>NZ_JBSWUV010000001.1:0-280000 GCF_056159265.1 Epibacterium sp. ABZ3_068
GGCTAAAGCCCCCTACCCCAGAATACGCCGCGCAACTTCGCCGTTCATATAGCTGACGCAGCCACCGGAGAAAGTTGCAGCAACCCGTTTGCTGTCGGCCTCCAATATCACCAGATCCCCACGCAGGCCCGGATCAAGAGCGCCGCGGTCACGAAGCCCCAGAACCCCTGCCGGCCCCGATGAGACCAGGGCCCACGCCCCAGGCAGATCCAGCACCCCCGAACGCTCCAGCAACAGCGCAGCCCGTCGCGGGCTGGGATAGTGATAGTCTGATGCCAGCGCATCACAAAGCCCCATGGCAATCAGATCCAGAGCCGAGACATTGCCATTATGCGAGCCCCCGCGCACCACATTTGGTGCGCCTAAGATAATATGATCACCGCCTGCACGCGCAGCTTCTGCGGCCTCTTGCGTTTCGGGAAACTCGCTGATCCGCACCCCTCGACCACGCCATTGCCCCCGACCAGCCGCCGTTTGATCGTCATGGGATCCCATGCGCACACCACGGGCACCAAGAGTTGCGCAAAGCGCATCCAGCGCGGCCGGCACTTCATCGCGGCGGGCATGCATTTCTTGCATCATCGCCAGGTGCACATCCGGATTTCGAGCCGCCTTCAACGCCTGCCCCACCAATCGGGGCGGTTTTTTTCCTGCTGCCAGCTTGGCATGGGGAAGATGGTCATTGAACACAACATAAGGCAGATCGTGGCGTGTAATCAGTTCTGGCAGCGCGGCGTAGTCATCCAGCATATGGGTTTCGAACCGAAGCTGCGGCAGCAGATCGGTTACCACCTGACTTCGAACCACGGTCATGGCCGAAAAGACCCGTTCACAATAGTCTGGTGCGCGCAAGCCGCCTTCCCAGCTGTAAAACTGGGCGAGAACCGCCGTAGAGATGCCATTAGCGGCCAGTTCAGCTTCGGCAGCTACAACGCCCTGGTCCATCTCGTTCATGGCTCCGCGACGGGGCGCCAGATGGCGTTCAAACCCGTCACCATGAACGTCTATGATGCCCGGAAGGACCAGAAACCCAGACAGGTCCACCTGGCGCGCCGCTTCCCGGGACTGCACGACTCCATCGCCCAAAGTCACCGTATCCGCCCGGTACAAACCGTCAGGACGCAGCACATCTGCGCCAGAGAAAGTTACCTCCAATGCTGCCATAGTCTGCCTTTTCGCCGTCCATTAGGGATGTGGCGCAGCACTTGCATCGGTCCTGTGTAAAAGTCAAACGCCCAACCGCAGGTCAGCGCGCAGAAACCTCATCCGGGGTGCTGTTGACGGGCGCGGCTCTCGGGAAAAGTGCCACCAGCGCAATTCCACCAAGAATCAAAGCTGATCCTGCGATCAATGCCACCCCGATGGGTTCTGCCAGGAAAACCGCCCCGCCAAAGATGGCGATGACCGGGACCAACAATTGTACGGTTGCTGCAACAGGAGCCGACAGCAAGGGAAGGATAGAATACCAAAGCGCATATCCCAGACCAGAGGTGACCGCGCCGGACACCACGGCCAGCGCCACGCCTTGCATAGTCAATAACTGCCCTCCGCCAACCAGAAGCATAGCTGGCAAGATCATTACACTGGCCCAGACAAAATTGAGCGCCGTGGAGACAACAGGCAGTTTCACTCCGCGCCCCAAAAGCGAATAAATACCCCATCCCAGACCGCTGAGCCCCATCAGGCCCGCAGCCAGAAGATCCACGGAACCGCTGTCACGTGGCCAGACCACATAGGCCAGGCCCAAAAGTGCAAGCCCAGCCCCCGCCAACTGCAGCGCCCCCGGACGTTGATGGGTCACCCCACTCCATACGAACATGGTGATCTGCACCACGGCAAACAGAACCAGCGCGCCAAGCCCGGCATCCAGATCCTTATAGGCCAGCGCAAAACCGATCATATAAAGAGTGAGAGACGCTGCGCCCCAGAGGCTGTGTTGCCACGGCTGGCGCAGCGGCAAGCCGCGCAAGTGGCATAAAAGCACCAATGTTACAGCTCCCGACGCCAATCTCAGAAAGCCAAAACCGGTTGCATCCATCAACCCTGTCCCGATCGCCGCCCGACCCAGAACGGAGTTGGCCGCAAAGGCGGCAAGTGTAAGAGCAAGCAGGACAATCAAACGCATGTCACTGCATAGCCGGGCCACAGTAGCCACACTATTATTTTTTTCAGCACAGGGTGGTCAACGATCTCACAAATACGTGTGAGATCCGCGGATCGCGTCTATTCTTACCGAGCGACTAGTGGCTGGCCACCGTGCGTTCCTGTAGGATCGGAGCAAGTTCGCGCGCCAAAAGACGACACAAAGCGGCCACGTGTTCCTTGTTCGCGACCTCATCCTTGCAGAACACCCAAAGGTCAAATGGCGGCAAGGACACGCCTTCAAGCGGCACCAACGCGCGATCATTCTGCGCGATAAAATTGGGCAACAAACCAACGCCCTGACCGGATTTCACAGCGGCGGCCACAACGGCAAGGTTGGGACAGGTGATCCGGCGGGTCGGGCCAAGCTCGGGCCAGGTCAGTTCCGGGACGCCAAGCAATGGGTTCTCTACTGAAAAGTGGCAAGGCGGTGTATCGGTAACAGTTGCGAGCAAACCACGATGCGCAAACAGTCTAAACGTCACTTCGCCGATTTTTTGACCGTTCAGGCCAGGTTTTAGCGACCGGGCCAAACACAGCGTCAAATCATGTTCCTCAACCGGCGGTTCGGTCACACTGGAAGATGTCACCAATCGGATAGGCCGCGCCGGAAGATGACGCTGCAACCGGTGCCAAACCGGTAAAAGCAGATGTTCGAAAAACAACTCGGGGCAACTCATGACAAGGGCGGTCTCAGACGGGCGCGCGGTCGTGCGACTGCCGTGTTCAACCAAGTCAGAGATGCTGCGCGCACGAAGCGCCAGTTCGTTTCCGGCCTCGGTGAGTTCCCATTGAACATCGCCACGCCGCACAAGAACAGATCCGACCCGCGTTTCAAGCTGGTCAATACGGTTGCTCACCGTTTCACGACTGACACCCAACGCCCGTGCCGCAGCAAAAGAAGAATTTGTCTCTCCCACTGCCAGCAAGACGGCCAGGTCGCGCCAAATATCTGGCTCCGGCCTTTTCATACTTAAAAAGTCTACCGCTTCACTACTTTCGCTGCCAAGAGCAACGCCGGGGGAATGCAGAATTATCATGCACATTTTATGGACAGGGGTCTTGCCTCTTGACTGTCGAGGCCCAAAAGCATGTGCTATTGCGGCAACATTGGCAGAACCACGTATGTTTTATGGGTAAACAGGGTCATCGCCATTTTGAGCCCGAGCCCTAAAGCTCTCCAATGCCTGATGAACAACATAAGGCAACGGTCGGCCCCACTCCTGCGCTAGACGGTGCAGATGGGCTCTTTGATCACGCGGCAATTGCAGCGGCAGTCCGGCCCCGTCAGGAACAGGTTTCCCAACATCAGACAGCCCCAAAGATAATTCTGTCGTAACAATCCAGCGCAATCGGTCGGCCAAAGAACGCGAGCGACCGTGCGCCTGGGCTAGCCTCCGCAGCAAAGCCCGCTGTTCCTCGCACAAGGGGACAACAAACCGGCATCTGGGATCTTTGCGTGACATATGCAACCTATTCCCAAAACCCGCGGCAAACGCAAAGGAATTCGCTTCCAGCCCCGGCATCATCTCGTTGAACTTCCCGAAAAACACTGTCACGGATTATGGAAATGCTCCAACGGTGTCTGGATGGAAATTGATACTCTTGCACAACGGATCTGTGCCGTGCCCTTGCGCCACGGCCGCCGTATCATTGCTATTGCCGGCGCGCCCGCCAGCGGCAAATCCACCCTTGCTCACCGCCTGGCCAATCAACTGAGCATGGCAATGGTTGTGCCGATGGATGGATTTCATCGCGACAATGCCTTTCTCGCGCACCACGGTCTATTAAACCGCAAAGGCGCGCCGCAGACCTTTGATGCAGAAGGTTTTGTGGCGTTCGTCAGATCCTTGCGCACGCCGGAGCCTATTACCGTTCCCTATTTCGACCGTGCTCGCGATTGCGTTGTCCCCGAAGGCGCACAGATCGTTGGCGACGTGCAAACATTGCTGGTCGAGGGAAACTATCTGCTTTTGCAACACGCGCCATGGAACACCTTAGCCGCAGACTGGGATCTGACTGTGATGCTTGACGTGCCGCTTGCTGTGTTAGAGCAGCGTCTGGTCCAGCGCTGGATCGACCACGGCCTCCCCCCCGAACAGGCCCAAACCCGCGCAGCGCAAAATGACATCCCAAATGCGCAGGTCGTCATCCACCATAGCGCCGCGCCCGATATCACAATGAGCGCACTTTAAACGCAAAACGCCCTCCCCGGATGGGAAGGGCTGTCCTTTTCTACGAAGGGTCGCCCGGTCAGGCGCGACGACGCCGACGCAGGGCTGCCAAGCCACCCAGTCCTGCCAGCAACATCGGCAACGCCGCCGGAAGAGGAACCGGAGCAGGCGGTGTGCTCGAATCGGCGGTGCTTACATTCAAGGAGAAGCTGTCCAAACGCTTTGGGTCCGCTCCTGTTGTGTCAAGTACGGTCAACGACCAGCGACCCAGTGCTTCCTCACCGAACAAGCTGGAAAGGCTATCAACCGCACGAAACGCACCGCTTGTCGGCGTGCCGCCCACTTGTCTTGCTGCGCTGTCGGAAAAATCGACCAGAAACGAGCCGACACGGCCACCAGAATAGGTGCCGGGTGTGATCAGGTTCACAACAGTCCCGGCTGCGCTGCGCAGGCTAATTCCCAGCTCGCTGTTAAAAGCATAGTGACGACTACTGGAACAGCGCCCCGTTGTAGACACGAACTGACGCCCGCAGGTCGAAAACCCGGTCTGAATGCTAATGTCGTCGATCGGCCCGATGTCCGTCACATCAAAAAAATAGGTCCGGGACGATCGGTCGACAATCAGCCCCATATTGTTGGCTGAGTAAGTTGCAGCTGAGGCTGCGCTGGAAAAGATGGTTAGGGCTGCAATGGCCCCCCAAATGGACTTCATCATTACTACGCTCCACAAGCGATCTAAACAAAGTTTAGATTTATTGAAAATTTTCTGCAGTTCTATCAAAAGATAAAAAAACCGTGAACGCAGTTCAATCTTTAGTTTACTTCGCCCTATCCTCTTGAATGTTAATCGCGATAAAATGCTGTTTTAATTTGATATTTTTTTAAACTTTATTTTAGCCCTCAACTCAAAATTGGAAACAAAACATCGCAAAATTATCTTTGAAAACCAGCCGGAAACAATCTCTGAATTTTAGAGAATCTTTACAACGGCGCTGAAAAAGAAAAGGGCCGCCAAACTGGCGACCCTTCTAAACATCCAGATGGATGGCGTGACTTACATCATGCCGCCCATGCCGCCCATGTCGGGCATACCGCCTGCAGGCGCAGCGCCTTCTTTGGCAGGTCTGTCTGCAACCATTGCTTCGGTGGTGATCAGCAGACCTGCAACCGATGCCGCGTCTTCCAGAGCGGTACGGGTTACTTTTGCAGGGTCGATCACACCAAAGGAGAACATGTCGCCATATTCTTCGGTCTGTGCGTTGAAGCCGAACGAAGTTTCTTCGCTCTCACGGACTTTGCCAGCAACAACCGCACCGTCAACACCGGCGTTTTCAGCGATCTGGCGCAGCGGCGCTTCGATTGCTTTTGCGACGATCTTGATACCAGCGTTCTGATCGGCGTTTGCGCCTTCCAGACCTGCCAGAGCTTTACCAGCTTGAACCAGAGCAACACCACCACCAACGATGACGCCTTCCTGCACAGCTGCGCGGGTTGCGTTCAGAGCATCATCAACACGGTCTTTACGCTCTTTTACTTCCACTTCGGTCATACCGCCAACGCGGATCACAGCAACACCGCCGGCCAGTTTGGCAACGCGCTCTTGCAGCTTTTCACGGTCGTAGTCAGAGGTGGTTTCTTCGATCTGAGCGCGGATCTGAGATACACGAGCTTCGATCTCTGCTTTCTCACCAGCGCCGTCCACAACAGTGGTTTCGTCTTTGGTGATCTGAACTTTCTTGGCGTTGCCCAGCATGTCCATGGTGACATTCTCGAGCTTCATGCCCAGATCTTCAGAGATCACTTGACCGCCGGTCAGGATCGCGATGTCTTGCAGCATGGCTTTGCGGCGATCGCCGAAACCAGGTGCTTTAACAGCTGCGATTTTCAGGCCACCGCGCAGTTTGTTGACAACCAGAGTCGCCAGCGCTTCGCCTTCAACATCTTCAGCAATGATCAGCAGCGGCTTTTGCGACTGGATCACCGACTCCAGCAGCGGAACCAGAGACTGCAGCGAAGACAGTTTCTTCTCGTGCAGCAGGATCATGCAGTCTTCGAGCTCTGCAGTCATCTTGTCCGGGTTGGTGACAAAGTAAGGCGACAGGTAGCCACGGTCGAACTGCATACCTTCGACGACGGTGGTTTCGGTTTCCAGACCCTTGTTTTCTTCGACGGTGATAACACCTTCGTTTCCAACCTTTTGCATCGCGTCTGCGATCTGACGACCGATTTCAGCTTCGCCGTTGGCGGAGATGGTGCCAACCTGTGCAACTTCGGCAGAGTCTGCAACTTCGCGCGCCATTTCTTTGATGCCTTCGACAACCTTGGCAGTCGCCAGGTCGATGCCGCGCTTCAGGTCCATCGGGTTCAGACCGGCAGCAACCTGCTTCAGGCCTTCTTTGACGATGGCTTGTGCCAGAACGGTTGCGGTGGTGGTGCCGTCGCCTGCTTCGTCGTTGGTGCGGGAAGCAACTTCCTTCACCATCTGGGCGCCCATGTTCTCGAACTTGTCTTCCAGTTCGATCTCTTTGGCAACCGAAACACCGTCTTTGGTGATGCGCGGCGCGCCAAAGGATTTGTCCAGAATGACGTTACGGCCTTTGGGGCCCAGGGTCACTTTGACGGCGTCTGCCAGTACATTTACGCCAGCCAGCATACGGTTGCGGGCATCGGTGTCGAACTTGACGTCTTTTGCAGCCATGTTCTTTCTCCTTCGAGAATAAAGTTAAAATTGCGAGATGGGGGATCAGAGAAGCGCGTGGCTTACTCAATGATGCCCATGATGTCGCTTTCTTTCATCATCAGCAGCTCTTCGCCGTCGACGGTGACCTCAGTGCCGGACCATTTGCCGAACAGGATCTTGTCGCCAGCTTTAACAGCCATTGCGATCAGCTCACCGCTGTCCTTACGTGCGCCTTCGCCGGTTGCGACGACTTCGCCTTCGGACGGTTTCTCTTTTGCACTATCGGGGATGATCAGACCACCGGCGGTTTTTTCTTCGCTTTCGGTGCGACGCACCAGCACGCGGTCATGAAGCGGTTTCAATGCCATCTTTGCAGCTCCTTAAGCTCAAAGTTTGTTTCTCGGAACACCCGCACTGTCCTTCTTAGAAGCAACAGGCACGGATCACTATCACTCACCTCAGCTGAGTGATAACGAGCGAAAGCTATGGCGGGTGATGCGCTCTGTCAACGGGGTCTCAAAGAAAACTCTGTGACTTTTTTTGATGTCTCTAGGCCTGCTCGGCAGGAACTCGCCCTAGAACTCCCAAAAGGAGAAGATCAGTCAAAGGGCATGACTATTTTCTGACCCGGAGCGAGGCGAATCGCCCTTGCCTGCACTTATGCCCGGAGGCAAAAAACACGTTCCAATGAGCGCTGCGCGCAACGTTACGTCACCACGCCGCCGTGATATCTGATGTTTTGACCGGTCAAACAGGCACACCTTTAATCAGGCCGAAACAATAACCGCAAAATCATCAAAAATGTTTCGACATGAACGTATTGACCCAAAAGGTTAACCGTTAATAATAGGGATAGGAGCTAAGGAATTTAGCATAGCTCTGTGATTAAGTAGAATTTCATCAAGCAATTTTTATACCGACAAAAGAGAGGGCTTTTGCCCTCTCTCTTTCTTTGTCATTTCGCTACGGTATCAACAGCTTCATCACAACTATGAGCCCAGTCCGCGAGCCCTTTCTGACCACCCTCAGAAAGTCGGTAGATACCGGGGGACACCCGCTCAAACCAGCCATAGTGATTTTTGGCCATAATCTGCGTCGCTTTGGGAACCTCTGCGCCTTTGGCCACAACCGAGCCCTTGCTTGCTCCGTGTTCGGCCAGAAAAGTCGCACAGGCCAAAGCGTCTTGGCGATAGGCTGTCACGATCCCATGCCGCGTTGCCCCGCCCGCATTTGGATCACCGCGCAACCGGTCAAATTCTCGCAGCAAACGCGCCTGTTTCGCCTTCGACTTACGTGGCGCATATGGACCGGGGTCACATTGCACTTCCGCTCGCCCGTCGTCCAACACCGTGATCAAGCCGAGGCCAAGACGTCGGCACAACGACAAATTATCGCGCAGCTGTCGCCGCGCTTGTCGACCAGTCGGACGTGGAACGGCGATATAAACATGGTCCGTCACAGCCAACCGCGCCACGGCCTGATGAAAAAGCGCCAGAGAGAACCGGAGTTTCAGCTCAACCACTACAGGAGGCTCTTCGCCTCGGCGGGCAACCACATCAGCCGCACCGACTTCGCCCTTCACAATATAGCCCTGACGTTCAAGCAGTGATTTTACGGGCGCATAAAGCTGGTCTTCACGGTTCATGGCTGATGATTGGCAGGTTGAAGGGATCGTGACAAGCCATCCTGCCTGCGCCTCTTGCAAATCTGTAACAATGGCCGTTAGCTCAAAGGACTTTATGAGCGGTGAGATTATCTATGAAGCGATTCCTTTTGGGCTTAGCCTTTGCGTTACAGGGCACAGCCGCTTTGGCGGCGTGCAAAGGAGTGGATTACCGCGAGCATCTCCCTGCTTCGGTTGCCGCCCGCCTTGAGCAACAGATGAGCAGAACTCCATTTGCAACTGGCAACCATTGGGTTGCCCGCAAAGGGGACAAAACGCTTCACATTATCGGAACAATGCACAGTGGCGACCGGCGGATGGCCGAAGTTATGCGCAACCTGCGCCCCGTGATTGCAAATGCCGATGCGGTATATTTTGAAGTGACCGGACGAGAAGTCGCATCCTTCCGGGATGATTTCATAAAGAATCGCAACGCTTTCCTTCTGCCGAACGACCGCACGCTACAACAGGTTATGTCCAAAGCAGGCTGGGAACAGTTCCGCACATACGCAGATGTGACCGGGCTTAACCTCAAAGCGGTCGAACGTCTTCAACCCTGGGCAATCAGCACGTTCCTGGTTCAAAACGGCTGCCGTCCCACCGGAATTGGCGTGCGCCGAGGACTGGATGACCGAATTGAAAAGTTTGCCATCCGCAAAGGCATCCCGATCGGCGCCCTGGAGAGCGTGGAGACCAGCCTCAAGGCCATGGCCCGTATTCCCGTAGGTGATCAGGCCAAAATTTTGGAAAATGACATTGCACTGCTGATGTCAAATCGACCGGATGATGCCACGGCCTCTGAGGCATATTTTGATGAAAGCGTATGGCAGGCCTTTCTGCTTTTACCTTGGATAACCCAACAATACGTCGACCGCAGCCCGCGTGAACTGGAGCGGTTGAACAAGGTCTTCAACGACAGCCTACTGGACTGGCGCAATCGCAAATGGCTAAAACCTTTGCTGAATGTGCAAGGTAGCACCGTTGTGGTGGCTGTGGGCAGCGCTCACCTTCCAGGAAAGAACGGTGTTTTGAACCTGTTAAAGCAACAGGGATATAGCCTAGAGCGCGCCGCTTTCTGACCGGCCCCTGCTGCCATAGTGAGGTTAACATGTTCAAACGTATCGCCTGCGCCCTTGCGTCGGTTCTTCTGGCTCCGAGCCTGGCCCTTGCTGCCTGTAATGGCCAGGATCTGCGTGCCGATCTCACCCCGGAGGAGCGGCTCCAAATTGCTGCACAGGTGGCAGAAGTGCCCTTTGCCGAAGGCAATCATTGGATCGCCCAAAAAGGCTCCCGCTCAGTCCATCTGATCGGGACGGTTCATATCTCGTCTGAAAAACTGGAGCCCATTACACAGGCGCTGGGGCCAATTGTCGAAGCGGCCGATGTGCTACTTCTCGAAAGCACGCCAGAAGAAATCTCCGCCATGCAGGTGCAATTGGCCAAGGATCCAAGCCTGACCTTCATCACTGAAGGCCCGACGCTTATTGATCGATTGCCCGAAGGCGACTGGCAGGTCCTGTCGCAGAAGGCCAAGGCCGCAGGTATCCCGTCCTGGATGGCCGCAAAGATGCGCCCTTGGTTTCTTGCCACTGCCCTGTCGCTTCCGCCTTGCCTGCGCACAGATCCAAACATCGAATTCGGACTAGACAAGCGCTTGGCGGCTGTTGCGAAGGCCGCCCAAGTGCCCACGGCGTCACTGGAAAACCCAATAGATGTCATCCGTATGCTGGATCGCGATCCGCTGGATGAACAGCTGCGCCAGATGCGTCCTTACATTGCTCTAATCGGTGGCGGCGAAGACGGTGAAAACGGCATCGCAACCATGTTGGCCGCCTATTTTGATGAACAGGTGGCAGAGTATCTTGAGATAACCCGATCAGAATTCATGCAAGGAACAACCGCACCAAAGGCAGAAGCAGAACGTATCTGGGCCAGCTTCATGAGTCGCCTTCTCAAAGAACGTAATATCGCCTGGCTCCCAGTCATCCAGTCACAGGAAGCAAAGCAAATAGTGATCGCCGTGGGAGCGCTGCACCTGTCAGGCGAGTTCGGCTTACTGAAGCTCTTGTCAGATCAGGGCTACACAATAAACCGCGCTTCGTTCTGAGGCGCCGATCATGGCTAGATTGCGCGTGGACAGACTGGGAGTTCCTGTAAACACGCGCCAAACAACTTATCCTGCCAGTAGAACATCGCCCTGGGGCCAGCATCACCCAAACCTTGTAGATAGTGGAATGGGTAGACAAAAACGTACGAAGCAATGTTGGGAAAGACTTATGGCTGCCCCTGTTTCTTGCAAGAAGCACCACCAGCATGTACAGGCATGTTGCAACACATGTTTTGGGATAAGTTCACGTTACTATGTGAAATGGTGCGGTCGAGAAGACTCGAACTTCCACGGGAGTTACCCCACAGCGACCTCAACGCTGCGCGTCTACCAATTCCGCCACGACCGCACTGTCATTGACTTGGTGAAGGGGCGTATAGACCAGCCGACCTCAGTTGAAAAGAGGCAAAACGTCAATTCGTTCAGATTTTACAGTTCGGTAGGATCCAAACAAGAACAGCTCCGCCCAAGGGGCGAAGCTGCATTCCCAAATAGCCAAAATTGGCTGGATCAATCGCCAAAGCTGAACGAAGGCAACGCAGTGCCCGAAGCAGGGATCGGCTGAGCCAACTGAGGCTTTCCACCCAGTTGTTGGGCTGCGAGCTTAACCAGAGCAACGCGCTCCGGCTGACCTGGAGCAAATACGGCCTCTGCTCCACCCTCAAGTGCGGACACAGCAACATTGTACCATTCCTGCGCCCGTTCAACAGATGTCGGCGCGCCAAAACCAAGAGCGATATGGTGACCGACCAGTTCCGCGTAGGGGCGTTTGCCCAAGCCTGTCATTATCAAACCCGCACCCAGCGCCACCTCCATGTTGTCCCGACGGTAACCGGACAAGAGGCAGATGGCAGCAGTGTTGTTGAGCTGGTCCAGCGACATGTTGCTTTGCAGAATGAACTTTTGAACGTTGCTCATTACCGAATTGGCATCCTGACCTTGTAGCTGTGCAAGATAGGGCTGCACTGCCGGGCCGAACTGATCGCATTGGGCATCGACCTGCGCCTGGCTGACCCCATTCAGCGACGCCATCAGGCTTTCACCGTTGTTGATCGCATAGGAGCGTGCCAGGCAGAATTGCTCACCCAACGCCAGTTCGGGATCGGTCATATTGGACACAGTCATATAGCCGCCACTGGAACTGGTCAGAAGGCTGACTTTGCTACAATGGCTGGTAAGCGATGCCTGCGGGGCAGAAGCCTGCGGTGCTTCAAAGAGAGTGATACCTCCCAAGCCAGCGGCAGGAGCTGCATTTGATGCCAGAACTGTACCTGGTGCAGTTGGCGCCGGTGCAGGCGCGGGCGCAGCAGTCACCGTTGGTTGGTTGCCGTCGTGCATCTTACACGTACCACGGTGACACGCGAAGCTGGCAGGTGTCACGCCACGGCCCAAAAAGTCATTCCGCTGATAACCATCCGGGGTGGAGGCAAAAACCATAACCGTACAATGGCTCGCACCGCACCAGAAAGAAGAGCCAGACACGGACGTATCAATCATATAGTCGTTCTTACCGTCCCCGTTCATATCCGCGAGCTGGATAAAACCGGAACGCTGAAGCAGCTGCTCGGCTGTGGGTTCCGCACTTTCCGCGATCTCATCTACTGCTTCACTGACTTCGATCGGAAGCCCGGCATAGCCGCTGCTTGCTGTCTTGCCAAAACTCTCATCGCGCCACGTATGCAGCAAGCTGCGAATTCCATTTGGGGCCTGATAGGCTTTTACCACCTGCGGGCCGCCGATCTGTGCGCGACTGAAAGAGCTGACCAAAAAATCCCGTTCATAGGGCGTGAGCTTTCCGGTTGCAGGAAAGCCCATAAACACCTGATATTGGGAAACAGCCGCCCGAGAGCGACTACCCATGACGCCATCGGGTGTACCGGCCGGGAAGTTAAAGTAGTTCAGCGCCGTTTGGGTTTCACGGTTCGCAGCGCGTGTTGCGCTATAGGCGGTTGAACTGCGGGTGGAGGTGCGCGGAGCAGCGCGACGATTTTTGTTCACCTCATTGGTGATCACCCCACCGATAATCCCCCCGACCAATGCTGCTCCAAGATCGCTTGCAATGGCAGGCCCCGAAACCGTCGTCAAAAGGAATGAAGTAGCCACTGCGGCCCGTAGCGCCTTGGAAGACATCGCACTCACCTTTATTAAATACTAAGAATAGAATCAGGATACCCCAGTCCCCCGCACTCTGGCGAGTCATGTCTTCCTGACTTTGCGTAGGATTTATGGTGCATTCTTGAAGTCAAGGAGAACAGCATCATGGTGGAATGGATCACCTCTGACGGTTTGGTGCCTTACGAAGATGCAATTGCCTTTATGGAAGAACGGGTTGCCCGAATTTCCGCCGGCGAAGCTGATGAGTGTATTTGGCTGTTGGAACACCCCCCACTTTATACAGCCGGGACATCCGCCAAACGGCAGGATCTGACCGATCCGAACAGATTTCCCGTCTTTGAAAGCAAGCGCGGGGGACAATATACCTACCATGGGCCCGGACAACGAGTCGTCTATGTGATGCTTGACGTGGGCAAACGTGGCAAGGATGTCCGCAGGTTTGTGCAGGATCTTGAGACCTGGGTGATCGGCGCTTTGGCGAGCTTCAACGTCAAAGGAGAGATTCGTGAAGGGCGTGTTGGCGTATGGGTCGAGCGCCCTGACCGCCCTCGCACGGCCACCGGAAAAATGGCAGAAGACAAGATTGCAGCGATTGGAATCCGCCTGCGGAAATGGATCAGTTTTCACGGCATTTCCATCAACGTGGAACCGGATCTTGATCATTTCACCGGAATCGTCCCCTGCGGCATATCAGACTTTGGTGTAACCAGCCTGGTGGATTTGGGCCTGCCCGTCGGCATGGAAGACGTGGATGTGGCCCTGCGGCAGAGCTTTGAAGAGATCTTTCAAACCTCGGATTGACGATCCGGGGCAAGGCCTGCCCCCTACCCCGGATTGCGTTCAAGAAAGCGCTGCTCGGATCTTTTCAGCGTGCGCCTTGATGGCATCTATGTCCCCCATCTGGCCTGCCGGTCGCAGAGGCACATTCTCCTTGCGGGGCAACACATGAAAATGCAGGTGGAACACTTCCTGGCCGCCCGCCGCTTCGTTGAATTGTTGAATGGTCACCCCATCGGCGGCAAAGGCCTTTTGCGCTGCAAGTGCCAGTTTTTGAACAGTTTTAATCACAGCGCAAAGTTGTTCAGCAGTGGCATCCAGTGTATTGCGACACGGCGTTTTTGGGATAACCAGAAGATGCCCATCGGACCGGGGCATGATGTCCATAAACGCAAGCGTCTCATCGTCTTCATACAGCTTTTCAGACGGGATTTCGCCAATCAGAATCTTGGCAAAAATATTGTCGGGATCATAGCTCGCCATGGCGCAGCCCTCCTGTGAATGTCAGCGGTTCACTGGTTTTTCAACCTCTGTCCGCGTCAGGTCAAGCTCCATCTCACACCGCGTAAATCATGCGCAAAGCCAGCTCCTGCCGCGACAATTATTCTTGATCTAGATCAAACTCGACCATTGAAGCGTTAAGCACAGCGCTCTAGAAACTAAGGTGAGGGTTCAGGTCGCCGGGAGGACGTCGCGCGGCCTGTAGGTATGTAACAGGAGGTACCTTAATGGCAGATGCAGCCATTCATGGTCACGGCCACGAAGACGAGCGCGGTTTCTTTACCCGCTGGTTTATGAGCACAAATCACAAAGATATCGGGATTCTGTACCTGATCGTTTCGGCTATTGCTGGTCTGATCTCGGTCATCTTCACCGTTTATATGCGTCTGGAACTGATGGATCCGGGCGTTCAATACATGTGTATGGAGGGGTTCGCCTCTGATCCGTGTACGCCCAATGGGCACCTCTGGAATGTGATGATCACGGGCCATGGCATCTTGATGATGTTCTTCGTGGTGATTCCGGCGCTGTTCGGCGGGTTCGGCAACTACTTCATGCCGCTGCAGATCGGCGCGCCGGATATGGCGTTCCCGCGGATGAACAACCTGTCGTTCTGGATGTATGTCGCAGGGACACTGCTGGCGGTTTGCTCCGTTTTCAGCCCTGGCGGGAACGATCAGCTGGGTTCAGGCGTTGGCTGGGTTCTCTACCCGCCGCTGTCCGTGAACGAAGGCGGGTACTCCATGGATCTTGCGATCTTTGCGGTACACGTTTCGGGTGCATCATCAATTCTGGGTGCGATCAATATGATCACAACCTTCCTGAACATGCGCGCACCGGGCATGACCCTGTTCAAAGTGCCGCTGTTCAGCTGGTCGATCTTTGTCACATCCTGGCTGATCCTGCTGTCGTTGCCGGTTCTGGCGGGCGCGATCACCATGCTGCTGATGGACCGTAACTTCGGCTTCACCTTCTTTGATCCCGCAGGCGGCGGCGACCCGATCCTGTATCAACACATCCTGTGGTTCTTTGGGCACCCGGAAGTGTATATCGTGATCCTGCCCGGCTTTGGCATCATCTCGCACGTCATCGCGACGTTTGCCCGCAAACCCGTCTTTGGCTACCTGCCGATGGTTTGGGCGATTATCGCTATTGGTGTTCTGGGCTTTGTCGTCTGGGCACACCATATGTACACCGTGGGCATGACCCTGAACCAGCAGGCCTATTTCATGCTGGCGACGATGGTCATCGCGGTCCCAACCGGGGTGAAAGTGTTCTCGTGGATTGCAACCATGTGGCAGGGTTCGA
This sequence comes from Epibacterium sp. ABZ3_068, assembly GCF_056159265.1. Classification (NCBI taxonomy): domain Bacteria; kingdom Pseudomonadati; phylum Pseudomonadota; class Alphaproteobacteria; order Rhodobacterales; family Roseobacteraceae; genus Epibacterium; species Epibacterium sp. ABZ3_068. The sequence goes on from NZ_JBSWUV010000001.1 coordinate 15,468, forward strand.
TTGAATTCAAAGCGCCGATGATGTTCGCCTTTGGCTTCCTGTTCCTGTTCACTGTTGGAGGTGTCACCGGCGTCGTGCTGTCTCAGGCTTCTGTAGACCGTGCGTATCATGATACCTACTATGTGGTGGCTCACTTCCACTATGTAATGTCGCTTGGTGCTGTATTCGCGATTTTTGCCGGGATCTACTTCTACTTCGGCAAAGTCACTGGCCGTCACTACAACGAGCTTGGCGCACAGATCCACTTCTGGCTGTTCTTCATCGGTGCAAACCTGACCTTCTTCCCCCAGCACTTCCTGGGACGTCAGGGCATGCCGCGCCGTTACATTGACTATCCGGACGGCTTTGCGCTGTGGAACAAGGTCTCCTCTTACGGTGCCTTCCTTTCCTTTGCCTCGTTCCTGCTGTTCTTTGGCGTGGTCATCTACTCACTGCTGCGCGGTGCCAAAGTGACCCAGAACAACTACTGGAACGAATATGCCGACACGTTGGAGTGGACCCTGCCCTCTCCTCCGCCAGAGCACACATTTGAAACCCTGCCAAAGCAGGAAGACTGGGATAAGCAACACGCCCACTAAGGCGCGGCTCTTCCCGAAGATAATACCGAAGGGCCCCTGCATCACGCGGGGGCTCTTTTTTGTTTCTCGATGTGGTTTGCCCATGCCTTATGAATGGATACCCTCCCCGGATGACACGCCCGTCGAACTGCAGCTATGGCCGCATCAATCCCTGACAGCCGAAGGATACGTTGGTGTCATTGGCGTGGCGGCCGCGTTGCTGCTGGTGCCTCTGATCCCGGTGCTTGGATCAAATGTCCTGTGGGGAATTCTGCCGTTCCTGCTGGTTGCGCTTTTTGGCCTGAAATGGGCGCTGGATCTCAATCGCAAACATGCACAAATCCTGGAAATTCTGACCCTGAATGACACCGATGTTCAATTGCGCCGATTTGGTCCGGCAAAAAAGATGCAGGACTGGCAGGCTAATCGGTATTGGGTTCAGGTACGGCTGCACAAGGAAGGTGGCCCAGTGCCCAATTACGTTACGCTTCAGGGCAGCGGACGAGAGGTGGAAATCGGCGCATTTCTGGCAGAGGAAGAACGCGAAGCGCTCTACGCAGAACTTCTGCCCCTTTTCAGATCGGGCTGAAGACCTTCGCGGCAATCAACAAAAAAACCCGCCGGTCCGGCGGGTTTTTTATTTGCAGTGGTATGAAAAACGTCAGCAATCGCCTGCTGCGCAAAGCTGATCTTTGACTAGGGGACCGACCTTTCCAAAATCCATCTGGCCGGTGAATTTGGCTTTCAAGGCCCCCATGACTTTGCCCATATCGCGAATCGATGCAGCGCCAGTTTCGACAACCGCCTTCTGAATTGCGTCTGAGATCTCAGCCTCATCCAGTTGCTTTGGCAGGAACTCTTGAATGATCACAATTTCCGACAACTCGCGCTCAGCCAGATCGAGACGGCCACCTTCTTCATAAGCCCGCGCGCTTTCGGTGCGCTGCTTTGTCATTTTCCCAAGGATTGCAAGGATTTCCTCGTCATGGATCTCACCTTCATCGCCGTCTCCGCGCAGGGCGATTTCACGGTCCTTGATGGCTGCATTGATCAGTCGCAGGGTAGCAAGACGCTCAGGCGCTTTGTCTTTCATCGCCTGCTTCAAAGCGTCGTTTACCCGTTTTCGCGTGTCCATATCTTTCTTCCATAACACTGGATTTAGAAAGCAGAGCATTACCCAGTTTCCATCCTTATGACAAGTTTAGCTCTCAGGGAGCCCCGAATGGTTAACCAAAGCCACAGGCTGATGTGAATTTACGACTGGTTTTCGCTCACTTGCCAAAGACCATAGCTTGACCGGCCCTGCCCCGCACCCTAAAAGCCTGTGAATTTTACCCGCATGGAGAGTCACGTTATGGCCGTTACTGCCCCGTCCAAGCCCACCGCCTGCCTGGCGCTTGCCGATGGCACCGTCTTTTATGGCACCGGTTTCGGCGCCACAGGGGAGACCGTCGCCGAGTTGTGTTTCAACACCGCACTCACCGGCTACCAGGAAATCATGACGGACCCGTCTTATGCAGGCCAAATCGTGACCTTTACCTTCCCGCACATCGGCAACGTTGGTGTGAACCCGGAAGATGACGAAACCGGAGATCCGGTTGCTGCAGGCATGGTTGTGAAATGGGATCCGACGCTGTCCTCAAACTGGCGGGCCACCGAAGAGTTGAAAGCCTGGCTGACCAGAACCGGCCGCATCGCAATCGGTGGCATTGACACGCGCCGCCTGACCCGCGCAATCCGTCAACAGGGTGCGCCACACGTAGCACTTGCTCACAATCCCGACGGTGTTTTTGACGTTGAGGCGATGGTCGCCAAAGCCCGTGCGTGGTCCGGCCTCGAAGGCATGGACCTGGCAAAGGAAGTCACCTGTGCCCAGTCCTACAAATGGGACGAAATGCGGTGGGCTTGGCCCGAAGGTTACACACACCAAAATGCCCCGGCTCACAAAGTTGTCGCAATTGATTACGGCGCAAAGCGCAACATCCTGCGCTGCCTCGCATCTGCAGGCTGTGACGTGACGGTTCTGCCAGCATCTGCTAACGCCGAAGAGGTTCTGGCGCATAATCCAGATGGGGTTTTCCTCTCCAACGGCCCCGGTGATCCTGCGGCAACTGGCGAATATGCCGTTCCGATGATCCAAACCATATTGGAGACCACTGATCTGCCAATGTTTGGTATCTGCCTTGGCCACCAGATGCTGGCGCTTGCTTTGGGTGCCAAGACGATCAAGATGAACCACGGCCACCACGGTGCAAATCACCCGGTCAAGGAAAACGAGACTGGCAAGGTGGAAATCACATCTATGAACCATGGCTTTGCTGTGGATGCGCAATCTCTGCCAGACGGGGTGGAAGAGACGCATGTATCGCTCTTTGACGGGTCAAACTGCGGTATTCGGATCGTCAATCGTCCGGTGTTCTCGGTTCAGCAACACCCGGAAGCCAGCCCGGGCCCCCAGGACAGCTACTACCTGTTCGAGCGTTTTGCAGACGCAATGGCACAGCGCAAAGCATCGTAAATAAAAAGGGGTTTCACCGTCAATCAGGTGAAACCCTCGTCCGGATTAACACAATATTAACCACCCTTCGCGCTCTACTTATACGGTATTAATCCACAAGGGTAATACCGATATGGGTAAGGTTTGGTCTTCCAATGTGACGCCGCTTGCCACCCCTCGCAGTCGCGATGGGCCTCCCCTTTTGGGGAAGATCCTGGTACGTCAGAATGCGGTAAGCCAAGACCAATTGATGCGCGCTCTGGTGCTCCAACAACACCAGCGTGCACGCCTGGGTCAAATCCTTGTTTCCGAAGGATGGGCCAGTCGTTCCAAGGTGTTAAGAGCCTTGGCCAGGCAGCACGGACTGCCGACCGTCAGCTTAAAAGGCCGCCAGATGAGCCGCCGCCTGCTTGCACGGAAACCGCCTTCCTTCTGGCTCTATCACACGGCCATTCCCTGGATGCAATTGGGAGAAACCGTGATCCTTGCGGTTGCGCATCCCGAGGAACGAAACAAGCTCGAACACACGCTTCGCGATAGTTTTCCACAGCTCAGATTCGTTCTGGCAGACGAAGAGGAAATTCGCAGCTCGATTGCAGACCATTTTCAACAAGATCTTGCACACGCGGCCTCCTCCAGAACGCCAAACCAGATGAGCTGCCGCAGCCTGATGAGCCGCAATCTGCTGATGGTTTTGTGCAGCCTGGTGGCTCTACCAGGGATCGGGTTCGCTCTTGCACCGCAAGCTGTCACAATTGCGATGACTCTCCTCTCGCTGTTCTGCCTTGGTCTGTTTATGTCATTGAAACTTGTGGGGCTTTCCTATCACCTATTTCAACCGCGCAAAACGACCGAACCCAGCCTGGCCAGGAAGCAGGGGCTACAGCGCCTCCCCAGTATATCCGTCCTTGTGCCGCTCTTCAAAGAGGCCGAGATCAGCCGTGATCTGTTGCGGCGGTTGGGGAGGCTGTCCTACCCCCGCACTCTCCTCGAAGTATTTCTGGTTCTGGAAGAGAGCGATGACGTCACCCGAGCCGCTGTGGAACGTGTAAATCTGCCGCATTGGATCAAAGTCATCCAAGTTCCGCAGAACGGCGGCTTACAGACAAAACCCCGGGCCATGAATTATGCACTGGATTTCTGCAGGGGAGATCTGGTGGGGGTTTGGGACGCAGAAGACGCCCCCGACGGCGACCAGCTGGAACAGGTCGCGCGCAGCTTCGCACAGTCTGGGCCTGAGGTCGCCTGCTTTCAGGGCGTTTTGGATTACTACAACCCCACGGCCAATTGGCTGTCCCGGTGTTTCACACTTGAATATTCAGGATGGTTTCGGATCGTGCTGCCTGCCCTTTCCAAGCTCGGACTTGTTCTGCCTCTGGGCGGCACCACCATGTTCATACGCCGAAATGTGTTATTGGAAATCGGCGGTTGGGATGCACATAACGTGACCGAAGACGCAGATTTGGGGGTACGTCTTTATCGTGCAGGTTATCAAACGAAGATGCTGCCTTCGACCACATATGAAGAAGCAAACTGTCGCCCCTGGCCCTGGATAAAACAGCGCTCCCGCTGGCTTAAAGGCTTTATGGTAACCTATATGGTTCACATGCGCAGGCCCGGCGTTTTGCTGCAGGATCTTGGGTGGCGCAAAACCCTCGGATTTCAGGCGTTCTTTGTCGGAACCGTCGGACAGTTCCTGTTTGCGCCGGTCTTGTGGACCTATTGGGTTTGGTGGCTAGGGATCGGTCATCCAATCAGCCAATCCCTGACGACGCAGGCTGTGCACACCCTGCTTGCCTTCATGCTCGGCTGCGAAGCGCTCTCTATTTTGCTCGGGGTGGCTGCTGCTGTGGCCTGTGGTCGAAAACGGTTGGCGCTTTATGCACCAACGCTGCTATTTTACTATCCGCTCGGTACGTTTGCCGCTTACAAAGCGCTTTATGAACTCATTCTGAAACCCTTTTATTGGGACAAAACGGAGCATGGGCTGCACAGCGACCTGCCCCCCTGTCCAAAGCCAAAGGTCACGCTGACTTCGATTACCTCTGCTCGCGCTGACTCGCGTCCTGCTTCAAACGCGTAACAAAAGCGACAGATATATGTTCCTTTAACGCATGATAAGCGGCGTCTTCATCGCGGCGCTCGATGGCTTCGACGATTTTCTTGTGCTCTGACTGGGCAATGCGTCCACGCCCCTGCGCGGACAAGGATGTGGTCACCATCAAGGCCATTGTTCGGTGCACCAAATCCAGTTGCTGCACCAAATAGCGGTTGTGGGATGCCAGATGAATCTGCTCGTGAAAGCGACGGTTGGCACGGGCCAATTCGATGGGGCTGTCCACCAGCGCATCATCGGCCTCCACCATTTCTTTCAGGACTTTTACTTCTTCGGAGGTTGCGTGTTTCGCCGCAAGGCGGGCGGCAAGACCTTCCAACTCACTGCGCACAGCATAAAGCTCTGCCATCTGGTTGTGATCCAGCGAAGCAACAATCAGCGAGCGCCCGTCACGTTCTAGCAGGGACTGTGTTTCCAGACGTTGCAGCGCTTCGCGAATGGGAGTGCGCGATACACCAAACTGCTCTGCCAGATCGCTTTCCACCAGCCTGTCGCCAGGTTTATAGACCCCGACGTCAATCGCTTCGAGGATCAGAGCATAGGCATCTTTTTGGTTACTGCGGTTCTGGTACATCGTCTTTCCCGTTATGGCGTGAATATTATGTCTACACCGCACGTCTTTTGGTGCAACCCTTTGCCAAGAACTGCGCCCTTTTCCCGCAGCCATGCCCCGGTCCCATTGCCAGAACAACAGGCAACGCGTAACCAGGAAGACATGATTAAACACAGTTTTTCCCATGTGCGCCACTGGGTCTTTGACCTGGATAATACGCTGTATCCGCCTGCGGCGCGGCTCTTTGACCAGATTGAAGTCAAGATGACCGATTACGTGATGAATGCATTGGGAGTGGAGAAGGCCGAAGCCGATCACCTGCGCAGTCATTATTGGCGCGAACACGGCACCACACTTGCGGGATTAATGGCCCATCATCAGATTGACCCCGAACCCTATTTGGATGCGGTTCACGATATCTCGTTGGATCATTTGGAAGAAGACCAAGCGCTGACACAAAACATCGCAAACCTGCCCGGGCGCAAACTTGTCTACACCAATGGTTCTGCTCCTTATGCAGAGCGGGTGCTGGCCGCGCGTGGACTATCCGGTCTGTTTGACGGGATCTTTGGGATCGAACATGCAGATTATCGCCCCAAACCGGAGCGCGCAGCCTTTGACATGGTGTTTACCAAAGCCGGAGTCGACGCACAAAGCGCTGCGATGTTCGAAGATGACCCCCGCAATCTGGCCGCGCCTCATGCGATGGGGATGCGTACTGTGCATGTCGCGCCAGAACCTATGCCTTCGGATCACATCCACCATCACACTGATGATTTGACCGGGTTTCTGGAACGGCTGCTGTGACCGTTCAGAACTTGCCGTTTGTATTTTTCCACTCCGACTGCGGTGCAACCGTTTCAGTGGTATCCCAATGCTCTACGATCTTGCCTCCGTCATATCTGAACAGATCATAAAACGCCGTATGGGCACCAGTTCTTTGCCCTTCACACACGGTCAGAACAAAGTTTCCCTGCGCCAGGACACGGTGCAGGGTCCGGTAGAAAATCTTAGGTTCACCGGCGTGTTCCGCCGTTAACGCGGCCCGCAGGCTTGAGAGACCATCCGACAGATGCGGGTTATGTTCGACATAATCCCCGTCCACAAACTCCGACAAGACATCAAAGTCCCGGCGGATCAGAACATCCGTGACAAATGCCCGTGCACGGTCGCGATGGGCTTCGGTAAGCTCCAGATCCTGTACGGCCGTTGCCCCGTCAACCATGCTGTGCCCAGACGCATTCGGACCCAGACGTTCCTGTAAATTGTCCCAATGTTCCACAGCTTGCCCGTCCTCAAACCGAAAGACCTCGAAACAGATCTTGCGGCTGGAAAAGTCATATTCCATGTGGGCAAAGACGTATTCACCGTCCTCGAAACCACGGACCATATTCACGCGCGGTTGCGTTTTGGCGAGACGCGCAAAAAGCGTCGCCAGCCCTTCGCTGCCCTCATGGGTCTGTGGATTATGCTGGATGTACTTGGCCTCATTCACCACAGCAATTGGCCCCGGTTCGCCCGTTTCAATGCTCTTCAGCAGATCGCGGATCTGATTGATACGGTTGACGGTCATATGGAGCTCCCTGTTTCGCTTCACACTAGCCCGTGATCGCCCTGATGTCTGCGGCAAAAGGCGCATTTGGCCTGCATCTCACCCGGGCCTATATCAACAAAAAATCCCCAAACCGGAGTTATATAATGGCTGCCTACGCACTCCCCGCGACCCTGAGCCTGACCGAACGTATGATGTTCAAAGTGCCTTTCCTTGGCCGGATTGCGAAGGAAATCTCCTATGGCGACGAAAATAATGTGTATTACGCGATTGGAGCGTTTCTCAGTGCTTGGGGTTGCCTTGTACTACTGTTTGGTCTGCCTGGCCTTTACCTGCCTGCGCTGGCGCTGGTTCCGGTGATGTGGACGCTTTTAATCTTGATCTCGCGCGGATAACGCCCCGGGACGATTGATCACAGGGAAAGAGTGTCGCCTGTACTTCCCCGGTGCAAAACCCTATGTGAAGGCAAAGCACTGGAGGGCGGCATTATGGCAGAGAGCTGCGATATCTTCATTTCCGGCGGTGGCATCGCGGGTCTTACGGCGGCGGCCACCTTTGGCAGTCTGGGGGTGAACGTGATTTGCGTCGACCCAACCCCGCCCATTGTTGAACGCGACACCCAAGGCGCGGACATGCGCACCACCGCGTTCTTGCAGCCCGCGCAAAAGCTGTTGTCAGAGTGTGGCTTATGGGAGCGGCTCGACGTACATGCCGCCCCTTTGCAGATCATGCGCATTGTCGATGCTGGTGGGGCAACCCCTACTCCGCGCGTGGTACGAGACTTCAACTCTGCGGACATTTCTGACCAGCCTTTTGGCTGGAACCTTCCCAACTGGCTTTTGCGGCGCGAAATGATGGCACGGTTGCAAGACCTGCCAAATGTCGATCTGCGCATGGGTCTTGGCGTTGCCACGAATGGCCTCTTTACCCGTTCACAAAGCGCCCGCGTGACACTGACCGATGGAACACGCATCACCGCAAGGCTGGTGCTGGCGTGTGACGGTCGCAACTCCCCGGTGCGCGAGGCCGCAGGAATTCCGGTGTCCACCACCCGCTATGGCCAAAAAGCGCTGGCATTGGCCGTTTCGCATGAGAGGCCCCACGACAATATCTCGACCGAGGTTCACCGCTCAGGGGGGCCTTTCACTTTGGTGCCGCTGCCGGATCATGAAGGCAAGCCCTCGTCTGCGCTGGTCTGGATGGAACGCGGCCCACGTGCGCAGGAGCTGTTCAATATGCCTGCCGAGCGTTTTGAAGCCGAGATGACCGAACGCAGCGGCGGCATTTATGGTCCGTTGAAACTGGCATCCAACCGCACCATCTGGCCGATCATCAGCCAATCTGCGGCTCGGCTGAACGCCGAACGCGTCGCGTTGATGGCCGAAGCCGCGCATGTGGTTCCCCCTATCGGAGCACAGGGTTTGAATATGTCCTTGGGCGATCTGATTGCCTTGCGCGACCTGATCCAAGAGCGCCCAGATGATCTGGGCGATCGAGCCATGCTGGACGCCTATCACAAAGCACGGCATCGGGAGATCATGATCAGGGTGCGCGGCATCGATCTGCTGAACCGCACCTCAATGCTGGCACCGCGCCCGTTGCGGGATCTGCGCGCTGCGGGTCTCAGCGCGCTTTATTCCCTGCCACCGGTCCGCAAGACGCTGATGCAGATGGGATTGGGGGTCCGCTGACCCCCTCTCCTGCTTAGGGTCGACCAAAGAGCCTTTCAAAAAAGCCCGAACCCGCATGTTGGGCCGCCCGATCCAGTGGAACGGTGACGCTGGCCGAATACCCGGCGCTTGGATCACCCGACATCACAGCCGTCTGCTGCGCAATTTCTGCCGTGCTGTTGTCGCGAAAGACCCCGTCGCGCTCAAGAGTGTTACGACCAAGGTTGGCGGTTCCGTTTGTGTAGATGTCAGAGCGGTCCCGATAAGTGGCAGCGCATTCCGCTTCGGGCAATGCAATCTGCGCGGTCAGTATCGACGCCTCTCCCGATACGGCTGCTTCTGGTGTCTCAAAAACTTCGAAATGAATATGCGGCCAACGCGACGGGTAACATCCCGGTACGATGGTTGTGAAATGCACTTTACCCGCCTTATCTGCAACACCCACGCCGCGCAGGAAATTCACCTCTGTATCATCATAAAGCGAGTACTGCCCGATCGCATCACAATGCCAGATATAGATCGCAGCCCCTGCCAAAGCTGTGCACCCATCAGCGTCGAGCAGGGTCATCTCCAGATCCATCTGAACGCCGTCCGCGCTCCCCTCATACCCTGCGAAACTGGAGCGAATGTCCCGGCGGATCACGCCGCTTTCGGTCAACACATTGACCACTTGGCCAGATTTCCGGTTACTCCCATCACCGGGATAAGGTCCCGCAGTTTCCCAGGGCAATGCGACACAATCCGCAGCCAGCCCAGGTCCCGCTGCCATCACCCCAAGCCCAGCCAGAACCCCGCGCCGCCCGATCAGCCGTGGCAGATCATAGGCAAGTCCCAAATCATGCTCGTCTTCGTGTTCTGTCTTGTAGCTCATATCTGTTGCTCCTGACGGATCCTATTTTGATGGTTCCTTTTATAACGCAGGCGCGCAGTTTTTCCGTCGCATCTTTTCAGATAAAAAGCAGGCCAACTTACAACGGGCCGGGCCTGCGCTCTTCGGACAGCATCACATTTGCCTCGACATTCCCAACGCCGGGCAAGGTCATGATCCGCCGTCTCAGCACCCTTTCAAAATCCGCAATATCGCGCGCGGTCACCCGCAGGCGATAGTCATAAAGCCCCAGAACATGTTCGACCCGCTGCACCTCTGGAATCGCAGTTACCGCACGCTCAAAATCTTCCAGCGAAACGCGCCCTTTGGTGGCCAGTTTCACACCCAGAAAGACCGTAACACCAAAACCCAGTTTTTCCTTATTCAGATCCAATCGCCGACCGACCAGAACACCCTGATCCTGCAACCGTTTGATCCGCCGCCATGTGGCAGGCTGGCTCAGACCAAACTCGCGCCCCAAAGCCCCGGCGGATTGGGTTGCATCCTTTGACAGCGCGCGCAAAAGCGCCAGGTCGATCTCATCCAGCCGGTTCATATCGGCAGGCTCTCTTCGACCTTGATCCGCGCCACATGCATCAGGGCCTCAATATCGGCGATATGGGGCAGGACCAGAATCTGGCTGCGGTAAATGCCCTGATAGTGCCCCATGTCCCGCGCAATCACCGTCAGGCGCACATCGACCTGTCCCAAAAAGGTTTGGATCTCCAGAACCTCCGGGATCAAACGCGCAGCAGCGATAAATTCATCAAAGGCCTGCGAATGGGTCTTGTCCAACGTCACCCGCAAAGAGACTTCAACCTCATACCCCAGCGCGCGCCAATCGATTTCCATGCGGACACCTTGGATCACGCCGCTGTCGCGCAGCTTCTCAACCCGGCGCGACAGGCGCGACGGTGTAAGCCCCAACTGATCGGCAAGATCCGGCAGGGATTGGTCCGGTTCCGCCTGCATACGGCGAAGAATGCGTCGATCCAGATCATCAAGCATGATTGAATCACTATATCAAACATTGACGAATGATAAGTGCGAAATGAGCAGATATTTCGTACAAACCCCCCTCGCCCTCGCGCACAGAATGCCTATGATCGCCTCAAATTCAACGTGAGGAGACGTGACATGCGCGTTTATTACGATCGCGATTGCGATGTGAACCTGATCAAAGACAAAAAAGTTGCCATTCTGGGCTATGGCTCGCAAGGCCACGCGCACGCGCTGAACCTGCGTGACTCCGGGGCGAAAAACCTTGTTGTTGCTCTGCGCGAAGGTTCGCCTTCTGCGAAGAAAGCCGAAGGTGAAGGCCTGCAAGTTATGGGTATCGCCGAAGCCGCAGCCTGGTGTGACGTGATCATGTTCACCATGCCCGACGAACTGCAGGCCGAAACCTACAAGAAATACGTCCACGACAACATCAAGCCGGGTTCCGCAATCGCGTTCGCCCACGGCCTGAACGTGCACTTTGGCCTGATCGAGCCCAAAGAAGGCGTTGACGTCATCATGATGGCGCCCAAAGGCCCAGGTCACACCGTACGCGGCGAATACACCAAAGGCGGCGGCGTGCCTTGCCTCGTGGCTGTTGACACCGACGCAACCGGCAAAGCGCTGGAAATCGGCCTGTCCTACTGCTCGGCCATCGGTGGCGGCCGTTCCGGCATCATCGAAACCAACTTCCGCGAAGAGTGCGAAACCGACCTGTTCGGTGAACAAGCCGTTCTGTGCGGTGGCCTGGTTGAGCTGATCCGTTGCGGTTTCGAAACTCTGGTCGAAGCTGGCTACGCACCTGAGATGGCCTATTTCGAATGTCTGCACGAAGTGAAGCTGATCGTGGACCTGATCTACGAAGGTGGCATCGCGAACATGGATTACTCCATCTCCAACACCGCTGAGTACGGCCAGTACGTCACCGGCCCGCGCATCCTGCCCTACGAGCAGACCAAAAAAGCGATGAAAGAAGTTCTGGAAGACATCCAGCAGGGCAAATTTGTCCGCGACTTCATGCTGGAAAACCAAGTGGGTCAGCCGTTCCTGAAAGCGTCGCGTCGTGCCAACGACGAGCACGCGATCGAAGAAACCGGTGCCAAACTGCGCGCCATGATGCCGTGGATCTCTGCCGGCAAAATGGTCGACAAAGAAAAGAACTAAGCTCTTTCTCTGATTGCATTTTCGAAGCAGGGTCGGCAGTGTCGGCCCTGTTTCTTTTAGGGACATTTGCAAGATGGAAATCCATTTAGATACAAAGCGACGCAAAATACGTTCCCGCCTGACGACAGCCTATATCTGTCTCTTCGTCGCCATCTGGTGCTATTTTGGGTTTGCTACAGGAGTTAATGTAGAATGCGGTAAGCTTTCTGTTCCCGCAGAGAAACGGCTTCGTTTCTGCAAACTGGCCGAACGTTTTAGCCATCCCATTTTGACCGAGCACCAGTTGGCTGAAGCTTTGCTAGCCAGCGCCATCACATTGGCGGAACTCGGCAGAACCCATGAGGCTTCAGAGCGCTTCAAAAGGTCCTGGTATTTGCAAAACCCGCACCGAAAAGAAGTTAATTCTGCCCGATCCCAAAAAATTAGACGAATGACACACCCTGATGTGGCGCGATCTGCCCAGCGGATTTGGAGAGATGCCATTAAAGAAAGCAGCCGATCTAAATGACGTCCTCAACCACCATCGCCCCCCGCTACTGGATCATGGTTGCAACCCTTGGTTTTGTCTGGGGCGGTACGTTTCTGGTGGCTGAGCTGGCCCTTCGCGGCATTACGCCGTTCTGGCTGGCAGCTGGGCGGATTGGCTTTGCCTCGGTTTTGTTGACAGCAATTTGGGGAATTCGGGGGTTTCGTCTGTTTGAGGATCGCAGCAACTGGCTTGCGGTCATTCTGATTTCACTTCTCAGCACCGCAATTCCGTTTGCCTTGCTAAGCTGGGGACTGCAATATGTCACCTCAGGCTTTGCCGGCGTCAGCATGGGGGCAATCCCCCTGATGATTTTGCCCCTCGCGCATATTTTTGTTCCAGGAGAACAAATGGGGCCGCGGCGGGTTATAGGCACCTCACTTGGGTTTCTGGGAATTCTCATCCTCGTCGGCGGAACAGCCTTTGACAGCAGCGGGGCGGAGCTCGAATGGCTGGGGCGCCTCGCCTGCCTGTCCACAGCAGGTTGTTATGCCTGCTCTTCCATCTTAACGCGCCGGTTGCCTCCGGTGGATTCCGTGGGGCTTGCAACTGTTTTGATGCTCATCGGAGCGCTTGCCATCTTTCCCCTCGCTTGGGTGGCGGAAGGCCCGCCCCCTGTCGTGGCCCCAGAAACCCTGTGGTGGATTGGCTTGTTGGGGCTGATCCCCACTGCCGCTGCAAATCTGCTGCGTGTGATCGTTGTCAGAGGTGCCGGGCCAGTATTTATGAGCCTCACCAATTACCAGGTGCCGCTTTGGTCAGTTGCTTTGGGCGCTTTGATCTTGCATGAACCCCTGACCGCATCCCTGTTTTTGGCGCTCGCCTTTATTATTAGCGGCGTGGGCATCAGCCAATACAGATCCCTTGCAGCTCTTTTGCGCCGGTGATGTTCATTAGGAAGACGCCGTTAGCACGGTTTGGCTTTCCATTTGCGCATACTGCGTAGCATTAGAACACAACCTAATACGTAGAAAGATGCGACCCAACCGGTGGAAACATACAACGCCAGTGATATCCAAAAACTCCAACCAAGCGCGAAGAACGACACAAGAAACGATAGGATTGAAAAAGCAAAGCTCAACAGGATGATCGCAAACCCAACCCCTTCAATAGGACCGGTCTTGGTATCTACCTCACGCTGAGGGCTGGTTTGTGAAGGCAACGCAGCCATTTCGCTCGTGCTGCATGCCTGCTTTGGAACGTCTTTGATCACGTCTGTTGGGCTCACGGTGAAACCTGCTCAATGTTTCATTCTTTTGACACGGATTGGTCAATTCTTCTCCATGCATTTAAATGCGTAAATTAGAGGAATACTACACCCGGCCAAAGCGAAATAAAAAATTTCAGATATTTTCGATTAATTTACGAACAGCCGCAGGCATTGACATCGGTGCTGAAAGAGTTTCGCAACATATGCCTCAGATAAATAATACTGCCACGAATGGCAGACACTATCTTTCAGAGGAAGAGTTGGACCGGCGCCCTTCTTTACCTCGCCCCAACGACGCGGCGTCAGAAATTGGAATCGATGATTGGCGCGCCAAACCAAACATGGCACGTCGCACCAATCAGGAATTATAAGGGGATTATGCTGTTGCCATTTCAACTGCCGTGACAACACTGTCGACGGCCTGTTTCAATACCGCCTCGTCCTCGCATTCGGCCATCACCCGGATCAAGGGCTCTGTGCCGGACTTGCGGATCAAAAGACGCCCCAGACCTTCCAACACATTTTCCGCCGAGGCAATGGCGTCCTGAACGCGGTCGCTGTCCAGCGGCATTTGCCCTGCCGTGTAGCGCACATTCTTTAAGAGCTGCGGCACAGGCGTGAATTGACTGGCAAGCTCTGAGGCCCTTTTGCCACTCCGAACCATTTCAGCCAGAAAATGTAAGCCCGCCATCAAGCCATCACCCGTGGTGGCAAAATCTGTCATGACAATATGACCAGACTGTTCACCCCCAAGGTTAAAACCCTGTTCACGCATCCGCTCAACAACATAACGGTCCCCAACCGCAGTGCGTTCCAAACGGATCCCATCCGCATTCAGCGCACGTTCCAGGCCAAGGTTGGACATGACCGTCGCAACAAGAGCGTTGCCGTTCAGCCGTCCGTCCCGGTGCCACTGCCGCGCCAAAAGCGCCATCAGCTGGTCCCCATCGGCAACTGCGCCTGTTTCGTCGATCACAATGACGCGGTCCGCATCCCCGTCCAGGCAAATCCCAACATGTGCCCCATGGGCAACCACTGTTTCAGCCGCGACACCGGGCTGTGTTGAACCACAGCCCTTGTTGATGTTGCGTCCATCCGGTGCCACCCCAACAGGGATCACTTCGGCACCCAGCTCCCACAGGATTTCCGGAGCGGCGCGGTGCGCGGCGCCATTGGCGCAATCTATGACCACTTTCAGACCGTCCAGACGAAGATCACGGGACAAAGAGCTTTTGACCCTTTCCCCATAGCGGAAGCGCGCGTCATCCACGCGTTTTGCCCGCCCGATGTTCTGAGACTGGGCGCACTCGACGCCTTCCTCGATCAGCGTTTCGATCTCCATCTCGGCCGCATCAGAGAGCTTATAGCCGTCCGGACCAAAAAATTTGATCCCGTTGTCATCCGCAGGGTTGTGGCTTGCAGAGATCATCACGCCAAGGTCAGCGCGCATAGACCGCGTCATCAAGCCCACGGCAGGTGTCGGAACGGGCCCAAGCAACAGCACATTCATCCCGGTCGAAGTCAGCCCGGCCGTCAGCGCGTTTTCAAACATATACCCCGATAGGCGCGTATCCTTGCCGATGACCACCCGGTGACCACTGCCGCTGTCACGGCGGAAGTAACGCCCAACAGCTGCTCCGATGCGCAGAGCCATTTCAGCCGTCATCGGGTGAATATTGGCAGTGCCGCGCACGCCATCTGTTCCAAAGAGTTTCCGCATCTATCGCCTCGCAGATGATGGCCGGTACTTTGCCGGTGCCTTATCGCTGACAGGTTACCTGATGGCCTGCCAAAGGTGCAACGCCTGTTGTGTTGCCCCAACGTCATGTACGCGCAGGATCTGCACACCCTGCGCCGCCGCGGCCAACGCCACGGCGACCGATCCCGGCATGCGGTCGCGCGCCTCCGGGGCATTTCCGATGTCGCCGATGAACCGCTTGCGCGAGGCGCCCAAAAGGATCGGACAGCCCAATGTGTGAAACAGGCTGATGTTTTTCAAAAGCATCAGATTATGCTCCTGAGTTTTTCCAAAACCGATTCCGGGATCCACGACAATCTGGTCTCGGAACAGTCCAATAGCTTCAAGCCGGTCAACCTGGTCCGCCAAAAAGTCATACACATCCAACAACACGTTATCGTAGACCGGGTTTTCCTGCATTGTCTCAGGATCCCCCTGCGCATGCATCACGCAGACGGGAACCCCCGATTGGGCTGCCAAAGGAGCCAAAGCCGTATCAAAGGTAAATCCGGACACATCGTTGATCAGGTTTGCACCTGCTTCGAGCGCCTCAAGCGCAACGGATGCTTTGCGTGTATCAATCGAAACAGGTATCTCACTGCGTTCCCGGATGCCGGCAATCACCGGTGCAGTGCGCGCGATTTCCTCGACCTCTTCGACGGTTTCCGCCCCAGGACGTGTGGACTCGCCCCCCACATCAAGGATCCTGGCTCCCTGCTGCACCATTTCCATCGCTGCCCTGCAGGCTGCATCATATTCATCATGCAGCCCACCGTCGGAAAAACTATCCGGCGTGACGTTCAAGATCCCCATGATCTGCGGTTCCGCCATATCAAGACCCGCAATCGACGAGCGTCGTGCAGAAATGCGCCTGCGGCCCTCTTCCGGGACCAAACCAGCCGGAACAATCTGCGGGGGACGCCCTCGTTCCAGAACTTCGACCTCAGAAAACCACAAGCCCCCCCCAGCCAACGGGATGGCACCTTCGGGGCGGGTTTCACCATGTCGAACAAGCGGTCGATAATACATCACAGGTCCTGTTGCTCCACCATTACCAAACGAGACGGGATGAGGGCATTCAGGCCGTCCAGATCACCCGCTTCTCCAAAGACCAAGAGCTCACGCGCAGCAAACTGCTGTGCAAACCACTCCGCCATTGCCAATCCGCTTTCAGCGTCCACGTCAGATCCCTCCGGGGTATCCAGCACGATCTTGGCCGGGGCCCACACTCCAATCTGCCGATTTTTGAGGGCCCAGTCCAGTTCGGTGCGGCTTGCAATCACCGTGCACCGCGGCTCTTGGTTCTTGAGTTTCCAAGCCGAGAGTTCCACGGACAACAACGCCATTCGGCGACGCGGGACGCCGCTAAATCCCTCAAGAACGGCAGCCTCTGACGGAGGCACACAAAGGACAACCGGATCAGAAAGTTCCTGCAACCGATCCAGCCAGCCGCCCAGATGCGCGCTTTCAAGCGCCGCGTCAGACAGGTAGGCGACCACAGGGGGCTGAGCAGACGCAGTATCAGCAATCAATGGCTGATTGTCCGATGCCCTGCTGCGCACAATTTCCACTCCAAGGGCACCTGGACCACGATCCAGCTTTTCAACCCGGACAAAGACACGTTCCGCCTGCGGCTCCAGCAGAATCCGGCTTGCGATGCGCTCACATAGGGTTTCCAACAGGTTCAATCGCTCGGCAGCCAGCTCGGCGGCAATGGCCTCTGTCAACCGGTCATAAGACAGGATCCGATCCACATCGTCATCCAGGTCTGCAGGGATCGGAGCGATTTCCACGACCAAATTGAAACTCAGCCGCTGGGTCACATCGCGTTCGCTTTGAAACGCACCAATTTCCACTTCGACAATATGGTTGCGCAGGGAAAGGCGATCCAAAGGGCGGTCTGCTGTCGCCTTGGAGCGCTCTTCAGGGTGCGCAAAAGCAAATTCAGTTTCACAGGTCATCACAGCAGTCCTTGGCATATCGCACAAAAGCCCTGGCAGATTAACGGCCGGGGCTTTCTGTATATCCCTTAGAAAACCGGTGAAACAGCACTAACTGCGACCAAATACGCATCAAATGTGTCCGGTTTACCAGAATTGCAGCCTTCCTCAGTTCGAGGCAGTGCGATACCGGTCGTCGCGATAGAATTTATGAACACCGATCAGCGCGGTTTCTGTAAAGCTGCGGCTCCAGCGCGGGCGCACTGCAGTGGTGTGGTAATAGGTGGCCCCTTCGGTCAGCTTTGTCTGGACCCCGTCCAAAACAGCGCGAGCCACCTTAGAGACACGCTCATAAGCGCGCTTCTCGGCGATCACTTCTTTGTGCCCATCACAGGTATAGGTGAACTGGCACTGGAACTTGCGCCCGGTACCTTGATTGACAACGCCACACGCCGTGTCTGGGAATTGCTCACTCGCCACACGGTTCATGATAACCTCGGCAACAGCAAACTGCCCTTTGACGGTTTCACCCCGCGCTTCGAAGTAAAGCGCCTGCGCCAGGCACTGAAATTGGGCACCACCGGTCGCTTTCGGGCGGCTATCCAACCAACTGTTGGTAAATTCCACATTTTCGCCCTTGGCACGCCGATTTTTGCGGTTAAAGTTCAGGAAGCGCACATAACGTGCTTCGGGAACTGAATTCAGGGTGGTCTGCTCCTTTTGGAACAAATCGCTCAGATCAGCCTCGGCTTTTGCTGTCCCGCACAGGGACAAGGCCGCAGCAGCCGCAGCGGCAAACTTGAACTTTTTCATCTCTTTCACCCCCAAAAACACGGCGTGCATTGAACAGCAGGTGCACGCAGTCGGGTCTGGTAACCGAAAGTTCCCCAAAGGTCCAGTCCACCCACGGGTTCGCCCCAGTTTACGCACAGATCCGCTGCCCCCTTTCGAAGTTCTCGAACCGGGGTATGGCGACGGAGCGTTTAATTTTCATTTAATTTGAGGCGCTTCCTCGATTTTGTCACGTATGGCAAGTTGGGCGGCAGCCAAACGCGCAACAGGAACGCGAAACGGCGAACAAGACACATAATCAAAGCCCGCTCGGCGACAAAACGCAATTGATTCGGGGTTGCCGCCATGCTCGCCACAAATGGACAAAGTAATGTCCGGCTTCGCCTCTCTTCCCCGCTGAACGCCCAATTTCAGAAGTTCTCCGACACCATCCACATCCAGCACATGGAAAGGATCTTCCAGGAAAACACCCTGCCTCACGTATTCCGACATGAAGCGTCCGGCGTCATCACGAGACAGACCATAGGTCATCTGCGTGAGGTCATTTGTGCCAAAACTGAGAAACGCCGAATGGGCCGCAATCTCATCCGCGCGCAGGGCTGCACGTGGCGTTTCAACCATCACCCCAAGGCGATAATCAAAGGATCGTCCCCGTTCGAGCCGGACAGCAGCCGCGACCGTATCGATGCGCGCCTTGACCAGCTCTACTTCGCGTTTTGCAGAAACCAAGGGGATCATGATTTCCGGCACAACCGGAGCCCCCTCTTCGGATGCTTCCAGCGTGGCCTCAAAAATCGCCCGCGCCTGCATATCATAGATTTCTGGCACAGTGACCCCCAGCCGCACCCCGCGCAAGCCAAGCATGGGGTTGTACTCTCCCAGCTCCTCAACCCGCCGGGTCACTTCACTGACCGGCAGCCCCAAAGCTTCGGACAATTCACGCTGCCCGGTTTGGCTGGTGGGCAGGAATTCATGCAAAGGCGGGTCAAACAGACGGATACATACCGGCATGCCTTCCATTATCCGAAACAACTCGCGAAAGTCGTCCCGTTGCATCGGCAGCAAACGCGCCAAGACAGCAGCCCGTCCGGAGGGTGTCTCAGCAAAGATCATCTCGCGCATGACGGTCAACCGACCCGGATCAAAGAACATATGCTCGGTCCGGCACAACCCTATCCCTTGCGCGTTAAAATTTCGGGCTGTCAACGCATCGCGCGGGGTATCCGCATTGGCGCGAATGCCGATATCACGCGCGTCATCTGCCCAGGACATCAAGGTCTGGAACGCACCGTCCTGAGCGGCTTCGACCATCGCCGGCTCGCCCGCAAGCACCTGTCCAGAGCTGCCATCAATAGTAATCAAATCACCAGCGCGGAAAATCCGACCATCAGAAGCTCGCAGCCGCTTTTGTCGGGGGTCAAACCGGATCGAGTTCGCTCCCACGATACACGGCAGGCCCAAACCACGCCCGATGACCGCCGCGTGGCTGGTCATGCCTCCCTTTTCGGTCAAGACTGCCACCGCGGCATGCATACCCCGGACATCTTCGGGAGAGGTCTCGCGGCGCACCAACACACAGTCCTCCCCTCGCGACGCGCTGGCCTGCGCTTCCGCTGAGGTAAAAACCAGCCGCCCTGTCGCTGCACCGGGACTGGCTGCAATCCCGTCTCCGATCACATCCCGACGTGCGCCTGGGGCCACTTGCCGGTGCAACAGCTCATTCAAGGAATGCGCATCAATACGCATCACCGCTTCCTGAGGTGGGATTACCCCGTCCTCAGCCAGCCCCACCGCCATGCGCAAAGCGCCCCGAGCGCTGCGCTGAACGCGTACGCCGTCCAGGATGTGGACGCGACCATTCTGGATAACAAACTCTGCCTGCATCTCTTCGCGTAAACGGATGCGCATCAGTTTCGCATGCTCTTTCAGCTCCGCAAACGCGTCAGGCGCCAATTCTTCCAAAGAGGGGCCACGGTTGTCGCGCGCCAAAAACATCGCCGCAACGCCGCTTCCCAATGCATCCCGCCCCTGGCTTTGGCTCAGGTAACGCCCGGTAATCTGAGGCTCTCCCGTGACCGAATTCACCAGCTGCAAAACGCCAGACCCGCAAACTCCTTCGCCAAGGCCCGGCACCATTTCCTGCACCACAAGCCCCAGCCCCGCATCCGCCGGAGCCCCATTTGCCTGTCGCAACAACCGGGCCGAAGTTCCTTCCCAGGCCCGCGCCATGGACCGCAGAACAGCGCCCAATTGTTCGGACCGGTCCTGCGGGAAATTCTCGTCGGTTTCGGCTTCATACGCGTGCAGAACCTCAACCAGTGCGTCCGGCCCACCGTCTTCGACATCTTCGAAAACATCCGGGTCCAACCGCGCAACATGCACGGCATAGGACTGCACAAATCGCAAATAGATCGCAGCCGCCGCGCCCCGTCCCAACTGGTCACACAGATCCACATAACAGGCGTCATTGACACCGATGTTCAAAATGGCTCCGGGACCACCCCAATCGGGATCTTCCGACGAGGGCCGCACGCACAACAGCGCATCATCGGGAAACTCAGCAAGGATCGCATTCAGGTCCGGCATGCGGCCATTGGCAATCCCGAGCACCGCATCAAAGGACAGCGCGACCGTGCGCGGTACCGGCAGATCCAGCCGAACAAGCCGCTGCAAACACTTCGCACGTCCCCCATGGGTGGAGACATGCATCGCCGCTGTTGGGGTAATGCGCACCGCGTCCTGGGTATCGGAATTGTTTTTCTGCACCGCAGCATCCTTTCACTGCCCGCAGCATAACACTGCTTTACCCCTTGCATAGGGCTGAGTTCAAATTTCTTTCTGCACCTGCAAAATGCACATACTGCGTCGGCTGCAGATCATTTTGCTGAAAACATGCGGCAAGACACAATAAACAGGCCGACTGAACGTCAAGTCGGCCTGCGCGTCAACGGGAATTTTACGAGAATCAGCCTTCGATCTTGCTCAGGTCAGCAACTTGTCCGCAGGCTTTTCGAATGTCGCTCAACAGGTTCAGGCGGTTGCGGCGCACGATCTCATTGTCGGCGTTGACTTGAACCGCCTCAAAGAATGCATCAATCGGCTGGCGGAGTGCGGCCAAGCCGCCCATGGCGGCCGCGAAATCCTCGGCCTCGATGGCCGTGGAGATCGCTCCCCCGTCCCCTTCAAGCGCCGCGAATAGCGCCTTCTCGGCCGCATCCTCGGCAAATTTCACATCCGCCCCGTACGAATATTCAACTCCATCCTTCTCTTCCGCCTGTGTCAGGATGTTGTTGGCCCGTTTAAAGCCCTGCACCAGATTTTCGCCGTCTTCGGTGCCCAGGAATTCCTGCAGTGCTCGGGCGCGCTTCACCAGCAGCGTAAGATCGTCATTCGCTGCCATTTCGATACAGGCATCGATTACATCGTGACGAATGCCCTGATCCCGCAAAAAGACCTTTAGGCGGTCGTGGAAGAAGCCAATCAAATCACTCGAAACATCCGGCAGCGCTGACTTTAACTCTTCCATATGTTTCGGCAGATCACCATCAAAGGCATCCAAAACCGTTCGCACGGCCGAACCGAACACGCCGTGCTCCGCAATCTCTTTCAGCATGTCCTGCATCAGCGCTGCCGCCACATCATCATGGCCGTTCATCGCGATCTCATGACGCAGCAACTGGCTGTCGAAGAAACGATCAAGCGGCATCCGCACGTCGTTTTCCAGAACAAGACGGATCACACCCAAGGCCGCGCGGCGCAGCGCATAGGGATCTTTGGAGCCGGTCGGCTTCTCATCTATAGCCCAGAAACCGGTCAGCGTGTCGATCTTGTCGGCCAAGGCGACGGCAACGGACACTGCCCCGGTCGGGACCACATCGGATGGGCCCAGCGGGGAATAATGCGCTTCACAGGCATTGGCGACCTCCTGCGGCAGGCCCGCAGCCTCGGCGTAGTACCGCCCCATCAGCCCCTGAAGTTCCGGGAACTCATAGACCATTTCAGACGACAGATCCGCCTTGGCAACTTTGGCTGCCTGCTCCGCAAGATCCGCATCGGCCCCCACAACCGGCGCGATCTCCCGCGCCAACGCCGCAATCCGGTCGATCCGGGCAGCCTGTGTTCCCAACTTATTGTGGAAGGTCACATTGGACAGCTTATCGGTCCAGGTCGACATGTCGGCTTCCGACTGGGCGACACGCAGGTCGTTTTCCCAAAAGAACTTCGCATCCGCCAGACGGGCCGACAGGACTTTTTGGTTGCCCGCCAGGATGGTTGCTCCGTTGTCGGCAGTTTCACGATTGGCAACGGTGATGAACCGTTCAATCCGGCCGGTCTTCGGATTCCTGACAGAGAAAAACTTCTGGTGCTCTTTCATCGAGGTCTGCAGAACCTCGGCAGGCAGACCCAGGAAATCTTCGGCGATCTCCCCCATCAACACCACAGGCCATTCCACCAGCCCCGCGACCTCGGCCAGCAGGCCAGCGTCCTCGACCACTTCCAGACCAGAGGCAAAGGCCTGATTGGTTGCGTCCTGCCAGATCGCATCGGCGCGTTCCTTGGGATCCAACACCACAAATGCGCGTTTCAACTGGGTTGCATAATCATCAAAGCTGGAAACCGTAATCTGTGCAGGCGCCATGAACCGATGGCCAAAGGTTGCATTTCCGGCCGTGATTCCCTCGATTTCAAACGGCACCACGTCTGCGCCGTCTTCCTTGCACAAAATACAAAGGATTGAATGCAGCGGCCGCACCCAGCGCAGATTGCGGGATCCCCAACGCATAGATTTCGGCCAGGGGAAATTGCGGATGGTTGTATCCAACACCTCGGCGATGATCTCTGCTGCGGGACGACCAGGCTTTTCGATGGTTGCAAAGTAGACTGCGCCTTTGGGGGTATCGCGCTCTTCCAACTGATCGCGTGTCAAACCGGCCCCCCGCAGGAAGCCTTCGATGGCCTTATCCGGTGCGCCGACCTTGGGTCCTTTGCGCTCTTCGCGCACAGTTGGGCTTTCGGCCAACAGACCGTCAATTGCCAGCGTCAGGCGGCGCGGCGTGGAAAACGCAGCTGCACCCGCATAGGTCAGACCGGCTTCCACCAGACCGTCGGTCACCTTCTTTTTCAGATCTTCTGCCGCACGCGCCTGCATACGGGCGGGGATTTCTTCGGAAAACAGTTCAATCAAAAGATCGGGCATCGTCGGGTCCTCGGGTGTTGCGCATCAGGCGCAAAGTCTCGTGTCATGCCGGAAGTAGACCGGCGGAATTTCAATTTTCGCGGGGCGGGCAATCTTCGCCCACGACTGTGCCGTCATAGGCTTTTTCGCCGCAATTGTTCAGCTCGTGCCAGACAAATCCGCGCCCGTCCCTGGTGACGGCGACAATGCGGTCGACGCCGTAATGGATGTTCTTCTGGCCGAGGAACGCCGTCGCTGTTCCGGACTTCAATGCCGCGCCAAGCGCCGCCGCATCAAAGCAGTCAAACCAGCCCGGCGCGTTGCGCGGCTCGGTATTGTCAGACAAGGTGAAGACCTGTGCCAGTTCATCCGGTGCCAGGTTTGTCGTAAAACAGGCCCGATAGCGAATAGGCGAACTGCCAGCGTCAATGGCCTGAAAATTACCATAAGCAATAGGCTGCGCGGCACTTCCATCAAGCGGCAAAAGCAGCACATCCTGGCCCGGCGTGCCCACGACCTCTTCGTAAAATCCATAGACTTGGAGGTAATACATCGCCGCCCCGGCCACGAGCGCCGAGAGCCCCAAGAAAACTGTCAGGATCTTGCCCATCATCTGCGCCGCTCCTGCTTAGGCCGCGTCCCCATTGGAAAACCCGCCTGCTTCGGTCAACACAAAGGCATCGGCACATTGCTTGGCCAATGCCCGGACACGACCGATATAGGCCTGGCGTTCGGTCACCGAGATCACGCCACGCGCATCCAACAGGTTAAACATATGCGATGCCTTGATACATTGATCATAGGCCGGATGCGCCATGATGATACGTTTACCGGTCTTGGGGTCCAGATGGTCTTGCGCCAGAATCGCGGCACATTCGGCCTCGGCCTCCTCAAAATGGCGCAGCAACACCTCGGTATTGGCCACATCAAAGTTCCAGCGCGCGTATTCTTCTTCGGTCTGTTTGAAGATATCACCGTATTTCAACGCGATCGGAGACTGCGGATCGTTGAATGGCATATCCATCACATGGTCCACACCAAGGACATACATGGCCAGTCGCTCCAGACCATAGGTCAGCTCACCGGATACAGGTGTGCAGTCATGGCCGCCCACCTGCTGGAAATAGGTAAACTGGCTGACTTCCATCCCGTCACACCAGACTTCCCAGCCCAATCCCCAGGCGCCCAGGGTCGGGCTTTCCCAGTCATCCTCAACAAAGCGAATGTCATGCAGTTCCATATCAATGCCGATGGCCTCTAGCGACCCCAGATACAGGTCTTGCAGATCCGGCGGCGACGGTTTGATCAGAACCTGATACTGATAATAGTGCTGCAGGCGGTTTGGATTCTCGCCATAGCGCCCATCCGTAGGGCGACGCGAGGGCTGCACATAAGCAGCGGCCCAGGCGTTGGACCCCAGCGCCCGCAGCGTGGTTGCCGGGTGGAAGGTCCCTGCCCCCACTTCCATGTCATAGGGCTGCAGGATCGCGCAGCCTTTTGAGGCCCAGTAAGTCTGAAGCCGCAGGATGATCTCTTGGAAGGAGCGCGGCGCGCCGGGTGCTTGGGTCATATCTCTTCCCTTTTGGGGCATCAAATGCGGCCTTCTTCCTATGGAACTGCGGAGAAAGGGTCAACGGCTCATAACACCCGCAGATGCACCAAAATCCCCGTGATCTTGGTTAGAACATGCATGACAGTCGGGTTTTTCCCCCCTATCAGGAGTTCCATTTGAAACCTATTGCCGTTAAGAGCCGAAGGAATTTATTTAATGACCCGGGATAGAGGCCCCCTAATGAAAAAGATCATCGCCGTTTGGACACTGTCCATTCTGACGTTTGTCATCGCCGCCCCGCACGACGCCCGCGCGCAACAAGACTCCACAGTCTGGATCCAGATCGCGGCCCACCCTTCCTTGTCACAGGCCGAAGAGCGGGCTCGTGAATTCGCGTCTCGTTTGCCGGATGTGTCCGGGTTTTCGCTGGGCGGTGGCTGGTACGGCGTTGTGCTTGGCCCCTACACCCGCTCAGATGCGGAACGCGTGCTGCAGGTGTACCGTTCGGAACGCCAGATTCCCAATGACAGCTTCATCGCTTTCTCACGCAACCTGCGGGCACAGTTTTACCCGGTTGGCCCGGTTGAGACCACACCAATCACACCGCCAGTTGCCCAGGCCACCCCGGCCCAGCCACAAAACGCGACCCCAGACGTGAACCAGCCCCCCGTGTCTGACGAAACTCCGGCTGAAGCGCGCCGGTCCGAGGCTCGTCTGAGCCGGGACGAAAAGAAGCAACTGCAGATCGCCCTGAAGGCGCAGGGGTTTTACAACTCGACGATCGACGGCTCGTTTGGCCGCGGCACCCGCGGCTCCATGGCGGATTGGCAAGCTGCAAACCTGTTTGACCCAACCGGTGTTTTGACAACCGGGCAACGGCAAAAACTGTTGGATCAGTATAATGCGCCGCTGATTTCGGTCGGCATGACACGCGCAGAGGACGCAGCTGCAGGGATCGCACTGTCGCTGCCCGCAAAAGAGGTCAAATTTGCCCGCCATGAATCCCCCTTCTCGATCTATGAAGCGGCAGGGGATCTGGGCGCTCAGGTGCTGCTGATCAGCCAGCCTGGCGATGCCCGCACGCTCGCCGGTCTTTATGAGATCTTGCAAACCCTGGAGCTCATACCGCTGGAAGGCCCGCGCAGCCGCAATGCGAACAGCTTTACCATCGAAGGTCGTGGGAAAGGCATGGTCGCCCATGCAGAGGCAACCCTGAATAACGGTGAGATCAAAGGCTTCGCGCTGATCTGGCCAACCGGAGACGATGAGCGCCGCACCCGCATCCTGACCGAAATGCAGGCCAGCTTTACCCGTCTGGATGGTGTTTTGGACCCAACCGCAGGTGCGGACGCGCCTCAAAGCGTCGACCTGCTGTCCGGGCTTGAAATCCGCAAACCTCGTTTGTCACGGACAGGGTTTTTTGTGGACACTGCAGGCACCGTCATCACCACGTCAGATGTAGTGGCCCAATGCAGCCAAGTTACCCTGGATCACGACTACCCGGCTGATGTGGTTCTGGACGACGCGGCCAATGGTGTGGCCGTCCTGCGCCCACGTGCGACACTTGCTCCGATGGATGTGGCGCATCTGACAACCTCGTCACCGCGCCTGCAATCGGATGTAGCCGTTTCTGGCTTCTCCTACGAGGGGGTACTGGGAGCGCCGTCTTTGACTTGGGGGACGCTCAGTGACGTGCGCAGCCTCGATGGCACCCAAGGGATCGCGCGTCTGGCGCTGACCGCCCAATCCGGCGATGTCGGTGGTCCAGTTCTGGACACCAATGGCGCGGTTCTTGGCATGTTGCTGCCCCATCAGGTCGGCAATCAACAGTTGCCCGAGGGCGTGAGCTTTGCCGCAAATGCGGAGGCGCTGCGCAGCATTTTGTCTCGTGCATCTGTTATCGCTGCGGACCAACCCGCAGACCAGGGGCAGATGCCAAACGCCGAATTGGTCCGAATGGCCAGCGGCATGACCGTTTTGGTCAGCTGTTGGGAATAACCTGCTAAAAACACATCTAAACTAGAAAAACCGGGCCAGTGCCCGGTTTTTTTGTCAGTGCAGAATTGACCGGATTTAATACGGCATTATCCGTCCGTCCCAGGCATGAAAACAGCCCGTCGTCTCAATGCTGAGATCCTCGAACTCGCGGAGCAATCCGGCTGCGCTTTCGAGCACCGACACCTCTCCCTCGGGACCACCCATATCTGTGCGTACCCAACCGGGGTGATAGATACCAACAGCAATCCCTTCAGGCTTGAGATCCGTTGCCAGGTTGCGCCCGATGCTGGTCGCCGCCGCCTTGGAGGCACGATACATATAACTGCCTCCCGGCGCGCGCGCGTGGCTTCCCATCTGAGACGACAGAATGGCAATCTTGGGCATCTCAGAGAGATGCAGGTTTGGCAACAAGGCCTGAACGGTCAAAAAGACGCCGGTCACATTGGTCGCCAATGTCTTGGACCACGCTTCGGCGCTGTAGTCGCCCAGCATCAGGTGTTTATCAAGGTAGACCCCCGCATTGCAGACCAACAGATCAACGGGCCGCCCCTTCAGCCGTGCCGCAAAACGCGCCTGCTGTCCGGGGTCGGTTACATCAAGCTGCGTGTCTGCAGAATGATCGCGGGACGTCGCGCTCACCTCATGCCCTTCATCGCGAAGCTGACGAGTCAGCTCTTTGCCTATGCCACGACTTGCTCCGGTGATGACGACATGCATGGTGGAACCTTTTTTGCTTCTTGGTCTGCTCGTAACCGCTGTTCAGTTGGTCTTGCGCCCAGGTACAAAGGGAAGCGGCACCACAGAAATGCCGTCTTCGATTAATTCTTTTGCCTCATCAACCTTGGCTTCACCATAGATCGCGCGTTCAGGCGCTTCCCCAAGATGCATTGCACGGGCCTCTTCGGCGAACTTGTCACCTACATAATCAGAGTTTGCTTCAACAGTCTCGCGCATTTTCTGCAGTGCAGCTTCCACTTCTGCCCGATCCGGCATACGCTCGCGCACGGGGGCCGGAGCAGGAGCAACAGGCGGCGGTGCTTCGCTCACGGGCGGTTCAGGCTCACCCAGACGGGAAACGGCCTTGCGCCCGGTCCGCACACGTGGGGCCATAATGGCCTTTTCAACCTGAGTGCAGCCACATTCGACACAGGTGACCATACCCGCAGTTGCCAGCTTGTCAAAAGCGGCTGCGGATTGGAACCAGCTTTCAAACACATGGCCTTCTGCACATTTAAGCGTGTATTGAATCATGCTTCCCCTCATAACAGGAAAACGTGATTAAAACCCCAATTTCAACAAGTACAAGATCAATTCACCGTGGATTTCAGCATCTTGGGGTGAAAGGAGGCAAGAATTTCAGCCAGGCCACGTTCCGCCACCTGATCCGCTGCTTCCTTTGCACTCATCCATTCGCGAGACCGCTGCCCGGCTTCCGGAAATTCTTCTGCAAGACTTGTGACTTCCAGGGGATAAAGGCTGACTTTACAATGCAAAGGCTCGATATCTTCGCGCCACTTATGATACTCGTAAGAGCCAAGACAGTTTCGTTTGACCGATCCGCGCACACCCGCCTCTTCCCAGGCTTCGATCTGCGCTGTTTCCCAAGGTTTTCGCCCCCGCATGGGCCAGCCTTTAGGAACAATCCAACGCCCGATCCCGCGTGACGTGACCATTAAGAACCGTAACTTACCCTTCTGCGTCACACGATAACACAAAGCCCCATATTGCCGCTCCGGCAACGCGGGTTTTACACCTGATTTTGACATCTACTGCCTGCTCCATGCCGCTCTCCCTCCCCAAGGTAAGCCGCTAAGATTTCTAAAATCTATTTCACCCCGAATTACCGATCAGAATCCACAAGTTTGCTTTGCAGACGATCCGTCAACTCTGCTTCTGAGCTATCACAGTCTACTGCGAGTCGCCGCACAGAAAAATGAACTTTTGCTATCGTTTGGTAATAGCCTGCATAAAGGTAATTACAGGATGCCCCGGCCGCTCCGCCAAGGATCGGCACCGCCTGCGCCGCCAGTTTCTGCCCAAGCGCAACACCCAGCTTTGGCGCGACCTGTGCCACCAGCTTTTGAACCCCGCCCCCGCTCAGGCCAAGCCGGGCCGCAAGATACCCCGCATCATTTTTCTCCTGGCCAAACGGACCTGGAGCCGCAAACACACGGATCGTATCGAATTGAACACTCTCGTTTGACGGATCAAATCCAAGCCGCGCTGCTTCTTCCTGAATGATCCGCAACAGGAAAGCCGTGGTCAGTGGCAGCTCGGCCAACGTTCCTGCAAGACCCCCAGCGCCGCCCATCGCGCCCAGCGCGGCACCAACCAACCGTTCGCCGCGTGGAGAGATCCGCGGCAAGACCCGGCGCCCTGCGCTTTGACGCAGAGCCAGCATGAGTGCCTGTTCGCTTGCCTCATCCAGATTATGCCGCACAGTATCCGGCAAGCGGGATAAAAGCCGATCCGCATTTGCACCCACAAAGGTCAGAAACCGGAGTCCGGGACCATTTGCCCGGTGATAGAGCCCGGCCAGTTCGGTCAGCTCCTTGTCCAGATCAATCTTGTGCGTGGCCCGGTCGGGTATCAGGATTTCGCTCACATCGCCTCTCCTGCCTGTCACCATCTTAGATGGGGTCGAAGACGCCAGCAGTCAATGCCGCCTAACCGGTCCAGCGCGTGACCTTCCCTGTCACGCCCTCCCAGGCACCTGGCACCAGCTCAAGCCCCAGAACACGTTCGGGGTTGGTCGGCGGAGGCATGTCCACCCCATCCAATCGTTTGAAACCAAAGCGCTGATAATAAGGCTGATCCCCCACAAGCATCATCCGCGCCCAGCCGCTGTTCTGCGCCTTCTCAACACTGTCACGGATCAGCCATCCCCCCAGACCTTCCCCCTGTCGTGTCGGGTGCACCGCAACGGGGCCCAGCAAAAGCGCATCTGCCTCCCCGATGTGCACCGGCCAAAAGCGTATGGCACCGGCAAGGATTCCGTCACTGTCTCGTGCAACCTGGCTCAACCCCAGGACGGGCGGAACACCGTCTCGCAGACGATACGAAGACAGCGCCTCACGTCCTGGTGCAAAGCACAGGTCATAAAGGGCCTCAACTTCCCATCTGTCGTCTGGCTGCTCTGATTTTAATTCCAACACAGCGGCACCTGTTAGTACTCAAGCAAAAAAGGTAGCATTGCCATTAACATGTGCATATCTGTGGCGCAAACACTTGGAGACCCACATGTTCTATCGCCCCAGCGAAGGCCACGGCCTGCCTCATAACCCATTCAACGCAATTGTCACCCCACGTCCGATCGGCTGGATCTCCACCCGTTCAAAAGACGGTGTGAACAATCTAGCGCCCTATTCGTTTTTTAACGCAACTGCCTATGTGCCACCACAGGTGATGTTCTGCTCGACCGGGGTGAAACCGGATCAGGACGGAACCAAGGATTCCCTGGCAAACATCCGTGAAACCGGTGAATTCTGCGTCAACGTCGTCAGCTATGAATTGCGCGACGCGATGAATGCCTCTTGTGCAAACCTTGACAAAGAGGTGGACGAATTTGCCCACGCGGGGCTGGACGCTGTTGAATGTTCCGAAATCTCCTGCGCGCGCGTGGCCGCGGCCCCGGCTGCTTTGGAATGTAAAATGACCCAGATCGTCACATTGAAAGGCGAGGCGAACTTTATGGTCATGGGCGAAGTCGTCGGCGTGCATATGCAGGACCATTGTCTGGTCGATGGCGTCTTTGACGTAACAACTTACCAGCCGCTCAGCCGCTTGGGGTATATGGATTATTCCGCCGTGCGCGAGCTCTTCAGCCTCAAGCGCCCGGGCCAAAGCTGATGCCCCTGCCCGACCCAGAAGGCAGGCATCCCATTCTGCTGCCGGACAACACGCGTTTTCCAGGGACCGTGCTTCTCAATCAGGTGGTGGATAACCCGCGTTTTCAGGTCGGGGCCTATACATATGCATCAGATTTCGATCCGCCGCAGGACTGGGGGCGACGCCTTGCCCCCTATCTGTTTCCGTTTTCGCAGGACACCCTTGTGATCGGCAAATTCTGCCAGATCGCGCAAGGCGTGCGTTTTGTCACCGCCGGAGCCAACCACGACCAACGCGGCGTGAGCTGTTACCCCTTCCCGGTGTTTTCCCTTGAGACGCGCGCAGGCTATCAGCCCGATCTGCGCGACACGGTGATCGGACATGATGTCTGGCTTGGCTATGGTGCCATGGTTCTGCCTGGCGCAAGAATTGGTCACGGGGCCATTATCGGTGCCGGAGCCGTCGTAAGGGGAAAAATCCCGCCCTATGCGGTGGTCACCGGCAACCCCGGAACAGTGATCCGTTATCGTTTTGCGCCTGATGTCATTGCCCGGTTGCTGAACCTCGGGTGGTGGGACTGGCCGCATGACGCGATCTCAGCTGCGGAACCGGCACTTCTGTCCGGCGACATTGACCAGCTTACCGCTCTGTCACCAATCTGAAACCCTGTGTCGCGCGCTTGTGGAGCCCAAAAAGAAAAAGCGGCCGCGCTCTGTCTTGAGCACGACCGCCTGATCAATCAGGAGTGACTGAGCGCTCAGTGGCCGCCCAGAACCCCAGTACGAACCGAATAATCCACTGCAACCGCGTATTCCGGGTCATCGTCGCTGTCGACCATCAGGTGTCCGGCTTTGTTCAGCAACTGATGGCAATCCCGGCTGAGATGGCGCAGGGCCAGCTTCTTGCCTGCCTCTTCGTATTTCGTCGCCAGCGCCTCGATCGCTTGGAGCGCGGACTGGTCCACCACACGGCTGCGGGCAAAATCCACAATCACGTGATCGGGATCCTCTGCCACGGTGAACAACTCGGAAAAGCCTTCGGTCGACCCAAAGAACAGCGGTCCTTCGATCTCATAGACTTTGGCGCCTTTGTCGCTTTCGCTGTCGCGGGTATGGGCCGTGATGCGGCGCGCATTGTTCCAAGCATAGGCCAGCGCCGACACGATCACACCCACAACAACGGCAATTGCAAGGTCGGTGGCAACGGTCACAACCGTCACCAGCACGATAACAAAGGCGTCGGTGAACGGAACTTTGGTCATCACCTTAAAGGAATTCCAGGCAAAGGTGCCAATCACGACCATGAACATGACACCAACCAGTGCGGCGAGCGGGATTTGTTCAATCAGAGGTGAGGCCGCAACGATGAACAGCAACAGGAACAGCGCGGCTGCGATGCCTGCGATCCGGGTCCGTCCGCCGGATTTCACGTTGATCATTGACTGACCAATCATCGCACAACCACCCATACCGCCAAAGAAACCAGTGATCACGTTTGCCGTTCCCTGGGCGATACATTCCTGGCTTGCGCCACCGCGTTTATTGGTGATCTCGCCAACCAGGTTCAGGGTCAGCAGGCTTTCAATCAGGCCGATGGCGGCCAGGATGATCGCATAAGGCAGGATGATCTCGAAGGTTTCGAGATTAAACGGCACCAGCGGAATGTGGAAACCGGGCAGACCGCCTTCGATTGAGGCCATGTCGCCTACGCGCGGCACATCCAACCCCAGCGCGATGACCAGAATTGCAACGATACCGATCCCTGCCAGAGGAGCCGGGATCACATTGGTGATCTTCGGCATCCCCCAGATGATCACCATTGTCAGCGCCACCAGCCCCAGCATCAGCGCCAGTTGACCACCGGCAAGCCATTGTTCTCCGCCCGTGCCCGGCACTTTGAACTGCGTCAGCTGCGCAAGGAAGATGACAATCGCCAGACCGTTCACAAAACCCAGCATCACCGGATGTGGCACCAGACGAATAAATTTCCCCCAATGCATCACACCTGCGATGATCTGCAGGATCCCCATCAGCACCACCGTTGCAAAGAGATACTCAACCCCGTGTTCGGCAACCAAAGCCACCATCACCACGGCCAAGGCACCGGTTGCGCCCGAAATCATACCCGGACGTCCGCCAATAAGCGCGGTGACCAGCCCGACCAGGAAGGCAGCGTAAAGACCAACCAAAGGGTGCACCCCCGCCACAAAGGCAAAGGCAACCGCTTCGGGCACAAGTGCAAGCGCTACGGTAAGACCTGACAAAAGCTCGGTCCGGATACGGGAAACGGTGAACCCTTCGTCCTGCATGATCGACAGGTTCGGGGGAGAAATCTGCTTGGCCAAGAGGCCCAAAACGCCGCGTGTCATCAAGTTTACCTGAATAAGGGAAGGAGTTTGTTGCTTGCCTGTTAACGGTAAAGACCGTCTCAAGCAAGGCGGGCACCCCGGCTTTACGGCCGCAAACCCAGACGTAGCCCGCGTGACGCACACCATTTGAGGGTAAAATATGCAACTTTAGGCCGTTTGCACCACCGCACCCTCATCACAGGGTTTCGCGGCGAAACCGTTGCGGATGCAGCGTACACCCGGCTTACCCAATCGAAACGCATGACCCTTGCAACAGATCCTAGCAACAACGTGATTTCAGACGCGCCCGCACGATGGGTACAACCGCATCAAACGAATTTGAGCGAGTATCATTGATGAAACGTGCAGCCCTGACCACCGTCCTTTCGCTTTTGCTTACAGGCGGCGCAGTCGCACAGGATCAAGACGGTAATGACACCGCCGGGAATTGGCGTGTCACCCATTTTGAGAAATTCGGAATCTACCTGTCATCCTGCGATGAGCGCCTGGACGGCGGCACCCTCACACAGCGCTGCTACCTGCGTTATGTGGACATATTCTCTCAAAAACCGAAATTTGCCGCCCAGTTCATGTTTGTCACCAATGGGGAAAACGGTCCCGAGGTGGAATTTGGCCTGGAACCCGGCACGCTCTTTGGTCCGAATGGCTTTCGGGTGGATGGACCGGACGAAACCTTGTGGCGCACCCGTCGTGTGGGGTGTCTGACGGGCCTGTCCTGCACTTTTGATGGACGCGCCGCGCAGGATTTGCTGACTGCCATGCAGGAGGGCGCAGCGTTCCGCTTCACGTTCCGTGACAGCCACGGGCAAGCCCAGGATTTGAGCTGGCCATTGGATGGGTTTGCAGCGGCCCTGCAGGATTTCCATAAACAATCCAACCTGCGCGGTCTTTGAGCATCACGCAGCCCGTTCCCCTCTCATAAACCGCCGAGGCCACAGGCATGTGCTTGTCAAAGCGCATCCAACCCCTCACAACTTGGCCAAAGGCATTTTACCGGAGATTTCGACCGTGACCAAAGAGACCATGATTGCCGTAATCGGCGGCTCGGGGATTTATGATATTGATGGGCTGGACGGGGCCGAATGGGTCACCGTCGATACACCTTGGGGCGCACCGTCAGACCAGATCCTGACGGGCACACTTAACGGAGTGAAAATGGCATTTCTCCCGCGCCATGGTCGAGGTCATGTGCACTCTCCCACCGAGGTGCCGTATCGCGCCAATATCGACGCGTTGAAGCGTCTGGGGGTGACAGATGTTTTTTCGGTATCCGCCTGCGGATCCTTCCGCGAGGAAATGGCGCCCGGTCATTTTGTGATTGTGGATCAGTTCATCGACCGCACATTCGCGCGCGACAAGAGCTTTTTTGGAACCGGCTGTGTGGCGCATGTCAGCGTAGCCCATCCCACCTGCCCGCGCCTGTCAGATGCAGCGGAAACAGCGGCAAAGGACTCCGGTATCACGGTGCACCGCGGCGGCACCTATCTGTGTATGGAAGGGCCGCAGTTTTCCACGCTGGCAGAGTCCAAGATGTACCGTGAAAGCTGGGGCTGTGATGTCATTGGCATGACCAATATGCCCGAGGCCAAACTGGCCCGCGAAGCAGAGCTGTGTTACGCTTCAATTGCGATGGTCACCGACTATGACAGCTGGCATCCCGACCACGGGGAAGTCGATGTGACCTCGATCATCGCGACCTTGCAGGGCAACTCTGCCAATGGTCGGACCATGGTGAGCAAGCTGCCGGATCTTTTGGGCGCAAGCCGCGAAGACTGTGAACACGGCTGCGACAGGGCGTTGGAGTTCGCGTTCATGACCGCCCCGGACAAACGAGACCCGGCCCTTCTGGCAAAACTGGATGCCATCGCGGGCCGGGTGTTGGACCCGTCTGTTAAGAGTTAAAGATGCCGGGGGCGATTTCGGCCGCGCGGCCGGATTCGACCATCGTGTTCAGGGCATCTTGTAGCCGTGAGAGCAAGGCAGGATCGCTGTCCAGATTGCAACCAAGATCAAGGTCGACTTCGCTTACAGTAAAGACCCGCTCAACCTCGATACCGGCATCTTGGGCCACCATCGGGGTAGACACGATACCGCTCAGCCAGAGTTCAACCCTCTTGTTGTTGAGCTTGATTGCAATCCCTTCGTTCTGGTTTGACAAGTCCAGGTTGGGGTGGCCTGCGGCTTCCAGCGCATCGGTGCTGCCCCAGCCACGCGTCGCCCCAGTCCGGTGAGGGAAACTGTCTTCCAATGCAGAGAGGGACATGTTGGATCCGGGCAAAGCAAAAAGCGCAAAGCCATCCTTTGCCGACAGATCAACCCACGCATACTTCCCTTCGCGCTCAGCTTTGCGCCAGAGCGCCCTATTGCAGGCGTTGGGGGTCTTTTCGGTTTCGACAACGGTCCGTTTGAACGGCAGGACACGATACTCAAGCGTGAGGCCAGCGGTCGCGGCCGCCTCATCAAGCAATGCAACCAAGCTACCTTCGAGACCAGCATCGGTGTTCTTATATGCCGGCGGGTAGTCGCCATCTGTATAAATGATAAGATCAGCAGCATAAGCCGCCGTGGACATCATTGCGGTCACAGCCACAGCAGCAGTCGAGATCGCAGTTCTGATTTTCATTGCCATTTTCTCCTGAAGCGCAACACAGGTCCGCCGCGTGCACAAAACATCAAACATCACAGGGCAAATCGGCATCAGACTGTTCCAAACGACACCTTAACGCCCCCAAGCATCGCCGTACTGGGGGTGATGCGCATCAAGAAGTGGTTCTGCCCGTGTGCGGTTCAGGCAGGACGCCGCAACAGTGCTGTCACAGCGCCCATGCAGACCAGCGCCACACCGCCACCTCGGGTCAGCCCCGCAATCACATGTGGGCGCGCGATCCAGCGCCGCAGGCGATCTGCCAACAGCGCATAGGCAAGTGCGTTCATCCCGGCCAAGGCCACAAAGGTCGTGATGAGTATCGCGAACTGCGGCAAAAGCGGTTCGCTCGGGCGTATGAACTGAGGCACAAAGGCGATGAAAAAGGCAATGGATTTGGGGTTCAATGCGGTGACCAGCGCGTTATGGGCAAAGACACCGCGCCCGGACAGTTCGCTCCCCTTTGACAGAGATCCCAACTCCGCATGGCCCGCGCTGCGCCAGAGTTTGATGCCCAGCCAAACCAGATAGACAGCGCCAGCCCATTTGAGGGCAACAAAAAGACTTGCAGACGCCATCACAAGCGCACCCAGCCCCAGCAGCGATGCGGTCATTGCAATCAGATCCCCTGTCGCAACACCAAGCGCAGAGGCCACGGCCACCTGCCGCCCCTTGCTCAGGGCATAGGACAGAACCAGCAGAACCGTCGGACCGGGAATGAGCAATAACGCGACCGACGCGCCAACAAAAGCAAGCCACAACGTGAGATCCATCAGCCCCTCCACCATCAATACGGCTAAGCCAGCCTGAATTCGCGGCCTTAGTCAAGCACCCCTGAACATCCGACTTCAACTGCGGTTCTGTTTGACAAATTCACGCATAAAATGGCGAATTTCGCGCGCCGCCGACGTATCAAGTTTCTTGCACAGCGCGACAAATGCGTCCCGTTCTTCCTTGTCCAGGCGCAGGACCAACTGGCTGTCCTTTTTACCCTTTGTTTCGCGGTCTTTCTTCGGCACGTATTCGACTTTCCATACCTGTCATTGACATATGTATATTTTTTGTATATACATATGATGTACACGCTTGCAATCACGCTGCGCTTACGAGTCTTAAAACTGTTACACACGGGCAGAATAAAAATGAATCTTTACGTTGCAAACAAAATCCTGACGCGGGACCGCCGTGACTGGCTAAGACCTCACCTCCCGTGGTTATCGCCTAAATTCTATCGTTCTTACCTAAGCACAAGGCGATAACCCCTTTGACGGGGTGAAGCGAACGCTTCCCTCTTGAAACACTGGCTTAGATCGGCCAAACCCTGTTGGCCCGACGTGGTGTCGGGTGCCTGATTGCGCAGATGAAGCGATCCAACAGGGAGCGAGAGCATGCTGAAAAAACCCGACGTAAAAGACTATATCCGCACCATTGTGGATTTCCCGCACGAAGGGATTATGTTCCGGGACGTCACAACTCTGTTCGCGGATCCACGTGGGTTCCGTATGGCGATTGACCAGATGCTGCACCCCTATGCTGGCGAGCGGATCGACAAGGTTGTCGGCTTGGAGGCGCGCGGCTTTATTCTGGGAGGCGCGATTGCCCACCAGCTGAGCGTTGGGTTTGTGCCGATCCGCAAAAAGGGCAAGCTCCCCGGCACCACAATCAGCGAAGAGTACAAGCTGGAATATGGCGAAGCGATTGTGGAGATCCACGATGACGCCATCCAAAAGGGTGAGAAAGTCCTGGTTGTCGACGACCTCTTGGCCACCGGTGGCACCGCTGGCGCGGGCATCAAGCTGATAGAACGGCTGGGCGGCGACATCATATCCTGTTCGTTCATTGTGGATCTGCCGGAACTGGGCGGACGCAAGCTGCTGGAAAGCCAGGGCATGGATGTGAATGTTCTGTGTGAGTTTGAAGGGCTCTGAGCCTTCTTGAAGACAACGCCACATTCAAGCCGACATTCAAGCGAAACGTTCCAAGGGGCCAGGCGGCCCCTTTTTGCCGGTCGCGTTAGCCTGCCGCCAAAACCGCGCCGGGGTTCATGATACCGTTGGGGTCCAGCGCGGCCTTGATTGCGCGCATGGCGGCCAGTTTGGTGGGATCGCCGTAACGTTCGAGATCGTGCACCTTGATCCTGCCCACCCCATGTTCGGCACTGAAGGATCCATCAAAGCGGGCGACCAGATCATGCACACAAGTCTGGATATCGCCTCTCAACCCTGCATATTCATCGCGCGCACGCCCCTGGGCCGGGAAGACGTTATAGTGCAGGTTGCCGTCACCCAGATGGCCAAAACAATTGATCCGCATATCTCCAATCTGGGCCAGCGCCTGTCCGCCCTCCACGATGAACTTGGGGATGGCGGAAATCGGCAGTGAGATGTCATGGCTCACAATAGAGCCAACCGCCTTGTTTGCGATGGGGATATGTTCGCGCACGGACCAGATTTCCTGCCGCTGAGCTTCGGACTGGGCAATGGTTCCATCGCTCACCAGATCCCGCTCCATCGCGGCTTCAAACAGGGCCAGCAGCGCCTCTTCGGTGCTGGTCTCATTGGCCAGCCCCAGATCAATCAGCACGCACCATTCCGGGCGCGGGTCCAAAGCCTGGCGAATGTCGGGCAGATGTTCGGCCATAAAATCCAGCCCCTGACGGTGCATCAATTCAAACGCGCTGACGGCCTCACCGAATTGATCGCGGGCCAGCGCCAAGAGATCAATCGCCGCCGCTGGGTTGGGCACCACCATCAATGCAGTTCCAAGCCCTCGCGGGCGGGGCGAGAGCTTTAGCGTGGCTGCCGTTATCACTCCTAATGTTCCTTCAGCGCCGATCAGAAGGTTTCGCAGATCATAGCCCGTGTTGTCCTTGCGCAGACGAGTAAGGCCATGCCAGATCTCTCCGTTTGGCAAAACCGCCTCAAGCCCCAGACACAGGTCGCGCGCATTGCCGTAGCGCAGCACATTGACACCTCCGGCATTGGTGCCCAAAAGCCCGCCAATCCGCGCTGTTCCTTCGGACGCAAGCGACAGCGGGAACAATCGGTTCCTGTCTGCGGCGGCGGCCTGAACATCAACCAGAATGGCGCCGGCCTCGGCCACAAGTACATTTTCCTCGGGATAGACCGCGCGAATTTCACTCATTCGCTCCAAGGACAGAACCAGCGGCTTTGCCCCTTCTGGCGCGACCTGACCGCCAACCAACCCGGTTCCGCCTCCATAGGGAACAACAGGAACAAGCGCGTGATTTGCAGCCTTGAGAATCGTCGCGACATCTTTGGCAGTGCGCGGCAATGCAACAGCGCCGGCCTGACCGTGATAGCGGCCTCTGGGTTCTTCAAGATAGCGCGGTTCCGCAGCCCGCAGCGTATCTTCAGGCAGGGCAGACGCAAGAGCGTCAAGAAATTCAGCAGAGGCATCATTCAGAGGCATGGGAAGTCTCATGTTGCTGCCTGAGGTCAGAAGTCAGGCTTGTCCAGAATTCGTACGCCCGCGCCGATCGTGGCGCAAGGCCGCATAAAGCACATGCGTCCGCCAGCGTCCGTTGATCTGTAAATAGGATTGCGCCACACCTTCGTATTTAAAGCCCGAGCTTTCCAGCAACCCGCGCGAGGCTGCGTTCTCCGGCAGGCAGGCGGCCTCAACCCGGCTAAGGTCCAAGCGATTGAACGCATGATGCACCACCGCATTGATTGCCTCACGCATATAACCCTGGCGTGCAAAAGGCAGACCGGTCCAATACCCAATGGTGCCAGCCTGAGCCGGCCCGCGACGAATGTTATCAAGCGTCACAGCCCCCACCAAACGATCATCCGCGCGCCGCAGAATGAACAGCGGCATGGCCGTACCTGAGTTGACGGAGCGTTGCGCCCAGTAAACCCGGTTTGTGAAGGACTTGCGCCCCAAATGATCAGCCGCCCATGACGGCTCCCACGGGATCAAATGGTCCCGACTATGATCGCGCAGAGCCTCCCATTCGCGAAAATCGGAATGGGTCGGCAGCCGCAGCGTCAAACGCTCGGTCTCCAGACGAACCTTACGACGCGACAGAAGCATCAGGCAGCGCGCCTCTCCTGCAATGCCTCCAATGTGGGCGCGGTCTCAACCGGACCATAAAGCGCCAAAGCCGCCGGAGCCTGAACGGCATAGGTTTCCGCAAGGGCCCGCACTTCTGCGGTAGAAACCGCGTCAATCTTGGCAATCGTATGCTCAAGCGAGGGCACCTTGCCCCAGATCTGAACCAAACGCGCCAACCGTTCAGCCCGGTTTGACGGGCTTTCGAGCCCCATCAACATCCCGGCCTTCATCTGTGCCCGAGCGCGTGCGATTTCCTGATCGCTCAGATCATCTGTGGCGCGTTTCAGCTCATCAATAGTGACCTGTGCAAGTTCTCCAACCTGCTCACCGGAAGTGCCCGCATAGATCGTCAGCGCACCGGTGTCCGCATAGGATCCCGCCTGCGAGAAGATCGAATAGCACAAGCCGCGATGTTCACGGATTTCCTGGAACAGGCGGCTCGACATGCCGCCGCCCATAGCGCTGGCATAAATCTGAGCGGTATAAATCGCGTCATCACGATAGCCGGGGCTTTCCAATGCCAGCGCGAAATGGGCCTGTTCCAGTGATTTGGTGTTGCGGACTTCCCCACCACGGAACAGCGCCGTTTCGCTGGGGGTATTGTCCTTGCGCTCCATATGGCCAAAGAGCTTTTCAGCCAATCTCACGATCTCATCATGATCAATCCCGCCTGCTGCGGACAGGATCATTTGAGACGGACCGTAATGTTCCGCAATAAAGGTCTGCAAATCCCGCTGGTCAAAGGCTTTTACCCGCTCTGCCGGGCCCAGGATCGTACGTCCAATCGGCTGGCCGGGATAACACTGCTCTTGCAGCCAATCAAAGATCACATCATCCGGCGTGTCCAGCGATTGGCCGATCTCCTGCAGGATCACATTGCGCTCAACCTCGATCTCGCGCGGGTCGAGGATCGAGTTCTGCAGGATGTCGGCGATCACCTCCATCGCCAGCCCGGTGTCTTCTTTCAACACCCGCGCATAATAGGCCGTGACCTCACGACTGGTGTAGGCGTTGATATAACCGCCCACATCCTCGATCGACTCGGCGATCTGCAGTGCGCTTCGGGATGTGGTCCCCTTAAACGCCATATGCTCCAGAAAATGCGCAATTCCGTTCTGTTCCAAACGTTCATTGCGCGCCCCGGCTCCGACCCAGACGCCGATGGCTGCAGATTGCAGCCCCGGCATATGTTCTGTCACGATACGGAAGCCATTGGGAAGTTCGTGTTGTTGCACCGTTGCTGGGCTGGTCACTTGGCGATTGTCTTTCTGATATGATCTTCAAGCGCGCCCAAATCATTTGCAATCCGGGTCACACGTTCCGATCTTTCATACAGGTCAGACATGCGCGAGGGAAGAGGCGGATGCACATCGCTGGCTTTCTCCACGGCAGCAGGGAATTTTGCCGGATGAGCTGTGGCCAAAGTAACCATCGCAACATCCGTTTTGCGATGCTCATTGGCAACCTTCACGCCAATGGCGCCATGGGGGCACAACAGCTCACCAGAGGCGGCATATTCGGATTTAATGGTCGCCAGCGTCTCTTCTTCGGACGCGCGGCCTGATGCAAATGTGGCAGCCAAAAACTCCATCGCACCCTGGCTGACGTCAAAGCCGCCGGTCTTCAGCTCATCCATCAGTTGTCCAACGGCCTGACCGTCCTGGCCGTAGGCGTAAAACAGCGCACGCTCAAAGTTGGAGGAGACCTGAATATCCATCGAAGGCGAAATCGAGGGGATGGTTTCCCCTTTGTAGTAGCCTTTGCCAGACAAGCAGCGGTGCAGGATGTCGTTCTGGTTGGTCGCAACCACCAGCTGGTCAATCGGCAGGCCCATCTGTTTGGCGATGAAGCCCGCAAAAATGTCGCCGAAATTGCCGGTGGGCACGGTAAATGAAACCTTGCGATGCGGCGCGCCCAGAGAAACAGCGGCGGTAAAGTAATAGACCACCTGCGCCAGAACGCGGGCAAAGTTGATCGAGTTCACGCCGGCCAATCTGACCCCATCGCGGAAGTCAAAATCGTTGAACATGTCCTTCAGACGGGCCTGACAATCGTCAAAATCGCCATCCACGGCCAACGCATGAACGTTCGACGCCGTTGGCGTGGTCATCTGGCGACGCTGCACCTCGGACACACGGCCATGGGGATACATGATAAAGACATTCACAGCCTCAAGCCCCGCAAAAGCCTCCATCGCCGCAGAGCCCGTGTCACCCGACGTCGCACCAACGATGGTTACTGTTTCCCCACGACGTTTCAGAGCAACTTCAAAAAGCTGACCAATCAGCTGCATAGCAAAATCTTTGAACGCCAGTGTCGGACCGTGGAACAGTTCCAGCAGGAAATGGTTTGGTTCCAGCTGTTTCAGCGGCGCACGAGCGGCATGGCCAAAGCCTGCGTAGGCGCGTCCGATAATGTCGCGGAACTCCTGATCGGTAAAACAATCCCCGACAAAGGGGCGCATCACGCGGTACGCGACTTCCTCATAGGACAGACCAGACAGAGCGGCGATTTCGTCGGCGGTCATCGTTGGGATCTCGGCCGGAACATACAGGCCGCCATCACGGGCAAGGCCGGTCAACATCGCCTCTTCAAACGTCAGCTCGGGTGCTTGTCCACGGGTGGAGATATATTTCATCAGTTCGAACCTTTAGGTTGGGTGCCAGTGCGGCGCAGGAAATAGGCTGTCATGCCCCCCCAAATCAGCGCCAAGGAAAACCAGGTGATGGCATATTGTAAATGATCATTCGGAATCCCGGCCGAGGAGATCGGCATTGGGGTCAACGCCTCGCTGCCCGGTGGGGTTTCACGTACAACAAGGAGAATGGGGTTGGTATTCAGTTCCCCGGCCAGGGTGTCCACCTCACGGGCATACCAGACATTTCCAACGCGGTCGGGTTCCGGTGTGAAACTGCCACTTTCTTCGGGCCAGTGCAGATTACCGACCAGGGTCATCACGCCCACAGGACGCGCAGCCTGCTTGTCAGCCGCCGACACAAAGCCCCGATCCACAAGAATGCGGCCCTGGGTTTCGGTCTCGAATGGTGCGATGACGCGGTAGCCTGCCCCCTGCCCTTTGAGGGTTGTCCAGACGTGGATTTCCCCCTCTGCCAGCGTTCCGGTTACAGTCACCGCGCGGAACTTGTCCTGAGTAGGAGAGATCTCGGCAGGCAATGCAACCGGCGCAGCAGCGAGGCTGGTTTCGATCTCGGCCAGAACCGCTTCTTTCCAGCTCAACCGCTTTAACTGCCATGTGCCAAGGCTCAACAGGATTGCGCACCCTATCCCCCCTACAATGGCAAGAAACCAAAACGCTCGCATTGTCCTCATCTTTCCAAAGTCAAAGGCGCGGAAGGTCTCAGCCTCTCGCGCCTTTGGGTGATAATTGGGCTTTGCAGCGTTGAAAACCACAAAGATGTTTCGGTTACATTTCAGGAACCGGATCCTTAGTGGACCGGAGCGCCCCAGATATAGACCGCCACAAACAGGAACAGCCAGACCACGTCAACAAAGTGCCAGTACCAGGCTGCCGCCTCAAATCCGACGTGTTGTTCCGGGGTGAAGTCACCCTTCATTGCGCGGATCAGACAGACCGTCAGGAAAATGGTCCCGATGATCACGTGGAACCCGTGAAAGCCGGTTGCCATGAAGAAGTTCGAGTAGAACTCATCCCCGCCGAATTCCCAGCCTTCATGCAGGATCAATTCGGCATATTCGTAACCTTGCAGGAAGGTGAAGAAAACGCCCAGAGCAATACCAATAGACAGGCCCTGGATCAGCGCCTTGCGGTCGTTGTTGTGAACCAATGCGTGGTGCGCCCAGGTTACGGCACAGCCGGAAAGCAAGAGAACCAGTGTGTTGATCAAAGGCAGGTGAAACGGATCCACCGCGTGAATGGCCGGTGCGACGTATTCCGCGCCAACATAGCTCTCCATCGGGTAGATCGCATGTTTGAAGAACGACCAGAACCACGCAAAGAAGAACATGACTTCGGACATCACAAACAGGATAAAGCCATAGCGCAGGCCAATGCGGACAACTTTTGTGTGGTCACCCTGGCGGGATTCGATCACTACCTCGCGCCACCAGCCGAACATGGTGTAAAGAACCAGCGCCAGGCCAACCCAGAACATGGCCGATGTGACGCCATGCATCCAGAGGACCGAACCGAATAGCAGGACGAATGCCCCGACCGACGCCAGCAGCGGCCAGATCGACGGTGGCAAAATATGATAATCGTGATTTTTAGCGTGCGCCATTCAAGTGTCCCTCACCTAGCGACCGAATTATTGGTTTCATCTGCGCCGACCTCCAGAGCCGCGTACCCTTCGGGCAGATCACTCTCATAGAACGTGTACGACAGCGTGATCGTATGCACGTATTTCGCGTCAGGATCCTCGACGATCTCAGGATCCACGAAGAAGGTTACGGGCATTTGCACCCGCTCCCCCGGTAACAAGACCTGCTCATTGAAACAGAAACAGGCAATCTTGTCGAAATAGCCGCCCGCGGAATAGGGGGTCACATTAAATGTGGCCATTCCCGCAATGGGGCGATCAGTGGGATTATAGGCCTCATAGAAAGCCAGTCCGGTCTCACCGATTTTCAGTTCCATTTGCCGTTCAACGGGTTTGAATTCCCACGGCATGCCCCGGTCCTTGGAAGCATCAAAGCGTACGGTTATTTTACGGTCCAGAACCGTGTCCGACCCAGCCTCCGCAACGCCGGTGACGCCACCAAAACCGGTGACGCGGCAAAACCAGTCGTAAAACGGTACAGAAGCCCAAGCCAGACCGCCCATGACAAGCACAACGCCAACCAGCTGCAAAACCGTTCTTTGTTGTGCGTTTACAGCCATCAGTTGTTCCCCT
The DNA here is from genome assembly GCF_056159265.1 of Epibacterium sp. ABZ3_068. Taxonomy (NCBI): domain Bacteria; kingdom Pseudomonadati; phylum Pseudomonadota; class Alphaproteobacteria; order Rhodobacterales; family Roseobacteraceae; genus Epibacterium; species Epibacterium sp. ABZ3_068. The sequence continues at coordinate 60,161 of NZ_JBSWUV010000001.1, forward strand.
GTGACAGCTCAGACGGGAAGTTGAACCCGTTGGATGTCACCTTGACCATGGTGAGCGCAAGGACCAGCACAACAAATCCGCCCAGAACCAGCCCAAGGCCGATATTGCGCCCTTTTCGGCGCGTGTGCAGCTCATGTTCTTTGTTCAAAGCCATTGTTACCAGCCCCCCAGCCCAAAGGGTTTCAGAAGTGTTTCAGCAAGGATCGCGCCGAAATGCAGGAAGAGATATAGCAGCGAAAGTTTGAAGAAGTTGCGTTCGACCTTGAAATTATCCATCTCACTCATGGCTTCATCTCGACGAGAGATGCGCAGCGCTCCGATGAGGAACAAGGCGTTCAGCACAATCGCCACCGCAAGGTAGATCGGTCCTCCAATGCTGGTGAAGCCCGTGCCAATTGCAAGGATCGCCAGCAGAACCGTATAGGCCAGAATATGAAGGCGGGTTGCGCGGCGACCGTGTGTCACTGTGAGCATCGGAACACCGGCATCATCGTAGTCGCTGCGCATAAACAGGGCCAAGGCCCAGAAATGCGGCGGCGTCCACATGAAGGTTAAGGCAAACATCAGCCAGGGTTCCAGAGACATTGTCCCAGTTGCGGCAATCCAGCCAATGACCGGCGGGAAAGCACCTGCTGCGCCACCGATTACGATGTTTTGCGGCGTCGCCCGTTTCAACCACATGGTATAGATCACCACGTAGAAGAAGATTGTGAACGCCAGAAAAGCCCCGGCAAACAGGTTGGTGGCAAGCGCCAGCATGATGACCGACAGGCCGGAAAGCGCGATACCAAACGTCATCGCCTCCGACGGGGTGATCTTACCGGCGGGGATCGGCCGCTTTTTGGTGCGTTTCATAATGCGGTCAATGTCCGCATCCCACCACATATTCAGCGCGCCTGACGCACCACCGCCAATAGCGATAAATAAAATGGCGCAAAAACCGACAACCGGATGCACTGAAACCGGAGCCGCCAAAAGTCCCACCAATGCGGTGAAAACAACCAACGACATCACACGAGGCTTCAGCAAGGCGAAGTAATCGCCAAAACTGGCCTCGTCCTCGTAGGTCGTGCTGGCATGAAGGCTTGCGTCAGTCATTATCCTTGGGTCTTTCGTCTGCGCTGCGGGGCCTGTTCGGGCCCCGCGTCATTTGGATCAGGAGTTGCCCGCGCAGGGCAATGTTGAAAGCGTTAGGCCAAAGGCGTGGGAACTGCCCGCAGCTTACTTGGCCGCAACCTGATACGGCTGATCCAGGCTTGCGAATTCCTCGATCGCACCTTTCAGCCAAGCGTCGTAGGCCTCTTGGCTGACCACTTTGACGGTGATCGGCATATAGGCGTGATCTTTGCCGCAAAGTTCGGAACACTGGCCAAAATAGATGCCTTCTTTTTCAGCCTTGAACCACAGCTCTGCCAGACGTCCAGGAACCGCATCCTGCTTCACGCCAAAGGCCGGGATCGTCCAAGAGTGGATCACATCCGCTCCGGTCACCTGCATAACGACGGTTTTATTGACCGGAACGACAACAGCCGTGTCGGTTGCCAACAGGTATTCATCGTCAGCGTAGCCATATTCCGCCAGATCTTCCCGTGCGAGCAGGAAGCTCTCGAATTCAAACTCATGATCCACATATTCATAACCCCAGTACCACTGGTACCCCGTAACCTTGATGGTCAGGTCAGCCTTTGGGATCACCTGCTGCCGGAACAACTCCGGCAAGGAAAAGGAGCCGATAAACACAAGAATAATGATCGGAATCACTGTCCAAGCGATTTCAATCGGAGTGTGATGGCTGAAATTTGCAGGCGTTGGGTTTGCTTTACGATTGAAGCGGACGATGGCCCAAACCAACAAACCGCCAACAAATATGCAGACCAAAGTGATGATGATGAGAATCATCGCATCCAGTTTTTGCAGCCCCTCCGCCAGTTCGGTGGCAGGTGGCTGAAATCCCAACCCGCCATTTACGGGTTTGCCAATTGTCTCCAAAGCCTCCTGAGACATGGCGGGAACAGTCAAAAGGCCCCAAATCAGGCCTCCAAGCTTCCAAGCATTTTTCATTACGCTGTCCTGATCGTTTGATCGCATCTATTGTCGGGCTGGGTTAATTCAGGATTCCTCCCGAATCCGCAAACTGACCCTAAACTGTTGTCTTTGATCCTGATCAAAATCATATTCCTGGACACAGATAAAGAGAAATGCTCGCGGCAAACCGTCGCTTTCTTGATTTAAATCAATAAACCAGAGGACTCCGATGGACCACTCCGACTTTCGTCCCTTTGATACCAGCCTCCCTGAAAATGAGGCGCTGACAGTTCTCAAAACTGCGCTAGACGGGGCGCAAGATGGTGAAATCTTTGCAGAAAGGCGAAAATCAGAATCTCTGGTTTTCGATGACGGGCGCCTGCGCTCTGCAAATTACGATGCGTCAGAAGGCTTTGGGCTGCGGGCGATTAACGAAGATGTTGCGGGCTATGCACATTCTACCGATTTGTCGATAGCATCACTAAAGCGCGCTGCAGACACCGCCCGTCTTGCCGTCGGAAGTGGTGGCGGAACCTGGGCAGATGCTCCTCAGCCCACCAATGCCAAACTTTATACAGACGCGGACCCGATCAGCGCCCTGCCCTTCCCCGTCAAAGTTGAGACACTGCGTGAGATCGACGCCTATGCCCGTGATCTGGACCCTCGCGTGGTGCAGGTAACCGCATCTCTCGCCGCCTCTTTGCAAGAACTGGAGATTCTGCGTCCCGATGGGGTGCGGATTCGCGACGTCCGCCCAATGACCCGCCTGAACGTCTCGCTGATCGTCGAAGAAAACGGCCGTCGTGAGAGCGGATCAGCCGGTGGCGGCGGGCGCGTCGGGTTGGATGGGCTGATTGACCCCAAGGATTGGCAGCAAAAAGTGCAGGAATCATTGCGTATCGCTTTGGTCAACCTGACAGCCGTGCCCGCGCCTGCTGGCGAAATGGAAGTTGTGCTTGGCTCTGGTTGGCCGGGTATTTTGCTACACGAAGCCATTGGCCACGGCCTTGAAGGCGACTTCAATCGTAAAGGGTCTTCTGCGTTTTCTGGCCTGTTGGGCAAACGTATCGCTGCGCCAGGTGTCACCGTTCTGGACGATGGCACGATCCCTGACCGCCGCGGCTCGATCACCGTGGATGACGAAGGCACCCCCAGCCAGAAGAACACACTGATCGAAGACGGGATTCTGGTTGGGTACATGCAGGACCGCCAGAACGCGCGACTGATGGGGGTGGAACCCACCGGCAATGGTCGCCGTCAAAGCTACGCCCATGCGCCCATGCCCCGCATGACCAACACCTATATGCTGGGCGGCGACGCCGCACCTGATGAGCTTGTCAAAGAGATGAAGGATGGCATTTGGGCTGTCGGGTTTGGCGGCGGACAGGTGGACATCACAAACGGTAAATTTGTCTTTAGCTGTACCGAAGCGTATCGCGTCAAAAACGGGGTTGTGGGCGATCCGGTCAAAGGCGCAACCTTGATCGGGGATGGAGCAACGGCGCTGAAACAGATTCGTGCCCTTGGCAACGACATGGCGCTTGATCCGGGCATGGGCAACTGTGGCAAGGCGGGTCAATGGGTTCCGGTTGGCGTTGGCCAGCCCAGCGTTCTTATGGATGGTTTGACGGTTGGAGGTTCCGCCACCTAACCTCCTGAAATTAACCAACCTCAAGAGCAAATTCACAGCGGTGGGTGCAGTTGTCTACTGCCGCTGTGCATCGTTCAGATAGATTTTCCTGATAAAAATAAGGGGAAACACGCATATCCTCCCCCGCACGCTTTCACCGTGTTTTTCTGAAAAAACGACGAAAAAGCGATTTATGTTCACCAGCTGTTAACCCTCATAGTCGTATTTCTGAAGGTGCAACAGGGCGGAGCAAAGGATGATCGAAGGAAACATTTCTTCCACTCACCCCCCACTCCCACCCACCACGGAAGATACTCGACTTTCTTGGCTTCGCCTGTTGCGCTCCCGGCGCGTAGGTCCGGTGACCTTTCACCGCCTGATTAACACATACGGTTCAGCGCAGAATGCGCTGGAAGCGTTGCCCAAAGTGGCACGCGACGCTGGTGTCAAAGGCTATGAAATATGCCCAGCCAGCACTGTGACCGCCGAGTTGGATGCCGCAAAAGCCGCCAAAGCGCGGCTTTTGTGCCTCCTGGACCCGGAATACCCTGCTTTGCTAAAAGACCTTCCCGACGCGCCCCCCCTCTTGTGGGCGATCGGAGACATGTCATTGCTGCACCGCCCCACATTGGCACTGGTAGGTGCCCGCAATGCATCATCGCTGGGGCAGCGGATGGCGCGTGCATTGGCACGGGAACTTGGTGAGGCCGGATATGTGATTGCTTCTGGTCTGGCGCGGGGGATTGATACGGCCGCCCATGAAGCGTCGTTGGACCATGGCACCGTTGCGGTCATGGCAGGCGGCGTCGATGTGGTCTACCCAACCGAGAATGCAAAACTGGCGGACAGTATTGCGGAACGCGGCCTGCGCCTTTCAGAGCAGCCAATCGGGCTTGCCCCGATGGCGCGACACTTTCCGAAACGCAATCGTATTATTGCGGGCCTTTCGCGTGCCCTTGTTGTGGTAGAGGCCGCCGCCCGTTCGGGCAGCCTGATCACGGCACGTGATGCGCTTGATCTGGGCCGGGAGGTTATGGCTGTGCCCGGCCACCCCTTTGACGCGCGCGCTTCCGGATGCAACCTTTTAATCAGGGACGGAGCCCAATTGATCCGCGGTTCTGGCGACGTTCTTGCAGCCCTTCCGCCGCAAGAATCGCCCCGGCCCAAACCGGCCCTTGAAGACTTGCCCCCACCTCCTCCGGAAACGCGTTCCCTGCAGGAAACAGCCGCACTTCACCAACAGATTCTGCAACGCCTTGGCCCGACACCCGTTGCGGAAGACCAATTAATACGCGAAATCGCCACCTCTGCGCGAGTTGTCGCACCCGCCCTGACAGAACTTGAAATGAGGGGGGAAATTGACCGCCAGCCCGGTGGGCTTGTCTGCCTGAAATTCGACAAATCCTGAACATGCGCAATGCATTGGCCACGGGTAACGTCACCTTCGGCGCATTTCTGCACCACTGTGTGCGTCAGTCCATAAAAGGCGCTGAATCCGCACCGCTGATGATTGACCAACGGCAGGAATTGATGCAGTCGGATTGACATTCAGCCCTTGCGCACCACACTTTGCCCCGCCATAGAACGCGCCGAATACGTCCGAAGAGGTCCTTAATTTATGCCAGTTGTAGTCGTCGAATCTCCGGCCAAAGCAAAAACAATCAACAAATACCTAGGCTCAGATTACACGGTCTTGGCATCTTATGGTCACGTTCGCGACCTACCCGCAAAAAACGGTTCTGTTGATCCCGACGACGCATTTGCAATGACCTGGGAAGTCGGTGCCGACAGCCGCAAACATGTCAAAGCCATTGCGGATGCCCTGAAAACCGACGACGAACTGATCCTCGCAACCGACCCTGATCGCGAGGGAGAAGCCATCAGCTGGCACTTGCAGGAAGCGCTGACAAAACGTCGTTCCATCAAAAAATCCACAAACGTCAGCCGGGTTACCTTTAACGCGATTACCAAGGAAGCCGTGACCGAGGCGATGAAGAATCCTCGCCAGGTCGACATGCCCCTGGTCGAAGCCTATTTGGCCCGTCGTGCGCTTGATTACCTGGTCGGGTTTAACCTCTCTCCGGTTTTGTGGCGCAAGCTCCCCGGTGCACGTTCCGCTGGCCGGGTGCAGTCTGTCTGCCTGCGTCTGATCGTTGAACGCGAGATGGAGATCGAGGCGTTTAATCCACGGGAATATTGGTCCGTGAAGGCCCAGATGGCGACCCCACGCGGCCAGAATTTTGAGGCTCGTCTCACCGTTTTGGGCGGCGACAAGCTGGATAAATTCGATCTGGCCAATTCTACGGCGGCGGAACTCGCCGTTCAGGCCGTTGCATCGCGTGACTTCAGCGCCCGGTCGGTCGAGGCAAAACCCGCCTCCCGCAACCCGTCCGCGCCTTTCATGACATCGACTTTGCAACAGGAAGCCAGCCGCAAATTCGGCATGGGCGCACGCCAGTGTATGAACGCGGCCCAACGCCTCTATGAAGCCGGGTTGATCACCTATATGCGGACTGACGGCATTGACATGGCCCCGGAAGCTGTGACCGCTGCTCGTGCGGAGATCGAGAAACGATACGGTGCGGAATATGTCCCGTCCGAGCCGCGTATTTACAAAAACAAAGCCAAAAACGCGCAAGAGGCGCACGAGTGTATCCGCCCCACCGAAATGGGTCGTGATGCCGCTTCCTTGAAGGTTTCCGAAGATGATCAGCGCAAGCTCTATGACCTGATCTGGAAGCGCACCCTGGCCTGCCAGATGGCCGGCGCTCGGATGGAACGTACAACGGTTGATATTGCCTCCCCTGACGCTCAGGTAGTTCTGCGCGCAACGGGTCAGGTGGTTCTGTTTGACGGTTTTATGCGTGTCTATGAGGAAGGGCGCGATGACGTTGTTACTGATGACGACGACAAGCGCTTGCCGCAGATCATGCAGGGCGAAACAATCAAGTTTGCCGGCTCCCTGCAGGCAGATTTTGACAAAGCAGGCAGTGGATCTGGAATTCTGTCCGAAAACACCTCGGTTCTGGCGCTGCAGCACCACACCCAACCGCCGCCCCGCTACACCGAGGCGACATTGGTCAAACGGATGGAAGAGCTGGGCATCGGGCGCCCCTCGACCTATGCCTCTGTAATCACCACAATTCAGGACCGTGACTACGTTCGCAAAGACAAAAACCGCCTGTTCCCCGAAGACAAAGGGCGGATTGTCACGATCTTCCTGCTGAACTTCTTCCGCAAGTATGTCGGATATTCCTTCACGGCAGAGCTTGAAGACCAGCTGGACCATGTCTCTGCGGGTGAACACGACTACAAGGACCTCTTGGGGCAGTTCTGGCGCGATTTTTCGGCCGCAATTTCTGAGACTTCTGACCTGCGGATCTCCGAAGTTCTGGATGTTCTGGATGATGCGCTTGCGCCGCAGCTCTACCCCCCGCGCGAAGACGGCACTGACCCGCGCGCCTGCCCGAAATGTGGCGTCGGTCAGCTGCATCTGAAATCTTCACGCACCGGTGGGTTTGTCGGTTGTGGCAACTATCCGGAGTGTAACTATACCCGTCCGATTTCCGGCGAAGGTGCCGAAGGGTATGAGCGTATTCTGGGCGAGGATGACGGGGATGAAATCCACCTGAAATCCGGCCGTTTTGGCCCCTATGTTCAACGTGGTGAAGCCACGGCGGAGAACAAGAAACCGCCTCGCTCCTCTCTGCCGAAACAGAACAAGGACTACCTCCCTGGCTGGGGGCCCAATGACATCACGCTGGAACAGGCGGTGACCCTCTTGACCCTGCCGCGCGAGATCGGACAGCACCCGGATGGTGGCGTTGTGGCGTCGAACCTGGGCCGTTTTGGCCCCTATCTCATGCACCAGCTCCCTGACGAGGAAAAGCCGGTCTATGTGAACCTCAAAGAGACGATGGACGTGTTTGAGATCGGCATGAACCGGGCGACCGAAATGCTGGCAGAGAAACGTGCCAACCCAGGCCGGGGACGCCGGGCCGCCGCAAAAGCCCTGAAGGAGCTGGGCGAACACCCTGATGCGGGCGGCGCGATCCAGATCATGGAAGGGCGCTACGGGCCGTATGTCAAATGGGAAAAAGTCAACGCGACCTTGCCCAAAGACGTGGAGCCAAAAGATGTGACCGTCGAAATGGCGGTGGGCCTGATTGCGGAGAAGGCGGGAAAGAAAGCCCCCAAGAAGAAGGCTGCAAAGAAGACCACCACAAAGAAGGCTCCAGCCAAGAAATCCACAACCAAGAGCAAGAAGGCCGACGCTGAATAAGGCGGCGGCCCACCTTTAGAACTTAGTTCCGGGGTAGCGTGATCAGTTGGGTCTCGCTTTGCCCCATAGCTTTGGCCCCGTATTCGCAATCGCTCGCAACAAGCGGTGGAGCAACGCCCGCATGGCACCGCACCGCTGCGGCGCGCCGCGTACGCGCGGGTGCCCTCCATGCCGCGGTTGACGCGGCGCGTGTCAGGCAAGCAGTCTCCAGGACGGGGCTTTGGTGCCGTTTGAGCCGCTCCACCAGTTTTTCAGCGCGAGCGCCTTCAACACAGCGCCGCGCTGTCCTTGGTTTACCCTCCTGAAATACCAAAGACGGCTGATGCAAGAACAGATCGCGGCGATTGCGCTCTGGAAGCGCCGAAAGCGCCATCGGTCCAGGGAGAAAACTTTCGACCAATGCGCTTTCGGCAAACAGAACTTCATGCGCTCGTGTCATCACATGCCAATAACTCAGCGCACGGCTTACGCTGCACTGGGTCACATTTGGCAGTCCCAATAGCTTCTTGGCCGGAATTAACACCTGTGACTGGTTAAACATCTGCCACGCTAAATCAGAGGCGACAAGTACCCTGTGGTGGGGCGACACATATAGCGGGCGTTTGGGCCAACCCATTCCAAGCGCACCGACACCGATACGAATGGGCGCTTCTGAACTCCCGGACGCCACATGTTGGCACCCCATCCACACGATGGGCTGAGCCCCGTGGTCCAATGTCTGAACCAGGTCGCCAATTTGCAACTGCTCCACCGGCACCTCACCACCAGCAACCATGAGCCGGGTACCTTCCAGAAAACTGGTGACAAACGCGCTGGCTTCCAAATCTGTACACAGCCAAGACAGATTATCGCCTGCCAAACGGTCAATCGTGACAGATTTGATGCTTTGGGCAATTGGGGCATTTTCGACACGGCCAGGTGTAAGGAACATTCGGCCAAGTTCATCCTGCAGGACATACATTCGCCCTTTTAAAATGGCGCCGTCGACCTTTTGTACCGTGACATGATACTGCAGCGCCCCCTCCAGTGGGTCAGCGGCCTGTTCAACTATCAGCGGGTGCAGGTTTTCTGACATTTGCGCAGAAAAAAGGCCCTCATCAGGGCCACTTTCTTCCAACAGCAATGTCTCATGCACCTCCAGCAACGGCGACGCACCGCTGCCAAATGTTTTTCCGACCAGTAAAAAGGCTTGCGCCACAGACCAGTTCCCATCGAACGTATCCAGCTCGGCATCCTCACCGAGATAGAACGCATCTATCGCGTAGTCAGACATATTAATCCCCCATGGATCTACATGCCAGTTTCCGGACCAATTCGTAACAAATGGTTAATTTAGTGATAATTTTTGACGCCTTTGATTACGTATTAATACGTCATTCTGGGTGAATTTCGGCGAAACTTTCCGCCAAATCGTTAATGGATGCAAAATAATGATTAAAACCGTGGATTGCACAGCAGCGCAGCGTGAATCCGTATAAATACCCGAATCTCTCAGTATTCTTGACTCACCCCCTCCCCGGCGCGAGAACGAAGGCAGAATTTCAGTAGTCGGGAGGACTTCATGAAGAAAGTGTATTCCACCGCCGCCGACGCCCTGGACGGGCTGTTGCACGACGGCATGTTCATCGCAGCTGGCGGATTTGGCCTATGCGGTATTCCAGAACTGCTTCTGGACGCAATCAAGGAAGCCGGCACCAAAGACCTGACCTTTGCCTCCAACAACGCGGGCGTTGATGATTTTGGCATTGGGATCCTGTTGCAGACCCGCCAGGTGAAGAAAATGATCTCATCCTATGTGGGTGAGAACGCTGAATTCATGCGCCAGTATCTGTCCGGTGAACTGGAGCTGGAATTCAACCCCCAAGGCACCCTGGCCGAGCGCATGCGCGCTGGTGGCGCGGGTATTCCGGGTTTCTTCACCAAAACCGGTGTGGGTACCGTGATCGCCGATGGCAAAATGGAGAAGCAATTCCCCACCGGCCCGGATGGCGCAATGGAAGACTATATTATGGAAGAAGGCATCTTTGCCGACCTGTCCATAGTCAAAGCCTGGAAAGCGGATGAGACAGGCAACCTTGTGTTCCGCAAAACCGCGCGGAACTTTAATGTCCCTGCGGCGACCTGCGGCAAGATCTGCATTGCAGAGGTCGAGGAAATTGTACCCACAGGCTCGTTGGACCCTGACATGATCCACCTGCCCGGCATCTATGTCCACCGCATCGTTCAGGGTGAGCATGAGAAGCGTATCGAACAGCGGACCGTGCGCGCGAAGGAGGAAGCATAATGCCTTGGGATCGTAATCAGATGGCGGCACGCGCCGCGCAGGAACTGCAAGATGGCTGGTATGTGAACCTCGGCATCGGGATTCCGACGCTGGTGTCCAACTATATTCCCGAAGGAGTAGAGGTGACGCTGCAGTCGGAAAATGGCATGTTGGGCATGGGCCCCTTCCCCATCGACGGCGAAGAAGACGCTGACCTGATCAACGCAGGCAAGCAGACGATCACCGAACTGCCACAAACCGCCTATTTCGACAGCGCGCAGTCCTTCGCAATGATCCGCGGAGGCAAAATCGCCATGGCCATCCTGGGGGCGATGGAAGTTGCTGAAAATGGCGACCTAGCGAACTGGATGATCCCCGGCAAGCTGGTCAAAGGCATGGGCGGCGCGATGGATCTGGTTGCCGGCGTGGGCCGCGTGGTTGTGGTCATGGACCATACCAACAAACACGGCGTTTCCAAACTTCTCAAGGAATGCACCCTCCCCCTGACCGGCAAGGGCGTGGTTGATCGCATCATCACCAATCTCGGCGTTCTGGATGTTGTTGAGGGCGGCTTGAAAGTGGTCGAACTCGCCGATGATGTGACCATGGAAGAGATGGTCGGCGCGACCGAGGCGACATTGGTCGACTAAGCACCGTCCTTCCGCCAGACGGTATTAAGGGCCTCGTTTCAGACGTGGCCCTTTTTTTGCATAACTTACACCCTGCGGCCCCCACGAACAGAAAGGCCCAAGCGCCAAAATCGGTCATGGGGATGCAGAGCACATCGGTGCATTTGAAAACGCGGTACCAATCGGCAGTTTTCTTCAGCCAGCTCGGTGACCGTTTTCTACGAGCGCTGGCTGCTCTAGTTCAAGAATGTTGCCTTCGCTATCACGGGCATAAACTACCAATTGTGGCCGTTCTTCGGTGCCAAAGTTTGTGACATTGCCCTGTAAACAGCCACCACACCGCAACACGCGTTCAATGGTTTGGTGCAGATCCTGAACTTCAAACGCCAAATGGCCAAAGCCTGGATCGTTGACTGCGGGGATGTCCCTGTAGGCAGTGTTATCGTACTCCATGATCTCCAGAAACGGCCCGGCATCCGCAGGCAATTTCAACCATATAGAATAGATCTCATTGTCCGGCAGACCATTCCCACGAGAAACGGTTTCACCAGATAGCCGCCTTGGAGCGCGCTTATCAACGAAACCGAAAACCTCTTTGTAAAATTCCGATAGTCGATCTGCATCCCGCGCAGTCAGGCTGATATGTGGCAATCTCAAAGCGCCCAATCCTCCTTTTGTCTTTCGGAAGTTATTTGACAAGAATGCCCCTTGGACCCCGACATTTTCGCACGGCGCAGCCTATTTTACCTTTGCCTAATCGCGAGCATCCGCTGGCAGATATACGGGACCAGGCCTTGTCACTTGCCGAACATAGACGCTTTTTGACGCGTGACATCTTGATTTCAGCCTTTCGCCGCCGACAGAGAGAGATCATGTAAGTGACCTTTCATGCAGGATACGTCACTTCATGACGTGAAACACACAGCCATCAGTCAACAATTCAGGCGGTGTTCGACAAAGACCCTTAGCAACCTGAAATGCAGCCAAGACCTTGGGCACATAATCGCGTGTCTCAGCATATGGAGGGACACCCTTGTGGTCACGGACGGCCCCTGCCCCGGCATTATATCCCGCCAAAACCAGGATCGGGTCGCCGTCGAATTTCTCGATCAACCAATCAAGGTACTTCACACCGCCGGCAATGTTTTGCTGAGCGTCAAAGGGGTCAGAGACCCCGAACCGCTCGGCTGTCTCCGGGGTGAGCTGCATCAAGCCCTGCGCACCGGCAGAGCTGGTGACATCCGGCTTGCCTGCGCTTTCAACAGCGATCACCGCCAAGGCAAGCGCAGGAGAAACCTGCGTATTGACCGTTTCTGACAGGATCGGGACACCATAGGCCTTGGCGATGTCCTGGAGGCTTTGCAAGCGCGGAGGCACCAATCCCGGTTGTTTGTTTGCCTGCAAAAGAGCCTGGTTAAGCCGCCCAGGCGCGCTGTCATCCAGTTTCGGAGAAATCACCTGCCAGAACCCACCAAAACGGGCTGCTGTGGAAGCACTATCCTCTCCAAGCGCGGGCGCAGGGTTTGAAACCTCGGGACCAGCGGGTTCGATTTGAACGGTGATCCGTTTCTGCGTGCCCGGTTTTGGTGGCTTTAGAGATTTCGATTGAAACTCAGGAAACGGAGCTGGCGCCACTCGTGAAGGCGCATCTGCACTTTGCCCACCCAAAGCTGAATTATCCTGTGCAAGGACTGGAGACGCTGTCAAGGCAGCGACTGCAAGGCACCGTAAAAACAACATCAGACCGATCCGGTTGTGATTGATTTTAGTAAACTTTTCACCAATCCGGCGAAAACCTCCAGTTAAACTGGTCGAATTCGGGCATTCTTGCCACATTCTGCCGCAACTGCCGCATCTCGGCCACGGCCATCAACATTTAGTTACTATTAGTTTTGTTTATTTTCAGTAGCTTAACGATTTTCCTGCCAAAAAGTTAAAATTGGGCAGTTACGTCCGGGTTCTGGCCCAAATCCTGCCATTCTCCGAGGGCTATATATGCACATACCGCGCCGGACAGGGGACACGCTGGTGAGAGAGCAAACCCCCAGCAAGCTTCGGAGCGGTCGAGATACACATTTATGAGATCCTTTGGAGGGACTTACCATGATCAAATTCTTCAAAAACTTCCGCAAAGACGAATCCGGCGCCGTGACTGTTGACTGGGTTGTTCTGACCGCTGCTGTTGCTGCTCTGGCTGGCGTTGTTTACACCGGTATCTCCACCGGGACCGACGGCGTTGTTACTGCGACCAACAACTACCTCGACGCGACAGCGGCCGACGTTACTTCCGAAGGCGCAATCGGTACAACCGAGTAATTCGGGTCTCGGCCTTGCATAAAACCTGAGATGCAAGGCCACTTAATAACTAGTTGCGCCGCATTATGTTTTGCCCCCAAGCGAATGATGGCGGCGCAGCCCATAAACTGACTTCGACAGTGAGTGCCGATATGAAACAGCTTTTTCGCAAGTTTCGCGATGATACGTCGGGCGCAATAACAGTTGATTGGGTCGTTTTAACAGCCGTAGTGATGGCAGCCGCCTTTCTCATTACGGTACCGTTGAGAACCGGATTGACCGATATCCTCGCAGCAGTATCTACCTATCTGACTGCGACAGGAGAAGATGTCACAGCGCTAGGATCCGCTTTGGACTAGAACGGTCCATCCGCTTTATCGCAGCTTTTGGCAGAATGTCTTACTTCACCCAAGGCCGACAACTTTGTCTGCTGGATGTACCCAATTTGATAACCGCTTGGCGGTGGTGTCATAACCAAAGGAGCCACTGATGCGCGCAGTGTTCGGAATCGTTCTTGTAGTCGGCATCGCTCTGGCCGGCAGTGCGGTTATGATGGTTAAAAACAGAATTTCTGCCTATCAGAACGCGTTGGCGCAGGAACGTGCGACACGCGTCGAAAACATCCAGACCGTTGATGTATTTGTTGCGACCAAGCCACTAAAATATGGCGAGCGCCTGTTGCCCGATTCTGTAAAACAAGTACGTTGGCCAAAAGAGAGCCTGCCCGAAGGCACTTTTCAAAGCCTTGAAGTCCTGTTCCCACCGGAGCGCCCCGAAGACAAACGTGTGGTCCTGCGCGAAATGGAAATCGGGGAGGCAATTCTGGCCGTCAAAGTCACCGCCCCCGGCGAAGACGCAGGCCTGACGTCCAGACTTGAACGCGGGAAACGCGCCTTTGCAATCAAGGTCGATGTAACATCCGGCGTTTCTGGCTTCTTGCGCCCCGGCGATCGAGTTGACGTCTATTGGACCGGTACCATGGTCAATTCTCAAGGCAAAAACACTCGTGAAGTCACACGACTGATCCAGTCCAATATTGAACTGATCGCCGTAGACCAAAAAGCGGGCAACGTAGATGGCGCTCTTATTGCACGCACGGTCACAGTTTCGGTTGAACCGGTACAAGTCGCAGCTCTGGCACAAGCTCAATCCAGTGGCCGTTTGTCCCTGGCACTGGTAGGCGCGGAAGACGACACCGTGGCATCTGTTGTAGAAGTGGATCAACGCAAGCTTTTGGGTGTAGCCGAATACGAAGCACCGACCCCTACCGCAAAAGAAAAGGTGTGCACAATCCGCAACCGCCGTGGTGCCGATGTGGTCGAGATCCCGATCCCCTGCACCAACTAAGAAATATGTCATTTAGGTTGAAATGATGCGAGCCGTTCCCGACTGGAGCGGCTTTTTTCATTCTTAAACTCATTCCCAAAACGTAACACACTTAAAGAAGAAAACGCAGTCGCGGCCCGATCTCAGCAAACCCGTTCGTCCGGTAGAATTCGAAACTGCGCCGCCACTCCGGTTGGTGCGGTGCGCCGACTTTCAAACGGTGCCAACCGAGGCTCTCTCCATGCGCCTTGACCGTTTCGAGCAACTGACGCGCAAGTCCCATAGAGCGTAAGGTCGGCGTAACGTAGAGCTCGGTAATTTCTCCAAAGGTGCCACCAGCATAGATCGCAGCACATTCATTGACCGTCAAAACGGCTACAGCTTCAGGTCCTTCAAAAACCAACCAAGCCGAAACAGCGCCCGAACTCAGGAGTTTCTTTGTGACCTCTTCGAGTACATCACGACTGGGCGCCTTATCGCCGACTAGCTCATGAAGCAACTCAGCCACAAGACCCGCAACAATTGAACTGTCGGAAACCGAAGCCGCACGACACTGGAAGCGGCTTCCTCCCGCCTTGGTTTGGGCCCCGCTTCTCAAATCACCCTCGGAAAATTTGATCAAATCCAAAGCGAGCCGTGCCCACCTTTTGGCCCGTTGTCAATTAGGTGCTCCAGGCCCTCGATAACGATGTTCTATTTCTCAGACATGTTCTGTTGCAGCCATTCCACACAGGGCTTTGCAAAAACAATGATTCTTGCATTGAGAATCCCTTTCGCGCAAAGTGCCGTAAAAGACGGGCAAAAAGACCCGAAACACAGAGGCGTGATCGGAAAGGCAGGTCACATGTCATTTAGACGTGCATTTACAGCGGCCCTTACAGGGGCGGCTTTACTATTTTTTCCAATGGTGGAGAGCGCATCCGCAAACGGCGTGCGCGTCGTTCGCCAAGGTGTAACATCAACGCTTGAGGTTCCAATGAACCGGGCAGTTGTCGTGGAAAGCGACAGCCCATTTGCGGAAATAACGATCGCAAACCCTAGCATTGCGGATATTTCTTCATTGTCAGACAGTTCGATCTATGTGCTTGGGAAAACTCCCGGCCTTACAACACTCACGCTGTTGGACGCATCGGGTAAACTGATCACCAATGTCGATGTGCGGGTTGCGGCAGACGTCAGCGAGTTCAAAGAACGGCTGCGTCAGATCCTTCCGGGTGAGAAAATTGAAGTCCGCACCGCAAATGACGGAATTGTATTGTCAGGAACCGTATCCAGCGCAGCCAAGCTTCAACGCGCCCTGGAACTGGCCGAGAGATACGCGCCTGAACGCATTTCAAATCTGATGTCGGTTGGCGGTGTACAGCAAGTTATGCTGCAGGTACGTTTCGCTGAAATGCAACGCTCCGTGTCCAAAAGCCTGCGTTCATCTGTAGCCCTGGGCTCCGGAGATGTTCTCGCAGAAACAGGCACTTGGCTGTTGAATGACAACAGTCTGAACAATGGAACAATCGTCCCCGGCAACGACATCGAAGGTGGTATTGTCTTCAACTTTGGCGTCGGTTCCGTACAGCTTGGCATTCTGCTTGAAGCTCTGGAGAGCAAAGGCGTCGTGCGAACCTTGGCCGAACCAAACCTGACTGCGCTCTCTGGACAGGAAGCAAGGTTCCTGGCCGGCGGTGAAGTCCCAATTCCCGTTGCCGACGAAGATGGCGGGATTTCCATCGAATTGGTGGCCTTTGGTATCGAGCTCGACTTTATCCCACGCGTTGTTGATGGCGACCTGATCAACCTTGAACTCAGCGCATCCGTATCGGAATTGGATCCAGCCACAACCACAACCGCCAACGGGCTTACAGCGTTTGGCTTCAGCAAGCGTCAGACCAGCTCCACAGTTGAGCTGCGCGACGGAGAAAGTTTTGCCGTTGCCGGACTTGTTCAGGATGATTTCTCGGACACGATCTCTCAGCTGCCTTGGATCAGCGATATTCCCGTTCTCGGATCGCTTTTCCGCAGCACCAGCTTTCAGCGTGAACAGACCGAGCTGGTTATCATTGTGAGCGCCCATTTGGTGACCCCGACACGTGGTGAAGCCCTGAGCCTGCCAACAGACCGCGTCACCCCACCAAGCGAAGCTGAACTGTTCCTGTTCGGTAAAACTCATAAAAACCAACGTGGCGCGGCAGGCGAAGTGGCCAGCCAAGACTTTACAGGTTCCTATGGCTATGTCCTGGATTGATGCGAGGCCCAAAGCGATGATGAAAAAAGCAATCATGCTGGCAGTTCTGGTAAGTGTTGCCGCCTGTGCACGCGAAGCCGGAAGCAACCGGCAAACCCGCGAAACCTTTGGAGTTGCGGCAACCGAGAACTCTGCCGTTCATCGCGGCGAGCGGGACTATGTCATTGAACTGGGCAAACGCTTTGCACGCGAAGTGCCTGGAACTATCAATTTCGAGTTTAACAGCGCACGTCTGGATGGGCAGGCGCGAGAGGTTCTGGATCGTCAGGCGGACTGGATCAAACAGTTCCCGGAAGTCCGTTTTACGGTATTCGGACACACAGATGCGGTTGGCTCAAACGCATACAATCGTGGCCTGGGTCAACGCCGAGCCAATGAAACGGTGCGCTATCTTGTGTCAAAAGGCATCGACCGCCGCCGCCTGAAAGCCGTTGTTTCACTTGGTGAAACACGGCCGATTGTTGACACACAGAACCGCGAGCGCCGCAATCGACGCACTGTTACAGAGGTATCCGGCTTCTTGAAGCGTCATCAGCTTCTGGATGGTAAGTATGCTGAGATCATCTATCGTGACTACGTCGAAAGCGCAGTTGTCGATGAGACGCTCACGCTCACACCGGAGCGGCAAACCATCTCTGATTAACGTCGGTTTCAAACAAGTCTCATTAAATTTGGAAAGCGCCCAGTGGGCGCTTTTTTCAATTCTTAAACAATTCCTCACAATTGGGGCTTTTTGGCCCAAATCTCGCCCAGATTTTCTTTGATCTTCGATCCATGGGATGAACTGCGTTTGGACGACCAAACCAGGTAAGTCTGCAGCAAAAGCCAGACACATCCGTACAAGAGGACCAAAGGCAATGAGCAGCGCAATGCCGCAACCAGAGACAAGTTCGATCACCGCCTGTACCATCAGTCGGGACGTGCAGAACTTTGACCTGTTGATAGAGGATATGGAAACCTGCTTGGGCGAAGCTTGGGGAGACCTGACCTTTGAAGAGGCTTTGCCGTTCTTTTCCCAGGACGAAGCGCAATCGCTAGAGTTTGTCGCCCTTGCCATAGATTGCGACGATGAGAATGACCTAGAGCAGATAGAAACCATCATCCAGGCAGCCAAATCAAAAGGGATTAAAGTGATCCTGGTCGCCGAAGATGTAACACCGGTTGCGCTACATAGCCTGCTGCGCAAAGGGGCAGATGAGTTTATCCCCTACCCTTTGCCGGAACAAGAACTGCAGTCAGTTATCGAACGCCTGAAAACCGTGCCGGTCCAACCGGAGCAGGCTGCGCCATCCCTTCGCACGAAAAACCAGCGCGACGGCGCAGTGATCGCATGTCATGGGTTGGCTGGCGGTGTTGGTTCGACCACATTGGCTGTCAACCTCGCGTGGGAAATCGCTGACCGCTGCGAAGGCGACACGCCGTCTGTCTGTTTGCTGGACCTGGATCTTCAATCAGGTTCCGTCGCAACATACCTTGACCTGCCCCGACGTGAGGCCGTTGCCGAACTCCTGAGCGATATGGAGAACCTGGATGACGAGCTCTTCGGGCAAGCGCTTGTCACGTATGAGGACAAGCTCCAGGTTTTTACAGCACCCACTGAAATGCTGCCCTTGGATTTCCTGTCGCCAGATGACGTAAAGCAGCTGGTCGAAATGGCCCGCAAGCACTTTGACTTTGTCGTGATCGACCTGCCCAAAACACTGGTCCAATGGTCCGAGACAGTGCTGAACATGTCGCATCTCTATTTTGCGCTTATTGAACTGGATATGCGCAGCGCGCAGAACGCATTGCGGATCAAGCGTCTGTTACAAGGTGAGAACCTGCCGTTTGAAAAGCTGCGTTTTGCCCTGAACAGGGCGCCGAAATTCACCGATCTTGGTGGTAAAAGCCGTGTGAAACGGCTCTCTGAATCTCTGGAGATTTCCATCGACATTCAACTGCCCGACGGTGGCAAGACGGTCTTGCAATCCTGTGACCACGGGCAACCTCTGGCGCTGTCCAATCCGAAAAACCCGCTCCGCAAAGAAATTGGCAAATTGGCCCAGTCCTTGCATGAGCTCGGCCGCAACGAGGCAGCCGCAGCGTGATATTTTTTAAGGTGACCAATGTTTTCGCGATATAAAAAGAATGCTTCGGCGCAGCCGGTAAAAGCGGCTCCCAAAGCAACGCCAACCCCAGACGCCAAGCCAAGTCAACCTTCCTTTCGAAAGCCTGCGCCGGTCAAATCCGCCGCACAATCTGCGCCTGCCGACAAGGAACGCAAACGCAAGGAGCGGTTGGGGCAGATCAAGGTCGAGCTTCACCGCGAATTGTTGGAAAACCTCAACCTCAGCGCCTTGGAGCATGCCAGCGAAAAGGACCTGCGGACCGAAATTTCAGCCATCGCAACTGAAATCCTGTCCGAAAAGGGTATCGTTCTCAACCGCGAGGACCGGCAAACCCTGAACAAGGAACTCTATGACGAGGTTACCGGCCTTGGCCCGCTGGAAACGCTCCTTCAGGATGAAACGGTCAGCGATATTCTTGTAAACGGGCCACAGCAGATCTTTATCGAACGCGGCGGCAAGCTGGAATTGTCGGACATCACGTTCAAAGATGAACGGCACCTGATGCGGATCATCGACAAGATCGTATCGGCCGTGGGACGTCGTGTGGACGAAAGCAACCCCTATGTGGACGCCCGTCTGCAGGACGGGTCGCGCTTTAACGCCATGGTCCCGCCAATTGCGGTCGACGGGTCTCTGGTCTCGATCCGGAAATTCAAAAAGGACAAGCTGGGGATCGACGACCTGGTCAATTTCGGCGCTTTCACGGAAGAAATGGCCGCCTATCTTCAGGCCGCCGTGGCGACCCGTCTGAATGTGATTGTTTCGGGCGGTACCGGTTCCGGTAAAACGACCACGCTAAACGCGCTGTCCTCCTTCATCGACAACTCAGAACGTATCCTCACAATCGAGGATACCGCCGAACTTCAGCTCCAGCAGACCCATGTGGGCCGGATGGAAAGCCGTCCTCCAAACGTCGAAGGCAAAGGTGAGGTTTCCCCTCGGGACTGTCTGAAAAACGCCCTGCGGATGCGCCCGGATCGCATCATCGTGGGTGAAACACGCGGCGAGGAGGTCATCGACATGTTGCAGGCCATGAACACGGGCCACGATGGATCCATGACCACAATCCACGCAAACTCGGCGCGCGATGGAGTATCCCGACTGGAAAACATGATTGCCATGGCTGGGATCGAAATGCCGATCAAAGCCGTCCGCAGCCAGATTTCATCGGCTGTGAATGTCATCGTGCAGGCCTCGCGTCTGCAGGATGGTTCGCGCCGGATGACGTCCATCACGGAAATCACCGGTATGGAAGGCGACGTGATCTCCATGCAAGAAATCTTCCGCTATCAGCGTGTTGGGCTGACCCCCGACAACAAGATCATCGGCCATTTCACGGCTACAGGCGTGCGTTCAAACTTCTCGGAACGGTTCCGTTTGTGGGGCTATGACTTGCCCGCCGCGATTTATGAACCAACCACGATGGAGAGCTTCTGATGCAACTGCCCATCGAACCCATCCTTTACGGTCTGATCTTTCTTGCGGTGCTTGCACTGGTCGAAGGGGTCTATCTTGTCAGCTTTGGCAAGTCCATCAGCCTGAACAGCAAGGTGAACCGCCGCCTTGAAATGCTCGAAAAAGGCGGCAACCGCGAACAGGTTCTGGAACAACTCCGCAAGGAGATGAGCCAGCACATGAACTCGAAGTCGATCCCGCTTTATTCGCTTTTGGCCGAACGCGCCCAAAAGGCCGCGATTGCATTTACCCCCAAGCAACTTTTGATGATCATGGCCGGTGTCAGCGTTCTGGCATTTCTGGGTCTGAGTGTCGGCACTGGCGCAGCGTTGCAGCTTCGGGTTCTCGGCGCGATTGTGATTGGCGTGGGCGCGGTATTTTTCTGGGTCAACAGCAAGGCAAAGAAACGCATCGCCATGATCGAAGAGCAATTGCCGGATGCTGTTGAGCTTATGGTGCGTTCGCTGCGCGTCGGCCACCCGTTTTCATCGGCTGTGCAGATCGTTGCAAAAGAAGTCGAAGACCCGCTGGCCACCGAGTTTGGCATCATCGCAGACGAAAGCGCCTATGGGCGCGACGTGGGCGAGGCTCTCAAAGATATGGCGGAACGCCTTGGCATTCAGGATATGCGCTTTCTGGCCGTTGCCGTGACCATCCAACAGCAATCAGGCGGTAACCTAGCCGAGGTTCTTGCTGGTCTGGCCAAGGTAATCCGCGCCCGCTTCCGACTGTTTCGCCGTGTAAAGGCGATCACCGCCGAAGCCCAATGGTCTGGTCGGTTCCTGTCCGCTTTCCCGTTGGTGGTATTGATGGTGATCCTGATCAACGACCCCCATTACTATGATGGTGTCATGGATCACCCCTGGTTCATTCCCGCCTGTTTTATTGTAGGCGGCATGCTGACCGTGAACCTTTTTGTCATGCGCATGCTGACCAATATCGAAGTGTAAGGAGCGAGTTTCGTGGAATTTCTCAACACCTTACAAAACGCATTGATCCAGAGGTTCGGAGAACTCGGCCCGCTGATCGCCATCGGTGGCCTTGGCCTGGTCTGTGTTCTGGTTGCCGCATTTATGATGCTGAACCAGCGGGAAGATCCTCTGAAAAAGCTGCAACGCGACATTGCCGGCAAAAACCCGAAACAACAACGCGAACGCCTGCGTCAATCCAACCGGAATGAGCAACTTCAAAAATTTGCGTCCTTTCTGGAACCACAAAACGCCGAGGAATTGTCGGCGATGGAGCTCAAACTGCGTCAGGCGGGCTATCACTCCCGTGATGCGGTTCGGATCTATTTCTTCGCCCAGATGGTGCTGGGGCTGATCGGCCTGGGCCTGGGTCTGGCCTTTGTGTATGTCCTGAACGCCGACATTGAATATGACAGCCAACAGATGGCCATCCGTATTCTCGGCCCAGGCGGCGCAGCCTATTTTCTGCCCAAATACTGGGTTACCCGGCGTGTGGAAGAGCGCAAGAAAGAGATCACCAAGGGCTTTCCAGATGCGTTGGACATGATGCTGGTCTGCGTCGAAGCCGGCCAATCGCTGGAACAATCCATTATTCGTGTGGCTGCTGAACTGCAGGCCTCCTACCCGGCTCTTTCCGAAGAGTTTCAGATCGTCTCCCAGGAAATGAAAGCCGGTAAAGACAAAGAACGCGTCCTGCGGGATATGGGTACGCGATGCGGCGTTCAGGACATTGCGTCCTTCACCACGGTGATGATCCAGTCTCAAACCTTCGGTACCTCCATCGCAGAAGCGCTGCGCGTGTATGCCGGCGAAATGCGGGACAAACGTGTGATGCGCGCTGAGGAGGCTGCCAACAAGCTGCCCGTCAAAATGACCCTCGCCACGATGATACTCACGGTTCCCCCCTTGCTGATCATTCTAATCGGGCCGTCGATGCAGAACGTCACCAACCTTGGCAGCGTGCCGGGGTCCGGGTAACACCAAAGACCACGACTTTTACAAAGCCGCGCCTCAACCAGGCGCGGTTTTTTTGCATATTGCCCCTTTGCAGGGGGTCGTTTTCCAGCCTAAACATAGAGCGAACACAGTACATGCTCTTAACGTTGCGAATAATGACCCGTCAGCTCTTTTGGATACTTCTCCTTTCTGGTCTTGCAGCGTGCTCACGCTCTGACTTCACGGAATTGCCGGACAACCCCTGGGCGCCGGGCATCGACATCCGCAAAGAAAACGCAGACCCCTTAGCCGCAGGTCATCGCCTGTTGGCCGCCGGCGAATACCAGCTTGCTTATGAGAGCTTCACACGGGCCGCAGTCGACCTTGGCCTGACACCAGAAATTCTCTCCAGCCTCGGCACCGCGAATCTGGGGCTGGGGCGATTGGGACAGGCCGAAGAACTGCTCAGAGCGTCCGTGGAGAAACAGCCGGACTGGCCCGAAAGCCTGAACAACCTGGGCGTTGTTTTGATGGAAAGACAGAAATACGCTGAGGCTGAACAATATCTGCGCCGCGCAGTGGCCCTGGATAATGGCGAAAGTGACGCAATTTTGGAAAATTTGCGTGTGGCACTCGTAAAATTGGACGCAACACAGCATAGTGAGCCGCAAGAAGACGAACCCTATAAATTGGTGCAGCGCGGCGGGGGCAGTTACCTTCTGCGCAGAACACCATAAGTCTGAGCAGTAAAAGGACGCACCCCATGCGCCAGCATCTTGTGCTATCGGCATGTCTGATCGCCGCTATAGGTCTGTCGGCCTGTGCCCCAGGTGAGAAACTCGATGTGGATGAGGCTCTCGAAGATCTCAACGTTATCGACGAAACCAATCTCAACGACGTTTATCTGACGGTTGCCGACCCGAACGAGGCGGTGAATTACTTTTCCCGCGCAAGCCAACAGGCACCGGACCGCATTGATCTCCAGCGCGGTCTGGCAAGCTCCCTGATCCGCGCCAAGCGTAATGCCGAAGGGGTCAACGCATGGCAGCGCGTGGTGTCAATGGAGGGGGCCACCAGCCAGGACAAACTTGGCCTTGCGGATGCACAGATCCGCACCAACAATTGGGACAAGGCCAAAACAACATTGGATTCAGTTCCGCCGACAGTGGAAACGTATCAGCGTTATCGTCTGGAGGCTTTGGTCGCGGATGCGAACCAGGACTGGAAACGCGCGGACAGTTTTTATGAAACAGCCGTTGGCCTGACGACAAAACCTGCGCGGGTTCTGAACAATTGGGGCTATTCGAAGTTGACACGCGGCCAGTTTGTTGAAGCCGAAAAGCTCTTTACCGATGCACTGCGCCAAGACCAAAATCTGTTCACGGCCAAGAACAACCTGGTTCTGGCCCGCGGCGCGCAACGAAAATACAGCATCCCTAATGTGCCGATGACCCAGACCGAACGCGCTTTGCTTTTGAACACCTTGGGCCTGTCGGCGGTGAAGCAAGGGGATGTGGAAACCGGCAAAGGGTTGCTACGCGAAGCCGTCGCCACCCACCCGCAACACTTCGAAGAAGCAGCCCGTGCTCTGAAGACGCTCGAAGGGGGCTGAAGTGACCTTTGTTGATTTTGTGGCCAATGTGCAGCTGCCTGCACGGGCCGCATGGTGGTACCTGCCCTTTGTGCTGCCCTTATGCATGATCGTTGCGCATTCAGACCTGCGTGGCATGCGTATTCCCAACTGGTGTGTCGACCTCCTGGCCGCCACGTTTGTCGTTGTGGGCCTGATTGCGCTGCCAACATGGTCGGCCTACGGGTGGCAACTTCTCCACTTGCCAATCGGCGTAGCAATTGGGTTCTTGTTTTATGCCGGGGGCGCTGTTGGCGCGGGGGATGCAAAATTCGCCGGTGCCGCTGCGCCTTTTGTTGCATTTGCAGACCTGAGGCTGATCTTGATCCTGTTCACGGTGAACTTGCTTGCCGGATTTGCAACCCACCGTCTGGCTAAGCACACCGGTCTGCGCAGACTTGCTCCGGAATGGAAGAGCTGGTCCGTCGGATCCAAATTCCCTATGGGCCTGTGCCTTGGCGGCACATTGGCGATCTACCTTCTGCTTGCCGCGTTTTATGGCCAATAATTATCCTTCGTTTTTTTTGACGTTGGACCGGTTTTCGAGCCAAATATGCCGCTCTGTTGCCATAGTCCTGAATAATCTGTTGTCTCATACGGCGGTGCTCTATCCGGCAACCGTCTAAGACAACAGACAGGTTCGCTCAGATGAATATGCACGCTTCCCCCGTCGTGGCTCCTCCCGCGCCCAAAGGGCTCGCGCAGATGCGCCTGCCCATTGTGATGATGCGGGACATTCTGCTGAAGACGATGTTCCGAAAGAACGTAGATGTGGTCAGCGAAGTTGCAGAGGCCGTATGCCTCCCCTCATCCGTGACGCAAGAGCTGATCGACATGGCACGCGAGCAGAAGCTTCTGGAGGCCACGGGGACGCTAAACGCCAATAACGGCAATGAGATGGGATACCAGCTCACCGATGCGGGAAAGGCCCGTGCATTGGACGCGCTGAGCCAGTCAGAGTATTTCGGCGCGATGCCGGTTCCATTGGATGTTTACCGCGAACAGGTAGAGCGCCAGTCCATCCGTAACATCCTGGTGACGCGCCAGCAGCTGACCTCTGCCATGGGGCATCTGATCCTGCCCGACATGTTGCTTGATCAGCTGGGACCAGCCGTCAGCGCGGGTCGCTCAATCCTGATGTATGGTCCTCCCGGCAATGGTAAATCCTCGATCTCCAATGGGATCCGGGATGCGTTGGGGGATCATGTCTATGTACCGCGCGCTATCGAATACGCAGGCCAGGTGATCACGGTCTATGACCCGATTGTGCATAACGCAATTCAGGAAGAGGCGGATGATCCGACCCAGTTGCGCCGGGTAAAACGCTTTGACAGCCGTTATGTGAGATGTGAACGCCCAACCGTTGTGACGGGCGGCGAGCTGTCATTGTCGATGCTGGACCTGGTCTACAACCCCACAGCGCGGACCTATCAGGCGCCGCTGCAGTTAAAGTCCACCGGTGGGATATTCATTGTCGATGACCTTGGTCGCCAGGCAGAGCCGCCACAGGCACTGGTGAACCGCTGGATTGTACCGCTGGAAGAAAGCCGGGACATTCTGGCGCTGCAATCAGGTGAAAAGTTTGAGGTGCCTTTTGACACTCTGGTGATCTTTTCAACCAACTTCCACCCGAATGAAATCTTTGACCAGGCGGCCCTGCGCCGGATCTTCTTCAAGATCAAAATTGATGGGCCGAACCAGGAGAACTTCCTAAAAATCTTTTCCCTGGTGGCCCGCAAGAAAGGCATGCCGCTGGATGAGGCTGCTCTGGTTCACCTGTTGCGCAACAAATACCCGACAATCGACAACATCTACGCGAACTATCAGCCGGTTTTTCTGATCGATCAGATGATTGCGATTTGCGAGTTCGAAGGCATCCCCTACCAAATGTCACCGGATTTGATCAACCGTGCCTGGGCCAATATGTTCGTCAAAGACGAGAAAATTGTGAAGTAAGCGAAGCGCTCCCGCCCGTCGCCAGATCATATGCTATATGATCCGCTCCCGTTGGGCCGGGCACCACGCTTTTGCGCGGTGCCGCAGCCTGCCTGAAAGGCAGGCTGCCATGCCCAAGGCCGCCAAGGGGCACTTTGCCTTGGCAAAGTCATCTGCGGGCGCGGGAGTTTTTGCGTTTTGCCAAAGCTGCACAATGGACTAAACAGAGAACATGTGCAGTATACCCGATTGTATCACAAACTGGTTCACCTCGAGAGGTTGGACCATCCATCCCCACCAGCAGGCAATGTTGACGCGTTCGGCAGAACCCGCCACGCTCCTCATTGCCCCAACGGGCGGGGGAAAAACAATGGCTGGGTTCCTGCCCACTCTTGCAGACCTTGCCACCACTCCCCACGACGGGCTGCACACGCTTTATATCTCTCCGCTGAAAGCACTTGCGGCGGATATCAAACGCAACCTTCGCACCCCTGTGGATGATATCGGCCTGCCCATCCGCATCGACGACAGAACTGGGGACACACCAGCCAGCCGCAAAAAGCGTCAGCGCGCGGACCCACCCCATATCCTGCTGACTACCCCTGAGAGCCTGGCTCTGCTGATCTCTTACCCAGATGCCGCGCGCACCTTCAAAGGGCTGAAGCGGGTCATCATTGACGAAATCCATGCCTTGGCAGAAAGCAAACGGGGCGATCAGTTGATGCTGACCCTGGCCCGTCTTCAGACACTCTGCCCCAGCCTTTGCCGCGTCGGCCTCTCCGCCACCGTGGATGACCCACACGCCATCGCTCAGATGCTGGCTCGCCATCCAGATCCCTGTGACATTGTTCAGGCGGACCCGGGGCCAGCCCCGAACATCGCTATGCTGGACATAGACGCTCCCCCGCCTTGGGCTGGAGGTGGGGCAGCCTATGCAATTCCTGCGGTTCTGGAGCAGGTTAAACGCCATAAAACTACTCTGATCTTTCACAACACGCGCGCCCAGGCCGAGATCTTCTTTCACAACCTCTGGCTTGCCAATGACGACGGTCTGCCCATTGCCATCCACCACGGCTCCCTGGACCGGGTGCCGCGGGAGCGCGTGGAACAGGCCATGGTGGACGGCAAGCTCCGCGCCGTGGTCTGTACCGGCTCGCTTGACCTTGGTATCGACTGGGGTGACGTGGATCTGGTGATCCAGATCGGCGCCCCCAAGAATGTAAAACGCCTCGTCCAACGCATTGGTCGCGCAAACCATCGCTACAACGCCCCGTCAAAGGCGCTTTTGGTCCCTGCAAACCGATTTGAGGTTGTGGAATGCCTCGCCGCGCTCCAAGCGGTTCAGGCCGGTGACCTGGACGGAGATGCCCGCCACCAAGGCCCCTATGATGTCCTGTGCCAGCATATTCTGATCACCGCCTGCGCCGGTCCGTTTGACGCCGATTCTCTCTATAATGAGGTTACAACCGCCGGCGATTACGCCGCCCTGCCCCGCAGCGAATTTGACGCCTGCCTGGCGTTTTGTGCCACCGGTGGCTATGCGCTCAGGGCCTATGATCAATGGCAACGACTGATCAAGCAAGCAGACGGCAGCTGGCAGTTGAGAGATCCCCGCGCTGCTGCCCGCATCCGCATGAACCTCGGCACTATTCAGGACGCAGATCTTTTGAAAGTCCGCCTGAAACACAGTCGCGGCGGTAAACCACTCGGAGAAGTCGAGGAGGCATTTGCCGCCTCTCTGACACAGGGTGACAACTTCCTGATGGGCGGTCGTATTGTCCGCTATGAGGGCCTGCGCGACATGACCGTCGAAGTATCACGCAACGCCACCAAAAAACCCAAAGTCGCAGTGTTCTCTGGCACCAAATTCGCAACCTCCACCCAGCTTAGCCAGCGCATCCTGCAGATGTTCCAACAAGACAGCTGGCCGGACCTGCCGCACCATACCGCCGATTGGCTACACCTTCAGCGCAAGGTCTCGGAATTGCCCCGTGCAGGCCACCTGCTGTTTGAGAGCTTCCCGCACGAGGGGCGCGCCTATTCCTGTCTCTATGGCTTTGCCGGACGCAATGCCCAGCAGACCCTTGGGCTGTTGCTGACCAAACGTATGGAGGAGCTGAACCTGGATCCCTTGGGCTTTGTTGCAACGGATTATGCCACGCTCATCTGGGGGCTGGAGCCGGTCCTGGACCCTGCTCCGCTCTTGGACCCTGATGGGCTGCGTGACGGGCTCGAAGGCTGGCTGGCGGGCAATCAAGTCATGAAACGCAGCTTCCGTGCCGTGGCAACTATTGCCGGGCTGATCGAACGCAACCAACCGGGAGGGCGCAAAAACGGACGGCAGGCGACGTTTTCCTCGGATATCCTTTATGACACTCTGCGCAAATATGACCCCGACCATCTGCTACTCAAAGTCACACGGGACGAGGCCATGCGCGGCCTTGTGGATTTTGGCCGCATCGAGGATCTTCTGAACCGCATTCAGGGCCGCATAACCCATCGCCAACTGGACCGGATCACACCTTTGGCTGCCCCCCTTCTGCTGGAAATCGGCAAAGTTCCGGTCAAAGGCGCGGCCGAGGAAAAGCTCCTGCAGCGGGAAACCGAGGCCCTGATGCAGAAATCCGGCCTTGCCGCACTCCCCTCCTGATTGCCAGCCCAAACCAACCCGCATAAGACCGCAGTATGACCGGCTTTGACTTCTCGTTTACAGGCACCACGCTCACCGCACTTGGCCAGGGTGCCCTCTGGTGGGCGGCGGAACAGATGTTATGCGTCTCGGATCTTCATCTGGGGAAATCGGAACGATACGCGCGCCGTGGCGGCGGGCAGCTCCCACCCTATGAAAACGAGGACACGCTGAACCGCCTTAGGGACCTGATCGCCCAACACAGGCCGCAGACAGTGATATGTCTGGGCGACACGTTTGACGATATGGAAGCTGCGGACGCTGTCACAGATGGCATTCGCGATGTGCTGCAGGATTTGATGAATGGTCGGCGTTGGATCTGGATTGAGGGGAACCATGATCCGGCTCCGACGCAGTTCGGCGGGGAACACCATCGGACGCTCCGGTTCGGTCCACTGACCTTTCGCCACATTGCAGATCCCACTGGAACGGGCGAGATCTCCGGCCACTACCACCCCAAAGCCCGCATCCGCACCACATCGCGGCCTGCTTTTCTGGTGGACCAGAAACGGGTCATCCTGCCCGCCTTTGGCACCTATACGGGCGGGCTGAACTGCACCAGCCCAATCCTCAGCACGATGATGGGACCTCAGGCCCTGGCTATTCTGACTGGCCCCTGCCCCTTGCCTGTTCCGATGCCGCGGTAAAAATCAAAAGGGCCGCACCCTTCGGAACAGCCCTTTCATCTTTTCAAAAATACTTAAAATCCAACAGCAGACAGGCTCTCTGCCGCTTAGGCTGTCAAACCCTCGGGCTCTGCTAGGTTATTGGCCCGGCAGCATGCGGTGACTGTATTGGCCAAAAGACAGGCAATGGTCATCGGACCCACACCACCCGGAACCGGCGTAATCGCACCGGCTCGTGCGGCTGCGCTTTCAAAATGGACGTCCCCGACCAGGCGGGTCTTTCCCTCACCTTTTTCAGGCGCATCAATCCGATTGATGCCCACGTCGATCACGGTGGCGCCTTCCTTGATCCAGTCACCTGGAACCATCTCCGGGCGCCCAACGGCTGCCACCACGATATCCGCACGGCGCACCACATCCGGCAGATCCTTGGTCCGAGAATGCGCGATGGTCACTGTGCAGCTATCCCCCAGCAACAGCTGCGCCATCGGCTTTCCGACGATGTTCGAGCGGCCAATCACAACCGCATCCATGCCCGACAGGCTACCGTGGTGATCCCGCAGCATCATCAAACAGCCCAAAGGCGTACAGGGGACCATGCTCTTCTGACCTGTCCCCAGAAGACCGACGTTGGAAATGTGGAACCCATCGACATCCTTTTCAGGAGAGATGGAGTTGATCACCAGATCCTCATTCAGATGTCCGGGCAACGGCAACTGAACCAGAATGCCGTGCACCGTCGGGTCGTTGTTCAACTGATCAATCAGCTTCAACAGATCCGCTTCGGAGGTTTGCACATCCAGCTTATGTTCAAAAGAATTCATGCCCACTTCGACGGTCTGCTTGCCCTTGGAGCGCACATAAACCTGGCTGGCCGGATCTTCTCCCACCAGCACCACGGCCAGACCGGGCGTGATCCCGTATTCTTCTTTCAGGCGCACCACATGTTCTGCCACCTGCCCGCGTACCTTCGCGGCAAAGGCCTTGCCGTCAATAAGAGTTGCTGCCATTTCCTTGTCCTTTCTTGCCGGGCGCGCGCGCCCTCACTCTTCCCGGATCACCTGCGCCTCGCGCAGGATCGACCAATCTACCAACTGGCGCCACAGGGCTTTTGCCAACTCAGGGTCCAGCCCCCTGACATCCGCCTCGCGACCCACATTCTCAATCACCTCTTCCACCCGTTCGGGGATGCGCGCAGGCCAACCGTTTTCGCTCTTCAGCTCGATTGCCCGATCAATATACCCCGCCCGTTTGACCAACATTTCCACCAGCGCAATATCCAGACGATCAATCTGTTCTCGCAGCTCTACCATATCTGTGCAGTCCTGCGGCAATACGGGGGTGGTCATATGCATCTCTCCTGCAGTCGGCACGGGGGCCGATCGTGTTAAATCCCGCGCCTGCAGATGACGCAATTTCTGTCTCAGAACAAGCCTTCGATCTCCCCTTTGTCATTCAGGTGGATCGATTCCGCAGCCGGGTGACGCGGCAGGCCGGGCATGGTCATAATCTCACCACAGATTGCGACAATAAACCCCGCACCAGCTGACAAACGCACCTCCCGTACGGGCACGGAGTGCCCTGTCGGCGCACCGCGCAAATTCGGATCCGCCGAAAAAGAATACTGCGTCTTGGCCATACAGACCGGCAGTTCCCCATAACCAGCGTCTTCCCATTCCTTCAACTGGGTCCGGATCTTTGCATCCGCCGAAACCTCATCTGCGCGATAAATACGTTTGGCAATTGTCTCGATCTTCTCAAAGAGCGGCATCTTGTCCGGGTAAAGCGGTGCAAAAGTGCCTGCCCCGCTTTCGGCAAGCTCCACAACTTTCTGAGCCAGCCCCTGCGCCCCAGCGCCCCCATCAGCCCAATGACGGGATACAATCGCCTCGACACCATGCCCGTCTGCATAGGCCTGCACCGCTTTGACCTCGCCATCGGTGTCCGCAACAAAATGGTTGATCGCCACAACCACCGGCACGCCAAAGCTCTTCATATTCTCGATATGGCGCCCAAGGTTGGCACAGCCCCGTTTGACCGCCGCAACGTCCTCACGCCCAAGGTCTCCCTTGGCAACACCCCCGTTCTTCTTGAGCGCACGAACCGTGGCAACGATGACAACCGCAGCAGGCGCAAGACCCGCCTTTCGGCATTTGATGTTCATAAATTTTTCAGCACCAAGATCCGCACCAAAACCGGCTTCTGTCACCACGTAATCCGCCAGTTTCAGCGCGGTGGCCGTCGCCGCCACTGAATTGCAACCATGGGCAATATTTGCAAACGGCCCCCCATGCACAAAGGCAGGGGTGTGCTCCAGCGTCTGAACAAGATTGGGCTGCAACGCGTCTTTCAAAAGCACCGTCATCGCCCCCTGCGCCTTGAGATCACGCGCATAGACCGGGGTTTTATCCCGGCGATAGGCGACAATAATCCGCCCCAACCGCTCTTCCAGATCAGAGAGATCCCGCGCCAGGCACAGGATCGCCATCACCTCAGACGCCACAGTAATGTCGAAACCGGCCTCACGCGGGAACCCATTCGACACGCCCCCCAAAGAGACCGTGATCTGCCGCAGGGCGCGGTCATTCATATCTACAACACGACGCCAAACGACACGGCGCGTGTCGATGTCCAGTTCATTGCCCCAATAGATATGGTTGTCGATCATTGCCGAAAGCAGGGAATGCGCCGCAGTAATCGCATGAAAATCCCCAGTAAAATGCAGGTTCATATCATCCATCGGCACAATCTGAGCATAGCCTCCGCCGGCCGCACCACCTTTCATCCCGAAGTTCGGCCCTAATGAGGCTTCGCGAATACATATCATTGCGTTCTTGCCAATACGGTTCAGCCCATCGCCAAGGCCAACTGTGGTGGTGGTCTTGCCCTCCCCTGCCGGTGTCGGGCTTACCGCCGTCACAAGGATCAGTTTGCCGCTTTTACGTTCCTTGACACCCTCGACAAAGCGCTGACTGACCTTTGCCTTGTCATGGCCATAAGGGATCAGATCTTCAGAGGTGATCCCAAGTTTTGCACCGATTTCCACAATGGGTTTCTTGACCGCCTTGCGGGCAATCTCAATGTCTGACATCTGGCTCATGATACGATCCCGAATACTTTGTTTTTTGCGCAATGGCAGCATGACCCAGACGTATGGGAAATCAATAGCCCCATTCGCCCCATCGCGCGCAACTCAATCCGTCACCGAAACAACAGATCCCGTCACCCACTGCCGCATCTGCCGCGCAGGCGGCTGATGCGGCTCAAACAGAAAACCCCGCGCAAATGCGCGGGGTTTCCCATTCTACAACAGTATTCCAAGCGATCAGCTGGTCGGTTCCGGCTCCATATCTCCATCCGGAGAGCTTTTCTTGGACTTCGCCTTAGGAATCGCCGTGACTGATGATTTGCCCTCGTCGGCACCGTCATCTTCATCGTCACCTGCATGCGGAGGCTCGCCGCGCATAACACGTCTGATTTCCTCGCCGGTCAGGGTCTCATATTCCAAAAGCCCCTGTGCCAGTCGTTCGAACTCGTCCTTGTTGTTGTCAATAATCTCACGCGCCTGCACAAAAGCATCCTCAATGAAGCGTTTTACCTCATCTTCAATCAACTCTTTTGTGTTCGCCGAGACCGAGAAGCCTGCTGTATTGCCCGAATAACCTTCATGCGCTTCGGCATAGTCGATATTGCCGACCCTATCCGACATACCCCAGCGCAACACCATCGCACGCGCCAGCTGGCTGGCCTGCTGAATGTCACCCGCAGGGCCATTCGAGACATGCTCTTCACCGTATTTCAGGATCTCAGCCGCCTTGCCCGCCATGGTCATTGCCAGCTTCTGCTCACATTCATCCTTGTGCCAGTTCAGCCGATCCATTTCCGGCAGGCTCATCACCATACCCAAGGCACCGCCGCGCGGAATGATTGTCGCCTTATAGACCGGATCGCACTTGGGAAGCAGCAGACCAACCAGCGCGTGACCTGCCTCGTGATAGGCTGTCATCTCTTTCTGTTCCGGGGTCAGAACCATCGAGCGGCGCTCCGCCCCCATCATGACCTTATCCTTCGCATTTTCGAAGTCTTCCATGGTCACAAAGCGGCGTCCGACACGTGCAGCCATCAAGGCGGCTTCGTTCACAAGATTGGCAAGATCCGCACCCGAGAACCCCGGCGTACCCCGCGCGATAATGCGCAGATCCACATCCGGGCCCAACGGTGTCTTGCGCGCATGCACGCCCAGAATCTTTTCGCGGCCCTTGATGTCAGGATTTCCGACGGTGACATTGCGGTCAAAACGTCCGGGACGCAGCAATGCAGGATCCAGAACATCACGACGGTTTGTCGCCGCCAGAATGATCACGCCCTCATTTGCTTCAAACCCGTCCATTTCAACCAGAAGCTGGTTCAGGGTCTGCTCGCGTTCATCATTACCACCACCATAGCCGGCGCCGCGATGGCGACCCACCGCGTCAATCTCATCGATAAAAACGATACAGGGCGCGTTCTTTTTGGCCTGCTCGAACATGTCCCGCACGCGGCTCGCACCGACGCCCACAAACATCTCAACAAAGTCAGAACCAGAGATGGTGAAGAACGGCACACCCGCCTCACCGGCAATTGCGCGCGCCAGCAGGGTTTTACCGGTGCCCGGAGGACCAACAAGCAATGCCCCTTTGGGGATTTTGCCCCCAAGGCGCGAGAACTTCTGCGGGTTGCGCAGGAATTCCACGATCTCTTCCAGCTCTTCCTTGGCTTCGTCGATTCCCGCCACGTCGTCAAATGTCACACGGCCGTGTTTTTCGGTCAGCATCTTGGCTTTAGATTTGCCAAAGCCCATGGCTCCGCCTTTGCCGCCGCCCTGCATCCGGTTCATGAAATAAACCCAGACACCGATCAGCAGAAGGAACGGCAACAACGTGATGATGAAGCTCTGAATGCCCGATTGCTGCTGTTTCTCGGCACGGACCGGAATGCCCGCCGCGATCAGCATCGAGGTAACCTCGGCATCTGTCGGTTTGATGGTTACAAAGTTCTGGCCATCCGAGGTGGTATAGCGCACTTGCTCCCCGTCCAAGGTCACACTCGCAACGGTTCCGTTGTCAACGGAACTCACAAAGTCGCTATAAGTGCGCTCGCGGCTTTGCAGCGTACTGCCGGAACCGCTGAACAGGTTGAAAAGCGCCATTACCAGCACAAACAAAACAACCCAGAAGGCGATATTTCTTGCATTGCCCAAAGGAAAGATCTCCCAAAATTTCAAAGCACGCGATCGCGGCCCTGCCTTGTCTCTAAAATAGGGATACTGAGCAGAGGTTCAATGCGTTAAAAACGATGTGTACAGTGCTTCTTCGGATCTTGTAAGGGTTGCGGTCCATCCATTTTCAAATCCCGCCACCGGCCCTGCAACCAAACGGTCCTTGCACCAGACGCCCGGCGTGCTTTTCAGCACGTCTCTGGGACACCCTAAGTCGCGCCAATCCGGGCATTGTTTCAGCCCTTCTTCGCCCAGAACCCGGATCCTGCGCTCTCTGGCAACGCCGCCAAAAATCAGCCAGCGCCCATCCCAGGTCTGTCCAGGCCCTGTCTCTACATGGCGCAACGCATTTTCCTCACGAAAGATCCAGGCTTCCTCGTCCCGTATAATGATGCGGCAGCCCGCAACAGTATGTGCGCCGCCGTTTCGCACCGCGGCGCGCGCGTCCACCATCGCCTGACGGCGTGGCACATAGGCATTGCCGGTCAGCCATTGCAAGGAGGCCGCCAGCAAGCGATGCGCAATTTCAATCGGCAGGACCCGGAAAGCCCGACGTGAAATCACAATGGCGCCGAATCGCGTTTCAATCACCTCACGCGCCGCAAGAAAACTGTACCATTCCAGTGCCTTACGCGCCTGCGCCAGGTTGTCGGCAACGTTTGAGAATGCCGTCGGACAAATCCCCAGCTCCTCTAGAACAGCGAGCGCTTTCCGTGTGCGAACACGTTCGAACCGATCACTTTCATTGCTTGGATCATCGATCCAGCCAACACCCTCGGCCCGTAACACATTGCGCAATTCCTCGCGCCGCAACGACAGCAGCGGACGACGGAACTCGACCCCTGCAATGGTTCTACGCTCTGGGATTCCCGACAAGCCATTGACCCCGGCTTCCCGCCGCAACCGCATCAGGACCGTCTCTGCCTGATCATCAGCGGTATGGCCCAGCGTGACCAAGGGAATAAGATTTCGTTGGGCCCAATCGCTCAGCAATTCAAATCTTGCACGACGCGCCTGCCCCTGCAGGTTGCCCAGCGTATCCGGGTCCTCCCAGGTCAAAACAGAATGCTCGACCCCCAGGCCAACGCAAAAATCAGCCACCGCCTGTGCCTCTTGTGCGGCTTCAGGACGCAAGCCGTGGTCAACGGTTGCAACATAGACTTTGACGTCATCTTCACGGAAAGCAGCGTGCATCCCGACCAACAGGGCAAGTGAATCACTTCCACCTGAAACCGCCACCCCCACGCGAGACGGCGGATGTGGCAGCGCTGCCCTGATGGCAGACACCAGTTTTCCCCTGGCGACGATACCTTCCTCAGGCTCGCTCTTGAAAGGGAGGCGCGGACTTAGGGGCACGACAGTTTTGCGCGTTCAGCAGCCGCGTCATTCACGATTGGGGAGGCCGGAAAACGCACGCCAACTTCGCTGAGCGTGATGCAGGCCTGTTCCTGTTGATCCAGCCGTCCAAGCGCCGCGCCCAATTCGAACAGGGCTTCGGCGGCCTTGGGGCCGGTCGAGTTTCCGCTAAAGGCCGCGAGATAGGCCCGCGCGGCTTCCCGCGTATCCCCAAGACCGTCCAACGCCTTGCCCCGGTTCAAGGCCGCCTCGGTCGCCAACGGACTGCCGGGATAAGTTTCATTGAACAGCGCAAACTTCTCCGCAGCATCCGCAAAGGACCCCTGCTCCAATGCCTGGGAAGCGGCGTCAAAGTCGCTGCGCTCTCCGACGGCCAACTCGTCCGAATGAACTGTGGTATCACTCACATCCGGAGACACCGCAGGGGCTTCTTCCCCACCCAAAGTCGAGGTCTCCCCAAGCTGGCTGATGTCACCACCTTCCAGCTCCACCAGACGGAACTCAAGGTCGCCAATCCGGTTGGTGCCATCGGTGATCACCCTATTCACCCGGTGATCCAGCTCTTCGGTTTTGGACGTCAACCGCTGCAGCTCTTCTTCGATTGCAGTAACACGCACCAGCACGGTATCGCCGATCAAATTTGTCGATGGAGCACCCGTGGTGGACAGCTCTCGTTTGAGCTTTTGGATTTCCACATTCAGAACTGTCAGTTCCTGCCGGATATCCGCAAGCGTCTCGGAGTCCTGCGCGACAACCGGACCTGCCATAGCAATACAAACCGACAGCGCCAGAGATTGAAACAGCCGCATTTTGAAAGCTCCTAGCTGGTAAACCCACCTGCAATCACAGTGACTGCACGACGGTTTTTGGCATAACACGCCTCAGCCGAACAAATTTCCAGCGGGCGTTCTTTGCCAAAGCTTACTGTTTTGATCCGGCTTTCTGCAACACCGTTTGCCACCAAAAATTCGCGAGCCGCATTGGCACGTCGCGCCCCAAGACCAAGGTTGTATTCGCGTGTACCTTGTTCGTCCGCGTGACCTTCGATGGTGATGGTGTATTCAGGGTTTGCATTCAGCCAGCCCGCCTGTGCGGCCAAAGTGGCCTGGGCATCAGCGCCCAGATCATGCTGATCCACCGCAAACAGAACCCGGTCCCCGATGGTTTGCTGAAAATATGCCGGGCTGTCCGGAGACAAAGCCCCCGCTCCGGCGCCTGCGCCCGCCCCGGCGCCCGCACCACCGCTGCCAAAACCATCATCACTCCAGCCGGTTGCGTTGCTGCAGGCCGAAAGCCCCAGAACTGCGATCAGGCAGATTGCCCGTTTCATGCCACTCATGCCCATTTGCCTCACCCTTGTGCCTGCGCTTGTGCCTTCTGGTTCCCACCGTAACACAGCGTCTAACCGTTAACTATCCTGCGCGCGCGTCTTGCGCACAATTCCATGCCGTGACCTGTCTCAATTCTGTAACGGCGACCAAGCCGGGTCCGACGCCCCATCCGGTGTCCGCACCGGTTTCAGGTTTCGTCCCGAAATATCCACGGAATACAGTGTGGCGCGCCCATTTGCACCCTGTGTTTCCCGCGTGAACATAATGACACGCCCGTTCGGTGACCAGGTCGGTCCCTCATCCAGGAAAGACGACGTCAACAAACGCTCTTCGCTGCCATCTGTACGCATCACACCGATATGGAAACGGCCCTTGTTCTGCTTGGTAAAGGCCACCAGATCGCCGCGCGGTGACCAGACCGGCGTGCCGTAACGTCCGTTGCCGAAACTGATCCGGCGCGCCTCACCGCCACTGGCCGACATGACATAAAGCTGCTGACTGCCCGAACGGTCGCTTTCGAACACAATCTGACTGCCGTCCGGCGAAAAGGAGGGCGCGGTTTCAATCGAAGGCGCACTGGTCAGCCGCGTCAGACGGCCAGAGGCGATATCCATCCGGTAAATGTCTGTATTCCCCCCCTGAGATTGAGAGAACACCACAGTCTTGCCGTCGGGCGCAAAACGCGGGGCAAAGCTCATGATCCCGTCGTTGGGCGACAAGATGCGCCGCTGGACCCGTCCGATGTCGAGCACATGCACCTGCGGAAATCCGCTTTCATAGGAGGTGTAGAGCACCTGGTCCCCCGTGGGAGAAAACCGCGGTGCCAGTACAATGGCCGAAGAATTGGTCAGATACTGAACATTTGCGCCATCATAATCCATGACAGCCAACCGCTTGCGCCGATCGTTTTTGGGACCGCTTTCGCTGACAAAAACCACACGGCTGTCGAAATAGCCGCTTTCCCCCGTAATACGGGAGTAAATCGCATCCGCGACTTTGTGTGCCATGCGCCGCCACCCATCAGTGGTGCCTGAGAACTGCAAGCCTTCGCCCAGCATGTTCTCGCCAAACACATCATAGCCGTTGAACCGAACAGTCAGCCGACTGCCCGTGACGCTGACGCCGCCGGTCACCAGCGCCTGCGCGTTGATGGCTTTCCAATCGGCATATTGCACCGGCGCATCAAAATCGGTGATCCGCGAGATGTGCGCGCTTGCGGGGATTTCACGAAACAGGCCCGTACCAGACAAATCCGCGGCAACAACCCGCGCGATCTGGGCGGACAGTTCCGCCGCTGTGCTGGTCTCTGCGACGAAATCCGGCACGGCAAACGGCAAAGGCTCGATGACACCATCGGTAATTTCAATCCGCAAAGGCCCACCTTGATCCTGCGCCATTGCAACGCCTGCGGGCGCAAGGGCCGCGGCCCCAATCAACAAGCCTGCCAGAAATTGTCTCATCTGATGCGCATCCTTTCTGGATTGAACGTCATTTCTATATCGCGCCACTGCGCGTATTTTTCAGGGGGAAGGTCAAAGCCTTTTGCCCCGCAGCGAATGATGGCCCGGCGCGCCGCCTCATAGGCTTGTTTGGCGGCCGTTGCCGATCCACCGGTGCTGGAAAGCATGCGAATGCTCCCGGCCTCCGGCTTACCTTCTTCGGACAGGGATACACCAACAATCACCGTTGTTCGGAGGGCCTCACTGGAAAGTGACCCCACATTCCAACAACTGGATACCGCAACCCTCAGCGCGTCTTTCTCGCCCGAGGTTAGCGGCGGTCCAGAGGGTTCCGGTGCCTCAACATCGGCCCCACCTGCCAACGCCTCGGCCAATGCATCACCCACCGCATCCGCCCGATCTGCAGGCCGCTCGGGCTCTGGTGTTGGCTCTGGCTCGGGCTCGGGCTGCGCCTCGGCCACAGCGGGTTCCGGTGTCGGCTCAGGTCTGCGCGGGCGCGCCTTGGGCCGCACCGAGCGCGCCGGAGCGGCGCTTGCCGCAGCCGCGTCACTCTCGTTCTCTTCGGTTACGATGCGGTCGCTTGCAGCTTCGGGAGCCGTGGCCTCCTGTGCCTCCTGCGGAGTCTCGGCCCCTTCGTCCGGCGCAATCTCCGGCTGGGCCACGTCATCCGGCGCGGCATCCGGCGGCGGAGGTGCCACGGGAACAGGGGCAACGCGGTCCACGCGCTGGCCTGCTTCGGGGCGTTCCGCCGGACGTAAAGGCGACGGCAGGTCCGGCACTTCTACCGGCGCAGGTGGGGTGATTTCGGTCAACGCGTCCGGCTGATTTTCCCGCAGCGGTTCCGGCCTGTCTTCCACGGCAAGATCCGGCTCCCCAGGCGTTACCGGTTCGGGCGCAGTTTCTGCAGGCTCCTGTGCGGGCGGCGGCGTCACCTCGGGCAGGTTCTCCACGTCCGGCGCTGACAGCGTGGCGGGCTCGGGCGACACATCAGGAGCTGCAACCTGCTGGCTCAGCCGCGCGAATTCGGCTTCACTGATCAGGCTCACCTCCTGAACCTGGCTTGGCAAGGGTTCTGATGGAAACCACGCGCCAAAGACAACCCAGCCCATCAACAGACTGTGTGCTGCAACTGAAATTTTGGTTCCGGTCTGCACCCGTTGCGCCCCGTTACTGACCCGCCGCGTCGCGGCCGTCCAAACCAGGCCCGCCCGTGTCGGTCACCAGACCCACATTGGCAAAGCCACCAGCGTTCAGGGCGCCCATGACCTGCATCACGTCCTGATAGGCAATCGCACCATCAGCGCGCAGAAAAATCCGGTCGCTCTCCCGTTCGGCAGCGATGGCCTGAAGGCGCACAACCAACTCTTCGCGCGCAACCGGCGTGGTCTGGATCTGAATTTCACCAGCCGCGGTCATGGTCACGGTCAACGGCTCTTCGTCATCTCCGGGCAAAGCGCCCGCTGCGGTTTTGGGCAGTTCCACCGGAACGCCCACTGTCATCAGAGGCGCGGCCACCATAAAAATGATCAACAATACAAGCATTACATCCACAAACGGCGTGACATTGATTTCGGCCATTGCCTGAGACCGCCGCCGTTTGCGTCCGCGCCGCCGGTTGCCGTCAGACTTGCCTTGAACCGCTGCACCCATGTCCGTTCCTCCTGCTCAGCTGTCGAGCTGACGGCTGAGAATGGTGGCAAACTCATCGGCAAAGGCCTCATAGCCGCCAACAATCCTGTCACTGTCGGCGCTGAGCTTGTTGTAAAAAATCACGGCGGGAATCGCGGCCAGCAGACCCAGCCCCGTGGCCATCAGCGCCTCGGCAATACCCGGCGCAACAACAGCCAGGTTTGTGTTCTGCTGCTCTGCAATCTCGATGAAAGAGGTCATGATTCCCCAGACCGTGCCAAAAAGCCCGATGAATGGCGCAGTGGCCCCCACTGTCGCCAGGACAGACAGTCCGCCCTGAAGCTCCTCGACTTCTTTTGCAATTGCGACATCCATCGACCGGTCAATCCGGGCCTGGGCGCCGGCAATCAACCCGCCATCATCGCGATGGCTTCGGTGCCATTCGCTCATTCCGGCGGCAAAAATCCGCTCGGAACGCCCTGCGGGATTGGACCCCAAGGCCTCGAACAAACCATCCAGCGGTTTTCCGGACCAGAAGGCCATATCAAACTGCGCAGCCTCGGCCCGTGCGGCCCGGTAGGTGATCAGCTTTTGAATGATAATGCCCCAAGACCAGATTGATGCGACGATCAGCATCAACATGACCAGTTTCACGGTAACGGTTGCCCGCGCAAACAGCCCCCACATGGAGAAATCAATCTCCTGTGCCAGCGCCAAAGAATGTTCCATAGACCTGCTCTATCAATTGTTGGCCATATTTTTGGCCTTATTTGGCCACAAGGTAACCCAGATCAATAGCAATTGCCATCCAGAGCAGCAGCGCGCCAAAATTTGTTACTGCAATGCGCGAATCTCTGCCGGCAGTCGCACAGGACGGCCCGTTTCCGTGGCAATCGCCACAATCGTGACCTCTGCCACAAACAAAGCGCGCCCGTCACGCATCACCGTTTGTTTCAATTTGAGACGCGCAGGGGTGATCTCCTGTGGCCGGGTCTCGACCACCAGTTCCTCGTCAAACTTTGCAGGAGCGAGAAAATCCGCCGCCACCCGGCGCACCACATAGACCTCTCCCGCCTCTCGCATGGCATTCTGATCTACCCCAAGCGCACGCACCCAGTCGCTGCGGGCCCGTTCGATAAAGCGGAGGTAATTCGCATGGTAGACGATCCCCCCCATGTCAGTGTCCTCATAATAGACGCGGATCGGGAAAGTGTGGATGGGATCTTGTGACATTGGATCTTGTGACATGGGGTCTGCTCGTCTGCCTGGATGGGGCGGTCTTACGCTCCCAAAGGGTATTGCGCCAGAGGTGTATAGATCGGCCCCTCTGGCGACAGCACTGACTGATAGAGAGTGAATTCACCGATCGGATCCAGCTCCCAGGCCGTTGCCCCCCATTTCTCGAGGTAGCGCGCCATGGCCTCATGCGACTCCACCTCCATATGTCGCGCAAACCGTGCAAGGGTAATATGGGGACGGAACCGTTCGCGTGGCAAATCAATCTCGGCCCGTCGCGCGGCCTGGCGCACCGCTTCACGCAGTTCGGAGAGTGCTGGATTATCTGCAATCACAGCACAAAGAACACGCGGTGTGCTGCCCCCCATCACGTCCAAATGGTCTACCCTGATCCGCAGGTCCGGTGCGTCGATCGCGTCCAACTCATGATGCAGGATCTCCAAGGTCTGAGTATCCTGCTCGTCCAGAAAGGCCAGCGTGAGATGAAGATTTTCCCCTGCGACATGCCGCCCGATGCGCAAACTTCCCTGAAGGCGTTCAAAACGCTCCTGATCCGCATCTGACAGAGGCAAGCCGACAAAGGACCGCATGGAAACGCTACTCCGACTGGTGGTTTTCTGACTGAACCGGGGCCTGAAGGCGCGCAAACAGGCGCAGCGCGTGGCTCCGGTCATCCGCCGAGGGCGGCATCATCCGATCATAAGCGGCCGCGATCACCCCGGCGATCTCCGGCCGCAGGATGGTGGCACCGCTGTCAGGCACGACGGCCAAAGGCGAAACCTCCGCAAAGGCCCGTTCACCCCACATCACAATTGTCTGCACCGCCTGGGTCAGGGCCAGCGTCTCGGCCGGGATCTTGGCCAGTTCGCTGTTCATGGATAAAAACACAAAAGCCGCCCGGATTGCGCCTTGATTGTCAAAGCGGAAGGCCCGGTACTGGCTGGCCTTGGCCTGAGACAGGCGCTCCACCAAAGGCGCAAGATCCGGGATCATCCGGTCGAGGTCCGGTACCGCCAAAAGCTCGTCCCAGTCGCGGAAGAAAAAGACCATGAGATTCGCGCCAAGTTCCGGATCGGTCTCAGCCATCTGGTGGCCTGCAAGGGTTGCCACCGCCTCAAACGCGCCTTTGACGGTGGCAAGCGTTTCATCCTCAACACCAAATACGATGGGCGCAATAGGCCGCCCCCAACGCGCAAAGCCATAAGAGCCGTCGGCGCGGGTAAAAAGCTGTTCGATCTGGTCCGGGCTGTAAGCAAGTGTCACGGGTCTTGGCTCCATTGGGATCGGGCACTACTGGCTGCGCTCTATGCACGTTCCTGCCCATTCCGACAAGAGTGGCGCCAGTCATTCCCTCTCAGAGGCACTCCCGCCCCTTCCCCCTGCCCGGCTGCGCCGGACCAAGGGACGCGTTGGGCCAAGCGCCGCTGACGCGGCGCGGCTGCATTCAGGATCTGGCGTTGCGGCAAACGCCTCGCCGCGCCAAAGGCGCGGCGCCCGGCCCAACGGGAGGCGATCCTCCATGGAGGATCAACGACGGGCGGGAGACCAAGCCTACAAAGGCCAATTTACTCAAGTACCGGCCCCATTTTCTCTCAAACGCCGAAGCCAGATCTATATCTAGCCATCGGGCAAACAGCACCGCAAATCCCAAGTAATCGTCAGCTTCAAAGGCCCGATCTGCATGAGTTACACTCCCTCACCCTGGCCCATTTGACTTCAGAAAGCAGCCGTGACATCCCCCACTCTTCGCCCATCCTACCAAGATACCAAGTTGCATTCCGATCAATACCAATTCTTTCCGAATAAATCGCTGACACCTGTCCAGCCAATATCGGCAGCACTTCAAAATAGCGCGTTCCAATCCCTATCAGGAAAACAAATCACTTTGCGACTTGGGCGGCGCGATTCCCAGGTGCATCCAGGCCTTTTGCGCCAACATCCGCCCACGTGGCGTGCGCTGGATCAAACCTTGCTGCAACAGATAAGGCTCTATCACCTCCTCCAGCGCATCGCGGCTTTCTGACAGTGCGGCCGACAGCGTCTCGATCCCTACCGGCCCTCCACTGTAATTCTCCGCGATCAGCTTCAGATAACGCCGATCCGCCCCATCCAGCCCAAGCTGATCCACCCCCAACCGGGTCAGGGCCCCATCGGCCAGCGCCTGGGTGATCCGCCCGTCGCCCTCGACAACCGCAAAGTCCACCACGC
This sequence comes from Epibacterium sp. ABZ3_068, assembly GCF_056159265.1. Taxonomy (NCBI): domain Bacteria; kingdom Pseudomonadati; phylum Pseudomonadota; class Alphaproteobacteria; order Rhodobacterales; family Roseobacteraceae; genus Epibacterium; species Epibacterium sp. ABZ3_068. The sequence goes on from NZ_JBSWUV010000001.1 coordinate 103,671, forward strand.
GGCGCAGGAGCCGCCCGGCGATCCTTGGCGTGCCCCGCGCGCGCCGCGCGATCTCCCGTGCGCCGGCATCTTCCGCCGGTGCGCCAAGCTTGCGCGCATTGCGGCTCACGATCTCAAACAACTCATCCACCGTATAGAACTGCAGCCGCGTTGGAATGCCAAACCGGTCCCGAAGCGGCGTTGTCAACAACCCCATCCGCGTGGTGGCCCCCACCAGGGTAAAGGGCTGCAACTCGATCCGTACCGTACGCGCGGCAGGCCCTTCGCCGATGACCAGATCCAGCTCAAAATCCTCCATCGCCGGATACAAAACCTCCTCCACCGCCGGATTTAACCGGTGGATTTCGTCGATAAACAAGACATCGCGCGCTTCCAGATTGGTCAGGATCGCCGCCAGATCACCTGCTTTCGCCAGAACCGGACCAGAGGTCATACGAAAGTTCACACCCAGCTCGCGTGCCACGATCTGCGCCAGCGTTGTCTTACCAAGGCCCGGAGGCCCGTGGAACAACGTATGATCCATCGCTTCACCACGCTGACGCGCGGATTGGATAAAGACACGCAGGTTCGCCCGTGCTTCGGCTTGCCCGATGAATTCACCCAGCCCCTGAGGGCGCAGCGCCCGGTCACCTTCGACAACCCCATCTTCGGGCAAAGGCGCGGCGCGCAATGTCGGATCTGCATCAATCATTGCGCATCACCCCTTTGGCGCCAATAGCTTGAGCGCGGCGCGGATCAGCCCCGGCTCATCAGCATCCGGATTGTCACCCGCAGCTTCGGCAACCGCGGCCGCAGCTTCGGACGGGCCATAGCCAAGGTTCCCCAGAGCCGAAAGGGCACCGGCTGTGGCTGCTGCCGCTCCTGTTGGGACTTGGGCTTTGGCGGTTTTACGTCTGGGTGCAGGGGCCGGATCCGCAGCCTCGACAACCTCCAGGCCAGGACCCTCCATTGCATCAACCACAGTGCCGCCCATCGCCATTATGCCGGGCGCTTTGTCCTTGAGATCCAACACAATCCTTTGTGCCGTTTTTGGGCCAACCCCTTTGGCCGCTTTCACACTGGCCCAATCGCCCAGAGCAATCGCCCGCCCAACGCCATCCGGACCCAAAGTACCCAAAATCGCCAGCGAGACCTTGGCTCCCACCCCCTGAACCGAAGTCAACAGACGGTGCCACTCTTTCTCAGCAAGCGAGGGAAAGCCATAAAGCTGCATCAGATCTTCACGCACCACCATATCCGTATAAAGCGCAACCGCTTCCCCCACGGGGGGCAGACCGGCCAGAGTACGGTCAGAGCAAAACACAAGATAGCCGACCCCCCGCACATCAATCAGCACATGGTCCAGTGCCTTATACTCCAGCCGCCCGGTCAGTTTGCCAATCATGCGCGCACCTCTTTCAACTGTCGCTGCTTCGTGCCGCCGTAGTAGGCATGGCAGATGGCAATCGCCAGCGCATCCGCAGCATCGGCCCCCTTTGGCGCACAGCCCGGCAATTGCAGCTTCACCATGTGCAGCACCTGCTCTTTTTCTGCATGGCCCACGCCCACAACCGTCTTCTTTACCCGGTTCGGCGCGTATTCTCCAACCGGCAGCCCAGCCTTGGCCAGCGTCAAAAGGGCTACGCCCCGCGCTTGCCCCAGCTTCAGCGTACCCGCTCCGTCCTTGTTCACAAAGGTCTGTTCAATCGCCGCCTGGTCAGGCTGATAGGCATCGATGACCTCTGTGACCTGATTGTGCAGCGACAACAGCCTCTCTCCCAGATCATCGCCATCAGAGTGGCACAACCCGTTGGCCACATGGCTCAACCGCGTGCCTTCGGCCGTAATCACGCCCCATCCCAGGGTCCGCAACCCCGGATCAATGCCCAATATCCGCATCTTTGCCCGGCCTTTTCTTGGTTTTTATTGTTGTGACCCACGATAAGCACAAAAAGAGAACATGTCCAATCGCTTTTACGGCCTTGCCGGCCACGCCCCCGGAAGAGCCATGCAATTTCAGCATAGTAGCCTTGTGTTTCTGTTGGTTGCGACACACCCCCCAAACCCTTAAATCCCGACAACCCAATTTATGACACTTTTATGACAATGCGCTTTTTTCACAGTGCAATTTGAGGACACGGTTATGGCAGCTTTGAATTTCGCCCCCTCCGCCCGTGGGCCAATGGGGCTTTTGCAGTCTCTGGCTACAGCTCTGCGCGGCTTTGCTGCTTGGTTTATGACCAAGCGCGAAGAGACCCGCACACGCCGCCTGCTTCTGGCGCTGACTGACCGCGAATTGGCAGACATCGGGCTGTCGCGCTGCGAAGTCGAGCGCTTGACCCAGACAGGCTGCATTCGCTGACCCCAGCGGGCCTATCCGCCCGCACACAGGCAACAAAATAAAATCGAGCAGAACAGAAAACGCCGCCCCCGGCATATCCGGGTGGCGGCGTTTTTATTCAACCTCGATGGGTGCCCGGATCACAGACAGGCACGCCACAGGCACACGCCTTATTGCAAGGCGGTTCCCATTTGGTCTGCGACCAGTTTGCTCAGCGGATCAGCCTGCATGACAAAGGCCCCGACCTGCTCCACGCCGGTCCCGGCCTGAAGCCGTGCAATCCGCTCGCCATAGCTGTCCGGACCCAACGACATCAGCAGAAACGCCTTGAACGCCACAAAACCCAACAAGAATACAGCAATCGGCAACAGCGCAATGCGCCGCTTAGGCTTGCGCGGCGTGATCACAATCAGCCCGTCTGACCGCAGCTTTGCATCATAGCCCGCGCTCATGCCTCTGTACTTCCGATCCAGACGGGACAGTCGGGACCGAAACTCAGCAATGTGTTCACCCATAGTTGCCTCCAAACCTGCCGCACGACAATCAATTCGCGCGAAATCACTAACGGTCAGGCAACTATACTAAAGTTTGTTAAAATTCAGAGCGAATTAAGTTCAAATGACCTTATTTGCGCAGAAGTAACGTTGTCCACTCACCAATCACGTCCCGTTTGACAAGATTAATTCCATTCTGGGAATAAACCTCGACCACTTCATCCGCCTGCTCGTTCAGAATCCCCGAGAGAATCGCATAACCACCTTCGCGCAGATGCGCCGACATGTCGGGTGACAGGGCAACCAGCGGACCTTTGAGGATATTGGCAAAGATCAGGTCAAAGGGCGCTTTGGCCGCCAGATCCGGGTGGTCAAAGCCAGCAGCCTCAACACAATGCACCGCTCCATCCATATCATTGGCCTTGAGGTTGGCAATCGCCACCTCCACTGCAACCTCATCGATGTCGGATGCAATGAAATCCCCCTCCCAGACCCGCGCTGCGGCCATGGCCAGCACCGCAGTGCCACAACCGATATCCGCAACTTTCGCGCCCACAAAACCCTCGCTGACCAGATGATCCAACGCCAGAAGGCAGCCCAATGTGGTCCCGTGATGACCGGTGCCAAAGGCCATTGCCGCTTCGATCAACAACGGCACACTGTCCTCGGGCACCCGATCCGCGTCATGGCTACCATAGACAAAGAACCGCCCCGCTTCGACCGGCTGCAGCTCCCGTTTGACATGGGCGACCCAATCGGTTTCCGGCAGTTCAGATACGGCAAAGGGTTTTGCGCCGTGAATGGTTGCCAACAGGGCAAGCCCCGCCTGATCCGGGGCTTCGACAAAGTAACCGCCCACTTCCCACAGGCCCGACCCGTCTTCGACCTCAAAAACACCCACCCCGGTCGGTTCTGGGGTCAATGTCTCCATTGCGTCCCCCAGCGCCTCGGCCTGGGCTTTTCCGGTCAATGTGGTCAGAGCAGTAAATGTGGGCATGGCGGATCTCCTGAAACTCTGCCCCGCGCCTAGGCCGCGCACAGGCAGAGGTCAAGCGGATTTGCCTTATTCTGCCGGAGACGCGCTCCGCCACATGGCAAACACCGTCTCATTGCCGGGCTCCGGGTGGCGCGGGATCAGCAGCGACAGCGCAAGTGAGCCCAGCGCCATACAGGCAGCCAGCGCAAAGACCGCGCCCGGCGAAACCACCCAAAGAAGCCCCAGAAGCACAGGCAGAAAAACCGCTGCGATATGGTTGATGGTAAAGGCAACCGCCGCAGTCGGAGCAATATCAGCCGGGTCGGCAATCTTCTGAAAATATGTCTTGAGCGCCAGCGCCAGTGCAAAAAGCACATGGTCGATCACATAAAGGATGCCCGCCAGCACCACGCCCCAGCCAAACCAATAAATCCCGCCATACATGGCAAAGACCACCGTAAGGCCTACATATTCAATAACCAGCGTCCGTCGTTCCCCAAAGACAGAAACGAACCGCCCCAGAACAGGGGCCACAACCATATTGATCACCAGGTTGATCAGATAGAGGCTGGTCAGGTGGTGCACGTCGAAACCAAAGCGCTCCACCATCATGAAGCCCGCAAAAACCACAAAGATCTGCCGCCGCGCGCCTGCCATGAACTGCAACGCGTAATACAGCCAGTACCGGCGGCGCAGGATCAGCTTCTTTGTCTGGGGGGTTGGCGCGTCAAACTGCGGAATAGCAAACAGACAAAACAGCGCGATGGCCGCCGTGGTGCCCCCCGCAAGCAGGTAGACTACATTATACGTCAGGCCAAGCGGCTCCCACAGGAGCACAATCAGACCGTAAACCACAAGCGTCGCGGCAGAACCTGCGGCAACCAGCCACCCCAGAACCTGCGGCGCGCGCTCTTTGCTGAGCCACTGCAGCTGCAAAGACTGGTTCACCGTCTCATAATAGTGAAACCCGATGGAGCTCAGCATGGTGATGGTCAGGATGCCGCCAAGGCTCGGGAACCAGGCGGTCACCGCGGTCGCCACGCCAAGAAGTGTCAGCGACACAAGGCCAAGCACCTGTTCCCGCACCAGCATGATGACGGCAATCACACCAATCGCCAGAAAGCCCGGGATCTCGCGCACCGTGTGCAACAGCCCGATATCGGCCCCGTCAAAATCCGCCACTTCGATAACAAAGTTGTTGAGAAGCGCAGACCAGGTATTGAACGCAATGGGCATGGCCAAAGCCATCAGGAACAACAGCACAATAGGCCGCCGCCAGCGCGGCAGCTGATCACTATCAGAAAGGGAGATTTTCTTGAACATGGCGTCCCCTTACGCCCTTTTTTTTAATCTGGCGAGAGGGGATAGGTTGCACAGCCCCCTCTGCACAGATGCGCAATAGAACTTAAGGTGCTGATTTCAGGTGTTTCCACACCCCGTCCAACCGCAACAATTAACAGCGCAACAATTGTACCAATACGCGCGCGGCGTAACGTCATGATGCCAAGTGAGGAAATCTCTTACCAATGACAGCTACGATTTCTTTTGCTTCTGCCGAAGAGATCTCGGAGCCGAACCTGAGTAATTCTCCAGAAAAATCCAGCGTTCCGGTTTTTGAGCACTCAAACTCTATCCGCCCATCAGCAAATGGCGACCACCATTTGGGCCCGCAAGACCAATATCCATGCTGCAAATCACCTGTGCGTACCCTGGTTGAATGGCAACAATCCCTTGAAAATCGGCGTTCGGATGAAAACAGACCGGCTTGTCGACGGAGATGAATGTCTTGGCTTGCAAACTCTGCAATCTCATACCCACAAAAATACCAGCTACAATTCCAAACAAATGCAATCAGAGAAGAGCTCCAGAGCACAGAGATCACCACAACCTCTCCCCACCCTTTTCCCAACAGCGCGCTGTCAACTAAGGAGACCGCAAACCACGTTGTGGCAACAAGACTACAAAACGTCGTCACCAATCCCATCCAGTGGCGTCGCGTCGGCGCAATCACTTCAATTTTCTCCGCGAACTCTACCATTTTTTCCCGGCCAAACTGATGTGTGCGAACCGTTACGTTCATATGGTTTCCAATGACTTTCATGCTCAAAACAGATTTAACCGTACCGCTTGGGAAAAGCGTGCACAATTCCTGGGACGGTCGCCTTTCTCAAAACGGACTCTAAGACATCGCCAAATGCCCACAGGATATCCACAATTCACCCACAGAAACATAAAGCGAACAATGTGAGGCCCCTGACGGTTATGCGCTCCTCCACACTTTCACATATTCAACTTTTTGTTTTGAGAGCGCCAAACAGGCCCCGAAAAAATCCAAACAAGAAATGATAAATAAGAGGAGAGGTTAAAGAACCCTTTCACTCTGACTTGTCAAAATTCGTCAAAAGAAGTTCTGCGGGTCAATGTCGACGTTCAGGCGCAGGTCTCCCTTTAATCGGACCGGTGCCAGCCAGCGGGAAATGGCGTCCTGGAGGGCCACGCCCTTGTCCGCCTTGAGCAACAACCGCACCCGGTGGCGGCCTCTGATCCGTGCAATCGGCGCCGGCGCAGGACCAAAAAGCTGCGCGCCGACCGCACGCAACGGGCCATTGTTACGCGCCAGATGGTTGCCCAGATCAAAAACCTGTGCCAAGTCCGTCCCAGACAAGACAATTCCTGCCATACGCCCATAGGGGGGCACGCCTGCAATACGGCGTTGTTCAGCCTCCGCGCGCCAGAACTCTTCCTCATCACCCGACAGGATCGCGCGGATCACCGGATGTTCGGGTTGAAAGCTCTGCATCAGTGCTTCACCGGGGCGCTCCGCGCGTCCCGCACGTCCTGCCACCTGCCGCATCAGTTGAAAGGTGCGCTCCCCCGCGCGCAGGTCCGAGCCCTGCAGTCCCAGATCCGCGTCAATCACTCCCACCAGGGTGAGCATGGGAAAATTGTGCCCTTTTGCCACCAGTTGCGTACCCAGGATAATATCCGCCTCTCCTGCGGCGATTTCCTCGATCCGCGCTTTCAGAGCACGGGCAGAACCAAAGAGATCCGAGCTCAGCACCGCAATCCGCGCCTCCGGGAACAAGGCTGCCGCCTCTTCGCCCAACCGTTCGATGCCGGGGCCGACGGGGGCCATCTTCCCTTCGACTTTGCAGGAGGGGCATTCGGTTGGCACCGGTTTGGTTGCCCCGCATTGGTGACACATCAGCTGCTTCAGAAACCGATGCTCGACCATGCGGGCATCACAATTGTCACAGGCCACCTGCGCGCCGCAGGCCCGACAGATCGTCACCGGCGCAAACCCACGGCGGTTCAGGAACAACAGCGACTGCTCCCCCCGTTCAAGCCGCAGCTTCATTGCCTGTTTCAACGTTGGCGAAATCCAGGTGGAGGGCAAAAGATCTTCGCTGCGCATGTCGATTGCGCGCATCTCTGGCAGAACGGATGCGCCAAAGCGCGACTTGAGATCCAACCGTCTGTACTTCCCGGCCTCTGCATTGGCCCAGGTTTCCAGCGATGGCGTAGCCGAGGCCAGAATCACCTGCGCCGAACACATGGCCGCACGCAGAACCGCCATATCGCGCGCATTATAAAGGACGCCATCTTCCTGTTTGTAGGAGGTATCATGCTCCTCATCGACAATGATCAGCCCCAGGTCACGGTAGGGCAGAAACAGAGCTGAGCGCGCGCCGATCACCAGCTGCGCCGCCCCCTGCCCGACCATCCGCCACACCCGGCGACGTTCGGTCATGGTGGCGCCGGAATGCCATTCAGCCGGGGTCGCACCAAAGCGCGCCTCGACCCGTTTCAGGAACTCCGCCGTCAGGGCGATCTCTGGCAACAGAACCAAAGCCTGTCGTCCTTTGCGCAGACATGCGGCCACCGCCTCAAGGTAGACTTCTGTTTTTCCCGACCCGGTCACCCCCTTCAGCAATGTGGTGCCATAAGCGCCGCTTTTGACCGCATCCCCCAAAACCTGTGCCGCGGCCGCCTGATCTTCGGTCAGGGTCTTGCCCGGCAAATCCGGATCCAGATGCGGATAGGGCTGATCACGCGGGGTCTCTACTTCAACCAGGGCACCCTGTTTTACCAGCCCCTTGACCACAGATCCGGTCACCCCGGCCATATCGGCCAGCTCCTTGGAGGTGAAGGCAAGGCCGCCAAACTCTTCCATAACCGCCAGAACCCGTTCGCGGGCCTCGGTCATCCGATCCGGTGTTGTCTCGCCCAGCCTCAGGATCTTGCGCATTGAGGGCGGATCCGACAGCCCCGGCGCGCGTGTGGCCAGGCGTAGCATCGACGACATCGGCGTCAGCGTGTAATCGGCAGCCTTGCTCAGAAAGGCGCGCATCTCGTCACGCATCGGCGCCACATCCAACACCCGGTTGACCCGGCGCAGCTTTGCCAGATCAAAATCACCAGCTCCGGGGCCCCAGACCACACCCAAGACCTTGCGCGGCCCCAATGGCACCTCCACATAGGCACCGCGAAAACACCCGCCCTCTGGCGCTTTGTAATCCAGAAGCCGGTCCAGTGGCTGACTCGTCAAAACCCCCACCCGCGCATCTTCCGGGAAAAACTCGGGGCTGTCGCTGAGTAAAATGTTGGGCAAATCAGATGAACCTTCGTTTCCGCTAACAAATTTCCGGGCCAAACAGGCAAACAGGGTTTTCGCAAGACCTTCCATCAGGTAAAGGCAAGTTGAACCAAGGCCAAGCCATGACAAGGACCCGAAGGTATGAAATTCTTTGTAGACACCGCTGAAATCGACGCAATCGCCGAGTTGAACGATCTTGGCATGGTAGATGGTGTAACCACCAACCCCTCGCTGATTAAAAAATCCGGCCGTGACATTATTGAAGTGACCAAGGAAATCTGTGATCTGGTGGATGGTCCCGTTTCGGCCGAGGTCACCGCCGTTGACGCAGAGACCATGATCGCCGAAGGCCGCAAGCTGCTGGAGATCGCGGAAAACATCACCGTAAAGGTCCCGCTGACCTGGGACGGGTTGAAAGCCTGCAAAACCCTGACCGACGCTGGCCATAAGGTCAACGTGACCCTGTGTTTCTCGGCCAATCAGGCGCTGTTGGCAGCCAAAGCGGGTGCAACCTTCATCTCGCCCTTCATCGGTCGTCTGGATGACATCAACATGGATGGTATGGAGCTGATCGAAGACATCCGCATCGTCTATGACAACTACGGGTTTGAAACCGAGATTCTGGCCGCCTCGATCCGTACAGTGAACCACATCCTGGACAGCGCCCGGATTGGCGCGGATGTGATCACCGCCCCGCCTGCCGTAATCAAGGCGATGGTGAACCACCCGCTGACAGACAAGGGGCTTGCGGCTTTCCTTGCCGATATCAAAGCAGCAGACATCAAGATCCTCTGAGCAAGACCCTCTGAGTTTTTCCGTATTTACGGACCACAATCAGCGCGCGGGCTCAGGCTTTGCGCGCTTTTTTATGCATAAAAGCAGGTCCTCCCGCGCAGTTTATGGCCCCCGGGCCTGCGGCCCGAGCCCCAACACCCCTTGGGCGTGGCAGCCCGGCCCTGGGGGCCGGGCTGCCACAGCGCCAGAAGCAGAGGTTCTGAACCACAGAAGGCTCGCCCTGTGCCCGTTCCCTGTGATATAGATCCGGGCAGACACATAAGAGGCAGACGAATGAGCAGCTCAGCCCAATTGGAAGACCGCCTGCGGGCCGTGATTCTGGAGAAACCGGATGTGGTGCTGGATGACCCCAGCGTAATGGAGGCCCTGGTTGCCGCCAATGATCGCGCCCTTGGGGCAAATGTCGTGGATATGCGCGGCATTGCCATGTCCCGACTTGAAGCCCGGCTGGACCGGCTGGAGGATACGCATCGTTCGGTCATTGCCGCAGCCTATGAGAACCTCGCAGGCACCAACCAGATCCACCGCGCGGTTCTGGCCCTGTTGGACCCGCTGGATTTCAAAGGGTTCCTGGCCTCTCTGGATGGAACGGTGGCCGAAGCACTGAACCTCGATGCGTTGACATTGGTGCTGGAAAGCAACGAGGCAGATGACGCACAGGATGTGGCTGAAGCCGCCGGAGCCTTGCGTATTCTGCCCACCGGTTATGTGATGCGCTACCTTGGCACGATCCGCAGCACGCCGCCCCCGGTTGTTACCCTGCGCCAGTTGCATGAAGGCAACGAAATGATTCACGGTGAACAAGCCGCCTGGATCCGCTCCGAAGCGGTTTTATCCCTCGACCTTGGCCCGGGGCGCCTGCCTGCCATGCTGGTCTTTGGCTCGGAAGATCCGCATCAGTTCACCCCACAGCACGGCACCGACCTTTTGACCTTCTTTGCCGGTGTGTTTGAACGGTCTTTGCGCAACTGGCTGTCATGACCCTGATTTCGCCAGCCTGCCGGGATGCGCTGGAAAGCTGGCTGACCAGCATCCATGCGCTGCAGGGGGCGTCCGATAACACGATTACCGCCTATTCTGGCGATGTGCGGGATTTCCTGGCCTTCATGTCCGCCCATTTCGGCGGACCGCAAGGTTTGGGGGCATTGGCGCAAATTACCACCGGCGACATGCGCGCCTGGATGGCGGCGACCCGCGGCGAGGGTGTCGGCGCGCGTTCGCTGGCCCGCAAACTCTCCTCGGTCAAAGCCTTCTACCGCTGGCTGGCAGAGCGGGAAGGGTTTGAACCCACCGCGGTTCTGTCCGCCCGCGCCCCGAAATACACCAAGAAGCTGCCCCGCCCCCTGTCAGAAGACGCAGCAAAAGCGGTGCTTGAGACGGTTGCGCTGCAATCGGAAAAACCATGGGTCGCGGCCCGTGATGTGGCGGTTGTTACGCTGCTTTATGGCTGCGGCCTCCGGATCTCTGAAGCGCTGTCTTTGAAGGGACGGGATGTGCCGCTGCCGGATGTGCTGCGCATATTGGGCAAGGGTCAGAAAGAGCGTATTGTCCCTGTATTACCTGCTGCACGCGATGCGGTTGCACATTACCTGCGCCTGTGCCCGTTTCAGCCAGAACAGGACGCGCCGCTGTTTCGGGGCGTGCGCGGTGGCGCCGTATCCGCCAGCCAGATCCAAAAGGCCGTTGCACAGACCCGAGCCCAGCTGGGCCTGCCGCCAACCGCCACGCCACATGCCTTACGTCACAGCTTTGCCACGCATTTGCTTGAGGCCGGCGGCGATCTGCGCACAATTCAGGAACTTCTGGGGCATGCGTCCCTCTCCACCACCCAGAATTACACCGCCGTGGACACCGCGCATCTGATGGACGTCTACCGTCGCGCCCACCCCAAGGCGTGAGACCAGCGCAATTCCCCTAAAATGCGACATAAATTGCCCCCGCATTCAGCGGGCCTCATTAACCTTGTCAGGCCATCATGGCAGCAACATTTTCCAGAAAGGAATCACACATGCTGCCCTCTGACGTTCCTGCTGCCGTCCTGATCCAAATGGCCGATGGTGCCCCAACCTCTCCGACCCTGCCCCTGCCCGCCCCCCTGCGTGCCCCTCGCGGTCGGCGGATCGAGCTGCCCAGCCCGCATACCGCCAAACTGTCGTTTTTTGGCCCCACGGAGGCCCAGCCCCAGGAAAGCGCGCACCGCATCCTGCATTAACGCCTCAAGTAACAGGCAGCAGCTCAAGGGGGCACCCTGCCCCCGGCTGACTGCGCGCCTCAGGCCCTCCTGCAGCAGACCAGGCCTGCTTTCACCCTTGAAGCCCTGCTCGAAATTCGTCATCACAGTCGAATGACACCTCAATTTCGCGCTTTATCCGTTCATCTTCTAACCGCCACCGGGGCCGTTTTTGCCATGCTCGCCATGCTGGCCGCGGTCGAAGCCAAATGGAACCTGATGTTCCTGTGGCTGGTGGTTGCTTTTGCCGTTGACGGCATCGATGGCCCTTTGGCACGCCACTACAATGTGCGCCGCTTTGCCCCCGAATTTGACGGGGTGCTATTGGACCTCATCATTGATTATCTGACCTATGTATTTATCCCGGCCTTTGCGCTGTTCAAATCCGGGCTGATGGCGGGCTGGACCGGCTGGGCCGCAATCATCGTGATCACTTTCGCCTCGGCCATGTATTTTGCCGACACCCGTATGAAGACCAAGGACAATTCCTTTTCAGGTTTTCCGGGGTGCTGGAACATGCTGGTCCTGGTGATCTTTGCGCTGGAACCCAGCCATTGGACCAGTCTTGTGTTGGTCACCGCTCTGGCCGTAGCGATGTTCCTGCCGCTCAAATTCATCCACCCCGTACGCACCGAACGCTGGCGCAGGATTTCGCTGCCCATGGCTTTGGCCTGGACCTTCTTTGCGGGCTGGGCCGCCTGGGTCAATTTTCACCCCGGAAGCTGGGCCCATTGGGGGCTGGTGGTTACGTCGGTCTATCTTCTGCTGGTGGGAATCACCCAGCAAATCGTGCCTCAGCGTGACTAAATCAACAAACCTGCTGCGCCCTCGTGGCGCAACAGGGCAACCTTGGTCTCCACCCCGCCTTGCCCCGAAAATCCGCCCAACCCGTTAGCCGCCAATACCCGGTGGCAGGGGATCAGCACTGGCAGCGGGTTTAGCCCACAGGCATTGCCCACCGGCTGCGCGGCAGAGCCCAGCTCCTGTGCGATGTCTCCATACTCCCGGGTCTTTCCAAAGGGGATCCGGCACATCGCAGCGCAGACAGCCTGCTGAAACGCACTTCCCCCAACCCGCATCGGTACATCAAAGGACTGCAGCCGACCGTCGAAATAGGCGGCCAATTGCGCACAGGCCTCGCGCAGCACCGCCGAGTCACCAGTCTCATCGCCGGACCAGGCAACCCCAACAATCTCTCCAGCATTTTCACGAATAAAGAGCCGCCCAACCGGGGTCAAAAGTGAAGAAATTCGCATCGGCTTTCCTAAAATTTTACGTTATTTTTAATAGGCTTATGGCGAAAATTGGGACTCACCCAGCCACCACTCCCACATATAGTATTCCACCGCCTCAGAGCCCGCACTTTGGTTAACAAACTACCCCAAATTGTTAACCACTCACCCAAAGCGCATCCCACTTTTCCTAAAATTCGCGTAAAACATATTTAAGAGTTGTTAGGAAAGGTAAAGATTATGGTCTCAGCAGTGAACGGTGCATCCAGCGTGTCAAGCGTCAGCGTCTACCGCAAACTGAACGGCCATTTAAACGGCCGCGCCGCAACCCAAGTCAGACAGGCGGATGCCTGCCCGGACGCAGAGTTCCGCAAAATGGGTAAGAAAGCAGCGGCGCTCCGCGCTACGCGTCAGGAGAAAGCTCAGGAACTGTATGAAAAGCGCACCGCGCGCTACATTCCCTCAAATATGGCGATGGAACACGCAGTCCAAAACCGGATCAACAATCCGAAAAATCGTAATCAGACATTAAAAATGATCGACGCCGCGCGAGACCTGCGCAGCGGTATCTATGCAGGTCCCCTGCCCGCAAGCGCCATGGCAGAGAAACAGCGCTACGACAGTATGCGTGTGAACAACTATATGTAAGTCGCTCACACGCGGGAAATCTTACTGCAACTTGGTCCAGAAAGATTCCAAATGCCGGGTCATGATCTGTTCGAACCGGCCGCTTTCCCGCAAGGCCTTCAGACCCGCGTTCACACGATAAAGGTGCGACGTGCCACGCCAGTGCGATTTGGAGATGACCACATGCAGGCCAACCTCTGACACCGGCCGTTCAAGCGGTACAACGCTGTCACGCAGCCCTTCCTTTACGATGGTTTCCGCACCCAGGAACAGGTTCATGGCCACCGCGTCCACATCTCCGCGCTGAAGCAAAGCAAAACACTCACGCGGATGACGCTGATCCACAATAGAGATGTCAGCCTGTGTCATCCATTCACGCTCGGTGGTGTCCAGATCATGGTTGAAATAGGCATTGGGACGGCAAATCGTCTTGCCATCCAGGTCCGAGGCGCTTTCAAACGCCATCGGGCGCTCCACGTTCACAAACAACATCACCGGGATCGTAACCACCGGGTCTGAGAAGTGGAACTTGACGCACCGATCGTGGCCCGGATTTGCCGCGCAGTTGGGTTTGACCCAGGGAAAGCCCATATCGAACTGCTTCTCGTCCAGCATCGGGAACAGATGTTTGGTCCAGTCTGTCTCCCAGCTGACGGCATAGCTCACCGGAGAGGGGGCCAGTTCAAGCGCGGCGTTGACCAGTTCGGTCACCATGCCCTGCCCCGGCAGATCCTGACCCGAGAACGGACCAAAGTTATCGCCGGTCAGCAGGGTCATCTCTGCATCCGCCTTGCGCAATGGTGTGGCGTCCGGCGAAACATCGTCCTCTGGGCAGGGAATAAACAAAGTCCGCCCCGGAATCACGGTTGTCTCCGCCAGCATCTGCTGGTTGCGGTAATAAATCAGGCTCCAGCGTTCCCGGTCTCCGTAATGCTCTTCGGCAATCGAGAACAGATTGTCCCCCGGTTTTGCCAAATAGTTCACATCACAGATGGCCCAAGCGGACGTCGGCGCCAGCCCCGCGACCATACCCAGAGCCATACTCAGGCCCAAAACCCCTTGGAAAAACAGCTTTTTCATCACTGCCCCCTTAGAACCCGGCCCAGATACGTGCCATGTGATCCTCGATGATCGACTGATACTCGCCGGTTTCGTGGATCTTGCGCAGACCATCGTTCACCAGGCCAAGGATCTGTTCCGATTCCGGGTGTGATTTATGCACAATTACATGCAGCGCCTGAATTGAGATCGGCTGGGGCACAACGGAGAATTCGTCGGTCAGGCCAAGTTCTGCGATATGGGCCCGGCCTGTGAATTCATTCATCACTGCCGCATCCGCTTCACCAGCCAGAACCATCTCGTAGCATTCCGTCGGCGTGAGCGGCTGAACCAATTTTACTTTGCCGTCACGCAACCAGTGGCGACCATCCTGTTCAAACAGATAGGCTTCATACCCTTGGGGGCGGCAGAAGGTTTTGCCGAACAAATCTTCGTCTTTGGAGAAGGTCAGCGGACGGTCCTTGTCGGTGAACATCAGCACCAGCACTTCGAACATCGGGTCCGAGAAGTGGAAGTTCACACAACGATCCGCCTCAGGGTTGCCGTCACAGTCGGGTTTGTACCACGGGAAACCGGCATCCAGAAGCGCGTTGGACAACAGCGGCTCTTCATGCGCAGTCCAAAGATCAACCCAATGGATCGCATAGCCATCCGCCGGGTTCACCGCCTTCATCGCTGCATCTACGATTTCGGTCATGATACCACCGGCGTGCAGTTGTTTGCCGGTAAAGGGCTCAAAATCATCCGCCGTCAGCAGGTTTATTTTGGTCCGCACAGACGCATCACCTGCAGCAATCTTCACCGGGCGCGCGGCCACAGGCGCAGCCTCGGCGATTTCCTTACCACCCTCCAGACCTGTCGGCAGCCCCGCAATACAGGGAATGTCCAGCTTCATACCAACACGGATCGCATTCGGGCTTGAGCCGATGGATTTGATGTTCTGGGTGTGGATCAGGCTCCACTTTCCGACGTCTTTGTACAGCCTATCCGAAATCAGCGACAGGCTGTCACCGGATTGCACCGTATAGACCCCGCCGCAGGTCTGTGCAGCAGCAGATTGGGCCGCCAGGGCGCCCAGCCCCAATGCAGCAGCGGTAATGATATTCTTCATGGTTCCCCCTGAAAAAGTGGCAGCACGGCGCGTTTGGCACGCCGCAAATTGATGAGAGTTTAGGTTATCTTTTCGAATGGAGGGCGCGACTAACCGCACCCACCTCGGCATTTTTATTTGGTTATCAGGGCATTACAGCCCGCCTAACCTCAATTTGCGATAAAGAGACTCAGGATCGTCTGCGTGTCCACCTGACCGTCCGGCAGGATAAAGCCTTGCGGAACCTGGATCGCGCCGCTTGCATGTGCCTCAACCAGCGACACTGCGATCTGCGCTTCTGATTTGCCTGCGCTGGTGGCCTCGCTGATCAGGCGATATAGATCGCTGACAGCGGCCTTGGTTTCGGCCTCGGACGGGGCAGCTTGGCCGGTTTGGGCAGATTGGCTGCGCAACGCCTGCAAGGTGCCTGCAGTCATGCGCGCCATCAGATCCGCATTTGGCTCCGTGGCTATCGAGGACGCCAATGCTTCCACATGACGCTGCGGAACCTGCGGCGCGGCCTCCGTTTCCGAAACAGCAGCGGGTTTCGCGTCCTTGGCTTGGGCCGTAAAGGCGGCGACCTGTTTTGGATCCGCCTTGAACAGCGACGTCGTATCGAATTTCAGCTTCGCGGGTGCGCTGCCCTCAGAGGTTTGCACAGGATCCGTAACAGCAGATTTGGACCCGCCGCCCCCGAGTTTCGCCATCGCATCCGCAATAGCCTGCTTCATAGGATCAACCGTCTGCGCCTCCGCTATAACAGTCGGGTTTACAGACGTTGGCTGCGGGGCAACCACGGCTGCCTTATCAGGCTCGACCGCAGGCTCGATGATCTCGGCCACAACGGTTTTGGAGTGCGGCGTATCCGGCGTGCCCGGTGCTTTTGCCTCAGCCTGCGCAATATCGACCGGGGCCACAACCGGCTGCACCTTGGTGATAACCGTTTCGGGATCAAACTGCGACGGCGCGCCCGCTGCCACTTGGGCAGAAGGTGCAGGCGTGGCCTCAGGCGTCTGCCTGGCGTCACCCTGTGCAACCGCTTCCGACTTACCACCAGCAAATTGCAAAACGCCAAGGCCCAGCGCCACCACGCCCAACGCGGCGGCGGCCAGCCCCAGTGGTTTCAACGACGAACCGGATTTGGCCGTCGCTGCCATGCCAAAGGATTTCTCCCCCTGAGCACTGGCAGAGGCCAGGCTTTGGGGTGTCATACCCTTGGACGGTTTGGTGATCTTTGGTGCAGCTTTGGATGTGGCAGCATCCGTTTTTTGCACCGCAGACGTTACAACCTTAGACTGCTTCGCCTTATTCTCCGACTTTGCCGAACCTGCCGCTTTGGCAGGGCTCTGCTGCGTCGACTTCAGCGCGATTTTGATATTTCCAGTCGACGAAACGCTTTTGACCTGAACACTGCCTGCCTCATGCGAAGCGGACACGGGCTTTGCGTCCGTGTTCTTCAAATGCTTTTGCATAGAATATGCATCCCCCAATAACCGGTACCCACCCACGAGTTACCACCGAAAATCTACATTTCGTTAATGGTTTCTTAACCACTCGTAGTATTTGGGTCAACATTTAGTGTGTTAACACAAGACCACACACACTCTTCAGCGACCCCAACAGGCAAACCGCCAATTCACCCGCCGCTCTCGTGCTATCGGATCCCGTGATTCCGAGACAAGCAAAAGGAGCAGCCGGGCGCCCCAAAATACCACTCAAAATTGTCTTAAATTTTCGGGGATACCGAGGGGATACTGCGGGGAATACACGGGTGTGGCAGCCGAAATACAAAAGGGCGCCCGGTCGGGGCGCCCCTTAAAACCGTTAAGTTACGTAAGGTTATCCAAGCGCATCATTGCAACGTTTGCAGACACCCGGATGGGCATGGGTGCCAACATCCGGCAGGATCTTCCAGCAACGCTGGCACTTCTCCCCCTCGGCCTTGGCAAAGACCACACCGACCCCCGGAACATCATCCAGCGTAAACGCATCTTCTGGAACCGGATCCGTCGACAGATCCAATTGCGAGGTGATGCAAATATCAGCAAACCGCGCCGGATCGTTGATCTCTGCCAGAATCTCCGGTGTGACAAAGACCTTGGGGTGCGCTTCCAGCGGCGCGCCGATGGTCTTGTCCTGACGGTAGACCTCCAGACAGCCGGTGATCACACGCCGCACCGACGCCAGTGTCTGCCAGCGTTTGCGCATCTCGGGATGTTTCCACTCTGGCTGTGCCGCCGGGAAGTCCTGAAGATGGATCGAGCTCTCATCACCCGGGAACCGCTCCAGCCAGATCTCTTCCATGGTGAACACCAGGATCGGAGCAAGCCATGTGGTCAGCCGGTGGAACAGGATATCCAGAACCGTCCGGCAGGACCGGCGCAGATCAGACTCCAGCGGATCGCAATACAGAACGTCTTTGCGGATATCGAAGTACATCGACGACAGGTTGATGGTGGCAAAGTTGAAGATCTTGTTGAACACGCCCGAGAAATCGAACTTGGCGTAGCCTTCGCGCACCTCGTCGTCCAGCTGGGCGACGCCGTCCAGCATCAGCTTTTCCAGCTCGGTCATCTGCGCATAGGGCATGCGCTCTTCCTCGGTGAACCCATCCAGATTGCCCAGGATAAACCGCATGGTGTTGCGCAGACGACGGTAGCTGTCGGCGGTGCCTTTCAGGATTTCCGGACCGATGCGCTGGTCTGCAGTGTAATCCACCTGCGCCACCCACAGACGCAGGATATCCGCGCCGTATTGCTTCACAACCTCTTCCGGCACGATGGTATTGCCCAGGGACTTGGACATTTTCATGCCCTTCTCATCCAGGGTAAACCCATGCGTCACAACATTGCGATAGGGCGCACGGCCTTTGGTGCCACAGGCCTGCAACAACGACGAGTGGAACCAACCACGATGCTGGTCGGTGCCTTCCATATAGACATCCGCAATGCCGTCTTCGGTCCCGTCTTCCCGGTCGCGCAGCACAAAGGCATGGGTCGAACCGGAATCAAACCACACGTCCAGAACGTCAAACACCTGATCATAGGCTTCAGGGTCGGCAATACCGTCGAGAACCTTCGCCTTGAACCCGTCTTCATACCAGACATCCGCACCGTTTTCTTCAAAGGCGGCTTTGATGCGGGCGTTGACCTCATCATTGCGCAGCAGGAAGTCCGCATCCGTCGGCAGCGCGCCTTTCTTGGTGAAACAGGTCAGCGGCACACCCCAGGCGCGTTGGCGCGACAGGACCCAGTCAGGACGCGCTTCGATCATGGAGTAGAGGCGATTGCGGCCGGTCTGCGGTGTCCATTTCACCAATTCGTCGATCGAGCGCAGGGCGCGTTCGCGGATGGTGTCGCCCATTTCTCCCATGCCGTCATCCAGCTTGCGATCCACACCGGCAAACCACTGCGGCGTGTTGCGATAGATGATCGGCGCTTTGGAGCGCCAGGAGTGCGGGTAGCTGTGTTTGATCTTGCCACGTGCCAAGAGGCCGCCAACCTCGACCAGCTTGTCGATCACCGCCTTGTTGGCATCGCCCTCGCCGCCTTTGTGGTTGAGGATATACTTGCCGCCAAAGAACGGCAGATCCGCGCGGAAACCACCATCATCCATAACGTTATAGGTGATGACCTGCTCCAGCATGCCCAGATCGCGGTAGAGCTCAAATTCTTCCATACCGTGGGAGGGCGCGCAGTGTACAAAACCCGTACCTTCGGTGTCGGTCACAAACGGGGCACCACGGAAATCGCGGATGTCGTCCCATTCGCCATTGGAGCCTTCGGCCCCTGCCAGCGGGTGGGCCAGCTGGGCATCCGCCAGCTCGGACACCGGAACATCTGCCACGCGGGTATATTGATCTTCTTCCAAACGGGCGCGTTTGAATACATCCGCGGCCAGATTATCAGCCAACAGGTATTTTTCACCCACTTTCAGCCAGCATTCCTCGGGCGTGCCTGTCACCTCATAGAGGCCATAGGCAATGTCTTCACCAAATACCACGGCCTTGTTCGACGGAATGGTCCAGGGCGTGGTAGTCCAGATCACCACATGAGCACCTGCGTGTTTGTGGTCCGGGTTCGACACTTTGAACTTCACATAGATGGTGAAGCTCTCCTTGTCGTGGTATTCCACCTCGGCCTCGGCCAGGGCGGTTTTCTCCATCGGAGACCACATCACCGGTTTGGAGCCCTGATAAAGCGTGCCGTTCATCAGGAACTTCATAAACTCATCCGCGATCACAGCCTCGGCGTGATAGTTCATGGTCAGATAGGGATCTTCCCAATTGCCGGTGATGCCCAGACGTTTGAACTCTTCACGCTGGATCTTCACCCATTCATCGGCAAAGGCGCGGCACTCCTGACGGAACTCAACAACCGGAACGTTGTCTTTGTTCTTGCCCTTCTTGCGGTATTTCTCTTCGATCTTCCATTCGATCGGCAAACCATGACAGTCCCAGCCCGGCACATACCGCGCGTCAAACCCCATCATCTGATGGCTGCGCACGATCATATCCTTGATCGTCTTGTTCAGCGCGTGACCAATGTGCAGATGCCCGTTGGCATAGGGCGGTCCGTCATGCAGCGTAAATGGTGTGCGACCTTCTTTTTCACGCAGGCGGTCGTAAACGCCGATTTTCTCCCAGCGTTCCAGCCATGCGGGCTCGCGCTTGGGCAGGCCTGCGCGCATGGGGAAATCGGTCTGGGGCAGTTTCAGCGTGTCTTTATATTCGGGTGTGTCGGCGCACATGTGTGGCGTCCTTTGAATGATCTGGTCGGATTTTGGATATTCGGATCGGTGCGAAGTCTCAAGCACCTTTGCCCGGCGTCTCGCAGGATCCCAAAAGGGATCAGAGCGCCGGGTATATAATTCGAATAATGATGGCCGCACGGTGGGACATGGGCCGCCTTATAGGGGCTGTGATCAACGGGGTAAAGCGTTGAAGCTGGCGAAAATCAACGCGGATCCAGGGCATTTGCAGCGTCACATGCACAGGCAGCCAACTGTCCCCAGCAGTGTTTCTTACAAAACCTCACGATCATGTAACTTGTTTGAGCGCGCCCTGCAGGTTACGGCACTAAGTAACCCTCATTAAGTCAAATAAATGGTTACAGTTGCGGAGATCCCTTATGAACCTCTTGAAATTCCTGTTCGGCAAACGCGCCCCCGAAGCCCCGGCCCGGCGCATCCTGCATATCGTCGCCTCACCCCGCGGTGCGGACTCGCAGTCCTCGAAACTTGCAAATGCCTATCTTGAGGCCGCAAAGGCGTCCAATCCGAACCTTGTGGTGGATGTTATCGACCTTTGGGCCGAAGACCTGCCAGAGTTTGACGGCGATAAGGCAGCGGCCAAAATGACCTTCTTTGGGGTGGGGGAAATGGATGGCCCGCGCCAGTCCGCCTGGGATCAGATCGTGGCCATCACCGAACGCTTTACCAGCGCCGATGAATATGTCCTTTCGGTGCCGATGTGGAATGGGGGCATCCCCTATCGCCTGAAGCAATACATCGACATCATAACCCAGCCGGGCCTGACCTTTGGGTTTGACCCCGAAAATGGGTATGGCGGGTTGCTGCAGGGTAAAACCGCGCGCGTTTTTTATACAGCCGGTGTTTTTGCACCGGGAGCGGAGTCCAAATACGGAGAGGACTACCATTCGGCCTATCTGACATGGTGGCTTGAACTGGTCGGAGTCAAAGAGATCAAAGTTGTGCGGTTCCAACCCTCCCTGATGACCGCCGATCAGGCAGGCGATCAAACAGCGGCTGTCCAGCGGTCCTCTGCTTTGGCGCAGGCGGCGAAATAAAACGACACGCCCCTCACCTTCCGGCGTGATCCCCGGAGGGTGAGGCATCATGACCCCTCGGCCAGCGTTTGACGTTGAAATTCAAGTGAAACGCCACTCCCCCCTTTTCCGACCTGACCAGTTGTGGCAATAGGACGCCTGTTCATGCCAGAGGGTTGCACAGGCTCCCTCAAGCCGTTCCCCACCACATAAACACGACGTTCAAGACGGGAGCAGCCATGCATTGCATGCGTAAATTCACCCTTGCCACCAGACCTGTTCTCAGCCTCGCGCTTTGCTTCGCGGCTCTGTCCTCATCCGCCCTGGCGGACAGCTCCCCCCGTACGGAAGGCTTGCCCAGTGCGGAAGCCTTTGCCGAAAAGGGCCGTGCCGCGGCAGAACGATTTCCGGGGTATGGCGACCTGTGCCAGCTCGACAAAGTGATGCGCAACGTCAATGCCCCCCGCACACGAAACGCCACCCGTCCGCGTCAGGAGCGCGCAGCCCAACGTCGCCAAGAACGCGCACCGCTGCCGCCGATGCAGGTGTTTGACAACCTCTTTTTCCTGGGCACGCCCGGTGTCTCTGCCTGGCTCTACGGAACCGAGGACGGTTATATCCTGATCGACGGGCTGGTCAGTGACGAAGCTGCCGAAACCTATATTCTGGGTGGGATGAAACACCTTGGGCTGGACCCAAGGGCGATCAAACACGTGCTGGTTACCCATGCCCACGGGGACCATTATGGCGGTGCGGATTTTATGGCTGACCATCTGAACCTCGAGATCCTGATGTCTGCCCCGGACTGGCGCCTGGCCAAGATGACCCCGGAACATCCGCGGTTTGGCCCGGCCCCGCAATCCGGCGGCACAGTGGCCGATGGCGAGGTTCTGACAGCCGGCACCAGCAAGCTGACTGTTCGGGTTACCCCCGGCCACACTCCCGGCACGGTTTCGCCAATGTTCACGGTCTATGACAACGGCACGCCACATCAGGCGATGCTGTGGGGGGGGACCGGGTTCAACTTTGGCTCCAGTGCCAAGATCTTTCGTATCTATGCGGCTTCGGCCAACCGGATGCGCGATCTTGCCCACGCGGAACATACCGATGTCTTCCTGTCCAACCACCCGCGCCGCGACGGATCCGCAGCCAAAATGGCAGCACTTGCTGATCGTCAGGGCGGTGCGGAGCATCCTTTTGTCATCGGAGCCGACGGGTTTGCCCTGTTTGACGTATTGGAAAACTGTGCTTTGGCCCAAGCGGTGCGATTTGAACAGGAAGCGGCCATCGCGCCCGCGACGGCTGCGGAAACTGCGCGGGACTAACGTCACGGGGGAGGATGGCAGCACTGCGACCTGCGCCCCCCTTTTTCACGCCGCCTTTTTATGGGGCAGCGAGGCGTTTCATCCGGTCTGAGCGGCGCTCAAAATGGTCAAAATGTTTCGCACGCGAAACAATTGACCGTACGGACAAAATGCAACGGATCGTGAAAAATCACTTGGGCCCTGACGGGATATTCGGGAAGAGCCGGACAATAACACCCAGCAAAAATGCGGTGCTGATCCCGAAACACAACAATCCGGTTATCGCCGCAAAGGTTGCAAAAATGCGGTCGCCTGGCTCAAGCGTGACATCGCCATAGCCCAGGGTGGTATAGGTCACGAGCGCGAAGTAGAACGAGGTCTCAAGCCCCTTGATCGCACCGCCCCACATGAAGGTAAGCGCCCAAAGCCAGATCTCGAACGCGTGGGCCAGAACCATGCACAGAACACCCGCAGCGAGAATGACATTGTCGTGGATCCAGCTTGCGGTTTTGTCCAGTTTTTCTCCAACGGCGACGATAAAACGGATGCTGCCGCCAAGGACGACAACGTGAATCAGCGCGCAGGCAACCAGAAGAGCCGACCCGTGTAAAATTTGCTGTAATAGCTCCATTTTTTCAAAAACCGCTTTGCTTGTTAATCCCGTTGGGTATGGTGGCGATTAAACACCCATTTCCCGGAGCTGTTAAATGTTTAATTTCAAGTCATATTTTGTCGCTGCGGCCTGCCTGTTCCTGCCGGCATCCGCAAGTGTCGCCCAAGATGCTGCCAGACCTGCCAAAGTCTTTCAAGTTGTACAGTCCTCCGGAGACGTCAAACGTACATACCCCGGCATCGTCCTGCCTGCGGAAGAGGTGGAACTGTCCTTCCGGGTGAGCGGCACAGTGTTGGAGCTGCCGATCCGCGCCTCAAGGCAGGTGTCCAAAGGCGATATGATTGCGCAGCTCGACCTGCGGGATTTCCAGACACAAGTGGCGCAGCTGCAAAGCCAGCGCGACCAGGCTGCGGCACAGCTGGACGAGTTGAACGCCGGGTTGTTGCCGGAAGAGATCGCCGCCCTTGAAGCCGCAGTGGCCTCGGCGCAGGCGCAATATGATCAGGCCCTGGAACAGGCCGAGCGGACCCGGCAATTGGTGGAACGCAACGTGAGCGCGCAGGCGACGCTGGATCAGGATGAGGCCAACCTTCGGGTGACCGCAGCCAATCTTGACGCGCAAAAAGAGCAGCTGGCCCTTGGCCTTGCAGGCGCGCGCGACGAGGAGATTGCAGCTGCCGAGGCCGCACTGGCCGGAGTTGAGGCGCAGCTGCAAATTGCCAAGGACAACCTGACCGACGCCACGTTGGTCGCCCCGTTTGACGGGTTGATTGCCCGGCGCGACATCGACAATTTCACCAATATCCAGTCGGGCCAGAGCATTGCACTGCTGCAAAAGCTGGAGCCCCTGCACATGACATTCAACGTACCGGGCCCGGATGTGAGCGTGCTGACGGCCAATGGAGTGGAAAATATCTCCCCCTCGGCGGAGGTGGATTCATTACCCGGTCAGGTGATGGAGGCCGAGGTTGTGGAATTCGCTCTGCAGGCCGATGCGACAACCCAGACCTATCGCGGACGTGTTTCCGTTCCCCAGCCTGAAGGTGTGATCATTCTTCCGGGCATGGCCGGACGGGTCAGCCTGATGGCCCCGGGCTCCACCTCAGAGCTGCTGCAGGTGCCGCTGACAGCAATCGCCGCCACTCCGGATGGCGCGCCTTTTGTCTGGATTGTGGATGACGCCAATGTCGTTTCGAAACGCCCCGTCACCCTTGGCGAAGCCGCAGGCGAATTGGTCGCGGTGACCAAAGGCGTGGCCGTCGGTGACCGCGTAATTGCCGCCGGGGTCAGCCAGATCCAGGATGGTATGGAGATCCGTCCCTTCACCCGTTTTGGAGGCTAAGACATGGATCTTGCCCGTTTTGCCATTACCAAACGGCTGATTTCGGCTGTCTGCACCTTTTTGATCCTTTATGCCGGCTACTTCGCCTATAACGCCTTGCCACGGTTTGAGGATCCCGAATTCATTGTGCGTCAGGCACAGATTATCACCCCCTACCCCGGCGCATCAGCCGAGGAAGTCGCCGATGAGGTGACAGAGGTGATTGAAAACGCCCTGCAGCAGCTTCAGGGTATTGATGAGGTCCGCTCTGTCTCTTCCCCCGGCGTCAGCACGGTGACAGTGGAATTCACGATCAAATCCACCCCGGACTATCCGGCGCTGTACGAACGCTTTGCCCAGATGCGGGCCAAGGTGGACGACGCACAGTCTGACCTTCCGCCCAATGCGTTGAAAACCCAGGTTTATGACGACTTTGGCGACGTCTATGCAGTCTATCTGGCCGTGCTTGGTGACGGCTATACAATGACGGAGCTTTACGAATACGCCAAAGATCTACAGCGCGAGCTGGTAACCGTGGATGGCGTGTCCAAAGTGGTTCTGAACGGGGTGCAGGATGAGGTGATACATGTGGATTACTCCCCGGCCCGTCTGGTGGGTCTGGGGCTTTCGACCAGTCAGATCGGCCAGGTTCTGGAAGGTCAGAACCTGGTGACACCCGGCGGTTCGATCCAGGCGGGGCGCACCCGTTTGGAAGTGCGCGCACGATCAGGTGTGTCGACGGTGGATGCAATCAGCAACCTGTTGATTACCAATCCCCAGACCGGAGCTTCCTTCCGGCTGAAGGATATTGCCACCGTGACCCGCGGGCTGAAAGAACCGGCGACATCTTTGCTGTATCGCGATGGGCGGCCCGCCGTAGGGATCGGGATTTCCAACACCCGTGGCGGCAACGTTGTGAACATGGGCGGCGCTGTGTGGGAGAAGCTGGACAGCCTGAAGAGCGAACGTCCCATCGGGATGGACGTTGTTGCGATCTCGGATCAATCGGTGTCGGTCAAAGAATCCGTTGATGCCTTTGTGATGAACGTGATTGTGGCGCTGGCCATTGTGGTGGGAACGCTGCTGATCTTTATGGGGCTGCGCTCGGGCATTCTGATGGGCGGCATCCTTTTGGTGACTGTCGCGGGCACCCTGATGGGCATGTATCTCTATGGGCTGGACATGCAGCGGATCTCACTCGGGGCGCTGATCATTGCCCTGGGCATGCTGGTGGACAATGCCATCGTGGTGGTCGAGGGCACATTGGTGCGCGTTCAAAAGGGTGAAAACCCGGCCGAGGCGTCCATCTCCATTGTGAACCAGACAAAATGGCCCCTGCTGGGGGGCACCGTGGTGGGGCTTCTGGCCTTCTCGCCTGTTGGGTTCTCGCCGGACAATACCGGGGAATATGCGGGCAGCCTGTTCTGGACCATCTCTATCTCGTTGCTGTTTTCCTGGCTCGTGGCAATTTGGCTGACCCCGTATTTCTGCACGCTGCTCTTGAAGCCCGGCAAAGAAACCGGTGAAGAACACGAAAACATCGTTCTGCGTGCCTATCGCCGGTTCCTGGATCTGGCAATCCGGATGCGCTATGCAACCGTCGCGGTGGTGGTTGGGCTGTTCATTTCGGCCATGCTGTTGCTGTCCTTCGTCCCGCCGGGGTTCTTTCCCAGTTCGACACGGCCGCAGTTCGTGGTGGATTTCTTCCTGCCGCAAGGAGCGGACATAAAGGCAACCGAAGCTGACATCATGGAGATTGCCGACCACGTGCGCACCCTGCCCGGTGTGACGTCGACAAACACATCCGTCGGCAGCGGTCATTTGCGGTTCATGCTGGTCTATGAGAGCGAGGACCAGAACTCGGCCTATGGGCAGATCCTGGTCGACGTGGAAGACTTTGCCCAGATCGACCTGCTGCAGGGAGATCTGCAGAACTGGATCAACGAGAACTACCCAGACTCCAACACCAAGGTCTGGAAATTCGTTCTGGGCCCTGGTGGCGGCTCCAAGGTCGAGGCACGTTTCCTGGGCCCCGATCCGGCTGTTCTGCGGGGGCTGGCGGATCAGGCCAAGGTGATCATGGCAGATGCCGGTGCCGTGGCCGTCAAGGATGACTGGCGCGAACAGGTGCCGGTGATCCGCCCGGTCATCAACACCGAGAACGCGCGCCGTCTGGGGCTTACCCAAGGGGAAATCTCAAACGCGATGTACACCCATCTGAACGGCGCAAGCCTTGGGGTTTACCGCGAGGGAGAAGAGTTCCTGGACATCGTGATGCGGGCAGTTGAAGCCGAGCGGAACGACGTGAGCCAGCTCAGCAACATCCAGATCTACTCCCAAGTCATCGGCGATTACATCCCGATGACCCAGGTGGTGGATCGGTTTGACGTGGTGTTGGAAGCCGGGAACCTGCGCCGGATCGACCGAAAACTGGCAATCACCGCGCAGTCAGACAATGCGCCGGGTGTTCTGTCCGGGGATCTGTTCACCGCCGTACGTGCCCCGATCGAGGCCATTGAACTGCCCCCCGGCTATACGCTGGAGTGGCAAGGCGAGTACGGCAATTCAGCCGAGGCAAACGCTGGCCTGGCCTCGACCATGCCGATTGGCTTTGGTGCGATGGTACTGGTGGTGATCTTCCTGTTCAACGCCGTGCGCCAGCCGCTGATCATCTGGCTGACGGTGCCTCTGGCGCTGATTGGTGTGGTCTGGGGGCTTGCTGCGACGCAGACGCCGATGGAGTTCATGGCCATTCTGGGTGTTCTGTCGCTGACAGGGATGTTGATCAAGAACGCGATTGTTCTGATTGATGAAACCGACAGTCAGATTGGCGATGGCAAGGCCCGGATGCAGGCCGTTGTGGACGCAGCTGTCAGCCGCGTGCGACCGGTGTCGCTGGGGGTTCTGACTACGGTTCTGGGCGTTGTCCCCCTGATTTGGGATCCGTTCTTCAAATCACTGGCCGTGGTGATCATCTGCGGTCTGAGCTTTGCCACCATCCTGACCCTGATCGTGGTGCCCACGCTTTATGCGATCTTCTTCCGCATCAGGATGGATGAGGTTGAAGGCTAAATGCGTCCTCCGGCGGGTAACGACCTGCCGGAGGGTTTCCCTGGCGCCTTTGGCATTTTGAACGGTTGGCGCGCTAATGCGAGATCATCCAGGGGCGTTTTGTTGGAAAGCTCTTGGAACCATCAGGGCGATAGAGGGTCTTGCTGTTCTTTTTCTGCCCCCCTCCGCAGCAGCCACAGCCTGGCCCATGGTGACCGCTGCGTTTGGGGCTGTCGGCAGAGCGTTCATTGGTGGCGTGGGCGTGGCGGCGATTGCTGTCCATCGTCGCGAGGCTGGGCGCGGTTAAAATCACCCGCGGGCTTTCGCTTCCGCAGTCCGGGCATGTGCAGGGCTGATCAAAGGCGGAGACTTTGCCCAGGGCTTCAAACGGGCCGCAGTCGTCGCACCAGTATTCATAGATCGGCATCGGTAGATCCTTGGCAAATGGGTCAAAAAAGGCGGCGCGTGTTGCGCCGCCAGGGGGGGGAGCATCAGAGGTCTGGCGCCAGAGGAATATCGACGGAACCATCCAGGAATTTCTGCGGACCTGCCGCATTGGGCATCAAATCCCATTCAAAGATGTCATTTGGCAGCCACAGGGTTGCACAGGCGTTTGGAACGTCCACCACACCGGAGATATGCCCCTGAACCGGTGCGGTTCCGAGGATCGCATAGGCCTGCGCGCCGGAATAGCCGAACTTTTTCAGGTATTCGATCGCGTTCAGACAGGCCTGGCGATAGGCCACATGCACGTCGAGATAGTGCTGGGTGCCCTCTTCATCGACGCTGATCCCTTCAAAGATCAGGTAGTCATCGTATTTCGGCGTGATCGGCGAGGGTTTGAAGATCGGGTTCTTAATCCCGTATTTCTCCATACCGCCCTTGATCAGCTCGACTTTGATATGCAGCCAGCCCGCCATCTCGATCGCGCCGCAGAAGGTGATTTCACCGTCGCCCTGACTGAAGTGCAGATCGCCCATGGAAAGGCCTGCGCCGTCCACATAGACCGGGAAGTAACAGGTGGAGCCGCGGCTGAGGTCCTTGATGTCGCAGTTGCCGCCATGTTCACGCGGCGGCACGGTGCGGGCCCCTTCGGCGGCGGCTTTGTCTCGCTCCTCACCTTTGAGCGCGCCCATATGCGCGCTTTGCGTATTGGGCAAACAGGCCAGTGTCGGCACCCGGTCTGGATCGGTGTTGAACAACGCCGTTTCGCGGGTGTTCCAGGTTTCCAGCATTTTGCGATCCGGCAAACAGCCGATCAGGCCGGGGTGGATGAGACCCGCGTATTTCACACCGGGAACGTGGCGGGATGAGGTGAACATGCCGTGGAAATCCCAGATGGATTTCTGGGCTTCCGGGAAATGTTCGGTCAGAAAGCCGCCGCCGTTTTGTTTGGAGAAGAAGCCGTTAAAGCCCCAGTTCATCTCTTCCTTGGCGCCGATGTCGAGGATCTCAACCACCAGCAGGTCGCCCGGTTCTGCGCCTTTGACGCCGATGGGACCAGAGAGGTAGTGCACCTGCTCCAGTTCCACATCCCGCACGTCCGAGGCGTCATCGTCGTTTTTGATCTGACCGCCGGTCCAGTCATAGGTTTCCACCTTGAAGTCATCGCCGGGATTGACCCAGACGTTGATCGGAATGTCCGGGTGCCAGCGGTTGTGGACATTTTCATTGGTGTGGGGGCTCTCGCTCAGGTCGACCGAGATCAACGTATCCGAGGCGGTTCCGGTATAAAGCGTGTCGGGCATCTTTCTTTCTCCCTGTTTTGAATAGGTTAGACGGAGAGGAATTTGGAGACCTTGGCCTCATCAATTCCGTCGCGGGGGCTGTCGTGGACAAATTCGCCGTTCTCGATGACCATCACCCGGTCGGCCACATCGAGCGCAAAGCTGAGCACCTGTTCAGAGACCACAATTGTGAGCCCCTTCTGATCGCGGATTTTGCGCAGGGTACGGGCCATTTCGCGGATGATGGACGGCTGGATCCCTTCGGTGGGTTCATCCAGCAGCAAAACCTTGGGGTTGGAGGCCAGCGCGCGGGCGATGGCCAGCTGTTGCTGTTGCCCACCCGACAGGTTGCCACCCCGGCGGTTCTTCATTTCCAGCAACACGGGAAACAGCTCGTATATATCGCCGGGGACTTTGGACTGACCTGTCACCGTCAGGCCGGTTTCAACGTTTTCCTGCACCGTCATCGCAGAAAAGATCATCCGCCCCTGCGGCACATAGGCAATTCCATTGGCAACCCGTTGGTGGGATTTCATACCGGTGATGGCGGTATCGCCCACGGTGATCGCACCGCTTTTTTCCGGCACGATCCCCATCAGGGTCTTCATCAGCGTGGTTTTCCCCATGCCGTTGCGCCCCATGATGGCGACGATTTCACCCCGCTTCACGTCCAGATCCAGACTGTGCAGAACCTCGGATTCGCCATAGGCGGCGCGCAGATCGCTGACATTCAGCATTGTGGTTCTCCTTTCTCAGTGACCGAGGTAAACTTCGACGACTTTTGGATCATTCTGGACCCGCTGCATGGACCCTTCGGACAGGGTCTTGCCCTGGTGCAGAACGGTGACGCGGGTGGCGATGTCTTCGACAAAGCCCATGTCATGTTCGATCACGATCACGCTGCGGTCGGCGATAATGCGGTTCAAAAGCTCTGCGGTTTTCTTGCGCTCTGCCACCGACATGCCCGCAACCGGCTCGTCCAGCATCAAGAGTTCCGGGTCCTGAATCAGCAGCATGCCGATCTCAAGCCATTGCTTTTGCCCGTGGCTGAGGTAGGCGGCCTTTTCATCCAGTTGATCGTCCAGGAAGATCGTAGTGGCGATCTCCTCTATGCGGGTTTTCACGGCCTCGTCCCGTTTGAAGGCCAGCGCCCCAAAGACCCCGTGCCCCTTGGGGTAAGAGAGTTCGAGGTTTTCAAACACCGTCAGATCCTCGTAGACCGACGGTGTCTGAAACTTGCGACCGACACCCGCGTGTACAATCTGGTCCTCGCGCATCTCCAGAAGTTCCTGACCTTTGAATTTGACTGACCCTTCGGTGGCTTTGGTGCGGCCACAGATCAGATCCAGAACTGTGGTTTTACCTGCCCCGTTGGGTCCGATGATCACCCGGCATTCATTGGGTTCCACATAGAAGCTGAGGTCATTCACCGCCTTGAAGCCGTCAAAGCTGACCGTCAGCCCTTCGACGCGGAGCACGTATTTATCGTTCATCGTGGTCATTGCCTGGGCTCCTATTCCGCTGGCGTGCGCTGCTGCGCCGCTGTGGGCGCGGGTGATTTCCTGACAAGTTTCAACAGGCGCGGTTCGATCTTTTCCGACCAGATGCCCGCCAGACCATTTGGGAAGGCCATCACAACGCCGATGAACAACCCGCCCAGTCCCAGGAGCCACAATTCGGGAAAACTCTCGGAAAAGGTCGTCTTGGCCCAGTTCACCAGAAGCGCGCCATAGACCGCGCCAAGGATCGACATACGCCCTCCGACCGCGCAGAAAATCACCATCTCGATCGAGGGGACGATGCCCACGAGGGTCGGAGACATGAAACCGACCTGCAGGGTGAACATCGCCCCGCCGATCCCGGCGAAGGCCGCGCCCAGACAGAAGATAAAGATCTTGAAACTGGCCACGTCGTAACCGGAGAAGCGCACCCGGTCTTCCTGATCGCGCATGGCAATCAGAAGGCGACCGAGCTTGGACCTGCGCACGAATTGCGCTGCAAACAGCACCGCAAACAGAAGGATGCCGTTGACGTAGTAGAGGGTTTCCTTGGCCTCATCGGTGCGGATGTCCCACCCCAGCAGTGTCCGCAGATCGGTGATACCGTTGACACCGCCGGTGAACCCCTGCTGGCCGATGATCAGGATTGTCAGGATCGCGGCAAAGGCCTGGGTGATGATGGCGAAATAGACCCCGCCCACCCGGCGGCGGAACATCGCAACCCCGATCACAAAGGCAAAGACAACCGGTACGGCCACCACGGCAAACAGCGCAAATCCAAGCGAGTGGAAGGGCTCCCACCACCATGGCAGGGCGGTGAGCTGGTTCCAGTCCATAAAATCCGGGATGCCGGGCGTGGATTGGATGGCCGTGTTCTCCGGGGTCGACGCCTCAAGCTTGAGGAACATCGCCATGCAATAACCGCCCAGTCCAAAAAAGACGCCCTGGCCCAGGCTGAGGATGCCCCCTGCCCCCCAGCACAATGCAAGGCCGACTGCGACAAACGCATAGGTGAGATACTTGCCAAAGAGGTTCAGACGAAACGTGTCCAGAACGGCCGGCAAAAGGAAGAATATGACGCAGGCCAAGATGGCAAAGCCGATCATCTCGGAGCGGGTGAAGAGTGCGTGTGCTTTCATGGCTGGCTCTCCTTACTTGCGCAGTTTCATGGCAAAGAGACCCTGTGGGCGGATCATCAGGATGCCGACAATGGTCAAAAGCGTGAGAACCTTGGCCATGGATCCCGACAGGAAGAACTCCATGATGGATTGTGCCTGACTGATGGAAAACGCCGAGGCAATGGTGCCCAGGAGGCTCGCTGCACCGCCAAAAACCACCACCAGGAAGGTGTCGACGATATAGAGCTGCCCGGCGGTGGGTCCGGTTGACCCGATCATGGTAAAGGCAGACCCAGCAACACCCGCGACCCCGCAGCCGATGCCAAAGGTCAGACGGTCGGTCCATTCGGTGTTGATCCCGACGGCGCCCGCCATCACCCGGTTCTGATTGATTGCACGCACCTGTTTGCCCCAGCCGGAGCGGAACATCATGATATAGACCGCAAGTGAAATCCCGATGGCCAGCACCATCACAAAGATCCCGTTGATCGGAACCTCGATCAGATCCGTCAGCGGCAAAGAGCCCATCATCCAGTCCGGGATGGAAACGCCGACTTCGCGGGCGCCAAACACGGATCGGTAGACCTGTTGCAAAATGAGGCTAAGCCCCCAGGTCGCCAGAAGCGTATCAAGCGGTCGCTTGTAAAGGTGGCGGATCATGGCCCATTCGACCAGAAGGCCCAGTGCGCCAGACGCGATGAACGCCAGGATCATCGCCAGAAAGAAGTAGGCGCCGAATATTCCAGGTAGATAGGCGGCAAAGAAATTTGACACCAGATAGGTGACATAGGCCCCAAGGATCATGAATTCCCCGTGGGCCATATTGATGACCCCCATCTGGCCAAAGATAATGGCCAACCCCAGTGCCATCAGCACAAAGACGGAGAACAGGATCAGGCCGGCAAAGCCCTGCATGGCAAAAATCGCGCCAAGCTCGGCCATGGAATAATCGGCAAACATGCAGATACCCCCTGTGTGAATGGTGTTTTTGTTATCGGAGATGAAAGCGGGTGGCAGGCTGCAGCCAGCCCGACCACCCTATGCACCGGGTGTGCGGCCCGGCGTTACTGGTAGCCTTCCGGGAATGGGTCCGGCTCAACCAGTTCTGCCGTTTCAAAGACCACGTCATACTGCCCGTCCGCCTTGGCCAGACCCACACGGGTTTTGGACCACAGATGATGGTTGTCGTGCACTTTGACATAGCCTTCGGGGGCCGAGGTGAGTTCGATGCCGGGTGTGGCGGCGCGGACTTTGTCGACGTCAAAACTGCCGGCTTTTTCCACCGCGGCTTTCCACAGCCACGGTCCCAGATACGCAGCCTGGGTCACATCGCCGATCACCATGTCATCGCCCCACATCTCTTTGAAGGATTTCACAAATTCCATGTTGTTGTCGTTGGTCAGTGACTGGAAGTACTTCATGCAGGCATAGGCGCCTTCGATATTCTCGCCGCCGATGCCGCGGATCTCGTCTTCGGTCACAGAGATGGTCAGAACAATCGGCTTTTCTTTGGTCATGTCGATGCCGGCGGCTTTGAGCTGCTTGTAGAAAGCAACGTTGGAACCGCCGACGACGATGGCATAGATCACGTCCGGTTTCTTCAGGCGGATCTTGTTGATGACCGAGTTGAACTGGGTATGGCCCAGAGGGTAATATTCCTCCCCCACGACCTTGGCCCCGTCCAGGAAGTTCTCGATGTGTTTACGCGCGATCTTGTTGGAGGTACGCGGCCAGATGTAGTCGGACCCGAGGAGGTAAAAGCTCTTGGCGCCTTTTTCCTTGGCCACCCAGTCCAGACCCGCGATGATCTGTTGGGTTGCTTCCTGACCGGTGTAAATCACATTCGGCGACTGCTCGAGCCCCTCATAGAACGTCGGGTAGTACAGGAAGCCGTTATACTGTTCAAAGACCGGCAGGACCGCTTTGCGGCTGGCCGAGGTCCAGCAGCCCATAACACTGGCAACCTTGTCGTTGACCAACAGCTTCTTGGCTTTTTCGGCAAAGGTCGGCCAATCCGATGCACCGTCTTCCTGAATGTATTCGATCTTGCGACCGAGAATCCCGCCCTGGGCGTTGATCTGTTCAATGGCCAGTTTTTCCGCCTGAACCGAACCGGTCTCGGAAATCGCCATGGTGCCTGTGATGGAGTGCAGGATGCCGATGGTCACCGTGTCATCTGTAACCGCCAGACCGGTGGTATTTACCTCTGCTGTGGGGTAGTCCGCAGCCCTGAGTTGCTTGGGCACAAACAGAGATGCCGTCAGAGCTGTGCCGCCCGCCAAAACCGCACGGCGGTTCAACCCAGCATTTGGTTTTTTTGAAGTTTCGTCCGTCATATCGCCTCCTTGTCAGCGCATAAGGATTGGGCATTTCTGTGATGCCCGCTGCGGAAAAGGATGCGTGGAATTGCTGCAGCGCAGTATACGTCAATTGACGTATAGGGCTGCGCGTTTTGCGCACTATGCTGTTCTTCAACACAGTGCAGGCGTGGGGGCAACGCTGTCATTTCGGGGATCGGCCAAGGGCTTTTCCTGCCCCTTTTGCCTGTGCATCAGGAGAGCGAAAGGGTAGCTGCCTTGAGAGCCACGCGCGAAAAACGCATCTACAATCGTTGGGTCGCCAACGAGACCATGGAAGATTTCGCCCTCCGGTTCACCGCCCACCGCGCCCGTAAATGGAGCTTTGGCCGTGTGGCGAACACGGCTATTGGGTCTATCTCCTTTTTGGCGCTTGAGGCCATCGGCGGCACCATCACGCTGACCTACGGGTTTGACATCGCCATTGCTGCGATCATGTTGGTGGGGCTGTTGTTGTTTCTCACGGGCCTGCCGATTTCATATTATGCGGCGCGTTACGGGTTGGACATTGACCTGCTGACACGCGGGGCCGGGTTTGGGTATCTCGGCTCGACCATCACCTCGCTGATATATGCCTCCTTCACCTTCATCTTCTTCGCGCTTGAGGCTGCGATCCTGGCACTGGCGCTTGAATTCTGCCTCGGCGTGCCCTTGTTTCTGGGCTACGTCGGCAGCTCTTTGATTGTCATCCCGCTGGTGATCCACGGGTTCTCCAAGATTTCAGCTTTTCAAACCTGGACCCAGCCTTTGTGGGTGCTGCTGCATGTGTTGCCCTTCGTTCTTTTGGCCTTTGTCGGCTATGACGTAGAGGGCTGGACCAGCTATGCGGGGCGCGATCAAATGCGGGATCAATCGACCCTCCTGATGCTGGGGGCGGCTTCGGGCGTGGTGTTTTCGCTGATTGCACAAATCGGGGAACAGGTGGATTTCCTGCGCTTCCTGCCGGAACCCAAAACCCGCAGTGAACGGCGTAAATGGTGGCTGACGGTGCTGGCCGCAGGTCCAGGCTGGTCCGTGTTGGGCGTTCTGAAAATGCTGGCCGGATCCTATCTGGCCGTGCTGGCTGTGCAGCACACGGTCACAACTGCCGAAGCGAGCGACCCGACGCGTATGTATTTCGTGGCCTTTGATCAGGTTCTGAACAGCCCGCTTCTCGCTGTAGCGCTGACAGGTGTTTTTGTGATCCTGTCCCAGCTCAAGATCAATGTGACCAACGCCTATGCCGGTTCCATTGCCTGGTCCAATTTCTTCTCCCGCCTAAGCCGAAGCCACCCCGGCCGTGTCGTCTGGCTGGTGTTCAATGTGGCCATCGCGCTGATGCTCATGGAGCTTGGGGTCTTTAACGGGCTGGAACATATTCTGGGGCTTTACTCCCATGTGGCCGTAGCCTGGATCGGCGCGTTGGTTGCGGATCTGGTGGTCAACAAGCCGCTGGGGTTAAGCCCAAAGGGGATCGAGTTTCGCCGCTCCCACCTTTATGACGTGAACCCGGTCGGGCTTGGATCCATGACGCTGGCCTGCATCCTGTCACTGGTCGCCTATGCCGGGGTGCTGGGGCCGGAGTTAAAGGCGCTGTCGTCCTTTGTTGCGCTGGTCACAGCCTTCATGATGGCGCCTGTGATCGCCTTTGCCACCGGAGGGCGTTACTATTTGGTGCGTCAGGTCCAATCGGAACTGCCCGATGCGCAAAGCCATCAATGTTCTGTCTGCGAATACAGCTTTGACCCTGAAGACATGATCAGCTGCCCCTTCCACGAGGCTCCTATCTGTTCGCTGTGCTGCACGCTGGACACCAGTTGCAATGACTTGTGCCGTCCCGAAGGAACATTGGAGCATTGCACCGAACAGGCCTTGGCTACCTATTTACCCAAACCTGTTGCCGGGGCCGTACGCTCCCGCCTGTTTCGCTTCTTCTTTGCAACTGCGCTGCTGTCAGGCTCCTTTGGCCTGCTGTTACGGATTATCCGAAACATTGAGGGCGCGCCCAATTTCGAAGCCGTGCTGACGGTTATTTTCTGCACGGTTCTGATTGTTATCGGCATCTCTGTCTGGATGTTCATCCTGAGCGGCGAAAGCCAGCGCAACGCCCGCGCCGAAGCCGAGCGGCAGACAGAACGGCTGCTGAAAGAGATCCGCGCCCACGAGCGCACCGACCGTGCGCTGCAACAGGCGAAGGAAAAGGCAGAAGCCGCCAACCTGGCAAAAACGCGATATATGTCCGGCCTCAGCCATGAGCTGCGCACGCCCCTGAATGCGATATACGGGTTTGCCCAGCTGTTGGAAAAAGACCCCAAGCTGGAGAACTGGCGGCATCCGATTTCAAGCATCCGCCGTTCCAGTGAGCATCTGGCCGGGCTGATCGAGGGGCTGCTGGACATCTCGCGGATCGAAGCCGGTCGGATTGAGATCATGCGCGACCGGATTAACCTGCGCACCTTCCTGAAACAGACCTCTGCAATTTTTGAGACCGAAGCCCGCAACAAGGGGCTGCGCTTTACCATGGAGACCCATGGGCGGATCCCGAATTTCATCGCCGGTGACGAAAAGCGCCTGCGCCAGATTGTGATCAACCTTCTGTCCAATGCGATCCGATATACGCAGGAAGGTGAAGTGCGGTTTGACCTGACCTACCGTAACGAGGTGGCGATCATAACTGTGACGGATACCGGCCTTGGCATCGCCCGGGAAGAGATGTCACGGATCTGGCGCCCGTTTGAACGCGCCCATGCCGCCGCGGCCCATGGGTCTGGACTGGGGCTGACGATCACCAAGCTGCTGGTGGAAATCCTGGGCGGAGAGATCGAATTGCAAAGTGTTGTTGGCAAAGGCAGCGTATTCCGGGTTCGGCTGATGTTGCCAACGGTCACGCCCAGTGTCTTTGACGAACAGGAGATCACCCGAAGCGGACGCACCCTGGCGTTCACCGGATACAAGGGGCAGCGCAAGACGGTGATGGTTGTTGATGATGATCTGAACCACCTGTCCCTGGCCGACAACTATCTGAGCGCGCTTGGCTTTGTTGTGGTTGCCGTATCCTCTGTCGGCGCGGCCGAGATGATCCTGGAGGACGTCAGCCCGGATATTCTGCTGCTGGACATCGACATGCCGGAACGCGATGGCTGGTCTTTTGCCCGCGAGCTGCGGGCGGGGCCGATGCGCAATATGCCGATTGTCATTATCTCGGGCCATGCAAAGGACGAGGCCCCGCCGCGCCCGGATATGGCGGTCCATGATGCCTTTATCGCCAAACCTTATAATCTGGATGATCTGCTGTTGCAGGTGGCTGAGCTGCTGAAAGTCACCCTGGTGCTGGACGGTCAGGAGGATCGGGCACCCTCTGTCCAGATTGATCTGGCGCAGGACGACCTCCAGACCCTTCTGGAATACACAACGATCGGCCATGCCAGCGCCATCCGAGCAAAGCTGACCGATCTTGAACTCAAACGCAGTTGCCCGCCTGCCCTGCTGGCCCAGCTTCGGGCGCGACTTGACGTCTTTGACATCGAAGGCATCGCCTCTGTTTTGAAGGAATTTGACCATGAGCCCCAGTGACGCAACCGGTCGCAGTATCGCCTTGGTGGTTGATGATAACCCTGAATCCCTTGGCATGGTTTCCACCGCTCTGGAGCAGGAAGGCATGACCGTTCTTGTGGCCCGCGATGGTGCAACGGCGATCAAGCTGACCCACAGGGTCCAGCCGGACGTGATCCTGATGGACGCGGTGATGCCCGAAATGGACGGGTTTGACACCTGCCGCGCGCTCAAAACAGGCACCAATGCGGTGCTGGCGCCCATCATCTTTATGACTGGGCTGACCGAACAGGAGCATATCGTCAAAGGCCTGCGCGCGGGGGGCGTGGATTACATCACCAAACCGGTCATCCTGGATGAGATGCTGGCCCGGATCAGCACCCATGTGGCCAATTTCAAAATGATCCAGGGCGCGCGGGATGCGCTGACCTCCTTTGATGGGGCGGTTCTAGCATTTGACCGAAATGCCGAGGTCTTGTGGGGAGCTCAGAAGGCGCTGACCATTTTTGAAAACGCCCGCAGCGATTGCAATCGCTTGGATCTGGCCAATTGGCTGCAAGCCTCGGTTGCCAGTACAGCCCCCGTCACGTTCCGTGCTGGCCCGGTGGAGTTTTCCTTTGTTTGCTTCTCTGCCGCGCAGGAATATCTGGTGCAGGTCTCCCATGCCAGCGGGCTTGCCAAGGAAGACATTCTGATCCGCGCCTTTGCGTTGACCAAACGAGAAGCAGAAATCCTGTATTGGTTGACCCTGGGAAAGACCAACAAGGATATCAGTGTCATTCTGGAGCTCAGCGCGCGCACGGTAAACAAGCACCTTGAACAGGTGTTTCAAAAGCTCGGCGTGGACAATCGCACATCCGCCGCCGTGCTGGCGGACCGGACTTTGGCACAACGCGACTGAGGCGCTGCCTGACCCGCCCAATAGTGTCAAAACCGGATCTTGGTCCCGCCATCCCTGCCCCATCGGTAGGCCTTGTCTCTGCCGGGCCAAGCGCTTAGGTAGGACGCAGGCGGGTTCTGCCCTTCTTGTGATTAGCAGCATTCCGGTGGCCTTAAGCAAATCCGAGGGAGCTGGCTCTGTTCGGGTCGTGGCCTGATTACCTGGCGCCCACCTGTATATACAGGTCCTCGGGAATCAAAGCAGCACGGTTGACTGGTGGTCCCGCCGCATTTCTTTCACCTTGGTAAAAGGTGGCGCTGTCTTGGGCGTGTTACAGGCGCGACATTAAACAGCGCTTTGTGTGCACATTTCCGGGGCCGACTTATGTATTTCGAAGTTCTCCAATCCTTGAGCCTGAACGGCAGCATGACCAAGCCCAATGACGACCGTATGGGCGCAACCCGCAGCCGGGCCTGGGTGGTGGATGGAGCAACGGATCTGGGTGAACCCGGACTTTTGGGCAACCAGGGGGGCGCTGCCTGGCTGGCATCCGCTGCAAGCCTTGGCTTTTCGACCGCTACCGGGGCTGACCTGCGCGCCACCTGCACGCAGATGTTTACCTTTGTCGCCGAATTGTTCGAGGCTGACCGCACCCGTAAGGTGACCGCAGCCTGGGAACTGCCCAAAGCCGCCTTTGCGGTTGCGCAACTGGTGGAGGCCCGACTGGAGGTGGCCCGACTGGAGGTAGCATGGGCTGCGGACTGTCCGATCCTTCTTATGCCGCAAAAGGGAGGGACCTTCTGGTGCACGGGCGCTCCGGACAGTTCGACTGAAGCCGCGGATGCAAAGGCATTGGGGATTGGTCTCGACAAGGCACCGCTGATATCCGGCGACATTCTGGAAGACCGGCGTGCACAGCGCATGCAGGCCGATCACGCAGCGCTGAGCCCGGATCCGGAAGCGGCGGCCAAAATCACACATTTCAGCAGCCAGACTGTGGAAGCAGGTGATGAGCTGCTGATCATGAGTGACGGGTTTTCCGCCCTGGTGAGCGACTACGGCCGGTATGACGCCGATGGCCTGGCCCAAGAACTTCGCAAGCGCGGTTTGGCGGCACTGGCCGAGGAGATCCGAGAGATAGAACGCAATGACCCGCGCTGTACGCGCTACCCCCGCTTTAAGGTGAGCGATGATGCAACGGCGGTTTGGCTGCGCATCGCGCCATAATAGCGCAAGTCAAGTTTCAAAGATGAGCCTGTCAAAACCGAGTTTCGCATTGGCAATTGTTCACAAAAACGAACCAATTCCGGCCTTCATCAGCCAATCGTAGCTTGCTCGCAGTCGAAAAAGGCCGATACAGCGGTGTCAGCGTCGGGAGCGAATCTGACGATCAACGGGACGCTGTTCACGACGCACAGCTACCCGCGCGCGTTGAATGAGCCCAAGTCCCTCAAAGATATGCAAGATTGCTTCGCGAAGGTCGCTTTTAAGCTGCTCGACCATTTGATCCTCCGTTTTCATTAGAAAAGCCTACCATGGCTGCGGCGAAGGTCCAGTGGCAACGCAGCATTTTTTCGAAATATTTCTGCGCTGCGGAACATGTTTCTTTCGTCGCCCCTGTCAAACTCGAAAAATCACCGCAAAAACTCGCCTTACTTTGAAAAGGAAGGCGCTTTTTCAGCATCCATAATCCAACCGATCAAAGCGAAATGCCGCGGGTGCAGTGCAACGGTCTAGACGGTAAGGAACCCGACCGGACCGAAGATCAAAAGGATCGCCGGGCAACACGGCAACAATGGATTTTTGCGCAATGTCCAAACTGGAACAGGCAAAACGGCCTCCTCCGGTTTTGGTCACCGGATTATAGCTTGCGCTGGGATGGCGCCAACAAATGGCTCGTTTTCCATTGATGGTGTCCAGTTTGTACTCTTCAGGAACGCCGCGTGTATTGCCAGGATACCAAAGCCAAGCCCGATTATCGGCCCCCAAGTAGTTCACCTGAAACCCATGGGCGTGAGAAAAAGACAGATAGGTCTGGTCAGCCTGCGGATACGCGGGAAAGCGATTGCTGCGCATCTGAACCTCTTCCAGTGCCACGCGCGCGCTCTGAGGTGGCGGACTTGTGTCGACACAGCCCGCCACCAGCAGCACCAGCGCTGCAACACTTGCGCAAATGTTGCGGCCTGAGGTCAACACGTCAGATTCACGCGCCAGCCGTCAAACCTTCCGCTGATTTTTGCATCCAAAACGCGCAGGTCCGTGCTGCGGATGTCGCCTGTCAACCCAGCCAGTATTCCCGCGTCAAAAACAGACTTGCAGCCCGTTGCCTGCGTTGCGGCCGTTTCCAGGTTTGCCGCGAAGTAAGGCGCTGATCCGCCGATCACTTTTACCAGCGCGTATCCTCTGTCTTGAAGATTTGCCACGCGAAAATCATTGCCCGCGACATTAACTTTTGCAGCAGACTTGAGAGCCGCATTCCGCGCGGCGGTGGCTTCGGCGTTCTTGGCTTTTACTTCAGGAGGCAGTTGCGGTCCAAAACAGCCTGCGACCAACACAACCAAACATAAAGCAGAAATAGAATGTTTCATAAATTATCGTCCCTTAACGTATCCGGGACGTCCTACGACGTGCTCAAACCTCCAACAAGAGGGTAATAGAGATCAAAATGTCGCGCCTGCCCCTGTCTTAAAACAGAAAAAGCGCACCTTTGGAGGCGCGCTTTTGGTCGTGTCTGCTCCTGCGGAGCTCAGAATGCTTCGGGCCGTGCCTCGCGGGCCATATGGTCCAGCACCGCGTTTACAAACTGAGGCTCCTTGCCTTCGGGAAAGAAGGCCCGGGCGATGTCGACGAACTCCACGATCACAACTTTGGGCGGGGTTTTGCCTTCGACCAATTCTGCCCCGGCCGCGCGAAACAGCGCGCGCAGAGTCGGGTCGATCCGGTTGATCGGCCATTTTGCAACCAGCGCGCGGTCGGTCATCTGGTCCACCTTGGCCTGATTGTTAACCGCATCCTTGACCAAAGCACGGAACAGTTTGGTGTCCCCTTCTGCCAGTT
This sequence comes from Epibacterium sp. ABZ3_068, assembly GCF_056159265.1. Classification (NCBI taxonomy): domain Bacteria; kingdom Pseudomonadati; phylum Pseudomonadota; class Alphaproteobacteria; order Rhodobacterales; family Roseobacteraceae; genus Epibacterium; species Epibacterium sp. ABZ3_068. The sequence continues at coordinate 145,335 of NZ_JBSWUV010000001.1, forward strand.
CATCGCCTTCGTAAACGGCGCCAAAGCGGTGGTCTTCGAACTCCACAATCACCTTGTCAAAACTCTGGTCGCTTTGCTCCATCTGAAACAGCGCCTGCACCGCATAAAGCCGTGCAGCCGAGCGCATCTGGTGTTTGTCAGCCTTCTTGGGCTTGGCGGTCTCGCCTGTGGAGTTCGTATCGGTCATGCGGTTGTGGGTCCATTCTCTGCGCTGGCCAGCTTGATGGCCTCTGAGGGCGCCTTGAAGCCGACACCCTTGGTCTGGGCGCCCCACTTACGCGTGAGCGCGATCAGATGCAAGGCCGCAGCTGCTGCACCGCCACCTTTATTCTGATCCTGAGGATCCGCGCGCACCTCGGCCTGTTGGCGGTTTTCAACGGTCAGGATACCGTTGCCGATGCAAAGCCCCTGCAGCCCCAGGAGCTGGATCGCACGTGAGCTGTCATTGCAGACGGTCTCATAATGGGTGGTCTCCCCCCGGATGACACAGCCCAAGGCCACATAGCCGTCAAAGTTCGAACGCGCGTCGGTGATGGCGATTGCGGTTGGGATTTCAAGCGCTCCGGGCATTTCGATAATCTCGAAGGTGCCGCCGGCAGCTTCGATCTCTGCGGCTGCCCCGGTCACCAGGTTGTCGGCGATATCCTTGTAGTAAGGCGACACCACAATGGCGAGTTTCACCGGTTTGTCGAATTCAGCGCGGGGCAGAATGTAATGTTGTTCATGTCCAGCCATTTCTGGTCTCCTCTCACGCGTCTTTTAAAATCGGGCGGGTGCCCACGATGCGAATGTCAAAGGCGTCCAGGCCAAGATAGGTGGTTTCGGGTGAGTCGGTGAGCAAAATCAGCTCGGATACCCCCAGTCCCGAGAGGATCTGCGCCCCCATCCCGGTTTCCTTGATAATGCGCGGCCCATCGTCATCCGCAGCATAAAGCGCGTTGTGGGGGGCCCGGAACAGACACACGATGCCACGGCCTTCGTCAGCGATTTTCTGCATGGCGGTTTGCAATTCGCCCGCCGGTTTGGGCCCCAGTCCCAAAAGGTCGGATGCCTCGTGCAGCGCATGGGTGCGCACCGGAACCGGTTCCGGCGTGGTGATGTCGCCCTTGATCAGCACCACATGCTCGATGCCGTGGATCTGGTCCGTGAACAGGCGCATGTCCCATGTCCCGCCAAATTCCGAGGTCACAGTCGATTGGCTGGTTTCCACCACAAGATTGTCGTTGCGAGAGCGGTAGGCGATCAGGTCGGAGATGGTTCCGATTTTCATTTTGTGTTTGGCCGCAAACTCAACCATTTCCGGCAGGCGCGCCATTGTGCCGTCATCGTTCATGATCTCGCAGATCACGGCCGAAGGGTTCAAACCGGCCAGACGGGATACATCCACCGCCGCCTCTGTATGGCCTGCGCGCACCAGAACCCCACCTGTTTTTGCCCGCAGCGGGAAGACATGCCCCGGCGTGGCCAGAGTTGCCATGCTGTTTTGTTCGTTGATCGCAGTTGCCACTGTCAGCGCACGATCGGCTGCCGAAATCCCGGTAGAAACGCCTTCGCGCGCTTCAATTGACACGGTAAAAGCGGTCTCATGGCGTGAGGAGTTGTTGACGGCCATCATCGGCAGCCCGAGTGCGTCGATCCGGTCTGCGGTCATCGGCAGGCAGATCAGCCCACGTCCGTGAGTCGCCATAAAGTTGATGGCGTCCGCATCAGCAAATTCGCCGGCGATGATCAAGTCGCCCTCGTTTTCACGGTCTTCGTGGTCGACAAGGATATACATCTCCCCATTGCGGGCGGCTTCGATGATATCCTCAATCGGGCTGATGGCGTCTTTCAACTTGGCCTCAACAGGGCCGGGCGTTGCATATGTCATGGCGCAGTCTCTATGTTTGGGGGGACCCGGACGCGCATCGGCGTGGGCCTTCTGCTGTCAAAAGGGATAGACCACGCCCCTGGCATTTACCACCCCAAGTCGAAAAGCCTGCGTGCCATTCCCACCATTCCATCCGGCCATTTTACCTTAACCTAACGAAGGGTTTGCGGTTGGACGTATGCCGACATCTGCGCCCCTGCAAGCGACATTCAAATCCGGGGCTTGGGCGCAGCCGGACGATCACTATCGCCCGAGTTTGGCTCCCCCTTGGGCTCGATCAGAAGCACCTTCACCTCTTCCTTGGCACGCGGGCGATGCACAACCCCTTTGGGCACAACAAAGATTTCGCCGGCCTTCACGATACGCGGCGCCTCTCCTTCGATGTCCATTTCCATTTCCCCTTCGAGAACAAGGAAAAAGTCATCGGTGTTGGCGTGTTGATGAAACGGGTATTCGCCCTGAAACTTCACCACCATAACGTCATTGTTGTTGTAATCCGCCACCACATGCGGATCCCAATGACTGGAAAACTGTGCCAGCTTGTCAGCGAGGTTGATCGTTTTCATCCGTTTTCTCCATTGAAAAATTTGGCTGCGACAAATGCAACCGCAGGTCGCTGCTGCGACCTGCCAGGCCCAAGGCTTCTGGCCGGGCATCTTTGATGCCGGGCCAAGGCGCGGGAGCCCATCGCGAGACCTATCGGGCCGCTGCCTGGAAATACTCACCTGCTGACAAATACCCAGCGGCGCGGGCGGCGGTGCTCCAATCGCTTTCCAGTGGGGCGTCACCGATGATCAGCACCGTGTTCCCCGGCAGTTTCTGCGCCTGGATCAGGCCGGACACGCGGTCACGCATCCTGCTCCAGCTCTCGTTGAACTTGGGCGCCACATCCGCCGCGTCCAGCACCGGATTGGCCGCCAGAACCCCGTCCGGCGTGTTCGGCGCATGGACAAGGGTCAGTTTCTGCGCCGCGCGTACGCTTTCCAACGCGCGGGTCTCGGCATCGGGCATCTTGGCCCCCCGCCCGATGATTCTGAGCGCATTGGAGGAAAACATCAGCGCCAGAATGTCCTGCCCTGACGCCTGACGAATGGTGGCATAGGTCTTGTAATCCATGCCCAGTTCGGCGGCACGTTTCATCCGCATTTTGACAATCATCAGCGGGATGGTCTTGCGCATCAGCTGCCGCTGGGCTGAACGCCACTGATGGGTTCGCCAGCGATGACCGGCCTCCATCGAAGGCCCCTGATTGTGGCCGATACCTGCTGCGGTCATGATTTAAACTCTCCCAGCCGGGCCACATAGCGCGCCAATGTGTCAATCTCCAGGTTGATACGGTCACCCACTTTGGCCTCACCCCAGATTGTGACCTCCTTGGTGTGGGGGATAAAGTTGATGCCAAACTCGCATCCATCCACCTCATTTACCGTAAGGGATGTGCCGTTCAGCGCAACCGAGCCCTTGGGTGCGATAAACTTTGCCAGCGCTTCCGGTGCGCGCAGGGTCACGCGGGTGCTGTCGCCCTCATCGCGCATCGCAACAATTTCGGCCACCCCGTCCACATGGCCGGACACGATATGGCCGCCCAGTTCATCACCCACTTTCAAAGCGCGTTCCAGATTCAGGCGGGTCCCGACCTTCCAATCGCCGATATTGGTTTTGGCCACGCTTTCAGCTGAGATCTGAACATCGTACCAGTCATCTCCCAGGGCCACGACGGTCAAGCAGCACCCGTTAGAGGCAATTGACGCGCCCATATCAATGCCAGCCGTATCATAAGAGGTTTTGATCCGCGCGCGCAGATCGCCAGCCTGCTCCAGTTCAGTGATTTCTCCAACGTCGGTGATAATGCCCGTGAACATTTGAAAACTCTCCTCTACCCGCCGCGCGGCTGTCATTTGCTTAGGTTGAGAGGTAATGCCTGACTGAAAAAGGAACAAGAGTGTCTGCGATCTGCGTGCTGCAAATGGCAGGAATTTCCAAAAGCTGCCTTGAAACGGATCTCTGCAGTATCGTCACAGTTTCGCCCCAGTATAAAATTACGTAAAGACATTAACCATATCCGCAGACCTTACGTGTACGATTGGCCTCGTTATGACCCTACCCGCTGAACCCCGTCACTTCCTGTTTCTACAGGGGCCGCACGGCCCTTTCTTTGCCCAGCTGGCAAAGATGCTGGGACATGCGGGCTGCACGGTTCACCGGGTCGGGTTCAATGCCGGCGACCGGGCGTTCTGGTCGGATCGAAAGACCTATATCCCCTTTACCAAGTCGGTGGCGGATTGGCCCAAGACTTTTGCCGACCTGCTGGAACAGAAGGCGATTACGGACATTGTCCTTTATGGTGACACCCGCCCTATCCATGCCCAGGCGGTAGAGGTCGCAATGGCGCGCGGACTGCGGATCCATGTGTTTGAGGAAGGCTATCTGCGCCCCTATTGGGTCAGCTATGAGCGCGGCGGTTCCAACGGGCATTCACCTTTGATGCGTCTGACATTACCCGAAATGCAGGAGGCTTTGGCCCGGTCCGACATGGAAGCTCCGCTTCCGCCTTCCCATTGGGGCGACATGCGCCAGCATGTGTTTTATGGCGCGCTCTATCATTGGTTCGTGATGTTCTGGAACCAGAAGTACCGCAATTTCCGCCCACACCGGGATCTGCCCGTCACCAAGGAATTCCGGCTTTACCTGCAACGCCTTCTATTACAGCCGCTGCAATCCCTGGAGCGTCGCATTGCCACCTGGCGCGTGCGCAGCGGCGGCTTTCCCTATCACCTGGCGCTGCTACAGCTGGAACATGACAGCTCCTTTCAGAAACACTCGCCCTTTGCCTCCATGGCTGATTTTCTGGAGCTGGTGGTGTCGGAGTTTGCCAAAGGCGCGCCCGGGCACCATCATCTGGTGATCAAGGCGCATCCGCTGGAAGACGGCCGCGTCCCCTTGCGCAAAATCCTGAAGCAGCTGGCCCGCACCCATGGGATCTCCCACCGCGTGCATTACTTGCGCGGAGGTAAGCTCGCGGCGCTTTTGAACGAGGCACGCACGGCCGTCACGGTGAACTCGACCGCTGGTCAGCAGGTCCTGTGGCGCGGCATTCCGCTGCGTGTGTTTGGCAAGGCGGTTTACGACAAACCAGAATTTGTCTCACAGCAGCCCCTGGCCGAATTCTTTGGGGCGCCGGCCCGCCCGGATGCGCGCGCCTACCGGGACTTTCGCCGTTTTCTTCTGGAAACCTCCCAGATCGCAGGAGGTTTTTATTCCCGCTCCGGACGCCGCCAATTGTTGCGGCAGGTGGTGGATCTGATCCTCGCCCCGGACGACCCTTATGATGCGCTGAAACAAGGCACAGCGGCACCGCGGCAACAGTTGCGGCTGGTCAACGACGGCTAAAACCCTCAGGGACTGGATTTTTCCCTTTGTCTCCTTTAGCCTGAAAGAAAAAAGCAGGCAGATACAATTTAAGGTCAGGAGACCGAGCAGTGAAATCCGTATCCTTTGGATGGGCGAGGAGCGTCGCCCTGTGTGCCGCCGTTGGTATTCTGGGCTCTTGTGGCCTGCCCAAAGTCGGCCCAAGCAAACGCCAGATCTTTGCTGGTTCCGTACAGCGCGAAGGCGACGCCTTTATTGTAACGGTCAATGACCGGGTGACCCGAGCCACTGCTGTTGTCCCTGCCCTTGGCTTTTCCGACAATTTCACAAACGCATCACGCCTGACGTCCGATGTGATCCGGCCCGGGGATGTTCTGGGTCTGACAATCTGGGAAAACGTCGACGATGGGCTTCTGGCGGCAGAGGCCACCAAGTTCACCAACCTCGAAGAAGTTCAGGTGGACAGCGCGGGCTTTATCTTTGTGCCCTATGCAGGGCGCGTCCGCGCCTCGGGCAACACACCTGAACAACTGCGCAAATCGATTACCAAAGAGTTGGAAGGCCAGACCCCGGATCCCCAGGTACAGGTCAGGCGTCTGGCAGGCGACGGAGCCTCTGTTTCGCTGACGGGTGCCGTGAACGGCCAGGGTGTCTATCCAATTGAACGCCCGACACGGACGCTGGCAAACATGCTGTCGCAGGCCGGTGGTGTTTCAATCGAGCCCGAGATCGCACAGATCACCCTGATACGCGGCGGCGAAAGCGGCACCATCTGGTTGCAGGACCTCTATGAACATCCGCAGCTTGATATCGCTCTGCGTGGTGGCGACAAGATCCTGGTGGAGGCCGATACGCGGACCTTTACCGCACTTGGCACCACCAGCGCACAGGCGCGTGTTCCCTTCGAAAGCCGTGATCTGTCCGCACTGGAAGCCATTGCCCAGGTTGGCGGTCTGGTGGCCACATCGTCAGACCCGACAGGTGTTTTTGTCTTGCGCAATGAACCTGCGGAAATTGCAAATCAGGTTCTCGGGCGTAACGATCTGGTTGGGGCACAGCGTCTGGTCTATGTCCTGAACCTCGAAGAACCCAATGGCCTGTTTATGGCGCGGGATTTTGTGATCCGCGATCAGGATACGCTTTATGTGACCGAAGCGCCCTACGCCCAGTGGACCAAGACTATCTCGTTGCTGGTTACTCCGGTTGGATCGCTGTCGAGCGTCTCCTCCGCCTTTGACGGTGGCTAACAGCGTGCGCCTTACGATTGGCAAGGCAGAAGCCGGGGGCGCGGGCTCTCGGCTTTTTGTATACAATGGCGGCTTCCTCACCCAAAAGCGCCTGCGCCGTATTCTGTCGCTCAAAGGCTACGCGCTGTCGTTGGGCGTGCCGCAGGTCGGTGATCTGGTTGGCATCTGGGGCAATTCCCCCACTGCGCACCGCGGTCGCAAAATGGCAAAGGATCACAACGTCGACCTTTTGCGGGTAGAAGACGCCTTCCTTCGCTCGGTCCTGCCCGGACGCGCAGGCAGCCCTCCGCTTGGACTATTGCTGGATCGTACGGGACTGCATTTCGACCCCAAACAGCCAAGTGATCTGGAAACGCTGCTGGCCACGGCCCCTTTGGATGACAGCCATATGCTGCGGCGCGCCCGGGGGCTGATTGACCGGCTGCGTGATCTGAACCTGTCAAAATACAACAACTTTGTGCCAGAAGCCGCGGTTCCGGACCCCGGTTATGTGCTGGTGGTGGACCAGACCCGCGGCGATGCCTCTGTGCGCGCCTCCGTTCCCGAGGCCGAGGGCGCTGATCTGGCAAGGTTTCGCGAAATGCTGGTCTTTGCCCAGCAGGAACACCCGGGCGCGCGTATCCTGATCAAAACCCACCCGGAAACACGCGCCGGTTACCGTCCCGGTTATTTTACTGAAAAGGATGCCCAGGGGCGCATTGAGCTGTTTGACGCGCCAGTCTCGCCCTGGGAGCTGATGGACGGCGCAATCGCGGTCTATACCGTGTCTTCGCAAATGGGATTCGAAGCAATCCTGGCGGGTCACAAACCGCGTGTTTTTGGCCAGCCGTTCTATGCGGGATGGGGTCTTACTCAGGATGAATTCCCGCTGGACCGTCGCCAGCGCACACTGACCCGCGCTCAGATATTTGCAGGCGCGATGATGCTGTACCCCAGCTGGTACGATCCGTTTGAAGACAGCCTGTGCGAGCTGGACCGCGCGATTGACATTCTGGAGGCCGAGGTACGCGCCTGGCGGCAGGATCGCGCGGGGTGGGTCGCCTCTGAGATGCGCATGTGGAAGCGCAAACCTTTGCAGGGGTTCTTTGGCCGATACAAGACCATGAGCTTTGCCGAAAACCCCGAAGATGCCCGTAGCAGCGGCAAGAACTGGATGGTCTGGGCCGGCAAAGCAACCGAGGCCCATAAGGGGGCCTGGCGGGTCGAGGATGGCTTCCTGCGTTCGCGGGGGTTGGGGGCGGAACTGGTTCCGCCATTGTCGCTGGTGCTGGACCGGCAGGGAATTTATTATGACCCCACGCAGGCGTCAGACCTGCAGGATCTGATTGCAGCGCGGCAGGACATGACGCCGGAAGAAGAACGCCGTGCCGAGGCGCTGGTGATGCGCCTGGTTCGGGGAAGCCTGTCAAAGTACAATCTGGGCGGCGCAGTGCCGGAGCTGCCCGAAGGACACCGGATTCTGGTGCCCGGGCAAGTGGAGGATGATGCCTCGATCCTGAAGGGGACAGGGCGCATCCGCACCAACCTGGACCTTCTGCGCCGTGTCCGCGCCGGAAACCCGAAGGCTGTGATCATCTATAAGCCGCATCCCGATGTGGAAGCAGGCTTGCGAACCGGCAAGATAACCGTTCCGGAGAGCTTGGCAGATGTGGTTGCCCATGGGGCCGATCCGATGGCGTTGCTGGATCACGTGCAGGAAGTCTGGACGATGACGTCGCTGTTGGGGTTCGAGGCCTTATTGCGCGGCGTCAAAGTGACCACACTTGGCGCGCCATTTTATGCAGGCTGGGGGCTGACACGGGATCTGGGCACGGTGCCCACAGTGCGCAAGGCACGGCCAAAGCTGCTCGGCTTGGCCCATGCTGCGCTGATAGATTACCCGCGTTACTTTGACCCAAAAACCGGTCTCCCCTGCCCTGTGGAAGTGGCGGTGGATCGTCTGGAAAGCGGCGATATTCCACGCCTTGGGCTTGCCAACCGGAGCCTGGCAAAGCTTCAGGGTTTCTTTGCCTCCCACGCCGCGCTGTGGCGGCGCTAGGCTCGGCCGACCGGGTTCAGACCTTTTCCTGACGCCGCACCCAGCGGTGCATGATGTCAGCCCCCACCGGGCGGACCTCTTCCAACACATAGCGGGGCGCCTCCTGGAGGCGTCCAAGCCCCAGCGCCCCAATAGAGGGCAGACCTTCGGCACCGATCCCCAAACCTGCGGTAAAGCCAATCAGCTCATCCACCAGATCAAAGGCCAGAAGGGAGGCCGCCAAAGCTGATCCGCCTTCGCAGAACACGCTGTTCAGACCTGCATCTCCCAATTGGCGCAGGATGTCATTCGGATCCAGTTGCACGCCATGAACCGCACAGGGCAACAGTTTTGCGCCAAGTCCTTGCCACACCTGAACCCGCTCTGCTGCGGCCCCGGAGCCATGGCACAGCCATACGGGAATGTCCTTGGCCGTGCGGGCAAGCTGGCTCATGAGAGGCAAGTCCAGATGGCGCGACACAACAACCCGGACCGGCTGATGAGAGACCCCCATATCGCGTACCGTCAGGGAGGGATCATCCGCACGCGCGGTCCCCGCGCCGACCATCACTGCGTCATGACGCATCCGCATCGCATGTACGGCGCGACGGGCTTCGGGGCAGGTGATCCATTTGCTTTGACCGGACCCGGTGGCAATCCGTCCGTCAAAGGAGCTGGCCAGTTTCAGAGTGACCCAAGGCCGCCCCTGTTCAATACGGCGAAAAAACCCGGCCAGATCCCGGGAGGCAAGATGCGACAGGACACCGGTTGTAACCTCGATCCCAGCGCTGCGCAGCATACGGAACCCCTGCCCGGCGACCCGTGGGTCGCTGTCTTCAATCGCAGCAACAACCCGCGCGACACCGGCCTTGATCAACGCGTCTGCACAAGGTGGCGTTTTGCCATGATGCGAACAGGGTTCCAGCGTCACATAAGCCGTTGCCCCACGCGCCCCCTCTCCGGCCTGCGCCAAGGCCACAGGTTCGGCATGGGGGCGCCCGCCCGGTTGCGTCCAGCCGCGCCCGATGATCCGCCCGTCCTTGACGATCACGCAGCCCACAGCCGGGTTAGGCCAGCATTTACCCATGCCGCGCCGCCCAAGAGACAGCGCCAGCGCCATAAACCTTTTATCCGTATCACTCACGCCAGAGACACCCGAATTGGGGGAAAATCAGCCGAAGGTTCAGCCGTCTTCCGGTGGCACGTCGGGCCGCAGCTCATGCACGAAATCTTCGAAGTCATCCGCAGCCTGGAAATTCTTATAGACGCTTGCAAACCGCACATAGGCCACGGTGTCAATGCGCGCGAGCGCTTCCATCACAATCTCACCGATTTTGCTGGATGGGATATCCGTCTCTCCCATGCTTTCCAAACGGCGCACGATGCCGGAAATCATCTGGTCAATCCGCTCCGGTTCAACCGGGCGTTTCTGCATGGAGATCCGAATAGACCGTTCCAGCTTGTCGCGATCAAAATCTTCGCGCCGACCATTGGTCTTTACAACCACAAGATCGCGCAGCTGGACCCGTTCATAGGTGGTGAACCGCCCCCCGCAGGACGGGCAGAACCGGCGTCTGCGAATGGCGACGTGATCCTCGGCGGGGCGAGAATCCTTTACTTGTGTATCAACATTTCCACAAAATGGGCAACGCATCGGCCTGTCCCCCCAACCTTTTCCAAACGGAAAATTTGTGCTCTATTTGCCTTGGTTATCCACAACTATAGGGGAGCCGCTAGGGTTTGGGTAGTGGTGAAATGAACTCTCTATACTTAGAGGGAAAACCGCCGAAATTCAGGCCAGATGTGCAAAAATCCGGCGGCTGTGCGGGGCATCACGATGTTCAAACAGGAAGACACCCTGCCAGGTTCCCAGAACCAGCGCGCCGGCACTTACCGGAATTGTGAGGCTGACCGGCAGAATGGCCGCCTTGATATGGGCAGGCATATCGTCCGGCCCTTCATAGGTGTGGCGCAGGTAGGACATTGAGGGATCTGACGAAGGCGGGACCAGCCGGGAAAAAAACGCCAAGAGATCCGACTGGACCTCTGCATCGGCGTTTTCCTGGATCATCAGCGAACAAGAGGTGTGGCGCACAAACAGGGTCAGCAATCCGCTGTCGACGCCGCTTTGTGAAATCCACTGCTGGAGGGCACGGGTAACCTCATAGGTTCCCTGACCATGTGTCTGAACTGAAAATTCCTTTTGCATCATGCGCTCTGCTCTCCGCCAACGAACCGATCGGGCCGGGCTCTAGTCCCGAAACAGGGTTGGGAAACGCCGACAGCTATAAAAGGCTGAATTCACACTCATGTCTCGGCCAACCGTAAGCGTTCCAACAATCCGAACAGATTTGTCCAAGGGTTTAACGCCTGCCGCCACTGGGTCCAGGGTAAACAGAACTGCATCCCTGCTGTTCGTTACTTCAGCAGGGCCAAGCCCGCGCGCAACATATATTTTTTGATTCCAGGGCGTCTTTTTAACCCGGCGAAGGTAGTCCCCGACCGCACACCAATAATCTTCCAGGCCTGCATTTTGGGTAAAGCCTCCCACTTCGATCAGTGCAGCGTCTCGCTCTGCCACGCGCATATGGTTCTTTGCACGAAACGTGCCCTCAACCGCAAAGGCCGGAAGTGCCAGACATGCCGCAACCACGGCCGCCGCAAAGGATGAAAAACGAAGAGACATAATAAACTTCCTCCTGTGGCCAACAGAAATATGTGGACCCTGGCCGTTTGGGTGGTAGTGCAACAAGGGCCGACGGGATCGGCCAACATATTTTCGTCTGCACTGTTACACCTAGATATGCATGAAACGGCACCGAATAAACCCGGATCACAAGCCTGTGCTGAAAATTCAAAATCGCAACTTTGGACAATAAAAAAAGGGGCTTTGACCCCAGCGTCGGCACATTATTACGGCACCGTAAATAAAAAATGTCGCGTTTGGCAGTACGGTCTGAGCGAACCTTGGCAGATGCTGCACCGAAACCGCGGTCAATAAGCCAAGATTACCCGGCGCACATCGCTTTTGGGAAAGGGATGATCTCTGCTGTATGACCGTTGCCCAACGCTTGCTCCAGTATCGACAGAACTGCCGGGTTGGGTTCTTCGCCATCTTCGTTGTGGAACCTGCGACGCGCCCGTTCGCGCAGCATGCTGCGTGTCTCCTCGCCGCCCATTCTTTGAAGACGCTCACCTTCTTCCAGCATACAGGAGACCAAGAACTCGTTTGCGACAACAAGATTGTTTAGCACTTCGATTTTGCGGTCCAGAGCTCCCAGAGCTTCGTTCGCGTTGGTGTACACCATTTTGCTAACCCCCAGAATGTTCTAATAATGTGTTAAGTTTAGAAAACCATAGCACGCCGTTTTGCCCCCGCAATCCGCCAGCCTGGTGTCATTAGACGAACCATATATATACCTTTGGAGCGGGTCTGCAGCGAAGGGCGAGAGGTTTAACGAAAAATCAACGAAATTTTCTAGTTTGCCGTGAAGCTGAGCGGAGTACGCACACATCGGCGAACAGAAATTTCTGTTTTTGATGGGGCGCGCCTAGCTGGATCCGAATCCCTGCTTCACAAATCGCGCGCGCATGGTGCCATCTGGCAGAAGACATTGGGACCTGCGCCCAAAGAGGCGGTAGCGATTGCGCGCCACCAACCCGTAGGCCGGATCTTTGAACCACCCCGGCAAGTAACGCACAAACTGGAGCAAGGACATCGGCCCCCGCAAACGCGCAGAAATGGCCGCGACGGCGTCCAAACGCAGAAACGCTTGTCCATTGGATAGCACCACCATTGTCTCCATATCGTCCGGCGACAGGTCCAAGCTGCGATAGATCTGCTGCCCATAGGGCGATTGCGCGGTGGCAAACTGGAAATGTTGCGCCCGGTCCCGGTCCAGCACCCATCGAAAGAGCCGAGAACACAGGATACAGTAGCCATCAAAAACAATGACATTCTCGGCCGGAAGATCCCTGGGATGTTTCAGTCCCAAGTGTACGTCTCGCTGTCGAAGATCTGACCTGCCGCCTGCTTTGCATCAAAAAGGGGCATCGGGTAGCCTGAGGTCTCGACACTGCCCGGATCGCAGGTCAGCTCTGCCAAGGTTTTCCCGCCCTGCTCGACCAAGAGGCCCCCGGACACTTCCGGCGCCCGTGGGTCGCGCTCCTGAGCGTAATAGACGCGATAAAAAACGCCCGCATTTTCAAATGAGAGCTGCTCCCAGATCGTCCGGCTCACTCCGGGCCAGGGATACATGTCCACCTCAACAACACCGCGCACCAGCTGAAGGTCCGGCTCGCGTCCTCGTTCCCCAAAGCGATAGGAAACCTGAGTGTCAAACATGCAGGTCTGCACTTGCTTGCGACCGCCCTCAAAGGTGCAGGACACAAGGGTTTCACTGCCGTCTGGGCAGGCAAAAGCAGGCGAGAACGACAGGCATAGACCAAACAAGAAAAGACGCATGAAATTCTCCAAAAGAAAAAGGCGCCCCAAAGGGCGCCCATGTCTTTCAAACCGGATTTACTGATCCAGGAAACTGCGCAGCTTGCGGCTGCGGCTGGGGTGCTTCAGCTTCCGCAGCGCCTTGGCCTCGATCTGGCGGATCCGTTCGCGGGTCACGCTAAACTGCTGGCCCACTTCTTCCAATGTGTGGTCGGTGTTCATGCCGATGCCAAAGCGCATCCGCAGAACCCGTTCCTCACGCGGGGTAAGAGATGCCAGAACCCGGGTCGTGGTTTCCTTGAGGTTTTCCTGAATGGCGCTGTCCAAGGGCAGCACGGCATTCTTGTCCTCGATGAAATCGCCCAGCTGGCTGTCTTCCTCGTCCCCGATCGGGGTTTCCAGAGAGATCGGCTCTTTGGCGATTTTCATCACCTTGCGGACTTTTTCCAGCGGCATTTGCAGCTTTTCCGCCAGTTCTTCCGGCGTCGGCTCGCGGCCGATTTCATGCAGCATCTGACGGCCGGTGCGGACCAGCTTGTTGATGGTCTCGATCATATGGACCGGGATACGGATCGTGCGGGCCTGATCCGCGATAGAGCGGGTGATGGCCTGACGGATCCACCAGGTCGCATAGGTGGAGAACTTGTACCCCCGGCGGTATTCAAACTTGTCCACGGCCTTCATCAGGCCGATGTTGCCTTCCTGAATAAGGTCGAGGAACTGCAAACCGCGGTTGGTGTATTTCTTCGCAATCGAGATCACCAGGCGCAGGTTGGCTTCGACCATTTCTTTCTTGGCCTGCCGGGCTTCTTTTTCACCCTTTTGAACCTGTTGAACGATGCGACGGAATTCCGAGATGTCCAGACCGACATACTGACCAACCTGAGCCATATCGGCGCGCAGGCCTTCGACCTTGTCGGTGGAGCGTTCGATAAACATCTGCCAGCCGCGACCCGGCTTTTGTGCCATATCCGACAGCCAGTTCGGATCCAGTTCGCGGCCCCGGTAGGCCTCAACAAACTCACGGCGGTTGATGCGGGCCTGGTCAGCCAGTTTCACCATGGAGCTGTCAATCGACATCACCCGACGGTTGATCCCGTAAAGCTGGTCGATCAGCGCTTCGATCCGGTTATTATGGAGGTGGAGCTCATTCACCAGCAGTACGATTTCCGAACGCAACGCCTGATAGGTCGCCTCATCGTGCTGCGAGAACGAGCCGTCTTCGTTCAGGGTTGCCGAAATCCGGCTGTCCTGCATTTCCGAAAGCTGCGCATAGTCGGATGAGATGCGTTCCAGCGATTCAAGGACACGATCCTTGAGCGCGGCCTCCATAGCGGCCAAGGACATATTGGCCTGCTCATCTTCATCGTCGTCGTCGTCGTTGTTCAGGATCGGGTTGCCGTCTGCGTCCAGCTCGGGCTGGCCCTCTTCCTTGGGCTTGGCAGTTTTGACAGCAGAAGGATCAATGACCGGCTCTTCCACGTCGCCGTCCTCATCAAGCTGGTTGCCAAAAGTGGCTTCCAGATCGATTACGTCACGCAACAGGATGTCTTCGGACAAAAGTTCGTCGTGCCAGATGGTGATCGCCTGAAACGTCAGTGGGCTTTCACAAAGCCCGGCGATCATCGTGTTACGGCCTGCCTCGATCCGCTTGGCGATCGCAATCTCACCTTCGCGGCTCAGCAGTTCGACCGATCCCATCTCGCGCAGGTACATGCGAACGGGATCATCGGTGCGATCCAGCTTCTCAGCCCCGGCCCCAGCGACGGCAACCTCACGGTTGGATTCAGTCGCCACGAGATCGGTGGAGCCTTTATTCTCCTCCTCCTCGGCCTCTTCATCCTCGATGATGTTGATCCCCATCTCGGACAGCATCGACATAACGTCTTCGATCTGTTCCGAGCTGACCTGATCCGGTGGCAGAACCTGGTTGAGCTGATCATAAGTGATGTAGCCCTTCTCGCGGGCCTCCGCGATCATCTTCTTGACCTGGGTCTGGCTCATATCGAGCGAGATTTCGGCGTCCTGGTCGTCAGGTTTGCGGTCGTCAGTGTCTTTGGCGGCCATTCAATGCTCCTCACACGGGGCTAGTTCCGGGGCAATTCTGATTCGGTGTCCCGAATCATTAGCGCGAAGTTTTGATTCGTCACCCCGTTTACCCAATTTTCTTTTGTACTTCCTTAGCAAAACGTCCGTTTTACGGGCGGCTTCATTTTTTAGAGAAGCCGATTCGGTCCAAGAGGGCTCCAAAGCTGTCTCTTTCCTCTCGGTTTAACCGCACCCCGTTGTCCGCAACATCGTAGTTCGCCCGATCTTCGCTTTCGCTGCGCACCGCCTTGTTGCGGGCCTCAGCAGCCTGGCTCAAACGCCAGGTCACAGCTTCATCTTCGAGCGCACGGATATCGTCGGTCGCCTCAGCCAGTTCCACATCCAGTCCGCGTGCGGATTCAAGTTTTGCGATTTCCTCTCCCAGCACCAGCCGGGCGGTTTCTTCATCGCCGGGGTTGCGCACGCCTGCACTGATAGCCACATGGCGTAGGCCCATAAGGTTTTCAAGGGCATGAGGGCCCAAATTATAGTCGATTTCATCCCGGAGCCGATCCGGCGTATCAATCCCGACACGCAAAACCAGATCGCGCAGGACGGAATGATCGCCATCTTGGCATTCCAACCGATCCAAATTGCTTTCGTATTCAGCAATGATGGAAGGTGTCGAAATCAAAGTGGCCAAAACCACCGCCTCCCGCATGCGCGCAAAGGCCCGTTCATCGGCGCTCATCAACAAAGACGCACGGGTGGTGGAAACGGGGCCAGCCGGTGCACCACGCCAGGGGGTGCGGCTGCCATCGCGAAATCCTCCGCCACGCGGGGCACGGGGTTTGAACCCACCCGGCCCCTGCCCGCTTGTCCGGTTCCCACGGAACAACTGCCAGCGCAGTTCCTTGATGTCTTCACCGTAATGGCTGCGGATGGAAGGGTCGCGGATCAGCTTGATCTTCTCGCGCAGGGCCTTGTCGAGCGCGGCTTTGCGTTCAGGACTGTCAAAGATTTTGCCTTCTGTCTCACGCTGCCACAACAGGCGCACCATCGGCATTGCCTTGTCCAGCACGGCCTGCACGGCTTCTGCCCCATCCGATCGGATCATATCGTCGGGGTCCTTGCCGTCGGGCATAATGGCAAAGCGCAGCGATTTACCGGCCTCAAGCAAGGGAAGCGCCATGTCGATCAGACGCATCGCAGCGCGTATCCCGGCCTTGTCCCCATCAAGCGCAATGATCGGCTCATCCGACATCTTCCACAGCATCTGCAGCTGATTTTCCGTGATGGCCGTGCCAAGAGGGGCAACCGAAGCGGTAAAGCCACCTTCGGCGAGCGCAATCACATCCATATATCCTTCGGCCACAATCAGTGGCGCATCCCGCCCCGAGGCCGCACGGGCAGGACCATGATTATAAAGGCTGCGCCCCTTGTCGAACAATTCCGTTTCTGGAGAGTTCAGATATTTGGCATTGTCATCCGGATCCATGGCGCGCCCGCCAAAGGCAATTGCGCGACCACGGGCATCGCGGATCGGGAACATGATCCGGTTGCGGAAGGTGTCATAGGGTTTGCCGCCCTTGTTCGAGGGTTTGGCAAGCCCGGCCCCGATAATCAGGTCGTCGGGGATGTTTTTACCGCGCAATGCATCCCAGAGGTTCTGCCAGCCATCAGGTGCAAAACCGATTTCCCAGCGTTCCAATGCTTGAGGTGTCATTCCCCGCCGTTGCAAATAGGCGCGTGCCGCATCTGCACGACCGGTGCGCAATTGCAGCCGGAAATACTGTACCGCCTGCTCCATAACATCGGCCAGCATGCCACGGCGATCTTGCTTCTCCTGCGCGCGGGGATCTCGCTTGGGCATTTCCAGCCCGGCCTCCCCGGCCAGGATTTCCACAGCCTCCATGAAACCCACGTTCTCGGTCTCTTGCACGAATTTGAGCGCGTCACCTTTGGCCTGACAGCCGAAACAGTAATAAAACCCTTTGCGGTCCTCTACGTGAAATGACGCGGTCTTTTCATGGTGGAACGGACAAGGCGACCAAAAGTCCCCCTTGCCCGGCTGACTTTTGCGCTGATCCCACGTGACCTTGCGTCCCACCACATCAGAGAGGCTGATCCGGTTGCGCAGTTCATCAAGAAAGCCGGGCGGCAGGGACATGGTGTATCTGGTCGTCCTATAATGTCAGTAAAATCAATTCGATGGTTTCTGCAAATCTTTTTGCAGTTTCTGGATCTGGTCCCAATTGGCGAGACACTGTTCTTGGAACACGGCTCCAAGGTCCACGCCGCGCAGGTCGCTGCGTTTCTGAGCATAGACATGTTTGACCAACTGGGGAATGGCTTTGGAATATTGTTCGGGCCATTCAGGTTCAGCGGCGAGGATCGTCTCTTCTGCCTGATCCTCTTTGACCCGCTTCAGGCGGGCGTCCTGCACGGCGGCCATAACCAGGCCTTGGTAGCGGCAGCTGTCTTGCTTGCTGTCCTGGGCCATACCGGCCGTCGCAAAAATGGGAAAAGCAAGGGCAGCTGCACAGGTCAGGCGCAGGGCGGCAGAAGATGCACGCATCATAAGACGGCTCCGGGAATCAGTTGGTGGTCAAAGGAGATTACCCGCGCAGCAGTGCCACCGCCACGGCGTAATTTCCAGCCGTGTCTGAAACAAAGACTGCGCGCCAGAATGTCTGGCGCGCGGTCGAATTTTAGGATGCACCTAAAAAGGTCAGAGACCTTTGGCGCGGTAACTCTTGGCCACCTTGTCGATGGAAACCAGATAGGCCGCTGTGCGCAGGTCATCCACGTCATCGCGCGCATGCCAGGTTTCGCTCATGGCTTGGTAGGCGATGCGCATTGTGTCATCGAGACCCGAGCGCACCAGTTCAAGCTCATCCGCGCCGCGCAGATAGCGTTCCTTGAATTTACCATCCAGCGTCCAGGTATTCCCCATGGATGCAGACAGCTTTTCAAGTTCGTCCACCACCAGCTGGTGGCGCGCCTCTTCCTGACGACGTTGCATACGACCAAACCGGATGTGGCTGAGGTTTTTGACCCATTCGAAATAGGAAACGGTCACACCACCCGCGTTGGCATACATGTCTGGAATAATCACGCAGCCTTTCTTGCGCAGGATGTCATCGGCACCCGCGGTAACCGGGCCGTTTGCAGCCTCGATGATCAGCGGAGCCTTGATACGTTCGGCATTGGACAGGTTGATCACCCCTTCCAGAGCCGCCGGGATCAGGATGTCACAGTCTTCTTCCAGAAGAACCGCGCCGTTTTCCACATATTGACCGTTGGGATACCCTTTGACGCCGCCATGGGTCGCGATCCAATGGTGCACCTCGTCGACGTTCAGCCCGGTTTCACAGAACAAGCCGCCATCGCGCTCGATAATACCGGTGATCACGCTGCCATCTTCCTCGCCCAGGAATTTTGCCGCGTGGTAGCCCACGTTACCAAGACCCTGAACGATCACACGTTTGCCGTCGAGTTTTCCCGACAGGTTGGCAGCTGCCACATCCTTGGGATGACGGAAAAACTCGCGCAGGGCGTATTGCACGCCGCGGCCGGTTGCTTCGACACGGCCGGCGATACCACCCGCATTCAGCGGCTTACCGGTGACACAGGCACGACCGTTGATATCGGTTGTGTTCATGCGCTGGTATTGGTCCGCAATCCAGGCCATCTCGCGCTCACCGGTGCCCATGTCAGGCGCAGGCACGTTCTGGGCCGGGTTGATCATGTCGCGCTTGGCCAGTTCGTAGGCAAAGCGACGGGTAATCAGCTCCAGCTCATGTTCTTCGTATTCGCGAGGGTCAATACACAAGCCACCTTTGGAACCGCCAAAAGGCGCTTCAACCAAGGCGCATTTATACGTCATCAGCGCAGCCAGCGCTTCGACCTCGTCCTGGTTGACGCCAAGGGAGTACCGGATCCCCCCCTTGACCGGCTCCATATGTTCGGAGTGAACCGAACGATAGCCTGTGAATGTGCGGATTTCGCCCCGCAAGCGTACCCCAAATCGCACTGTATATGTAGCGTTACAGACGCGAATTTTTTCCTCTAGCCCCGGAGCCAAGTCCATCAGGGCAACGGCCCTGTTGAACATCAAGTCCACACTCTCACGGAAGCTGGGTTCTTTTTGAAGGTGCATTCCACCTACTCCAACGTTTTAAGACGACTCACTGCTTCATGTTAGGAAGTGTGAGCAAAGAAACGTTTACACTTTGCCAATTTTTTAGGCAATTTAAGAAAAACGCTCGGAAGCTTCTTGCTGATCCTCGATTCGCAAAACCACCAACAAACTTGGTTGAGCAATTGGAAACAGCATGCAGCTTGACTGCCAAATTGTCCATATTTATCAATGAAAATTGGCAATTACGGCTAATTCATGCCCCAATTTAGTCACCTTTCTAAACCATATCTAAATGAGAATATTATTTGGAAACGAGCCATCGAGAGGCCCCGTCGGACGAAGTCCGATTGGCGATCAGGTGATTAACTATGACTGCGTTCAAGACATGTAGAAGAACGGCCGTGCCACGCATGCTGTCGTCCCCATTGGCAATATTGCGGGCCTTCCAGAAGGAAGAAGACGGTGTATTGGCCAAACCGATGATCATCACTGTATTGTTGATGCTGATGGTCGGCGGTATTGGCATCGACCTGATGCGATATGAGCGGGACCGTACGGTTCTGCAGTACACGCTGGACCGCGCGGTTCTGGCTGCAGCTGATCTGGACCAGCCCTATGCACCCGAAGATGTGGTTCAGGACTACCTCGAGAAGTCCGGACTGGGTGAATATTACAAAACTCCATATGTGGATGTCGGGCAAGGCTACAAAAAGGTCGAAAGTTCGATCCAGACCCCGTTTGCAGCGCAGTACCTTAACCTTTTTGGTGAGACCGAGCTGACGCTGACGGCCCGTTCACGTGCGGAAGAAAGCATCGATGACATCGAAATTTCTTTGGTTCTGGATGTCTCCGGCTCGATGAACTCCAACAGCCGCCTGCCCAATCTGAAGGTCGCAGCAAAAGAATTCGTGGACGCCATCGGCCTGAACACAATCGACGGCAAAATGTCGATGTCGATCATCCCATATGCAACGCAGGTTTCCGGACCGGATGAGCTTTATGCGCAGTTGAAAACATCTGGTGCACAGCCCTATTCGAACTGCATCAACTTCGATGCAACGGATTTCCAGTCCTCCGCAATCAGCCTGTCGCAGACCTACGAACGCACAATGCACTTCGATCCGTGGTATACCGTTGACCGGCGCACAGACGACACCCGCCTTGTGACTTTGCCAATTTGTGACGATCGCGCGTCACGGGAATTGATGTTGCTGGAGCAGGATGAGACCACTTTGAAAGCCTTCATCGACGGGCTGGTGGCTGAGGGCAACACCTCGATTGACCTTGGAATGAAATGGGGCACCGCTCTGCTGGATCCCAGCCTGAACCCGGCGATAGTCAACCTGAGCAAGGGTGAAAACCCGTATATCGATCCGGCGTTTTCGACGCGCCCTGCCGCCTACACCGATGCAGAAACGCTCAAGATCATTGTGTTGATGACCGACGGGCAGAACACCTCGCAGTATTTCATTCGGGATCATTTCAGAGGGCAGCAATCAGATGTCTGGTATAATGACCAGGAGAATGTCTATTCGACCTACAGCGCCGATCGTGATGAATACTGGTGGGATGGGATAGGCCGCTGGGAGGACCACCCCTATGGTGAAGGCCAATACCAGCAGTGTAGCTACTATAGCTGTAGATGGGTTGAGGAACCGGGTTCCGCTGAGCGGCTAAGCTATGAAGACCTGTGGGCCGATACAAGCATGCGTTACGTTTCCGACCGTCTTTTCGGAGACTGGCAAGGTAAGAATACGGCACGTAATACCTATTACTATGGTGCCTACGATTATGTTGGAACCAGCACCAAAAACAGCCGGACACAGAACATCTGCAACGCGGCCAAAGCACAGGGCATCATTGTTTATACCATTGGATTTGAGGCTCCGTCAGCTGGTCAGGCCGTCCTACGTGACTGCGCAAGTTCTGATGCCCATTTCTTTGATGTGGAGGGGATTGAAATCTCGGATGCCTTTGCCTCCATCGCAACCTCCATCCGCCAACTGAGGCTGACCCAATGACCCGTATCCGTTTTCCCAAAATATTACGTCGCTTTCGCAACGCAGAAGACGGTTCGATTACGGTTGAATTCGTCATCTTCTTCCCGATCTTGTTGCTTATTCTTCTGACCACAATCGAGCTTGGCCTCATTCAGCTACGTGGCTCCATGTTGGAACGCGCACTGGATATGAGCGTGCGGGAGCTGCGACTTGGCACAGGAACCGGCATTCAACACGACGACATTCGTGATGATGTTTGTGAGCGCGCTGCGTTTATTACCGATTGCCAAACGCAGCTGCGGGTTGAGCTAATTCAGGTTGATCCCTTCAACTGGACCGATATCAACCCGATCCCTGACTGCGTGGACACCATTAATGCAGACAATATCAATCCGGTGCGAAATTTTCAAAACGGTCAGTCAAACGAGCTGATGTTCGTGCGCGCCTGCATGAAGTTCAACCCATTCCTGCCCACCTGGGGCCTTGGAGCGGCAATGAGCAAAGACACGGACGGCCGCATCAAACTTTATGCCTCATCGGCATTTGTTCAGGAGCCGAGATAAGCCATGAGGAAGTTCATTTCAAAAAAGTGCAAGCGTTTCGCCTCTGAAACCGACGGCAATATATCAGTCGAGTTTGCGATCTACCTGCCGCTGATCCTGTTCATCTTTGCGATGGTTGTGACCTTCTATGACGCGTTTCGCCAGGAAAGCATCAACCTAAAGGCCGCATATACGGTTTCGGACCTGATCTCGCGCGAGACACAAGAGCTGAACGACGACTACATCGACAGTATGCAGAACATGGCCGAGCTGCTGGTTCGGCCGGACTCCGAATTGTCACTGCGGGTAACAATCGCCCGCTGGGACGAAGAGGAAGCACAATACTCGGTGGACTGGTCTCGCGAACGCGGCGATGCGTATGTGGAAATGACGGACGCGGAACTGGCGACCTATTCGGATCAATTGCCCAACATGCCGGATCAAGAGCGGATTATCATTGTTCAGACGTATAACCTGATCGAACCGGTATTCCCGCTTGTGTTCCTTGAACTACGCGATGCGGATTTCAGCGACAGCCCCGAAAACCTGCGTGAACAATCGCTCTTTGCCGTGGATACATTTGTCTTCACCCGCCCACGTTTCGCTCCACTGGTGCGCTTTGAAGGCGAGATCATCGCAGGCCCGGCGCATGACGACGGAACAACCGAATCCTTCTAAGTCTGTTTAAACAGACACAGACCAATTCGCGGCTCGGATCACTTGTGATCCGGGCCGTTTGTCATTTGCTCGATCAGGGATTTATCCGTGATCAGAGCTGCCAGAAGCTCGGACATGGTCTTGGATTGGCTGCCAGGTGTGACGCCGCCGATCCCCACCCGTTTGCCCAGACGCCACCACAGGCCTGGCTGCCAGACACGAAACGATGATGTCTTGGTCCGCAGGACAAAGCCGTTTGACGGCTTCATCGCCAGAAAGCCGCGTTCGACCGTTGCGATATCGTCCAGGGCGGCAATTACGGTACCGTCGCTGCTGCGCAAACCTTCTGTCGTCAGGATCACGCTGCCTTTGGTCGCCTGCCACATCCGCAGCGACAGCCAGATCGCGCCGAGGCCCAGAGCGACCAGAAAAAGCGTCCAAAGCACGCCCTGACTGGCCTGCAACGCAAGATAAAGAAGCAGCGCGCCCAGAGCGGCCAACATCGCAACGCCTAAGATACGGCGCGGGGTGGAGGCGGAAACAGTTGCCAGGACTTCAGTGGTCATCGCTTACTCCTTTGGACGCAGCCGCGCTGCTCTGTGCACCTTTGAACAAGGCCCGTGTTCCGGTGCCTCTACTCATTCAAGGGGACAAAGTCTAGTTTTCCTCCATCACAGCAAAGGAGACGCGCCATGTCGCTGCGACCAATATTGGAAACACGTTCAGCGGTTCCCACAATGGAAGGCGCCGGTGTAAAGCTGCACCGTGCCTTTGGGTTTCAGGACCCAAGCGAGTTGGATCCGTTTCTGCTGTTCGACGATTTTCGCGGGGAAACACCTGCGGATTACGCCAAAGGGTTTCCCTGGCACCCCCACCGCGGGATTGAAACGATCACCTATGTTCTGGCGGGAACCGTTGCGCATAGCGACTCCCTTGGCAACACGGGAAACCTAGGCGCGGGTGATCTTCAGTGGATGACTGCCGGATCGGGTATTCTGCATCAGGAAATGCCAACAGGGAACGCATCGGGGCAAATGCACGGGTTCCAGTTGTGGGGAAACCTGCCGAGTTCTGAAAAAATGTGTGCGCCGCGTTACCAGGATATTCAGGGCAAGGATATTCCCGAGGTGATTGATGACGACGGCACCCGCGTCAAAGTCATCGTTGGTGAGTTCTGGGGCCAAAAAGGTCCGGTGGACGGCATCGCATCGGACCCGCAGTATCTGGATATCCATGTGCCTGCAGGAGTGAAAAAGACCTTTAAGATCGACACCTATCGCCGCGCCTTTGCCTATATCTTTGACGGGGCGGGTATGTTTGTGGATGCCGCCGCCCCTCAGGGTGTTTTGCTGGAAAAGGAGGTGATGGGTCAGGAGGTCAATATCCGCGATATGTCCGGCAACCGCACTCTGGTGCGATTTGGCTCTGGTGATGAGGTTACCGTGCAGGCAGGTCCTGAAGGTCTGCGGTTTTTGCTGATCTCCGGCGCTCCGATCGAAGAACCTGTCGCCTGGCATGGCCCCATTGTGATGAACACCCAGGACGAGTTGCGCGCCGCCTTTCGCGAATTGCGCAACGGGACTTTTATCCGCCCAGCTCATTAGCCGCAAACAACAGGCTGGTGTTTCAAGAAGGCGCGCCCTATGGCGGGCCTTCTTTGGTATTAAGGCGCGTTTTCCGGGACGCGACCCGGCACTTCGTAACAGTTTCTTGACACGGATCAACGCGGGTTCGGGCGGTTTAAGCGAACCTGCGCGCGACAATGAAAAGCAAAAGGAGAACGTGCGCATGGAGACGGTGACCAAGATCAAAGTGGCAGAACTGCAGGCCGCAAATGAGCCCGCAACCTCAGAGGTCCAACCCGCCGCGGCTTCTGCTTCAAAACCCGCCAGCCCCAAGGCAGCAGCTCCCAGCGCGGAAACCGTGCGCAAAGCCTTTGAGAGTGGGAAATACCCTTATCGCCGAAAACTGGCACGCAGGTCTTATGAGGCCGAAAAGGCAAAGCTGCAGGCCGAGCTGTTAAAGGTTCAGCTGTGGGCGCAGGAAACCGGCGAACGCTTTGTCTTGTTGTTTGAAGGCCGCGACGCTGCCGGCAAGGGCGGCACCATCAAACGGTTTATGGAACATCTCAACCCCCGCCAGGCACGTGTGGTTGCTCTGAACAAACCCACTTGGGAAGAAAAAGGGCAATGGTATTACCAGCGTTACATTCAGGAACTGCCCACCGTTGGCGAAATGGTGTTTTATGACCGCTCCTGGTACAATCGCGCAGGGGTGGAGCGTGTCATGGGCTTTTGTTCGCCCAATGAATATCTGGAATTCATGCGCCAGACACCTGATCTGGAGCAAATGCTGGTGCGTTCAGGCATTCGCTTTTACAAATACTGGTTCTCGGTCACCCAGGACGAGCAGCGTCGCCGGTTCAAATCCCGCGAGACAGATCCGTTGAAACAGTGGAAACTGAGCCCTATTGACAAGGCAAGCCTGGAAAAATGGGATGATTACACCGAGGCCAAGGAAGCGATGTTCTTTTACACCGACACCGCTGATGCGCCCTGGACCATTGTCAAATCCAACGACAAGAAACGAGCCCGCCTGAACTGCATGCGCCACTTTCTGTCCACCATAGACTACCCGGACAAAGACCATGAGATCGTGGGCCAGCCCGATCCTCTGATCGTGGGGCAGGCACATCACGTGATCCACAGTTCTGAACATATTCTGGGCACCGCCCTACATCCGGACGCGCGGGCATAGCGGGGCGCGTGTTTTGCAGGGCCGTTTGCAGGGGTGTTATGCCCCAACCGGCGAAACGGCCTTGCGCACCATGTCCCAATAGATCGTTTCGACCTCTTCCAGGGACAGCCGCCCGCCGCTGCGATACCAGGTCATGACCCCGTTCAGCATGCCAATTACCGCAAGGGTGGTGATCTTTGCGTCACTGATCTGAAACTGCGCTGTGGAAACGCCATCCTCCAGGATCCGGCGCAACTCTCCCTCATATTGGCTCCGCAGCCCCTCGATACGCGAAAAATTCTCGGGGGACAGATTTCGCAGTTCCATGTAAGCGATAAAAACCGCATCGGGCCGCTGCATATGATAGCGGATATGGAACCGGGTAAAGGCTTCGAGGCGGCCCAGCACATCCTCCTCGCCCAGCTCCCGCTGTCGTGCCTGCCAAGCGGACAGGACATCTTCCATATGGGTTTGCATCAAGGTGACCAGAAGGCTTTGCTTGTCGGGAATATAGTTATACAAAGCCCCGGCCTGAACGCCGACCTCTTTGGCAATCTGGCGCATAGAGACAGCCGCATATCCATGCTGCGCAAACAGCCTGAGCGCGGCGCTGTGAATTTTGGGTCCGGTGATATCCGAATGGGATCCTTGGGTACGTGCCATAAAGACAGCATAGGGTTTATGAACAAATGTTCAATAAAAACCCTCTCTTGCGTCGTTTGGGGCAAATATGGTTCACAAGGACAATACGACAAAGGACCACTGCAATGCTGCGCCCTGCCCGATTCATTCTGACCTTAGGCCTTGGATTTGCCACCGGGCTTTCGGCATGTTCGCGCGTCCCGGAAATCGAAGACCAGCTGACGCCGGATCTGCGTGGTGCCGACTACCCGAGATTGATCCCGCTTGACGATGCCTTGCCGCCCCAAAGCGCCCCAGCGCAACGCGGATCAGAACTGGATGCCGAATTGCAGGCGCGCGCGGCACGCCTAAAGGCACGCGCCGCAGCGCTGAATAATGCAGATATCTGACCCTGCTTTGCCATTTCACGCCGGATTTACCGCAATCAAGCCCCGTGGTCACGTTGCACCCCTGGTCCGAACCCGATATGCGAGGGCTTAAACGATGACCAAAAGGGACTTCCGATAATGACTGAGCCGCTTCGCCTTGGAATCGCAGGTTTGGGAACCGTCGGCATCGGCGTAGTGAAAATCATTCGCCGCCATGCCGCCATGTTGGAAACCCGCACAGGGCGTCCTGTGGTTATCAGCGCTGTTTCGGCACGTGACGCCGGCAAAGATCGCGGCGTTCCCTTGAAGGACTACGCTTGGGAAACCGATCCTGTGGCGCTGGCAAAGCGCGACGATGTGGATGTTCTGGTTGAACTTATGGGCGGTCATGACGGGCCTGCAAAAGAAGCCGTTGAAGCCGCGCTGACATCCGGTAAGGACGTGGTCACGGCCAACAAGGCGCTACTGGCGATCCACGGTCAGGAACTGGCGGAACTGGCCGAAGCAAACGGGCGGGTGATCCGGTTTGAAGCTGGGGTCGCTGGCGGCATTCCGGTTATCAAGGCCCTGACCGAAGGGTTGGCCGGGAATGAGATCACGCGCGTGATGGGCGTAATGAACGGCACCTGCAATTATATCCTGACCCAGATGGAAGCCACCGGCCGGGGCTACAATGCCCTGTTCGAGGAATGCGGTCGCTTGGGATATCTGGAAGCGGACCCCAATCTGGACGTCGGAGGCATTGACGCCGGTCACAAGCTGGCCATTCTGGCGTCGATTGCCTTTGGCACCAAACCGGCATTTGAGGACGTGCAGCTGGAAGGCATTCAGCGCATTTCACTGGAAGACATCAGCGCAGCGGCCGATATGGGGTTCCGGATCAAACTGCTGGGCGTCGCTCAACGCACAGGACGCGGATTGGAACAGCGCATGACCCCCTGCCTGGTGCCAGCGAACTCACCTTTGGGTCAGCTGGAAGGCGGCACCAATATGGTGGTAATCGAGGGCGACGCAGTGGAACAGATCGTGCTCCGTGGCCCCGGAGCAGGTGAAGGCCCGACCGCGAGTGCCGTACTTGGAGATATCTGCGACATTGCGCGCGGCCTGCGCTTGTCTACTTTTGGCCAACCCGCGGCGACGTTGCAGGATGCGCCCGCAGCCCAGGCAGAACTGCCCGCGCCTTTCTATTTGCGGATGGGTCTGCAGGACAAACCCGGCGCGCTTTCCAAGGTCACTGCCGTTCTTGGGGAAAGCGGTATTTCCATTGACCGCATGCGCCAATATGGCCACGCAGACAAGGCCGCACCGGTTTTGTTTGTGACACATAAAACAAGCCGCGCCAGCATCGACCAAGCGCTGGCGGATCTGGAAAAAATTGACGTGGTTTCCATAGCTCCGGTTGCCCTGCGCATCGAAACCGTTTGATCCAACATAAAGCGGGCAGCATTGCCCGCTTTCTTTTTGGGACCGTGAAACAGGCTTTTGTGGGACCAGAAAGCCCGGTGTGAAACCAGAGTATGGTTGCGCAACCATGGGACAAGATACTTGTCGGTCGCCCCTCTGCCGCGCTAGACCAACATAAGAGTTGTTAAGTCGGGGGTATATCGCCATGTCGTTCAGTCCTGAATTCCACGATCGCATGCTGTCTCTGGGTCTGGCCCGCGTTGCAGAACAGGCAGCTCTGGCATCTGCCTCTCTGATCGGGCGTGGTGATGAAAAAGCCGCAGATCAAGCCGCTGTAAACGCCATGCGCGAACAGCTGAACCTTTTGGACATTGCCGGCGTTGTGGTCATCGGTGAAGGCGAGCGTGACGAAGCCCCTATGCTCTTTATCGGTGAAGAAGTTGGCACCGGAAACGGTCCCGGCGTTGACATCGCGCTGGACCCGCTGGAAGGCACGACACTGACTGCCAAGGATATGCCCAACGCTCTGACAGTGATTGCTATGGGGCCACGCGGCTCTATGCTGCATGCCCCAGACACATATATGGACAAGCTGGCCATTGGCCCTGGCTATGAAAAGGGTGTTGTCTCGCTGGAGATGTCCCCCCGTGAGCGTGTGGAAGAACTGGCCAAGGCCAAAGGCTGTGCGCCCTCGGACATCACCGTCTGCATCCTGGAGCGCCCACGACATGAGGCAATGATCGCAGAGGTGCGTGAAACCGGCGCTTCGATCCGGCTGATCACCGACGGCGATGTGGCCGGCGTGATGCATTGCGCCGAATCCGAGATCACAGGTATCGACATGTATATGGGCTCTGGTGGCGCGCCCGAAGGGGTACTGGCGGCGGCGGCATTGAAATGTATGGGCGGTCAGATCTTTGGACGTCTTTTGTTCCGCAATAACGACGAAAAGAACCGCGCTGCCAAGGCCGGTATTACCGATCTGGACCGGATCTACAGCCGTGACGAGATGGTTACCCAGGATGTGATCTTTGCTGCAACCGGCGTAACGGGCGGCTCATTGCTGCCTGCCTTGAAGCGCTCTCCGGGTTGGGTTGAGACCACAACCCTTCTGATGCGCTCAAAAACCGGCTCGGTCCGTCGCATGAGCTACCGCACCCCTCTGGCTTCCCATCAGTAAGAATATGCGTCGCCTCTTGTGGCGAGCCATATGATGTGAGTATCTAAAACCAGAAATGAAAGGGCCGGGTTCCGCATGGATCCGGCCTTTTGACGTAAGATGAAGGGCAGAACATGAGCTTTTTGGGTGTAGAGACCTCATTGACCGGGCGCAGCTGGGTTGGCCCCGGCATTGATGTTCAGCGTGCCGCGGACATGATGGCGCAGCAGACCTCCCTTCCCGCAGCTGTCTGCCAGGTGCTGGCGCGGCGTGGGGTGCCCGCGATGGAGGCCCTTGGCTTTCTGGATCCCAAGCTCAAAGAACTCCTGCCCGACCCCCGCCAGATGAAAGACATGGAAGTGGCCGCCCAACGTTTCCTGAGCGCGGTACAGCGGCGGGAACGCATCGCCGTCTTTGCCGATTATGACGTGGACGGAGGGTCTTCTGCGGCGCTCTTGTTGGTCTGGCTGCGTGAGATGGGGTTGAACGCCACCCTGTATATTCCTGACCGCATTGACGAAGGGTATGGCCCAAATGTGCCGGCCATGCAGGAATTGGCATCGGCACATGACCTGATCATCTGTGTGGACTGCGGCACGCTCAGCCACGAACCAATCGCGGCTGCAAAAGGCGCGGATGTGATTGTTCTGGATCACCACTTGGGCGGGGAGACCCTGCCCGACTGTGTGGCCGTTGTGAACCCCAATCGCCAGGATGAAAGCGGTGATCTGGGCTATTTCTGCGCGGCGGGCGTCGTGTTCCTGATGCTGGTCGAAACCGGGCGGCAGATGCGCGCGGCGGGGCAGAAAGGCCCCGATCTGATGCGTTTGTTGGACCTGGTGGCGCTGGCAACCGTTGCCGATGTCGCACCGCTGATTGGGGCAAACCGGGCGCTGGTGCGCCAGGGGCTCAAAGTGATGGGAGCGCGTCAACGCCCGGGACTGGTTGCCCTTGCAGATGTCAGCCGGATGGATGCGGCCCCCTCAACCTATCACCTTGGTTTTTTGCTGGGGCCGCGGGTGAATGCGGGCGGGCGGATCGGCAAGGCGGACCTGGGCGCGCGCCTTCTGGCAACTGACAACCCGCATGAGGCGGCCGCCATGGCAGAACGGTTGGACCAGCTGAACACCGAGCGCCGCGACATCGAAAGCGCGGTCCGTGCCGCGGCTTTGGAACAGGCCGAGGAACGTGGTTTGGATGCCCCTTTGGTATGGGCAGCGGGTGAAGGCTGGCATCCGGGCGTTGTGGGCATTGTTGCTTCCCGATTGAAAGAGGCCACAGGCAGGCCCGCCGTGGTCATCGGCCTTGACGGTGACGAGGGCAAAGGATCTGGACGATCCGTGTCCGGTATCGACCTTGGGGCCTCGATCCAGAAGGTTGCAGCCGAGGGGCTCCTGATCAAAGGGGGCGGTCACAAGATGGCCGCTGGCCTGACAGTCGCGCGTGACCAACTGGAACCCGCCATGGCCAGACTCGCTGAACTTCTCGACAAACAGGGGGCTGGCGCTTTGGGGCCACAGGATCTGAAACTGGACGGGTTATTGATGCCTGGCGCGGCCAAGGTTGATCTGATCGAACAGATCGAACAGGCCGGTCCTTTTGGCGCGGGCGCCCCTGCCCCGCGCTATGCTTTCCCGGAAGTCGAGATCAAATTCGCCAAGCGGGTCGGAGAAAGCCACCTGAAGCTGAGCCTGTCGGACGGGATGGGGGCAAAGTTGGACACCATCTGTTTCGGCGCCTTCGACACGGCCCTTGGCCCGCGCCTGCTGGAGCATGGTGGCGCACGGTTCCACTGCGCAGGTCGTTTGGAAATCAACACGTGGGGGGGGCGTCAGTCGCCACAACTGCGCCTGGAAGACGCCGCACCGGCGTAACAGAGATGTGGATAAGAAATTTCACAATAATGTATTTTTCCGCTTGCGGGTCCGAGCGCTTGGAACTAAACACCCGCTCACACCAAGAGTGGCCCGTTCGTCTATCGGTTAGGACGCCAGGTTTTCAACCTGGAAAGAGGGGTTCGATTCCCCTACGGGCTGCCACTTCCCCCAGCACACAACTACAGACACAGACCGCATATGGCGTCTTTGACTATGTGCATGTCTGTAACGAAAAAGGGGCCGCGGTCGCGTATTTGCGCACCCCCAGCCCCTGCACATCAATGTGATATTTTAGATATCTAGTGTGTTCTCTTTTTCCCATTTTGAGAAGTGGGAAACAAAAGCGTTCCACTCCTGCATCTTCATCTTCATGTAAGAGGCTGAGAACTCTCCACCCAGCTTGGCTTTCAGCTCCTTGTCCTTATCAAACCAACGGATCGCATCCAACAGGTTCAACGGCAGCTTGGGCGCGTCGGTGATTGTGTGACCTTCGGCATACATATCAATGTCATAGCGCGGGCCAGGGTCCGCCTGACTGGCCATGCCGGAGAGGCCGGCTGCAATGATCACCGCTTGCAATAGATAGGGGTTGGTGGCCCCATCCGGCAGGCGCAGTTCAAACCGGCCCGGTCCCGGCACGCGCACCATATGGGTGCGGTTGTTACCGGTCCATGTCACGGTATTGGGCGCCCAGGTGGCACCCGACATGGTGCGCGGCGCGTTGATCCGTTTATAGCTGTTGACCGTTGGATTGGTGATCGCCGCCAGCGCTTCGGCGTGTTTCATGATGCCACCCAGGAAGTGCGCGCCGTCCTGCGACAGACCCAGCTCGCCCGTTTGGCCCTCGCCTTTGTCGGTGGCAAAGACGTTGTTCACCCCGTCCAGATCCCAGACCGAGATATGAGCGTGGCAGCCATTGCCCGTCAGCCCTTCGACAGGTTTTGGCATAAAGGTCGCGCGCAAACCGTGTTTTTCTGCCACGGATTTCACCATGAACTTGAAGAAGGAGTGACGATCAGCGGTCACCAGCGCATCGGCAAATTCCCAGTTCATCTCAAACTGGCCATTAGCGTCTTCGTGGTCGTTTTGATACGGGCCCCAGCCCAACTCCAGCATGTAATCACAGACCTCAGAGATCACATCATAGCGGCGCATGACGGCCTGCTGGTCGTAGCAGGGTTTTTCAGCCGTATCAGCAGGGTCCGAGATCTTGTCGCCCTCGGGTGTCAGCAGGAAGAACTCCGCCTCAATCCCCGTTTTAACCCGGATACCCTTTTCAGCGGCCTCTGCCACCAGCTTGCGCAGCACATTACGCGGAGCCTGTTCGACATCCTGCCCTTCCATGATCGGATTGGCCGCCACCCAGGCAACCTCGGGCCTCCACGGAAGCTGGATCACTGTGGACGGGTCCGGTACGGCCAGCATATCCGGATGCGCCGGTGTCATATCAAGCCAGGTGGCAAAGCCCGCAAAGCCTGCGCCATCTTCTTCCATATCAGCGATCGCCTGCGCGGGGACCAGTTTGGCGCGTTGGCCGCCAAACAGATCAGTGAAGGAGATCATGAAATATTTCACGCCGGTCTTGGCGGCGAATTCTGCAAGAACGCTCATCGTCTTGTCCTTTTGTTTCCCTGTTGAAGGCACGGGAGGGGGTCATTGCCCCCTCTTTCCTTTTGTTTGATCAGAAACCGGGCTTGCCTGGGTACCAATCCGTTCCCGCCAAGGGTACGCGCGCCATCGCAGCCGCTTCCATGGTCAAGGCGCACAGATCCTCAGGTTCGAGATTGTGAACGTGGCTTTTGCCGCATGCGCGGGCAATTGTCTGACATTCCAGCGTCATTACGTTCAGGTAATTGCGCAAACGACGACCTGCGGCGATGGGATCAAGGCGGGCGGAAAGTTCGGGGGCCTGCGTGGTGATCCCAGCCGGATCGCGCCCTTCGTGCCAGTCGTCATAGGCGCCCGCTGTGGTACCGAGCTTTTGATACTCGCTTTCCCACTTGGGGTCGTTATCCCCCAGCGCAATCAAAGCAGCGGTGCCGATGGCCACCGCATCTGCGCCCAGCGCCAACGCCTTGGCCACATCCGCACCGTTGCGGATCCCGCCCGAGACCACCAGCTGAACCTCACGGTGCATGCCCAGATCCTGCAGGGCCTGAACGGCGGGGCGGATACAGGCCAAAGTCGGCTGGCCGACGTGTTCGATAAACACATCCTGCGTTGCTGCCGTGCCACCTTGCATGCCGTCCAGAACAACCACATCCGCGCCGGCTTTCACGGCCAATGCGGTGTCATAATAGGGGCGTGCGCCGCCAACCTTGATATAGATCGGCTTTTCCCAATTGGTGATTTCACGCAGTTCAAGGATCTTGATCTCCAGATCATCAGGACCGGTCCAATCCGGATGGCGGCAGGCAGACCGCTGGTCGATTCCGACAGGCAAATCCCGCATACCCGCAACGCGGTCCGTGATCTTCTGCCCCAACAGCATGCCACCGCCGCCGGGTTTTGCGCCCTGCCCGACCACAATTTCAATGGCATCAGCACGGCGCAGATCGTCCGGGTTCATACCGTATCGGCTAGGCAGATATTGGTAGACCAGCTTTTCCGAATGGCCGCGCTCTTCGGGTGTCATGCCGCCATCACCCGTGGTGGTCGAGGTCCCCGCAAGCGTCGCACCACGACCCAATGCTTCCTTGGCCTGGCCCGACAGCGCGCCAAAAGACATGCCCGCAATGGTCACGGGAATCTTCAGCTCGATCGGTTTTTTGGCAAAGCGAGTCCCCAATGTGACTGAGGTATCGCATTTCTCGCGATAGCCTTCGAGCGGATAGCGCGACATGGATGCGCCCAGAAACAGCAGATCGTCGAAATGCGGAACCCGGCGTTTTGCGCCACCACCCCGGATATCATAGATCCCGGTGGCTGCAGCGCGACGGATGTCTGAATTCACATCATTGGAGAACGTCCAGGACTGACGCGGTGTTGTGTTAGGTGTCTTATCCATCTGTCACTCCTCAGTAGGCGTCAGCATTGTCGATGTCGAAATTGTAAAGCGTTCGGGCCGAGCCATAACGTTTGAACTCTTCCGGTTTGGCATCCGCTCCGGCCTTGGCAAGAATGTCGGCCAGGAATTCCAGATGCTCAGGCCGCATCTCCTTCTCGACACAATCCGCTCCCAGTGACTTCACGGTCCCCCGCACAAACAGGCGCGCTTCGTACAGGCTGTCACCAAGCGCATCTCCTGCATCGCCCAGAACCACCAGATTGCCCTTTTGCCCCATAAAGGCGGACATATGACCGATGGACCCATGCACCACGATGTCGATCCCTTTCATCGAGATCCCGCAGCGTGACGACGCATTGCCTTTGATATTCAGCAGTCCACCATGCCCGGTCGCGCCTGCATATTGGCTGGCATCCCCTTCGATTGTGACAGTTCCGGACATCATGTTTTCCGCAACACCCGGACCTGCAGATCCTTTTACGGTGACGGTTGCAGACTGGTTCATGCCCGCACAGTAATACCCGGTAGAGCCATGGATTGTGACCGACAAAGGGCCATCCAGACCGCAGGCCAGCGCATGGCTGCCGCGAGGATTGTCAATTTCAAACGCGTCATTGGCTTGCGCCTTGGCTGCTTCTTGCAGTGTTGAATTGATCGCGCGCAGGTCCAGCTCTGCCATATCCAATCTGTTTGCCATTGTCTTAGCGCTCCCAGAAATAAACAGTTGCGGGTTCCGGCTCCCAAACCTTGGCAGCCTCGATCCCCGGCAGATCCGCAAACGCGCGATACTCGGAAGCAAAGGCCACATAGTCTTCGGTCTCGGCCATAACAGCCGGTTTGCAGGCAATCGGGTCGCGTACAACTCCAAAGCCGTCCTTGGTTCCGGTCACAAAAGTGAAGAACCCGTCCAGATCCTCCAGAGTGCCTTCCAGTGCCTTACCGAGAGAGGCCCCTTCGGCGATGCGCGAAGAGATATAGGCCGCGCCAACTTCGGTGTCATTTTCGGTACGGGTCATGACGCCCTTTTTGGCAAGAACCCGACGCATCTGATTGTGGTTCGAAAGTGAGCCGTTGTGGACAAGACATTGGTCCTCTGCTGTGGAAAACGGGTGTGCGCCGAGAGTGGTCACAGCGGATTCCGTTGCCATACGTGTGTGACCGATGCCATGACTGCCCCCCATATTTCGCAGGCCAAAGCGCTCTGCGACATCCTTGGGCAGCCCAACCTCTTTGAAGATTTCCATCGACTGACCAGAGCCCATAATGCGCAGGCCCTTTGCTTCCAGCGCCTCTATTGCAGCACCTTCCTTGCCTTCCGGCAGGGTCAGAACCGCATGGGTGCTGATGGCTTTGAGTGTAACTGGCGCATCAATCGCCGATCCCAGGGCCAGATCGAGCCCCTCAAAATCAACGTCCGGCGTATCGGATTGGATCGTGATCTTGGTCTGGCCATCAATCGTGTCGCCATAAATTGCAATACCTGCGCTGTCAGGACCACGATCTGTCATCGTGATCAGCATATCTGTCAGCAAGTCCCCCAGGCGGGGGCGCAGCTCGTCCTTTTTCAGGAACAGCCCTACGATACCACACATAGTTCTCTCCGTTTAACTTTGACTTAGGTGTCGTCGTGAATTGACTAACAGGAAAATTGATTTCCTTTCAATAAATTTCACTCCCCCAAGATCAAATGAGCCCGCCGCACAAAAAAAACCGCCCAGAACGCTTAATTCTTGGGCGGTTCATGCGACTTCGATGAAGCGTTTGATTATTTTTTTTGCGGGTAGCTGATAATCGAGAGAAATTTGGCAGGCAGATCAATCAATTCAGCCGGGCCATGGGGGGCGTCCGCGTCAAACAGCAGGCTGTCGCCAGGCTCCAGACGATACATCTGATCCCCGTGCCGGTAATCAACGCTGCCTTCAAGCATGTACAAGAGTTCCATTCCCTCATGCTGGAAGGTCGGAAACCGGTCACTGGAATCGGTAAGTGAGATCAAATAAGGCTCCACAACAACGCCGGTGGTGTTGGAACCGATATGCCCAAGCAAATGATATTGGTGGCCTGCTCGTGTGCCCGCGCGCTCGGTCTCTACGCCTTCCCCGGCCTTGACATGCATTGCACCTCGCGTCTCTTCGTACCCTGAAAAGAGCTGTAAAATCGGAACACGCAACGCGTTCGCCAGAACCTGCAACGTTGTAAGCGATGGAGAAATAACTCCGTTTTCGATTTTTGACAGCATTCCAATGGACACGCCCGCCTGCGCAGCCAGCTCGGCCCCGGTTAAACGTTGCCGCTTCCGCAGTTCTCTCACTTGACGACCGATCGCAACTTCGAGGTTTTTTTCACGCACCTCTCGAACCGCATGAGGATCCTGAGAGAGTTTCGTCCTATTTGGTACCACATCCGTCTGCTCGGCACGCGTTTCAGTCATGTCTATTCATGTCCATTTGGTATTGTTATCCCGAGACGTCCGCCACAGGCTTTTTGGGGGTCAAGTATCCGGGCAGTTCGGGATCAGTGCAACAATCAATCCTGAAACGGGGCCCCAAGGATTTAAGGCGGTAGCTTTTTCCAACGCCGCCAATTGCACAGTTGCCCACCGACGCGAGGTCTAACCATCGACCCTTTGCGACGCGGCAATGCCAACGTCCAGCACCGCCGTGGCAAGCATAGAAATGGAAACTCACATATTTTTCAACAACCTAGACGCGCCACCGGGTTTTCCGGTTTTTTTCATATTTTCCGTAAAATTCCTCTTGCGCCCGGCCGGTGTAGTGATTAAACACCCCCTCACACCAAGAGTGGCCCGTTCGTCTATCGGTTAGGACGCCAGGTTTTCAACCTGGAAAGAGGGGTTCGATTCCCCTACGGGCTGCCACTTTTCCAGGCACATCTCCATCAAGACATATCAGACCCGGTCTTGGGATTGACTTAGTGTATTCAGATTACCCCAAAACTCTGCGGAGCGAGCCAAACTGTGCTGGCTCACTCTTCTTCATGATAGGTTTTGGTAAATGCGCTTATCGTGATGGCGATACGAACTCACACAAACGATTGATGCGAGCGCTGTCCGGGTGGCAGTCCGCTTGCGCTTGGATGCGCCCCCAAAGACAGGCCAACAACGCTGAAATCGTGACCCGCATAAACGAATGCGCCAATGTCGAAGGGTCTGCGGACGCGGCCAACGCACTCCGGGCTTGACGCCATTCTGCCTGCACGGCCTCAATGCTGGCATCACGACCCTTCTGCGCTTCCTCGGTCAAAAAGGCATCAAAGGCATCACCTGGCGCCTTGTTCGCAAGCCGTGTTGCAAGGGCGCGTTCATGGATTCCGTTGGCCCCTTCATAAATCGCCGTGATCCGTGCGTCACGATAGGTCTGTTCCACCCGATATTCACGCAGGTAGCCATAGCCTCCCAGAACCTGCATCCCGAGTTCGGCCCCACGCATTCCGGCCTCTGTGCAATAAACCTTGGCCACAGGTGTGAGGAATTCAACCAGATCAGGCGCATCTCCGCGCTCCATCGCCACAAACGCAAGATGCGCCATGGCACGCCCACCAAGGGCAAGCGTGTCGATCTCATCCAGCATCCGGCGCACGTCAGCGTGTTGATCCAGCGTGACCTCTGCGCCATCTGCTCCCCGGCCCTGCTTGCGCTCTGACGCATAGGTGCTGGCGATGTCATAGGCACGCGCCGCATGGGCCACACCTTGCAGCGCTACATCAGCACGGGCATGGTTCATCATGGTGAACATCGCAGCAAGGCCCTTGCCCTCTGCACCGATCAGCTCGGCCTGCGCCCCGTCAAACGCCATCTGGCACGTCGGCGAGGCATGCAGGCCCATCTTCTCTTCGATCCGGGTGACAGAGATCGCATTGCGCGTGCCATCTGTCCGGGTGCATGGACACAAGAACAGCGAGAGCCCTTTGATCCCGTCATCCGACGTCCGCGCAAGCACCAGATGCAGGATACGGTCGCTCATGTCCTGATCGCCACCGGAGATAAAGATCTTCTCTCCGGTAATCTGCCAGCTGCTGCTGACCTGGGAGGCACGACAGCGGACACGCGACAAATCCGAGCCGGCACCAGGCTCTGTCAGACACATGGTTGCGAGGGTTTCACCCGACACCAGTGGCGGGATATGGCGGGCTTTCTGATCGTCGCTGCCAAAACGCAGGATCGTGCGGATCGCCCCTGGAACCAGCCCCGTCACCATCTGAAGACTGTGGTTCGCGCCCGAGAAGATCTCAGAAGTTGCAGCAAGCATCAGGGCTCCAAGCCCCTGTCCGCCGTATTCCTCGGGTGCGGTCAGCCCCGCCCATCCCTGTTCGGCAAAGTCCTTGTATACCTTTGCAAAACCGTCCGGCATAACCACGCGCCCCTCTTCCAGACGACACCCCTGCTGATCGCCGGGCTCATCCAGGGGGGCTATTTCACCTTCGACAAAACTGGCGAAATGGCCAGCAATCTCACCTCCGAATTCGGCATCCCAATCCGGCAGGCTGGTCGCCTCGGCCACATGGTTCAGAGAAAACAGAATATCATCCAGCGGTGCTTTGAACGGTGTCATGATCAGTCCACTTTGTAATAGGCAATGTCCACTGCGTTTGCGCGACGCAGCCCCGCGCAAACAAACAGGCGATGGTTCACCCAGGAATATTGTTCTGCACCGGTTTCCAGACGGGCTGCGGTGCGCATGTAATATTGGCTCGGGTCGACGTCTTCTCCAGAGGCAAGGCGATCCAGCACATCTGGTGGCCCATATCGGGTACCGACATTCACAATCTCGATCACCGCGCCATCCTCTGTTTCCACAGCATAGCGGGTATCCAAATGGGCAGTGCCATCAGCCAAGATCGTTTGCCAGTCCGCTCCCAGATTGAGAACGCGTCCCCTGATATCCGGACCAAGCGCCGAACCACCCACAATCGGGATGATCCGCCGCTGGCCCGACCGGCCCTGCCCCAGCTCGAGTGCGGTGGAAAGCGACACGCTGAGCGTAAAGGAGTGGGTCAGAGCAGGAACCGGTATCTGCATTTACTCAAACCCAAGGAGCCGCGCGGCGTTGCCCTTGATAATATCAGGGCGCAGCTCGTCCTTGATCGCGATCTTCTCAAAATCTGCAAGCCAGCGTTCCGGTGTTATCATCGGCCAGTCAGAGCCAAAGAGCACTTTCTTCTTGAGCATGGTGTTGCAGTATTTCACCAGGATTTCCGGGAAGTATTTGGGCGACCATCCGGACAGGTCGATATAGACGTTGGGCTTGTGGGTCGCCACAGCCAGCGCCTCTTCCTGCCAGGGGAAAGATGGATGGGCGAGGATGATTTTCATCTCCGGGAAGTCCACCGCAACATCATCCATATACATCGGGTTTGAGTATTTCAGGCGCATCCCGTTGCCACCTGGCATGCCCGACCCAACGCCGGTTTGCCCGGTGTGAAACAACGCAATTCCGCCCTCTTCGGCAATCGCCTCGTAGAGCCCGTAAGCCATGCGATCATTGGGATAAAACCCCTGCATGGTCGGGTGGAACTTGAACCCTTTGATACCGAAATCTTTCATCAGACGGCGCGCTTCGCGCACACCCATCTTACCCTTATGCGGGTCGATCGACGCAAAGGGGATCAGGACATCATCGTTTTCAGCCGCCAGCTCTGCCACCTCTTCATTGGCATAACGCCGGTATCCTGTCTCCCGCTCCGCATCGACCGGAAAAATCACCGCGGCAATGTTCTGTTCGCGGTAATGCTGCGCTGTCTGCGGAATTGTCGGCGGGTGCTGCCAGGGGGCGCCAAAGTAATTGGCCATTGTCGCCTGCAGCTCGTCATAGCCGTCATCAGCATGGCAACCGCACGGTTCCTCGGCGTGGGTATGGATATCAATTGCGCGGACTTTGGAAATATCAACCATGGGTCCAACTCCTATTTAAGGGTCACAACAGAAGGATCGGCGTCGCTATAGAGCCGCTCCAGAAGGTCTTTTCGGCGCGTTAGCACCTTACGGAAATTCAGATTGCCTTTGGCAGTCATTTCCCCTTCGGCCATCGAGGCTGGCTCGCTCACGACAATGGCGCGCGAAATCAGCGATGAACTGCCGGAAATTTCACGCGCACGTTCGGCCAGACGGCGGTGGATCTCTCCGTTCAGAAGATCGCAGCGATAGGCCCCATTGTTGTCAACCAGCTCATATCCAGCCTTTGTAAGCTCTGCGACATTCGGAAAAATCATCACGCCGATCTGATTGCGATCCGCGCCGGTGATCACCAGATCCTGTGCAAGTGGCGCCAGACAGGCCAGCATATCCAGACGCAACTGCGCCGCCCGGACCCAGGTCCCGGTCAAAAGTTTGAAGTCCTCAGAGATGCGCCCGTCAAACTTCATCCCCTTGTTGATGTCCTCCGGGTCGATAAAGACCATCGCGTCACCGGTTATGAAATACCCCTCATCGTCAAAGGCATCCGCCGTTTTCTGAGGCTCGTTGAAGTATCCGGGCATGATGTTCGGCCCCTTCACGCGCACCTCGCAGCGCATGTCCTCATCCGGGATCAACTTGACCTCGACACCATTCAGCGGAACCCCAACCACGCCGGACCGTTCAATCGGCTCTTGCTGCATCATGGTCGCAGGCGCGGTCTCGGTCAGCCCCCAGGAGGACGTCATCAACGGGATCTCGCCCTTGACCTCAACCGCCATGTGCTCAAACCCTTG
The DNA here is from genome assembly GCF_056159265.1 of Epibacterium sp. ABZ3_068. Taxonomy (NCBI): domain Bacteria; kingdom Pseudomonadati; phylum Pseudomonadota; class Alphaproteobacteria; order Rhodobacterales; family Roseobacteraceae; genus Epibacterium; species Epibacterium sp. ABZ3_068. Next base: position 185,554 of record NZ_JBSWUV010000001.1, read on the forward strand.
CCAGACATCCTGCGGCAAAGACGCACCGGCATAGAAAATCAGGTCCAGATCCTCGAAGAAGCGCTGGCAAAGGGATTTGTCAGACTGCAATGCGCCCAGCAGCATGGAGAAACCAACTGGAACGTTGAAACACAGCGAGCCGGTGACCATCGACAGGTTTTCAATCGTGCGATCAAACAGACCTTTGACGGGTTTGCCGTCGTCGATATAGAAGCTTCCGCCATTGGCCAGCATCATATTGAAATTATGAGAGCCCCCAAAAACGTGGTTCCACGGAAGCCAATCCACCACGCGTGGCGGCCGGGTGCGCAGAAACGGCAGGGCATCTGCGATTTGTGTCTGGTTGACGCACATCATCCGCTGTGTCGTCAGAACCCCTTTGGGTGCCGAGGTCGAACCACTGGTCATCAAAATCTTGGCCACGGTATCTGCGGTGACCTTGGCATAGGCCCCCTCAAGATCGACGCCCGTATCACCTTTGAGGAGATCATCAAAAGCTGTGACGGACGCATTGCTGCCTGTCCGGCTGGCAACGATTTCGATCCCCTCCAGCGCCTCCAGAGCGAGCGCTTCGCCATATTGGTCCGCATCCACGACATAAGCCATGCGCGGTTGGATCACTTCAATCGCATGGCGCAGACGACCGTGCGCCCCGTGGATCAAGGAATATTGCTCGGCGACCGGTGTGGTCGGCACCCCGACATATTGCGCGGCCAAGGACAGGATACCGTGATCCACGCCGTTGCCGGACATGATCAGGATAGGTGTATCCGGCCCCATCCCACGCGCCAGAAGTGACTGCGCCACGGCGCGCACTTTCCCCAACGTGTCAGAGTAGCTCTCCTCGCGCCACCCTGCACCACTGCGTTCTGCCAAAAAGGTCCGATCGGGTGCAGCGACGGCCCAATGATGGAGCCACGCCCCCGTCTTTTCAGCCACCTGCCCCAATTTATGGTTGGAACGAAGCAATATGGTACCGTCCACTCGGTCTTCGCGTTTGACCGAGTGGCGACAGAATTCTCCAGTGCGTTTCATGAGTTATCCCTCCCTTGGGCCTTTCTCGATCTGCCGCATCATGGCAATAAGCGCGTCTCGCGCGCCCGGTTCGATGCCCTGCAGCAGCTGCTTTTCGTGCTCAGTGACGGCTGCTACTGCCTGTTCATAAAGCTGCCGACCGGCCAGCGTCGCGTTGAGAGCATAAGCCCGCCGGTCGGTCGGCACGCGGTCGCGAACAATCAGTTCACGCCGTTCCAATTCGTCCAACAGAACCACAAGATTGGGTCGTTCAACGTCCATGGCGTCTGCCAATTGCGATTGCCGCAAACCAGGATTGTCCACAATCAGAACCAATGCCGTGTAGGTCAGCATCCTCAGGTCAAATGGCTTTAACGTCCGCGCCAAGTCGTCCTGAACCACGTTGAACGCGCGCTTCATGTGATAGCCAATGAAGTTGCGCAAAGTTGCGTCACTGACCCGTGTCACCTCGATACCGTCCTTAGCCTCTGGTTTTGAATGTGCCATGAGGTTACCGGAATTTGGGTGCGCGCTTTTCCAGGAAGGCCCGCAGGCCCTCCTCGGCATCAGGCGTCGTCTGAGAAAGCGCTGCAGCAAGAGATTCCGTAAACAACCCGTCGCTGCGAGACATATCGTTAATCCGGGAGATCGACTGGATCGTCAGATAGTTCGACAGCGGCGCATTGCGGGATATCTTTCCGGCGAGCTCCAAGGCCAAAGGCAGCGCTTCCCCGTCTCCCACCGAATAGTGGGTCAGGCAAAGGGCCAAGCCCTCATCCGCATTGTATTTGCGACCGGTGAGCATCATTTCGGTCATGCGGTCCGCCCCGAGGAGGCGCCCGACATTGGCAGTGGCACCACCGCCCACAAAGATACCACGGCGACCTTCAGGCAGTTGGAAGATCGTTGAACGCTCGGCAATCCGTACGTGGCAGGCGGCAGCCAGTTCCAGCCCACCGCCGATCACTGCTCCGAACATGGCAGAGACAACAACCAATCCGCCAAAACGGATCTTGTCCATCACCGCATGCCAGTGGCGCGAGTGATACAGGTTGTCTTCGGCAGAGCGGCTGACATGTTCAGACAGGTCCAGCCCGGAACAGAAGTGCCCCTCAACCCCGGTCAGGATCACAACGCGAATATCCTTGGGCGGTGCGGAAAAGAATGCATCCAAGGCCACCAAAAGCTCTTCGCACATTGCATTGCGCTTACCGGGACGGTTCATGGTCAGCGTGGCAATGGGGCCATCCTGGTGGATCTTCAAAATGGGTTCGCTCATCTGCGCACTCCCTTAGCGCGGCGGCAGGCGCACAGCGCCGTCCAGCCGGATTGTGGTTCCATTGAGGAACGGATTGGTCACGATCTGCTCTGCCAAAAGCGCATATTCATGCGGGTACCCAAGGCGCGCAGGAAATGGGATATTTGCGGTGATTTTCTGGGTTACCTCTTCGGGCAGACCTTCCATCATAGGCGTGTGGAACAGCCCCGGCGCGATGGCAACAACGCGAATTCCAAGCTGGGCAAATTCGCGCGCAGCAGGCAGACACATCGACGCAATTGCCCCTTTTGACGCCGCATAGGCCGACTGGCCGAGCTGTCCGTCCTCAAACGCCACCGAAGCCGTATTGATAACAACTCCACGTTCACCATCCGCAAGCGGGTCAAGCTCCGCCATACGACGCGCACCGTGGCTCATGACATTGTAGGTTCCAAAGAGGTTCACTTTTAGCGTCTTTTCAAACACGTCGAACGATAGCTTTCCTTCACGTCCGACAATCCGGGCTGCCAGCCCCACGCCTGCGCAATTCACCACGATACGGGGATTGCCCCCCAAAGCAGCTTCAGCCGCATCAAAGGCCGCATTCACAGCTGCCTCATCAGCAACATCCGCCTGCACAGCCACTCCGTCAATTTCGGACGCGACAGTTTTCGCCGCATCCATATTGAAATCGAGCACTGCAACCTTTGCGCCCTGTTTTGCCAAATGGCGGGCGGTCGCGGCCCCCAGCCCACTGCCAGCGCCGGTGACCAGGGCAACTTGTCCCGTTACGTCCATGTTTCACCCTTCCAATAGATATCGTTACACATTGTTATGCCTCATACTTAATTAGACAAGCGCATTGCGCTGGTGTCAGGTGACCCCGGGTTCTACCCCGGGATCAGAAATAATGTGATGGCCGGGAACAGTACCAGAATGATCACCCGCAGAATGTCCGAGGTTACGAACCACATAACCGCCTTGTAGGTTTGAACCATTGGTGTCGTACGTTCCATCGCATTGATAATGAACAGGTTCATCCCCACGGGTGGCGTTATCAGACCAACCTCCACCACGATCAGAACGAGGATGCCGAACCAGATTGCCACATGCTCGGCCGGCATGCCGAAATCCAATGCGCTGATCACCGGAAAGAAAATCGGAATGGTCAGAAGGATCATCGACAGGCTGTCCATAAGACACCCAAAGACCAAGTAGAAACACAGGATCAGCGTCAGAACCATCCAGGGGCTCAGGCCAAGGCCGACCACCCACGCTGACAATTCCTGAGGCACCTGGCTGAGCGCAAGAAAGCTGTTGTAAAGCCCCGCTCCCAGCACGATGAAAAAGATCATCGCTGTACTTGTGGCTGTCGCAATAATGCTGTCCTTGAAGAGCTTCCATGTCAGATTACCCTTCACCAGCGCGATCAGACCTGTGCCTGCCGCCCCTACGGCTGCGCCTTCGGTGGGCGTGAACCAGCCAAGGTAGATGCCACCGACCACCAGACCAAAGACCAGAATGACAGGCCAAACATCCAGCAACGCGCGGATCCGTTCATCATAAGGCACGGGCTCGCGGGTCCCAGCTGCGTCCGGAAACAGGCGTACATAGACAGAGATCGTAATGATATAGCCAAGGGCGGCCAACAGTCCCGGCACAAAGGCCGCCAGGAACAGTTTGGCGATGTTTTGCTCGGTCAGGATCGCATAAATCACCAGGATCACGGACGGTGGGATCAAAATGCCAAGCGTCCCCCCGGCTGCAAGCGTCGCCGTCGAAAAGCCGCCTGAATATCCATAGCGGCGCAACTCGGGCAAGGCGACCCGGCTCATGGTGGCGGCGGTTGCCAAAGACGATCCGCAAATCGCCCCAAAACCGGCACAGGCTCCGACAGCAGCCATCGCAACCCCACCTTTTCGATGTCCAAGCCAGCTTTCGGCGGCTTTGAACAAGGCGGACGACATCCCGGACAGCGTTGCGAACTGCCCCATCAACAGGAACATCGGAATAATGGTCAGCGAATAGCTGGAAAAGGTTCCGTAGGTTTCGCTCTTGAGTTTGGCCAGGAACATATTGGCCCCGCCCATCGCAAAATACAGCCCGCCAATTCCGCACAAGAACATGGCCAACCCAATCGGCGCGCGCAGGAAAATCATTCCCAACAGAACAGGAAAGGACACATAGCCCAGTTCAAGCATACTCAATGGCCCATCTCCGTTGCAGTCAGGATTAATTTACGCCCGGTCAACAGGCTGAGAACACGCGCAACCGCGCAATAGACCGCGACCAAAGCCGCCACAGATGCTGCAAAAAGGCTCGCGGCGTAGGCCCACCATATGGGGAACTGCAGAAGGAAGGTGGTATCACCATATTCCAGCTTGCTTTGCATACCTGCAAAAAGGCGCCATGCGATAAGTACGATAATTGCCGCAAGAACAACTTCCCAAAAGGCAGTCAGCGCAGATTGAATTTTGCCTGGCAGAGCATTTGTAAACACATCGACAACCGCATGTGCACTGCGCAGCTGGCAGATTGGTAAAAACGAGAAGATTGCAAAGGCAACCCCCGCCTCAACCAGTTCGAAGTCGCCGTTAACGGGTCCGACACCGGATGCAATCAATGCGTTTGCAACTGCGTCCGACAAGGACTTCAAAAGATCTGAGTGACCCAGCGTATTTAGCCCCCGTCCCACGACGCTTACACAGGTCAGCAGTATGAGCGCCGTCAGCACGACCCCACCGATGATCGCCATCAAGCGGGCACAACGGTCCACCACTTTGAACATGTCTTCCTCCCAGAAGAGCCTTGGCCCTCGGGTGCCAGCTTTGGCCCCCGAGGGTTTGTCAGATCACTTTGTGTTTTTCGCGATCAACTCTGCGGCACGTGCCCGCAGGCCGGAGCCGTCAAGACCTTTTCCGTCCATCTCAGCCACCCATTCATCCGCAACGGATTGCGCGGCAGCTTTCCAGCTGTCTACTGTTTCAGCAGGAAGGTTGATGATGTTATTCCCCCGATCTGTGGCCTGAGCCATGGGGGCTGCGTCATCAAGCTGCATCTGACGACCTGCAAAGGCCGAGAACTCAAGACCCGAGTTTGCATCGATGATCGCCTTCAAATCGTCCGGCAACGCATTCCAGCGGTCCTTGTTCATCGCAAAGATAAAGGTGGTGGTATAAAGCGTATCATCGCCAAATGTAGTGTGATTGCTGACCAGCTCATCAACCTTAAGCGCGCCGGTCACTTCCCACGGGATAACCGTTGCATCAATCACCCCCTTGGACAAGGCTTCAGGAACGGCTGGAACAGGCATACCCACTGGAGTCGCGCCAAGGCTGCTGAACAGCTTGTTGGTCACACGTGTCGGTGCCCGAAGTTTTACACCATTCAGATCGCTTACTTCCTGGATAGGCTTCTTGGAGTGGATCAGACCAGGTCCATGAACCCACAAGCCCAGAACCTTGAGCTGTTTAAAGTCCTGATCCATCATGGTTTCTTCGGCCAGCTCCCAATAGGAACGCGACACGGCCTCGGCATTTGTCATGGTGAATGGCAGCTCAAACACCTCTGCGCGCGGGAAGCGGCCCGGCGTATAGCCTGAGACGGTCCAGACGATATCGGCAACTCCGTCAATCGCCTGATCTATCAGTTGGGGCGGCTTGCCTCCAAGCTGCATAGACGGGAAGCGCTGGATTTCAATACGCCCGCCGGATTCTGCTTCGATCTTGTCCGCCCAAGTATACAGGATGTTCTTGGGAACATTCGCCTGCGCCGGCAAGAACTGATGCATTCGCAAGGTCACATCGGCAGCCAGAGCAGCCCCTGCGGCACCCCCCAGCGACAGCGCCGAAACAGCGGCGACACTTGCCGCCTTCATAAATTGTCTACGCAATTTGGTCATTTGATCCTCCATCTATGACCCCACCTGCCAAACCTGTTCCGCCCTCTCTCCAGCGCCACAGGTTAAACATTGGTTATGCAATAGTTATATTTCATAACCAATAAGTCTAGAAAATTTTTACACTTAATTTCAAATCACTAAGCGGCGCTCGCAAAATTATTTTTATGATCGGAGACGCGCATGATTTGAAAACCCTACCGATCGAAAGACCGATCCCGCTACGTCACAGACATAACGAATCTGCCCCTCAACCGGGTTTTAAGGGTGCTTCGGAAGCAAAAGCGTTCACTCAAGATGGAAACGGCTTGTCAAAAAAGAGCCCGTAACATTGGATCCATGCCTCGGCAAATAGCCTGGTCCATCACAGGTTCGAGCCCGCCATTTCCATTTCGGGTTGATAAAACAGATGCTGCCCGCGCCCTGCGTTTTTTGCCGCGTAAAGCGCTAGATCAGCCTGGTGGATCAAAGTTGCCGCATCACGTGGCTTTGCCTCCTTGGCCAAAGCCGTGCCGACGCTCGCCGATATGCGGCACATCTTTCCCTCAAACGGAACCGGCTCCTCCAGTTTGGCAATCAGACGGCTGGCAATGCGTTCCAATGTGTCCGCATCTGTCAGGCCATCCAACAAGAGGATAAATTCGTCCCCGCCAACGCGAACGGCAGTGTCTGCATCGCGCGTGCATTCAACTAAAACCTGGGCCACCCGCTGCAAGACAGCATCTCCGGCGGCATGTCCCATGCTGTCGTTGACCTGCTTAAAATAGTCCAGATCCACATGCATAACGGCAAATTCACCGCCGCTGCTCACCATTCGCGCAAGAACGTGATCCAGTGCCCGACGGTTCTTCAAACCTGTGAGCGTATCGGTAAACGCCTGCTCTTCAGCGGCAATCTTCGCTCCCTGAAGGCGCATATTCAGCTGGCGGGATGCCTCCATTGCAGCCGATTTTGCCTCCACCAAATAGAGCATTTCGATCGTCAAATCCGTAGGCGAAAAGTCTGCACTTGTCAGATCGTAATCCCGGACAGCTTCCAGCACCGAAATCCCAAAGGACATATTCAAGAAACCACCGCCGCCAGGAAGTGGGGCCAGCACACCCTTGAGACCTGTTTGCGGCTCGGACGCAAAATTCATATGCAGTTTTGCGCCCGCCGAACGCAGCATGTCGTCAACGCTGCGCACCCAACGTGGACGGGAAATCGAAAAGACAGAAAAGAACTCTTCCCCTAGCCACGCGAAGTCCGGACGGAGCTTGCGTAATGTCGGACCAACAGACGTGATCTTACCGGATGCATCAATCATGACATGCATTGGGCAGATCTCGTCGGAAAACTTGGCGAACTGTTGGAAAGACATCATAGGCTGTGGGCTCCCAGGCTAAAGGAGCGTCCTTCGGCAAACTGCGATTCAACATGGGTTACGGCGATAATATCGGCGCCCTCCCGGACGCCCGCATGATCCAAAATAACCAGATCACCGTAATCATCCGCCATTGCGCGCAAAATTCCCATCATAACATTTGCGAAACCAGGCAAGCCCTGGGCGCAGATCAGCTCGAATTGTCCGGGACCCTGCTCCACCAATTCAAGGGCCGGCAAATGCAGGTCGGAAACGGCAAGTCGCGCACGATCAGGAAGATCATCCAAAGAATACAGGAACTCAACATAGTCCACGCCACCAAAGCGCAGCAGCCGACGCAGGGCTTCCGCCTGCGGATTGGAAACAAGGAAGGTCCCCATATCTTCCAACATTTCGGCCAACGGTCGGTCCAGCACCGTTTCCATAGCCTCCAAGACTTTAAACGACTGGTCATCAGGGTAGATCAACATGGCTTCAAATTCGACAAACCCGAGGCCAGCCAAGTCCATAACGGATTTCCAGCGATCCGCACCGTAGGTATCAGTGACAAACGCCTGAATTGCCTTGTTGATCAGACCATGCATTGCTTGGCCCCTTGCTACTAATTGGTCCAATATTGACCGGCCTTTATTAACAAACGCCCAATTTATTACCCTGCCGTAATCTAATGACACATCAAAATGCCTCATCTTGCCGAAACTGAGGCAAGAGCAAGGCAAATCGTTACAAAAGAACTGGAATTCCCATTCCAGTCACGCTTCAGGATGGAGAATTCGCGTCCAAAGCGACAGGGGGAAGTTTATCGATTCTGTCGCACCCATTTCGGAATTCCACCAATATTATTTAACACGCAGTCCGCATGAGGCATTAAATCCGCCCGCGTTGCAGTCCCGGTCAAAACGCCAATCGTCGTCATTCCTGCGGCCTTGCCAGCAAACAGATCATGCAAGCTATCTCCGACCATGATGCAGCGCGCGGGGTTCACATCTATGCTGTTTGCAAACGCAAGCAACGGTTCCGGATCCGGCTTTGCCCCATACCCGCTGTCGCACCCCGCAATAAAGTCGAAGTGCCCCCGCACCCCAGCACGCTCCAATTGAGTGACTGCTGAATGTTCGGAATCATTGGTCATCACACCAAGTTTAAAACCGCAGTCGCGAAGCTCCTCGAGGAGTGACACAAGAGGAACCGCCGGAACCAGGGGCGCGTGCGCCGCTTCGCGACTTAGAAACTGCTCCAGATCACCTTGTTCACGCTCCGGCAAATGCGGCAACAGAGCCGCAGCGACTTCTGAGTTGGTTCCCGCAACTGCCAAACTGTGCGGAAAAAAACACCCTTCTTCCAGGTCAAAACCGATCGCATCAGCCAGTTGATGGGCGCGTTCGTCAACACCGCCAGACAAGGTTCGGATTATGCCTTCAGACCAGCTGTTCCACGTGGCCGAGAAATCAAAAAGCGTACCGTCCTTGTCAAATAAAACCGCTTCAAATGACATGATTTCTCCTGTTGTATCCCACAGTGGTCTGGGTTGTTTGGACCATATCAAGTCCAGTTGATTTGCGCACCACCAGGTAACAGGGCACGGGCCCGCATCGGCAAGTCATAGCCGACATTATTGGCATCACAGAATTGCAAGACCCACGCATCGTCCATCAGTAGAAAGTCCAGTACGGATGCGAGAAACTCAGGATCTTCGGCACGTGCTCTTAAATCCTCTTCACTTGCCCCAGAAGACCCAAGAAACACCGGCAACAAGTCCTCCTGGCTCACCAACCAAGCAAGAACGTTCAAAGCAAGGGTTTCGGCGGCATGAGCGGAATTTGGCATATGATTACAGTTTTAGTCAGTGATGAAAGGGTTTGTTAACTAGTCTCATAAAAACTCGGCACAAGGATAATGCAAGCGTCGAAGGGAAATCAGGTGCAAGGAACAATCCTTGTCATAGATGGGGTTTCTACAAACCGGATTGCACTCAAAGTGCAACTGGCTGAGGCGTTCTTTGACGTTATTCAGGCCGCGGACCTCAAAGAAATGCAGCACATGCTGCGCATTTGCACACCTGATGTGATCATTTCCGCGCTCTCCTTGGTCGATGGAACCGCCCAGGACGTAAAGAGCGCAATGGCACGCGAAGAGCGGTTGCGCAACATTCCAATCATTGCCATCGACACAAATGGCTGCGCCGCATCACGGCTGTCTGCACTGGAGGGCGGCGTCGATGATGTTGTGCCGCATCCAGTGGATGCAGTGGTGCTCCAGGCCCGTATCCGCAGCCTGTTTCGGGCTCGCAGCGCCAAGGAAGAGTTGCGCCTGCACCGTGACTCGGCTGGGGCAATGGCGCACGGCATAACGGCAACCAAACACATAGAGACCATCCGCGGAGCAACCGTTGCCCTCGTCACTCGCACAAAGTTGTTGGGTCGGAACTGGAAAGCCGCGCTTGAAGAACATGCACCATTCGGCCTTCGCTGTCATGAGCTGACAGATTTCAGAGGGCTGATGTCAGCGCCTGTTCCTGATGCCGTTGTCGTCGAATTATGCCCGGACACCGTCGGCATGGGATTGCGACTTATTGCAGACCTGCGAGCCCGGGCGTCAACACGGCAATCCATAATTGTGGCTCTTCCGCCCCCCGATATGCCTGAAGTCTCTGCAGAAGCATTGGATCGCGGGGCCCATGATGTCCTGCAATCTGGCTTTGATGCAGCCGAACTCTCAGTGCGTTTGCGCGCGCAGCTTATCCAGAAACTTCAAGAAGATCAGTTGCGGGCCCGTATCCGCAGTGAATTACAAGCTGCATCTTCTGACATGATGACCGGGTTGCACAACCGCCGCTACGCAATGCCGTTCCTGGATCGTGTCCTGCACACTGCGCGCGAAACCGGAGAGAGCTTTGCCCTGATGGTCGCAGATCTCGACCACTTCAAACGGATCAACGACATTTATGGCCACCCCGTGGGCGACGCGGTTCTTATTGAAACCGCCGCGCGGCTAAAAACCCTGGTTCAGCCGGATCAGCTCTTGGCGCGCATCGGAGGGGAGGAGTTCCTCTTTATTCTGCCGGGGCACAGCGCAAGTGACGCAGCCAAAGCCGCAGCAAATTTTTGTTCGTCAATCAACGAGCGCCCGTTTCGCATTGCTGGGGTAGACCAGCCGATCCAGATGACCATCAGCATCGGCGCGGTGATTGGCAACCGCAAACAAGCGCACGATTTAGATGCAAATGACCTGATCGCCAAAGCGGACCAAGCGCTTTATGCGGCCAAAAACTCAGGCCGCAACCGCGTAAGCCTCAGTAAGCAAAAACCGGTCGCGGCCTAGATAACGAATTGAAAACAAACAGAGGAGACGGTTCCCCGCCTCCTCAAACGGGTCATGACCCTGAACACCTAACGGTTCGGCGCATCGCGCGCTTTGCCTCTGTGTGGTGGCTCATGTTGAAGACGTTCCAACAAACGCATCCGTTCGTCTTCTGGCATTTCCGCCAATTTCTCCAGCCACGCTTGGCGCAACTGCTCACGGAAGTGGTATTGCCGTTCTGCCTGCTTTGTCAGCACGTCCGCAACCGCATCCACTTCAAAAGGCTCCGCCTGAAGCGCGGAAAACAATGCTTGGCGATCAGCTTCACGTTGCGCGCGGACATCAGCGTGCCCAGCAGTTGCGTCTTTCATCAGCCGACGACGGGTTTCGCGATCCATTGCACGGAAGAGGCTAACAGACAAAGACGGCGGCGGTGCCTTGCTGCCGATCCGTTCCTTGACCCGATAGGCCGCACCAGCCGCGATGCCAACCACTGCCACGTTCAGCGCCAGGGACACGCCCAGCAGAATCCGCATCCAACGCGGGCTTTTGGCCTTGGGCATTTTCTGTTCCTGTGCCTCGCTCATTGCAAGTCCTCGCTCAACAATTCCGTCGTATCAAACCCGTCAAATGGGTCACTGGTGCTGATTGCAGATGCTGCCAGTTCCACCGGGTCCGGCAAAAAGGACGGTGGCGCCAATCCGATCCAGACGCCGGCCAGACCTGCGGTGACCAGCCCCCCAACACCGAAGCCTCCCCCCACTGCCGCAAACACCCGTGACAAGATGCCATTGGTTTCTAGAGGCCGATCCGGGGAAAGCGGCGCGGTAAATTCATCCTGAAGCCGAGAGGCATCGTCCAGAATGGAAGCAAACAGCTGGTCTGAAACCTTGGGCTGGTCGAGGCGCGCATTTTGAAACAGCGCATCCAGCTCTTTCATTGCTTTATCGTGATCAGCCATCGACATACCCCAATTCTTCTTTGCGACTGGCCAGTGCTTTGGCAAGTCCGCGTTTTGCGCGCGCTGTCAAACTTTCGACAGCTTCCACGCCAATGTCCATAATGCCCGCGATCTCGGGGTTGGACAGTTCCTCGATGTGGCGCAACACCACGGCCTGACGCTGCCGCACCGGTAGGCACATCAGGGCTTCCTGCAATGCGTCGCGCCGCGCTCTGTCTAGCAGCTGATCCGCAGCGCTGGGTTCATCCCCCTCCGGTTCGGGTATCTCATCCAGATCCAGATGCCCGCCCCGCTGCCGACGCTTGAGATCAATACATAAGTTGGTCACCACACGATAAAGCCAAGTGGAGACCTGGGCCTGCCCCGATACCCAGTCCGGCGCCATTCGCCAGAGCCGCATCATCGCCTCTTGCGTAATGTCCTCGGCTTCAGCGCGATTGCCGAGCATTCGCATCGCCACACCCAATGCACGCGGCGCCAAACGCTGGGTCAGGTCTGCTGCCGCTGCACGATCCCCATTGGCAAACAAAACCAAAAGCGCATCATCGCTTACATCGCCATCACGGCTCATCGGCGCCCCCATAGGGGCACGCCGAGAGGTATTTCGCAGGTCATACAACGTATAATCCGGGTCAGTTCTGGTCTTGCTGCCCGTCTTTCCAATTTTTTCTCCACTTACCAGGCCCGCCGCGATGGTCTTTCTGGGCGGCTTCGAACTCCGCTTTGGAGATACCACCGCTGCCATCCGCATCCAAGCGAGAGAAGCGTTTGCCGCCATCACGCGGTTTCGGCATTTCGTCGGCGCTCAGCACACCGTCACCATTTTCATCAAGCGCTTTGAGCATACGCTCGGACCGCTCGCCAGCCCGGCTTGCCGCCTTTGCGTTCAATTCATCCAAGGACAACGCACCATCACCATTGGTGTCTGCTTCCGAGAAATGCCGGGCCCGAAGCGCTTCCATCTCGGCCTTGGTAACCTCACCATCGCCATTGGCATCCAACTCTTCAAAGCTGGCACGAGGACCATGGCCGCCCGGAGCTTTTGCCAGAGCCGCGCCCGCACCGATTACACCTGCGCCCGCAACAATCATTGCAATGAAAGTGACATGTTTCATTCTTTTTTCTCCTATGCAGTGGCAGCGCCTTGCTGCCTGATGCATTGAAGAAACGGCCCAGGCTGCAGGTTCCGTCGCATTTTTTCCAAAAAAATTGCGACACGCGGACGCAAGCGTCCCAAGGTGCCTTTACTTCCAGCACGTGTCGTCCAAATCTACATTCAAATTACAGGATATCGATATGACCGATAGCGCAGCTCCAAACTCGGGCGAGGCTGATGTCGCCGTGGCATCAAAATCAGATGAAACTCCGCGGGCGACGCGACCGGCCCTGTGGAAAGGATGGCGCTGCCGGTGTCCACGCTGCGGCGAAGGCAAAGCGCTGCATTCCTATCTCAAGGTCAATGACACCTGCAGCAGCTGCAATCTGGATCTCTCCAAAGCGCGGGCGGATGATGGCCCGGCATATCTGACCATTCTTCTGGTCGGCCATGTGATGGCTCCCTTGCTGCATGTGGTCTACTTCAAGTGGCAACCGGCCCCGATGGTTACCTTCACCGTCTTCAGCCTTGGCTGCCTGATCTCATCACTATACCTTCTCCCACGGATGAAGGGCATCGTGATCGCTTATCAATGGGCGCGTGGCATGCATGGGTTTGACAAAGACGACTGATCTTCGTTTGGTAGGGCGGAACATAATATAGCCCGACCGGGCTTTGATCCGTTGGAGCCCGAATGACCACCGCCCCTGCTCAGCATGATAAATCCGCCATTCGCAACGCGTCTACTGTCATCGTCCTGCGGGACGGCAACGGCAAAACGCCCAGTGTTCTGATGGGGCAACGTGGGGCAAAAGCGGCCTTTATGCCCAGCAAGTTCGTCTTTCCCGGTGGCGCTGTTGATCCTCAGGATGGAGAAATCCAGCTTGCTGCACCGCTGCCGGAACACGTCGTTGCGCAGCTCGGCCAACACACAACAGATGTATCGCAAACTGCGCTGGCAAATGCGGCGATCCGGGAGCTTTGGGAGGAAACCGGGCTTATCCTTGGACAACGTGGCCCCTGGCACTCCCCGCCATCTGATTGGGTGGAGTTTGCAGCAACCGGGCATCGCCCGGACGCCAGTGCGCTTGAATTTGTGTTTCGGGCAATTACCCCGGTGGGGCGCCCGCGGCGCTTTGATGCACGGTTCTTTTTGGTGAATGCCGCCGCGGTGGCCAGCGACTTGGACGATTTCTCGCGGGCATCGGACGAGTTATCCAACCTCCAATGGGTTCCTCTGGCAAAGGCGCGCGGATATGATCTGCCCTTCATTACGCAGGTGGTGCTGGCAGAAGTCGCCGCGCGGCTTCCGGAGCTTGCGCCGGTAACCTCGGTTCCGTTTTTTCAGAACAACGACGAGGAAAGCCTGTTCCTGCGTCTCAACGGCGCCTCTCCTCTGGACTAGCAGCTCTGGGCCGGGGGCGCGTCAGAGTGTCAGCACAAGGGCCAGGATCGACAGCCCAAGGAATGCCATACCGATGATTTCACGGGCTGAAACCTTTTCCTTGAAAAATAAGATAGAGGCGAGCAGTGACAGAAACAACTCAGCCTGACCAACGGCTTTCACATAGGCTGCGTTTTGCAACGTAAAAGCCCAAAACCAGCAAAAGGATCCTCCCATGCTGGTAATTCCCACCCAGATGGCCACACGTCGGGCCTGCCAGACGCGTTTGATCTCCCCCGGATCGCGCAGCAGCAGCCAGACTGCCATTGTCAGTGTCTGCAACGTCACAACTGCCCCCAGGGTTACGGCCGCGCGCAGGATAGGCTCCGTTCCCTCAAACTCAAGCGAAGCCGCCCGGTAGCCCACCGCCGAGAAAGCAAACAGGATACCCGAGCTGAAACCGAGTCTGGAGGCGCGATTTGTCAGGTGTTGGTGCCAGGCCCCGCTGCTGTCGCCTGGTTTGGACAGGATCAGAACCGCAATCCCCCCCAATAGGATAGCTCCCCAGCCGCCGACAGTGATGTGATCACCAAGAACAACAAGACCAACAAGTGCCGTTTGTATGACCTCAGTCTTTTTGAAGGTAATCCCGACCGCAAAGTTTCGCTGTTTGAACAAGGCAACAACGCAGATCGTTGCCAGAATTTGCGAAACCGCACCAATGGTTGCAAATAGCCAGAAACGGCCGCCCATGGTCGGAAGACTGTCACCGCTGGACCAGAAATACACGTAGAGCCCGCCCAGGATGAACGGCATTGAATAAAGGAACCGGGAGAACGTCGCGCCAGCCGCCGTCAGGCTGACGGAGGCCAGAACCTTTTGCAGCATAAATCGGATGGTCTGAAAACTGGCCGCCGCAAGGGCGATGAAGATCCATAAATACATGGTGTGCCTTATGTCAGCTCTACGGCGTCCCCGCCATTATTAAGGGCGGGATTGATACAATTCACAGCCTTCGAAAGCCGCATCCAAAGAGCCTGATCGTGCAAAGGCCCAAGCCCTTCGCGCCCCTGATAAACGGTGGCACTCATGACCCGTTTCCTTCGTATTTTCCGGGAAATCGGGTCAAAAATCTTCTCCTCGCGATGTACCGTCTTGTGCCCCGACTTATCCCCAGCCTTACCCCCGGAAACCAATTTGCGCCCAATTCGCCCATCGCTCAGCCTTGTGGAACGACTTATCACAAAGCGAATCGACTTGATGAAATCCGCACCCAACATCCTCCAGCCCGAAGCGCAGGCGCTGAATACGGCTGTGCTGGTCCTTGATGAGACCAACACATTGTCGTTTGCATCCACCGTGGATCCAATGCGGGCTGCAAACCGTCTGGCCGGGCGCCCGATCTTTGACTGGGACTACGTCAACGCCACCGGTGAGATCCCCATGCTCTCAAGCGGGCTGACGGTCCCAAGCTATCCCATGGCCCAGCTTGAAACCTGCGACGCGCTGATTGTCTTGGCTGGGTTCCAGTTGGCACGCCATGCAACTCCCAGCTTGCTGTCCGGGTTGCGACGCATTGCGGACAGCGGGGCCACGCTGATCGGCATCGACGGAGGCTCTTGGCTCATGGCCGAGGCAGGCCTGCTGGATGGACATCCCGCTGCAACCCACTGGGATAACCATGACAGCTTTGCCCGTCGCTTCCCAAATGTCGACCTCAGCGATGAAACATTCACAACATCAGACGCCCGTTTGACCGCAGGCGGCGGCACGGCGGCGATTGATCTGATGTTGCACCTGATCAATGCCCGAATGGGGTCAGGTTTCGCCGGACGTATGGCTGACCTCTTTGTTGCGCCCGCCGCCCAGCCCAAAGCAGAAGAGCCGCAGCTGGACAACTCTGTGGTGTCCCTGCCCTCCGGTGGAGCACGCGACACGGCGCTCACCGATCGGGCCAATGCTCTGATGGAAGACACGCTCTCAGCGCCGATGCCACTTGCCATGATGGCGGATATTCTCGGGACCAGCGCACGTACGTTGCAGCAACAGTTCCGACTGCGCCTGAACACCACGCCGCAGGACCACTATCTGCAATTGCGACTGGCCGAGGCACGCCGTCTGGTGACCGACACCAGCCTGCCACTTATGGAGGTGGCCGAAGCCACGGGCTTCACCTCGCAATCAAGCTTCTCGCGCGCGTTTCGCACAGCACATGGCGTGTCCGCGCGTGACTTGCGGCAATGTCACGACCAGCCCACGGCGGCAGGCGGACGCTTGCTGCCTCAAAGCCTTGCCAAATTTGCCTCCCGGTCCTCTGCAACACGCCACTGAAGCAAGAAAACGCAGCAGCGCCGCGCAATTTGCGCGGCGCTCGGCCCAACGGGGCGATGCGATCTTGATCGCGTGAGACCGGGCGGGAGCACATCCCCGCCAAGTTTGTTTCATCAATAGGGCATAGGGTGGGCGTGATGTGCGGCGTCAATCTCTGCCACGACATCCGCGCCTAACTCAAGATCCTTGCCTTCAACAATATGGGCCAACTGTGCCAGGTTGGTCGCTCCAAAAATGATCGACGCCATAAATGGGCGGGTTTTGCACCACGCAAGCGCCATATGCACCGGATCCAGATCATGTTTACGGGCAATTGCCAGATAGGCCTCAACCGCATCAAAGACACGGTCTGACACCCGACCACCCAGATTGTCATTGATCGACATCCGCGACTTTTCCGGTACCGTCCCGCCTTGGTATTTACCCGTCAGCAACCCTGTCGCAAGAGGTGAATAGGACAAAAGCCCCACATCCTCGTAGATGCTCAGCTCTGCAAGATCCGTGTCATAAAGACGGCACAGCAGCGAGTATTCGTTCTGGATGGACGCCACACGGGGGCCTTTTCCGGCCTCTGCCAGCTCCAGCCATTGTGCGGTGCCCCAGGCGCTGTCGTTACTCAAACCGAAGGCGCGAATATTGCCCTTGTCGACCTGCTCTTGAAGCGCCTCCAGGCACGCCTCCATATCGGCCCGTATTTCCGCCCGTGTCTGTCCTGATTTCCAGGGCTCAAAGGACCAGTTTTTACGGAACATATAGCTGCCGCGATTGGGCCAGTGGAACTGATAGAGATCGATATAATCCGTCTTCAGACGCTTCAGCGATGCTTCGACGGTCTCGGCAATGCTCTGCTTGCTGATCGGCGCGCCGTCACGGACAGCTTTCAGCCCTTCACCAGAATGTTTGGTCGCAAGAACATACTCCTTACGTCGGCCGGTTTTCTCATTCCAGCGACCAATGATCGCTTCGCTGTCCCCGATCGTTTCCGCCCGAACCGGGTTCACCGGATACATTTCCGCAGTGTCCAGAAAGTTGATCCCGGCATCCAACGCTATATCAATCTGCCCATGAGAGTCCGCTTCATCAGTTTGGGTCCCAAATGTCATGGTTCCCAAGCAATACTCCGACACCATGATGTCTGTACGGCCAAGTCGGTTCTGTTTCATTTTGCACGTCCTCTTCGCTGTCCGGCGTTCTGTCACAGGCACCCTAAGCGCCAAGCCTCATGTTGCAACCCTAGAGAAGCTCCACGTTAACCATTTTGATCTTTCGCCGATACATTGCGCAGTATTCCATTGCATACTTAAAATTATCCAGAGTTTTCATGAGGAGGTACTGCATGTCGTTTGAACCCCGTAAAAACTTTAGCGAAATGGTGCAGGCTGCAGAGGAAGCTATTGCGTTCAAATCCGTAGCCGAAGTCCGCGAGATCTATGAAGCAGAGGACACTGCCTTGATTGATCTGCGGGTTTTGCGCGAGCTGGAGAAAACAGGCGTTATTCCAGGTGCCACATCCTGTCCGCGTGGCTTGTTGGAATTCTGGCTCGACCAGTCCAGCCCCTATGCACGGAAGATTTTCAGCCAACCGCTGACCTTTGTTTTTTACTGCGATAATGGCTGGCGTTCGGCGCTCAGCACGCGGCTGGCGATGGAAATGGGGCTGCAGAACGCCTTCTGCCTCAAAGGGGGATTGGATGCATGGCTCAGTGAGGGGTCTCCAACTGAACCCTACAAATGGCAAGATTTGCAATCCTTGGCGAATTGAGAACAAAGGCGGAACATGCTATAAGGAAGCATGACGATTCACACCTTAACCAACAGGGCGCACCCCATAAGAAATGCGGTGCGCCTGGGCGATGACATATGTCTGCCCCGCGCCCGCGCCCATGAGGTCTGCGGTCCCGCGCGCTGGACCTTTGCGCTGTGGCTGGCCTCTGCTGTTTCTGGCCCCATATTATGGGTAACGCCACGTTGGTATCGCGATCAGCTGAATCCTGACGGCATCAAACCCTATACAGACCCCGCCCGCTTCTTGTTTCTGCGCGCCAACCGCGCCGAAGATCTACTGTGGAGCACCGAAGAGATCCTGCGCAGTGGAGCCACCGGTCTCGTGGTCTGCGAACTGCCCGCACCTCCGCCAATGACACCTGTCCGACGTCTGCACCTTGCAGCCGAGGAAGGTGGAAAGCTGGGATCTGCCCCGCTGGCTCTACTGCTAACACCCGATCGTGGTGGCGCTCCCGGTATTGAAACCCGCTGGCACATGGCCCAGATGCACACCCGAAACAGAGAATGCTGGCACCTGGAACGGCTTCGCGCCCGCACCCAACCACCCAAGCAATGGCAGTTACACCGGGCTACGGGAGCCTCGCCTCTGGCTCCAGCACCAAGCGTTCAGGACAAATAACCCATCGTTCAAGCCTCTGGACGCGGCGCAATGCACCGTGCAAAAACAGCACATGATCGATACACTCAGCGATATTTTCGCCAGGCTCTCGGTGCAGGGCACGCTTTACTTCCGGACCAGCTTTTCCGGCCACTGGGGTGTGTCAGTGCCCGCGTTTGAAAATGTCGCACGGTTCCACTTTGCCCATCGGGGTGACTGCATAATACGCATGCCGCACACCGGGGAAATGCTGCACTTGGCACAGGGTGATCTTGTGATCATCCCCCATGGGGCCGCCCATGATCTGATCTCGGGCCCAGCCCAAGCCCATCGCACGCTACCGTTGGACAAAGTGCTCGAAACCTCGGGCTACACAGGCCAGGGCACGCTGGTCTATGGCAACGAAGAGACCCAGCGTGACACGCAGCTGATCTGCGGGCACTTCTCTTTTGCAGCCAATGCCCGGCACCTGATTTTCGATCGCCTACCGACTTATGTGCGTATCGAAAACTATGGCGAGACTGCGGGCCGCTGGATGGAAGCCTCGCTTCGAATGATCGGGGACGAAGCAGGCAAGGCGCGGTTTGGCAGCGACTTAATCGCCCTCCGCCTGTCCGAAGTGATCCTTGCCCAGGCACTGCGCTGCTTCATCGAAACCGAAGGTAACGCCCACGTTGGCCTGGCTGGATTTGCAGATCCCCAATTGGCTCGGGCCCTAGCCGCTTTTCATCATGACCCAGCCCATGATTGGACGGTCGAAAGCCTTGCGCGAGAGGCTGGCTTGTCCCGCACAGGTTTCGCAGTAAAGTTCAGTGAAAAAATGGGGATGCCCCCCATGCAATATCTGACCACTTGGCGGATGCAGATCGCCTGCCAGTGGCTTGGCCAACATCAGGCCAGCATCTCAGAGGTGGCTGCGCGCACCGGATATTCGTCTGAAAGCGCATTTAGCCGCGTATTCAAAAAAGAGATGGGCATCAGCCCGGCCAGCTACCGCACCCGAGCCTGAAGCACTCCCTGAACGATCCGTACAGGCTGGCGAACGCCAGGTCATGGGGGCAGCGCCCACCAAGACCTATCCTTTGACAGACACCGGCCGCTTGGGGTCGGCGTTCTTTTCTCAAAGGAGGTTCCATGTCCCTGAAATTCGTCACCAAGAACATCCACGCATACCTTGACTATCCCGTAGCCCTGACCCTGATGGCCGCACCTTTTGCTCTCGGCCTTGGGGAGACGAGCCCAATGGCGTTGTGGCTGTCAGTCATCACCGGCGCTGCGGCCTTTGTGCTGACGGTTCTGACGGATCACCACCTCGGCATTTTCCGTGTGCTACCCTATTCGGTCCATCTGACAGTGGATGGCATGGTTGGGCTGACTTTCCTTCTGGCCCCGATAGTCTTTGGATTTGAGGGTCTGGCGGCCTACTACTATTGGGCAAACGGTCTGGCTGTTGCCATCGTTGTCGGCCTGCACAAACCAGCCCCCGAGGGCGCAAAGGCCTGACATCCACAACCGACAAATCAGGCACGAGGCGACGGGAAACCGTCGCCTTTTTAATGAAACCACATCAGATCGTTCAAACGAGAGTACTATCAGTTCAATATGACGCCGAAATCATTGCTGATCGTTCACCCAACACTCAAATAGAGATCGAAGGCACAGACAAGCCTTCAGCAAGATCAGATCCAAAACACCTGGAAGGAAACGAAATGATCACAAAACTGAACATCGCGGCATTGACAGTGATTGGCGCACTGGCTGCTGCACCTGCGTTTGCTGCGGATGAATACAACACCTCGGTCGGGCTGACTGCTGCCGGAGCGCAGCTGGGCCTGCATGGTGTGGATCCGGTGGCCTTTATCCAATCCGGGAAGCCGGTCGAAGGCAAAGCAGCACATACCACCGTTCATGACGGCGTTGCCTATTACTTCAAAAGCGCAAAGACCCAAGAGACGTTCGAAGCCAACCCGGCGGCCTATCTGCCGCAAAACGGGGGGTTCTGCACCTTCGGCGTCTCGGTTGGTAAAAAATTTGACGGAGATCCAGAGTATGCAGCCGTGATTGATGACAAGCTGTATGTTTTCCTGAACGCCGAGATCTTTGAAGCGTTCAACAAGGACCGCACGGGCACCATCCACAAGGCAGATGAAAACTGGGGCAAAATCCGCAGCACAGCGGTAGAGAAGCTCTGATATTTAGAACCTTATGTAAATTCGAAACGCAGCGGCTCGGGTTCCCGAGCCGCCTTTTTTCATGTCCCAGCACTCTCTTTAATCATTGACCGAACGCGGGCTTTCCCCTTGCGCTGGCTTCATGTAGACGGTGCAGCAACTTTGTATTCTGGATGGACCGCATGGCACGTATTCTCATCACCTCGGCACTGCCCTACATCAACGGGATCAAACACCTCGGCAATCTGGTTGGAAGCCAACTGCCAGCCGATCTGTTTGCCCGTTTTCAGCGCGGCATTGGCAATGAAGTTCTGTTTCTCTGCGCAACCGACGAACATGGCACACCAGCAGAACTGGCCGCTGCAAAAGCGGGCAAACCCGTTGCTGAATACTGTGCCGAGATGCATGAGGTCCAGGCCAAGATCGCCCAAGGCTTTGGTCTGTCCTTCGATCATTTTGGACGGTCGTCAAGTGATGCGAACCACGCATTAACCCAGCATTTGGCAGGTAAGCTGGAAGAGGCCGGACTGATCTCAGAAGTTGCCGACCGCCAGGTTTACTCTAACGCCGACGGCAGGTTCCTGCCGGATCGTTATGTGGAAGGCACCTGCCCCAACTGCGGATACGAACGCGCCCGGGGGGATCAGTGCGAGGAGTGCACCAAACAGCTGGACCCAACCGACCTGATCAACCCGCGCTCTGCCATTTCCGGCTCAACCGATCTGGAAGTGCGCGAGACAAAGCACCTGTTCCTGCGTCAGTCGCAAATGCGCGACCAGCTGGACGCTTGGATCGACAGCAAGACCGACTGGCCGGTTCTGACCACCTCGATCGCCAAGAAATGGTTGCATGACGGCGATGGCCTGCAAGATCGTGGCATTACCCGCGATCTGGACTGGGGGATTGAGGTCAAAAAAGGCGACGCCCCATGGGACGGCATGGAAGGCAAGGTTTTCTATGTGTGGTTCGACGCGCCGATCGAATACATCGCCTGCGCCAAGGAATGGGCAGAAGCCAATGGCAAAGACGACGCGGAATGGGAGCGCTGGTGGCGCACCGACAAAGGCGCCGACGATGTGCGCTATGTACAGTTCATGGGCAAGGACAACGTCCCGTTCCACACTCTGTCCTTCCCGGCAACGTTGCTGGGGTCGGGCGAACCCTGGAAAATGGTCGACCACCTCAAGTCCTTTAACTACCTGAACTATGACGGCGGCCAGTTCTCCACCAGTCAGGGCCGTGGTGTGTTCATGGATCAGGCTCTGGAAATCCTTCCGTCGGATTACTGGCGCTGGTGGCTGTTGTCGCATGCGCCAGAAAGCTCGGATTCAGAATTCACCTGGGAGAA
The DNA here is from genome assembly GCF_056159265.1 of Epibacterium sp. ABZ3_068. NCBI lineage: Bacteria > Pseudomonadati > Pseudomonadota > Alphaproteobacteria > Rhodobacterales > Roseobacteraceae > Epibacterium > Epibacterium sp. ABZ3_068. The sequence continues at coordinate 208,061 of NZ_JBSWUV010000001.1, forward strand.
CTTCCAGCAATCCGTAAACAAGGATCTGGCGGATGTTCTGGGCAATTTTGTCAGCCGGATTACAAAGTTCTGCCGATCCAAATTTGGCGAAGAAGTCCCCGCAGGCGGTACATTTGGCGAACAGGAAGAGGCGCTGATTGCGGATCTGACCAAACGCGTGCGCGCATATGAAAGCCATATGGAAGCCATGGACGTGCGCAAATCCGCGCAAGAGCTGCGCGCGATCTGGGTTGCTGGCAATGAGTATCTGCAAAGCGCGGCCCCCTGGTCGACCTTCAAGGAAGACCCGGAAAAAGCCGCGGCACAGGTGCGTCTCGGCCTCAACCTTATTCGCCTTTATGCTGTGCTCAGCGCGCCCTTTATCCCGGATGCCGCAGATAAGATGATGGCAGCCCTACAGTCCGAGGATCGCGCCTGGCCGTCAGATGTATCGGGCTTCCTTTCGGGCCTCGGCGAAGGCCATAGCTTTACCGTTCCGGACGTGCTCTTTGCCAAGATCGCCGATGAACAACGCGAAGAGTGGCAAGCCAAATTTTCCGGCACGCGCGACTAACCCCTTCTAAATCTAGTTAAAAACGCGCCCTGCGGGGCGCGTTTTGCGTTTTTTATGCGTTTGATAATAACCAATTAAAAAACTCAGATTGACATACCCGACTAAACAAGTCAGAAAACCCCTGTCTAGCCAACCTGACGAGTCAGGTCAGCCCGATGTCAGGAGATAGATGAGGGTCCAGATGACCTCCAAACAGCGTTGGGTAGATGACATGAAACAGATCGATACGAATGAATTGACAGCCGCCACCGAAGTTTTCCCCACTTTCTACGCAGAGGATCTTACCAAGGGTGGCAATCAAGCCCGCATTCTTCTGAATGGCCAAGTCTACTCGCTCCGGATCACGCGCGCCGGAAAGCTGATCCTGACGAAATAACACACCGGCCCGGCAAGCATTTCGCGCCGGGCTTTTCCTTTCTGGTGCCTGCAGAGTTTCAGCACCGGGTTTTCACAACTAGCGATGAGCACAAAATGATCTCCAAGTTTCTTCGCGGCACAGCAGTGTCCGCTTCGATCCTCTCCGCCACTGCGGCCTTTGCCGTTGAAAAAGACGCGGTGCTGACCACTTACGCCGATATTGCTCTGGCCACATATGAAGACAGCCTGACCACTGCAAAAACGTTGCAGGCCGCAGTAAATGCACTGGTTGAGGCGCCTTCCGCAGAAAACCTGCAAGCCGCCCGCGCAGCCTGGCTTGCCGCACGTGTGCCATATCAACAGTCCGAAGTTTTCCGCTTTGGCAATGCGATCGTGGACGACTGGGAAGGCAAGGTAAACGCATGGCCTCTGGATGAAGGCCTGATCGATTATGTTGACGCCTCCTATGGCGGTCCGAGCGACGAAAACGGCCTTGCCGCTCTAAACGTCATCGCAAATCCGACCTTTGATCTGTCTGGCAAGACAATCGACGCGTCCCAAATAACCCCCACCCTGCTGGAAGAGACTCTGCATGAAGCAGACGGTGTCGAGGCAAACGTTGCAACTGGTTACCACGCCATCGAATTCCTGCTTTGGGGCCAAGACCTCAAAGGGACCGAACATGGTGCTGGCGACCGTCCCTGGACCGATTACGCGGCGGGTGATGCCTGCACCGGCGGCCACTGTGATCGCCGCGCCGAATATCTGACCGCCGCAACTGATCTGCTGGTATCCGATCTGGAATGGATGGTCGCGCAATGGACCGCCGAAGGCGAAGGCCGCACCGCATTGTTTTCGGACGTGGATGCAGGTATTTCGACAATGCTGACCGGCATGGGCTCCCTGTCTTATGGTGAGCAGGCGGGTGAGCGGATGCGTCTGGGCGTTATGCTGAACGACCCCGAAGAAGAGCATGACTGCTTCTCTGACAACACCCACAACAGCCACTATTACGATGGTCTGGGTGTTCAGAACGTTTATCTTGGCGAATACGTCCGCACCAACGGCGAGTTGATCTCGGGTCCGTCGCTTTCGGATCTGGTTGCGGAAACAGACAAAGCGCTGGACAGCGAAATCCTGACCAAACTCTCCACCACCATGATGGCTTTGGGCCGGATCAAACTGGCGGCGGAAGCTGGCACCTCTTATGACCAAATGCTCGAAGCTGGAAACGTCAAAGGTGAAGCCCTGATTATGGGTGGCGTCAACGGTCTGATCGACCAGACCCGTTCGTTTGAACGCGCGGTCGCAGCTTTGAAACTGGACGGCATCGCCTTTGAAGGCTCTGACTCCCTGGACGACCCTTCAGCCGTCTTCCAATAAATATAAGTACCCTGGGCAGAGGTCACACCTTTGCCCAGGCGTTTAGTTTGTTTACATCTGTTTCAAACTCCTCCGATTTCGGTTCAGGCATGTTTACCCAAACCACACGCGCCACGGCGTTCTCCGTGATTGCATCGCTCCTGGCTTCCAGCGTATTGGCCGCAGACTGGCCCAAAAGCGTTTATTCCGACCCTCATTTGAAAGTTGTCCCACGCACGGCCGAGGACATCGCGAAGATAAAAGCGGTCACGTCCAGGACGCAGACCTTTACGCAGCCCGAAGCCTTTGAGGCGCATCCCGCAGGTGCAGCAACCACACGCGCCCGGACAGATGCTGACGCGTTTTCCCAACACAGCGCCAACCTGTCGTTTGAGGAAGAACTTGAATTTAAACTGGGCGACGCGCTGTTTGAGAAGATCTGGGTCTTTTCCCCTGCTTCAACCAAAGCATCAGACGGCCTAGGGCCCCTCCACAACGCCCGCTCCTGCCAGCGCTGCCATCTGAAGGATGGGCGCGGCCACCCGCCCCAGGACTTGGCCGATGCAGCCGTCTCTATGTTCCTGCGTGTTTCTGTTCCGGGGCCCGTCCCTGATGAGATGCAAGCCATCACCGACTATATCGGAGATGCACCAGAACCCACGTATGGTCGCCAGCTCCAGGATTTCTCCCCTCCCGGCATCAACCCGGAATATCGTCTGGCGGTGACATATGAGGATCTGCCCGTCACCTTGAGCGACGGGACTGTTGAGACCCTGCGCAAGCCCACATATCAGGCGCTGGACCTTGGCTACGGCCCGATGCAGGCGGATGTGATGATCTCTCCGCGCGTGGCACAGCCGATGATTGGTCTGGGCCTTCTGGAAGCGATACCAGCGGCTGACATTCTCGCAGAGGCAGACGAGGATGACGCTGACGGGGATGGCATTTCAGGCCGCGCAAATCTGGTCTGGTCGAATGAGTTTGACCGGATATTGCTGGGCCGCTTTGGCTTAAAGGCGGGCAATCCTACTGTACATGAACAATCGGCCTCGGCATTTTCTGGTGACATCGGAATTTCCACTCCGCTGTTCCCGGCACATTGGGGCGAATGCACCGAAGCGCAGACGGCCTGCCGTGCCGCGCCTCATGGAGATGACGAGGCGCGAGGCACAGAAATAGATCAACCCAATATGGATCTGGTGACTTTTTATAGCCGCAACCTGGCCGTGCCCGCACGTCGCAACCTGAACGATCCTGCCGTTCTGCGTGGCAAGGAGCTGTTTTATGGCGCAGGATGCACCGGCTGCCACAAACCGAAATTCGTCACCCAACGCATGACTGACCGCGACGAACACAGTTTTCAGCTGATCTGGCCCTACAGTGACATGCTGCTGCATGACATGGGCGAAGGGCTGGCCGATGGTCGCCCAGAGGGGCGAGCAACAGGACAGGAATGGCGCACCCCACCCCTATGGGGTATTGGGTTGACCAAACAGGTTTCACCCCTCGCCGGGTATCTGCATGACGGGCGCGCGCGCACTCTGCTTGAGGCGATCCTCTGGCACGGAGGTGAAGCGGCAAGCGCACAAGCGAACGTCGTGAACATGTCCGCCGATGAACGTGCCGATCTGATACAGTTTCTGGAGAGCCTCTGACCCATGCAACGACTTTTTTCCGTTCTGGCATGCTGCTGCCTGGCCAGTGCTGCCAACGCAGATGCGCTGACTGAAAGCATTGTAGACCAGCACATCCTGCCGGCATTTCAAACCCTGTCCGACAGAACTGCCACCTTGGCGCAGGTGACAGATCAGAGCTGCCCGTCAGACCCCGGCGGTGTACAAGACGCCTTTACCGACGCTTTTGATGCCTGGGTTACCGCCAGCATCTGGCGTTTTGGCCCAACGGAAACTGATGCACGTGCATTTTCCCTCGCTTTTTGGCCTGATAACCGCGGGAAGATCGGCAAAACCGTAGGCGCGCTCCTGCGCGATGAAAACCATGATGTTTTACCTGCCGAAACCTTTGCGGAGTTCTCAATCGCAGGCAAAGGCTTCTATGCGTTGGAGTTTCTTCTCTTCGACAAAGAGGCGCAAACGCTGGCTTCGGCGGAATACCAATGCGCGTTGGCCCAAGCGATGGCGCATGATATTGCGCATACCGCCTACGCAATCGAAACAGATTGGACTGGTCATTTTGTCGACCTCATGCAGGCCCCGTCTGAACGCTATCAAAGCGACGCGGAAATTCGCCAAGAGCTCTTCAAAACCCTGACCACAGGCTTGCAAATTGTGGATGATCTGCGTCTGGGGCGCCCGCTGGGCAGTTTTGAAAAACCGCGCCCACGTCGCGCGGAAGCCTGGCGCTCGGGCCGTTCGCTCCGGCATGTGATCTTATCCCTCGAAGCGCTCGAACCGCTGGCAATTTCCTTGGCCGAAGGCGCACCTGAACTGCAGGATCAGCTTTCTGATCAGTTCGGACGCTCGCTAAAGCGCGCCGCAGCGCTGGAGGATCCAAGCTTTGCAGGCGTGTCCGATCCAGCAAGCCGTTTTCGTATCGAAGCCCTGAAACAGAATGTGTCAGAGCTGCGTGACTTTGTGACGGCAGAACTGGGGCCCCGCCTGGGTGTAGCCGCAGGTTTCAATTCACTGGATGGAGACTGAAATGGCCACACGTCGTGGATTTCTGACAGGGCTATTGGCCGCTGGCATCGCTCCGCAGGCCAGTTGGGCGGACGTAGGCTATCCAGATTTTGTCACAGCAGGGCTTGAGCCCAGCGGCCAGTATATATTGGCCGGCCTGACTGCGACCGGAGATGTGGTGTTTCGCCACCCCCTCCCAGGGCGGGGTCATGCAGCCAGCGCTCACCCTCACCACCCCGAGATCATTGCTTTTGCCCGCCGTCCGGGGCGTTTTGCAGATGTTCTGGACTGCCGCACGGGAGCTCAGATTACCCGCCTCACCCCGCCCGAAGGTCATCATTTCTATGGCCATGGCTGTTTCTCGGCAGACGGGCAACAGCTGTTCACGACCGAGAATGATTACGAAAACGCACGCGGTGTGATCGGCATCTGGGACAGTAAGACTTACCAGCGGATCGCAAGCTTCTCGTCAGGAGGCGTCGGACCTCATGATATTCTGCGCCACCCGGAGGGCTATTTGGTCGTTGCCAACGGCGGAATAGAGACACACCCGGACAGTGGCCGCGCCAAGCTGAACCTGCCGACAATGGAGCCATGTCTCAGCTATCTGAGCTTTTCTGGCGAGATCCTGGAACAAATGAAACTGGATCAAGATCTGCATCTGAACTCAATTCGCCACCTTGCGCTGTCACCGGACGGGACGGTTGGCTTCGCGATGCAATGGCAGGGTGACCTGGGCGAGCTTGCGCCAATCGTGGGCCTGCACAGGCGCAACGCCCCGCCGCGGCTTTTGGCTGAGGGAGACCCGCGCCTGCGAAATCTGAATGGATATGGCGGTTCAATCGCCTTTTCTGCCAAGGGCACGGAGGTGGCGGTTTCATCTCCCCGTGGGGACCGGGTGCAGATTATGAACACCGCATCTGGTGATCTTGTTCAGGAGCATCAGGTTACTGATGTCTGCGGCCTGACTGGAAACACAGCCGGATGGATCGCCACCACCGGTCAAGGTCAGATCCTGAACCTGTCACACAATGACACACACACAATCACAACCGCAGCAACCGCGTGGGACAATCATCTGGTGCCTGTCGGTTGAAACGGGGGCGCCGCGCGCCAGAGAGCTGGAGCCTTTGGCTCCAGCTCTCTGGCGCGCGGCTTGGCCTGACCTTTGGTCAGGCCAGCAGGGCAAAGCCCTGCAGGAAGCACATCAAAACTCTACACCTTTCTGCGCTTTGATCCCTGCCCTAAATGGGTGCTTGATCTGGCCCATCTCCGTTACAAGGTCGGCAATCTCGATCAGCTCTTCTTTTGCGTTACGCCCGGTCAGAACCACATGGGTCATCGCCGGTTTACGCTCCACCAGAAATTCCAGGACCTCCTCAAGATCGAGATATTCGTACCGCAGCGCGATGTTGATCTCATCCAGAAGAACCATCGCGTTACGCTCATCCAGGATCATTTCTTTGGCTTTCTCCCAGCCCTTCCGCGCTGCAGCAATATCACGCACCTTATCCTGGGTTTCCCAGGTGAACCCTTCTCCCATTGCATAGAACTGACAAAGATCACCAAAGTTTTCCTCGATTAGTGTCCGCTCACCCGTGGCCCAGGCACCTTTGATGAACTGCACCACGGCACAGGGCATCTTGTGGGCGATACACCGCATAATCATGCCAAAGCCCGAGCTGGACTTACCTTTTCCCGGCCCTGTGTGGACGATGATCAACCCTTTTTCACCATCCTTGGTCTTCATCATCTTGTCGCGCGCGGCCTTCTTCTTGGCCATTTTGGACGCATGGCGTTCGGCCTCTTCATGGGAAATGACTTTTTCGGACGTCTCACTCATCGGATGCTCCTTCGGGTTTTGCCATGTCTTGACAAGGAAGGGCGCAATAGCGCAAGGGGTTTTATGTTGGTTCCCAAGGCGTGCCTTGGGCGAAGAGGGAATGTGACAGCAGCGCAATCTGCCAAGCACAGCCGCCCCCGCGACCGTGACCGGATGAGGCTTCCGCAAACCACTGGGATTTTCCCGGGAAGGATGGAGGCCACCGCCTGACGTTCAGGTGACATCTGCAAGCCGGGAGACCTGCCAGCACATCGAACAACGGGCGGACGGGGTGTTCTGCAACCGGTTGAGGGCAACACGTAAACTGCGCCCCGCTGGCAGCACCTTTTTAGCCACAGAACAGGAAGGAGCGGCACACAATGGCCGACACACGTGAATCTGGCGAGGTAATGCTGACCGTCTGCACCACCTGCCGCCGTGCGGATGTGGACCCTGAAGGCCCCCGCCCTGGTGCAGTGATGCTTGAGGCTTTAACAGAAGCCAGACTGCCCGAAGGTGTTACTTTGCGAGGCGTGGAATGCCTCTCGGCGTGCACCCGAGGATGTTCCATGGTTCTCAGCGGCGGTGCCGAGCGCTGGACCTATGTCTATGGCGACATGGACCCAAATGAACATGTGGAAGACATTCTGAAAGGTGTCGCAGCCTATGCCCAAACCACAGACGGATTGGTTCCCTGGCGTGAACGCCCACAGATTTTTCGCAAGCAAACTGTTGCCCGCATTCCTCCTCTGAAGCTGCCTGAGGCCTAAAACCAATGTCCAACCTCAACAAAATCCCAGTCACTGTTGTCACCGGCTTCCTTGGAGCTGGTAAAACCACATTGATCCGCCATCTGATGCAAAACCCGCAAGGCAAGCGACTGGCTGTGGTGGTCAATGAATTTGGCACCGCAGGCGTGGACGGAGATATCCTGAAATCCTGTGCGGATGAAAACTGCCCTGCCGAAAACATTATGGAACTGGCCAATGGCTGCATCTGCTGCACCGTGGCAGATGACTTTATCCCGACCATCGAGCAGTTGATGGCTCTGCCCGAAACTCCGGATCACATCGTGATTGAAACCTCGGGGCTCGCCCTGCCCAAACCCTTGCTCAAGGCCTTCGACTGGCCTGCCATCCGGTCCCGGATCACTGTGGACGGGGTAATCGCACTGGCCGACGCCGAGGCTGTTGCCAAAGGGCAGTTTGCCACGGATCTGGACGCGGTACAGGCTCAGCGCGAGGCCGATGAGGGCATCGACCACGAAACACCTTTGTCAGAGCTGTTCAAGGATCAGATCTCCTGCGCGGATATCATCCTGTTGTCCAAGGCGGATCTGGCGGGTGAGGAGGGTGTTGCCACCGCACGCGCCGTGATCGAGAAAGAAGCCCCGCGCCAGTTGCCGATCCTGCCGATGACCGAAGGGGTGATTGATCCGCGTGTTGTCCTGGGCCTTGAAGCGGCGGCCGAAGATGATCTGGATGCCCGCCCCTCGAACCACGAGCATCACCACCATCATGACGATGATGAACACGATGATGAACACGATCACCACCATCATCATGATCACAGCCATGACGAGTTTGAGAGCATTGTGGTCGAATTGGGAGAAGTCTCTGATCCTGAAGACCTGCAAAATCGCATTATCGAGATGGCCCGAAAGCGCAAGATTCTGCGCGTCAAAGGCTATGTCGCGGTTGAAGGAAAACCGATGCGGATGCTGATCCAGGCCGTTGGCGAACGTCTGCGGGCCCAATACGATCAGCCCTGGGGGACCCAGGAGCGCAAGACCCAGTTGGTGGTGATTGCGGAACACGACAATATCGACACTGCGGGTATCCACGCAGATCTGGGAGCCTGATCCACCATGCACGTCGTCTTCCGCGAAAGCCACGGGCTAGATGAAAGTGACACACCACAGGATCTGGGCCAAACGCCTGCAGACCTGATTGTGCTGTCATTTTCAGACAGCGACCTGGGTGCTTTTGCGGCGGGCTGGCACAGAGCCGACGGAAGCCTACCCTCTTTGCGGCTCGCCAATCTGATCGCGTTGAAGCATCCGCTGTCTGTGGACGTTTATGCGGAACAGACGTTGGACGGGGCCAAGGGAATTCTTGTTCGGCTGATCGGCGGGGAAAGCTATTGGCCCTATGGGCTGGCCACTCTTCAAGATCTCGCCCGGCGCAAGGGGATTGCCTTGGCGGTCCTGCCTGCAGATGGTCGCGAGGACCCGCGTCTGGATGACCTTTCCACCCTGCCCGCATCAACATTGCGCCGTCTGCAGCATCTTTGCGACGCCGGGGGGGCCGTTGCGGCCCAGGCTGCCTTGGCGCAACTCGCGCTGGCTGCGGGGCTTTATGCAGGCCCAGTGCGCGGCGTTAAAACAATGCCGGATCAAGGGTTTTACGACCCCGACCTGGGTGTCACTGACCATCTGGACAGCGACGGCAAACCGTTGATCCTTGTGACGTTCTACCGCTCCTATCTGACCTCTGCGGATACTGCAGCGGTGGATGCGCTCATTTACGAATTGCGCGCACGCGGCTATGCCGCTTTTGGGGCGTTTGCAACCAGTCTCAAATCGCCCGCCGCCACGCAATGGCTGCGCGATTGTCTGCCCGGGCTTTCTCCGGCTGCGATCATCAATGCCACGGCGTTTTCCGCTCAGGGGCGGGATGGAAGCCCATCCCCCCTCTCGACCACCGGCTGCCCCGTTTTCCAAGTCGCGCTCTCCACTGCACGGCGTAAGGATTGGGCCGAGGCCAACCGGGGACTGTCCCCTGCAGACCTTGCGATGCATGTGGTTCTCCCAGAGGTCGACGGGCGCATCTTTGCCGGTGTGGTCAGCTTCAAAGCACCGGGAAAGAAGGACCCTGATCTGGAATATTCCCGTTTCGCTCATCGCGCAGACCCAGACCGCATACGGGCCGTGGTTGACCGGATAACGGGACAACTAGCACTGGCGACAAAGGCCAACCAGGACAAGCGCCTCGCCCTTGTTGTGTCGACATATCCTGGGCGCGATCACAACCTCGCACATGCGGTCGGGCTGGATGCCCTGGCCTCCTGCGAAACGATCCTTCAGGAGCTTGCAGCTCAAGGCTATGGGGTCGAGACGCCGAAAAACGCAGGGCTGCGTCTTATGAAAGAGGTTCTGGAACTTCCGTTAAACGACTATCTGGCCGCATTGCACGATCTGCCCGACAGCCTGCGCGAAGACCTCTGTGCCGCTTGGGGCAATCCGGAAGATGATGCCGACTGTGACGGGCAGAATTTCCGGTTCCGCGCCTTGAAGGCGGGCAACGCCATTATCGCCCTGCAACCGGAACGAGGTCAAGTGAAAACCCGTGTCGATGATTATCATGATCTCGACCGGACCCCGCGCCACGCCTATGTGGCCTTCTATCTTTGGCTCCAGCGCCAAATCGACGCGGTGGTGCATATTGGTGCACATGGCACTCTGGAATGGCTGCCCGGCAAGGCAGTGGCCCTGTCCGGCAACTGCTGGCCCGAGGCGCTCATTGGCCGCCTGCCGGTGATCTATCCGTTTATTGTCAATGATCCAGGCGAAGCGGCGCAAGCCAAGCGCCGGATTGCGGGCATCACGATTGGCCACTTACCTCCCCCTTTGGCGCAGACCAACCTGCCCGAAGGCATGGGACGGCTCGAAAGCCTTCTGGACGAATACTCGACCGCCGATGGGCTTGATCCAGCGCGACGCGACCGCCTGATCGAAGACATCCGGGCAGAGGCGCAGGGCACCGGGGTTGAGGCTGATCTGGGGTTGACGGCCGACAGCTCAGCCGCCGAAGCGATCACCCGTATCGACAGCTTTGTCTGTGACATCAAGGAAAGCCAGTATGGCGAGGGCCTGCATATCTTCGGCACCGGGGAATGCGGGGCACATGAACGTTCGGGGCTTATCGCGGCACTCAATGGTCAACATGTCCACCCTGGCCCCTCCGGCTCGCCCTATCGTGGGCGGGCAGATGTCATTCCAACCGGTCGCAACCTCTTTACAACCGACCCACGCGCGGTGCCTTCGCGGGCGGCGCAGACGCAAGGGGTCAAACTGGCGGAAGAGCTGCTGCGCCGCCACCTTCAGGATCACGGCGACTGGCCAAAGGGGCTGGTGATTGACCTCTGGGGATCCGCAACCATGCGCACGGCGGGTGAAGAGTTTGCCATGGCACTCCATCTCGCCGGTCTCGCCCCCAAATGGGATGATGGATCGGAACGCGTATCCGGTTTTGAGGTAATTCCGCTGGCCCTCCTGGGCCGCCCGCGGATTGATGTGACTTTAAGGGTTTCAGGGCTATTCCGCGACGTCTTCCCCGGACTTGCTCAGATGTTTGAAGGCGCCGCCGCAGCGCTGGCCGCACGAGACGAGACCGCAGCGGACAATCCCTATCTGGCAAAAACGCCGCGTGTCTTTGGCCCGCGCCCAGGACAATATGGGCTTTCCATGTCCGCGCAGCTCGATGACTACTCGCCAGATGCACGTGCCGCTGCGGGCGAAGCCTGGCTGGCGGCCTCCTCTCATGCAATTGACGCGCAGGGTGACATCCACGAGGCTAGGACAGAACTCGAAAAACGTCTGAAAACTGCAGACAGTTTTGTACACCTGCAGGATCTGCCTGAAACAGATATTCTAGTGGCTTCGGACTACGCTACGCATGAAGCAGGGTTTGCCGCCGCAATGGCGCGCCTGGGGCAAGCTGCGCCCGCACTTTATCACATGGACGCGACCAAGTTCGACCAGCCACAGGCACGGTCTCTTACAGAAGAAATTGCCCGCGTGACCCGCGCACGCGCCGCCAACCCGGATTGGGCAACATCCATGATGGCGCATGGTTTCCGCGGTGCGGCAGAGATCGCTGCAACGCTGGATCACATGGCCGCCTTTGCGCATCTTGCGCAGGCTGTACCTGCCCATCTTTTTGATCTCTATTTCGATGCAACCCTGGGGCGCGCAGATTTGGTCGATTTTATGGAAAAGGCCAATCCAGCGGCGCTGCAAGCCATGCGGGACCGGTTCCGTGCCTTAAAAGAGACCGCACTTTGGCAAACGCGCCGCAACTCCATCCTCGCCGCGTTGGAGAGCACAACATGACCGCCCCCAAAGTATACGGCTGGTGCCCCGGCGCGCTGCGCCCGATGGCCTCCGGCGATGGTCTGGTTGTGCGCATTCGCGCTCCCCTGGGGCGCCTTTCCCCTGAACAGTCACTGCGGGTGGCAGAGATTTCACAAGCATACGGAAACGGTCTCATAGACCTTTCTGCCCGTGCAAATCTGCAGCTGCGGGGCATTCGAGAAGATCGCCACTTGGATTTGATCGAAGATCTTCGAGACGTGGGATTAGTGGATGAAACACCACAGGCCGAGGCCCGGCGCAACATAATCCTCTCTCCATTTTGGCAGCCAGGCGACACAAGCCAAAGGATCGCAAACAGCCTGACCGAGGCGTTGAGACAGGCCAAAGCGCTGACCTTGCCAGGGAAGTTCGGGTTTGCAATTGATACAGGGCCCACCCCAGTTCTGCAGTCTACAGCCGCCGACATCCGGGTCGAACACGGGGCCAGTGGATTGTTGCTGATCGCTGATGGGGCGGAGTTTGGAAAACCGGTAACCTTGGAGACAGCCGCAGGCGAAGCGATCAGACTTGCCCGCTGGTTTTTGAACAATGGCGGCGCGCCCGACGGGCGTGGACGGATGCACCGTCTCGTCGCGCGCCGCGCTCTACCCGCGGTGTTTGCCGCCCCCCGGCGCTTGGAGCCACAGTATCCGGCACTTGGGACAACACCCGTCGGCCAACTGGTTGCGCTGGAATTCGGTCAAATTCCTGCAAGCACGCTCAAGGAGCTGGCCCGATTGGGGGCTCTTCGCCTCACTCCGTGGCGCATGTTTCTTGTCGAAACTGAAAAACGGATCCCCGCGCTGCCCGGCCTGATCCTTGACGCAACAGATCCGCGCCTGCAAGTGGTTGCGTGCACCGGAGCGCCCGGATGCCTGCAGGCGCATGCGCCAACCCGCGCACTTGCCCGGGACCTCGCTCAATATGTCCCACATGGCCGCACCCTGCATATTTCGGGTTGCACCAAAGGCTGCGCCCATCCAAAACCCGCCGATCTGACGTTGGTCGCTCGCACATCGGATACGTTTGATCTGGTCATGCGGGGCACGGCCATCGATCGCCCAAGAATAACCGGTCTCGCCGCAGCATCCCTGCAAGAGACACTGAAAAACGCACGCTGAGAGAGGGCAGAGATATGCTCCACACCTATGAAACCGACGGCGCAAAAATTTATGCTGAGAGCTTTGCCACCATTCGCGCAGAGGCCAATCTTGACCGGTTCGACAAAGATGAGGAAAGCGTTGCAGTTCGGATGATCCATGCAGCCGGTATGGTCGGCCTTGAGGAACACATCCGGTTTTCAGATCGTATGGCAAAAACCGCACGGGCCGCGCTGGCCCAGGGCGCACCTATCCTCTGTGACGCCTATATGGTCAGCGAGGGCATCACCCGTCCCCGTTTACCGGCCAACAACGAGGTCATCTGCACCCTGCGCGATCCGAAAGTGCCCGAAATGGCAAAAGAGATGGGCAACACCCGCTCTGCAGCCGCGCTGGAACTGTGGCGCCCGAGGCTTGACGGTGCACTGGTTGCTATTGGCAATGCACCCACCGCCCTGTTTCACCTCTTGAACATGTTGCAAGATCCCACCTGTCCGCGCCCGGCCGCCATCATAGGCTGCCCCGTAGGGTTTGTTGGCGCGATGGAATCCAAAGAGGCCCTGATGCAAGATCTGCCAGTGCCATCAATGATCGTCAAAGGTCGCCTTGGCGGGTCGGCCATAACCGTGGCTGCGGTCAATGCCTTGGCCAGCTGGAAAGAGTAATCAAAGTACCATGGGTAAAGTCATTTGTGCAGGGCTTGGTCCGGGGGATCCGGACCTGATGAGCGTTCGCTCCTGGCGTGCTATTCAAGGCGCCCGTCATGTCGCCTATTTCCGCAAAGCGGGCCGCAAAGGTCAGGCGCGCACCCTGGTGGATGGAATGCTGCCCGCTATGGCCGTCGAACATGCGATGGAATACCCGGTCACCACCGAGATCCACTTTAGTGATCCCGAATACAACCGCCTGCTTGGGGACTTCTACGACAGCTGGGCCACCACATTGGCCGAGATCGCCCACTCCGAAGATGTGGTGGTCCTCTGCGAAGGTGATCCGTTTCTTTATGGGTCTTTTATGCATCTCTACACCCGCTTGCAAGGCCGCGCAGAGATGGAAGTCATTCCGGGCATTACCGGCATGTCAGGCTGCTGGACGGCGTCTGGCCAGCCGATCACCTGGGGTGATGATGTGCTCACCGTGGCAATGGCAACCCTGGACGAAGACGAATTGGCATCTCGCGCCCGGAACACTGACGCTTTGGTTGTCATGAAGATCGGGAGAAACCTGCCAAAACTGCGCCGCGCTCTGGAAAAAGCTGGCCGTATAGACGACGCGTGGCTGGTGGAACACGGCACCATGCCCCAACAGCAGGTCCGAAAGCTCTCGGACGTTCAAGGGCCAGTCCCCTATTTTTCAATCGTTTTGATCCACGGACAAGGACGCCGTCCATGAATGTCAATCAAGCGGGATGGGTGGTCGTTGCCGGCCTTGGCCCTGGTGATGAAACGCTGGTGACTGACGAGGTACGCGCAGCACTGACCGCAGCCACGGACGTGGTCGGCTATATCCCATATGTCAAACGCATTGCGCCCCGTGACGGGCTGACGCTGCACGCCAGTGACAACCGGGTTGAAGTCGACCGCGCCTCGCAAGCCTTGGACATGGCCGCCTGCGGCAAACGTGTTGTGGTGGTTTCCTCTGGTGATCCCGGTGTTTTTGCTATGGCCTCCGCCGTATTTGAAGCCTTGGAGAACGGCCCCAAGGACTGGCTGGATCTCGATATCCGCGTCCTACCCGGCATCACCGCGATGCTGGCCGCCGCTGCCCGGCTTGGCGCGCCCCTGGGCCATGACTTTGCCGCGATAAACCTGAGCGACAACCTAAAACCCTGGGCGCTCATCGAAAACAGATTGCGGGCCGCTGGCGAAGCCGGGTTTGCTATGGCGTTTTATAACCCCAGGTCCCAGTCACGCCCGCATCAGTTTGCCCGCGCACTGGAGATCCTGCGCGAGGCCTGCGGGCCAGAGACGCTGATCAGCTTCGCCCGCGACGTGACCAAACCCACAGAAAACATCAGCACTGTGACGTTGGCGGAGGCCACGCCCGAGATGGCCGACATGCGCACCATGGTGATTGTCGGTAACCGTGACACCCGTCGCATTGGTCGCCACGTCTTTACCCCACGCTACGCCGAATGATCCGCAAGCCAGCTCATCACCTCGCCGACGCTATGGCAGATGTGGCGATCAGGGCAGAAAGGTCGGTCAACCATAATGACCGGCAGGCCAAGTGCACGTGCCGCTGTCAGCTTCGCCTCAGCCCCGGTGCCACCGGCGTTTTTGGCCACGATATGTGTGACACCATGTTTTTCCAACAGCTCCTGATCTCCCACCGCATCAAAGGGTCCCCGGGCGACAACCACGGCCGCATTTGCCAGAGGCATGTCAGCCTTAGGCGGGTCAACCAGCCGCAGAACATAGAAATTTTCGGGCTTTGCGGCAAAAGGGGCAAGCGTTTGCTTGCCAATCGCGAGAAACACGCGTGCACCGGCGTCTGGCAACGCTGCAACAGCGGCATCAATATCTGCCACATGGTGCCAATCGTCCCCAGTCCGAGCCTTCCATTTCGCCCGTTCCAAAGCGGCCAGTGGCACGTCAGCCTCGGCGCAAGCCTCCACCGCATTGCGGCTCATCTGTGCTGCAAAGGGATGGGTGGCATCAATCACATGGCTCACGCCTTCGCGCCGGATATATGCGACAAGACCCGCGACCCCGCCAAACCCGCCCTGCCGCACGGGCAACGGCTGCGCCGCCGGGCGCGCGGTTCGGCCCGCATAGGAAAACACCGCCTGACGCCCGGCTCCCGTCCAGTTCTCGGCCAGCTCTCGCGCCAAATGCGAAGCCTCTGTTGTGCCTCCCAACAGGAGTATCCGCGCCATGTCTGATCCTCTTCCCACACCTTGGCTCACCCTCATCGGGCTTGGCGAAGATGGCCTGGCAGGCCTTGGAGATGCAAGCCGCAATGCGCTGGCCAAGGCCGAGATTATCTTTGGCGGCCCCCGCCATCTGGAACTGGTGGCAGCAGGGGCAAAGGGGCAGCCCTGGCCCGTACCTTTCTCTATTGATCCAGTTCTGGCCGCGCACGGTCGCCGCGTTGCGGTTCTGGCCTCAGGCGACCCGTTCTGGCATGGGGCTGGTGGCTCACTGATGCGGGCACTGCAACCTGCAGAATGGGTCTCTCATCCCCTGCCCTCTACCTTTTCATTGATGGCCAACCGGATGGGGTGGAAACTGGAAGAGACCCTGACCCAAGGCCTTCATGCGGCCCCCTATGCGCGGTTGCGCCCAATCCTGTCTCCGGGCACCCGCCTTTTGTGTACACTGCGTGATGGCAACGCTCCCAAAGAGCTGGCGACCTATCTTGCCACCCTTGGGTTTGGCGCGTCCTCTCTCACGATCGCCGAAGCTCTCGGAGGGCCGCGCGAGCGTTTACGCCGATGCACAGCCCAAGAATTTGATATAGCAGATGTCCACGCACCCGTTGCCGTCGCAATTGATGTGAAGGGTACACCCGGGCTGCCACAAGCCCCAGGCCTGCCGGATGATCTGTTTCAAAGCGACGGCCAAATCACCAAACGCCCTATCCGGGCACTGACCCTGTCAACGCTTGCTCCGCGACCTGGCGAACTTCTATGGGACATCGGCGGCGGCTCCGGGTCGATCTCGGTCGAATGGTGCCTCGCTGCACGTGGCGCCCGCGCCATAACCTTTGAACCACGCGATGATCGCCACCGTAACATCCAGGAAAACGCAGCGCAATTTGGCGTTGACCATCGCATGCAGCCAGTATTAGGGGCCGCGCCGGATGTCCTGACAGGTTTTCCGACACCTGATTGTGTCTTTATCGGTGGTGGCGGCTCGCAAGGGCTATTGGACCGTCTCTGGGAGATTTTGCCAGCCGGAACCCGTATCGTTGCCAATGGGGTGACGCTGGAAACGGAAACGCTTTTGGTTCAGGCCCACGCTGAACGCGGCGGTCACCTGATGCGGGTTGAAATCGCCGAAGTGTCGCCCTTGGGGACCATGCGCGGCTGGGATCGCGCGCGTCCGGTGATTCAATGGAGTGCGATCCGATGAAAGTCACGGGCCTTGGGTTTCGCAACACAGTTACAGCAGCGGCTCTGCATCAGGCGTTGAAACTCCAAGCTCAAAAGCCGACGCATATCGCAGTGCTGGAGAGCAAAGCCGAAGTCCCGGGATTTCGCGCTTTTTTGCAAGTCAGCGCCCTTCCTCTTGTCACCCTTGCAGAAGCCGAGATCCAAGGGATCATGACGCCGACACATTCGCCTCGTATACAGGCACGTTTTGGAACCGGATCAGTCGCCGAAGCGCTGGCCTTGGCCGGTGCGGGACGTTATGGATCAGCCCGGCTGATCGCCCCAAGACAGACAACCCCGGATGGCCTTGCCACCGTGGCCCAAGCGGAGGTTTTTACCCCATGACGGTTCATTTTATCGGAGCTGGCCCCGGAGCGGCGGACCTGATCACGCTGCGTGGGCGCGACTTGATTGCCGCCTGCCCGGTTTGCCTTTACGCGGGTTCTCTGGTTCCCGAAGCGCTGTTGGAGCACTGCCCGGCGGGCGCTCGGATTGTGAACACTGCTCCGATGTCACTTGATGAAATCATTGATGAGATCAAATCCGCCCATTCAGCAGGCCATGACATTGCCCGTCTCCATTCCGGAGATCTTTCGGTCTGGTCAGCAATGGGCGAACAGCTGCGCCGCCTGCGCGCAGAAGGCATTCCCTATGACGTAACGCCCGGGGTGCCGTCTTTTGCCGCAGCTGCGGCAGCATTGGGGGCCGAACTGACCTTACCGGGAGTTGCCCAGTCTTTGGTTCTAACCCGAACCTCCGGCCGCGCCTCGGCGATGCCGGACGGCGAGACGCTGGAAAATTTCGGCAAGACCGGCGCAACCCTGGCCATTCACCTCAGCGTTCATGTGCTCGAAGATGTAATAGCCCACCTCACACCGCATTATGGCGCGGACTGTCCGGTGGCCGTAATCTGGCGTGCGACATGGCCGGATCAGCGCATCGTCAAGGCCACACTCGAAACACTTGAGGACGCGACCCAAGGCGAACGGGGCCGCACAGCGCTGATCCTCGTGGGGCGCGCCATCGGCGCAGAAGAGTTCGACGAAAGCTGCCTTTATGCCGGCGACTATGACCGCCGGTACCGCCCGGTGGGCACGGACCCGCGCTTTCCGGAAGGAACTGAATAATGGCCAAAGGTATCCTGATCTCCGCCCCATCTTCTGGCACCGGCAAGACAACAGTGATGCTGGGCCTTCTGCGCGCCTTGGCTGAGGATGGTCTGACGGTGCAGCCATTCAAGAGTGGCCCGGATTATATCGACCCGGCGTTTCACCTCGCTGCCGCCAAACGGGCCTCCTTCAACCTTGATACATGGGCGATGGACGACGGGTTGCTGAATGCCATTGCAACCCAGGCCAAAGGCGCGGACATCTGCGTTGCCGAAGGCTCCATGGGGCTGTTTGACGGGGTGGCCACACGCGGACAAAGCGGTTTTGGCTCCTCCGCCGAAACAGCAAAACGAATGGGCTGGCCGGTTGTGTTGGTGATTGATGTGGGCGGTCAGGCCCAATCCGCCGCAGCAACCGCGCTGGGGTTCAAAGCCTACGACCCGGATCTGCCTTTTGCCGGGGTCATCCTGAACCGGGTTGCCAGCCCCCGGCACGAACGCCTGACGCGGCTCGGCATGGAACGTGCAGGCGTAAAAGTGCTCGGCTCCCTGCCCCGTCGTGGTGACCTAGCCCTGCCAGAACGGCATCTGGGTTTGATTCAGGCCGTTGAGCATCCGGACCTGGAAAGTGCCATCGCAGGCTACGCCAGTTTTCTGCGCTCCAACGTAGATCTGGACGCAATCAAAGCCGCAGCCCTCGCCGGCCCCGATGCCCCAGCTGCGCCGCTTCCGACACCTCCGGCCCAACGCATTGCGCTGGCACGCGATGCGGCATTTTCCTTTACCTATCCACATCTGTTGGAAGGCTGGCGACAGGCCGGCGCCGAGATCCTACCATTTTCGCCTCTGGCCAACGAAGCGCCTGCAGCAGACGCCGACCTTGTTTGGCTTCCGGGTGGCTACCCGGAACTGCATGGGGGCACGCTGGCTGCAGCAGAGATATTCCGTAAGGGCCTCCAGAAACACGCGGCATCAAAACCAGTCCATGGTGAATGCGGTGGCTATATGGCGCTTGGGGAAGCTTTGATTGACAAGGAAGGTAACCGCCACCAGATGGCCGGGCTTTTGGGGCTTGTGACCTCATACGAAAAACGCAGATTTCATCTTGGCTATCGCCGCGCTGTTTTGCAGAGTCCCATGCCGGGTTTTGCGGCCGAAACCGCATTACGCGGCCACGAGTTCCACTACTCGAGCATTCTGGACGAACCCGACGCACCTTTGGCAAATGTGTTTGACGCCGATGGCAATCCGGTGCCAGAAACCGGATCGATCAAAGGCCACGTGACCGGTACCTTCTTCCATCTGATCACCGGAGAAAAGGCATGACCGGCTTTGTCTCTTTTGTCTCTTCTGGCCCAGGCGACCCAGAACTGCTAACCGTCAAGGCCGTGAAGCGGCTTGAGGCGGCGGACGCCATCCTGTTTGACGACCTGTCTTCCGGCCCCATTCTGGGTCACGCCTCCAAGGACGCGGATCTGGTGGGCGTGGGCAAACGTGCAGGGCGCCCCTCACCGAAGCAAGACCACGTGAGCCGCCTTCTGGTGGACTACGCCAAATCCGGTGCAAATGTGGTGCGTCTCAAATCGGGAGATGCCGGAATTTTTGGCCGTCTTGAAGAAGAAATCACCGCCCTGCGCGCTGCCGGTATCGCCTTTGAAATCATACCCGGCGTCACAGCGGCGTCTGCCGCGGCAGCGGCGGCCAGCATCCCGTTAACACGACGAATGACAGCGCGTCGCCTGCAATACATCACAGGTCACAGTGCAAACGGTGCCTTGCCCGAAGAGATGAACATGGCGGCGCTGGCCGATCCGGAGGCCACAACTGTGGTCTATATGGGCAAACGCACCTTTGCGGCACTGGCTGGGCAGTTGCTGGAGCACGGGATGTCGCCCGAAACTCCAGCCCTTCTGGCAACCGGGGTCTCTACGCCCGAACAGGAGCTGCGGCGCGAAAAACTTGGCACTTTACCGGACCTTTTGCCAAAACTGGAGACACAGGCCCCGGTCCTGATCCTCTATGGTCCGCTGGCCGAAGCCCCATAAATCGCGTGTAATTTTATTACATCCATCACCCGACTTTTGTCGCAAAATTGCGCCCAACTGGCAGATTCGAGCTTGACCTTTTTCGACGTCAGATGGCAGATGAACTGGATATGGTGCCCAATTCCAACGCCAAGCGTTGTGGGCTGAAACGGGAATGAGGACGGGTGGACCCAATCGCGGCACCCAAAGCCTCAACCGCCCCCGCGACTGTGTGTGGCGAGCGGGTTTGCATCACCACTGAAGGGAACTCTTCGGGAAGGGCAAACTGCGCGCTTGAGCCACAAGTCAGGAGACCGGCCATACCACGACATAACTTGAGCCGCCGGGGATGGCGGTATGGAGAATATAATGCATATCGAACCAGGTATCGTTGATGGTGCGAAAATTGCGCTGTCTTATGTAACAGCTGCTGGCGCAGTCACCTACGCGGCAAAAGAGACTTTTGCCGATCTGAAGAAAACCAATATCGTGTCCTACGCCGTGCGTGCGCTGATCGCTACTGTGGGCGTGTTTGTGTTCTTTGAACTCTTGCCGCATTTCCCGGTTGGAGTGTCCGAAGTCCACTTTATTCTCGGCTCAACCCTGTTCCTCATCCTCGGTGCTGCTCCGGCCGCTTTTGGTCTGGCGGCGGGTCTGCTGATCCAGGGCGTGTTCTTTGCACCCATCGATCTACCGCAATACGCAATCAACCTGACAACCCTTCTTGTGCCCCTGTTTGCCCTGCACGCGCTGGCGACCCGGATCATTGCCCCGAATACCGCCTATGTTGACCTGAAGTATTCGCAGGCTCTGGCCCTGTCGACCGCATATCAGGGCGGCGTTGTTGCATGGGTGGCCTTCTGGGCTTTCTACGGTCAGGGCTTTGGTGCTGAAAACCTCGCTTCTGTCTTCTCTTTCGGTGCAGCCTATATGCTGGTTGTCCTGATCGAACCGATTGCGGATTTGGCCGTTTTGTTCGCAGCCAAATCTCTGCGTGGCCTGGAACGCGCTGGTCTGGTCACACCACGCCTGTTCAACGCAGCCTGATCGCTGCCTGACCCGTTGACCTTTTGATCGCACGGCCCCATCACAGGGGCCGTGTTTCATTTTGGAGCCCCTTATGACCGCAGCACAGTTCACGCTTTCTCTTGTTGGCATCGGAACCGGCAACCCCAAGCATCTGACCTTGCAAGCCGTTGAGGCGCTGAACGCGGTTGATCTGATCCTGATACCAAACAAAGGCGCGGGCAAAGACGATCTGGCCGCCCTGCGC
This sequence comes from Epibacterium sp. ABZ3_068, assembly GCF_056159265.1. NCBI lineage: Bacteria > Pseudomonadati > Pseudomonadota > Alphaproteobacteria > Rhodobacterales > Roseobacteraceae > Epibacterium > Epibacterium sp. ABZ3_068. The sequence continues at coordinate 229,529 of NZ_JBSWUV010000001.1, forward strand.
CAGGCCATCTGTTCCGAAGTGATCAAGGCACCCGGCCCACAGATTGTAGAATTTGACCTGCCGGCCCGTGATGAAAAAACCCAGGATTATCGCACAAGAGTCGACGATTGGCATGACGCGATTGCTGATCTTTGGTGGCTGAATATCACGCAGCACCTACCAAAAGGCGGCTCTGTTGGCTTCCTTGTCTGGGGAGATCCTTCCCTGTATGACAGCACCATGCGGATCGCAGACCGGCTGACATCCAGGGGCAATATAGCGGTGCATGTGATCCCAGGCATCACGTCGATCCAGGCGCTGACTGCTGCGCATGTGGAACCCCTCAACCAGATCAACGAAGCTGTGACCATCACCACCGGCCGACAGCTGCGCGATCACGGCTGGCCTCCTTCGGCCGACACGCTGATCATCATGCTGGACGGGCAATGTTCCTTTCAGACTTTGCCACAGGATGGGATAACAATCTGGTGGACCGCCTATGCGGGGATGGAGAATGAAATCTCGATTGCAGGGCCGTTGTCAGAAATGTCCGAAAAAATAAAAACGACCCGTACCGAAGCACGGGCCGAGCATGGTTGGCTCATGGACATCTATTTGTTGCGCAAAGCCATGCCTTAAACAGGAAGACCGTTCACCGCCATATTCTTGTTCTTATACCGTTTGTCGTCGGTCACATCCGCGCCAAACCACTCTGGCGGCTCAAAGGCTTCTGCAGCCTCCAGAGTATCAAATTCCACCTCGATCAGAACCAACCCGTCCAGGGTGCCTTCGAACACATCCAGCTCATAGATCAGCCCATCTGCAAAAGAAGCGCTCCAGCGTATCTTTTCCACCCGCCGCCCTTCGGTTTCCGGCCAGAAGGTGTCGAACTGTTCCTGGGTGATGGCGGCCTCACGCTCGGTTCTTACGGTGCCCTCGCCGGATTTGAACGTCATCACAAACGCAGCGTTCTTCTGGCGCAGCCGCATTTCCACAGCATCAGAAGGATGAGTGATATAGCCTTGGCGTATTTCTGTCCGCTTTGCCTCGGTCAAATCGGGCAAATCCCGCACCAGAAACTTTCGTTCTATCTCTTGCATCGCGCCCTCCTCAGGTCTGCTTGTCCAGTTCCTGCCAAAGCGATCTATAGGCTTTTGCGGCCGGACGGTTGCCGGCAAATGCCAGCGTTGGCTCACGGTGCACGCCCATTTTTTCGACATCTGTGGAAAACGGCAAATGCGTCTGCATGAACTTGCCTTTGTAAGACTTGCGCATGCGTTCGATGGTGTCCGCATGCAGAGTTTTGCGCGCTTGCACCATCGAAAAGAAGGGTTTCAGCTTTTTGGCGTTCAACCCCTGTTCGTCAAAGAATTCCACCAACTGCGCAAAGGTTCGCTCTGTCAGGGTAGAGGGGATAACCGGCACCACAATGTGATCAGCCGCCTTGAACACGGCCTCGGATAAAACCGAAAGGTTCGGCGGGCAATCCAACAGGATCACATCATAGTCACCGTCAACACCCTTCAGTGCTTTCTTCAGCCGCGACCGGCTGTTTTTCATTCGGGACAGAAAAATGTCAAAATCCCGGAAGGTGAGGTTCGCCGGCAAGATATCCAGGTTTTCGTAATCGCTGCCCCGGATAGCTTTGGTAAACCGCTCCACGTCCTCAAAGAACTTCCCCTCCTTGAGTTTCTTCGAAGGTTTAACCCGGAAGTAGAAACCCGATGCCCCTTGCGGGTCCAGATCACACAACAGCGTGCGCGCTCCCGATTGCGCATAGGCATAGGCCAAGTTCACAGCCGAGGCGGTTTTTCCCACGCCACCCTTGTTGCTGTAACAAGCGATAATCTTCATGACTGCGCCCCTCTCTCATGAAATAATGTACGAAACTTCTGACGGGTTTCCGGACTGTCAAACTGTGCAAAGCTCTGCACAACACGGGCGCGTTCTTCCAATTGTCGCCCATGCAGGATGGAGATCAGCGCGCCGATGCTTTGCGCCGCCATCAAGGCGGTGCGCCCTTTCAGACGGCCGGATTCAATCAATTCCTGCAGAGATTCCTGCTGTACCGAATAATCGTTGAACAGGCCCAGGTTGTCCTGCAGCCGTTTCAGCGGTTTCACAATCGCCTTGATTTCCGCGGCGTCGAACTGAGGGGCAAAAAACTCGATCAGATACCGAAGTTTTTTGCAAGAAATCCGTAGCTCGTGCACATCCTCATCGGGTGTTGTGTCGTCGATCTTGGCCGCAGTTTTGCAGACATTGCGGTAGCGCTTCCAAATGAGCTTTTGTGCATAATCCCCAACAGCCAACCCGCCAAGCGGCCCTTGGACAACCACTCCAGGCGCTTCAAACATCGCCTGCAGATCTGCCATTTCTCGGTTATAGGCCACACTCTTCAAACGTTTGACAACGCTGGCCAGCACCGCAGCGCGATCCGCCTTAAAAGTGGCAAACATCAGGCGCAGACCTTCGTGCAAGTTTTCCGGAAGCATGTCGAAATAGAGATCCTGTTCGAGCAGGTAGACATCCAAATCCCGAAGCGGCCCGGTTGGAGCCATCAGATCAGAAAACCGTTGTTTAAGATCGGTGGTCGCGGCCTCGCCATAGACACCCTTAAAGAGGCTCAGAACGGATCTGATTTTGCGTAGGGCAACCCGGTAATCGTGCAGGAATTCTGTATCGAAATCCGCAATGGTGCCGGGCTCGTTTTGCCGGGCTACGGCAAGATAGGAGGCAATGATCCGATTGGCCGCCACAAATGCCGAGGTGTCACTGCCAAAAACCAGTTTGGGCTTGGCAACATAAGGCACGAGATCCGGGAAAAGAACCGAGACAATTTCACCCGGAGCAACTCCCGTTGCGCCAAAGTCCGACAGACCTTTTGCAACCTGTTTTTGCGCTTTCCCGTAACCACGCACCGGGGTCAGCGCCAGAAGGCTCACATTCTTCTCATCAACTGAAAAGCGAAGCTCATTCACGCGCAGGTGGGTCTTTTCCTCGTCGTCCACCAACCTAAACTGCTGATCAGTGATTTTTCCCTCACCCAAATTCAACAGGCAGCGTAATGGGGACATATCAGAAAGATGCGCTTTGACCGGGCCGTCAGCCAGATCGGCAACGAAATTGCCCGGCCGTTCAGCAGGCTGGCGCAAAAGCCGGCCGTCTTGCTCGATCAGGATCAGCTCGCCGTCGCTTTCAATCAGCATACGGCCCAACCCGCGTATGCTCTGGTCAAAACAATCCAGAGCCACAAAAGTGGAGGCTTCGATTTCTTCTCCGCTTTGCGCCACAAGCCCCGGCGCCATATCCGACCAGGCTGTCAGGGGGAGGGCCTTGGGGCAAGAAAATAGTTGGTTGGACATGTCCTTGCTCAATTTTTCTTTTTGTTAACAGCCAGGTAGTCTTCGACCAGCCGTTCAATGATCTTTTGAACACTGGTGTCTTCCTCGATGGCGCGGATTTTCAACGCTTTTAGAGTTTTGCGTTCCAGACGGAGTGACGTATTTTTCTTGTCGCCGTCAGAGGATTTGTCTTGTTTATCTTTTGCCATGAATGCACTCCCTCATGACGTCATGATGACAGCGCACTTGTCGGAAGTCAAACACCCCTGTTCCCAAAGAAACCTACGTGGGACAAGACAGTTGAATGCCTGAAGGCGACCCCCTGAAGGCCGCCAGATTGGGAAGGTCTGCCCTATCGGCTGGGCGCAGCCTCACGGTAAGTAAATTCCGTTTCGCCTTCACGTTCTGCGGCAGCCAGCAACGCATCGACATGCGTTCGTCCGGGCGCGCGGGAACAGACCGGATCGGTTGCATTTGCATCCCCGGCCAGAGCCAGCGCCTGGCAGCGGCAGCCCCCAAAATCGATCTCTTTGCGATCGCAGCTTTTACAGGGATCCGGCAGCCAGTCAGTCCCGCGATAGGCATTAAAAGCCGCGCTCTTGTACCAGATTTCATCCAGAGGGCGGTCTTTGATGTTCTCAAAATCAAGATGCGGGATGGTCTCGGCTGCGTGACACGGCAACACTTTGCCTTCTGGCGTGACATTCACCCCTGCACTTCCCCAACCGCCCATACAGGCTTTGGGATATTCCGAATAGTAATCAGGCGGCACGAAATCAACGGCCAGAACACCTTTGAGGCGTTGCGCGGCCTCGGCCACCTTGCGCTTGGTCTCGGCGGTCTGTTCGCGCGTCGGCAGCAGCATGCCACGGTTCTTGGTCGCCCAGCCGTGAAACTGTACGCATGCAACCTCCAGCCGACGTGCTCCCATCTCCTGAGCCATTTCAAACGTGCGATCCAGATCATCCAGATTGTGACGGTGCATCACCGCATTAAGCGTCAGGGGAATACCACGGTCGCGAATTTCCGCAGCGATTTTCATCTTGCGGTGAAAACCTCCCTTGTAGCCACCTACCCAATCGGCCAAGTCCGCATTGGTGCCCTGCAACGATAACTGTATATGGTCCAGGCCAGCGTCTTCCAGCTGCCCAATCCGCCGCGGCGTCAGACCGATGCCGCTGGTGATCAGATTGACATAAAGCCCCGCATCCCGCGCGGCCTGTGTCAGTTCCACCAGATCTGGCCGCGCCGCAGGTTCTCCTCCGGACAGATGCAACTGCAACACGCCTATGTCTGCCGCCTGTCGGAAAACATCGTCCCAGACCTCTGTCGCCAGTTCGTTTTCCTTGTGAACCATTTCCAACGGGTTGGAACAATACGGGCAGGCCAAGGGGCAGCGGTGGGTCAGTTCGGCGAGCATGGCGATGGGCGGTGGCACGTTCATCCGGCAACCTCCAGAAACATCCGTGCTCTTAGTCCCATCAGGAATGTCTGTACATCCTGTTCAATCATAGCAGGCGGGGCATCATAGGCTGTTGCAAGATCATGGATCAGAGCCGCAAAACTCGTCTTACCATCAATGCGACTCAGGATGGCAGTGCCGATCGGGTCGAGTGCCACCGCTTTCTCTGGCCCCAGAAGAACCATTCCCCCACGCACCCGATCTTCCTGCATACGCACGCCACGTGGCAATATCGGTCGATCCGCAGAGGTCAGCTCCAGGTTCAAAGCATCCCCTCCCCGGGCTTCCATGCCCCCGGCGGAATACGTCCCGGTTCAACATATGCCCCCCACAGCGCATCAAGCTGTGCCCATAAGACATTGGTTTTGAAGATCAGCGCGTCGCAGGCCATGTCTTCCTTTTCAGACGTGTCCGCATGATCCAACACCCAAGCGAGCCCAAAGGCCACATCTTTAGGCGCCTCGGTCAGACGTTTGCGGAAATAGGACAGGCTGTCAGCATTGGCAAAAGCGTAATGCTCCAAAAGCCCTTCTATGCGCCGTTCATGGATTGAAGGGGCAAAAAGCTCGGTCAAGGACGACGCCACCGCCTGCAACAGCGGCATGTCCCGTACATATCGTATATAGGCATCGACCGCGAATTGCGTAGCAGGCAGGATCCCCCGCCCCGAGGCCACATAATCCGGGTCCAGACCGACCGCTTCGGCCAACTTCAGCCAGCGCCGCAAACCGCCCCCCTCGTCGACGCCGCCATCATGGTCTTCGATCCGAGACCGCCATTCACGGCGCATGGCAGGGTCAGTACAACGCGACAGAAAAGCTGCGTCTTTCATCGGGATCGCTGCCTGATAGGCCCAACGGTTGATCACCCAGGCCCGCACTTGGTCAGGGGTACAATCGCCACTGTGAAGTTTATGATGGAACGGGTGCTTGTCGTGATATCGCTCTGCACCGATGGCCTGCAAACGGGACTCAAGGCTTTCGCGGCTCATATCGAAAACTCCATTCCATCCTGCGAGACTGTCCAGCCCTGCGCATTGACAAAAGCACGTTCGGTGCTTTTGGGCTGCCACACAGGATTGGTATTATTCATATGGATAAAGACCTTGCGGCAGTCGATTTCAGCCAGTTCGGCGATTGAGCCGTCATCTCCGGAAATCGGAATATGGCCCATGCGACGTCCTGTTTTTACACCCGTTCCGCTGCGGATCATTTCCTGATCATCCCAAAGTGTTCCATCAAAGAACAAGATGTCAGCATCCGCAATGCGCGCGCGCAGCCCATCATCCACCAATGCACACCCCGGAATGTAATAGGCGACCGTGTTACCGTCCTCCAGACGCACGCCCACGGTCTGTTCCCCAACCAGATCCGTTTGCACGGACTCACCTTCCATATAAAGCGGGACTTTTCCTGGGACGGGAAACACAGTCGCATGCATACCGTCAAGGATCCGAAAGGAGGTCTCCAACGTAATCTGTCGCCGCTCCACAACCTCGCGGTTCACGGCGTCAAAGATGCGGTTCTGAGAGAGCACTTCATGAATGTCTCCCGTTGCAAACAGCTCAAACGGTGTCTGCTCCCGAAGGCTCAGCAAGCCTGCGACGTGATCAATGTCCCCATTGGTCAAAAGGACTGAGGTGACCGGGCTGTGCCGCAATGCGCGCGGATGAAGGGAAGTCAACGACTGCATCTGCATCCGAATATCGGGAGAAGAATTCAGAACAGCCCAGTTTTCCCCATCGACCGAAACGGCCAAAGAGGACTGGGTTGCAGACGGGATAAGTCCGCTTCGCGCGTCATTGCAATTTGCACAGCCGCAGTTCCACTGCGGCAGGCCACCACCCGCCGCAGCGCCTAAAACAAGAAAATTCATGCACGTACCCCGCGCAAAACCCCTTGCTTAAAACAGGTCAGGATCGTGACCGCGGCTGCCTTCGTCCTCGGACGGGCTGTACATGTTGATTTCCATGCCGCAGTTGATTTCTTTCAAAGTCGGAGCATTCCAGGCCATTTTTCACCTCCAGTGGCTGGTTCGATGGATTGAGGATAGACAGGGCTTTCTTTGACGCAATTGCTCCTTTGGTCGTAATACCTCTTGGCAGGTGGCTTTCAGACCAACGTCGCATAGCGACACCCTAGGCACAATCATAGGCTGCTGCTCATGATACTGCGGCGCATCTTATTTATGGTTCTGGCACTCTGGGTTGGGCTATTTTCCCTGGCTCAGGCGGAGCCACGCGACCATGCGGCCCTGTCGGCCCTTGTCATGCCGCCCTTTTCGCTCGGGAATGCCGTGAACGACAAAGGTGTTTACAGCCTTTTGAACTCTGGTGGCGCAGAAGCCGGATATGTTTTTGAAACCGGTGCATTGGCTCCGCTGCCGGGTTTTTCAGGCGCAACAATCAACATGTTGGTCATCTTGGATCTGGAGGGAAATTTTCTGGACGTACGGCTCTTGGACCATAACGAGCCGATCTTTGTTTCGGGTCTGGGTGAAGCACCGTTTCACAAGTTCTTCGAACAATATCCGGGCTTGTCCATTTCATCGTCGATTGTTGTGGGCACGCCCTACGGCGACAGCGGCGATGCTTCATCGCTGGTTTATTTGGATGGCGTCACCAAAGCGACCGCGTCCGTGCGCATTGCACATGAATCCGTGATGGGAGCCGCTTTGGCCGTTGCCCGAGAGAAAATGCAGGGGATTTCAACCGCCCCACCTGCGCGGCCGGATCCGGACTATTCCGAAGCTCTGACATGGCAAGACCTGGTGGAACAGGGGCTTGTGACACGCAAGACAGTGGCCAACGCCGAGGTCGACGCGCTGTTTGCCGGCACAACCTGGGCAGACGACGACAGCGAGGCGCGTGACTTTCCGGAAGAAACTTACCTTGACCTGTGGGTCATCGACCTTGGACCGCCCGCGATTGCGCGTGCAGCGCTCAGCCCCACCGGGTTTGAAGAGTTGCAAAACTTCATGGCAATCTCGGCCAGTGATGAGCCCATCTTGGTCATTGAAACCGGTCGTCACGGGCTGGTGTCGGATGACTTTGTACGCAACACTGCACCCGATCTTTTGAGCGCTGAACAAGATGGGCTGCCTGTGGCGTTGCGCGATGCGGATCTGTTGGTTGAACTGTCAACAGATGCCCCCGATGGGGTCAGCATGATATTACGAACCGACAGGCGGCTTGGCTTTGACCCGTCTCGCCCCTGGACATTGATCGTGCGCGCCCCCCGCGAACATGGGATTTTCAGACCTGAGACGGGATCGGTCGATCTGGCAGTAGAGCACCACACGGACGAACGGTTCTTTTTGCGCGATGAGGTCAGAAAACCCTCCCCTCCCTGGCTGGACGCATTGCGAAACCGCCAAGCGGACCTCATGGCTCTGGCTTCGGGTCTGATCTTGCTGACACTGGCCTTGTTGTGGCGAATGGATCCAATGGCGAACCTGCGCCATTTCACGCCGCTGCGCCTTGCGATTTTGGCGGTTGTGACCGGGTTCATAGGCTGGTGGGGACAGGGACAACTTTCAATTGTTACCCCTCTTGCAACGCTGCGCACGGCTTTGGATGGGGGGAGTTTTGCCTATCTTCTGTATGACCCGTTTTCACTGCTGATCTGGGGCTTTGTGATCTTGGGCTTTGTGCTGTGGGGGCGCGGGTATTTTTGTGGCTGGCTTTGCCCATTCGGCGCTCTACAAGAATTTGCACACCACGCGGGCCGACTGCTGCGCCTGCCTCAGATCACCCCCAGCCCGGCCTGGGATACACGCCTGAAGTGGGGCAAATACATAATCCTGGCGGCACTGGTGGGCATAACGCTCTGGAGCCCGGACCATCTGGACACCGCCGCTGAAGTCGAACCCTTTAAAACCGCGATAACCACGTTTTTCATCCGCGAATGGTATTATGTCGCCTATGCTACGATCTGGCTTCTGTGCGGTATGGTGTTGTTCAAAGGGTTTTGCCGCTATGTCTGCCCGTTGGGGGCGGTCATGGCCATTGGCGGGCTGATCCGTGGACGGGACTGGATCGCCCGACGCAGGGAATGTGGCTCTCCGTGCCAGCTGTGCAAGGTCAAATGTAGCTATGGCGCCATCAAAAAAACCGGCGAGATTGCCTATGACGAATGTTTCCAATGTCTGGACTGCGTCACCATTTACAATGACACCAGCCAATGTGTACCGCTGATCCTGGCCGCGCGTCGGGACGCCCGCACCACTGGCCGCTCTGACCACCGGGAGCCCGCCGAATGATCACCCGCCGTCGTTTCCTGACCCTTGCGACCGCCGTATGCGCCACACCGGCCCTCCCCGCTCCGGTCCGCTGGCAAGGTCATGCGCTGGGAGCCGAGGTGACATTGACCCTGAACGCGCCAGACGATCTGGCTGCAGAGGCAATCAGGATTGCCAAACAGACCTTGAAGGAAGGTGAGGCCTTGTTCAGCCTCTACACCCCTTCATCAGCACTATCCCGACTGAATGTAACGGGTATTCTGCAAAACCCCGACCATCGGTTTCTACATCTGATGGAGATCGCGGATCTGGTTCACCAGGAAACCGAAGGACGCTTTGATCCAACCGTACAGCCACTCTGGCAAGCGATGGCACAAGGCCGGGATCTCCGCGTTGCGCAGGGTAAAATCGGCTGGCACCGCGTAGACATCGGTCCGAAGAAAATCGCGCTGGCACAGGGGCAAGCGCTGACATTCAATGGCATCGCACAAGGGGTACTGACAGATATCCTGCGCGATCGGTGGCGCGCAGTTGGGCTGGACAATTGTCTCATAAATTTGGGGGAATTTGCGGCTCTTGGTGGTCCGTTCTCCCTTGGCATAGCAGATCCTGCCGGAGGGATTGTGGCAAAGCACCAGTTGCAAAACCGCGCAATTGCGACCTCAAGTCCAGCCGCGTTACAGCTGCCTTCCGGCCACGGGCACATCATTGCGAATGACGGGCAACCCCCGCAATGGTCCACGGTGAGCGTCGAAGCGCTGGACGCCGGGATCGCCGATGCGGCTTCAACTGCTTTCTGCCTGATGGATCGTCACCGGATCCAAACCGCCTGCGCCACACTGCCGGGGATTTCCTCCGTCTATTTGGTCGATAGAAACGGCACGGTGGAACATATCCGCGTGTAAGTCAGCTCAGCGCAATTCGGGGGGCGCGTGGGACAAGCCAAAGTCGGCAAATATCTGCGCCATTCGCCCGTCCTGAAGCGCTGCGTAAATTGCGTCCTCCACCGCATAGGCCAAAGGCCTGTAGGAGAAATGCACCCCAACACCAACGGTCCAGTTTCCCACTGCAAACCCCGGCAATGGAGGTGAGTGGACGCCAATCCCGTCCCGCATACCAAACTCGAGCTGCGCAAGGGGCCCCATTGCCGCCATAGTCTGACCCGCAGCCAGACCGTCCATCGCCTCAGCCAGCGTCGGATATCGAGTTACATTTTGGGAAAGCTGCCCGCCGGGGAAGGCCGACAGGTAGAAATCGGCAATGGAATCATTTTCCACCCCCACCGTATCAAACCGGAAATAGGCGGGAACCGGTGGATCTTCGGGATAAGCATCCTTGCTATAGGCGATTGCTATCTCTTCGGTGTGATACTGGCCGGTGAAAACCACTTGTTCCACACGGCAGGCAAACTCGCTGTCATAGGGGACATGCAGCATGACGTTTGCAACTTGCCCGCCCACGATTGGCCCCTTCCAGACCCAATTGCGCAGGTCCGTTTCCAGATCTTCGCCCGCAGCGACAAGTGTAAAACGCGCCTCAACGCCCAGCGCCTCGGCAATCATTTTGCCGATTTCAATATCGACACCTTGGGGTTTTCCGCCCGCATCCCACGACCAGGGCGGAAAGTCCTCATATGCGGCAAAGGTTATGAAACCGCGGCTCTGGATGGTATCCAGATCCTGCCCCACAATATCGCGTGAGACATTTTGCGGCTTGGCCTGGGGCACATAATCAGCACATCTGGCCCATGCGGCCCCTGTCGTTAGAGCCATCGCACACACAGCGCTGATCAGTGTCTTCCCCACGGCCGTCCTCCTTTGTCTGTCCCTCGTATCTGTGGCCGTTTAGTGCGCCGCAGACAAGCCAATGGTCAGCACTTCCGCTGCCTTGGCAAAATCCGGAGTATCACCTGCAAGAAGGTTCGCGGCACGCAACGCAACGCTGTCCGCGATCGGAGCGCCAGAGCCTGTTTCGATCCCCTCGGCAATTCCTGCCAATTCGGCCTGCAGAGCCACAGCATCTCCGGCACCAGCCTCGGCCATCGACTTCAGCTCGTCACGGATTTCCTTCAGGCGCGGAGACGCGTCATCAAGCGCGCCATCGTCAGGGCGGGTTTCAATATAGGTCCGAATTGCCCAAGCTGCTTTTTGACCAAGCAGGTCACCGAAGGCTGGCATTTTGGTGGTACCATTCTGGGTGTACCCAGTCCGGAAGCGCTCCACATACCATTCATCCCCATACTCTTCCGCTTCAAGATAGCGCAGATCCGGTGCCAGCCCCCCCGACACAACACCCAGACCATGGCAGCGGGCGCAGTTCTGGTTGTAGCCACTGTCACCAATATCAATGGCAGCCTGCCAGACGTCTTCGCCCTGATCCCGGTACGGGTTTTCAATCAGCCACTCTTCCCCGACGTCGGGCAATGCATCCGTGTTCATCGGTTGCGGCGCAACATCCCCATGAGCAGCAACCATGGCGGGTGCAGCCAAAAGAAAAGAAGCGGTCAGCGCACGTTTCAGTTTCATCTTAAACCTCCCTTTCGAGCGTTATCACAGGTCTTAGCCCAGCCGCAGAACCCTGCGATATTCGACCTTGGTTTAAGGTGCTTGGGAAATCCGACTATGGTCCTATAGCCGACTGATGGCGCTGGCCTTAGCGTCTCAACCAGGAGGAGTTCAGATGCTAAGACGTTTGATTGCAACGCTATTTCTGGCGGCGCAACCGGCGACCGCAGGAAGTGCGTCGCTCGACATCGCGATCACCTTGATCACTCAAGACCGCAAAGAGGCGAATACCCTGTCTAATCTGGACCCAATTCCCGAAGACTTGGGTCGCGCCGGTGCCATACTTGCGTTGAAAGACAATCTGACAACTGGCAAATTCCTCGGCCATAATTACGCACTTGAAATTATCCAGGTTGCCTCGGATGGCGATCCGGTCGCCGCAGCAGAGGCAGCGCTTGCCACATCTCAACTTGTCGTCCTTGACATGGGGGCGCAACAGATGATCGAAATTGCCGATCTTGAGGCCGCATCGTCAGCCATTCTGTTTAACGCAAGCGCCGCGGATGTCTCATTGCGCAATGCGGACTGCCGGGCAAACCTGCTTCACACCCCGCCCAGCGACGCGATGCGCGCCGATGCACTGATGCAATTCGCCCGTTTCAAACGCTGGGACACGCTTGCGATGATCGCAGGCCCAAATCCGGTGGACACCACATTTGCAGACGCACTGCGGCAGAGCGCGACCAAATTTGGCATGAAAATCAGCGCTGAACTGACGTGGGACATTGACGCGGACATGCGCAGAAACGCAGCACAAGAGGTGCCGGTTCTGACCCAAGAGCTGGGCGAATACGACTTGTTGCTGGTGGCGGATGAAACCGACGATTTTGCGCGCTACATCCCCTTTAACACTTGGTATGCACGCCCTGTTGCCGGATCCGCCGGCCTGCAACCGCTCGCTTGGAGCCGCGTGGTGGAACAATGGGGTGCGGCGCAACTGCAAAGCCGCTTCTACGAACTATCAGAACGGGACATGAGGTCTCGTGACTACAGCGCATGGGCTGCTGTCCGCAGCATTGGCGAAGCCGTGACCCGCACCGGCAGCGCCGATCCCGCGACACTGCGTGACTTTCTTTTGTCCGAGTCCTTTGAACTTGCAGGTTTCAAAGGCCGCCCCCTCAGCTATCGCAGTTGGAACGGGCAGTTGCGCCAACCAATCCCACTGGTTACGCAACGCGCTGTTGTCGCCCAAGCCCCCCTGCCCGGTTATCTGCACCAACGCACCGAAATGGACACTCTGGGCGTCGATCAGCCCGAAAGCACATGTGAGGCATTCCAATGACTCTGAAATCCATGATCCTGGCATCGGCCCTGGTCCCGCTGACAACCCTGGCTCAGGCGGGCGAAATCTGGGTGACCAATGAAAAAGACGACACAATCTCTGTGATCGACGTCGAAACACTGGAAGTTACCCGCACAATTGAAACCGGTGAGCGCCCACGCGGCATCACTTTCTCCAAAGACTTCAGCCGCGTCTATATCTGTGCCTCAGACAGCGACACGGTTCAGGTCATGGATCCAGAAACGGGTGAGGTTCTCTTTAACCTGCCATCAGGTGAAGACCCGGAGCAATTTGTTCTGCACCCGGATGACAGGCATCTTTATATCGCCAACGAAGACGATGCGATCACAACCGTGGTCGACACCGAAAGCCGCACCGTCGTGGCGCAAATTGACGTTGGCATCGAACCCGAGGGCATGGCGGTTTCACCGGATGGCAAGATTGCAATCACTACCTCTGAAACCACCAATATGGCCCATTGGATCAACACGGAAACCCAGGAACTCTTTGCCAATACACTCGTCGACAGCCGCCCCCGCCATGCGGAATTTGCAGCAGATGGAGCCGAACTTTGGGTCAGCGCCGAAATCGGCGGCACCGTGTCGGTTTTTGACGTGGCCTCTCAGGCAGAGCGGGGAAAAATCCGATTTGAGGTCAAGGGTGTGCATCCCGACCGTGTGCAGCCGGTTGGCTTTGAATTCACAGAGGACGAGAAAACTGCATTTGTCGCGCTTGGGCCGTCAAACCATGTGGCAGTGGTGAACGCCAAAACCTATGAGGTGGAGGACTATATTCTGGTGGGCCGCCGTGTCTGGCACATGGCGTTTTCCCCTGACAAATCTTTGTTGTTCACCACCAATGGCGTATCCGGCGACGTGACCGTGATCGACGTGGCCAAACGTGAAGCCATCAAAACAATCAAGGTCGGCCGTTTTCCCTGGGGCGCTGCGATGCGCCCCTAGGCCGGCCAGCGGTGAACCGACCGCCACAGCAAAACAAATCAATCCGGAGGAACTTCATGAAACGCGCAATCCTGTGTGCCGCAGCAACCTGTATCGCTTTGACCGGCACCACGACCTGGGCTGACGACGATGACAAAGGCTTTGGCCTGGCTGGACTTCTGTCCGCCAAGAACAAGGAAGACCTGCCCCCCGTCATTCTGTCTGCAGGCATGCCCTTGTCCGACGCTCCCTGGAAGCTGAAGTCCGGCACCTATTATGAATTTGAGATCCAGGGGGATGGCAGCCAGGAACTGGCTTTGATCGGCCCTGGCTTTTTCCGGGCCATTTGGGTGGACGAAATTGTTGTCGAAGGTCTGGAAATTCGTCCCCTTGGTCTGGACAGCGTAGAATTTGACGAAGCTGGGGAAATGGAAATCGGATTTGTGGCCATCAAGCCCGGCAGCTATTTCCTAAAGGTTCCGGGCAGCACTGGTGAGACACAACGCCTGGAGATCACAATCGAGTAAACTGGTTTGTCCCTTTAAACTAAGGCCTGATCCCTTGAGCCCTACGACCAAAGTCCCGGTGACCCGTTGCCACAGCCGCTCTACGCTTGCGCGCACGAGGGAGGACCACCATGCGATATCTTGCGATCTGCCTGGCCTTGGGATGTGCACCCCAACTTTCGGCCAAAGACATCACTGTTGAAGACGATTTTGGAACATTGAACCCCCAGGACAGCGGCTTTGGGCGCGTGTTCAGCAACATCGAAAATGGGGTCACCGATATGACCACCTGCGCCACCGGCTATTACATTACCAAATCCGGTCGCCACGAAATGGCGCGCACTCTTTTTGAGGCTTGCGCCAATGCAGGTTACACCGGTGCAATGACCTGGATGAGCCAGCTTGATAACAACGGCTTAGGCGGGGATTACGATCCTGATGCCTCTGCCGATTGGGACCGTCGTGCAGCTGAAGCAGGCGACCCGGTGGGAAAATTCAACTACGGTCTGGACCTGATGCGGGGACATGGTGTGTCACAGGACATGGCACAGGGGCGCGCCCTTGTGGATGAGGCCGCGCGCGAGGGGCTGGAAATCGCCCGCCGACTGCAAGGGGCCGATTATGACCTGGACGAGGTCACACCGGATGCAGACGATTGGAAGTACGCGCCGTTGTTTTGATCCCTTGCAAAGCGGGACGCAAAACCTCGCACCATATCACGCGCTGTGGCGATGGGGTCACAGCGCTTGACTTTACCGGCAGAATTACGACCAAAGGAGGAGATGTCGCACCCCTGACCTTTGATCCGCATCAAAATCCACACAGCTGTCTGGGCGCAGATTGATGTCATCCCACCAGATGGAGGACATCATGAAACATCATCTACTTACCCTTACACTCGCATCTCTGCTGCCGCTCGCTCCTGCGCTGGCCAGCGATGCCACCTTTGAAGCCGCCAAGGTCACTGCAGGCGAAACCCTGTTTGACGCCGAGTGCCGCCGCTGCCATGCCGTCAATTCAACCCATGAGAGTTACGGACCTCCGCTCGAAAACGTCGTTGGGCGACCGGCAGGCAGCTTTGAAGGCTACGTATTTTCCGAAGCCCTTGCCACCTCTGGCATCGTTTGGACACCGGCAGCGCTGCGGGCATGGATGGAAGACAACGATGGCTTTATGCCGGGCACCAAGATGCGTCATGTGGGGATCGAGGACCGGACGGTTCAGGACTTTATCCTGGCCTATCTCACCTCTCTCTCTGCGCCAGCCGGAGGCAACTGACCAAGACTGTGCCCTGCTCAGGCGGGGCACAGTGCCGCTGTTTTTCGCAAGAGATCACGCCCCACCTCAAATTCACGCAGTTTTTCCGCAAAAGGCCAAGTAAGCAGGCCATCATATTGTTGCAAAGCAAGGTCTTAAGATGGTCGTACGACCATTGGCCAATACCGCGAATGGACCGCTGATTTGATAATGTCTCATGCTTCCCCGTCCAGATTCGAATGGTCATGGAAGCTGCGGAGAGGACTAAAAACGGGAGGACCCCATGAACCGGTTCATTGCAACGGTTGTCGCGGGCGCATTGGCAGCGGGCATGTCTCACGCTGGCGTAACTGAAGACGATATCAAGAACGACCAAACCATCACGAACCAGATTGTGACCAACGGCATGGGGCGCCACTTGCAGCGCTACAGCCCGCTGGACACACTCAACAAGGACAACATTAAAAACCTGGTCCCCGCATGGGCGTTTTCGCTGGGCGGCGAAAAGCAGCGCGGACAGGAGACACAACCTCTGATTTATGACGGCATAATGTATATTACGGGCTCCTACAGCCGCGTGTATGCCATTGATGTCAAAACAGGCGAAGAGATCTGGCAGTATGACGCACGTCTTCCGGAAGGCATCCTACCTTGCTGTGACGTGATCAACCGCGGTGGTGCGATCTATGGTGACAAGTTCTATTTTGGTACCCTGGACGCACGCCTTGTTGCGCTGAACCTCAAGACCGGAAAGGTCGAATGGCGCAAAAAGATCGCGGACTACAAAGCGGGCTATTCCTATACGGCCGCACCGCTGATTGTTGACGGCAAAGTTGTTGTCGGTAACTCAGGTGGTGAATTTGGCATCGTAGGAATGGTCTATGCCTATGATGCGGAAAACGGTGACCTGGTCTGGACCCGCCCCATGATCGAAGGCCACATGGGCACGTTGAACGGTGAGCCGTCAACCATGACCGGTGAACTGAACGCAACCTGGCCTGGTGACATGTGGAAAACCGGTGGCGGAGCGACCTGGCTTGGTGGCTCATACGATGCTGAAACCGACACGCTGATTTTTGGCGCAGGCAACCCCGCACCCTGGAACAGCCACCTGCGCAATGCAGGCACCCCGGTGGAAGGCAACAAGGGCGACAACCTGTATGCCGCCAGCCGTGTTGGCATCGACCCAGCAACGGGTGAGATCAAGTGGCACTTCCAGACCACCCCGCGTGAGGGATGGGACTACGACGGTGTGAACGAAGTTGTTCCTTACACCGACGCTGAAGGAAACAAGCGTTATGCAACAGCAGACCGCAACGGCTTCTTCTATGTTCTGAACCGCGAAGATGGTGCCTTTGTTTCAGCCAGCCCGTTTGTCAAGGATATCACCTGGGCTGACGGCATCGACGAAACCGGTCGTCCGATCTTTAACGAAGCCAACCGCCCCGGCAATCCTGCC
This sequence comes from Epibacterium sp. ABZ3_068, assembly GCF_056159265.1. NCBI lineage: Bacteria > Pseudomonadati > Pseudomonadota > Alphaproteobacteria > Rhodobacterales > Roseobacteraceae > Epibacterium > Epibacterium sp. ABZ3_068. The sequence continues at coordinate 246,562 of NZ_JBSWUV010000001.1, forward strand.
GCCGCAGCTGACGGTAAGAAGGGCGAAGTCATCTTTGCGTCTCCGTCCTTCCTGGGGGGTAAGAACTGGATGCCGATGGCCTACAGCCAGAACACCGGAAATTTCTATGTTCCGTCCAACGAATGGGGCATGGATATCTGGAACGAGCCGATCACCTACAAGAAGGGTGCCGCCTATCTGGGTGCGGGCTTCACCATCAAACCCAACTACGAAGACCATATCGGCAGCCTGAAGGCCATTGACCCGATGACCGGTGAGGTCAAGTGGGAGTTCAAGAACGATGCCCCGCTGTGGGGCGGTGTCATGACCACCGCTGGCGGCCTTGTTTTTACCGGCACGCCCGAAGGTAAATTCATCGCCTTTGACGATGAAACCGGCGAAGAACTCTGGTCCTTCCAGACCGGCTCCGGCATCGTTGGTCAGCCTGTCACTTGGGAACAGGATGGGGAACAATTTGTCTCTATCGTATCTGGCTGGGGTGGCGCTGTTCCGCTTTGGGGCGGCGAAGTCGCCAAGAAGGTGAACTACCTGAACCAAGGCGGCATGGTCTGGACGTTCAAGCTACCCAAGCAGCTTGCCTCCAACTAAACCATTATAAAAAATCAGTTTCTGCGCCCTCCTCACCGGGGGCGCAGTTTCGTTTGGCCTCTCTACTACCTTTCGCCTATTGGGCTTGCCAACATCGGTTTGGTACCATCAAATAGAGAAAAACAGTTTGAGAGATGGGATGCCCGAATTAGCTGAAAGACAGCCTCAAGTGTTCAAAACAGCGCTAATCGTGGATGATCACCCGCTGTTTTGCGACGCGTTGTCGATGACATTACAGGCCTCGATCGGCATAGCCGAGATTTCGACTGCGCCTGACCTGAATTCCGCAATGACCAGGATCAAGGCCGAAGGCGCGCCGGATGTTGTCGTTCTGGACCTCAACTTACCCGATGTAAATGGTCTCGAAGGGGTGATTTCCCTGCGCAACATGGTCAAGGTTCCGATCGTCGTCGTGTCCTCCATGGCAGATAATCGCGTGATCAGCTCGGTCATTCATGCAGGCGCTTCGGGGTTTGTGCCGAAACACAGCCAGCGCACGGTGTTTCAGGAAGCGTTCAAAACGCTCGAAGCAGGCCAGCGTTTTGTGCCCCCCGGTTATATGCTCCTCGACAAAGACAGCGAAGCCTCGACCAACGACGCAGTCTCCCGCCTCACATCGCTGACCAACCAACAGGCCCGTATCCTGCGCCTCATCTGCGAGGGCAAGCTGAACAAGCAAATCGCGTATGACCTGTCTATTGCAGAGACCACAGTAAAGGCCCATGTGACTGCGATCATGCGAAAATTGGGGGTTCAAAGCCGGACACAGGCCGTCCTGATTGCGAAAGAGGCTAGTTTCGACAGCGTCTTGCAAGAACGCTCCTGAACTGCGTAAGCTGTATTCGGAAAATTCGGGGAGGAGACCGAATGCAAAACCAGCTTGATGTTGGTCCGGTGCAGATGCGTGCCGGGCAAATCGTGCGTTCAGCCTTTGCAAATGCCAGCGACCCAAATGCAATAGAAGCGTTGGCCAATGAACTTGGACCAAGCGATCTGGAGCTTGTTATTTTGTTTGTGTCCCCCGAGGCCGATGTGGCGCGCATTACAGCACAGGCAGCCCGCTTCTTTCGCCCTGCCCCCTATGTCGGCTGCACCACGGCGGGAGAGCTGGCGGAAACAGGGTACACCGAAGGGCAAATCGTCGCCATTGGCCTGCCGCGAAAGCATTTCTGCTCCCGAATTCTGCCAATCGACGATCTAGACACCTATTGCAGCCAGTCCCTGATTGATCAGCTTGTCCGCAACCGGCACGAGATGGCTCAGGAAACGCCTAGTTGGGAGCATGAATTTAGTTTTCTTATGATCGACGGGCTGTCGACCAAAGAGGACAAGCTCACAAGCGACTTGGCTCCCGGGCTTGGCCCGGTTCCACTTTTTGGCGGGTCTTCCGGAGACGGCACTGAGTTCAAAAGCACGTTTGTTATCAACAATGGCATTGCCCGCTCCAATGCCGCAGTTCTGATACAAGTGCGCACTCTATGTCCCGTTCGTATCATCAACACCGATCACTTCGAACCCACCGAGGCTCGAATGGTCGTCACTGGCGCGGACCCAGACCGCCGCATTGTGACAGAGATCAACGCCGAACCCGCCGCGCGTGAATATGCACGCCTCCTGGGTAAGGATCCGGAGAACCTCACGACGTTCACCTTTGCGGCACACCCGGTGGTGGTTCGCGTCGGAGGAAAGCACCATGTCCGTTCGATTCAGAGAATGCTCAAGAACGGTGATCTGGTATTCTACTCGGCTATTGACGAAGGCGTCGTCCTGACACTGGCCAATCCGACCGATATGGTCGACCATCTTAACCGTGAAATGGAGAGCATTTCAAAGGACGGCACACCAGAGATCGTTCTGGCCTGCGACTGTGTCCTGCGCCGACAGGAAGCGATGCAAAAGCAGAAGACCCGCGACCTGTCACGCATTCTGTCAAAACACCGTGTCGTTGGTTTTTCGACCTATGGTGAACAGGTAAACTCAATGCACGTCAATCAAACCATGACCGGAGTTGCCATTTACCCGCCGCCCACGGAGTAACAGATGCTGACAACGCTGATTAACAAACAGGACTCGCTGGAACGTCAGAACGAGAAACTGCTGCGCATTGCCGAAACCCTGATGCGCAGAGTGGAGCAGGATACCGATGCATCCGGCATGGCCTATACGCAGTTTCAGCGTGCGGTCATGCTAGAGGATGAGGTCCGCAGTCGCACCCGAGACCTGGAGCGCGCGCTAGACCTCCTGAACCAGTCCAACGCCGCCCTGACCCAGGCTAATCGCGAAACGGAAGCAGCCAGGTCAAACCTGGCCAATGCGATTGAAACCGTTCAGGAAGGATTTGCGCTGTTTAATTCGCAGGACGAAATGGTCATGTGTAACAGCCGCTTTGGCATGTATATGCCGGACATACGCAAACACCTTAAAACCGGGCTGCGATTTGCCGACTATGTCGACTTTGTATCGCAAAGCCATTTCCTTGATCTGCAGCGCAAGGAAAAACCACAAGAATGGGCCGCAAAACGTCTGGAGCGTCACCGTGACAACAGTGTCATGTTCAACGTGCGCATGATGGGCAACCGATGGGTTCAGGTAAGCGAACACCGGACTTCTGACGGGGGCACCGTGATCCTGCAAACCGACGTCTCGGACATTATGCGGCTTGAACGACAGGAACGAGAGAAGCTGGTCGATGATCAGGCTCGGCTGATCCGGGCGACGCTGGAACATCTGAAACAGGGGGTTTGTATCTTTGACGCGCCGGGCCGCCTTGTCGGGTGGAACCGGCGCATCGGAGAGCTACTGTCGATCCCTGCCGGGCGGTTTCATATCGGCAGCCGATTTGAAACCATCTTTGACCAGTTGCGCAAAAGGTTTTCTTTTCTGGGTCAGATCTCGGAAACCGTTCTGGAGGGCTGGGTGGAAAACCGCGAGGGGCGCAGCCCTTTGACATTTGAAATCCAGGGCCCCGATGATCAGTTCCTGACGGCTTTCATGCAGGAAATGCCGGACGGTGGTTTTGTGATCAGCTTTACCGACGTATCCGCCGAACGTCAGGCCATCCGCACAATGACCGAGGCCAAAGAAACACTGGAACAACGGGTTCTTGAGCGCACGCTGGAACTGGAAGATGCGCTGAGTGATGCTGAACGGGCCAATGCCTCCAAATCCAGGTTTGTCGCCGCCGCCTCTCACGATCTGTTGCAGCCCCTTTCTGCGGCAAAGCTGTACCTGGCGACGGTTGAACAGGAAATCGCACAAGACCCCTGCAGCGTACTCCTGACCAAAGCCGGCAGCGCTCTGCAAAGCGTCGAAAACATCCTCGAAGCGTTGCTGGACATCTCAAAACTGGATTCCAAAAAGGCGGCCGTACATGTCTCAGCCGTGCCCCTTGATCAGGTTTTGCAACAACTCGGCGACGAGTTGAATCACCGCGCCGCAGAAAAGGGTCTGCAATTTCGTGTCCTGCCCACCTCAGCCGTTGTGATGAGCGACCCGACCTATCTGCGCCGGATCCTTCAGAACCTGATTTCCAATGCGCTCCGCTATACGGAAACAGGCAAAGTTCTTGTGGGCGTGCGAAACCGCGCAAATACCGTCCGGATTGAAGTCTGGGACACAGGGCCTGGCATAGACGAATCCGAGCAGGGCAAGATTTTTACAGAGTTCCACCGTGTCCAGGCCACGGCCAGCGCAGCCGAAGGGCTGGGGCTCGGCCTCGCCATTGTCGAACGTGCCTGTGGCCTGCTGCGTCACCCGATCAGACTGCGGTCGACTATGGGTAAAGGCACCGTCTTTGCAGTTGAGGTGCCCAGAGCCAAGGAATGGACCACGCAAGGCCCAGCACACTCCGTGCAGCAGGCATCCGCCGACGACGGTTTTCTAGATCTCATTGTTCTGCTGATCGAAAATGATCAGGACCTGCGCAATGCTTTGTCGATTACCATCGAAAGCTGGGGGGCAAGCGTTTTACCTTGCGCAGGTGAAGCAGAAGCCTTTGACCTGCTGGAGGAGATCGGCGTGGTCCCCGATTTCATCGTTGCCGATATGCAATTGGACGACAGCAAACTAGGAAGCGATGCAATTGCCAATCTGCGCAAACGCTATGGTTACACACCGGCCTGCCTGATCACCGCCAACCGCAGCATGGAGCTCGGTGATATTGCCCATAATCTAGAGGTGGAGCTCCTCTATAAACCCTTCGCTCCAGAAGAATTGAAAACTATCCTTGGCCCCTATTCTTTATGAAACGCCCCCTGCCTGACATCATTTTTTAACCACCAGTAGCTTAACTGGCCAGAGCCCCAAGTCTCATCCGTCTATTGGGAGAATCCGCGCGTTGTTTTCTGGCCGAAGGCGAAAGTCGCATTGGCAGCTTTGAAGGGCGACAAGACAATGAGCGAGCTGGCGACCCAGTTCGAGCTCCATCCCAATCAGATCAAGCAATGGAAAGATCAGCTTCTAGAAGGCGTGACGGACGTGTTTGAAGATAGGCGCTGACGTCAGACATTCTTATGTGCGCCGATGCCCACAGCCATGCCACCTTCGGTGTTACCGTCGTTAAACTTGCACCATCCTTCCAGATATTTGCGCAGCGGCGCAACGCCAAGAGTAACATTTCTGCTATTCAAACAGGCAGGCACTCGCTGTTTTTTCTGAGGGCTGGACATTCATATAGTTTAGAAAATTGGCCAGCGCCTGAGCGCGCTCTTTAGGGTACTCCACGTCCACAGCGCTGGAGAAAAGCCTCTCAACTGTCTTCTGTTGATGAATGCACCCTTTGCGGCGTTCGATCACGGCCAAGCTCAACTCTGCTTCGGCCCTTGTACTCAGAGGTTCGTCTCGGCGTTGTTCATACCGCTCCATCAGAGCAAGAAGTTTGGCAGACAGATCATGCACATCTCGATTTGGGGCGGCCTTCTCAACGAGTTCTAACATGTCCTCAAGGTGATCTTCTTCAATGCAACAAATCTCGAACTGTGGGTCGAACACCTCTTGAAAATACGCAAGGCGCTCTTCCGAGCTGCCGCCATATAGCACCTGTTCGTCTTCCATCTTTTTGAACGCGTCGAGCTGCTGCTTCATAAAGTCGATGGCATTTGGCCTGAGCTCCGGGAGCTTGTCCTGCACCAAAATGTCCCAAACAGTGAATTCGACCAGCTTGTCCCCATCGTATCCAGATGCCACGGTCCAACCGCGCGAGGCTCCACGCTTCAAAATGTCGAGGGCAGCCTCTTCCTCCCCTTCGCGACTGAGCTTCACTGCGTAGTAACGTGATACTTCCTCCAAACCGTCATATACCAAACCCGTTTCAAAAGACGGTTCTTGCGAGGCAAGCAAATCATTCACAACAGTCTCCAACGCTTCAAATGCAGCATCGGCTTCTGCTTGGCTGTCACAATAGATTGCCAGATAAGCATCGTCTACATATGGCAAAAACACACCATTTGCAGTGTATTTCTGAGTTGCTTTGAAGGCCTTGTGGCTTTCCCGCAGGGCCTGATGGTGCTCCCATTTACCTTCGGAACATCTCAACGTAATGGCATCCACGAAACCTCTCAATCCACGCTTTGCGACGTTATCGTTTGCATGGTCGGAGTTAAGGAAAGAGATCGTTTCTTCAGGATGGTGGGTCAACCCCCACACCATGATCTCGACGCTCGCGTTGCTGGCATATTCTTCAAAAAAAGCCTGATCTTGCATCCACAGACTGTGCAATTTTTTAGCATCTGGGGAGTCATTCAAAACCGAAAGCACCGCTTTGGTGATGAATGTCGACCACTCCATAGACTTCGGCCAAACCGCATCATAAACGGCGCGTTCAATACCCTCATAGGAGAGATGGCTCTCGGCCTCAATCAAGCGCACCTCTGCTTCATAGGCCTCCTGAAACGCATCCTTGCCTCCGGCGAGATTTACCTCCGAAAGGACGTTCTCCACTGTCGCTTCACGCCATTGCGCGGACTGACGGGCGAACGCGCGCGCCGCATATATGGCTTGATCATCGTCCTCTTGCGCGCGCTCGATGATCGCCTCAGAATACAAGTCGATCACGCAGGTCTCGTCAGTGATCTCACATGGCGCACTTCCACCAACAAGCTTATCCAATAATCCTGCGTTAGAGTGTACTGGGGAGAACGCTCCACAAACAAGCGCCCCTAAATAGATGGACGTGCGAGAAAAATAGCCAAATTTCATACCAATACCTGTTCAATTAATAAATTTAATAAAACTCGGGTAACTCGCCGCTTTGGTTTTGACAAGTGTTTTGAGGAAAACGATCAATGCGTTCACTCAGGGCAGCGTCACAGAGCACCCCAGCTCGGAGCAAGCGAAACATTTGTGAGAGAGATATTTGTAATGGGGTGTTGAAGCTAAGCAAAATGCGCTCCTTGAGAGCCATATGCAGGTCCAACACGCGTGACCTACAAAGTATATTGCTCTGCCAACAAGTTCTCCATCCAAGCGATGATCGCAAAGTAGTCTGCTCAAGACTATTCCATTCCCAAGTCGCTGAAACACCAAGGACGTTGCTGAATGATGGCGGCTTTTCTAATTGTGTGCGCAACAATCGTACGATGCCCATACAGAGGGCGCGCAACGACACGGGCGTATGAGGCATGATCACTTTCTGGGGAAAAACGCCTTCGCTGCATGAGCGCCGATGGCGGCCAAGGGAAATATAGCCGACCTAGTACATGTCGTACCTTAAAATTGAACGAGACGTATGAGGCGTCGACAATGACGGTCTCGGATCCAAGCGGGAATAGGCCGCGGGCGCCATCTCCAGTTGGTCTGCGACTATTCCAGAACACATCTTTAAGTCTGGGGACTTCTTTGAATACTTGATAGCAACCCGAGGCGGACAGCTATCAGACTTTTCCTACCCTCGAGGCATTATTGATGCGATCGATAATATATTCTTATTGCTTGACATTCTTTTTGACCACAACCCCGCCAGGAATTTTCCGGACCTAACTGTTGGGCAACTTGTCGGCCTTCTCAATGACGTATTCAATTGGTTGGCCGAAAGATGCGATATACCACGTTCCCGCCCTTGGGTCACATCGCTGCCGAAGTCTGAGAAGGTTTTCAAACCGGGCAGAGACTGGAACTGTATGGCACTAGCTGAAGTTCATGCCTTTGCAAAAGAACTAACACTACTTCGAGCGTTTGGCGACCTCCCTGGTTTCAGGAAACGCGTGGAAGAGTTTAGAGATGACATATTCGGTAGTTGCTTCGATACAGTTCGAGATTTCGTAAGCCTCGATAACGAGGTGGGCTTTTCCCCTCACGAAGTACAAATGTCGGCCTTGTACGCACTGTCTGGAAAGATCGATCCATCAATAACCGCGAGTCAAGACCTGGTTCTTGAGAAGGAGTTCCCAAACTTTCGCTTAGCAAGGAACGCTGAAACGCACCTCGATTTGGTTCGCTCCTCTACAGAAAACCTGTCAAGTTTGTCACAGACTCCGCTTATTGGTTTTGGTTCGCAATGGCTTTCGATGCATCCACTTGCGAATGCTACGAATCTACAAAGTGTCAGTGATTTTTTCACTACGATATTGAGTTTGGGTTTGGATCGTCAAATTTACTCAATGAAACATGGTTTGGCCACGAACGCTCAGTTTGTGGCATCCAAGATGTTGCATCAGTCAGGCCAGATAGGGGATGAAAGCTTCAATGAAGAATGGGAAAAATGGAACCGAGAACTCAAGCTGAGCCAAATTCTATGCGAATACTCGGACGACTTCCACTTTTCGTATGTTGACCCTAGGGAAATATACCCAGAGGATCACCCCATTTGGCATTTGGAAGGGATTGAATTGTTCTTCACCCCACCTCTTCAATTCATTTCTTCAGTCTTGGTAGGCTTTGTCCAGCAAATACACCTAGGGTCTGGACCCATTGATTTCCGCTTGGCTACGTGATTCACGGGTCGAAAATCGAGCGGTGAACATGTCTGATCTATTCTGGCTGACGGATGCGCAGATGGCGCGTCTTGAGCCCTTCTTTCCTAAGTCCCACGGCAAGCCACGTGTTGATGATAGGCGCGTGCTGAGCGGTATTATCTTTATTAATCGCAATGGCTTGCGTTGGCGCGACGCCCCCACTGTCTATGGGCCGCACAAGACGTTGTACAACCGCTGGAAGCGGTGGAGTGATAAGGGTGTTTTTGCCCGGATGATGGCGGGTCTGGCTGCCGAGCACGTCGAAGAAAAGACCGTCATGATCGACGCCACGTACTTGAAGGCCCACCGAACGGCGACCAGTATGGCCGCGAAAAAGGGGGGCGTGGACGCCTGATCGGCCGGACCAAGGGCGGCATGAATACCAAACTGCACGCCATCCGCGACAGTCAAGGACGCCCTCTCAATCTGTTCGTCACGGCAGGACAGGTCAGCGATTATATCGGCGCGCGGGCATTGCTCAGAAGCCTTCCGAAGGTTAATTGGCTGCTTGGGGATCGCGGTTATGACGCCGACTGGTTCCGAGAAGCGTTGCAAGACAAAGGGATACGAGCTTGCATCCCTGGCCGGAAGCAGCGGAAGAAACCGGTGAAATACGACAAGCGTCGCTACAAACGGCGCAACCGGATCGAGATCATGTTCGGAAGGTTGAAGGATTGGCGGCGTGTGGCAATCCGATACGACAGGTGCCCGAAGGTCTTCCTGTCCGCAATCGCCCTCGCAGCACTCGTTATCTATTGGCTATGAGTCCTGACCCTAGCTTCCTACCGCCATGATCAAGTATGTGAGGTTGACGCCATAGAGAAAAAAAATCTCTAATTTTTTGCATCGCGAGGTACCCAAGTTCTCCGACGCACTCGATCCAGCTGAACTTATTAAGTTGCTAACAGAAACTTTGCGTAGATACTACCAGACTGAGCAATCTCCTTTCGGGCCTACACATATTCGCGCAAATCCAACGCGATCACATTTAATTTAATCTTGCCCGCCTTAATCAGCCTTCGATTAACCTAACACTCAAAAAAACTGCAGTTGGTGCGGCAGCAGCGCCATATTCTGAAACACCATGCCGATCTTATCGGCCCGCAGCGCTTCCTACGCCACCTCGGCCTTAAACTGATCTGTAAACTTCTGGCGCTTCTCCATTTTCGTATCGCTTCAAAGGTTTAGGATGCACCTTAGCCAACTGTCCAGCTTTCTGAGCCACTTCAACGGATCACGAACACCTCCGTGTCCCGATTTCAGGGGACTGGGGCAACAGGTAACCGGACGTACTGGCTACTTGGCTTACTCTTCGTCAATCTCGAGAGCTTTCTTGCACTTTGGATTAAGGGCTGTGGTTCTTTCGTTTCGACTTCCCTGATCTCCTTCTCGTCAAGGATAAGCGGACAACAAATCTTAGCTTACGTCAGTGCCAGAATTTCGGGGGGGAAGGAGGATAGCTCAAAAATCATTTGCGAGAGCAGTCGGTACCTAAATCATTTTGACAAGTGACGCAGCCACAGGCGGGTTGATGTGATGTCGATGAAGCCGAGGTAGCTTGCAGCTGTCTTGTCATACCATTTTGCGACAAGGAGGGCATTCTTCAGCTTGTTGAAGCAACGTTCCACCAGGTCGCGAAGGCTATAGAGTAACCGGTCGACACCGACACGTTTATTGCGTGATTTCCGCATAGGTATCCGAGAAGAGGTCTTGACGTTTCCTCTCTTGATATGGGCGATAGCTCTTTATCTTTGATCGAAGAAAACTTTCGACATACTAAAGAGCAGTTAAATTCCGCCACCGACGGCATTTCTGGCCGAGGTCGCTGAGCCCGGCAACGACGGCAAGACCAAGGCTGCACAAAATGCGCTGGGATTTGTGGCAGAGCATCAAAATTTTCTAGAGGCAGAGTATCATGACAATCGACAACGCATCTGAAGACGACAAAACACCGCGTTTCGGGATGCCCAGCATTATTGACCGGGTTTGGGAAATCACTTGGGCCGGGCGTTTGCTGTGCTTGGTGTTATCGCTTGATCTTGCGCTCCTGACCTATCCCGGCGAGGGGCTTATCTCCATTGTTCGCGCGGACGTCATTCCGGTCAATTTTGCATGGGTCGCCACGTTCATTGCAGGCTACTGCTTTGTTGCTGCCTTCTTTTTACCGGCGCTGTTCCACTGTCTGGTAGCGGTCTTCAAAAGCTTTACTACCTTTGCAGATCAGCCATCGGATGAAGTGCAAGCAGGTGCCGTGCTGAAACGCGCTCTGAAGGATGAGAATGCCTTTTTGATGGATTACTATCGCACAGAGTGGGCAAAATATGAACGCCGAGAAGCGAATGCGAAGTCTCTAGCCAACATGTTGGCATCGCTTATGTTGATCGGTGGCACAAACCTCGCTTGGGGAAACGGTGATCTGACGGCTCCGTCAATCGTATCCGCATTCTTGGATTACACTGGGATGTGGGGAGAGGCTATTTTGTCCGTCGCAGTACTGACCGTTACCGCAGTAGTCGTGCAAACCTGGTTGCATGTTCGCGACCACTACATCTACCACCCCGAACTGGCGCGTGAGGAAGAAGAAGCCAGACGGAAACGACTGCGCTCTGAAAGATCGTTTCCATAGGCGGTGATCTGAGTTGAGAAAAGGCCAACGCGCTGGCCTCTCAGTCAGCAGCCTCATCCTTGCAGAAGATGGGGCTGAAGGAACAATGCAAGATATGTGCTTGGGTGACAAATAAGATCTTGGGCACTCACCTTCCGCGCGTTCGAAGGGGACGTGCCACCCCATCCCCCGTGCGAATTGATACTGACCCAGCCCCCTGAATTCCGGCCACTGAGGTGTTAGTAATCCGTCCAAGCAAAGGATGGACTATGAAACGCAGATTTTCAGACGAACAGATCATTGGGATGATCAAAGAATACGAAGCCGGTGTGAAAGCCCAAGAGCTGTGCCGGAAGTACGGCATCAGCGATGCAACGTTTTACAAATACAAAGCCAGATTTGGCGGCATGAACGTGTCCGATGCGAAGAAACTGAGAGCGCTGGAAGACGAGAACAATCGTCTGAAGCGGATGTTGGCAGATACGATGCTGGACAATGCGGCCTTGAAAGACCTCGCGACAAAAAACTACTGACGCCTGATGTGAAGCGCAGGGCCGTGTCGGACGTGATGGATCGGCACGGCCTGTCTGAGCGTCGGGCGTGCGAATTGGCGGGCCTGCATCGGTCTGTTTTTCAATATGAGAAGCAGGATCAGGGCGATGACGCCCTGCGCAAACGACTGCGTGAACTGGCGAACGAGCGCCGTCGGTTCGGATATCGCCGTTTGGGCATCCTGTTGGCCAGAGAGGGTTTTGAGGTGAACCACAAGAAACTGTTCCGGCTCTACCGCGAGGAAGGGCTGGCCGTGCGGCGCAGGCGTTCTCGTAAGCGGGCTCTGGGCACGCGCAGGCCGATCCTGGTGCCTGAACGGGCAAACCAGCGCTGGTCGTTGGACTTCGTGTCAGATGCCTTCGCAGACGGCCAACGGTTCCGCGTGCTGTGCATCGTGGATGACTGCACCCGAGAAGCACTGGCTACGGTCGTGGATCGCTCGCTGTCGGGTTCACGCATGACCCGAGAACTGGATGAACTGATCCGCCGACGCGGTCAGCCCGACATGATCGTCAGCGACAACGGAACGGAAATGACATCTCATGCTGTGCTGCGATGGTGCCAGGACACTGGCGTTGGTTGGCACTACATCGCGCCAGGAAAGCCCATGCAGAATGTAAGCGTTGTATCCAGGGCCCGAAACAGCTCCCACAACGCTACCAGTGTTATGCAATAATGCCTCAAAACAAATGAGGTCGCGGCATGGATCAGTCAGGACAGTCTTTCGAAGTCTACGGTTTCAAAATCGAGGTTCACGCCGGAGGGCGCCGCGTTTGGCCGCCAAGTTTCAAAAGGTTCGTAGACAGCGGGCTAAAGAACGGCGAGCTGTCAGTACGTGAAGTCATGAAGACTTGCAAAGTTTCGCAGTCACTCATCTACAAATGGCGTTCTGATGTCCGACGGTCCAAGGGCTGCAAAACTGAAGTACGCGAAGAAAAAACGTTCGCAGAAATTCTGATTCGAGAGGATTCAGAAGATTCAATAGACACATCTGAGATCATTTTGCGCAGCGACCAGCTAGAGATTTCGCTACCTGCCTCCTACCCGGTGTCCGACTTACTGCAAGTAATCCAAACGCTCTCATGATCTCGCCTTCCGGAAACTTCAAACTCTACCTCGCTTCCAAGCCCGTTGATTTTCGCAAAGGAATGGACGGGCTAGCGGCAATCGTTCTGAATGAATTTGAACTGGACCCATTCAGCGGCGCCATCTTCATATTTCGCGCGAAACGGTCCGATCGTATGAAAATTCTTGTTTGGGATGGGACAGGTCTCGTCATGACCTACAAACGAATTGAAGGCGCCGGTTTTGTTTGGCCGCGAATGTCAGATGGCGTTATCACTATCAACCGTTCCCAATTCGAGGCCCTGTTTGAAGGCTTGGATTGGCAGCGCGTCGTTCCTCGGCATGTTCGGAAGCCGGTGGCAATCTAAATTTACAATGCAGACCTTGGCGCAGATTGCGGCGAAGATCCGGTTTGAGCCCAATTCTACCGAATGCTGCGCCTGATCTCAGCGGCAGCTATGCGAGGAAAGTTGCGTTTCCAAGGTCGGCACTAGTCGACGCAATGGATCAGCCTGACCGAGCCATTTCAGACGTTCCTCAGCATCGAAGAAGCCACAGTGCCGCAGGACCAAAGCAGCTGTTCTGCGGTAGATGCACTGATTGAGGTTCACCGCCGGCAGTGAGTCTGGCATGCAGTTCATCTGCTTCAATCATATACTGCGAGATACGTATGCACCTTTGCTTCCGAGTAAGGACTTTGAGCCTAACCGCATCAGTCCTCCATTTCCCGAAGTAGTATTCAGTTTTAACAGTTTAACGAAATCAGTTTCTCGCGATGACGCCTTTTGGCGCCCTCTCTAAGCCGTCTCACTAGACTTTGGCGCTTGACAGATTAAGTTCAGTTTGCCTAAGTCCTGGCCATTCTGGTCCGGCTGGGAGACCATCCGGTTAAAAGGGAACACGGTGAGGTGTAGCCAACAGGCGCCGAATCCGTGACTGCCCCCGCAACTGTGAGCGGAGAGCAATGCTGCGGTATGCCACTGCCCCAAGGGGCGGGAAGGCGCAGCAAAGCCTCGACCCGCAAGTCAGGAGACCTGCCAGGATGATCACCCTATCGCGGTGCGGGGCGCGCCGAAGATAACGGACCTTCCGTAGTGGTGGCAGTTTTCACCGTCTGCGGGGGCATTGCCTTCCAAAGACCAGAATTATGAACATGCTGCCCGGCATGGGCAGCCGCTTGGCCTGTGCTTGCTGCGCGGGCCGGGAGGAATGGAATATGCGCAAGGCAAGCCTGTCCCTAGCCGCGGCCCTGGCCGCCGCCCCTGTAATCGCGACCGCCCAGGATGACGAGGTCACCGATCTGGGAGAGATCATCGTCTCCGGCGGCTTTACGCCGGTCGAGGCCCAAAAATACGGCCGCTCAGTCTCAGTCCTGACCAGCGAAGAAATCGAAGATCGCGGGACCACCACCGTCCAGGACGCGCTGCGTTCGGTCCCCGGCCTGATGGTGAACGGCTCCGGCGACAGTTTTACCCAGGTCCGCATCCGCGGTGCCGAAGCCAATCACACTCTGATCCTGATCGACGGCGTCGAAGCCTCGGGCGGTGACAGCGAGTACATTCTTTCCGGCCTGGACACTGCCAATATCGAGCGGATCGAGGTTCTGCGCGGCCCGCAGTCGGTGTTCTACGGCTCCAACGCCTCGGCCGGTGTGATCAACATCATCACCAAGTCCGGCGGCATCGGCACGGAATACGGCGGCAGCGCGGAAGCAGGCTCTGACGGCTACCGGGCCTCGGCCCGGGTTTCGTCGCGGACCGAGCGCGGCGGTATCGCCTTCAGCTTCGCCCATGACAATGACGACGGCTATGACACCTCGGGCGATGGCGGTGAAGAAGACGGCATCCGCCGCAATACACTGCAATTGAAAGGTGACTACCTGGTCACCGACCGGCTGAAGATTGGCTTCAACTTCCGCACTTCGGATGAACGCTATGACAGCGACAGCACCTCATTCACCGCAACGGACGCGGCCAGCTATGTCGTGGATGATCCGACGCAATTCAGTGACCGGGATGAGCAGCTGGCTCAGGTCTATGCTGAACTGGACACATTAGGCGGCCGCCTAAAACACCGCCTGTCAATCGAACGCACTGACTTTGACCGGTCCTTCAATGGCGGTACCCCGACCGAGACCAAGACTGAAGCAGCAAAGTACCTGCTGAGCTTCGGCCTGGACGGGCAGCAGGCTGATCAAGCAGACCATCTTCTGAACGCAATGCTGGAATGGGAAGAGGACTCCAGCAGTTCCAACCCGGCCTTTGCGCGCGAAACCAATTCGATTGCCCTGGAATACCGCGGCAGCTTTGCCAACGGCCTGGACCTGCAGCTCGGGGTGCGCCACGACAGCAACAGCGTATTCGAAGACGCCACCAGCTGGACCGCCAGTGCTTCCTACACGTTTGCTGGCAGCGGCGTGCGCCTGCACAGCTCGGCTGGCACCGGTGTTGTGAACCCCTCTTACTTTGAGCTGTTTGCCAACAGCACCTTCGGCTCCACCACCTACCTCGGCAATCCGAACTTGCAGCCGGAGGAAAACCGCAGCTTCGATTTCGGGATTGAGGTGCCGTTCCTTCAAGGGCGCGGCCTGGTTGATGTGACCTATTTCGACGAGACGCTGACAGGCGAGATCGAGAGCTACATGGTGAACGCAACCACGTTCTCCTACCGCAACCAAGCCGGTGACAGTGATCGCAAGGGGGTTGAGCTGGCTGCAAGCCTGGAAGCCAGCGAATACCTCGATCTGCGCCTGTCCTACACTTATCTGGACGCCACCAACCCCAATGGCTCGGTTGAGATCCGCCGCCCGGAGCACGAGCTTCTACTGAGTGCCACACTGGATACTTTCAACGGCCGCGGCTCTGTCACCACGGACATCCGGCATGTGGCAGGCAATTGGGACAGTCAGTTCTTTGGCTCCTTTGCCACCGCTGAGCTGCCGGATTACACCACCGTTGATGTGGCTGCTCAGTATGAGCTGACGGATAACGTGGTGCTGACCGGGCGTGTCACCAACCTGTTCGACGAGGACTACGCGGACGTCTGGGGCTACGCCAAACGCGGCCGCGCCGCCTATATCGGCGTACGGGCCTCGTTCTGATCCATGCGCAAACTGCCCGGCATAATCCTTGCTCTTCTATGGGCCGCCACCGGTACTTTTGCCGGGCCATCGCGCGTGGTGTCGATGAACCTCTGCACTGACCAGCTGGCGATGCTGCTTGCGGCGCCCGGCCAGCTTGCCTCGGTCTCCTACATCGCGCAGGACACACGCGCCTCGGCCATGGCGGACGCGGCCATGGCCTATCCCGCCAACCACGGTCTGGCCGAGGAGATCTATCTGTTGAAGCCTGACCTGGTGCTGGCGGGTGCGTTTTCGACCCGGGCGACCACGGATATGCTGCAACGCCTTGGCGTGCCGGTGGTGGTGTTCCAGCCTGCGGATTCGCTACAGGATGTGCGGGAGCGGATCCTGAAAATGGGCAAAGTCCTGGACCGCGAGGAAGCTGCCCGCGATCTGCTGGCCGACTATGACAAGCGGCTTGCCTTGTTGCAGGGGGCCGAAGGCGAACGCCCGCGCGCCGCGCTTTATGCCGCCAATGGGTTCACCTCCGGCAGCCGCACCCTGGCAGGCCAGATTCTGCGGGCGGCGGGGCTGCGCAATATCGCGGATGAGCTGGGCTTTGGTGGCTCCGGCCACATGCCGCTGGAAGTGCTGGCGATGTCGGCGCCGGATCTCCTGGTCGCAACATCCCCCTATCCGCGCGCCTCGCGCAGCGAGGAAAATCTCGCGCATCCGGTGGTGCGCCATCTGGCCGCCCGCAGCGGTGCCGGACAGATCCGCGACGCGGATTGGGTCTGCGGCACCCCGCATGTCTTGCGCGCGGTCGAGGCCCTCGCTGCAGAGCGCCGCCTGTTTGTGGCGCAGGAGGACCGCAAATGACCCGTCTGATGATCGCCCTCAGCGTCACGATGCTGGTGCTGTTCCTGCTGTCGCTCACGGTGGGACCGGCGGATGTGCGCGCGACCGAGAGCCTGGCAGCGCTGTTTGATGACGGCTACGGACCGCTGACCCTTGTGATGCGGGAAATCCGGCTACCGCGCGCCTTGCTGGCAGTGATCATCGGCGGCGGGCTTGGGCTGGCGGGGGCGGCCATGCAGGGCTATCTGCGCAACCCGCTGGCAGAGCCGGGATTGATCGGCGTGTCCTCCTCGGCGGCGCTGGGGGCGGTGCTGGCGATCAATGCCGGGCTGGCGGCGAGCCTGACCCTGGGCCTGCCACTGGCGGCGCTTGCCGGAGCTTTGGCGGGGGTGTTTCTGGTGATGGCGCTGGCCGGACCGCAGGGAGACTCGCTGACGCTGATCCTGGCGGGGATCGCGATCTCGGCGATCGCGGCGGCGCTCACGTCGCTGGTGCTGAACCTGTCGCCCAATCCCTTTGCCGCCAATGAGATCGTGTTCTGGATGATGGGCTCGCTGGCGGATCGTTCGATGCTGCATGTCTGGCTGGTGCTGCCCTTTGCGTTGACGGGGGCGGCAATCCTGCTGGCGCTTGCGCGGGGCCTTGATGCGCTGACCCTGGGCGAGGACGCGGCGCAGACCATGGGGATGAACCTGAACCGGATGCGGTTGCTGCTGGTGATCGGAACCGCCGGTATCGTCGGCGGTGCGACCGCTGTGGCCGGAGCGATCGGCTTCATCGGTCTGGTGGTGCCGCATATTCTGCGCCCGCTGGTGGGCGGCCAACCCTCGCGGCTGTTGTGGGCCTCGGCGCTTGGCGGTGCCATCATGTTGCAACTGGCGGATATTGCCGTGCGGATCATCCTGCCGTCGCGCGACCTGAAACTGGGCGTGGTCACCGCCCTGGTTGGCGCGCCGCTGTTCCTGCATCTGATCTACAAGACCCGAAAGGGGCTGGCATGAGCGTGCTTTCGGTCCGGAACCTCTCCGTCACCTTGCGTAACCGCCCGGTGCTGCGCGATGTGTCCTTCACCATCCGGGAGGGGGAGTTTGTCGGCCTGCTGGGGCCAAACGGCGCGGGCAAAAGTAGCCTGATGCGCGCGGCGCTGGGGCTGATCCCGGCGCAGGGGCACAGCTCGCTAGCAGAGATGAGCGCGGCAGAGCGCGCCCGCACGGTCGCCTGGATGCCGCAATCGCGCGAAATCGCCTGGCCGATCCCGGTGGAGCGGCTGGTGGCCCTTGGCCGCCTGCCGCATCTGCCGCAGGGGCTGCGGCTGCCGCCCCGCGATCAAGCGCTGGTGGAACAGGCCATCGCCCGCATGGGACTGGAGCTGTTTCGCGAGCGGGCGGCGTCGCGCCTGTCGGGCGGCGAGCAGGCCCGCGCTCTGATTGCCCGTGCCCTGGCGCAGGACACGCCGCTGTTGATGGCCGATGAACCCGCCGCCGGGCTTGATCCGGCGCATCAGATTTCTACCATGGAGGTCTTTGCCGCCCTCGTAGCCGAGGGGCGTACGGCGCTGGTCTCGCTGCATGACCTGGGGCTGGCGGCGCGCCACTGTACCCGGCTGATCCTGCTGGCCGACGGCAGCATCCTCGCCGACGGGCCGCCCGCCGAAGTGCTGACGCCCGACCTCATGGCCCGCGCCTTTGGCATCTCGGTCTGGCATGAGCAGACGGCGCAAGGGCCGGTGTTCCAGCCGCTGCAGGTGCTGTGATGGGATCTGTCACCCTGGATCGCCCCTGGATCGTGTTTGACCTTGGCGCCGAAATGCAGGTGCTGAGCTGGGCTGTGAACCGTCCCGGTCTTGTCACCGCCCGCCGCATCCTGTGGCGCGAAGTCCGCAACAGCGACCTGCCGCGTGATCTGGATGTCACCGAGTGGTTCGCAGGTGAACTGGCGCATAGGGGCAGCGAGGATGCCGTGGCCTTCCTTACCTCGCGGGATGTGCGCCGCTATTGCGAGGCCTCAGCCACTGTAGAAGGCATCAGCGCTTATGCGGTGGCCACTGTCGGCTTGTCCAATGCTGAACGGGTCGGCAGCCGGATGGACTACGCCAGCCGCAACTGGGGCACCATCAATGTCGCCCTGCGCCTCTCCGAAGGACTGACCCAGGCCGCGCTGATCGAGGCAATGGGAATAGCGGTTCAGGCCCGCACCGCCGCAGTGATGGAGGCGGGCATCGCCCTGCATGGCGGCATCGCGACCGGTACCGGAACTGACTGTGTCGCGGTGGCGGCACCGGCTGGTGCAACTCCCTATGCCGGGCTGCATACCGCTACCGGCGAAGCCATAGGCAAAGCCGTTTACCAGGCTGTCCATTTGGGCGCCTTGGAATGGAAATCAACCAACAGGAAGGCAGCACATGCCTGAGCTTCAACAGGTGCTGAAAGATGCGCTGATGCAAGAAGATTGCGGCTGGAACATGGGGTCTTTTGGCGCCATTGCCGAATTCCACCATGTCTATGGTGATCCGGCGCCGCAGGAACATGCCGGGCTTATGCAGGTAACCTCCCGCGGCGGCGTGCGCATCGACACCCTAGAAGGCGTGCGCCCGGTCGCCTATGAGACACTCAGTCCAAGGCCGCACCGTTGGACGCAAGCCGTGTCGCTGTGCTTGCCGCATGACGACGCCGCGATGAACCAGCGCGGTGCGCTGACCGCGCTTGGCTCCGACGAAGATGCGCTGCGCGACGAAGACCGCGGCGCCCAGTTGTTCGACATGGGGCTGGGACAGTACCAGGCGGATTTCTGCATCCGCACCGCCGCCCCGGAACTGCTGGAAGTTCTGAACGAAAACGCCGGCCGCTCGCTGTTTGAGCACGGCAACCCGGCAATGGGTGCGATCCTAAAGCACCATCCGCATCGGGTGCTGCTAACCCGTCTCGGACGAGTTGAGGTTTATCAGAAGATCGGTGGCCCCGACACCGGCGGCAAATCCCCTGAGGGTCCGCATACCCATGTGCTGCCCAAACTGCTGCGTGCCGAGCGCACCCATTCCGCCAACACGCCCATCCCCGAAGGCTGGGTGCCCTGCTGCGGCGTCCATCCTGAGAACCCGGTGATAGGCCGCCTGGGCGAGGACAAGGTCTTCAACTGCGCCGCCTTTGACGCGTTCCAGGAAATGCTGAGCACTTGGGGCGCCGAAGCATACTGCCAGGGCAAGCAGGCGGTCTGGGAGCTACTGAAGACGGAAACCCCTGCTGAAGATGCCGAAGAGCCCGGCACCCGCGAGGGCCGGGCCGGCTGGCGCAACGGCATCCGGCAATGGCGGGTGCTGCATGGTCCGAACCCGCTGACCGAGGCTTACGCCGAGCGCTTCGACCGCGGAACTGAGCAAACCGACCCGGAAAACCCGGGCCACTGACGGAGGCTGCGATGTCCCTTGCCCCTCTCCTCGATTTCATGGCCCGCGGCGGCCCCGCCCTGTGGGTGATCGCGGCGCTGTCGGTGCTGACCCTGGCGCTGTTCTTCTGGCGGGTGATCGGGTTTGCGCAGGCCGGCGTCTGGCGCAAACCGCAGGCTGAAGCGTGGCTCGATCAATGGCGTGCGGAGGGCACCCCGCCCAACAGCGCAGGCCGCACGCCGCTGGACAGGGTGGCGCAATCCGCGATGCTGGCGCTTCTGACACCTGAGTTCAGCCCGGAGACGGCGGAAAAAGAGACCACCCGCATTGCCAAGGCAGAGCTGGCGGGCCTTCGCCGCGGCCTGCGCCCGCTGGAGCTGATTGCAGCCATAGCGCCTCTGGTCGGGCTCCTTGGCACCGTGCTGGGGATGATCGGCGCGTTCCAGGCCCTGCAGGAAAGCGGCAGCGGCGCTGACCCTTCGGTGCTGGCCGGCGGCATCTGGGAGGCGCTGTTGACCACGGCGGCAGGCATGGCGGTGGCAATCCCGGCCTCGGCTCTTGCCTCCTGGATCGAGGGGCTGGCTGAGCGTGAGCAAGCCGCAATGGAGGACGCCGCCACCCGTGTGTTCACCGCGGCAGCCGACCGCCCGGCACTGCGGCACGCCGCAGAATGACACTGGCCTTTGGAACACCGCGCGCGAAAAGGCGCCTCAGCCTCGCGCCGATGATCGACGTGGTGTTTCTTCTGCTGGTGTTCTTCATGCTCGCCTCGCAATTCGGCCGCGACCGGGAGGTGCCATTGTCCATGGGCCGCGCGGGCAGCGCCTATCAGGGGCCGCCACGCTTGGTTCTGGTGACCGCCGAAGGGCTGCGGCTGAACGGGGTTCCAGTGGAGGAAAATGCCCTAGCGGAGAGGTTGACCGCGCTGACCCACAAGAAATCGGATGCGATCATCCTGCAACCGGACGCCAGCGCCTCGTTGCAGCAGCTGATGGATGCGGCTGGTCTGCTGTCCGGAGCCGGCTTCACCGGCCTGGTGGTGATGGAGTGAGCGGCATGAATTTCTCAACACCCAAGAAGCGGCAAGCAGGCGAGCCAATCCTGCCGATGATCAATGTGGTGTTCCTGCTGCTGATCTTCTTCCTTCTGTCCTCACAAATCGCGCCACGCGCGCCCTTTGCGGTGACCCCGCCGGAGCTGGAAAGTGGTGAACCTCCGACGCCGGAGGCGGTGCTGTTCATGGCCGCAGACGGCCAGCTGCATTTCTCCGGGGCTGAAGGTGGGGACGCCCTGGCCGCTGTTGCGGCGCAGGCCGCAGAACTTGAGGTCCTCACACTGCGCGCCGATGCCGGGGTGCCTGCCCGCGAGGTTGCGGCGCTGATCTCCCGGTTGCGCGACACAGGCATCAAGGCTGTCAGCCTGACAGGTACAGGCTCTTGACCCGGCGCGCCTTGTTCCCCGCCTGCCTGGCCGCCGCCGCTGGGCTGCACGCCTTGCCGTTTCTGACAATGCGCGAGGGCGGCACAAGGGCAGCTGGCTTCGGCAGCAGCGGCAGCGGGCAAGTGACACTGGCGGCCGCCTCCGAGGCGCTGGCGCAGCAGGTCTCTGACTGGACCCGTCCGCCGGAGATCCACACGCCAGCTCCTGCCAAGGCCCCAGCCGACCCACCGCAGGAGCCTGTGCAGGCTGCCACTCCGGCTGCGCCTTCTGCTCCGCACGCTCCGGCAGCTGTCAGTTCGCCTGTGCTTGCCGCTGCACCCGCCGCGGACACAGCACCTGCGCGGCAAGTATCACCGTCGCCTCCACCACCTCCGCCCGCTGCAGCGGCACCCGCCCCATCCCCCGCACCTTCAACGGAAAGTATGCAAGAGCAAGCTGCCGGCCGCAGCCGTCAACAGGCCAAGGTCGATGGCGGCGCAGATGCGGCCACCGCCGGAGATACAAGCCGCGCTGCCAGTCTCAGGAACCGCTGGGGTGCAGCAATCATCTCGCGGATCGAGCGGCAGAAACGCCCGCCCCGCGGTGGCGGGGAGGGGACAGTACGGCTACACCTAACGGTCTCAACCCAGGGGCGTTTGATGACCGTTTCTATTACCCGAAGCTCCGGCAACGCAAAGGTAGATCAAGCGGCAGTAGCCGCGGTAAAAAGAGCCCGTGTGCCGCGTGCTCCCAAAGCCCTGGCGCCCGGCAGCTACAGCTTCACATTCCGCACGACATTTACCGGCTGATTGCAGCTTTCTCCGGCCCTCTTCACATTGTGGAACACATCTAAGGTGTAAGTAAGTGCCAGCTTGTTGACACACTTAGATATTTCAACCGCAAAAGCATTAGATATGTCTGCCAAGGGTATAGAAAGAGACAAGCCTTATACTGCCCCAAAAACTGTCATTCCAGCCCGCTGGCAACTTTCCAAGGGTCGGTGTCTCGTTTTCAATAGATCGGCAGACCTCCAATTTGAACGTCTGATTCAATGGCGCAAAGTTTGTGGTTGGTTGTCTGCAGCGAACTTTTTTTTCCGCCCGGCGAGCATGAACGACCCCGGTGATCTGCTATTAGGACGAAGGTTCGCAATACGGCGGCCTGCAGCCATTGTCCCCGGCGACGGGAGCGACGGCTTTGTCCCGCATCGCGGTCATCTGTGTATCATTTGAGGAAAGTCTGGTTTTGGTTTGTTGACTAAGTACAAGACGGAAAATCCGGAAGTCCTTGAATTGGTCCGACGTAGGCCCAGGCTGAAAAAGACGAAGAATTCGGCATACCTTAAGAAAATAGAAATTATATGAAAGAATCCCAGTCTCTAAAAAAGGCAACGTTATCAAAGGGGCTGGTCGCAGAGTTGCACTTTTGATGCATACTTCGTCATTTAAATCAGGACGTTAGGAGAATTCCACTTATTGACTGACCGATTCGCAAGTGCTTTTGTGCCGCTAGTTAAGACTTTAAGCGAAGAAAGCAGACACAAATCATGAGATCGGAATTGCGTCGGCATGAAAAACTAAAATGTATGCTCCGGCTCGTGGGCTCGTCGCTTTCTGAAATCAGTTCGGACTTGGGTGTTTCCCCAGCTGCTGTATCTTACGTCTCTCAACGGCGAAATCGATCCGCTCGAATTGAGACCGCCATCGCGAGGAAACTAAACCGTCCCGTTCAGGAGGTATTTCCCGACACGATCACAGATAGCGAGGTCGATACCATGACCTGAACATGCTTGCGATGGTATTGAATTGAAAGAGGCCTGCGGGTGTCGGAACCCAGCAGACCTCGGAAAATCGTTTTGGTGCACGATCTCTTCCCCTTTCATCCCATCATCACTTTCGAAAATCAAGCGAAAACGCGCCCGATCCTTAGGACGCGACTGATAGATCTGCGCCTAGTACCCTGGCGCATGACGGGGATGAACATCCAGAAATGGCCACGGCAATCGACATACATGCTGAGCTGAGCAGAGCTCTCCAAGCGGGTGACATATCGTCGGCATGCAGTCTTTGTGACGCCCTTGGCTCAAAGCTAGAAGCCGATCGCAAAGAGGCGTTGCGCAGCTCGGCGCGTATTAAGTTCCTCGAACAGACCCTCAAAAAGCTGCAATCCGAGGTGAAAGCAAAAGACGAACGGATCGCCGGTCTTGTTCATGATCTCTGGACAAATAGTGCAGACACTTTTGATCCTTTGAGCGCAGAGGAAGAAGAAGAGGCCAAAGAACAAACGACCAAATCATCTTCGAACCAGAACACTCAAGGCCAAATCAAAAAGGGTAGCAAAAACTACGCTGCGAATTCTCCGGACAAACCCACCAAAGACAGCACCGGCCGGGGACCAACTGATTGGAGTGGTTTGGATCATGTCGATGTCGAATATAAAGGTCCTTTGACGTGTCCATGCGGATGTGGCGGCGGAATAAGATCCTTTTACACTCAAAGAAGGCGAAAAGTTCGACCTGCCTATTACTGGGTTGAAGTGACCGAGGTCCCAAAGCTTCGTTGCCTTTACGACGCTGATGGCGAAGAGCGGATGAAAACGATGCCGTTTGAGCCGACACTCTTGCCCGGCACGAATATGGACAGCAGCGTATTGGCCTATCACGTCACTCAACGATTTGCGTGGGGCCTACCCTGGTACCGAATTGAAACCATGCTCCGTTATGCGGGATGGATCACTTATCGTTCGACCTTAATGCGCCAAGCCAACAAGACAGCTGAAGCTATCATGGGTGTTTATCATGCCCTGATGGAGTCTATCCTTGGCGACAGCCGTCGAGTCTTCGTTGATGAAACGCCCATCCCAATCCTAAGGCAGGGAAAAGGCAAAACAGGCACGGCCTATATGTACGCCGTTCATCGCGACGACCGGCCATTTGGCGGAAACGATCCGCCTGCAACAATTTATGTCACCCGAAATTCGCGGGCCATGTCCCATATACATGATCTTTTTGCTGGTCGATCTCTCATCGTTCATCACGATGCATATGGGGGCTATGGACGCTTTGGAAGAGTCGGCTCAGCCGTGGCAAATATTGTCAGCGTTGGTTGCTGGACGCATGCCCGTCGGAACTTCATCAAATACTACGATACAACTAAGGATGGCAAAGTAGGGTCTGCATCCGCTGCTGAAATTATCGAGCTGATCAACTTGGTGTACAAATACGATGGTGAAACCTGGGGATGGAGCCCTGAGGGGCGTCGAAGCCATCGCCAAAAACACTGCAAGCCGGTGGTCGAAAAGCTGTTGCGACGGATGGAAGAGATCCAATCGAGCATTTCAACCGGCTCCGCACTGAACACTGCGATCAACTACGTGCTTAGTCGCCGAGAAAGCTTGACCCGTTTCCTTGATAATGGACGCATGGAGTTAGATACAAACGCCGTCGAGCGACAGTTCAAGCCGGTGCAGATGCTTCGAAAGAATGTCTATTTCATGGGAAGTGAAGAAGGCGGGCAAACCTGGGCTGTATTTTCCTCCCTTATCGAGACCTGCAAGCTAAACGGATATGATCCTTATAAATACCTGGTATGGCTGTTCGACGAGTTAACCCAGTTGTTCGCCCGAAAAGCCTCTCCGGTCATCGACTACCGAAAGTTCTTGCCCTGGGACGCGCCTGAACATTGCAAAGCTGGAATGAAACAGAAGGGCGCAGAGTTGCGAATAGCAGCGTGACCACCTGCATCAGCGGCGGATTGTGTTGAAAAAGTCCTTGGGTCCGCGTTCGCAGGCGCTGATCCAGAATTTTATTCTGTTGGGGCCGAATTCATCCCGCGAGCGGAGCGCTATTCTCACTGGAGAAAACAGGCGTTCTGAAAAATCAGGCAGCTTTGAGTTCGCTCGAGTTTTTCAACACAATCGGGCGGGGAGCAGACTTTCGCCGCAATCAGTACCAATGTCGGCTTTCCTTGGCGAGAAGCCCACTAATTTTCCCAGTTAATCAAGTCACAGTAAAGTTAAGATCACGATATAGCCGGAAGTCATTGATCCAGTTCACGCCCAAATCATCACAAGCATCCGGCAGCTTTGTTGCACCAAGGCGCCTGCTACGCTTTGATTTTTCCCGTGTGACGACCGTTCGGCCCGCTGGGTCTACAAGCGCATAAGCGGCAAGGAACGGATCTTGTCCATACTTTGTGTGCTGGATGTCGTCAAAGGCGGGGTCTGTCCCTTGATAGCCGATGTCAATGACTTGTTGGACCAGCGCGGGGTCGGCGGCTTCATCCAGAACCAAAGCGGCCTTCACATCAAGATCGTTGATCCACTGAACGTGAAGTCCATCTCCGGTGAATTCGCCATGGACTTCCAGCGGCATCTTGATCACCCCGGCTTCAGCTTGTGCATGAACCCAGTCCCAAAATGGCTTGATCCTATCCACGGGGTAGAAAGTGTCGTGGGCTTCCATCAGAGTGTTGGCATCCAGTAAATACATCATGCCTGGCTACCGTTTCCTTGAAGCCGCTTGCGCTTGGCGCTTTCAACAAAGTCAAGGAAGCCGGGGACAGAAATGGCTTTGGCCCCAAGCAACCTTGCTGCATTGGTGTGGGTCAAGTTGCGTTCTAAGTAGTTGCGGTGAACCACATCCACCAAAGCGTGACCCAAGTTATAGTATTTGATCACATAGCCGGACGGGCCGCCGTTAGCTTCCTTCTGTTTGGCCTTTTCCCTTTTGACATTGGCCAACCAACGCTGGTGATATTCCTGACGCAATGTTTGGTAGGCACCCTCTGACAATTCTCCAGTCCGTTGGAACCGATATGCAACCATTGGTTCACTGACGGACCAGCGGCCTGCGACAAGATCAATGCAAGCCCGCGCGGCTTCAGTGTCATTGGGTTCAAATTGGAAAGCCGCCTTTCGGAAGTGACCTTCCGGCAAAAGGAATTCGCCCGCAACGTCATTGCAGAAACGCTCAATTTTGGCAGTTTCGCTTTTTGGTGTGTCTGTGGAGATATTGCCGCTGACACCAGTTTGGCCGAGCCAGACGTGGGCCAATTCGTGGATTAAAGTAAATGCACGTGCTGGGCGAGCATCTTTCGCGTTGATAACTACGAAAGGCGCGACTTGATCAGCGATAGCAAACCCACGGAAGACATCGGCCCCGATCTGGGTATGATGTGACCCCAAGTCGCCAAGCACAAGGACAAAGACGCCAGCATCTTCGGCGGCCATCCGTAATCGGCCAAACAAGGCGCTTGGATCACCCTTCCGCAAACTTATATCTGTGTGATCGAAGGCCAAAGTATCGGCGATCAACTGGACAACCTTGCTCACGCCAAATTCCATCTGGGCTGATCCAACATAGTTGGGCGCTTCAAAATCTTCTTCATCCAAAAGAATGTCGCGGATCAATTCCTGTCTGGCCTTCACATCCCGTAAAAGCGCGTCCAACATACCATTGTCACGCTCCCCGCGGGCGTCCGGTGTTTGGCGGAAGTCTTGACCACGTTGTCCTGTCTTTGGTGGTTCTGCCAAATAGAAAGTGATCAACGGGCGTTTGTAGACACTGGCGAATTTGACCAATTGATTCCGAGTCGGTTGTTTCTCACCCGCCTCCAATGCAGCCAACTTTTCCGCCGCTGAACTCTTCGAGGAGTTTGTGAAGCCCGCCTTGTGGGCCGCCTCTTCCACGCCAAACCCAGCGGACTGACGCGCCCAAACGAGGATTTCAGGGTTGACGTGAATAGACATTTGGTTGCGCAACCGTTTTTCTGTTTCCTTGCCCCGAAAACTAAGCCATTTCAACCCCGACAGATAGTGCAGGAACGACTCATTTCGAAGATATGTGGCCTGTGCCGGACGCAATGGGCCACCTTTCTGGGGGGCAATGCAGCTAACAACGAAGTCTTGCAAGCGCAGATCCTGGCCCCCTCGGTTGACAGCCGAAGCTCGTTCTGCGTTTTGCGAACAAGCCCAAAGGCTCTCGAACGGGACATTATGGAAGGTGATGATATCTCACCTCGCAAGTGCTGCGCGGTCTAACAATGTCCGCTTCGGGAAAGCTGCACCGCAGTGCTTGGCGACCCTATCAAGGTCCGGGAAGGGCCGTCACTTCTTACACCATCGCTGAAGCGTATGTACAAGGTCTGGACCGGCACTCCACCCCCAGGCCACACCTATTGCGGTGAAGATGAATACGCCAGCGATTGCGCCGAAGACTCCGCCGACGATGCCAGTGCCAGCACCGGCAAAGAAGCCAATGGCGCCTCCAATAAGGCTGCCTAATACCCTGCTTTTCATCTCTTCTCCCCAGTGCAAGGCAACACCACGGCAAATGTCTGCCATTGGAAAGCTGCATTGCATCACTTTTGTGTGGCTTGCGTCTGCGTCAATCTGGATTAGCCGCAGGGGGCAACGTCACAGCCTGCCAGCGGGATGTGTGTTGGCCCTCGTTGTCGAATAGCAGCCGCACGGACCGCTCACGCACTTCCGGGGAAGACTTGTTCGTGGTCTTGCTCATGATGCTCAATCCTTGTCTGTTCAAGGCCGGGCATACTGAGGCCTGCAGGCGGGTCCATCTCATCGAAGACCAAGTCAAGCGTCCTCATCATAGTAAAGGGTGTCGAGCATCGCTACGCGATAGTCCCACAACTCGCCATCGCCGCCGCTGGGATGAGGTGCGTTGTACCAAGGCGACGACTGGATCGGCACGATGATCCGATCCCAATAATTCGCCAGCGAAAGCGTCGTAGGGGCAAAGTTCAGTGCCTCGGCCAAATTGCCCTTATTCTTCCCGTTCGCGCAGACAAACGTGTCGGGCCGCTTCATGGCAAGTAGCCTTGTCGCCGTCGGAAACTCTCCAACATGATGGGCGTCCGCATCCAAAAATGCCTTACGGAAAAGCCGACAATATTCCTCGAAATCTTCGCGAGTAACCGGGTCTTTGCGGGGGATGCAGTCTACCGCATCGCTGATCTGGCGGTCCCGCCTTGAGATCAGGCCCGCAAAATCGCCATTACCTCCCATCGATCCGAACCACCCCCAGTCATGGATGTCGAGACCTGCGGCGATCCTCTCGGACTTACCAAGGGTGCCCGCGATCCCCTTCCACTCCGTCGCCGTGAGATCCGAGAACCGCTCCACGCTCGCGAAAAGGCGCTGTATCTCTCGAAGTAAATTCATCCTGCGCTTGAAGTTGTGATGCGGGTCGATCTTCGCCATGGCCGCGAAATCTTTCCAGCTCATCATCGCCAGCGGCGAGGTTAAGCCCTTCCCCCCATTCTTCTCGTCAGGGAGGATAGGGTCGCGCTGGCCACGTTGCCTTCGTGCTGCGTCGTATTGCCGACGGTAACTGTCCGCCAGCGTCTTAGTGACGCGCTGCCTGAGCACGTCATAGCCTGACAGCTCGCGTTGGATCTGCTTGAACATGTCGCCGTTGGCCTGTCCCTGAATGTGGACGCAAGCCTCATGATTGCGATCGAGACCACCTTTCGTGAAATTGGCACTTCCGACAATTGCCTCCGCCTTACCGCCGGCCAAAAACAGATAGAGCTTGGGATGGAAGATGCCGTTGTCCGCCTTGGCGATGAAGGCATTCTTGGTGCCGACCAAGCGCTCGACCAGATCGGGTGAGGTCGCGAAACCGTTGAGGCCAAAGGTGACCGAACGGAATTTCTTGCTGTTCTCCATCAGGAGATCGGCAAGCTTCCCATTATAGCCCCAGGCCACCGCGATATGAATATCATCATATTCTTTGATCAGGCGTTTCAGCACAGATTGCGTTTTCCCCGCGTCGAGCAGCGCTATATTCATCGTTTCCAAGCCCAGACCTTTAATATTTCGAAGAAATTTTTTCACGGTCTGCTAGCGCAAGTTGAACCAGCTGCACGCCTTTCTCCCTCGCCACAAACTGCTTGTTCAGGTTCCATGATTAACTGAAGGAAAGCCAGATCTTTCGCTCCCTTAAGCTGATTGGTTATGCCATGTTACAACGCTAGACGCTTTCAGCTCCCAGCTAGACAAGAGAACTGCTGTTCCGTTCCTCGTCGCTCCATCCTTCCATGCGTATGTTGCGGCGGACGACGAACGGCAGCTACCGGGAATGCGGCACCGCAGCACATGTCGAGGTCGACCGGCGGCAATGTGCCGGAAGCTCCAATGAATTGGCATTGCGGCCCAGGTTGCCGGGGGTAGGAGTTAACGATGTCAAACAGCGGCGACTGAGCGCTTGTTTGGTAGTCTTAGATCTTGCAGAGAAGATTAAAAGTGCTGTTTCGGGCCCTGGATACAACGCTTACTGCAGAATGCGTTTGTCGAAAGCTTCAATGGCCGCCTGCGCGACGAATGCCTGAACGAACATATCTTCGGCAATCTCGCCGAAGCCAGAAAGATAATTGAAACCTGGAGGATCGACTACAACACTGAACGACCACACACTTCACTTGGCGGGCTGGCTCCAGCCGTTTGCGCCAGTCTCAACCGTGCCACCCGGCCTGCCTCGCTTGAGCTCCGCAAGGGCTCCGCTCAGCAGGCCTTGACCGCAACCCAATCAACAGAAAGAAACAAGAACGGGTTCTACACCTGAACGGACCGGATCAGGGGGCTGGGTCAGATGGCTTGCGCGTGTTTTTCCACTACGTTCAGAGTATGTTGTGTCTGATGTAGTAGGAAAAGCTGGTTGCGGGAGTAGGATTTGAACCTACGACCTTCAGGTTATGAGCCTGACGAGCTACCTGGCTGCTCCATCCCGCGCTGGTTTTGTGTATTTATCGATTTATAGAGACTGGTATTATCTAGGTTTGGCGGTGACCTACTCTCCCAGGGCTTAAGCCCAAGTACCATTGGCGCTGAGGCACTTAACTTCCGGGTTCGGGATGGGACCGGGTGTTTTGCTCTTGCTGTTGCCACCAAACCGAGGCAATACCATGCGTTTTTTTTGACGCTTACAATCAAGGTTGTCCAAGTTAGTTTTGCTTTTGGTTGCTTGATATATTTTAGAATAGACACTGTCTATTTCTGGATCAGATCAAGCCAATCGGGCGATTAGTACCGGTCAACTGAGTGCATTACTGCACTTACATCTCCGGCCTATTGACGTGGTGGTCTTCCACGGCCCTCAGGGATACCTTGTTTTGAGGGGGGCTTCCCGCTTAGATGCCTTCAGCGGTTATCCTTTCCGAACATAGCTACCCAGCACTACCGTTGGCACGATAACTGGTCCACCAGTGGTTCGTTCACCCCGGTCCTCTCGTACTAGGGGCAACTCCTCTCAAGTATCCTACACCCACGGCAGATAGGGACCGAACTGTCTCACGACGTTCTAAACCCAGCTCACGTACCTCTTTAAACGGCGAACAGCCGTACCCTTGGGACCTGCTCCAGCCCCAGGATGAGATGAGCCGACATCGAGGTGCCAAACACTGCCGTCGATATGGACTCTTGGGCAGTATCAGCCTGTTATCCCCGGCGTACCTTTTATCCGTTGAGCGATGGCCCTTCCACTCGGGACCACCGGATCACTATGGCCGACTTTCGTCTCTGCTCGACTTGTCAGTCTTGCAGTCAGGCTGGCTTTTGCCATTGCACTCAACGAGCGATTTCCGACCGCTCTGAGCCAACCTTCGCGCGCCTCCGTTACTCTTTAGGAGGCGACCGCCCCAGTCAAACTACCCGCCACGCAGGGTCCCGGATCCCGGTAAGGGACCGCGGTTAGATATCAAGAGTGCGAAGGGTGGTATCTCAAGGGAGGCTCCACCTGGACTTGCGTCCTGGTTTCGATGCCTACCACCTATCCTGCACATCACAATCCTGATACCAGTGCGAAGCTGTAGTAAAGGTGCACGGGGTCTTTCCGTCTAACCGCGGGAAGCCTGCATCTTGACAGGCAATTCAATTTCGCTGAGTCGATGTTGGAGACAGCGGGGAAGTCGTTACGCCATTCGTGCAGGTCGGAACTTACCCGACAAGGAATTTCGCTACCTTAGGACCGTTATAGTTACGGCCGCCGTTTACCTGGGCTTCAATTCGGAGCTCTCACCCCTCCTTTTAACCTTCAGGCACCGGGCAGGCGTCAGACCCTATACGTCGTCTTGCGACTTCGCAGAGCCCTATGTTTTTAATAAACAGTCGCCACCCCCTGGTTTGTGCCCCCGGATTCCACTTGCGTAGGACCCGGGCCTCCTTCTCGCGAACTTACGGAGGTATTTTGCCGAGTTCCTTCAACATCGTTCTCTCAAGCGCCTTGGTATTCTCTACCAGTCCACCTGTGTCGGTTTAGGGTACGGTCTCATGGAGGGCTATTTCCAGGGACTGATCAGCAGCCCACCCAATCCGATAAGGGCAAACTACCTTCACAATCCGTCACATCCTCCTGGCCCAGGAATATTAACCTGGTTCCCATCGCCTACGCCTTTCGGCCTCGGCTTAGGGGCCGGCTTACCCTGCTCAGATTAGCTTTAAGCAGGAACCCTTGGACTTTCGGCGAGAGTGTCTCTCACACTCTTTGTCGCTACTCATGTCATCATTCTCACTAGTGATCTCTCCACGGGATCGCTCACGCGCCCGCTTCATCGAAAGCTCCGTGCGTCCAAGACCTTCCAGAGGAAGGTTAAAGACGCATGGAACTATATCACACTACGCTCTGCTACCATGCACTATGTGCATCCTCGGCTTCGGCTCATGGCTTGAGCCCCGTTACATCTTCGCCGCAGGACGTCTTAATTAGACCAGTGAGCTGTTACGCTATCTTTAAAGGATGGCTGCTTCTAAGCCAACCTCCTGGTTGTTTTGGACATCCCACCTGCTTTCCCACTTAGCCATGAATTAGGGGCCTTAGCCGGAGGTCAGGGTTGTTTCCCTCTCCACTACGGACGTTAGCATCCGCAGTGTGTCTGCCATCTAGTACTCCCGGGTATTCGGAGTTTGGTTAGGATCAGTAAGCCTGTGGGGCCCCATTACCCATCCAGTGCTCTACCCCCCGGGGTATTCGGATGACGCTCTACCTAAATAGATTTCGCAGAGAACCAGCTATCTCCGAGTTTGATTGGCCTTTCACCCCTAGGCACAACTCATCCCGATCTTTTTCAACAGATGTGGGTTCGGTCCTCCAGTGCATGTTACTGCACCTTCAACCTGGTCATGCCTAGATCACTCGGTTTCGGGTCTGATCCCACGTACTCATGCGCCCTATTAAGACTCGCTTTCGCTGCGCCTACACCTAACGGCTTAAGCTTGCACGTGAGACCAAGTCGATGACCCATTATACAAAAGGTACGCCGTCAGATCGTAAAGATCCTCCGACTGATTGTAGGCGTTCGGTTTCAGGGACTGTTTCACTCCCCTTGTCGGGGTGCTTTTCACCTTTCCCTCACGGTACTGGTTCGCTATCGGTCAGTAAGGAGTACTTAGCCTTCGAAGGTGGTCCTCCGATCTTCAGACAGAATTTCACGTGTTCCGCCCTACTTAATACGTCCTTCAGAGCTTCCCATACGGGGCTATCACCCGCTATGGCTATGCTTCCCAACATATTCTGGTCACTCATCAGGCTCGGCTGGTCCCCGTTCGCTCGCCGCTACTAGGGGAGTATCAATTGATTTCCTTTCCTCCGGGTACTTAGATGTTTCAGTTCCCCGGGTTTGCTCTTAAAACCCTATGTATTCAGGTAATAAGTACTTGGTTATGCTCATTATAAGCAGCCTAGAAAGGCTATTATAACAAACATTCAAGTGGGTTGCCCCATTCGGAAATTCATGGATCAAAGCTTATTCTCAGCTCCCCATGACTTATCGCAGAGTATCACGTCCTTCATCGCCTCTTACTGCCAAGGCATCCACCAAACGCCCTTCTCGCGCTTGATCTGATCCAGAAAAAGACAGTGTTAACGTCTTTCCGTTTCGCCACTTGGGCGACGCGGCAATTAACACGATCGACAACAGAAGCTGGTAAGATCTGTTGCTTATCTTTCT
>NZ_JBSWUV010000001.1:282500-2227500 GCF_056159265.1 Epibacterium sp. ABZ3_068
CAAAATCTTCCTGCGCCACCGCCTCAGTCCATTCCCAAATGCCCCAGCCTCTCCCAGGTGTCCCTCAGTCTTCCCTGAGCGCCAAGATCGTCTTTCCGACCCGTCACCACCGTCTCTCCGGTGTGTCCCGCAGCGTCTCCGCCGCGCCCCGTAGCGCCTCAGCGCCGCCGGTGAAGGGGGTTCTAGTCCCAACCCAAACCACCCGCAACCCCAAAATCACAAAAACATAAAAGAAATCAACAAAATCACAAAATAATAAACAATATCAACGGGATAACCCCCTCAAAAAATCCAAAACACACAAAACCACACCCCAAAACCAGACCAAAACCACCCAAAAACAACATAAGACCAAATAACTCACATACTTATCCACAGAAACAAAACATATGACCCAAAAGTCGAGTCGCGCGCATGAACAGAATCGAAAGCGCCGCCTCCAAATGGAGACGGCGTCAGAAGAGGGATGGACCAACTCCGAACCAGGAGATGGGTGTTTGAAGTCGGTTTACCCGCTTTAAACTCAGGCCCGTACGCAGGCGGCCGGGCGCAGGGCATCCATCATTTGGGTCGGATCGCAGATCAACGCATCCAGCGTCACCTCATCCAATGCCTGAAAGAAGGCCTGGGCCGCATCGGACAATGCCGTGCGCAGACGGCACACGTTCAGCTGCGGGCAGGTATTATCGCCATCCCCGAGACATTCGACGATTGGGACCGGTCCTTCGATCTGGCGGAAGACATCCCCGACACGGATCTCGCTGGCGGGGCGCGCCAAGGCAATCCCGCCGCGGCGGCCACGATGGGTATTCAGAAAACCACGCTGGCTCAGCTGATTGATGACCTGCGCCAGATGGTTCTCAGAGATCTTACAGCATTCGGCGATCTCGGCCTTGGTCACAAGGCGGTCGCTGTTGGCCGCACAATACATCAAAAGGCGAACGGCAATATTTGTGCGCTTGGTAATCCGCATGAATCATCTCCGGGTTGAGCAATGGGTGCAAAAAGGTTGCACAGCCCCGCAAAGGCCGGTTTGACATACATCAATAGAAACCGGAGAAACCTTACATGCAAAGTCCCTATTTCTTTGGATATGGCAGTCTTGTGAACGTGGAGACCCATACTTACGGCGATCCGCGCCCGGCCCGGCTGACTGGCTGGAAACGGGCATGGGTGCAAACAAGCCTGCGCGACCTGGCTTTTCTGACGGCTGTTGCAGACAAGAACACCGCGATTGACGGGCTGATTGCTGCCGTACCAAATGCCGATTGGGCCGCCCTTGACGAACGGGAATATGCTTATGGTCGCCTCCCCGCAAGCCAGGCCGTGCACCACGATCTGGCGGAAGATACGGATATTCAGGTTTATGCCGTGCCAGAAGCTGCGCAAAACAGCGCCACTCCCCCCTACCCGGTCTGGATCAGCTATCTGGATGTGGTGGTCCAGGGGTATCTGCGAGTCTTTGGCGACGAGGGTGTGGCCGCCTTCTTTGCCACAACAGACGGTTGGGACAGGCCGTTTATAGACGACCGCAGTGCCCCCCGCTATCCGCGTGCGCAGATCTTGACGCCCCGCGAGCAGGCCGTGGTTGACCACCACCTGGCGCGGACAGCTGCAATTCGTACGTCAACCTAGCCCCATCAAGACGCAAAAAAGGCACACTGGTTCAGCGCGCCTTTTTATCTTCCGGAACAAGCGAGCGATCAGCCGCGTGCGCGCACCACTTTCATCAAGGGCAAAAGCGCGCCCATGTCGGGGCCGCGTTCCATCCCGGTCACAGCTTTGCGAAGCGGCATGAACAGGCCTTTGCCTTTGCGCCCGGTTGCATCCTTGACCGCCGTGGTCCAGCTCTTCCAGCTGTCGGCGCCATAGGGACCTTCGGGCAGCAACTTCATCGCCTCGGCCACAAATTCCTTATCCTCCTCGGCAATCAGCGGCTCTGCGCCTTCCTGACACAGCGTCCACCACTGGGAAAGATCCGACAAGGTGGTGATGTTTTCGCGGGCAACGTCCCAGAAGGCAGCCTGTTGCTCGCCGGGAACGCCAAGCGCATCCAGTTCACCTTTTACATCCTCGGCGGATTGTGCCTGCAGATAGCGTGCGGTCAGCGGGAAGAGATCCTGCACGTCGAATTTCGTCGGCGCGGTGCCAAAACGGGAGACATCAAAGCCGTCGATCAGCTCAGCCATGTCAGTGCGCAGTTCAACCGGATCCGCAGAGCCCAGACGTGCCATCTGTGACAGAAGCGCCATCGGCTGAACACCATGTTCGCGCAGGTCACGCAGAGCAAGCGTGCCAAGGCGTTTGGACAGCGCCTCTCCCTGGGGACCGGTCAGCAGCGAATGGTGAGCAAATTCAGGGTGGCCAAAGCCCAGGGCTTCCATGATCTGGATCTGGGTTGCCGTATTTGTCACGTGATCAGAGCCACGCACAACATGGGTAACACCCATATCGGTATCATCCACAACAGACGCCAGCGTATAAAGGAACTGCCCGTCCCCGCGGATCAGAACCGGGTCCGAGACAGATGCCGCGTCAATCGAGGTATCCCCGCCGATGCCGTCCGCCCATTCGATACGGGTGTGGTTCAGCTTGAAACGCCAGACTCCGTCACCACGTTCGGCGCGCAGGGCTGCTTTTTCTTCATCGGACAAGTTCAGCGCAGCACGGTCATAGACCGGAGGCTTACCCATATTCAGTTGTTTCTTGCGCTTCAGATCCAGTTCGACCGGGGTTTCAAACGCCTCATAGAAGCGTCCGGCCTCACGCAGCTTGTTCGCTGCATCCACATACAGATCCAGACGTTCAGATTGACGTTCAACGCGGTCCCAGGTGAGGCCCAGCCATTCCAGGTCCTGTTTGATCGCATCGACATATTTTTCCTTGGAGCGCTCGGGATCAGTATCATCGATGCGCAGGATAAAGGTGCCGCCTGCCTTGCGGGCAATCAGATAGTTCATCAGCGCGGTGCGCAGATTGCCCACGTGAATATATCCGGTGGGCGACGGAGCAAATCGGGTGGTGGTCATCAAGCATCTCCTGTTGCGGTTTGCTCTGTCATATGCGGGATGATTTGTCCAGTTGAGCCGCCTTGGCACAACCACGCCTGTACAACTGAGGCTTTCGATCTGGCGCAACTGGGGCAGCCGTCGCGCCATACGGTCGTTTATTACCGCAGATGACCAAGAGTACATCAGGTCGAGGATACAGGCCGGAGCTTAATTAGTCCGCGCAGGCCCTTGCAACCAGCCCTCTCTGCCCCCTTGGGTATGATCGGCGTAAGTATGCACAAAAGACCAGAAATAGGTGATTAGAACGAGCGCCAGCAGGCGCTTATGAAACTGTAGCAAACCTCACGCGCTCGTCATCACGCTTTAGTCGCCACGGCCCTATAATAGACTAGGTTACACATGTTCGAATTCCCCCATTTGGAATGAGGTTCCATTATGTCGTTTAAACTTTCCCGCCGCGCCGCCCTTGGAGCAGCTGCAGCGCTGCCCCTGTCCATGGCAGCAACACCCCTTCTGGCCAAGGGCAACGTCACCCCAGCCAACAGCCCCATTGCGCGCAGCTTTGCCATTGGCAAGTTTGTCGTCACAACATTGCTTGATGGTTCAGCCGTGCGCGAAGACGCCATGAGCATTTTTGGTATCAGCACCACCGAGGAAGAATTCAAATCGGTCTCTGCCGCCAACTTTATCTCTGCCGATGCAGCGCAGTTCTATTTCACACCAACGCTGGTGGATACAGGATCCGAACTGGTGTTGTTTGACACCGGGCTTGGGAACGGCGGCATTCAGAAAGGTCTTGGTGAAGTTGGCGTGAGCCCGGAGCAGATCGACGTGGTGGTGATCACCCACATGCACCCGGACCACATCGGCGGGCTGATGACCGAAGGCAGCGCAACCTTCCCAAACGCGCGTTACGTTACGGCAGCAGCGGAATACGACTTCTGGGCAGGGTTTGACGAAACACACCGCGTGGGAGGGCTGGTGAAGAAAAACGTCACGCCCCTGGCGGAAAAGACTTCCTTCATCAAGGACGGAGACAGCGTTGTTTCCGGCATCACCGCTATTTCGGCGGCAGGCCACACGCCTGGTCACACTATCTATATGCTGGAAAGCGAAGGGCAGCAGCTTCTGCTGACTGCTGATATGGCCAATCACTACGTCTGGGCCTTCCAGAACCCGGACTGGGCGATCTCTTTTGATGGAGACAAGGATATGGCAGCCAAAACCCGCCGCAGAAACTTTGACATGCTGGCAGCAGACCGGATCCCGATGATTGGCTATCATATGCCCTTCCCGGGTATGGGATTTGTGGAAACGCGCGGGTCCGGGTTCCGGTTTGTCCCCGTTAGCTATCAATTCGCCATCTGACGCTTGCATCTGGTTGAGGGGGCGTCTCCCGCGCCCTCGGCCCCTGCCCGCCTGTTCGGCGGGCCCCGACCTCAGCCTTGGGCGTAGCGCCGCGCTTTGCGCGGCGCTACGCCCAACTGGCACAGGTTTGCGTGCAAACCGAAGCCGGGCGGGAGCTTTACCCCGTTGTTGGGTGACACCCTCAGTTTGGGGCCCGCCAGCGATTCACAATTGGGTAGCGACGGTCCAGCCAGAAAGCCCGCATGGTCAAACGCGCGCCTGGCGCGGATTGAAAACGCTTGTATTCGCTGATGTAGATCAGATGCTCGACACGTTTCGCCTCGGCCTGGTCGAACCCGGCGGCGACGCAGTCTTCAACGGAGCCATCCTGATCTACCAAGATCTCCAACATCGCATCCAGAACCGGGTAATCCGGCAGGCTGTCGCTGTCTTTCTGGTCATCCCGTAACTCGGCTGACGGGGGCTTGTCGATGACATTGGCCCGGATCACGTCTCCGGCTGGGCCCATCATCCAGTCGCGGTGATTGGCATTGCGCCAGCGGCATGTTTCAAACACCCGGGTCTTATAGAGGTCCTTGATCGGATTATACCCGCCGTTCATATCCCCGTAAATCGTGGCATAGCCCACTGCAACCTCGGACTTGTTTCCGGTGGTCAGGAGCATCTCGCCAAACTTATTGGACATGGCCATAAGAAGGAGGCCGCGCAGGCGGGACTGAATGTTTTCTTCGGTCAGATCCGCATCCCGACCGGCAAACAGCGGGGCAAGCGTATTGGTGATTGCCGCCCGTCCTTCTGAAATCGGCACGTAATCATAATGAACACCCAGCGCCTTGGCGACCGCTTCGGCGTCCGCCAGGGAGGCCGCCGAGGTATATTCTGATGGCAACATCACACAGCGGACGTTTTCCGCCCCGATCGCATCCACCGCAATAGCAGCAACAAGTGCCGAATCCACACCGCCTGAAAGTCCCAGAAGCACTTTGCCAAAGCCGCTTTTGCGCAGATAGTCGCGCAGGGCCTCGACCATCACCCGGTAATCCTGCTCCCACTCGTCGGGGATATGCGCCTTTTCACCGGCGCGCGCGCGCCAACCTTCTGCGGTACGTTCCAAATCCAGCTGAGTCACAGCTTCGTCAAACACCGGCATCTGCAAAGCCAGCTGACCGCCGGGGTTCAGAACAAAGGTGCCGCCGTCAAAAACCTGATCGTCCTGCCCACCAACCATATTGAGGTAAATCACCGGCAGTCCCGTTTCGACACTGCGCGCCACCATGTGGTTCTGCCGGACTTCCATTTTGTTACGGTAATAGGGCGAACCATTCGGAATCAGCAAAAACTCTGCCCCGGTTTCTTCGAGCGTTTCCGCCACATCCGAATGCCAGCCGTCTTCACAAATGGGCGATCCCACACGGGTTTCCCCAACAACATAGGGCCCACCAAGCTGACCCGCATCAAAGATCCGCACCTCGTCAAAAACAGTCTCATTGGGGAGGTGATATTTATAGACTTTGGACGCGATCTTGCCGCCCTTTAGAATCAAATAGGCGTTGTAAAGTTTGCCATCCTCAGCCCAGGGAGAGCCAATCGCCAGCGCCGGACCGTCGGCACACCGCGCGGCCAGTGCTTCCGCTTCCGCCATGGCAGCCTTGTGAAATGCGGGCTTCATGACAAGATCCTGAGCATTATACCCGATCAGGAACATTTCCGGCAGGGCCACAAGATCGGCCCCGGCAGCGCGCCCTTCCTCCCAGGCGGCAAAGGCTTTGGCCGCGTTGCCTGGGATGTCACCCACAGTAGGGTTCAACTGCGCAAGGGTAATGCGAAAACGATCAGCCATTCTTCTCTACACCTTTTCGGTCGTTCCCCATGCCATTTACCAGATCAGCCGCCAAGTGGAAGCCTGATGCGCAAAAGAGATTGCGACGCGCGTGGTGCTGGCATAGTTTTTGCCCAAGCATCGACAGCGGCCAGGCGCCGCGTCCCAAAAGGCAGGCAGAGGTTAACATGATCCGTATTGGCACATTCACCGCACTTTCGACCGTGCTGATACTCAGCGGTACCGCCTGGGCTCAGGACAGTGACGCGGTTCGAACCCAGGATGAAATTGGCGGCATCTATGAAGGTGCCTTCAAAGGTGGGCTTCAGCACGGAACCGGGACCTACACATTGCCAAACGGCTATGAGTATTCGGGCGAATGGGTCGAGGGAGAGATTCAGGGCAATGGAGTTGCCCGTTTCCCAAATGGTTCCATCTACGAAGGCCAGTTTGCAAATGGCAAACCCGAAGGTTTGGGCAAAATCACTTTTGCGGACGGCGGCACCTATGAGGGGGAATGGAAAGACGGTGTGATCAACGGTCAGGGTATCGCCGTCTATGCCAACGGGATGCGCTACGAGGGCGCCTTTGCCGATGGCAAACACCACGGCCACGGCACCATGACCAACCCGGACGGCTACCAATATTCCGGCAATTGGAGCGAGGGCCACAAGCAAGGCAAAGGCAAGATCCTGCAAGCCAATGGTGCGACCTATGAAGGTGACATCCGTGACGGCAAGCTGGATGGTTTTGGCAAACTGATACTGCCGGACGGTCTGATCTATGAAGGCGAATGGCTGAACGATCAGATGCATGGGCAAGGCAAGCTGACACTCCCCAACGGCGATGTTTACGAAGGGCCGCTGGTGGCTGGTCGGCGCCAGGGGCGCGGCAAGCTGAGCTATGCGGAAGGTTCCACCTACGAAGGGGATTTCGAGGACGACCTGCGACACGGAACAGGCACATTCACCGGTACTGATGGCTATTCTTATTCCGGCGCATGGTCTGGCGGTCAGATCGAAGGGATCGGAAAGGTCACATACCCGGACGGATCGATCTATGAAGGCGAGTTCCGGGCGGACCTGCCAGATGGTCAGGGCAAGGTGACCTACCCTGATGGGTCGTCCTATGAAGGAAGCTGGACCGCAGGGGTCATCGAAGGCGAAGGCACCTCGATCTATCCCAACGGTGTGACCTATATCGGGACTTTCAAAAACGCCAAACACGACGGAAGCGGCGTGATGACCTATTCCGACGGATATCGCTATGAAGGCGGCTGGAAAGACAACCTGCGCCATGGCGAGGCGGTTGTGACCTATGCAGATGGCTCTGTTTATACCGGAGGCTTTGTCGAGGGGCAGCGCCACGGCCGCGGCAAAATTGTGACCGTAGATGGCTTTAGCTATGACGGGGACTGGGATCAGGGCAAGATCACCGGCAAAGGTATCGCCCGTTACAGCAATGGCGACATCTATGAAGGCAGCTTCCTGAACGGAAAACGCCAGGGTCCGGGGGTGATCCGATATGCCAGCGGTCAGGAAGCCGCAGGAGATTGGGAAAACGGTGAGCTGGTGAAGGCACCAGAAGCCGAAGCAGCTGACACACCTGCCGAGGCAGTCAGCGAATAAAGACAGACAAAAGACAGACACAGGATTGTAAACCCGCCCGCCAAGACAGTCTTGGCGGGCAGTTTTGTTTATCCGATACGAATGCGGCTCAGGTGATCGGGTTGCGGGACGTCGATCTTGGTATCAGCGTCATCCACCGGTGGCTGCAGGGTCATGGACACCGGCACCACACCGGCCCAAATCGGCAGCGCATAGTCTTCCTCGTCATCCTTTGGGCCACCTGTGCGGATCTTTGCCGCCCCCTCGGAGATCGGCATGCGCATGACGGCCGTTGCCTTGAATTCCTGATCTGTCATGGGCCTCAGGGTCTCCCAACGGCCTGGAAACAACGCGTCAAACATCCGCTCCAGACTTGCCAAGGCGTGGTCACCATGGACCCGTTCAGCTGTTCCAAACAGCATGACCGACCGGAAATTGACCGAATGATGCATGGCGGACCGCGCCAGGACATAGCCATCCAGACAGGAAACACTCAGGCAAACGGGCTTGCCCTCCATCGCGCGCAAGGCCCGGCTGGCGGCGGAGCCATGCCAATAGACATAATCCCCTTCGCGCCACTGTAGGGTCGGCAAAACGGACGGGGCGCCGTCAATCTCATATGCGATATGGGCCATCGGAATGGCAGCCAGAACCGTGTCGATCGTCTCACGGTCAAAATGCCCCCGTTCATGCGCCCGGCGCAGTCGGCTGCGGTTTGTTTTCAGATCAGCTGTGTCGGTTGCACTAGACATGGCCTACTTCCTTGCTTGGTCTTTCGGAGTTCTGGAGCAGAAGTATTTCGGAAATGGTTCTTTCATAAGATCCAGTTTTGAACTATTTTTGCATACCAATATGCTTGATCTGTCTACGCTCCTCGATGCAGATGATTCTGCTCCGATCTATGTGCAACTGGCCAAAGCGCTGCGCCGCGCAATTGCGGATGGGCGCATTGCAGAGGACGCACGCCTGCCCTCTTCGCGGGCGCTGGCGCAGGACCTCGGCATTTCACGCAGCACCGTTATCCAGACCTATGACCAACTTGCCGCCGAGGGGTATTTGGTGGCGCGTCGGGGTGCAGGCATGTTTGTGGCAGACATTGCACCGCTTGCAGATGTTTCCGACGCACCGGCGCCAATACGGAAGACAGAAGCGCCCGGCACGGATCGCCCAAAGCTACTGCGCCCAGGAGAGCCTGACCCGCACCTGTTCCCCACACGCGCCTGGGCCCGAACACTGGCACGCGCCGCCCGCACCACACCCAAGGCGCTTTGTGCACTCAGCGATCCGTTTGGCGATGACATGCTGCGCAGTGAGATCGCCGCATATCTGCACCGCTGGCGCGGTGTAGCCTGTGGACCAGAGCAGATTGTAGTGACCTCTGGCGCGCGCGAAGCCCTTGAACTGGCAATGGAACTTGTGATCGAAGACGGAGATATCGGGCTTGAAACCCCGGGATTTCCGCCCCTGCACCGGTACGCGGTCACACGGGGATGGCAGGTTCG
The DNA here is from genome assembly GCF_056159265.1 of Epibacterium sp. ABZ3_068. Classification (NCBI taxonomy): domain Bacteria; kingdom Pseudomonadati; phylum Pseudomonadota; class Alphaproteobacteria; order Rhodobacterales; family Roseobacteraceae; genus Epibacterium; species Epibacterium sp. ABZ3_068. Next base: position 291,808 of record NZ_JBSWUV010000001.1, read on the forward strand.
TTGGTTAAGGCCAAGCGCAAGCGGCCCCGAATTGCCCGCGCAGCTGGCCAAAGCCACGGTACTCACGCCGTCGCATCAATTCCCATTGGGCGGCGCATTACCTGTGGCCGCCCGCCGCGCTTTTCTGGCGGCTGCGGCAGCGCAGAACACCTGGTTGATCGAGGATGATTTCGACAGCGAGTTCCGATATGCGGGTCAGCCCCTGCCTGCGATGGCCGGGATGGATCAAGTTGGCCGGTGTCTTTATGTGGGGACCTTTTCCAAGACGTTCTCACATGCGATCCGGTTGGGCTACCTTGTCCTGCCTCCGGCTCTGGTCAGCAAAATGCGCGACAGGTTTATTCATCCCAGTGCAGGCGCAGGCGTCACAGCGCAGCGCCCCATGGCCATGTTCATGGCAGAAGGCCAATATGACCGCCATATCCGCCGCACCCGCAGGCAATATGCGACGCGTTATGCAGCGGCCGTGGATGCGCTGCGATTGTGGCCAGAGCCCTGGGGGTATTTCCGACACCACCGTGCCGGAATGCAGATCGCCTTTCATCTGGCCAAAGGAACCGACGACCGCGCAATCTGTCACGCCGCCGCCGGGCAGGGCTTTGCGGTGCAACCTCTGTCGCTTTTTGATCCCCAGGGGAAGGCATCCGGCATATTGATCGGATTTTGCACCACAGACGCCGCAGAGATCCCGCCTCTGATTGACCAACTGGGCCGTCACGTCGCGCGCGTGATTGATCCTGCGTTTTGACCCTTTTCATTTGCTGCGTCCCCTGTATAAATCGGCACATGACTAAGCGCGCAGATATCCCCAAAGCCGACACCGCCTTTTGCGGTGCGCTCTCGCGCGGCCTACTGCTCCTAATCCGCCTCTGAGCGTGCCATTCGGCGCGCCCGCTCAGAGGGTTTGGATTGCGCGCCAGAAATGGATTTTAGGACAGAGACACAGAAAGCTACCGACATGACAACTGCATCTGACAAAGATCGCGTATTGATCTTCGACACCACTCTGCGTGACGGCGAACAAAGCCCGGGCGCGACCATGACCCACGACGAGAAGCTGGAAATTGCCGAGCTTCTGGACGATATGGGCGTCGACATTATCGAAGCCGGGTTCCCGATCGCCTCAGAAGGCGACTTCCGTGCGGTGTCCGAGATCTCGGAACGCTCAAAGAACGCCACCATCTGCGGTCTGGCGCGTGCCAACTTCAAAGACATCGACCGCTGCGCCGAAGCGGTGCGCAAATCGGCCCGCCCGCGCATTCACACCTTTATCGGCACCTCGCCGCTGCACCGCGCCATTCCGAACCTCACCATGGATGAGATGGCCGACAAGATCCATGAAACCGTGTCCCATGCCCGCAATCTGGTGGACAATGTCCAATGGTCCCCGATGGATGCGACCCGGACCGAGTGGGATTACCTGTGCCGCGTGATCGAGATTGCGATCAAAGCCGGTGCCACCACCATCAATATCCCTGACACCGTCGGCTACACCGCACCGGTGGAAAGCGCCGACCTGATCAAGCGGCTGATCGAGACCGTGCCGGGTGCCGATGACGTGATCTTTGCCACCCATTGCCACAATGACCTCGGCATGGCGACCGCCAATGCGCTGGCGGCTGTTGCGGGCGGCGCCCGCCAGATCGAATGCACCATCAACGGTCTTGGCGAACGGGCCGGCAATACGGCGCTGGAAGAGGTGGTAATGGCCCTCAAGGTGCGCGGCGACATTATGCCCTTCACCACCGGGATCGACACCCAAAAGATCATGCATATCTCCCGCCGCGTTTCGACCGTCTCGGGGTTTGTGGTCCAGCCGAACAAAGCGATCGTCGGCAAGAACGCCTTTGCCCATGAAAGCGGCATCCACCAGGACGGCATGCTGAAGAACAAGGAAACCTTTGAGATCATGCGCCCCGAAGATGTGGGCCTGTCGGGCACATCGCTGCCGCTGGGCAAACATTCTGGCCGGGCTGCGCTGCGCGACAAGCTCAGCCAGCTGGGGTATGAGATCGGTGACAACCAGTTGAAGGACCTGTTTGTTCGTTTCAAAGAGTTGGCGGATCGCAAGAAAGAAGTGCTGGACGATGACATCATCGCCCTGATGCGGTTAAGCGAGAATGCCGAAGAGGATCACCTGCAGCTGGTCTCCATGAAAGTGGTCTGTGGCACAGGCGGCCCGGCCGAAGCCACGGTTGAAATGGAAGTGGACGGCAAGGACGTCAGCGCGACCTGTGAGGGAGATGGCCCTGTTGACGCCGCATTCAAAGCGATCCGCAAGATCCACCCGAACACGGCACGCCTGCAGCTCTATCAGGTGAGCGCCGTCACGGCTGGCACAGATGCCCAGGCAACGGTTACGGTACGCCTCGCTGAGGAAGGAACCATTGCAACCGGCGAAAGCGCCAATACCGACACGGTTGTGGCATCCGCCAAGGCCTATATTCACGCGCTGAACCGTTTGATCGTGCGCCGCGAAAAAATCGGCGAAGGCGTCGACGAACGCGAGATCTCGTACAAAGACGTGCACTAAGCACAAGTTGACACCAAATTGGGCGCTTCATCAGAGCGCCCAATTTCTTTCTCTGCGGTCGGCTCTCTTTCTCAGACCGCTTGTGACATTTTTTAAGACAATCCTAAAATTGTCGCCCTACGCTCCGGGCTGCCAAGGGCACGTGGAGGTAACATGTCACACGCAGCACTCGAAAAACTGCCAGCACATTTCGATATCGAGACTTATCTTAGCTTCGCCAACGAAGGCCGCTACCGGGCTGCTTTTTCATACCTTCAGCCCCTTGTCGCACAGGATCCTGAAAACCCAGACCTTTTGGAAGCCGTGTCTGAATGTTACTGGCAGCTTGGCATGAAAGAACGGTCGCTGTCTGTATTGCAGATGGTGGTTCAGATGCGCCCTGACAGGCAACAGAATATCTACTGTTTGGCAGGCCGGCTAGGCCAGATCGGCAGGCTTGACGACGCCAAAGCTATCTATCACGCGCTTATTCAGGATCACCCAAACAAGGTCGACGCCTATATCGGCCTGACATTTGTGGACGATCTACAACCAGACAGTCCGGTGGTGGAACGGCTTCGCCATTTTTTGATGGACAGCACTCTGTCTCGTAAGGATCGGTACACTTTGCTGACAGCCTTGGGGCACATTCTGAAGACGCAAAACCCGGATGAGGCATTTGAATATTTCGCGCAATCAAATGCCCTGCAGGAGACCCCCTATTCCCCTACTGAGATCGAAGAACAGGTCGACGCACAAATAAAGGCATTCGACCCACCCGTTGTAATTGCCTCTCCTCCGCAAGGGGCTGTGCCACAGTTCGCATTTATTGTTGGCTTGCCGCGTTCGGGAACAACCCTTCTGGATGCTATGCTTTCCTGCCATCGCGAAATCGCAAGCACGGACGAAAGCAGAGCACTTTTTAGCGCCCGAAAGATGGCGCAGGCTTTATCCCAGCTCCAAGATGGAGATCAGCCGTCGGATTTCTGGTCCTGGACAAATTCCGTAGAACAATCAGTTCTAGAGCAGGCGCGGACCAGCTTCTTTTCAAACATCCATCTGCCCATTGGTGCCACGCCAAGCCTCGTCATCAACAAGCTGCCCCACAACCGCTTTGAGCTTGGATTTGCGCAGATGATTCTACCGCAAAGCCGGTCCATCTTTCTGACACGTCATCCTTTGGACGTTGGCCTGTCGCTTTTTACGACAAACCTGAAAGATGGCTATGAATATACGCGCAGGTTCGAGTGGATCGGTCATATGATCCGACAAACCTACCGCAGCCTGGACGACTTCCAATCCAAGCTCGGCAGCAGTTTGCGGGTTCAGTCCTACAGGGCCTTGGTAACTGATACAGAAACGCAGATGCGGGCCATTCTCAGCCATCTCGGCATGGATTGGGACCCGGCATGCCTGACGCCGGAGCAATCGGAACACGCGATGGTGACAGCTTATGCCCATCGGGTCCGTGCCGGAGTAAACGCCTCCGGTCTTGGAAAATGGAAAAACTTTGAAAAGCAGCTTGCACCGCTGGTTGAAGCGCTTGGCGGATGGGACTGGATCAGGGACTGGGAAGAAAAAGACGCTGACCGGGGCTAATGGGAGCTTACCCGCGCTACCGGAGCTGCGTGAACAACTTGTCCAGATCGGCCATCTGACTGTCGATCCCATAAGGGGCATTGATGATGAACATGCCTGATCCGATCATCCCGTGGCCCTCTCGTGCGGCCGGGAAGCGGACTTCGTGGCGGCAGGCACCTGGCAAGCTCTGATGTTCCAGCGCGTTTACCATTGCCTCGTGACGTCCATCGCGCAGGATCGGATACCACAGCGCGATGATGCCGACATTCCACTTTTTATGGACCTTAGCAATACTCCCCGGCAAGCGGGCGTATTCGGTCTTCACCTCATAACTCGGGTCAATCAGCAGCATGCCCCGGCGGGGAGTGGGCGGCGCAAGTGACACCGCCAGCTCATATCCATCCTGCTTGTGCACTTTGGCCCGATGCCCCTTGAGCGCGGCGCGCAAGGCCGCATTTTCCTGCGGGTGAAGTTCTGCAAAATGCAGGCTGTCTTGCACCCGTAAAAGCGACGCGGCAATCAAAGGCGATCCCGGATAGGCCGAAGCTCCATGCTGGTTGCGCACATCTGCAAGCGTTGTCATCAAAGGATGTTCTGCTGGCAGAATTCCCGTGTTGACCACACGTTCGACACCTGCCGCCGCCTCACCCGTTTTGACCGCCTCTGGCGCATCCAGATGATAAAGCCCCCGGCCCGCATGGGTCTCCATATAGGTCAGGGGTTTGTCCTTTTGGGTCAAATAGGACAGCATGAAGGCAAGCAACGCGTGTTTTTGAACGTCCGCCAGATTGCCTGCGTGGTAGATGTGTTGATACGACAGCATACCCCCCTCTACCGCCTTAGCCCGCGCGAAGAAATGGAAAACTGCTGAGTTTTTACGCGAATCTGACACCCTTTTGGTGCCGAAAGGCGCGCTCTATCCCCTTTGCTGCCAAGTCAAATCTCGGATGCAAGCGAAAAGGCGCTGTTGCAACCGATTCCAGTCTTTCGCGCGCAGGCCGCGCCGCTTATAAGATCACAATGCAACTCTCCAATGTGGGAGTCGGCGCGCAACTGCAGCACTTACAGGATCCCGACTATATGGCGTTCTTCGGAAATCTAGGCGGTCTGTTCACTTCGGACATGGCCATCGACCTTGGCACCGCAAATACCCTTGTTTACGTCAAAGGACGCGGCGTGATCCTGTCAGAGCCATCGGTAGTGGCTTATCACGTAAAAGATGGCGTAAAGAAAGTGCTGGCCGTTGGCGAGGATGCAAAGCTCATGCTGGGCCGGACACCGGGTTCAATCGAAGCGATCCGTCCCATGCGCGAAGGTGTGATTGCGGATTTTGACACTGCGGAAGAGATGATCAAACACTTCATCCGCAAAGTGCACAAACGCTCCACCTTCTCAAAACCCAAGATCATTGTCTGCGTGCCTCATGGGGCAACACCGGTTGAAAAACGTGCGATCCGCCAATCGGTTCTTTCCGCAGGTGCACGCCGTGCCGGATTGATCGCGGAACCGATTGCAGCAGCCATTGGTGCCGGGATGCCGATCACGGATCCAACCGGCAACATGGTGGTCGACATCGGCGGTGGTACAACCGAAGTTGCGGTGCTGTCCCTTGGCGACATCGTTTACGCGCGTTCGGTGCGTGTAGGTGGAGACCGGATGGATGAGGCGATTATCTCTTACCTGCGACGTCAACAGAACCTGTTGGTTGGTGAAGCCACGGCTGAGCGGATCAAAACTTCAATCGGCACAGCGCGGATGCCGGACGACGGCCGCGGCCAGTCGATGCAGATCCGTGGCCGTGACCTGCTGAACGGTGTGCCCAAGGAAATTGAAATCAGCCAAGCTCAGGTTGCCGAAGCTCTGGCTGAGCCGGTGCAGCAGATCTGCGAAGCCGTAATGACCGCACTGGAAACCACACCACCGGATCTGGCGGCGGACATCGTGGACCGTGGCGTTATGCTGACCGGCGGCGGTGCGCTTCTTGGGGATCTGGATCTGGCGTTGCGCGAACAGACAGGACTGGCTGTTTCCATCGCCGATGAAAGCCTGAATTGCGTGGCGCTTGGCACCGGTAAGGCGCTTGAGTTTGAAAAGCAACTGGCCCACGCAATCGACTATGACAGCTGAGGCACCGGCCCTTTAAACAGGGCTGGGTCATTCCCGAAAGGAATATTGTGTCCCGAGACCGGACTCAGCGTGAAGACTATACCACCCCGCTGCGCCGCCTGCTCATCGGGATATTGTGTTTGTGCCTTGCCGCCATTTTTCTGGTTTGGCGGATCGACAACCCGCGCGTAGAACGGTTTCGCGCTCAGGTGATCGACCGTTTTGTGCCAAATATGGATTGGGCAATGGCACCGGTCACGGGCACCATTAATCTGCTGCGTGACTTTCAAAGCTACCAACGCCTGTCAGAGCAGAACCAGGAGCTGCGCTCAGAACTGCGCCAGATGCGCGCGTGGAAAGAGGCAGCACTGCAACTGGAACAGGAAAATGCACGCCTGCTGGATCTGAACAACGTCCGCCTGGACCCGCGCCTGACATATATCACCGGTGTGGTTATGGCCGACAGCGGTTCTCCGTTCCGGCAGTCGGTGTTGCTGAATGTCGGTTCGCGCGACGGCATTCAAGATGGCTGGGCGGCGATGGACGGGATCGGTCTTGTTGGGCGCATTTCGGGCACCGGACGCAATACAGCCAGGGTTATCCTGCTTACAGATACGGCAATGGCGGTTCCTGCGACCATCCAGCCATCGGGGCAAACCGCTTTGGTTACTGGCGACAATACAGCCGCGCCGGTGCTGAATTTCCTAGAAAACCAAGACCTTGTCAGACCAGGTGACCGGGTAGTGACATCCGGGGACGGAAGCGTTTTCCCGGCTGGGCTGCTGATCGGGCAAGTTGCCCAAGACCCCACAGGCCGTCTGAGGGTGCGCCTGTCTGCGGATTACGAACGCTTGGAATTTCTACGTGTTCTGCGCCACCACGGCACCGAGGTGATCACGGACCCAGGCGCGCTGGTTGTGCCAAATCCCGGAGCGACCACCCCACGGGAGCGCCCCGACAGCCTGGACGATCTGGTTCAGGACGAGGGCAACAATGGCTAGCGGACGGCGCGCAAAGGCCTGGCTGATGCGGGGAGTGTTTTCTTTGCTCGCCCTGGCAATTATTTTTTTCCAGCTTTTGCCTCTGGAGACATTACCACGCAAATGGGCTCCACCCGATCTCATCATGGGGTTTGCCTTTGTCTGGTCCCTGCGGCGACCGGATTACGTGCCTGCTTTCCTGGTGGCTGCAATTGTACTGCTCACGGATTTGTTGTTTCAGCGCCCGCCGGGGCTTTTGGCGGTTCTGGTTGTCCTGGCCTGCGAAGCTCTGAAGTCCCGCGTGCTTGCACAGCGTGAAACCACTTTTGCCGCAGAATGGTTCGAAGTCGCTCTGACTGTGGCAGCGGTCACCGCTTTGGATCGCATAATTTTGAACATAACAGGCGTTGCGCAAGCGGCTTTGACGCTGACATTAATCCAGATGATCATGACAATTGCCGCCTACCCGATTCTGGTTGCCATCAGCCAAAGCGTATTTGGCGTGCGCAAACTCACTCCTGTCGAAGCTGATGCCATAGGAGCCCGCTAATGAAACGCACCCCACAGGAACAGGACGGATCACATCGCATCTTCACCCGACGCGCTTTGCTGCTGGGGGGAACGCAGCTGGCCTTTGCCGGTGGTCTGGCGATGCGGATGCGTTTTTTGCAGGTGGATCAAGCGGATCAGTTTCGCCTGCTGGCCGAAGAAAACCGGATCAAGTTCCAGCTGATCCCCCCCGCGCGGGGCGAGATTTTTGATCGCAGCGGAATGATCCTTGCGCGCAACACGCCGTCTTATCGGATAAACATTGTCCCCGAAGACGCAGGCGACGTAGAAAAGGTCATCCACGATCTGGGCCTGCTCATTGATCTGGACCCGGACGATCTGGAGCGCGCGCGGACTGAAATGCGTCGCAATCGCAATGCCCCTTTCCGGCCGATCACCTTGGCAGATCAGATCAATTGGGAAGACATCTCCAAAGTGGCGGTGAACGCCCCGGCCCTGCCTGGCATTTCCACCGAAATCGGTCTTTTGCGCAGTTACCCGATGATGAGCAGCCTCGCTCATGTGGTGGGGTATGTAGGGCCTGTTTCGGACTATGACCTGAGCCAGATCGACGACCCGGAACCCATTCTGAAGGAACCCCGTTTCCAGATCGGCAAGGTCGGTTTTGAGGCCAAACGCGAGGATGTTCTGCGTGGCAAGGCAGGAACCAAACAGGTGGAAGTCAACGCCGCAGGCCGCGTGATGCGCGAACTCAGCCGCCGGGAAGGCGAAGCCGGTGCTGACATGCAGCTGACCATTGATGCCGAGCTGCAAAGCTATGTTCAAGCGAGGCTGGGGAACGAAAGCGCAGCCGCCGTCGTGATCGACTGTGAGAACGGTGATTTGGCCGCGATCTGCTCCTCTCCGAGTTTTGACCCGAATCTCTTTGTACGCGGGATTTCAGTTGCGGATTATCGCCTGCTGACCCAGGACCCCTATCGCCCTCTGGCCAATAAAACCGTGCAGGGTGTCTACCCACCCGGTTCAACCTTCAAAATGGTGGTTGCGATGGCCGCCTTGGAGGCCGGTTTGATCGGCACAGAGGATACCGTCTGGTGTCCCGGCCATCTGGAAGTTGCTGGCCGTCGGTTTCACTGCTGGAAACGCGCGGGACATGGGCATGTGAACCTGAACGGGTCGCTCAAAGGATCCTGTGACATCTACTATTACGATCTGGCACTGAAAGTGGGGATCGACAAGATTTCAGAAATGGCCAACCGGTTTGGTCTGGGCGTACGCCATGATCTGCCGATGTCCGCCGTGGCAACCGGGCTTACCCCGAACAAAGCCTGGAAAGCGCGCGTCCACCAACAGGACTGGCGCCTGGGGGACACAGTAAACGCCTCCATTGGCCAAGGGTATATGCTGGCGTCCCCTATGCAGCTGGCTGTCATGTCAGCCCGGCTGGCCACAGGACGGGCGGTCACGCCCCGTCTGATACGGTCTATTGACGGGATTGAACAGCCATCCGGCGCCGGCGAGTCCCTTGGTCTGAACGAGAACAACCTGCGTGTTGTGCGCAAAGGTATGTATTCTGTCAGCAACGAGCGGCGCGGCACGGCCTATCGCAACCGGATTGTGTCAGAGGGCATGCGGATGGCCGGCAAAACAGGTACAAGTCAGGTCCGCAACATTACCGCCGCCGAACGGGCCGCCGGGGTGATCCGAAACGAGGACCTGCCCTGGGAGCGCCGGGACCACGCGCTGTTTGTTTGTTTTGCCCCCTATGACAACCCAAAATATGCGGTTTCGGTTGTGGTGGAACACGGCGGCGGCGGCTCCAAAGCGGCAGCCCCAATTGCGCGCGATGTCTTGTTGCAGGCACTGTATGGCGGCACGCCGCCGCTGGATGCCTACCCCAAAGCGGATCGCAGCCGCATTCAGGCACAACAGGAACGCCTGTCCCGAGAGATATTGAAAGCGCGGCACAGCGGGAGCGACCAGGCATGAGCTATCTCGCCTATCACGCAAAGTCCACGCCGACCGGCCTACGCAAGATCCTATACCTGAACTGGCCGCTGGTCCTGCTGCTGGCAACTGTGGCCAGTGTGGGCTTCCTGATGCTCTATTCCGTGGCAGGAGGCGACTTTTCTCCATGGGTGGAGCCGCAATTCAAACGCTTCCTTTTGGGGATGGCGGTCATGCTGGTCGTTGCACTTGTGCCGATCTGGTTCTGGCGCAACGTTTCTGTGGTTGCCTATCTTGGCTCTTTTGCGTTGCTTCTGGCAGTAGAGTTCTTTGGGACTGTCGGCATGGGCGCGCAACGCTGGATCGACATTGGGTTCATGCGGCTGCAACCATCGGAACTGATGAAGATTACCTTGGTGATGCTCTTGGCCGCCTATTACGATTGGCTGCCACAGGAACGCACCTCCCGGCCTTTCTGGGTGCTTCTGCCCGTTGCGATTATCCTTATCCCCACAGCACTTGTTCTGAAACAGCCTGACCTCGGCACCTCGATCCTGCTCATGGCTTCGGGCGGAGGGGTGATGTTCCTGGCCGGGGTGCACTGGGCCTATTTCGCCGCTGTGATCTCGGGCGCGGTGGGGTTGGTTGCCACTGTTTTCCAAAGCCGTGGAACAGAGTGGCAGTTGATCAAGGATTACCAGTTCCGCCGGATTGATACCTTTCTTGACCCATCGCAGGATCCCCTGGGGGCCGGATATCACATCACACAATCCAAAATCGCCCTGGGGTCTGGCGGATGGTCCGGGCGTGGCTTTATGCAGGGCACCCAATCGCGTCTGAACTTCCTACCGGAGAAACACACAGACTTTATCTTTACGACCCTGGCCGAGGAGTTCGGATTTATCGGCGGGTTCACCCTGCTCACGATTTATATGCTGATCATTGTCTTCTGCATTGCCGCAGCAATCGCCACCAAAGACCGGTTTTCATCCCTGGTCACCATGGGCATTGCCCTGACGTTCTTCCTGTTCTTTGCCGTGAACATGTCGATGGTCATGGGACTTGCGCCGGTTGTTGGCGTGCCTTTGCCGATGGTGTCCTATGGCGGGTCAGCAATGCTGGTGCTTCTGGCCGCATTCGGGCTGGTTCAAAGCGCCAACATTCACCGCCCGCGTTAAAGAAGGAATTTCTGCCTTATGAGCATCTTTCACCTCGCCTATCATGTGGACGATCTGGACGCGGCCCGCGCGTTTTATGGTCAAACCCTTGGCTGTACCGAGGGGCGAAGCACCGATACATGGGTGGATTTCAACTTCTTCGGTCACCAGATCTCGCTGCATCTGGGACCCGTTTTTGCAACTGCCAACACAGGCCAGGTTGGCGAACATCTGGTTCCGATGCCACATCTGGGCGTGATCCTGTCGCAGGACGAGTGGCCGGAACTGGCAGATCGTCTGCGCACAGAAGCCATTGAGTTCACCATTCCCCCGACCACCCGGTTTGCCGGTGAACCGGGCGAACAAAGCACGATGTTTTTTCACGACCCCGCAGGCAACCCGATCGAAATCAAGGGCTTCCGCAATATGGCAGGAGTATTTGCCACATGATCACCGTCGAATTTGCCGCTGGGAGCACCCGTTGGGACGCCTATCAAGACCCGCTGCAACACGCCTTCACAGAAAAAGGGCTCAAAGTTGATCTTCGCATGGGCCACGCGCCCGAGGACGTGGACTACATCATCTATGCGCCGGGATCTGAGTTACAGGATTTCACCCCCTACACAAAGGCCAAAGCGGTCCTGAACCTCTGGGCTGGTGTTGAGCGTATCATAGGGAACAAAACCCTGACGAAGCCGCTGTGCCGGATGGTGGATCCCGGTCTGACGACAGCGATGGTCGAATGGGTCTGCGGCCATACGTTGCGCTATCACCTGGAAATCGACCGTTACCTTGCCGCGCAGAACCGATGGGATCCATATGTGCCACCCTTGGCCTGTGACCGCCCGGTGGCGGTTCTTGGACTTGGCGAATTGGGGCAGGCCTGCGCCAAAGGGCTGGCCGGGCTGGGTTTTCCTGTCAGCGGCTGGTCCCGGACAGCGCGTGATGTGGAGAATGTAACCTGCCACCACGGGGATGAGGGGCTCCAATCCGCGTTGCGCACGGCTGAAATTCTGGTCCTGCTGCTGCCGGATACGCCCGCGACCCAGAACCTGTTAAATGCTGAAACCCTGTCGTGGCTGCCAAAAGGCGCACGGATACTCAATCCCGGACGTGGGCCACTGATCGACGATGATGCGCTGCTCTCTGCGCTGGACAGCGGTCAGATTGGCCACGCCACATTGGACGTGTTTCGCGTGGAACCACTGCCCCAGGGTCATCCCTATTGGACCCATCCCAATGTTACGGTAACGCCGCATATTGCCGCCGAAACCCGCGCCAGCACGGCCTCACAGGTGGTGGCGGAAAACATCCGCCGGGGCGAGGCCGGTGAGGAACTCCTTTATCGTGTAGACCGCTCGGCCGGGTATTAAAATACGGGGGCCAAAACGCCCCCGCTCTTTCATCTTTTTCTAAATACTTAAAAACGCTGCTACGCGTGGGCCGCTTGCCAAAACCGCCTACTTTGCGGCAAGCCCCCGTCCCTTTAAGAGCGCGTCGACACCAGGCAAACGCCCGCGGAAGCTGGTATAAAGCGCCTTGGGATCCACAGAACCTCCGGTAGAAAGGATATGCTCTTCCAGCGCTTTGGCGCGATCAGGGTCAAATGCGCTGCCAGCCTCTTCAAAGGCTGCAAATGCATCGGCGTCCATCACCTCGGACCACATGTAGCTGTAATAGCCGGAACTGTAGCCATCGCCCGAAAATACATGAGCGAAATGCGGTGTTGCGTGGCGCATGATGATGGCAGAAGGCATGCCGATCTCGGCCAGAACCTCGGCCTGTTTCGCCATGGGGTCTTGTGGCGCGGGGCCGTCATGAAAGGCAAGATCCACCAGTGCCGAGGCCACATATTCCACGGTCTGAAAACCCATGTCATAGGTTGCCGCCCCCAAAACCCGCCGCAGCAGATCCTCTGGCATGGCTTCGCCCGTCTCCGCATGCGTCGCAAAGTTTTGCAGAACTTCGGGAACAGACAACCAATGTTCGTAGAGCTGGCTGGGCAGTTCGACAAAGTCCCGCGCAACAGAGGTCCCGGAAATACTTTCATAGGTCACATTGGACAGCATCTGATGCAGCGCATGGCCAAATTCATGAAAGAGTGTACGTGCATCGTCCCAGCTCAACAGTGCCGGTTCCCCTTTGGCAAAGTTGCAGACATTGATCACAATCGGAGACTGGACCTCGGGGAATTTTGCTTGGCTGCGCATCGCTGAACACCACGCCCCCGACCGTTTGGAACCCCGCGCAAAATAGTCCCCAATAAAGACCGCTACATGCTCTCCATTGCGGGTTACCTCCCAGGCGCGGCAGTCCGGGTGATAAAGCTGCACCTCATCCAACGGTGCAAACTCCAGGCCAAACAGGCGGTTTGCGCAGTCAAACGACGCTTCGATCATCCGGTCCAGCTGCAAATAGGGTTTCAGCTCTGCCTCATCCAGATCATGATCAACGGCGCGACGCTTTTCAGAATAATACCGCCAGTCCCAGGGCTCCAACGGACCGTTGATACCATCGGCTTGCATCATCTCTGTCAGAATTTTGGCATCCGCATCGGCCTGTGCCTTTGCCGGGGTCCAGACCTCCATCAGCAAGCTGCGCACCGCCTCCGGCGTTTGCGCCATTTCTGTCTCCAGCTTGTAGTGTGCGAAGTTCTTATACCCCAGCAGCTTGGCCCGTTCTTCCCGTAAAGCCAAGATCTCTGCCGCGATGGCGCGGTTGTCCGTTTTGCCTCCGTTTGCTCCTCGGGCAGCCCAGGCCTCAAATGCGATTTTTCGCAGATCACGCCGAGGGGAGAATTGCAGGAACGGGGTAATGATAGACCGCGCCAGAGTGACCACCGGACCTTTGGTCCCCTTCTCCTGGCCTGCGGCGCGCGCGGCAGAGATCACAAACTCTGGCAACCCTTCCAGATCATCTTCGGTGAGTTCCATAAACCAGTCACGCTCATCCGCCAGCAAGTTCTGGGTGAAGCTGGTGCCCAAGGTGGCAAGGCGCGATTTGATCTCTTGCATGCGCGCATCTTCTGCCCCCTCCAGCGCCGCGCCACCGCGCACAAACCCACGGTGCGTGAGCATCAGAACGCGGGCCTGTTCGTCAGTCAGGTCAAGGCTTTCGCGTTGGTCCCAGACCGATTTCACCCGCTCATAAAGCGCCTTGTTTGCCGTAATTGCTGAAAAATGCGCCGCAAGCTTCGGTGAAAACTCACGCTGTAGCGCTTCGCGTGCCGGATTGCTGTCCGCACCAGACACCGAGAAAAAGACAGATAGAACCTGCTCCAGGGGGATGCAGGGCGTCTCCAGCGCTTCTACGACATTGGCGAAATCTGGGGCGTCCGGGTTCTGAGCAATCGCGTCAATCTGGGCGTTGTGAGCGTTCAGCGCAACATCAAGAGCGGGGGCAAAATCATCGTCCGAAACTTCTGCAAAGGGTGCAAGGCCAAAAGGGGTGGACCAGCTGGCCAAAAGCGGGTTCGTCATGAGCAAATCTCCTTTGTTCATGAGGCTAACGAGATGGCTGAGCGGGTGCAATGCGCGTTGGTGAAGAGGCGTAAAAGCAAATGCTCCCGCCCGTCTCGGAAGTGTCCTCACGGACACGCCCTCCCCCGTTGGGCATGGCCGCGCTGACGCGCGGCCGGGCACTGTTTCAGGCGGCGCCTTTGCCACCGCAGCAGGGGCAATCCGGTCTTGGCTTCACGACGATACGCCGCGTTTCCGCGTAAAGCGCATCATAGATCAGCAGAGCCCCACGCAGAGGTTCGCCGGCCCCCGTTATTTCTTTTAGAGCCTCAACCGCCATCATTGCGCCGACAACACCGGGCAGCGGACCGATCACGCCCGCCTCAGCGCAGGCCGGCGCAAGACCCGGTGCCGGGGCTTTGGGGAAAACACATTGATAACACGGGCCACCCGCGGCTGGGTAATACAGTGACACCTGCCCTTCCCATTGAGTCAACGCCCCTGAAATCAAAGGCTTGCCAAGCTCCACCGCAACCCGGTTGGCCAGATAACGGGTGTCAAAATTATCGGTACCATCCAGGATCAGATCATAGTCTGCAAAAAGATCAGCCGCGATCTCCTGATCCAACCGCCGGTGGTAGGGCTTTACCAGGACAAAGGGGTTTTGCGCTTCCATTGCCGATTGGGCGGAAAAAACCTTGGGGGTTCCGATCGCCGCATCCGTGTGAATGACCTGTCGTTGAAGATTGGCGTTTTCCACCAGATCATCATCAATCACCCCAATCGTTCCCACCCCTGCGGCCGCCAGATACTGAAGGGCCGGCGCGCCAAGGCCACCTGCGCCGATCACCAGCACCTTGGCCGCCTTCAGCTTCTTTTGACCTGCGCCTCCGACTTCGCGCAACACAATGTGGCGGGCGTATCGGTTCAATTCCGTCGCGCCGAAAGTGCCCTTTTTGTCAGCTGTTCCGCTCATTGTATTGCTCTTTGCCCGTTCTTTCAGACGCCCGACCCCATAGGCGTAGAGGTAAATCAGTACGCCAACAGCCCCTGCGATAATCCACGGCAAAACCGAGCCGCCAAGGTTCACGCGCAAAGGCGCTTCGGCTGGTAAGGTCAGCTGGATCACCAAAATCGCGCCGTAAAGAAGCAGTAACAAAACACGCCGCAGGGCACCGCTCATGCCCATGAACCCACCGCCCCACCAGATCAGCGCAACCAGGATCAGGACAGAGATCATCAGGACCGCCCCGTGGACCCAAATCCGCCTTCACCGCGTTTTGTCTGGCTCAAGCTGTCCGTGACCTGGAACCGGGCTTGCACCACGGGAGACAGGATCATCTGCGCAATGCGGTCGCCATGGGTGATGGTAAAGGCCTCTTGCCCGGCGTTCATCACAATCACGCCCAGAGGGCCGCGATAATCACTGTCGATCGTGCCAGGAGCGTTGGGCAGCGTCATCCCGTGTTTCAGGGCCAGTCCGGACCGCGGACGGATCTGGATCTCATAACCTTCGGGAATTTCAAGGCGCAAGCCCGTTGGCACCAGGGCACGTTCTCCCGGCGCCAAGGTCACAGCATCTCGCCCCGGAAAATTGGCGCGCAGATCTGCCCCTGCCGCACCCGCGGTTTCATAGGACGGCAGCGAAATATCCCTGTCGGCGTTGTCCTCATAAGTGACTTTGACCGGGATGGCGGGGCTTAATGTCATCGGTCTTTCCTTCAGCTCTTATGTGTCAGGGCGTCAGCAATGCGGTCAGCCAGGCGCTCTGCAACGGCGGTCTTGTTCATGCGAGGCCAGCTCTCGGCCCCTGCATCAGTGATCAGCACAACGGCGTTTTCCGACCCGCCCATGATCCCGGTTTCAGGTGAGACGTCATTGGCAACAATCCAATCACAGCCCTTGCGAAGCCGTTTGGCGGTTGCATTTTCAACAACATCATTGGTTTCGGCGGCAAACCCGACAACCAAGGTCGGCCGACCGTCTTCCATCCGGGACACACCACGCAGAATGTCGGGATTCTCCGCAAACTCAAGCGCGGGCATCCCGTCTTTTGACTTTTTCAGTTTTCGGTCGGATGCCGAAGCCACACGCCAATCGGCCACCGCAGCGGCAAAGACCCCGGCATCAGCAGGAAGCGCCGCCTGCACTGCGGCTTCCATTTCAAGCGCGCTCTCCACAGGCACCACTTCCACGCCTGCGGGGGGCCAAACCGCTGCCGGGCCTGTGATAAATACCACCTCCGCTCCCAGCGCGGTCAGAGCACGGGCCACCGCTGTCCCCTGCGCACCGGAAGACCGATTGGCGATGTAACGAACCGGGTCAATCGGTTCATGTGTCGGCCCCGAGGTCACAAGGATCCGTTTGCCCTTTAGTGGCCCGTCCGAAAGCAGGGAGGTCATCGCGGCCAGGATCGCTTCCGGCTCAGCCAGACGTCCGGGACCAAATTCTCCGCAGGCCATCCCGCCCTCGTCCGGGCCAACAAAGGACACACCGTCCGCACCAAGCTGTTTGATGTTACGCTGCGTCGCCGGATGGTCCCACATCCGCACATTCATCGCCGGGGCCGCCAATACAGGGGTATCCGTTGCCAGCAACAGTGTAGACGCCAGATCATTGGCATGGCCATTTGCCATCTTGGCCAGAAGGTCCGCAGTGGCTGGGGCCACCACAACCAGATCGGCACTGCGGGAAAATTCAATATGGCCCATCTCGGACTCGGAGGTCAGATCAAAAAGATCCTGATGCACCTGCGCACCGGCAAGCGCTGAAACAGAGAGAGGTGTCACAAATTCTGCGCCTGCCCGGGTCAAAACAGGTGTCACGGACGCCCCCTGATCCTGCGCACGCCGGATCAGTTCCAGTGCTTTATAGGCCGCAATGCCACCCCCGATAATCAGAAGGATCCGTTTGCCTGTCAGCATTCCCATAGCCCCTTGTTGCGCAACGGTTTCGACCTTACCGCCCGGACAGGCGAGAGGGAAACGCTTTTGCACAAAAAGCGCAAGGTGCCATCGCCGGCCAACACTGCCTGGGCGTCACGCCAGAAGGTCTTCGACTTCCCGCGACTGGGATTGCAGTTTTTTGCGCATTTTGACAAAGGCCCCGGCTTCCAGCTGGCGCACGCGCTCTTTGGACAACCCCAGCTCTTTTCCTAGGCTTTCCAATGTCCGGGCCGGTTCGTGGAGTTTGCGCGCCCGGATAATCAAACGTTCACGCTCACTCAGATCCATCATTGCTGTGGTCAACCATTTGCGCAGTTGGCGCCGATCCAGTGTGTCCTGCACCAATTCCGCGGCCTGCACCCCTTCATCTTCCAGCGCATCAATCCACTCTCGGCCTTCCTCATCCGCCGACTGCACCGCATTAAGAGAGAAATCAGCCCCCGCCAAACGTCCGTCCATCATCTGAACGTCACGAAGGGGAACCCCGATTTCTGCGGCAATTTTTTCGTGCAGTTGATGTTTGTCCAGGCTGTTGCCATCTGCAAACGCATCCCGCTCCAGCTGGGCTTGTATACGGCGCATGTTGAAAAACAAGGACTTTTGCGAAGACGTCGACCCGGTGCGGACCATCGACCAGTTGCGCATTACATATTCCTGGATCGAAGCCTTGATCCACCAAATCGCATAAGTGGAAAAGCGCACCCCGCGATCAGGATCGAACTTATCTGCGGCCTTCATCAGGCCCAGACCGGCTTCCTGGATCAGGTCGTTCATCGGCGCGCCATAGCGTTTGAATTTTGCTGCCATGGATATCGCCAAGCGCATATAGGCATTTATCAAACGATGAAGCGATTCAACGTCACGCTCATCACGCCACGCATAGGCCAATTTCAATTCTGTTTCTGCATCCAACAATTCCGCTTTCATCGCCTTTTTTGGCAGCGGATTGGGACTGGAGTCATCAAGTGCCATGTCTTTTCCTCCGAAATCAGATAAAGCGAATACGCCCTGTGGGGAGGTTTGGATTAGTTTTTGTATGACCCGATATTTGGCAGCACATCCGCGATGCAACTGCCGAGCGATCTTCAGTGTATTCACAGCACCCGGGCTTTAGCCGTGAACCTGGCCTTCGGGGTGCGTTGCGCGGTGGCGGGCTTGTCTTTGACGGGCCTTGCGGATACCCACTGGAACATCCTTTTCGTAACCTCAGGGTACTAAAATTGTCCGGTTCTGTCACACTCATTCTTGGCGGAGCGGCCTCTGGCAAATCACGATTTGCCGAAAACTTTTGTACAAGCTCCGGAAAACAAAAAGTTTATTGGGCCACTTCACAAATTTTCGATGACGAGATGCAGGCAAAGGTTTCACGCCACATCGACCAGCGCGGCCCCAATTGGACCACAGTCGAAGAAGCCTTCTCTGCGCGAACTGTCCTTTCAGGGCTCCGCGACGGCCAGATCTGCCTGATGGATTGCGCCACGATGTGGCTCACGAACCACCTGCTGGCGGATCACGATCTGGAAGAGTGCGCGGCGGAACTGTTTGCGGCAATCGACGATTGTGCTGGCGACCTTGTCATTGTCAGCAACGAAACCGGCATGGGCATTGTTCCTGAAAATGCCCTCGCCCGCCGTTTTCGCGAAGCACAAGGGCGGCTGAACATCGCCCTGGCTGCGCGCGCGGATCGCGTTGTTCTGGTGGCTGCCGGCCTCCCCCTCACATTGAAAGGTCTGCCTGAGTGACCCGTTTCTTTCTGCTGCGCCATGGTCCGACACATGCAAAATCCATGGTTGGCTGGTCCGACCTGCCCGCCGATCTGAGCGATACAGCGGCTTTGGCACGTATCCACGACTATGTTCCGGCTGACGCGCTGGTGGTGAGCTCTGACCTCAGTCGGGCGGTTGAAACAGCACATGCGGTTCAAGGGACACGGCAACGTCTGTCCCACGACCAGCGTTTGCGGGAAATGCACTTTGGCGCATGGGAGCTGCGCACCTGGGCCGAACTGGAGGCCGAAACCCCAGACCATATCCGCGCATTCTGGGAAACGCCGGGCGATGTTTGCGCCCCGGATGGAGAAAGCTGGAACGATCTATGTGCTCGTGTTGACAGTGTTTTCGACGACTTGGCACTTCAATATGCCGGACAGAACCTCTTGGTTGTCGGGCATTTCGGCCAGATTCTGAGCCAGGTCCAGCGGTCTGATCGTCTGACCGCCACAGAAGCCATGTCCCACCGGATCGACAATCTATCGGTAACCGAGATTACCCATGACAAAAGTGGCTGGAGCCTTCGTGCGATAAATCAAAATTTGTGATGCAAGGTCACAAAATATAATATTTGATAATGCATCTCTTTTGCATATCCTGCCTGACAGTATTATCAAAAGGGACAATCATGTACGAGCTTTTTATTGGTGATCGCCTGTTTTCCAGCTGGTCGATGCGAGGGTGGTTGATGCTGCGCAAGTTCGACCTGCCACACAACGTCCAAATGATCGGGCTGTATGCTGGCACGATGTCGGCGGATATGGCGCCTCTGGCTCCGGCCAAATTGGTTCCGACATTGCGTACAGCTGATGGCACTGTGATTGGCGAAAGCCTTGCCATGGCTGAAACCCTCGCCGAGGAGAACCCTAATGCGGGCCTGTGGCCCAAAGATGCCGCAGCACGGGCCACCGCGCGTTGGCTGTGTGCGGAGATGGTCAGCGGGTTTTCGTCCCTGCGCGGCGAGTGTGCCATGCAGCTGCGTCATGTCTGGCAAGGCTTTCCCGTGTCCGAGGCGGTACAAAAAGACCTGATCCGGATCGCGGAGCTCTGGGCCAATGCGCGTAAGTTCTCGGACGGTCAGGGTCCGGGGCTTTTTGGCAGCTATTCCTTGGCGGATGTCTTTTACACCCCTGTAGCGGCCCGGATTATCGGATATGGGCTACCAGTTTCCGATGAGGACCGCGCCTATTGTCTGGCCCTTTTGTCGGATCCTGTCGTTCAGGAATGGCGCACTGAGGCATTAAAAACCACCTATGATCCGATGCCCTATGATCTGGACCTGCCCCATAGCGATTGGCCGGTCTAAGATTGGTCAGTTCGGGACCGGTTGGCTTGGGTCCGGCTGGCATGGCGGATTTAACGAACGCCTGACGGGCCGATTAACGAGCTGTAAACCATGATTGACAAGCCTGTTTCCCAGCCAGGGAGACAGGTATGGTTGCACGTTGCTACACGGTTGCTTTCCAAGGGGTCGAGGCCCGCTTGGTTGAGGTTCAATGCGCCGTCGCGCCGGGGTTACCTGCCTTCAATCTTGTCGGGCTGCCCGACAAAGCCGTCAGCGAAGCCCGCGAACGGGTGCGCGCGGCCTTTTCAAACATGTCGATTGCACTGCCGTCAAAACGGATCACCCTGAACCTTTCACCGGCCGACCTTCCAAAGGAAGGCAGCCACTTTGACCTGCCCATAGCACTGGCCCTGCTTGCTGCAATCGAAATCATCCCCTCGGACATGGCGGCCGAGACGGTTGCATTGGGTGAGCTGTCTCTGGACGGCCAGTTGATGCCCGTCCTTGGGGCTTTGCCCGCTGCCCTCACCGCTGCCGAAGAAAACCGCACGCTGTTATGTCCCAAGGCCTCAAGTGCGGAAGCCGCCTGGGTGGATGCGGCCCAGGTGATTGGCGCCTCCACCCTGATGGATGTGGTCCGCCATTTTACAGGCCAGATGGTGTTGCCACCTGCCACTGCCGGAGAGGTCACGCGCGACACGGCTCACAAGGACCTGCGCGATGTCAAAGGTCAGGAACGCGCCAAACGCGCGCTGGAAATCGCAGCTGCCGGTCGCCATCACATGCTGATGATTGGCCCGCCGGGATCGGGAAAATCCATGCTGGCTGCGCGGCTCCCCTCTCTGCTGCCCGCCTTGACCGCGCGGGAAGCGCTGGAAACCTCGATGATTCAGTCGCTTTGTGGCTTGTTGGATGAAGGGGGCATCAGTCGTACACGCCCCTTCCGAGAGCCCCACCACACCGCATCCATGGCCGCAATTGTGGGCGGCGGGCGGCGGGCATACCCCGGTGAAATTAGCCTGGCTCATCACGGGGTTCTGTTTCTGGACGAGCTACCGGAATTTAGCCGCACCGTACTGGAGACCCTGCGCCAGCCTTTGGAAACCGGGGAAGTCATGGTGGCGCGCGCGAACGCTCATGTGAAATACCCATGTAAGTTCATGCTGTTGGCGGCCGCCAACCCTTGCAAATGTGGCCACCTGTCCGATCCCGCACGCGCCTGCGGCCGGGCTCCGGTCTGTGGGCAGGACTACCTTGGACGTATTTCAGGCCCGTTGATAGATCGCTTCGATCTGCGCGTGGATGTCCCACCGGTGGCTTTTCATGACCTGGACATCCCCCCGCCACAGGAGGGGTCCGCCGAAGTTGCGCCCCGCGTTGCCATGGCACGAGAGATCCAGGAGGCGCGATATGCGCTTTATGAGGGAATGGATCTGAATTCTGATGCCGAAGGTGAGGTTCTGGAGAACGTCGCACGCCCCTGTGATGACGGGCGCGAACTCCTGAAGCGGGCGGCGGAACGCTTTGGCCTGACTGCACGAGGCTATCACCGGGTTTTGCGTGTGGCGCGTACGATTGCAGATCTGGACGCCTCGGATCGGGTGGAACACGCCCATGTGGCCGAGGCGATCAGCTATCGCCTCAACCCGGTTTCCTGATGTGCCTCAGAGTTTGGCTTCAATCGCCTGCCAGACTTTTTCAGCGATATTCACGCCGTCAAAACGCTCAAGTTCTTGAATGCCCGTCGGCGACGTCACGTTGATCTCGGTCAGGTAATCGCCAATCACGTCGATCCCCACAAAGATCTGGCCTTTTTCACGTAACAACGGCCCAATGGCAGCGCAGATTTCCAGATCGCGTTCCGTCAGACCGATTTTTTCAGGCCGTCCGCCCACATGCATATTGGAGCGCGTTTCCCCAACGGCTGGCACACGGTTGATCGCCCCGACAGGTTCACCATCCACCAGGATCACCCGTTTGTCACCGTTGGAGACATCCGGCAGGAATTTCTGCACGATCAACGGCTCACGACTGAAACCGGTGAACAGCTCGTAGAGCGAGGAAAGATTGCGATCATTCTGATCAAGCCGGAATACACCAGCACCGCCGTTGCCATACAAAGGCTTCAAAATGATGTCGCCGTGTTTTTCCTTGAACGCTTTGATGGTGTCCAGATCACGGGCAATGGTGGTTGGCGGGGTTAGCTCCGGAAAATCCAGAACCAGCAGCTTTTCCGGATAATTACGTACCCAGAACGGGTCATTCACCACCAGGGCCTGCCCTTTGAGCCGGTCCAGCAAATGGGTAGAGGTGATGTAATGCATATCGAACGGCGGATCCTGGCGCAGCCAGATCACGTCGAAATCGGCCAGATCAACCTCTCGCATCTCGCCTAGAACTGCGGGGGCATCCGCGACACGCTGCACCTTCATGTCGTGACCACGGGCCGTGATGCGCCCTTCCTGAAATGCGAGATGGTCCGGAGCATAGTAAAACAGCTCATGCCCGCGGGCCTGGGCTTCCTCGGCCAGACGGAAGCTGCTGTCAGCGTTAATGTCGACCCCAAGGATCGGATCCATTTGGAAGGCGATTTTCATGGCAATGGTTCCCTGTCGTGTTGCTGACCTAAATGGCGTACCGATTTGTTTTGTTCAATGGGGTCATCCCAAACCAAAGGCATTTTCAAGGATCTCAATCCGACCCTGCCCGTCCACCAAAGCCGCGTCAAAACGCATTTCGCATCCCGACAATTCCGGGAATTGCGCCAGAAACTCTTCGGCTGCTCGGTAAATTCGCATCTGTTGCGCAGCAGACAGATGCTGTGCGGCGCTGGCGTGTGTCTTGCTGTATTTGACTTCGACGAACACAAGCTGTGCATCTGTGCGCAGGATCAGATCAATCTCTCCGGATTGTCCGCGCCAGCGGTCTGCCACTGATGTATACCCATGTGCTTCATACTGACGCCGCACCGCGTCTTCGGCGGAGGCTCCCGACAGAAACGCGCGTTCTCCGCCAAGCTGTCGGGGTGTTTTACGCATCTCAATCCGCGTCCTTGGCCAGTTTCAACGCCAACTGGTACACTTTGCGGCGCGGCAGATCATGGGTCTTTGACACAAGATCGGCGGCGTCCTTGACCGAATTCTCCTTGAGAGCGGCCCGCAGGTCGCTTTCCAGATCGTCGGCGCTGACCTCAACCTCTCCTGCGCGCTCCACCAGCAAGACGATTTCCCCCTTTACGGGTTTGTCGGCGAGACTGGCCGCAAGTTCAGATAACGGCAGACGCCGGACCTCTTCGAACTTCTTTGTCAATTCACGACACAGCGCTGCCGGACGGTTGCCAAGCACCTCCGCCATATCCTGAACCGAGGCTTGCACCCGTTTTGGCGACTCGTAAAACACCAGGGTTCCTGGAACCTGTTTCACCTCCTCAAGCCGTTTGCGCCGGGCCCCGGTGGCGTTTGGCAGGAAGCCGGCAAAGAAAAACGCGTCTGTGGGCAGCCCGGCAAGTGTCAGAGCCGTCACCGCGGCGCAGGCTCCGGGCGCACAGGTCACCAAATATCCGGCCTCGGCTGCGGCTCGGCTCAGATCATATCCCGGATCGGCGATTAATGGCATGCCCGCCTCGGATGCATAGGCCACCGACTGCCCTGCTGCGATGGCCTCCATCAAACGGGCGCGCGTGCCTGCCCCGCTGTGATCATGATATGCAACCACATTGCGATCCCCAAGGGGGACACCATGTATTTCCAAGAGCTTGCGCAGGCTTCGGGTGTCTTCGGCGGCGATCACATCAGCCGAAGCCAACACGTCCAACGCCCGCAAAGTGATGTCGCGTGCGGTCCCGATAGGTGTGGCAACAAAATACAGTCCCGCCTGCAATCGGACATTCTGGTGATTCAACTCTGGACCCGCCTATTCGGTTGTTTATTATTTACGCCTGAAACCCCAAACGACCTAACCGGTCGGAACATGGAGCAAAAGCCTTATTATGTTTGCTGTTTTCAAGAACGCCCGCAAGATGGCATGTGGCGCCGCATTGGCAATTTCCGCCTTGGCCCTGGCCGCGTGCGACCCGGTTGCATTGAACTCGGGACCAACGATTAATCCTTCCAAACCTGTCAAAGTCGCGTTGCTGGTGCCGCGGGGTTCGGCTCAAGCTGGTGATAGCGTCCTGGCCCAAAGCCTTGAAAATGCGGCGCGGATGGCGATCGGAGACCTGAACGACGTGCAGATTGATCTGCGTGTCTACGATACGGCGGGTTCCCCCGAGGTGGCCGCAACTGTTGCAGGGCAAGCGATTAATGACGGTGCCAGGATCATCCTTGGCCCACTTTATGCTGAGGCGGCAAATGCTGCAGGTCTCGTTGCAGCGAAAAAAGGCGTTAATGTTCTGGCGTTTTCCAACAATACGGCCATCGCCGGTGGCAATGTGTTCATTCTTGGATCGACCTTTGACAACACCGCACGCCGCCTGACGCGATACGCCGCCCAACAAGGCAAGCCGGATATTCTGGTGGTCGCCGGTGATAACGCCGCAGGAACGGCTGGCCGTGAGGCGATCAATCGCGCGGCAGGTGGTTCGTCTGCTCGCGTGACGGGGGCCGTGAGTTATGAGCTCTCGCAACAGGGTGTGATCAATGCAATCCCGACAATCCGGGACGCAGCCAACCGTGGCGGGGTTGATGCGGTCTTTATGACGGCCACCACGGCCGGCGCCCTGCCCTTGCTGACACAACTGCTCCCAGAAGCCGGTGTCCCGCCGCAGCAGTTTCAGTATATCGGCTTGACCCGTTGGGACATTCCGCCACAGACGCTTGAACTGCCGGGGGTTCAAGGTGCTTGGTTTGCCCTGCCGGACCAGAACCAATCGAATAAATTCCGCGACCGCTACACCGCCACCTATGGTGCTGCGCCGCACCCCATTGGCGGCCTCGCATATGACGGTATCGCTGCTATCGGCGCGCTTGCACAACAAGGCAAAACCGATGCATTGACCGCGGCAGCCCTCACCCAAGGTGCAGGTTTCCAAGGGACCGGCGGGATTTTCCGCCTCCGAGCAGATGGTACGAACGAACGTGGTCTGGCTGTTGCCACGATCAAAGAAAAAAAGGTTGTCGTAATTGACCCAGCCCCAAAAAGTTTCGCAGGCCCCGGCTTCTAAAGCGTCGAATACCTCGCAAGCGGACACATCCACATCAGATCAGGTGCCATTGATTTTGGCACCTGAATTGATTTTCGATATGTCCGCCATCCAGGAAAATATTGCCAAACAGGCAGAAGAAAAATCGGATGCCGATCTGCGCAACGCCGTTGTCGACCTTTTGCGTGACGGCAATAAAACTGGCCGTGTGGCGATCGAAAAAGCCTTCTCAGAGGCGCCTTTTGCCGCGCGGGCCGTGACACAATCCTATACCTATCTGACCGACTGCATCGTTAAAACAGCGCTGTTTACGGCCACAAAATACCTTCATCCAAACGCCACACCGACGCTGTCTGAACGCATTGCGGTTATGGCCGTGGGCGGATATGGCCGGGGGGAGATGGCCCCGTTTTCAGACGTCGATCTTTTGTTCCTGACCCCCTACAAGATCACGCCATGGGCAGAAAGCGTGATTGAAACGACGCTTTATATGCTTTGGGATCTGCGGTTAAAGGTCGGCCACTCCAGCCGCACCATTCGCGACTGCATTCGCCTTGGAAAAGAAGATTTCACCATCCGCACAGCCATGCTGGAGCACCGCTTCCTGACTGGTGCTGCGGCCCTGGCGGAAGAACTGGAAGACAAACTAAACAGCGACCTTTTTACCCATAACGCGCGTGAGTTCGTCTCGGCCAAATTGGCCGAGCGGGAGAACCGCCACAACAAGCAAGGGGAACGCTATGTGGTGGAACCAAACGTAAAAGAGGGCAAAGGCGGCCTACGCGATCTGCAGTCACTGTTCTGGATCGCAAAATACCTTTATCGCGTCCAGGACACCCAGGAGCTGGTGGAACTTGGATTGTTTAGCCCCGAAGAGTTCGATGTTTTCACCAAGGCCGAGAATTTCCTGTGGGCTGTACGTTCACATCTGCATCTTGCGGCCGGTCGCGCCACGGAACAGCTGACCTTTGATCAGCAGGTGGAAGTTGCAGGACGCATGGGCTTTAAGGACACAGCCGCCCGGCGCGGGGTGGAGGTGTTCATGCAGGAGTATTTCCGCCATGCAACCCGCGTTGGCGATGTCACCCGGATCTTTCTGACCAAACTCGAAGCCAGCCAGCAGAAGGAAGAGCCGCTGCTCGAACGGATCTTCCGCCGCAGACCTCGCGTCAAACAGGGTTATAAAGTTGTTCACAACCGCCTGCAGGTCGAGGATCCAGACGCCTTCCTGGAGGACCGCCTGAACATTCTGCGCCTGTTTCAGGAAGGGTTGCGCACTGGCATGCTGATCCACCCGGATGCAATGCGGCTGGTGACTGCCAACCTGCACCTAATTGACGACACCATGCGCCAGGACAAGGAAGCCAACCGGATTTTCCTGGACCTTCTGATTAAACACGGCAATCCAGAACGCGCCTTGCGCCGGATGAATGAACTGGGCGTCCTGGGCGCGTTCATCCCGGAATTCGATCAGATCGTGGCGATGATGCAGTTCAACATGTATCACTCCTACACGGTGGACGAGCATACTATTCAGGTCATTTCCAACTTTGCCGCCATTGAACGTGGTGAACTGGAAGATGAATTGCCACTGTCGTCCGAGATCCTGCGCAATGGTCTCAGCCGCAAGGTTCTGTTCGTCGCGATGCTTTTGCACGACATCGGCAAGGGACGTGAAGAGGACCACTCGATCGTAGGCGCTCGTATTGCGCGCAAACTGGCGCCGCGCTTCGGACTGAACAAGGCCGACAGTGAAACCGTTGAATGGCTGGTGCGCTATCACCTGCTGATGTCGGACATGGCACAGAAGCGGGACATCGCAGATCCGCGCACGGTGCGTGATTTTGCCAAGGCAGTGAAAACGGTAAAGCGGTTGGACCTGTTGTTGTTGCTGACAGTCTGTGACATCCGCGGCGTTGGCCCGGACACGTGGAACAACTGGAAAGCGGTTCTGCTGCGCGCGCTTTACGGCCAGACCCGCAAGGCGCTGGAAGGCGGTATGGAGGCGCTCAGTCGCGAGCAGCGCGGCCATGAGGCCAAGACCAAACTGCGTGCGGCCCTGCCCGATTGGCCAAAGGCTTTGCTCAAACGTGAAACGAACCGTCACTATCCGCCCTACTGGCAAGGGCTCCATATTACTGCGCATGTAGATTTTGCAGAGATGCTGCGTGAGCTGCAGGAAAGCGACAACCTGGCCGCGATCAAAATACGTCTGTTTCCTGACGAAGATCGTGACGCCACCCGCGCTTGTTTTGCGATGGCGGATCACCCCGGAATTTTTGCAAGGGTTGCAGGCGCATTGGCTCTGGTCGGTGCCAACGTAGTCGACGCCAGATCCTATACGACCAAGGATGGGTATGTCACAGATGCTTTCTGGATTCAGGATGCGGACGGCCACCCGTTTGAAGCCTCACGATTGCTGCGGCTTGAACAAATGCTGCGCAAGACCTTGCGGGGCGAAGTTGTTGCGGCCGAAGCTCTGAAATCGCGGGACAAGATCAAAAAACGAGAGCGCGCCTTCAATGTGCCCACCCATATTACCTTTGATAACGAAGGCTCCGAGATCTACACGATCATCGAAGTGGACACCCGCGACCGACCCGGATTGCTTTATGATCTTGCCCGGACTTTGGCGCATATGAATGTCTATGTGGCCAATGCTGTGATCGCCACCTATGGGGAACAGGTTGTCGACACCTTCTATGTGAAAGACATGTTTGGGCTGAAATACTATTCCGAATCCAAACAACGCACCCTCAAAAAGAAATTGCAGGAGGCGATAAAAGAAGGCGCCAAACGGGCAGAAACATGAAGCCAATCAAACTTTTGTCAGGGTTCCTGACCGTCGGGTTCTGGACCCTGGCCAGCCGTGTTCTGGGATTTCTGCGCGAGATCCTGATTGCGGCCTATATCGGTCCGGGGCCGATGATGGATGCCTTTGTGGCAGCCTTCCGCCTGCCCAACATGTTCCGCCGCTTCTTTGCCGAAGGTGCCTTTAATGCGGCTTTTGTGCCGATGTTTTCCAAACGCCTGGAAGACAACAGCGATGCCGGGCGTTTTGCACAGGATGCGTTCAATTTGCTGTCAACTGCGGTCCTGATCCTGGTTGGCGTTGCCATGATCTTTATGCCTGCAATGATCTGGTTCACTTCCGGGATCGAGGCAGGCGATGATCGGTTTTCTGCTGCGGTCGGTTTCGGGCGTATTGCCTTTCCTTACATCCTTTGCATGTCCCTGGCCGCGCTATTCTCCGGCATCCTGAATGCGACCGGTCGGTTTGCAGCAGCTGCCGCAGCGCCCGTCCTGCTGAATATTATTGCCTGTTCCGCCATGGTCGCAGGGGCAATCCTGGGCGATCCGGTTATCCAATGGCTGATCTGGGCCATTCCTGTTGCAGGGGTTGCGCAATTGCTGCTTGTATGGGTGGCCGCCGAGAAGGCTGGCTACCGCATGCGGCCCGGTCGCCCCCGTGTCACAGCCGAGATGCGCCAACTGGTGCGCGTGGCCCTGCCTGCAGCTTTGGCTATGGGGGTTACACAGGTCAACCTGGTGGTTGGGCAACAGGTGGCATCAGATATCGAAAATGCGCTGAGCTGGCTGTTTATTGCGGACCGTCTTTATCAACTCCCGCTTGGCGTTGTCGGCATCGCCGTTGGCATTGTCTTGCTGCCGGATCTGTCGCGTAGATTGCGGGCCGGGGACGAGATCGGTGCACAAAGCGCATTGTCGCGGGCTGGTGAGTTCTCTTTGTTGCTGACGATCCCGTCGATGATCGCCTTTGTCGCCATCCCCTTGCCTCTGACTTCTGTTCTTTACGAACGCGGGGCAACCGATGCTGCGGATGTGGAGGCGATTGCGCTGGCTGTGGCAATCTACGGAATCGGCCTTCCGGCTTTTGTTCTGCAAAAAGTGCTGCAGCCGCTTTACTTTGCCCGGGAAGATACCCGCTCTCCCTTTTACTATGCGCTGGTTGGAATGACGGTAAATGCCGGTCTTGCCTTTGGTCTCAAACCTTTTGTCGGCTGGATCGCGCCTGCAATTGCGGCCAGTGCGGCGGGTTGGTCTATGGTTTTCCTGCTCTGGTGGGGCGCCCGCCGCATGGGCGACGTGGCACAGTTTGACAAACGTTTCTATGACCGCAGCTGGCGGATCCTATTGGCATCGCTTGTCATGGGGGGCATGGTCTTTGCCGCATATCAGCAGTTTGACTGGCTGTTCTCTCTCCCCAGCTGGCGCTACCTCGCGCTGCTGGCGCTGATCACCCTTGGCGCAGTCAGCTATTTCACTGCGGCACAAGTGTTGGGTGCCATGAAACTCCGCGAGATAAAACAGTCGCTGCGCCGCAACCGCGGTTAATTGCGGCGGATCTTTTCGAGGATCCGCTGCCAGCCTCCGGGCACCAGAAAGAATGACACGCCGAACCCCGCTGCAAACCCGCTGAGATCCGCGATCCAATCGGGGCGCCCCCCAAAGAGCAGCCCAAAGATCAATTGGACGCCCATCAACATGCCAATCAGGCTGAAGGCACGCGCCTGCTGTTCCCCCATCGCGCCAAGCGCAATCCAGCGCACAAATGTGAAGGCTCCGATCAACCCGTAAACAGCAGGGAACCCGCCAATCAGCGGATATTCAGGCCCGACCAATGCGTAAACCAGCGCACCTGCGATGCCCGAAACGAGGAACACCACCAGCATACGCACTTCGCCAAACACTTCGGCAACCATCTTGCCAAGGGCCAGAAGGAACACACAGACAAACAGTGCTTGCGTAAAGGAACCCTGCACAAAAAGATAAGAGACACAGCGCAGCAGGTGCTGCGGCGACCAGCGCTGCGTATCGATCATCCACCAGAAGATGTCGGCGGAAAACGCATAGGATTGCAGCGCATCCAGCCGCCAGCCAACCGCTGTGGGCCCACCGACAATTCCTCGCGCACCCAGGGAGAACGCGGCCTCAATCCCCATTATGATCAGCGCCAGCGCCACCACGGCAGCGGGGATGGTGTTAAAGGGCGATTGCGTGTCTGGATTGCTCATCCGCTGGGCTCCTCTGCCACGCCGTTCGGGCTGGCTGTTGACGATAGGGTGCGCCATGGGTAAGCGACTGAGGTGCAATTTTCCAGACGGGAGTTTCCTGACATGAGCGAAACCAGCTTCACCCCGCGTGTCTTCTCGGGCATCCAGCCTTCGGGCAACCTGCACCTGGGCAATTACCTGGGCGCATTGAAGCGGTTTGTGGATTGGCAGGACCGCGATGTGGAATCGATTTTCTGCATGGTTGACCTGCATGCCATTACCGTTTGGCAGGATCCAGCAGACCTGAAGCAATCCACCCGCGAACTGTGTGCCGGTTTCATCGCCTCTGGCCTTGATCCGGAGAAGTCGATCCTGATCAATCAAAGCCAGGTGCCTGAGCATGCCCAACTGGCCTGGGTGTTCAACTGCGTGGCACGCATGGGTTGGATGCAGCGCATGACCCAGTTCAAGGACAAGGCAGGCAAAAACGCGCAGAACGCCTCACTTGGCCTTTTTGCCTACCCGGCGCTGATGGCCGCGGATATCCTGACCTATCACGCAACCCATGTTCCGGTGGGCGAGGATCAGAAGCAGCATCTGGAGCTGACCCGCGACATCGCAACCAAGTTCAACCATGACTATGGGGTCGATTTCTTCCCGATCACTGAACCGGTGATCGAAGGGGCAGCCACCCGCGTTATGTCCCTGCGCGACGGCTCCAAGAAGATGTCGAAGTCCGACCCCTCGGATGCAAGCCGGATCAACCTGACCGATGACGCCGACACTATTGCCAAGAAGATCCGCAAAGCCAAAACCGACCCGGACGCCTTGCCGTCCGAGGCAAAAGGTCTGGAAGAGCGCCCCGAGGCCCGCAACCTGGTCAATATCTATGCGGCCATGAACAACCAGACCGTGGATCAGGTTCTGGCGGACGTCGGCGGCAAACAGTTCTCGGAATTCAAACCCATGCTGGCGGAACTTGCGGTCGCCAAAATGTCACCCATCACGACCGAAATGGCCCGCCTGATGGAAAACCAGGATGAGATCGACAAGATCCTGACCCGCGGTTCCGAACGGGCCCGTGCCATCACCGCCCCCATCCTGCGCAAAACCTACGAGATCATGGGAATGGTTCCCCCGGTCGAAGTTTGATCCCCGAGGGTTCCGCATGCCGCTCCGAAAGGGGCGGCATTTTTCTTTGTGGCGGGGTCTCGCGAAACCATTGAAAAGGCGCGGGGTTTTCCCCGCCTTCAGAAATTTGACAAGAAAACCCGATTTCTTTTCATTTCGCGCTTGACCGCCCCGGCGCTATTCCTTAAATCGCCCCTCACAGTCACTGAGACAGTGAATGTCACTGTGGCGGAGTAGCTCAGCTGGTTAGAGCAGCGGAATCATAATCCGCGTGTCGGGGGTTCAAGTCCCTCCTCCGCTACCATTCCTTCCCTGAAGATCGCCATGGAAAATGATAGCCGCATCTTTGCGCGAGCTCTTTGGCGTGCGACAGGACAGGCGCGAAGACATCCAGTGACATCCCCCTTGTTCGGGAGTTATGCGCCAAAAGGGAGGGGGCATTCACGCGGCACCTTCTTCGAGCCACGCTCTTTTGAAAGGGCCGGTTGCGCAGGAAGACCGACTTAACAAACCAAAGCACAAAAATGGAATTCCCCCAGCCTATGCGGCCAGGGGCACTGCACTTCGTCTCACGTGAATCTGCGGGCGATTATCGCGCGCGGTACAACAGATAGGCTGCTGCCAGAAACGCCAGCACCGCCAGAACGGGCGTGAACTCTGTC
Organism: Epibacterium sp. ABZ3_068; assembly: GCF_056159265.1. Classification (NCBI taxonomy): domain Bacteria; kingdom Pseudomonadati; phylum Pseudomonadota; class Alphaproteobacteria; order Rhodobacterales; family Roseobacteraceae; genus Epibacterium; species Epibacterium sp. ABZ3_068. The sequence continues at coordinate 324,006 of NZ_JBSWUV010000001.1, forward strand.
CCATGTGGGTGCAGATGTGCGCCCTCATGGGCCCAAACAGGGGCACTCAAGGCAAGGATCGTTGCGGCTGAAAATACGGTTCTCATGTTTCAATTTCCTGTTTGCGTTCAAGGAGAAACGCGCGGATGTCGCGTGTCTGTTTTTCGTCCATCGAGACATAGACCAAGGCCATATTGGTCCGCTCCGCCACCATTTCACCGGGAAATGGCAGATAGCTCAGCTCGCGCGAGCCAAAGGAAGGTGAAGCCGTCCCCACCTGCCATTCGGTCTTCATTTCGATATCAATCAGCTTCAGCGCCCTGGCCCCATCTTTGGACGGGCGCTCAAACGGCACGCCGGCCAGTTTCAGATAGCTCGCCTTGTCTGTGGCCTGCAGAAACCCTTCGATAAACTGGGTCGCCAGCACTTGTAGATCTGCCGCCACATCTTCGGCATGCATATGAGAATGCAGGTGATCCCCATGAGCGTGGTTATGCCCTGCCCCATGATGGTGGTGGTCATGATGATGGTGGTGATGGTCGTGTGGGTGATCGTGGGGCATCATTCACCTATCTTATGGGGTTCAGCATTGGCCCAGCGGTTGCCCTCAAACTCGCCATGAGGGAGCGACACCGGCTTGTCGATATGACGCTTGTGCGCGCCCAGTTTGCCGTTTGAAACCATCGCACCCAGCACATCCACGATAACACGCGTGCCCATCAGCGCCGTGATGTCCGACGTGTCATAAGGTGGTGAGACCTCGACCAGTTCCATGCCACAGATGCCTTCGGCAGCGATGCCAGAGGCCAGTGCCAGCGCCTCACGCGGCAGGAAACCACCGGGTTCAGGCCAGCCTGTGCCTGGGACAAAGCCACAGTCGATGCTGTCGATGTCAAAGGACATATAGACCATGTCCACATCTTTCCACGCCATCTCCAAAGCCATTTCGATGGTCTTGGCGATGCCCATCCTCTCAACGTCGCCCATGGTGATGATATTGGTGTTACGCTCGCGCGCGACTTTCACCGCCTCGCGCGGAACCTGCCAGCCGCCGATCCCGATCTGAACCAGATTGGTGGCCGGAACATTGGGCAGATTGGTCGAATGGAACCAGGGCGTGGTGTGCATCCGCTCGTCCAGGTCTTTCTCCTGAATGTCGGCGTGGCGGTCAAAATGCACGATACCGATCCGTTTGGACGTACATTCTGCAATCCCGCGCACACAAGGGAAGCCAATGGAATGGTCGCCCCCAATCATGATCGGCAAGGACCCGGACGAGAATACATGGCTGACGCCGCGGCTGATCTGGTCAAAACTCTTTTCGATATTGGCGGGGATCGTGAACACATCCCCCGCATCACACAGCGTCATCTGTTCGCGCAGATCGACGCCGATCTCATAGTTATAGGGCGTATAAAGCGCCGAGATCTTGCGCACACCCTGCGGGCCGAACCGTGTGCCCGGACGGTAGGTGGTGCCGCCGTCAAACGGAATGCCCAGAACCGTTGCATCGTAATTCGCAACATCCAGAACGTCTTCGGCATAGGGCGCCTTGAGGAAGGTGTTGATGCCCGCAAAATGCGGCAGCTCACCACGGGCAAAGGTCGGAATCGACTTATCCTCGATCGCGTCCGCCCCTGTCAGCCCCATGCGCAGCGCCCAGCGCCGCTCCTCCTCATGGCGACCTTCGGGCAGGTCGGCTTCTTTTTGCATGGCTTTCCAACCCGCGAGCTTAGTCAGATCCGGGTGGTGGGCGCGTCTGTCGCGCCGGTCCAATCGCGCCCGCTGATCGGCCGGATGGTGCGATCGGTTATGCGGTCGCTGCGTGAACAACATTTTCGTTCTCCTTGGTGGTTTGAAAAGGAATGCCGTTGTTACGGGCATCAAAGTCATAGGTGATCGTGGCGCCGTAACGCCCCGGATCATGCGGGTCCCAGCGGGGCTTGTCGAAAACCAGGCAACGGTCGCCCAGCTTGAAGCCTTCTTCCAGATCATGGGTGACCATAAAGACGGTCATATTGGTCTCGGCCCGCAGCTCTTGCAGAAAGTCGTGCATTTTCAACCGGGTGCCGGGATCCAGCGCGCCAAAAGGCTCATCCAGCAGCAACACTCTGGGTTTGGCTGTCAACGCCTGCCCAATGGCCAAACGCTGCTGCATCCCCCCCGAAAGCGCGGCTGGGTATTGGTCGGCCACATGATTAAGACCGATCCGCTCCAGCATCTCATCCGCGCGTTCAACAGCCGCGCGCCGGGCGCTGCCAAACAACCGCCCCCATGGCGTCTTGAACCCTTCGCCTGCGATCAGATTTTCGCGCACGGTCAAATGCGGAAACACGGAATAGCGTTGAAACACAACGCCGCGCTCCAGGTTGGGCTCCACCGCCGGTTCACCGCCATCAATGCGGATGGTGCCTTTCTTGGGAGTTTCCTCGGCCAAGAGCATCCGCAGGAAGGTGGATTTGCCGCAGCCTGACGCGCCAACGATTGAGATGAACTCCCCCTCGTCCACGGTGACATTGACCCGTTCCAGGATCGAGCGGTCGCCATAAGCCTGCCAGACGTTTGAGACATCAACAAAACTCATAGACCCGCCTCCATCCATGGGAAGGCCTTGCGGGACAGGGCCTTCAACAGCCAGTCGATGACAAAGGCCAGAAGCGTGATCCAGATGACGTAGGTCAGGATCACATCCATCGCGAGGTAACGGCGCACCAGGAAGATCCGGTAGCCCAGGCCCACGTTTGACGCCACCGCCTCGGCTGCGATCAGGAACAGCCAGGCCGACCCCAGCGACAGACGGATGTTTGAAATCAAACGCGGCAGCAGCTGCGGCAAGACCACGTTCAGCGCCACCATCCAGGTGGATGCGCCAAGGGTCTGCGCCTTCACAAATTGTTCGCGGGGAATATCCAGCACCCGCTGTGACAGATCTCGCGTCATGAAGGGCGTGATGCCAATGACAATCAGCACCACTTTGGACACTTCGCCCAGCCCAAAGACAATAAACAGGATCGGCAACAGCGCCAAAGGTGGCACCATGGACAGAACCGCGACAAAGCCGGACAGGCCGCTGCGGGCATAAGGCAAAAGGCCGATCGCCATACCAATTATCAGCGCAATCGTGGCCGAGATCACAACGCCCCCCATCAGGCGTGCGAGGCTGGCGAATGTGTCTTTCCACAACAAAATGTCCTGACTGCGCCGGTCGGGTTCGGTGAACAACCGCACCGCCGTGTCCCAGATCGTGCTTGGCGCTGGCAGCAGCTTGTCCGACGGGTTGGCCGTCAATCGGATCTCAGAGCCGATGGCATAGGCGGCCAGCACAAGTATAAATGGCAGCATTGCCAAGGCCACCGCCCCGGGACGCGCCGGAATTTGGTTCATCAATCGCATGGTGAAACCCTCGCTAAGTTGGTCCGTGAGTGGTGGGGCCACCGCATAGCCGCAGCCCCGCGAGGGATCAGAGCGCGCCGTCGGCCGCCATTTGCATATAGGTCGCGTCAAACCGGAACTTCACATTGCCCGCATCACCGGTTGTGCTGCCATCGGGGTACGCAATGCCCACAAAATCCGCACTTGGCGCGCCCTCGCCCAGGATCCCTTTGTCAAACAGGAACTCTGCCACATTGGTCATCGTGGTGGGCAAATCGGCTGATTGAGCCTGCGCGACGGCATCTGCGGGATCAAAGAACATCTCGGTCGCGGCCAGTTGCGCTTTGTAGCCCGCCAGATCTGTGCCCGATGCTTCTGCCATTGCCGTCAACGTGGCTTCATCACCCGCTGCCATAAGCGACATGACCTCATACCATGCGCCCGCCACTGCTTTGCCAAACGCCGGATTGTCGGCCAGGGTTTCGGTGTTCACCACCATCAGGTCCAGGATTTCACCGGGGATTTTTGAGCTGTCAAACAGCACAGTTGCATCGGGGTTTGATCCTGTGATCTCGGACACCAGCGGGTTCCAGGTCACCACCGATTTCACGTCCGAGGTCGCATAGGCCGCGATCACATCCGCGTCCGAAGTGTTGATGACCCCGCCAAGGTCCGCCTCTTTCAGGCCAACGGTGTCCAACCCGCGCGCCAGAAGGTAGTGTGAGACCGACAGCTCCACGAGGTTGACCGGCGCGCCTTTCAGGTCTTCCAGCGTGCCTGCCCCCTTGAGGATTACCGCGTCATTGCCGTTGGAGTAATCGCCAATGATCAGCGCAGTGGTATCGACACCACCGCCCGAGGGGATCGACAGCGTGTCCATATTTGTGGCCGAGACCCCGTCAAATTCGCCGGCGGTGTACTGGTTGATCGATTCCACGTAGTCGTTGATCTGTACGATCTCGACGTCGATGCCGTATTTATCGGCCCATTTGTCCATGATGCCGCTCTCTTCGAGATAGCCCCACGGCATCCAACCCACATAGATGGACCAGGCCAGTTTAAATTCGGACTTTTCTTCGGCTGCCAGCGGCGAGGCAGCGCCAGCAAGCACACCCAATGCCAGTGCGGTGGCGGACAGAAACTTGGTCTTTGTCATGACTTTCCCCGTTGTCGCGTCCCGCCCAAGTTTTTTTGGTTGGATTTCGGGCCGCTGGCGGAACAAAGAGATAGGGCGCGGACGAAACCTACGCAGTACTCTCCCGGGATTTTGGCCCGCCGTGTGCCTAAGGGGAATTTGCCCCACAGGTGGCGCTTCTCGGACCAGACTTGTCAGTTTACGACAACGGAACCCTAAGCACCCTGCAGTTCCAGTAGGCGGCAATCCCTTGGATTCTGTCAAAAATGGGGCACCCAAATGCCCCCGCCAAAACGCCGTTGCATGAAATTTCGCCCCTGCGTGGAGCCAAATGCACAGCAGCTGAGCATGTTTTGACTGAAAATTGTCGCCAAACAGACATTGGGAGCCGCTATTGTCCCCCAACACCTTTGGCCCAGCACCCTTGTTTGCTCACTTTTTAGGCACTCATACAAGGTCGCCACTGTCGCTTTTTCGCCCTGCGATGGCCAGAGCAGATGCACCTTGTTAGGGTAGAGTTATGACGAGCGCACTTCCCCTGATGGTCTTTTCCGACCTTGATGGCACATTACTGGATCACCAAAGCTACAGTTGGGAGGCCGCAAGGCCCGCGCTGAGCGCCCTGTCAAACTGCGGAGCAGCCGTCGTTCTGGCGAGCAGCAAAACCGCGGTTGAAATTCAGGTCTTACAGCACGACATGGGGCTTTTGGCCTGGCCCGCCATTGTCGAAAACGGCTCAGGCGTGATCTGGGATGCGGGCAATGGAACATTTGATACCTCTAAATACCACGAGCTCCGCAGTCATCTGAAGGACCTGCCACGGGGCTTTGTGGGTTTCGGCGATATGTCCGATCAGGATGTGGTAAATGAAACCGGCCTGTCGCTTGAGGGCGCGCGCAATGCGCGTCAACGCTGCTTTAGTGAACCCGGTCTGTGGCGCGGTCCCAAGGACGCCCTGCCCGAATTTCTGGATGCCGCCAGCGCGGTCGGTATTCATGCGCGCCAGGGCGGGCGGTTTCTGACCCTCTCCTTTGGTCGGACCAAGGCCGATGCGATGGCCGAAGTTGTCGCGCGGCTGCACCCGCAAACCACAATCGCCCTGGGCGATGCTCCCAACGACCTCGAAATGCTGGCCGCAGCAGACCATGGCGTGCTGGTGGCAAACCCCTCTGCCCCGACCCTTCCACCGCTTGCAGACGAAAGCCGGCTGATCCGCACCACCGAACACGGCCCGCTGGGCTGGAACCTTGCTATTCTGTCTCTTTTGAACGACCTAAACCTGACCTAAGGCACATCCGCACATGGCTGACTTTCACCAAAACGGCAATATCACCACCCTGCACAATCTGCGGCAGCGTCCCTTGGGCAGCCTGGACCATGAAATCTCGGTCGTCGCAGAAGCGCGCAAGATCACCCTGATCCTGCCCTGCCTGTATTCGGAACTGGAAGGGCCTGCGCTTTCGAACATTTTGGACGAGCTGGCCAAGGTGCCCTACCTCCACCGCATCATCATCGGCCTCGACCGTGCGGACGAAGACCAGTATCGCAAGGCCCGCGCTTTCTTTTCCCGGCTGCCGCAGGAGCATGTGGTCATCTGGAACGACAGTCCGCGCATGCTGGCCCTGCAAGACCGGCTGACGGCCCTTGGCCTTGGCCCGCAGGAACCGGGTAAGGGCAAGAATGTCTGGTCCAGCATCGGCTATCTCATTGCCTGCGCAGACAGTTCCATCATGGCAATCCACGACTGCGATATTGTCACCTACAATCGCGAAATGCTGGCGCGCCTTGTATATCCCGTGGTCAACCCGGCCTTCCCCTATCAAATGTCCAAAGGCTTCTATCCGCGCATCGGAGATGGCAAGCTGAACGGTCGGGTCACACGCCTGCTGGTCAGCCCCCTGCTGATTGCTTTGAAACGGGTCATCGGAGATCGGGATTACATTGATTACCTGCGCAGCTTCCGCTACCCGCTGTCCGGCGAATTTGCCATGCGCACGCCAATCCTGCCGGATCTGCGCATCCCCTCCGACTGGGGCCTGGAAATCGGCGTCCTGTCCGAGGCTTGGCGCAATCTGGCCCCCAAATCCGTCTGTCAGGTCGAAATTTCAGATGCTTATGACCACAAGCACCAAGATCTGTCCCCCGAAGATGCCACCAAGGGGCTAAGCCGCATGTCGGTTGATATCTGCAAGGCGATCTTTCGCAAACTGGCCGCTGACGGAACGGTGTTCACCCCCAATATCTTCCGCACGCTCAAGGCGACCTATTATCGCTCTGCGCTGGATCTTCTGGAAGGCTATTACAACGATGCCAAGATGAACGGGCTGGAGCTTGACCGCCACAAGGAAGAAAAATCCATTGAGCTCTTTGCCGAAAACATTCTGGTGGCGGGTCAGGTGTTCCTGGACAATCCCCATGAGACGCCGTTTATCCCGACCTGGAACCGGGTGCATTCCGCAGACATGAGCTTCCTGCCGGATATGCACCGCGCTGTTGATGAGGATCTGACCGAGTTCAGCCCGCCTTCCGGTTCGTGATCCAGCGGCACTGATACGGCGCCAGAACAATGTCTTCACCGGTGGGGGAAATCACTTCACCGGTCAAAAGGTCCATCCAATCATCCCCCTCAATCAGATTGACCGCCATCGGACTGATCCCAACGGTTTCATCCGAGACATTGTGCAGGGCAAAAATCGACTGATCCCGGTCCAGACTTTGCCGCCACAGGCCAAAGACCCGGTCATCCAGACGTAGGGTAAATTGGGTTGCATTGGGGTGAAATGCGGGCTGTTCTCCGCGCAGGCGCAGACGCCGGGACAACTCCGCCAGAACCAGGGACTGGTTCGAGCCCGGATCCGCCAGACGCGCGTTCAATTCGGGGTAATCCCAACGGTGGCGGTTGATGGCCCGGTTCATGCCCCGCCGCTCCACGGCCTCGTGGTCATTGGGCGTTGCAAGCAGGGAATGGATGTAAAACGCCGGAATGCCTTCCAAGGACATCACAATCGTTTGGGACGAAATAAACCGCGCCAGATGATAGACATCTTCACCCTTGAAGGTCGCCCGCATCGCTTCGAAAAAGCTGCAGTTCAGCTCATAGGGTTCTTCGCCCCCACCCGGCAGCGCCCGCATAGAGACAAGACCGCCGATGCCGCGCACGGTTTCAATCATGCGTGTTTTTTCTTCCGGCGGCAGCACACCTTCGGCCGGGCGCATTCCAATACCGTCATGGCTTGCGGTAAAGTTCAGATAGGCGCATCCCAGTTGCGCGGGCGGCATCGCAGATTGCCAGCGCAGCAGATATTCCGCAGACCCCGACTGCATCGCATGCAGGATCAACGGCGGCAGCGGGAAGTTATAGACCGCGTGCGCCTCGTTCCGGTTGCCAAAGTAGCTGAGGTTCTCCGTCCGCGGCACATTGGTTTCCGTCAGCAATACCACCGTCTCTTGGGTGTAGTCGCAGAGGACGCGCATCAGCTGAACAATTGCATGGGTCTGTGGCAGGTGAATGCTGGTCGTACCCACCTCTTTCCACAGGAATGCCACCGCATCCAACCGCAAAATCCGCACGCCATTGTCGATATGCATCCGGATGATCCGCAGCATCTCCAACAGCACTTCCGGATTTGCAAAATTCAGATCAATCTGGTCATGGCTGAACGTGCACCACACATGCCGCGTGCCGCTGCTGGTTTCGACCTCCCGCAACAGGGGCGTCGTCCGGGGCCGAACAACCGCGCTCAGATCATCCTCGGGCGAAGCCTCATAAAAGAACTGATCATGAGGTGGCTTGCCCTGCAGGTAATTGTTGAACCAGGGGCTCTGGCTGGACATGTGGTTCAGCACCAGATCCGACATCAAATGGAAATCATCGGCAATCCGCTGAATATCCGGCCAATCCCCTAACTGCGGGTTCACCGACCGATAATCGGTTACCGCAAAACCATCGTCCGACGTATACGGGAAGAACGGCAGAATATGAACGCCGTGGACCACCCCTTTGAGGTGCCGCTTCAAGAAATCATGCAACACATCCAGCGGCTTGTGCGCCTTGTCGACAATGGAGTTCCCATAGGTAATAAGAACGCTGTCTTTCTCGGACCAGAGGTTGTTTCCGGGCTTTCGCCCCTGTTTGCGCCGATGAGAGCCTTCCGGCCAGAAGGCATCGATCACCTGCTCCGCCAGCGTTTCAACATCGTGTTCGGTATAAACCTGACCAAGAAGGTCACACAGGCGGCGAGATAGAGAAAGACTGGAAGGGGACACTGGGCCTATTTCAATTCTGGTGGTGAAAACTACAGCTGAAGTGTTTGGCCCTTTCACGAGGCTGTCAATATGATGCCGAAAAACTGAGCCGAAAAGTACGCAACCCGCGCCAAAAGCACGGGTTGCGTCCATTCTGTAATCATTTCTCGACCTGAGCCCGAGACCGACAAACCGCGATCTTATCTGATACCGGTTATCGCAGGCTCTGCAATTGGTATATCGCCAAATCCACGGCGTGGCGCACGCATGGAAAACTCTGGCAGCATGCTGATCAACAAGCGCAGCGCATCCCGACCATTGCCGCCGGTTCTCCGCGCCTGATTGACCACGCTCAGAACCCGGATCGCAGGTGCAAAACCGGGGTTTTCAGACAAGGCGGATTCTGCACGCTCCGAGGCTTTGTCAAAGGAGCCTGCCGACAGATGAGCAACCGCTGACAGGGTCTCGAAATAGTATTTTTGCGGGCCAATCGGCAGCAATTCCCGTGCAGCCTCTGTCAAATCGATCGCTTGCTGCGACATTTCAAGATAGGCACAGGTCAACCCTTTCAGGCCAAGCGCAAGCGCCTCGTTGGGATTGTCTTCCAACGCCAGCTCAAACGACGCATAGGCCGCATCAAAGTTATACGCCATCTGACAGTCGATCATCCCGTTAAGCGCATGGGCCAGGGAATAGAGCGGATCCACAGCCAGCGCCGCTTCGGCGTGATGTCGTGCAGCAGCCATATCTGCCGCACGGCTTTCCGAAAGGCCATGTTCAAAGCGCAGCACATGCCAAATACCGCGCCAACAGCGCACCGTGGGGTGATTCCGTTCGCGCTCGGACAAGGTATTCAGAATTTCCTTGGCCTGATCAAACATCGCCCGTTGACCCATTTGCATCATGGAAATGGCGGACAAGAGCAACGTGTGGTTTTCAAGATCATCCAGCTGAGACAGTGAGACCGTATCCATCGCATCACCCCAAATTGTGCGCGAGATATCACGCACCATTCGTTGTGTATGGACAAAGGTTCCTCCCTGACGCGTTGATGCGTCATCCTCATAGCGACGCGACCAAATCAGTTTCTGACGCCGCGTATCATGCAGGTCCAAATCAATGGTAACATGGTCCCGTTCGATCGACACATACCCGCCAACAACAAAAGCGGCCTGGTCCCGCGCGGCAGCTGTCTGCGAGGGCGCGGTTGGATCATAGTCCTTTGCCACCATGTAAGAGGTCACACTATAGGCCTGCGAGCGTGCCAAACAGCGTGTCAGATCCTCGGTTAGGAAGGATACATTCGGTTTCGGCGCACCGTCCGAGACATTTATCTGGAACGGCAACACTGTGATGGAGGGCAAAACACCGTCTTTACTCCGCCGCAGCCCACCAGCTCCGCTATTGGCGTGACCAAAAGACACACGCGAAGTTTTCTGGGTCTGCCCCCGCATTTTTTCCAACCATTGGGCGAACTTTTCTTCATGAGAAAGCTCAAAGCCCTCCATGAACTCACCCTTACTGGTATCATCGTCGATTTCGACACATTCGATATTCAATGTGACTCTTTCGCGGTTTGCCACCAGTAACTTGGCGGCTTCCGGGCCCAGATACCGTTTCAACGTCGACAGAGCGGTCCGCAAACTGGCTTTGGCCTGTTCCGGTTGCGACAGGCACCAAAGGGTATTCTCCAAAAAGCTACGTGTTCTGACCCCTCCTTCTCCGGTGGTAAGCAGAGCCAGTAGCGCTTGATGCTTTGCCCCAAGCGGAATGCTACGCCCGTTCGCGTCAAAGACGCCAAACGCTCCAAAGTGACGCACTTTTAATAATACAACCATCTCATATCCCCGCCATAAGCAAAAACACCTTTAAATTGAGTATTGTGCAAAAATCACCCCTCCACAACCCATGCAACCTATAATTGTGTAAATAAATCAAGACAACAACAAAGCAGTGCAAAAAAAATGCACTGACGTAATTTAAAAAATCAAAATTTTACGTTCCATGTCCGAAAAAATACCGCAAAGGTTGACCTGTGTCCATCAATACAGCCTGATAAGAGAGGCGGTAAACACGTCGGGAACGTTCAAATTTTCGCAAAAGTCTGTTTTCATCTGCGAAACAAGCGGAATTTCACCACTCTCCCCCTGACAGTGGCAAAGTCTTGCCAACTCCGTTTTTCACCGATGCCTCGGGCGCAGGAAACTTGGCACTCGAACCGTTCGCTACAGGTCCTCGGAACACCGAGATTCGCGGGCCAGATCTTTCAAAATGGGACAGTCCGGGCGGCTATCACCGGCACAGCACTGAACAAGATCTGTCAACGTGTCGCACATCGCCTGCAGATCCGTGATCTTTGCCTCGATCTTCTTCAAATGCTCCAGCGCCAGGTGTTTGACGTCAGCGCTGGCGCGGGTTTCGTCTTCATATAATCCCAAAAGCGTGCGGCAGTCTTCTATTGTAAAGCCCAAGGCCCGTGCGCGCGCCAGAAACGCCAGTTTATGCAGATCCGCGTCAGCAAAACACCGGTATCCATTTGCACTGCGATGGGGGCGGATCAGTCCGATATCCTCATAGTAGCGGATCGTCTTTGCAGGCAGGCCCGAACGTTCTGCAACATCACCGATATTCATTTAGAGCCCTCCTTACACGGGCTACGGACTCAAAACGTCCCAACCCTGCCTTACGCGTGTCTTCTTTCATGTATGCGCGGTTTTAATTTTCGCAAGCGCAAGGCATTTGTCAGAACCAAAACACTGGAGGCTGCCATCGCGCCGGCCGCCAGGGCCGGAGACAGCTGCGGACCGCCAAATGGCACCAACAGGCCGGCTGCAACAGGCACCAGAAGAATATTATACCCAAAGGCCCAGCCCAAATTTTGACGAATATTTCGCAAGGTTGCGCGGCTGATCGCCAGCGCATTGAGCACGCCCAGAGGGGAGCCCGACGACAGAACCACTTCGGCGGCCTCAATGGCGACGTCAGTTCCGCTGCCCAGGGCGATCCCACAGTCAGAGGCCGCAAGCGCAGGCGCGTCGTTGATTCCATCTCCGACAAATGCAGTCCGCCCGAAACGATCCATCAACTGCTCCAGAGCCGCCAGCTTCTGATCTGGCAGACACTCGGCGTGGACAATATCGATCCCCAGTTGGCGGGCCACATGCCGGGCGGTCCCTTCTGCGTCCCCCGAGATCATAGCAACCGCGAGCCCCTGCGACCTCAGAGCGGCAATGGTCTGTGCTGCGTCCTCGCGAATTTGATCGCTTACAGCAATCATCGCAGCCGCCCTTCCGCCAATGGCCACCGCCACTGGCGTCTCTCCACGCGCGGTCATAACGTCCAGTTCCTGCTGCCATCCGTCAGGAATTGAAACATGTTCTGCAACAAACGACAGTCGCCCAATCACAACCTCTTGATCCGCCACACGGGCCAGAACGCCCTTGCCTGGAACTGCAACAACATCCTCGGCCGTTGGCACATCCCCTTCTGCGACAGCTGCCACGATCGCACGGGCAATCGGGTGTTCAGACTGCGCTTCAACAGCGGCAACAATTGGCAAAACCTGGCTCCTGCTCCACTCTGGTTCACAAAGAACCCCGGACAGGCTGGGCCGCCCTTCGGTCAATGTCCCTGTCTTGTCAAATACCACCAGTTTCACACGCTCCAGCTGCTGCAACGCAGTCCCTTTGCGGAACAGCACTCCAAGATGGGCCGCTCTCCCCAGCCCCACCATGATTGAGGTCGGGGTCGCAAGCCCCATGGCGCAGGGACACGCGATGATCAGCACCGCAACACCTGAGACCAGCGCCGGGGCGAGCCCCTGCCCAAGAGCAAGCCAAACCAGAACGGTGCACAGCGCCACGGCCAGTACAGCAGGCACGAACCACAAGGTGATCCGGTCGACCACGGCCTGCACTGGCAGTTTCGCCCCCTGCGCCCGCTCAACAAGAGAGATGACCTGCGCCAGACGCGTATCAGCCCCAATGCCTGTCACGGCGATCTCAAGAACGCCAGAGCCGTTAACCGTTCCAGCGCTGACCGGGTCGCCAACCGACTTTTGCACGGGCAGCGGCTCACCGCTTAACATGCTTTCATCCACATCGCTTTGCCCGGCAGCAATCGAACCATCCACCGCAACCCGCTCTCCCGGGCGCAACCGTACGCGGTCACCGGGCTGAATATGGGAAATTGGTCGCTCCTGCGCGCCCTCCTTGGTCACAACGATCGCGGTTTCGGGCTGGAGACCCGCGAGCGCCCGAACGGCTGCCCCAGTGCGCCCCTTTGCCCGCGATTCCAGCAGGCGCCCCAGAAGGATCAGAGTGACAATGACCGCAGCGGATTCATAATACACTTGGACAGCCCCGCCCGGCAGCGCCGCAGGCAGGAAGGTTGCCAGGACCGAATAGCCAAACGCGGCAGCCGTTCCGATGGCAACCAGCGTGTTCATATCCGGCGCGCCCCGCAACAAACTTGGGAGGCCACGGGCAAAAAACCGACGCCCCGGACCGATCAAGACAGCCGCTGTCAAAACCGCCTGCACCGTCCAGCTGTTAACCTGTCCGACATTGCTCATCAGCCAATGATGAATGGCTGGAATGGCATGGCCGCCCATCTCTGCAAGGAACACAGGCAATGTCAGAACAAGAGCCAGCCAAGAGTCCCGCCGCAGCTTGTCATGGGCAGAGGCATCTGGCCCAGCAGCCTCAGCCCGCTCGATCGCGTCATATCCTGCCTGCTTCGACGCGTTCTGTAGGTCTTCAACAGAGACGACGCCCTCGACGATCCGAATGCGCGCCGTTTCATCGCTGAGGTTTACACTGACCGAAGACACGCCGCTCACCGCAGAAAGCGCGGTTTCAACACGCCGAACACAGGACCCACAGTGCATTCCGTCAAGTTTCAGAACGACATCCCGCTCGCCAATGGGATATCCCGACGCCTTGGCGGCTGCGACCAATGTTTCAGCCGTAAGGTCGCGCTCTGCCTCGATTGTCGCAACTGACGTGGCAAAATTGACAGCGGCCACCCGCACACCGGGGACGGCCTGAAAGGCACGCTCTGCCCGACCTGCACAACCTGCACAATTCAGCCCGGTCACAGGCAGCCTATATTCCTGATGTGTCACCATCGTGTCCTTTAAGTAGGTGAACAGTCTGAACGATTGCTCGCACTGGCTGGATATGGGGGTTCCAGCAAGGGGAAGGTCAAGAATGACAACGTCGATTTAACGCAAATTCTGGACAGAGCTTCCTGACGCAATAAGCAACCACCCAGAAGTCCCTTCCGAAACAGCTTCTCGCGATAAGGTTTTTAAATGACGGGTTAAGAGACAAGATATTGCCTGCCCCTTCTTTGCGGGGTAGCGGTGACGCTGATCATAGATGCAAAATCTGTTAATTTCTGCGCACCGGTCAAGACAAGGCCCAGCCGCTCCGACCAAAACAAAGGAACCGATTATGATGCGTACACGCGCGGCCGTTGCCCTTGAGGCCGGTAAACCGTTGGAAGTCATGGAAGTGAACCTTGAGGGCCCGAAACAGGGCGAGGTTCTGATCGAGGTAAAAGCCACGGGCCTGTGCCACACGGATGAATTCACCCGGTCGGGCGATGACCCCGAGGGGATCTTTCCCTGTATTCTGGGTCACGAAGGCGCGGGGGTTGTGCTGGAAGTGGGCGAAGGCGTCACCACGCTGAAGCCGGGCGATCACGTGATCCCGCTCTACACACCGGAATGTGGCACCTGTCATGCCTGCAAATCGGGCAAGACCAACCTGTGCACGGCGATCCGCGCCACGCAGGGTCAGGGTCTGATGCCCGATGGCACCACCCGGTTTTCGATGCTGGATGGCACGCCGATCTATCACTACATGGGCTGTTCGACCTTTGCCAACCACACGGTCCTGCCCGAGATTGCACTGGCGAAAGTGCGCGAGGACGCGCCCTTTGACAAGATCTGCTACATCGGTTGCGGCGTCACCACCGGCATCGGTGCGGTGATCAACACGGCCGGAGTAGAAAAAGGCGCAACGGCGGCGGTCTTTGGCCTCGGCGGCATCGGGCTGAATGTGATCCAGGGTCTGCGGATGGCGGGCGCGGGTCAGATCATCGGTGTGGATCTGAACGACGACAAGGCAGAGATGGCCACAAAATTCGGCATGACCGATTTTGTGAACCCGTCCAAGCTGGACGGTCAGACTGTGACCGAGGCGATCATCGCGCTCACCAAAACCGAGCAGGACCAGTTTGGCGGCGTGGATTATTCCTTTGACGCCACCGGCAATGTGAAGGTGATGCGCGATGCGCTGGAATGTTCGCACCGGGGCTGGGGCGTGTCGGTGATCATCGGCGTGGCCCCTGCAGGAGCCGAAATTTCCACCCGCCCCTTCCAGCTGGTCACCGGCCGCGTCTGGAAAGGCACCGCATTTGGCGGCGCCAAGGGCCGCACCGATGTGCCGCATTTTGTCGATTGGTACATGGATGGAAAGATCGAGATCGACCCGATGATCACCCACAAGCTCACCCTGGATCAGATCAACGAGGGCTTCGACCTCATGCACAAGGGCCAATCCATCCGCGCCGTCGTGGAGTTCTGAGCTCCCCAGTAGCGTTCTATCTGAAACAGCCGCAGGATCGCTCCTGCGGCTGTTCCGTTTTGAACATCTGGACCCGATGTTCAGGAGGAAACCTCCAACTCCACTGTATCCATACTGACATCATATCCCCAAAGGCGGCGCAGATGCAGCAGGACGTGTTCCTTGTCTTCCTCGTGCAAATGAATGCCATCTCGCACGGTATGGGTCAGCTTCAGCTCACGATCCCCTTTAAGATCCGCATCCGTCACCTGAATATCCGGCTCGATATAGGCCAGGTCGTATTGCTTGGCCAAATCCCTGCGGATTGTCTTGTATCCCGCCCGGTTATGAATTTGACTGACAACAAGGTTGGGCTGTGTCGCCTCATCCGTCAGGGTGAACAGCTTGAACTTGCGAATAAGATTGGGCGACAAGAACTGCTGGATGAAACTCTCATCCCGGTAATTCGCCCAGGCATGGCGCAGAACGCCGCGCCAATCTGGATTTCCCGCAAAATCCGGGAACCATTCGCGGTCCTCATCAGTCGGTTCCTTACAGATCCTGCAAATGTCCTGCATCATTGCAAACCCCAGCGCATAGGGGTTCAATCCGGAATAGCGAGGATCATCATATTCAGGTTGCAGAACCACATTTGTGTGGCTGTGCATCATCTCCATCAGCGCACCCTGAGTGATCCGCCCTTGCTCATAGAGCTTGTTGATAATGTAGTAATGGACAAAGGTGGCGCAGCCCTCGTTCATGACTTTGGTCTGCTTCTGCGGATAGAAATACTGCGCAAGCATCCGAACGATACGCAGGATTTCACACTGCCAGTTTTCGAGCACAGGACTGTGTTTTTCCAGGAAATAGAGGATGTTCTCCTGCGGCAGGTTCATCGCTTTGCGACGATTGCTGTAAGGTTCATCCCGTGCGAGATCGCGTTTCTCGCGTCCTAATGTTGCGTCAGTCCAAATGTCCAGAAGCGTCTGCCCGCTCTCGTAGCCATCACGAACCCGCCGCATCGCCTCCTGTTCAGCAGCCGTTGGCTTGGGGGGACGGCCGTATCGAAATACGCCCTGATTTTGCAGCGCATGGGCCGCATCCAGGACCTCTTCGACCGCCTCCCAACCATATCGCTCCTCACAGGCGGCGATATAATTCTTGGCAAAGGCAAGATAGTCTTGGATCCCTTCCGCATCCGTCCATTGTTGGAACAGATAATTGTTCTTGAAAAAATGGTTATGGCCAAAGGCTGCATGCGCCATCACCAGAGCCTGCATCGCCATGGTGTTTTCTTCCATGTTGTAGCTGATGCAAGGGTTGGAATTGATAACGATCTCATAGGCCAGGCCCTGACGTCCGGTTCTGTACAGCGCCTCGTCCCTGGCAAAATGTTTGCCAAAGGACCAATGGTTATACATCAGCGGCAAGCCAACGCAGGAATAGGCGTCCAGCATCTGCTCGGCCGAGATGATCTCGATCTGGTTTGGGTAAACATCCAGCCCCAGGTCCTCAAGCGCGATCTTTTCGATCGCATCCCGCGCCGTCTCCAACAGTTCGAACGACCACTCTGGCCCATCAAACAGAAGATTTGGCGCGTCATTCTTATCCAGCATTCGCTCCCCCTCTCGCCTTGGGCATGAAGAACTCGCGGAAGATCGGGTAGATATGTGAGGCAAATGCGACGCGTTGCATCTCAAAATGCGCGGCCTGCGCGTGAACCTCACGGAAGTTCTGCCACAAATCTTCACCCGCCTCCGAATTCAGCAACAGCTGATCTGCCGCCTCCTCCACAATCTCCATATAGGCGTAGAATTGACATACCGGCAAAAGATGCTCGAGCAGCAGCGTCTTGCAGCGTACCGAGTCATTGCCAAAGTTTTCCCCATCCGAGGCCTGCGCCCCATAGATATTCCATTCATCCGGTGGGTAGCGTTCGTCGATGATCTCTTTCATCTTTTCCAGCGCCGTCGACACAATTGTGCCGCCAGTTTCCCGCGCATAGAAGAATGTCTCCTCATCCACTTCCTGTGCGTGATGCGTATGCCGGATAAAGACGATCTCGGTATGTTCGTAACACCGTGCCAAGAACAAATGCAGCAGCAGGAAGAAGCGTTTTGCCAGATCCTTCTCCCGCTCCTGCATGGATCCGGACACGTCCATAAGGCAAAAGACAACAGCGCGTGAGTTGCGTATCTTTTCAGGGATATAGGTGTCATATCGAAGATCCAGAGGATCGATATAGCCCACGACCCTTCGCTTGCGCATCAACCCTTCGAGCTTGCGGCGAAGCTCCGCCAAAAGCTCTTCTTGGGCGGGGTTGCGTACCTCGATCTTTTCCAGGTCTTCGACTTGTTTTTCCAGAGCCTCCTGCGAGGCTTTGGATGGGCGCTGAAGCGCGATACGGCGACCAAGCGAATTGCGCATGGTTCGCACAAGGTTGAGGTTATTTGGCGTGCCGGCCGTTGTCAGCCCCGCACGACGGGTGCCAATTGTTTCGGTCTCCACCGTTTGTTTTTCAACCAGATCCGGCAGTTCCAGACCGTCAAACAAGATCTCGAGGTACTCATCCCGCGTCAGCGTAAACGAGAACTCATCCGATCCATCCCCGTCATCCGATCCCTTCCTGCCGCCTTCCCCGCCTCCAGCGGGGGGACGCTTGATTTGATCGCCAACCACAAAATCCTTGTTGCCTGGCAGAACATGCCGCCTGTGACCGCCTTTGGAGTCATGGAAAAAGCGAGGCTCTTTCAACCCTTTGGCGGGTATTGTGATCTTCTCGCCCGATGCTTGATCAGCCGACCCGTCCTGGATCGTCTTATCCCGCACCGACCGGTCGACACGCTCCTTGATATTTTCCCGTGCTCGGCGCAAGAACCTTTGGCGGTTGCCAAGGCTCTTGCCCTTCGGGTTGGCGCGCCTGTCTATGAAATGGTGCATTTAGTGCCCTCGCCGTTAGCCCGCCTTGTTCACACGCATGTACCATTCCACCAGACGCCGGACCTGCCGCGAGGTATACCCGTGGCGCTGCATCCGTTCGACAAACTCTTGGTGTTTGCCTTCTGTCTTGCTGTCTTTCTTGCTCCCGAATGAGATCACCGGCAGCAATTCTTCTACCTGACTGAACATGTGCTTCTCGATCACATCGCGCAGCTTTTCATAGGAATTCCAAGCCGGGTTTGATCCGGTATTGGCCCGATGACGCAGCGCAAATTTCACCACTTCGTTGCGGAAGTCCTTGGGATTGGCGATACCGCAGGGCTTTTCGATCTTGGACAGTTCTGCATCCAAAATCTCCCGATCGTACAATTGGCCGGTATCGGGATCCTTGTAATCCTGCTCTTCGATCCAGGCGTCCGCATAAGAGATGTAGCGGTCAAACACGTTTTGACCATACTCAGTATAGCTTTCGAGATAGGCTTTCTGGATTTCGTTTCCAATGAACTCCTCATAACGCGGAGCAAGTTCGGTCTTGATGAATTCCAGATATTTGGCTTCGGTCTCTGTCGGGAATTGCTCCCGCTTGATCATCTGTTCCAGCACATACATGAGATGCACCGGATCTGCGGCAACTTCTTCGGTATCGAAGTTGAAGACCGACGACAGGACCTTGAAGGCAAAGCGGGTCGAGACCCCGTCCATCCCCTCATCGACACCCGCGCGATCCTGATATTCCTGCACGGTTTTGGCCTTGGGGTCGGTATCTTTCAGGCTTTCCCCGTCATAGACTCGCATCTTGGAGAAAAGGTTCGAGTTTTCATGGGGCTTCAGGCGTGTCAGAACCGAGAAGCGGCTGAGGATCCGCAGTGTCTCTGGCGCGCAGGGCGCTTCCTTCAACTCACTGTATTCAATGAGTTTCTGGTAGATCTGACGCTCATCCGAGACACGCAGACAATAGGGCACCTTCACAATCGACACCCGGTCGATAAAGGCCTCATTGTTCTTGTTGTTTTTGAATGTCTGCCACTCACTTTCGTTGGAATGGGCCAGGATCAGACCATTAAAGGGAATGGCTCCGAAGCTTTCCGTTCCCATGTAGTTGCCTTCCTGCGTTGCAGTCAGCAACGGGTGCAGCATCTTGATCGGAGCTTTGAACATTTCGACAAATTCCAGAACCCCTTGGGTGGCCCGGTTCAAACCGCCAGAGAAGGAGTAGGCGTCCGGATTGTCCTGACTGAAATGCTCCAGCTGACGAATGTCGACCTTGCCAACCAAAGTGGAAATGTCCTGATTGTTCTCATCCCCCGGCTCAACCTTGGCCACACAAATGCGGCGCAGGCGGGAGGGATAGATGCGCACAACGGAGAACTTGTTAATATCGCCTTCAAATTCATCCAGGCGCTGGACAGCCCAGGGCGACATGAGGCCGGGCAAACGATGCCGCGCGATCCCATATTCTTTTTCAAGGATATTGCCCATTTTGATCGGGTCAAACAGCCCAAGCGGGCTTTCAAAGATCGGCGACAGATGATCGCCGGCCTTCAGAACATAGATCGGCTGATCCTCGACCAGACGTTTTAGACGTTCCGCAAGGGAAGACTTACCTCCCCCGACAGGTCCCAGGAGATACAGGATCTGTTTGCGTTCTTCCAAACCCTGCGCTGCGTGACGGAAGTAACCAACGATCCTTTCGATCGTGTCTTCCATTCCATAGAAATCTTCAAAAGCCTTGTATCGTTTGATCGTTCGGTTATGGAAGATTGCTCCCAATCGCGCGTCTTTCGACGTGTCGACAAGTTCCTCCTCTCCGATAGCCTTGAGCATACGTTCCGCCACATTGGCGTACATGCTCGGGTCTTCGCGGCAGGCAAGCAGATAGTCCTGCAAGGACATCTCTTCTTCTTTTGCTTGCCCATACTGCTCGGCAAAAAGTTCGGCGATATTCGTCATATGATCGAGCCTCCTGATCTACGTTGCGCCCGTTCCTCCTGGGGTTCTGCTTTGCACACGGACAGAGCCTCCCCAAACGTGGGCCATAGGACTGTCCGCGTCGTTCTCTAATTCTGAATTCTGCTCGGCGCCGCGGGCAGTTGCACGCGTTCCCGCCTCTCACCTCTAATGGGCGATCAATGGCCGGGAACCTGTCTCCGCGGCGTCGTCGATTTGAGTACCAGACTACTATATTCGGTTACTTCACGCTATCAGTAACTGGTGTATTTTCGCTTAATTGCCACAAACTTTTAACAAATGATGGTTCACAAGGCAGCGATTTGAGCATTCGGACAAAGGTGGCTGACAGCGCATTTGCTGCACCAAACACGTCCGCGCACCGCAATGCGAAGAACCATCCCTTGCTTCAAGGATGACATGGTTACCCCCAGCACGGCAGAATTTTCTTTACGAAAGGTTAATGCAAAGGGGCTTATCCACAACATTCAGACCAGCCCCCTTCACGTGACGGTAGGATTGCGGCAGATTGGCCACATTAATCCTGCTTTAACAGGGCCAACACCGGAAGGAACACTGGACAAACAACGCGTTCCAGCCCCATTATGTACACAAATCGGCCACAATAAGGCCATGAGGCAGTTAGGCAGAAATCAGGCACCCACCGTTTTTCGGCGGCATTACACGCGTGCGGCGGTGCCATAATTAATACGAGCGGTAAAACATGAGTACTGTTGCATTTATTACCCGGGACCAGTCGGGAACCAAACAGCACGGCGAGTTCGCAGACGCGAGCCCCGTTTTGGATGCCACCTCGGCCAAGGATATCTCCCTCAACCTCTCGACAGCAGACGTGCAAAGCTATCAGCGCGTCGGAAACGATCTGCAGATCCTGACGATGGACGGGCAGACACTGGTTCTGGATAATTACTTTGCAACAGGCATCACAGGCGAAAAGAACCTGTTCCTGAGCGACAATGGCGAATTCATCGAGGTCGTTATCGAAAGCAGCGCTGAAGGCATGCTTTATCCGACCTACGAGCCGCTGGATGTCTCTGGCAAGTGGAGTGCCTACGACGAGCTGGTTTTCCTGGAATTGGACCGCGTTGAACCTGTGATCGCACCTTTGATTGCGGCTGCTCCGACTTTTGGCGGCCTCGGAGCGGCAGCGGCGGCGGCAGGTGTGGTCGGCGCTGGCGTCCTGGCTGGCGGCGGTGACGACGATGAAGGCTCCGGCAGTTCCTCTGACGGCGGCGCCAGCGGATCGGTCACGCCAACCGTTGACAACCCCGACGCAACTTATGACGTGTCCGGCAGCACAACGGACCCGGTGACCATCACAGGGACCGGCGCACCGGGATCTGAGGTTGCCGTAACCGTTGGATCTGAAACACAAACTGTTACAGTGGACGACGACGGCACCTGGAGCGCCCCCTTTGATCCGGTGGATTTGCCGGCGGATGGAAACTATGACGTAACTGTCAATGTTGTGGACCCTGACGGCGAAGTCTTTGACCTTGATGGTCCGACCATCAACATCGACACCACCCCGCCCCCGGTAGAGATCACCGACGGAACACAGTCCGTTGGCGAAGTGGTGAACGCAAGCGAACACAGCGGCGGGCCGGTTATTTCCGGTGAGGGCGAAGCTGGCGCGTCGATTTCGGTGGAGATCAACGGTACCACACACTCAACCACAGTTGCCGATGATGGCACCTGGTCGGTGACTTTTGCGGCAAGCGAGATCGACACCGGAGAATATGAGACAGCCGTAACCGTCACCAGCGCGGATGCGTTTGGAAATACCACGGTTGTCACAGACGTTCTGGAAGTCGACACAGTAGCACCTGCCATCGCCATCGACACGGTTGAAGGCGACGACATTGTCAACGCAGCGGAAGCATCCGATGGTCTGGTCCTGTCCGGCACTGGGGAAGCGGGCGCATCGATTTCCGTCGAGTTCCTCGGCGAAACCGCAACAACAACGGTTGGCGCGGATGGCACATGGTCGGTCAGCTATGCCGCCGCTGCAATTGCGGCTGGCGAGTATTCAAGCACCGCAACGGTGACAAGCACGGATGCGGCGGGCAACAGCTCGACTGAAACAAAATCCGTCGCGATTGACACCGTCGCCCCTGCGGTTGTGACAGACACTGTGGAAACCGACGATGTGATCAATGCATCCGAAGCCTCGGACGGGGTTACCCTGTCTGGGACCGGTGAAGCAGGAGCGTCCATCTCGGTTGAATTCATGGGCGAAACAACAACTACCGTTGTGTCGGAAAATGGCACATGGTCGGTGAACTACGCCGCCGCTGCAATCGCGGCAGGTGAATATGACAGCACCGCAACGGTCACAAGCACAGATGCCGCAGGAAACAGCACAACCGTAACCCGCACGGTGGAAGTTGATACGGTTGCGCCTTCGCTTTCGATCGACACGGTTGAAGGCGACGATGTTGTCAACGCAGCAGAAGCATCGGATGGCGTGGTTCTGGCCGGGACAGGTGAACCCGGCGCATCAATCTCTGTTGAGTTCCTGGGCGAAGTTGCCACAACAACCGTTGCGGCTGATGGCAGCTGGTCTGTGAGCTATGACGCTTCGGTCATCACGGCTGGCGAATATGACACGACCTTCTCTGTGACCAGCACCGACGCGGCTGGCAACAGCTCCACCAGCACCCACACAGTGGCGATCGACACAGTGGCCCCCGTGGCCACAATCGACACGGTCGAAGGGGACGATGTTGTCAACGCAGCAGAAGCATCGGATGGCGTGACCCTGTCCGGCACCGGCGAAGCCGGATCCAGTGTTGAGGTCTCCTTCCTTGGCACCTCCCGCACCACCACTGTTGCGTCAGATGGCACATGGTCGCTTGACTATGCGGCCAGCGATGTGCCGGCAGGTGAAAGCAGCCAGACAGCATCTGTCACAATGACCGATGCGGCAGGCAACACCGGGCCAACCGTCACACACACTGTTGAAATCGACACGCTTGTGGACCCGCTGACTTCGGAGTCGCAGCAAACAGCGGACGACATCGTAAACAACTCTGAACGTGCCAGCGGCCTGACGCTGACCGGCACGGTCGAGCCGGGATCAACCGTGGTTGTGACCATCAATTCTGTTACACGCAGCGCAACTGTCGATGCTGCTGGGAACTGGACCGTTGAGTTCGACGCCGCTGATCTGCCCGAAGGTGTCTACCGCGAGACCGCGACAATTGTTGCCACGGATGAAGCAGGCAACACGGCGACCATCTCAGAAAGCTTCTCGGTTGATACATTCGGCGCGCCTGCCTACCACGGTCTGGAAACCAATTCGGGCAACATCGAAGAGCTGATCTTTGAAGAAGAGATCACCGGAATTGAAGTCAACCATATCGCGGACGACGGAAGCGTGACGAATGTCAGCGGCGTTTCTCGTACCGAAGATGTGACCGACCCGTTTGATCCTTCGGTTGTGACAACTGAAACCTCTTTCTTCCTGGCGGACCCGACCGATGTACCGGATGGCTCAACTCTGGTTGTGTCAGGCACCGATACCTCCGGCAACTCGGCGGATTCGCTGCTGATCCTTGAGGACAATGTGACCGGCAATGTGCTGAACAATGCAGGCTTCAGCGGTTTCAACATCGAGATCCTCGAGCTGGATGAAAGCGCCGACGCCAACATCATCATCACCGAGGATGACATCAAGGCGCTGTCTGCAAATACAGACACACTCGTCGTGCATGGCGGCACCGATGACACCATCACCGTGACCGGCGTCACTTCGACCGAGACACGCACAATCGAGGGTGAGAACTTCAACGTTTATACCGTCGGCACCGATGGAACCACGCTGATTGTCGAAGAAGACGTCAACGTCATTATCTAATCCCTTCGACCCGGCGCAAATTTGCGCCGGGTCCAATAATTCAAAATGGCGGCGGGGGTAGAATGCGGTTCGCGCGTTCAGTTATGAGTATTTTAGCGGTCAGCTCTGTGCTGGGCTGCACTGAAAATGCGGGCGTTCTGGGCCCGCGTTCTGATTCCGGGCTGCCGGAAACAGAGCAAAGCAATTTTGATCAGTCCGGCAACGAGCAGCCGTCCGAAGTTATCGAACAACTCTTGCAACGCCGCTCTCTGCTGGATCAGCAAAGCGTTTATGGCTCGGTGGCAAGCGCCGCGCTCTCGGCAACGTTGCGCGCTTCAGAAGCTGAGCTGATCAGCGCAAAACTACGCGCGGAAGCGCAGTCCAAGAACTGGCTGCCGACACTTGGGCCGACCATCAGCCTAACGGATCTGGGGGATATGGTCGCAGGTCTTTTGATCGAACAGGTCCTGTTCGACAATGGTCGGCGCAAGGCAGAGCGTGAATTTGCAGCCGCCGACGTCGAGGTGGCTGCGGTCAACCTTTCCGTTGATCAGAACACACGTGTTGAAACCGCGCTGAGCCTTTACATCCAGGCACAACGCGACGACGAAAAAGCCCGCTTCGGCCAGAAAGCCGTGAGCCAGATGCATGAGTTCGAGCGCGTGGTCATTGGTCGCGTCGAAGGCGGGGTTTCGGACCGATCGGACCTTCAGGTTGTCCAAAGCAAGATTGCAGGGCTCCGCTCGGGTGCGTCAACGGCACAGGAAGGGGCCTCCACGGCGCGTGCCGAACTTTATGAGCTGACCGGCCAAGATTTTGATCAGCGCCCTCGACATCTGTCCATTGGCACGCCCCCCGAAGCCGCCGGACATCTGGATGTGCTGCGTGCCAAATCAGAGGCAAACCGGTCAATTGCTCAGGCCAAACTGGAACGCGCAGGCCATTTGCCAACGGTTTCTGCGGCCGGCAATATCACCAGCGATGGCTCTGGCGCAGGGATCACCGCAGGGATCGGCCAGCCGCTGGGTCTTGGCACCCCGGCTGCTCTCAAGGCGATCGAAGCCTCCAAGGAAGTTGCCCGTCGTCAGATCGGCGAGGCCGAAGAAGACGCCCGGCGCACATATGCACGACAGTTGCAGCGCCTGTCCTCCTTCCGCAGACAAGAAGAAGAAACAACGCGTCTGGCGCGTACCAGCCATGAGACCTATAAGCTGTTCAAGGCACAGTTCGAAGCCGGGCAACGGTCCGTCATGGATGTCATCAATATCTATGAAGAATACGTCCGCCGCGAGCTGAGCCGCATTGAGGCGAAATATGAAGTGATCCAGATCCAGCTGGAAATGGCGCGGGATCAGGGGCTCCTGGCAGACGGTGACAAGATTTGACCGAGAACACCTCGAATATGGACGAACAGTCAGAGAACACACGCCCGACATTGCGGGCGGTTGAAACCGGACATCAGGACGGCGCTGAACGTCCAAGCGCCGAACCAGAGATCCTGGCCGCCGATGTGAAGCTGGACGACATTCAGCTGGAAAGCGGCGACGACCGGAGCTCTGAAGTCCACGCGCTGATCGAGGGGACCTCCTCTCGCATTCAGCACCGCGCCACATTGGTGTCGACCCTTGCCGCCATCAACGGCGTTGAAGCCCCGGCAAGTGATCTGGCTGATTTCCTGTGGAGCAACAACCCGGGCGATCAAACATTCGAGACGATGGGCCGTGCGCTGGATTACGTGGGTTTGAACCCGGTCATCGACACCCATGTGCGCCTGCAGCCGGATGCCTGGCCTGCGGTTGCAATGATGAACAACGGCCAATGTGTTCTGGTGCTGAGCCAGGATGCCGATACGCTGAACATCTTTGATCTGACCTGTGCGGAACATCGCGCCGAAGTGCCAGTATCGGACTTCCAACCGTATTTCACCGGTGCGACGCTGACAGCACGTCAGTCGATGGACCAGATGGCCGCGCGCCACACGCCGAACCTGAAGGCCAACCATTGGTTCTGGGGAGAGTTTCAGAAATACCGCCGCCAAGTGATCGAAATCATGCTCGGTTCTCTGGTGGCGAACATTCTGGCCGTGTCGGTGGCGCTGTTTTCGCTTCAGGTTTATGACCGCGTTGTGCCGCACCAGTCGCAAGCCACCCTGTGGGTTCTCGCCGTTGGCGCAATGCTGGCGATTGGGCTTGAGGGGCTGTTAAAGCTGGCGCGCGCGCGTCTGACCGATGCGGCGGGCCGCCAGATCGAGCTTTCGGTCCAGCGCAACCTGATGCGTCGCCTGATTGGTATGCGCTCGGACAAAAAACCTCTGCCCCCATCGGGTCTGTTTGCCGCGATGCGCGATTTTGGAGCGGTGCGGGAGTTCTTTACCTCCTCTACCATTTCAACCCTTGCTGACATCCCGTTTATTGCGATTTTCCTCCTGCTGGTTGCGTCGATCGCAGGTCCGATTGTCTGGGTTCTGGTTCTCGGCGCGGCGCTGATGTTGGCCCCGGCCTATTTCATGCAGCGCAAGATGATCGCCCTGACCCGCCAGACCCAGGGCGCCAATGCCAAGGCCGGCCGCCTGCTGCATGAGGTGATTACCGAACTCGACACATTGAAAACCCAGCGCGGCGAAGACCGCGTCATGCGCCTGTGGGATGAGCTGTCGACCCTTTCATCGCATTCCGCAGCCGAACAACGCCGCCTGTCGAGCGCGCTCACCTATTGGTCGCAGGGCATCCAGCAGTTCACCTATATCGCCGCAGTGGTTTTTGGTACGTTTATGGTGTTCAAGGGTGAATTCACCGTCGGCACCATCATTGCAACCGGTATCCTGACCAGCCGGACCCTTGCGCCGCTTACACAGTTTGCCGGAGCCATGGCACGGTGGAGCAATGTCAAGGCCGCTCTGGAAGGGCTTGATGCAATTGCGCTTGCGGATCAGGAAAAAGACGACGACCGCACTTACCTGCGTCGCGAGAGCCTGCAAGGCAAGTTTGAACTGCGCGAGGTGGTGTTCCGCTACGATGAAGACGGCTCCCCCACCGTGGATGTGCCTGCGGTGATGATCAAACCGGGCCAGCGCGTCGCGATCCTTGGTGTGAACGGCTCTGGTAAATCGACGCTGCTGAAACTGCTCACGGGGCTTTATGCGCCAGATCAGGGCCGTGTGATCATCGACGGCACGGACATCAACCAGATCGACCCGCGCGACCTGCGCCGTCATATCGGCTACCTCAGTCAGGACATTCGCCTCTTTGCCGGCACCCTGCGCGAGAACCTGAATATGAACCTGCTGGAGCGCAATGACGACCGTTTGATGGCCGCGCTCGATTTCTCCGGCCTTGGCGCTTATGTCCGCAACCACCACAAAGGTCTGGATCTGGAAATCAGCGATGGCGGTGGCGGCCTGTCCATCGGTCAGCGCCAATCCATTGGCTGGGCGCGCCTGTGGCTGCAGAACCCTTCAATTGTTCTCCTTGACGAACCGACCGCATCGCTTGATCAGACGCTGGAACGCACATTGGTCAGCCGTCTGGACACCTGGCTGCAAGGCCGCACAGCTGTGATCGCAACACACCGGATGCCGATCCTGCAGCTGACAAACCGCACCTTGATCCTGCAAGCGGGCCGCATGGTTGTAGATGGCCCACGCGATCAGGTTCTGGCGCATTTGGCCGCAGGGGATAAGAAATGACCCCGATACAACAAGAACTGGCCCGCAGTTCGCTTGGCGCAAGCCGCATCATCTATATCGCTGCGGGTGCCGTCCTGGTCTTTCTGATCTGGGCGGCTTTTGCTTGGATTGACGAAATCGTGCGCGCCGATGGCGAGGTTGTGTCCTCCTCCCGCTCGCAGATCATTCAGAACCTTGAGGGCGGCATCCTGGCGGAACTCTATGTGCGCCAAGGTGACACGGTGGAGGCCGGTCAGGTCCTCGCCAAACTGCAAGCGACCCGGTTCCAGACCACCGCTGATGACCTGCAGGACCAGATCGACGCACTGGAGATCAAGCAATACCGTCTGGAGGCAGAGGCCTCGGGCGCGTTTGAATTCGAGGTAAGCCCAGAACTGGCCTTGCGCTCTCCGGGTATTCTGGCCTCTGAACGCGCCCTGTTGCGGGCACGTCAGGCGGACTTCAACAGCCGACGCCACAGTGCCAAACAGATTCTGGACCAGCTGCGCAGTGAACTGGAGAATATGGAACGTCTCCATAAACAGCGCATCGTTGCCCTGATCGAGGTGAACAGTGCCAAGAAGGCCGTGACCGATGCAGAGGCCAAATACAATGAAATCGGCACTCAGGCAGAGTTGCAGCTGGCAGAGGAATACTCGCAGACACTACAGACGCTCACCTCACACCGGCAAGAGCTGCGGATCGCATCCGATCAGCTGTCGCGCACGGTCATCACATCTCCGATGCAGGGCGTGGTGAACAGCATGGCCGTCACCACCATCGGCGGCGTCATTCGCCCGGGAGAGGAGATCTTTGAGATTATCCCATTGGGTGAGGAATTGTTCGTCGAGGCGCGTGTAAAGCCCGAGAATATCGCCAGCGTACAAACCGGACAGGATGCCACAATCAAGCTCTCTGCCTATGACTATACAATCTATGGCTCTTTGAAGGGTAAGGTTGATTTTGTCTCGGCCGACACGTTTGAGGATGAACGCAATCCGCGCGGCGAGCCGTTCTACCGCGTCACCGTAAAAGTGGATCGCAACAGCTTTACGGAACGCCAGCGCGATATCGAAATTCGCCCGGGCATGCGCGCCACAGCAGAGTTGCAGACCGGTTCCAAAACCGTGCTGCAATATCTGATGAAACCGCTTTATAAATCGAAGGATGCGCTGCGCGAGCCGTGATTTTTCTGCGCTCTGTCAGTTCAAAAAGCCCGCGCCATTTTGACGCGGGCTTTTTTTAGAGAGGGAGGAGTGTTGCAAGCGGCATCATCCGGCCCGCTGCACAAGCTCCCACAGGGAATTGTCGATCGCGGTCGCAATGGAAACACGGCGGTTTCCCATCGCCGCCTTGGCAGAAATCACCGAGACCAACCGCGGCGGACGCCCCGGCAGAATTTCAAACACGGGCGAACCGGAGGCACCGTATTCCACACGGCAGGTCATGACCATGGTTTGAGCTTTGCGCGCCAATACATGGCAGGGTTGTTCCCAGTTCGGACGGTCCCGATGTTCATAGCTGTAAGACATCACACCCACGGCATCACCGCGCCCCGCCTGCGAAGAGGTCGCAAAGGGTTGGATGTGTTCGGTGCTGATCGGACGATCCAGACGCAGAACTGCCAGATCATGACCGATCTGTGAGTCGCCCGCCGGGCGGAACACATATTCGGGATGGACCACAGCCTTGACCACCTGGCGCGCTGCTTTGGCATAGCGCCCGTTCAACCCGGCTTCAAACCGGATGCTGGCAGGGTTTACGGCCCGTCCTGTTTGGGGTTCGTAGAGACAATGTGCTGCAGTCAGCACGAGGTTGGGGGCAATCAAAGCCCCCGTACACATATTACGCCCGGAGATGTTGAGGCGCCCCACGGCCTCCCATCCCGTCACAGAGCGTGCGGCTGCGCTATCTTGCGCTGCTGCAACGTTCGGCAGAGCCCATAGCAGGCACGCCGCAACAACCGCGATTACACGTTTCATTTTCCACTCCAATTTCCCACCACTGCAATGTCATTCAGTGGTGCGGCTGGAATGTGGCCCAAAGCTGCCAAGCAGCGACGGTTTTGTGGATAGATTGTGGCAGACTTAACAAATCACTAACCCCCAGAGTCAGAATGCCTCAATCATCGCAAAAAACGCCAAAGGTGCACGAAGATTCCACGTGAAACAGGTCAATTTTATTTAAATGCCCGGAATCTATTACCCTTTTGGTAACTCCACAAAGCGTGATTTTGGGGAGTTGAGCGCACGGAACCATCAGATTGGAGTCAGGAAGGACGCGACTCCCCCGGAACCATGGCAGAAATACGGCGGCATTTCTTACGAAGGTGTAAGGTATCCCTTACTCCAAACGTTAAGATTTTAAGGAATACCCGGACAAATGCAGCCACAGATCAGGGTGAGTCTGTCTTCCGCAGTCTCGGCGTCTTACTTGATGCCAGCCCGCATGAAACTTTGCACAAATTGACGTTGAAACAGCAAGAAGGCCAGCAACAATGGCCCCGATGTCATCAGGGTGGCCGCGTTTATCACGCTCCACTCAACGCCGGAATCAATCGAGGCAAAGATAGAAAGCCCAACTGTCACAGGGCGCGTTTCAACCGAATTGGTAATGATCAAGGGCCAAAGAAAGTTGTTCCAATGGTGACTGACCGACACAAGACCATAGGCCAGATAGGTTGGAATCGCCAAAGGCACATAGACCTTCATCAAAACGCCAAGGGATGACATTCCCTCGATCTGAGCCGCCTCCTCCAGCTCTTTGGGAACGGAGAGGAAGGTCTGACGCAGAAGGAAAATACCAAAACCAGAAGCAATATAGGGCAGCGCAATTGCCGGAATTGTGTCGATCAGATCCAGCACGCGGATCAGCTTGTAGTTCTCCACAATCAGAATGTCAGGCATCACCATCAGCTGAACCAGCACCAGAGCAAACAAAACCCCCCGCCCCGGAAACTGATACCGCGCAAAGGCATAGGCGGCGAGCGTACACAGGATGAACTGGCCGACCAGAATGGCGCTGACAAGGACAAAGGTATTCAGGAAATACCGCCCAAAGGGAGCTGCGGCCCAGGCCTTGCTGAAATTTTCCAGCGTCAGCGGGGCAAAAAGGGTGAAATGCGCCTCATAGGCCGCCGGGTGAAAGGCCGTCCAGACCGCATATAGCAGTGGCAGGGCCCACAACAGCGCAAGAACCCAGGCACCACAGGTATTCAGCACGCGATCCCAGGTCATTTGTAATGCACCCTGCGATCAAAGAAGAAGAACTGCCCGATGGCAAGCGCGGCAAGGATGGCCAGCAGCACAACGGTCAGCGTTGCCGCATAAGCTGTGTCCCAAAACCGGAACGCCGTCTCATAGATATAGAACAGCAGCAAGGAAGAGGCATTGTCCGGCCCGCCCCCGGTCAGGATAAAGATGTGATCCACCATCCGAAACGAATTTACCACCGCATTGACCGATACAAACAGGGTTGTCGGCATCAACAAGGGAAAGGTCACCCTGCGAAAGATCGTCCAGGCCCCTGCCCCTTCGATCCGTGCGGCCTCGATCAGGCTGGGCGGGATGGTTTGCAAGGCGGCGAGGTAAAAGATCATGAAGAACCCCGCTTCTTTCCAGATGGTCACAACCATGACACCAATCAGCGCGGTATCGCTGTGCCCAAGGATATTGGACTGTGCCATGCCAAACAGGCCAGTAACCTGGTCGATCAACCCAAACCCCGGCGTGTAGAAGAACAGCCAGATATTGGCGACTGCGATCATCGGCAAAACGGTGGGTGTGAAATAAGCCATGCGCACAAAACTGCGCCCTGCGAGCTGTTGGTTGACCCACAGCGCCATCGCGAGCGCAATTGCGATCGACGTTGGAATAGTGCCCAGCGCGAACCAGAGGTTGTTGATCAGAACTTTCCAGAACACCGGGTCAGCCATCATGGTCTCGTAATTGTCGAGCCCGGCCCAGCGGCTGGGCCTGCGCCCCCGTGCCGTGGTCCGGAAACTGTTCCACAGGGTGGTGATGGCAGGCATATGGGTAAAGGCCAAAAGAAACACGAAGGCTGGCAGCAAAAGCAGCCAGGCATGGATCCACTGTCGTGTCCTTTGCATGTCTTTTGTCCCTTGTTGGTGGATGGATAATAGGCCCGCGCAGCGCACTGCACGGGCCCGAGATGTTTAGCGGTAAGGCTTCAGGATTGCCTCGGCCTGCGCTTGTGCTTCTTTCAGCGCCTCGGCAGCTGTCTTCTCACCGGTGATTGCAGCGGCCAGAGCGTCGTTGAACACGCGTGTCACACGCTGGTTCTCATAGGTGGACAGCTCCGCAACCGCGTGCTCCAGCTGATCGCGGGCGACCAGTGCCGGCGGGAAGTCAGCGGTGTACTGCTTCATCACCTCGGTTTCCCAGGTGGCGGGGCTTGGCGCGACATAACCGGTGGCAATGGTCCATTTCGCAGCCTGCTCGGGCTGAGTGATCCATTTGATGAACTCAAAGGCTTCCTTGGTCTGTGCTTCATCGGACCCTTTGAACAGATAGAAATTGCCGCCGCCGGTCGGAGCACCACGGCGCTCATTCGCAGGCAACATGGCAACGCCGAACTCAAACGGAGCGTTGTTGCGCACATTGGTCAGGTTACCGGTCGACGTCCACATCATCGCGGTTTGCCCTTCAAAGAAGGCTTTGGGCGTTGCGCCCCATTCGATGATGCCGGGGGCCATGACTTCGTGGGTTTTGGACAGGTCCACCAGATATTCCAGCGCCTCGACCACTTTGGGATCGTCAAAATTGGTCTTGGTGCCGCCGTCAGTCGCCAGGATCGCGCCGTTTTCCGTGGTCAAACCCTGGAACAGCCAATATGGAAAGCCCGAAGACGGGATGCGCACGCCCCATTGGGTCACATTGCCCGAAGCGTCCTTGACCGTCAGCTTCTTGCCCATCTCGACCATTTCGTCCCAGGTCGCGGGTGCGTGTTCCGGGTCAAGACCCGCCGCTTTGAACGCCTCTTTGTTCCAGTACAGAACCGGTGTGGAGCGCTGGAACGGGATGCCATAGGTCTTTCCGTCAATCTGGCTGTTTTCCATAAATGCCGGATAGAAGGATTTGAGCCAAGCCTTGTCTTCCTCTGTGGTTGCAAAATCGTCGAAGGCATGGATCAGATCTTCATCAAACAGAGTATACATGTCGACGGACAGGATCACGCTCAGTTGGGGGGCATTGCCGCCACGTGCCGCCGTCAAGGCCTTTGCAACGGTGTCCTGATATGACCCGGCATAGATCGCGTTGATGTTCACGCCATCATGGGCTGCGACATATTCCTGTGTCAGCTCTTCGATGGTGTTGGCGGCGGCACCACCAACAGCAACCGGGAAGTAGAACTGCAGATCGACATCAGCCGCTGCCGGAGCAGCCGCAAACATCAGGGCGGCCGTGGCCGCTTTGAACTTGGTCATCAACATGGGTTTTCTCCGCAGAAAAAGAGGCCGGTCACGTGCCGGCATGCAACATCCCGAGAGGTTCGGGAGTATCTTCGATCCTGTATGGGGAGGATGGCCATCAGGGCTGGCCTCCGGCAATCCGCATCACAAGCGATGGCGCGTCCAGCCGCACCTGTGTTCGGCTGTCAAACAGATGCACATCGTCAGGGTTGATCAAGAACCGCAGCCTTTGGCCCGGCGTCACATCCCGGCTGCCTGGCAGTTTTGCCAACAGGCGCACGTCGGCGGCCTCCAGCTCTACCAATGTGTCAGACCCCAGAAACTCGGACGACTGAACCCGGCAGTCCAATGCGCCATCGTGACGTTCCACCAACGCCTCTGGCCGCACACCAACCAGAAGGTCCGCACCCTCTCCGCTAAGCAGCCCGCCAAACGCCGCAGGCGGCAAGAGGTTCATAGGAGGTGTGCCAATGAAACGGGCGGCAAACGGGGTGGCGGGTCGGGTATAGATCTCATGCGGGGTGGCGACCTGTTCCACCTGGCCCTGGTTCATCAGAACAACCTGATCCGCCATGGTTATCGCCTCGGTCTGGTCGTGTGTTACATAGACCATGGTAAAACCAAGCGCCCGCTGCAGCTTGCGGATCTCACGCCGCATCTCGTCCCGAAGCCGTGCATCCAAATTCGACAGCGGTTCATCCATCAGACAAACCGGCCTGCGCGACACCACGGCCCGCCCCAATGCCACCCGCTGCTGCTGGCCGCCAGACAAGGCCGCTGGTTTGCGGTCCAGATAGGGTGTCAGCTCCAAAAGCTCAGCCACATCTGCCAATCGGGCCTGACGCTCAGCCCGGGGTATGCGCGCCACCTTGAGGCCAAAGGTGATGTTTTCCGCTACGCTGAGGTGGGGAAACAGCGCATAGGATTGGAACACCATCGCCAGATTTCGCTTGGCCGGGGGCAATTGGGTGACATCCTGATCGCCAATCACCACCTGCCCCGCTGTGACATCTTCGAGACCGGCAATCACACGCAGTGTCGTTGATTTTCCGCATCCCGATGGGCCAAGGATCGCGGTGAACTTGCCCGCCGGGATTTCCAGATCCACATCCCGCAAAGAAACCGTTTCGCCCCAGCTTTTGCTGACCTGACGGAGCGTTATGGATTGACCGCCAACCGTCATGCTGCGGCCTCATTGCAGATCATCAGCGGGACATTGGCCCGATGCAGCATGTCGCAGATCGCTTCCGGCGGCCGCGTGTCACAGATCACCTGTTCCACATCGGTGATCCATCCGCTCCGGGCATGCGCCTTGCGGGTAAATTTGCTGGAATCCAGCACCAGAATGCGGATGTCAGAGTTGCGCGAGATCGTCTCCCGCGAATGGACGTCCTCCTCGGACAGTTCCAGCAGCGCGCCGCTTTCATCAACCGCTGCGGTGCCGAACACCCCGATGTCAAACTTGTAGCTGTTAAAGAAGTCGACGGCTGATGGCCCGACGATATCTGCCGCAGCGGTGCGCAGCGTACCTCCGGGGATGGTGACCGAGGCATTCTGAAACCGTTGTGCCATCATCGCGACATGCAGGTTGTTGGTGAACAGGCGCAGCCCATGATGCTGCCCAAGGCTTGCAACCACCAGCTCCGGTGTCGTTCCGATGGAAACCGCGACAGAGGCTTCGTTCGGGATGATCCGGGCGGCCGCCTCGCCGATGCTGCGTTTAGCGCCAAGGTTCAGAACCCGGCGCAGGTCATAGTGGTCGGCTGTGACCGGAGACAGCTCTACCCCGCCGTGAACCCGCCGCAACAGCCCTCGGGCACACATGGCATTCACGTCACGGCGAATGGTCTGCGTGGAAACGCCAAAGCGCCGTGCCAGATCATCAACCTTGGCATAGCCTTCCTGGCGAACAATCTCAGCCACCTGCGCCTGACGCTCGGTTCCCCAATCGGCCAGGGACTGGGGCGGGTTTTGCGATTCCAATTTCATATGAGCACAGTGGTCATTTCAGATGAAACCATCGTGATGCTTTTGTTTCAGTTTCACGACGCTAGGTCACCGTTTGGGCAAAACAGTCCTTCAACAGTGCATTTGCCCGGAGCGCGGATTGACAAGTTTTCCGATTTTGGATCCAGTATCCACAATTCAGACAAACGGAGAGCAAGATGACCGCAGATATCTTCGCTGGCACAATGCCGGCTCTGATGACCCCGTGTACCGCTGACCGGAAGCCGGACTTTGACGCGCTGGTGCGCAAAGGGAAGGACATGATCACAGCCGGCATGTCGGCGGTGGTCTATTGCGGCTCTATGGGAGACTGGCCCTTGCTGTCCGATGCCGACCGCATGGAAGGTGTTGCGCGTCTGGTGGACGCCGGCGTGCCCGTTGTGGTGGGAACCGGCGCCGTCAATTCTGCTTCCGCTGTTGCCCATGCCACACATGCGCAGGAGATCGGTGCCGCAGGGCTTATGGTTATTCCGCGCGTTCTGTCCCGCGGGAGCTCGCCAGCCGCACAGAGGAACCACTTCAAAGCGATCCTTGATGCCGCGCCGGATCTACCGGCCATTATCTATAACAGCCCGTATTATGGCTTTGCCACCCGCGCGGATCTGTTCTTTTCCTTGCGGGCAGAACATCCCAATCTGGTTGGGTTCAAAGAGTTCGGCGGCGCAGACGATCTGCGATACGCAGCCGAGTTCATCACCTCGCAGGACAAGAATGTCACGCTGATGGTGGGGGTCGACACACAGGTCTATCATGGGTTTGTCAACTGCGGAGCCACGGGCTCTATCACGGGCATTGGGACGGCGCTGCCCAAAGAGGCATTGTTGCTGGCAGAGCTTTCGCGCAAAGCAGCCGCCGGCCATTGTGAGGCACGACAACGTGCGCAAGAGTTAAGCGATGCCATTTACGTCCTTTCCAGCTTTGACGAAGGGCCGGATTTGGTCCTTTACTATAAACACTTGCTGGTTCTGAATGGAGAGGATGAATACCGGCTGCATTTCAACGAGACTGACGTTCTGAGCCCGTCGCAGATGAAATATTGTGAAGACCA
The DNA here is from genome assembly GCF_056159265.1 of Epibacterium sp. ABZ3_068. Lineage (NCBI taxonomy): Bacteria > Pseudomonadati > Pseudomonadota > Alphaproteobacteria > Rhodobacterales > Roseobacteraceae > Epibacterium > Epibacterium sp. ABZ3_068. Next base: position 360,205 of record NZ_JBSWUV010000001.1, read on the forward strand.
ATACAGACTTTTCCGGGCTTGGTTCGCAGAGTGGTCAAATCAAAGCGGGATTGTGGCAGAATGCATGTAATTGACAGCCATACCGGGGGTGAACCCACAAGGGTGATCCTCGACGGCGGACCATCGCTGGGATCTGGCCCGCTGGAGGACCGCGCGGCCCGACTGGCGCAGGAGCATGAAGCGTTTTATAAATCGATCATGTTGGAGCCACGCGGGCAACCGGCAATGGTTGGCGCTCTTTTGGTCCCCCCCTGTGACCCAAGCTGCGTAACTGGGGTGATCTACTTTGATGCGGCAGCCGTAATAGGTATGTGTGGCCACGGAACAATTGGACTGGCTGTTACACTTGCGCATCTTGGGAGAATTTCCATCGGCACTCATAAGATCGAAACACCTGTGGGAATTGTCACTGTCACACTGCATGACGCACATACGGTGACTGTCGAAAACGTCGAAAGCCGTTGCGTCCGGCCGGACGTTACCGTGGATGTTCCCGGCCTGGGCCCGGTGACAGGTGATCTTGCTTATGGTGGCAACTGGTTCTTTATCGTCGACCCAAGCCCACTGCCCCTGGAGCCCACAGATATCCGGGCGCTCTGCGACACGGCAGAGGCCATTCGCAGCGCAACCCACGCAGACGGCATTGTGGGTGAGAACGGAGAAAAAGTGGATCACGTTGTGCTGCAAGCACCTTCACCGACACCGGGCGTCCATAGCCGCAACTTTACCTTTTGCCCCGACGATACATATGACCGCTCCCCCTGCGGAACCGGCAGTTCAGCGCGACTGGCTTGCCTCGCTGCAAAAGGACAGTTGATGCCCGGAGAGGAAATCATTCAGGAAAGTATCATTTCCAGCCAGTATCGCCTCAGCTATCAACCCGGCCTCGCTGGTGGAGTTCGACCACGGATCACAGGGCAAGCCTTCGTGATGGCCGACACCCGCCTGTTTTTTGAAGACACCGACCCATTCCAAACCGGCATTCACCATTAAGCCATTGAAAGTTTTACAGACATAATGCCCAAATCCGTTCTTGTTATTGGCGCCGGGATCATCGGCATCAGCACGGCGCTGAACCTGCAAACCCGAGGTTTCAAAGTCCGTGTTCTGGATCGCAAAGGCGTGGCAGCTGAAACGTCGCAAGGCAATGCGGGCGCATTTGCTTTTAGCGAAGTGACCCCGCTTGCGACACCCGGCATCATGCGCAAGGCTCCCGCGTGGTTATTGGACCCGCTTGGCCCACTGTCCATTCCACCAGCCTATGCCTTGCGTATTGCCCCCTGGATGCTTCGGTTCTGGCGCGCCAGCCGACGGTCCCGTTTTGCAACCGCACGCCAGGCCCAGACCCAACTGATGGCCCATGCCCAGGCCGCTGCAGAGCGCCAGATCAAGCTGGTGAAAGGGGACGATCTGATCCAGCGCGACGGGCAGCTCCGCCTGTACGAGAGCGCGCGCAGCTGGCAGGCAGACGCCTCAGAGCGTTCCTATTTCAGATCGCAAGACATCCTCTTTGACGAACTCACCTCTCCAGAGGCCATCGCCGAGGTACAACCGGGGCTTCGCTCCAGGTTCACCCATGCCCTGTTTACGCCGAATTGGTTCAACACAGTGGATCCCAAAGCCTGGACCCAATTGCTGGCTGAAAAATTCGTTTCACTTGGTGGTGTGATCGAGCAGGTTGAAATCCACACCTTGAAGCGAACAGGCGATACGGTCCTGCTGGAAACCAACCATGGGCCTCAATCCGCGACGACAATTGTCGTTGCCGCAGGAGCCTGGTCCCGTCACCTTGCCAAGGGATTGGGGGATTTCATCCCCCTCGAGACAGAGCGCGGCTATAACACAACCTTGCCAGCCGGCGCTTTTGATTTGCGGACACATGTTACCTTTGCCGCGCACGGTTTTGTCGCCAGTAAAATCGGCGAAGGAGTCCGCATAGGCGGCGCAGTCGAACTTGCGGGGCTCGCCATACCGCCGAACTTCAAACGCGCCGATGCATTGCTTGAAAAAGCCCGGTTGTTCATGCCCGGTCTAGTCACGCAAAACGGGCAAAAATGGATGGGGTATCGCCCGTCCCTCCCCGACAGCCTGCCGGTGATCGACCACGCCCCCAACGCGCCCAATGTGATCTATGCTTTTGGCCATGGTCACTTGGGGCTGACCCAATCCGCCGGGACCGCTGAACTGGTGAGCGCCTTGGTTACACATGAGCCGCCCCCAATCGACATGAAACCGTTTTCCGCCAGCCGGTTCTGAACTCCGACCCAAACGCCAAACCCGAAACCGGGATACCAGCCTCGCAGGCGCCCAGAGATCCACGACTTCCACAGCCCAGCCGCCAGGAAATGCGGCGCAGCCAAAAGACCAAAACAACGGACAAGATCAGATGACAGTAAGACGGGCCATATCGCGAAAAAGTCTCCCGGACCTGATCACGGAAGACCTGCGTGAGAGGATCTTATCCGGCAACCTGGCCGAAGGGACAACAATCCGTCAGGAGGCGCTCGCAGATGAATATGACGTCTCGCGCATGCCCATACGCGAAGCCCTGAAGCGGCTCGATGCACAGGGGCTGGTTCAGCTCTCGACCAATCGCGGTGCCACGGTGACCAGACATTCGCTTGGCGAAATTGCGGAAATCTTCGAGCTTCGCACCCTGATCGAGGTCGACCTGTTCCGCCACGCAATTCCCAGGTTGACCCCCGCAGATGTGGAGCGTTGCGAAACCATCTTGGGACGGATGGAAGCCGCCTACGACACAAGCGACGTGGCCAATTGGGGCAAACTGAACGCCGAATACCACGCCGCGCTTTATGCCCCGGCCAGGCGCAAACTAACGCAAGACACCCTTGAACCGTTGAACCAGCAATGTGACCGATATATCCGCATGCAACTCAGCGTCATGAAGCAAACCAGCCGCGCCCACGACGAGCACCGCAGCCTCCTCCGGTTGGCATCCGCTGGCGAGGTGGACAAAGCCTGCGCGCTTCTGTCAGCCCATATCACGCATGCCAAAGAGCAGCTGCTCGATTACGTCTCAGCAAAACGCCGTGACGAAGGTAAGGCTGAAAAATAAAACTCTTCTGACTTCAATCTGTTAATGGTCGCCCTCCCGCAGCGCCAGGCAAACAACGCCGCCCCTCACGGCAGGCAGAAAATTTCACAAAAGCGTTGATTTTGCCCTTGTTTCCCCGGAGCCTGCCAAATATACGGGTCAGCGGAGACGTGGCCGAGTGGTCGAAGGCGCTCCCCTGCTAAGGGAGTATACCGGAAACGGTATCGAGGGTTCGAATCCCTTCGTCTCCGCCACATCGCCCCCTTAAGGCGTTGTTTTATCGAGAAAAATATACGGTCCGCGATCTAGGTTCCCACATTCGTTCCCACATCCGCCGCGCGTTTGAAATGTCCGCATTTCAGTTCTCTAGCACATCATCACCCCTTTCCCCGGTAATGAGGCGGCGCTGGGTGTCGCGGTCAATCTGGCCATAGCTGCGCAAAGTGGTCAGAACGTCGGTGTGGCCCAGGTTTTGTGACAGGGCCACCAGTTCCGCCACCGACTCGCTGGTTTTCGCGCCGTGGCGGGCCAGCATGTGTCGGAAGGCGTGCGGGCCGAAGGCCGGGAGCTTGGCCGCCGCAAAGGCACAGTTAACGATCTTGCGCACGGGTTCTGATGTTTTCCACGCCCGCCGCTCAAAACCATCCGCTGCAAAACCCGTGTTGGATTGAGGCGCAATCGCAGTGGCCGGGAAGAGCGGATCGTCAGGGCCAAAGAGTGCTTCGTCTTCCAGATACTCTATCCACGCGGTCAGTGCGGCTTCGGCTTCGGGGAAGCCCTTGGCAAAAAAGGTGTGCAGGCTCTTGCCGAACTTCGTTGCCACCTCGCGCGGGTTTTGGGTGACGGATTTCTCCGCCAGATCGACGTGTTTAATCCGCAAGGAAATTAGCGCCCCCACGCGCACGCCCGTCAGACAAAGCAGCGCAAAGATCGCCTTGTCGCGTTTTTCGCGCGGCGTCGTGTGAGGCATCAAGTCCAGCGCGCGCTTGGCCTGTTTGATCCCCGGCGCGGCGCGTGGCGGAGCGGCGCGGGCTTCGGCCTCGTCCCGGCGCGACAGCTTGAAGTAATCGGCATCCGCCGTCCTGATCCGGCTGCGAAAGCCGTCCTGCTGTGACAGCCAGATCGTGAACTCGCGCATGGTGGCCAAGATTGCGCGCAGCGTCGATTTGCTCAGAGGTTTTCCGTTCGCGCCCTTCGCCGTCTCAAGATGCGTCCGAAAGCCCATTGCCCATTGAATATGAAACTGCGCGAAATCCTTGCGTCCGTTCCAGACGTCGAAGCGTTCGAGCGCCGCCAATTCCCGATCCAGCGATTTGTCCGACAGTTGCCGTGCATATTTGCGATAGTCGATGAACTGTCGTTTCAGGCGTTCGTTCTTTTCGTTCGGTCGTTTGGTCATGGTGACTTCCTTTCAAGCTGTCACATTGGAGTGGGTTCGCGCATCGAACCGGGCAGAGCCTCACCCCGGTTTTCTGCTGGGGATATTTCGCACGCTGGGGCGCGACGGATTTCCGGTGCGAAGGTTGCCAACTTTGGACCTCCCCCGCCCGTGGGGCGCGCCAGACATTGCCCGCGCCGCACCTTTTTGGTGGTATGCATTTCGGGGTGCCATGAGATGAGGTCCGAAGTGGAAAAACACGGGGGGCCATGTCCACCACCTTAATTCTCGTAACGCACTGTAACTTTGTGACAATTTCGCCAGCCCCGGAATTATTTCCGGGTATGGGCTGCGCTCTTGCGGACCTTAGCGCAAGATCACAGTCGTCGGGAGATGTTACATAGTTGGTTACGACGGGATGCGGTCACAGTCCAAAATATCCGCAATTTCCGCGACCAGCCCCCGAAGCTTGTCTCCCATCGGGTTTGTTGCACGCCAGACCAATCCGACACGGCGGCTGGGCTGCTGGCTCTCAAAGCGGGCAATGGAGACATGCGCAGAACGGGTTTCGACCGGAACCGCCATTTCGGGCAACAGCGTCACCCCAAGGCCTGCGTCCACCATTTGCACCAAGGTTGACAGCGAACTGCCATCCATCACCTCGCGCGGTTGGCTGGGGCGCATTTCGCAAAAGCTGAGCGCCTGATCGCGAAAGCAATGCCCCTCTTCCAGCAACAGCAACTGCATCTCTCGCAGCATCTCGCGGCTGGGCACCGGCCTCTGCGCATCCGCAGCGGGGCGCACCAGGACAAATTCCTCATCAAAGAGCGGATGTTCGACAAACCTCGCCTCCCCCACCGGCAGCGCCATGATTGCCGTGTCAAGCTGACCGTCCTTGAGCGCCCGGATCAAATGCTGGGTCTGGGTTTCGCGGATACGAAACTCCAACTGGGGAAAACGGGCGCGCAAGCCTGTCACCACCTGTGGCAATAGATAGGGGGCGATGGTGGGAATCACACCCAAACGCAAACGCCCCGCCAGCCCCTGACGCGCAGCCCGGGCCAGATCCCCAAGCTCATCCACCCCGCGCAGGATCTCTTGCACACGGAGGCGGAACTCCTCACCGAAACTTGTCAGCTGCACCGAACGTGCGGTGCGTTCAAACAGGGGGATGCCCAATGTGGCCTCCAACTCCTTGATCTGAACAGACAAGGCAGGCTGAGACACAGCTGCCAGATCGGCGGCACGCCCGAAGTGCCCCTGCCGGGCAAGGGCTTCAAAATATTTCAACTGACGCAAAGTGATATTAATCATAGGGTTTTCTTATCGCTCCAATGAGCAAATGCAACTTAAAATTATCAAACTTCCCTGTTAGCGTTCTCGTAGGGAGAGCGCCGGCCTATTCCAGTTCCGGCCCTCAATCACAGCGAGGAGCTATTCAGCTATGGACGGAAACGACGCAGCACAGGCAAAGGGTTGCCCGGTCATGCATGGGGCAAATACCGAAAGCCAGACCACGGTAACCGAATGGTGGCCCAAGACTTTGAACCTCGACATTCTGCACCAGCACGACAGCAAGTCGAACCCGATGGGCGCAGAATTCAACTATCGCAAGGCGGTGGAAGCGCTGGATCATGACGCGCTCAAGGCGGATCTGACCGCGCTGATGACCGACAGCCAGGACTGGTGGCCTGCGGATTGGGGCCACTACGGCGGTCTGATGATCCGCATGGCCTGGCACTCGGCCGGATCCTACCGGACTTCTGACGGGCGCGGCGGTGGCAATACCGGCAACCAGCGGTTTGCGCCGCTGAACTCATGGCCCGACAATGCCAACCTGGACAAAGCACGTCGCCTGTTGTGGCCGATCAAAAAGAAATACGGCAATGCGATTTCCTGGGCCGACCTGATGCTGCTGGCCGGCAATGTGGCCTATGAAAGCATGGGGCTGAAAACCTTTGGGTTTTCCTTTGGTCGCGAAGACATCTGGCACCCGGAAAAAGACGTCTACTGGGGATCCGAGAAGGATTGGCTGACATCGACCCGCTATGGCGAAGATGACAATCGTGAAACCCTGGACAACCCTCTGGCGGCGGTTGTGATGGGTCTGATCTATGTGAACCCCGAAGGCGTCAACGGCAAGTCCGACCCACTGCGCACAGCCGAAGACATGCGTGTGACCTTCTCGCGGATGGGTATGACCGACGAAGAAACCGTTGCACTCACAGCGGGCGGCCATACCGTGGGCAAGGCGCATGGCAATGGCGATGCGGCCAATGTGGAAGCCGAACCCGAAGGGGCAGAGCTGCACGAACAGGGCCTGGGCTGGATGATCCACAAAACCCGCTCTGTTGGTCGCAACACTGTGACCTCGGGGCTCGAAGGGGCGTGGACCACGGAACCCACAAAATGGGACAATGGCTATTTTGAGCTCTTGTTCAAATACGACTGGGAGCTGGTCAAATCCCCGGCCGGAGCCACCCAGTGGGAGCCGGTGAACATCGCCGAGGAAGACAAACCGGTGGATGTGGAAGATCCGTCGATCCGGGTGAACCCGATGATGACGGACGCGGATATGGCGCTGAAGGTCGATCCCGGTTTCCGTGCAGTTTCAGAGCGGTTTGCCGCGGATCCAGCAGCGTTTTCGGATGCCTTTGCCCGTGCATGGTTCAAACTTCTGCACCGTGATATGGGCCCCAAAGGCCGCTATATCGGGCCGGAAGTTCCGGGTGAGGATCTGATCTGGCAAGATCCGGTTGACGCAGGCCCCAGCAACTATGACGTGGAGGCCGTCAAAGCCAAGATCGCCGCATCGGGGCTGTCAGCTGCGGATATGGTTGCCACCGCCTGGGATTCGGCGCGCACCTTCCGCGGGTCGGATATGCGCGGCGGGGCCAATGGAGCCCGTATCCGCCTGGCTCCGCAAAAGGACTGGGCGGGCAACGAACCCGACCGTCTGGCGCGCGTCTTGTCTGTACTGGAACCCATTGCCAATGAGGCCGGGGTGAGCATCGCGGATGTGATTGTTCTGGCCGGTAACCTGGGTGTGGAACAGGCCGCCAAAGCTGCGGGTCATGACCTCTCCCTGCCCTTTGCTCCGGGGCGCGGTGATGCAACCGATACCCAGACCGATGCCCAAAGCTTTGACGTGCTGGAACCGCTCGCCGATGGCTTCCGCAACTGGCAGAAAGAGCATTATGCGGTCTCTCCCGAAGAGATGCTGCTGGACCGTGCGCAGTTGATGGGGCTGACCGCCCCGGAGATGACCGCATTGGTTGGTGGTCTGCGGGTGATTGGCGCCAATCACGGCGGCAGCAAACAGGGTGTCTTTACGGACCGTGAAGGCCAGCTGACCAATGACTTCTTTGTCACGCTGACCGACATGGGGTATCGCTGGGAGCCCACCGGGCGCAACAGCTATGACATCAAGGACCGTACATCAGGCGATGTGAAATACACCGCGTCGCGTGTCGATCTGGTCTTTGGCTCCAACTCGATCCTGCGCGCCTACGCCGAGGTTTACGCTCAGGACGACAACACCGAAAAGTTCATCGCGGACTTCGCTGCCGCATGGACCAAGGTGATGAACGCGGATCGCTTTGATCTGGAGTGATCCGGGCTTTGAAATGAACTGAACACAAAAGGCGGCTCCGCGGGGCCGCCATTTTTCGATCCGGCTGTTCCGATCCGGGCAGGAACTCAGGCCGCGCGGCGCAATGGCAGGCGCATAAAAACGCTGGCGGGATCGGCGCGGTAATCGCCAAAGGCCTCGCAATAGGAATAGCCGAGCGCCTCATAAAGCCCACGCGCGGCATCATAGCCCCGGCAGTGCGCCGATCCGGTTTCCAGCACCAGCGCGCTATAGCCTGCGGCCATTGCCTCTTCGGCCAGATGCACCATGATCTGGCGCGCCAGACCGCGACCGCGCATATCCTCTGCAACATGGACCGCTTTCACCTCGGCTGTGCCATCGGGCAAGCCTAAAAGCCCCCCACAGCCCACGGCACGATCCTCGTGAAAGGCGGCCCAGAATTGCAGACCTTTTTCGCGCATATCCTTGGGTGTCAGATAATAATTGGTCTCTTCCGAGCAATGGGCGGCGGCGTGGTCGGCATGCGCCGCTAAGATCGCGCAAAGCTCCGGGGCTGCGGGATCAGCCAGACGAATATCAATCATGGTTCCTGTGCCTCATACCAAAGGGGGCGACTGCATTACTCTTTTTGAGCCGACGTCAAAACCCGGCGTCATGCGCCGATTAGCACGGAGGAGACCCGCCTGTCCTCTCAGTTTTACGAAATTCGCCGCAAAACCTGCAAGTACCTGTTATAACTTCGCAAATTGCAAAGCCTTAAACATCCGACCTGCGCCACCGGTGGCGCGTGACACAACAGGTAGCAATCAGGCTGTGATCTGCGGCCCGCAGGGTAATTTCGGACTGGAGCGCACCCTTTGCCTGAACTTCGGCACACAGGCTCTCACCTATCTCGACATTGCCAAAATATAACATCAGACGCGACTGGAACGGTCCGCGAATGGGGGCCACCTGCGCCTCAGCCTCGACCGCGATACGGGTAAAACTTGGAAAATAGAGCAGCCCCACTGCGTTGAAATCCAAATCCGGCACAGGGAGGTGAGTGCTCTTTGCACCCGCCGCTGTGCTTGTCTGAAAACCCGCCCGCAATCGGCGGGCTGTTTGCGCAGCCCGATCAGCAAACCCGTCCGGTGCCTTGGGCAATACCGGAATTATCGCAGGAGAGACCCGCACCACCGATTTGTTCACTCCGGCAGTGCCATGGGTGACAAAGGTCGACACCATCCGCAGCCGCGCCACAAGTCGCCCACCTGCGTGGGCCTCATGGATCGACTGCAACCGGCTGCGTCCGGCTTGCCAAAGCGAAGACGACACCTGCAGGTTTTTGCCCAGAGCCGCGCCTTCGGGCCAGGGTTGGTCGAATTGGGTTGCACAGAAGGCGGCATAAATCAGCCGCCCTTCTGCATCGCGAAACACGGGCTCATCCTGCCCCATGGCGGCGGCGATCATCTGCCAATGCACGTCGCCCAGATGTTTCAGCCACCAATCTTCGGACAGGCCGATAACCGACAGCTGCGCCATACCCAGGGTCACTTCCGCCTGCTGCCGGACTGCAGCCAATGATTCACGTGAATAAAGCGTCATCAACTGGCTTCCAGCACCGGCGTTTTGGCCTGTTGGACAATCGCCTCGACCAAGAAACGGGCGTCCTCATCAATTCCAAGGAACCGCCCGGACCCCCAGGTGTTCAGCCAGCCAAGCCCGATAAAATAGAACCCCGGCACATCGCAGACGCCACGGGTGTAATTCGGCCGTCCACGGGCATCAAACACATCCACATCGATCCAGGAATAATCCGCACGGAAGCCAATGGCCCAGAGGATCGAGGTGATCCCCTCCTCGGCTGCGTTGATCTCGGTCATTTCCGCTTCGGGACGCCAGACCTTCTCAAACGGCTGCGCCGCGGGTGCATCGATCCCCTGTTTGGCGATATAGCCATCAATCGCCTTGCAAATACCGACATAGCTGGCATCCGCATCATCCAAGTTTTCCTCCAGATCCGGCAGGAACTGGATGGTCTGCCCCGACATGCCCGCAACCGAGCCATAAAGCCCGACGCCATCACGCGCAAACTTGCGCAGGTCAATCTCATGGCCGCCATCGCGACCAGTCATATAGTGGTTGGTCTTGGTCATCGCGTGCACGGGATCCGGGTGGCGGTCGATGGTCATATGGTAATGACCCATCTCATACAGCCAATCGGTTGCGTCCCGCCCGCGATACGCGCGCGGCGACCGTGGCGCGGGGCCCACCGCCAGCGCAACATCACGGCCCGCCAGATGCAGATCCTCCATCAGTTGCACGCCGGACTGGCCCGTGCCTACAACCAGTGTCTTACCTGCAGGCATCTGATCGGGGCGGCGGTAGTCCACCGAATGCATCTGTTTGATCGCCGGATCCAGATCGGCGGCATAGGGCGGCACGATCGGATTGTCATAGCCTCCGGTGGCGATCACCACCTGATCCGCGTGATAATGTCCCTTCGAGCTGTCCACCAGATAGGTGCCATCCTCCAGCCGCACGATCTTGGTCACGGCACAGTCTTCCACCAGAGGCGGGTTGAACGTATCGGCAAAGGCGTCCAGATAGTCGGTGATCTCATCCTTGACCATAAACCCATTTGGATCCTGCCCCTGATACGGGAAATCCGGCAGACGGCATTGCCAGTTGGGTGTCACCAGACAGAAGGTATCCCAGCGGTTTTCGCGCCAGGAATGGAATTTCTTGTGGCGTTCCAGAACCACATGGTCGATGCCCTCGCCCGACAGGTAATAGCTGACCGACAGACCAGCCTGTCCGCCGCCGACGATGACGACCGTTTTATGCTCACGTTCACTCATGAGTTGGGCATCCTTATCCAATACGCAGACACTGCACCGAGGCTGTGTCTTCAAACTCTTGTGCTTTGGCTTCGATCCGGTCCAGCTGCGCCTCGGCCCGGCTGCAGCGATAGCCATATTTGGCCGCCACCCGCCCGCTGGCCTTGTCCAGCGCCAGACGGCTGCGGATCACAAAATCCCCCAAGACATAGGTCGTCGCCGGTTCCAGAAACTGGGTCACCACGCTGGACGGGGAATAACAGCTTTCCTCCTGACCATCAGGCCAGCGGATGGTAAAGCGCATCTCAGGCATGTTGGGCCTCTTGCATTTTCAGATCGATAAAAGGTGTTTTGGCGTGGTCCCAGAACAGGGCGCGTTTGCCCCGTTGGCTCAGACTCACACTGCTGCCCGAGCTGACATCACCGCAAACGGCGGCTGTGATGCCGCTGGCTTGGAACTTGGCGCAGACCTCCTCGGCCCGGGCGGGATCCACTGACAACAGGAAGCCAAAGCTTGGGAAGGATCTGAGCCAGCGTTCCAGCCCCACACCATCGGGCAACGGGATTGCTTCGCACTGCAGATCAATGGCCACGCCGGACGTTTCGGCCAGCATCAAGGCGGTGCCAATTATGCCCCCCTGGCTGATGTCTTTCCCTGCGCGCACCAACCCGGCCTCGGCCAATTCCGGCATCAGGTTCAAGTTCTTGCGCAGTTTCTCGGGCGTAGAGGTCAGCGCCGCGTTCCAATTGTCAAAGGGTTCTCGGTAGCTGCCCGTGTGATCCACGGCCACAATCACCACATCACCAGGGCGTGCCGCAAAGCTGGAGACCAGCGCCTTTGCATGGCCAATGATCGACACTGCCAGTTGCAGCTGATCGGTGCGCAGGTTGCTGTGACCGCCCACAATCGGCACACCATAGGCGCTTGCGGCGGCCTTCATCCCCGCCAGAACCGGCTGCGCGGCTTCGGCGCTTGGCGCCCACAAGGCGTTGGTCACCGCACGCGGGCGCCCACCCATGGCCAGAATGTCGGAGATATTGACCATCACCCCACACCAGCCCGCAAACCAGGGGTCCGCCTCAACAAACGCGTTGATAAAGCCTTCGCCCGCAAACAGATCAAAGCCCGCACCATTGGGCAGCACCGCCGCGTCATCGCCGGGTTGGCCGGGGCAATCGCCCGTCAGGCCCAGACCTGCCGCTGCATCAGCAATATCCAGCTTGCCCCGGATCGAGGGGTGATCGCGTAGATCGCGCAGCATCTGGGTCAGCTGTACCTCTTGCCGGATCATGCCCGTCTCCGCCGACGACGCCCCAGGGTTTTCCAGCCGCAAGCCGGATCCGCGATGGGCGGATAAAACTCCAGATCCGCCGACATCTCCATATGGGGAACGCCATGCAGATCGACCTCTTGGATTGGGGTCCAGTGGAGCCGTTTGAACAGGGGCACATTTTGCACCTGCACATGGGCCAGAAACCGGTCACAGCCGCGCCCATTGGCTGTGGACACCGCCAGCCGGATCAGCTCGCCCCCCAGGCTGCCAATGCGGCGATGACTGGGCGCCACCGCCAGACGAGAGCCGCGCCACAGACCCGGCGCGTCTTCGTGAACGCGCACGGTGCCAACCACCTGATCGGCCTCGGACGCATAGGTGGAGATGGCAACCAACGGCATCGCGATCTCATCAATCTGGTCACGGTCATGGGTTTTGAAAATCCCCTGTTCCCGGACAAAGACCTGATGGCGCAGCGCTTCGGCCCCCGCCTGCTCCCATGCAAGGGTCGCCGCGCGGATGATAAAATCAGGAGACACAAAGGCCGATTGGTTCTGAAAGCTCATGATGCAGCCTCCAGCGTCCTGAGACCCAGCTTCTCATAGGTTGACAGCGCCGAACACGCGCCGCATTTGCCACAGCCCGCCTTGATCTGATCGGCGCGCATGCCCGCCTTTAACACCATCTGCGACAGGGGCCGCAGCACCGAGGCCATGAATTCAGACGTCGGCGATGGGTGGCTTTCAAGCGGCGTGCCAGACACCGGCACAAAGGGCACCACAAAGGGGTAGACGCCGATCTCGCACAGCTTTTCAGAGGTCTCCAGAATGGCCTCGGCGGTGTCCCCCAGACCGGCCAGAATATAGGTCGAGACCTGCCCCCGGCCAAAGACCTTTACCGCCGCTTCAAAGCTGGAAAAGTATTTCTCAAGGCTCACCTGCGCCTTGCCTGGCATGATCCGTTCGCGCACCTCGGGCGTCACCGTCTCCAGATGCATACCCAGCGCATCAACGCCTGCATCGAACATCTTTTGATGCCAGGCGTCATCCTCGGGCGGCTCGCACTGCGCTTGGATTGGAATATCCACCGCGGCTTTGATCGCGCGGGAACTGTCGGCCAGAACAGCCGCGCCGCGATCCTTGCCCGCCGGGGTGCCGGTGGTCAGCACCATATGTTTGATCCCGTCCAGCTCCACCGCTGCCTTGGCAACCTCGGCCAGTTGTTCCGGGGTTTTATGGGCAATCGTCCGGCCCGCCGCCAAGGATTGTCCGATGGAACAGAACTGGCAGGTTTTCTTGCGGCTCTCATAACGGATGCAGGTCTGCAGCACGGTGGTGGCCAGCACATCGCGCGCATGCAGCACCGCGATGTGATTGTAAGGCACGCCCTCGGCCGTTTTCAGATCATAGAATTTGGGCCGCGCTGGAAAGGAGATCTTGCCCATCGGCGCACCCGCTTTGGTGACCTCGGCGGTACCATCGGCCCCTTGGGGCGTCACCACATAGGGGCTGTCAAAGGCCGGCGCGGTGTGGACCGGCACCATCACGGTATGATCGCCAATGGTCACCGCCTTGTGGTCGGTCGGTCCTGCGCCGCCGCGACGGCTTTCATGGCCCTGGCTTGGGTCCACCAGCCGCATGCCACGGGTCTGCAGTTCATTGATCAGATCAGCATCAGACATCTTCGACCTCCAATTCAGGGGTAACAACGGGTTGAGGGGTGGGCTCTTCGATCCGGCGCACCGCCTGCGCGGGGCGGGCATCATGCACCAGATGCAGCAGTTCCGGGCGGGAATAATGGCCTACACTGTCCATCATCCGTTTGCGTTTGGTCACCAGCCGCATGTCGAGATCCGCGATCAGGATGCCTTCGCCTTCGGTCAGGGGCGGCACCACATGGCGGCCCTCGGGGGAAATAATGCAGGTCATACAGCCATCGCGCAGACCCTTTTGCAGTTTGGGATCATCATGGATGCCGGCGATCTGCTCCTCGGTCAGCCAACCGGTGGCATTGACCACAAAACAGGCCGACTCTAGCGCGTGATGACGCATCGTGACCTCGATCTGTTCGCCAAAGATCGGCCCCACCAGACTGCCGGGGAATTGCGCCGCATGGATTTCCTCATGCTGGGTCATCAGCGCATAGCGCGCCAGCGGGTTGTAATGCTCCCAACAGGCCAAGGCCCCCAGACGGCCCACTTTGGTGTCGACCACCTTGAGCCCCGCGCCATCGCCCTGACCCCAGATCATGCGCTCATGATAGGTCGGCGTGATCTTGCGCCGTTTCAGAGCCAGCGTCCCGTCCGCGTCGTAAACCAACTGCGTGTTATAAAGAGAGCCGTGATCGCGTTCATTGATGCCCAGAACAATCACCACGCCATGGGTCTTGGCCGCTTTGGCCACGGCCTCGCTCTCAGGAGACGGCACCACCATCGCCTCTTCATACAGGCGCAGATGCTCGGCCCCCTGCTGCATCGGCGGCAGCACAAATGAGAAATACGGGTACCAGGGCACAAAGGTCTCTGGGAAGACAATCAGATCGGCGCCTTTGCCTGCGGCCTCGGCGATGGCGTTCAACACACGGGTCAACGTGCCAGATCGAGAGGTCAGGTCAGGCGCGATCTGCACGGCAGCGGCGCGCACGGTGGGGTTGGACATAGAGGGGGTGGACATGGGGGTGATCCTGCTGGCTCGGGGGTGATCAGGGAAAGACGGGGCAACAGCGCTGTTGCCCCAGCTCAGTCTGCGCAGCTGTGATTGGGCGACGCCATTGCCGCCCAGCGCCTGCGCGCGTCCGGATCAAACGGTCCAGGTGTCCAGGATGAAGGCATTGTCCTTGCGGTGCAGCAGCACAATGTCCAACACGTCTTGCGGCGCAATGGGGGTAATACC
Source organism: Epibacterium sp. ABZ3_068 (assembly GCF_056159265.1). Lineage (NCBI taxonomy): Bacteria > Pseudomonadati > Pseudomonadota > Alphaproteobacteria > Rhodobacterales > Roseobacteraceae > Epibacterium > Epibacterium sp. ABZ3_068. The sequence goes on from NZ_JBSWUV010000001.1 coordinate 375,214, forward strand.
CGGCAGCAGCGATGGTTCGCCATGGCCCATCAGCATCTGCAGCGCGAACCGGCAGGCATAGACTTTGCCGCCTTCTTTCATGAACTTCATCAGGTTGGCAGAGTAGTTCTGCGCGCCCGGGAAGGCTTCGTCACCCAAGGTCGGAAAACCGCGCTGCACGCCCAGCGACACGCCGGGGCCATAGAGAAGAACCGAGGTTTCAAACCCTTTGCGCTGCAAACGGATCGCTTGCAGGATATTCACGAGGCCAATGGACCCTTCAAAAGCGACGGTGTGAAATGTCACCAGCGCCTTCTCGCCTTCATCCGCCTGAACGTCCTCAAAGACCTTTTCTTCGTAGTTTACAAAATAGTCGCCGTCCTTGTGGGCGGGGGTTGTGACTTCGGGCATCTGCGTCCTCTCCTGTGTTCGTCGCGTTGATGTCCCCTCTTTGCTGAGCCTTGCTGCACCCCAAGCCCATTCATCCATACAATAATACAATCAATATAATTGTATTGATTGTATGCTTTGCTCATCAAATGCGCATACTCAGCGCCTGAACGTTGAAATCAACGCCAATAATAGTGCCAAAACGTGAAAGATGGCCAAAATAGCTTGCGCAATATTGTCTGGAAATGATCCATACAATTCCAATCAATGTTCTCAGAAGATCGCGAAATCATGCAAAACTGGCGCAGTCGAATCGAGCATTCCTCCAGCCCGCGGTATCTGGCCATTGCCGATTGTATCGCCCAGGACATCAAAGACCGGGTGCTGCTGCCCGGTGACCGGCTGCCACCGCAACGCAAATTGGCGGATCTTTTGGGTGTGGACTTTACCACAGTGTCGCGCGGGTATTCCGAAGCGTTGAAACGCAAACTGGTGGAAACCCACGTGGGGCGCGGCACTTTTGTGCTGGCCCAACAAGCGGTGACCAACATTAGCGATGACCGGCGCGCCAATGCCTTTGACCTGACCATGAACGCCCCGCCCGAGCCCACAGACCCGGAACTGCTCGACCGGATGCGAGCCGGGCTTTCTGCCGTGTCAGACGATCTGATCCATCTCTTGCGCTATCAGTCCCCGGCGGGCAGCGAACAGGACCGCGAAGCTGCCTCCATATGGTTGTCGATGCGGGGCATGGTGCCAAACCTGAACCGGATCATGGTCACACCCGGCGCGCATGCCACCATGTTGGCGCTGCTGTCGGTTCTGGCAGAACGCGGTGACACCATCCTGTGCGAAGATGTGACCTATACCGGGTTTCGCCGGATCGCCAAACAGTTGGGGCTAAAACTGGTGGGGGTCCCCTGGGACAAGGACGGTATAGACCCCGACGCGTTGGCAGATTTGATCCAGAAACACCAGCCACGCGCGCTGTATCTGAACCCGACGTTGCACAACCCGACCACCCATACGATGCCGCAATCGCGCCGATTGGAGATCGCAAGGCTGATCCAGCATGAAAACCTGCCGCTGATCGAAGATGACGCCTATGGATTTATCCCGCCTGATGCGCCGCCGCCTTTGGCCACCAGCGCGCCGGAACAGACCTGGCACATTGGCGGGCTGGCCAAATGTATCGGAGCCGGCCTGCGGCTGGCCTATACGGTGGCCCCCAATGCGCGCGCCGCCTTTGCGCTGGAAAACGCCCTGCGTGCGGTGGCGGTGATGGCCTCGCCCCTGTCGATGGCGCTCACCACCCGCTGGGTTCTGGATGGCACGGCCGACCAGATCCGCCGCTTCATCCGCTCTGAAACCGCCGCCCGCCAAGAGATCGCTGCAGGGATCCTGACCGAGGCGCAATACACCGCCCGAAACAATGCCTTTAACGTCTGGCTGCAACTGCCCCCCGGCGTGACCTGCGCCGCGCTGATGTCGCAGATGTCTAACTTTGAAATCGGCATCGTGCCCGGCGACAATTTTGCAGTTGGCAGCGATCAGTCACAAATGGCGCGCGTGTGTCTGGGCGGTCGTGTTGGCCGCGACCAGTTGCAAAAGACCCTGACCCATCTGAACAATCAACTCTGGGAGCTGTCGGCTGCAACGGGAAGTTAAAGCGCAAAAAGGCCGCCGACCCCTTGGTCGGCGGCTTCAGTGGGATGCGGACGCCGCCCCCTCAGCTTTGCGCCGCATCTGCAGTGGTCTCCAATCCCTCCTCAGGCCTTGGTGACCGGAATCCTTGTGGCTTCGGGCGCGGTTTGGACAGCTCGGGGCACAGTCACCGTCAGGACGCCATCCTTGAGGGCTGCGGAAATCCCCTGCAGGTCAGCATCAGGTGGCAGTCTGAACGAGCGCTGAAAGCTGCCAAACTGGCGCTCTTGAAAATACCAAGTCTCGCCTTTTTCCTCGCGCTCAACCTTCTTCTCTCCGGTCACGCGCAGCACGCCATCGTGGGCGGTCAGCTCGATATCCCCTTCCGCCACACCGGGCAGTTCCAGCGTGATGCGATAGGCGTCTTGGTCAGTGGAGGCATCCGAAGCGGGGGTGACCCATTCCGCAAGCCGGGTGCCAAAATGCCTGAAGGGTTCATAAAGCGACGGCCAGAGACCCGCTGTATGTGTTGTTTCAACCATTTGATCCTCCTGTGCAATGTAACTTGCGAGGAAGAACATAAGACCAAACCCAAACCTGCGCTTTGACGCGGGTCAAAGTCACAACCGAATGATCTGTGGTAAGATCAGGGGGCTGTTTTCTCTGCTTCCGCCACCGCCAACTCTGCCATTTTCAAAGCAGCGTCACGGCTGTTGGCCACCGCAATAAACCGACCATTGTGGCAGAATTTCGCCCCCTTAACTCCCGATGCCTCTTCCAGGACTGCATCGGTCAGACCGGCCCAGGCTTCGGGCAGGTCGGCGCGGTTTTCGAAGGTATCATTGCCAACACGGATGGTGGTCAAGGTCCAGTCCTCACCCCGTGGATGAACGACGAACCAGAGGTGGTCCGCGCCCGTTGCTTCAACAGCGGAGCGGAACGGCATCCCCATCGGCAGCTCCAACACGCGCCCCTCACCGGCAGCCGTGATGGCATCTGTCACCATCGCCTCGGCCCGGCGCTTGGCAGCCTTGCGGCGGATCGAGGCCTCAACCAGACCACGCGCCATGGCCAGCGCATCCTGGAACGCCTGATCTTCCGCCCCTTCGGTTGTGTCATCAAACACCGGCTTCAGGCTTTCGATCAGCGCAGGCAGCGTCAAGCCCGCCAGCATCGGCCCCGCCTGACCGGGGTTCATCACGCCGTTGTCCATCAGGTCGATCGGCAGCACAAAGCCGCGATCAAAGGAGGCAAAAATATCTTCCAGATGATCCTCGGGCACCGCAAGCGCGCGCAGGTAATCGCGGCCATAATGGGCCCAGATCAGACCAAATGAGCTGTAGGGCTGCTCTTCTTCGCCGTCCGTTTCGCGCAAAGGTACAGGCTTCTGGTGGTGGTCAAAGATCTGGCGCGCCGCATCAAACTCACGGCCGACATCATAGATAATGCGATCCTCGGCCGGTGTGATCCAGTCCGCATCCCGGCTGCGCACAAGTTCGGCCGAAGGGAACAGCCGCGTCAGGATAACGGAGGACAAAACCTCATCGGCATGAAACCCTCCGGAATGGGTAACGAGATAGGTGATCGACATGTCTGCTCCTGATCGCGCCTCATACAGAAGGCAACGCCGAGCTGGCCGCCTGTCATCGCGCCTTTTGTGGTGGCGGAACCTGTTGCAGCAGGCCCCTGTGTAGCTTTCGCGCACCCTCTAACGCGTTTCAATCCAAAGTCACAAGGGGTTTCCCCTAGGTCAACATAGGAAACCTCTGGGCCGGCTGCATCAACAGGACAGGACGCAACCTCGCGGCGCCAAGGACAAGCCTTCCTCCCCCGGAGGACGAGGGCTGTAGAAAATCACCGACATGCTTGCACAGTCGGTCATGCCATTGACTGGGGTTCATAGAACTTCAATTCTTTGAGCAGCACATCCAGGAACTCTTGCCCCAGGTTCGACAGCGGCCGGTTCTTTGACGTCACCACCATAAGGTCCATCGCAATACGGGGTTCAAAATGCTTGGCGACAATCCGGTCGCTGCTGTGGCCTTCAAGCGCAAAGGCATCCACCAGAGCCACGCCCACCCCTTCTTCGACAAAGCTCAACAGGTTCTTGAACAAATGCGAATAGACCCGCGGGCGCAGAGTGACCCCTGCCTCGTCAAAGGCGTTTTGCAGGCTGCGGTGGGTCGGATGATCCGACGACATCACAATAAAGGGTGCCTTGGCCAGAAGCTCAGGCGTCAACACATCATACGCGGCATAAGGGCTGTCGGCGGGCACCGCCAACGCCGTTCCGATCTTGATCGGGATAACATTCAGGTTGTCATGATAAAGCGGGGCCTCGGAAACGCCGATTTCAAACAGACCGGCGGCAACCCATTCCTGCACCTTTGGGGAATATTGCGACTGGAAAGACACCGAGAGATTGGGGCGGTTCTTGATAAAGCGTGACACCAGCTGCGGCATGAACCGAAATGAGATCGAGTGCTGCGAGGCAACCTGCAACTGGCCCAGCTGATTGTCCTGAAGGTACTGAACTGTCTGGCTGGTACGGGCCAGCCCTCGCATCAGCGTATCAACTTCATCGAACAGAATCTCGGCCTCGGCCGTGGGAATCAGTCGGCCCTGTTTGCGCTCGAACAGGCGCAGCCCCTGCCCCGCCTCCAGTTGCGCCAGAAGATTTGAAATCCCCGGCTGGGAGATGCCCAGCTTTTTGGCAGCGTCGGTGGCTGTACCGCTCTCATAAATCGCGTGAAAGGCTTCAAGTTGGCGAAAACTCAGTTTCATGGAGGTATTATAAGTTTTTATGATACCAACAGCAATACGCCTTATTTGAAGTTATAAGCTACTGCCGCCATGATTTCTTGACGATTTACGGAGCGAATATGAAGACGGCACACATCATCGTCATCGGTGCAGGCATCGTTGGCGTTTCAAGCGCGATATGGCTGCGGCGCGCGGGTTTCGACGTGACACTGATCGACAAGGGGCAACCCGGCATGGGGGCCTCATACGGCAACGGCGGCATTTTGGCGCGCTGCTCCATTGCGCCTGTAACCGCGCCCGGCCTGATTAAGAATGCGCCTTTCTACTTGTTGGACAAAAACTTCCCGCTGTTCCTGCGCTGGAGTTACTTGCCGCGTCTGGCACCCTGGCTGATCAAATACCTGTCCCATGCAAACGCAAAAGACACCAAGCGCATCGCCAAGGGGTTGAACCTTCTGGTGAACGACAGCGTTGACCAGCACAGCCTGCTGGCCAAAGGTACCCGGGCAGAACAATTTCTGGAAACCAGCGAATACAATTTTGCCTACCCCGACCGCGCCGCGTTTGAAAAGGATGCCTTCACCTGGGCCCTGCGCAAAGAAGCAGGGTTTGACCCTGAACTGATCGAAGGCGACGCAGTGCAGGAGCATGAACCTATCCTGGGTCCACGGACCAGACTTCTCGCCGTGAACAAGGAACATGGATATATCAGCGATCCCGCCAAATATGTTCAGGCGCTTGTGCAGGTTTTGGAGGATCTGGGCGGGCGCTTTGTCCAGGCCGAGGTCAAGGACTATGAGATGACCGATGACAAAGTCAGTGCCATTCTCACAACGCAAGGGCGGTTTACCTGCGACAAGGCACTGGTTACAGCCGGGGTCTGGTCCAAGACTCACGCTGGGAAGTTTGGCATCAACGTCCCGATGGAAGCCGAGCGCGGCTATCATATCGTCTATAAGAACCCGACCCGGACGCCACGTTCCCCGATGATGGTGGCCGAAGGCAAATTTGTCGTCACCCCAATGGCAGCTGGCGTTCGCTGTGCCGGTGTTGTGGAGTTTGGCGGCATGACCGAAAAACGCTCAAAAGCACCGTTGGATCTGCTGCGAAGCAGCGTAAAAAAACTCCTCCCTGAATTGGAGGCAACCGAAGAAGAAGAATGGATGGGGTTCCGCCCGGCGCCGTCAGATAGCCTGCCATTGATCGGAGAACTGGGAAACAGCGGTGTTTACACAGCCTTCGGTCACCATCACATTGGCCTGACCAGCGGTCCACAAACCGGACGGCTCGTTTCCAACATGATTGCCGGCCTTCAGCAAAACGTAGACATGAGCCCATATGACCCGATGCGCTTTGCAGCGAAAAACTCATAATAACAACAAGACATAAGTCACGATTCAACCAACAGGAGAAGAAAAATGAAAACTCTGTATGCTCTTGGAATTGCAGCCCTGATGGGCACAACGGCAGTCACGTCGGCTTCGGCTGAAAAATGGGATATGCCGATGGCCTATGCGGCCTCCAACTTCCATTCCGAAATGGGGGCGATCTTTGCCGACCGTGTGCGCGAATACACCAATGGCGAAATCGACATTACGGTGCATGTTGGCGGCTCGCTGTATGGCGGCGGCGAAATCAAACGTGCGATCCAGACCGGTCAGGTCCCGATCGGAGAGCGCTTCATGTCCGCACATGCCAACGAAACCCCGGTTCTGGGCTGGGATAATGTTCCCTTTGTGGCAACCACCTATGAAGAAAACGAAGCCCTGTGGCAGGCCGCCAAACCGGTTGTCGATGAGGAACTGGCCGAACAGAACCTGGTGACCCTTTACACCTGCCCATGGCCCGGTCAGGGGTTTTACTTCAAAAAGGAAGTGAACTCGTCCGAGGACACCCAAGGGATCAAATTCCGTTCGTACAACACGGCGACGGCAACTTTTGCAGAGAAACTCGGGATGATCCCGGTTCAGATCGAAGCGGCGGAGCTGAGCCAGGCGCTGGCAACCGGCGTCGCAGAATCCTTCATCTCGTCGGGCTCTACCGGTTATGACCGCAAGGTCTGGGAACATTTGACCCACTATTACAAGGTCAACGCATGGCTGCCGCGCAACTATGTGATGGTCAACAAAGGGGTCTGGGACGGTCTGAGCGATGACACCAAGGCAGGTCTGCAAAAGGCCGCGGACGAAACCGGCGCTGACTGCACTGCGAAATCCAAAGAACTGGCAAACTGGTATTTTGAACAGCTCGCATCCAATGGCATGAGCGTTACCGACGCTTCCGGCACCTTCAAAGAAGAGCTGATCGGCATTGGCAAAGAGATGACCCAATCCTGGCTGGAAACCGTCGGCGAAGACGGCAAAGCCATTTTGGACGCCTACAATCCATAAAAAACAAAAGACAAATCTGGCCCCGCATGCCACCGTGCGGGGTCTATTTGTATGACAGGAGTTTGCTATGCGCGACTGGCAACCTTGGCTTGGCCTGCCGCTGTGGGTCTGGCTGTTCGTATTCCCCAGCTTGATCGCCATCCTGTGCCTGACTCAAAGCGCAAGGATGAAACCCATTATGACCCCGCTCTGGCGCCTTCTCGACCGGGTTTACCTGATCAGCGGCGTGATCGCGTCCATGTTCATGGTGACCATTCTGTCGCTGATTGTGGCACAGATGATTGCCCGCTGGTCCTCGGTCACTTTTCCCGGCGCAACTGAATTTGCGGGATACTCCATGGCTGCGACCTCGTTTTTTGCGCTGGCCTATGCGCTGACCCAAGGCGCGCATATCCGGGTTTCTCTGTTCCTGTCCGGGAAAAACGGACACAGGTTCTGGCTGGATGCGGGAGCCATGTTCATATCGGCCTGCACGGCGACCTATTTCGCGCGGTATGCGATCAAGACCAATATCTTGTCAGAGGTGATCAACGACCGGACCCAGGGTCAGGATCTGGTGCCGGAATGGGTGTTGTCGGCGGTCTCGATGTTTGGCACCTGGCCCTGGAACTGGGGCACCCTATGGGCGGAGACCGGAACCGACTGGGTCTATACGCCGCTTTGGCTGCCGCAGCTCCCGATGTCGATTGGCGCGTCCCTTCTGGCCATTGCGATCTGGGACCACCTCACCCGTTTACTGACCTACCGCGAACCACAAATTTCTGCTGAGGTTCTGGAATGACCGAACTCTACGCAACCGCGATCTTTATCTTTACCCTGTTTGCCCTGCTTGGCGGCTCAGTCTGGATCGGCCTGGCGCTGATGGGCGTGGCCTGGGTGGGCATGGAGCTCTTTACCCTGCGCCCGGCGGGCGATGCGATGGTCACCACCATCTGGTCCGGTGCCTCCTCCTGGACGCTGACTGCGCTGCCGCTGTTCATCTGGATGGGAGAGATCCTGTATCGCACCCGATTATCCGAGGACATGTTCCGCGGTCTTGCGCCCTGGATGCGGTTCCTGCCGGGGGGGCTGCTGCACACCAATATCGCAGGCTGCACCATCTTTGCGGCGGTCTCCGGCTCTTCGGCGGCGACCCTCAACATGGTCGGGAAAATGTCGATCCCGGCGCTGCGGGAACGGGGATACCCGGAATATATGATCATCGGCACATTGGCCGGTGCGGCCACATTGGGCCTGATGATCCCGCCGTCCCTGACCCTGATCGTCTATGGGGTGACCATCAACGAAAGCATCACCAAACTGTTCATGGCCGGGGTTTTGCCGGGTCTGGTTCTGGCAAGCCTCTTTGCCCTTTATATCGTGGGCTGGCACTTCTTTGGCAAAGGTCCGCGTCCCGAGCCTGAACCCAAAATGTCCTTTGGCACCATGCTGGCCGAAAGCCGTTTCCTGCTGCCGGTCTTTGGTCTGGTGATTGTGGTGATCGGCTCCATGTATCTGGGCATTGCCACCGCAACCGAAGCCGCTGCCGTCGGAGTTGTGGGCGCGCTGGTCCTGTCATTGCTGCAGGGGTCCATGTCCTGGGCCTCCTTCTCTGACAGCCTGATGGGCGCGACCAAGACCTCTGCGATGATCGCCTTGATCCTGATGGGAGCGGAATTCCTGTCTCTTGCCATGGGGTTCACCGGGCTGCCACGGTCCCTCGCCGGGCTGATCGACAGCTATAACCTGTCCCCTATTGCGCTGATCGCGGTGCTGACAGTGTTTTACCTGATCCTTGGCATGTTCATGGACGGGCTGTCCTCGGTTGTCCTGACAATGGCAATTGTCGAACCGATGATCCGCTCTGCCGGGATTGATGTGATCTGGTTCGGCATCTTCCTTGTGGTGGTCATCGAGACAGCACAGGTCACGCCCCCCATCGGTTTCAACCTCTTCGTGCTGCAAGGCATGACCCGACACGAAATATCCTATATCGCAAAGACTGCGATCCCGATGGTTGGGCTGATGCTGTTGATGGTTGTCATCCTTGTGATCTGGCCCGAACTTGCCACCTGGCTTCCAGACAACATAAACCAGCGATAGCCAGACATTTCGGGGCGCCGCAAATAGAGTGTGGCGCCCTTTTCCTGCCCTAACCCAGTTTTTTGCCCTAAACCCGTCGGCCGCCTTGCCGCGACGTTCTAACAAAGGCCCGCCCCATGCCTGCACCCTTCCTTGGCATTCTTTCTCTGGACACTGCTTTTCCCCGGATCATCGGCGACGCCGGGAATGTGGACAGCTACCCGTTTGAGGCCCGCGTGCATGTGGTCCAGGGCGCAGATGCCAGCGCCATTGTGCAGGACAAGGCGCTGGATCCTGAGCTGCTGGAGGCCTTTATCGCAGCGGCAAAACAGCTTGAGGCAGAAGGCGCGCGCGCCCTGGTTTCCACCTGCGGCTTCCTGGCCACCGCGCAAAAAGACGTGGCTGCCGCCGTATCCATCCCGGTGTTTCTATCGGCGCTGACCCTGTTTCCGATTGCCCAGCTCAGCTGTCCGGGCCGGATCGGCGTGATAACCGCCTCCAGACAGGCCTTGGGCGAGACGGCTCTGCGGGCCTGTGGCATTTCCCGCTCAGAGGTTGTGATTGCAGGTCTGGAACACAGCCAGGCCTTTGCCCAAACGTTTCTGGCCCGCAAAGATCAGCAGAACACCACGCTGGATCAGGCTGCAATCGAACGGGACGTGGTCGAGGCTGCCCTGTCCCTGAAAGCGGACAACCCGGACATGACGGCTATCCTGTTTGAATGCGGCAACCTACCGCCCTATGCTCTAGCCGTCGAAGCCGCAACCGGGCTTACGGTTTTTCACAGCCTGCACCTGGGGAAGCTGCTGTTTTAAATCCAAAACAAGCACAGCGACCTGCCACGACCGAGGCTTTATTTGCAAACTGCGGTCTAGGCCTTCCTCTGCATTCCCGACGCAGAACCATCCCGGATCTGCGCCCGCAGCCAGGTGACAAACTCGCTGATCAACGGATCTTGGCGCGCCAGAGGCAGAGCGATGTAATATTGATGCGATGTGTCGGGCGGCAGATCCGCCAGTTTGATCAGCGTCCCGTCCTCCAGCTCTTTCTCGATCAGATAGGTCGGCAGAATGGCCGCTCCCATGCCCGATTTTGCGGCCGAAATCACAAGTTCGAACTGATCAAAATAGCTGCCACTGCGGACCCCTTCCAATGATAGATCAAACGAGGTCATCACCTTTTCCCATAGATATGGCCGGTCGCTCATATGAAGGCGTGCAAGCCGGGCCAGAACATCCGGCGTCACCGGTTCACCCTGTGGAAGCAAGGACGGCGCGGCCACCGCAATCAGGCTTTCGGGACACAAAGGGGTCAGTTGCGCATTCGGCCAGTCCCAGCCGCCAAAGTGGATCGCCACATCCAACCGGGCGTGGGTCAGATCAAAGGGGCCGGACCGGCTGGTAATCACAAATTCCGTATCGCTGTGCAGTCTGCGAAACTCGGGCAGTCTGGGCAGGAGCCACCGGCTGGTAAAGGTCGGAGGAGCCGCCAGCCGGATAACCTTGCGATGGGCCCCCGCAGCCATGGCGTGACCAAAGGTATCGCGCATCCGGTTCAGATCCGCGCTCACCTCACGCGCCAGCGCATCTCCCGCAGGTGTCAGGCGCACGCCCCGCCCTTCGCGCTGAAACAGCGCCGCGCCGACAAAGGCTTCCAGATCTCGCACATGACGGCTCACAGCGCCTTGTGACAGGCCCAATTCATCCGCAGCGGCAGAGAAGCTCTCATATTTTGCGGCCGTCTCGAAACATCGCAACACGGACAGACTTGGCAGGGTTCGGTTCAGTGTCATCCCCTGACAATACTTGCAAAAAACTCACAGATAAATGCCTTTTACATGTATTTTTCACACCCTCCGCTTCATCTATCCTCGCACCAGCCATAACAAAAACATCGGACCAAAGCGCATGGGGCACTCTGCCAATCCTGATATTCCAGCCGAAGGCGCAGCCCAGCCATCCGCGCCCTTCAGACGTTCGCTGCGCATGGCCGACATTGAAATCTCGGAAATTGTCCAGATCTCGGAACAGGCCGCACAACTGCGGGCGGATGGGCACAACATAGTGTCCCTGTCGACCGGTGCCCCGGATTTTCCGACCCCGGCTCCAATCATCGAAGCCGCACATGAGGCCGCCCTGGCGGGTCAGACCAGCTATACCGCGACCGCTGGCACACCTGCCCTGCGCGAAGCCATCGCGACCCAGGCCAATTGCACGGCCGCAAATGTGATCGTTTCAAACGGGGCGAAACAGGTTCTGGCAAATGCCATGCTTGCAACCCTTAACCCCGGCGATGCGGTTATTGTCCCAACGCCCTATTGGACCACCTATTCTGACATTGTGACCCTGGCCGGAGGGCAGCCCGTTACTGTGCCCTGCCCCATGCGTCAGGGGTTCAAGATCACACCTGCACAGCTGGAAGCCGCAATTACACCGCGGACCAAATGGCTGGTGCTGAACTCGCCCTCCAACCCGTCGGGCGCGATCTACAGCGCGGCGGAGTATAAGGAGCTGGCCAAAGTTCTGAAACGCCACCCTCAGCTGTGGGTGATTTCAGACGAGATCTATCAGCACCTGAGCTATGGCGCGTTTTCCAGCTTTACCAAGGCGGCGCCGGATCTGGCCGATCGCACGCTGGTCGTCAATGGCGTGTCCAAGGCCTGGGCGATGACCGGCTGGCGGATTGGCTGGGGGATTGGCCCGGTGCCGTTGATCAAGGCGATGACCGCCGTTCAGGGGCAGCTGACCTCGGGGGCTTGCTCGGTTGCGCAGGCTGCGGCCGTGGCGGCGTTGACCGGGGATCAGGCCGTTCTGGCAGAACGGTTGGCCGCTTTCCGGGACCGGCGTGACAGGATCGTAGAGGCGCTGAACACAGTTCCTGGGTTCACTTGTGCGCGCCCTGATGGCGCGTTCTACGTCTTTCCCAATATCGAAGCTGCCATGGCGCGTACAGGCTGTGCCAGCGACGCCGAATTCTGTCGCTGGCTTCTGGAAACGGCCCAGGTGGCCATCGTTCCGGGCCGCGCCTTTGGCCTGCCGGGCCATGCCCGCATGTCTTTTGCCTACGGACAGCAAGACCTCGACGAGGCAGTGGCACGTATCAAACGCGCCATGGCCTCTTTTTACACATCCCAATAGCCACACCACAATAGCCACTGGGCCGAACCGGCCCCAAACAGGAGCATCCATGGAACACGCGCATGTCCTTTCATCCAACGGGTTCACAAACGCCGAACTGACCGGCGGAACCCTGACCGTCCGCTCGCCGATTGATGGCGCAGAAGTGGCCCGGATCACCGAAACCCCACTGGCCGAGATGCCTGCGGTGGTTGCCCGCGCACAGTCGGCCTTTTCTTCCTGGCGCTGCCTCCCCGCCCCGCGCCGGGGAGAGCTGGTGCGAATTCTGGGAGAGGAACTGCGCGCAGCCAAAGCCGACCTGGGCGCACTGGTCACATTGGAAGCCGGTAAAATCACCTCTGAGGGCCTTGGCGAAGTGCAGGAGATGATCGACATCTGCGACTTTGCCGTGGGTCTGTCCCGCCAGCTTTATGGGTTGACGATTGCCTCGGAACGTCCTGGTCACACCATGCGCGAAACCTGGCAGCCTATGGGCCCGGTGGGGGTTATCTCTGCCTTCAACTTCCCGGTTGCGGTCTGGAGCTGGAACACCGCTCTGGCGCTGGTCTGCGGCAACCCGGTGATTTGGAAACCCTCGGAAAAGACCCCGCTGACCGCACTGGCCTGTATGAAAATCCTGGAAAAGGCCATTGCACGATTTGGCAGCGACGCGCCGGAAGGTCTGGCCCAGGTTGTGATCGGCGGCGCAGACATCGGTGCCGCGCTGGTCGACAGCAAAGACGTCCCGATCATTTCGGCCACCGGCTCCACCCGGATGGGCGGCATCGTCGGCCCCAAGGTCGCAGCCCGCTGGGGACGTTCCATTCTGGAACTGGGGGGCAACAACGCAATGATCGTTGCGCCTTCGGCCGATCTGGAAATGGCTGTGCGTGCGATTGTCTTCTCGGCCGTCGGTACTGCCGGCCAGCGCTGTACCTCCCTGCGCCGCCTGATCGTGCATAAATCCGTCAAACAAGAGCTGGTCGCCAAGCTCAAGGCCGCATATGCCAACCTGCCCGTCGGCGACCCGCGCGTGGACGGCACCCTGATTGGCCCGCTGGTGGATCAGGCGGCTCTGGACAGCATGCAAAGAGCGCTCTCTGCTGCCCGGTCCGAAGGTGGCACTGTCTTTGGCGGCGACATGTCCAGCAATGGTGTTGCAGGCGGAGCCTATGTCAAACCGGCGCTGGTGGAGATGCCAGGCCAGACCGCTACGGTAGAAACCGAAACCTTTGCGCCGATCCTTTATGTGATCGAATATGACACCCTGGAAGAGGCCATCGCCCTGCAGAACAAGGTGCCGCAGGGCTTGTCCTCCTGTATCTTCACCCTCGATCTGCGCGAAGCGGAGACCTTCCTGTCAGCCTCCGGATCCGATTGCGGCATCGCAAATGTAAACATCGGCCCCTCGGGTGCGGAAATCGGCGGAGCCTTTGGCGGCGAAAAGGAAACCGGTGGCGGACGCGAAAGCGGCTCGGACGCGTGGAAGGGCTACATGCGCCGTCAGACCAGCACCGTCAATTACTCTGCCGAATTGCCCCTTGCGCAGGGCGTTAAATTCGACATTTAAACAACTGGCCCGCCTCCTCTGGCGGGCCCCACCTCTGATCTCATAGGCAGGCTTTTCGACATGACCCAGTTTCTGCATCCCAACGACATCCGCACGCTGTTTTCCAGTGCCATGTCCGACATGTACCGCAAGGAAGTGCCGCAATATGGTACGCTGATCGAACTGGTGAACGATGTGAACGCCGCCACATTGGACCGCCAGCCTGAGTTGAAAGCCCAGCTGGAAGCCGCCGGAGAGCTGGCGCGTCTGGACATCGAACGCCACGGCGCGATCCGGGTCGGCACAGCCAAAGAGCTTTTTGGCATCCGCCGTATGTTCGCGGTAATGGGCATGTATCCGGTTGGCTATTATGACCTGTCCGTTGCAGGCATTCCGGTCCATTCCACCGCCTTCCGCCCGATTGATGCCGATGCGCTGAACAAGAACCCGTTCCGGGTCTTTACCTCTCTGCTGCGTCTGGAGCTGATCAAAGACCGCGAGCTGGCGCAACAGGCTGAAAGCATTCTGGCAAACCGCAGCATCTTTACCACGCGCGCCCTGGAGCTGATCACCCTGGCCGAAGACAACGGTGGACTGACCGAGACAGAGGCCCGGGAATTTGTCGCTGAAGCGCTGGAAACCTTCCGCTGGCACAATGACGCCACGGTCAGCGCCGACACCTATCAGCGCCTGCATGATGCCCATCGCCTGATCGCCGATGTGGTCAGCTTCAAGGGCCCGCATATCAACCACCTGACCCCGCGCACTCTGGACATCGACGCCGTGCAGGAGGACATGCCCAAACGCGGCATCACGGCCAAGGCAATTGTCGAAGGGCCACCCCACCGCAATGTGCCCATTCTACTGCGCCAGACCTCGTTCAAAGCGCTCGAAGAGCCGGTTACCTTCTGTGGGCAAGACGCCTCTGACGCTGGCACCCACACCGCGCGTTTCGGCGAGATCGAGCAACGCGGCATTGCGCTGACCCCAAAAGGCCGCGCGCTTTATGATGAGGCCCTGGGAAAGACCCGCGCCGCAGCCTCTGTTGGGGCCACAGGCGAAGGGGCCAGCGCCTATATGGCCGAACTTGCATCGCAATTTGCCATCTTTGCCGATGATTACGAAAACATGCGCCGCGAAGAGCTCGGCTTTTTTGCCTATCGCGCCACATCCGCCGAAGCCACGGGGGAGTTCACCAGTGTTGAGGCGCTGATCACGGCCGGTCATCTGGCCGCAGACCCCATCACCTATGAGGACTTCCTGCCCGTCTCTGCCGCCGGGATTTTCCAGTCAAATCTTGGGTCAGATGCGCAGTCGAACTATAGCACCTCGGCCAATCAAACCGCCTTTGAGACCGCGCTTGGCGCAGAGGTGAACGATGAAATCGCGATCTATGCCAAGATCCAGGCCGACAGTCTCAAAGCAGCGCTGACGCAGCTGGGTCAGGGACATCTGATCAGCGACGTTGAACCTGCCGCCTGATGCTGGACAGCCAATCGCCTGCACCGGATCTTGCCCCGTTTTTTGCCGCGCTGACCAAAGCCGGCTACCGGGGTGAGATCGCTGATGACGCCGCCAGCCGCAGCGTTTTTGCGACGGACAATTCGATCTATGAGGTGCCACCGCAGGCCATTCTGTTCCCGCGTGTTCCGGATGATCTGAATGTCATCGCAGCCGCTTCTGCCACCTATGGCGTCCCCATTGTACCGCGTGGCGGCGGAACCGGCACCAATGGCCAGTCACTGAATACGGGCGTGGTGGTGGATTGTTCCCGCCACCTGACCGGTATCGAACATATCGACCCCAAGGCCGGCATCGCCATTGTGCAGCCAGGGGTCATCCTGGACCAGTTGAACCACGCCGCGGCGGAATTCGATCTCTTCTTTGCCCCCACCGTGTCGACTGCATCACGGGCAACCCTTGGCGGGATGGCGGCCACGGATGCATCCGGCAAAGGCTCGCGCGTGTATGGGCGTACCTCGAACCACGTGCTGGCGATGGATGTGGTGCTATCAGACGGCAGTGAGATCTGCGCCCGACCGGATCGCACAGACGCCCTGCCAGAGGTGATCCAGACGGTCCTGACCGACATCAGACAGCACGAGCAGGATGAAATCATCCGGGTCTTTCCCAAGATGAACCGAGGGCTTACGGGCTATAACCTGCTGGACCTTTGCCGGGGTGACCAGCCAAACCTGATAAAACTTCTTTGCGGCTCCGAAGGCACGCTGGCCCTGACCAAACGGCTGACCCTGAAGCTGCTGCCCAGGCCCAGCCACCGCGCGCTGGTTGTCGTGGCCTATGACAGTATGAACGCCGCTCTCGGCGACGTGAACCGGTTGGTCGCCGCCGACCCCACAGCGATTGAATTTATCGACGACAAAATCCTCTCACTGGCCCAACAGGACCCGATCTGGTCAGTGATTGAACCCGTGCTGCAATCCTCGGGGGAGCGTGCTGTTCTGGGGCTGAATTTCGTCGAACTTGCCGCGCAAAGCGCCCCGGCGCTCAGCGCGGGCCTTGCTGCATTCCAGGAGCTGGACCAGGACCGCCCGGCTTCTGTGATCAGCCAGCGCATTGTGCATGATCCGGTGCAAATTGCGGAAATCTGGGGGCTGCGCGCCAAATGTGTCGGGCTTTTGGGGCGCATGGATCCCAGCCGGCAAGGCACCCCCTTTGTCGAAGATGCCGCCGTCCCGGCCCAGAACCTGCCGGCCTTTGTTGCCGATTTCGCCGCCGCTCTGGACCGGCGCGGGTTGGCCTATGGGATGTTTGGCCACGCCGATGTGGGCTGTGTTCACGTGCGCCCGGCGCTGGACATGCGCCGCAAGGAGGATGCAGCCCAGATCCGTGGCCTTTCGGATGAGGTAAACGCCCTCGCCCAGTCCCACGGTGGCCTGATCTGGGGAGAGCACGGCAAAGGGTTTCGCGGCGAATACGGGCCGGATGTGTTTGGGACACGTCTTTATGCTGCGCTCTGCCGCATCAAACGGGCCTTTGATCCGGCAAACCGCCTCAATCCCGGCAAAATCGCAACCCCTTCCGCGGAACACCCCCTGACCCCGCTGGACGCCGTGACCTTTCGCGGCGACCTGGATGCCTCGATTTCCCCGCCCCATCAGACGCACTTTGAAAAAGCGATCAAATGCAATGGCAACGGCCAGTGCATGGGCCGCAATTTCGATGATGCCATGTGCCCGTCCTACAAGGCGACCGGTGATCGCAGACGCAGCCCCAAGGGGCGCGCGGCCCTGCTCAGGGATTGGGCCCGGCGCAGCGCCAACAGCCACACGCCCGACGAACGCAGGCAGCTTGCCCAGTTTGAAACCGAGATCTTTGACGTGATGGCCGACTGCCTCGGCTGCAAGGCCTGCGCGTCCCAATGTCCGGTCAAGGTGGATGTGCCCAAAATGCGCAGCACCTTTTTTGCGCGCTACTTTGAAACCCGCCGCCGCCCAATCCGCCACCATCTGCTGGCCGCACTGGAGCCTATGGGCCCGCTGTTGCACCGCATGCCAGCCCTCTCCAACGCGGGTCTGCAACTTTTGGCGCCGCTGTTTGACCGTCTGGGCCTGACCGCTTTGCCCGCAATTAAACCGGCAGGGCGCATGGCCCCGCAACCGGCCGCCGCCCATACACATATCGTCCTGGTCGAGGACTTCTTCCTTGCCACCTTTGACGGACAGGTGCTGGACGCATCCGCCAGCCTGCTGGCACATTTGGGCTTTGGCGTCACCCGCAGCGGCGCATTGGCCACCGGCAAACCCGCCTATACCATCGGGCAAGGCACAACCTTCAAGGCCAGCGGCAAAAATACCCTGTCCGAGTTACACCGGCTGGCGCAGACCGGGGCCACCCTGGTCTCGGTCGAGCCTGCCTTTTCCTCCATGTTCCAGCATGAATACACTGAAATCGCATCAGAACTGCCGCGGGTCATCCCAATTGAAAACCTGCTGGCCGATGCTATCTATGACGGGAATATACCGCCCACTCAGCTGTCGTCGCCGCACCCTTTCCCCCTGTTCCCCCACTGCTCTGAAAGCGCGTCTGGACAGCAAAGTGCCGCTGCATGGAGCCACATCTTTGCCCATTTCGGGCTTGCGATTTTGCGGCAAGACACCGGCTGCTGTGGCATGGCAGGAACCTTTGGGCACGAAAAACAAAACGCAGACGTCTCTGCCCGGCTCTTTGACCTTTCGTGGCGGAGAAAACTGGACGCCAGCGATGTCCCACCGCTTCTGACCGGTTTTTCCTGCCGCTGCCAGACCCGCCACCTGTCCGCGCACAGGCCCGAACACCCGGTTCAGACGTTGCTCTCACTCCTGATTGCGGCGACAGGACACACATCCCCCTGACCTCAAAGCAACAAAAAGGGCGCCACCCGGGCGCCCATCATTCGCTGTTTTAAAAGCATTCGGAAGCAGAGACCGACGGGATCAGTGAGTCCAGACGTTACGGCGGTTGGTGGCAAAGTTTTCACCATAGCCGCCGGGACGAATATTCGCCTTGCGGGACTTTGGCTCAACCACCTGCGCATCAATGCCATGGGCCGCAGCGTAATCCAGCGCGGCTTCCTTGCTGTCAAATTTCAGCTTCACCTGAGACTGGGTATCGCCAGAGGAGGTCCAGCCCATCAGCGGGTCCACTTCACGCGCGCTGTCCTGGGCGTATTCCAGAACCCATGTCCGGGTCTTGGCCATGCCCGAGGTCATGGCATTTCTCGCTGGACGGTAAATACGCGCGCGCATGGCTGTCTCCTTGGCCTTGAGAATTCGCTTCTGTTTATATGCGTCAGGCGACCCTATGGGTGCAAGGTGCCATTTGTCCCGCATTGAACCGAATTCACGCAGTTTTTTCTCCCACGCCCCCGAAATCCGCGCTCAATTTCGAATGAGCGGTTGAAAAGCCCCTTGCAGAGGAACAAAAACAGATCAAAATCGCCCGAAATCTCCCCTGACGGCCCGCAAAGGAGTCGCCCATGCCCTATGCCAATTCTGATAGCTCCCAGCCGATGATGGTGGACCGTGCGGCCCAACGTCGTCCCAAGCTGGAAGGCGGCAAGCGATTCGACATGCACACCAGCTTTGCTCCCGCAGGTGACCAGCCCACGGCGATTGCCGAATTGTCCCAAGGGGTTCTGGACGGGGAACGCAATCAGGTGCTCTTGGGGGCGACCGGCACCGGCAAGACCTTTACGATGGCCAAGATCATCGAAGAGACCCAGCGCCCCGCGATCATTCTGGCCCCGAACAAAACGCTGGCCGCGCAGCTTTATGGCGAATTCAAGGGCTTCTTCCCCGAGAACTCGGTCGAATACTTCGTTTCATTCTATGACTATTACCAGCCCGAAGCCTATGTGGCGCGCTCGGACACCTATATCGAGAAAGAAAGCCAGATTAACGAGCAGATCGACCGTATGCGCCACTCTGCGACACGGGCGCTCTTGGAACGTGACGATGTGATCATCATCGCCTCGGTCTCCTGCATCTATGGTATCGGCTCGGTCGAAACCTATTCGGCGATGACCCAGGATCTGAAGGTCGGCGAGGAGTACGACCAGCGTCAGGTGATGGCGGACCTTGTGGCGCAGCAGTACAAACGCAACGATCAGGCTTTTCAGCGCGGCTCCTTCCGGGTGCGCGGCGACAGTCTGGAGATCTTTCCGGCCCACCTCGAAGATCGCGCCTGGCGGCTGTCCTTCTTTGGCGAAGAGCTGGAAGGCATCACCGAATTTGACCCGCTGACCGGCGAACGCACCGGCACGTTTGAGCAGATCCGCGTCTATGCGAACTCCCACTATGTGACGCCAAAACCGACCCTGAACCAGGCGGTGATCTCGATCAAAAAGGAACTGCGCGAGCGGCTCGACAATCTGGTGAGCGAAGGCAAACTGCTGGAAGCGCAGCGGCTGGAGCAGCGCACCAATTTCGACATTGAAATGTTGGAGGCCACCGGCCACTGCAACGGGATCGAAAACTACTCCCGCTATCTTACGGGCCGCGCCCCCGGTGAGCCGCCCCCCACCCTGTTCGAATTCATCCCCGACAACGCCATTGTGTTTGCCGATGAAAGCCACGTCTCGGTGCCGCAGATCGGCGGCATGTACCGGGGCGACTATCGCCGCAAGTTCACCCTCGCCGAACACGGTTTCCGCCTGCCGTCCTGCATGGACAACCGCCCCCTCAAATTCGAGGAATGGGACGCCATGCGCCCCCAATCCGTCTTTGTCTCGGCCACGCCCTCCAACTGGGAGATGGAACAATCCGGCGGCGTCTTTGCGGAACAGGTGATCCGCCCCACGGGCCTTCTGGACCCCGAGGTTGAGATCCGCCCGGTTGCCACGCAAGTGGATGACCTCCTGGACGAAATCCGCGCGGTCACGGAACGGGGCCTCCGCACGCTGTGTACGGTTCTCACCAAACGTATGGCCGAAGATCTGACCGAATACCTGCATGAACAGGGGATCAAGATCCGCTATATGCACAGCGACATCGACACGTTGGAACGTATTGAAATCCTGCGCGATCTGCGGCTTGGGGCCTTTGACGTTCTGGTTGGGATCAACCTCCTGCGCGAGGGTCTCGACATCCCCGAATGTGGTCTTGTGGCCATTCTGGACGCCGACAAGGAAGGTTTTCTGCGGTCCGAGACCTCATTGATCCAGACCATCGGCCGCGCCGCCCGCAACGCCGATGGCCGTGTGATCATGTATGCGGATAAAATCACCGGGTCGATGGAGCGCGCCATTGGCGAGACCAACCGCCGCCGCGAGAAACAGATCGCCTATAACATCGAACATGGCATCACCCCCGAGACCGTCAAAAAGAACGTCGAGGATATTCTGGCCGGTCTTTATGACGGCGACACCGATATGAACCGGGTCACCGCCACCATCGACAAACCCATGCATGGCGCCAACCTTGAGGCGCATCTGGCGGGTCTCAAGGAAGAGATGCGCAAAGCGGCCGAAAACCTCGAGTTCGAGGAAGCCGCCCGCCTGCGTGATGAGGTGAAACGGCTTGAGGCCGTCGACCTCGCCATCGCCGACGACCCGCTGGCGCGCCAATCGGCCATTGATGCGGCAGCAGAGAAAGCGGTCAAATCCCGAGGCCGCTCAACGGCAGGCCGCGCCGGGCAGCGTGGCGGGAATGTGAAGCGACGGGGGCGGTAGTTCGATCAATATGCACTCCATTGAGCCTAGTGAACACGAAAGGGGCTCGTACTTGAGTATTCTGGCCTCAATGTAGATGCGCAAGGGTGGTCTTCTCCAGCCATGTCGCATCCGTCCGCATATTCAGCCGAAGATAGACTTTGACCAAGCCTATCGGTCTCGGTCCAGAAGGCCCTTGTTCTCGCGATCAGGTAGTTTTGGTCATACACGCTATGTAAGCGCCTCAAAAATGTGTTAATACCCCAATTAGATTTAAACTATTGAGACGACAAAATGCCAATTCTTATAGCAATTGTAACTGCAATTGGCGGTGCGCTTTGGTGGTGGTTTCGCACCAACCCGCGTGAGGCCGTAGACACCGCACAGGACCTTGTAACAACAGCGATAAATGCTCCCCGGCGAATTGCCTTCCGGCGCAAGACCGGACAGCATCCGGTCGAAGGGATTGACGATCCCAACATTGCGATTTGCGCAATTGCCCAAGCCTTCATCGAATTGGACGGGCTCCCGACACAGGAGCAGCGCGCGGAACTTCATATCCTGCTTCGCCAGAAGCTGAGAATAAGCGAAGAAGACGCAAAAGAGATGGAGGTTCTTGGACGCTGGCTTATGACCCAATGCGACGGCCCGGACCACGCAGTCCCCCGGCTGGCCCGGCGGCTATACAAAATCGGTGGAAGCTCCGCGTGGGATCAAATTCAAGACATCCTTATGCCTTTGGCCCAAGATGCGCTTTCACAAGGCCAAATCAACGCAATTGAAGATCTTCGATTGGCTTTCAAACGCTGAGGACGTCACGCCAACCGTTACTTGAATGACACCGGAGGGTGAGAGCACTCGCGGGCAGCGTTAAATTCAAAAAACCGCATCAAACCAGCCCTCTAGAAAGCCTGGAAGGGGTGCGGAATTTTTTGCTTTGGGAGAGGCTTGACCCCTCGAAAACAAGATTTTGGAAACTTTTTGCTGCGAATTTGAAGCCTCTAACGAATAAGCAGTTTGACGGCCGCCTCGCGATAGGGGCCGGAGTTTCAGGACGATTTCTATGCAGATGCAGCGCCAATTTCATCCGCAGGGGCAGCCACGCCCGCAACAAACACAGCCCGAAGCGCGGCGGTTGACGGCGGAAGAAAAGCAATTGATCGGCGATTGGGTGGCCTCCAAATGCACCAGCCATGATTGTCCCGTCTGCGGCCAGAACTCATGGGCGATTGGCGATTATCTGATCCAGAACGGCTCCTATGTGGCGGGCAGCTCCAAACCCGGGCGCGCATCCTATCCGGCCGCCATGCTGATGTGTTCGAACTGCGCGTTCCTGCGGACCTTTATGGCGGCACCGATGGGATTGGCCAACTGATCCCGCAAAACTCGGGCCATCATTTCAAATCCAGCGATCATTTCCGCGCAAAACCCTCCCCTGGCGGCGGGACGCATGTTAAGCTCCCACAAGGTAACGAGGAGAGTTTTATCAATGAGCAAACGATTTTCTCTGGCAAATCTGTCGCGTATTGCCGCGACCGCATCCCTCATCCTCAGCCTTGGCACAACGGGGGCCATGGCCGGTTATGGCGAAGGAGGTGAGGGCGGCAAGGACAGCGGCAACGACAGCAATCTGAACCGCAGCACAACCCGCGAAATCGTACGCATCCTGCGTGGCGGTCATGACCGCTGCGAGCGGGAGAAGAAGATTTACAAATGGGACTGCTACCGGCTGGTCTACCGCGAAGCCAAACGCAAGATCCGCGACAACTCTGCCTATGACGAGGTGGAAGAGGCGATGGAGCTGATCGAAGACACCATCGACGCAACCGTCACCAAAAACCTCGACCCTACGCAGCCGAAACGCCGCCGCCTGGTGCAGTCCTATCGACCGGTAAAACCAGAAGCCATCCCCGAAATCCGGCGTGAGACCATCCGCGCCATCGAAAAAGCTGAAACCATTCTGCTGCGTTCTCCGGAGTATAAGGCACGCCATATGGGCCAGATTGTCGAAGCGATCAATTCCAACAAGGTTCTGATGCGCTCGGCCATGCTGTTGCTGCCGCGCCCGATGGAAACCGGGATCCGGGTGACCTGGCAATTCCTTTTTGATCGGGGCACAAACCGCACCCCGACCTGACGATCAGTCAAAGGTCGCGGCGACCTCATACATGACCGGTTCAAAACTGCGGCAGAGCGCATTAAACCCTCGCGTGCGCTCCCGCATTTCGGGGGTGCGAAGCATCGCCATAAAATCTTCCCGCCGCTCCCATTGGGAATAATTGGCAATCCGGGTCTGGGCGTCATTGACGTGCAGCCCCGCCGCCACAAACCCCGGCTGATGTGAGATAAATTCGCTCAGCGCCACCTGCAGCGCCTCCATTAGGTCCTGGCAAGTGCCTGGCGTGACTTCAAAAGTGGTGATGACGGTCTGGATATCATTGGATGTCTGGATCTTTGGCATCTGTTCCTCCCTTACCTCTTCAGCTTAGGCTGTTTTTGCCCTGATCCGAGTATTTTTTCGCACTGCGCGTCGGTTTTATCGCCTTGGCCTTGTCCCCACCCCATGCCAGTCTGGGGGCAAAAGGATGCAAAGCCCATGACCAATCCGATCCGTGACACTGACGAGGACGCCCGCACACAGGCATGTGGTTTTCTGCAGAACAGCCGCCACGCTGCCCTTGGCGTCATGATCACAGAGGACCAGCCGCTGGTCACACGGATTGCCTTTGGTCTGGATCTGGACGGCGCGCCGCTCAGCCTGATTTCCAGCCTGTCGGCCCATACCAAAGCGTTGCGCGACCGCCCCGCCTGTTCGCTCCTGCTGGGAGACCCCGGAGAGCGCGGCGATCCTCTGTCGCACCCGCGCCTCAGCCTGATGGCGCGCGCCGAGATCCTGCTCCGCGACCGGGACGACCATCAGACACGCGCCGCCCATTACCTGACGCAAAACCCCAAGGCCAAGCTCTACCTCAGCCTTGCGGATTTCTCATTTGTCCGGTTCACGGTGACCAAGGCTGCGCTGAACGGCGGGTTCGGAAAGGCTTATGACCTGACGCCTGCGGACCTTGGGCTGTGAAATCTACCGATCCATCCGAACCTGCAGCATGATCTCTCCGCGCACGTTCTCTTGCCAGGTCACACCAACCTGATCCCGATCGCTTCCCTGTCGCAGCTCCACATAGGGAAAGGCAAATTGATCTCCCCCGCCAGAGGTTTCGATCACCCCGAGCGGCACAATACTGTCGACCCCGCGCGCCTCGCCCGCAAACGGGAGCTTGCCGTCGGTATCAACTGTCCAGGTGCGCGCCGCAGTTCCCTGAGTGTGGCGCAGTCGCAAAGGGTTGGCCACATGCACTTCCACATTGTGGAAGGTATTGCCGTCAAAGAACACATCATTGGCGCGGTTCATGTCCAGATCCGAGAAGCTGGTATCCACCCGCTCGACCCGCTCGATCTTGCCATTGGTGGAGCGGAACTTATTGCCGGTGACCACCAGACCGTTGAGATAATGACCCGTTCCATAGGGTTTCACAACGATCGGCGTAAACCACGGGACAACATGGCTCGACAAAAAGACATTGTCGGCAATCGACAGCGCCGAAAACGAGAACCCACTGTCGAAATCGGGGGCTTCGTCCATTTCGTTCGTCCATTCAATAAAACAGTTATCCACGTAATTGTCTGAAATCGTTGTCGAACAATAGGTCGAGGTCAATATGATCCCGGCAGAGCGCACCCCAATATCGGAATCATCACCCTGGAAAAAGTGGTTGCCGGTGATGGTGTTATTTTCCCCGCCCAGAACGCAGAAGTGAAGAAATCTTGTGGCCCGGCAGCTGCGGATTTTGGGATCATTGGCATTGACATTAAAGGCAATGGACCTCCGCTCCGACACCGGAAGGTTTTCCTCGGCAGACAGAAACTGGCAATTGTCCAGAAGCATCCCCTGGCAGCCCGTACTGAACGACGTGATCCCGCGGTCTTTGGGACGCGAAATAAAGCAATGTTCCATAGAGAACGTCGCACCGGTCTGCGCCAGACGAATGGCACTGCAATAGGAATTGCACTGGATGTCTACTCCATGCATGCCGAACTTGGACAACCGGGTGAACCCCGAGAAATCCAGTACGCATTTGAAGTGGTGAAAGGTAAAAACCTGGGTGCCTGCCGCGTCATAAAGGCCTTCATTCAACGTGATTTCCTGTGCGCCCACATTCACTGCCGCAACATAGATCTCGCGTCCGACCCCGTTGCCCTGAACCAAAGCGCCAACCCGAATATTGGCGGCATTGCTGACATTGCGCAGCGTGCGTTTGTCATCCGGATCATACGTCGCCTGAGAGGTCACGGTTTCCGTATCCCAGGCGCTGCTGTCTGCGGCGGAGAACTGCCCGTTGCGGATCACCCGTCGGGTGGAATAGGTGCTGCGATTGGGCACCGCCGCCTGCATGTCGATCGGCTCTGATACGGTGATCAGACGCCCCCCCAAATCCAACGCATCATGGTCAACATTGTTCAACAATGCCTGAAATGCTTTTTTGAACCCCTCCTCCTCATCACCAAAGGCAGCGGCGTAGCTTGGGAAATCAAAACTCTTGTTCAACAGAAGCATCCGGTCGCGAGGCATGCGCAACGTGCCCTCAAACACCACCTCATGGTTCAGCTGCACCGTATCCCCCAGATAAAACTGCCCTTCAGGGACCAGAATGCGGCGCCCATCTGCTGCCTGATCGGCAGCCTCAAAAGCAGCGGTATTGTCCGTTGCATTGTCGCCCACCGCACCAAAATCGGTCACATCCACCAGGCTCAGCATATCGCGCAGGTAGATGCTTGTGACATCTTCGATCACCAGATCATCAACACGCACCACGGCCCCATTGGACCCGGTCAGATCCAAGCCGACATGCCCATATTGCGCAGCGCGCCCCCAGGGCATATCCACGCCGCCACGTCGGCCGGAACCGATAATGGCCGTGACCTCAAACACCTGCCCATACTGGGTCAGCGCCACCGACGGGCCTTCTTCCACAACACCATCCAGGTGAGTGCTGCCCCCGGAACTGGCCCAGGCAGCAATACGGGCAGACGGCAGCGCACCGCTCAGCACCTTCAGACGCGCCCGCACCTGCAAATAACAGCCGGGTTCAACCGGGGTCTGCCCCATAAACCGCAGGCGCTGTGTGTTCTCTGTTTTCTGCAGTTCCAGGCAGCTGCCAAAGTCCGCATCCGCCGCAACCAACGCCGCATTGCCCGCCCCATCATAGGTGTCAGATCCCGGCGTTCCATTGCCGCTGGACCATTGGCCCAGACCTTCGGCAAAGGGGGCAGGCATCAGTTGCAGACCTTCGGTAATGACCTTGTTCATCGGGGGCATCCTTTTTGCAGCTTTGGCTCAGATCACGTGCAGCCCCTGTTCTATCCTTGCCCGCTTAAGAATTCCGATCCGGGGCGTTCGCCGGATACGCAACACCCCTCCCCTGCTTCGCTTGTGGAGCCGCCCGTCACCTGCGCCCCAAAGGACAGCGAACAGGCCCTGTGGGGCCAGGAAAATTGCGGAGGCTCCGCGCCCTTTGGGGCGCGGAAACCGTCATTCTCCTTGCGCCAGAGGGCGGCGCTGTCACGCAGGGGAGCCGGAGATGGGTGGGACCACAAGCTTCGCTTTGGAGGGTCCCCGAGCCCCCCCTCTTTCACAAAAACAAAAAGGGCACCCAGCGGATGCCCTTTTCAATCTGATTGCAAATTTGGTTCAGCCCAGCTCGCCCGCGAGGCCTTTTTCGATCAACCCTATGGTTTCCTCGACCCCGTAAAGGGCAATAAAACCACCAAAACGCGGCCCCTGGCTGGCCCCCAACAGAACCTCATAGATTGCCGTAAACCAGTTGCGCAGCGGCTCAAACCCGTGGATCTTGCCAATTGCAAAAACAACTGACTGCAGGAATTCTTCAGATGCGAAATCCGCCTCCGGCAGCGGATCCTCATTGCCGACGATCTCGTTTTTCTTGGCAATCGCCGCCAGCGCCGCCTCGGTCGTGCGCAGTGCATCGGCCAGATCCAGCAACGCAGCACGCTCCTGCTCGCTGGGTGCGCGGAAGGTTTTGGTCGGCTTTACCTTGTCGTTGAAATAGGCCACTGCAAAACCGGCCGCCTTGTCCATACCTGGATGGGTTTCAGGTGTTGCATCGGGGGCATATTTGTTGATGAACCCCCACATGGTTTCCTTGTCCTCAGCGCTCGACGCCGACGCCAGATTGAGCAGCATGGAGAATGGCACCACCATATCCGATTCCGGCACGTCGCCGCCATGGATGTGCCAGACCGGGTTGTTCAGCTTGCCCTTGGCATCCTGCGTTGCATAGGCACGCAACTGCTGGTGATACTCGTCAACCGCCTTGGGGATCACATCAAAATGCATCCGCTTGGCGGTTTTGGGCTTTTGATACATGAAATAGGACAGGCTCTCGGTCGAGGCATAGGTCAGCCATTCGTCAATCGACACACCGTTGCCCGAAGACTTCGAAATCTTCTGCCCGTTCTCATCCAGGAACAGCTCATAGGAGAAATGCTCTGGCTGGCGCCCCCCCAGTGCACGACAGATCGCGTCATAGATCTTCTCGTTGGTGGCGTGTTCCTTGCCGTACATCTCAAAATCGACACCCAGCGCGGCCCAACGCGCGCCAAAGTCCGGCTTCCACTGCAATTTCACATTGCCACCGGTCACCGGCAGGGTCCATTCCTTGCCGTCCTCATCGTCAAAGGTAACGGTATAGGTCTCGGCGCAGACCTTTTTCATGGGCACATACAGAACACGGCCGGTTTCCGGGTGGATCGGCAGGAAGATCGAATAGGTCGCCGCACGCTCTTCGCGCAGGGACTTCAGCATGATCTTCATGACCTCGTCGTAATTGTCGACGGCACGCTTCAGGATCTCGTCGAACTGGCCAGACTGGTAGAATTCCTTGGCCGAATAGAACTCATACTCAAAGCCAAAGGTATCCAAAAAGCGGCGCAGCATGGCGTTGTTGTGATCCCCAAAGCTCTCATGCGTGCCAAAGGGATCTGGCACCGCGGTCAGCGGACGCTGCAAATGCTCTTCCAGGGCTTCCGGGTTCGGCACATTGGACGGCACTTTGCGCAAGCCATCCAGATCGTCCGAGAAACAGATCAGCTTGGTTGGGATGTCCGAGATCTCCTCGAACGCGCGTTTGATCATTGTGGTGCGCGCCACCTCACCAAAGGTGCCGATATGCGGCAGGCCCGAGGGGCCATAGCCGGTTTCAAACAGCACATATCCCTTCTCTGGCGCGCCCTTGGCGTAACGTTTGACGATGCGGCGTGCTTCTTCAAACGGCCAGGCTTTGCTCTTCAGAGCTTCTTCGCGCAGTTCAGACATTTCGTGTCTCCAAAAGGGTGTCTGTTTGGGGAGGCCGACTGCACGATTGCAAACCGGCGTAACCCTCTATGGCCTGCGCAGGGGGTGAGTCAACCGGAACCCTCCCCTTAACAACGCGGAACTGTGGATCGAACCTCGTCCCTGCCCCTATGCCGCCCGCGCAATCGTCGCTAAGCTGTCTGCAATTCCTATTATCAACACTGTGATTTGAATGCGCGATTTGCTCTTCGAAATTTGGGAGTTTGGTAAAAACGGCGCGTGGTGGTCGTTGTTTTGCGTTCTGACCACAGTCTCTTTTGGCCTGCTGCGTGCGGCGTTAAAAGGATCTGACCTTGATCGGCGGCGCATTCAAACCTGGTTGCGACAGGATTCGGCCTATCGGCGGTATCGGCTGTGGCTGCGCCTGTTGTTGCACCGCATCCGGCGCGGCGTTGCAGCGCAAGACGGGTTTCGCGCGAAATCCGCGCTTGGCACCGCATTTTCGCCGGGGTTGATCCAGTTCACGATGGTCCTCGCGGTGGCTTACCCGATTTTGATGCTGTTGGGACAGTGGATTGCAGGCAGCCCAATGGTTTTGGGTGGGCGTGACATCGCCCCTGTTGGTGCGCCATGGCAACGGATCCTGCTGGCTGCGGGTCTTGCGGTATGTGCTGCGTTGATGTTGAGCGTTGTGCGGACCACCCCCCCATGGCGCCTGCCATTGTTTATCTGCGCCATGGGCGGGTGGTTTGGTTTTTTTTGGCTGCTCAGTCAAATCAGTTTTCCGAGTGGAGTCGCAGCCCCAGCCGCAGTCGCAGCCCCAGCCGCAGTCGCAGCCCCAGTCGCATTCGCAGCCGCATTTGCAGGCGCAGGCGCAGGCGCAGGCGCATTCGCAGCCGCAGCTGCAGCCGCAGTCGCAGCCGCATTCTCAGGCGCAGGCGCAGGCGCAGCCGCAGTTGCAGCCGCAGTCGCATTCGCAGTCGCATTCGCAGCCGCAGTTTTCCTTGACCGGCACGCCGACCGTTTGGCCGTACGCGGGCACAACCCTGTCTGGTTGTGGACCTTATACGTTCTACTGCCGCTCGGCGGGTTGGCCCTGCTCCTGCGATTTGTTCCGGTGGACAACCTGCCAAATGACAGCGGCCGCATGGTTCTCCTGTGCCTTGGCCTGTTTCCACTGGTCAATGCGCTGGCGGATTTTGCCTCTGTCGGGGCGACGCGGTATTTTCTGCGTCAGGTTGCAGTGGGGGGCCATCATCCGCTGCGCAGCGTGCTGTGGGACATCTTGGTGGGTGGTGCGACGTTTTTGGCACTGGGCTGTGTGATGATTGCGCTGGTGGACGTGCTGCGGTTTGGTGATGGCAGCGGCTTGCTGGATCTTGATGCGCTGTTTGCGGATCTGCTGGCGGGGGGCACCCATTATGGCTGGCTGTTCTTTATGCTCGCCTCTACCTTACTGCCGACAGTGGTGCATTTTGTGCTGGCTGTTTTCGCCACTGCATTGACCTATCCCGGATTTCTGCGCCGTTGGATTGCCGACCGGATTGGCGAAACCGACGGCACATTAACCGGCGTCGGCGCGGGCGCGCTTGTACTCAGCCTGTTGTTGGCCACCAGTGTGACCCTGGTCGCCTATGTCGGCATGACGCTGTTCAGCTTTGACCACGCGGTGGTGCCCCGTGTGATGATACAGCTCTTTTACAGCTTTGCCTGGTTGATCGGCGCGGTCGACGGCGCGCCTATGCAGATCAACGCCGACCCGGAAACTGGCACATGGCTACCGGTTGAGGTTTGACCAACCCAGCCCCGGCCACAGCTGAGTCACCCTTTGGGTTTAAAATGCGCGTTGAGGGCGGCGATGTGGGGGGCGTCGATGCCGCAGCAACCGCCAATCAGCGTGGCGCCCGCGGACACCCAGCGGTCCACCCATGTGCAATATCCCAAAGGGTCCAGATCCTCACGCACAACCGAGATGACCTCATTTGCGTCGCCGTCCTCATCCTGAGAGACCAGAGCGTTGGCGTAGATCCCGATGGGCAGCTCGCACCCTGCCTCCGCCATCACCGATTTGGCGCTGCGGATGGCGGTTTCCATGACCTCGGGCATGGAGCAGTTGAACAGCACGGCCTCGGCTCCGACCTCCAGCGCCAGTTTCACCGCCTCCTCTACCGGTTCTTTCGAACGCAAAAGGCTGCTGCCCCGGGCCAGAGTTTCGCTGTCATCGCGCAGGGTGAAGGAGATCCAGAACGGTTTGCCTGTTTCGCGGGTGGCGGCGGATGTTACCCGTGCTTCTTCGAGGCTGCTCATGGTTTCGCAGAGCCAGAAGTCCACGTCTGCGTTCATATTGTCGACCAAGACCGAAAGGATCCGAGCCGCCACCTTGGCGTCAAATTTTTCCGGCATATAAGAACCGCAGGCAGGTGGCAGACAGCCCGCGACACGGGTATTTTCAACGGTCTCAGCTGCCTGACGGGCAAGACGGGCCGCACGAGCGGCAAGTTCAGCGCCCCGCGCGGCAAAGACCTCGTCCCCCAGATGGAAGGGCACAACCGCATAGCTGTTTGCCGTGATCACAGTGGAGCCCGCCGCCACAAAGGCTGCATGGGCGGCCAGAACCTTGTCGGGTTCGTTCATCAGGGCCAGCGCGGACCATTCCGGTTGTTTCAGCGTCGCGCCTTGACGCTGCAATTCGCGGCTCATACCGCCATCAAGAAGGGTGATCATAGAGGCTGTTACCTTTAACTGCGAAACGGCCCCGCAGTGGAGGCCGTTCAGGTGAATGTGATACCGGATCAGTGGCCGCTGGGCACCCGGTTTTCCAGCCAGCGCAGACCCGCAATCAGGATCGCGCTCAGGCAGAGGTAGATCGCCACCAGCAGCAGAAGCGGTTCATAGGTCAGCAATGTGGCCTGCCGGACCCGCGTGACAATGGCATAAAGATCCGCCACCGCCACCGTGGCCACCAGCGGTGTGGATTTGAGCTGCAGGATGATCTCACCTGTCAGGGTTGGCAGGGCACGGTGCACGGCGCGCGGCAACCAGACACGGGTAAAGACCTTGGTTCTGGGCATGCCAAAGGCATGGGCGGCTTCCAGCTCTCCATGGGGAACGCCGGCAAAGGCGCCGCGCATCACTTCGCCTTCATAGGCAGCAAAGGAGATGGTCAGCGCCAACAGCCCATAGGGCCAGGCCTGCCGCAAATAGGGCCACATCCAGGTCTCGCGGATTTCTGGGTATTGGGCAAAAAGCGACCCGAGCCCGTAGTAGAACAGCCAAAGCTGCAACAGGAGCGGCGTGCCGCGGATGACGGTGCAGAAACCGGTTGCGAGCCAGCGCAGGGGACGCGGGCCAACCACCTGCACCAGCCCCAGAGGAACGGCCAGAAGGAAGCCGAGGATCACGCTGCCAAACAGCATATAAAGCGTCATCAGAAGACCGCTCCAGAGGCGGGGCATGAACTGCGGCAGCCAGCTCCAGTCCATGGTCAGCACCATCGCGGCAACGCCCGACAGGGCCAGCGCCAGCATGACGATGCGATGGGGCAGGAAGAATGCGCGGATCTGGACCAGTGCACCGGGTGCTCTGTCGGCGGTGGCGGGGATATTCATATCAGTCATCTCTTTGCCCCCTTACCGCTGCACCGGGACCATGCCGCGACGGGCGTGACGTTCAAACCGGCGCAGGATCACGTTGGAGCCAAGGGTCAAGATCAGATAGAGGATCCCGGCGGCGATAAAGAACATGAAATACTCGCGGGTTGCTGCGGCGGCCTGTTTGGTGACCAAAGTCAGCTCGCTGAACCCGATGACCGCCAAAAGCGCCGTATCCTTGGTTGCGATCATCCACAGGTTGGCCATCCCCGGCAGCGCGTGGGGGGTCATGGCAGGCAGGGTCACCCGGCGCATCACCTTGCCCGGCGACATGCCAAAGGCGGCGGCGGCCTCGATCTGGCCCGGCGGCACCGCAAGGATCGCGCCGCGGATGACCTCGGTTGTGTAACCTCCCTGCACAAGACCAATCACAAGGATACCGGCCAACAGCCCGTTGACGTCGAACCCGTCATATCCCATCGCCTTGAGAACCGTATTCATCAGATCCGTGCCTGCGTAGTAAAACACCAGCATCAGAACCAGTTCCGGCACCGCGCGGATCACCATCGTGTAGATCTCGGCCAGATCCTTGACGACCCGGTTGCCATAGAGCTTGGCACTGGCCCCCAGAATGCCGATCAGAATACCAATGGCATAGCCGCCGGCGGCAAGCTGGATGGATTTCACAAACCCGTTGAGCAGGGCACCACCCCACCCCGGAGGGTTGAAGGCTAGAAGGCTGAGGTCAATGGATTGCAACACGCAGGCACGCTTTCTGATCTGAGGGTTGGAAGGGACCGCCCGGCAGGGGCAGCCCCAGTCAGCGATTACTCGCCGTAGATGTCAAAGGCGAAGTAATCGGCCGAGATCTTCTCGTAGGTGCCGTCGGTGCGGATCTCTGCGATGGCCGCGTTTACTTTGGCCAGAAGCTCGGTGTCTTCCTTGCGCATGCCAACGCCAACGCCATAGCCCAGAACGTCCTGGTCAGCCGCTACGGCCCCTTTGAATTCACAGCAGGCTTTGCCTTCGTCAGAGGTGATGAACGGTTCCATCGCGAGAGAGTCGCCGATCACAACGTCGATACGGCCCGCCGCCAGATCCTGCAGTTCTTCGTCCAGGGTCTGGTAAAAGCGGATTTCGCTGGCGGTTTCGGCAAAATATTTCTCAGCATAGACTTGCTGGATCGAACCGGACTGCGCACCGATATAGGCGCCCTTCAGACCTTCGGGGCTGTTTTCGAACTTGCTGCCCTTGGCCATGACCAGCGCGGTTGGCGTATCATAATATTTGTCAGAGAAGTTGATCTGTTCCGCCCGCGCCGGGGTGATGGACATGGAGCCGATGATCATATCGATCTTTTCCGAATTCAGCGCCGGGATGATGCCTTCCCATGCCACCGGGGTGACAATGCATTCGGCTTCAATGCGCGCACACAGCTCGTTCATGAAGTCGATTTCCCAGCCTTTCCATTCGCCGGATGCATCCGGGGCATAGAACGGCGGATAGGGTTCGGCGGAAACGCCAACTTTCAAGGTTTCGGCGGCAACTGGTGCGGCCAGTGCAGCGGCACTGGTGGCAAGAATGGCAAAGCTCAGTTTGCGAAGCATGGTATTCTCCCTATGGGTGACGTGATGGGGTAAAAAGGGCGCAGGACGACAGGCGTCAGGCGACAGAGCGAATGAACTGTTGCAGGTTCGGCGATTGCGGATCGCCAAAGATCTGCTCAGGCGGGCCTTCTTCCTCGATCCGGCCATCACGCAAATAGATCACGTGGCTGGCCACATCGCGGGCAAAGGCCATTTCATGGGTGACCAGCACCATGGTGCGTTTTTCCGCCGCCAGATCCCGGATCACGTTGAGCACTTCGCCCACCAGTTCCGGATCAAGCGCCGAGGTCGGTTCATCAAACAGCATGGCCAGCGGGTCCACCGCCAGCACCCGCGCAATGGCCGCGCGCTGCTGCTGTCCACCGGACATAAAGGCCGGATAGACGTCTTCCTTTTCAGCCAGTCCAACACGGGCGAGCACGTCGCGACCACGTGCAACCGCCTGCTCCTTGGGTACGCCAAGGACATGGATCGGGACTTCGATCACATTCTGCAAAACGGTGCGATGTGGCCACAGGTTAAAGTTCTGAAACACCATCCCAAGCTGCGACCGGATCCGCTGCACCTGTTTCGGCGAAGCGGGCTCCATTGCGTTGGTCCCCAACTGGCGCATCTCATAGGCTTCGCCCTGGATCGCAATGCGACCCGAGCTTGGCTTTTCGAGCATATTGATACAGCGCAGCATTGTTGATTTTCCGGATCCAGAGCCCCCGATCACGGCAACCACGTCGCCCGGATAAGCGGTCATTGAAACGCCTTTCAGCACCTCTATCGCGCCATAGCTCTTGTGCAGATCGCGGATTTCAATCGCGGGATCTTGTGTCATCTTCTCTCCTGTTGGCCCCGTTTGGCGGCGCTTTTGCGCTCTTCACGGGTCTGTGCGAGTCTCGCCCTGTTGTACGACTGTAAAACAGGGAAAGCACATTTCGGGCGTTTTCTGCAAGCCGATAGCGTGTCTGCACCATGTTTGGCCGGTGTCAGACGGGCGTGCGCGCCTCTTTGGGTGTTAATCTCTCAACGCTTGGTCAAGATCGCGGATCAGATCGTCCACGGTCTCAAGCCCGACGCTCAGCCGGAACAGACCATCGCCTGCATAGGCGCGGTAATCGGCCAGTTGTTCTCCCTGCAGTTTATAGGTGGATTTCATCATCACATCGGTGTCGAGCAGCGTCAGAAGGCTGCGCTGATGGCCCACGGAAAAGGCATAGTGGATCACCTTCAGACGGTCCGCAAACCTCTGTTCTGTCGCGGCCAAGTCATTGGTTTCAAAGCTGATCAATGCGCCGGGCAGATCCATCTGTTGGGCGATCAGATCCACCTGCGGATGGCTGTCCAGACTTGGATGAAGCACACGTTTGACACGCGGATGGTCCTCCAGAAACCGGGCGATTTGGCTGGCGCTGTCGCTCATGGTTTTCATGCGGGGATAAAGCGTGTCGATCCCACGCAGGATCAGCCAGGCGTTCATCGCGCTGAGCGTAGATCCCAGGTAGACGCCGCTGCGGGCGCGGATTTTGGCAATCAGGGACTGGCTTCCGGCGACCGCCCCGCCCATGGCATCCCCGTGACCGTTGATGAATTTGGTCAGCGAATGAATCACCAGATCGCAGCCAAAATTCAGCGGCCGACAGGCAACCGGCGTTGCCAAAGTCGAATCCACACTGACCAGCGCGCCGCCCTGATGAGCAATTTCGCTGATCCGGGCGAGGTCCGTGAACCGCAAAAGCGGATTACAGGGGCTCTCGCAATGCACCAGTTTGGTATTGGGTCGCATCGCTGCTGCCAGCGCGTCAGGATCGGACAGATTGACCTGGCTGACCTCGATCCCGAAATCGGGCAGTACACCGCGGGCCAGCTCGGCCGCACCGGCATAGCATACATCGCTGATAATCAGGTGATCACCCGCCTTCAACAGCCCCAGAAACGTCGCCGAGATCGCCCCAACACCGCTGGCGGTGCACATGGCCTGTTCGGCCTCTTCCAGGGCGGCGACACGCTGTTCCAGCTCAATCACCGTCGGGTTTGTCCAGCGCGCATACATATAGGGCAGCGCGGTCAGATCCTCGACCCCATCCGCCGAAAAGGCCCCCTCTCCCGGAGTAACCATATTGTTCACCGACATGGAGATATTGGGCTGGATCGCCCGCGTGCGGGGGTCAATCACCAACCCGGCATCAAGCGCCAAAGTCTCGCGACCAAGGGTCTGTGGCTGCGGGATCTGCATTTTGGGGTCGATGGTGGTCATGAGGGTCTGTCGCTTTCGTCAGGCTGGCTTGGCAGAAATCTTGCAGCGAAAAAACGACCCCTTGGCAGCGAAATTGAACCAGATGCGCCTACTTCAGGGCGCAAGTGAATTGAAAGCGCCCCAAATGGAGCGTCAGCGGTCTTCATCCAGCAGCGGCAGCGCCAGTCCGGTTTTCAGCGACTTCAGCACCACATGGGTGGTGACGCGACGGATCTGGCGGTGGGCTTTCATCATCTCAGCCGAGATGTCATCGTAATGTTCCGTGTCCCGTGCGAGGATAATCACCACGAGATCCAACGAACCGGTCACATAGTAAAGCTGCTGGATATTGTCATTCTGCGCCACCCATTCGCGGAACCGACCCAGCGCCTCATAGTTTTCACGCTCGATCTCGACCCCGGCGACAAAGGTCATCATATTGCCCGCGGCCTTGGGATTTACCACCACGACCTCTCCGGTGATGACATTTTCCGCCTTCAGCTTGCGAATGCGGCGTTGCACAGCAGAGGCGGACAGGCCCACCCGATCCGCGATCACATCCACCTTGGTCTGGGCATCACGTTGCAACAGGTCAAGGATACGGCGGTCAAAACTGTCAAGCTGCATGAAAGAAACCTTTGTCATGTTGGCGCGCCCACTTATTGTACAATTGAACAACAAGAAAGGAAGCCCACCCGCCCCAACGAGAGGTTTGAAAGTGGAACCGCTTGAACCCGCGCGTTTATTGAACAAATGTAGATCTACAAAACGCGCGACACAGGCGCAGGGCCGGGACAGGCCAACCCGTGGCAGGATGAGGACACCCACCCAGAT
Source organism: Epibacterium sp. ABZ3_068 (assembly GCF_056159265.1). NCBI lineage: Bacteria > Pseudomonadati > Pseudomonadota > Alphaproteobacteria > Rhodobacterales > Roseobacteraceae > Epibacterium > Epibacterium sp. ABZ3_068. Next base: position 411,880 of record NZ_JBSWUV010000001.1, read on the forward strand.
GACGCGCAAGACTTTTCAACGCCTGTCGGAAGACGTGCGCCGCCGTGAGCTGATCGAAGCCACGTTGAATGTGGTCGCCGACCATGGGCTGCATGCGGCCACCGCGCGGAAAATCGCGGCGGAGGCCGGTGTGTCAGCCGGCCTGATCCGCCACTATTTTGCCTCTAAGGATGAGATGGTGCGCGAGGCCTATGCCTATCTGATCGGGATGCTCACCGGTCAGGCCGCACGGGATGCGGATGCGCCGGACCGTTCGGCCGAAAGCCGTCTGGCGTCCTTTATCGCGCGCAACCTGTCCGAGCCAAACCTGTCGAGTTTCAAGGTCTCTTTATGGGCGACATTTATTGGCGTGGTGCGGTCAGATCCTGAATTTGATCGTATTCACAAGGAGTCTTATGGTGAGTTTCTGGAAATTCTCGAAGGGCTGATCCCCGAGGTTCTGGCCGCCCACGGGCGCAGTGTTGCCGCAGCAGAGATCAAGCGCCTGTCGATTGTGGTAAACGGTGTCATTGACGGGCTGTGGCTGGAAGGATCGCTGGAGCACGGGATTTACGACCCTTCGGGGCTGGCCGAAATCGGCGTCTCCGCCTGCGAGGATCTGTTGCACCTCCCCAAGGGAACGCTCACCCGGCATCTTGGCACAGAAACAGGAGAGTAACCCGATGCGTTATGCAGATCTGACAGAGCGGCTGCGTGATTTGGGCGGCGACAAATGGGCAGTCTATTCCGCAGCGCGCGACCGCATTGCACGCGGCGAAGACATTGTTGAACTCACCATAGGTGAGCCGGAGATTACCCCCGACCCGGCGTTGATCGAGGCTTGCATCCGGTCCTTGCGCGCAGGACGGACCAAATATTCCAACGGGCGGGGCGAGCCCGGTTTGATTGACGCTCTGGTTCAGACCTACGCCCCCCGCATGGCCGGGATGAGCCGCGACAATGTGATCTGCCTGCCGGGCACGCAGACCGCGCTTTATGCAGTGATGCAGACCTTGGTGCAGTCCGGTGACGGCGTGCTGGTGGGCGATCCCTATTACGCAACCTATGAAGGGGTCGTGCATGCCACAGGGGCCCATGTACAACCAATTCCCTTGCGCAGCGCACATGGGTTTGTCTTGCAGCCCGAAGATCTGGAACAGGCCATCACACCCGCCAGCCGCGTCCTGCTGCTGAACACGCCTCATAACCCAACCGGGGCTGTCATCGACCGGGAAACGCTGGCAGAACTAGGTGCTTTGGCGATCCGCCACGACCTGTGGATTGTCTGTGATGAGGTCTATGAGAGGCTGACCTTCGGCGATGGTTTTGCCTCTCCTCTTGAGCAGAGCGCGCTGCAAGATAGAACCGTAGTGGTGTCCTCAATCTCCAAGGCCTTTGCCGCGCCGGGGTTTCGCAGCGGCTGGGCCATTGGCCCGACAGCCTTCACCGAACGCCTGCTTCCCGTGGCTGAAACCATGCTATTTGGCAACCAGCCCTTTATTGCCGATATGACCGAGGCCGCCTTGTTGGGTGATTTCGACACAGCAGCACAGATGCGGCAGGATTTTGAACGCCGCGCCAAACGGGTTCTGGCGCAGGTTGCAAAGCGCCCCACCCTCAGCGCGACCATGCCCAAAGGCGGTATGTTTGTGATGATTGACGTCTCGGCCACCGGCCTGTCCGGAGAGGCATTTGCCTGGCAGCTGCTTGAAACGCATGGCGTTGCCGTTATGCCGGGCAGCTCTTTTGGAGCGCAGGCGCAGACCCTGATCCGTGTTGCCCTGACAGTTCCGGATCATGTGCTGGACACCGCGCTGGAACGGATATTGCAGTTTGCAGCACAGCTCCTGCCGCAATCCGCCGACTGATGTCGGCACAGGCGTTTCTTGGCCGTGTTGCATCCTTCTTCCGTTGTAAGGGAACCGTTTCGTGATTAAACTCTGACGGTGAAACCACAGCCAAAGGACCCATTGATCATGTCAGACGAAGTTGCACATCTGTTGACCCCACAGGATTGCCTGGTGGCGTTAATGGTGGCTGTGTCTGCATCGGATGAGAACATCCGAACCGCGGAGCTGATCAAAATTCAAAACTCGGTCAATATGCTGCCGGTTTTTGCAGAATATGACGCAGATCGCACAACCGCCGTAAGCCAGACAGTCTATGATCTTTTTGAACAGGAAGACGGCCTGGACGCTCTGTTTGGATTGATCCGGGACAACCTGCCGGAACGCCTGTTTGAAACCGCCTATGCGCTGGCCTGTGACGTCGCTGCGGCGGATGGCAATCTGGCAGAGCCGGAACTGCGCCTGCTGGAGGAAATCCGCTACGAGCTGAACATCGACCGGCTTCATGCCGCAGCGATCGAACGCGGGGCCCGCGCACGCCACATTACCTAAGGATGCAATACCCGCGCTGGGTCAGCGGCCATAAACCGCGTCCCAGCGTTCAATCAGCTGCTGCTGCAGCGTTTTTGCCTGACGGTTCCACCCCCGCGCGCCTTCCGGACGTTCGCGTTCTGCCCGGCTAAGCGCATTGCGGGTTTTCTGATCTGCGCTAAAAATGGCAAAGGCCAGTTCGGTTCCGTCAGCTGCGGTCATAAACCCGCCAAGACCCGAGACAAAATTCAACGTCCCCGTCTTGGCTGCAACTTTGATCGGGTGCCCTTTTATCACACGGCCATTTCCATCCCGTAAAGGAAAGGGTTTCAGCAAAGGTTTCAGCTGCCCCTCTTTATGCGCGGTGATCAGCGCGCCCACCAGATCGCTTGGCGTCATCCGGGATTTCTCTCCCAGTCCAGAGTGATCCACCAGCGCGATGTCTTTCATCCCGTAGCGATCCCGCGCCCAGCGGTTCATGACATCGGCGGATTGAGCCAGAGTTTTGGCCGCAACCCCACGCGCGCGGGAGGCCGACATGCCGATCATCTCAGCCATCAGATTGTTGGAGTATTTCAGCATCGCCTTGAGCATCACCGACAAAGGCGGGCTTTGATGAACGGCAACCACCTGCCCACGCGGAGCATGAGGGGCCTCCTTTGGGGCGCGCAGCGCGATCCCATGAGACCGCGCCAAGGTGCGAAAAACATCTCCTGCGTAGACGGCCGGTTTGCGTACCGGCAGCCAGCGCGCGCCCCCTTTGCCAAGGGCCGCATTGGCCACGGTCCATTGGTCCACATCGCCTTTGCTGGCATAGGTATAAACAGGCAGGCTGCGTGCTGCGACCTGCATCCGGGCCATCGACACAGCCGGGCGATATTTCTCGGTCCGGGCATCCATAGAGACGTCCCAGCCGCTGCCCCCGCGTTTCCACTCGAAATGAACCCGGTTGAAATTCAAAGCAATGCCGGAAATCGCAGGGCTATACCCCACGTGATCGGGCTGTCCCGGGTCTATCGTCTTGATCGCGGGCAGCGCCCCGTCCCAGACCCGAAACGCGCCGCGTACTTCGCGGATACCGGCCGTTTTCAGACTGCGGGCCAACTGGGCCAGATGGTCCGTGTTCAGCATACTGTCGCCACCGCCCGAGAGCACGAGATCCCCGTCCAGCACACCGCCTGTAACAGGGCCCGTTGCCACCAGTTCGGTGGAAAACCGATGCGACGGCCCCAAAGTGTCCAGCGCATAAAGCGCGGTCAGGGCCTTGGCCACACTGGCCGGCGGCAAGGCCGTCGTCCCACCTTCGGCTTCCAGCAGCTTTCCTGTTGCCACATCGCCAACAGCACAGGCCACCGTGCCCCGAAGACCTGCGCGGGCCAACAGCCCCTTGAGCCCGCCATTGAACGAGGCGCTGACCGGTCCGCCGACACGGGCCTTCGGGCGCAAAGACACCAGCGGTGCATTTGCATGGGCAGTTCTCGCCCCAAGACCAAACATCAGGCCGGAAATAAGGAAATTACGACGGTCCATCATCGTGCCGATTTTTGTTCCTAATACTTGCGAAACGACAAACGATCCGCCGAAATTTGGCAAGTCACTCTTGCGTTTTTTTCCAGGTTTCGCCGCCTTGGCGGCGCCCTGTGGCCCAATCGCCGCGGGCGCGGATCTTGGTGGAGGATTGATTGACCATCGGCACATTGATGAAACACCAGGCCGGAGCTGATGCTTGTGCCAAAAGCTGGCTTTGCCGACCTTTCAGCAATGCGCGGCGATAGACCTTGGCAGCCGGTGACAATCGGGCGCGGATACGATCCCCCGGTCGGGCCAGAATTCCCACGGGAACGGTTTCCAGAATATCGGTCCAGTCTTTCCAATGGTGGAAGTGAACCAGATTGTCCGCCCCCATCAACCAGACAAACCGCACCCCCGGATGACCGGCGCGCAGAGACCGCAGTGTTTCGGCTGTATACCGGGTACGCAGACAGCATTCGATATCGCTGACATGTATCCGAGGGTGTTTGACCAGGCGCCGCGCCGCAGCCAGACGGCGCTCCATCGCTGCAGGCGCATGCTCCTTCAACGGATTGCCCGGAGACACCAGCCAGATCAGCTGATCCAGACCAAAACGGCGCAAGGCCGCCTCACTGATGGCGACATGGCCAGCATGCGGCGGATCAAAAGACCCTCCCAAAAGACCAACAGTCTGGCCCGGTCGAATATGTGGGAAACGATATGGCACGAAGGCACTGATGCACAGAAAATCAGACAAGATCAATCAGAAGGAGATGAATTTTCTGACACAGCTCGCAACAAATAGTTGACGTGGGTCAACTATTGACTTAATGCAACCACATGACACTTGATCCGATTGCCCGCATCCGCCGTTTTAACCGCGCCGTCACAACCGAGGTTGGCGCACTTGATACCTCATTTCTGGGCCGTGGCCGACCGCTGGGCCATGCCCGTGTGCTTCATGCCATCGACCATTTTGGCAGTGATCTGGGCGTGATCCGCCGACATCTGGATCTGGATAAGGCGGTCATGAGCCGGTCCCTGAAGGCGCTGGAGCAAGAAGGGCTGATCCGACTGGAGACCGACCGGGGGGATGCGCGCAAACGCCGTGCCATCCTGACCGAAACAGGCCGGTATGAGGCCGCCGCCTATAACGCCCTGTCGGACGGTCAGGCCCGGTCGCTTTTGGACCGTCACCCGCGCCCTGATGCGCTGCTGGCGGCGATGGATCTGGTCGCCTCGGCACTGACGGCAGAGCGAATGGAGCTGCGCCCGATGGATCCCCGCGCCCCAAAAGCGGTGCATTGCCTTGAAGAATATTACGGTGAACTGGCCAACCGCCTGTCGCGCGGCTTTGACGTGGCTCTTTCTGCGGATCCGGAGGCAACTGACATGCAGCCACCGCGTGGGGCATTCTTTGTGGCCCTTTCCGATGGGTTGCCGCAGGGCTGCGCGGGTCTTAAGGGCACGGACAAAGGATACGCCGAGATCAAGCGCCTGTGGGTCGCGCCCTCTGCCCGCGGACTGGGGCTGGCGCAGCGGCTGATGAGCGCCTGTGAGACGGCCGCGCGAGACCTCGGCATCACGTGCTTGCGGCTGGACACCAACTCTGCCCTGCCGGAAGCGGCGCGCCTTTACCGCAAACTCGGCTGGACAGAGATTGAACGATTTAACGAAGACCCCTATCCCGATCTGTTCTTTGAAAAGTTGCTCTGACGCGTGTTTTTTGAAGCGCAAGGGCCGCGCCTGATGGTCTGCGCGGCCCCTGTTGGGAATTAAGTATTTTTGAAAAGATGAAAGCCCGAGCGTTACGCGCGGTCGATCCGGGCCGAGAAACAGCCACGCTGCGCATAATGAGCGTGGATATAGGCGATTTCGGGGTTTTCAAACAGCCGCAGGATCTGGGGTTCGATCCCCTCCCCCGTTGCCAGAGCTGCGTCCACGATGTTTCCCGCATTGTCGATCCCGCGCAGCGCCAGAGTGCGACGTCGCATGACTTCGGGCACGATGCCGGTGCGATCATAGGCGACGTCGGCACCTTCTTTGACATAAATCGCGTGGCGCGACCGATAGGGGCTGTCGACGGGCAGGTGTTCGTAGTTCAGGAGCAGCGCCGTGTCACCGGGGTTCATATCCGTCATGGTGATGCGATCGGGACAGGCGTCGGGTTCATCCACATGGTGGCGCTGGATATGTCTTTCGGCAAGCTCCGCGTCCGAGAGGCCAAAGAGGGGCGCAAACTGCGCGGGGGCCAGGCCGGTGATGCGATAGGTCATAAGCGTCTCTCCAATTAAATGAGGTCTGCTTGTGGGTTTATGGGGCGCAATCGGCCGGAGCAGCCCGGATCTTGCACTTTTTTTTAACCTCTGGCGTTCAAGAACCTTTCTACCCCGCCTTCGCTCTCTCAAAGCGCGAAGAATAAAAGATACCGAGAACTAAAACGCCAACCCAGGCCCCCAAAATTTGCAAAAGTCCAGAAGGGTTACAAACTATGAGTAGAGTTTGCTCTCCCGGGATGGGACCAGATGCCATTATGAGCCCGCAGAGCACCAATACAAGAATTAGAACCCTGCGAAGGCAAAAGCGCAAGAGCACCAGCACAACAAGCAAGAAAACCGCACTCATGATTGCGCCGATGAAAAAGGAAACTGATAACGGCACCAATTGCGAACAATCCTCGCCTTTGTGCCAATGGCCAACCTGAAACCGGAAGATACCCTGAAGGGAAAAACCTGCGTAGACGAACAGAAGCATCGGCATAGCGAGTATACGCGCACACAATTTAAAGGCCGCAAAAAACATAAAATCCGGAAACCTCCATTCGTGTCCACCTTATGTACGCAAAGTTCTAATCGTCGCGAGACATTGCCCGACAGTTAAAAACGTCTTCTTTCAAAAGTTATTAAATATTAGATACTTAAAAACTATATCACAAGCACCAAGTTCGCTTGCGTAAACAACCCCAATTGCCCCCGCCCCTGCCATCCGCTATCACGTCCGGCAAACTCATTCCCCTCTTTGACGGAGCTTTGCCATGGCGGCCTATCAATATGTCTACCACATGCAGGGGGTCTCTAAGACCTACCCCGGTGGCAAGAAATGCTTTGAAAACATCCACCTGTCCTTCCTGCCCGGCGTGAAAATCGGTGTGGTCGGTGTCAACGGTGCCGGTAAATCGACTCTGATGAAGATCATGGCCGGTCTCGATAAGGATTTCACCGGCGAGGCCTGGGCGGCGGAAGGGGCCAAGGTTGGCTATCTGCCGCAAGAGCCGCAGCTGGATGAAAGCCTGACCGTGCGCGAAAACGTCATGCTGGGCGTGGCCGAGAAAAAAGCCAAAGTGGATCGGTTCAACCAGATCGCGGTTGAGATGGCCGAGAACTACACTGATGAGCTGATGGAGGAGATGACCAAGCTGCAGGATGCAATCGACGCGGACAATCTGTGGGATCTGGACAGCCAGATTGACGTCTCGATGGAGGCGCTGCGCTGCCCGCCGGATGATGCTCCGATCAAGGATCTGTCAGGGGGTGAACGCCGCCGTGTGGCCTTGTGCAAGCTGCTTCTGGAAGCGCCGGACATGCTGCTGCTCGACGAACCGACCAACCACCTGGACGCCGAGACCATCGCCTGGCTGCAACAGCACCTGATCGACTACAAGGGCACCATCCTCTGCGTGACCCACGACCGCTATTTCCTGGACGATATCACCAGCTGGATTCTGGAACTGGATCGTGGGCGCGGCATTCCTTACGAGGGCAACTACTCCAGCTGGCTGGAGCAGAAGGCCAAACGTCTGGAGCAGGAAGCGCGCGAAGACAAATCCAAGCAAAAGACGCTGGAACGCGAATTGGAGTGGATGCGTCAGGGTCAAAAGGCCCGTCAGGCGAAATCCAAAGCGCGTATTGCGGCCTATAACGAGATGGCCTCGCAGTCCGAACGTGAGAAGGTCGGCCGCGCCCAGATCGTCATTCCAAACGGTCCGCGCCTGGGCTCCAAAGTGATCGAAGTGTCCGGTCTGAAAAAGGGCTTTGGCGACACGGTGCTGGTTGAGGGGCTGGAGTTCTCGCTGCCGCCGGGTGGCATCGTCGGTGTGATCGGCCCCAACGGCGCCGGTAAGTCGACCCTGTTCAAGATGCTGACCGGTCAGGAACAACCTGACGAGGGCACCGTGGAATATGGGGACACCGTCAAACTGTCCTATGTGGATCAGTCCCGTGATGATCTGAACGACAATGAAACCGTCTGGGAAGCGATTTCCGGCGGGGCTGAGATTATTGAACTGGGCGACGCACAGGTGAACTCGCGCGCCTATTGTTCCTCATTCAATTTCAAGGGCGGCGACCAGCAAAAACCGCTCAACCTGCTGTCCGGTGGTGAACGCAACCGTGTCCATATGGCGCGTTTGTTGAAAGAAGGCGGCAACGTCCTGCTGCTTGACGAACCGACCAACGATCTGGACGTGGAGACGCTGCGGGCCTTGGAGGACGCGCTGGTGGATTTCGCGGGCTGCGCCGTGGTCATCTCGCACGATCGTTTCTTCCTCGACCGGATCTGTACCCACATCCTGGCGTTTGAAGGTGACGCGCATGTGGAGTGGTTCGAGGGCAACTTTGAGGATTACGAGGAAGACAAAAAGCGCCGCCTCGGCCCCGATGCGCTGGAGCCCAAGCGCCTGAAGCACAAGAAATTTGTGCGGTAAACCTACGCTTCATCGCTTATTCAAAGAAAAAGCCCCGCCTGGGGCTTTTTCCATTTTGGTTTCCGTTTAATTCAAGATGTTTGCCTAACGTTTACAGCTCGACCGAAGGCCTCGCGATGCGAGCACCCCAAAATCTAGCGAGAGCTTAGCGGCTCTGTGTGATCCTCTGGCGGGGATAAGCGATGGTGGCCTCGGGTCGCCCGTCTCGAAGGAAAGGTCAGTCGCGGAACGTATGGCGCCGCGCCACGTCCGATTTGTAGATCACCGCACAGGTCAAGCTCGCCGCCGATTCCAGTGGCTCTCCCGCTCGGCTCATCGGGCGAACATACACTGAACGTTAACCTTTCAGCCCTGCACACATGTGCATCGGCAAAGGGTCGCCACAGAACCGTAAAATCCTTGGGAGAAACCATTTAAAGGGCCTAAATTCCACGTTTCTCCCCGCTGGAATCTCTTGCCGCAACGAAATTCCGCTGCCATATCTATAGGTGCTACTGCTTCTTTATCGACCAGCTGTTGTCCCCCTTGGGCGGCGTTCAGTCTTTCGATCAAGACTTGAATGCCGGGCTGTCGCATCCCCGCGGACAGCAACAACAAATTGGAGAGACCCGATGCCTACAGGCACCGTAAAATGGTTCAACACCACCAAAGGCTATGGCTTCATCGCACCCGATGATGGCGGCAAAGACATCTTTGTACATATTTCTGCTGTTGAGCGCGCAGGCCTGACCGGTCTGGCAGACAACCAGAAAGTAACCTTTGAACTGCGCGCTGGCCGTGATGGTCGCGAAAGCGCAGATCAGATCGAACTGGCCTAAGCCTTTTCATTCGATCGGTTCGCGATGCAGCCCGCCATATGGTGGGCTGTTTTGCGTTTGAGGGGTGCTGCACTCAGGGTTTCTGGGCATTGCAAGGCCACGCGCACATTGGTAAAGAAAGTTTACCAGTTGCCAGAAGGGGTGCATCATGCCCGTGATTACAAATATCCAGGACCTCAAACGCATCTATGAGCGCCGTGTGCCGCGGATGTTCTTTGACTATGCCGAAAGCGGCAGCTGGACCGAACAGACCTTTCGAGAGAACACCTCGGATTTTGACCAGATCCGTCTGCGCCAGCGCGTCGCCGTGGATATGGCCGGGCGGTCGACGACCAGCCAGATGATCGGACAGGATGTGGCGATGCCCGTGGCACTGGCTCCGGTGGGGATGACGGGTATGCAAAGCGCCGATGGAGAGATCAAGGCGGCGCGGGCTGCCGAAAGCTTTGGCGTGCCTTTTACCCTGTCCACCATGTCCATCAATTCAATCGAAGAGGTCGCAGAGGCGACGAACAAACCCTTTTGGTTCCAGCTCTATACGATGAAGGACATGGATTATACCGCGCGCCTGATCCAGCGGGCCAAGGATGCGGGCTGCTCGGCTCTGGTGATCACGCTGGATCTGCAGATCCTCGGCCAACGGCACAAGGATCTGAAAAACGGGTTGTCCGCCCCACCAAAGCTGACCCCCAAAACCATCGCCAACCTGATGACAAAATGGCGCTGGGGGATTGAGATGCTCGGCGCGAAACGTCGTGACTTTGGTAATATTGTTGGCCACGTCGACGGGATTTCGGACACATCATCACTCAGCTCCTGGACTGCGGAACAGTTTGATCCGACGCTGGATTGGAGCAAGATTGAGCGGTTGATGGAGATGTGGGGCGGCAAAGTGATCCTGAAAGGGATTCTGGATGCCGAAGACGCCAAGATGGCCGCCAAACTGGGCGCGGATGCCATTGTGGTATCAAACCATGGCGGACGCCAGCTGGACGGTGCCCTGTCATCGATCCGCATGTTGCCTGCAATTATGGATGCGGTCGGCGATCAGGTAGAGGTTCATCTGGACAGCGGTATCCGCTCGGGCCAAGACGTTCTGAAGGCGGTGGCCATGGGTGCCAAGGGCACGATGATCGGCCGGGCTTTTGTCTATGGTTTGGGGGCAATGGGGCAACAGGGCGTAACCCGCGCTCTGGAAGTGATCCACAAAGAGCTGGACACCACCATGGCGCTGTGCGGCGAGAAGAACGTGGCCAATCTGGGCCGTCACAACCTGCTGATCCCCGAGGATTTTAGCGGACGCTGGCAGGATCAGTAACGCACTTCCCGCTTCAAGTCGGGCGGCAACTCGCTGCCCGGCCTCCTCATGTTTGCAGGTTCAAAGCCCTGTGACAATTCGGTCCTGAAACCAGAACAGGGCCGGATAGGCACACAGCCAGATCCAGAAAAACCGGTTCAGGCCAAAGAAGCAGGCATTGGACAGGTGAAACGCGGCGGTGCAGGCCAGCGCCAGTTTCAGGGCAAGCGGATCCAGAAGAGCCAGCGGAAACAGGATCTCAAGCAGCATGACGGCCCAGCCCATGGCCCACAGGACCCGTGGCCGGTCTGCCCAGCTGCGCAGACCTTCGCTGACGGGATAGGCGGAGTAGCGGAACACATCATTAAGCGCAGAGCCTGACCGCCAGGCGGGGTTCCAGACCTTGACCCAGCCCGAGACAAAATAGGACAGCACCAGCTGCACCGCGAGGTAGGACAGCGCCATCTCCTGCCAGAACCGATCCGGGGCCAGCTGCACCAGACATAGGCAGGTGAGGATCAGCAGGGTCATCTTGTCACTGCCGCCATTATAAGGCCCCTGGAACCGGTGCAGCATCCACAGCCCCACACCCCATAACCCATACATGGCCCACGGCGCGCCCTGCCCCGCCGCCACCGCCAACGCAAGTGCCAGCCGCAGGGCAAAGATCATCCGATGCTGCGCCGCCAGATGTCCGGGCTTCATATGTTCCAGGCTTTGCTGAGCAATGGCGAGGCCCAGCAGGACCTGCATCAGACGCAGAGTAAATTCAAACGTCATGCCGCCCGCCTCCTGAGACCGGAAAGCGCGGTGGGCGGGCTTTCATATTCCACGGACTTCACAAGCGCGTCGCCCTCGCGCGCGATGAACACCAGCCGGATCTGAAGCAGCCCTTCGTCTGCATCCAGAACCCGGGCCACACGGATCAGGAGCTCATCCAGACTGTGCTGGCTCGGCTCTTCGATCATCCGCTCGGCGCAGGCGACCAGAAACAGCTGCTCGTTCCAGTCGGGGTTCCAGACCATCCGGCGCACAAAGGTCGCGGGCGCAAGCCTTGCCGGACGCGGGCGATCCTCGACCCAGTCACAGGCAGCCGCCCCCCCAATCACCCGGTATTCCACCCGAGGTGACGGGGCCACGGATTTGAAAAACCGCCAGGAGGGAATCAGCGCAGGCAGCAACAGTGAAATCACGCGCAAAATCACAGGCAGCACGGGTCATCCTTTGGGTCAAAAATCGCAGGAACCGGCCAATCAAGCCGGTCAGGACCACCATAATTCGGTGAATTTAACAGAGGGTTCCCAAAGCATCGGGCTTTTGCAGTTCACCCTCTTCCCAAACCGGGGAAACTGGTGTAAGCGGCGGGCTTCACGCGGGGTGACAGCCTTGGAGGCACCCTGCCCTAGAAACATTGGAGAATTCAAATGGCAAAAGAGATTCCAGATCTCGTCGCCCAGGAACGTGCGGGGACAGGCAAGGGCGCCGCTCGCGCAGCACGTCGTGCTGGCATGGTTCCGGGTGTGGTTTACGGTGGTGAAGTTGATCCGCTGGCAATCCAGATCCCGTTCAACGAACTGCTGAAAAAGCTGAAAGCTGGCAAGTTCAAATCCACCTTGTGGAACCTGAAGGTTGAAGGCCAGGAAGACGTTCGCGTCATCTGCCGCGACGTTCAACGTGACGTGGTCAAAGACCTGCCGACACACTTTGACCTGATGCGCCTGCGCCGCACCTCGAAGATCAACCTGTACATCCCGGTTGAGTTCATCAACGAGGAAGCAGCACCCGGCGTCAAAAAAGGCGGTGTTGTAACCGTTGTTCGTTCCGAAGTTGAGCTGATCGTAACCGCTGGTGACATCCCTGATAAACTGGTTGTTGACCTGACCGGCAAAGAAATCGGCGATGTGATCCACATCTCCGACGTTGAACTGCCTGCAGGCGCAAAGCCGACGATCGACCGTGACTTTGTTGTTGCAAACCTCGCCGCACCGTCTGGTCTGGCCGCAGCTGCCAGCGACGAAGCCGAAGGCGAAGAAGAAGCCGCGGAATAATAAGACCTGTGCAGCTTGCACGGTTTTGAGAAAGGGGCCCCTGTGGCCCCTTTTTGCTGTCAAACCGGGCTTTGATACGTGCTAACCTCGGCCTATGCCCTGCTCTGGTCCACCTGTTTTTCATCATGGCGCCGCCCCTGCCCGAATCGCTGTCCTACACGGTGGTCCCGGCGGCGCAGGTGAGGTTGCGCCTTTGGCACGGGCGTTGGGCGCACGGGGTTACGGGGTGCTGGAGCCTTATCAGACGGCGCCCAGCATCAGCGGACAGATTGAGGAGCTGCGGTCCCTTTTGACAGAGGGCGCGCAAATGCCGGTCACTTTGATTGGTTGGTCCTGGGGAGCCTGGTTGGCCCTGTTGTTCGCCTCCAGGCACCGCAGCATTGTCGACCGGGTGATCCTGATAGGCTGTCCCCCGTTTGATCCAGCACAGGCGCGAACGATTGGGGCCACCCGCATGGCGCGGCTGACCTCTGCGGAACAAAACGCTTTGGCCGACCTCGAAACGCAGCTGGCCGATCCCGAGGCTTTGGCCCGATATCTTGAGCTTTATGACAGGGCCGACAGTGTCGCACGCGACGACAGCCCTGCCCCTTTGGTCACCTTTGATCCGCAAATTCACAAATCGGTCTGGGCCGAGGCTAAAGAGATGCGAGAGTCAGGTGCCTTGCTTCTGGCAGCAGAAACCGTGACCTGCCCCGTGACCGCCATTCATGGTGCCGAAGACCCCCATCCCTTTGGCGATATCTCCCCTGCTCTATCGCCTCGGATAGCGGATTTCACCTTTCATCTCCTGCTGCGATGCGGGCACAAACCCTGGCAGGAACGCCATGCAAAGCTGCGCTTTTTTGAATGCCTGGACCGGGCCCTGTCGCAACAGCCCCCCTGATCGCCCGCCAATCAAACCCAATCGAACCCAATCAGACCAAGCCAAGCCGGGCTGCGCCTTTCCTGGACGTCCTTAGGCTGCGCAGCTCTTCGACCAGACGTTTGATCATGTCAGACGAAACCTCCCGCCGTTCTGCACGTATAGAAAAGAGTGCAATCCCGGACAAAGCCGCCAGCAGAGACCGTGCCAGAGCTTTGCAATCCGTTTCTGCAGAAAGTTCCCCCCTGTCGCACGCCTGTTTAAATGCATCTGCGAAATGGGCTTCCATATCTTTCAGAACCCGGGTCTGGATCGCTTTGATCGTGGGATCATCAATCCCCGTATCCATGATCGACTTGCTGACAAAACAAGCCGCCTGCGCCCCGTCATGGACCGAAATCGGGTGGCACTCCTCAATCCAGTGCGTCAGAGCCTCCAGCGGGCTTTGCGCGGCTTCCAACCGTTCGGCAAGCATCTGGGCGGTCTGATCCGCATAATGCTCCAAAACCTGCCCGTAGAGCCCGGCTTTGGACCCAAAGGCCGCATAGATTGATCCCGGATGCATCGACAGGCCTTGCTCAAGATCCTTGAGCGAGGTGCCGTGAAAGCCATTCTTCCAGAAAATCCCAAGCGCATTGTCAAGGGCAGTACGACGGTCATGTTTTTGGGTCATAGCGTTCTATATCTTGCCGCGCGGTTGCGATCCATAAAAACAGCCTAGATCACGGTTGAGTGATCATTCAAGGCGCCACTTGAGCAATTGTTCAAGCGCTCATAAATCCCGCCTATCGAACGCAGTTCTGGCGTGACACAAAAGGATCAAGAGATGACCGAATTCACCACCTACACGGCCGAGACAGCACCCGACGCCTCACGGGATATTCTGAAGGCCGTCGAAGCGGAATATGGGTTTCTGCCCGAGCTGATGAAGGTGCTGGCAGGTTCACCCGAACTGTTACAGACCTATATTCAGGCCCATACAAACTTTGTGAACACCTCCCTGACAGCAGAGGAAAAAACCGTTGTCTGGCAGACAATTAACGTGCTGCACGAATGCACCTATTGTGTACCGGCCCATACGGCTATCGCCAAATCTATGAACGTCGATGATGCGATCACCGATGCGCTGCGCAACCGAACGCCTTTGGCCGATGCAAAACTGGAGAGCCTGCGGGCGTTTGTCAGCGCAATGGTTATGAAACGTGGTCATGTCACAGCGGAAGACACCGCAGCATTTTACGCCGCCGGATATGGTGAGACACAGGTGCTGGAAATCATCACCGGTCTCGCTCAGAAGGTGATCACGAACTACACCAACCACATCGCCAAAACGACGTCAGACCCGCAGTTTGCATCCTTTGCCTGGAGCCCCTCTGCACAGGTTGCCGCCGAATAAACAGCCGGGACAGGGCGGCGTTTGAACGGGCATGCGTAAGGCGATGCCCGTTTTCATTGAACCCGTGATGCAGTGCGAGACTGGATTTTCCTGTCAAAACCGGGCATGAACCGGGCCGAACAGCAATGAGGTCTGGCCATGAAGCTTTTTGTCGGTCTTGGAAATCCTGGCGGCAAATACGCCCGCAATCGCCATAATATCGGGTTTATGGCTCTGGATCAGATTGCCAGCGATCATGGGTTTTCGCCCTGGAAGGGTAAGTTTCAGGCAGAGCTGAGCGAGGGCAAACTGGGCGGCGAAAAGGTCATGTTGCTGAAGCCTCAGACCTTTATGAACAATTCCGGTCAATCCGTCGGCGAAGCCATGCGGTTTTTCAAGCTGACGCCGGGCGATGTTGTGGTCCTGCATGATGAGCTGGATCTGGCACCGGGCAAATGTCGTGTCAAACAGGGCGGAGGCCACGCAGGCCACAACGGGCTGCGCTCGATCCATGCCCATATCGGAGCCGATTATGCCCGCGTCCGTCTGGGCGTTGGTCACCCCGGACACAAGGATGCCGTTGCGGGCTATGTTCTGCGCGATTTCCCCAAGGCGGATGAGGTCTGGCTGGATGACCTGATGCGCGGCATTTCGGACGGCGCAGCCGAATTGGCCAGGGGAGACGGCGGCAAGTTCATGAATGCGGTTGCGCTACGTGTGGCCCCGCCCCGCAGCTCGACCTCCAAGGAAAAAGGGGACGGGGCAAAGGCAAAAGCCGGACAAGACCACCCGTCCCAAGCTGCCTCCAAGTCGGCCGAAGGTGCTGACGCTACGGACACCCGCTCCCCGATGGAGCGGCTAATGGACAAGTTCCGCTAAACCAAGCTCCTCCGCCGCAGAAGTCATTTGGGTTTTGCCTTTCTTCCCACGGGCGCTTAGGCTTGGCCTATGGACAAAGATGACAGCATAAATGTTCTGGGGGGCGCTTTGGCTCCCTGTTCGACCAAGCCGATGACCGGCTTCTTTCGCGACGGGCACTGCAATACCTGCGCAGCGGATCAGGGCAGCCACACAGTCTGCGCCGTGATGACAGCCGAGTTTCTGGCCTATTCGAAATACGTGGGCAACGATCTGTCGACGCCACGAGCCGAATACGGTTTCCCAGGGCTGAAACCCGGAAACAGCTGGTGCCTTTGCGCAAGCCGCTTCCTTCAGGCGGCGGACGAAGGCTGCGCCCCACAGGTGCATCTGGAGGCCACCCATCAGCGCGCGCTTGATCTTGTTACACTGGATATTCTGAAGGCGCATCGGTTCTCGGACGCCTAATGCACTCCCCCGCCCTGTCCTGTCAGCTTAGCTGGCATCGGTTCGGTGGTGCTCCCGCGCGTCTCGGCTCACTTTTCAAGCGAACCTCGCCCCTTGGGCCTGGCGCCGGGCGATGCCCGGCGCCAGGCCCAAGGCCGCCAAGGGGTGGCTGGCCCAAAGGGCCAGAACACCTGCGGGCGCGGGAGCACTACGCCTGTCTTCTCGCCATCAGCACCACATAAAAAATGCGGCCCCTTGCGGGGCCGCACCAATTTATACCAGAGACTGTGCCCTATTACTCTTCCAAATCGCGGCCTTCGGTGTCGGACATGTCAAAGCCCAGATGGCGCGCCACGGTAAAGATGTCCTTGTCGCCGCGACCACACATATTCATCACGATGATATGTTCTTTGGGCAGCGTTGGGGCCAGTTTCAGCACATGAGCCAGCGCATGGCTGGGCTCCAGTGCCGGAATGATACCTTCCGATGCACAGCAGACCTGGAACGCCTCCAGCGCTTCCTTATCCGTCACCGAAACATATTTGGCGCGGCCCGTTTCGTGCAGCCAGGCATGTTCCGGTCCGATCCCCGGATAGTCCAGACCCGCCGAAATCGAGAACCCTTCCATGATCTGGCCGTCGTCATCCTGCAACAAATAGGTCCGGTTGCCGTGCAGAACACCGGGACGTCCACCGGTGAGGGACGCGCAGTGCTGCATCGTATCATCCACGCCCTTGCCACCGGCTTCCACGCCGATGATGTTCACGGATTTATCGTCCAGGAATGGGTAGAACAGCCCCATCGCGTTGGAGCCTCCGCCGATTGCGGCGATGACCGTATCCGGCAGGCGACCTTCGCCTTCCTGCTCGGGCAGTTGCCAGCGGACCTCCTTGCCGATAATGGCCTGGAAATCACGTACCATTGCCGGGTAAGGATGCGGACCTGCAACCGTACCGATGCAATAGAACGTGTCGCGTACATTGGTCACCCAGTCGCGCAGCGCGTCATTCATTGCGTCTTTCAGCGTGCCACGCCCCGAGGTCACCGGAATCACCTCGGCGCCCAGCAACCGCATGCGGAACACATTAGGGGCCTGGCGCTGCACATCATGCGCGCCCATATAGACCACACATTTCAGGCCAAATTTGGCACAGACCGTTGCAGTCGCCACGCCGTGCTGACCCGCACCCGTTTCAGCAATAATCCGTGTCTTGCCCATGCGCCGCGCCAGCAAGATCTGACCCAGCACGTTGTTCACCTTATGCGCGCCGGTATGGTTCAGCTCATCGCGCTTCATATAGACCTTGGCCCCGCCCAGATCCTTGGTCAGGCGTTCGGCATAATAAAGCGGGCTTGGACGGCCGACATAATGCTTCCACAGATCATCCATCTGCGCCCAGAACTCAGGATCGTCCTTGGCCTTATTGTATTCTTCCTCAAGGCTGAGGATCAGCGGCATCAGGGTCTCGCTCACGAAACGCCCGCCAAAGATCCCAAACCGTCCCTTTTCATCGGGACCGTTCATGAAGCTGTTGACTAGATCGTCGGCCATTGGTCTCTCCATCGTCGTACCCAAGAGGTTCTAGTGCGCATTGCTGAGCGGGGAAACCTGTTTTCGAAAGATTTTTGCGCGCCACAGAACATAGGCCTCCGTTCATGGGGCAGACAAACGCCCCTCCTGAGAGACATCCGCAGGCGTCACGGCAGATGGTCAACAAACCCCGCCTCCACAAGCTGATCAAAAGCGTGCTGTACCGCCAGAGGAATATCAATCTCCGCCTGATACCCAAGGTCAGGGTAAATCCGGATCCTCTCAAAGTCGCCGACCATCTCACAAATCAAGGCCCGCAGACCATGATGCGGTAAAGGTTGCCGGACAAGTGGTGTAAGGGGAGCAGTGGTCATGCATTGAACATGCGGCCATTGTCGTGTCGCTGTGGCCCGGCATCTTTGTTGCGTCTGTGGTTTTGTCACAAGGATTACAGTTTTTGCATCTGGTAACAATTCAGCAGAAAACCGTATGTTTTCCCCCAAGTTCCGCGCCCGAAGCTCCAAACGAAGCGCATCCTTTGGCACCCCGCAGGACACGGCGCAATCCGCAAAACTTTCCGCTTCGGATCTGGGAAACATCGCGCCTGTCCAATTCCCCGAAGCGCCGGAAAACAAAACCTGCGGCGCAAGACCGGCCTCGAACAGCTCGCCACATCGCTCCGCAACGCGTAAGTCATAGGAGCCAAGCCCAACAATAGCGTCAGCCGGGCTCAGAACATCACTTTTCGCATGAAACGACCAAAGGGTTTCAATTGCCTTCTTCAGGCAAGGTGACATGTCTTCAAGCGTTTGCACATTAACTAACATTCACTTATCAGCCCCTATTACCCTCAACCCCGATTGAGCAGTCCCCAGAGAAGCTGTGCCACAACCACCCTGCCAAACTTCAGTCGGAACCTCCCCCAAGCAAGATGATTTCGCTTCGGGTTTAAACCCGAAGCGACCCACGCTGCGCCGCCTTCGGCGGCGCAGCGCTTGGCCCAACGGGATGACGGGGCCCAACGGGCCACAAAGACGGGCGGGAGCCCTGACGAAATTTCATAGGAAAAAGCGGGCAGGATCACACGCCACTTGCGGCCGCGACAAAAGCGCGGATCAGCTCCGGATCTTTGACACCCGGCGCGCTTTCCACCCCCGAAGCGACATCAACCTGACGGGCGCCCGTACGGCGGATCGCTTCGGCGACGTTCTCCGGCGTCAGCCCGCCAGCCAGCATCCAGGGGCACTGCCAGTATTTCTTCTGAGCCAGGATCGACCAGTCAAAGGGCACGCCATTGCCGCCGGGCAGAACCGCCCCCTTGGGGGCCTTGGCATCCACCAGAATCTGGTCTGCCACCTGCTCGTATTCGGAAATACGCGCCAGATCGGCAGGCTCCGCGATCCCCAGAACCTTCATAACCGGAAGACCGTGGCGCGCCTTCAGGTCCGCCACACGCTCAGGGCTCTCGGCCCCATGCAGCTGCAGCATATCCAGCGGCACAGCGGCCACGATGGCATCCAACGAATCATCGTCCATATCCACCACCAGCGCAACTTTGCACAGGCCGACCGGAGCCGCGACCGCCAGCGCTGCCGCCTGTTTAATGGTCACAGAGCGCGGGGATTTCGGGAAGAAGTTGAAACCAATATAGGCGGCGCCTGCGTCTGCCGCCGCCTGAATGTCGTCTGCGGTCTTCAAGCCGCAGATTTTGCTTCTGATCTCTGCCATGTCAGATCCGGCGTCACCCATCCATGTCTGGGATGTCAGCCTGCGTCCTCCAGAAGGGCCAGAACCTCGTCCTTGCCTTCATTCTTCTGCTTCTTCAGCTTATTCACCTCACGCGAGAGCTTGCGCACTTCGCGCTTCTGGGCCCCCGCTTCGCGACGGTGTTTACCTTCGCGCAGATATTCCGCAAAGAAGCCCACCAGAAGCCCTGCGCCGACACCTGCCAGCACAACCGCAAACAGAGGCAGCGAAATGCCAAAGTTGAAACCAACCAGTTCGGCCAGCGCATCCGGCATCAGTTTCAGATCAACAAAAGAGCGGTTGGCCAAGGCAACCGAAGCCAGAACCAGGGCCAGCGTGCCCAGAACTGCATAGCGAATGTAGCGCATTTATTCTTTTCCGTTCAGACGATCCCGCAAGAGCTTGCCAGTCTTGAAAAAGGGAACATGTTTTTCCTCAACTTGCACCGTTTCGCCGGTGCGGGGATTGCGACCCGTCCGCGCATCTCGCTGTTTTACCGAGAACGCGCCAAATCCACGCAGCTCAACCCGGTCACCGCGCGCCATGGCTTCTGTCACTTCGTCAAAGACGGTGTTCACAATCCGCTCAACATCACGTTGATACAGATGCGGGTTTTCGTCTGCAATCTTCTGAATCAATTCCGAGCGGATCATTGCGCCTCATACCTCCCAGGCCGGTTTTCAAGTTTTATGCTTTTCAATGACTATAGGAAAAAAACCTTTATCCGGGAATAGTTACGCGCAAGCCCAAAGGGCAAAAATGCGTGGTTTACGCGGGAATACACAGGTCAAAGCCTATTGCGGAGGACAAAATCCGCCGATGCATCACAGTTTCCAGATGTATCGGGACCATGTGCCGAATTGATTCGATCTCCTGAAACGGTCAATCAAACGTCCGCTCAGATACAAAGAGACCCCGCAGAACGACGTCTGCGAGGTCCAATTTCTTACAGTTGAACGTGACCTTAGTCGTTGTTCAGAGCTGCACCAAGGATGTCGCCCAGTGATGCACCGGAGTCGGAGGAGCCATACTGTTCGACGGCCTCTTTCTCTTCTGCGATCTCGCGTGCTTTGATCGACAGACCCAGACGGCGGGTTTTGGAGTCGATGTTGGTGACGCGTACGTCGACCTTGTCGCCCACGTTGAAACGCTCAGGACGCTGATCGGCACGATCACGGGACAGGTCGGAGCGGCGGATGAAGGACTTCATGCCTTCGTATTCCACTTCGATGCCACCGTCTTCGATTGCGGTCACTTCAACAGTCACAATAGAGCCGCGCTTCACGCCGCCAACCGCGTCTGCGAATTTGTCACCACCCAGCGCCTTGATCGAGAGCGAGATACGCTCTTTCTCGACGTCCACTTCGGACACAACGGCCGAAACCATGTCGCCTTTGCGGTAGTTCTGGATCGCATCTTCGCCACGCTCGTCCCAGGACAGGTCGGACAGGTGAACCATGCCGTCGATGTCGCCTTCGAGACCAATGAACAGACCGAATTCGGTGATGTTCTTGACTTCGCCTTCGACCGGGGTGCCTTCCGGGTGAGTCTCAGCAAAGACTTCCCACGGGTTGCGCATGGTCTGCTTCAGGCCCAGAGACACGCGACGCTTGGCGCCGTCGATTTCCAGAACCATGACGTCGACTTCCTGCGACGTGGAGACGATTTTGCCCGGGTGTACGTTCTTCTTGGTCCAGGACATCTCGGAGACGTGGACCAGACCTTCAACACCGGCTTCCAGCTCAACAAATGCACCGTAATCGGTGATGTTGGTAACGCGGCCTTTGTGGACGGACTCCAGCGGGTATTTAACCGCAACAACATCCCAAGGATCGTCCTGCAGCTGTTTCATGCCCAGGGAGATACGGTGGGTCTCTTTGTTGATCTTGATCACTTGAACTTTGACGGTTTCGCCGATGTTCAGGATCTCGTTCGGGTGGTTCACACGGCGCCATGCCATGTCGGTGACGTGCAGCAGGCCGTCAACGCCGCCCAGGTCAACAAATGCACCATATTCGGTGATGTTCTTGACCACACCTTCAACCGAGTCGCCTTCGGCCAGCTTGCCGATGACTTCTGCACGCTGCTCGGCGCGGGATTCTTCGAGGATCGCACGGCGCGATACAACGATGTTACCACGACGACGGTCCATTTTCAGGATCTGGAACGGCTGCTTCAGACCCATCAGCGGGCCAGCGTCACGTACCGGGCGGACGTCAACTTGCGAGCCGGGCAGGAAGGCCACGGCGCCGCCGAGGTCGACGGTGAAGCCACCTTTGACACGGCCAAAGATCGCGCCTTCGACACGTGCGTCGTCTGCGTATGCTTTTTCCAGGCGGTCCCATGCTTCTTCGCGGCGCGCCATCTCACGAGAGATAACAGCTTCGCCACGGGCGTTTTCAGCCGCGCGCAGGTAGACTTCGACCTCATCGCCAACTGCGATTTCAGGTGCTTCGCCAGGATTTGCGAATTCTTTCAGATCAACGCGGCCTTCCATTTTGTAGCCAACGTCGATGATTGCTTGGCCGGCTTCAATCGCCAGAACCTTGCCTTTGACAACAGAACCCTCATCGGGTGTGTCCATTTCGAAGCTTTCTTGCAGGAGGGCTTCGAATTCCTCCATGGATGTATCAGCCATGTGGCAGTGTTTTCCTTTAAAACGTTTTCTGGCCGAACGGTTGTCTCCGCCGGTCTTGGGGTTGGTCGTTTTCGTTGCAAGGCACCGGATGGTGCAGAACGGGTCAAAGGTTCAAACGTGCCAAACACACACATAACACAAAGGGCCGGAGGTTGCCCCGACCCTGCTCAAACCGATGTCCGTGCGATTCCCGCATCTTTATAGACAGCCGCCTTATAGGCTCAAACGGCCAAGCTGGCAAGAGGCCTTCGCTTTGCACCTGCCCCTCCCCACCGGCGATGCGACCTTCGTAAACAGTTAATAACACGTACGGCAATTGCAAAGCGCGCCATGATCATACTGGGGTTGGTTATCCCTTTAAGTGAGAGCTGCGTTCACAACCGTACACTAATCGAAAGTGACCGCGATGGTGTTGACAAGATAATCACCGGCGCGGGGCAGGACTTGGCCTGTGGCGGCGCAGGGACCGCTCTGATCCTGCAGTCTTCTGGCTCAGCTATCAAACGTCCGCTGCCCCCTTGCCGTCGGCGGCCTGTCTGCATATCCCCAAGCTGCCGCTTACCACATGGGCCCCAGATGCAGATCCTTGATATATCAGCAAACGACACGCTGCCTTTGCGCCAGATGGTGCTTTGGCCGGATCACCCTATCACCGCCAGCCAGGTGGACGGAGATCAAGACGCGCTGCATTTCGGCTGTTTCGCCAATGGCCAGCTGATCTCTGTCGCCTCGCTTTTCCCGAACGGTGAAGCGATCCGTCTGCGAAAATTTGCAACTCACCCCGATTTTCAAGGCCAAGGCGCCGGCAGTCTGATGTTGCGCCATTTACTGACCAAGGCCAAAGCCCGCAATCATTCGCTCTTCTGGTTCGATGCCCGCGAAACCGCCCTGCCCTTTTATGCGCGGTTTGGGTTCGAAACCGAAGGCGCGCGTTTTTTCAAACGGGGTGTCGCCTATTTCCGCATGGCATTGACGCTCTAGATTTCTTCGCCTTTTTTCAAAAGTTCCTCAATCAACTGCTGTTGCAGATTGCCGCTGTCCCCAGCACCAAACTGGACACCACCCCCGGAATAAAGCGAGCCATAGGTGCGCGCCACATTTACGGTCTGCCCAAGCCCCGAGATCAGCTGATCTTTTTTCAAAGGGGACAGCGGGTGAATAAATGTCGCCCAAAGCGTGCCATTGGCCACCGCATATCGTGCATCAAGCGCCGAGTCGAAATTGGCCTGCATCATTCGCATCAGATCCTCGGCCGACAGATCCGCCGCCGACCGGATCGCCACCATTGCACGCATTCGGTCCGCAGTTGCATCCGTGATAACAAAAACCGGGATATCCTGAATCTTCAACTGAAATGCAGGACCATTGGGCTGCATTTCCGGATCAAGCGCAGCAAGAATGCGCCCCAACCGTTCATAGTCCATTGGCGGTTCAGCCGCGGGCACCTCTGCGACCGGTGGCTCAGGGGCTTCTTGCGCAGAAAGACTCGCGCCCCATCCCAGAAGCCCCCACCCCGCCAGAACCAAGGACAAGATCAAACGAGACGGCAGACTGGACGATGATACACATGCGGGCATTGAGCTCTCCTTTGATGGCATTCATCAAAGGTAAGCCGCAAAGGGGCCGTTGGCGATGCACGGATTGGTGAGGCGACTGGGAACTGTGCGTCAGGCCGCGCCACGCGCCCCGACAGCCGCGATGGCGGTGGCAATCGCCTCTTCGATATTCAGCTCGCTGGTGTCGATCAAAACCGCGTCGTCTGCCGGGCGCAGCGGAGCCTCAGCCCGGTTCATGTCTCGATCATCACGGCTTTTGACGTCAGCCAGAACCTCTTCCAGCGATTCTGCCAAGCCTTTGGCCGCCAGTTCCTGAAACCGTCGCTTGGCCCGCACTTCTGCGCTGGCTGTGACAAACAGTTTGGCCTCAGCGCGCGGGCAGATCACAGTGCCGATGTCACGACCATCCATGACCGCCCCGCCTGATCGCCGGGCAAAAGCGCGCTGAAAATCAACCAGCGCCGCACGCACTTCGGGTATAACCGCCACTTTGGACGCGGCCTGCGCCACTTCTGGCCCCCGCAGGTCCGGGTTGTTCAGATCATCGGGCAGCAAGTTTTGCGCAGCCTCTACCGGTGGGACACCTGCCATCATCTTGGCCCCAACAGCACGGTAAAGAAGACCTGTATCAAGGTGGGCAAAGCCAAAATGCTCGGCCACCGCGCGCGAAATGGTCCCCTTGCCCGCAGCAGCAGGCCCGTCAATTGCCACACAAAACATGCGTTTCTGTCCTTGAAAGCTCTGGTTCTTCGATCTCGTTCCATTGCGCTAATACGTCGGCGCAAAAAACACAACTCTCGGATCCAGCCTTCAAACCACTACAAAAAAGAAAAGGCCACCGGTAGCGGGGGCCTCTTGTATTTGAACAAGAACAGGTTCGCGCGCTTACGCGGGAAGTGCCTTCTTGCGACGACGCAGCGCCAGACCACCGAGACCGGCCAGCAAAAGCAGACCCGAAGCAGGCAAAGGCACCGCCGTAACCGAACCGCTTACAGAGGCGAAGCCCGGCCCGAAGACGTCGTCTGTTGAATCGATGTAGAAACCGAAACTGTCTCCGGTTTGGACACTCAGGGAAAGTTCACCTGTCTGTGATGTGCCGTAAGGAGCCCCATCTTCTGTCAGCTGAGTAAATGTACCGCCGACAAAAAAGCCGAATGGATCATAACCCGAACCGTCTAAATCAAACGTCGTGTAGGACCAGAAGATCGAATACGTTGTATTTTCGGTTGCGGTTGCAGAAAACGTGCTGACATCCCCTGTACCGACACTTGGGCTATTCGACCCGGTAAACGAAAGGGCGAAATCGTCGACCCCATCCACAAGTTGAAAGCCAATCCCGTTTCCAGTGCCAGCATCAAATGTAAACGTTACGGCCTGCGCAGTCGTTCCGGCGGCCAGAAGGGCCAAAGTAGTTAAAGCTGTCTTTAACATTTTGAAGGTTCCATTGTACCGTTTAAAATTAGATTAGCTCATTTTGCCGACTCCACCTTTGGCGGACGTAAGTGAGAACGTGGTAGCACAAAGAAATAACAATATTCAGTCAAATGCGACACGCCCAACATTATTTTACGATAATTTATCTTTACTAGTGTTGATTGCGTCACATCAAGCAGCAGCTTGCCCGTCACGTGTTACTTTTTGCTTACCAGAACGGCATTTCTGCGCTGTCGGTTTGCCCCCCCGAAAAACCACAGAATGACGATGGGGCCAAAACCGAGTTGCAGAAGCACGGAAAATTCCACCATAATGTGAGCATAACTGTAATCTTAGGGAAAATGAGGTGGCGAGCAGGTTCTTCAACAACAAGATGCTGGATTTCGCGGAAAACCAAAGCACGCTGACAGCGCCGGAAGCAGCCTTTACGTTACTGGACGCTGAGCTCAAATCTTTTGGAGCAAAAAGCGCCGTATATGGGATGATGCCGGTCAGCGGCAGCCCCGCGACCCCAAGCTCACCAGAGGAAGAGCCCCTCACCGGCACAAAGGAACTTGCAAAGGCCAACACCTTTTTCAGTTACCCCGAAGAATATGCGGGGGCCTATATGGTCGACGCGCTTATAGACCACGATCCATTTGCGCGGTTCTGTGCCACAACAGAAGGCGGCGCTATGGGGTGGCATGACCCGCGTGCCGCGCTTTATGCCACCGCACATTCCAACAAAGTCCTTGAACTTGCAGCCGATTACGGCCTGCAGCATGGGATCAGCGTCCCCTTGCGCGACGGGTCTGGACAGGCGGTTGGCGGCATTGGCATGGCGCTTGACCTCAAGACCGAGCGCGAAGCCGAAGACACGCTGCGCGCCAATGGGCGAGATATCGAAATGGCGGCATTGCTCTTTCATGCGCGTTTCCATGATGAGCTAACCCCCAAAGACGTGATCAGCTTGTCCGCCCGTGAAATTGAATGCCTGAAGTGGGCGGCTGTTGGGCTTTTGACCAAGGAAATCGCCTTCCGCCTGTCTCTTTCAGACAAGACAGTCGAGTTCCACCTGCGCAATGCCACCAAGCGTCTAAATGCGCGCAACCGGACCCATGCGGTGGCCCGTGCGCTGGTGTATGGGTTGATTTCGCCCTAGCGTGTGATTCTTCGCAAATCGCGAAACGGGACGCTCAAAATCCACCGGAACGTGTGAACGCAATTTACGTTGGGAAAATCATCCAATTTTCCCCTTCAAACCGGAACGGCTTTCCCGCAAGCTACGAACCTCCGAAGAAAAACTAGGGTTTTCCCTAGCTAAACTCACCAGTCGGGGCATGGAATACAGAGTTAAGGCGGGTTTAACCTGTCGTTTTCCAAGTGTCTGTACCCACTCTTTAACGCAGACAGAATACACGTGACACCCGGTTGTGTGAGTGAGATCGGGTTGTCACGTGTATTCACTTCAAAATCCATAAATCCAGCATGTTGCCAAGTTACAAAACTGTGATCCTGGGCTGAATAGCACGGTCCTCCGGAGCGTTAACGATATTCAACCAATAAGAATACGCATAACCAACCCCTCTCCCCAAGAGAATCCACATCATTCCCAGGACGTCAAGCCTTGCAGGCCACATGACCCTCCGTAACCCAGTCAACAAAAACGCGCTTGGGCTGGGCGTTGAATATCGCCCGGCCCTGCCGTTCACAGTCAGTAGTTCGTCCAGAATTAAGGGTCAGCCGCGATCAGCTATTGCTGCGCACGATCTGCGCGCCCAGCTTGGCCATCAAGGGCTCAAAGATCGGGAAGGACGTTGCGATCGGGCTGCCGTCATCCACCGAAACGGGCTTTTGCGCGCCCATGCCCATCACCATAAAGGACATGGCGATCCGGTGATCCAGGAAGCTTTCGCAGGTCGCACCACCCGGCACCCCGTCCGCGCCCAAGCCTTCGACGCTCCACCAGTCCTCGCCCTCTTCGACGGTCACGCCATTGGCCCGCAAGCCGCGCGCCATCGCGTCAATGCGGTCGCTTTCCTTGACACGCAGCTCCTTTACCCCCGCCATCATGGTGGTTCCCGTCGCAAAGGCCGCGACCACCGACAACACCGGATATTCGTCAATCATCGAGGCGGCACGTTCCGGCGGAACCTCGATCCCCTTCATATTGGGAGAGAATTTCGCACGCAGGTCTGCAACTGGCTCGCCACCTTCTTCGCGTTCATTTTCATAGGTCAGATCAGCCCCCATGTCGCGCAATGTTGTAAACAGCCCGGCGCGGGTCGGGTTGAGCCCGATGCCCGGCACCAGAACGTCTGAACCCGGAGTGACCAGAGCGGCGCATACCGGAAACGCCGCCGATGACGGATCACGCGGAACGGCAATCACTTGCGGTTTCAGTTCAGGCTGACCGGTCAGCGTGATAACACGCCCCTCATCCGTATCTTCCACGGTGAGCTCAGCACCAAAGCCTGCCAGCATCCGCTCACTGTGATCACGCGTGGCTTCTTTCTCGACCACGATTGTTTTGCCGGGCGCATTCAGACCTGCCAGCAACACCGCGGATTTCACCTGCGCAGAGGGAACGGGAACCTCGTAGCGCACAGGGACCGGATCAGCCGCGCCAACAAGCGTCATCGGCAGACGCCCCCCCTCGCGGCCCACGGCCTTGGTTCCAAAAAGGGCAAGGGGATCCGTCACACGTGCCATCGGGCGCTTGTTCAGGGACGCATCCCCGGTGAAAGTGGCGGTGATCGGCTGGGTCGCCATGACCCCCATGATCAGCCGCACGCCTGTGCCGGAGTTGCCGCAATCGATCACAGTCTCCGGCTCCTGAAAACCGCCCACGCCCACACCAGTGACCGACCACTCGCCGCCACCGTGATCCGTGACCTCTGCCCCAAAGGCACGCATTGCCTTGGCTGTGTCCAGCACATCTTCCCCTTCCAGAAGACCTGTGATGCGAGTCTCTCCGATCGCCAAAGCGCCCAAGATCAAGGCGCGGTGGGAAATCGACTTATCCCCGGGCACCTCGGCCACACCTTTGAGAGGGCCTGCGCGGCGGGAGGTCATCGGGATGGGAGTGCCGTGTCCGGACATTGGGTCTTCCTCGTGAACTGCGTTGATCTGCTGTTACCGCATGACAAGCGGCGCGTCCACGCCCCCGTGCAGCGCAGGTTTGAAATCCATCCTATTCCAGAGGTTTTGCGCCGCGCGTTGCGCGTCGCGATGCGGGCAGGGCCGCGCCTTCGGCGCGGCCCTGCCCGGCCCAAGGGGATGAGATGCTTTTACAAAAGCAGATCAGACGCACGGGAGCACCTGCCTGACTTTTCCATAACCAGGTTTTGAAAGCAGGCCACGTCCATGGGCAAACAGCGTCAGCCGAGGCGGCGGAACGTTAGATAATGAGGGGTCCGCCCTTCGCGCAGGGCCTTTTGCTCATAGCGGGTCGAAATCCAGTCCGCCCATGGCTCCCGCCAATCACTCGGTCCCTCAGCCAGCCATTCAAACCCGGCCTGCGGAACCTCTTCCAAGGTTTGACGCACATAGTCGGGGATATCTGTGGCCACTCGGAAAATCGCGCCCGGCTTCAGGACCTGTGCCAGAGGCTCCAGATGCTCTTGTGTTACAAACCGCCGCCGGTGGTGGCGCGCCTTTGGCCACGGATCAGGGTAAAGCAGAAACGCCCGCGAAATAGACTGTGCTGGCAACACGTCCATCAGATCCCGTGCATCCCCCGGATGCACAGCGATATTGTCAGCCTTCACCCCTCGGATCTTACCCAGCAACATCGCAACCCCGTTGATATAGGGTTCCGCGCCGATGATACCCACATCCGGGTTTGAACGGGCCTGATGTACCAGGTGCTCACCACCGCCAAATCCGACCTCAAGCCAAACGTCCCGCTCTCCGAACAGGGTCTTCAGATCCAGCGGCGCGCGATCCGGGTTCTCATCCCATCCCACAGGCCCCGGGCTGAGGCTCGCCAGATCTTCTTCCAGATAGCGCTGCTGTGCCGGTTTCAGCTGCTTGCCCTTGATGCGCCCATAGAAATTACGCCAGGGCGCACCACTGGCGTGTTTCTCTGCGGCGGTGGGCTTTTGATCGTCTGACATCGGGCAAACATCCTGGGGTTGGCTGAATTTTCGGGCTGGTGGCCCCTCTGCCGTATCTGGCCCCCAGGGTCAAGCAGGGTCAAGCCACAGCGCTGTTTAACGCCCCCTTGGAGGGTGGTCACATGCGCCCCCAAATGCCACCTGCCAGAGCGTTCCAACCTCTGCCAACGCGGGCGCGGGAAACAGGGCCAGAAAACGCGCCTGTGCCGCCCGCGCAACCAACAGCCTGTGATCAGGAAAGACGCCGGATGCAGGCAGGATCATGGCATCCGGGCGCGCGCCAAGCCCTTGCAGGTGCGGCACCTGCGCTGCCCAAACGCGCAACATCTCCTGCGCATCCTTTTCTCCGCAAAGCGCCTCCTGGCCCGTTTCACCATTCTGAAGCCAGGCCGCCGCCAAAGGAGCAACCGTCGCCGCAAACCGCTCCATCGGAGTGCCGCAAGGCTCCGCCGAGGGCGCAAGTCGGCGCCTGATGGCATCAGTCGAAAGGCTCTCCGCGCCAATTGGTGCCTGGGTAACGTAACGCTGAAACTGCACAGGAGCCCCGCCGCACAGCACCAAAAGCCGCCTCAAACCGTCCAGAAGATCCCCGCGCCAGCCTTCAATCAGCGCCAGCCCCACCAAACGGCGCTGGGAAATCACAAGACGCGCCAAAGCCCCGCCCTCCCCATAGACCACCAGTTCGCGCGGCAACATAATGTCATCAATTTCAGCGAGGATCTGCTCCAGCGCGGATCCGCCCGCGGCCACATCCTGGCCTGCCCCCGCGGAACGCCCGGCCAGACGCTCCAACCGGGACAACAAGGCGGGGGGAGGCTCATCAGGTAGTCCGCCCCCCATCTGCAACTGCTCAGTGGGGCGCAGCGCTGCCGTTTTAGGGTTGAACCGCATCAACGCCCCCTCGGCGGCCGGGCCAGCGGGTCTGGGGCACCGCCGTCCTCAGACAACTGTTGCAAGATGTCCTGCACCGCCGGTCCCAAACGCTCTGCCGCGCCAATTCCATCACAGACCACAAGGGCCGCCTCATCCGCGGCTTCACCTGTACCATTGCGCAGAAACAACCGGGTTTCTCCGGGGACCAGCGCGATGACTGGCTCATGTCCCGCACCCAATCCGGCATCTGCCACCATCCTATAGGCCACACATGCCTGGGCGCATAACTCATCCAAAGCCTCCTGCGGACGCGCGCCCGCCGGGTCCACACGCAATACCAATTGCGCCCCCAGATCCCCATACCCCGCCAACAGGCAGCCCGGATCACTGGCACGCAACGCCGACAAGGCGTCCGCCAACCCCTTCAAAGGCGCAGGGGCGACCCTTTCCTCAGCACCTGCGCCGGGGCTGGACTCTACGTTTGGAACCTGATCCGTCTTCTCCATTCAAACCTCAGCGCCTTAGCGCGGAACCATTGGCGCACGCCGGTTTGCAGCAACTGCGTTGCGCTCGGGGCGCTCGCTGCGCCGTTCCCGTTTGACCCGTCGCGGCACCACCCGACCTTCGATCAAGGCCTCAGGCTGCGGGGCTTGCGTCTTGCCGCGATCGCGGGCCGCTTCCAGGGCGAGCGCCTCGGCCTTGCTGGGTTGCGGCTTGGCGGCTGCGCCTGCGGGGTCCGGATCGCTCCAGCGCACCAAAAGCTCAATCAGGCTTTCGACAAAGGCATCCGCACCGCTGGCCTGCCAGGCCTCTACATCGTCGCCCGCCTCAATCGCCTGCATCAGGGAGATTGGGAAAACCGACTGGAACCGCTCCCCCGCCTCGCGCATGACACGTTTCAGAACCCGCGCCTGATCGCGTTCATTCTGGAGCTTGTCGAAATGGGTCACCAACAAGGTCGAAGGCCCCGAGAGCCCTTCACGAATGCTGTCCCAGGCAGCAGCCTCGGACTGGCGCCAGGCCTGGGTGGCATGGGTACACCAGATGACCGCATCCACCTCGGGCATCAGGGCGCGCCAGACTTCGGTCGGCATATTGGGATCGGAAATCCCCGGCATATCGATCAGATCACACAGCTCCAAAGCCTCGGCAGGCAGGGTCAGGCGGATCAGCGCGGTGGTATCCAGCGGCACGTCTTCGATCTCGGACAGGTCGATGGCAGTTTCACCGCCGTCCATACCAACAACCGTTGCCGAAACAGGCCCGTGGCTGATCCAGACCGGCGGCAGACGGGTGGCTGTGACCTTGACCGGCAAAGGTTCCAGCCCCACCAACAGATGGGTCAGCGTGCTTTTGCCGGCGCTAAATTCGCCCATCAATGCCAAACGCGGTTTTCGTCCGGTAGGTTGGGATACAGGCATATCAGCTCCAATTGTCAGCACACCGGACAGATCAGGTGGCATAGGTTTTCAACACATCCAACGCCGCCCGGCTGGCCCGGCTTTGCGCTTCCAGCCCCTCATCGGCAAAGCGCGCCCGCAGGTCAGCACCCTGTGCGTCGGTAATCTCCGCCAGAATATCGCGCTGTTCGTCAAAAAATCCTTGCAGTCTTGCGAGAAAATGCGCCCGTGTGTCCGCAACCTGCACGGATTTCAGCTGAACCATGAAATCTTCGGTCTCGGCCACGATCAAACTGCGGAAGCGATTGGCAAATGCCCGATACCCCCGTGTGCGCCGCCACCAACTGGACCACCAGCCATCGTTGAAATCCAGCGCAATCGTCTGCCCCAATGCAACCGGAGCCGCCACATCCGGGACCTGCGGCAGGGCCAATTGCACGCCTTCAACCGCGCTGCCGAACCCTTGGTGCAAAAGGCCTGCCACATCGCGCACCGCGGCCTGATACCGCGCCTCTGCCGCCGCCTGCAGGCGGCTCGACATCACCGAATAGGCGGTGCGCAGCAAAAGACGCAGGCCCGCCGGGTCATATTCCCAAACGCTGTCCTCGCCCCATTGTTCCAGATGCTCGATCAAGGCACGTGTTGCCCGGTCCACAAAAGTGGCATGCGCCCGATCAGCCCGGTCACGATACGAGGCCAGCACCGCGTCCAGCTCTTCTTCGAGCGCGTCCATATGACGGTCCGCAAGGGTTTCAAAGGTCATCCGCACCGCATCCGGGGTCAACCCGGACAGCTGCGCGGTCTGCGCCCCCTTGCCACGTTGGGCCTGTACACGGATGGCATGGGCGGCCTCCTGTCCGCTGGCCACCGTCAGGGCCGAAGTGGCAATCCGGGTCAGTACCGCCTCCCCCTCTCCGCGCTGGATCCGGCTGCCCAACGCATGGTGCAGTCCCGGCAGGCCGGACAGCTGCCAGACCATATCCTGTGCCGGGCCTTTTGAGATCTGCGCAGTGCCGGATTTCACGCTGGCCTCGGCCCAGTTCAGGAGCGCAGCCGAGCTGGCCTTGGGCAGGTTTTCCAGCTGTCCCATCAGCGCGGCATTGGCCCAGAAAGCGCTGCCAAAGAGGATCTCGGCCTCTTGCGGTCCATGATGTGTGCGCAGAGTTTCGCGAATGGCGGCCTCGATCTCGGGGATCTGGTTGGCCGGATCGGAGAGCTCGTCGATACGGTTTACAAAGATCACCACTTCGCGGCTGTCCAGGCTTGCGATCATCCGAATAAGCCCCAGATCCACCGAGGTGAGCGCCTGCCCCGCTGACAGAACCACCACACACATCCGGCTGTCCCGCACCGCCTGGATGGTGATCTGTTCGCGCATCATAAAGGTATCATTGACCCCAGGCGTATCCCGCAGACACAAAGGGTGCGGAATGATGCCGCTGTTCAGATACAGATCCGCCGCACGGGTAATATCGGCAAAACGCCCCTGCTCCTCCCCCGGCTGATCCTCATCTTCGAAATCATCACCCAGGCAGATGTAGCGTTCGATCAGGTTCTTGTCGAAATAGCCATAATCATGCGCCTGCCCCATCAGCAGTTCAAACTTGCGCCCCAGACGCTTGCGTGACCGGTCGCGCATGGCTTCGATCTGTTCCCGGATCTTCTGCAATTCGCTCTCGGCACCGGCGCGACCGGCCATTTCTCCGATACGGCCACCCTTGGTCAGAAGACGATCCCATTCACCCTCGGTCATAAATTGGAACCGCGCACTGGTGTCCGCCCGCGCAGCGTCTGGCGACAAATGCAGCGAGGTCACAACAGAGGTCCAGGGGTTCACATCACTGGGCAGAAGATCCGACCAGCCCGCCATGGCATTGACCAGCGCAGTCTTGCCTGATTTCACCTGCCCCAACACGGTGACAGCGGGTTCATAGGCGGCAAGCTCGGCCTGTAACCGCCCCAGCGCGCGCTGCGTGCTCTCGCCTGAGACCGCATGAATATCGGCCAAGGCGCCCATCAGCTTCTGGCGTTGCCGCGCCAGATTGGCCAAAGGCTCCAGACCTGCGCCAAGATTTCCGGGAGCCGAGGCCGCGCGAATGTCTGCAGGTTCCTGCGGGCCCGGGTCTGCCACATGGGGCGCCGCGCCGGTCTGTGGGGCTGCGGTATCGGTTGGAAACGGACGTGCCACAGTCATGCGCGCCCCTCCTGCGCAGTGCCGACGGGCGGATCGGCGAGCTCTTTTCTGAGTTGCAGCAGCAAGGTCACCGCATCAACCGCCGCGTCTTCATCCTGTTCCAGCTGCAGCAGCATCAACATCTCTTCGCCGTCCTGACTGGCGTCGCGTGCGGCCTGCAGGCCGGGGCTGTCTTGGGGGGCGGTCAGCAGGGTTTCCGCCATGTCCCGCACCGCCAACAGACATTGATCCAGAACCGCCGCGCTTTTGGGAGCGTCACCGGCCTCTTTCAACATGGCCTCGGCCTGCCCCTGCAACTGCGCCAGGGCCCGCCCCAGAACTGCGCTGTTCGGATCGCTTACAGCCCGCGCCGAAGACGGTTTCTCGGTGGGACGCGGCGGCTGTCCCGCCGCCGGAGCTGTGGTCGCGTCAGATGGCGCGGTTTGCTGTGCAGGGATCGAGAGCTGCCACACCAAAGCCTCCGCCTGATCCTGCGTCGCGGCCCTTCCCTGCGCCACGCGGCGGCGCAGATCCTCGGCCAGACGTTGTCCACCACTGGCGCGCCACAGCTGCGCATCGCCGTCTCCAACACCAGCCTTGGCCTGAAGCCCCTGCCGCGCAGCCACCGGATAAAGGCCCAGAAAGCTGTCCTCTACAATCGGGACCAGCCGGGTCACGCTCTCTTTCAACGTTCCCCGCATGATCTGCTGATCGGCCAGCGTCAAAACCAGAAATCCACTGTCGCGCTTCCCCTCCGGCACGCTGGCCCACAGCGCCTGTTCCCCGGCCTCAAACGCCTGGCTGCACCACAGGATCACATCGCCATAATCGGCAGCATGCTGCAGGATCGCCTTTTGCTGGGCCAGATCCCCCGCCAATGTGATCTCTGTCAGGGTGATGGATCTGAGCAGCGGATGGGGCAACAATTGCCGCCCGCTGACCGTGCCTGTGGGAACCTCATAGTCCCCCAAATAACCGGGCACCGAAGCTCCTTCGCCTGCGCGGTCCTCGAAAATGGCCTCGGCAGCCGCGCCATAGGCCACTTCCACCAGCGCAAGCCCCGACACACCGCCCTGAACCCGTGTGCCCAGGAGCATGTCGATCACGGTGGACTTGCCGCTGCCTGAGGGGCCGATCACCACAACCTGAACGGGGCGCTGCAGCCTCTCCAGCACGCGCTTTCCCGTACGCAAGAGATCCGGAGAATGGCCAGGCGTGGCCAAAGCAGCCTGTAGCTGAGCGTCCAGCCCCGGTTCTTCGTCCTGTGGAAACTGCGGCGGTTCGAGGGAAACAGCGGCAGCGGGTAATGGTAATGCGGTCTGGGTCACTGAGACCTCTTGGATAGGCTGTGAAAATTCAACTGACCGCCCTGATGGTGGGCAGCGGCGACCAGCGTGGTCTTGCGGCGGCGGAAGGTCTTGCGCGGCGCATGGGGCAACTGCAGGGTCTCATCCGGCGGGCTCATGGAGATGGGCACCAGAGGCGGCAGAACCCGAATGACACAGAACGCCAGATTGTCCTGTTCCGCCAGCCCGATGGCCGCGACCTCGGCCAGAAGATGCTGGGCGATCTGGGCGGCCGGGCAGTCCGCATGGCGTGTCAAAATCCGCTCCAATGCGATGGTGTCCAGAGACATCAGCCCATCACTGGCCGCCACAATAACGTCGCGCGGGCGCAGGGTCAGCGGCTTTGCCGGACAATCGACCTCGGAAATATCACGCCCTGCCAGAACCGACGTCACACAGGCACGATCCGGATGCCTGCGTGCGGTTTCCGGGTTGATCCGCCCCGCAGCCACCATCTGATCCAGTCGCGCGGCCATAGAGTGATCGGCATTCAGACGGCGCAAACGGCCGTCCCGCAGTAAAAACAGGGGCGAGTCACCAACAGAGATCCAGTAGAGCTTGCGCCCCAGAATAACCGGAGCCAAAAGCGTGGCCCCCATCCCTGTGCGGGCAGGATCCGCTTCGGCATATTGCGCAAGGCACGCATTGGCGCCCTCGGCTGCCTCATGCAGGACCGGCGCGATACCCGCCTCCAACGCCTCCCGATCTCCGCTGCGCAGCTTCAGCTCGGCGAATACCTCGGTCACCACGATCTTGCTGGCGACATCTCCGCCTGCGTGGCCGCCCATACCATCCGACAGCACCGCAAACCCCAGATTGGATCCCGCCTGAAAATCGGCCACCACGGCATCCTCCTGCCGGTCCCGCCGCCCCTGGCTCAGCGCTGTGGCCGTATCATACACCAGATCAATCAAGATGCGCCCCGCCCTGCCAAGAGAAGTCAGGCCCGCACAGCGGCACAAACCGTAATGTGGTTTCTCCGACGCGGATCAGGTCACCGGCAGCCAGAGCTTCGGTGCTCAGAACCGGGCGCCCGTTGCGACGCACCAGATTGGCTTTGCCACCGTGGCCGATGAAAAATCCCTGCTGTTCCGGGTCAAAGGCAATTGCCGCATGCTGATCGCGCGAAATACTGCCGTCCCCAAAATCCAGCCGTATGGTCTGCCCCTCTCCCCGGCCAATGACACTGACACCGGCAAACAGGGTAAACCCCGCGCCGCGCCCCGGCCCTTCGACGACAACCAGCCAGCCCACCGGAAATTGCGATACCCCGCACTCTCCGGATGGGCCGTTCTGGGCAAATGGATCGCCGACCTCCGCATCGCCATCGAACCCCAGAAGGCGGGTTTTCACACGTCCTGCCCTCCCCGTTGGAAGGCCCGTCGGCAGGCCCAGATCCGCCTCGCCCAGATCCACCCCGGCCGCCGCCGCGGTATCCGCAAAAGCGGGCTCCGGGAAAGGCGCGCCCAGTGAAGGATCAGGCTTGGAAGGATCAGGCTTGGATGGCCCCCTATCAGGGTCTCCCCGCGTCACAGGTTCAAGATCGCAGGATTGCGGATTTTCGGCTGCCGCGACTTTGGCGACATCCTGCGTCATGGATGTGGACGCCGGATCCGTGACCAGCATTTGCGGATCCGGCGCCAAGGCCTGTCCCGAGGCCTGATGCGGGTCGCGTTGCCCTCGGCGCGAGCTAAAATCCGAGGGAAACGTCGCAAGCTCTGGTGACAGGACATCTTCGAGATCATTCAGTTCCTCTTCTGGAACCATCGGTTCTTCGGCAGCAGCTGCAACGCTGCGCACATGCAAAAACTCATCCGGGCCAGCATCCCAAGGATCGGCCTCTTCCGGCTCCCCACTGTCCGCGTCCGAGAACCTGTCCGCGTCCGGGAACGCGCGCTCTTCTCGGGCGACATGTGCCGCCTTGGCCGCGGCCTCCAGTTGCAACATCTTGGTGCGGTTGCGACGCGTAAAGATCCGGTAGGGGCGCTCCACCCCATCCGGCCGCGCCGCCTCAGCTTCAGGCAGGCCCCGTTGATCCGCGGTCTCTTCGGGAGCCTGCATGTCCACGGGCTGGGGTTCAGGCATCGGCGCGGGCGCTGACCGGGGGCGCGCGTTGACAGGACGCGACATACGAGCCGCCGCCGCTTCCGCCGCGGCACCGTCCTGTTTTGCCACCGCACTGTCCTGTTTTGCTAAAAACGACTCTAACGCATCATGCCCCGCCGTTGACGGGGCCAAGGATTCGGGCGCTGTAACTGGTTCTGGCGCAGGTTCCCGCACAGGTTCTCGCGCTGGGGTCGGCTCTCCTGCCTCATGAACCCGCGCAGCCGCATCCAGCTGCAATGGCGCAGGCGGCTGAGTGTTGGCACGGGTCTCCGCCAGAATTGTGGTCAACATGTCCCGTTCCGGTGCCGCAGCACCACTCTGTGGCAGGCTCATCGGACCTTGCTCTCGTTTCTCGCCAATAATGTCTTTGATGAACTTCATGTGGTCTTTCCATTCGCTGTCACGGCACTCAGCCGGTTGTCACTGCCCCAGATCCGCGCCACGCGATCCGCCCATCCGGCGGTTTGACCCTGTGCCTGGGCTTTGCTCTCTCCCTTGGGCGTGGCTTGCCCCGCAGGCTTGGCCCCCAATACCGATCCCGGCTCAAAATGGGCGTCCGCGTCCTTGTTCTGTCCGCGCGCCAAAGTGTCCTGCGCCTCCAGCCAGCGGTCCACATCGCCAATCGGGTTCCCGAAAATATCCACCATCTGGGACGGATGTTTGCGCCGCTTTGCAGGTGCCGCAGCCCGCCGCTCTGCGGGCGCGGGCCGAGGGGTCAAATTCCGGTTGGTCGCGGCAACCAGATCTGAGATCGCGGCCTCTGGCACCTGAACGGGCTGCGGCTCTGTCCCCTGTACCCCATCGGCCGACAGTCCCGTATCAACAGGCGCATCTGCAGCTGCTGCCCCCAGGTTCTGCGGCAGGCATTCGGCCCATTCCGAAACCGATTGAAACCGCATGCCCGGCAAGATCGACATCGCCTTGTCGATGGCGCGCAAGAACTCCGGCGCAAAGGGCCAGTCTCCCGCTTCCAGGAGCGGGCACGGGTCTTCATATCCCGCTGTCACCGCCTTGAGACGCTCCTGCGCAGGAACCGGCGGCCTCCCCGTTACCAAAAAATGGAAACTGGCCCCCAGCGCGTAAAGATCACTGGAAAACCGTTGCGGCATATCAGGTTGATAGAACTCGTGCGGGGAATAGCCGTCTTTGACCGAAAGCATCGCGCCCAGAGCGGTGTCCGCCTCCCCATCCATTCCGCTGGCCGCACCAAAATCGATCAGAGTCAGATGATCCTGCCCGTCAATCAGGAAATTGTCGGGGGAGATATCCCGGTGCAACATGCCCTGATCGTGCAACATCGACAGAGCCTGAAAAGCCTGTTCCAGAAGATGCGATATCAACCGCTGATCCAGCCGCGCGGGGTTCTCATCCCGCAGGGTCACCAGATCGCAGCCGTCAATGTAGTCCATCGCGATATAGGCCGTGCCGTTTTCCTTGAACACCTGATGCACGGTGACGATATTGTCGTGCTTGGCCCGCGCCAGCCACTGCGCTTCGCGCAGGAAATGACGCAGCACATTCTTGAAGGACTTGGCCCGATACGGCGAATGCGTGGCCACCTTGGCGCCCTCCCGGATACAAAACCCTGCGGGAAAGCACTCTTTGATCACCATCTGCCGATCTAGGCTGTCGCGGGCCAGATAGGTGATGCCAAAACCACCAGCCATAAGTTCTCGCTCAATCCGGTACTGCCCCTGCAGTAGACTGTGGCCATAGGGCAGCGCCACGACATCGTCGGTTATGCGGGCGGTCTCTGGCTGAGACGGAGTGGCACAGGTTTGGGGCAGCACGGATGTCGATCCCTTGGCAGGTGGTTGATACAGAAAAGCGTCGTTCTGACTCATCGCCGCGAGTGAAGCGCAGCGCATCTGGGCCCTCAAAGGCTCGGCAAGACCTGTGACGGAAATGCGGCGGAAAAGGGGCAATTGCGGCAAAGCTGCCTTATTCTTGCCGCAACTCCGCCGGAACGCATTAAAAACAAGACATTTATGTAGGCTTAACTTTATCTCTCATGTTTTGGTAAAATT
This sequence comes from Epibacterium sp. ABZ3_068, assembly GCF_056159265.1. Classification (NCBI taxonomy): domain Bacteria; kingdom Pseudomonadati; phylum Pseudomonadota; class Alphaproteobacteria; order Rhodobacterales; family Roseobacteraceae; genus Epibacterium; species Epibacterium sp. ABZ3_068. The sequence continues at coordinate 451,086 of NZ_JBSWUV010000001.1, forward strand.
GCATGAGTTCAGTGTTTTAGCGTCAGTATACCCCTGCATTTTAACGAGTTGCCTCGCAGGGCCGCAGCCGCGCTACGCCAGACGATTCTCACCGAGGCCCAGCTTTTGTCCCTTTGGGTCTATTCTGAGGTTTGCACGGTCCCAAAAACAGGCTCGCCCCCTTGCGCTTGGCAAAGGGACGTCACCCCGGACCTCCGAAACAAAAGTGGCAACACCACAGAAAACAAGTCTGTTGTACGACCGCACCAACACCGCAGAAGATCACCGGCACTGCCTGCGGCGACTACCCGGTTATACAATAGACAGATTTGGAAAGCTCAGACGGAACTCATTATTGAAACCCGCCTGTTCACAGTCCCGGACAGTCAAGGTGCCACCCATCAAAACTGCCAGTTCCCGTGCCAGCGCAAGGCCAAGCCCCGCGCCCCCCGCCTTGCGCGACAGGTGATCTTCGATCCGGGTGAACCGTTGAAAGATGACTTCGCGGTCTTCGTAGGAAATAACAGGACCACAATCACGCACCAGAAGTTCCAGCCCCGCACCCGGGACCTCCCCAGCGCAAAGACCGGCCTCCTGAACGGGGCGCAGCTCCAGGGTGATACAGCCTCTGTCACTGAATTTCACCGCGTTATCGGTCAAACATTCCACGATCCGGCTGACCCGTTCCCCATCCATCAAGTAACGCGCCGCCAAAGACGGATCCACCTCCAGACAGACTTCGATCTGCTTCTCACGCCGGTGCACGGCCGCCCGCGCCACCGCCAGCCAGTCGGCCGCCAGGCTGCGCACCTCGGTCGACGCTTCACGTGGCACAATATCATTGCTGTCCAGACGCGACAGATCCAGCATATTGACCAGCTGCCCGCTCAGCTGATGCGCCGCGCGATGGCCAAAATCCGCCTGCTCGCGGTGACGCAGGGGTACGTCCTCACTGGACTTAATCATCTGAAACAGCCCCAGAACTGAATTCATAGGGGTGCGGATATCCTGGCTCATATCCGCCAAAAACTGGGTCCGGGCCTGCGCGGCGATTTCGGCCTGACGCTGGGCATCCTCACGATGTGCAATTTCCTGATCCAGCTTCTGAACATACTCCGCCACCCGCGCCTCGTGACCGTGGAAAGCGTCCACGATCTGATCCAGCGCGTCCTGGCGGGGCCGGGTTTTGCGGTCCAGACGCAATTGGTGGCCCGCATCAACCGGTTTGGAGCGTGAAACATGCGCTGCAATCTGGCGCAAATGACGAATGAACAACCGGTGTACCACAATCAGCATGATCCCCGCCCCGATATAGGCTTTAGTCATGTTCGAAATCAAAAGCGTCCAGAACTGCGCCTGTACCCGGCCCCACACGGCGTCCAGCGTCACATGGACAATCATCCGGCCAACTGAAACCTTGCTCCCGTTGGAATTGGTCACCGAAAGCTCGAATTTTCCGACTTCGGAGTTTACGTTTTGCGCCCCCCGCATCCAGCTGTGTCCGGTCTGAGACACCACCGCCACATGGCTGATTTCATTATGCGCCATAAGCGCATCCAGAATGACCTCTACCTGATCGAAATCGAACTTCCAGAGCGCATGTTCAAGCTGGCGCTGCAAGATCTGTTCCACATGCACGAACACATTCAACGTGTCACGTTTCTGGCGTTCATAGGCGCTATAGACCTGCACACATGTCGCAAAGACCGACAGGACAGAGCTGACGCACAAAGAGGCGACCACCAGCCGCAGGCTCAGTTGGTCCGGCGCTGCAGCGCGTAGTCGGGCCTGAACAAAAGCCGGTATCGCCTGCAATCCGCGCCAGAGCTGGACCAGCCCCAGAACAACAGATGGCTTTGACCAGTCACGATCCCCATCCGCATACCCCATTACGGGATTCCATTGCCTGTCTTGGCTGCCATCATGATCGCACCGCGCATTTCTCTTCCCTTTGTGCCCTCCGGTGCCATCCCCGTTGGCACATCATCGGTCACTCGTTACCCAAACAGCCCAGAAAGACGTGCAAGACAGGCACGCCGCAACACAAGGGCGAAAACTCAACACAAAGTGCTGAGACATACAAATTGGTCCCAGCACGAAACGCGCTGGTTCCGAGCCTATTCAACAGCAGTTAAATTTAGGTATGCCCCGCCTTTTGCTCGCCATGTGAACCTCCCCACATGTGAAGACCGTGCATCCCTCGAATCGTCCCCGAGTGGCTTATACGGCAGATTGTTCTGTTTTTCATTCGTAAAACAGTTAACAAAACTGCCCACGCAAATTGTTTGCCTGCGAGCAAACTCACCTCAACCATTTGAAAACAAATATATTTCAGAATACAAAAGCCGAAGAACAACGGCCCGACCTGCGTCAGAAAATCGTAAAACCAGCGTTGATGAATTGAATTTCAGGGCTGAACGCCCCGCACATCTTGAAGAGAAGCTGCCACAGAACATAGGTATAAGCGCGATATGACTGATCAAACTTCCGATTTCCCAGCCTGTATTGGCCCGGTTCTGTTCCTGGACGCGGTGGCTCAAGATGGGCTGCAGATGCAGCTTTCGGCACTGTTTATCGCGGGTACACAAACGGACCTGCCGCCCCTGACGTGTGGCGGATCCCCTGTGGCATTTGAAAAGATCGCACAATACCCAAACCACCGTGTCCTTGTGGCGCGCTTCTCTTTGCCCACCGATGGCAGCGGCTGCTATCACTGGAATGGCAGTGATTACGCTGTTGCGGGCCCATTGACCGAAGATCTGCAAATCGCCTTTGTCTCCTGCAATGGCGAGGAACACGGCGATCTGGACCGCGTCCCGGCAGAACGCAATGCCATGTGGGCCCGCCTGTCGGACCAGCACCGGGAACGCCCGTATTCGCTCCTCCTGCATGGCGGCGATCAGGTCTATGCGGATGAGGCCACACATGGGCACCCGCTCAGCGAAGGCTGGCCTGAGGATCTTCCCAAGGACCCCTCCCGCGCGGATCTGGATGACCTTTATCACCACCTGCGCAACAAGTTCTTTGAACGCTATGCCAGCCTTTATGCGGCGCCGGAATTTGCCTGGATCGCCGCCCGCGTGCCATCGCTGATGCAATGGGATGATCACGACATCTGTGATGGCTGGGGCTCGCTCAGGCGATCACGCACCTATTCTCCGGTGGGGCAAACCCTGTTCACCGTCGCGCGCGAGGCGTTCCTGACCTTTCAGGCCGCAACCTGCGAAGGCGCGTTGCCGGACCGTTTTGCGGACCCACGCGGGCACCATCTGGGCTGGCAGGTCGAAGGACAGGGGTTCCGCATCCTGGCCCCGGATCTGCGAAGCCAACGCACCCGGCGCGAGGTCATGGGGCCATCGGGTTGGGCCATGATGTCAGAGGCCGCCGCAAAGCCTTTCAACGGACACAGCTTTCTGATGTCGAGCGTTCCCTTGCTGGGGCCTCGGCTTTCCATCCTCGAAGCAATTATGGTCGCCATCCCTTCGATGCAGAAATACGAGGACGATCTGCGCGACCAATGGCAAAGCCGGGCCCATCGGGACAGCTGGCGGCGCATGCTGGATCTGGTCCTGCAAATGGAAAAACGCACCCATCAGAGTGTGACGGTTCTGTCCGGGGAAATCCACCTGGCAACCCGTGCAACATTGGACGCCTCGGACGGCGGTGTGCTGCATCAACTGGTGGCCTCGGGCATTTCTCATCGTGCACCACCGGCCGGCTGGGCCCGGTTTCTAGGGGCTCTGTCCTGGCTGGGAGAGGATCCCCTTCCCAACCATCCGGTCCGCATCCGGCGCATCCCCGGACAACGCTATCGCTATGTGGCAGAACGCAATTATCTGGTTCTGGATCGCCAGGACGGCAATTGGTCCGCAGGGTGGGAGATCGAATCATCCGGTCGCTCCCCGGCTCTTCCCTTGTAATCCCACACCCGCCCGGCCCCACAGTTCCCCGCAGCCTGCAGCCCCAAACGGTTGCGGTGGATACACAGGCATATCCATCAGCGGAAATTTGGCCAAACGGTCGAAAATTTTTCGGTAACGTCACGACCGTCATCGTTCTGTCATCGGTTATGGTGCACCTGCCACACGAAACACTTTCATGCGTTATTCGACAACGGGGCACATAAAATGGCAATTGGACTTGGTATTCCTGGGCTTTCTCGCCTGAATTTTCAATTTGGGAACAAGGGCAACAATGTCCTGACCGGCGGCGACGGTATCGATGTCGCATTTGGCCGTGGCGGAAACGACAGTTTCTTTGGCGGGCGCGGAAACGACACGTTTTTTGGCGGTCGCGGGTTTGACACCGCAATTTATGCCGGTGGCATCAACGACTACAGTTTTTCAACCACCCGCTTTGGCACCACACGCATTCAATCGCTGACCGACAGTGTTGCAGATGCAGGTCGTGACACCCTGTTCAAAGTCGAGGCGCTGCATTTTCAAGCCGATGACTATACCCTGTTTCTGGATGGCACCAACAATGCGGTTCTCGCCGGCGATGACACCGTGGATGCAAGCGAAAGCGGTGTGAGCTTTGCTGCCAGCGACCTTCTGGTGAACGATCAGGAATTCGACGGCGATGTGATCGCAGTCACCGCCGTGGACGCAACTTCGGCGGCGGGCGCATCCGTTTCACTGGCAGGCGGCATCGTGACCTACACGCCCGGCACGCTGTTTGACAGCCTGCAAGCGGGTGAAACCGCAACCGACACCTTCACCTATACCGTTGACGACGGCAAAGGCGGCACCGACACCGCAACCGTCACCGTGACCATCCACGGTGAAAACGACGCACCCCGTTTGGAGCTGCCTGACACACTCACAGTTCTGGAAAACACCACGGCAGTTGCAACCGTTGCAGCCACCGATGTGGACAGCTCGGACCTGACCTTTGCGATCTCCGGCACCGACGCCGCGCTGTTTAACATCGACGAAAACACCGGCGCGCTGACCTTTGTCGCGGCCCCCGATTTCGAAGCGCCTGACGATCAGGACACCAACAACAGCTACGAGATCACCGTCACCGTGACCGATGAACACGGCGGCGAAACCAGCCAAGACGTATCCGTCGAGGTTCAGGACGTTGTTGAAATCCCACTGGTCACCGCCCGCATCAACGAGATCCACTATGACAACGCCGGCACCGATGCAGGCGAATTTGTTGAGATCCGCGTCAACGCAGGCGACGATATCTCGCAGGTAACTGTCGAGCTGTACAACGGCTCCAACGGTGCAACCTATGCCACAACCGCGCTGGCGGATCTGGTTATGACCACCGATGGCACCTTTGACTACTACGTCTGGAACCGCCCAACCAATGGCATCCAGAACGGCTCTCCGGATGGTCTGGCGCTGTCCAACGGCGGCGAAGTGATCGAATTCCTGTCTTACGAAGGCACGCTGACCGCCACCAATGGCACCGCGGCTGGCCTGACCTCCACCGACATCGGCGTATCCGAAAACGGCGGCACCGAAGTTGGCCAATCCCTGCAGCGGGAACTGGACGGCAGCTGGCGCGCATTGGCCGAGACCAACACCGCAGGCGCGGCCAATACTCCGGCAACAATTGCGATCACCGATCTGCGTATCAACGAGATCCACTATGACAACACAGGCACTGACACCGGTGAATTTGTCGAGATCCGCGTCAACGCAGGCGCAGATGCGTCCGGTGTCACGCTGGAACTGCTGAACGGCTCGAACGGTTCGGTCTACAACAGCTTGGACATGAGTGATTTCACCCAGACCACCGACGGCACCTATGATTATTATGTCGTAGAGCTGCCCACCAATGGTTTGCAAAATGGCAGCCCTGACGGTCTGGCGCTGGGTCTGGACGGTGAACTGGTCGAGTTCCTCTCCTACGAAGGCACATTTACTGCAAGCGCTGGTCTGGCCGCAGGTGAAACCTCCACTGACATCGGCGTTGCTGAAAACAGCGGCACCGAAATCGGCCAGTCCCTGCAACGCGGTGCAGATGACGCATGGTTTGAACCCTTCAGCAACACTGCAGGCGAAGCCAATATCAGCGGCAACGCAGCGGTCACCGATCTGCGCATCAATGAATTCCACTATGACAACGACGGTGGCGACGTAGGCGAGTTTGTGGAAATCCGCGTCAACGCAGGTGCGGATGTTTCAGATGTTACGCTCGAACTGGTCAACGGCAACGGCGGCGTGGTCTACGGCACTTTCTCCACCGCCGACATGACCCAGACCACCGATGGCACCTTTGACTATTATGTCCTGGACCTGCCCGCCAACGGCATCCAGAACGGTCCTGACGGCCTGGCGCTTGGTCTGGAAGGTGAGCTGGTTGAATTCATTTCTTACGAGGGCAGCTTTACCGCAACCGAAGGTCTGGCCAATGGCGAGACGTCCACAGACATCGGCGTTGCCGAAAGCAGCAGCACCGAGATTGGCCAGTCCCTGCAACGGGATGCGGACGGCAACTGGCAAGCGCCCGCCAATAACACCTCGGGCGGCGAAAACAGTGACGGCGGCGACGGCGGCACCGGTGGCGAACAGCCCGACATCCAGCTGATCAGCGAGATCCAGGGCAGCGGCGCGGAAAGCACCTTTGTGGGCGCGCAGACCCGCGTCTCGGCCGTGGTGACCCGCATCGAAAGCGACGGCTTCTGGCTGCAGGAAGAAGACACGGATGCAGACGACAGCGCGCAGACCTCCGAAGGTATCTTTGTCTTCACCGGCGGCGGTTTTGCGGTCGAACTGGGCAATCTGGTGGAAGTCACCGGCACCGTTGATGAGTTCTTTGGCCTGACGCAGATCGACACTGTTACGGCAGTTGAAATTATCAACGACGTGGTTCCGACGCCAACCGCGGCCCAGATCATTCTGGATCCGGAAACAGCCCAGAACTATGAAGCCATCGAAGGCATGCTGGTCTCTGTCAGCTCGGGCACTGTTGATCCGCTGACCGTGATCACCAACTTCAACCTCGACCGGTTTGGTCAGATCGAAATCAGCGCCGGTGTGCAGTATCAGCCCACCCAGCTGTTTGACGCGCAAACCGAAGCGGATGAAATCGCGGCCCTTACCACGGCCAATGAAAACGCGCGCCTGCTGCTGGATGACGGGTCCAACCAGCAAAACCCGGATGAATACGCCTATCTGCCGGGTGGCCCTGGCGACAATGGCAACGGTATCCTGGATGCCGGTGACTTCTTTGGCGAAGGCGGCTCTACCCTGCGTCTGGGTTCCGAACTGACCGCCCCGGTCGAAGGTGTCCTGACCTTCTCCTTCGGCAACTATCAGGTCAATGTCAGCGAGCAGCTGCAAATTGACGAAGCCACCAACTCTGGCGCACGCGAAGCCGCGCCGGCGGATGTGGGCGGAGACATTCAGGTCGCCTCCATCAACGTGCTGAACTACTTCACCACTCTGGATCAGGGCGGCAACGGCACTGGCCCCAGCGGCACGCTGGACCCGCGCGGTGCGGACAACGCCGAAGAGCTGGAGCGCCAGACCGACGCTTTGGTCGAGATGTTCCAGGGCACCGGCGCCGAAGCCTTTGCGATCCAGGAAATCGAGAACAACGGCTTTGGGGACGACAGCGCAATTGCCACGCTGGTGGACGAGCTGAACAGCGCCGAAGGCTCCATCGGAACCTATGGGTTCGTGAACCCGACCGAAGGTCTGGAAAGCGAATTCCTGGGCACCGACGCCATCACCACCGGCATCATCTATGACACCGCAAAACTGCGCCTGGTCCACAGCGAGTTCATCGTGTTCGAGGAAGCCTCAGCCGCAACCACCTTTGCGCTGGCAGAGCCTCTGAACGCGGTTGCATCCTCCGATGACCAGCTCGGTGACTTCCAGCGCAACCGCCCGTCTGTTGCCGCCACCTTTGAAGACATCGAGACCGGTGAGACCTTCACTCTCGTCTCTTCGCACTTCAAATCCAAAGGCGACAGCAACCTGCAGGATGTTGTGGATGACGCACAGGCCGCGCTGGACGGTGGCAGCACCGCCATCACCCAGGCACAGATCGACGCGCTGATTGCGGACCCGAACTTTGATCAGGGCAATGGTCAGGGCTTCTGGAACCAGGTCCGTGCCGATGCGGCAGCTGAACTGGCCGACTGGCTGGAGAACGACTACAACGGCGGCGGTACCACCAACTACCTGCTGCTGGGCGATCTGAACGCCTATGCACAGGAAGATCCGGTGCAGGTTCTGACCGACGACAACGGCCTGACAGATCTGATCGACACATTCATCGGTCAGGACGAGGCATACAGCTTTGTCTTTGACGGTCAGCGCGGCGCGCTGGATCACGGTCTGGCAGATGAAGAACTTGCGGCTGCGGTCACAGGTGCAACCGAATGGCACATCAACGCAGATGAACCGGACCTGTTGAACTATGACACATCGTTCAAGAACTCCGGCTTCTTTGCCGGTGGCCCCTATGCCGCATCCGACCACGATCCGCTGATCATCGGTCTGGATCTGGATGGGCTCGACAGCATCGTCTAACCCCCACGCCGAAAACATGCCAAGCCAGCCGCACCCCGTGCGGCTGGTTTTTTTGCCTCACGCCAGCAACCGATCCGTTATGCACGCTCTGCCGCCGCGACGGCTGTCCTTGTCGGCATGGGGGGCGATGGCTTATATCTCTCTGCGCAGAAGAGGTAGACGCCCGCATGGCCCGCAGCAAAATATTTGACGAAGACCACGCCGTTGAACGTGCCATGAACCTGTTCTGGCGCAAAGGCTATGCGCCGACCTCGATCACCGATCTGACCACCCATATGGGGATCAACAAAGGCAGCCTCTACCATTCCTTCGGCAGCAAGCAGGATCTGTTCCTCAAGGTCTTTCTTAAATACAATATCGAACACCGCTGCGCGACCCTGACCAAGATGGCCCGGAACCCTGATCCCTTGGCCGCGATTGACGACCTCTTTGCGGAAATGGTCCGCCAAAGCCTGGATGACACGGAAAGAAAAGGCTGTTTCCTGGTCAATACCGCGCTTGAGATCGAGTTTCACTCTGATGAGGTCCAAGCCCTGGTGCGCCAAGGCCTGCAGGAGTTCGAGGGGTTTTTCATCGACCAGCTGACACTGGCCTGCGCGCAAAACCTGCTGCCTGCGGATTTTGAAATCGCCGACACCGCCAAAGCCCTGCTGGCGTTGGAAACCGGTCTGCGCGTCCTGGCCCGCGGCGTCTTTGGCGAAAGCGATCTGAACGCCCTGCGCCGTCAGGCCCGGAAACTGGTTCGGCGTTAAACAAACCACTCGTGCACGTTTTTAACAGCACCTCAGGCAGTTTTTGACCGATCGTTTTATTTTATCGCCCCCGGTTCTTGAACGATCGGTACAGTATGCCTATCTGCCATTTTGACCGACCGGTATAGAACTACATTCCAGCCGCGCGGTCCTGACCTTCTGTTTTGATGGAGCCCGACCTGATGTCGATCTTTGAATTGCACACAATCGAATCTGCCCCCGAAGCCGCCAAGAAAATGCTGGACGATTCCGAAAAGGCCTATGGCTTTCTGCCCAACCTCTACCGCAACATGTCCGAAGCCCCGGCTCTGCTGGAGGCCTATCTGACCCTGTCGAAAATCAATGACAAAACCAGCTTTACCGAGACCGAGCGCCAGATTGTTCTGCTCGCCAACAACCGGCTGAACGGCTGTACCTATTGCATGGCCGCTCATACGACCCTGGCCCAGATGGGGGGCGTGGCTGAGGACGTGATCACCGCATTGCGCGACGGCACCCCGATTGCGGACGCCCGGCTCGAAGCGCTGCGCCAATTCGCCATCATCATTAATGAAACCCGCGGCTATCCCAGCGACGGCGATATTTCCGCCTTTTTGGAAGCCGGTTTCACCAAAAAGCATGTGCTGGAAGTGCTGGTGGGCACCAGCCTCAAAGTGCTGTCGAACTATACCAACCACATCACCCATACGCCGCTGGATGATGCGTTTGCAGCCAATGCCTGGCGCAAGGATTGATCCCGGTCCCACCCTGACCTGATCCGACCAAACAGACCCGGCCACCCAACAGCGGCCGGGTCTTCGCTGTGCTGGGCACAGTTACCTTGCCCCCAACTCCCTTGACCCGAACATCGTTACAACATATCACTTTTTGAGCTTTCAATCCCCGTCGTCCCAGCCCCAAGCAGGAGCCCTCATGTCCGACAGCCGCCTTCCTGTTGCCCTTTTGACCGGCTTTCTTGGCGCCGGGAAATCGACCCTCCTGAACAAGGTCCTCTCGGACGCGAGCTCGGGCAAAATCGCGGTGATCGTAAATGAATTTGGCGAAGTTGGACTGGACCACGACCTGATCGAAGACAGCAGCGAAGAGGTGGTTCTGATGTCTTCAGGCTGTATCTGCTGTTCGATCCGGGGGGATCTGGCGGAAACACTGGCGGGGCTGATCACCCGGCGCGCCTCGGGTGAGCTGGACTTTGACCGCGTGGTGATCGAAACCACGGGTCTGGCCGATCCGGCCCCGGTGCGCCAGACCCTGTTGTCTGACCGCTACCTGTCGCGCGTATCCCTGCTGGACGGTGTCATTACCCTGGTGGACGCCGCCCACGGCCAATCCACGCTGGATGACCAATTCGAAGCAGTGTCACAGGTCGCTACGGCGGATCTTGTTGTGGTGACCAAAACCGATCTGGTCTCTGCAGAGCAGGCCGATGCGCTGAAAGCCCGCCTCCAGAGCCTTAATCCCACGGCGCGACTGGTTGACGTCAACGAAGTGATCCAATCCCCGCAGATGCTTTGGGGCCTGTCGGGCATGCGGCGCGGCGCGACCACGGAAAACGCGCTGGCCTGGGTGTCCCATACCGATGGTGCCGCGACCAGTGCCGATCCTCTGGCCAATCTTTCGGGCCTGTCCACGCCCGCGCCAACCCAGCATTTCTCAGCCCATGACAGCCGGATCAACACGGCTTCGATCACCTTGGACACCCCGCTGGAGGATGCGGTTTTTGACAAATGGCTCGACACGCTGGTGGCGCTCAAAGGGCGCGACCTGCTGCGTGTCAAAGGTATCGTGTTCCTCAAAGGGATGGATATTCCCTTTGTCTTTCATGGGGTTCAACACATCTTTGATGCGCCTGTGCCGCTGAAGAACTGGCCCGAAGGGGATACAACATCGCGGATCGTGGTGATTGCCCGCGACATGACAGATGCCCAGCTGCAACGCAGTTTTGACATGCTTCGCGCCACCAAGGTCGCGCCCCAGTCCGCAGTCTTTCCCGGCTGGAACGAGGTCAAGGGCGACAACTGGTCCAACTGACCGCTGGCACTGCGTTCAGATGCGTCTGTAACGCGGCTAGCACCTCTTGTGGGCGCTCCTCTACCAGAAAATGCCCGGCGTCAATTGCATGTCCCCTGGCCTTGGGAAACCAGGTCTTCCAGGCTTCAACCGGATCCATGTGATGTGCCACAACCCCTTTGCGCCCCCATAACACCAGACATTCCATGTCGCTCGTCCGGCCCAGATCCGCGCGGTCATGGTCCAGATCAACCGATGCGGCCGCCGCGTAATCTCCACACCAGGCCGCTACCACATCCGGGTTTTGCGCTGCCCGCTCATAAGCTGCCAGCGCTTCAGGATGGAACATCTCTTTCGCCCCCGACAGGCCCAGGAGGGCGGAATGCAGGAAATGAACAGGATCGCCATTGATCAGCCGCTCGGGCATGCCGCCGGGCTGCGCCAGAAACATCCAGTGGTAATAGCGTCTGGCCAGCCACGCATCCATTGTCTTCCACACATCAAGCGTTGGCAGGATGTCCAGCAACGCAACCGAGCGCACCGTTTCGGGATGATCCAGAACCATCCGATGCGCCGTACGTGCGCCGCGATCATGGGCAATCACATCAAACCGGTCATGGCCCAGCCTGGCCATCACCGCGACCTGATCCCTCGCCATCGCCCGAAAGGTAAAATCTCCATCCCGCGCCAGGGACTGGCCATACCCGCGCAGATCCGGCACGATCACCCGATGGCTACGCGCCAACGCATCTACAATCCCATGCCACATCACATGGGTCTGCGGATAACCATGCATCAGCAACAGCGGCTTACCCACGCCGCCCACCCGCGCATGGATACGGGCGGTCGACAGATCAATCTCAACCGTGTCAAACCCTGAAAACATCTCCCCCACCTCCCTGCTTTCGCTGCCCCGAAGTCTACGCCCAAGGGACGTTCGGGCAAGCCTTAAACCACAGCCGCCCAAGGGCAGAGAGATCCCTGCGCCGCGCAAACTTTACTCCGGAAGGTCTGTTTCTTTTCATATTTTGTCGCTTGTGGCGAAGTTGGATCTGCAACGCACGCTAGTTTGAGCGCGTAAGGTGCCGGTGGCTTGTGCAGAGTCGCCGGAGAATTGGGAAGCCGGTGCAACTCCGGCGCTGCCCCCGCAACGGTAAGGATGAACAGACGCGGCCACGACCACTGGGAGGAGGATCCCGGGAAGGTGCCGCATCTTGGGCCAAGGCCTCTTCCAAGTCCGGAAACCAGCCTTGCAGATATGTCAAACCGCGGGTGGCGGTGGGGGCTCCTGTGACCGAAAGCGTGCCTCCCGCGCCGTCGGACGGACCCCTGTTGCCATCTGCCCAAGCCACAACCGCCCCGCGCGGCAGGAGAGCCAGACGTGAGCAAGATCGACACATTATTGGCGCGCAGAACCCGCGGCCATGCCCTGGAACAAGCGTTTTACACAGATCCCGATGTGTTTCAGGCGGATCTTGAAAGCATTTTCTATCGCGAATGGCTGTTTGCCATCGCCGCCTGCGAATTGGAAAAACCCGGCAGCTATGTCACCCATAAGGTGGGTGCATTCCGGGTGATCCTTGTACGCGGGACCGACGGGGACATCCGCGCCTTCCACAACACCTGCCGTCACCGCGGGTCCATCCTGTGCAAAGCCGCCAAAGGCCACGCCCCCAAACTGGTCTGCCCCTACCACCAATGGACCTATGAGCTGGACGGCTCGCTTCTGTGGGCGCGCGACATGGGACCGGATTTCGACCCCAAGGCGCATGGGCTGAAGACTGTTCATTGCCGGGAACTGGCGGGCCTTGTCTATATCTGCCTGGCCGATGAGGCCCCGGATTTCGATACGTTTGCCAACCGGGCCCGCCCCTATCTGGAGCCCCACGATCTGAGCAATGCCAAGGTCGCCTTTGAAAGCACCATCGTGGAAAACGGCAACTGGAAGCTGGTCTGGGAAAACAACCGCGAGTGCTACCACTGTGGCGGCAACCACCCCGCCCTCTGCCGCACCTACCCGGATGATCCCAGCGTCACCGGCATTGGTGAAGGTGGCGAAACACCGCCAAACCTTCAGGCCCATTTTGACCGCTGCGAAACCGCCGGCCTTGCGTCAAACTTCCATATCAGCGACGATGGCCAGTTCCGCGTGGCCCGTATGCCTCTGAAAGAAGGCGCCGAAAGCTATACGATGGACGGGAAGACCGCGGTGCGCCGCTGGCTGGGGCGGGTGCCCTTTGCCGATGCCGGCGCGCTGTTGCAGTTCCATTACCCGACCACCTGGAACCACTTCCTGCCCGATCACTCTATCGTCTTCCGCGTGACCCCGATCAGTGCAACCGAAACCGAAGTGACCACCAAATGGCTGGTTCACAAAGACGCGGTGGAAGGGGCGGATTACGACCTCAAACGCCTGACCGAGGTCTGGGTTGCCACCAATGACGAAGACCGCCAGGTGGTGGAAGACAACCAGATGGGCATCAACAGCCCCGCCTATGAACCCGGCCCCTATTCCCAAATTCAGGAAAGCGGCGTCTTGCAGTTCGTGGAGTGGTATTGCGCAACCCTGGCCCGACGTGTGGCCCCTCAGACCCTTGCGGCGGAATGACGATATGACCACCCTCCCCTCCAAACCCGCCCCCACCTTCTGGCAGGACAGTGAGATGCTGGAATGTGTTTCGGTTGTGCCAGAGGTGCCCAACACCGCCAGTTTCAGCTTTCGCGCGCCCTCCGGTGCGCTCTTCTCTTATGATCCGGGCCAGTTTCTGACGCTGGAAATCCCCGCTCCCGGCCAGCCCGGCGGCGTGGTGCACCGCACCTATACGATCTCTTCGTCCCCCTCGCGCCCCCGGTCCATCACCATCACCGCCAAGGCGCAGGCCAACAGCATCGGCACCCGCTGGATGCTGGACAATCTGCAACCGGGCATGCGGATGAAGGCCATCGGCCCTGCTGGTCTTTTTACCAATGCCCAAAGCCCGTCCAAGAAGTTCCTGTTTATCTCTGCGGGTTCGGGCATCACTCCGATGATGTCCATGACCACCTGCATGTGGGATGAAGGCGGCGATCTGGACGTGGTCTTTATCAACTGCGCCAAACGCCCGTCCGAAATCATCTTCCGTGAGCGGCTTGAACATATGGCCAGCCGCACAGCTGGGCTTGATCTGAAGTTCGTGGTCGAAGAACCGGACCGCTATCGCCCCTGGACGGGGTATCAGGGGCAGTTCAATCAGCTGATGCTGGGTCTGATGGCACCGGATTACCTGGACCGCGAGGTGTATTGCTGCGGGCCAGAGCCCTTCATGCAGGCCGTGCGCGACGCCCTTGCAGGGCTTGGCTTTGACATGGAGCGCTACAACCAGGAAAGCTTTGGCGCGCCCGTTGAAACAGAGGCCGAACAGCCGCTTCTGGATGACGTGATCCCCGATGATGACACCAAGGCCGAAGTGACCTTTGCGCTCTCTGGCGTCACCGCCAAAGTCACCGAAACCGACACGATTTTGGCTGCCGCGCGCGCGTCCGGGCTTAATATCCCGTCGGGCTGCACCTTTGGCGTCTGTGGCACCTGTAAGGTCAAAAAGACCAAGGGCGAGGTCCACATGGTCCACAACGGCGGCATTTCCGAGGATGACATCGACGCGGGCTATATCCTGGCCTGCTGTTCAAACCCGATCGGCAAGGTCGAAGTCGAGGTCTGACCAAAAGAAAGATCTGCGCCAGCCCCTGCCGGGATCCGGTGGCGCAGATCGCCCTAAGCGTTTGACCGCCGCCCGCCCCACAACAGGAACAGACCGGCGCAGACAATCAGGACCGACCCCACAAGCATCGCCGGGGTCAGCGCTTCGCCAAACCACAAAACCCCAATGGCAATGCCAATCAGCAGCCGGGAATAGCGAAACGGAGCCACCGCCGACACCTGCCCCGTACGCATGGCCTTCATCAGGGACACATAGGCCAAAGCCCCCACCAGCGTCGCGCCGATCAGCGCCTGCACCGACAGGGCATCCGGCCACAGAAACGGTGTTTGCTCCCACAGGGTATAGGCCAGACCAGCAATCAGGATCGCCGCATAGCCATAAAATCCCAGCACAGCCGCGCTCAGCCCTTTTGGGGCGGCCCGGCTTGCCAGATCCCGTCCCGCAAAGCCCAGCATCCCCACGACCCCCAGCATCGCGCTCCAGGTGAAACTGTCTGCCCCCGGTTGCAGCACCACCAGAACGCCAATGAAGCCAAGCGCAATTGCAGCCAGCCGCCTGGGCCCGACCCGCTCACCAAAAAACAGCGCCGCCGCGGCCACCACCACCAAAGGCGTGGCCTGCAGGATCACCGTTACCACCGACAACGGAGCCATGGTAATCGCCAGAACAAAGAACAGACGGCCAAGGACCTCAAACCCCATGCGGATCTGCATCGCAGGCGCACGCGCCTCCGCGCTCCACAGCCGTGCACCTTGCAACCGGGCCATCCCGGCAAAGAAGCACATGCCAAGGCCGCCAAAGCAGACCAGAACCTGCGCCACCGGCAAGTGATAGGCCACCGCCTTGAGGAAGGAGTCCTCGACCGCAAAGCACAACATCGCCAGCACCATCCACAGGCTGCCAACCAGATTGTCACGCCGCTCCTGTGCTGCAACTTGAGCCATCGCCTGCATCGCAGCCTCCTATGCCGGATCGTTACCGGCGCAAGTCTTGACGGCAATTCAGGACGAGGTCAAACCCTTACGCTCTTTACGGCCTGATGCGGTGCATCAGGTCTCAAACCCGGCCGGGATCATCAATAGCAGCATCACCATCAGCGCGAGAACTCCAAGCCCCAGACCGGTTGAAAACCGCCGCATACGCCGCTCCAGATCTCCGGCGATCTTGCACCGCAGCCAGACCGCGCCAATCAGCGCATAGCCCAGAAGCGCGGTCACACCGGCCAATAGGGACAGCGGAGTCAGCCACCCCATCCCCTGGTCGATGATATGAGGGAACGGCGTCCGGACCACCTCGATCACCGATCCAAGGACCAGCCCCTGGCTGACCCCGATAACAGCCGAAGCCGCAAAGAACAGTGCGTCGCACACTCCAACCCAAAGCGCAGCCTTACCTCGCCCCCAGGCCGAAAACGCCCGCACCCCAAACCCCAGCGCCATAACGCAGCCCGGCAAGGCCACGCCATGCCAGATCGGATGCGCCGCTTCAGGTCGTAGCGTCAAAATCAGAACGCAACCGCAGCCCAAAAGCGCCAGAGCGCGCGATGGCGGTGCGGGCATTGTGGCCAGAATGGCATCGCGCCCCCGGCGCCTGCGCCCGGTTGGCAACAACAGGCCAACGCCAAGCCCGACCCCATCCAGAAGGACATAGCCGAACAGCATCACCACAATCAGACTGCCCCAGATCAGCGCCAGATCCATCGCAGTTCCATCCCCTGCCCTCCTGTGGGCCATCTCTTGTTATCGTTGGTTTTAATGCGTCGCGAACCCCATCTGCCCGGTACACAGATCGGCACACAGGTCGGCACACAGGCGAACTTTCCGCCACCCGCTGGAGAGTGGCACAAGACCAGGCAGGATCCAGATGTGTCACGCCGCCGCGTGACAGATTGCCCCTGCTCAGACTTGCCGGCCCAAAGTGACCGCTGCCCCAAAATGTCCCGCTGAAAAAAGCAAAACGGCCACCCGCATTGGATGACCGTTGAAACGCGCCTGTTTCAGACGTCCGTTCAGTCCCCGCGCTTCAGGTCCAGACGATAAGAGAAACGGTCTACGGGATAGAAATTCGCAGATCCGACAAGCATGCGCCCCTGGGAGTCGGTGCAGCGGCGCATAAATTTCACGGTCAGCGCCCCGGGCTCCAGCCCAACGGTTGTGGCCGCTTCCTGCGGAACCGGGGCAACGGTGATCTCCTGCATGACCTCATTGACCTCTTCACCCAGAAGTTCGCTCACCATCTGGCACAAATCCGTCCCCGGCGCAGCTGTCTCAATCGCGCCACGCATCGAAGCCTCTACAAACATGATCGAATGACATATGGCTTTACCGGTCCGGGCGTCGCTGCGCACCCCGGTGATCTTGAGCCATTTGCCCGACCCGGAAAGATTCATAAAAGGGCAGCTGAAATCATTGGCATCGACGGCCTCAATCACAGTGGCGGTAAATTTCGCCTCGCTCACCTCTTGCAGGATATCGGTAAAGGAGCCGATCGAATGCACATAAGACGGTTCTTGCGAGCGGCTTAGCACCCGACTGCCCGAACCTTGTCGGCGGGCAATCAACCCCGAATTGGTCAGCAACCGCAGCGCCTCGCGGACCGTGTGACGACTGGTGGCAAATTCAAGGCACAGTTCAGCCTCGGTCGGAAGCAGGCTGTCCACAGGATAGGTTCCGCTGCGGATTCGATCCGTAAGCGTATCAGCCATCCTTACATATTGCGGCCTATTGCTTACGACCGGCGAAGCCGGAATCTGTTTTAACGCCAATTGTCCGCCCATATTGGACCCCCTGCCTGTTTCAGCATGCTTGTTGCATGCTTTGGGTCTCCTGACCCTGCTTTTTCTAAGCAGACAGCTTGGACCCACACCTCCCAAGCACTGCCTTCTTGCAAAAACCAGCGACCGCCACCCAAACTCGTCCGCCGATGCCCTCAGGCTAGCGCAATGCCTATGGTCGCGCGGAACATTATGGTATACCGTCTCACGAAACAAACAAAATTTGGGGCCACTCGCCTCATCCGGGAAAATAGAACCTAATTCATGCGTCAAACAAGGGGAAAAGATGTGAAAAACTTCCCCTACGTCAATTGGTTACACTCCTGACACTCCTACACTTGGCAAAGAGCACGAAAATGCAGCACCTTGAGGAAAAGATCGCCCACCTGACACGCGCCTTGGATGACCTCAGCGACGTCGTCACACGCCAGCAGGCCGACATTGACCTCCTCAACCGACGCGTGCATATGTTGATGGAGCGTGAAGCCCGCCGCGAAAGCGAAGGAACCGGAGGCGTGGTTTTTGGCGATGAGCGCCCGCCCCATTATTGATCAGTTGCGCACCCGCTCTCTTTTTTTGAAAACCCTTGATTGTCTGCGCGCTCCTGCGGCAGTCTCTTTTTTATGTTTGTTTAAAAAGTATAAAGGGGGGCCGGGTCATGGCACCAACCAATGATCCAATGAACAAGGTCGAAGACCATCTGAACTCATTGTTCCAACGGGTGACATTCTACTACAAAAAACTGTGGACGCGCATCTACGCCAGCGCGGCCCCGTTGCGAAACTTTCTGAAAAACGTGATCTCAGCCGCCAAGAAACTGGCTCAAACCGTCGGGAAGGCCGCAGTCGACACGCTCATCAGCGCCGGTCGTTTTGTGCTGAACCTGCTCGACAATATCTCTACCGGACTGAAACAGCTCTGGACCATGCTGAAACACATTATTACCGGCTTCAAACGCAAGCTGGAGTCAGATCGTGCGAAGTTTATCCGTGTTCTGAAAACCAAACTCCGCAATTTTGTGGTCCTCTTTCGCAAGGTCTTTGCCTGGGTCAACCAACTCTGGGACCAAATCGCGCCCCTCGACCGCGCCCTGGCCATCCTTGCCCAGTTCCGCGGCATCCTGAAGCTGGTCCTTGGATGGATCGCCGATGTCACCCAGGTGATGGGCGCGTTGAACAAGATCAAACAGCTGATGCGTAAGATCTGGAAACCCATCAAACGCGAGGTGAAATCCGCCATCCAACTTGGCAAAGACATCGCTCGCATGCCGGTGCCGAAAAGCGCTTAGAATTGCACTGTGCGCCTTCCGGCCATTTTTTGCGAGGCTCTGCCTCGCGCTCCGAAGTACTTTTAAAAAGATGAAAGAGCGCCGCGTTATGGACGGCTTTCATCTTTTCCTAAATACTTTGGGGTGAATTGGCGCAGCCAAGAGGGGCAAAGCCCCTAAATCTCCTCAACATCCATCACCCCATCCAGCGATTTGAGAGCGCCTTTGATCTGGGGGTTGATGGGGAACATCTGCCCCAGCTCCATTTCCACATCCCCGGGCAGGCCCGGATCCTGAAGGTAGACATAGATTTCTCCGGGGCTGGCGTTTCGCGCGGCCTTTTTTGCGTCTTCCAGCACGGTTGCCACCGTCTGTACGGCGCTTGCGCTGTCGAGGTACACCCGCAGTGACGACCGTCCCGCATCGGCAATGGCGCTGTCGACGGGGCCAACCGAGCGCACCAACAGCTTGAGCTGGTCGCTTTCCATCGTGGCTTCGGCCGTGATCACAACCTTGGAGCCAGTGTCCAGAAACTCACGGCTTTTCTCCAGAACTTCGGAAAACAGCGTGACCTCAAAAGCGCCGGACGGATCCGACAGTTGAGCAAAGGCAAAACGGTTGCCTCGGGCGGATTTGCGTTCCTGACGGCCCGCAACCACGCCGGCCATCTTTGCCATAAAAGGCCCTCGCTCGGCTTTGGCCGTGACCTCATCCAGCGTCAGCACATCCTTGCGTTTGAGCGCGGGCATATAGTCATCCAGTGGATGGCCTGAGAGGTAGAACCCAATGGCGCGGAACTCTTCGGACAGCCTCTCCGCAGGCAACCAGTCCGGCACCCCGGCCATACGCGGTTCTGGCAGGTCATCACCGGCCTCTCCAAACAGCGACACCTGGTTTGAATTCTTCTGTTCCTGAATGGCCGCAGAGTAATTCACCAGCCCTTCCAAACTGTCAAACACCCGCCGACGGTTCTTGTCCAGCTGATCAAAAGCCCCGGCGCGCGCCAGCATCTCAAGCGGGCGTTTGCCGACCTTTTTGAGATCCACCCGGCGCGCCAGATCATAAAGCGTGGCAAAGGGTTTCCCTCCCCTGCCCTCCACGATCAGGTTCATCGCCTCAACGCCCACGTTTTTGAGCGCGCCCAGCGCATAGACCAGCTCACCCTTCACAACGTTAAACGTCGCCAGTGACCGGTTCACGCAAGGGGGCACATAGGGCAGCTTCAGACCCTTTTTGACCTCTTCAAAATAGATCGCCAGCTTTTCCGTCAGATGGATATCGCAGTTCATGACACCGGCCATGAACTCAACCGGGTGGTTCGCCTTCAGCCAGCCGGTCTGATAGCTGACCACCGCATAGGCGGCTGCGTGGGATTTGTTAAAGCCGTAGTTTGCGAATTTCTCCAGAAGGTCAAAGACCTCGGACGCTTTCTTGGCCGGAACCCCGTTTTCGGCCGCGCCTTTTTCGAACTTGGGCCGCTCGGCGTCCATCGCCTCTTTGATCTTCTTACCCATCGCCCGACGCAGCAGGTCCGCGCCCCCCAGGGAATAGCCCGCCATCACCTGGGCAATCTGCATCACCTGTTCCTGATAGACGATAATCCCTTGGGTTTCCTCCAAAATATGGTCAATCAGCGGGTGAACGGATTGGATTTCGCGCAGCCCGTTCTTGACCTCGCAATAGGTCGGGATGTTCTCCATCGGGCCAGGACGATAAAGCGCCACAAGGGCAACGATATCTTCGATACAGGTGGGTTTCATGCGCTTCAGCGCATCCATCATACCCGTGGATTCCACCTGGAACACGGCTACGGTTTTGGCAGCGGAATAGAGGTCATATGTGACCTTGTCATCCAGCGGAATGGCGTTGATCTCATTCACCGCGCCTTCGGGCGGATCATAAAGCTGGCGACCATCGGCGCTGACGTGAATATCCCGCCCGGACTGGCAGATCAGGTTCACCGCATTCTGGATCACCGTCAGGGTCTTCAAACCCAGAAAGTCGAATTTGACCAGACCGGCCTGTTCCACCCATTTCATATTGAACTGGGTCGCGGGCATATCGGATCGCGGATCCTGATACAGCGGCACCAGCGCATCCAGGGGCCGATCGCCGATCACAACACCCGCCGCGTGAGTCGATGCATTCCGCAAAAGCCCCTCCACCTGCTGGCCATAGGTCAGCAGCCGGTCCACCACGGGTTCGTTGCGGGCCTCTTCCTTTAGCCGCGGTTCATCCACCAGCGCCTTCTCAATCGACACGGGCTTCACGCCCTCAACCGGGATCATCTTGGACAGGCGATCTACCTGCCCAAATGGCATCTGCAACACCCGGCCAATGTCGCGCACAGCGGCCTTGGACAGAAGCGCACCAAAGGTGATGATCTGCCCCACCTTGTCGCGGCCATATTTCTGCTGCACGTATTTGATCACCTCTTCCCGGCGATCCATGCAAAAGTCGATGTCGAAGTCCGGCATCGAGACCCGTTCCGGGTTCAAAAACCGTTCAAACAGAAGGCTATAGCGCAACGGATCCAAATCGGTGATCGTCAACGCATAAGCCACCAGCGACCCCGCGCCCGACCCCCGGCCCGGCCCCACCGGGATACCCTGATCCTTGCCCCATTGGATAAAATCCGCAACAATCAGGAAATAGCCAGGGAATCCCATGCTCTCAATAATACCCAGCTCGAAATCAAGCCGTTCCTGATATTCTTCGACCGTGACCGCATGGGGGATCACCGCCAGTCGTTTCTGCAGGCCTTCATTGGCGATGCGGCGCAGTTCGGCCACCTCATCATCGGCGAATTTCGGCAGGATGGGGTCGCGGCGATAGGCCATAAAGGCGCAGCGCTGCGCAATTTCCACCGTATTTTCAATCGCCTCGGGCAGATCCGCAAACAGCGTGATCATCTCTTCGGGGCTTTTGAAATAATGCTGTGGCGTCAGGCGACGGCGCCCATCTACCTGATCCACATAGGCGCCTTCGGCAATACAGATCAGCGCGTCATGCGCCTCATACATCTCGGATTTTGGGAAATAGACATCGTTGGTCGCCACCAAGGGCAGCCCCATCCCATAGGCCATTTCGATCATCGGGCGTTCCGTCAGACGCTCCGCCTCGGGCTGGCCGTCCTCGCCCGGATGGCGCTGCAACTCCACATAGAGGCGATCCGGGAACATCGCCTTCAGCCGCTGCATTAATGCCTCGGCCTCAGGCCGTTTGCCCTGTTGCAACAACATCCCCACCGGCCCCAAAGGCCCGCCGGTCAGACAGATCAGCCCCGGCGCATTGGCCTCCAGCTCCTCCAGAGTGACCTGCGGCAACTGCCCGCCCTTGTCCACATAAAGGCAGGACGACAGCCGCATCAGCCCCTCATAGCCTTCTTCGTTCTGGGCCAGCAGCACCACCGGAGCCGGCAGCTTCGGCTTCCCGCCCGGCTCGGCGGCCTCAAACGTCAGATCCACCTGACAGCCCACAATCGGCTGAATACCCGCCCCCGACAGCGTGACCGAAAACTCCAGCGCGGAAAACATCGCATTGGTATCCGTCACCGCAATGGCGGGCATATTATTGGCCTTACACAGGTCTGGCAGCTTCTTCAGCCGCACGGCCCCTTCCAGCAGGGAATATTCGGTATGGGTGCGCAGGTGGATGAATCGAGGAGCTGTCATGCCCCAGACCTACCCCATCCCATGCCCCCGGACCAAGGGGGATTTCATCCACAGGCTACAAGGTGCGTTTATCGGCCAACGGCGAAAAATCAGGCACAATTTTCAAACTTGGTTTGAAATTCATTCTCCCATCCGCAAAAGCCGCATTCTCCAGGCACCAAAGACAGACGTTATTCCCCATGTGCTTTCAACAGCTTCCGCCCTGCCCAAGTTTTTGGCGCCAATCCCAAGGTGACCTCAAGTTTTTGTTGCGAAAGGCACCACACCCTTTCTAACCTGTTCGCAGCAAGATGAAAAAAGCCCGCCGCCCCTTCTACGTCGCATCGAAGGCCCGGCACCGAGCCGCGTCCGGATCACAGGATCACAGGACGCGCCCAGGGCAGACAGGGTAACGCGACGGGTAGACCAAATGACGCTCACCTTTCTCCTGAACGGTGAAGAAATCCAGGTGGCGGAGGCTTCCCCCACAACCACTCTGCTGGATTATTTGCGGGACACATGTGGCCTGACCGGCACCAAGGAAGGCTGTAACGAAGGCGACTGCGGCGCCTGCACCGTGATGGTCCGCGACGCGCGCGGCGCGCGCAGCCTCAACGCCTGCATCCTGTTCCTGCCCCAGCTTCAGGGCAAATCCGTCACCACAGTCGAAGGGCTCGCCGCTCCCGACGGCACGCTGCACCCTATCCAGGAGGCGATGATCACCCATCATGGCAGCCAATGTGGCTTCTGCACACCGGGCTTCATCATGTCGATGGCAACGGCTCACACCAATGGCGCCACCGACCACGCAGATCAACTCGCCGGGAACCTGTGCCGCTGTACCGGCTACGCCCCCATTCTGCGCGCTGCCAAAGCCTGCGAGGCCACACCACCCCCGCCACATCTGTCACCGGCCCCTTTCATCTTTTCCGAAATACTTCGGGGGGAGGTCGAAGACCGGGGGGCAGCGCCCCCTTCTGACAAACCTGCGGCAGCGCCCCCCTCCGGCAAAGCTCAAACAGAGCATCCCACCTCCGGAGATGAATTGGCGGCCGCCTATCTCGCCTCCCCAACTGCAACCCTGATCGCCGGAGCCACCGATGTCGGCCTCTGGGTCACCAAAGGGTTGCAAGACCTCGACCCGGTGATTTTCCTTGACGGCTGCCAGGATCTGAAACAGATCACCGAAAGCGCAACGGCGTTTGAAATTGGTGCCATGGTTGATATGAACCGCCTGCGGGACGTGCTGGCGCCGCACCACCCGTCCTTGGGTGAAATGCTGCGCCGTTTTGCCAGCCAGCAGGTCAGGAATGCAGCAACCCTTGGCGGCAATATCGCCAATGGCTCCCCGATCGGAGACAGCCCGCCGCCGCTGATCGCGCTTGGGGCGACCCTGACCTTGCGCCACGGTGACAGCCGTCGCGCCCTGCCGCTTGAGGATTTCTTTATCGAATATGGCAAACAGGACCGCGCCCCCGGTGAATTTGTCGAAAAGATCACCCTGCCGAAACAGGCGGATTGCTTGCGGGTGTACAAACTCTCGAAACGGTTTGATCAGGATATTTCTGCCGTCCTCGGCGCGTTCAATGTCAGCCTGCGCGATGGGTCCGTAACCGCGGCCCGCATCGCCTTTGGTGGCATGGCCGGAACCCCCAAACGCGCGCATCATGTGGAGCAGGCCCTGATCGGCCAGCCGTGGACCATGGCCACCATTGAACAGGCAAAGGCGGAATTTGCGCGCGACTACACACCAATGTCGGATATGCGCGCCTCTGCGCAGTACCGGCTGGGCACCGCCGCCCAGATGTTAGAGCGCGCCTTTGCCGACCTGCCGGACCAGCCCAATATGGCCCAATCCGCCCCCAGCCAGCCCAAATCGGTTCTGGAGGTGCGCCCGTGAGTGTTGCACGCGCCCTGCCCCATGACGCCGCGCGGCTCCATGTCACCGGCGCCGCGCGCTATGTGGATGACATCCCCACCCCGCGCGATTGCCTGCATCTGGCCTTTGGCCTGTCGACCGTGGCCCATGGAGACATCACCGAATTGGACCTCTCCGCTGTGCGCAGCGCACCGGACGTGCTGGCGGTGCTGACGGCGGCTGACCTGCCCTTTGACAATGATGTCTCCCCCTCAAACCATGATGAGCCGCTCCTGGCCACGGGCACGGTCCATTACGTTGGCCAGCCGATGTTCCTGGTGGTGGCCACATCTCATCGCAGCGCACGGGTGGCCGCACGCCGGGCCAAAGTCTCCTATGTGGAAAAGCCCGCGCTTCTGACGCCGGACGCGGCCCTTGCCGCCGACAGCCGGTTCGAGGACGGCCCCCGTATCTGGTCCCGCGGTGACGCTGCCGCCGCCATTGCCGCCGCTCCCAATACCGTAAGCGGGACGTTTGAGATCGGCGGGCAGGAACATTTTTATCTGGAGGGTCAGGCCGCTTTGGCCCTGCCCCAGGAAGATGGCGCCATGCACGTCCATTCCTCCACCCAGCACCCGACCGAGATCCAGCATAAGGTCGCCGAAGCCATTGGCCTGCCGATGCACGCCGTCCGGGTCGAGACCCGACGGATGGGCGGTGGTTTTGGAGGCAAGGAGAGCCAGGGTAACGCGCTGGCCGTGGCCTGTGCCATAGCAGCGCGCCAGACCGGCAAAGCCTGCAAGATGCGTTATGACCGTGATGACGACATGGTGATCACCGGCAAGCGCCACGCCTTTCGGGTGGATTATACCGTGGGTTATGACAAGGCCGGCAAGATCCTTGGAGTGGATTTTACCCATCTGGTGAATTGCGGCTGGGCGATGGATCTTTCCCTGCCCGTGGCCGATCGCGCCATGCTGCACAGCGACAATGCCTATTTTTTCGAACATTTCCGCGTCACCTCGCACCGGCTGAAGACCAACCTGCAAAGCGCCACCGCCTATCGCGGATTTGGGGGGCCGCAGGGGATGCTGGGCGTGGAGCGGGTGATGGATCATGTGGCCCATGATCTGGGCCTTGACCCGGTCGAGCTGAGGCGGCGCAATTACTACCTGCCCCCCACGGACAGCGCGGCGCATGGCGACAGTAGTGGGGGGCCAGCCCCCCGGCCTGCGGCCTCCCCCCGAAGTATTTCCGAAAAGATGAAAGGGCGGGTCACGCCCTATGGGATGGAAGTCACCGATTTTGAACTGCACGGGATTACCGATCAACTACTGAAATCCGCCAATTATGGCGTGCGCAAGGCCGAGATCGCCGCCTGGAACGCGGGACAGGACAGTCTGCGGCGCGGACTGGCGTTTTCACCGGTAAAATTCGGCATTTCCTTTACGCTGACGCATCTCAACCAGGCCGGCGCTTTGGTACATGTCTATCAGGATGGTTCGATCCATCTGAACCATGGTGGCACCGAGATGGGGCAAGGCCTGTTTCAGAAGGTGGCTCAGGTTGCGGCCCATCGGTTTGGCGTGGACCTGGGCGCGATCAAGATCACCGCGACGGATACCGGTAAGGTTCCCAATACCTCGGCCACGGCGGCCTCCTCCGGGTCGGATCTGAACGGCATGGCCGTCAAAGCGGCCTGTGACACCATCCGCAACCGAATGTCCGACTATCTGGCTGAACTGCATCAGGCAGACCCGGCGGATGTGGTGTTTGCCCAGGGTCGCGTGCGGATTGGCGGCAAAGACCTGAGTTTCGCTGAGGCCGCGATGGCGTGTTACACTGGCCGCGTCAGCCTGTCGGCCACCGGGTTTTACAAGACCCCCAGCCTGGAGTGGGACCGCATTCAGGGCAGCGGGCGGCCGTTCTTTTACTTTGCCTATGGCGCGGCCGTGACCGAGGTCGTGGTGGACCGCCGCAGCGGCGAGTACCGGATCCTGCGCGCAGATATCCTGCATGATGCCGGGGCGTCGCTCAATCCGGCGTTGGACATCGGGCAGGTCGAGGGGGCCTATGTTCAGGGGGTCGGCTGGCTCACAACCGAGGAGCTGGTCTGGGATGACGCGGGCCGCCTGCGCACCCATGCGCCGTCGACCTATAAGATCCCTGCCTGTTCGGACGCCCCTGAGGTGTTCAATGTGGCGCTGTGGGATGGGCAGAACCGTGAAGACAGCATTTACCGCTCCAAAGCGGTGGGGGAGCCACCGTTCATGCTGGGGATCTCGGCCTATCTGGCGCTGAGCGATGCGGTGACTGCCTTTGGAGATGGGCGCTATCCGGCGCTGGATGCGCCCGCAACAAGCGAGGAAGTCTGGCACGCCATCAACCGCGTGACAGGTGCCACATGAGCTTTGATGTCACCTCCTTGCGTGAGGCCGTGGCCGCCCATGGGCGTGTGACTCGTGTGGTGATCGCCGCCATCAAAGGGTCTTCTCCGCGCGAAGAGGGGGCCGCCATGCTGGTCTGGGACACGGGCCAGTCCGGCACCATCGGCGGCGGCGCGCTGGAGTTTGAACTGGCCGCAGCCGCCCGCAGTCAGAGCGCGCCAACCGTTGTGATCCGTCGCGCGCTGGGGCCGGATCTGGGCCAATGCTGCGGCGGAGCGCTGACTCTGGTGAGCGAGGTTTATGACGCGGCGCGGTTGGCGGAATTGGGCACAGAGATCATTGCCCGCCCCGTCGAGGCAACCGGAGATATGCCGCTGCGTGTAAACCGCCTGCTGGCGGACGCGCGCGCACAGGGCAGACGCCCGGCGCCCCAGCTGGTTGACGGCTGGCTGGTGGAGCCGGTGCTGCGCGCCACCACGGCGCTGTGGATCTGGGGCGCAGGCCATGTGGGGCGTGCCTTGGTAGATGTGCTTTCTCCGCTACCCGATCTGGCGATCACCTGGATCGACACCGGGCCAGAGCGGTTCCCGGAGCAGGTCCCGCGCCATGTCACCGCTGTTCCGGTCCCAGATCCTGCCCTTCTGGTGCCCCATGCTCCGCAAAATGCCCATCACCTGATCCTGACCTATTCCCATGCGTTGGATCTGGCGCTATGCAACGCATTGCTTGGACAGGGGTTTGCCTTTGCCGGGGTGATCGGATCTGCGACCAAATGGGCGCGGTTCAGAAACCGGCTGGCAGCCATGGGCCACGACCCGGCTGCAATCAGCCGGATCACCTGCCCCATTGGCGACCCAACCCTGGGCAAGCACCCGCAGATGATCGCCATTGGCGTTGCGACCGCGCTTCTGAAACGGGCTGCGCAACAAGACTACAGACCGGACCTCATCCGGCAGGGGAATAGAGAGGACAGACGCGCGTGAGTGACGTATTGCTGAGCCTGAAGGGCCTGACCAAGGCCTATCCCGGCGTGGTGGCCAATGACACCGTCTCCTTTGATATTGGCGCGGGCGAGGTCCATGCGCTCTTGGGAGAGAACGGCGCGGGCAAATCGACACTGGTCAAGATGATCTATGGTCTGGTGAAACCCGACAGCGGTGAGATGGTGCTGAACGGCGCGCCCTATGCACCGGCTGAGCCGCGCGCCGCGCGCGCCGACGGGATTGCCATGGTGTTCCAGCATTTCTCTCTGTTTGATGCGCTGAACGTGGCTGAAAACATCGCGCTGGGGATGGAAAACCCGCCCCCGATGCGCGATCTGGCAAAGCGCATCCGCGACGTGTCCGAGACCTACGGCCTGCCGCTGGATCCCTATCGCACTGTAGGAGACCTGTCAGCGGGTGAGCGACAACGTGTTGAAATCATTCGCTGCCTTCTACAGGATCCCAAGCTGTTGATCATGGATGAGCCCACATCCGTGCTGACGCCTCAAGAGGTTGAGATCCTGTTTCAGACCCTGCGCAAGCTGAAGTCCGAGGGGACCTCGATCCTTTACATCTCGCACAAGCTGGAAGAGATCCGTGCCTTATGTGATCACGCCACGATCCTGCGGTTGGGCAAGAATGTAGGCGAATGTGTGCCGCGGAATACTTCGGCACGTGACATGGCGGAGATGATGGTGGGCACCGCGCTGAAAACGCCTGAGCGGTCGGGGCGCGAATTTGGTCCGGTGGCGCTGGCGATCAAAGGGCTGTCGGTGCCCGCCCCTTCGGCCTTTGGCACCGCGCTGAAGGATGTGACGCTGACCGTGCATCAGGGCGAGATCTTGGGTATTGGCGGGGTGGCGGGCAATGGCCAGGATGAGCTGCTGTCAGTCCTTTCCGGAGAGGTTCTCTGCGCGCCCAATGGGGTGATGCTGCATGGCGAGGCGATCGGCCATCTGAACCCAACCAAACGCCGCAAGCTGGGCGTTCTGGCCGCGCCAGAAGAGCGGTTGGGCCATGCGGCGGCACCAGATATGAGCCTGACGGAAAACGCGCTGTTGACCGGTTCGGTTCGCGAAGGTCTGGCGCAGGGAGGCTTGATCAACTGGGGCGCCACGCGGCGCTTTGCCAAACAGGTGATTGAGGCCTTTGACGTGCGCACCCCCGGCACGGAAAACGCCGCACGGTCGCTTTCGGGGGGGAACCTACAGAAATTTGTCATTGGCCGCGAGGTGTTACAGGACCCGGATGTGCTGGTGGTGAACCAGCCCACCTGGGGTGTGGATGCTGCGGCCGCCGCTGCGATCCGGCAGGCATTGCTGGATCTGGCCGCCAAGGGCGCAGCGGTGATCTGCATCAGCCAGGATCTGGATGAGCTGATGGAGATTTCGGACAATTTTGCGGCCCTGAACGAAGGGCGGCTGAGCGCGCCACGCAGTGCCGATGGCCTGACGGTGGATGAGATCGGCCTGATGATGGGCGGGGCCCATGGGATGGAGGTTGCGCATGTGTAACCTGCGCCTGCGCCAAGGGGCGGCTTTGGGGAGCCTCCGGCGGAAGTATTTGAAAAAAGATGAAACATCGGCGGCGCAGAACATGTGCCGGATGGGGGTGGGGCAATGATCCGACTTGAAAAACGACCCGAGCCCTCGCGCCTGTGGTCGATGGCGACCCCTGTGGTGGCGGTCTTGGCCACGATGATCGCGGGGGGCTTGTTGTTTGCGGCCCTTGGCAAAGATCCGGTGGAGGCGATCCGCATCATTTTCTGGGAGCCGTTGTTTGGCGAGTTTTCCTTTTATTACCGCCCGCAGCTGGTGGTAAAGGGCGCGCCGTTGGTGCTTATTGCCATTGGGTTGTCCTTGGGCTTCAAGGCGGGGATCTGGAACATTGGCGCGGAAGGGCAGTATATTATTGGCGCGCTCACCGGCGCGGGGGTGGGTCTGGCGTTTTACCCTACAGAAAGCGTGTTTATCTTTCCGTTGATGGTTCTGGCCGGTGCTTTGGGCGGCTGGGCCTGGGCCATGATCCCGGCGGTGTTGAAGACGCGGTTTGGCACAAATGAGATTCTGGTGTCCTTGATGCTGGTCTATGTGGCGGAACAGCTGTTGGCGTCGATGTCCTTGGGGCTGTTGAAAAACCCCGAGGGATACGGTTTTCCGGGCTCGCGCAACCTGCAGCAATATGCCAGCGCCCATAATGGCGAGTTGATCGCTGGATCAGGCATGCATTGGGGGGCTGCGGCGGCACTGATTGCGGTGATCTTTGCCTATGTTCTGGTGAACCGCCATATGACCGGGTTTCACATCCGTCTGACGGGTGATGCGCCGCGTGCGGCCCGGTTCGCCGGGGTGTCGCCAACCCGGTTGGTGCTGTTCTGCATGGGGGTTTCGGGCGCTTTGGCTGGCCTTGCCGGTTTGTTTGAGGTGTCAGGCCCTGCCGGTGTGGTCAGCATTGATTTCAACGTAGGCTATGGGTTTACCGCGATTATCGTGGCTTTCCTTGGCCGGTTGCATCCCGTTGGCATCCTGCTGGCCGGCGCGTTGATGGCGCTGACGTATATTGGCGGTGATATCGCCCAGTCCAATCTGGGGCTTCCCTCTGCTGCCATACAGGTGTTTCAGGGGATGCTGTTGTTCTTCCTTCTGGCCTTTGACGTATTGACCAATTTCCGCATCCGTCTGGGTGCCAGCGAGGTGGCGTGATGAAGGTGCGTTGGGAACAAGTCACGGATGATAAACGCGGCGCGCTGGTCCACTTCGGATTAGGTTTGCTCTTCCCAATCGTGATTGGATGCCTTGTGTCGCTCCTTCAACTTACGATGCAACATCAGGGTTATGCGATTGCCACGGCGACAGCAGTTGTTTGGTTGGCCTTTTATCCCGCCAACAAGATGGCAGAAGCACTGAGTGGCCCAAACTATTCGGGTTCCAGCTTACTAACGCGCGCACTCCCGCTTTTCTTGGGCCTTCTACCGAGCACTTTGCTTGTGTTTTCAAATCTGGCGAGGTGACCAATATGGATCTTTCTGCAATTAACCCGGTCCAGCTGATCGCCTTTCTGATGGTCGCAGCCACGCCCGTGCTGTTGGCCGCCATTGGGGAGCTGATCGTTGAAAAATCCGGCGTTCTGAACCTTGGTGTTGAGGGGATGATGATCACCGGCGCGATCGCGGGCTTTGCCGCCACGGTTGAGACGGGGTCGCCTGCGGTGGGGTTCCTTGCCGCCGCCGTTGCCGGGGCGCTTTTGTCCTGTCTGTTTGTGGTGCTGACGCAGTTTGCCCTGGCCAATCAGGTGGCCTCGGGACTGGCGCTGACGTTGTTTGGGCTTGGGCTTTCGGCTTTGATGGGGCAGACCTATGTGGGCGTGAAACCCCCGGCCACGGCCAAGGTCGACATCCCGGTTCTGACCGATCTGCCGGTGATTGGCCCGATCCTGTTCAACCATGATCTGATGGTCTATTTCGGGATCGCACTGGTGGCCGCCACCTGGGCGGTTTTGAAATACACACGCGCAGGCTTGGTCCTGCGTGCAGTGGGCGAGAACCATGATGCGGCCCATGCTTTGGGGTACAAAGTGGTGCGCATCCGCATTCTGGCGATCCTCTTTGGGGGCGCCTGTGCGGGTCTGGGCGGGGCCTATATCAGCCTCGTTCGCGTCCCCCAATGGACCGAAGGCATGACCGCGGGCGTGGGCTGGATTGCGCTGGCGCTGGTGGTCTTTGCCAGCTGGAAACCCTGGCGGGCCTTGCTGGGTGCCTATCTTTTTGGCGGTGTCACCGTGGTGCAGCTTAATCTGCAGGCAGCCGGCGTTGCCATCCCGGTCGAGTATCTGGCAATGTCGCCCTATCTGATCACCATCGTGGTCCTGGTTATTCTGTCTGCGGACAAGAGCAGCGCACCCGCTGCCCTTGGCCGCGCCTTTCATGCGTCGCGGTAGGGGCGCATTTTTCAATGGGTCCGGCCATGTGGCGGACCGCTCAAACCCTGCCCAGTCAGGGACACAACAACACGGGGGAACCCTTTGATGAAACTCAATACAATTCTGGCCAGCGCAGCCATGGCTCTGGGCCTGGCAACGGGGGCAATCGCGGATGACAAGACCAAGGTCGGCTTTGTCTATGTGGGCCCGGTTGGCGATGGCGGCTGGACCTATGAGCACGATCAGGGCCGCAAGGCGGTTGAGGCGCATTTCGGTGATGCGGTCGAAACCGTCTATGTCGAGAGCGTTGCCGAAGGTCCCGACAGTGAGCGCGTCATGACCCAGATGGCGCTGGAAGGCGCGGATCTGATCTTTACCACATCGTTTGGGTATATGGATCCGACCATCAATGTGGCAAAGAAATTCCCCAACGTGAAATTCGAGCACGCCACCGGCTACAAGCGCGCGGACAACGTGTCAACTTATTCCGCGCGCTTTTATGAAGGGCGCGCCGTACAGGGCACCATCGCGGGTCATATGACCAAATCCAACGTGATCGGCTATATCGGGTCCTTCCCGATCCCGGAAGTGATCCGTGGCATCAACTCGGCCTATATCCACGCCAAGAAGGTGAACCCGGATGTAGAATTCAAGATCGTCTGGGCCTTTACCTGGTTTGATCCGGCAAAAGAGGCCGATGCGGCCAAGGTGCTGATCGAACAGGGCGCGGATGTGATCCTGCAGCACACCGATTCCACCGCGCCTCAGGCCGCGGCGCAAGCAGCGGGCAATGTTGTGACCTTTGGTCAGGCCTCTGACATGGCGGAATACGGCCCCCTGCCGCGGGTTTCGTCGATCATTGACAACTGGGCCCCCTATTACATTGCGCGCACCCAGGCTGTGATCGACGGCAGCTGGACCAGCGTTGACACCTGGGACGGGATTGCGCCGGGCATGGTCGGCATTGGTGAGATCTCCGATGCGGTTCCAGCAGAGGTGAAAGCCGAAGCCTTGGCGCTGAAAGAGGCGATCGCTTCCGGCGACTACCACCCGTTCACCGGTCCGCTGAAAAAGCAAGACGGCAGCGACTGGCTGGCAGAGGGCGAAGTGGCCGATGACGGCACTCTGGCCGGTATGAGTTTTTATGTGGAAGGTCTGAGCGGCGATATCCCGCAATAGGCCGGTCCTGACCTGATGTTTCGTGAAAAGCCCGCCCCTCTGGCGGGCTTTTTGCTGCGCGCAACACCGCTGCCAGCCCTGTCACAAGCGGTGTTCTCCCGCCCGTCGCGCGATCTGCCAGAAGGCGGCTCCGCTCCCGTTGGGCCAGGCTCGGCGCGAAAGCGCCGAGCCTGGCCCAAGACCGACACGGAGTCTTGCCACAGGCAAGGCACCTTTCGGGCGCGGGAGTATTTGCGCCCCCTGCAGGAAGTGACACAGCTCGATTGCGCAGAATTCAGGCTGAGGCTTGCCAACAACGAGAGTGTGATGCCTGCGCCCTTTGCACAACAAGGAACCCGTGGCACTATCAGGCAGCATGAAACAGGGCGAAATCCGTCTGGACTTTATTTAGCATCAAAGCCGCGGCGGCGCATTGCCCCCCGCAAGGCACCCAAGAAGAGAGCGCCTGCCGGTTTGGCTTCTTGCCAGGCAGATGTTTTGCGAACCCAACTGGAGGACCCCAGAGCGATGCCCTTTCGATCTGCACCAGGCTCCGCCTCTGTGGCGGAGATTGACGCCGAGGGCCGTATGTTTGCCCCTGCCGCCGCCCGCAACCAGGAAGCGCTGCTGACCCAGATCCTGCGTCTGGCCCCGCAGCGCGGGCGCGCGCTGGAATTGGCCAGTGGCACCGGCCAGCATATCATCACCTTTGCCGCCGCCCTGCCCCAGCTCAGCTGGCAGCCGAGCGATGTGGACCCGGCCCGTCTGGCCAGTATCCGCGCCTATACAAAGACCAAAGGCAGCGACAATATCCTGCCGCCCTTGCAGATCGATGCAACAGCAGCCGGCTGGGCGGCTGAGCTGCCCGCCCATAACCTGGTCCTTCTGGTCAACCTCTTGCATCTGATCAGCGACGATGAAGCCGAAACCCTGATCCGCGAAGCCTGCCAAACACTGGCGCCGGGAGGGCGGATCCTGTTGTATGGTCCCTTCCGCCGCCACGGTCGCCTCACCAGCCAGGGCGACCAGCAATTTGACGCTGGCCTGCGCGCCCATGACCCCGAGATTGGCTATAAGGACGATATGGCCATCTGGGCTCTGCTCGAAACACTTGGCCTTGCGGTGATGGAACCCATCGACATGCCGGCAAACAACCTGCTTCTGGTGGCAGAACGCGCTGACCCAACGTAATTCCGTACAGGCTGATGCAGATCAAAGATCCAGCCAGCATATACACACACGATATTGTGAAAATAACGATTAAAACTTGACGGGAGATCACTGTGAAACGGCCAAATGGCGCCCCCGGGGCGCATCTGCGGTTGATCAGCACCTTAACGCCACCTGCCGAGCCAACAGACAGCGTGCACAAAACAATTCAAGAGCTTGTGGATGCCAGTCTGACAGCGCCGCCTCCAGGTATTGGTCCCTATGAACAGGCGCTGGCGGTCCTGACGCTTGCAGTCGCAACCGACCAGCCCGATCTATTTGATCCGCAGCTGCGGGTTCTGCAGTATTGCGGGTTCAACCGGGATCAGCTCGAAGAATTGATGTCGCTGATGGTACAGATCGCGGGCCCTGCCGCCCTGCCCCATGTGGCTGAGGTGATGGAGCGATATGATGTAATGGCAGAAGACCTGCCCAATTTATAAGCTGCCCAGTTCAGAAGAAGGGGGCGGGCCTGCCCATACCGGCCTTGCCGCGAATTCGGCCCGCCCATCGCCTGTGACCTGCCAGCATCTGAAAGGTCGCTGGGATCTGCAACAGTGTCAGAGCGAAAGATCACCTCTGGTCTGAACCAACACATCATTTACACTGTGTGTCGCAGCAAAGCGAACGGCGTTCGGTCCGGTGCGTTGAAAGAATACCCCGGCCGTTTTGCCAAATTTATTGCCGTTGGTACAACCGACCTCAAACACAATCTGCCCGTCTACTGCAGTCTCGACATAGGTTCCCAGTTTATCACCTTTGCAAATCGAGGCAGCCATTTTACGCACATTCTGCGACGTGAAACCGGCCGGGTCATAACGCCCTTTGATGCTATTCGTATCACGAATATCCACTAAAACTTTGTCGGCAGCCACGGCCTTTGTGTGCGACGGGCTACAGGCACCCATCGCCAAAATCACTGGGAGCGCGGCAACGTAAGTCAATCTCATGGTCTTGTCCGTTTAATATTGAAAACGCGCCGAACCTCATACGAGATCGGCGCGCTTCAATGGGTTTCACAAAGGCTCCTATTGCGCAACAACTGTCTTCAACCGAAGCGCACAGAAACAGGAGCGAAATCAACCGTTTTGGCGGATGGTTTCGTTCTTCGGGTCATAGGGGCTGTCGCAGGTGACAACCGCATCCCAGAGCTTGTCCTGCATTTTGACCTGCAGCTTGGTGCCTTCGACGGCCAGGTCCGGCGGCAGGTAGCCCATGCCGATGGATTTCCCAAACGCCACCGAATAGCCACCCGAGGTCAGACGACCCACGCGGGTGCCATCGAGCGTATAGAGCGCCTCGCGCCCCCAGGGGTCAGCATCGTCCGGCCCGTCGATCAGCAGGGTGCAGCATTTGAAACGCACACCGGTTTCCAGCATGGCAGCCTTACCGTGGAAGTCTTTTTCCAGATCGATAAAGCGCGGCAGATCAGCCTCTTGCGGTGTCGCGTCACGGCCCAGCTCAGTGCCGA
Source organism: Epibacterium sp. ABZ3_068 (assembly GCF_056159265.1). Classification (NCBI taxonomy): domain Bacteria; kingdom Pseudomonadati; phylum Pseudomonadota; class Alphaproteobacteria; order Rhodobacterales; family Roseobacteraceae; genus Epibacterium; species Epibacterium sp. ABZ3_068. Next base: position 486,697 of record NZ_JBSWUV010000001.1, read on the forward strand.
ACGCACGATAGGACTTCTCCTGACGCAGCCAGTTTTGCGCACGCGCGCCGACCAGCTTCATCCCGTGTTTCTCACCGGCTTTTTCCAAGAGGTCGAACAGGTAGTTCTGCATCTCGATCGGGTGGTGCAACTCCCAGCCCAGTTCCCCGGTATAGGCCACGCGGATCGCGTTGACGGGGCACATGCCCAGTTCGATCTGACGCGCCGAGAGCCAGGGGAAGCGTTTGTTCGACAGGGCGGTTTCGGGATCTGCATCCACGATCACCTCTTTCAGCACGTCGCGGGATTTGGGTCCGGCGATGGCAAAGACGCCCCATTGGGTGGTGACATCCTGGATCTCGATATAGCCGAACTCCTCCATCTTGTCCTCGGCCGCTTTGCGCAGGAAGTCTGCGTCATATTCGGTCCAGGCCCCGGCAGAGACGAGGTAGTAATTGTTCTCGCCATTGCGGACGATGGTGTATTCGGTCCGGGTGGTGCCTGCTGCGGTCAGCGCATAGGTCAGGTTGATGCGACCAACCTTGGGCAGTTTGTTACAGGTGAACCAGTCGAGGAACTGGGTCGCACCGGGGCCTTTGACCACATGTTTGGTAAAGGCGGTGGCGTCGATCAGACCAACACCATTGCGGATCGCCTTGGCCTCATCCACCGCATATTGCCACCAGCCGCCGCGGCGGAAGGAGCGGTTTTCCTCGTCGAAATGCGCGGGCGCATCCAGCGGGCCGAAATAGTTCGGACGTTCCCAACCGTTGACCCAGCCAAATTGCGCGCCGCGCGCTTTTTGACGGTCGAAGGCAGGCGAGGTGCGCAGGGGACGGGCTGCCGGGCGCTCTTCGTCCGGGTGGTGCAGGATGTAGACGTGTTCGTAGCACTCTTCGTTTTTGCGGGCTGCGAACTCGGTAGTCATCCAGTTGGAACTGTAACGTTTCGGGTCCAGCGACGCCATGTCGATTTCGGCCTCGCCCTCGACCATCATCTGCGCGAGGTAGTAACCGGTGCCGCCCGCGGCGGTGATCCCGAACGAGAAGCCCTCGGCCAGCCACATGTTGCGCAGACCCGGTGCGGGACCCACCAGCGGGTTGCCATCCGGCGTATAGCAGATCGGGCCGTTGAAATCATCCTTGAGACCGGATTCCGCACAGGACGGCACGCGTTCAGTCATCGCCATATATTGTTCCGCGATCCGGTCCAGATCCAGCGGGAAGAGATCGGCGCGGAAGCTGTCGGGCACACCATGTTCAAAGCGCGCGGGTGCGCCTTTTTCATAGATCCCAAGGATCCAGCCGCCGCTTTCTTCGCGGGCATAGGATTCCTTGTCCGCGTCACGGATGACCGGGTGTTCCGGGTTGCCAGCGGCGCGCCATTCGACCAGTGCGGGGTCTTTGTCCATGACGATGAACGTATGTTCCACGGGAATCGCAGGCATTTTGATGCCCAGCAATTTGGCAGTGCGCTGCGCGTGGTTACCAGAGGCGGTCACAACATGTTCGGCGGTGATCACCACCTGCTCGTCTGATGGTACCAGGTTGCCGCCTTTTTCGACCATTTTGGTGCAGGTGACTTCCCAATGGGTGCCGGTCCAGTGGAAGGCATCGGCCTGCATCTTGCGCACGATCTCAACACCGCGTTGACGCGCGCCTTTGGCCATCGCCTGGGTCACGTCGGCGGGGTTAATATAACCGTCTTCGGTGTGATACAGCGCACCTTTGAGGTCGGATGTTTCGATCAGCGGCCAGCGCTCCTTGATCTGATCCGGGGTCAGCCATTCATAGGCGACATCGCAGGTTTCAGCTGTGGAGGCATAGAGCATGAACTCATCCATACGCTCCTGCGTCTGCGCCATGCGCAGGTTGCCCACAACCGCAAAACCTGCGTTCAGGCCGGTCTCTTCCTCAAGCGTCTTGTAGAAGTCGACCGAGTATTTGTGGATATGGGTGGTCGCATAAGACATGTTGAACAAAGGCAAAAGCCCCGCCGCATGCCAGGTGGAACCGGACGTGAGTTCATCCCGTTCAATCAGCATAACATCATCCCAGCCTGCTTTGGCCAGGTGATAGGCGATTGAGGTCCCGACGGCACCTCCGCCAACAACCAGGGCTTTGACTTGCGTCTTCATTCTGCCGCACTCCGCGATATATGAGAATCCTTTTGATGTATCTTATGGCAAACTCCCCTGACCACGCCGCAAATCCATCCGACGCAACAGAGAACAAAACCGACCTTGCGAGGGGGCGGGAATGAATTCCTGCCTTGTGCCATGACGACAGATCCGCATTCTGGTCCGTATAGTTGCCCGTATCGTTTCAGGTGTTAAACCCGTCCCGCTGTCCCGAGGATCCCAGATGCAGCCAGATGATTTTGTAAAAGCCTATGAAGCCGCCCTGGCCACGCAGACCTGGTCTTCTGTTGCGCCGCTGGTACATGAAGAGGCCTGTGTGACCTTTTCCAACGGGACCGTTCACAAGGGAAAGGCCGCAGTCCAGGCCGCGTTTGAACGGAATTTCAACGCCATCCAGAACGAGCATTACAAACTGTCCAACGTCCATTGGCTGATGAAAGCAGCCGAAAGCGCGGCCTTTGTCTTTGACTTTTCATGGTCAGGGCTGATCGCAGACCGCCCGGCCTCCGGTGCGGGGCGCGGGACTTCGGTTCTGGTAAAGACCGGGGATCGCTGGCAGCTGATCGCGGAACACCTTGGCCCGGCGGCGGATTAAGGCCGGACAAAACCCCGATAGGCAGCGCAAGACTGGCGTCGCAGCAGGATTGAACCGCACAGGTCTGAAATGGACCCGGCACGGCGCTTGGCCCATCCGCCTGATGACGATGGGGGGTTGACGTCCTGTATGTGCTGTCTGTCTGGTTTGCCCTGAACGCTGTGACATGCAGGGACAAGACATAATGTGGGCGGGCCCGCGCACGGGCGGAGCTGGACAGGGTTTCCCCTGCGCATGGAAGTCGTTCTGTGCGGCCCGGGTGCCAGCCGGGCTCCTGTTCCAGGTGTGTCGGGGGTGTCAGTCCCGTCACGGATCGCGATCAAAAGGCAGCCTATCTGAGCACAGTAAAGCGAATGTGATCGCACCGGTCGCAGGGCACGCAACAGCGCAGTGAACAGACCCGCGGCAGCCCTGCGCTCCTTATTTTCATGGCGCTTTGCAATCATGTATTTCCAGCACATTTTCATGTACTTACGTCAAGTCTCACGACAGGCATTCAGCGCCAGTTTAGAATTGATCTAAGTCAAAGGAGAGGTGTTGCCACCTTGGTAGCGCGGGGGCAGAGGCGCGCGCCACTTAGGAGAGATTTGATATGGCACAGCATTTGACATGGGCCTGCGCGGTACTGGCCCTAAGCGCGGGCAGCGCATGGGCTGACCTGCGCGAAGACGCGTTGGACACGTTCCGCGCCCTGCCCTCCACCGTTCCGGCGGTGAAGGAAAACCCGATTACCCCGGCCAAGATCGCCCTGGGCAAGGCGCTGTTCTTTGACCCGCGCATGTCAGCTTCAGGTGTGTTTTCCTGCAACTCCTGCCACAATCTGGCCACCGGCGGGGACGATAATCTGGAAACCTCAATTGGGCATGGCTGGCAGCATGGGCCGCGCAATGCGCCCACTGCGCTGAACTCGGTCTTTAACGAGGCGCAATTCTGGGACGGGCGGGCTGCAGATCTGGCGGAACAGGCCAAAGGTCCGGTGCAGGCAGGGGTTGAGATGGCCAATACACCAGAGAATGTGCTGAAAACGCTGAATTCGATGCCGCAATATGTAAGCTGGTTCCAAGAGGCGTTTGAGGGCGAGGCGGAGCCTGTAAGCTTTGACAATTTCGCCAAAGCAATTGAGGCTTTTGAGGCGACGCTGATCACACCGGCCCCCTTTGATGCCTGGCTCAACGGGGATGACGATGCGCTGAATGCCCAGGAACTGGCGGGGCTGGAACAGTTTATGGAGCTTGGATGTTCCACCTGCCATTCCGGCGTCAATGTTGGCGGCCACGGCTATTACCCCTTTGGTCTGATTGAAAAACCCGGGGCTGAGGTTCTGCCGGTCGGGGACAAGGGCCGTTTTGCTGTGACCCAGACCGTGGATGATGAATATGTGTTCCGCGCGGCCCCCTTGCGCAATATCGCGCTGACGGCCCCCTATTTCCATTCCGGCAAGGTCTGGGATCTGAAGGTGGCCGTGCAGATCATGGCGGAATCGCAACTGGGCGAGGAAATCTCGGATGAGACGGCGGATCAGCTGGTGGCCTTCCTTGGCGCGTTGACCGGTGAACTGCCAGAGGTGACATATCCGATCTTGCCGGCTGAAACCCGGGCGACTCCGCGTCCGGACAATCATTTCGCCGGGCAGTGAATAGGCCGTGAATAGGCCGTGAATAGTCTGGCAACAGGAAAAAGGGGCATCCGCTGCTGCGGGTGCCCCAAGTGGGACGACGTTCCTTTGGAAGGTCACTTTCGTGGGCCAACCCTCCGCCTGAAAGGGAAGATCGGAGGGGACACGCAAACACAATACATACGAACGCCGCCCGAGGGATATGGAAAACGTTTTACATCAGGGCTTCAGCATTGACGCCAACGGTCATGGCTCCGATGGACTGACCTGTGGCTGGATCAGTGATCGTCAAAGAGATCTGCCCCTGGTAGTGGCCGGAGCTTTCATCAAGCTCAATATCACCCAGGTGATAGGCATCCGCGCCGACGCCATAGGTCTGTGAAAATTTTGCTTCGTCGCCCTGCCAGTAATCCGATGTGGTGGCAGAGGCTGCCACGTTCAGACCGTGGGAATCCATGATGAAAACTTCGGTGATGACGCCGGCTGCAGCATTAACCTGTTCACGCAGGAAACCTGCTGCATCGTTGGTCAGAACCGGGGTGATTGTTGGCGTGTCGCTCATGCCAACCTCAGCGCGCCATTGCGTATCAAGCTGGTCGATCATTGCCTGATCATAGGAGCTGGTTGTGGCATTCTGGGCGTTAATGGCAGCAACCAGCACATCGGACTGTGCCCAATTGCGAATTTGAGACTGCAGAAACTGCTCCATTGCTGGGGCGTATTCATTGGCTTGTACCGCGCCGGCAAAGGCGGTCGCGGCAATGGCGATCGCTGCCGCGGAGGCGAAGGAGGAAAATTTCATGTCACACTCGTCATTGATGGCTGTTGCTGATCTTGCCACGCCAGCCTTCCTCAAAAAGGTTGGGCGAAGGTTAAGCTACATCAAAACACAACCTCAGGATGCCTATGAAATAAGTAAATATCGCAATGCTTTGCGCATAATACGGTCAAATTATTAAGTTTTCCCCTCCTGAAATTTGACGATATATTCACGAAAACAAAATCAGTCGGGAATTATCTTACCCGGATTCATGATGTTATCCGGGTCCAACGCGCCCTTCAGGGCTGCCATGAAACGTGTGGTTTCGCCCAACTCGCGCTGGACATAGGCGCGTTTGCCCTGCCCGACCCCATGTTCACCGGTACATGTGCCTTCCATGGCAATTGCGGTGTCCGCAAGCCAGCTGAGGAACGAATCCGCCCGCGCCTGTTCTTCCCGGTTGCCCGGTTCCAGCAACAACAGCGCATGGAAGTTACCATCCCCCACATGGCCAACCATGGGCGCAAGAAGGTTCAGCTCTTCTGCTTTGGCACGGGCAAGACCCACACATTCCGCCAGACGTGAGATGGGCACGCAGACATCTGTGGACAGGCCCTGACAGCCCGGCCGCAGGGAATGGCTGGCCCAATAGGCATCATGGCGCGCCTGCCAGAGTTTGCTGCGCTCTTCGGCCGTAGAGGTGGCGGTAAAATCGCAGCCTCCGAATTCTTCGGCGATGGAGCCGAACATGTCGGCCTGCTCCGCCACGCCTGCATCAGAGCCGTGGAATTCCAGAAGCAACAGCGGCGTTTCGGGGAGGTCCAGTTTGGAATAGGAATTGACGGCACGAACGCTCAGCGTGTCCAACAGCTCGATCCGGGCGACGGGGATACCGTATTGGATGGTCATCATCACCGCCTGACACGCAGCTTCAACCGTGGGGAAGGAACAGCGCGCGGATCCGATTGCCTCGGGGATGCCCTGTAAGCGCAGGGTCAGCTCGGTGATAATGCCCAACGTCCCCTCGGATCCGATCAGAAGCCGCGCCATGTCGTAGCCGGCCGATGATTTCTTGGCCCGCCCGCCTGTCCGGATAATCGTACCATCGGCCATCACGGCTTCCAGGCTGAGGATATTGTCCTTCATCGTGCCATAGCGCACCGCATTGGTGCCCGAGGCCCGCGTGGCGGCCATGCCGCCCAAAGACGCGTTGGCACCGGGATCAATGGGGAAGAACAGCCCCTGATCGCGCAGGTGGGTGTTCAGCTGTTCGCGGGTGACGCCGGGTTGGACCACCACATCAAGGTCTTCGGCATGAACCGCCTTGATCTGATCCATCTGGCTTAGGTCCACAGAAATACCGCCGGCGGGTGCGTTCAGATGCCCCTCGAGCGAGGAACCGGTGCCAAAGGGGATCACCGGCACCTTGTGCTGGGCGCAGAGTTTGACAACCGCTGAAACCTCTTCGGTGCTGCGGGCAAAGACCACGGCATCGGGGATCTGGTTTTCCAGCCATGTGGTGGTATGGCCATGCTGTTCGCGAATGGACTGGCCGGTTTGCAGGCGATCCTGGAACAGGTCCGCCAGGGCAGAGATGACCGCTGCAATGCCCACCTCGTTGCGCGGTAATGTGGTGATGTCGGCCATGTGGATCTCCCCCGGGTCTGGAACGTCCGGGAAAGATCGCATGTTAAGCATCGGTGTCAATAGGAGGCGCGCGGGTCAGGTTCTATTTCCCCCTCGGCTCCTCTGTGGGCTATTCCCCCAGCGCGATGCCCTCGCGGCGGGGATCGGCGGCCCCTTTGAGCGTCTGCCCCACCTCAATCGCGTGCAGACCCGAGTTCAGGCTGCGGGCGCTGACTTCAAACCCCTGCGCTTCCAAGGCCGGGACCAGCGCGGTGGCTGCGGTGCCCTCTTCCACGTCATAGGTGCCAAAGCGGTTCACCAGATGCGGCAGGGACAGCGCCTGTTGCAGGGGCATGTCCCAATCGGCCCAGGCAATGATGGATTTTGCCACATAGCCGATGATGCGGCTGCCCCCCGGAGAGCCGATGACCAGCGCAGGTTTGCCGTCCTGCATCACAATGGTCGGCGCCATCGACGAACGCGGCCGTTTGCCGGGTTCCAGCCGGTTGGCAATCGCCACACCGTCGCGGTGACTGCGGAAGGAGAAATCCGTCAGCTCATTGTTCAGCAGAAAGCCCCCCACCATCAGGCGCGCGCCAAAGGCGTTTTCAATGGTTGTGGTCATCGACAGGGCGTTACCATAGGCATCAACAATGGAGATATGAGAGGTCGAGGGGAACTCGATTGCGTCATCATCCGCCCACAGAAGCGCATGGTCGAATGTCGGTTGGCCCGGCGCAACCTCGGGCAGCGCGTCGTCACCTGCCAGCAGTTTGGCGCGATCTGCCAGGTAGGCGGGGTCGACCAGCCCCTCTGTCGGCATAGGCACAAAATCACTGTCGGCCATATAACGCCCCCGGTCGGCAAAGGCCAAACGCGAGGCGTCACCGATCAGCCGCCAGCTTTCGGGGTTTTCAGCCCCAAGTTCCGCGAGATCATATTGGCCAAGCATGCCGAGGATCTGCCCCACGGTCAGCGCGCCCGACGACGGCGGACCCATGCCGCAGACCTCAAAAGCGCGGTAGGTGGCGCAAACGGGTGCGCGTTCTTTGACCGCGTAGATCGCAAGATCTGTGGCTGACAGCACACCGGGGTTACCGGGGGCGTTGGTCACGGTTTCAACGATTTGCGCTGCGAGGGGGCCGGTATAGAACGCATCCGCCCCGCCACTGGCCAGCATCTGCAGCGTGGCGGCGTAATCGGGGTTTTTCAGGGTGGCGCCAGCGGCGATCGGGACGCCACCGGGCAGGAAGTAATCCCCGGTTGCGGGAAAGCGCGCCAGACGGTCCGCATCTTTGGCCACCAGCTGCGCCAGACGGGGGGAAACGGTGAACCCGTCGCTGGCCAGTTCGGTTGCGGCGTCAAACAACGACGGCCAATTGGCGCGCCCCCAACGGCGGTGTGCTTCCTGCAACAGCGCAGGCGTGCCGGGTGTGCCAACCGAAAGCCCCCCAACAACGGCATCAAAGAATTTCAACGGCTCGCCCGCCTCATCCTGAAACAGGCGCGGGGTGGCGGCCAAAGGCGCTGTTTCGCGCGCATCCAATGTGGTGAGCGCCCCGGTGGCCGCATCATACCAGACCAGAAACGCCCCGCCGCCCAGGCCCGAGGATTGTGGTTCAACCAGCCCCAGAACGGTCTGCACCGCCACCATCGCATCCGCTGCCGTGCCGCCCGCCCGCAGAACCTCTGCCCCGGCCTCCACCGCCAGCGGGTTGGCGGCGGCGATCATCCAGTTTTCAGCCGTGACGTTTTCGCCTGCATGTTTGGCCGCCAGGGCTGCTTGGACGGCGGGAGAGGCATGGGCAAAGCTCCCGTCCGTTGCCGCCTCAGGCGCAACCGCATCGGCTGCCTGTTGCGCAAGGACGGGAGCCGCCAGCAGGCAGGCAAAAGCGCTGATGGATAGACGGCGCATGGAAAATCTCCTCTTTGGGGTGGTCCACACAGAAGAGCGCGGAAAACGGGAATTGTCACGCGGGATTTGGTCCGGTTGTCAGGAAACAGCCGGACGAGGTGACGGACCCGCCTTGCGCGATTGGGACATGCCCGTCAAAGCCGCCCCATGCCGATAAACAACTGGCGGTCCTGATCCTTGATGGCGCGGCGACCGTGCATTACGCGGGTGTTGTCTATGACGGCGACATCCCCATCCTGCCAGTTGATCTCAACCGTGCATGTCTCGGCGATGTGGCGCAGCTCTTCGACCTCAGCCGGGGACACAGTGCTGCCGTCATCCAGAGTGTAGACCGGCGGTTCATAATTATGCGACGGCCCCAGGATCGCATTTGCAAAAGCGCGCCCACCGGACAGGGAAGAGCCGCGCACAGGTGAGACTTTGATGCGGTATTCCAGCGACCCGTCCTCATTCAGCGTGAATTCCTGATCCGGGACAGAGGCTTTGAATTGCAGGATATGGTCATGCGTGACCTCTTCGGGTTCACTGATGGCCGGGTGCTCGTTTGCAAGGTAGCGCTTCCACAGGATCTCGGGGAGTGTGCGGGTGACGGTCATCCGTTGTGACCAGCGTTGCTGCTGCGCATCAGAAAAGGCCTCAAACACGCGGCGACCATCGCAGATCGTGGTTTGTGAGCCCTCAAAGGCGGCTTTGGTGCTGTAAAAGGCCACGATATCAGGGCAGACGGGTGTGTTGCCGTTTTCAATATGCAATCCGATCGGCCCCAGACCGGCGTCGACCTTTTGGGTGGTCTTGTCGGTATTCTGCCGGGCCGGATCAAAGGTGATTGTCTTGCACAGCTGCGAGGTGATGGCGCTGAAGGCGGGCATATCCATCTGGAAACCGCGCAGAAGTGTCCAGCCATCACTGGCAAGGTGCTGTTTGACCTGGTCCAGAATAGCCGGGGTAACGGAGGCTGTGCCCGCCTCGGCGGCGCGGATAACATTATAGCTCATAAGAGATGTCCTGTGATTTTGGGGCGTTATGAGGAGGTCGACGGTTTGAGCGCCGCCAGTGTTTTGGGATCGCGGGCCTGTGCGCCGACGGATCGGTCAACAAGCGATGGGAACAGGCGCTGCACTTTGACAAAGAACCGCTCGGCCCCTTTGGGGAAACTCTCGCGTTTGCCTTTGAGGATGGCATCCCAGGCCTGGGCGGCCACCGCATCGGCGGTGTCCAGTGTCATCTGCATCGGCTCCACCAAAGTGCCAAAGGCGCTTTCGGCTGCGGTCCGTGTGGCGCGCGGGGCAACATATGTGACGCCGACGCCTGTGCCTGACAATTCGCGACGCAGCGCATCAGAGAAGCCGCGCAGGCCGAATTTTGTGGCAGAATATCCGGCAAAGAACGGGTATGCGATATCCCCAAAGACCGAGCCGACATTGACGATGCGCCCCTTTGCGTGCCGCAAGGCGGGCAACAGGTCGCGGGTAAGGGCCATGGGTGCGACCAGATTGGTGGTTGTCATCCGTTCAAGCTCCGCGTCCGACATATCGCCGATGTGTCCCACACTGAGCACGCCTGCATTGTTGATCAGAATGTCCAGCCTCTCACCAACGGTCTTTGCAATTGCAGCGCGACCTTCGGATGTGGTCACATCCGCCACGACACAGCGCACGTCGGTCCCGGTGCAGGCCGATTTGGTCTGTTCCAGCGTGGCCTCTGTGCGGCCTGCAAGGAGCATGCTTGCCCCGAAGGAGGCGGCCTCGATTGCCAGCGCGCGGCCAATGCCGCTGCCGGCGCCGGTAATCAGGACGGTTTTTGAATCTGTCATGACAAGATCCTTTCTGCGGGATTTTCTGGGGGCTTTTCCGCGGGCCATCCTGCCGGGGCGGTCAGCGTAACGGCCGGACGGGAATTGATAATCTGGGCGACAACGGCCCGGTTGGGCGTTCCGGCCGGAAACAGCAGTCCAGGTTCCGACGGATCGGTGAGGATCACGGCATTCGGGTAGGCATAGGGCGGAAGATCCGCGAGGTGGTGTTCAATGGCCGCCAATTCGATCGGGGCAGCCGCCACCACGACCAAGACCAGCGCACCGTCCTGCGCCCGCAATCCAAGGCCAGAGCAGAGGATACGCGGGTCGGCGTTGACGCGCTGCTCCACCCACTCGGGTGAGATATTGCGCCCCGCACCGGTCACCAGAAGCGCATCCTTGCGCCCATCGATAACCAGCCGACCCTTGTCAAAATGCCCGATATCCCCGGTTCGCCAGACATCCGGTGCCGCAGCGCCGTTCAGATAGCCGCACATAACCGTGGGGCCGGAAACGACAATTTCGCCACCGTCCAGAGTGACCTTCAACCCGTCAAGCACCGCCCCCACCGTTCCGGGATAATTGTCGCCGGGCCGGTTCATCGCCACAACTGCGCAGCATTCGGACAGCCCGTAGCCTTCGTATACCGGGATGCCTGCGGCAATGGCTCTGTGGATCAGGGCCGGCGCGCTGGAGGCCCCGCCAACCGCGACAAAACGCAGGCTGTCGGGGGCCGCCCGCGCGCCCAACGCCTCCACCCAACGACCCATAACTGCAGGCGCCAAAAGGCTGGTTGTGGGGCGAACCACCTCAAAGGCTGCAACCAAGGGCGTGATTGGTGCGCCAAAGATCGCCTTGGTCGCGTCGAACCGGAACACGGTTTTGGCTCCGGCCACAATGGGCAGGAAAATACCGCAGATCTGTTCCAGCAATTGGGCGAGTGGTAAGATCGACAGATGTGTGTCCGTCGCGTCTGCGCTGACAACCCGGCTCAGCGCGGCAACAGATGCGCTCAGCTGGCGGTCCCCGAGAACAACCCCTTTTGGGGTGCCGGAAGACCCCGAGGTGTAGATGACCCGCTCAGCCCCGCCACCATAAGGGCGCAAGGCAAGAGGATTTGGCGGCGTCTCTGCGACATCCACCAGCCGCAGGTGAGGCAGATCCGCAAAGAGTGCGGCATTGTCTGTCACAACGCCAGCCACCTGGGCGTCCATCAGAACATGGGCATTCTGGGCCGAGCTAAAGAAGAACGGCAGGGGAACCTGTCGTTTGGCACAGAGTGTCAGCGCCAGATCCGCCACAACGTAGTCAATGCCACCCGCAAGACCGATTGCAACTGTGCCGGTCACCTCATCCAGATCACGGGCGAGACGTTCAACACGGGAGGCGAGGTCCTGCCAGCTGATATGACCCGCATCGTCTTCAAAGGCGATATCATCGGGGCGCGTGGTGGCGTGGTGGCGCAGCGCATCAAACACCTGTTTCATCACGAGGCCACCGTTGCGATTTCCGCACCACGTCCGCGCGGAGACAATCTGGCAGGCTGCGCCCCGACTTCGCTAAAGGCGCAGACCCGTGGGTCGGTCGTGTAATAACTGCCCCAATCTTGGGGGGGTGCCACGCTGGACGCCAGTGCAGCAGCCTGTGCGGGAGCCAGTTCTGTATAGGCAAGCCCGGTGCGGCGCAGCAATTGGCGCAGTGGCTTGGTCGCGGTAAACACACCGCAGGTCATGCCATTTGCCCGCCCCCATTCGATCATCCGATCAAGCATGGGCAGAACCGGAAACGGTGTCCTGGAGGCCAGAGAGACAACCTCCATGATCTGATCTGCGGGCACCTCCAGATTGGCGCGCTGTTGCAAGGCCGTTGAAAAATCCGAGTTCAGATAGGCGTCCGAGAAAAAGCCGTCACGCGCAGTGCGAATACCCGCAGCACAGAGGATTTCGCCGTCAAGTCGCCGTGCAACCACCAGGAGCGGGGCAAATTCGGTGATCCTGGCGCGGTAGGTGTTCCAATACACACTTTGTATATGAGTTTGCGCCCCGGTGCGCCCGGCGCATGTGCCGCTTAAAAATTCGATTTTCATACTCGACCTCAACTTGCCATGGTTTGACGTGTTGAGGTGTCATCGCGGGTCTGGCTTACAACAGACTTACAGAGTCAGAAAACATCACCTGAGTTTTAAGATACCTTGTTGGCAATGAAAGAAAATACGCTGCCACCGCCGGCGCGATCCTCGATCAGCACCGAGGCATTGTGGCATTCAGCAACAGATTTCACGATGGCCAGCCCAATCCCCGAACCAGAGCCGCCTGTATGGGCCTGGCTGCCTCGGTTGAAGCGTTCAAACAGGGCCGGTTTCAGACTGTCGGCCACCCCCGGTCCCCGATCAAGGACCCGCCAGCCGACGGGATCGGACAGGACCTCGATCTCCACCTCGCTGTGTTCGGCAGTGTAGTGAAGCGCATTGCGGATCAGATTGCTGAGCGCGATATTCAAAAGGTCGGCGTTGCCGTTCAACCGGGCGTGTTTTGCCCCGGTGACAGAAAGGCTGCGACCACGGCGCACCGCGCCACAGGCATATGTGGCTGCGGTTTCGGCGGCCAATGCGTATAAATCCACGGGCTCAAAAACCGTCATCGGCGCGGCCTCGGAGCGCGCAAGATCAATCAGCTGGCTGAATATCCGGTCCAGCTGATCCGCGTCTTGCGACAATGTGTGTTTCAGATCCGGATTATCAATCCGTTCAATGCTGGACTTCAAAACCGCAATTGGCGTGCGAATTTCATGGGCCACATTAGAGGAAAAATCCCGCTGCGCCTGATAGCCACGTTCCAGACGGTCAAAGGCCTGGTTGACGTCCTGGATCAAGGGTAGAAACTCGGTTGGCACGGTGGCGGCTTCCAGTCTGCGACCTGCGGCAAGGGGACCGATTGAGCGGGCCTGCTCGGACAGGGCGCGCAGGGGAGCCAGCGAACGGCGGGTCGCAAACAGGGCCGCGCCCAGAACCATCACAACCCCAAGGAAGCCCCACCAGATCTCTTCTTCGATTTCGTGCAGAAGTTTGGAAAACTGCGTCTCATTGCTCCACTTTGGGAACGTCGACACCAGCACATAGATGTCCTGATCCATGATGATTGCCCGCAGACCAAGGCCGATCCGATCCCCCGGCAACGCGATGGGGCTGGGCGTGCCAAGCTCCATCTGGGCAAGCTGCTGCCAGATAGGGTCCGATGTTTCGCCGCCCGCCACAGGGCGGCCGTCCGCGGTAAAAACGGTATAGCGGAAGTTGCCCTCTGCCCCCTTGAAACGCAGCGCCTCCCGATCCAGGCCAAACCCGGACAGAGTGGGGTCGATCTGTCCGAGGACCTCCCGGGCCTCGTCGACCATCGCCTCTTCCAGATTTTCTGAGAGATGCTCTTTGAACTCGCGGATCAACACCACGCCACCGGCCACCATACACAGGATCAGCGCCGTAATGATATTCAGCAGCAGCCCCCGTTTCAGGGAGCGTTTGGCACCAAACAGGAAGGTCCAAAACCTCAAGACGCACATTCCTTGAGTATATAGCCGATGCCGCGCAGATTGTGGATTTCGATAGAGGCGCCTTTTTCGGCCAGTTTCTTGCGCACCCGGTGGGTCAGCACCTCGATGGCATTGGGGGTTGCCGGATCATCAAAACCATACAGCGCGTTTTCGATGGCGTCCTTTGTGACAACCCGGTCTGAACGGCGCAGGAAAAGCTCCAGCAAGGCAAGCTCACGTTTGGAAAAACTGTTGGCGACCCCATCAATCGCAACAGAGCGGTCTGCCGTCTCGAAGGTCACATTGCCCAGCGACAGCGTCATCCCAAGCGCCCCACCCGGACGGCGCAGCACGGCATGGGTCCGCGCGACGAGTTCCGACACCGCAAAGGGTTTGACAAGATAGTCATCGGAGCCGGTGTTCAGACCTTTGATCCGGTCCTCCAGCGCATCGCGGGCCGTGCAGATGATCACCGGGGTCTGGCTGTTGATCTGCTTGATCCTGGGCAGCAATTCCAGCCCATCACCGTCCGGCAGGCCAAGGTCAAGGATAACCGTGTCATAGTCAAAACTTCTGGCCGCATGCAACGCATCGCCGGCTGTATGAACCACGTCCACCACAAACCCCGCATCACGCAAACTGGCGCTCGTGTTGAGCGCCAGCTTCTCGTTGTCTTCAATATATAAAAGCCGCATCTGGCCGAAACGTCCTATTTCCGAATGTACATGACGGTTGACCCATCATCGGCCTTGAAGGCGACCTGCGCAAGATTGCCATCAACGTCATACCAAAGATCACGGGCCAGATCACCGGAGATCCGATAGTGATGCGCCGCAACGGAACCGCGTTTGGTTGACACAGTTTCAGTGCCCAGATCCGCCACCCGCACATTCATAATTGTGCCGTCGATGGTGTTCATCAACTTGCCACTGCGCACGATGTCATCGTTCCAAAGGCTGGCTGGCAAGGTCCCTTTGCCCGCAGATTTCAGCTGATGCGGCTCCCCGTCATCATTGGTGTTCGAGCTGATCTCCTGCAAGTTTCCGCCTTTCCACTGCTCTTCACTTGCGTGTTTGAAGCTGTAGGCTGTGGTGCGGATCAACGGCACCTTTACGGCGATATCGGTTGCGACCTTAACGGTGAAAGAGCCCGCCTCGCCGGAAAACCGATAGGTGTGATCGCCGATATCCTTCCCTTTGCGGATGACATCAAAGCTCAGGCTGCCCGAGGACGGGATCGAGAGGGCGCTGACAGGGGCCGCGCACGCGACGACAAACCCGACAGCCAAACCAAAGAGACGCATAATGAACTCCATTCCAGTTGCGATCCGGGCCTTTTTGGAGCGCGACACTTACAGGACACTTACAGGTGGAGATTTTTCCGGCGTAACTTAACCTTCGCAGGGTCAAAAGGGACGGTTCAAACGGCGAACAACAGCGCAACCGGCCCAAGGGCAGACAGCGCATGGGACATTTCCTCTGTCGGGCAATCCGCGACATGCGCACGCGTTTGCAGAGAATTGTCACGAGAATTGGGTGGGGATCTTGATCAGAGTATCTCAAGATGCCCGTTAATCGCCCATTAAGGGCCAATCTTCACTGAGCCTTAAGGTTTGACATCTAAAGAACAGTCAGTTGTGTAAGCGGAGTTACGAGTTATGAGCCTTTCTCTTTCGGACTTAGAACGGGTGGTTAAATCATCAAGCGATCTGTCCGGCGCGGGTCTTGCCACGAAGATCCTGGTTTCTCGCCTTCGACGGGAATTTGCGAGTGATCCCGGGACGTTGTCAAAGGCAGTATCAGAGCTGCAAGCCTTTTTTGCGAAAAACACATTCGCTGTAAACGACCTCAAAAGCATCTAGGAGATCAAACCATGAAAAACAAAATGATGACGGTGTCCGAGACTTCGGCTGCAATTGAGAATGGCGGATTTTATGTAATCGCAGGGGACGAAAGCGCATTGGGCAAACTGCCCAAAGGAAACTGGATCGGCGGCACCAGCGTTTACTTTTTGTCCGAAACAGGCGGAAAGGTTGACCAGGACAATCTTTTTGTAACGGAATTTGAAGCAATGGCAGGCGCCAATACGCGCTATCTCTCTGTCGAGGATTTGCCTCACCTGGCGGAAGGGTATCAAGACAATGGTGCATCCATTATTCTGATCCCCGCCATGTCTGCAGCGCATCAGGCCTTTGCAATCGACGGAGCTGGCTACAACGGGCTTTTTGATCAGCCGCTTATGGGCTGGGTGACCGGCGTCCACCTTGATAATCTTGGCACACAAAGCCCCAAGGTTTTTGACGGAGCATCTGGGCAGTCCTACGAGGATGGTGTGGTTTTGATGCACCTGGATGTCGGCGTCGATAAGGCGGCAGACATCGACATCATCAACCTGTTCAAACAAGATGACGCAGGCGATCTGATCACCTTCAAGACCACCGGTTTCTCCACAACCAAAGCGCTTGTGAACGGCGAAGAGGTGGATTTTGCTGCCTATCTCACCGACAAAGGCGTCGATACCCGCATGCCGCTGGTGGCGAATTATGCGGGCGCAATGATCAATGTTTCGTTCCAGGCTGTTGACGCAGACCAGAACAAGGTGGACTTTTACGCACCCGTCATTGAAGGCGCAGAGTATCGTATTGCGAAAACGCCGGGTGATTATGCGTCCGAATTCTCCGGCCTTGTCGGCGAAGGCGGTGCGGATGAATTCAGCTGCAATTGTATTCTCAACTACCTGTACGGCGAGCTGGAAGGAAAGAAAACAGGCGGCTTCACCGGTCCTGCGACCTTTGGCGAAATCGCTTATGTGCTGCTCAACCAAACGATGGTGCGCATGAGCGTCAAGGATATCGCGGCCCAAAACGCCGCGTGATCAAGCCGCTGCACTTCGCGAAAAGATGACGGACCGGCTGGTGAGGCAAACTCTCACCAGCCGGTCCGGTTGATTACCGTTTCACAGCATTGCGGGCACCACCAGATCCGGTGGGCGGTGGCCGTCCTCAAACGTTTTGATGTTCAACAGCACCTTCTCTCCCATCTCGATCCGGCCTTCGCGTGTGGCGGACCCCATGTGTGGCAGAAGGACAACGTTGGAAAGCTCCCGCAGGCGCGGGTTGATCTGGTGGCCGTTCTCATAAACGTCAAGCCCCGCGCCTGCGATCTCATGCGCGCGCAGCATACGGGTCAGGGCGTTCTCGTCGATGACCTCGCCGCGAGAGGTGTTGACGATCACCGCGTCCGGTTTCATCAGCTTCAGACGACGCGCATTCATCAGGTGATAGGTCGACGGCGTCGCCGGGCAATTGACCGAAATCACATCCATCCGGGCAACCATCTGGTCAAGGCTGTCCCAATAGGTGGCCTCGAGCCGGTCTTCGATATCGCCGTGAAGGCGGCGGCGGTTGTGGTAGTGGATCTGCATCCCAAAGGCAGAGGCGCGTTTGGCCACGGCCTGCCCCACGCCCCCCATACCAAGAATGCCGATGCGGCGCCCCGCAAGGCGGCCGCCCAAAAGCGCGGTGGGTGCCCATCCCCCCCAATCGCCCTGTTGCATCAGCGCAAGGCCTTCGGGAATGCGGCGCACCACGGCCATAATCAGCGCCATGGCCATATCGGCCGTATCATCGGTCAGAACGCCTGGGGTGTTTGATACCAGAATACCGCGCTGGCGGGCCGTGGCCACGTCAATATGGTCAACGCCCGCGCCATAATTCGCGATCAGTTTCAGCTGGTCTCCCGCCTGCCCCAGCACAGCGGCGTCAATCACATCTGTTACCGTTGGCACCAGCACGTCGGCAGTTTGCGCCGCCTCGATCAGCTCGGGCCGGGTCATCGGCGTGTCATCTTCGCGCAGAGTGACATTGAACAACTCGCTTAGTCGGGTTTCCACCGGTTCTGGTAACCGTCGCGTAACAACAACA
Organism: Epibacterium sp. ABZ3_068; assembly: GCF_056159265.1. Classification (NCBI taxonomy): domain Bacteria; kingdom Pseudomonadati; phylum Pseudomonadota; class Alphaproteobacteria; order Rhodobacterales; family Roseobacteraceae; genus Epibacterium; species Epibacterium sp. ABZ3_068. The sequence continues at coordinate 504,569 of NZ_JBSWUV010000001.1, forward strand.
CTCAGTCGTTCTCTGGGCACTTTGAGCTCTCCTCCGCTTTCCACCATCAGGCCTCCTGTGGCATGGTGAACGAGGACGCAGGCAGGCACAAGAACCCAAGTTGTTTTGGTTGCAGCTTTTACGCCAAATCGCTTATGTGAAGGTCATAGGCTAAGACAGGCAAAGCGACGGTTCAGAATGCTGCGCGCCAAAGCAGGCCAAATGCAGAACACCAAAAAGAGTGAGCAGGCAGTGACAAAACCAACAGTTGGACGTCCCACAGCGGTGCGTGGGTTCGCGGTTGTTTTCTTGTGTGTGGTGATTTTTTTGGCAGCGCTGCCGGGCATGGGTGCGGCAATGGAACGCGGCCCGGTCACCAACCTGCCCTTACCCAGATTTGTGTCGATGAAAGCATCCGAAGGCAATGTGCGCCGGGGGCCATCGCTGACCCACCGGATCGACTGGGTGTTCAAAGGCCGTGGTATGCCGCTTGAAATCACTGCGGAATATGGCCATTGGCGCCGGGTGCGCGACCGTGATGGCGCCGGCGGCTGGGTGCATTACGCGCTGCTGTCTGGTGCGCGCACTGTTTTGATCGAACAGGATATGACGCAGGTTTTTTCCCGTCCCGATCCCCGCGCACAGGTCACAGCCGCCTTTGAGCTTGGGGTGATTGCCCGGCTGGGGGAATGCAATCTGGACTGGTGCCAAGTGACCGCCGGTGGCTATCGTGGCTGGGCCCGCAAGGACAAGCTGTGGGGCGTCGCGCCCGACGAAGTGCGGGAGTAATCTCCGCCGCTGCCTGCTTCTTGTCGCTGCTGTCAATTCAGGCTCCGACCAAGTTTCACCCCGCACGGGGTCACATCGTTCTTGTCGGCTTCGCTTCTGCCGCGCTAAGCCTTTGGCGCAGTCGACCATTTGCAGACACGTGAATGGGCAGAGTGCTGATCTTGCAAGCAATATGAGGTAGGCCGATGCCTGGTACTTCTGTAATCCCGGTGCGCGGAGATGCGCAGCTGCCGCCCCGTGTGGATGTGGTTGTTATCGGGGGCGGTATTATCGGGGCCAGCACGGCCTTGGAGCTGGCGGAACGCGGCCAGTCTGTTGCCTTGTGCGAAAAGGGAGAGATCGGTGCCGAGCAGAGCTCTCGCAATTGGGGGTGGGTGCGGATTTCCCGGCGGGACCGGCGCGAAATCCCGTTGATGGCCGAAGCGCTGCGGATCTGGCCCGACCTGGCAAAGCGCACCGGGCACGATCTGGGATATACACGGGCGGGCATTGCCTATGCCTGTGCGAGTGACGCCAAGATTGCCCGGTTTGAACGCTGGTCCGAGCATTTGACCCCGTTCCAACTGCCCGGCCATATCGTACGAGGAGAGGCGCTGGCGGATCTGTTTCCTGGCGCGCGCACCCTGCCCCATGCGGTGTTTCACACGCCGATGGACGGTCGGGCCGAACCGCAGAAAGCCACCCCCGCCATTGCAGAAGGAGCACGCACCCATGGCGCTGCAATCCTGACCCACTGCGCGGTGCGCGGCGTGGAAACTGCAGCTGGGCGCATCAGCGCAGTGGTGACAGAGCGCGGTTCGATTGGGTGTGATGCGGTGGTTCTGGCAGGCGGGGCGTGGTCCCGACTGTTCTCCGGCAATATGGGAATAGACTTACCACAGCTGCGGGTGCTGAACACTGTGCTGCGCACAGCTCCCCTGGAAGGAGGCCCCGAGGTGACCTTTGGCACAGATGACTTTGCCATGCGTAAACGTCAGGACGGCGGCTATACGCTGGCGGATGGCAGCATCAGCCATGCAGATATCGTGCCTGACAGCTTCCGTCTGGCACGCCCCTTCTTACCGGCCTTGCGCCATCAATGGCAGGACCTGCGCCTGCGGCTCGGCCCTCGGTTTGTGGAAGAAGCAGGCTATGCAAGACGCTGGTCGTTGGACCAGATTACACCGTTTGAACGTCACCGGGTTCTGGACCCCACGCCGCACGCCGCCACCGCGCGCAAGATCCAGGCGGCGGCGGCCAGACATTTTCCGATCTTTGAACAGGCCACGATTGCCCAGACCTGGGCGGGGATGATTGATGTCACCCCAGATGCGCTGCCGGTGATTTCACCCGTCGAAAGCACACCGGGTTTCTTTATTGCCACCGGTTTTTCCGGCCATGGGTTTGGCATCGGACCCGCTGCCGGGCGATTGATGGCAGAGCTGATCACTGGCGCCGCACCCTGTGTTGATGCAGGCGTTTTCCGCTTGTCCCGGTTTACCGACGGGTCAAAGACGATCTTGGACGATGGGTTCTGAGGCTGAAATCAGCAGCCAGTGTTCACCCCCGGGCAGGCCGCATTGACAGGCCGTTGTGGAACAGATGCACCTTGTCCGGGGTGGCTGCCATGCGCACGGTCTGGCCGCGCAGTTCCTTGCGGTTACCGGCGAGTTTGCCAATCAGTGAGGTCGCGCCCGCCTCGGTGTCGAAATAGAGCAGCGTGACCTCTCCCAAGGCTTCGGTGATGTCGACGCGGGCCTCGAACAGGGCCTCACTGTCGGCTTCAAACAGGTCTTCGGGGCGAACGCCGATATTCACGGTTTTACCAAGGTCTGCATCATTGGTGGGAATGTCAGAGACCGCCACCCCGCCCCCTTCAAGGGTCACGGTTGTCTGTGTACCGGTTGCCGTGATCTTGCCCGGCAAGAGGTTCATCGCCGGTGAGCCGATGAATTGGGCCACAAACTCGTTTTCCGGGCGCTCATACAGATCCAGCGGAGTGCCGACCTGGGCAATGGCCTTGTTGGCCAGGACCACGATGCGGCTGGCCAATGTCATCGCTTCGACCTGATCATGGGTCACATAGATCATGGTGCGGTCTGGCATCGCCTCTTTCAGCCGGGCGATCTCGATACGGGTGGCGACACGCAGGGCCGCGTCCAAATTCGAGAGCGGTTCGTCAAACAGATAGACCTTGGGGTCGCGCACGATGGAGCGACCAATGGCGACACGCTGGCGCTGCCCGCCGGACAGTTCCTTGGGCAGGCGGTCCAGATAGCTGTCGAGTTGCAGGACCTTGGCGGCTTTTTCCACGGCTGCGTCAATTTCCGCCTTGGATTTCTTGGCGATTTTGAGGGCAAAGGCCATGTTGTCGCGCACGGTCATGTGGGGATAAAGCGCGTAGGACTGGAACACCATGGCAATCCCGCGCTGTGCTGGCGGGGTGTCATTCATCACCTGGCCATCAATTGTCAGCTCGCCGCCGGTGATCTTTTCCAGACCCGCGATCATCCGCAACAGCGTGGATTTGCCACATCCCGAGGGGCCGACAAAGACGATCAGCTCCCCTTTGTCGATCTCAAGGTTGATGTTTTCCAGCACATTGACGCTGTTGGCATAGGATTTTTCCACGCCGCTCAGTTTGAGTTCAGCCATTCCCTTTGTCCCCTCCCAGGACCGCGATGCAATATTCCCAGGCGCCAAGCGTGATTTGATCACCGGATGGCTTCACCGCACCATCCAGACCATTTGACGCGTCTGACCAGCTGCCCTGCGGCAGGTTCAGCATGACGTTATTATCCCCAAGGTTAAACGCACAGAAAATCTCTTCACCGTCCGAGGTGCGATGGAATGTCAACAGATCCTCGGCCACATCAACATGGTCCTGCGTTCCGGTTTTCAGCGCCTGATGGGCGTGGCGCAGGGCAATTGCCTTGCGATAGTGGCGCAAGGCCGAACCCGGCGCTTGTTCCTGCCAGTCCACCGCCAGTTCACGCTGCTCACCGCTTACCGGCAACCAGGGTTTTGCATCGCTGAAACCTGCATTGTCTTCGGCAGACGTCCAAACCATAGGGGTCCGACAGCCATCGCGGCCTTTGAATTCGGGCCAGAATTCAATGCCGTACGGGTCCTGCAAATCCTCAAAGGCGACATCGGCCTCGGGCAGGCACAGCTCTTCGCCTTGATAAAGGCACACCGAGCCGCGCAGACACATCAGCAGCGCGACATAAGCCCGCTGTGCGGCATCGCTAAGCTGCCAGCGGGTGCCGTGGCGGACAACATCGTGATTGGAGAATGCCCAGCAGGCCCAGGCCCCTTTGCCGACGGTATTCAGGCGGTCGAACACCTCCTTGATCCAAGGGGCTGTTGCGCGTTCCGGGCCAAGAAATTCAAAGGCATAACACATGTGCATCCGGTTATCGCCCTGGGTGTATTCCCCCATGATTTCCAGACCACGCTGCGCATCGCCGACCTCTCCCAGACAGGCGCGGGCGTCATATTCATCGGTCAGGGCCCGCAGGCGTTCCAGGAAGGCCACGTTTTCAGGACGGCTCTTGGAATAGAGATGGTTCTGATTGTTGTAGGGGTTCACCATCGGGGCAATGCTGCCATTACGTTCCTCGATCGGCAGCGGCGGGTTGCTGCGCAGTTCCTGATCGTGGAAGTAGAAATTGATGGTGTCCAGACGGAAGCCGTCGACGCCGCGCTCCAGCCAGAAACGCGCGGTGTCCAACAGCTCTTGCTGGACGTCGAGATTGTGGAAATTCAGATCCGGTTGCGAGGTCAGGAAGTTGTGCAGGTAATACTGCTGACGACGCGCATCCCAATGCCAGGCGGGGCCACCAAAGATCGACAACCAGTTGTTAGGCGGCGTGCCATCGGGCTGCGCATCCGCCCAGACGTACCAGTCGGATTTGGCGTTGGTGCGGTTGGACCGGCTTTCGGCAAACCACGGGTGCTGGTCCGAGGTATGGGACAGCACGAGGTCGATCATCACTTTCAGTCCCAGCTCATGGGCGCGACTGAGGAGCGCGTCAAAATCGCCAAGGCTGCCGAACATCGGATCGACATCGCGGTAATCGCTGACATCATAGCCAAAATCCTTCATCGGCGATTTGAAGAAGGGCGAAATCCAGATGGCGTCCACTCCAAGCGAAGCCACATACGGCAGGCGCTCGGTAATGCCGCGCAGGTCACCGATGCCGTCGCCATTGCTGTCCTGAAAGCTGCGCGGATAGATCTGATAGATCACACCACCCTGCCACCAATCTACGTCCTGAGCCGTTTGAAGGGATGTTTGCATGTTCATTGATGTTTCCTATTTCACGGAACCGGCCAGAAGCCCGCGGACCAGGTATCTTTGGAGAGTGAAGAAAACCGCCAGTGGCACCGCGATGGAGACAAAGGCGGAGGTTGCAAGAATTTCCCAGTTGCCGCCGCGGGTGCCCAGAAGCTCAACCAGTTTCTGGGTCATGACCGTGGTTTCACCGGTGGCATCGACCAGGAAGACCTTGGCGACCAGAAGATCGTTCCAGGTCCACAGGAACTGGAAGATGGCAAAGGAGGCCAGTGCCGGGAAGCTGAGCGGCAGGATGATCCGGGTGAAGATCTGATATTCGGTCGCCCCATCCACACGGGCGTTTTCGATAATGTCACGCGGCAGGCCAACCATATAGTTGCGCAACAGATAGATCGCCAGCGGCAGGCCGAACCCCGTGTGCGCCAGCCAGACGCCCATGTATCCTTTGCCGATGCCAATACCGAGGTGGAGTTTCAGCAAGGGGATCAGCGCCAGTTGCAGCGGCACAACCAATAGCCCCACGATAATGGCAATCAATAGCGCGCGGCCCGGAAACTCCATCCACGCCAGCGCATAGGCCGCAAAGGCCGCCACAAGGATCGGGATAATGGTGGCCGGGATGGTCACGGTCAGGGTGCTGAAAAAGGCCTGGCTCATCCCTTCGATATTGTCGGGGTTGAACAGAACATTGCGATAGTTCTGCAGGGTCAGTTCGGGTGCGATGGTGGTGCCAAGAAAGACCCGCTGGCCGCGCGATCCGCCAAAGGCTTCGGTGTTTTCCATGCGGTAGCTGCCATCCGCGTTCAGCGTGATGGTGCCGCCCTTGCGCAGCTCGGCGGTGTCCCCCGGCTGATAGGCATCCACCGCCCGCGATGAGGTGCCCCAGCTGTGGATGGTGGCGTCGGGGGTGTCAGCGAGCAGGTTGCCCTCTATCACATACAGGGTGCCCTCCTGAACCTGCTGATCTGCCGCGGCCGCACGCAGGGTCAAAGTCTGTTCAGACGGAAACATCGCCTTCCACCAGCCACTGGTGGAAATCTGATCGGCGGTGCGGAAGGAGGATACAAACAGCCCAAGTGTCGGGAAGACCCAAAGCGCCACAAGCAGCGCAACCGAGATATGGGTGACCCAGGTCAGGGTGGATTTGGTTCCGGCGATATTGTCCATGATCTTTCTCCCTGCCTCAGCGCGTTTCATTGCGTGCATTGCGCACATTCCAGACCAGGATCGGCAGAACCAGGATCATGATCACAATGGCCGAGGCCGACCCCACGCCCCAGTCATTGGCGCGAAACAGCTTGTCGAACATGTAATTGGCCAGAACCTGCGTTTCCCACTGGCCGTTGGTCATGGTGAAGACGATGTCAAACACCTTGAGCACGGTGATGGTGATGGTGGTCCAGACCACAAGGATGGTGGTTTTGATCTGCGGCACTTTGATCTTGAAAAAGATCTGCATCGGGCTGGCCCCGTCGACAATCGCGGCTTCGACCGTTTCCTCGGGAATGCCGCGCAGGGCTGCGGACAGGATCACCATGGCAAAACCGGTCTGGATCCAGATCAGCACCAGCATCAGAAAGAAACTGTTCCAGAACGGCAGAGTCAGCCAGGTGATCGGAGCGTCCCCCCCCAGCGACATAAAGATCGCGTTGAAGACGCCGATCTGGTCCTGATCCGCAGGGCGGACGTCATAAACCAGTTTCCAGATCACCGAGGCGCCCACAAAAGAGATCGCCATCGGCATGAAAATCAGCGACTTGGCCACATTGCCCCAGCCGATCCGATCCGTCAGCTGTGCGGCCAGAAGGCCAAAACCGGTGGAGGCGGCGGGAACCACCAGAAGCCACAGCATATTATTGCGCAGGGCCTCCCAGAACTTGGCCTCGTTTGACATCTGCACATAGTTGTCGAGACCAACCCATTGGTATCCCCCACCCGGCACGCGTTCTGTGAGTGATAGCCGCAGGGTCTCAACCACCGGGTAGGCCAGATACACACCCAGCGCAAAAAGCGCGGGCATCAGAAACAGCCAAGGCCGGATCATATTGGCGCGGTTGATGTTGCGCCCGGCATTCGGGCCACGTGGGGGAAACAGTATTTTATCGAGAATCTGGTTCGACAAAGCGAAATAGGCGATGCAGGCGGTGACGCCAAAAACAATGATCGACAGTCCCTGAAGTGCCGGATGCATGGTCAGTTCCCTTATTGTGTCGGAGCCAGAATAAAAGCGGCACCGGGGCAGCCAGGAGATAGGTCCCCGCTGCCCCGATGACCTGTTCAGGTTCTTATTTCAGAGCGTCCCAGGACGCCTGAATTTCATCGGCGACATCCTGAGCGGACTTGCCCCCGGCGTAGTCAACCATGCCAGTCCAGAAAGAACCGGCACCTACGCCGCCCGGCATCAGGTCAGACGCGTCGAACCGGAACGTGGTGGCCCCCAGCAGGATCTCATTCATCTTGCGCAGGGTGGGATCAGAAAATTTCGAGGCATCGACACCTTTGTGCGGTGTCAGGAAGCCTTTGCGGGCCATCCAGATCTCATGCGCAGCAGGATCCTGCAGATAGGCAATCAGATCATGCGCAGCTTGGCTTTCATTGGTAATGGCCCAGACCGTACCTGCGCCCAGAACCGGAGTTCCCAGATCCTTGTCCGCATAGGCCGGAAAATAGAAGAAGTCCGCATCTTCTCCCACAACCGTTCCTTCGGGGAAAAACGCCGGGATGAACGATGCCTGACGGTGCATGTAGCACTGCGGGGGGGCGTCAAACATGCCTTTGGGGCTGTCGCGGAAATCTGTAGTCGCCACGGCCCCTGCCCCACCGGCGACGTAATCTTCGTTACGAGCAAAGGTACCGAATTCTTCGATCGCGGCAACAACTTTGGGATCGTTGAATTTGAGCCCGTTGTTGACCCAGGCATCATAATCCGCAGGGCTTTGGGTACGCAGCATCAGGTCTTCGACCCAATCCGTTGCCGGCCAACCGGTGGCCCCACCGGACCCGAGACCGATACACCAGGGTGTTTCGCCATCCGCCACAATCTGGTCGGTCAGCGCCTTCAGCTCTTCCATGGTGGTCGGGACGTCGTAGCCTGCGTCCTCAAAGTTTTCGGGCAGGTACCAGACCAGGGATTTCACATCCACCTTGAAGAAAAAACCATAAAGATCATCCGCACCGTCCGGACCTGCAAAGGTGCCCAGGTCAACCCAGGACTGACCGGCGGCATAATTCTCGGCAATCCAGTCGCCGGTGCCATCGGCCAGTGGCGTCAGAAAACCACCCTTGGCCAATTCGGCCGCCAGACCGGGCTGAGGGAAGATAGCGATATTGGGAGCAGAACCTGCCTCGGCGTCGATGCGGATCTGCTGTTCAAAACTGTCAGAGCCCACATAAGACACGTTGTGCCCGGTGGCCGCGGCGAAACCTTCCAGAACAGCCTCCACGTTCATCTGATCCGGGCCAAGCCAGGGGCCAAACACGGTGAGATCCTCAGCCAAGGACTGACCGGACATCAGAGCAAGCGCAGCAACGCTTGTCAAAATCGACTTCTTCATCATTCTCCTCCCAAAACACGCAAAGCGTAAGAATTCAGCAAAGCGACTCAATATTCAAAGCGCTTTGAGGTCACTTTGTACCTCCACCACCCCTCAAGCTGTCAAGCCAAAACGCTTTGGCCGCCTTATGACGCTACAAAGTAGCTTGTTTTTATGGGTTTCAATAAAGCTATTGACCAGATGCCCGTTTTTCCTGCAAAAGAATTTGAAACAGAATTGAAAGCGCTTTGAAAGATGAACCTCAAGAGCCTCGCAGAGCAACTCGGATTGTCACAGACCACTGTCAGCCGCGCCCTGAACGGCTATCCTGAGGTCAATGAGGCAACCAGATTGCGTGTGCAGGAAGCGGCGGATCGCTATGGGTATCGCCCCAACAGCCGCGCCAAGGGGCTGGCAACGGGGCGTGCGATGATGATCGGACACGTGATCCCGACCTCCAACCAGCATGAGATGGTGAACCCGGTCTTTGGGGATTTTGTCGCCGGCGCATCAGAGGCTTATGCGCGGTTTGGCTATGACATGATGTTCACCCGCGTGCTTGATGGAAGTGTCGAGCAATCCTATCGCGAGCTCCTGGCCAAACGCGCGGTTGATGGCGTTGTCATTCAAGGCCCGCTGGTGGAAGATTCACGCATCACCTTGCTCAACACGATGGGGCTGCCCTTTGTTGTGCACGGACGGTCAACCGGCATTGAAGAGCCCTATAGCTGGGTCGATGTGAACAATATCCGTGCCTTCCAGCGTGCAACCGAGTTCCTGATTGATCTGGGTCATCGCCGCATTGCCCTGCTGAATGGCCTGGAACATATGGATTTTGCCCATCGCCGCCGCGAGGGGTACATGAAAGCGCTGGAGACCCGCGGATTTCACCCCGATCCCACACTGATGAGATCGTCCGAAATGACCGAGGTCTTTGGCCACAAGGAAACAAAGGCGATGCTGGCGATGGAAAATCCACCCACGGCCTTTCTGACCTCATCCATGATCACCGCCATCGGTGTCCGCCGCGCGATCGAAAACGCGGGCCTCAAGATGGGCCGCGAAGTCTCAGTGATTACCCACGACGATGACCTGTCCTACCTGAAGAACGGACAGGATATCCCGATCTTTACGGCTTTGCGCTCATCAGTGCGCCAGGCCGGGCAAATTACCGCTGAAATGCTGGCGACCCTGATTACCTCGCCGAACCATCCTCCGATGAACACAATGCTGGAGGCCGAACTGGTCGTCGGCAGCTCTACCGGCCCTGCGCCACAGGATTGAAGTTATGCAGTTTAAACGCTCTGAATTCCCGCAGGATTTCCAATTCGGCGTAGCAACCTCGGCCTATCAGATCGAAGGTCACGCCTTTGGCGGGGCCGGCCCGACCCACTGGGATACGTTTGCCGCAACACCGGGCAATGTGGTGCGGGCGGAAAATGGCGCGCGCGGGTGTGATCACTACCATCGCTACGCAGAAGATCTGGATCTGATCATGGATGCAGGGCTGGACTGCTATCGCTTTTCCACCAGTTGGGCGCGAGTCATGCCCGAGGGGCGCGGCACCATCAACCAGGACGGTCTGGATTACTACGACCGGCTGACCGACGCGATGCTGGAACGCGGGATAAAGCCCTGCGCGACCCTGTATCACTGGGAACTACCAGCAGTGCTTTCGGATCTTGGCGGTTGGCGCAACCGCGATATTGCCGGGTGGTTTGCGGATTTCACCGAAGTCATCATGGGCCGGATCGGTGACCGGATGCACAGCGTTGCACCGATTAACGAACCTTGGTGCGTCAGCTGGTTAAGCCACTTTCTGGGCCATCACGCTCCGGGACTGCGCGACATTCGCGCCACCGCCCATGCGATGCATCACGTGCTGCTGGCCCATGGAACGGCCATTGATGTGATGCGCGGCATGGGGATGACGAACCTTGGTGCGATCTTCAACATGGAGTGGGCTGATCCGGTGGATCACACCCCAGAGGCACAAAAAGCCGCAGATACCTATGACGCCTATTATAACCGGTTCTTCCTGAGCGGAATTTTCCACAAATGCTATCCCGAAGTGGTGCTGGAGGGGATGGACGCGCATCTCCCCAAGGGGTGGCAGGATGATTTCGACGTGATTTCCCAGCCGGTCGACTGGTGTGGCGTGAATTATTACACCCGCAAGCTCTTGGCCCCGAACGATGGTCCCTGGCCACATCACCACGAGGTCGACGGCCCTCTTGCCAAGACCCAGATGGGATGGGAGATTTACCCTGAAGGGCTTTACAAGTTCCTGAAACGCACAGCAGACGAATACACTGGCGACCTGCCCATTCACATTACCGAAAACGGCATGGCAAACGCCGATGTGATAAAAGACGGTATGGTCGATGACACTCCGCGCATGGACTATATAAATCAACACATTGCGGCAGTCCAAAAGGCGATGGCGGATGGCGTTCCGGTCTCTGCCTATTTCCTGTGGTCACTGCTGGACAACTACGAATGGGCGCTGGGATATGAGAAACGTTTTGGCATGGTGCATGTGGATTTTGATACCATGGAGCGCACACCCAAGGCCTCATTCCTTGCGCTACAAGACGCCTTGTCTCTTTGAGTTCCCCCCCGCAGAGCCGCTCTGCCTAGACTGAGCCTGCATGACTTGGCCTGGGTTGGCCTTCCACCCTTTACTCTTCCAGAAGCCGGTCAAGCCCCGCTTCGAAACCATCCTGTGTTTGGCCCAGCTTTGCGGCGATCTCAGCCTGAAAGTCTTCTGCCAGCGGCAGAAGGTCGGCCATCAGGGCGCGTCCCTTTGGTGTCAGCTCCAGCCGAACAAGGCGACGGTCGCCCTGGTTGACTGTCTTGATCACCAGACCGCTTTCTTCCAACCGGGTGGCGGCGCGGCTTACCTTGGATTTCTCCATCGCGACACGCGCTTCGATATCACGAACCGAAACGCCATCCGATTGCGTCAGATGCACCAAAACGCGCCATTCTGGAATCGAAACACCAAATTTCTCGCGGTATTGGCGCGCCAGCATTTCAGAGAGCTTTTGCGCCGCGACTGCCAAACGGTAGGGCGTGAAATGCGCAAGGTCAAAGTCTTGCAGATTGTCCGGTGTCTTGTTCAACTCGTGGATCATCCCAGTATCATACTGATGTCAACATAAAGAAGCGCGTGTTTTTTCGCACGCGGAAAAGAGCTGGATATGCAGACTTCACGCCGAGGCCTGCATTCAGGCAGCTTATAGGATATAAACTTACGGAATATCCAGCCAGAAGGTTTAATGGCAATGATCAAGCTCCAACATATTGAAATGCTCTTGGCCGTTGAACAGGCAGGCAGTATCCGCAGTGCCGCCAAGGCCTTGGGCAAGACGCAGCCGGCAGTGACCAAAGCCTTGCGCCAGGCTGAAACAGATGTGGGGGCGGCCATTTTCCAGCGCGCTCCAAGCGGCGTGATGCTGACCGAGGAAGGGCAGTTGATCCTGAAACGCGCGCGGGTGATCCAGTCGGAAATGCGCCGGATGGAAGAGGAAATTGCCCAACGACGTGGATTGGGCACCGGGCGACTTACGGTTACCGTCTCCCCGTTGGCAGCCCATCGTCTGATTGCGCAGACCCTGAAACTCTTCCGGCGGAAATTCCCGATGGTAGAGGTCGAACTGAACGGCGGCCACGAACCTATTGCGTTCAGCCCAATTCGGGAAGGGCGCGTTGATCTGGTGATCGGGCCAGAGCCACGGGAGGCCAATACGGCGGGTCTGGCCCTGACCTTTCTGGTGGAAACACCCATTGTGGTGATCACAGGCGCGCACTCAAAATGGGTGAACAGCACAAGCCTTTCGGAGTTGACCGAAGGGGAGTGGCTGATGATTGGAACACGGACCCGCCTGCCCCATTTGCAGCGCCATTTTCATGATCACGAGCTGACGCCACCGGACCCAAAGATCACATCCGATTCCATTGCCAGCATCCTTTCCATGGTGCAGGACGGCGACTACCTATGTACTTTCCCTGGGCTCCTTCTGGACCAGACACAAGCACGGTGGGGTATCAAACACCTTGATCTCAAGGAAAAACTACGGGCTGCCCGCATCTCGATGATCACCTCTTCTGAACGGGCCCCCACGCCTGCGCTGCAATATTTCTGTGATTGTCTGGAACAGGTTTCACGGAACACCTTTGACCAGACATATTCCCGTTAGTTATACCCATAAACATTTTGAGCCTGCCGTTCTCGCATCCCAAAAGATACATGTGGTAAATCAGTTTGCCTCATGAAGCTGCACGGATGGAGGATACCTTGAACATTCTGTTCATCATGTACGACCAGCTGCGTTTTGATTACCTGAGCTGTGCGGGACACCCCTCTTTGAAAACCCCGAATTTTGACCGGATCGCGGCAAAGGGTGTTCGGTTTACCAATGCCTATGTACAATCCCCGATCTGCGGGGCGTCGCGGATGAGCTTTTACACCGGCCGCTATGTCTCGTCCCATGGGGCGCAGTGGAACGGCTTCCCCCTGCGGGTGGGGGAGATCACATTGGGCGACCATCTGCGGGAGCTGGGCATGGATTGCTGGCTGCTGGGCAAGACGCATATGAAAGCAGATGCCAAGGGCATGGAACGTCTGGGCCTGTCTCCGGACAGCACGATTGGCGCACGGCAGGCCGATTGCGGGTTTGACGCCTGGGCGCGCGATGACGGCCTGTGGGGATCTGGTCCGGATGGGTTCTATGACCAGAAACGATCCCCCTATAATGAATACCTGAAGTCCAAAGGCTATGATGGTGAGAACCCCTGGGCAGATTACGCCAATGCTGGCGTAAACCAGGGTGAGATGGCCAGCGGCTGGATGTTTGAAAATGCAGACAAACCGGCCAATATTCGCGAAGAAGACAGCGAAACACCCTGGCTTACCTCTGAAGCCATCAGATTTGTGGATCAGGCCATAGGCCCCTGGTGCGCCCATGTTTCTTTTATCAAGCCACACTGGCCCTATATCGTGCCCGCTCCCTATCATGATCTTTACAAGCGGGAAGACATCAAACCGGTGGTGCGTCATCCCCTGGAATTGGATGATCCCCACCCGGTTCTGGCCGCCTATCACGACACGCGTGTGGCGGATGCGTTTCAACAACAGTCCGTGCGGAAGAAGGTTATCCCGGCCTATATGGGGCTGATCAAGCAATGTGATGATCAACTGGGACGGTTGCTGGATCATCTGGAGGACAAGGGCCAGATGGAGGAGACCATGATTGTCCTGACATCCGATCACGGCGACTATCTGGGAGATCACTGGCTGGGCGAGAAAGACTTCTTCCACGAGGCATCCGTGAAGATCCCGATGATCATCTTTGATCCGCGCGCGCAGGCAGACAGCACTCGCGGCACCACTTGCGATGCGCTGGTGGAAGCGATTGACCTGGCCGCTACGTTTGTTGAGGCCGCAGGCGGCACCGTGCCAGACCACATTATCGAAGGACGATCGCTTTTGCCGTGGATCCACGGCCAGACTCCGGATGTATGGCGCGAGGTTGTGATCAGCGAATATGATTATTCTGCTACCCCGCGCGCCCAGGCATTGGGGGTCACCGCGCGCGATGCGCGAATGTTCATGGTCTTTGATGGGCGTTGGAAAATGATCCACTTTGAAGGCGGCTTCCGCCCGATGTTGTTCGATCTGGAAAGCGATCCCAATGAATTTACCGACCTTGGCGATGATCCGGGCTACCGGGAGGAGATCGACCGGCTTTATCGTCATCTGGGAGCCTGGGGACGGCGGATGTCGCAGCGGGTCACCATGTCGGACGATGATATAACAGCCGCGCGGGGGCGATCCCTGAGGCGCGGGATTTTACCCTTTCTGGTGGACGGCAGCGAAGTCCCCGAGGAACTGACTGACAAGTACCGAGGAGCTGCCAGACAGTTTCACACCAAAGGGTGAGTGGCCAGGGGAGGAGCGCCATGACACAGAGGAACACATCCAAAGGGATGGAGCAGGACCACCAGCTGGCCAATCTGGTTGCGGTGGCTTTTGCTCTGGTTGTGGTGATCTACTCCGCTTCTGGCGCGCTGAATGATTTCGTGCGCTGGTTCATCGAGACCACCACCCCCGGTTTTGAGGAGATGAGCCGCCGGGACCAGAGGGTCTTTCTGCGGGAGCATTGGATGGGTGCGGGCTATCGCAGCTTTGAACAGGCATTTCTGCTGCCCACCGGTCTGATCATTGGCCTGCCGATTTTGCTGAGCTTTGTTATCTCGGGGCTGACGCTGCATCTGAAACCCGAAAACCGCTGGGCCAATTGGGTGATGGTCTTCGCGGCGACCCTGTCTTTTTCCAGCTGGATTATCGGAATTTTCGCCAGTGATGCAGGGGTTCTGCCCAGTGCATCGACCTGGGATTATGTGCTCTTCCCCCTCGCCACGGCGGTTACGCTCTATTTGACCTATCGGCTGTTTGGCGGCTTCATTGTGGCCTTCTGCCTGTTCTGGGTGGTCTATTTCTTTGTCAAAGGGGCGCTGCCGGACTGGACCGGGATCCTGGCAGGGTCCCAGGCGTCCTTTGGTCAGAACCTACGCCAGATGGTCCTGCAATTCTGGGCCCAGACCGGCGGGATGTTTGGGCAACCAATTCAGGTCGTGACGGGCAATGTCCTGATCTTCATCGTCTTTGGCGCGATTCTTATGGCCTCCGGTGCCGGTGACTTGCTGATGAAAATCGCCAACCGGCTGACCGGCGGCATGACCGGAGGCGCGGCCCATGCGGCAGTCGCCTCATCCGCGCTGTTTGGGACCCTGTCCGGTGCTGCAATCTCGAACGTGGTGTCGACCGGAGTGATGACCATACCCGTCATCCGGAAAGCCGGCTTCAAACCGGCGGTTTCTGGCGCGGTTGAGGCCGCTGCCTCCACAGGTGGCCAGATCATGCCGCCGGTTATGGGAGTTGTCGCTTTCTTTGTCGCAGGACAGATCGGGCTGGAGTATCGATACATCGTTGTGGCAGCAATTGTGCCTGCCTTCTTCTACTACTTTGGCACTTTTCTGGCAGTCTATTTCGAGGCCCGTAAATGTGGTGTTGGTGCCCTGCCGATTGAGGACCGCCCTAAGCTGACAGCGCAGGAACGACTGCAATGTCTTGTTTTTGTGATCCCCTTGGGAACGCTGTCCTATTTTCTGTTCGCACAGCCATCGGTGCCCAAGGCCGGATTTTACGGGTTGATCGCCGCACTTGGCGCATCCTTGCTGTTGTTCAGGGACTTCCGTTCACCCAAACGGATCTGGAACGCTTTTGCCAAAGCCGGGCGGATGGCCGCATCTATCGTTGTGATTGTGACAGCCATCGGACTGATTGTCGGCCTGATTCAGACGTCTGGTTTTGCCGGCCGCCTGTCGCTGTTGCTGGCTCAGGTCGCGGATGGTCCGCTGCCAATTGTCCTGTTGGTTGTCGCCTTCGGCGCGATTGTCCTTGGCATGGGGCTGCCTCCGGGGGCGACCTATTTCATTATTGTGATCGCCCTGTCTTCAGGCATTGATACCGTGGGGATCGCGCCACTGACACTGCATCTGTTTGTCGTGGTCTTTGCCATGATGTCGACGGTCACCCCGCCGGTGGCATTGGCTGCCTTTGCCGCCGCTCCGATTGCCGGGGCCGATCCGCTGCGCACAGGGTTCGAAGCAGCCAAGATTGCGCTGGCCGGCTTCCTTATACCATTTGTCTTTGTCTATCATCCGGCTGTTCTTTATAAATTGCAGGTGGTGTTTGAATGGTTTGGCGAGGCCCCGGTCCAGGCCCGGGCCATGATCGACATTTCAACGGTTACATGGTTCGATTTCGCCTGGGTCCTCGGCGCGTTTTGTCTGGCTATGTGGTTGATCGCCTCAGCCCTGGCCGGTTTTGACCGCACGCGCCTGCCCCCATGGGAACGTGTGCTACGCCTTGCCTTGGGCGGCACAGCGCTGCTGCCGCAACTGACACTTGCCGCGCCTGCCGCCTGCGCTGGCCTATTGCTGATCTGGGCCAGCCCAAAGCTGGCGCCGAACCGACTGCTGCACACGACTTAGAACTGTATTTGCGCACCGATATGGAGGAGATTCGATGCGGTCTTTAACACTTGCCACGGCGCTGACGCTTTTGTCAGCCGTCCCCCCGGCCCTTGCTGAAACCAAGCTGAAGATGGCCACAATTGAACCAAGCCTTGGACAGGCGATCACAATGGCGACCTTTGCCAATGTGGTGAACAACAACCAGGATGTGGTGGAAATCGAAGTTGCCGGCGGCGGGGCTGCAACGGTTCACCAGCTGGAAACAGCGCGCGGGAATATGGACATGTATATGACCTCGCCAACGATCTACCACTTCATCCGCACAGGCACTGCCATGTACAAGAAAGAGCCCGAAGCAGCGGCGCTTTCGGAGAATCTGGCCTTGATCATGTGGTTTCCCTACGGCCAGTACCACTATGCGGTTCGGGGCGACAGCGACCTCGAATTTCTGGATGACATCGAGGGCGCATCGGTGTTTCTGGGCCCCGCTGGCGGCGGCGCCTTTAATGCCGCCAAAGGCTGGATTGAGGCAACCACCGGGCTGGTCGCAGGCGAAGATTATGAGGCGATCACCGCCAATTGGGCAACCGGGTTTCAATCCTTCATGGATGGCAAGATCGACATGTATGTGAACGGATGCATAGACCCTTGCCAGCAATTCCTGCAATTTACCGAAACCGAAAGCCTGCGGTTCATTGGCCCCGAGGATCACACAGGCGAGAGCGTAGACACATACCTGGGGAATTTTCGATACTTGGCCGAAATTCCGGCGGGACAATATAAGAACCAGCTGAACAACGGTCCGACCGTGTCCAGTGACACAGCCGTTGGCATTGGCGTGCGCGCAGACCTGGATGCTGAGGCCGTCTATGCTGTCACCAAGGCGTTTTGGGACAATCTGGACAGCATCACCTCGGACGCGCCCTGGGCCAAGGCGCTGAGCCTTGAGTTCGCGGTACAATCGCTTGCGGACATGCCGCTGCATCCCGGTGCAGAACGGTATTACAAAGAAATCGGAGCGCTGCAGTAAACCGCATTACGCTTCTAAAATGTGCAAAGCCGTCTCCAACCGGGGCGGCTCTTTGTATTCCCTCCATTTGGATCCATTTTCTGAAGGAATTGGCCCTACTCCGCCAGGGCGATGCGTTCATATGAAGGAACAAACCTGAACAAGAAGCGAGTCCCTCCTATGGCACAGCCCAACGCCCCTTTGTCTTTTGCCACCGCCGATGATGTAATCACCGCCTATACCCAGGTGAACCTGGTCGGCGGGGCCCGCGTGGCCAGTGCCGCAGCGCTGGATGTGAAAAACCCGGCCACCGGCGCAGTTCTGGGTAAAGCTGCCGCCAGCACCGCCGAAGAAACCGAAGCCGCCGTCGCCACCGCCAAAGCGGCTCAGGCCGGTTGGGCTGCAATTCCCGCCCGGACCCGCGGCAAGATGGTCGCCGAAGCCGCCCGCGCCGTGGCCGCCCAATCCGAGATGATCGCCCAGGTTCTGGCACGTGAGACTGGCAAGGCGATCCGTACCGAATGCCGGGGGGAGATCACCGTAGCCGCGGATATTCTGGAATTCTACGGCTCGCTTGGTTCCGAGCTGAAGGGGCAGACCGTACCGTTTAACCCACGCATGATGACCACCACCACGTTGGAGCCGCTGGGTGTTGTCGCTGCGATCCTGCCGTGGAACGTGCCGCTGGTTCTGGGGGCGCTGAAAATCGGCCCGGCGCTGGTTGCAGGCAATACTGTTGTGGTCAAAGCCTCGGAAGAAGCGCCTTTTGCCACCTTCCTGATGGCCGAGATCATGACCCAATACCTGCCTGCGGGCGTGTTGAACGTCATCAATGGTGACGGCAAGACCTGCGGCAATGCGCTGACCCACCACGAAGATGTGGCCAAGATCACCTTTACCGGATCGGAAGCCGTGGGCGAGGCGATCTATAAGGTGGCCGCCAGCCGCATTATCCCGGCCTCGCTGGAGCTGGGTGGCAAATCGCCGATGATCATCTGCGCCGATGCGGATCTGGACAAGGCGGTGGCCGGTGCGATTTCCGGCATGCGGTTTACCCGTCAGGGTCAAAGCTGCACCGCGGCCAGCCGGATCTATGTGCATGATGATCTGTTTGACAACTTTATGGAGAAACTGGGTACCGAGCTGGAGAAGCTGGTGATTGGTGATCCGCTGGATGAGGCCACCGATGTGGGCACTGTGATCAACCAGAAACAGATGGATGTGATCCAGGGCTTTGTGGCAAAGGCCGAAGCCACCGAAGGGGCTGATATCCGCCGCTTTGGCGCGCTGCCTGAAGGCGGTGATCTGGCGCCGGATCTGTTCATGCAGCCCACCCTGTTGTTGGGCCTGTCGGAAGATCACCCCTGCGTCACCCAAGAGATCTTTGGCCCTGTTGCGGCAATCCAGCGTTGGTCCGATTATGAGGACGTTATTGCCCGCGCCAATGGCACCCATTATGGGCTGGCGGCCTCGGTCTGGACCAAGGACTTGTCGACCGCGCTGGACAGCACGTCACGCCTGAATGCAGGCTATGTGCAGGTGAACCAGAACCTGACCATCCAGCCCAACGTCTCTTACGGTGGGTTTGGCCGGTCTGGCTTGGGCAAGGAAGCCTCTCTGGAGGCGATGGTGGAGCATTTCACCCGCTCCAAGACCATTGTGATCAACTTCGATTAAGGCCCAGATATGGATCATGTGATTTTATTGTCCGCAGCGAGTTTCGCTGCGGGCTTTTTGCGTGGGGTGACCGGATTTGGTTTTGCCCTTGCGGCCGTGCCGATCTACAGCCTGATCGTCTCGCCGATATTTGCGGTGCTGATGGCGCAGATCCTGCAGGTGGCAGCAGCGCCCGTGGATCTGGTGCAGAACCGCCATCACATTGATCGTCAGGCGCTGGGGCGGCTGGTGATCGGCTCTGTTCCCGGTGTTGTCATTGGCGCGCTGATTGCCACCCAGCTGTCGCCGGATCTGCTGCGTCTGGTGATTGCGGCGCTTGTGTTGTTGGGGCTATTTGCGCTGATGGCCAAGGTCACCCTGCCGGACGGGCGCGCACCTGCGCTGATTGCCGGGAGCTGTTCGGGGCTATTGGCCGGGCTTGCGGCCATGCCGGGGCCACCTGCGGTGGCCTATTTCCTGGGACGCGGGGCCGACAAACAGGTGAGCCGGGCGTCCTTGCTGATCTTCTTTGCCTTTACGGCCACGGTCGCCCTTGGGTTTGTGGCGGCGACATCGGATGTGTTGAGCTGGAACATCGGCCTGAGCGCGGCACTGTCTTTTCCTGCGATGATGGCAGGGAGCTGGGGCGGAACTTGGGTGTTTCAGCGCTTGGGCGATGGCTCCTATCGCAAGGCGGCCTTGGGCGTGTTGCTGCTGTCGGCGCTGATGACCGGTGGCAAAGGGCTGATGGGCCTGTTGTAAGTCATCCCTGTTGTTAAATGGAAAAGGGTCGGCATTTGCCGACCCTTTTCAGTTTGAGGAAGGGGCTGAGGCGCCCCTTCCCGATTGGAATATGCCGCACTCAGGCGCGACCTTTTCCTGTTTGGTGGTAGGAAAGGTCAGGAGCGACCTTTCCAAGGAACCAAGATGGTTTCAGCCCGGCGCATCAGAATGTCGATGCCAAAACCGATGAGACCGATGATCACAATACCCATGATCACAATGTCGGTGGCCTGGAACTTGGAGGCGGCTACGATCATCTTACCGGCACCTTTTTCAGCCGCAACCAGTTCTGCGGCAACCACGGTACCCCAGCAGACGCCCATGGCGACACGGGCACCGGTGAAGATTTCCGGCAGGGAGTTCGGCACGATCACATGGCGCAGGACCTGCCACTTGGAGGCTCCGAGGGAATAAGCGGCCTGCACTTTGGTGATGTTGACACCAGAGACGCCCGCGCGCGCGGCGATGATCATCACCCAGAGCGCAGCCAGGAACAAAAGCACCACTTTGCCGTTTTCGCCAATGCCAAACCAGATGATGACCAGCGGGATCAGCGCAAGAGGCGGCACCGGGCGCATGAATTCCACGATGGGATCAAACCAGCCACGGGCCCAGCCCGAAAGACCCATGGCATAGCCAAGCGGCACACCAACGAGAGTTCCCAGTACAAAGCCGGCAAAGACGCGCCACAGGGACCAGCCCACGTGTTCAAAAAGGGAGGCGTTCTGATAGCCATTGGACGCGATCTCAGCCAGGCGCGAGACCACGTTTTCCGGCGGGGGCATCCAGATCGGCTCCATCTGGAGACCCGGATTGGGGGAGAAATTCAGCGAACCTTTGGCAGTCATTGTGACGCGGCCGTTGGGCACATCGACACTCTCGCCAGGTACAATAGGCTGACCTTCAACTGCGATTGTGGTGACGTCGTCTCCATCATTTTTGTGGGCGCGGATCAACACCGAGCGCCAGGCGGCCACAGTGGCTGCATCACCCTGCGCAAATCCGGATCCGGCGACAACGGCAGGCGCATCGACCGTTTCACCGGCCTCGTGCACCAAAACGTTCACGATTGCATCAGATGTCTGACCATCGGCATTCTTGGCCGTGTAGGTGAAGGAGGTGCTGCCAACAAAGGGCCCCGGCACATGGACCGGCACCAGCTTAGATCCGGTAAAGGCTCCCCAAACCAGGAAGACCACAACCAGCGAAATGACCGAGGCCGCCCGATCTGCGCGCACCGCGCTTTCGTCACCGAAGGTCACGGTTTTCAGCGAGTTGAAATCAGCCTTGGGCTGCATTGCTGTGCGCACAAGCCGCAGGGCAAAAAAGGCACCTGCAAAGAGTGCAACGTAAATTAGAAGGATAAGTAGACCAGTCATTTATGCCTCCGACGCGCCCATGATTTCTTCTTCCATCTCCCAGATCATCTCCAGGATCTCTTTTTTGGTCTCGCCGAATTTCGGATCGTCCTTGACACTGCGCAGATCGGCCCCGACGGCGCGTTCTGCAAAAGGCAAGCGGTATTCTTTGAAAATCCGCCCCGGACGAGGGGCCATGACCAGAAGCCGTTCACCCAACAAAAGCGCCTCGTCCACCGAGTGCGTGATCAAAATGATGGTCTTGCCCGTCTTCTTCCACAGATCAAGAACAAGGCCCTGCATCTTTTCCCGTGTCAGCGCATCCAGCGCCCCGAGGGGTTCGTCCATCAGGATCACATCTGGATCATTGGCCAGGCACCGCGCCAGCGCGACCCGCTGCTGCATACCGCCAGAGAGCTCATAAACAGCCTTCTCCTTGAACGCGCGCAGACCCACCGTATCGAGGAGGTTTTCAACAATGGTATTGCGCTCTGTCTCGGGCATGCCCTTCATACGAGGGCCGAATTCCACATTGTGGCGCACGCTCATCCATTCAAACAGCGCGCCTTTTTGGAACACCATGCCACGTTCAGCGCTGGGGCCTGTGACCACATTTCCATTCAGTGAAACCTGACCAGATGTGGGCGCCAAAAAGCCTGCCAAAATGTTCAACAGAGTCGACTTGCCGCACCCAGACGGGCCAAGCACTGAGAGAAGTTCGCCCTGTTTCAGTTCCAGCGCAACATCCTGCAGGGCCTGCACATGCGAGCCATCCGGCAGATCAAATCGCATGGACACATCATTGATACTCAAGGCTCCCATATGAGGCGCCTCCTTCTATTTCTAACGATAAGAGCCCCGCAGACATTTGCCTGCGGGGCCCGTGTTTTCTTGAAATGTGGTTACTTGATCGCCGTCAACGGTCCGTAATTCACAGCACCGGCATAGCTGTCCAGCGCACCATCAATGGAACCTGATGTCACAAATACATCCGCAACGCCCTTCATGAAAGACTGTGCGTTTCCGCCGAGCCATTTCTCAGAGAGTTGCTCCTCGACGGAAGGGAAGGAGAATGTGGCAATCGAGGCCTTGGCGGCATCCACATCCAAACCGGCTTCCAGCGCAATCTTAGACAACATTTCGTCAGACTGTTTATCGTTCCACTCGGCATTCGCTCCGGCAGTGACTGCCAGGAATTTCGATACCAATTCTTCGTTTTCGACAACAAAATCTGCCTGAGCTGAGGAAACATCAAAAACCAGGATACCCAGTTCCTCTTTTTCGGCACCTGTCAAAAGCACATTGCCGTGCTCTTTCATACGAGCCAGACCACCGCCATACCCGCAGGCGAAATCCACCGCCCCCTGTGCCAATGCCGCCGCGCCATCTGTCGGAGCCATATCCACAATTTCAAGCGAAGACACGTCAACGCCGAAGTGCTCCATTTGGCGCAGGAAACCATAATGCGCCGCTGTGCCGATCGGAACTGCAACCTTTTTACCGGCCAATTCGCCCGCACTGTCCTTGTCGATCTCAAGCTCGGCTCTGACAACACAGTTGTCATTCTCCGAATAGCTGACCGCGACATCAATCACCTGAAGCGGCTGACCTGCGGAAGCAGCAACAACAAACGGTGGCACGCCTTGAGAGATGGAAATCTGAACGTCGCCCGAGGCCATGGCCGCCGACATCGCGGTGCCTGTTTCAAAGGCAACCCAGTTCACTTTCATACCCAACGCTTCATCATATGAGCCGTCAGCCTTTGCCGCCAGAAACGGCATAGGCCATTCCAGGAAATAGCCCACAGTCAGTTCTTCGACGGCGGCCGCGCTTTGTGCACTGAATACAAATGCCGTGCCTGCCAGTAGCTTGGTGATTGCTTTCATTTCGTTCTCCTTGTCTGGACCGAACGGGTGGAACTCCCGCTGATTGGGCCTGAAACGACCCTTTTTGGTGATGCCAGGTGCCCCGACACATTAACAGTAAGAAACCCCTCCTTGGTTTCGACAACTCTCGACAAGAGTTGGATCTATTTTTTGAGTAGGTTTGGAATCATCATTTCCACCGATCTGTACAGATTTTCATCGTTTGATGAATGATCCAGGGTTCGTGAACGATATCAGACATCCTTGTTGAGCCTGCGCAGTTGCGCAAACGCAAAAGCTCCGTTAGCGTTAAGGCCAAAACATCTGGAACATAGGTCCAAATGACAATTCCACCAGAAATTTTCCTTCTCCCCCCTAGTGGTGAAGCGACATTACAGCAGAAAATTCAACAGGTTGTCTCGGAGGCAATTGTCTCGGGGCGCTGCGCGGTCGGAGAACGGATGCCTTCCACCCGGCGTCTGGCCGATCATTTGAACGTGGCCCGGATCACCGTGACGCTGGCCTATAATGAACTGGTCGCAAATGAATATCTGATCTCACGCGGGCGCTCCGGGTTTTATGTCGCGGATACAGCCCCCAAACGCCCCACATTTGAACACCTGACCTCCCCCGCCCAAGAGCAAGTCCAATGGGGACGCAAATTCAATCAGAAGTTCTCAGCCCATTTTGAGATTTCACGTCCCCCAAATTGGCGTGATTACCGGTATCCCTTTATCTATGGCCAGTCGGATGCCGATCTGTTCGATCATCGAAACTGGCGTGCCTGTGCCTTGCGTGCCGTCGGACGGCGCGATTTTGATACATTGGCGACGGACCACTATCAGCGGGACGACCCGATGCTGGTGGAGTTCATTCTGCGCCAGATTCTGCCGCGCCGCGGTATCGCAGCCCGCCCCGAAGAAATCCTGATCACGATGGGATCCCAGAACGCCTTGTGGTTGGTGGTCGAAATGCTGTTGAACCGGCGACGCAAGGCGGTAATCGAAAACCCTGGATATCCGGGGCTGCGCCAGATCCTTGGGCCAAAGCGCTGCGCCATTGCGGCAATTGACGTTGACGAAGACGGTTTGCCACCGGATTTGATCCCCTCTGATGCGGATGTCGTTTTCACCACCCCAAGCCACCACTGCCCAACCAATGTGACCATGCCGCTTGATCGGCGGCAGGCCTTGCTGGCACAGGCCGCGCGGGACGATTTTGTGATCGTCGAAGATGACTACGAATTTGAACTGTCGTTCCTGAAGTCCCCCTCACCCGCGTTGAAATCACTGGATCAATCCGGCACAGTTATATACGTCGGCTCCTTCTCGAAATCGGTGTTTCCGGGCCTGCGCCTTGGATATATGGTTGCGCCGCAAGAGGTCATCACCGAGGCCCGCGCCCTGCGCAGCGCGGTTCTGCGCCACCCGCCGAGCCACGTGCAGCGCACAATCGCCTATTTTCTCTCTCTTGGGCATTTTGATGCCCAATTGGCGCGACAATCCCGGAGCTTCCGAAAACGCCGGGCCGCAATGGAAGAAACGCTCCGAAAACACGGGTTACTCCCGACCCGCAGAAATGACTTTGGCGGTTCGTCCTTTTGGCTGCGGGCACCAGGTGATATTGACACGTCCCAGCTGGCCTATGACCTTCGCAAGGAAAGCGTTCTGATAGAACCTGGACATGCATTCTTCGCCCCAGAGAAGGCAAATCACCAGCACTACCGGCTGGCCTACTCCTCTATCCCAACCGGCAGGATTGAGACCGGGATTGATCTGTTGGCCGAAATGATGACGGACCTGCTTTAGCCCGCGCTATTCCGCAGCGCTTTTGAGCGTTGCCATCAGGCGCTGGAATTTCTCACCCTGCACGGCGACGTGGTCCCGTAAGGCATTGGCCGCCCCGTCCTGAGACCCGGTCGCCAATGCGTCCAGGATGGCTTCGTGCTCTGCCATGGACTGGTTCAGACGCCCGCGAAACCGCAGCTGCTGCCGACGGAACGGTTTCAGGCGTTTGTGCAGTTTGTAGGTCTCTTGTGAGAGGAAGGCATTCCCCGATTCCTGATAGATAATGCGGTGGAACCGCTCATTCTCCAGATAATAGGCATCTGGATTCGCGCCCTCCACGGCGGCCTGACATTTCGCATTGGCATCCCGCAGCTCGTCCAGGGCTTCGTCCGAAATTCGCACAGCTGCAAGGCGGCCGCAAACCGCCTCCATCTCGGCCATGACCTCAAACATATCCATCAGCTCAATCGGACCTGGCTGGCGAACAAAGGCACCGCGGCGGGGAATCAGCTCCACCAGACCAGACAGAGCAAGGCGTTGCAAAGCCTCTCGAAGGGGAGTCCTGGAGACACCGAACTGT
This sequence comes from Epibacterium sp. ABZ3_068, assembly GCF_056159265.1. NCBI lineage: Bacteria > Pseudomonadati > Pseudomonadota > Alphaproteobacteria > Rhodobacterales > Roseobacteraceae > Epibacterium > Epibacterium sp. ABZ3_068. The sequence continues at coordinate 530,230 of NZ_JBSWUV010000001.1, forward strand.
TCCGACAACCGGACCTCGTCCAAGCGATCGCCATCGACAAAAGTTCCATCAAAAATCAGCTGTTCCAGCTGTTCTGCAATAGTATCAGCACGCCGTTTTGTCATTGTTCTCTCATAGCTGACGCGCTTACAAAATTCAACAATGGAAGTTTTGTATACAAAAATGTTGACTTGAAAAACATAGCAATCCTATCCTGTCAAAGGCCTTGAGGAGGGCCAAACACGCTTTGGGAGGAAAAATATGAAACTGACATTGAAAACAGCCCTGGCTGCTGTCTCGCTTGTCGCTATGGGCGCAGCCGCTCAGGCAACGGAGCTGCGCCTGTCGCATCAATGGTCCAATAAAGACATCCGCCATCAAGTGGCGCAAATCGTAGCAGACGAAGTTGCCGCCGCCGATGTCGACCTGAATATCAAGATTTTTGGCTCAAAATCACTGTTCAAACCACGCGAGCAATATAAGCCCTTGAGCCGCGGACAGTTGGACATGACCGTTCTCCCCCTCAGCTATGCGGGCGGTCAGCAACCTGCCTATAACCTGACGCTGATGCCTGGCCTGGTGAAAAACCACGACCACGCGGCGCGGCTTTCCGACAGCCCCTTTATGGAAGCGCTGGAAGCCAAAATGGCCGATGACGACGTCATGGTGCTGGTCCACGGCTATCTGGCTGGTGGTTTTGCGGGGAAGGACCACTGTATCACCTCACCCGATGATGTCGAAGGCCTGCAAACACGTGCGGCGGGAAAATCCTTTGAGCAGATGCTGGCAGGCGCTGGCGCATCCATCGCGTCGATGGCCTCGTCCGAGATTTATAACGCCATGCAGACAGGGGTCCTGCAGGCGGCAAACACCTCTTCTTCGTCTTTTGTGTCCTACCGCATCTATGAGCAGGTCAGCTGCTACACCCCGGCAGGCGAAGTTGCATTGTGGTTTATGTATCAGCCGCTGCTGATGAACAAATCCACCTTTGACGGCCTGAACGAAGCACAGCAAGCCGCCCTGTTGGCCGCCGCAGAAAAGGCAGAGGCTTATTATCTGGCAGAGGCCAAAAAACAGGATGCCGCCTCAGCTGAAGTCTTTGAAAAGGCCGGTGTAGAGATCGCAGAAATGTCAGCTGCGGATTTCGAAGCCTGGCGCACGCTGGCGATGGAGACCTCATACAAGAAATTTGTAGAAGACGTTGAAGATGGGCAAAAACTGCTCGATCTGGCGCTTGCCGTTGAATGATCCCGGCCTGGGCAACGCTTACGTTGCCCACCGTCCTTTTCTGCAATTTCCCTAATTTTGACTACAGGAGGCGCTTATGGCGAGCCATAGCTCTGCCGTTGCTTCACACACCGGGAACAACCCGTTTCTGACCGTGGTCGCAGCTCTGTCAACCCTGGCCGGGTGGCTCTCTGCCGCAATGATCGTGGCCGCCGTCGGGATCACATGTCAGATGATCATCGTGCGTTTTGTGCTGAATGGCTCCACCATTTGGCAGACCGAAGCGGTTATTTATCTGGTGATCTCTGCCACCTTGATTGGCCTGCCCTACGTCCAACGTCTGCGTGGCCATGTGAATGTGGATCTGATCCCTTTGTCGCTGGCACCGCGCGCGCGGTTCTACATGTCGCTTGTCACCTCTTGCCTGTCGATTGCCATCATCGCGGTCATGCTGTTTTACGGCTATGAATACTGGCATTTCGCCTGGGATCGCGGTTGGCGCTCGGACACGGTATGGGGAGTAAGACTATGGATTCCTTACCTTTCGATCCCCATTGGCTTTGGTCTTTTGCTATTGCAGCTGATCGCGGACCTTGTGGCTGTCCTTTTGGGCATTGATAAACCCTTTGGATTGGAGGACGTCTGATGGATCCCCTCTTACTTGGCGCTATTGTGGCGATTGCGACGATCCTTGTCCTCTTCTCTGGTGTATCGGTGGCCATCGGTCTGCTGATCGTGTCGGCCGGTTTTCTGATCGTCTTTGATGGGCCGCGTTCGCTTGAACTGATGCCAGAAATCCTGTTTGGCAAGCTGGATAACTTTGCGCTTTTGTCGATCCCGATGTTTATCATCATGGGGGCGTCAATTGCCTCTACCCGCGCGGGTGCCGATCTATATGAAGCACTGGAGCGCTGGCTGACCCGTATTCCCGGCGGGCTGGTGGTTTCAAACCTCGGGGCCTGCGCCCTGTTTGCCGCGATGTCAGGCTCCAGCCCGGCCACCTGCGCGGCAATCGGCAAAATGGGCATACCCGAGATGCGCAAACGTGGCTATCCTGACGGCGTTGCAGCCGGGTCGATCGCTGCGGGTGGAACGCTTGGCATCCTGATCCCCCCTTCAGTCACCATGATCGTTTACGGCATCGCCACCGAAACCTCGATTGGCCGCCTGTTTCTGGCAGGTGTTGTTCCGGGGATTTTGCTGGTGGGGCTCTTTATGGCATGGTCGCTTTATTCGACCTGGGCGTCCGGCAATGCCAAACAACTGGGCACCGGGTCCTATACCTGGGCTGAACGGTTTGAGATCCTGCCGCGCGTTCTGCCTTTTCTGGCGATCATTCTGGGCGTCCTATATGCCATGTATGGTGGCATCGCGACACCGTCTGAAACAGCTGCGGTGGGCGCGCTTCTCTGTCTGTTGATTGCGGTCATCATCTACAAACTCTGGCATCCAAGCGATCTGTGGGTGGTTCTGCGCGACAGCACCAAGGAAAGCGTGATGATCCTGTTCATCATCGCGGCCGCAGGCGTGTTTTCTTACATGCTGTCTTCGCTGTTCATCACCCAATCGATTGCCGAATGGATTGGTACGCTGGATGTGAACCGCTGGGTGCTGATGGGGGCTGTCAATGTCTTCCTCCTGATCGCAGGCTTCTTCCTGCCACCCGTTGCGGTCATCCTGATGGCGGCTCCGATCCTGCTGCCGATCATTACCACCGCTGGCTTTGATCCGATCTGGTTTGCCGTGGTTTTGACCATCAACATGGAAATTGGCCTGATCTCGCCGCCGGTAGGGCTAAACCTCTATGTGATTAACGGCATTGCACCGGATATTTCTCTCAAGACCATTCTGACCGGATCGCTGCCATTCGTGGCCTGCATGATCCTGGCCATTGTTTTGTTGTGCCTGTTTCCAGGTCTTGCAACCTGGTTGCCGGATCTTGTTATGGGAGCTGCCCAATGACCTTGCTTGCCGATCTTTTGACAACCGTGTTCGACCGCCGCTATCGCCGCAATCGCACTGCCATGGCGGATGACAGCCGCAGTGTAAGTGAATTGGCCGAGGCGCTGGTGCGCTCAACGGCTGAAACCTCAGGGCTGGCTCTGGCCGAAGAGATCCTGACACGGTTTGATGATCTGAGTGACAACGACAAAGCGGAGTTCTTCCGCTTTGTCGCAACAGCCATGAACCTCGACCCCGAGGCCGTGCGCACCACGCTTGACGAATATGAGCGCGCACCCTCCAAAGCGAGCTACCGCGCCTTTGCCGAAGCTGCCGAACCCAAACGACAAGAACTGATACGCCGCCTGAACCGCCTGCCCGGCGCCACGCAGGCATTGGTGCGGATGCGCGCGGACCTGTTACGGCTGAGCGGCAAAGACCCCGAACTGGCGGCGCTTGATCTTGATTTTCGCCACCTGTTTGCCTCCTGGTTCAACCGGGGCTTTTTGGTCCTGCGCCCGATTTCATGGGAAAGCCCGGCCCATATTCTGGAAAAAATCATCGCCTATGAGGCGGTGCATGCGATCGAAAGCTGGGAGGATCTGCGTCGGCGTCTGGAACCGTCGGACCGGCGCTGCTTTGCTTTCTTTCACCCGACAATGCCCGATGAGCCGCTTATCTTTGTTGAGGTCGCCCTGACAAAGGGCATCCCCGGTTCGGTACAGGATCTGTTGGCCGAAGACCGCGCCGCGATGCCTGCGGAAGAGGCGGATACGGCGGTGTTTTACTCTATTTCCAATTGTCAGGCTGGGCTGGCCAGCATCTCGTTTGGCAACTCCTTGATCAAACAGGTGGCCTCAGATCTGGCGGGGGAACTGGGTGGGCTCAGGACCTTTGTCACCCTGTCCCCGATACCCGGTCTGACCAAATGGTTGTTTCAGGAGAAAATCGACTGGAGCCCGGAACAGCCGGAACAGATCAGATCCCTTGCGGCCCATTACCTGATCAACGCCAAGTCGCGCGGCAATCTGCCCTATGATCCGGTCGCGCGCTTCCATCTTGGAAACGGAGCCGTTATCCACGCGGTACATGCAGAGGCCGACACATCAGACAAAGGGCGCGCCCAATCCGGAGGCGCAATGGTGAACTATCTGTATGACCTGCCCAACGTTGAACAAAACCAGGAAGAATTCGCCAATACACGCAGCGTAATCGCAGCGGCGGACGTCAAAGCACTGGCCGCTGCCGGATCCAGCGCCGTGACGCAAGAAAGGTAAACTCATGGCAAACCCCCTTTTTGATACTCTATTTGGCTGCCACACAGGCAAAGAAACACCGTTTTTGCATCTCATGGACGGTCAGGTACTGACCCATCAGGCGTTTTTGTCGTTGGGCGCGCAGATCGCCAATGTCACCGCACAAATCGGATTAAAACCGGGGGACCGGGTTGCCGTACAGGTTCAGAAATCTCCCGAAGCGCTGGCGCTTTATGCGGCCTGCGCGCAGGCCGGTCTGATCTTCCTGCCACTCAATACCGCCTATACAGTGGATGAGCTGACCTATTTCATCGAAAACAGCGGCGCAGCACTGATCGTCTGCGACGACGGCCAGGAAGCCGCGTTGCAACCGATTGCCCAGGCCAATGGCGCGCGGATCGAGACGCTGAACGCGGATGGCTCCGGTACGCTCACGGAGCAGGCGCGCGCCATGCCCGCCGATTTTTCAACAGTGGACCGCAGTGGCGATGATCTGGCAGCCTTTCTTTACACCTCGGGCACCACAGGCCGGTCCAAAGGCGCCATGCTGAGCCAGAACAACCTGCTGTCCAACGCGCAAACCCTGGTCAAGGAGTGGCGTTTTACGGATCAGGACGTGCTGCTGCATGCGCTGCCGATCTTTCACACCCATGGGCTGTTTGTCGCCACAAACGTAGTGCTGGCGGCCGGTGGCAGTATGATTTTCATGCCCAAATTCGATCAGGATCAGATTATCGCTGGCCTGCCCAAAGCCACGGCGATGATGGGTGTTCCGACCTTCTATACCCGCCTGCTGGACGATGCGCGCTTTACCCGCGATCTAACCAAACACATGCGCCTTTTTGTGTCAGGTTCTGCGCCGCTTCTGGCAGAAACCCATGTGAAATTCGAAGAGCGCACCGGTCACCGCATTCTTGAACGCTATGGGATGACGGAAACCAATATGAACACCTCCAACCCGTATGACGGGGAACGCCGCGCGGGCACCGTGGGCTTTCCCCTGCCCGGTGTGGAGTTGAAGATCACTCATCCTGACACCGGCGCCGAGCTGGCGCAGGGGGACATCGGCCAGATCGAAGTCCGGGGACCCAACGTGTTTCAGGGCTATTGGCAGATGCCAGAGAAAACCGCAGCCGAGCTGCGCAGCGATGGGTTCTTTATCACCGGGGACCTGGGCAAGGTGGACGCCGATGGCTATGTCCATATCGTTGGTCGCAACAAAGACCTGATCATCTCGGGCGGGTACAACATCTATCCCAAGGAAATCGAACTGGTGTTGGACGACCAGCCCGGAGTGCTGGAAAGCGCCGTGATCGGTGTCCCCCACCCCGACTTTGGCGAGACTGTGCTGGGGGTAATCATCCCGGACGGCGACGCAGCGCCAGATCTGGATGGGATCATGTCAGCGGTCAAAGGCTCACTGGCCCGTTTCAAACACCCGCGTGAGCTGGTTATTCTGGATGAGCTGCCCCGCAACACCATGGGCAAGGTTCAGAAAAACATCCTGCGTGACACCTATGCGGACCGCTTTGCGGAGGCCTAACCGCATAAAGGCGCCGGGACACTGCCGGTCCGGCGCCCTGTTTCAATACCCGCGTTCCAGGCGGTCATCCTGGTACTCCCCCGCCTGAAGGCGTTGAAGCCCGGCCCGAATGGAGGCGACAACGCCCTGCGCTTCCGAGGCGCTGGCAGTGTGAGGCGTAACCAGAACCCGCGGGTGAGACCAGAAAGGGTGCCCCAGGCGCAGGGGTTCAACAGAAAACGCATCCAGCGAAGCCCCAGCGATATGGCCGCTGTCCAGCGCGGCCAACATGGCGTCCTCGTCCAAATGCTGCCCGCGACCAAGGTTGATGATCGAGGCTCCAGCTGGCAGCTTGGCAAACAGATCCTCGTCCATAATATTCTGGGTGGCCGGCGTCAGCGGCAGGACGTTGATCAGGATGTCACTGCGGGCCAGAAATGTATCGCGGTCCGTGTCCAGGAAATGTTCGACACCCGGCTCTGGTGGTTCAGGCGCGCGACGTGACAGGCTGGCGGTCGGATAGCCAAGCGCCGCGATGCCTTTTGCTACCGCGCGCCCCATCAGCCCAAAGCCCATGACCCCCACGCGCCGCGCCAGCGGTGACCGGCCAAACAGCGGCCGGTTCCAGACTTCATTGGCCTGATCTCGCAAATGCAGATCCATACGACGGTGATGCCAAAGAACGTGAAACGCCGCAAAGCCGGCCATTTGCAGCGCTTGGTCATCATCCTCGACCCGCAGCACCGGCAGCCCTTTGGGTAAGGAAGGGCACGACAGGATCGCATCAACCCCGGCGGCAACGGAGACGGCCGCCTTCAGGTTTGGATACGGGAGAAAAGCGTCCTCTGGAGGCCGGAAAGTCAGCAAAAACTCGACCGCTGACGGGTCCGTGACCTCTTCTGGGCGCAGCAGCGTTAGCTCGGGCGCATGTTCTGCAAACGCCGCACCGTGGAATTCGAGGATATCGAAGCCCTCATTGATGACAACGCAGATCATGTACCACTTCTCACGTCTTGTTCTGCGGCCCATTCCGCTCCGGGAACCGCTGCCAGGAGCTCTTGGGTATAGCTCTCTTGCGGGGTCAGGAAAATGTCGTGCACGGGTCCGATCTCCACCAAACGTCCTGTTTGCATTACCGCAATGCGATCGCACAGCTGGGCAGCAACGCGCAAGTCATGGGTGATAAAAAGGATCGAAAGCCCCATTTGCGCCCTTAGCTCCCGTAACAGATCCAAGACCTGCGCCTGAATGGAAACATCCAGAGCCGACACCGCCTCATCCGCGACAATCAGATCCGGATCCATAGCCAGGGCGCGCGCAATGCCGATCCGCTGCCGCTGCCCGCCTGAGAATTCATGCGGGAAACGGTTGGCGGCTTCCGCCCCCAGACCGACAATATCCAGCAGCTCGTGGGCGCGTTTGATGGCTTCGGCCTTGGGTTTTCCCATCGCCATCGGTCCATCAATCAACGCCCTCAACACCCGATGGCGTGGGTTGAGTGAGGCATAAGGATCCTGAAACACCATCTGAACCTTATTGCGCTGACCGCGCAGTTCCTCTTCGGACAGGGCCGCAAGGTCGACACCATCCACCAGCACGTTGCCGCTGTTCGGCGTGACCAGCCGGACAACGGTCCGGCCCAGGGTGGATTTCCCCGACCCGCTTTCGCCAACCAGACCAAGGACCTCTCCACGGGCAATGGTCAAAGAGACATCATCGACCGCGCGCACCTCTCGTGCGTCGCGAAACCAACCACCGCCGGTGCGATAGGTCTTGCGCAGGTGCCGCAGTTCCAGAACCGGCGTTTCCTCCAAAACGCGCGCCTCTGGCAGTTTTCCGGTTGGAAACGCATCGAGCAGCCGCTTGGTGTAGTCATGCTGCGGATGGCCCAGCACCACGGGAGCAGGCCCGCGTTCGACCACCTTGCCTTTGTGCATGACAATCACCTTGTCAGCAATTTCAGCCACAACTCCAAAGTCATGGGTGATGAACATCACCGACATGCCCCGCCGTTTTCGCAGATCCAATATCAGGTCAAGGATCTGCGCCTGAGTGGTGACATCCAGCGCAGTTGTCGGTTCATCCGCAATCAGGATTTCAGGCTCCAGGGCCAGAGCCATGGCGATCATCGCCCGTTGACGCTGCCCGCCTGACAATTGAAACGGATAGGCGCGCATGATCTTCAGCGGATCCGGCAACCCAACTTCGCGGATCAGGGCCAATGCCTTTTCCTGATGTTCATTTCCGGTGAACTTGCCATGGGCGGCAAAGACTTCTGCGATCTGGTCCCCGATCCGCATCAACGGATTAAGCGCGGTCATCGGCTCCTGGAAGATCATCGCAATACGCGCGCCCCGCAGCGCCTGATGCGCAGCCTCAGGCAGATCCAGCACGTCCTGCCCATCGAACAGCGCTTGACCGCCAGCAACAGTAACACCCGTCGGCAACAAGCCCATCAAGGCATTTGCGGTCATCGACTTGCCCGAGCCGCTTTCGCCAACAACACATAGGATTTCACCTTTCTTCAGGATCAGGCTCATCTCTTCGACAGCAAAAGGACGATCCGCACCTTTGGGCAGCGCGATCGTCAGACCCCGAATATCTAGAACAGAGGTCATGCGTGCCCCTTTCGGCTGAGATGCGGGTTAAGCGCGTCGTTGAGCCCCTCCCCAATCAGGTTCAGCGCAAGCACGGTCAATACGATGGCAACGCCGGGAAAGAAGCTGAGCCACCAGGCAGACCGGATCACGGTGCGCGCCGCTCCAATCATATAGCCCCAACTCATGATGTTGGGATCGCCAAGGCCAAGAAAGGACAAGGAGCTTTCCAGAAGGATTGCAGTGGCCACCATCAACGACGCCAGAACAATGATCGGGGAGACCGTGTTGGGCAGGACCTGTTCCACCAGGATCCGCCGCTTGGAAAGTCCCGCCAGACGGGCCGCATCGACAAATTCGCGGCTTTTGACAGCCATAACCTCGGCCCGCACCAGACGGGCCACGGGCGGCCAGCTGACAATTGCAATGGCAAGCGTGATGGATGTCAGCGTGGGTTCCAGAATAGCAACCAGAACGATGGCAAGGGCGAAATTCGGAATGGTCTGGAAAAACTCGGTAAAGCGCATCGCCCCTTCATCCACCCAACCGCCATAAAACCCGGCCATTGCGCCAAGAGGAACGCCAATCAACAGCGCCACAACGGTTGAGACCAGACCGACCAGCAGCGACACACGGGCGCCATGGACCAGACCTGCCGCCACATCACGCCCCAATGTATCAGTCCCCAGGACGAACCCATCCATTGCCATCGGCTGCAGGAAGGGGCGTTGCACCATGGCCCAGGGACCACGGGGATAGATCAAGGGGGCGCATATGGCTAGCGCGATGACGATAGTCAGGATCAGAACGCCGATCATAGCGCCCTTGTGGGAAGCAAATCTGCGGATCATGTTCGGGCTCCGATCCTAGGGTCGACCACGCGATAGATCACATCGGTCAGAATATTGAAGATGATGACCATCGCGGCTGACACCAAAAAGACGCCAAGGATGGTATTATAGTCCCGCGCGGCGAGGCTTTCGAACATCAGCCGTCCAATGCCGGGCCAGGCAAAAACCGTCTCGGTCAGGACGGCACCGCCGACCAGCTGCCCCGCCTGCAAACCGGCCAGTGTGACCACCGGCAGGATCGCATTGCGCAGGATATGGCGGCGGCGGATGACCGGGCCGCTCAACCCCTTGGCCTTTGCGGTACGGACAAAGTCCATCTGACTGACTTCCAGCATCGAAGCCCGCGTCATCCGCATGTATACGGCCATAAAAAACAGCCCCAATGTGGTGGCAGGCAGGATGAGATGTTTCAGAATATCCCATACGCGCGCCAGACCGGTATAGTCGGCTCCAACCGTCTCATAGCCGAAACCGGGCAACCAGCCGAGCTGTACCGAAAAGACCAGAACCGCCATCAACGCCGCCCAATAGAGGGGTGTTGCGTAAAACAAGAGCGCCAATGTTGTCAGCAGGCTGTCCGAGGCCTTTCCAACCCGCGCTGAAGCTGCAACGCCCAGCGTAATACCAAACGTCAGCGAGATCACAAACGCTGTCAGCGTCAGCAGCAATGTGGCCGGCAAACGGTCTTTGATCAGGTCCAGAACCGGGGCGCCCTGACGGAAGGAATAGCCAAGATCCAGAGTCAGAACATTCGAGACATAGTTCCAAAGCTGCACGTGAAACGGTTGATCCAGCCCGAACCGGGCGCGCAACTGCGCAATCATCTGTTCATCAGCCGCGCCGGCTTCGCCAGCAAGCACCGTGGCCGGGTCTCCTGGTGCCGCGTGGATCAGAAAGAAATTCAAAGCGGCAATAGCCAAAAGCGTCAAAGCGGCCTTTAGCACTCTGCCGAAAACTACGGTGAGGGCAGCCATTGGCGGCGATCATCCTTCGCTATCGGGAAAATGGGAATGACCCGCGCATCAAACGCGGGCCAGGGAGAGCAAACTGGAAATTACTTCTCGATCCAGGCGTTGCGCGGGCCGTCGTTGATCCCGATGGCCGTTGTCACCAGATCCTTGATCTCGCAGCGATAGATAGTCGGGAACTCCAGCTCCAGAAGCCAAGCAACCGGCACGTCATCCACGATGGCTTTCTGAATGTCCGCATAGGCACCGGCGCGCGCCGAGGGATCTGCCATGATGGCCGCGGCCTCCCATTTGGCATCAAGCTCTTCATTCACATAGCCTTCGACATTGTTCCAGGGGGATCCTTTGGCAATGTTGGAGGCCACGTAGCTGCGCGATACGCCCAGCGCCGGATCGCCATATTGGTAGAGATATGTAAACGCCATATCGTAATCCCACTGGGCGGTCTTCTCGTTCCAGCCAGCAACATCTGTGGCGTCGATTTCTATAGAGATCCCCACTTCTGACAGGTTCTGGCGCACCGCTTCGGCCCAGCGCTGCCAGGTTTCCCCATAAGGCAAGGGCAACAGGCGCACGGGTTCACCTTTATATCCCATCTCCTCCAGCAGCGCCTTGGCCTTGGCCGGATCGTGATCATAAATGTTCACATCATCCGAATAGAAATTGGTTTTCGAAGACACCGGCCCCGTCGGAACCTTGCCGAACCCGTTCCAGACCACGTCCTTCACAAAGTCCCGGTCCATGGCATACATCACAGCCTGACGGAAACGCTTGTCAGCGGTCGGGCCCTCGCGGTTGTTCAGCCACATAAACGCGTGCGGCGCAAAGAACTCCCAGCCCTTGCCGGTCGAACAGACCCCATCCATCGCCGTCAGGCGTGGCACGTCCCAGTTTTCAACCGAGCCCCCGGGAAGCACGTCAACTTCGCCAGTCTCAAAGGCCACCGCGCGCGACGCCGCGTCAGGGATCACCCGATAGAACACCTCGTCCAGTTTGGGCAGGCCGTCGATATAATAGTCATCGTTTTTGACCAGTTTGATATGGCTGCCCTTTTCCCATTCGGCAAATTTGAACGGGCCGGTGCCAATAGGCGTCGCGTTTGCAGGGTTGTTGGCGTAATCAGTGCCGTCATAGATGTGTTTGGGCACAATCGGCATGGTGCCGGTTTCAAAGATCGAAATGAAAGGTCCAAAAGGTTCGTTCAACTTGAACACAACCGTCTGGTCGTCCGGAGCGGTAATACTGTCTACATACTTCAGCGACGCCCGCAGACGCGCATGGGTTTCACGCAGGAAGACATCCGCGGAGAACACAACATCCGCCGAGGTAAACGGCGCACCATCATGCCACGTTACGCCCTCCTGCAAGGTAAAAGTATAGGTCAGACCGTCCTCAGAAATGTCCCAGGACTTGGCAAGGCTCGGCTGCGGTTCAAGATCGGTATCATAGCGCAAAAGGCTCTCGTAGATGTCACCTGCCACCAATTGGGTCGGCCCGTTTTGCACCAATCCCAGCATCAGCCCCGGCGGTTCCGGCTGGACGACGATATCCAGACGCCCGCCGGCATCGGCAGCAAAGGATTGCCCGGCAAGGGCTGCGGCTATCAGAAATGTCGTAGCTTTCAGATGTTTCATTGTCTTCCCTGTCATTGGTTTTTGTGGGGTGCCCAGGTGGTCCAGGGTCGCATTATTGTTCGAAATTGGGGGCTTCGCGCTTCAGCTGTCGCAGGATTGCCGCCCATTCAGGATCAGGCAGACCGTTGGTTTCGATCTTGTCGTACATGCGTTCGTATTGGAGCGCCGTGTGCTCTGCGACGTCATCCGGCAAGACGATGGGTGTCAGACCCATACCCAAGGCCGCGACCTGGGCCTTACAGGACCGTTCAAGATTGAGCGCATACTTCACAGCTTCCGCAATGGAGCGCCCCAGAACCAACGTGCCGTGGTTGCGCAACAGCATGATGGATTTCTCACCTAGATCCGCCACGATCCGGGCGCGCTCCTCAAGATCCAGTGCAATCCCTTCATAATCGTGAAAGGCAATCCGGTTGTGGAACTGTGCAGACCATTGGTTCAGTGACAGCAGGCCCTCCCTGACCGAGGACACAGCAACCCCGGCCTCAGTATGGGTGTGCAGGACACAGACGGCATCGTGGCGCGCCATATGCACAGCTGAATGGATTGTGAAACCAGCCGCATTCACCCCCGCGCCATAGGGGTCATCAATCACTGCGCCCGTCTCGTCAACGGTGACCAGGTTCGACGCTGTCACCTCTTCAAAGCGCAGGCCAAATGGGTTCAGCAGAAACCGGCGCTCCCCTTCTGGCCCGTCCGGCAAACGTGCAGAAATATGTGTGTAGATGCCGTCGTCCATGCCCAAAAGAGCGACCAATTGATATGCTGCGGCCAAGTCTCGGCGTAATGTGGCGACGTCCGTTTTGCTGTCGAGCATATTTGCTCCTTTTCTCGTTGTTGGGTCCATTAACGATGCAGCAATGATTCATGTCAAGAAATTGTCGACAATCGACAAAAAGGTATTTAATCTGACAGCACCCTGCCCAAAGAGCATTCAAAGCATGAAAAAAAACGATACCCCGGCGCAGTTTCAGCCCCTTGGCCGCGATGGTTTGGTGGAGCGCGTGGCCAATACGCTGAGCGATGCGATCATCAAGGGCCAGTTAAAGCCCGGCGACAGGCTGTCAGAATCCGTGATTGCGCGCGAAATGGGGTTGAGCCGCGCTCCGGTGCGGGAAGCGGCGCGCCTTCTCGAAAGTTCGGGTCTGGTCGCCTATCAGCCCAATCGCGGCTTTTTTGTGCGTAAGATTTCGGCGCGACAGCTGGATGACCTTTACGAACTTAGAATCGCTATCGAAATCGCGGCGGCCCGGCGCGTGGCACGCGAAGCGGATGACGACATGCTGGCGGGTCTGCGCGACCAGTTGCAAACCCTGAAAGACGTCTCCAATTCAGAGACCGACATGCACAAGCAGGTTGAAGCCGACATGGAGTTTCATCGCCGCATGATCCAGGCCTCAGGCAACCCGCGTTTCCTGAATATCTTTGATCAAATCGCGCGGGAGACCGAACTGAGCATTGTAGTGATCGGCAAGTTATACGGCGATCCACAATGGATCGCAGAGACCCATATCCCCATCCTGGATGCACTGGCCGCACGTGACGAGGCCCAGACCGTTGCAGCCATTGAATATCACATCGGAGAAGCACAACGTCTGGTGACGCAGCAATTCCGAGGCCTTGAGGACAGTTGAAGACATGAAATGCTTTTACGCACCCGAAACGGAACGGCATAATCCTCAGTTCCGCCTGACCCATGGCCGTCCCAGCAGCAACGCCGAACAGCCACGCCGGGCCGAACTGTTGCTGGAGGGTCTGCGGCAGCTGGGGCTGGAAACGACGTCTCCTGAAAAGGCACCTCGCAGCGCCTATGAAGCCGTGCATACACCAGAGTTTCTGGCCTTCCTCGAGAACGGATGGGCCGAGTGGCAAAAACTACCAAACGCTGCCGAAGAAATTGTTCCCAACCTCTTTCCGCAAAAGGCGAGCTCGACCTATCCCGACAGTATCATTGCAAAGGCAGGCTGGCATTTGGGCGATGCCTCGGCCCCGATCGGACAACATTCCTGGGAGGCGACATGTCGGGCTGCCGACTGTGCCGTGGCAGCGGCCAATGCAGTTTTGGCAGGAGAACCTGCCGCCTATGCTTTGACACGCCCGCCCGGACATCACAGCAGCAAGGACACTGCGGCCGGCCATTGTTTGATGAATGTTGCGGCCATTGCGGTCGAACAGCTGCGTCAAAGCCATGACCGCGTGGCGACCCTTGATATTGATGTCCATCACGGGAACGGCACCCAGGCGATCTTTTATGACCGCAGCGACGTCCTGACCGTTTCCATTCATGCTGATCCTTCGGACTACTACCCCTTTTACGTGGGCCACGCCCATGAAACCGGGTCTGGTAAGGGTGCGGGGTACAATCTAAATCTTCCCCTGCCCCGCACAACCACAGACGATCCTTGGCTTGAAGCTATTGCCGTTGGAATTGAAAGGATCAAAGAGTTCAATCCCGGCGCGCTTGTTGTTTCGCTGGGCCTGGACGCGCATGAAAACGACCCGCTGGACGGGATGAATATCAGTTGGGACGGATTTCGTCGCGTCGGAAATGACATACGTTTTGTCGAAATCCCAACAGTTTTCATCCAGGAAGGCGGCTATCTCTCTAAAGACCTGACCACCTCGCTGGTCTCATTTTTCTCAGGTTTCCTGGGGCGTGAATGAACACCCCGCAATTCTCACCTACTCAGCAGAAGCGTGACATCATGACCAAGATCTCGAATTCCCTGCATGCCACCGATGTGGCGCACTCAATCCACCCTTACACCAACGCGCGTCTGCACGAAGAACAGGGTCCGCTGATCATGACCCGCGGCGATGGCGCCCGCGTCTATGACAGCGAAGGCAAGGAATATATTGAAGGGCTGGCAGGGCTTTGGTCCGTGGCTGTTGGCTTTTCCGAACCGCGGTTGCGCGAAGCTGCCATGAAGCAAATGGAAGAGCTGCCATATTACCATTCTTTTGCTCATAAGGCGAACGAACAGGCCATCCGGCTTGCCGAAACCCTGTCTGAGATGACACCTGAGAGCCTGAACCGCGCGTTTTTCACCAACTCGGGCTCCGAGGCCAATGATACCGTGATCAAGATGGTCTGGTTCATGAACAACGCCTTGGGCCGCCCGGGAAAGAAGAAATTCCTGTCGCGCAACAAAGCCTATCACGGGATCACTGTCGCCTCTGGCTCCCTCACCGGTCTGCCCGGAAACCATCGCGATTTCGACTTGCCGGCAATCCCGGTCACCCATCTGACCACACCGCATTTCTGGCGCAACGGTGCCGAGGGTGAGAGCGAAGCAGAGTTCACAGCGCGGTTGCTTAAGGAGCTGGAAGATACAATCCTGTCTGAGGGCCCGGAAACCATTGCTGCCTTTATTGGTGAGCCCGTAATGGGTGCGGGCGGTGTGATCACGCCCCCCGAAGGCTATTGGCCGGGCGTGGCTGAGATCTGCCGCAAATACGATATTCTGCTGGTCGCAGATGAGGTGATCAACGGTTTTGGCCGTCTCGGCACGACCTTTGGCTTCGAGAAATATGGCTTTACTCCGGATATTCTGGTTCTGTCGAAACAGCTGACCTCATCCTATATGCCGCTGGCAGCCATCATGGTCAGCGATTCAGTTTATGACGCAATTGCGGACAACACGGCAAAGCTGGGCACTTTTGGGCATGGCTATACAACATCTGGCCACCCAGTGTCCTGCGCCGTTGCGCTGGAAAACATCAAGATCATTCAAGAACGGGACCTGATCGGCAACGCGGCCCGGCTGGAGCCTTTGTTCCAGGGTAAGCTGAAGGCATTGGCAGACCATCCTCTGGTTGGGGAAGCCCGCGGTGTTGGCCTGATTGGCGGCTTGGAACTGGTTGCTGACAAAGCAACAAAAACAGCCTTTGAACCGGCCGGGTCGATGGCAGCGCGCGTTGCCAAAAATGCGCAGGATGCAGGCCTGATCTGCCGGAACATCTATGAAACCATCGCCCTTTGCCCGCCCCTGATGGTGACTGAAGAAGACATCGAGATCATCTTTGCGCGTCTCACACTGGCATTGGACCAAGCCGCCGAGTGGGCCCGCGGTGAAGGCCTGCTGTAACACGACACTTTTGCGGCCGGGCCCCTGCCCGGCCGCTGAGTTTTCGACACTGCCGCAACTGCATCACGACCCGTTTTCCGGCCTTGTAAATTCCAGAGTGTTTTGGTAGGGATTAATCGCCCAGCCAAATCGCCCTCCCGATCCGCCCGGTAGTTTCAGGATTTTGGACATCCAGGCGAAAGGGTCGGCAGTGAAGCACCAAAAGAAATTTGAAGATCAGTCCGGGTACGATCCCCAAAAGCCCGGAACACGGCGCCCCAAAGTGCATTTCCCAGGCGCTTGCAAACGGACACCATCCGATAAAGAGCGTAGCTTTGCCCAATCCGGGGCGGATCAGGATGAATTCATCTGCATCCAGATTGCCCGTCATTTCTTTTGCACCTTCAGCACGCCCCACAGTCAGGCCTGGATGAAAGCCATGACCACGGCCGAGGAGCATTTCGATTATTGCAATGGCCCGGTCATCGGCTCTCTTGTCGCCCGTGTTCTGGACGCCGTCCGTCAGTCCAGGCGCTCCTGCTTTATGTTCAACAACCCAAACTGCAGCAACTGCTCTGCGGTTCTGACCGAACATGAACGCCGACTGCTTGACGCGCTGAAATCAGTACGCCGAGGACGCACCAAACGAGCCGAACTGGAGTTGATGATGTTGTGCGAAGGAAACAGCACCGCGCGCATCATGATGTGGCTGCGGGAACTGGCATTGGCCTTGCCGCCGTTGCAACAAACGGTTTTGAACTGAAATTTCCGCGCCTTTGGTTAGGCGGCCCCGAACCGGGCAGAGCGGCCCCTGAAAACGAATGATGTCGGAGCGTTTCCCACTTTGCTCCACTGACACAACGATGGAATGCAGGCTCAGTTCGGTAGTTTTTCTCCCCAGCGCGCCCGCAGGCGGTTTTCACCCGGGACATCTGTGCGCAGTTCGCTTTGGATCAGCTGCGCGCGGTGCTCGAACACATTTTCATCTGTAAACGGCTCACCATCTGCGCGGGCCTGGCCGATCAGGCGACGTGTCCGCCCGCGATCCGCCGCAAGATTTGAAATTTCGTAGGCCAGCATTTCGACATCATCAATGGGAACCAAAACCCCACCGCCATGTGCCGAAATCAGATCCTGCGCATAAGAGCTTTCATATCCCACAATCGGGGTTCCGTTGCTGAGCGCTTCGATCAGGCAACGCGGGCTTTCGGGTGTCTTGTGGCAGAACATAAATACATGAGCGCGGCGCAATTCTTCCAGCACCTGCCCATGATCCGAAACGAACCCCGGCAAGAAGACATGGTCGGACAAACCCGCACGGGCGATCCGCGTGCGCATCTGCTCCAGCTCGTCCCCAACCCCAAGCCATGTAGCGCGAAAGTTCACGCCCATGACATGCAGACGTTCAAGCACAGCCACCCAATCCAAAGGCCCTTTCATAGCATCTGCGCGACCGGCATAGACGATATGCAGCGCCCCATCGTCAACCGCGTCCATTTTGGCCACAAGGCGTTCAGCCGAGATGTGGTCTTCGGCGCGGATATGGATATCATGCACAAGATGCGGGTTTGAACTGTAAGGGCTGTAGGCATCAAATGTGTCTTTGCCATGAAACAGACCCAAGGCAGCCATTGAAACCACCTTGTGCTCTAACATCACCATCGGACGATAGGTCAGCCGCGCGCGCCAGCGCTTGCGTCGGCTGGGGTCTTTCAGGTCCTGGCGCACCACCTCGGACTCCACGCGGTCGGTCCAGACTGCAAACCGGCGTCTCTGACTGCGGGCTTCAAAGGCTGCCACCGCGCCCCAATCGCCAAACAACCCCCCGATGGCAAAGCTGAGATATTCTGCCTGTTCGATCAATTCACCAATCATCTTGCGGGTTTGACGGTAGGCCTTCAGGAATTGATCGGGACGGTAGGCAGTGGGCAGCGGTTCAATGCGCACCCGCTGGAGCGCTTCCATGTGGTCCCCGGCAGGCAGCCATCCGACCGGCGGCGGCGCAGTGTTGACAGGCATCATGGCAATGACTTCAGAAAAATGGCTCGCCCAAAGCCGCAGACCATTTATGGCCTGACGTTCGACATAGAGCGCACCACCAAACCGATAAACCGGTACGGGAGCATAGATCAGTAGACGCCCATCGGCAGGTGATCTCTCAATGTCGCGCATTTCAAACTCTCCACTAGACCTCTTTGACATGAGGGATATATTATTTCTCCCCGGTGTCGCTGATGTCCTGAAACTAAAACAACTTTACCCACATTATACGGGCCTAGCGTTTAATTCGAGAGCATAGAATATCCGCAGAGTGCGAAGAAGGGACGCAAAGGGCGCAGGCAACTATTCTGATTTGCCAGAAATTTAACGCTTCGCGGTCCAACCCCTCCATAAGATGTGCCCCAACCCGTCCCGCAACGCCGTTTTTGAGAGCCACAGCCACCCGCGCGTCACTGTGACCGCCAGAAATATGCAGCTAAGAATTGCACCAAGGCGGCGTCTGTTTTACACGGGGGCCATGAGAACTGCCAAAAACGGATGCAAAAGCATCAAGACAGGGCTGGCTCAGATCGTCCACAGCGTGGGTTTTTCCCGCGCCCCGTCCAACCGCCTCCGTTATCGCTGAAAGGGTATGGAACATGACAAACACCTCTAACCCCGATATTTTGTATACCATTGTAGACGAAGCGCCCGAGCTGGCCTCCGCTTCGTTCTTGCCAATCATCCGTACCTTCGCCTCGGCGGCAGGTGTCACAGTCGGCACCAAGGACATCTCGCTTGCTGGCCGAATCATCGCGACCTTTCCTGAAAAGCTGACCGACGCACAGCGTCAGGATGACGACCTGGCCGCATTGGGTGAGCTGGTGAAAACGGCCGATGCCAATGTCATCAAACTTCCGAACATCTCGGCGTCGGTTCCACAGCTGGTTGCAGCCGTCACGGAATTGCAGGCCCAAGGCTATGACATTCCGAACTACCCGGAAGATCCCGCCTCCGACGAAGAGAAAGAGATCCGCGCACGTTACGATGCCATCAAAGGCTCGGCTGTGAACCCGGTTCTGCGCGAAGGCAACTCGGACCGTCGTTCGGCCAAAGCAGTGAAGAACTACGCCCAGAACAATCCGCATTCGATGGGGACCTGGGACAGCGCGAGCAAGACCAAAGTGTCTTCCATGCCGGGCAATGATTTTTATGCCAACGAAAAATCTGCAACCATCACCGCCGCACAAGCAGGTGACACGAAGATCGAGTTCGTTGCTGCTGATGGATCTGTAACCGTTTTGAAAGACGGCTGGTACCTCGACGAAGGCACCGTCGCGGACGCGACCTTCATGTCCGCCAAGGCGCTCGCCGCTTTCCTGACCGAAGCCATTGAAGACACCAAAGCCGACGGCACCATGTTCTCGCTTCACATGAAAGCGACCATGATGAAAGTGTCGGACCCGATCATCTTTGGCCACGCGGTCAAAGCATGGCTTGGCCCGGTCTGGGAGAAACACGGCGCGGCGATCGCGGCCGCCGGTGGCTCTGCGAACTCGGGCCTCGGTGCGGTTCTGGCCGCCATCGACACCTTGGACAACGCGGATGAGATCAAGGCAGAGATCGCAGCACTGGAGCGTCCGTCCATGTATATGGTCGACAGCGACAAGGGCATCACCAACCTGCATGTGCCGTCCGATGTTATCATCGACGCCTCCATGCCGGCTGTGATCCGCGCTGGCGGCAAAGGCTGGGACGAGACAGGAGCCAAAGGCGACACCAACTGTGTGATCCCCGATCGTTGCTATGCAACCGTCTATGACGAAACCATCAACTTCTTCAAAGCCAATGGGGCATTGGACGTAACCACTGCCGGTTCCGTTGCAAACGTTGGTCTGATGGCGCAAAAGGCCGAGGAATACGGCTCCCACCCGACCACATTCGAAGCGCCCGCCGACGGCGAAATCCGCATCGTTCTGGCCAATGGCGAGACCCTGCACAGCCACGCGGTTGAGGCTGGCGACATCTGGCGGTCCTGCACCGTAAAGAAAGCCCCGATCGAGAACTGGATCGAGCTGGCAATGGACCGTCAGCGTCTGACCGGTTCCGAGGCAATTTTCTGGCTGGACGCAAACCGCGCCCATGATGCAGAGCTGATCAAATACGTCACCCCTGCCCTCGAAGCCGCGGGCAAGGCGGATCTGTTCCAGATCCTCGCCCCGCGTGAGGCAACGGCTCAGTCGTTGAAAACCATCACCGCAGGCAACGACAGCATCGCCATCACCGGCAACGTGCTGCGCGACTATCTCACCGATCTGTTTCCAATTCTGGAACTGGGCACCTCGGCCAAGATGCTGTCGATTGTGAAACTGATGCAGGGCGGCGGTCTGTTTGAAACCGGTGCCGGTGGTTCGGCTCCGAAACACGTGCAGCAGCTGGTTGAAGAAAACCACCTGCGCTGGGATTCCATGGGTGAATTCTGCGCTCTTGGCGAAAGCCTGAACTTCCTGGCTGATGTCAAAGGCAACGCCAAAGCAGGCGTTCTGGGCGCAGCCGCCGAAGTGGCAACCCAAGGCATCCTGGACAACAACAAATCGCCCTCGCGCAAGGTTGGCCAGCCGGACAACCGCGACAGCCACTATTGGTTTGCACGCTACTGGGCTGAAGCCCTGGCCGCGCAATCCGACGATGCCGATCTGGCGGCGCATTTTGCACCTATCGCCGAGGCGCTGAGCAGCAAGGAAGAAGCGATTCTGTCCGAACTGGCAGCCGCACAGGGCAAGGCTGCAGATATCGGGGGCTACTATCGCCCGTCAGTTGAGAAGAAGGCAGAAATTATGCGTCCCAGCGGGACACTTAATGCCATTATCGGCTAATTTCTAAGAAGCTAAAATCTTAACTAGATTTAGAAGTCCCATCCGGAAACGGGTGGGATTTTTCATAATCCATCATTTTTTCGCGAAAAATAGGTACTTTGAGGCAACTTCAGCTTCCGAGTTACCACTTTTCAACGTTTCAACCAAGCGCACACAGTAAACGCATTTTCTTTTGTGAATACGTTTAAACACACCATTAAGAACCTCTCCTTACGTTATCCGAAGTGAATTTTCTCTTTCGCCCAATGAGGATACGTAAAGAATGCCTGCTTTTTTGCACAAACTGTCCCTGCGTATCTACGCAGGTGCTGCGATGGCCCTGCTGCTGGCGGTTGGGATGAGCTTTCTCTTCTCTCAGCAAGTCCGCAAAGCAACCTACGACATGCGCGAATTCGAGCTCGCTCGCTTGACAGACACTGCGGCCAGCGTTCTGGCTGACCTCGACGCGCAGGTTGAAGCGGGAACAATTTCACCAGAAGAAGCGCGCAAAGAAGGGCACGACATCCTGAACGGCATGCGGTTTGAAGGATCGGGATACTTCTTCGTCCTGGACCGTGAAAATCGGATCCTCGTTCACCCCTTCAGACAAGAGTGGCTAGGCCAGGATAAGTCCGACGTAAAAGATGTAAACGGTTTGCCTATTTTTGTCGAAATGAACAAGATCATTGCAGAAAAAGGCAAAGGCGCGCTGACCTATTGGTTCAACAAGCCAAATACGGACATCCCGGAGCCAAAACTGAGCTATGTGCAAATCTATGAACCCTGGGGCTGGATCATTGGCACGGGAAGCTATGTAAATGATGTGGAGGCAACCTTGGCCTCTATGCGCAACAAACAGGCTGTGGTCTTTCTCATCGGTCTGGCTTTGGTCGTCGTGGTTGCATTTCTGGCAGCACGCAGCGTGATCAAGCCCCTGGACGGGTTGAAAAACCGCATGTCCAAGATGACCGAGGGTGACATCCAAACAGAGATTCCCTTCACTGAATTTCGCAGCGAATTGGGTGAGATTGCGCGATCTGTCAGCGTCTTCCGAGACGGTTTGCAGCGCCAGCAAGAACTGGAAGCGGATCAACAGATCCAGACCAAAGAAATTTCCCAAGTCATCGATGTCCTCAGCAATCAGCTGGCAAAAATGTCCAAGGGTGATCTGGACATCAAAATTGCCGCTGCTTTCCCGGAGCAGTATGAACAGCTTCGGAACGACTTTAACAAAACACTGGATCAATTGCAGAATACGATCTCTCAGGTCATTGATTCGGCTGCCTCGATCCGAAATGGCGCGGCTGAAATCAGCCAAGCATCGGATGATCTGTCTCATCGCACAGAAAGCCAGGCAGCAACGCTGGAAGAAACAGCTGCTGCGCTGGATGAGTTGACCACAAGTGTTCGCTCAGCAGCAGAAGGCGCGCGTGGGGTCGAAACTACTATGGGTGAGGCGCGCAATCAGGCCGAAGTATCCGGTGAAGTTGTGCAAAATGCCGTCGCTGCCATGACCGAAATCGAGAAAAGCTCAAGCCACATTGCCCAGATCATCAGCGTTATTGACGATATTGCGTTCCAAACCAACCTTCTGGCGCTGAACGCCGGTGTTGAAGCCGCTCGTGCTGGCGAAGCCGGGCGTGGTTTTGCGGTTGTGGCCTCGGAAGTACGCGCACTTGCACAGCGATCATCTGACGCGGCGATGGAAATCAAAAAGCTGATTTCGGACAGTTCGCAACAGGTGGAACGCGGGGTGGATCTGGTGGGCAAAGCCGGGGAAGCACTGGAGCAGATCGTGGAGCGTGTCAGCCATATCTCCACACTGATTTCTGGCATTGCAGAAGGCGCCGCGGAACAATCAACGGGTCTGGCCGAGATAAACACCGGCATGACACAGTTGGATCAGGTCACACAGCAAAACGCCGCAATGGTAGAACAGGCAACCGCAGCCGGGCACATGTTGAATAGCGATGCAGGCAAACTTGCGGAACTGGTGTCCTATTTCAACACGGGAAAAGGAAGGCAACCGGCCAATACTGCAACGGCACCTAAATCTCCTCCTACGGCGCACGGCCAGGGCGATTGGGAAGACGAATGGAGCGAAGACCAGCCAACGGCGGCAGCTGGCGGCGGCAAAACCTGGCAGGACTTTTAACCTCACCCGGGACATTTCAAGAAAGAGCGGTCGACCAGTGGTCGGCCGCTTTTCCCTTTTACGATAGCGCGATTATCCAACCCTCATTGTCGGCCGCGACAATCCACGCGCGAAAACAATCACTTCCGGACAATTAAAACAAAATATCAGACCCAAAACCAAACGATACCCACGCGCTATCCAACTCTTTTTATAAGGCATTAACCCCTACCGGCTAGCCCTGTGACAACCCGCAACGAACGGCGGGGCGACTTTATTGGAATTCTTCCACTCGTAGGAAACACCAGGAAATGCCAAGACTCTTCCACAAACTACAAACGCGCATTTACGCCATTGTTGTGATTGCAATCGCAATGGCGCTCGCGCTGACCTTCATCATGCTCACGCTTGCTTCCAATACTGCGCTTGAAAAACGCAGGACGGAACTGCACCAACTGGTTGAGATCGCTATCAGCAGCCTGCAAGACTTGGACAATAAAGTCCAAGCCAACGAGATGACCCTGGCCGAGGCCCAGGAGCAGGGTCGCATTGAGATCGACAAGTTGCGCTATGGCAAAGCAGGATACTTTTTTGCCTATGATCACAACCACATCAACAAAGCACATGGCGTACGCCCGGATTTTCCTGGCACGGATCGGTCAGGAATTGTGGACAAGCGCGGCACCTTTATCGTCAAAGAACTGGTGCGGATCGGTGCAACCCAGGGCGCAGGAGACCTGACGTATTACTTCCCGCGCCCCAACAGCGAGGTTGTCGAGCCCAAGCTTGGATATGTGATAAATTTTGAACCGTGGAACTGGGTCGTTGGAACAGGCAGCTACATCGAAGATCTTGCCGCAGACGCGGCAAAAGAGCGAAATGCAGCATTGGTCGTCTTGGCCACTGGCCTGATGGTACTGATTGCGGTCAGCTACCTTCTGACCCGCAGCATTACCGTGCCGCTACAAGCTATAAATGGACGCATGCAGGATCTTGCAGATGGTGATGAGAGCTCTACAGTTCCCTGCCTCGCAGACGCCAGCGAGATCGGTGCCATGGCACGCACCCTGGAAATCTTCCGCAGCAAGCTACAGGCACAAAGCGTGCTAGAAGCTGAGCATAAAGCCGAAGAAGAAGCCCGAAATCAGGTTGTCGACACATTACGCACCAATTTGGCTACCTTGTCCAAGGGGGATCTCGCCTCACGAATTGAACGCGCCTTCCCGGAACAATACGAACAGCTGCGCGCGGATTTCAACACAACAGTGGAGCAGTTGCAAAACACAATCTCTCAGGTTGTGGATGTGTCCAGTAGCATCAGAAACGGTGCAAGCGAGATCAACCAATCCTCTGATGATCTGTCCCACCGCACCGAAAGCCAGGCCGCGACCCTGGAAGAAACGGCAGCAGCCCTGGAAGAAATGACCACCAGCGTTCGATCAGCCGCAGAAGGGGCCCGAAGCGTGGAAACCACGATGCAGGAGGCGCGCCAACAGGCCGAGGCCAGTGGGGAGGTTGTACAAAACGCCGTTGCTGCGATGACCGAAATCGAAAGCAGCTCCAACCACATCTCCCAAATCATCGGTGTCATCGACGACATCGCGTTCCAGACCAACCTTCTGGCATTGAACGCCGGAGTCGAAGCCGCCCGTGCAGGTGAGGCAGGCCGTGGCTTTGCGGTTGTAGCAAGTGAAGTGCGCGGACTGGCACAGCGATCATCGGATGCGGCTATGGAGATCAAGACGCTGATTTCCAACAGTTCACAACAGGTGGAACGTGGCGTGGACCTGGTTGGAAAAGCCGGCGACGCGTTGGAGCAGATTGTCCAGCGCGTGAGCCATATTTCCACTCTGATTTCCCGCATCGCAGAAGGCGCAGCCGAACAATCCACCGGATTGGCAGAAATCAACACCGGCGTCACCCAATTGGATCAGGTGACCCAACAAAATGCCGCAATGGTCGAACAGGCCACGGCGGCGGGGCATATGTTGAATGCGGATGCCAGCAAGCTCGCAGAGATGGTTGCGCATTTCAACCTGGGGCGCGCCTCTCCCGTCGACCGGCAAAGCCAGAGCCCGTCAAAAGCCCCCCCTGCCCCTACTGCCCATGGAACCCCCTTAGACAGTTGGGACAGCGACCCGGTTCAGCAGCCAGCCAAAGCAGCAGGCGCAGGAAGCGACCCCTGGCAGGACTTCTGAGCTAGGTTTATCATTCCAATAAAAGACGGGCCGCCCCACAGGAGTTGGCCCGCCTCTCCTCGACTAAACCGTGAGATCGCCCCGCAAGTTAATGAATAATAAAGGTTTTAGGAATTTCAAAAGAATTCTCCAGAACCGTGATTTTTTGCAAAAAACCTCTTGCGCCCCTTCGGCACAAGCATTAGAACGCCCCTCACAAACGCTGGGATGTAGCCAAGTGGTAAGGCAACTGTTTTTGGTACAGTGTACCGTAGGTTCGAATCCTACCATCCCAGCCAATTTTCTCCATTTGTGCCGTCCAGCTTGAATTTAGATTTATCCAGCTTGAACACGCATTTTGTCCAGCCAAGACTTATACTTCACGCGATGTAAGCACCTGCGGTGTTGAGCGTCTTCCATTGACGCGCGGCGCAAAAATACCTCTGAGACCTGAAAGTAATGTCGCTGCGGTTTTTCTGATCGCCGAATTGCCGCCCGAGCCCCCTCCAGCTACACTTCTCTCAAAATAGATAAGGAAGCCGATGGCCCATTGGTACACAGCAGATCCGCATTTCGGCCATTCCCGGATCATCGAGTTCTGCAAACGCCCCTTCAATTCAACCGAAGATATGAACGCAGCGCTGATCCGGAACTTCCAAAACTGCATCGGGTTTGACGATGACCTCTGGATACTCGGCGATTTCGCCTTTGGACAGTCGACAGATGCGGCACAGTTCAAAAACTGGTTTCACTGTCTGACGTCAGCGCCTATGGGTCCAAATAGCGGGATTTGCTAAGAGAGTGTTTGTTGCTCATCGTAGCCACTGAGGAGTGGAAGATGAGAAAAACAACGAAGAGCCCTGGCGAAAAAATCGTCAAAGATATCAAGCGCGCCACGCGCAAACATTATTCCTCTGAAGAGAAGATCAGGATCGTGCTTGATGGCCTGCGTGGCGAGGACAGCATTGCTGAGCTGTGCCGTCTTGAAGGGATCTCACAAGGCATCTACTACAAATGGTCCAAGGACTTCACGGAAGCGGGTAAAAAGCGGCTTGCTGGGGACCTGAGCAGGCTGCGAGCACGGACGAGGTCAAGGCACTGCGTCGGGAGGCTAAGGATCTCAAAGAGGTCGTCGCAGAGCAGACGCTTGAATTGCGTCTTCTCAAAAAAAGCATGCTCGGGGATGGGGGCGACCACGAATGAGGTATGCCGCATCAGAGAAACTGGAGATCATCCGGCTGGTCGAAGAAAGCCACCTGTCAGCGCGTCGGACGCTGGCTAAGCTCGGCATTCCCCGCACCACATTCTACCGCTGGTACGACCGGTATCTGCAGCGCGGCGAGGCTGGATTGCGGGATCAATCTCCCACGCCGAAGCACGTCTAGAACCGGGTCCCCACTGAGGTGAAACGCAAGGTTGTCGATCTCGCGCTCAAGGAAACGGAGCTGTCGCCACGCGAGTTGGCGGTGACCTTCACCGATCAGGAACGCTACTTTGTGTCGCAATCCACGGTGTATCGCACACTCAAGGCGCATGACCTGATCACCAGCCCTGCCTTCATCGTGCTCAAGGCAGCCAATGAGTTCCAGCATAAGACGACGGCTATCAACCAGCTTTGGCAGACAGACTTCACCTATATCAAGGTCCTTGGTTGGGGCTGGTTCTATCTCAGCACGGTTCTCGACGATTACAGCCGTTACATCGTCTCGTGGAAGCTCTGCACGAACATGCGCACAGAGGATGTGACAGATACTCTGGATTTAGCGATGCAGGCATCTGGCTGCGACCGGGTTCATGTCGTTCACAAGCCGCGCCTGCTGAGCGACAACGGTTCGAGTTACGTATCAGGTGATCTTGCAGAATGGTTGAAAGACAAAGGCATGAAGCACTCGCGCGGCGCGCCATATCATCCGCAAACCCAGGGCAAAATTGAGCGATGGCATCAGACGCTCAAAAACCGCATCTTGTTGGAAAACTACTTCCTACCGGGCGATCTCGAAGCTCAGATTGAAGCCTTCGTCGACCACTACAATCATCAGCGCTATCACGAGGGCATCAACAACGTCACACCCGCTGACGTCTACTTCGGACGTGACAAAGCCATTCTAAAACAACGCGAAAGAATCAAACAAAAGACACTCGAAACGCGACGCTTGCATCACCGCAAACACGCCGCATAATCAAACCAATAAGATGAGCCAAACTCTCTCTTAGATTAAGCCGCTCTTGGTCCCCAAAACCCTGACGACGGACAGCCGGGGCAAACATCTGACTATCTCGGTTTCGATCAGGTCATGGCCGACAATCTGCCAGAGCCCAAGGTGCTGCTGGCCGATCGTGGCTATGATGCTGACCGTATTCGAAAAAAAATGAACAAACGTGACATCCTAACCCAAATCCCGATGCGTAAGACCCGCAAGATGCGCGTCGGTGTGGATCACACGATTTATCGGCTACGCAACATGGTTGAGAGATGCTTCAACAAGCTCAAGAATGCTAGGCGCGTCGCAACACGATACGACAAGACTGCAGAAAGCTATCTAGGCTTCATCGACATCACATCGATCCGCCTTTGGCTGCGCCATTTGTCAACATGACCTAAATCATCCATGTAGCAAAACACAGAAGCGGCCCGAAGGCTAGAGCTCGATCTCTCCGCGCTACACGGCTTGGCCAGAACGCCATCAGAACTGCATCGCTGAAGGACGCCATCATCACCACAGTGATCGTCACCGAAAACCCGCACAGCAAGCCGATACCCACCACCAGTTTCACATCGCCAAAACCGCTTACATCGAACCAGGCAGCCCCTGGGAGAACGGGTACTGCGAAAGCTTCAATGCCGGGTTCCGGGATGAGTTCCTGAACGGTGAAATCTTCTACAGCCTGCGCGAGGCGCAAATCCTGATCGCAGAATGGAGGAAACACTACAACACGAAACGCCCACATAGTGCTCTGGGCTATCGCCCTCCGGCTCCGGAAACCATCGTCCAGATGGACCAAAGGCCAATCATGCACTAACAATCGAATTGGACCACTAAGGTGGGGCTGATCAGGGAGATGCGCACGCCGGACCGCCGTAAACAGCCTGTCCATGCGAAAGACGTGAACTGCGATCCCTGATCTGTATTCATGATCTCCGGCATTCCATATTTGGCCATTGCCTCATTCAATGCCTCAACACAGAAGTCGGCCTCCAGGGTATTTGAGAGACGCCATGCCAGTACCGTGCGGGTGTACCAGTCGATGATCGTCACCAAGTACAAGAACCCGCGCCGCATGGGGATGTAAGTGATGTCAGATGCCCAAACCTGATTGGGCCGTGTCACGCGCAGCCCCTTCAGCAGGTGGGGATAGGTCTTATGGCCCTTTGCAGGCCTGCTGGTGTTGGGCTTTTGATAAATCGGCATCAAACCCATGAGCCGCATCAGCCGCCTAATCCGCTTTTCATTGACCAGATGCCCGTCGTTGCGCAGATGCCAGGTCATCTGACGCACACCAAAGAACGGGGTTTCCAGAAACTGTTCGTCGATCTGACGCATCAACATCAGGTTCATCGCAGTCTCGCCCTTGGGTTGGTAGTAAAACGACGACCGTGAGATCGACAGCAACTTGTACTGCGTCCCAATCGACAGTTCGGGATTTTCCTTTTCGACCATGCCGCGCCTCACTTCAGGCCCCAAAGCGTGAGCCTTCGTGACAAAAAATCATTGGCCACCGCCAGCTCCCCAATCTTAGCGTGCAGCTCTTTCATCTGCTCTTCGTCGATCTCTGGGTCTTTCTTACCGCCCCGCTCGAACACGCCGGATGCTCCCTCAAGCAGCGCCCGCTTCCAACCGTGGATCATGGTCGGATGGACGCCAAACTGGCTCGCCAACTCCGATACCGTGCGCTCACCCTTCAGAGCTTACAGGGCGACTTTCGCCTTGAACTCAGGGCTGCGGTTCTTCCATTTCGACATCTCTGATCCCCTCTTCGTCGAAGATCAGCAGACAACAAATCATAGCTTACCTCAGTGTCCCAATTTCGGCGGGAGCTCAAACCAGCCCAACAACTGAAAAATCCTGAAGTTTGCGCTGTCCTACATGAAACCGTCACACAACAAACTTAATGCACATATGTGCAAAGGGATGTGAGATTCGCATGTTTCCCTTGGCAGAAAACAAAATGGCCACGGGCCACGTGGGTGCGACCAACCGCATCTGAACGAGGGTAACAAAATGAAATATCTGCTCAACGCAACGGCGCTGCTGCTTGCGACCGGTGGACTTGCGTCCGCCGACACCTGGTACAAATTCGAAGGCGAAGTCAAAGCGGGCGTCATATATGAAGGGGTGAAGGCCTCCAGCGACGAGTCCGAGACAAACTTTGAATTCGACCCAGAAATCAACTTTGTCTTTGGAGGATCCACCCAAGACGGGCTGACCTATGGGTTTGAAATCGACCTGTTCGACATTGCCGACATTGCCACCGCAGAAGCTGAGGACGAAGAGGAGTTCCCCGGCGAATTGTTCATCGAGGGCAACTTCGGCAAATTCACCTTTGGCGGAGACGCAAACGGCGCCTTCAAATGGGCACTGTCCGAGGCCGACGATGCCGTGGGCGGCGAAGCCGTAGGAGACGATTTTGAGGAGCACGCAGGCTATTTCGACAGTGATGAACTGGATGATCTCAGCGAAAAACTCATTACTTTGCGCTATGAAAACAGCATTGGCGACCTGAATTACGCTGTTTCCATCTCGGACATCAATGAAGATGAGCCGAACGTTCAGGCGGGTCTGGCCTATCACGTGCCGCTCAACCAGGGCGCGCTGGAACTGGATGCGGGCTACGGCCAACGCGGCGATGAAAATCTTTACGGCCTGTCCGCGCTGTATGAAATCAACGGTTTTGCAATTATTGCGGGCTACGTCGATGGCGAGCTGGATGGCGAAGATTTCCAGTCGCAATACATCGGGCTCGGCTATGAAACCGGTCGCTGGACCTTCCACGGCAACTATGGCGAGATCACCGAAGGCACCGAAAGCAAGGACGGCTTCGGCCTCGCCGCCGACTACGAGCTGCGCGACAATCTGATCCTGGCCACAGGCTATGGCGTCGATGACGAAGAGGAATTCTTCTCCATCGGTCTGGCTCTGGAGTTCTAAGACGAAGCCCCCCACTTGCGTGCGCTGCGACAATCACACGACCAGATACCCGCATCGCGCGCAATTATGCACATATGTGCAATTTTTACATACCAACCGCCCCTTTCGGGCAACAAATAACTAGTTTTTTCAAATACGACCTGCGCAATGAGGACAAGATGAGACACATCCTAACGACAGCTTTAGCCGCAGCGCTGCTGCCAACCCTGACCCTGGCCAACCCGCTGGTAGAGACCAAGACCGCGAACAACAAACTGACCTCTGCCCCAACACAATGGCTGGGCCAGGCCCCGCATCTGGTTGTGATGGGCACCGCCGGTGGTTACCCGTTCGACCTCCAGCTGACTGATCTCAACGACAAGAACATCCACGATCTGGAAGTGAAACGCGAATACCTGAAAACCCAAGGGAGCTATGCGCCCTACCAGGAAATTGATCTGGGCCTTCAGATCAAACTGGAAGGCGTTGCCAAAACCATCGAGGCAAAACTGACCCATGCGGATTTCAACAATCTGCCCAACCTGCCGGCAGAGTTCAAAGTGCAATCGCGCGAGGAATTCCCAGCCGGAAACCGCGTATTCACCGAGTTTGAATTCGAATGGGAAGGCGGCGGCAAATCCGTGAACGCGGAACTGGCCAATTGGCGCGGAGTGGCCACGGTCAATCTGGATGATGGCTACAAAGCGGATGAGCCCAACGCGGACGGCATGGTCGGCGGCTATATCAGTGCACAACGCGGCAAGGAAACTCTGGTGATCTCTTTCACCCTGCCAGTGACGGAGTTCGAAGTTGAAGACTGATTTGTTGAAATCCGCCGCTCTGGCGCTGGTTCTGCCAGCGCTGGCACCTGCCGCTTGGGCCGAGGTTCCCGATGTCGCGGTCACGGCCGTCACCGAAAGCGCAGCCCTTCCGGGCGACGCAGATGATCCGGCGATCTGGGTCAATCCGGACAATCCCGAAGCCAGTCTGGTTCTGGGCACCGACAAGGATTTCGGCCTGCATTTCTTTGACCTTTCCGGGCAAAGCGTTGCCTACTTCGAAGATGGCCGCATCAACAATGTCGACCTGCGGGAGTTCCAGCTCGGCGGCGAAACGGTCTGGCTCGCGTCGGGTACGGAACGGGAAAACGAAGAAATCCTGTTTTATGTGATCCACCGGGATGGCCGTGTAGAACGCGCCAGCCCCCATGCCTTCCCCGGCATCCCAGACCACCCGGATGAGATCAAAAAGATCTATGGCCACGCGATGGCGCGGGATCCGGAAACCGGGCGTGTCTGGGCGCTGGCAAACTTCAAAACCGGCCACATCGCCCAGTATGAGGTTCTGGATGTCGATGGGCAGATCAAGCTGGAACTGGCGCGCGTATTAAAAGTGCCAAGCCAGCCCGAAGGCATGATCGCCGACGACAAGATGGGTCATCTTTATGTAGGGGAAGAAGACGCCGCCATCTGGCGTTTCCCGCTGCTGCCGGGTGCCGGAGATACCGGCGTTGTTGTCGCAACCGTCCCCTCCCCCTGTTTCCCGACCGATGATATCGAAGGGCTGTCGCTTTATGATGGGGAAGCCGCGCGTTATCTGGTGGCCTCATCCCAAGGCATTCACCGGGCAGCGATCTTTGCCCTTGATGGTGAAGAGACGCCCATCTGTCGCGGCCTCGTCGAGATCGCCGCAGGCGTGGTCGACGGTGTGACCGAAACCGATGGTCTGGCTGTGACGTCTGCAAACCTTGGCCCCGATTTTCCCGAAGGGATGCTGGTCATGATGGACGACCAGAACGAGGATTTCACAAGCAACTTCAAATTCATCTCCTTTGCCGAAATCAAATCGGCGCTGGAACTGGAGTGATTTCCCTCAAAAAGCCCTTGGTCTCGGGGAATGCTCCGGGGCCGACCTCAATGACCACATATCAAATTTCCAAAATGATCCTTATTTTATGGTTTAAGAACAACAGCTTAATATGTGCACATATGTGCAACTTGTCACGAATTCGTCACCTAATCAGGCTATAAGTTGCCACATCACACCAGGGAAAGCCCCACTCTCATGATTGCCGCAGATCCATCCCAAAGCCCCCAGGCCGCCAGCGCGTTCCAGAAACTGCGCCACCGGCTGGTTGTGGCCAGCACAGAGCCAACTCTCTTTGTTGGCCTGCTGCTGTTGATGGTTTTTCTGTGGCTGATTGCCATGCCGCTGCTGACCATTTTTGCCGATATCTTCACCGTTCAAATCGGTGATGAGCCGCGCACCGGCGGAGCGGTTGGGGACTGGACACTCTACTACCTCGAACGCGCCTTTGCCTCGCGGATGTCGCAGCTGATCTTTCTGCAACCTCTTTGGAACACCCTGAAAATCGCGTTGACCTCAATGGTGCTGGCCCTCGTCATCGGGTCCATCCTCTCATGGCTTCTGGTGCGTACCGATCTGATGGGGCGCGGCTGGCTGTCTACGGCGCTGGTGATCCCCTTTATGTTGCCTGCCTGGACCTTTGCGCTGGCCTGGACAACACTGTTCAAAAACGCCACCATCGGCGGTCAGCCAGGCTGGGTTGAAGGCATGGGCTATCAGCTGCCCGACTGGGTTTCTTACGGGGCCTTTCCGACCATCATCATCATGACTCTCAATTACATCCCCTTTGTCATCCTGTTGGTGGGTAATGCGCTGCGCCGTCTGGACAGCCAGTTGGAGGATGCTGGGCGGATGCTGGGCGCCTCCCAAAGCACGGTTGCCCTACGAATTGTGTTCCCGCTGATGCGCCCGGCGGTGATGTCGGCGGCGCTCTTGATGTTTGCGGATGCGATTGGCGAGTTTTCAGTGCCCTATGTTCTGGGTCTGCCGGTGCAATTTGAAACGCTGGCGACCTCGCTCTATCGCGCCATTGGCACCCAGCAAACCGGTATGGCTGCGGTCTTTGCAGGCGTCATCATGGTCATCGGCATTGTAACGCTGACCATTGACACCTGGATGATGCGCGAGGCCCGCCGGTTTGCCATTATCGGTGGCAAGGGCGCCATGGGGCGTCGTCAATCGCTGGGCCTTTTGCAGCTGCCGGCCTTTGCACTGGCTGGAATGATGTTTGCGATCGCCGTGATCATCCCCCTTGGTGCGCTGGCGCTTTCGACAGTGATGCACCTGCCGGGGCGGTTTGAGCTGTCGAATTTCACCCTGGATTACTGGATCGGCACCAATCTGGACACCATCGCCCTGCGCAACGGCATCCTGCTGTCGTCTGAGTTCTGGTCGGCGGCGTGGAATTCCGTGCGGATTGTTGGCTCTGCCTCACTCTGCGCCGGCCTCCTGGGACTGTTGACCGGCTATATCGTGGTCCGAGCCCCCATGCGGGGGGTCTCTTCCCTGCTGCGGCAGATCACATTCTTTCCCTATCTGGTGCCCGGGATTGCCTTTGCGGCGGCTTTCCTGACCCTCTTTGCGGTTCCTCACGGTCCGATCCCCGCGCTGTATGGAACGCCCTGGATCCTGTTGTTGGCGCTGATTGCGGACCAAATGCCCTTTGCCAGCCGTGCCGGTATCTCTGCGATGACCCAGCTGGGCCACGACGTCGAAGACAGCGCCCGTATTGCTGGTGCAGGCTGGTTGCGCCGGATGCGGTCGATTGTGATGCCCATCCAAAAAGGTGCACTGGTCACCGCAATCCTGATGCCCTTCATCTCCGGGATCAAAGGGGTCAGCCTCTTTATCATCCTAGCGGTGCCAGCCACCGATGTGCTGACCACCTTCTCGATCCGCCTTATCGATTACAACTACACCCAGGCCGCCAATGCGGTAGTGCTGATGATCACGCTGATTGCCCTGGTGGGCACGCTGGTGATCAACCGCATCACCGGCACCGGGCTGGCCCAAGGGTTGGAGAGCTGACCCATGCCCCAGATCACCCTGTCCAATATCACCAAGACCTATGCAGGCAGCAATGTTCCGGCTGTGCGCAATGTGAACCTGACCGTCGAGGATGGCGCCTTTATGTGCGTGCTGGGTCCGTCAGGTTGCGGGAAATCCACCATCTTGCGCATGATTTCCGGTCTGGAAACTCTGACCGAAGGCGAAATCGCGGTCGACGGCCGCGCGTTGGACAATGTGGCCACCGGCCAGTTTGTTCCGCCTGAAAAACGCGGCATTGGTCTGGTCTTTCAATCTTATGCGCTGTGGCCCCATATGAGCGTCGCCGCCAATATCGAGTTTGGTCTGAAACTGCAGAACATGCCGACCAAGGCGCGCAAGGCCCGTGTGGCTGAAATGGTCAAAACCTTGCGTATTGAAGGGCTTGAGGATCGATACCCCGCGCAGCTGTCCGGCGGGCAGCAACAGCGGGTGGCACTGGCACGCACCCTGGCGGTCACACCCGGTATCTTGTTGCTGGATGAACCCCTGTCAAATCTGGATGCCACCTTGCGCCTGTCGATGCGCGCCGAGCTCAGCCGTTTGCACCGGGAGTTTGGCACAACCATCGTCTTTGTGACCCATGACCAATGGGAGGCCATGACCCTTGCGACGCAGATCGCCGTGATGAGCAAAGGTGAGCTGCAACAGATCGGCACGCCGGATGACATCTATGCCAGCCCCGCGAACCGTTTTGTGGCTGAATTTATCGGCAATCCGCCCATCAATCTGATCCCCGCCTCTTCGAGTGCGGCGCAGGTCCTGATCTCTGCCGCCCCCACATCTTTGGCAGATGTCGCAATGATCGGCCTGCGCCCCGAAGGGATGGTGCTGAACACCACAGACGGCCCCGGTGCGCTGCCGGTGGTGATCTCGGAGATCTTGCCAACCGGCGGAGCCTGGATGGTTGAGATCACCTATGCCAACGGTCAAACACCAGCCCATCTGACCCACACCACCCAATCGCCGCCGCCCTGGCGTGTTGGCGATGCGGTGTTTCTACACCCGCAGCCCCATGCTCTGCATGCCTTTGACCACACCGGCACGCGGCAGGCGTTGCCCGGTCAAACGACCCCCACGCAAACGCCCCTCCTCCGCGCCTCTGCGGGCGAGGCCCTGTGACTTTCGACCTGTGACTTTCATCGTTATCTCGCACCCAAAGGACCGCGACATGAAACCTTCCCTGATCTCTTCACTCGCCCTTGGCAGCCTGCTCGCTACGCCGGTTTTGGCCGAGGAATTCGATCTCGACGCGCTGCTTGAAGCCGCCAAATCGGAACCGGCGCTGACGGTCTATGACTCGACCGGTAAGATCAAGAAACAGGCAGCCGCTTTTGCCGAAACCTTTGGCTTGGAAGCTGTCGGCACCAAATCCAAAGCTGCCGCCACCATCAAGATCGTGACCGGCGAAGCGCAGGCGCAGAATGTACAATCGGATGTTGTGATTGTCTCTGACGTGCCCGCCGCCACCGCGCAGCTGTTAAATCCTGGCTACGTCACCAGCTACCTGCCCTCTGACATGGCAGACAAGATCGACGCCGCCTATCACCAGCCACTGGTGGTTTCCAACTCTCCGGTGGTCTGGTCCTATAACACTGCGCTGAATGACAGCTGCCCGGTCTCAAACATCTGGGCCCTGACCGAAGAGAGCTGGACAGGTCGTATCGCCATGCCCGACCCGCTGGCAAAATCTCTTTATACCGACTGGTTCAACCAGCTGGCCATGCACCACGATGGCGAGATCGCAGCCGCCTATGAGGCGCATTTTGGCACGCCATTGGAAACCAAATTCAGCAGCGCAACCGAGGCGTTTGTGGTCGCGCTTGCCGAAAACCAGCCCCTGTTGACCAATTCCGACAGCGACGTGGCTGCCGCAGTCGGTGCACCCGACAGTGCCGAAAATTTCATCGGCATCATGTCCACCGCCAAATTCCGTGAAAACAAGAACGGTATGAAGCTTGGCATCTGCGACAGCATGCAGCCGATGGTCGGTTTTCTGTCTCCGAAGTTCATGATGATCACCGAAGGCACCGATAGCCCGAATGCGGCAAAGCTCTTTGTCCACTATATGCTGACCGCCGAAGGCTGGGGTCCGCAGGCCATCGACGGCAAGATTTCCACCAACGTGGACCTGCCGATCCCGGCCGAGGAACCTTCGGGCGTGGCTGCGCATCTGGATCAACTCCTGTCTTATAACGCGGCCACATCCGGCGATGACTGGGACGCGCGTCAGGACTGGCAGGACATATGGGCCTTGGCACGCGCCGGGCAATTGAGCCAATAATCCGCTAGAACTCCATTACGGCGGGCCTCAAACGCGGGGTCCGCCCTTCACATTTGAATATCCAAAGGCCTTCCATTGACCGAAACAACCGCTACCACCGACAGCCAAATCAGCCTCGACGCCCGCGAGAGCTTCTTGAAATCCGTTATCCGCAAAGCCACCGACCGTGCGCTGGAGGGGTTTAACAAACGCACAGCCGGGCAGTTTGAAACAAAAGGCCCGCAGGATTTCCTGACTGAAACCGATCTCGCAGTCGAAGACCTGATCCGTCGTGAAATCGCTCAGAGCTTCCCCGATGACGCCATCCTGGGGGAAGAAGGCGGCGGCACCCCCGGCGCGGCGACCTGGGTCATCGACCCGATTGACGGCACCGCAAATTTTGCACGCGGCGTGCCGCATTTTTGCGTAATCATCTCCTTTTGCCTGAACGGGCGCTGTGAGCTGGGGGCGATCGCACACCCGGTTCTGGGCCACACCTATCTGGCTCGACGCGGCGCGGGGGTGACCAAGAACGGGCAGAAGATCCGCGTGACCGATACACAGGACATGTCCATGGCCTGTCTTGAGATGGGCTGGTCCCGGCGTCAGCCGATCGACGGATATTTGACCACCCAGCGCAATATTCTGGAGCTTGGGGCAAATGTGCGGCGCGGTGGTTCTGGTGGATTGGCGCTAGCTTACGTGGCCGAGGGTGTATCAGATGGATACCTTGAGCTGTCCATGAACAGCTGGGACTGCGTAGCAGGCCTCTTGATGGTTGAAGAGGCCGGCGGCCGTGTCGGTGCATGGCCCGCCACATTGGAGGATCTGACCCAAACTGGTCCGGTTCTGGCCGTTACCCCGGCTTTGGCGGATGGGCTGGCAAATACGGCCCTTGGCGGAATTGCCCTGAAACCCGTGGCGGAGGGCGTATAATGACCACAGCAGACGTCACCCGGATCAAAGAGGTCTTTGCCGCCGCAGACGCGGCCCGCGCGCCTTTGCATCTGGTACATGAAAACCTGGGCGGGCGGAGCATCAACCTCTTTATCGGCAACAAACACGCCGCTTCGAACCCGGAGGTTCTGGCGGAGCATGGCATCGGCATGGTGTTCAACTGCGCCGTGAACCTCGATATCAATATGGTGACTCGCCCTGACAGCAGTGCCCGTGCGCTGCCCTTCGGCTGGGGGCCTGTGCGTTATTACAAGCTTGGCATTGTGGATGGTCCGGGCAACCCCGCCCCGATGATCCTGGCCGGTTATTACCAACTGAAAGGCGCGATTGATCAGGTCCTGCCGCAAAAGGCAAGCTACCCCTGGGGAGACAGCGGCAACATCCTGATCCATTGCCGCGGCGGGCGCAGCCGGTCAGTTACGTTGGCGGCACTTTTCCTGCATCTGGAGTGCCCGGACCACTATCCAACCCTTGACGCGGCAGTGGATCACATACGTGTTGCACGTGAACTGCTAGAGGAAGAGTGGCCGCAAGCGCCCAAAGCAGTCCTGGTTGATGCCGCCCGCTGGGCTGCTGATATGGTGCGGATGATTGCGCCACATACGCCGAAGACATTGGAAACACCTGCAAAGTCCTGAAGACATGACCAATTCGACACGCACCTCCCCTACCCGCCCGGCCTCTGCCGCTGAAGTTGCCCGTCTGGCGGGCGTCTCCCGCTCTGCCGTGTCGCGCACCTTTACAGATGGGGCCAGCGTCTCTCCCGAGACCCGCGCCAAGGTCCTGGAGGCCGCCAAGGCGCTGAACTATCACGTCAACCACCTGGCACGGGGGATCTCCAAGGAGGAAAGCCGCCCGGTCTGTCTTTTGGCCGCCAATCTGAACAAACCCTATCACGGGTTATTGCTGGATGCGCTGACCCGGCGGCTGCAGGCGGCCGGACGGATTTCCATGGTCATCAACGTCAGCGCTGATCCCGAAAGCGCGGGCGAGGCCCTGCAAAGCACGCTGAACTATCGCGCCTCAGCCAGTGTTGTCATGTCCGGCACCCCTCCCGAAGCCATGGTACACGCCTGTGTCGGAGCGGGGCAAAAGGTCATTCTGGTCAACCGCAGCGACACGTTTGACGGCGTTCACCATATCCAGATCGACTATAGGCAGGCAATGGCAGACGCCGTCCATATGCTGGTCCGCGCAGGCTGCCGACGTCTTGCCCTGGCCAGCTCCTCCAAAGGCACGCCAAGCCTTGTTGCACGGGAAGAGTTCTTTGTGGAAGCCGCCAGGGCACAGGGGCTCTCAACCCTCATCTGCCGACGCCCCGGCACCAATTATGAGGACGGCATACAGGCCGCACGAGAGCTCCTGGCAGGCAGCGATCGCCCCGATGGTGTCTTTGGCATCACTGATCTGGTTGCCTGCGGGTTCATAGACTCCGCAACACGGGATTTTGGCCTGTCAATTCCAAATGATCTTTGTGTGCTTGGGTTTGACGATATCCCGCAATCCAGCTGGCACAGCTATGGCCTGACCACCTTTGCCCAGCCCTATGATGCAATAGCAGAACGTGTGAGCGACATCCTGTTGGAAAACGCAGACCTTGACCTCAGCGCGCGCCTCACAGCACAGCCCCGTTGGCGGACATCTGTGCGCGCGCAGCCAAACGCAATGGAATAATGCCACCATACGGGCCCCTTTGGGCCTTTGCGGGTGGAACGCCACCCTGTTGCGGCAGGTTACCCCTCTTCGATCTCCCGGAACTGGGCAGTGACCATACGACGGGCTTCGCCAAGGTGATGGGAAATGGCCCGCGCGCAGCCCTCTGCATCTCTGGCTTCAAGCGCTTCAAGGATCGGTAGATGGCTCTCTGCAATCACCTCCGGCCCGCTATACAGACTGCCGATGACCATAATGCTCAGCTCGGTTTCCCGGGCGATCTGGTCAAAAATCTGCAAGAACCGTGGGTTGCCCGAGGCGCGGATCATCTGGCGGTGGAATTCCAGATCCGCCTCCACCTGAACGTGCATCGCAGTGCCCTCGGCGCAGACATCCCGCAGCACCTGCAACTGGTCCCCAAGAGCGGCAATATCTGCGTCCTCGGCTTCGCGGACCAAACGCTGTGCCGCGGCAACTTCGATGGTTTGGCGCAGATCGTAAAGATCCTCCAACTCTCGGGCAGAGATCTTTCGCACAAAGAACCCCCGGTTGGGTTTATAGGCCACAAGGCCGGAGCTCTCCAGCAAACGCGCCGCTTCGCGCACAGGTGCCCGACTGACCCCCATCTCTCGCGCGATGACGGATTCTGACAAGCGATCCCCCGGTTTCAGCGTTCCGCCGATGATGGCGTCGCTCAGTTCCTTCGTGACGCGCTCAACCAGAATGTCGCGACCAAGAGGCTGAAATCGTGAAGTCATCGCAGATGTGTCTTTCTTCTGATCACTCAATGAGCGGTTCCTTTTCTGCCTGCCCCTAGATTGTGTCGACTGTCGACAATTTATTGACATCAACCCAAACGCCAAGGCTATTGGTAGCCATAACAAAAAGGAAACCGGCATGCGTGATGAAAATCTCCCCTGCAGCCAGCGTTTAGGTTGCAGCAGCTTTGTGATCAACACGCCCAGCCCAACGAAACTGCACCGCTGTGACCACCGCGTTTCCCCGACACTTAATGCATTCGCGATCCCCCAAAGGTAACCGTCATGTCTGATCTACTTTCCCTGTCCACCCGCCAGATCCTTGAAGGCTTCCAAACCAAGGACTTCTCTCCCGTTGATTATATGACCGCGCTGATCAACCGCGTGGAAGAGCGCGAGCCAAAGGTCGCAGCCCTCTGGCTCTTCCGCCCGGAGCAGGCGCTGGCAGAGGCCAAAGCCGCCGAGGCCCGCTGGGCAGCCGGCACGCCCCGAGGGGCGCTTGATGGTGTCCCCGTCACGATCAAGGAAATTCTGGCCACCGAAGGCGATCCGATCCCGATGGGCACCGCAGCGATTGATCCCGTCCCAGCCAAAGCCCATTCGCCCGTGCCTGCCCGTCTCGCAGAAGCTGGCGCCATTATGTTTGCCAAGACCACATGCCCAGATTACGGCATGCTCAGTTCCGGTCTTTCAAGTTTCCACGCGCTCAGCCGCAACCCCTGGGATCTGACCAAGAACCCCGGCGGCTCCAGCGCCGGCGCGGGTTCTGCGGGGGCGGCCGGCTATGGGCCGCTGCACGTCGGCACGGACATTGGTGGCTCTGTCCGCCTGCCTGCGGGCTGGACCG
Source organism: Epibacterium sp. ABZ3_068 (assembly GCF_056159265.1). Classification (NCBI taxonomy): domain Bacteria; kingdom Pseudomonadati; phylum Pseudomonadota; class Alphaproteobacteria; order Rhodobacterales; family Roseobacteraceae; genus Epibacterium; species Epibacterium sp. ABZ3_068. The sequence continues at coordinate 570,934 of NZ_JBSWUV010000001.1, forward strand.
GGCTCTTTGGCTTCAAACCCACACTTGGCCGGGTGCCGATCGACCCCTATTACACAGGCCGCTGTGCCGGGCCGATGACACCAACCGTAGACGACTCCGCCTATCTGATGGCCGAGATGAGCCGCCCCGACTGGCGCGACGCCACCGCCTTGGCCTATGAACCGCTGGACTGGTTCCAACCTGCCGCCGACGTTTCCGGCATGAAAATCGGGCTGATGCTTGATGCAGGTGCCGGATCCCCCGCCGACCCCGAGGTCCAGGAGGCCGTGACCGCCGCTGCCAAACTGTTTGAGCAACACGGGGCCGAGATTGTTCCGATCCAGCCGGTTTTGACCCGCAAGATGCTGGACGGGCTTGATGTGGCATGGCGCGCGCGCTTCTGGGGCATGATGGAACAGCTGCCGGAAGAGAAGAAAGCGCTGGTCCTGCCATATATTCTGGAATGGGCCCAAGGCATCGAAGGCACGGCTGCACCGGATGTGGCACGCGGGTTTGACCAGACGTTTGAAATGCGCGCTGCCTGCGCCCGGGCGCTGCACGACGTTGATGCAATCCTGTCTCCGGTCAATCCGGACGTCAGCTTCCCCGCAGAATATGCAAGCCCGACCAACGATCCCAACCGTCCCTTTGAACACATCGGCTTTACCATGCCCTGGAACATGGGAGAACAACCGGCCTGTTCGATCCATTGCGGCCTGTCCAAAAGCGGCATGCCCATCGGCCTGCAGATCATTGCCCCGCGGTTCGAGGATCTGCGTGTCTTTGCCCTGGCGCGCGCCTATGAAACCTGGCGCGGCCCGATCACATCCTGGCCAATGGACGCCTGACATAAAAGAGGCGCGGCCCTGTAGGTCGCGCCTTTCTATATTACCGCAGCTCAGCAAATGCAGGCCGTGCTACGTCAGGGGCTCGTCAGGGGTAATCAAAGGCAGCCGCCGCTCTGCCAGCCGGGCCAGAAGCGCCGCACCATCCGTCAGGAACTCTTTCCCCAGCACAAAAGCAGGGTTGTGCAATTGCACATCCCCGGAATGGCCCAGAACCGCATAGGCTCCCGGAACCACGCGCAGCATATCGGCGAAATCCTCGGACCCGGTAGCCGGTTCAGTCGTCTCGGCGACATTTTCAGCTCCAAACACATCTGCGGCCGCCTCAAGATAGGCATCCGACAGATCATCGTCATTTTCCAGAACGTTGAACACATTGCGGCAGTCAAAGGTGATCTCGGCCTCATAGGCGCGTCCAAGCCCGTCGCACAAGGTGGCAATCCGCTGTTCGGCCAGATCGCGCACGTCGTCTCTGAAATAACGGATCGTGCCCGCCAGCGTCGCAGTTTCCGGGATCACATTATAGGCCGCCCCCGCATGAATCTGCGTGACCGAAACCACGCAGGCATCCAAAGGGGCCACATTGCGGGCAACCACACTCTGGATCTGCCCCACCAAAGCCGATGCAATCACCACAGCGTCGCGCGCGCCATGAGGCCGGGCTGCATGGCTGCCAACACCGGTGACCTTGATATCAAAGAATTGAGCCCCGGCCATCGCGGCCCCTTTGCAGATCCGCATCTGCCCCGGCGCCAGAAACGGCGCATTGTGCAGGCCAAAAAGCTCGTCACAGGGAAACCGCGTCAACAGATCATCCGCCAGCATCGCGCGTGCCCCGCCCAGGCCCTCTTCGGCGGGCTGGAAGATCAGCACCACAGTCCCGTCAAACGCACGTGTCTCAGCCAGATATTTTGCCGCCCCCAACAGGGCGGTTGTGTGCCCATCATGACCACAGGCATGCATCTTGCCCGGATGGGTAGAGGCATAGGGCAGCCCGGTGATTTCGTCGATCGGCAGCGCATCCATATCGGCCCGCAGCCCCACCCGGCGATTGCCCTGCCCCTGCCCCCGGATCAGCCCCACCACACCGGTGACGCCAACCCCTTCGTGAACCTCATCCACACCAAACTCACGCAGTTTCTGCGCTACGATGGCGGCCGTTCGGGTCTCTTCCAGGCCCAGTTCAGGATGGGCATGGAAATCTTCAAACAGCGCCCTCAGATCTTCGGCGCTGTCCTGAATTGCGGAATGGAGTGTCATCTGCGCGTCCTAGCTTGCAAAAATCGAATGACCCGGCGCAGCTTCCAGCAGCGCCCGCGTGTATTCATGCTGCGGAGCGGCAAAGATCGCAGCGGTGGGTCCGCTTTCGACCACCTTCCCACACTGCATCACCATGATCCGGTCACAGACCTGCGCCGCCACCCGCAGATCATGGGTGATAAACAGCATCGCCAGATCAAACGCCTCCCGCGTGCGGTCCAAAAGTTCCAGAACCTGCGCCTGAACCGAGACATCCAGCGCCGAAACCGCCTCATCCGCAATCAAGATCTTGGGCTGCATAGCCAAGGCACGTGCAATACAGATCCGCTGCCGTTGCCCGCCAGAGAACTGATGTGGAAAGCGTTCCAGCGCATCCGGTTCCAGCCCCACAAACCCCATAAGATCCCGCGCGCGCTCCATGGCTTCACCTGCGGACAAGCCAAAATTCATCGGTCCCTCCACAATCGACTGCCCCACGGTGCGCCGAGGATTGAGCGAGCGATAGGGGTCCTGAAAGATCATCTGGATGTCTTTGCGATGAGGGCGCAGCTTCTCCTGGCTAAAGTGGACAATGTTTGTCTTGTCGACCAGAATGGCACCGTCTGACGGATCAATCAGCCGCATCACACAGCGTGCAACGGTCGATTTACCTGATCCGCTTTCCCCCACAATTCCAAGGGTCTCCCGACGTTTGACAGTAAAATTCACCGCATCCACCGCCTTGACCTCACGCCCTTTGCCAAAGGCACCGCGAGAGCCATAGACCTTGTAAACCGCCTTCGCCTCAAGGGCTGGATCACCGGTTGCAGCTTCGCGTTCCGGCGGCGTCATCGAGGGCACCGCGTCCATCAACCCTTGGGTATAGGGGTGCTGTGGGTTCAGAAGAACGTCCCGCGCAGCACCTTCCTCAACCAAAGTACCGCGTTTCATCACCAGCACCCGATCGGCAATATCCGCCACAACGCCAAAATCATGGGTGATGAACAACACGCCCATGCCCTTCTTCTCTTGCAGCTCCCGGATCAATCGCAGGATCTGGGCCTGCGTTGTTACATCCAGCGCGGTGGTTGGCTCATCCGCGATCAGCAGGACAGGTTCCAGTACCAGCGCCATGGCGATCATGATCCGCTGACGCTGCCCGCCCGACAATTGATGCGGGAAGGAGCGATACATCTTTTCAGGATCCGGAAGGTAGACATCCTCCATCGCCTGCAGCACTTTGGCCTTGCGCTCCCGTGCATTCAGACGGGTGTGGATCTGCAGGGTTTCGGCAATCTGATCGCCCACACGCGCAACAGGGTTCAGCGCGGTCATCGGCTCCTGAAAGATCATCGCGACCTTTTCACCGCGCATCTGGCGCATCTCGGCCGGGGATTTGCCAAGCAGGCTCTCTCCGTCCAGCAGGATATCGCCAGCCACCGGTTTCAGCGCGCGCGTGTCCTGCAACCCCATCACGGTAAAGGCGGTTACCGATTTGCCAGAGCCGCTTTCACCAACAACACAGACGATCTCACCCCGGTTGACTTGTAGCGATATGTCTTCGACCGCGTTGGGACGGTCTGCTCCCTTGGGCAGGCTGACCGTCAGCCCCTGTACATCAAGAATGGGAAGTGTCATCGCATCGTCCTTGCAATTCGGGGATCAAGCGTATCGCGCAGCCCGTCGCCCATCACATTCACCGCCAGAACGGTGATCGCCAGCGCCACCCCCGGAAAGAAGATAATCCAGGGCGTCAGCTGGAAGAAGGTTCGTCCCTCGGACATGATATTGCCCCAGGACGGGATTTCCGGCGGGATGCCCGCCCCCAGAAAGCCCAGAATAGACTCCGTCAACATGGCCGAGGCGCAAATATAGGTCGCCTGCACAATCAGCGGCGCAATTGTATTGGGCAAGACATGGCGGATCATGATCAACGTGGTGCGTGTCCCGCTCGAGATCGCCGCCTCCACATAGGGTTCTTCGCGCACCGCCAGCACAACAGACCGGACAAGCCGCACCACAACCGGAATTTCCGGGATCACAATGGCCACCACAACCGTAAACAACGTCGCACCGGACAGCGAGATCATGGCAATGGCCAGCAGGATCGCAGGAATGGCCATCAAACCATCCATCGCCCGCATCACCACCGCATCGGCCCAGCGGATATAGCCCGCAATCAATCCGATCACAGTGCCAACGCAGACAGAGATCACGGCAACAGCCAGCCCGACGATCAGGGAAATACGGGCGCCATGCACCACTCGGGCAAAGACGTCACGACCCAGCTGGTCGGTGCCAAACAGCCCGTATTCTCCCGGCGGCTTCAGTCGACCCATCGCATTCAGCGCCAGCGGATCTTTGGTAAAGACGGGCCCGAGAATAGCAACCAGCAGGATCGCGACCAGCACAAGCCCGCCCCAGAAAACACTTTTGTTCTTGCTCATGAGCGTCACAAAGCCCGCGCGCGCCTCGGATATGCCCTGCGTCTGTGCGCGGGCTTCGGTGGAAATATCGGCCATCAGTAGCGGATCCTCGGATCAAACAGGCAATAGGTCAGGTCGATGACCAGGTTCAGCAAAATGTAGAGAAAGGCAAAAAACAGGATCAGCCCCTGTATGATCGGGTAATCCCGCGCCAGAACCGCATCCACAACCAGACGCCCCAGGCCTGGAATGTTGTATACACTCTCGGTCACCACCACACCGCTGATCAGCAACGCAACCCCGATACCAACCACAGTGATGATCGGCACAGCAGCGTTCTTCAGCGCATGGTTCATCAACACTTTGAACTCGCTCTGCCCTTTGGCGCGTGCGGTGCGGACATAATCCTCTTCCAACACCTCCACCACAGAGGCCCGCGTCATCCGCGCGATCAGGGCAATATAAATCACACTCAGCGTCAGAGTGGGCAGGGTGATATAATGCAAGAAGGCCCAAAGCCCGTGTTCAAACGGCGACCGATACCCTTGCACCGGAAAGATACCGATTTGCAGAGACAGGCTGTAAATCAGGACATAGCCCAGCACAAAGACCGGCACCGAAAACCCGCCCACGGAAAAGAACATGACCGCACGGTCCAGACTTGTCCCGGCACGATAGGCCGCAAGTGTCCCCAGTGGAACCGCCACCAGAACCGAGAACGTGATGGTTGTCAGCGCCAGCAGCAACGTGGGTTCCAACCGTTGAACGATCAGCTCAACCACGGGTTTGCGGGAAAAGATCGACGTTCCCAGATCACCCTGCACCAACGCGCCCACCCATCGGGCAAACTGGATCACAATAGGATCATCCAGCCCCAGCTGTGTCCGGATCCGCGCCACATCTTCGGCCGTGGCGTAATCGCCGGCGATCACCGCCGCCGGATCACCCGGTGACAGGCGCAGAAGCAAAAAGACAAAAAGCGCCACCAGCAACATAACCGGAATGGTCATCGCCAGCCGCTTCAGAATGTAAATAGTCATAAGCATCTATTCCAGAACAGGAAGAACGGGAGCAGGACCACGCCTGCTCCCGACATTTGCGCGTATCACTCGACCGAAATGTTCCAGTAGAGGTACAGCGGAGAGTCGATGACACCGCTGACAGTGTTGCGGTAGGCAACCGGTGTGAAGAACTGACCCAGCTCACCCGAGGCACCGATTTCCCACAGGCGTTCCTGAGCGATAGCCGCTTGTTCCTGTTTCGCCTCCAATGTGGTGGCCTTGGCAAAAGCTGCGCGTGCGGCTTCCAGTTTTTCATCCTCGGCCCAGCCGAACCAGCCGGCGTCCGGGTTCCCGGAAAAGGCAATCGACATGGGGTCAATCACGTCGGCACCGATCCACCATGTGTGGAACATGTTCCATCCGCCTTCACCAATCGGGTCACGCAATGCCCGGCGGGAGGTCAGCGTCGCCCAGTCCATGGCTTCCAGTTTCACGTTGAACCCTGCCGCACGCAACTTGTCCGCGGTTACCAGGGTAAAGGCATTCAGCACCGCAATATCGGTCGGCTGCATGATCACAACCTCGGTCCCGTCATAATCGGTCGCTGCCAACGCCACCTTGGCCGCATCGACATCACCCGTCGCCATCAGCTCAGAGCCTTTTTCGTTCTCGAGCAGGGTGCCACAGGGATAAACGGAATAGCAGGTCTTCCAGTACTGCGGATCGCCAATTGCACTGGCCAGATAGTCTTCCTGCTTCATCGCCATGATCGCGGCCTTGCGGATCGCGGGATCGTCAAACGGCGGCTGGACGTGGTTGAACCGGGCAAAGCCGATGGAGCCCAGCGGATCGGTCACCGCAACGGTAATGTCCGGGTTGGCCTCCAACAGCGGTGCCAGATCCGGCGCAGGCGATTCATGATAGTCAATCTCACCCGCCATCAGTGCGTTCATACCTGTCGTCGCATCCGAGAAATACTGTTTGATGACCTTGTCGACCTTTGCCACCTTACCACCCGCCGCGCCGGATACCGGTTCGCTGCGTGGGACATATCCATCGAATTTGGAATAAACGACCTGCGAGCCGGGAACCCATTGATCTTCTTCAAAAACAAAGGGACCAGATCCGATGTATTCGGAAATCTGCTCAAACGGGTCGGTTGCCGCAATCCGTGCGGGCATGATGAAGGGCACGTTTGACGACAGTTTGCCAATCGATTCCAGAACCAGCCCATAGGGCTCGGACAGGGTCATGGTCACGGTCTTTTCATCGGTTGCTTCCAGCGTGTCGATCACGCCAAACAGCTGCTGCCCCATACCGTCCCGCTTGCCCCAGCGTTCCAGCGATGCAACCACATCTGCGCCGGTCACAGGTGCACCGTCATGGAACGTCAGACCGTCGCGCAGAACGAAGGTCCAGACCAGACCGTCTTCGGACGTGGTCCAGGTGTCGACCATCTGCGGCTGCGGCTTGAATTCCGCGTCCATCGCAAACAGCACGTCATAGATCATGTAACCGTGGTCGCGCGTCACATAGGCGGTGGTCCAGATCGGATCCAGGTTTTTCAGATCCGCATCCGTTCCAACACGCAAAACGGTTTCCGCCAAAGCAGGCGTTGTCCCGGCCGACGCCAAGAGCGGCAAAGCGGCAAGCGCTCCGACAACTGCGCGCCTGGTAAGCATATTTAGGACAGAAGGCATTATTTACTCCCTGATTTTGGAACATTGTTTTCTTTGATGTTGAAACATTGCGCGAAATTCTTCTAATCGAAAAGAAAAACTGTCGATTGTCGACAAAAAACCGAAACATGTCCTAAATACTCAGCAAACCTATTCGGTGTGAATAACGCACCAATGATGCCCGTACACAGCGAACCTCACGCAAGACGCTCCGGCTCCACGCCGCACTCCAGAACCCAATTAAGGCCGAAAGATTTCAGTATGACCCACGTTGCCATTGCCGGATTTCAACATGAAACCAATACATTCGCCCCTTTCCCAACCGTTTTGGAGCATTTCGAGGCGCGCGGCTCCTGGCCAGAGTTTCTGAGAGGGCCGGACGTTCTGACACGTATGAAGGGCCTGAACCTTCCGCTTTCGGGCTTTGCTGAGGCCTGCCCCCACAGATTGATCCCCCTTCTGTGGTGCTATGCCGAACCCGGCGGATATGTGGACAAACACGCCTTTGACTCGATTACCGGTGAAATTATCGACGGGGTTGTGAAATCCATGCCTGATGCGATCTACCTCGATCTGCATGGCGCGATGGCAACCCAAGAGCACCCGGATGCAGAGGCAGAGATTCTACGCCGCCTGCGTGCCGCCGTTGGACCGGATCTGCCCATAGCCGTCAGCCTGGATCTGCACGGCAATCTCAGCCGGGCGTTTTTTGAAGCCGCAAGCGTGGTCACGGTCTACCGCAGCTACCCCCACACGGATCTGGCCGAAACCGGAGCCCGCGCCGCACGGCTTCTGGACCGGGCGTTGCAGGCGCCGCTGGCCAAAGCCTTCCGGCAGGGCAATTTCATGGTTCCGATCACCGCTCAGACCACCGAACACGAACCGGCCCGAAGGCTCTATGACGCGGTCGCCAACAGTTCTGCCCTCTCTGCGGACCTTGCCATTGGCTTCCCCCCGGCAGATGTCCCCGATTGCGGGCCGTCGATCTTTGTCTATGACAAAACCCTGGACGCCGCCGAGAAAGAAGCAAACCGTCTGGCTGGCCTGTTGGCTGCAAGCAAAGCCGATTTCGACTCCAATCTGCAGCCCGCCCCCCAGGCCATCGCCCAGGCACTGACGCTGGAAGGTCCGGTTGTGATCGCCGACCCCCAGGACAATCCCGGCGCAGGCGGCACCGGTGACACCACCGGCGTTTTGAATGCTTTGATCGAGGCCAAAGTCCCCGATGCAATCCTGGGCCTTCTTTATGATCCAAAGGCCGCAGACACCGCGGCACAGGCGGGCGAAGGTGCGGAACTGACGCTGACCTTTGGCGGAGCCTTTACGAACTATGGTGCCCCAGTCACCGCTGCCGTACGGGTCGAAGCGTTGAACAACCAACCCTTTGTCTACACTGGCCCGATGTACAAGGGGTCAGAGGCCGATCTGGGCCAGATGGCGCGTCTGCGCCTGCTGGGAACCGGCATTCAGGTTGTTGTCGCGTCACATCGCGCGCAAAACGCCGATCAGGAACAGTTTCGCGCAGTTGGACTGGACCCCTCAGAGCACCACATTGTCTGCGTCAAAAGTGCGGTGCATTTCATGGCGGATTACAAGCGAATTGCCAAACACATCCTCTTTGCAACCGCGCCCGGAGCCAACCCCTGCGATCTGGAAAGCATTCCCTTCACCCAACTGCGTCCAGGCATGCGCTTTGGTGGGCTTCCTTCCTAGTCACGCATCGTCGCGCGCCGGTCAGTCTGAATAATCCGGGGTGCGGTGGCAACCGCACCACACCCCCTCTTTCAGCTCGGCCAGGTCCCGATCTTCCGTTGGCTCCCCGTCCTTTTCATCCACAAACGTATCCCAACGCGCCTCCCAGATCTTGATATTCGACGACAAAACCCGCACCCAGCCAGCAAAGGCCCGCCCCTGCGTTCCCGCAAAACGCGTAAGAGCTGGCTTGTTCTTGCGCAGCCATTCAAGGGCACCAAACCCGTGCTGTTCATTAACAGTGTTTTGCTCAATCATGGCCTGGACAGAAGCCCCCAATGCAATGATCGCATTCCGGCAGACCGCCGCGCCAAGTTCCAAATGCTCTTCCCGCATCTGCGCATTCTCCACGGCCGTCGCGAGCCGCAGAACATCTTTGGAAAACGGCACTTCGAAGCCCGCACATGCCTCCAGAAATGACGCCTGCGCTTTTATGACCTTCAGCGACTTATCTGCCACCGGCGGGCGTAACACCATGGCCTGCAGCCCCTGCCCTTCTTCCTCTGCCGCCCTGGCTGTCATCCCCTGCAAAGAATCGCACAAAGCCTCATGCAATGCCACAGCTGCCGCCTCGTAGCGGGCGTAATAGTCGATTTCACCCAGGCCTTCCGTGACCATGTCGTCACGAAGGACGCCCATGACCTCTCGCAAAGCTGACTGTAGCTTGGCCGCCCGTTGTCCCTGCTGTTCCGCCATCGCGCGCTGTTGCTCTCGGACATAGGCAATGGCGTTTTCCATTTGCAGCGCGGCAATTGTCAGGACGTTGGCGTCCACGCCAGAGCCCGCTTCATCCAGTGTCTGGGCCAAGGCGGCAACTGGCCGTTTCAGCAGTGTTTCTTCGTAAACACGGGGGAACGTCGCAACCGCTAACGTTTGGTCCAACAGGGCCTTCAACGTGCTGACATTGGGCAAACGCATCTTAGGACCCGGAACCAGATCAACCTGCAGACCAGATCCTTTTGCAACGATCACATGCAGGGCACAGCCGGGATAGGGCGCCGGTGCCTCCGGCAACAGCTCAATCTGGGCCCCGCCGTCTGCCGTTTCAGGTGGCCAGGTTTTCAGCGCCTTCAGATACCGAAACATAGCCATGCACCGGTCACCATGATGCGGTATCTCCGCAATCACGCCAAACCCCTTGGGATCCATTTCAGTCAGGGGAGTGTTGCGAAAACTCACACCGATAAACTGGTTATCCCATGCATTCTCCAGACTCCTGTTTCCCTTCAACGGCAAGAGATCATTCACTTGTGACCCGCTCAGGAACAGATCACGCAGTTTATTGTGGGCAATGGGTGAAATATCCGAAACGGTGGTGTCCGCCAAAAAGACATTGCGCAATCGGATCAGATCCCTCAGCGGCGACAGATCGGTGACGGTGCAGCCGTTGAAACTGATCTCCGCCAGTTGCGGAAAATGTTCCAGAACATCCAGCCGCCGCACCCCTGTATGATCCATCCGCAAACGCCGCATGTAGCGCGCATTGGCCAGCGGCGACATATCCTCCACTCCGGTATAACTGGCACTGAACTGGCGCAGGCTTTTCAACCCCTCCAACCCTTTGAGCGACCGGATCAACGTATGATCCAGATTTAGCCTTTGCAGCTTCTTCAAATCTGCCAAAGGCGCAAGATCCGAGATGGAGGTACAGTTCAGGGTCACCTCTTGCAGTTTTTTACACTGCGCCAGCGCAGAAAAGTCCCGAACCAATGTCCCCGTCAGATCCAAAACCTTAAGAGAGCGCATGCTCGACAGGAAGGACAGATCAGTGGTCCGTACCCCGCGCAGGGAAAGATGTTCCACATGTTTCAGACCACAAAGCGCAGACAGATCAGTGGCAACCATGTCATCCAGCGCCAGAAAATTCAGCTGGGGAAAGCGCGCCAGAACAGAGACATCCGCAATACGGGTTCCGCATAAATCCATATGGGTCAGATTGGTTAACTGCCCCATGCTGGTTGGTAATTCCACAAGATCTTCGGCGCGCCCCTTCAGATCTTTGAGTAATAACCGTTCAATGTAATCTGATTCTTCCTTCAACTGCCGCTCAATCCACGCAGCAAGGCTTCGGCTCATTTCGCTCGACATAATCCACCAATATGAAAATAGATATTCACATATCGGAATTCGACAGGACTGACACATCACGTTGCTTGAAAAACCCGTGATAAATGCGCGACCCCCACAGATCACCGCGAAACGAAAAACGCCCCTCTGCGCAATGGCAAAGGGGCGTTCTTTAACGTCGAATGTGCGTCTATTTAACCGCCGAAATCGTCCAGCATGATGTCCTCACGGTCGACACCCAGCTCCAGGAGCATATTGATGACAGAGCTGTTCATGATGGGCGGACCACACATGTAGAACTCACAGTCCTCGGGTGCTGGGTGGTTCTTCAGATATTCATCATAAAGAACATTGTGGATGAAGCCGGTGTAGCCGCCCCAATCATCTTCGGGCAGTGCATCAGACAGGGCCACATGCCAGGTGAAGTTCGGGAACTCCTCGGCCAGCTGGTCGAAATCTTCGACAAAGAACATCTCTTTCTTGGAGCGCGCACCATACCAGAAGGTAATCTTGCGGTCTTTGTTCTTCAGACGCTTCAGCTGGTCAAAGATATGCGAGCGCATCGGCGCCATACCCGCACCACCGCCGATAAAGACCATTTCCTTTTCAGTCTCGCGGGCAAAGAATTCACCAAACGGACCGGAGATGGTCACCTTGTCACCCGGTTTCAGGTTAAAGATATAAGACGACATCTGACCCGGCGGCAGATCGGTGCCCGGCGGCGGAGAGGCCACCCGCACGTTCAGCATGATCAGGCCTTTTTCGTCTGGGTAATTCGCCATGGAATAAGCCCGTTCAATCGGCTCATCCACGGTGGAGGCGTATTGCCACAGGTTGAACTTGTCCCAATCAGACCGATACTCTTCGCCGATGTCAAAATCGGTGTATTTCAGCGTGTGCTTTGGAGCCTCGATCTGGATATAGCCACCCGCGCGGAAGTTTACGTCCTCCCCCTCGGGCAATTCCAGAACTAGGTTCTTGATAAAGGTCGCAACATTGTCGTTGGACCGAACGGTGCATTCCCATTTCTTGACGCCAAAGACCTCTTCGGGAACTTCAACTTCCATATCCTGCTTGACCGCGACCTGACAGGACAGACGGTCCCCGCAGGCCGCTTCACGCTTGGTGATATGGCTTTCTTCTGTCGGCAGGATCGAGCCTCCCCCCGAGTGGATCCGCACCCGGCATTGCGCACAGGTGCCACCGCCACCACAGGCGGAGGGCACAAACAGCTTTTGTTCAGCCAGCGTTTGCAACAGCTTGCCACCCGCCGGGACCGAGATCGTCTTTTCACCGTTGATGGTGATGTTGACGTTCCCCGAAGACACCAGACGCGAGCGCGCCGCCAGAATGATCGTGACCAGGGCCAGAACAATCAGGGTGAAAAGAATGATACCAAGACCAAAAGTTTCCATGTGCCAGCCCCTTTACAGTTTCACGCCAGAGAAGGACATGAAGGCCATCGCCATCAGACCTGCTGTGATAAAGGTGATGCCCAGACCTTGAAGACCATCGGGGATGTCCGAGTATTTGAGCTTTTCACGCACGCCCGCCATTGCAGTGATTGCCAGCGCCCAGCCAAAGCCGGAAGACAAGCCATAGGTCGCGGCTTCGGCAAAGTTGTAGCTGCGCTCTACCATGAACAGCGATCCACCCAGGATCGCGCAGTTTACCGTGATCAGCGGCAGGAACACACCCAGCGCGTTGTAAAGCGGCGGGAAATACTTATCCAGAACCATCTCAAGGATCTGAACCAGTGCCGCAATCACCCCGATATAAGAGATCAGGCCGAGGAAGGTCAGATCAACTTCGGGGAACCCTGCCCAGGCCAGCGCACCGGGCGCCAGCAGGTTGTTCAGGATCAGGTTGTTGGCCGGAACCGTGATCGCCTGCACGACCATGACCGAAATACCCAGACCAATCGCCGTCGAAATCTTTTTCGAGACCGCGATAAAGGTACACATGCCAAGGAAAAAGGAGAGGGCCAGGTTTTCAACAAAGATCGCCTTGACCGCGAGTGAGAGAAGACCTTCCATCAATGTGCCTCGACGGTTTGAATTTTATATTCACGCTCTTCCACCTGCTCTTTTTTCACGGACCGGAAGGCCCAGATGATCAAGCCGATGATAAAGAAGGCAGAGGGCGGCAGCAGCAGCAGGCCGTTTGGCACGTACCAGCCACCATTGTTGACGGTTTCAAAGATGGTGATGCCAAACAGGCTGCCCGCGCCAAAGAGCTCGCGGATCACACCCACCAGCATCAGGATCAGACCATAGCCCAGCCCGTTGCCGATGCCGTCGATGAAACTGTCAATCGGCGGGTTCTTCATGGCAAAGGCTTCGGCGCGGCCCATCACGATGCAGTTGGTGATGATCAGGCCAACAAACACAGACAGCGTCTTGGAGATTTCAAAGGCAAAGGCCTTCAGCATCTGATCCACCAGGATCACCAGCGACGCGATGATCACCATCTGCACGATAATGCGGATCGAACCGGGGATCTGGTTGCGGATCATCGAAATGAACATGGAGGAAAACGCCGTCACCAGCGTCACCGCAATCGCCATCACCAGCGCCACTTTCAGCGACGAGGTCACAGCCAGCGCGGAACAGATCCCAAGAACCTGCAAGGTGATCGGGTTGTTGTCGACCAGCGGGTCGACCAGCATTTCTTTACGCTTATGCGCCATTACACATTCCCCGCCTTCAGGTTTTCCAGGAAGAGCTTGTAACCCGCTTCTCCCATCCAGAAATTCACAAGATTGTGGACACCTGCCGTTGTCAGCGTTGCACCAGCCAAAGCATCAATGTGATACTCTTTGCCGGCAGCAGGCACCGCCTTGGTCACGCTGATCTGCAATTCGCCGTTGTCATCCGCCAGCCGTTTACCCTTCCACAGGGCTTTCCAGCGCGGATTGTCGACTTCGGCACCCAGACCCGGTGTCTCTGCATGTTCATAAAACTGCAGACCAAAGATGTCGTTGCCGTTCTCCTCCAGGGCGATAAACCCGTAAAGGGTCGACCACAGCCCATAGCCATGGATCGGCAGGATCACCTTGTCGATCTCCCCGGCCTCGTCGCGCAGCAGATAGACGGTGACAAATTTGCCCTGACGCACGATGCCCGCCGGGTCGTCGCTCAGCGCAACCGAGGTTGCCGGATCATCGGCAGCCGCGCGGTCATCAAAGTCCGCCGGGTCAAACTGATCGGTAAATTCACCGGTTGCCAGTTCCAGAACCTGCGGTTCAAAGGCCGTAAACGCCTCAAGCACGTCGACTTTGGGGTCGTAGATGCCTGCGACCTGCAGAATGTTGATCTGCTTGTCCTTCAGCGAGTTCACAGCCTGGATCGGACGCAGCGCAACCGCTGCCGCCGACACGATCATGGACGCCACAAGGCAGACCGCAACCGCAACAAAGATGGTTTTGGGAACCGAATCCGTGGGCAGCGCCAGGAAGCGGCCGATAAAGCCCTTGGGGGCGTTTTGGTCTGTATCACGCATTGCGACGCGCCCTCCGCTTGATGTTTGCCTGAACAACGAAATAGTCGATGAGCGGTGCAAAGACGTTGCCAAAGAGGATGGCCAGCATCATGCCTTCCGGGAAGGCCGGGTTCACAACCCGGATCATCACCACCATGAAGCCGATCAATGCACCATAGAAATAGCGCCCCAGATTGGTGTGCGCGCCGGAAACAGGCTCGGTCACCATGAAGACCAGACCAAAGGCGTAACCGCCCAGAACCAGATGCCAATACCAGGGCATTGCAAACATCGGGTTGGTGTCAGAGCCAATCCAGTTCAAGAGCAGCGAAAACCCGATCATGCCCGCCAGACAGCCAACCACCATCCGGTAGTTTGCGATCTTGGTGATCAACAGGAAGCCCAGACCGATCAGCGCGGCAACGGCTGAGGTCTCCCCCATGGATCCCGGAATAAAGCCCAGGAAGGCATCCCACCAGGTCACACCCATGGCGGCCAGATGCTGCACGCCCTCAGACGCGGAGACCGCCAGCGCGGTTGCGCCGGTGAAGCCGTCGACCGGAACCCAGACGCTGTCGCCGGACAGCTGCGCCGGATAGGCAAAATACAGGAACGCCCGCCCCGTCAACGCCGGGTTCAGGAAGTTTTTGCCAGTCCCGCCAAAGACTTCCTTGCCAATGACCACACCAAAGATGATCCCCAGCGCAACCTGCCACAGCGGCGTGGTTGCAGGCAGAATCAACGCATACAGCATCGAAGACACCAGGAAGCCCTCGTTCACCTCGTGCTTGCGCACAGTGGCAAAGATCACCTCAAAGATGCCGCCTGCCACCAAAGTGGTGATATAGATCGGCAGGAAATACAAAAGCCCGTGCAACATATTCGCCAGCGGGTTTGCAGCGTTGAACCCGATGCCCAGGGCCTCGATAATTGCAGCGCGCCAACCGGACGGACCAAACTCGGCAATTGCCATATTGGTATGATAGCCGGTGTTATATAGCGCCATCAGGATACAAGGGATCGTTGCGATGACCACATAGGTCATGATCCGCTTCATATCGATGTACGACCGCGCATGCGGTGCAGCAGTTGTTACGGTTTTTGGAGTGTACAGGAAGCTCTCCACCATCTCGTAGATGGGGAAATACTGCTCCCATTTTCCGCCCTTCTCAAAGTGCGGCTCAATCCGGTCGAAAAAGTTACGCAGGCCCACGTTTAACCCTCTTTCTCGATCTTGGTCAGGCAGTCACGAAGCGCCATCCCATATTCATATTTTGCAGGACAGGCAAAACCCACCAGCCCCAGATCTTCTTCGTCCAGTTCCAGCGCGCCCAGTTGCTGCGCCTGATCTGTGTCCACCACCAGAAGCGCCCGCAACAGCTGCGTTGGCAGGAAATCCTGCGGCATCAGCTCTTCGAATGTGCCCAGAGGGACCATCGCACGGCGCCCACCATTCAGGTTCGAGGTCAGCGGGAACGCCCGTTTCGACAGCGCAGAGCCCAGCACAGGCTGAACCGCATATTTGGACAGCATGGGACGGATCCAGCCCATCGGGATCTGTTTCTTGTCTTCTTCGATCAAGGTGATCTGACGCGCATAACGCCCCAGATACCCATCGGTGCCTTCACCGGCACGACCGCTCAGAACCGAGCCAGAGATCATGCGCACCGGCGTGCCGCTTGGAATATCATCGGCGGCCAGCTGCGCCAGCGACGCCCCCGCCACGGTTTTCACCAGGCGCGGATCCTTGCACACAGGACCGGTCAGCGCGATCACACAGGAGGCGTCATAGGTGCCGGTCAACAACAGGCGGCCAATGATGATCACATCCTGATAGCCGATGGTCCAAACGGTTTTTGTCGCATCTGGCGTGTCGAGGAAATGCATATGCGTCCCCGCAAGTCCCGCAGGATGCGGCCCGGCAAAGGCAACGGCTTCCACACCTGGCGCATCATGGCCCGGCAGCGGCGCCGCATCCGCCTGACACAGGTAGGTGGTGCCATCGGTCAGGGTTGCAATTGCTTCCATCCCCTTGGCAAAGGCTTCGGCATTTTCGCCAATCGCAATCGCCGGATCTGCGGCCAACGGCTCTGTATCCAATGCGGTCACATAGATCGCAACAGGGCTGCTGCCCGGCGCGGGAACCTTGGAATAGGGGCGTGTGCGGAACGATGTCCACAGGCCGGCGGCGCACAGACGCTCCACCAGACCTTCGCGGGTGCTGATATCTCCGACCTCAGAGAAATCGACCGGAGCCCCGGCCGTGGCGTCCACATCAATCTCGATGCTGACCAGCTTGCGCCGCGCGCCGCGATTGATGGCGCGGATCTTGCCCGCAACCGGGGAAACCACCTGCGCCTCCGGCATGTTTTTGTCGAACATAACCGGCGAGCCCGCCACAACTGTGTCGCCTTCAGCGACCACAATGCGTGGTTTCAAGTCGATGTAATCTGCGCCCAGAATGCCAACTGTCTGGACCTGTTTGATCTGCTGGATTTCGGGGCGTGGCACCCCTGTGATGCGCAAATCCAGACCTTTGCGTAGTTTGTACCGCTTCAACGATGAATTCCTCGATTTTGGGAACACGCCGTTGGCCACCAAAAGGTGTTTCGGCTGGCGCCCCGCTACCTCGGCGCCCTGCTAGAGGTTTTTTGGGGAAATGACCAGAAAGAGGTTGAAGAAATCCGCATTTTTCCCCATCAAACCGCGAACTCGTGAAAAAAAAGGGCACGTCATGACCTCTTTGATGTCGTTTTCCCGCCGATCTTTCCTTTTGATGCCCCTGGCATTTGCTGCCTGCCGCTCTAGCAAGCAAGTAATTGATCTTAATGGTCAAACCATGGGCACCACTTACAATATCGTAGCGGTTGACCACTCTAACACCTTGCAGAAATCCGAGGTGCAAACCGCTGTTTCCAGGGCTCTGGCCAGTGTTAACGCAAGCATGTCGAACTGGGACAACACGTCCGAGATTTCGCGAATCAATGCTGCAAAAACAGGCACTGTCTCTTCTCTCTCGCCCGAGCTGGCGCAGGTGATGGATGCGGCATCTCAGGTCAACCTCGCAAGCGGTGGCCGATTTGACACAACCGTCGGCCCGCTGATCGAGCTCTGGGGCTTTGGCGCTCCGGGCGCGCAGGACATGCCCAGCGACGAAGCCATTGCGGATGCGCAGGCCAAATCCGGCCACGGCAATACGCTCTCGCTTGGCTCTGGCACCGTTCAGAAAACCCAGTCCGACACGCAGATCTATCTGGCGGCAATTGGCAAAGGCTATGGCGCTGACCACGTGGGTCGCGCGCTCGAAGCTCTGGGTATCAACGACTATCTGGTTGAAATCGGCGGCGACCTTTATGCGGCGGGCCACAACCCCGACGGTCTGCCCTGGCAGATTGGTATCGAAACCCCCAACGCCCACGATCGTGGCGTGATGGGTGTTGTTGGCGTCTCCGGCATGGGCCTTGCGTCCTCGGGCGACTACCGCAACTATTTCGAAGTGGACGGGCAGCGTTATTCGCATCTGATCGACCCGATCACCGGCCGCCCGGTTGATCACAAAACCGCTTCGGCAACCGTACTGGCGGACAATGCGATGCTGGCGGATGCATGGTCCACGGCGATGCTGATCCTCGGCCGTGAACGGGGTCTTGAGGTTGCAGCGCAACACGGAATTGCGGTCCAGTTTGCGGATCGTGACGAAAGCGTTGCCAGCCTGCAATTCAAGACCTACGCAAGCGACGCATTCAAGGCGCTGACCGCGTAATCCAACCCAGCAAGGACGCCGCAATGACCACCTTCCTGTTCACATTCTCTCTGTTTTTGTTGGTAATGCTTGGTATGGCACTTGGCGTGATCCTCATGAACAAGAGGATCAAAGGAAGCTGCGGCGGCCTGAATGCCATTGGTGACGCAGACCAGTGTTTGGTCTGCAAAAAGGAAATCGACCCGGACTCGCCCCTGCGCGAACGTCTGGAATGCCCGCGCGCCAAAAAGATGCTTGAGCGTGCGGGTCTCGAGTCCGAAGCCTAATTTGGTTTCCGTCGTTAGCCTGCCAGATCCAGCGGGATAAACCCCAGGATCATCAGGCCAACGGCGGCCAAAACCCCATATATCCAATAAAGATACCTGGGACCTTCGGCCTTCCAGACCCGACGGTATTGATAACCCGCCAGACATGTCACGCAGAACAGCAAGGTTGCAACGGTTGGGTCAAGGGCCAGATCCGAAAAGTTCATGTTGGCTGCCCTTTCTATCCGATCAGCACCGCGCCGCTGACGGGGCCTCTGCACCGTCAACCTTGGAATGGAGTGTCTAGCAGTTTTGAAAGACGGGGCAACCCCTGCCCCGCCCGTTCCTCAGGCAAGCCCGCTTTGGCGGTCAACCTGTTTTCAGATAGGACCGGCCCATCAGATGTCAGCCTGGACCCCTGGCAGCTCCAAGGCTTTGATCATGTCACGCAGCTCCTGACGGGCGGCGATATTCGAGATGTTCATCTGTTTGACACCAATGTCCTTCAGGTCCAGAAGCGTCAGCCCGCGCGGGAAAAGCTCGCGGAAAATCACCCGTTCCGAGAAGCCCGGCGCAACGCGGAAACCGATGCGCTTGGACAGCATCTTGACCGCACGCTCCATCTTTTCCTTGTTGACCATCCGCTGCGTGCCGACACGGTTGCGGATCACAATCCAGTCAATCGGCTTCAACCCTGCCTGCGAGCGCAGCTGACGGGCGTTCCAGACCATCTCGGAATAAACCGACGGGCCCAGAATCTTTTCACCCTTCTGATCCGTGCGCGCCAGAAGGTCGAAATCAACAAAGCTGTCGTTAAGCGGCGTGATCAGCGTATCCGCCAAAGAATGCGCAACCTGGCTCAACCTTGTATGAGACCCCGGACAATCAATCAGGATAAAATCAACCCGCGGCTCCAGATCCGCAATCGCCGCCGACAAACGGTGATCATAGATGTTCTCATTCGGGCCAAGAGTGCTTTCGTCGATCTCCGGCAGCTCTGTCAGCTCAATGATCGGGAGCTCAATTCCTGTCTCCTCGATAAAGGCTTTGCGGTTTTCCAGATACCGCCCCAACGAACGCTGTCGCAGGTCCATGTCCAGCACAGCAACCGAATGGCCCGTTCGCGCCAAAGTTGTCGCCACATGCATGGACACTGTGGATTTCCCAGCACCGCCCTTTTCGTTCCCCACAACGATGATATGTGCCATGTCTGCCCCGTTACCCCAGATATTGCAGAAAGCTAGTTTCCACAGACTATAGCTTGTCCGCAATCAAAGGGAAAGATTCAGCACTCTTTCTCCATAGGTTTAATGGTAAACGCGGGGAAAGCGTGGCCAAAAAGAAAAACGCCGCCCCAAAAGGAACGGCGTTTCGGTACGAAACCTCGAAAAGTTGGGATTAGAAGCCCAGACCTTCGTATTTCTTTTTGAACTTGGATACGCGGCCACCTGCGTCCATCAGACGGGTGTTACCACCGGTCCATGCCGGGTGTGCGGAAGGGTCAATATCCAGCGCCAGCTGGTCGCCTTCTTTGCCCCAGGTCGACTTCATTTTGACGATGGTGCCATCGGTCATTTTGACGTTGATCAAGTGGTAGTCGGGATGTGTATCGGCTTTCATTGAACCACTCCTTAGGCTTTTTTGGGCTTGTAGTTGCTGTCTTCAGCAATACGTGCCGATTTACCGCGGCGGGTGCGCAGGTAGTACAGTTTCGCGCGACGAACGCGACCGCGGCGGACAACGGTGATGCTGTCGATATTGGTGGAGTGCAGCGGGAACACACGCTCAACGCCTTCACCAAAGGAAATCTTACGAACGGTGAACGAACCGGCAATGCCCGAACCGTTTTTACGGCTGATGCAGACGCCTTCGTAGTTCTGGACGCGCGAACGCGAACCTTCGGTCACCTTGTAGCCGACGCGAATGGTGTCACCGGCTTTGAAATCGGGGATGTCTTTCCCCAGGGCGGCAACTTGTTCCGCCTCCAGCTGTGCGATCAGATCCATCTGACCTTCTCCTATTTTGCTCGTGGTTTTGTCCACGAAGGTGATTTCTCGTCCCAGAGCTCTGCGCTTTCACCGGGTCCGCTGATTTCCGTTTCGCACCGAAACCACGCCCGCCAGAGATGATCCGACATTCTTTTGATCTTGGCTTTCTGCACTCCGCTTCGGTCGAAAGAAACCAAACGTATAAATGCAAAAAGATCCGCGCGACTCAAACACGAGCGCCGGATGGGCGGTTCATAGGCTGAAAACCCCAAGTTTGCAAGGTGGTTTCGCAGCGAAACGGTTGCCTGTGGGGCGCACGGTGGAGGCACGATTTGTCAAGAATAGTTAACAGAAGAGGGTCAATGCCCCGTCGTTTCCCGGATGGTCGTCACAGGGCCTTACACAGGCCCGCCAGAACCGTGAGGCAACGTGAAAGCTGATCGACCGAGATAAACTCATCCGCCCTATGAGCCTGTTCGATACTGCCGGGGCCACAAATAATGACGTCCATGCCGAGAGCCTGAAAGATCCCGGCCTCGGTCCCGAAAGGCACAACCCCGGCTGCGTTGGCACCGGTCAGTTCAGCCAACAGATCCCGAGCCGCGTTGCGGCTTTGGGGGAGGAAACTGGCGGCTTCGCCGATCACCTCGGTTTCGATCCGGGCCTCTGGATGAACAGCCTGCATGGCGGGCAGCAGAACCGTATCGCAGTAGGATGAGATCGCAGCCGTGATGAATTCCGCGTCCTCGGGCTGGACCGGTCGCGTTTCCCAGGCGACCTCGGCAAAGGGGGCGATGACGTTATGGGCCGTGCCCCCGTGGAGAGTGCCGATATTCAACGTGGACCAGGGCGGATCAAAACGGCTGTCGGACGGGGCCCGCGGCTTCAGATCTTCGCGCAGCTCTACGAGCCGGGTCACAAAGCGGGCGGCGTATTCGGCGGCATTCACGCCAAGCTCCGGCGTCGAACTGTGCCCTTCGAGACCATGAAACCGGGTCGTATATTCAAAGCAGCCCTTGTGCCCTTCAATCAGGGCCATATTGGTCGGCTCCCCCACAAGGGCCATGGCAGGTCTGATCCCGCGTTCGCGCAGCGTTTCGGCCAGATGGCCCGCACCAATGCAGCCGACCTCTTCGTCATGGGTAAAGGCGAAATGAACCGGACGGTCCCGGACGCTGTCGGCGAACCTGGGGGCCATCGCAAGGGTTGCGGCCAGGAACCCCTTCATATCGCAGCTGCCGCGCCCATAAAGACGCCCATCCCGTTCAACCATCTGGAACGGATCTGATGTCCAGGGCTGCTCGGCCACCGGAACCACATCACAATGCCCCGACAGCATCAGCCCACCCTCTGCATCCGGACCCAAAGTGGCAAAGAGGTTGGCCTTGGTCCCGGTGGCATCCGGCAGGATCTCCACCCGGGCCCCACAGCGTTCCAGCAGGCGCGCCATATAGGCCACCATATCGAGGTTACTGTCGGCGGACACGGTTGGAAAGGCGATCAGGTCCGCCAGAATACGCTTGGCCTCGTCCAGCATGGCCGTCTTAATCCTTGATAAACAGTTTACGTTCAGTGGAGCAGAGAGGCTCTGCAGCGCCATCGGCGCGGATCAGGATGGTTTCGGTGGTCTCCAGCCCCCAGCTCTCCATCCAGAGTGCGGGCATGAAGTGGAAGACCATCCCCGGCTCCAGCACTGTGGTATCGCTGTCGCGAAGAGAGGCAGTCCGTTCCCCCCAATCCGGCGGGTAGCTGAGCCCGACCGGATAGCCCATACGCCCCGACCGCTCGATCCCATAGCGCGCCAGGACATCCATAAAGGCATTTGCAATGTCACAGGTCCGGTTGCCTGCACGTGCGGCTGTCAGGCCCGCCTCGATCCCGGCGAGCTGCGCCTCTTCGGCACGCAGCATATCATCGGGCGGGGTGCCCAGAAAAACCGTACGGGACTGGGGCGCGTGATAGCGGCGATAGCAGCCGGACAGCTCAAAGAACGTCGCCTCTGCGGCCCGCATGGGCGTACCGTCCCAGGTCAGATGTGCCGCTGTGGCATCCAGCCCCGATGGCGTCAGCGGAACAATGGCCGGGTAATCCCCCCAGTCGTCGTCAACGCCGGTCATACCGGCCTGCATGATGTCGGCCACCAGATCGTTTTTACGCACACCCGGAGCAGCCCGTTCCAGAGCGGTTTGGATCACCTTGTCGGTGATCCGGGCTGCCTTGCGCATAAAGGCGATCTCATCTTTTGATTTGATCAGGCGTTGCCAGTTGACCAAGGCGGTTGCATCACACAACTCCGCCTGGGGAAGATTTTCCAGCAGGACGGCATGGGCCTTGGCCGAATAGTAATAATTCTCCATCTCGACACCGATGCGTGCCTGCTCCAGCCCGCGCGCTTTCAGCTGCTGGGCCAGATCCTGCATCGGGTGGATTTCGGTAGATTGGATGTAGTGATCCCCGTAGCCGAGGATATTGCTGTGATCCATCCAGCAGGTGCGTCGCCCGCCCATCATATCCATGTGACGCCCCCACCAGATCGGTTCTCCCGAAAGGGTCAGGATGACCCCCTGATGCACATAGAAGGACCAGCCGTCATAGCCTGTAAGCCAGGCCTGGTTGGACGGGTCGGTGACAAAGATCGCATCAAGCCCCGCAGCCGCCATTGCGGTGCGTGTCTTGCTGATACGGCGATCATATTCCTGTTGGGAAAAGGCTGCGTTTGCCTGTGTCATCTGTGCCCCCGTTATCCCAGAACCGTTGTGACGGCGCGTGTGGTCGCGTCAACGATCTGATCAGCCTCGGCCCGGGTCAAGCAGAATGGAGGGGCAAATCCCAGAATATCCCCCTGTGGCATGGCACGGGCGATTATGTTGTCCTGCTCCAGCAGTGTTGCAGCCAAACGTGGCCCGACCTTCTCGCCTGCGTCAAAGAAGCTGCGGTTGTCCTTGTCGGCGACAAACTCCACCGCACATAGCAGGCCTTCACCGCGCACCTCTCCGACATGGGGATGATCGCCCAAAGCGTCGGCCAGTGTTTTGTTGAGATAAGCGCCGATGCCCCCCGCGTTTTCCACCAGGTTCAGCTGATCCAGCAGGTTGAGGTTTGCCACCCCGGCTGCCGCGCCGATGGGGTGGGCGGAATAGGTCCAGCCGTGGCCGATCGGACCGTTTTCATCGGTGCCCTGCTCCAAAACCCGCCACATCTTTTCCGACACAATTGTACCCGACAAGGGCGCATAGGCCGAGGTCAGCCCTTTGGCGATGGTGACCAGGTCCGGGTGCATCTCGTAGTGATCAGAACCAAACATGCTGCCCAGGCGGCCAAAGCCGGTAACAACCTCATCGGCGACCAACAGGATGTCGTGTTTCTCCAGCACGTCCTGTATGGCGGGCCAGTAGCCCGCAGGCGGCGGCACGATGCCACCGGTTCCCAATACCGGCTCACCAATAAAGGCGGCAATGGTATCCGCGCCCTCGCGGGCAATCAGCGCTTCCAGTTCAGCCACGCAATGCGCCACAAACTCCGCTTCGCTTTGATCCAGATCCGAGCGGCGGAAATAATATGGGGCCTCGGTATGCACCACCTGCGCCAGCGGCAGGTCGAATGTGTTGTGAAACAGCTCCAGGCCCGTCAGCGATCCGGTCATCAGCCCCGAACCGTGATAGCCCCGCCAGCGCGAGATGATCTTTTTCTTTTCAGGCCGACCAAGGATGTTGTTGTAATACCAGACCAGCTTGATGTTGGTTTCATTGGCATCTGATCCCGATAGGCCAAAATAGACCTTGGACATATGATCCGGTGCCCGGTCGAGGATCATTTTTGCAAGGGTGATTGAAGCCTCTGTGCCATGCCCGACATATGAGTGGTAATATGCCAGCTCCTTTGCCTGTTCGGCTATTGCCTCGGCGATCTCGGCCCGTCCATAGCCGACGTTCACACAGTAAAGTCCTGCAAAAGCATCCAGAAGCCGATTGCCATCCCGGTCCTCGATATGGCATCCGCTGCCGCCGGTGACCACACGATGCGGCAGGTTTCCGCGGGCAAATTCCGCCAGATGAGTTGAAGGGTGGAAAAAACTGTCGCGATCCCATTGGGCGAGTTGGTCATTGTGAAGCATGGCTCATCTTTCCGAAGTCAGCGGCGCGCCGCCTGCTAAACATGAAAAGAGCCGGTTGCACGCAGTGAACCCGATATGCGGCCAGCAATCAGGCCCGGGGTTCATTTCGAGCAGACTGGCTCCGCTCACCCCGACAGCAGCGCGCAATGCCTTTATTGCCAAGGTTATTCAACGTGAGCACACATCGACCAAAACGCGCAACAGAAATGTTTGGAAAGACTGCGAATGACCGCTTCACAAAGGTACCAGCGCACCGCACGGCGCGCGTTTTTTGATCACGCGCACTTTTGGAGCGGGAAAGACGCGGGCTGCGGGCACGGCGCAGCTATGGCGTATATACAGCACCGGCGCTGGTTGGGCGCAGCAGTGCCGTCAGTTTAAGTCAGCCAAGGGTAGGATCAGCGCCGTTTCTTTTCGAGCACCAGAAAGGTCATCATCCCAAGCGGCGGTAGCGCACGTTGTTCTTCGAGGGTCAGATCGTCTTCCTGAAGCACAGTTTCCATCCGGAAGTCGGAATGCCAGCCAAGGGTATTGGCAAACGGCGCGCACAGCCGCTCCAACGAGGCAAGAAAACCGCGTTTTTGTTCAAAATGATTGGTAATCACCACCTGACCACCCGGGCGACAGACCCGCGCAATTTCGGACATCACTCTTTCCGGCTCTGGCACCACCGACAACATGTGCATCGCTGCAATGGTGTCAAAGCTATTGTCCGGGAAATCCAGTGACCGGGCGTCCATCTGCCGCAGCTCTTTGACGTGGCTCAGCCCGAGGGATCGCACTTTGCCGATGGCTTTCTGAAGCATTTCCTCGCTGAAATCGATGCCGGTGACCTGCATCTTGGGGCTGTAGTGCTCCAAGGAAAGCCCGGTGCCTACGCCAACTTCGAGGACGTGTCCGCCTCGTTTGTTGATATAGCTTACAGCACGTCGCCTGCCAGCATTTGTAACCGCACCAAACGTCTTGTCATAGACGGGTGCCCAGCGCGCATAGGAAGATTGCACGGCTTTGATATCCATGTCGGGTCCTTATCGTTTTGTGTGAAATTCCTTTGCAAACCACGCCCAGATGACCATCGCCACATAGCCAAGACAAAGCACAATCAGCGAAAACCAAGCGTAGGTCAGAACAGCCGTCCCTGCGAAGGCGACAGCAACCAGAAAGTACTTAACGTTCCCACGGGAAATTTTGGTGGTCTTGAACGACCAGGTCGGAATTGTGCTGATCAGCAAAAGACCGATAAAAACCATATATATACAGATGCCAAACCCAGGCAATTGCGGCGCGTCCGGGAAGGCAAAGGAGAAATACATCGGCAACAAGAGCAGCAGCGCTCCTGCCGGAGAGGGAACGCCTTCGAAATAGGCGGGATCCTGGCCGGAGTCTTCGTTTTTGTTCCCGACATTGAACCGCGCCAGCCGCATGACACAGCAGACCGCATAGATCAGCGCGGCAATCCAGGCAGCGTTCGGGATATGTTGGAGCCCCCAGAAATAGAGTATCAGCGGCGGAGCCACACCGAAGTTCAGCACATCTGCAAGTGAGTCAAGCTCTGCCCCCAGCTTGCTGTCGCTGCCCAGAAGGCGGGCAATGCGCCCGTCCAGCCCATCCAGAACCCCGGCAAACATAACAAGTTGCACAGCAATCATAAATTGCCCCTGCACGCCAAAACGGATGGCTGACAAACCCGCACAGATCGCGGTTATTGTCAGTACGTTGGGCAGGAGCTGAATAAGCGCGAGCTTTTCTTTTTTATCGGTTGGGTCCACCATGGGCCTGACTGTTTACCCTTGTTCCGGGCTGTTCAGCTCTGCCAGAACCGTTTCGCCAGCGATCATTGTCTGTCCGACGCTGACCATCGGGTCGATGCCGTCCGGCAAATAGACATCCAGCCGCGAGCCAAAGCGGATCAGGCCAAAACGTTCTGCGGTCTGCATCTGGTCACCGGGTTTTACAAAGCAGACGATCCGGCGGGCCACAAGACCGGCGATCTGCACAACCGCCAGATCCTGACCATTGGGCATTTTGATACGCAGGCTGTTGCGTTCATTGTCCGCGCTGGCTTTGTCCAAAGAGGCATTGAAGAATTTGCCCGGACGATAGGCAACAGCGGTGATCTCACCCTGGATGGGTGTGCGGTTCACGTGACAGTTGAACACGCTCATAAAGACGCTGACCCGTGTCAGGGGGGCATCGGGCATGCCCAGCTCTTCTGGGGGGACAGCTTTTTCGATCAGGGAGACAATGCCATCTGCCGGGCTGACAATCAGCCCCTCGCGGGTGGGTGGCACACGTTCCGGGTCGCGGAAGAAATAGTAACACCAGACCGTCAGGCCAACGCCGATCCAGCCCAAGATATTGGACAGCAAGAAGAAACCAACCGTGATAGCGGCGAAAATCGCGACAAACTTGATCCCTTCCGGGTGCATTGGTTTGATAAACGTATCGCGCATTCGCATCGTGGTTATTCCTTGGTTAATCCTGGATACGTACATAAGAGGATTAATGCTGAACGCAAGCCTGATGACATATTCGCGATGCGTGCGCCTATTGACAGGCTTTCCACCACAGGATGACGTAACCGCACAGGACGCCTGTTGCCCCTTCCTATACGGTTGGCTTTACGGTCGGAGATGGGGCGGACCTGGGCAGGTCGGACCCTGGTGGTGCTAGGTCAGATAATCCGGGTGGATGTCCGCCAGAAGGCGCAGATGCGCGGCCCATTCGAGCTCTATGTCGTCATCCTCTCCCATGGGAGTGTCATATTGCGATGCCACATGTTTGGCCAAAGCGTCGGGGACGATGCGAAGCGGCTGGCCCATGGACAGTGTTGCCACCTGTATCTCGCAGGCCCGTTCAAGATAGAACATGTTATTGAACATCTGCCCGGCAGTAGCCCCTGTTGTAAGAAGCCCGTGATTGCGCAGAACCAGCGCCTGATTGCTGCCCAGGCTGGCCACAATCCGCTCTCGCTCTGACAGATCCAGCGCAATGCCTTCGTAATCGTGATAGGAGATGCGGTTATAGAACTGCAGCGCAATCTGGTTCAGCGGCAACAGCCCGTCTTCCATGGTTGAGACAGAGACCCCCGCGCGCGAATGGGTATGCATGATCCAGGCGGCTTTGTGGCTGCTGCGGTGAATGGCCGAGTGGATTGTAAAACCGGCTGGATTCACGTTGAACACTGAGGGCGCAACCTTGTTGCCCTCCACATCGACCTTCACCAGATTGGAGGCCGTGATCTCTTCCCAGCGCAGACCGTAGGGGTTGATCAGAAAATGCCCCTCTTCGCCGGGAACACGGGCGGTGATATGGGTATAGATCAAATCGGTGAGCCGGAAATGGGCTGCAAGGCGGTAGGCCGCGGCCAAATTCACGCGCGCATCCCACTCCTGAACACTCATACCTTCGGGGCGGTTGGTCTGTTCCATTATCTTATCCAATCGGGGCTGTTCGGGACGCCAGTGTCCTCAGAACTCAATTTGCGGTTTTACAGTGCCGCGGGTCTGCGGCACGCCGGGAAGGGCACACAGCATTTCAAACAGGTAGTCTGCGGCGATCATTGCCGTATTACCAACTGAATCAAAGGGCGGAGAGACTTCCACAAGATCTGCCCCCACAAGGTTCAACCCGGCACATCCGCGAATGATTTCGAGCCCCTGAAGCGTTGTCAAACCACCCACCTCAACCGTGCCCGTGCCCGGCGCGAAGGCAGGATCCAGACTGTCGATATCATAACTGAGGTACACCGGCGTATCGCCAATCCGGTCCCGGATGATCTTCATCAGCGGTGTGAGGGATTTGTGCCAGCACTCTTCGGCCTGTATGCAGGTCCACCCCTGCGCGCGTCCCCAATCGAAGTCGTCAGCCGCATAGCCGGTGCCGCGCAGGCCGATCTGGAACACTTTGTCATTGTCCAGAAGCCCGTCTTCGTGGGCACGTCGGAAGGGACAGCCGTGGGCCACGGTCTCGCCGAACATATCGGCATTGGTATCGGAATGCGCATCCACATGGATCAGCGCAACAGGGCCGTGTTTTTCGGCAATGGCCCGCAGGATCGGCCAGGTCAGCGTATGATCGCCGCCAAGGGTCAAAGGCGTTGCCCCATGGCTCAGCACGTCCTTGTAAAATGCGGTGATAATGTCGACCGACTTCTTCAGATCGAAGAGGTTGATCGGCACATCCCCGATATCGGCCACCTGAAGATGTTCAAACGGTGCCGCTCCGGTGGCCATATTATAGGGGCGGATCATGCGGCTTTCGTCTCGGATCTGGCGCGGGCCCAAACGCGTGCCGGGACGGTTGGAGGTGCCGATATCCATCGGGATGCCAACAAAACATGCATCAAGCCCCGCGGCTGTCTCCTGTGTGGGCAGGCGCATCATGGTGGAAGGGCCACCAGACCGCGGCATTGCGTTGCCACCAAGGGGCTGATTGAACGGCTTTTTTAAGGAAATATTCATTGCCAAATCTCAACTGATTATGGGTTCCGGGCAGCGCGGCTTTGCCAGAGAAGCCGACCAAGAATGACGAGAGACACCACCACGATCAGGACGACAGACAGGGCTGCCACAGCCGGGTCGACATTGTCGCGCAGCCCCATCCACATGCGGCGCGGCAATGTGATCGCCTTAATCGAAGTGATAAACAAAGTGACGCCGATCTCATCCCAGGACAGGACAAAGCTCAGCAGGAAGGCAGAGAACATGCCAAACCGGATATTGGGCAAGATCACCGCATGAATGCGGGTCCAGGCGGATGCGCCCATGGACCGTGCCGCCAGATCAATTTTGCGATCAACCTGTGACAGCGCGACCATGATGATCACCACCGCATAGGGCACCACCATCACAGTATGGGCCACCGCCACCCCAAGCCAGCCGTCATAAACGATCCAGCTATTCCATCTGCTGACAGAGCGCAGGAAGAAGTAGAGCGTGAGTGCGGACACCACCGGCGGCGCAACCATGGGCAAAAGGGCAAGCCCGGCCAGCAGGCCGCCGAATTTTGGCCGCATCATCCACAGACCAAGGCAGAATGCCGTTGCCAGGAGGGTCGACAGGAGTGCGGCAACGACTCCGACCTGCGCCGACAACAAGAGGCTGTCCGCCCATTCCGGCTTGTTCAGCAGCGCCTCATAATGGCGGAAGGACCAGCTGTCCTTGGGCAGGCTGAGGTACCGTTTTGATGTGAAACTGACCGGGATCACCGCAAGCAGTGGCAACAGCAGAAAAACCGCTGCAAAACCGCCAATAAGCGTGGTCCAGAAACCGGGGCGCAGACCTTTCATTGCGATGATACTCCCGCTCGTTTGATCAGCGTCACCAGGAACGCCCCGATCGACATCATCAGCAGCGCCGAAAGTGCGGCCGCAAGCCCCCAGTTGGGGATCTGGAAAATACGCAGATAGATCAGTTCGGCAATCATCACGCTACGCCCGCCGCCCAGAAGCGTCGGCAGGATGTAGAACCCAAGCGCAAAGACAAACACCAGAAGGCCCGCGCCGATGATGCCGCTTTTAGTCATCGGGACAAAGATCTGCCAGAAGATCCGCAACGGGCTTGCGCCCATGCCGCGGGCGGCAAGGATCACCCGATCATCCACCGCACGCATGGCGCTGGCCAGCGGAAAAACGGCAAAGGGGATCAGGAAGTGTACCATGCCGATGACGACGCCCAGTTCGGTTCGCACCAGTGTCAGGGGTTCAGATATGAGACCCGCTCCCTGGAGCCAGCTGTTGATCAGACCCCGGTTCGACAAAAGCGACAGCCAGCCAAAGGCCCGACTGAGGACAGACAGCCAGAACGGCACCATGATGGCCAGCTCGACCAGGACCCGGGTCACCCTGCCCCCGCGCAACCACAGGAGGGTCAGCGGATAGGCCAGCACCACAGACAGAACCGTCACATATAGGCAGATCCGCAAGGTCCGCCAGATGACCCCCCAGACCATCGGGTCCCCCAGGGCCTGTTCATAGTTCTGCAGACCGGGTTGCGGGGTTGTGAGGCTTTGAATCATGACGCCGCTAAGCGGGATCAGATAGGCGATCCCAAGGAACAGCATCAATGGCGAAAGAAGGAGAAAGCGGGTCATCATTTATGAGGGCATTCGTTCAAACCCGCCCCAAAGCCGGTCTTTGGGGCGGGATGTGTCATTGATTATGAGGAAATCACGCCAAGGTAGGCGTCCAGCGCCGCGCCGTAGTTTTCTTCGTACCAGCCCATATCAAGCGGGGTTTGCTGGGCAAAGTTCTCGGGGTCGACCGGGTTATAGAACTTGTCCGCATCCGGGATCAGCGCGTCTGCTGCAGGGTTGGCTGGCCCATTTCCAAGCAGGGCAAACAGTTTGGCCTGCGCTTCGGGGTCCTGCGTATAGGCGATATAGTCCATGGCGGCCTTTTCACCGGCCGGGTTGTTCATCAAAACGCCGGTTGATCCGGGAGCCAGAATACCCTGAGCCCAGGTCATGCCGATCTCGCCTTCGCTGTCCTTGTCCAGCAGCATCGCCCGAGTGTTCCAGATGATGGCCATGGACACATCACCGTTTAACAGCAAGGACTGGCTTTCGGCCCCGCCGCCCCAGAAGGCGCCAATGTGATCCTTGAAACCTGCGATCTTTGCGTGGGCACGCTCCAGATCCAGCGGATAGAGCTCTTCGGGAGCAACACCGTCCGCCAACAGCGCCGCTTCCCACATGCCCACACCCCATTTGTACATGGCGCGTTTGCCGGGGAATTTATCAACATCAAAGAAATCCGCCATCGAGGTCGGCGGCGTATCGTATTTGGTTTTGTCATAGGCGATGATGTAGCTGTAGAAATAGCTGTTGGCGGCATATTCCCACTGGAAACCCTCGCGGATCTTGCCGGGGTCCACCACATCCCAGTCAATCGGACGCATCAGGCCCAATTTGCCCAAGGCCTGACCAGAGAAGGGATCACAATCGACCAGATCCCATGTTGGGCTCCCGGTTTCGGCCTGCGCCTTGATTGACCCCTCCAGCGGGCCGGAACCGTCATAGAGGACGTTCACGCCGGATTTTGCCGCGAAGCCATCGCCAAACGCCTGGGCCATCGCGTCAATCGCGTCGCCGCCCCAGTTTACAAAAACCATGTCTTTGCCCGCAGCCTGAGACTGGCCTGCGGACAAACCCAGCGCTGAGGTGCCGCCAAGAAGCGCGAGGCCTTGCAAGAAACCGCGACGGGACAACGCGCCGGATTTGAGCTTTTCTTTCAATAGTGATGCTTGGTCTTGCTGGAAGGGAGTGTGCATTTTGATACCTTTCTGTTGGAACACTGATCAGAAGATCAGACTGTCTTCTGCGGCCCAGCCGACCCGGATCTTTTGCCCGGGTTCGGCTGCACCATTCAGCTCGGAGGTCTTGAGGTCGATGATCAAAGGGCTGCCATCGGCAAGCGCGGTCAGATGCAAACGAGATTGCGCGCCCATGTAGATACGGTCTGCGATTTCACAGCTCAGCCCCCGCCTGTCCGTATCGGGCAAGAGGATCAGGTTTTCGGGACGGATCCCCACATGGTCCGCGGTTGCGTTGGGCGCACTGCTGAGATGGAATGCAAAATCGCCAACCGTGGAATGGGTTCCATCGAATTTGGCGGGTAATATATTGATGTCCCCCAGAAATTCCGCAACGAACCGGTTGGCGGGTCGAGCATAGGCCGTGGCCGGATCCGCAAGTTGTTGCAGCTTTCCGTGTTCAAAAATCGCCACTCGACTGGACAAAGCCAGCGCCTCGCTCTGGTCGTGGGTCACAAACACGAAGGTTGTTCCCATCCTGGCATGGATGCGGCGCAATTCATCCTGCATCTGGCCACGCAGGTTCTTGTCAAGTGCCGAGAACGGCTCGTCCAGCAACAGGACCGGCGGTTCATAGGCAAGCGCACGCGCCAAGGCGACCCGTTGCTGCTGGCCGCCAGACAGGCCGGACGGGCGCTTGTGACCGTGCCCTGTCAGCCCCACCAGATCAATCATATCCGTAACCCGGTTTTTGATTTCCGACCTTGCGCGTTTCTGAACCTTCAGCGGAAAGGCGATGTTTTCTTCGACGGTCATATGGGGAAACAGGGCGTAGCCCTGAAACATCATCCCGAACCCGCGCGTTTCGGCCTGGGCCGTGGTCCGGTCGAAGCCTTCTATCTTCAAAAACCCACGGGTTATGGGTTCAAAGCCGGCCAGCATCATCAAAAAGGTCGTCTTGCCCGACCCGGATGGCCCCAAAAGAGTCAGAAACTCGCCGGGCATGATCTTCATCGACACATCGTCCAATGCCGTGAACGTACCGTAGTCCTTACCGATGTTGATGGCTTCGATGGCTGGCTTGAGGGAAGTCACGTGTTCACGTCCTATGGGTGGCTGGTCTCCAAATACACATTGGATGCCCCGCCCCGGTCAGAACAAGCGAAAGAAATTCGCGCCAACAGCAAATATTTTTTGCCGGTGACACGAATGGTGCAAAAACCGTTCAAGGTTTACGCAAAGTGTCCTTCATCCAGCTCACAAATGCAGCAGCGGCTGGATTTACCCCCCGATCCTGCGGCAAAGCAATGTGATAGGCGTTTTGAGTCGGCAAACGCTCGGGAAACGGGCGCACAAGTTTTCCGCTCAAAAGAGCGGCAGAACAGACAAATTCATCACCCATCGCGATCCCCTGCCCAGCCAGTGCCGCCGAATAGGCCAGATTCATGTCAGAGAATCGAATGCCGCGGTTCCCCCATTCAACCGGCAGGTCTTTCATCTTCATCCAACTGCGCCACTCCTGGTGATCCTGCAAATGAAGCAGGGTGGCCCGTGAGAGGATTTTCTGATCCGAGAAACCGTCCATAAGGTTCAGATAGGCCGGGCTGCAGAGCGGCGTGTAGGAAATCTCCTGAAACGTCTCAAGCACGACGTTTCCCGGAAACTCCTGCCCGAACGCAATAAATACATCCACATCCGGGCTGCTCACGTCATTGAGCCGTCGCGGCGTTGTCAGTTCAAGCGAAATATCCGGGAACGCATTTTGAAAGCTCTGCAGGGATGTACACAGCCAATTGCTTGCAAAGCCCGGCGGGCAGCTGACAGTCAGCTTGCCACTGAGCCCCCGGGCCGAAGACCGTGAGGCCGCGTTGTGCAATGCAACCAGAGCCTTGCGGACATCAACAGCATACCGCCGCCCTGCCGGGGTCAGCTGCAAACGCGTTCCAACTTTGTCGGTCAGAGGAAAGTCGAGATCGCGTTCAAGCTGACGCAACTGATGGCTCACCGCGCTTTTGGTGAGATGCAGCTCTTCTGCGGTCTGCCAGATCGACCCCAACCGGGCAAACGCTTCCAGCGCGCGCAGGGCTTGTGTGGACGGAACCCTTGGCATCTTGATCCTTCAAAAAAAATGCACACCTAGGGCAAAGTTTAATTTCATTTGTCGTTCGACGTAAACTGCGAACCCGCACCCTGTGCAAAACCTTCGCGCAGCCAATCCGAAAAGGCTGTGGCAGGGGCCGTTAACCCGGCAGACGGCGGTGTGATCCAATAAGAGGCGCGCGCATGGATCTCTTGCTCGAAGGGACGGACCAGGCGGCCAGAGCGCAGCGCATGGTCTGAGGTCACCGCATCCCCGAGGCACAGCCCCATCCCGGCCTCGGCAGATGCATACATTGCCAATAGGCCCGTAAAGACAAGGCCAGGCCCCGCAACCGCAAGATCCATGTCGTTTTTGTGCAGCCACTCCTGCCAATCGGTGTGATTGTCCAGATGCAACAACATGTCAGGCGTCAAGCGATCCAATGTGAGCGGCCCGTGGCTATGCAAGAAATCCGGGCTGCAAACCGGAAAGAACGTCACATCAAAGAGACGTTGGGAGCCAGGCGCAGGGCGGTCGGTAAAGACCACGGACAGGTCACAATCCGGCAGGCTCTCTCCCACTGCGACACTGCGCAGTTTCAGCGAAATAGCTGGGTAACGTTCCAGAAATGCCTGAAGACGCGGCGCCAGCCAGGTGGCCGCGAACCCGGATGTAACTGCAATTTCCAGACGCCCTTTTGCCTGCTCCAGCCCACTGTGGGCCTCGTGCAGTATGGCAAGCGCCGGACGGATGGCCGCAACATATCTGCGGGCCTCCGGCGTGAGCACCACGCCCCGCCCTTTTGCAGTGGTCAGGTCAAAGCCCAACTGCGTTTCCAGCGCCTTCAGTTTATGGCTGACCGCGCTTTGGCTGAGGTTGGAGACCCGTGCGGCCTCTTTGACGGATCCGGTACGCGCCAGCGCGTCCAATACGGTCAGCGCGGATATTGGAGGCAAATTCATGCAAGAATCTCATCATTTACCGGAGATATAATCATTAGACCTGCAAATTTTAAATGGGTAGTCAAGTAAGGATCAAGATCCAACCTGAGGGCCATGCCATGGAAGCCAGCTTCTCCCGCCGCAAACTGCTTGAACCTGCTGAGCTACGCGAACTGAATGCGCGCTCAGACCTTCGGGGCTGGATGCAGATCCTAAGCCACATCGGCGCGATTGCTATGATGGCCATTTTGCACGCGCAGGCACTGGGGAGCTACTGGGTCATCTTGACCGGTTTTGTGCTGGGTGTGCTTTTGAATTTCCTCTACGCGGGCCAGCATGAGCTGTCACACGGTACGGTTTTTGCGACAAAGCGGGTCAATGAGATCTGGGGCAGATTGATCGGGTTTGTGATGATCTTCCCGCGCGATTATGATCAGGTGATGCATTTTGCCCACCACAAGTGGACACAGGACTGGGAGCGCGACGGTGAACTGGTTCGTGAGCCATACACGCTCACGACTTATCTGTTGTGGCTGAGCGGCGTAACCTATTGGCGCAACCGCGTTGTTGGAACTGTGCGTCGCGCCCGAGGTATCATCATCGAACCCTATATCCGCGCAGATGAAGAAGCGATGATCATCCGTGAAAGCCGAATTCACCTTGCACTTTATGTGCTGGTCATTGCTGTGTCGGTCGCTTTTGGAAACTGGGCCTGGGCGACGTTCTGGATCATCCCGATGGTTCTGACAAAGCCGGTTCATCAGCTGCAAAACACCATTGAACACCTGGGGTTGAGCCACGAAGACAACATTCTGGAAAATACCCGCAGCACCCGGACAAATGCGCTGATGCGCTGGCTCTGCTGGCAGATGCCTTATCACACTGCGCATCATACATTCCCCTCGGTGCCGTTTTGGAAACTGCGCGAGCTGAACGAAAAAATCGAAGCGAAAATCGGCGGTGAAGTCTGGCGGATGGGGTGGTTTGAGTTTCAGATCGAAGTGATCAAAAAACTCAGCCAGAAAGATGAAAGCCAATATCCGATGAATGAGGTCTGGGTGGTGCCGGTCAATGGTCGCAGCATGCGGGTGGAAGCGGAATGAACCAAACGCTGGATGTTTATACGTCGCTCTGGGCGATGCAGCCTCATGACCAGACCGGCATAAAATTGCCCTATGAGCAGGTTGTGGAGATGGTTGCCGGTGCCGGTTACAAAGGCATGGCGCTGGATTTTGGCGCAACCCCGGTTGAGGATGTCAAACGCATCCAACCGATGATGGCCCGCGCTGGTCTGACTCCCTTTTTGGTGGATTTCCCCAAGACTGTCGAAGGGCTGCGTCCGACGTTGAAAATGGCCAAGGACTTTGGCGCGCCCTTTGTCGTGGTCATTGGTCAGGTCATGCCGCTGAGTGTGGACGGCATGATCCCCGTTATTCGGGCCTGGATTGAAATGTCAGAACAGGAAGGCATGCCAATCCTGTTTGAAACCCATCGCGACTGTATCACCAACGATTTGTTCAGCACATTGTGCCTGCTGGATGCGATCCCGGAAATGCGGATGTGTGCCGATCTCTCTCATTATGTGGTGGGGCGTGAAATGGCCTGTCCGATCCGTGAACGCGACGCAGAACATATGAGCCGTATTCTGGCCCGTTCCGACAGTTTTCAAGGGCGTGTTGCAAGCCGCAGCCAAGTGCAATTGCAACTTGATTTCCCCCAGAACCAACAATGGGTTGATATGTTCAGGGCCTTCTGGCGCGAAGGTCTGAACGGGTGGAAAACCCGCAATCCCGAGGGGTCTTGTGTGTTCCTGTGTGAATTGGGCCCGCCGGATTACGCGATGACTGGGCCTGATGGCATTGAGCTTTCAAACCGTTGGGAGGAAGCGCTGCAGATCAAGTCCTGGGTCGAACAGATCTGGGCAGACCTCAGTCAATAGCGCGTCGTTATCTCTTGCCTGTTCCTGCCGTTGCACCAACAGGTGGGCGCATTTGGAAGTCGTTTCTTCACCCTTTCGTTTCCTGTATCGCTTGTGCCTCATGGCTTCGGCTTGAGACGGTAGCGAAAGTCACAATGGCTGGCGCCCTGCATTTTGGTCTGTGTGCGGGTCATTTCAATGTCCGGATTATAGCCGATGCAAAAGTCGCCATCTCGATTGCAGGATAAGAGGTGGCCGATGTCACCTACCCCCATCTCTTGGTACATTTCCGCATAACGACAGCGCACGACGTTGAAGTCCATCTGGTCCCTGGTCATGGTCAAGGGCTCGATCTCAAGAGCGCCCTGTCGCGTCCAATTGGGCAAAATGTCGGCAAAGTCCTTGAGGTCCGGCACATGTCCCAGGGCGTCGGC
Source organism: Epibacterium sp. ABZ3_068 (assembly GCF_056159265.1). Lineage (NCBI taxonomy): Bacteria > Pseudomonadati > Pseudomonadota > Alphaproteobacteria > Rhodobacterales > Roseobacteraceae > Epibacterium > Epibacterium sp. ABZ3_068. The sequence goes on from NZ_JBSWUV010000001.1 coordinate 608,138, forward strand.
CATCATCTGCCCCTGCTCGATGGCCGATTTTGAACAGGCCTCACCGATAACCGCTTCGGCTTCGTCACGCCCGGACCGTTCGCTGATCACGTCAAAAACATGTTTCAGGACCATCGCTTCGATCTTGCGGCGCAACAGGATCGGAATGTTGTGGATGTCCAATCCTGTTGCATCATCTTTGTCGGTCATGGTGCGTCCTTTCAAAAGCTGGGTTTACATGACCCGATAACAGCGCCGCCGACAATCTTTCTGCTTCCGCGCTAACAGTGAAGACCTGCAGCCTTGCGGTCTGGCCGGACTTTGTTGCGGCTCCTGCTCAGCGCTTCATGGGCCTTTTGGCCATTCCGGCTGCCTGTTTCCAGCTCAGGGGTTTGCAGGGAAACTTGACAGAGACAATAGGGATTGGCAGAGACGGGGACGATGGTTCCCGCGACGCCCAAGGCAATCCGGGATGAAAAGGGAACACGGTGCGGCGTAGCCAAAAGGCACCAAATCCGTGACTGCCCCCGCAACTGTGAGCGGTGAGCTCTCTGTCAGGACCACTGGTCGGCTTTCGACCGGGAAGGGACAGAGCGCAGTGACCCGCGAGTCAGGAGACCTGCCATCCAGATATTTTTAAACCCGGACGGGGCGTCCGGACGAAAGAGTTGTGCGATGTGGCCATGTCACTGCCGCATCCCCTGTTTTCGTCGTCCCCCCGGTTCTGCGGAGGGCAGAATGGCTGAGAACACACAATGCAGAATTGCGGTCTGCATCAGTTGCAAAGACAAGGAAACCCGACGCCAGCCGGGCTTTGAGCTGATCGACGCTTTGCACACGGCCATCGCAGAGGATCCACGCCTTGCAGGCCACATTGGTGTCGCAGGCGTCGCCTGTATGGCAGGATGTGACCATCCCTGCACCGTCGGGTTTCATGGCGTGGGCAAGGCAACATACCTCTTTGGCGATCTGAACGCGGACGCGGACGTGCAGGATATCCTTGTCTTTGCGCAGCAATATGTAACCTTGGGGGACGGCTGGTGCTCCTCTGTTGATCGCCCTGGAAAACTGCGGAAATCCACCCTGGCGCGCGTGCCGGCCACGTTGTTTTCCGCCACCGAGCAGCCGGAGCCCGCCGCATGAGCGCAGCTGAGCTGACTATTGAAAATGTCTCCTGGGGAAGCGGGCGGGCGCAGCCTTTGATCCTGCATCCGACCTCGTTTCACCTTGCTCCAAGGCGGGTGATGGGTGTTGTCGGCGCAAATGGCGCGGGCAAGACGACCTTGCTGAGGCTGCTTTATCGTTGGGTCAAACCAACACGTGGCCGCATCACAATCGGCGGAGACGACATCTGGTCCCTGCCCCCGCGATCCTGCGCCCGCAAGATTGCCGCCGTTTTACAGGAGCAACCTACAGATTTTGCGCTGTCGGTGCGCGATGTTGTGGCGCTGGGACGTATCCCGCATCGCCAGGGATTTGCCGTACCGGGCAAAGGCTGCGCAACCGCTGTGGAAAACGCCCTGTGCCGTTTGGATCTGGATCACCTGGCATCGCGAGCCTTTGGCACCCTGTCCGGCGGAGAACGTCAACGCTGTATGGTCGCACGCGCGCTGGCCCAGGAACCGCAGGTTCTGGTTCTGGATGAGCCGACCAACCATCTGGACATCCGCCATCAGCTGGACGTGCTCCAACTGATCCGCGAACTGGATATGACAATTGTCACCTCCTTGCACGATCTGAATATGGCAGCGGAGGTCTGCGACGACATTCTTCTGCTGCATCAAGGGCAAAGCATCGCCTTTGGCCCGCCTGCCGAGGTGCTGTCCTCGGAGCGTGTGTCCACTGCCTTTGATGTACATGCCCGCGCCGAGTGGCTGTCAATCAGCGCCCGGTCGCATCTCACCTTCCACCTTTCCAAATCCAAAACTGGACCAACCCCATGAAATTGACGATCTCCCTGCTTGCCCTTGTTGCCTCGACCGGTGCCGCACTGGCTGAAACCACTGTCGATAGCTGCAACCGTCAGGTCAGCTTTGACGCGCCGCCCAAAGCTGCCGTCTCCAACGACGTAAACCTGACCGAAATGATGCTGGTTCTGGGGCTGGCGGACAGAATGGTGGGCTACACTGGTATTTCGGGCTGGAAGACCCTGGACAAAGATATGCGCGCAGGCATCGAAGAGCTACCCGAGCTGAGCGCCAAATACCCCACCAAAGAGGTGCTGTTGGGCGCGGATGCGGATTTCTATTTCGCGGGCTGGAATTATGGTATGAAAGTCGGCGGCGAAGTCACGCCAGAAACTTTGGATCCATTTGACATCAAAGTATATGAGTTGACCGAAAGCTGCATCCACATCGGTGACAAACCCAAGGTTTCCATGGATGACATGTATAACGACATCCTGAACCTTGGCCGCATTTTTGACGTCGAGGACAAGGCGGCGACCCTGGTGGATGGCTACAAAGCCGAGCTTGAAACCTTTACGGCCTCGCTGAACGCCGGTGATGAGCCGCTGCGTGTTTTTGTCTATGACAGCGGCGAGGAAAGCCCCTTTACCGCTGGCCGTTACGCCATGCCAACTGCGTTGATCGAAGCCGCCGGCGGCACCAACATCATGGATGATTTCGAGAAAAGCTGGGCCACGGTCACCTGGGAAGAAGTGGTGGAGCGCAATCCCGAGGTTGTGGTGATTGTGAATTATGGCAATGTAACTGCCGAAGAAAAACGCGCGTTCATGATGAACAACCCGGCCTTTGCGGATATGGACGCCGTGAAGAACGACCGGTTTGTTACGCTGGAATATGTCGAGGCGACGCCTGGACCGCGCAACATCAAGGCAATCAAAAAGCTCGCCTCTGCCTTTTGGGCAGAGTGAGCAGATCTGCCGGAGTGAGACCCGAATTCATGACCGATGCCACCCTGTTACCCCCCAAAAAACCGCGCCTGCGGTTTCCCCGCATCTTCTGGGGCCTCATTGGGGGTGCGGCACTTCTGGCGTCGGTCAGCTTTGCGGTTGCGGTCGGGGCGGTCTCCATACCTCTCGCCACCGTCTGGGGCGTAGTGATGGAGCACCTGACGCCGGGTCTGATTGAACCAACCTGGTCCAAAGGGCGCGCGGCCATTGTCTGGGACATTCGGTTTCCCCGCGCGTTGCTGGCGGCCTTGGTGGGGGCAGGTTTGGCAATGGTTGGGGCCGCGCTTCAGGCGGTCACCCGAAACCCGCTTGCTGATCCGCATCTTTTGGGCATTTCCTCCGGGGCGGCCTTTGGCGCGATCCTTGCGCTGTTGCATACCGGGTTGTTTCTGGGCCTCCTTACGGTCCCGCTTATGGCTTTTGCCGGGGCATTGGGTGCCACAGTGATGGTGCTGGCTGTTGTCAGGTTTACCGAAGCCTCCGGCGCGGACCGTTTGGTGCTGGTGGGCGTTGCCGTGTCCTTTATTGTGATGGCCGGCGGTAATCTGCTGATTTTCATGGGCGATCCACGCGCGGCCCACACGGTTGTATTCTGGATGCTGGGCGGGCTCGGCCTCGCACAGTGGACACATCTGATTTATCCGGTGGCGGTGCTTTTGCCCTGCGGTCTCTGGATCTGGCTGCACAGCGATGATCTGAATGCGATGACAATTGGCGATGAAACCGCCGCCACCTTGGGTATTCCTGTACGCCGCTTTCGGCTGCAGATCTTTGTCCTGGGGGCGCTGATGACCGGCACATTGGTCGCCTTTTCCGGGATCATCGGCTTTGTCGGCCTGATGATCCCGCATGTGGTGCGCCTTGTGGTCGGCGGCGACTATCGCCGGGTCCTTCCACTGTCGGCCCTGTTTGGCGCCTTGTTCCTGATCTGGGCCGATATTGCCGCCCGCACCGTCATGGCCCCGGAAGATATGCCGATTGGCATCGTCACAGGCCTGGTCGGAGGCAGTTTCTTCATCTGGCTTTTGAAACGCGCAAAGGCCGGATAAGCGGCGTCGGCTACAGCGTCTCCTGTGCGGGGGTGACCCATTCCCTGCGGCGCGGGGCCTGACGTTTTACAACGGCGACGGTTTTGCGCGTAATGAACATGGCGTCGATCCAGGAAACCAGACGATTTTCAGCCTGACTCAACTCCGGTCCGTGGTTCTGAGCACAAACAGTAGCCATCTGCAAACGGTTGAAATAGCTCCAGAAACTTTCTTCGTGATCCGCATATTGCGATCCCTGCTCCTGGGCCAGAAAGCTCGTATGCACGTCCTCGACGATATAGATCCCTCCGGGCGGAAGCAAAGGGAACAACGTCTGAAACCCGATGATCTGATGAGACCAGAAATGCGAGGCATCGTCGATGATTATTGACGGCTGATAGGTCCGAAAGACACGTTTCAGAAACCGGGGTTTGGCGGCGTTCCCAATCTCGATATGAATGCGGTCTTCCTCAAACTCCTTTGAGACACGGCGGATGTCGACGCCCACGATACGTGCCTTTGGGAAGAAGGATTTCCAGGTGCGCAAAGAGGGCGCACGCCGGCTGGGCAGTCCGACGCCAAGCTCCAGCAGCGAGAATGACTGGTCTTTGTAAGGCGTCAGCAGGCTCTCGTAAAACCGCATGTAGTCATGCCGCTTGGAGCTTTTGTCGGTTTCAGTGGCGATCGCCAGCGCATCAAGCTCGCCGCGCGGCAGCAGGTTCACAACCTCACTTGGGTGTGAAGCAACCTCCGTAGGTGCGGAAGGATCGGATTTCTCCACAGCGTGTTCTGGATCTGGAGCGTTCATTTGGCCTCTCTGAGGGTGGGTTTTATCGGCCAAAACATGGCACCATGCGATCATCCTAATGTGGGGATATCCATTTTGCCAGAAGCGACGCACGGATGGCCCTCAAATCGATCACAGTACAATGCGTGTTCGGCAAAAGGCTCCGATGACGTGTAAATGCAAACCGGGAAGGACAAACCAGATTGGTTACCAAGCGGGCTGAACTGGTTTATGAATGTTGTTACTGGGACTTACCCCCCGAAAGGAGACCCTGCGTGCAATTGGACTGGGATGACATCCGCATCTTTCTGGAAATCGAACGGACCGGCCGCGTAAGCCAGGCGGCCAAACGGCTGGGGGTGAGCCACACAACAGTGGCCCGTCGCCTGCGCCAGATGGAGGAGAAAGCTGGGTGCCACCTTTTTGAACCAACACAGGACGGAATGGCGCTGACTGAGCCCGGTGCTCTGATCCTGAGCCGGTCTCAGGAGATGGAAACCGCAGCCAGCGCCATAGCGGATTCACTCAGCCGATATAACAGCAGCCATTCGGGCCGGGTTCGGGTCGGAGCACCTGACGGATTTGGAAATGCAATCCTGTCTCATCTCTTGCCCGAATTCATCCGGAGCGAGCCGAGCTATGAGATCGAGCTGGTGCCTGTGCCTTCCAACCACAAGCTGTGGCGGCGCGACGTGGATATTGCCATCACCCTGGATCGGCCGATCACCGGGCGGGTGGTGATGCGCAAACTGATCGACTATGATCTGCGCCTGTATGCAAACCCGGTCCTGTTTGACGGTCGCTCCATTCCGCAACAACGCGAAGATCTGACCGCATACCCATTTGTCGGCTATATCGACGAGTTGCTTTACACGGATGAGTTGGATTTCAACCGGAGCATCTCGGCCGATCTTCGTGTGGTCTATAAGGCGGCAACCGTAAAAGCGCAGCTTGACGCGGTGCGAAACGGAACAGGAATGGGGGTTCTGCCCTGTTTCATTGCCCGCAACACAGAGTTGGTTCCCATCCTTCCCCATGAGATCAAATTCAGCCGCAGCTATTGGCTGCTTTATCCCGAGGACTACAAATACCTGGCCAGAATCCGAAATGTCAGCAATTTCATCTATGACAGGATCCATGACATGGCCGAAGTGTTCCAGTTTTCGGCCGAAAAGCCCGAGACGCTGCCAAATAAGCAAGAGATGTGATCAGACAAAAAGTAAGCGTTGCAAGTGACCCCTTGATTGTTACCTTCCGTGAACCGATAGCTGACGCTATATTGGCCTAGCGGCCAATACGGAAAATAGATTTATGCCTTGAACTCACCGGAGATGGTCGTGACAAAGCTGCCAAAAGTCAGCTACCAGAAAATGTCCGCAGCCAGCTTATTCTGTTGAAAAACTCTTCTTGTTTGGTGCTGGATTGACTGATTCAATTCTTGCGACGTTGCAGGAGATTGACCGCGATGATGGGGCCGAGGCAGGAAGCGCAGGGAGCGTTGTTCTACGAGTTCTCGATTGAGGACCATGTTCCTCAGGATCACATTCTCCGTGGCATAGACCGGTTCGTCGAACTTTCAGGCATCCGGGGACACCTTGCCCCCTTCTATAGCTCAACGGGCAGACCGTCAGTTGATCCGGAACTGATGATCCGGATGCTGCTGGTGGGCTACGTGATGGGCATTCGATCTGAGCGTCGGCTCTGTGACGAGGTGCATCTCAACCTCGCGTACCGCTGGTTTTGCCGCCTCGATCTCACTGATCCGGTGCCGGACCATTCGACCTTCTCGAAGAACCGGCACGGCCGTTTCCGAGACAGTGACCTTTTGCGGCATTTGTTCGAGACGGTTGTTACGCGCTGTATCGAGGAAGGGTTGGCCAGTGGGCAGCGTTTCGCAGCTGACGCCAGCCTGATCCAGGCTGATGCCAATCGGCAGAACTCCTCACCGCAGCGGGATTGGGCACCTGAGAAGATCGTCCCTGAAGATGCACCCCGCGCCGTCAGGGAATACCTAGAGACGTTGGATGAAGCCGCCTTTGGTGCTGCAAGCCCGGTGAAGCCGAAGTTCACCTCACATTCCGATCCAGCCTCGCAATGGACAGGGGCACGGGGTGGACCCGCCTATTTTGCCTGTTCCGCCAACTATCTGATCGACACCGACAACGGTGTGATCCTGGATGTTGAAGCAACTCGGTCTATCCGACAGGCTGAGGTCGGTGCTACCCGAACCATGGTTAGTCGGGTGCACCAGCGCCATGATCTCAAGCCGGAACGGTTGATCGCAGACACGGCTTATGGTTCGGGACCCATGCTTGGCTGGCTTGTCGATCATGGCATTGCTCCGCATATCCCGGTTATCGATAAATCCGGTCGCAACGACGGGACCTTCGAGCGAGCCGACTTCACCTATGACACTGAGAATGACGCGTACATCTGTCCAGGTGGCAAGGAACTCAAACAATACCGCCGGGCCTTCACAAAGCCGAGGGAACCGAAACCGGACAAGGACGGCATCCTTCGTTATCGTGCCCGCAGATCCGACTGCGACGCCTGCAACCTGAAAAGCCGATGCTGCCCGAAAGAGCCGCGGCGCAAGGTAACACGGTCGGTCCACGAACCATCCCGAGACGTGGCGCGCGCCATCGCCCAAACCACCCAATACGCGATCTCTTGCAAGCTCAGGAAGAAGGTCGAGATGCTGTTTGCCCACCTCAAACGCATCCTCGGTCTCGGACGCCTCCGATTACGTGGTCCATGCGGCGCACGCGACGAATTCCACCTCGCCGCCACCGCCCAGAACCTCAGAAAACTCGCAAAGCTCATCACGGCTCCCCAAACAACACCCGCCATATGATCAAGGTCTCGGCTGTGCAGATATCGAGATCAAAACCGAGCATTCAAATCGGCGAGTTTTTCAACTGAATAAGCCCGAAGCGGTCCCTCACATGGCATGCTTCGCGCTCAACGCTGCATATGCGAGATTTGAAGGCCAGTTTCCCGAAAACAGACACTCTGCGGCTTCAGGCTGCCCGACCTGATGCTGCGTCCCTCCCCAATGTCAGCGAAGCGCAGTGAGCGACATTTGCAAAGTCTCAGGATCTGCCACCTAGGCAACGGTCTCATGCTGCACGAGCAATGGGGGGAACAGACCTTCGCCGCAGATGCAGCCACCAACCACCGTCGAACGGAAGGGAGGCGGACTTTGCTGCCATTTGCTCTTGGCAGGTCACAGACTGCTATGCAGTCTTTTGCTCCATTTCATCCCGATGTAGACGTGAGAGCCATTGTAAACGTGGGGATCGGAATCATTCATGTTTGAATTCAACTTGATGGGGCAGACCTATCGCGAGGTTACAGACACCAGTGAGCGCATTGGTGTCGGTGATCTGCTGTATTTCTTCGATACTCACCCAGATCGCGATGCATTTTGCTACATGTTCATCAAGTTCAACAAGCACCTTGTCGGGGTTAACTGGTTGGGTTTCAAGGCAGGTTTGATGGGTAATTGGGTTATTCACGAGGATCACCTGAGGGAAAATGGCAGTGCCATGACACTCGGTTGGCTGGAAGAAAACTGGGAGCGCTTCTCGCTGTTTCCACGAGAAAAAACCAAGTTTCTAAAGTGGCAGGAAAGCGATTACGACCCCAATGAAGCGGTAGACCCCGAATTCCATGCACGTTGGAACGTTGACTGACCTTATTTGATTTTCGAGCAGCGCAGACATTCGCGCACGGTGCAGCATTCAGTAAAACGGGCTCTCAGCGGCCTTGCGGCGATGCCGCAGCAGGCTTGCAGCATGTACGCACCTGGCCCCGGTCCTCAGATGACGCCAGCCAGCCCCAAGCGGTCATTGGATTTCCACGCAGCGAAGGTACAGAATGAGCCCCGAATCTCGAATTCTGCAGGAAGCACATGAGATCGTGAACCACACGTTGCCGCCATTGGCCAATGGCCGGATTGGCTTTGAGCGTTTCGGTTTTGGTCACGCAGTGGCATTTTTGAACAATCACCAGTCCACTACCAAAAGGGTCTCATAGGCAATCGTCGCAATGCACAGGTTTGCGACGAACCAGACCAGAGTTCGCACATAGGGGATGTTGAGAAGGTATAACCCAGTAAAGGCAATACGGGCAGCGATGAAGGCCTGCGCCGCACATAGCGCGACGCCAGTATCGGCACCAAGCATAAGGGCCGCAACGGTCACGGGCACAAAGGCGATCATGCTTTCAGTATTGTTCGTGACTGTTCTGTCAAACCGCCGATCAAGGTCACTCAGAACCGGCGCGGTGCTGCGCCGCCCCGTGCCCCAAGACACCCCATGGCTCAACGCGATCTGCGCGCCATGACCGATCAAGAGGGCCAAATGCAACAGGCCCGCGATCATCAAAAAAACTGACATACTCATAGCTGCTCCTTCTCTTTTTCTCTTTCTAACACGGTGCCTTTGGTGCAAAAACAGAAGAGCGTGGACAAGAAAGGTGCAAAAATGGACGAGTTTCACTCTCTAAACTGGTCTGATCTGCGTGTCCTCCTTGTGCTGCGCGCCTATGGTGGTGCGACCTCGGCCGCGCGCGCGCTCGGGCTCAGCCATCAAACGGTGTCGCGCCGCATCACCGCGCTGGAACGTGCTTTGGGGCTGCGGCTTGTCAATCGGGAGCGCCACCCTTGGACCTTGACCGAGAAGGGAAAGGTCATCTGTGATCATGCGGACAGGATGAACGCCGTGGTTGACGAGATGGCGCAGTTCGCACGCCGCGAACACCCCGATGTCATCGACCGCGTGTCCATCGCCTGTAATCCGTGGGGCTTCGATCTGTTGGTTCTTCCGGCCTTGGCCACCGTTCGCCGCCGGTTCCCCGCATTGTCCTTCGATCTGATCACCGGGGACGATCCGGTGGACGTCCAAAGCGGCAAAGCGGATATCGCCCTCCGCTTCACGGATGCACCGCCAGAAGATCTTCTGGGGCGACAGGTCGGCACCCTTTCCATGGGGGTCTTTGGCCATCCGGACCAAATCGCGGCATTGGATCGGGGCGCCTATGACTCGCTTTGCCTCATTCGCATGAAGGCAGAGCGCCACAGTCAAATATGGTCGGTGGATCCCGATAGGTTTCAATCGGTCGTTGTCGTCGATGACTTCTCTAATTTGGTAAGCGCCGTGGATCACAGGATCGGCGTGGCGGTCCTGCCCAGAGTTGTGGGCGACCAGTTGCGCGGCGCGGTGCAGAGTCAAATGACCCCGCTCAGCGCGGCGCGCTCTGTTTGGCTGCTGCGAAATCAGGACAGTCGGGGATCGAAGGTGATCGCGGCGGTCGCGGCGGAAATCCACGATCACGCAGGCAAGATATTGAACGCAGGTTGAGTGTCGGTTTCAATTCGTTCGATCATAGGCAAAATTTCTTGTCACACCTTGCCTCAGGCAGTTGTCTAACGAAGTATCAAGACAGAGAGAGGCGCAAACCGACCGATGGACTGTGTACAAACAGCCGACATCGCCGCCGCAAAGCAAGGCGACGCGAAAGCCCTTGAAACGCTCGTGCGCGGCATCCAGGACCGGGTGTATAGATTGGCATATCGAATGTTGGCCAACCCCTCGGCTGCGCAAGACGCCACGCAGGAAATTCTCGTCCGGATTGTGACAAAGCTCTCGACGTTCCGTGAGGACAGTCAGTTTGAGACCTGGGTTTATCGGGTCGCAACAAATTACCTGCTGACCGCTCGCAAGGTCATCGCCAATGATCCCGGCCTCTCTTTTCAGATGTTTGGTGACGACTTACTGGGCGGATTGGCCGACGAGGCGCAGGCGGCGCCCGAAGACCACATCATGCTCAACGAATTGCGGCTGCGCTGTACCATGGCAATGTTGCTCTGCCTCGATCCGCCGCACCGCGCGGCCTATGTTCTGGGCGAAATCATCGAGTTCGATCATGCAGAGGCAGCGGAGGCGCTCGGCATTTCCCCCGCGAATTTTCGCAAACGCCTGTCGCGCGCGCGGGCGTTGATTCAGGATTTCACCGCGGCGCATTGTGGCCTTGCCGACAAAGGCCCCCGCTGCACCTGCCGCAAACGTCTGCCCGCGGCGATGGCGATGGGGCGGATTGGCACCGCGCCCTCCGCCGAGTTTGCAGAGGCACCCGCGTTCGCCGAGGTCGAAAAGCAGGCACTGCGCACGCAGACAAGTCTGATTGCGGCCAAGCTGCAGCGGGCCACTGGCCCTTTGACGCCACTCAACGACTACGCCGCTGAGGTTCTGAAGATCGTGAACCCGCCCGGCTAGACCCTGATCCACCCAATCCAACCAAAGGAGAAGACATGAAACATGCATTTGCGTGGCTGGTAGCGCTTGCCGTCACGTTCCCGAGTATCTCAATCGCAGAAGGACAAAAAATGACACAAGATCAACAAGGCGTACTCGCCGCGATCGAAACCATGACGGTCGGCTTTCAGGCAGGCGATATTTCGACCGTCATGCAAAGCTATGAAGCGGCGGCCACCGTGGTGTTCGAGCCCGAGGCCCCTGTTTCGAATGCGGCTCTGCTTGAACAGATGTTCGCAGGAATGGCGGCGTTAGGGCCGGAGTTCACCTACCCCGCTGGGCACGAGGTCATCGTGAGTGGCGATATCGCGGTGCATATCGCGCCTTGGAAAATGACTGCCCAAAGCCCGGATGGCCAGGCTATTGAGCAATCGGGACTGTCCGTGGCGGTTCTGCGCAAGCAGTCCGATGGGGGATGGAAGATGGTGATCGATAACCCGCACGGCGGGCGTCTCCTGGCACAAGACCACTAATACGAATGGGCCTGGCGATCTCGTCGGGCCCGTTTGCACGCAATCCAAGGCGCCTGTCTACCTTCACCCCATTCTTCGTGATGCAGCGTGCATGGTTTGACGCGCCCTTGCGGAAACGCCGGTAACAGTTGGTTCCACCTCTACTTGGATGCCGACTGATCGATTTCCTACGTGACCAACTCGTACTGTTGGCGTATGTCCAGAAATCGCCCGGCCAGCATTAGTTTGCCGACGCGATAAGCCAAGAGCTGCCATTCGAGCGCCCACAGCGAATGAACACTTCGTCCCGCGTAAACGCTGGACCACTTCCCGAACTCTTCAGACAGGTCGCGCCACGGCGCGCCCGTGCGGGCGATCCAGAAGATTCCATCAAGAACACGGCGGTGGTTCGTGGGTTTGCGCCCGTTCGGGGCGCGGACTGTCAGGATGAAACGCTCAAAGAACGCCCATTCCTCGTCCGACATCAAGTCTCGTGCAAAGCTGGTCTCCATCGCAGATTCCAGCTTGAAACACGCTTAAGGGCCGGTGTGAATCCCGTTTGGCAACATGACCTAGGCCAAATAGGTCCAGTTTTCTGGGATCACATCAGTTACCTGCAATCCGAGTTTGGACGATCTAACAATTGCAGTGCTGTTTTTCGCCAATAACCTCATGATCTTCCTTCCTCCTCGAGGCCAGACGGTTGGGTGTTTCGGCCGCCATGTGCGTCCGTTCCCCCGGGTAGCGGACCTTCCACCTGCAGGTGATGGTCGATGCATTCACCCAGCGACGCGACCACGTTGTCCGGCATCATGTTGGCAATGGACTCGATCTGCAAAATGTATCGGCAATAGGCGAAGCCGAGCATTTGACTGGCAATCAACCCTGCGCATTCTGGCTCAACTGGTCGTCCGGTCAGATTTTCGATCAGGCTACGTATTTGCGTCTCGAATAACCGGCGAAGCCGATCCGCGGCCAACGTGGAAGAGGACGCCGTCCGAAGTAGAATTGGCAGCGCCGCAATTGCCTCCTCGCCTTCCCAAAGCCGCAGGAAATGCCTGACGCCGCGCTGACCTGGAGTGCGATCCCGAGACAAAGGGGGAGCGATATGGCCCATTTGGAAATCAACGGTCAAAGCAAAGAGAGCGTCTTTGCTGCCGAAATATCGGATCACCATCGAAGGATCGATTTCAGCCTTCTCAGCGATGCCCCGGATCGTTGTGGCTTCATACCCAAGCTGCGCGAACAGCGTTCGGGAAGCTTCAAGGATCCTGGACTTAGTGAGGTCAGATTTACGGGTCTTCATTTGTCGATTTGCCACTTCACCAGTTGCCAACGCGCGTTGACATTTGCGGGTTGCGAAAAGTAAATGTCAACACATGTTGGCAAAGATGAAGAACCAAGTCATGCAAACCTTCAGTACAGCCCTTACCCGCATCCAGATGTGGCTTGCCCTAGCAGTAACAGCAGTGATGGCGCTGACTTTCACCCTGCTTGGCGGTCTCCCCCTCATCGTCACCTTCGACGTCGGCCTACTCGGCGTCGCAACAATTGTTGTGCTGATCCATCGTGGCAAGACGGCATTTCCCGATGCCCAAGCCTACTACCCGATCTATTTCGCTACGCTCGCCTGGCAGTTCATCCACTTTATCGAAGAGTTCGTGACAGGTTTTCGTGAGAAGTTTCCAGTGCTTTACGGTGCTGATGCCTACAGTGCCAACTTTTTTGTCGCGATCAATATGCTCTCATACGCGGGATTCACACTCGCTTGCATTGCGGTTCTGACCAAGGGCATCCGATTCCTGGTCGCGCCAATGCTGTTCTTCGTCGTCTACGGTGCATTGGGCAATGCAATTGCGCACACCTGGTGGGTCATCTGGTTTGGCAAGTATTTCCCCGGCTTCTATACTGCACAGGCCTACTGGTTTCTTGGTCCGCTGGCGCTGGCAGGGCTTGTCGGATCGCTAAAGCGCGCAATCTTTTTCACGGTCGGGTTTGGCTTGGTGCTCGTCCTTTTCATTACGATCTTCATGGTCAACTAGGAATCCGAGCGAAGCGATCAGCGAGAAGGGGAAAATCGATACCCAACGACACCTGTTGGCATCGTTGTCCGCTTTATTGCCTCCTTTATTGAAAACTCGCCCTTGCTCGAAGGACCGTCGGTTAATTCAAATCCTATTTTGGACAGGAGTATCTAGGCCGTGTTGACAAAAGGGATTCACACCGCGCTTCAAGCGTGATTCAAGCTGGTATCTGCTATGGAGACCAGCTTGGCACGAGACCTTATGTCGGATGGAGAATGGGCGTTCTTTGAACGTTTCGTCCTTTCTGTCCGCGCACCGAATGGACGCAAGCCTACCAACCACCGACTTGTTTTGGATGGAATTTTCTGGATCGCGCGCACCGGGTCACCGTGGCGAGATTTGCCCGAGGAGTTCGGAAAATGGTCCAGCGTCTATCGCCAGTTCAGGCGCTGGACGCTGGCGGGATTGTGGGAAGACATCCTTGATGCTCTGAACCTCAGCGGGGCGGTGCCTGATGCACTTCAAATGATCCCTCTCGGCGGCAAAGCCGCCTGCCGGGCAGCGGACAGCACCGTGGTCCGCGCCCATCATCGGGCAACAGGCGCTAAAGGGGGACTCCGCGGCAAGGTTTTGGCCGTTCAAGAGGTGGCTTCTCCCCTGCCCGGCAGGCGATTTGCATCGCAAATCTGCCGAGAGGGACCAAGATCCACCTCCGCGTCAACGCACATGGCCTGCCTATGAGAACGGAGATCACGCCGGGGCAAACATCTGACTATCTCGGTTTCGATCAGGTCATGGCCGACAATCTGCCAGAGCCCAAGGTGCTGCTGGCCGATCGTGGCTATGATGCTGACCGTATTCGAAAAAAAATGAACAAACGTGACATCCTAACCCAAATCCCGATGCGTAAGACCCGCAAGATGCGCGTCGGTGTGGATCACACGATTTATCGGCTACGCAACATGGTTGAGAGATGCTTCAACAAGCTCAAGAATGCTAGGCGCGTCGCAACACGATACGACAAGACTGCAGAAAGCTATCTAGGCTTCATCGACATCACATCGATCCGCCTTTGGCTGCGCCATTTGTCAACATGACCTAGGGCAATGGGACCGAGGCAGGAAGCGCAGGCGGCACTGCTCTATGAGTTTTCATTGGATAATCACATCCCGCAAGATCACTTGCTGCGGTCAATCGATCGGTTCTTAGGTAATGCCCCCATTTTTAATGGGGCCCGATTGTTGAACTACGCGGCGATTTTCGGTTTCATAGCGGGTGTTCTCCCACCGAAGGCCATGTTGGGGCGGTCGGAATTGCCGTCCATCCCCCAAAGCCAATGGACCAGACCTCATTCGGGGCTTCTGGCACGGCCAGCTCGTCCAGCTTTTCCTGCTTCATTCGCTTGCACGGCTTGAGCCGGACTGCGGCGCAACTTTTCAGTTAATCGAAAACCGTCGCGCATGTTCAGGCTCAGGAGTACGATGTTAACGGCGCCCGCGATTAGCTCCAGTGCCTGCAAGGCGTAGAACCCGGTATCGAACACCCCAGCACGTGCCTTGAACGAAAGATAAAACGCCGAAGGAATGAGGATCAGGATGCCATTGGCTGCTATGAAGGGCATTCGCTTCTTTTTGGTTGCGACCATCGGGCCGCGCATTTTCTTACCCAGTTGAAAGCCCGACCCGCCTGCAGCCATCAGAGCCGGGATTAGGATGATGAACCCCCACGGGATCAGCGACTTGACCAGTGTGACGGTGGCCGCGTCCGCAAATAGTTCCGAAATCGCGGTGGAGAGCCAGAAGGTTAGAATCGTCAGCAAGGCGATTGCTCCGGCAAGGGGATGGACGAATTTTGTCATTTCTATTCTCCATTCAACATTAATATAGCATACTATATATTCTTGCATAGCAAGCTATTCAAGTGGTAGAATGGACACATGAAGTTCAAGAAAAATCAATCGGCGGGCTATCTTGCAAACCACATCGCACGGCTCTTCGTGCGAGGGCTGACCGCCCGGATCAGCCCGTTGGGGCTCACGACCGGCACCTTCCCGGCCTTGCTGGAATTATGGGAGGCCGACGGTCTGACCCAGAAGCAGTTGGTCGAGCGGCTGGACATCGAGCAGGCGACGATGGCCAACACGCTCGCGCGAATGGAGCGCGATGGGCTGATCCGACGTGAGAAGGATGAGAATGACGGCCGCGTGCAGCGCGTCTGGCTGTCAGATCACGCACGTGGATTGCGGGCCCCGGCGATCAAAGCCGCAATGGCCGTGAACACCGAAGCGCTGGCTGACCTTTCAGAAGAAGAGAGATGTCAGTTCATTAATCTTATGCAGAAGGTCATTTTCGCAAGTAAAAACAAGATGGAGTCCGATTCACCTTAGTGCAAGAAACCAGCTGAACGTGTCCGTGAAAAGTTTCGATAGTGGAGGCACACCACCTTACCCAAAGCGGATGCCTCCTGCTCCTCCCGGCGTCGCAATGCGCCATAATACAGGTGTCAAAATCTGCTTTTGAGCGAAGCCACCCAATGCTAGTGAATACCATAGGGCTGGATCTGGCCAAGGACGTTTTCCAAGTTCGTGGAGTTTCTGCGACAGGTGACAAGGTCTTCAACAAGAAGATCAAACGCGCAAAATTGTTAGAGTTCTTTGAGTGATCAGGCCCACCTGAGTGGACCAGTTTGATTGTTAGTGCATGATCGGCCTTTGGTCCATCTGGACGATGGTTTCCGGGGCCGATGGGCGGTAACCCAGAGCACTATGTGGTCGCTTCGTGTTGTAGTGCTTCCTCCGTTCTTCAATCAGGATTTGAGCTTCCCTTAGGCTGTAGAAGATTTCGCCTTTGAGCAGTTCATCCATTGCCCGGCAGGCGATTTGCACAGCACATCTGCCATTCGTGCCGAACTGTGCGATTGAAGCTTTCGCAGTAGCCATTCATCGAAAGGCACGTCTGGATAGCGGCATCGCTATAGGTCTGCTGTCGGCCACGCCTGCCTGTCGGCACGCCATCACAGCTCATCTCAGGGTCGAACCAGATCGTCAGCGATCCCCGGCGCTTTAGCGCTTCGCTCGCCATTGGGCTAGAACCAATGGCGCCTCAATGGCTCGCTAGGCTGGCCAGTTCCTGGTCTTGTAGGTCGGGGGTGTGGGTCAGCTCATGCATCCCGGCTACCACGCTGGGTTCACAAGATGAATCCCTCACGAGATTTGTGCAACAGAGCCTCTTATACCCATAAACTGTGAGGGATTTGGTTTCTAAGCCATATCGTCGCCCCAGCTTGATCTAGGGGCAATATTTCATAGAGGGCTTCAGGGCGTCAGATGCTATTTAGGGGGTCAGATGCAACGCTTACGACAAAAAAGGGCGCGTTAAGAAGCCGCGCCCTTGTTCTTGTTTCCGGTCTTGGTTATCAGGACGCGGCCTCGCTGTTGGACAGGACCCGCAGTGCAACAAATGTCACCACCGCACCAGACAAGAGGTAAATGGCCGCTGCCCATAGGCCGAAACCAACAACCAGGCTAAGCCCGATAAGAGGGGCAAAGGCAGCTCCCAGAATCCAGCTCAGGTTTGTTGCCAGGGCGGTTCCGGAATACCGGTACTTGCGCTCGAACCGGCGCGGAACAATGGCGCTGGCCTGACCATATGTCAGCCCCAGAACGACAAAACCAAAGATGATATAGGTGGCCGGATTGGTCACAAGGGTGCTGATCATCAGGCAGAGAACAAAAATGAGTGCCGTGGAAACACCCAGAACGTAACGGCGCCCATATTTATCGGCCAGAATTCCGGTTGCAATCACCGCAAAGACGGCAAGGGTTCCGCCGATCAATTGCAGGAGAAGAATGTCCGAGATTTCATGCCCGGTGAACAGGCTGCTGATCCCCAAGGGGAAGACCGTTACCATGTGGAACATCGCGTAACTGGCCAGCGGCAGGAAGGCAGACAGGAGAATCGGTCGCCACTGTGTCTGGATCAATTCGCGCATCGGCGCCGAGGTCACCAGTTCTTCTTCGACACCCCAATCGGCGTTCAGCAGGCGCAATCTTGCAAAGAGAGAAACCACATTGACGGCAAAGACCGCAAAGAAGGTGAATCGCCAGCCGAAGGTGAAGAACTCTTCCTCTGTGAGGAAGCCGGTCAGCACATAAAACAGGGAGGCCGCCACGACGAATCCAATCGGACCGCCCAATTGGGGCACCATTGCATAAAAACCTTGCTTATTTTCGGGTGCGCTGTGTTGCAATTGCAGCGTCAGACCGTCCCATGCGCCGCCCAGTCCGAGGCCCTGACAGATGCGCAGAACCGCCAGCAAAACCGGAGCCCACCAGCCGATTGTGTCAAATCCAGGAAGCATCCCAATGGCAACTGTGGCGCTGCCCAAAATAAACAAAGCCAAAGTAACCTTGCCTGCGCGCCCAATCTTGCGTTGGATCACGCGCCCCGACATCGAGGCCACCGGACGAGCCAAAAACGCCAGTGAAAAGATCGCAAACGACAAAAGTGTACCAGTTACGGGATCAAATGTCGGAAAAAACAACCTTGGGAAGACCAGGGCGGACGCAATCGCATAAACAAAAAAACCAAAAAAGTCGGTCACACGCGCCATGACAACCGTGATCACCACCTCGTCGATCGTAGCCTCATGCAGGTGTGTATTCTCCACACTGTTCATATAGTTCTCCTCTTCTCCATAAGAGGATCATGCACGGGGTTTGGGCATCCATCAAGTAAAACAGAAACCGCAAAGTCATCATTTGTCGCATTGCAACCCGCTGAGACTTGGAGCAAAAGAGCGCTCGCTGGCCGCCTGAGACTGACGTGCAAGCTTCCTCCTCCTCCAACAGTCTCACCTTGAGAGAAAGACTCAATGAAACGCGCACTTATTGCATCGGCTATTCTGTCGACCCTCCTCCTGTCTGGGTGCAATCTGGTTGTCATGAACCCTTCGGGCGACGTCGCGGTACAACAAGCCAACCTGATCGTATATTCCACAATCCTTATGTTAATTGTCATCGTGCCTGTGATCGCCTTGACAATTTTCTTTGCTTATCGGTATCGCGCCTCCAACAAAGACGCAGCCTATGAACCCGATTGGCATCACTCCACCACGCTGGAGATCATCATCTGGTCGGTTCCGCTGGCCATCATTATCTGTCTGGCTGGTCTGACCTATGTGGCGACACACCGTCTGGACCCCTATAAGCCACTGGCCCGGATTTCCGAAGATCAGCCGCTTGACGAAACGGTCGAGCCGATGATCATTCAGGTTGCGGCCATGGACTGGAAATGGCTGTTCATCTACCCGGAACTGGGCATTGCTTCGGTGAACGAAGTGGCCGCCGTTGTGGACCGCCCGATCGAGTTTCAGCTGACGTCAACCACCGTTATGAACTCCTTCTATGTTCCTGCTCTGGCCGGTCAGATCTATGCCATGTCCGGCATGCAGACCGAACTGAATGCGGTGATCAACGAACCTGGCATCTACAAAGGGTTCTCGGCCAACTATTCGGGCGAGGGTTTCTCGCAAATGCGGTTCAAGTTCCACGGCCTGAACGAAGCGGATTTTGACGCTTGGGTCGAGAAGGTCCGCGGCGATGACAAGGTGCTGGACACCGACACATTGGAAGCCCTGAACCAAAAGAGCATTTCGCATCCGGTGACCTACTATGGCAGCCTGGATGACACCCTGTGGGAACGTATCGTCAACACCTGCGTCAACAGCGAAGACCTGTGTCGTCACGACATGATGATGGTCGACGCGCTTGGTGGCGGTGGTCTGGAAGGTCTGTGGAACCGCGATATGTTCCGCGGCATCTGCTCGGCTGACGATCCCGGTGCTCTGATGGCTCTGATCCGTCCTGAACTGCGTATCAAAAAGGATGACCTGGTAACAGCGATGACGCTGACCGCTCCTGTGAACGCAAACTGAAACGAACAAAGATAGAGACCGTTATGGCTTCTTCAGCTCATCATGGCACGAGTGCTTCGGCACTTGACGTGCATCCCTTTTGGGGAAAGCTGTCCTGGGACGCATTCCCTTTTCACGAACCAATCGTTCTGGTGACCTTCATTGGCGTTATCCTGGGCGGGCTCGCCCTGGTTGGCGCGCTGACCTACTTCCGCCTGTGGGGCTACCTCTGGAAGAACTGGTTCACCTCAATTGACCACAAGAAAATCGGGATCATGTATATGATCCTTGGCCTTGTCATGCTGCTGCGCGGTTTTGCCGACGCACTTCTGATGCGGGGCCACCAGGCTCTTGCGGCTTCGGGCGGGGAAGGTTACCTGAACGCCCACCACTATGATCAGATCTTTACCGCACATGGTGTGATCATGATCTTCTTTGTCGCGATGCCCTTCGTCACCGGTTTCATGAACTATGTGATGCCGTTGCAGATCGGTGCCCGCGACGTAGCGTTTCCGTTCCTCAACAACTTCAGCTTCTGGCTGACAGTGTCCGGCGCCATCCTGATCATGATCTCGCTCTTTGTAGGAGAGTTCTCAACTGCTGGCTGGCTGGCCTATGCACCGTTCTCCGGTCTGGATTACAGCCCCTCTGTCGGGATGGACTATTACCTTTGGGCGCTGAACATTGCCGGGATCGGGACAACCCTGTCCGGTATCAACCTGGTTGTTACCATCGTAAAGATGCGCGCACCGGGCATGGATTACATGAAGATGCCGGTCTTTGTCTGGACCACACTGTGTACCAACGTCCTGATCGTTGCGACCTTCCCGGTTCTGGCCGCGACCCTGGCTCTGCTGACCGCAGACCGTTACCTTGGCACCAACTTCTTCACCAATGATCTGGGCGGCAGCCCGATGCTGTATGTGAACCTGATCTGGATCTGGGGTCACCCTGAGGTTTACATTCTGATCCTGCCGGTCTTTGGTATTTTCTCCGAGATAGTGCCGACCTTTACCGGCAAACGTCTGTTTGGCTATACCTCGATGGTCTATGCGACCTGCGTGATTATGGTCCTGTCCTACATCGTATGGCTGCACCACTTCTTCACCATGGGGGCCGGTGCCAATGTGAACGCCTTCTTTGGCATCACAACCATGATCATCTCGATCCCGACCGGGGCCAAGCTGTTTAACTGGCTGTTCACCATGTACAAGGGTCGCGTGCGGTTTGACGTGCCGATGCTGTGGGTCATGGGCTTTATGATCACATTCGTGATCGGCGGCATGACCGGTGTTCTTCTGGCGGTTCCGCCTGCGGACTATGTGCTGCACAACTCGCTGTTCCTGATCGCGCACTTCCACAATGTGATCATCGGTGGCGTGGTCTTCGGGATCTTTGCCGGTATCGTATACTGGTGGCCCAAGGCCTTTGGCTTTAGCCTGGATCCGTTCTGGGGCAAGGTCAGCTTCTGGTGCTGGATCATCGGCTTCTACCTCGCGTTTATGCCGCTTTATGTGCTGGGCCTGATGGGTGTGACACGCCGTCTGAGCCAGTTTGAGGACACGTTCTACTCGGTCTACTTCATCGTAGCTCTGGTCGGGGCACTGTTCATCGCAGCAGGCATCGGCGCCTTTGTTCTGCAGATCATCGTTTCCATCATGCGTCGCAAAGAGCTGGCGGATGAGACCGGCGATCCCTGGAATGGCCGTACGCTGGAGTGGGCGACCTCTTCACCGCCGCCCTACTATAACTTTGCCTTCACTCCGAAAGTGCATGAAATCGACGCCTTCACCCATATGAAGCGCGAAGGTTACGAGCGCCCGACCGATGGCTTCATGCCGATCCACATGCCCCATTACACCGCAACCGGTGTTGTGCTGGCGGGGCTGCTGACCGTTATGGGATTTGCTCTGATCTGGCACATCTGGTGGCTTGCGGCCGCAAGCTTTGTGATGGCCTTGGTCTACGGCATCGGACACACCTTCAACTACAACCGCGACTATTACGTTCCAGCCGCGGAAGTGCGTGAAATCGAAAATCAGCGTACTCAGCAGCTGGCAAAGGCAGCGGAATAATGACTGACACAACTGTAAAAGAACCCGTTGAGTTCTTCGTCATGGAAGATCCCCATCATCACGATGGGGACGGCCATGAGGAGCATCACCACGAAACCGGCACCATGCTGGGTTTCTGGATCTACCTGATGAGTGACTGCCTGATCTTTGGCATCCTCTTTGCGACCTATGCGGTTTTGGGCGGCAACTATGCGGCCGGCCCGGCACCGGTGGATCTGTTTGAACTGGACAAGATCCTGATTGCAACCTTCATGCTCTTGTTCTCCTCCATCACCTATGGTTTTGCCGTGCTGCGGATGGATCGCAACGATCTGAAGGGCACGCTGGTGTGGCTGGTGGTCACTGGTGGTTTCGGCGCAGCCTTCCTGTACTTGGAAGTTCTTGAGTTCAGCCACCTGATCCACCTGGGCGCAACCCCGCAGGCCAGTGCCTTCCTGTCGTCCTTCTTCTTCCTGGTCGGCACCCACGGGATGCACGTCCTGGGCGGCAGCATCTGGTTGGTGGTTCTGCTGATCCAGCTGTCCCAGCGTGGCCTTACCCATGAGAACAAGCGCCGGGTCATGTGCCTCAGCCTGTTCTGGCACTTCCTCGATCTGATCTGGATCGGCGTCTTTTCACTGGTTTACCTGACAGGAGTCCTGCTGTGAGCGATCATGCAAAGGGCGGCCATGGGTCGCTGAAATCCTATCTTATCGGTTTTGTTCTGTCCGTCATCCTGACCGTGATCCCGTTTTGGGTGGTCATGGGTGAACCGCTGGACAGCAAGGGCGTGGCTGTGGCGATCATCTTCATTCTGGGCGGTGCTCAGATGCTGGTGCATATCCACTATTTCCTGCACGTGACCATCAAGGCCGAAGACGGCTGGCAGGCGATGTCTATGGGGCTGACCATTCTGTTGCTGGTCATCGTCCTGTCCGGTTCCATCTGGGTCATGTTCAACCTGCAGGAAAACATGATGCCCGCTCACGAACAGATCGAACGGGTTCGTAACCTGCCATGACCCAAGAAGGCCACATCCGTCGCCCCGGTTGGGGAACCGCTCTATTGGGGCTGATCTCTGTGGTGATGGTTGTGACCTTTGTGCTGATGGGCAATTGGCAGATGCGCCGATTGGCCTGGAAGCTGGATCTGATAGCAACTGTCGAAGCGCGCGCCTTTGGGGAGGTGCACCCCCTTCCCGCGCGCTTTGACGCTGACGCTCATGCCTACCTGCGGGTCGGTTTTGAGGGCACGCCGCTGCCCCGGCATATTCTGGTCAAGGCCGTGACCGAGCTTGGCCCCGGTTTCTGGGTTATGCAGCCCTATGAGACCTCGGTGGGTCTGGTGTGGGTCAACCGTGGCTTTGTCCCCGGCGACAAGAAGTCCCCTCAAAACTGGTCCCCAGCGCCGACACGGATTACCGGTCTCATTCGTCCAAGCGAGCCTGAAGGCACCCTGTTGGAAACCAATGATCCCGCAGCCAATCGCTGGGTTGCGCGGGACACGGTGCAGATGTCCGCAGCCTTGGATCTGGCAACGCCCCTGCCCTATTTTGTGGACGCTGACCATTTGGCGGCGCTTGGCGCGGCCCCACGGGGCGGGTTAACAATTGTCCAGTTCCGCAATTCGCATCTGTCCTATGCGCTGACCTGGTATGCTATGGCACTGCTTTTTATGGCCACATTGATCTGGGTGGCGCTGCGGTATCGCAAGCTGATGGACAGCTGATTGCACGCATTGGCCTTTCAGCCGTGAACCTGTGACAATTGCGCCGATATCAGGCAAAAGCTTGCCGTGTTAGTCTTCTCCCCGGAAACGCCCCTGAAACTTTACACTTGATCGTCCGCCAGACCGCGCGCTTTGGATGGGTTTGGCAGAAACCGAAACGACTTCTGTTTATCTGAGGGGGATCTCATGACCCAGACCACCACAATTGACGGCATCTATATCGGTAGCGTCCAGGCCCTGTGGCCAGGTCGCCCGGCATCTGCCATTGCCAAAACAGAGACAATGGCACGCCTTACGGTGTCTCAAACCGGCTTTGTTCGTGATCGCCAGGCCGATCTGGCCGTTCATGGCGGTGCCGACAAAGCCATCCACCACTATGCAGGCGACCACTACAGCGCCTGGCAACAGGAATTGAACCGGCCGGATCTGGTGCCGGGATCCTTTGGTGAGAATATCTCAACCCGGGGACTGGTTGAGACTGAAGTGTTTATCGGTGACATTTTCCGCCTGGGCGAGGCATTGGTGCAAATCAGCCAAGGGCGGCAACCGTGCTGGAAGCTGAACGCCCACACCGGCGAGGATCGCATGGCCTATCATTTCCAGAAAACAGGCCGGACCGGATGGTATTACCGAGTTCTGGAAACCGGGGAGGTTCAGACCGGGGATGAAATACATCTGGTTGAACGTCCCTGCCCCAACTGGAGTGTTGCCAAAGTCACCGCCGCCCGACTGACCCGCAGGATCACCCCCGAAGAGGCCACCGCATTGGCAGCCCTGGAACACTTGTCGGCCGATTGGCGCAAAGCCTTTGCAAAAATGGCAGGAGGCAATCTGGATGAGGATACCTCAGCCCGGCTGGAAGGCAGCTCTGTCTGATCTGCCCGATGGGGTCGCTCAGGGCGCGTAACGGCTCATGATCATATCGACGGTATGCTGCACCAGGTCTGACATTTGGTCCTCAGTCAGCATCGGGCCGCCCAGAATAACGGGCCAGAAGGCTTTGGCCTTGATCAGGGCAATGAATTCATTTGCTGCACGGTCCGGGTCATCAATCACCAGATGGCCCGCCGCGTCCGCATCCCGCATCATGTGGAAAAACACGCTGTGCGAATCGACCCTGTCCTGTACCAGCGCACCGAGCTCCGGTGACAACAGCACCTGACTGATCACCATGCGGGCCATTGCCATCACATCCGCGGAGATCAGCAATCGGCCTTCGGCCCAGGCCAGTTCCGTAAGCTGTTCGCGAATATCCCTGTCTGCATTAAATTTTTGCGTCAGCGCATCAGCAAAGCGGTCCGCCATCAAACCCACGATGGATTGGAACAGGTTATCCTTGCTTTCGAAGTACTTATAGAGCGTGCGCTTGGACACTTCGGCCTCGGCGCAGATACGGTCCATGCTGGTCGCGGCGAACCCCCGATCCTGGAATTCCGCCACGGCCGCCCTAATTATCTGGTCGTACTTCGACCTGTTTACTGCTCCGCCTGCCTTCATATCCACAGCTATAGTGCCTTTCACGCGATGGGGCAAATGACCTGAAGTACACTCCAGAGTTTACAAGCACCGTGATCTGAGCCTACAGTAAACGAGCCAGTTTACCAAATCCTTTGGATGCAAGCGCGAATGGGAGATTTCCAATGACTCTGAAGTTGACGTTGAACGGCACCACACATGACGTGGTAGCCGAACCGGGCACGCCGCTTTTGTGGGTGATCCGGGATGAGTTGAAATTGACGGGTACAAAATTTGGCTGCGGTGTGGCGTCCTGCGGGGCGTGCACGGTTCATGTGGATGGGGAACCGGTTCGCTCCTGCCAGACCTATGTGGAAGACGTCGAAGGCGCCGAGATCACAACCATTGAAGCCATGAGCGAGAATAAGATCGGCGCTGCGGTTCAGCAAGCCTGGGTCGAATTGGACGTGGTTCAATGTGGCTATTGCCAATCCGGGCAGATCATGTCCGCAGTCGGGCTGCTGAGCGAAAACCCCAAACCAACCGCCGAAGAAATCGATGAATATATGAGAGGCAATGCCTGCCGTTGCGCCACATACCAGCGCATTCGCAAGGGCATTCAACGCGCATCCGAAATCCTGGAGGCCTGATCCATGACACTTACCACTTCTCGCCGGGGCTTTTTGAAAACCGCGGCAGCGGCATCCGCCGTTCTTCTGATCGGTGCACGCGCCGATGGTGTTCTGGCAGCGGGTTCTGAAGGCAGCAGCCAGTTCAACCCGTTTGTAAAAATCGACGCTGACGGCACCGTGACAGCCATCGTCAAACACTTTGAAAAGGGACAAGGCCCGGCAACCGGCCTGCCCACATTGATTGCCGAAGAAATCGGGCTCAGGATGGATCAGATCGAATATGAATTCGCTCCTTCTGATCCCAAGCTTTACAACAACCTCGCCTTTGGCCCCTTCCAAGGCACCGGCGGGTCAACGGCAATGGCCAACTCCTGGGCGCAGTATCGCCAGGCGGGTGCTGCTGCACGCGAGATGCTGATTGCGGCGGCGGCAGAAACCTGGGGTGTGTCGGCAGAAGTTATCAGCATTGAAGAGGGCATTGTAAAAGGGGGCGAACGGGAAGCGCCTCTTGCTGAGTTTGTCGCCCTCGCGGCAACACTGGAGGCGCCTGCAGAACCGCGCCTGAAAGATCCCGCTGAATTCAAGCTGATCGGCAACCCCCATGTGCGGCGCAAGGATTCACCGATCAAGACCAACGGGCAGGCACAATATGCGATGGACATGCATCTGCCCAACCAGATGGTTGTTCTGATTGCCCGCCCCGAAGCCCGCGGGGGCATTGCCACCGCCTTTGATGACAGCGCATCCCGTGATGTCAAAGGGTTTGTTAACGCGGCCATTCTGCCAAACAAGGCCGGAGTCGCAATCTATGCTGAAAACACCTGGGCCGCAATTCAGGCGCGGGATGCATTGGATGTGACCTGGGATATGTCAAACGCGGAGACGCGCAGCTCTGACCAGATCGAGGCTGAAATCCGCGCCGCGCTTGAGACGTCCCCGCAGTATAACGCTAACGACGGCGATGCTGCCGCTGCGGCGCAGGCCATCGACGGGGCCGCAACGGTGGTGGAAAAAACCTTCTACTTCCCGCTTTTGGCCCATGCGCCCATGGAGCCGCTGAACTGTACCATCGAACAGACGGCAGATGGCGACGTCGTCCTGCATGATGGGATACAGATCCCAACGGGCCCGCATATGGCCTATCAGCAGATCTTTGACCTTCCGGCTGAGAAGATCCATATCAAGACGATGCTGGCCGGTGGCTCCTTTGGTCGCCGCGCGACACCAGACGCCGATTATCAGGTAGAGGCAGCACTGGCCTTTGTCATGACGGACCGCAGCCGACCTGTGAAACTGGTCTGGACGCGCGAAGATGACATTCGCGGCGGATATTATCGTCCCGCCTTTGGTCACAAGGTACGCGTGGGCCTGGATGCTGATGGTAACATTGTCGGCTGGCAGCACCAGATCGCCGGGCAACCCGTTGTCAAAGGCACCGCCTTTGAACCCATGCTGGTCCATAATGGCGTTGACCATACCTCTATTGAAGGGGTGGCTGACAGCCCCTATCAGATACCTGGAATGGCGGTGGGCCTCACCGATACGCCAAAAGCAACCTCGGTTCTGTGGTGGCGTTCGGTCGGGCATACCCACACGGCCTATGTGATGGAGACCATGATGGATCTGGTTGCACAGGCCGCTGGTCGTGATCCGCTTGAATTCCGCCTGGCGCATCTGACAGGCAGCAAAGATGCCGATCGCAACGCGGGTGTTCTGAAACTGGTTGCCGAAAAAGCGGGCTGGGGTAAGGCGCCGTCCGGTCGCACACAGGGGCTGGCGGTCCACAAATCCTTTGGCTCCTATGTGGCGGAAGTTGTCGAAATCTCAGGGGATGTGGACAGCGGCATTGTGGTTGAGAAAGTCACATGTGCCGTCGATTGCGGGATTGCCGTGAACCCGGATGTGGTGGTCGCGCAGATGGAAGGCGGCATCGGCTATGGTATCGGCCATGCGATGCGCGATCACATTACGCTGACCGACGGAGCAGTGGATCAGTCCAATTTCCCGGACTATGAGCCGCTGCGGATCGGCGATATCAAAGCGATCGAAGTTCACATAATGCCGTCTGCCGAAGCGCCGACAGGGGTTGGCGAACCCGGTGTTCCCCCTGCTGCACCCGCTTTGGCAAATGCAATTGCTGCAGCTGCCGGACCTCTGGTGACAGCGCTTCCGATGGAGATGAATGGAGTTTCCTTCGCCTGACACCCCCACTGACACGGCTCGTCAGGGAAACCTTTGACATAATGAAATGCCTCCGGTTCATGAACCGGGGGCATTTTTGTGCACTATGTCATCAACCAGCTTAACCTGCTTTGCGGACGTATCCCTGCCCGTCCTGTATCAATCTTGCAAGACGGCCATGCTTTGACTGTCCCAGCCGATCCAGACAGGATCTGAGCCCACGGATTGGCCAATGTCAGTGTCCACAAAGGCGCGCAATCTGGCACCTGGGGTATCGTCGATCATCAGATCAACAGACATGCGGCTGCCGTGAAAGGTCTTGCCAACAACCGACCCTTTTACTGCATTCTTGCCGGCCGGTCGGGAGCTGTGAAATCCCAGTTTCTCCAAACGGACCGAAGCCGTGATCTGTGCTCCGATCTGTGGCAGGGGCCCATGGCTGCTGCCTTTCAGGGTCTGTCCAAACCAGTCCATGACCACCTCGTCCCCTTCGGCTCCCCGCATCTCACCGGTCAACAGATTGGTATCGCCAATAAATTCGGCCACAAACTGGGTGGCCGGCCGGAAATAGAGGTCTTCGGGTGATCCGTCCTGTTCAACGCGACCATTGTTCATAACAACAATCCGGTCCGACATTGTCAGCGCCTCGTCCTGATCGTGGGTCACAAAAAAGAACGTCTTGTTGGTGCGGCGCTGAATGGCTTTTAGCTCTTGCTGCACCTGCCCACGCAGTTTTGCATCCAGCGCCCCAAGGGGTTCATCCAGCAGCAACAGTGCCGGGTCCGGCGCCAGTGCCCGCGCCAGAGCCACGCGTTGTCGCTGGCCCCCGGAAAGCTGCGCCGGATAGCGATCGCCGTAACTGTCGAGCTCCAGGAAAGACATGATTTCATCCTGGCGGCGACGAATGTCTGACCGGCTCATCCCCTTGAGTTCCAACCCAAAACCTATGTTTTGCCGCACTGTCATATGCGGGAACAAGGCATAGTCCTGAAACACCATATTCACATGGCGCTTTTCTGGCGGCTGCGTTGTGACGTCTTCTTCATTCAGGTGGATACGGCCTGATGTCGGGCGTTCAAAGCCCCCCAAAATCCGCAAAGTGGTAGATTTTCCGCAGCCCGATGGCCCAAGAAACGTCACAAACTCACCGCGCGCAATGTCCAGATTCAGATTGTCCAGCGCAACCGTGTCACCGAATTTCTTGGTCACGTTCTCAATGCGGACCAAAGGCGTTTTCTCAGTCATGATGTATCAATCCTTGTTCAGTCGGCGTGTAAACCGTTCGGCCCAGATCCCGATGGCGGCGGTAAGGACCAGAGCAACGGTTGCAATGGCATTGATTTCAGGAGACATGCCCGATTTCAGCTTGGCGAAAATCAGCACTGGCAGGGTTGGGTCATATCCCCCCAGGAAGAAGGAGCGGACAAAATCGTCAAAGCTCAGCAGCAGACAGAAGATGCTGGCCCCAAGGATCGCAGGCACCAGATACGGCAAGGTAATCCGCATAAAGGCAATAACGGGATCCGCGCCCAGATCCCGCGCCGCTTCGATCTGGCTTTTGGGTAGTGTCGACAGGCGCGCCATCACAACCAATGCGACAAAGGGGACGTTATGAACCGCGTGGGACCAAATGATCGCCCCCATTCCAGGCTCGATCCCCAACCAGCGGGCGTAGATGCGGAAAGCGATGGCCGAAATAATGCCAGGCACCAAGGCAGGCAGAACAGTCAGGCCGAAAACGGCCGTACGGCCAAGAAACCTACGCCCTTCCAACAGCACCGCGATCCAGGTGCCAACCACAACTGAGATCAGCGTGGACAGGACGGCAATCGCAACCGAATAGCCAAAGGCCGAAAGCACCTCCGCGTTGCCCAGGACGCCTGTATACCAGTCCAGCGTCCAGGATCGGATCGGGAAGCCGATGAATTTACTGTCCTTGAACCCCATCAGAACCATCAGGATCAGAGGCACAAAAACATAGAGCACAAAGGCCCAATAGACACAGGACAGAAAGATACGATTGCCGCGGTTCATTTGCTGTCCCCTTTGCGCAAAGCGTTCATGAGCTTTTGGAAACTGCCGGTCAGGACCAAAGCCGCAACAAACATGATTGTCGCAAAGGCCGACCCCGTGGGCCATTCATCACCCGCCACATGGAAGAACCCGGCGATGGTCTCTGCAAAAACAGTGGTCGACGGTCCTCCAAGCAAAACTGGCGTGGCGTAAAAGCCGGTTGAGATCAGGAAAACAAGGGTACAGCCTGATGAGATGCCTTCGAGAGTAAGCGGCAGGGTGATCCTGCGAAAACGGGTCCAGGCTGACGCGCCAAGGTCGGCTGACGCCTCGTTCAGGCTTTTGGGCAATTTCTCCAGCGCCGAATAGAGCGGCAGGAGCATATAAAGCGCCGTGAGATAGACGATCCCGACACCCATCGAGAAGCTGGTGTACATAAACGGGATCGGGCGGTCGATCAGCCCAACAAATTTCAACAGCTGGTTCAAAGCGCCTGTATTGCCAAGCAGGATCATGATCGCATAGGTGCGCACAATCTCTCCGACCCAGAACGGAACCAGAAGCAGCAGCAGAAACAACATCTGATTTTTTCGCGACACGTGACGCGCCAGAAAATAAGCAACGGGATAGGTCAGGATCAGCGTGCAGAAGGTGAACACACCGGCAAAGGTCAAGGTCCTGAAAAACGGCTGCCAGAAAATCCGGTCCCCAAAAAAGCGGGCGTAGTTATCCAGGGTAAAATGCTGCTCTACTCCGGGAGCAACCGGATAGGCGTCTGTCAGACTGACGCGCAGCATTTGCAGCATTGGTCCCAGATGTTGGGTCAGAACCCAGACAATCGGCACGGCCGCCAGAACAAGGAACTGTCGCCGCGGAGTGGCCGTCGCAAGCGCAATCAACAGTTTATACGGGCTCCAGTTGGCAAGGCTGCCCCAAAAGGTCCGTCCGCCACCATCTGTTTTGGAGAAATTTGATCGGGTGCCCTGTGCGGCTTCATCGCTCATGTCGGAGTATCCCATGGAAACGTTGGTTCCCTGCCCGGAAAGATTCCGGACAGGAACAACTTAGAAAACCCAAAGGGTATCAGGCAGCCTTGATCGCTTCGACGGCCGGATCAACCAGACCGTATTTCATCTCATTTGCTTCCGCGCGGAAGAATTTGAGATTGGCGACTTCCTCATCCGAGAACGAGGTCGACTTTTTCTCCAAATCGGTCAGATAGTTCGACGCATCTTTGTAGGTCGAGATGAAGCCCGACGCCTTGGTCATCGCGGCGCCGATTTCAGGCGAGGCAAGAATGGCGTTCAGGAAGGTATAGGCATTGTCCGCGTTTGGTGCGTTATTGGCAATGTTGTACGTGTAGACAAAGCCATAAGACCCTTCGCGCGGGATGGTCATGGCAAGCGGGAAACCATCGTTGATCAGCGCGGCTGCCGGACCGTTCCAGCTGTGCGCCAGGGCAATGTCCTGATTGACAAACATCTGCTGCACTTCGGCGCCGCTGTCATAGTATTTACGCACCAGCGGTTTCTTTTCGATCAGATACTGTTTGGCTTCTTCAACAACTGCAGCGGCTTTCTCAGGGTCTCCGAGGTATTCCACCATGTTCCCGTCATACCCCATCTTCAGCATGATGATCGACATCATGTCTTGGATGATATAGGCGGTCTGACCTTTGTATTTATCAGAGAAGAGCACATCCCAGGACTTTGCTTCTTCGGCGCTGACCAACTCGGTGTTGTAAGACAAGACCTCCATCCCCGACAGGATCGGCGCGCCCCATTTGTGGCCATTGATGGTTGACCAATCGCTTTCGGAATAGGTCGGGTTGATATTGCCCCAGTTGCTCAGCCGGTCCGTGTCAAGCGGTGCCAGCAGATCGCTGTCGATGAACTGCAGGAACCGGTGGCCTGCCACGGTCATGATGTCCACGGTCGGGTTCGGGGCTTCGGCGGCCAGAAGGTTGAATTGCTTACCTTGGTCATCCACCAGCCGTACGTTCACCTTGATCCCGGTTTCAGCTTCAAACTGTTCCTTGAAGGCCTTGGGAACAAAGTCGTTGTAGGTCCAGATATTGACTTCGCCCCCTGCCGCATTGGCGCGACGCAAATAAACGGGGCTTGCGAGAACAGAAGCACCGGCGGCGGCAGTACCAAGAAACCGGCGACGGCTATAGGTCAGTTTCGTCATTGTTACGTCTCCTTGTCGGTTATGTCTTTCCCGTATCATTCATTGTCATTGGCACCTGCAGATGCATGTTCCAGCAGGCCGGTACGGGCAGCTTGCTGTAAGTCCGTCAAACTGAAACGCTCAATTTCAAGCGCGTTCAGCAGATCATTTTCCTGCGCAAAGTCACGCCCGTACATGGCCGAGAAGATCTGGATCCCGGCTTCATGCAATAGCGCGGGTTTTCCGACCAGTCGGCCGAGCGTTGCGGTCACAACCAGCCCATAAGGCGTGTCTTCGGTTATATAACGGCTTTCGGCGGTATGGGGGCCCAATCCGGAATAGCCGTGTCTGTGCATATCCTGGTTCATATCGCTGACCGGACCGATCGGGACATGAAAACTCTGATGGAAATGCTCAAAGATCGTTTTGACATCCAGCTTTAATGCGCGTGCGATTTCAAGCCGTTCCTGATCGAGCTGCTCCATAAGGCGCCCGACCTTTGGGGTGACATTCTGGCCCTGGCTCCAGTCTTCTCCTCGCTCCATCCGGGTAATGTTGCACAGGGCGATCCCCAGATGGTTCTGCGGGTTGAGGTTGGAGAGCGTAATGGCCAACACCCCGTCGCGCGGCATAAAGCGGTCGCCAAACAGTGTCTGGCACAGATCCAGCGCCGCCGCGCTGTCCGCTTCGGGAACCGTGCAGATGTCGACACGGTTGCGCACTGTATTCACCCGTACAGTATTGTCGGTTCGCCGCCCGGAAACAATGGTAGTTCCCCAAGCGGTAATCGGAGCAGAGACACCCCGGGCCGCAAGTTGCTGCGCCAGATACAGGACGCCAAAAGATGCATGAGAGGAGATGATAACATGCTGCCCCTCTTTTATGTGCGGAGCCAGCGCATCCAAAACGGCCTTGTGCCCATTTGCGGGCAGGCACAGAAGCAGCGCCTCGCACTCTTGCACCAGCTCCTGGGCGGATCCCGCAACGGTTGGAGCAAACTCTGTCTCGAATACGCCGCGCGCGCACAAGGGAAGGTCCGCGAACACTTTGGTACTGTTTCCAGATGGGGACCAGAGCATCGGTTCATGCCGGTTTTCATGCAGCAAGGCTGCTGTCCCGAGGGCAATGGATCCGGCCCCGACGATACCTATGCGCGCGCTGGTGTTCATGCAGGCTCCGTATGGCGAACAGGATCACCCAAAACATGCATGAGACGGTTGGCCCATCCAAACAAAGCTGACGACAGCACCAGGTCCAGAATTTCATCCTCTCCAATGCCCTGCTGTCTTAGGGCCTCGATGTCCTCCGCTCCGGCAGCGGGTGGAGCCTCAGCGGATTTGCGGGCAAAGTCAAAAATCGCGCGATCACGTGGCGACAGATCAGCGTGTTCACCCTTGGCAAAAAGCGCATCCGTTACGGCAACATCTTTTGCCAGTTTCGCATGGCGATCCGCGTGGACGGCCGCACAGTAAATGCAGCGGTTCACCATGGAGGCCGCCAGCGCACCCAGTTCACGTTCCGCCCGTGACATGCCGCCTGCATCGTACATGATCGCATTAAACAGTGGCGACCTGACTGCCAGGCTTTCGACATCATGGGCCAATGTCAGCACATAGTCGGACACTTTGGTGTTGGAGGGAGTCACCTTTAAGGCGTCAAGCTGTTCAGCCGTGGCCTCTTCAAGCCGTACCGGCACGACACGTGGCTGCCAGTCCGGCACGTTGCGGGTGAACTTATGAATAATCCGTGTCATTGGCTGTCCCCTTTCATAAGGCGCAGGCCGGAAATCACGCGCAACTGGTATGCGAGAAAGGCCACAAGCTCGCACAGGCGCACGATATCGGCGTCCGCAACACCCCGGTCTTGCAAGGCTGAGATATCATCGGCCGAGACATCACGTGTCTGATCGGCCACGCGGTCCACAAACGACAGAACGGCTGTGAGATCATGATCCGCGCCGGTCTCATCAGGTGCGGCCAAATTGGCAAAAGGACCAGCGTCACTGATGTAATACTGCGTGAGTTCTTCATCCATCGCCCGGCGGGCCACCCGAGCCGCAATAGCTGCCCGCAGCGGATGACTGAAAGCGCCAAAATCCTTGGGGCGCAGAACAGCGTCTTCGGCCTTTTGCGTCATCTCGACAATATTGCGACGCGTTGCAACAACCGATGCAAGAGCGGTTCCTTCAGCAATGCCAGCCGTTTTCAGAAGGGTCATTTCTGACAGGTTCATTCAGTCAAATCCTCTTTTTCCAATGCCGCAGCCTCTAGTTCGGTTGCGTCCCATTCATCTCCAAGAAGTTCCGGCGTGTCGTAATCCTGCATGCCCTGCCAATGCTGTTCGACGTCTTCGCAATAAAGGGATGCCGCAACAGACCTCGCGAGCCATGCCGCACCTTCGCTGATACCCGGGATATCGCCGCTGACTTTGCCCATGCTTGCGGAAGATCCATAATTGAAGCAGTAGACATTTCGTAGCCAGGGCGCGTTCCCCGGGGTCTTCTCGCGGAAACTGAAATCAGGATTAAGATAGGGGAACCGGCCCAGATCGGCGTTTTGCTCCTCCTTCGGCGGGGTATAGACGTCCTGCCATAATTGGATTTCCGATGCGGTTTCGCCAAATTCAGTGCGCGCCAGAGGGTCGATAACAAACCCCGTGCCAAGGATCACAAAGTCCGCATCATAGGCGGTACCATCCGCAAAATGGAGACGTGCGCCCTGCTCCAGAGCTTCAACACGGGTGGTTGCCTTGCCAAAGTGGAAATAGGCGTTCGGATGTCGGCTGACCCGCAACGTCGATCCCCGCGGTGACGGGGTCTGGGTTGCAAAACTGTACTGCATGAAACGCCAGCGCCATTCGTCTGGCAAGGCGGCATACCCTGCAGTGAACCCGAAACTGCCGATGCCCATCATCTTGTTGATGGTTGGCATCTCTTTACGGCGAATAAGGTGACGCACTTCGGCTGCACCATGTTCCAATGCCTCGGCGGCATTGTCGACAGCTGAGGCGCCGACGCCGATCACCGCAACACGTTTCTCCTTCAGCCTTCCAAAGTCGATCTGATCGGCACTATGCGCCCAAAGATCGCGTGGCAGCCCTTTGATGAAGTCGGGAAGATTGGGCCCACCGGTGCCATCGCGCCCGGTTGCAAAGACCAATTTTCGGGTGAGCACCTGCCCGGATTGGGCCCCAGACAAGGTCAAGCGCAGAACTTCGCCTTCGGGTTCGACACGTTCAACCACAACATTGTTTTCAACAGGAATTTCAAGAACCTTGCGGTACCAGCGCAGATAGTCCACCCACATGGTGCGGGGGATTTTATCCAGTTCATTCCAGGTTTCTTCGCCAAACTGGGACCGAAACCACGCTTGAAAGGTCAGGCCACCATGGCCGTATGCTGGCCCTGTCAGCACTTTGGGAGAGCGCAGCGTCTCCATACGCGCATAGTCAAGCCACGGTCCCTCAAACCCTTCGTCGGCCTTGTCGAAGACGCGGATATTTCCGACGCCGCCTGTGGTCAGCCCCAACCAGGCAACCATCCCGCACATTCCGCCGCCAATGATCACAACATCCGTCACATTGTCCTGATTGGGCACCCAGTCTTTGCCGGGATAACAGAGAAGTGCCAGATCATCCCGGACCCGTCTTTCAAGATTGGCCAAGCCCTGTGAGTCAATGGACGTCATATTTTGGTTCATCATGTAAGCCACCAGACGTGCTTTGGGGTATGTTTCAGCAATTAAGTAGCGCTCGTGTTGCGCAAGGAAATTAGGGGAGAATTTCTTTGCTCTGAACATCTACCAATCGGCGGTCGCCATGCTATTCTCTCAGAGCATATTGGGCCGCCAACAATTCCAAATGGTAATAATGGAAACAATAGTATGTCAACAATGAATAGTGAGCGTCCTGATATTCGCTCGATGGAGGCCTTTGCAGCGGTCGTTCGGTACGGGTCGATGACCGCAGCTGCCCAAAAAATGTCCGTTGGGCAACCTGCCATCACACGCATGATCCGCGACCTGGAAGAACGGGTCGGTTTTGCCCTGTTTGAACGTAATGGCCCCAAGATTGCGCCCTCTGAAAAGGGGCTTAAATTCTTTGAGGAATCTCAACGCGTTATGGCAAATCTGGCGCAACTCACTGAACGGGCTCACGCGATCCGGGATGAAAAGTTGCCCGCCATAGATATCGTTGCGACTCCCACCATGTCCGCAGGGTTATTGGGCCCCGTTCTGGCCCGGGTTGAAAATGTTCTGCCTGATTTTGTGCATGTTGAAACAACAACATCCGAACGTGTCATGCTTTCGCTGCGCCACGGGACCGCTGATCTGGGGTTTTCCGCATATTCAAAAGAGGTTGCTCAGCTCAAATGCCTGGCACGATTTGAATCCCGAGTGGTTGCCATCGTGAAAGCAGGCAGTAAATACGATACCAAGGACCCCGTGCCCCTTTCGGCCTTTGCCACGGAGCGACTGGCAACGATCTGTGATGGTTACCAGATCCGCAGCGAGATCGACAAAGCCTTCGAGAAAGAAGCCATTAAGCCGGTCAGTGAAATCGCAACAAACTCCTCCCTGAGCGCCGCGATGACAGCCCGCGCCGGGTTGGGCATCGCCCTGTGTGATCCGGTGACAGCGATGGGCGTGCCCGTTGAAGGCGTCTCTATCCGTCCGCTCTCCGTTGAAATCGGTTATGACTGGGGGCTGTTTGCAAAAGAAGATACCCCCATCAGAAGCCAGATGACCCAGCTTGTGGCCGCGTGCAGCGTCGAGAGCGAGATCATCGTCTCCAAAGTGCAAGAACTCTACAATTGAGGGACACTTGGGTGTTGACTTGTGTGGACAGGTGCCCGTCGCAAACTGGGCTCGGCTTTGGTCCGGCTTCTGAGGTGCACGGATGCTGCACGCTTCCGGAACGCCTCATCTCTCGCCGTGTCATAGCCCGGCGGCAACCTGTCTGATGGCAACAACACGGGGGCCGCACAGGTATCCTGAGCCTCCTTCTCAGGCCAATTCTCCTTTTAGGCCAGTCCACGCTCATCCAAGACACGTTTCGCAATTCTAAAGCACTCGACCCCCTGGGGGACGCCGCAATAAATCGCGATGACATGGATCGCAGCCCGAATTTCGTCTTTGGTCACGCCGTTGTTGATAGCGCCGTTCAAATGAAGTTCCCATTCGTGCATCTTGCCCAGAGCGCCTATCATGCTGAGGTTCATCAGGGACCGGGTCTTGGCGTCGATGGCCTCGTCGCCCCAGCCAAATCCCCAACACCAGGCCGTCATCGCCTCCTGAAACGGCCGTGTGAACTCATCAGCGGCCGCCAGATTGTTTTCGACATATTCTGCGCCAAGGGTGGCTTTGCGCTGTGCGAGGCCGGTTTCAAACAAATCATCCATGTTCAATCCAGTTCGTTTGGGGTTACGTCAAAGCTTCGATCAAGGCGATATCGGCGGAACAGGCGTTGTTGCGTCTGGCGCGAGCGGCCTGGTATTCCGGCGAATTATAGCAGGCACGTGCCATCTCCATATTGTCAAACTCAATAACAACGCGTCGCTGCCAGTTGGTGCCTTCCAGTGTTTCTGCAGTCCCGCGTGCAAGAAAGCGTGCGCCAAACTTTGCAAAGGCTTCGGGTGCGATTTGCTGATACCCTGCGTAGGCATCCGGATCCGTAACCGTAACATTGGCGATCCAATAGGCTTTGGGTTGCTCAGTCATTGCTGTCTTCCTTCGCCTCGGCCAGAAGTTTGTCTGCAATGGCAGCTGTGTCTTCAAGATGTTCGTCCACCGCATGGCGCGCCGCATCCGCATCTCCTGACACAATGGCTGCGCAGATGCGTTCCATATGCTCAATACCCGGGCGCTTACGCTCTTGCGTGGACAGAGTCATCATGCGCAATCGGCTGATCCTGCCATTCAAACGCTGAACAATCTCCCATGCGATATAGTGCCCTGCCCCTTCAAAAATCGCGGCGTAAAAATCCGCAGTGGCCCGAAACAGATCGCCCGCCTCTTTGGCGCTGCCGCCATCCTTCAAACGTTCCAGTGCAAGGTGCAGAGCCTGCGCGACCTCTGGGGTGATCCTGCGGGCACAGGTTTCCGCCGCAGAGGTCTCCAGCTTCCTGCGGATGTCGAAAATCTGGCGCGCGTCTTCCTGACTGATTTTGGCCACGATTGGCCCATGTCCCGGCAGGATCTCAACCAGACCTTCCGCTTCCAGATACCGCATTGTTTCGCGAATAACCGTTCGGCTGACGCCGAGTTGTTCGCACAGGGGCCGCTCCACCAGGCGTTGCCCCGGCTGAAACAGACCTTCGATGATCGCCATGCGAAGGCGTTCCTGCACCACGTCCCTGAGCGTTGTGGGCTGGTGCTCAATTTTTGCCATTGGTGTCGTGTTCATATCCAGATCGCTAGCAGTGTTCCCCTATCTGATCAAGATATGATTGACAGTTCGTATTATGGTATACCATCGTACGATCAAAGAATCACACAGGAGAGCCCTGATGCCCGCAGAAATCCGCAAAACTCTTCTTCACGTAGAGAACACATTGATTGAGGGCGGGAAGGTCGCCGAGACGCCATTGAAAATGATTGCGGCCCTGGCTGTGATCAAAAACCCGTGGGCTGGCATGGGATTTGTCGACGACCTGAAGCCTGCCATCCATGATTGCGCGCCA
The DNA here is from genome assembly GCF_056159265.1 of Epibacterium sp. ABZ3_068. Lineage (NCBI taxonomy): Bacteria > Pseudomonadati > Pseudomonadota > Alphaproteobacteria > Rhodobacterales > Roseobacteraceae > Epibacterium > Epibacterium sp. ABZ3_068. The sequence goes on from NZ_JBSWUV010000001.1 coordinate 646,463, forward strand.
GGCCTGGGCCAGTTGCTGACGGATATGATCCTCGAAGCGGCTGGCGGCGGAGACAAAGTGGAAGGCTACGGCAAAGGGGCAATTGTCGGGGTGAATGGTGAGGTCGAACATGGTTCGGCGCTGATCCATACCCTTCGCTTTGGGAATTTCTATCGCGAGGCGGTGGGAGCAAAGTCCTATCTTGCCTTCACAAACACCCGTGGGCCAGCAAATGCCTCGTTGCAGATTCCGCTTATGGACAAGAACGACGGCGGACGCCGCAGCCATTACCTGACCATTCAGTTGCAGGTCGCGGATGCACCGGGCCCGGATGAAATCGTGATTGCATTGGGCGCATCTATTGGCGGCCGTCCACACCACCGTATCGGTGATCGCTATCAAGACCTGAAGGAACTGGGCCATGACGTCGACAATCCTGCCGCTGTCTGATCCCTTTGGAAAGGTTGCATACCGCGAGGTCGGGCTGCCTCATGCGGGCACATCTTCTCCGCTGGTGTTGATCCACGGTGTAGGCATGCAATCGGCGGCCTGGCAACCTCAGCTGGACGCGCTTGGGCGCAGACATCACGTTATTGCGCTGGATATGCCAGGGCACGGACAAAGCGACTGTATTCCTGAGGGCTCATCGCTCAGCGTTTTTGTGGACTGGTTGCTGGCCGTGTTGGATGCCCTGAAACTGGATCATGTGAACCTGGCCGGTCACTCCATGGGCGCTCTGATCGCTGGTGGCTTTGCCGTGAGCCATCCGCAGCGATTAGACCGCGTGGCCCTGTTGAATGGGGTCTTTTGTCGGGACCCAGAAGCCAGTGCAGCCGTCAAAGACCGCGCGCAGCAGATTTTTACGGGCGTGTTCGATTTGGAGACCCCTCTGAAACGCTGGTTTGCCGATAGTGAGCAGGAACAGGCGGCACGTGCGCAGGTGTCCAAATGGCTGTCCGAGGTGCGTATTGATGGCTACGCCACTGCATACTCTGCCTTTGCCCATGGGGACGCCACCTATGCCGAAGGGTTCAAAAAGATCCCGTGCCCGCTGTTGGCGTTGACAGGCGACGGAGATCTGAACTCAACACCCGCTATGTCACATGTCATGGCAGAGGCCGCCCCGTTTGGACGTGCCGTTGTTGTCAAAAACCATCGCCATATGGTCAATCTTACGGCGCCGGAAACCGTCAATGCCGCGCTGGAGGACTGGCTGCAAACCCCACTTCAGGAGAGGAACGTCGCATGAGTCAATTTGACCCCACTATGCTGAGCGACCTACGGGCTCTTCGCAACGCATTCGGCAGCTTCATGACTGGCGTCACCGTTGTCACGGCCTATAACGACGCGGGCAAGCCACTGGGTTTCACCGCCAATTCCTTTGCGTCGGTCTCTCTTGATCCGCCATTGGTTCTGGTCTGTCTGGCCAATACATCCAGCAATTACGACAGCTTTGCCAAGGCTTCAAAATTCGGGATCAACGTTCTGTCCGAAGATCAGATCGAAGTCTCCAACACCTTTGCCCGCCCGACAGAAGACCGCTTTGCGACTGTAGACTGGCAGAACGGTCCGAATGGCTCACCGATACTGGAGGGGGTATCCGCCTGGTTTGATTGTTCTATGCACAAAACAGTGGAGGCCGGGGACCATCTGATCCTGATTGGCGAGGTCAAAGCCTTTGAAAACACAATACAGCCGGGATTGGGCTACGCACGTGGAGCCTATGTCTCTCCTGCCGCCGAAGCAAAAACCCTAAGCGAACGTACAGATCTTGTTGTGTCAGCCTTGATTGAGCGAGACGGCAAAGTCCTGTTGCTTGGCAATGAGCAGGGGCAGCTGACCCTGCCGGTCAGCGAAGATGTCTCCAAAGGCGCCACATATGCGCTGAAGCAGTTGATCACAGACGTTGGCATCGATGCGGAGCCTGGGTTTATCTACTCAGTCTTTGAGGACGACGCCCGCAAACACCAGCATATTTCCTTCCTTTGCAAGGCTGCGGGTGGCACGCCGACAAAAGGCATGTTTACCGAGCTCAGCGACAGCACATTTGCGGACATCGCGGATCCGGCGATGTGCACCATGCTGGAGCGCTTTGCGCGCGAAAGCCAGCTGGGTCATTTGGGTGTGTATTACGGCAACGAAAAAAGCGGCGAAGTCAAATCAGTCGCACATGGGAGCGTGTAACATGAAATTTTCTCTCTTCGCGCATATGGAGCGCATTGACCCGGACCAGGATCAAAAACAGCTTTATGATGAATTTGTCCAACTGTGCAAAATCGCTGATGATGGTGGGATGCACGCAGTTTGGACGGGTGAACACCATGGGATGAATTTCACCATCGCGCCGAACCCGTTCCTGAACCTTGTGGATCTGGCGCGACAGACCAAAAATGTGCGCCTTGGCACCGGCACTGTGATTGCCCCCTTCTGGCATCCGATCCGCCTTGCAGGCGAAGCGGCCATGACCGACATTATCACCGAAGGTCGCTTGGATCTGGGTATCGCGCGCGGGGCTTACAGCTTTGAATACGAGCGGCTGATGCCGGGCATGGATGCCTGGGAAGCCGGTCAGCGCATGCGAGAGCTGGTACCCGCAGTAAAGAAACTGTGGAAAGGGGATTATGCCCATGAAGGGGAATTCCATCAGTTTCCGAAAACCACGTCCTCTCCCCAGCCGGTCCAACAAGACGGCCCGCCGATCTGGGTGGCCGCACGTGATCCCAATAGCCATGAGTTCGCCGTTCAAAACGGCTGCAACGTCCAAGTGACACCATTGTGGAGCGGTGATGACGAAGTCGAGAGTTTGATGGGCAAATTCAACGACGCCTGCAACAAGTTCCCCGACATTCCACGCCCCAAGATCATGTTGCTGCGCCACACCTATGTTGCAGAAGACGCCGCAGATGCAAAACTGGCTGCGGTTGAGCTGAACCGTTTCTTCAACTACTTTGGTGCATGGTTCAAAAACGAACGCGAAATCACCCAAGGTCTGATCGCGCCCCTAAGCGACGAAGACATTGCAAACCACCCGTTCTATACGCCTGAGAGCATGGAGCAGGCTCTGGTGATTGGCACCGCGGACACTGTCATCGACCGGATCCGCAAGTCCGAGGCGTTGGGGTATGATGAATATTCCTTCTGGATTGACAGTTCCATGAGCTTTGAGCGCAAGAAAGCGTCGCTGGAACGTTTCATCAAAGACGTCATGCCCGCGTTTCAGTAAGGAGACGATCAAAAATGCAGCAGTTTCAACAGTATATTGACGGTGACTTCTCAAACGGAGTTGCGCAATTTGACAGCCTTGATCCCGCCACGGGAACGGTCTGGGCCAAAATGCCCGAGGCGGGTGAAGTGGGTGTCAATCTTGCTGTTGAGGCCGCTGATCGTGCCTTTTTCTCACCGGAGTGGGCCAGTTTGACGGCAACCGCGCGCGGTAAACTTCTGTATCGTCTGGCAGATCTCATCGCTGAAAACGCGCCGCGTCTTGCTGAGCTTGAAACGCGCGATACCGGAAAGATTATCCGCGAGACTTCTGCCCAGATTGCCTATGTCGCTGATTACTACCGCTACTATGCCGGGTTGGCGGATAAGATCGAAGGCGCACACCTGCCCGTCGATAAACCGGATATGGACGTGTGGCTGCGTCGTGAACCTGTTGGAGTGGTCGCCGCAATTGTTCCCTGGAACTCACAGCTGTTTCTTTCAGCCGTGAAAATCGGACCGGCCTTGGCGGCGGGCTGTACAGTGGTGCTGAAGGCATCCGAAGAAGGCCCTGCGCCTATGCTGGAATTTGCACGGATCTTTGATCAAGCGGGCTTTCCAAAGGGCGTGTTGAATGTGGTTACAGGCGGCCCTGCGGCAGGGGCTGCTTTGACCAGCCACCCCAAAGTCGCACATGTGGCCTTTACCGGCGGACCGGATACCGCGCGCCATATCGTACGGAATTCGGCGGAAAATCTCGCCTCGACCTCACTGGAGCTCGGCGGCAAGTCCCCTTTCATCGTCTTTGAAGACGCGGATATCGAAAGCGCCGTCAACGCGCAGATTTCTGGGATCTTTGCTGCCACTGGGCAAAGCTGCGTGTCCGGATCCCGTTTGGTGGTGCAGGCATCGATCAAGGACGCCTTTCTGAAACGTCTCAAGGAAAAGGCAGAGGCCATTACTATCGGTGCACCAAATGATATGGCAACCGAAGTCGGCCCCTTGTGCACCGCGCGCCAACGTGACGTCGCGCTCGACTTGATCGCCCGGTCTGTCGGACAAGGTGCCACGTTGATTACAGGCGGTCAGGCGCTGGACCGACCAGGGTATTATTTTCCGCCAACCATTTTGGATTGTTCGGGCGCACGCAATGCGGACAGCTTGATCCATGAATTTTTTGGCCCTGTCTTGTCAGTTGTCAGCTTTGAGACAGAAGAAGAGGCCATCGCGATTGCAAATGATACTGCATTTGGTCTCGCGTCAGGCCTGTTCACCCAGAACCTGACCCGCGCCCACCGTATGATCAGGGCAATCCGGGCGGGGATCGTATGGGTGAATACCTACCGCGCCGTAAGCCCCATTGCCCCCTTTGGCGGTCATGGCCTGTCCGGTCACGGGCGCGAAGGTGGTCTGCAAGCGGCGTTGGATTACACGAAGGTAAAATCAGTCTGGCTGCGTACCAGTGACGACCCGATCCCGGATCCCTTTGTCATGCGCTAAGCCGCACGGATCCGGGCACACTGTATATTGATTGAACGCAGCGCATTTGGTCTCTCCCCTCCTTCGACCAAACATGTGCGCAAGGAGGGAGAGAGGCGCGCGTGTGGCGCCTCACCCGGGCTGGCAATTAGCCTACAAAACGAAACGTACAGATCGAAAATAGGTCGGGTTGCGCCCTCCCCCGACCTCTTTGGCTGATCACGCCTCTATGGCTGCGCGAATTTTTTCTTTGAAGTCATCCAAGCCCGAGCTGCCCTCGTGGTAGGAAAGCACATTGCCCTCCCGATTGATAAGCACCGACGTCGGCCAGTACCGCACCTCATAAGCCAACCACGTCTTGTAGCGGTTATCCTGAGCCACAGGATAGGTGATTTCATACCGGGCCAGCGCGTCCTTCAAACCCTCGAGCTCACGCTCATAGGCGTATTCCGGGGTGTGGACCCCCACCAGTGCAAAGTCATCGGAGGAGAATTCAGCATGCCATGACTTGAGATGGGGCAAGGTGCTGATGCAGTTTGAACAACCAAACGTCCAGAAATCCACAAGCACCACTTTTCCCCGCAGAGCCGAGAGTGTCAGCGTATCGCTGTTCAGCCAGTTCTCCAGATCAACAAATTCAGGGGCCGGATCACCAACGCCTGCAGAAACCGGCGTGGCAAACTGTGTTGCGACGCCGGCCGCCGCTGTTTTCAGGAAGTTACGGCGGTTCAAATTGCGAAACATGAGCTGTCCCTTCGGTTCAGAGGCCAAGACGGCCGTCGGGGTATAAAAATGACAGTTTTGAGATCAGCAGCACATCGTATTCCAAGTAGATAGCAACCGCCATCAACACGACACAAACGCCAGTGCCAAGCTGCAACTGCCTGCTGTGCTTTGAAAAAGCGCGTACTTTCTGCGCGGCGTATTGGCCGCCATAAGCAATCCCGAGCATCGGAAGACCTGCCCCGATTGAATAGGCAAGCAACAACAAGCCCGAGTGCGCCAGATCAGGACTTGTGGCAACCAGAACAAGGATGGACGCCAATACGGGACCTGCACAGGGGGCCCAGACCAAGCCCAGTGTACCGCCCAACAAGAACGCGCTCAGATGCCCGTCCCCGGTGCCGATATGGGCTGTTGGAATCAGTTGATTTAGTCTCTCCATTGGACGCGCAAGCAGCGAGGGCCAAATCATCGACACGCCAAAGATCGCAATCAAAACAACGGCAATTGTGCGCAAACTGTCATGAGACACCCCAAACAGACGGGTAAATACGCTGAACAAAAGCGTCGTCCCGCAAAAAACGACAATAAAGCCTGCAACGATCAACAATGGCCTGATGCGTGACTGATGCTTCAGTGTCGCCCCAAGAAGAATAGGCAAGACGGGCAAAATACACGGTGCTGCGATGGTTAGAACACCTGCAGCAAGTGCCAGGAGAATTTCAAAACTCATAGTCCGTTTCCTGTGAAGTCGACGCCCAAAACATCAGGAGTGCGGGGTTAGAAAACCCCACACTCCGCTTCGAGTTACATCGGAGGTTTAACCCCGTTGGTCTCAACAATGACGCGGTTGGAGACCAATTTGGCCTCCTTGTCGATTGCAATGATAAACACCTCGGAGCCGAGTTTCAGGAGCTCTGCGTCACCGGGAACGAAGCTGACGATAGGCGTTTCTTCAGAGACCGAGATCTCAAACTCTTTGCCATCGTCATAGCTGAGCACCAGCGTGTTTTCCGCATCTCCCGCCTTAGCAACGCCGGAGATCGCCGCATTGGTCATAACGCTGTCTGGCGCAGCATCCCAAGGGTGTTGCCCTTCGTTTGCCCCAGCCAAAGCCGCAGGAAGGATCGAAATCTGAAGCGCCATAAAACCGCCGTGGTCGTCGGGAACTGCGGTGGAAGAAACAAAGTCACCGACTTTGATATCTTCCAGACTGCGCGCTTCGACTCCAACAATTTCAAAATTGTCAGACAGGAAGACAGTCTGGGTCTCGTTGTTTCTTCCTGTAATTTCAATGACCTTCGGAGACACGGATGCGATTTCGCCGCGAACCGGAACAGGGCGCGCGCCCCCTGAGATCACCGGAGTTGCGGCGAGGACTGCAACTGAGGCAATCGCGGCAGACAGATATTTCTTCATTTCAAACCTCATATGGGTATACTTTGCGTAACTATGCATAGCATTACTAAGCATCAAGTGTAAAAAAACTACGCGAATTGCATCGCTGAGTTTGCGGGTAACGTAGCGTTATCCCAGACCGAAACGCGCGATAACTGCGTTTGCCCTGGCGATCAGGTCCGGATCCTCTGTGCCCAACTCAGACGGAACAAAAGCCTTGAGCGTTCCGCTGTCACAAATGACAACGTCGATCAGTCTGAGCGGTTCAGGAGCCCCGGTTTCAGCATTCAACGCAATCTCGGCCGCCTGTCGGCGTAATTCCAACCTGGAGACCTTTCCAACAGCTGTGACGGGAAGTGCATCCACGATCTCAAAATGGGCCGGAAGTGCATGGGGTTCGGCCAGATTGGAGCGCAAATGCGCACTGAGCACCTCGGGCGTCAGAGTGTGACCGTTTTTAGCTGTCACAAAGAGAGCTGGCACATCGCCGGATACGAAATCCGGCATGGCAACGGACACGGCGGCCGCAACACCGTCACATGAAGTGGCACAGCGTTCGATGTCGCCAGGGTCTATATTATGCCCTGACCGGATGATCACATCCTTGCTGCGCCCGGACACAATAACGCGACCATCCGCATCCATATTCCCGATGTCACCAGTGATCAGAAAGCCGTCGTCTGTCATTGTTGCAGCGGTTTGCTCTGCCTGAAGGTACCCGGCAAAAACCTGCGGTCCTTTTACCACGATCACGCCGTCCGTTTGCTCTTGGCGTGGCAGTGTTGCGCCCACCTCTCCGCATTTGAACGCACGAATCTCCACATGCGTATCCGTGCTTGGCTGTCCAACCCGGGTGTAGTCTTTCTCAGCGCCACAGGGACGTGTTGCGATCAGTCCCGCAGTTTCAGTCATGCCGTAGATCGCATGAATGGGCAGGCCAAACCGGGCCTCAAAGGTTTCGGCAACAGCGGCAGGCAAAGGTGCACCGCCAGTTGCACAAAAGCGCACACTGGACAGATCGGCGCCGTTCACCGGCACCTCCAGCAGACTTGTAAGCGAACTTGGGATACCACCGATTATGGTCGGCTCAAACCTGTCGACGATGTCCCAATGTTGAGCCAGGATCGCAGGATTACGCAGCCCGGTTTCGGACAGCAACAGAATTTCAGCGCCAGCCATCAGCGGACCTAGGCCCAACAGGTTTGCACCGGCGACATGAAAAAACGGCAAGGCATTTACAATACGTGTGCTGTGATCAAAGGCCCACGCCTCTGCCAGGGCACCCGCCGCAGCAAGAAGGTTCGCATGGGTGAGCTGCACCACCTTTGACTTTCCAGTTGTGCCGGCGGTGTTGTAATAAGCGGCAATTGTCGAAGAGCTCGGTTGCGGGCCGATCAGTTCCGGCCCGGCGTGATCTGCAATAACCTCGCGCATCGAGAGATATCCAGGCGCGACCTTGGCGCGGTCAATGACAATCACCGCTTTCAATTCAGGCACCTGGTCTTTTAGAGCCTGCGCCTTGTCCCACAGCGGAAGGTTACGATGGGTTCCGATTGTAACCAAGATATCCGTGCCAACCTCCCGAAGGCTGGCGGCAATCTCGGCCGTGCTTAGGAAAAAATTCACGGGATGCGCAATACCTGCGCATTGCGCAGCCATTAATGCGGTCACCGCCGGAATGGTCGAGGGCAACATAAGCGATACAACCGGTCGGTCCTTATCGGCCAGCACGCGAAACCCGTTTGCGAGCGCTGTCACATCCGCAATCAGTTTCTGATAACTGATATGGTCCGGGTCAACGTCGTCCAGATCCAGAATATCGGGATCGACATATGTAACGGCCTTGCCTTTGGGGTGACTCTCGGCGGCGTTCTTCAATGCAGTATAAACTGAGAATGACATGATCGACCTCAGTATTTGGGCAGTTGTTGAGAGCGCAGTGCGCCGTAGACGACATTGCGGAAAGAGAACCGCAAATGGTTCCGCTGAAACGGGGCGGCGGCCATGAAGACGGCAACCAGATCGTTCTCGGGATCGATTGTGAAGGTTGTGCCATTCAGCCCGGACCAGTTTGCGTCTCCCTTGGCACCGGCTACATATGCGCCGCCCTGCTCCAGCCGCATGGCAAGCCCAAGCCCAAATCCGTAACCGGGCCCGGTAAATGGATCCGGCCCGCCTTTCAGGCCCTTGATATGGTTTGACCGCATCAAACGGACACTTGCAGGTGAAAGGATCTGAACATCGCCAAATTGCCCGTCGTCGAGAAGCATCTGTGCAAACCGAGCAAAATCTTCGGCCGTGGACACAAGGCCGCCGCCGCCACTGAGGTATGCGCCATCACGTTCGGCCGCCACGCGCATCCAGCTTTCGGTAAAGGCTTTCATCGGATCTGAAACAGGAGCTTCGGCAATAAGATGTGCACGCTCTGAGGGAACCTGGAACATTGTGTCCGTCATGCCCAGAGGGTCAAAGATTTGACTTTTCAGCACAACATCAAGGCTTTGACCGTAGGTGCGTTCGAGAATGAACCCCAGCAGGTCCACCCCCACGCTATATTCAAATTGCGTACCTGGTTGAAAGGCCAGCGGGATACCTGACAGGCTCTGCAACATGTCCTCTGACGACATGTTCGTGCGGGATTGTTCGATATCAGCTGTGCGATAGGCGGTGCGAATTTCATCCGCAGCCGCTCCTGCAAAACTGTAGGTGAAGCCTGCCGTATGTCTGAGAAGGTCGTAAACCGTGGGTGCGCGCAGCGGATCGACAAGCGAACCGTCCGCCGACATCACTTTTAAGTCCGCCAGTTCCGGAAGATACTCTGCAATCGGATCATCAAGCCCGATGCGTCCGGCCTCGACGGCCTGCAAGACGGCGGCGCTGACAATCGGCTTGGTCATCGACGCGATCCGAAACAGTGTCTTTGCGTCCATGTCATATGCGCCCGCCACGTCAATCGTGCCCGTGCTTTGAAGGAGGACCGGCTCTCCGTCCTGGAGCACCAGAGCAACACCACCCAAGACACGTCCGGCCTGAACCTCCTGAGTCAGAAAGCTCTGCATCCGCTTTTCAAGTACAGCAGCGTCCAGCAGGTCTTTTGCCTGCACAAGACCGCAGGATAGGCCCAGAAACAAGGCCGCGCCCGCCAGCCGTTTAAACACAGGGTTCATTGCAATATCCTCCAGGTTTCATCTTCGCAGATCACTTTGCCGGTCCGTTCCAGACGGATCAGAAGCGCCTCGATTGTGCGATGGGCGACGCGGCCCATCTCTTGGCTTAGATCCCCATAGATAGCCCCGATGATCTGATCGACACGTCCAGGTGATGCCGCCAGATTGGAGACAAGAAGGCGCTCTTTCTCTTCCGCTTTTTCAATAAGATAGGTCAGATAGCGCCGCGTATTGGCAACCTTGGGGCCATGCGCGGGCAGATAGTGACGCGCGCGAAAATCGCCCAGTTTGCGCAAGCTGCCGAGATAGGCGCTGACATCCCCCTCGGGGGCCAGCACAGCAGTTGTCGCCCAGCCCATCACGTGGTCGCCTGTAAAAATGACTCGCTCAAACTGAAAACACAGATGATCCTGCGTGTGGCCAGGAGTTTCGATCGCCACAATCCCGTCAAGGCTTTCACCGTCACCCAGCCGGACGTCGACCGGCCCGGCGTCATATGCGGAATTCTCTGCTGCCACCAGTTTGGCGCCGGTCGCGCGACGCACACCATCAACCGCTCCACAGTGATCCGCATGTGCATGTGTCAGAAAAATATACCGAAGGTCGCCTCCGCAAAGGTCGATCAGACGGTTGGTATGGTCTGGAAGGTCCGGGCCAGGATCAATAAGAGCCAGCCCGGACCCCGTTTCAACAACATAGGTATTCGTCCCATGATATGTCATGTGACCCGCATTAGCGGCGACCAGCCGACGGACTTTGGCAGTTACGGCTTCCAGCTCCCCGCGCGCGGGCTCAAGTTCAGAAATATGCATAGGACCACTCCAATATGTTCAGCTCAAATGTCGCAGCGATCAGAAGCTGTACCGCAAACCAAACTGGATATCCGTCCGGTCGCTGCTGGTAACGTTGGTGTTGATCGGGAAGGATCCAAACCGAGACTGTAGCACTGCACCATCGTAACGGAGGTCATCGAGCATTTTGGTGTATCGCAGTTCTGCAGTCAAAGAGAGGCCTTCGACCTGCGGCAGGTCATAAGAAACCCCAAGCATGACCTGCGCCGACGTGGCGCTATCCTTGGAGTCATGCCCAACGCTTTCTACGTCGTTAAAAGACAGCACATCGTCCCAACGGGACCAGGTCCGCCCGATGCCCGCGCCGATATACGGTGTCAGACGACATTCTCCGCAGTTACGAGACTTTGGCAGATCATAGTAGACGTTGACGAATACCGAGGTATTGATCCCATCACCGGTGGTTGTGGCATCTGTCAGGGCGCCCGCAGTGGCCTGAGTGAACTCGTTCCGGCGTTGGCTGACCTCGATCTCTGTCCGAAACCCGTTGTCCCACTCCCAACCAATGGCTCCGCCAAAACCGATGCCATTATCGGAGTCGATGTACCCACCCGGTTGGGGACCAAAGCCGGTATCAACGCTGTCGATGGTCTGGTTGCCAAGGTGACTAAAGCCGAGATGAACAGACGTGTACAACCCGCCTTCGGCAGCAGCCGGTGAAGCAGCGCTGAAACCCAGCGCTGCCAGAGTCCAGAAAACTCTTTTACTCATCAACCCGGACCCTATTCGCGGTTCAGAATGGCAAGCGCCATTGCCGAACCAAGCATTTTATGAACACGCGCAGTCGGATACTCTTTTGTCAGGAACACATAAGAGTTCATGTCGCAGTCCTCGCCCGCCTCAAGGCACGGCGTGTCAGAGTTCTCGAACCCGAAATCTTTTCCGTTTTCCATCAGGTTGTTGACAAAGTTGTCAAAGCTCCAGCGCACCAGTTCGAACGAACCATCGTCGATGTCATCCAGCATCGCGTTGAACAGGCGGTTGTATTCCTGTGACAGAGCGGTGGCACGGGCAGCTGCTTCCGGGCCATAGGCTGTCAAAGCAGGCGCAAGACCAACGTCGATGAAGTCCGGTGCAAAAATTGTTTTCGCGCCCGCATCGACCAGTCGCTTGATCTGGGTTTCAATTCCGGCAACCGCGTCTACCAGGATCTGATGCGATTGAGCATCATCCATGGTTCCGCAGGCCAAGATCACATCGTTGCCGCCGATAAACATGAAGAACAGCGCATCGGGATCCGCTTTGCCGTCATTCGTCGCAAGATAGGCATCGACTTCGGCGGGCAGATCGTGGGCTCCGTTACCACCTGCCAGCGCATCTGCTACTGCAAAGTTTGTGCCTTCCTGCTTGCCAACCAAATGCATCGACGCCTTGGCCTCGAGACCCAGCCATCTGGCCAGTTCTTCTACGGCGACAGGACCGTTTGCGGTGCGGTTTTCATAGAACGGTGCCGGACGGTCCCCTGCTTCCGCAGAGTAGTTGCCTGTATCAGAAAGCGCGCCGCTAAATGCGATCAGGTCAGAAAACGCATAGGCGCCCTGAGGGGCCACAAGAGCGAGCGTTGCGGAGGCATAAAGGGCCGCAAATTTCGATTTAAACATCTGAATATCCGTTACTTACTTGGTTGAAGTGATTGCTCTAATTACGCCAATGCCTTGGCCACCTGCGCGGCCAGAGCCGGGCAGAAGTCCTTGGTCAGCATAGTTAGGTGGTTTCCTGCGACACGTTCGTACCGCACGGGTTGGGTGGAAAAATGATGCCAGCCCAAGACCGAGGCTTCGGGCGAAACACCCGCATCATCGGCCGCAGAATAATCGTAGTCCGGGTGCTCTTCATCTGCTTTAAGCAAGGTGATCGTAGTCTCCAGACGGCTGTATGCGGCATATCGAACACGGCTATTGGCGACAAAGACCTGGAAGAACCCTTGCAGGTATTCAGCCGCGCTCTTGGCAGGCAGTAGACCTGTTTCAGCAAGTTTCTCAGCAACAAACGCAAAGGCGTCCGAGGCTGCCCGAATATCTTGGGGCGAAACATGAAGGCTGTGTCCTGCGCTTTCAGCCAGGATTTCAGCAATCTTGCTGAGCCAGTCAGCCTGGTCAGGTGCCGCGTCTTCGATCTTATTGAGTTCATTGTGTCGCGCCTGCGGGGCTGGTGCGTCCATAATCACCAGACGGTCAACGCGTTCACCAAGCGCTTGAAGACGACGGGCGACCTCATAGGCCACGAGACCGCCGAAACAATGTCCGCCCAGCCTGTAAGGTCCGCTTGGCTGCAATTTACGGATCGCTTCAATGGTTTCCGACGCAACCGCTTCTACGGTGGTATGCGGGGAGTGCTGACCGTCCGTTCCGCGCAGTTGAACACCGATAAAGGGCACATTGGTCAGCTGTGCTGCAAGCCCTTGGAAATACAAGGTGCTGCCCCCGCCACCAGCGATACAAAAGAACGGGCGATCCCCTTGCACGTCATTCATCGGAATAACCGGAGACCACTCTTGCTCTGCGTCGCTACGGATGGTTTCCGCAAGCTGTTCAATCGTGGGGTTTCGGAACAATACGGAGGTCGAAAGTTTCTGACCAAACGCCTCGCCGACTTGCGCCACCGTATGCACCGCCAACAAAGAGTGCCCGCCAAGTGCAAAAAAGTTGTCCGTTACACCAATTGGTGACAGCTCCAGGACCTCTTCCCAGATTGCAACCAGCTTTGCCTCTGTCTCGTCACGGGCAGGAACAGCTTTGTGATCCTCGCTACGCTGCGACACCGGTTCTGGCAAAAGGGCATGGTTCAATTTGCCATTCCCGGTCAGAGGAATTTCGCTGATGGTCACAAATGCCGACGGGATCATGTAATCCGGCAGGACCGCCGCCAGATGTCTGCGCAGCTCCGCTTCTGGAATTTCCCGAGCATTCGGAACGATATAGGCAACAAGACGTCGGCCGTGATGGGCATGTTCCTGCGGCACTACAACAGCGGTCTGCACGTCCGGGTGATTGCACAGCGAGGTCTCAACCTCACCCAATTCAATCCGGAACCCGCGAATTTTCACCTGTTTGTCGTTGCGCCCAAGGTATTCGATATCGCCATCAGGCAAATACCGGGCCAGGTCACTGGACTTGTAATAGAGCGTGCCATCCTGACCGGTGACAAACTTCTCAGCAGTCAGGTCTTCGCGGTTCAGATAGCCCAGCGAAACCCCCGGACCACTCACGTGGATCTCACCCGTGGTGCCAATCGGGACCGGCCGCAAATGCTGGTCCAACAAGTCAATTCTCAGGTCGGGGATGGTCACACCGATGGTGCTTTTGGCGCGATCGAGATCCGCCGCATAGACCCGCCGATACATCGCATGGACGGTGGTCTCGGTGATCCCATACATGTTGATCAGAGCGGGGGTCTCATCTCCGTGGCGCGCAACCCAAGGACGCAGGCTTTGCAGATCCAAAGGCTCGCCCGCAAAGATTACGAGGCGAATGGGCATCACGTCCGGAATGGGGCGCTGCGCCTCTTCCGGGACAAACAGTTTAAACGCCGAGGGGCTTTGGTTCAGGACAGTGATGCCTTCATCAAACACAAGGTCGACAAACTGCCCGGGTGAACGTGTGATCAGGTAGGGCACAACCACGATACGACCGCCGTGGCTCAACGCACCCCAAAGTTCCCAGACCGACACATCAAACGCAAAGGAATGAAACAGCGCCCACACGTCCTGCGCATTAAAATCATACCAATGCGCGGTATTGAGAAACAGCCGCGCAACGTTGCGATGGGACAGCTGCACGCCCTTGGGGCGACCCGTGGTGCCGGAGGTATACATCACATAGATCAGGCCATCCAAAGAGGCCAATCCTTGCGGGTTTGCTGTATCCCAGACACCTGTGCAGAACCCGCCGGGCTGGATCTCCAGAATGTTGGCCCCTGCCTGCTCGCCCAATGTGCGGTGCTCGGGCTGACACACAAATGTGCGTGCCGCACTGTCGGACATGATATAGTTGAGACGGTCCTCCGGCAGGCTCGGATCAAGCGGCAGATATGCAGCCCCTGCCTTGAGGATACCGATAATCCCCACCACCATTTCAATCGAGCGCTCGCTGCACAGCCCGACCAATTCGCCTGGGGTCACACCTTCTGCAATCAAGGCATGTGCCAGCATATTGGCGCGTGTGTTCAGCTCCCCATAGCTGACGGTCTCACCTTCAAAAATCAGAGCCACCGCATCCGGGTTTTCCGCTGCGCGCCGCTCGAACTGCTCGTGAACACAAAGTTCAGCTGCAATCGGCGCCGTCTGCGGAGTAGAGGTCTGCGCGATCCAGTTCAGGGACGCCTCGTTGACAACCTGAACGGCGTCGATGGGCTGGGCCGGTTCTGCAATCACGTTATCGATCAGACACAGCAGGTCATCGCAGAAACGCCCGACTGTTTGCGGCAAGAACAGGTCACTGTCATATTTGAGAACCCCACGGATGGCTCCGTTTACCTCAAACATTTCAAGGTCGATGTCGAACTGGCCAACCTGCTGTGGCAGGTCGATGTATTCAACCTGAAGCCCTGCCCAATCAACGGGCCGACCATCGGCCTGTGACGCCATCAGATCCATTGCACTGCCTGCACGCTGGGCTTTTTGCATGACAAAAGAGGCTTGGAACAGCGGCGTTGTCGACGGGTCGCGCGGACGGTTGAGGCGCTCGACAATTGTTGGGAATGGCAGGTCATCATGCGCAACGGCGGTCAGCACCTGCTCCTGTGTTTCCTGCAGCCAGGTCCCGATGGGCTTTTGCGCGTCAACGTCGCCAACAATGACAACAGGGTTCACGAAATATCCCATGACATCCGACATCGCCGGGTTGCTGCGTCCCGCAGATCTGGTACCGACGGGGATCGTGTCCTGGCCTGTATATCGGTGCAAAAGAAGCTGATAACAGCCGAGCAAGGCCGAAAAGGGCGTGACACCCAGATTGCGGCAGGCTTCCAGCAGCGCCTTGGTCCGTGTTTCTCCAAGGGAGAACGCATGTGCCGCGCCGTTCAACTGACGGACCGGAGGGCGGGGCATGTCGGTTTGCAGGTCCAATGTCCCGGCAACTGCGGCCAGGCGTTGGGTCCAGTATGCGTCCAGCTCTGCCCCACGTGGCCCAGAGATCAGAGCCTCCTGTGCTTGGATGTGGTCCACATAGGTCGCCTTGGGCGCGCGCAAACCGTGTTTTTTGCCCTGCGCCTCGGCAGCATAGCTTTCGCGCAATTCATCAAGCGTCAGCCACAGCGACCACCCGTCATAGACGATATGATGCACAGCCAGGACAAAGGCATAGGCCCCATCAGCCAGTTTGAACAACTGAGGGCGAAACAATGGCCCTTTCGCCAGATCAAACGGAGCGGCGGCGGCCTCCGCCAGCGCGGCTTCGACCTCTCTCGTATTGCAATGGCTCAGATCGGTCTCAGGCAGCTCAACATCATCAAAGCCTGCGATACGTTGCTGCAGCGTTCCATCGTCCGACATGTGAAATGTCGCGCGCAGCTGCGGATGGCGCAGAACGATCCCCTGAAGCGCTGTTTTAAGCGCCTCCTTGTTCAGCCCCGCCATAATCTTCATCGAAAATACAACGGTATAAGCAGCACTCTCCGGAACGCTTTGATGCAAGAACCAAAGCGCTTGTTGACCTTTTGACACAGGATAGACGGCGACTTGCGCGCGGGCCTTGGCCTTGAGCATTTCAGCGAAGGCTTCCTGACGGGAGGTTTTGGGCTGATCCAGAACTGGTTGATCAGTAACGGTCATTGGTTGCTCTCCTCGAAGGATTTGAAAGTTTCCATGGCGCGCTCGATCTCTGCCTCGTCCATGGAGGACATGTCCGCGAGTAGCGCTGCAATATCGAACTCTTCTGCGGTGGGCGCCGGTGCATCCAATGTCCCGGCCTCGGGCTGATCTTCGGACTGTGCGACACATGCGGTTTCGAATTTTTCGGTCAGGTTTTTCACCAGATCAGCAAAGGCCACACCTTTCATGAGCTCCAGTGTAGGAACTTTAAGACCCAGCTGTTTCTCGATGCCTGCCTGCAGTTCCATGGCCATCAGCGAGTCGACCCCCATGTTCAGGAGCGATCTGCTCTGATCCAGCTGTCCACGGTCCAGACGCAGCACCCCGCACACGAGGGTGACAAGCGCGTCATCCACCAGAGCGGCACGCTCCGTCGCGGTCATGCGGGCAAAACTGTCCTGATCCGAACCGTTCTGGCTGTCATCCTGTGACGGCATCAAATGGCTATACCGCGAGGACGCAGCCCATTTGCCATATGCCCCGCCCCAAAGAGCCCAGTCCATTCGCGCTGCGGACAGCGCAACCGGGTTCCAGTTCAGGATACGCTCGAACATCGACAAGGCCTCTTGGGGTGTCAAAGAGCCAACACCAACTCGTGCCAGGTGTTTTTCCACCCCTTCATGGCGCGCAGCCATGCCCACCTGGGACAAAGCCCCAAGGTTGATGGCAGTAGCCGCCAGCCCAGCACTGCGACGTTCTTGTGCCAGAGCATCCAGAACACTGTTGGCGGCAACATAGGCCCCCTGCCCCGGGCTGCCCAAAAGCGAGGCGATGGATGACAGCATGACAAAGCAATCCAGATCCAGATCGCGGGTTGCCTGATGCAGGTTCCACGCGCCCAGCGCTTTGGGCATCATGACCCGCTGCAACTGCTCTGGCTCCAAGGAGTAAACCGGTTTGTCGTCCAGAACCGCCGCGGCATGGAAAATGCCAAGCAACGGCGCACCACGTTCCTTCACCTCTTTCAACGCGCGAGAGACATGGTCTGGGTCGGAAATGTCCGCCGCTATTCCAAATGCCTCGGCACCCGCCTGCAACAGCTCGGCAATCATGTCCTCGGCGCCGGGGGTCTGCATACCTTTGCGGCTGACCAGCGCAATGGAACGCGCGCCCTTGGCTGCAAGCCACTTTGCGATCTCAAATCCAAAGCCGCCAAAGCCACCGGTAATCAGATAGCAACCGTCCGCGCGGATCTGCACCGGAGGCTGCGCTTCCGCCAGGCTGCGTTTACGCGCGGTTGCATCTTCCTGACCCACCACAAAGCGCTGGCAGGCATCCGCGAACTGAGCAAAGGCCGATTTCGGCAGCGCCCCAGAGCGGATCAGCTCCGCTACGGCTGAAAGTGAGTCGGAAAGCGTGCCCGAAGCACGTGATGCCAATCGCGCGGTGTCTAGGTGAATTGCGGTGCAGTTCTGCGCCGGAAGAGCGAGCGTTTCTGTGCGGCCGTTCTGCGTCACAAAGCGGATGACCGAGCCGAACTCAGCAACATGTTTCGCAAGATCCGAAGCCATCTCGTCGGTATCGGCGATGCAGACACTGTCAAGGCCATTCGGGAAGCGACGTGCCACTTCATCAATCTGCGCGACATGTCCTCCCTCGATTTCGTGATGTTCAAGATCGAGCGCCGTGGCGATTGCACCAAAGCCGTTCAGCTGGGGTGAATTGGCAGGATAGAGCAGAACCGATTTCTTTGCCTGAAGCCGTGCGGATTTGACCAGGCCCGCATGAGCGATGCACATGGACACCAGACCCGTGCACTCAGGATCACTCAGGTCTCCGATTTCCGGGCACTCAAGAACAGCCGCAGACTTGAGGCGCATGTATCGCTGAGCCTCACCAGAGACACGCGCAAGGAGTTTGGTGACTTCTGCCCCGGTTGCATCTGTCTCGTTGATGCGCTGAGCGACGATATCCGTGTATGCGCTATTCTCCCCGCAAGGGTAAGCCGCCAATACTTCGACATCGATTTCGTCTGCTTCGGGGGCGCCAAAAGGCGCACGGCGCGCCGCATCCTGGGACATCGTTTGCATGGTGACGGGCAGCAACCGACGCTCCTTGCGCTCATCGCCACTCAGAACAACGTCGTCGGCGGTTGCACCAGAAAGAAGCTCTGTGGTCACGACCTCAAGTGTTTCAGTCTGGGCATCGTATTGAATGAAGCGCAAATCCAGATCCGCGTATTCATTTGCCGCAACCCGCGCCAGCCCCAGGACCGAAGCATTTTGAAGCGACACAGCTTCTGGCCGGTCATCCATATGGGGAAGCAACAGCGTTAACCGGCGTTTCACCCCATCTTGCGGGATTGCATGCATCAGGCTGAGGAAAGCCTGGGACCGGTCAAGGCCAACCGGATCGCTGTCGTTGGCCTCAAGGAACCTTGCATCAACAATATGGGTTTCACCCAACCCAGCCAGAGCGCCCTTCAGCGATGCTTTTGCATCCAGGTCGATCTGAGACACAGCTGCCTTTGCCTCGGTCAGCGACGACACCAGCGCGTCGGATCCCCCCAGCAGCACCAGCTCTTGGTTCGGTTCGATGTCCGCACCCTCCAGAGGCTGCGCAACGAGTTCAAACCGCTGCATAAGAGCATTGATGGCAGGATCACCTGCGCTGCCTTCGCTCTGCCCCAGGCTACGCGCAGATACCCCCAGCAGTTCGACCACGATCTGCCCCGTTTCATCAAACAGGCAAAGGTCTCCGTTCATCTGAAGCGAGTCGAAATTATGAAGCTGACCGTGACACCAGAAGTTTTGCCCGGCCGCGCGGTGCAAGCGGATATCCGCGATCTCAACCGGAACATAAGGAGCGGCGCCCGGTTCATTTGGCACCAGCGCAATCAGAGCCTGGAAACACGCATCCAACAGCGCTGGATGTAGCTTCTCGCCACGATCCGCCAATCCGTCAGGTGCCACGATATGGGCCAGCGTCTCACGCCGGTCTTCAGACAGCCCCAAACTCTCGATCCCCTGGAACAAGGGGCCGTATTGCAAGCCGCGTGCGTGCATCATCTCGTAATGGCGGACCTTGGGAACATCGACGCTGCATCTCGACCTGATCGCCGCCAGATCCACAGTAGGTGCGTCTCCCAGTGACAGGAACGACAGTTGACCGCCGGAATGGCGTGTCCAGTCCGAACTCTGCGCATTTGGGGCGCTGAAGATCTCGTAACGACGCTGCTCGGCGTCATAGCGCGTCATCACAACCGGCTCTTCCAACTCGCCGATCAACAACGCTTGGCTAAAGTCCAGACCTTCGATCCGCACGCTTTGATGGCCCGAGATCACGTCACCAAGAGTCAGGCCGATTTCAACATACGCGGCCCCCGGAAGCACGATACTGTCTTCGACGATGTGGTCGAACACATAAGGATAAGACGTCTTACCGATTGCGGCGCTGAACATCTGGCCAGGTGCGGCAATGGGTGCGCCCAAAAGCGGGCGGCGGCTTTGATCGCCCATGCGGTCCTTGCGCGCCGCCTCGCCTTCGTTCCAGTGCTGCTCACGCTGCCACGGGTAGGATGGGTATTCAGCAAACTTACCAGACCGCGTTGCGTGGAACTGACCCCAATCAACCCGCGCGCCTGAAACATAAAGCTCAGCAATCGCACGCAGCATGTTTTCAATTTCAGGCTTTTTGCGACGCAGGGTGGGAACCAATGTCCCGTCAACATTTGCAGCCAAGAGGCATTCGCGTATTCCGCCCGAGAGAACTGGATGAGGGCCCACCTCAAGAAACACGTCGTGACCATCGTCCAGGATCGTTTCAATTGCATTGGCAAACAGAACCGACCCGCGCACGTTGTCGCGCCAATAGGCAGGGCCGTAATCACCTGGCATCGCCAGATCGCCTGAAACAGTCGAATAGAGGTCGATGTCCGCCTCATGTGGCGACACCCCTTCCAGGGCGTCCTCCAAAGGATCCAGCAAGGGGTCCATGACCGGGCTGTGGTATCCGGTTTCCACTTTCAAAAAGCGGTTAAAGATACCTTCGCCTTCGAGTTTTTCTGCAATGCGCTCCAACTCATCCTTATCCCCGGAAAGCGTGACCGAGCTCGGACCGTTGACTGCGGCTACGGACACAAGTTCCTCGCATCCGCCCAGCAGCGCCTGCGCGTCCTCGGCGCTTGCGCCGATCGCCAGCATCGCGCCAATACCAGAGGTACGCGCCTGCATCTGGCTGCGGAAATATGAGATACGCACCGCATCCTCAAACGAGAGTGCGCCAGCGGCGAAAGCAGAGCTTACTTCACCCACACTGTGCCCAACAACGGCAGCAGGGTTTACACCCCAGCTGCGCAGAAGCTCCAGAAGGCCGCCCTGCACCAAGAAGTTCGCCGGTTGCGCAATCTGCGTTTCCGTGACGCGGGAGTCTTCTTCGTTGCGCAGCATTTCTTCCAGCAGTGACCAGCCGCTGAGTTTTGTGAACTCTTGGTCGACACGTTCTGCAAAGGCGCGGAAAACCGGCTGAGTTTGCAGAAGTTCACGGCCCATTCCCCACCATTGAGGACCCATGCCGGTGAAAACAAAAACTGGATCCACCCCATCGGCACGTTTGCTTCCGGTTATGACGCGGGCATCTTCCGTCCCCGCCAGAAAGGCATTCAACGCTTCGCGGGCGCTTTCCACGGTTTCGCCAACAATGGCGAGGCGGTTTTCATAGTGCGAGCGGCGCGTGGCCAGAGAAAGGCAAAGATCTGCAAAACCATCGGCCGAGATGTCCTCCAGACGGGACGCCATTCGCGCTGCAACTGCGCGCAACGCTGCGTCGGACCGTGCCGAAAGGAGCAATATGTTAGGCTCCGCAATTGTTTCGCCTTGGGAGACTTCGGCTTTAGGCGCCTCTTCCAGCAAGACATGCGCGTTGCTGCCACCGTAACCGAAAGAGTTCACCCCGGCGCGACGTGGAGCGTTGGCAACCGGTTCAAAGGGTTTGACTTCACGTGGCACATCCACGTTCCAGGTATCAAACTGAATAGCGGGATTGGTCTCTTCTAAATTCGCAACCGGAGGGATCTCAGCATTTTTCAGGCACAGAACCGTCTTGATCACGGCGGCGATACCAGCCGCTGCTTCAAGGTGTCCAATGTTTGCCTTGACCGAACCGACCAGACAGGGGTCACCCTTATCGCGGCTTGCCCCGAACACGCGGCCAAGTGCGGACATTTCTATCGGATCACCAATCGCGGTCCCTGTACCGTGGGCTTCTACATATCCGATGCTGGCCGGGTCGCAGTTGCTGTCGTGACATACTTTGCGGATCAGATCCGCCTGGGCTTCACCATTGGGAACCGTAATCCCATCAGTACGGCCATCTTGGTTTGTGCCGCTTCCTCTAACGATAGCGTGAATGCGGTCGCCATCCGCTTGTGCCTGGTTCAACGGTTTCAGGAGGATCATACCCGCCCCTTCACCACGTCCGTATCCATCGGCGCGCGCATCAAAGCTCTTGGACCGGCCATCACGTGAAAGGAAGCCGCCTTTGCACATCGCGATCAATGTCTCGGGACGGAAGATCACATTGACACCACCCACCAGAGCCATCGAGCAATCGCCATTTCGAATGGCCTGGCACGCTTGGTGCATCGCAACAAGCGACGAAGAGCACGCCGTATCCAGGGTAAAACTCGGACCGTGCAGGTCCAGCATATAGGACAAGCGGTTGGACAGGATGGTGAGCGTAGAACTGACAGCTGTGTGCTGACCGATTTCATTCCTAGCAAGCGGGCTGAACTGCGTCAGCATACCATCTACCATAAAGCCGCCAACAAACACGCCAGTGTCCGTACCCGCCAGACGCTCTGCAGGGATACCTGCGTTTTCAAGCGTCTCAAATGCAACTTCCATCAAAAGGCGCTGTTGAGGATCAAGATAGGCCGCTTCGCGCGGGGACATTCCGAAATACTGCGCGTCAAATGCATCAATCGGATTCTGCAAAAAACCGCCGTGCCGAACAAAGATCTTTCCCGGAGCCTGTGCGCGATCATCATAGTAATCGTCTATATTCAAACGGTCTTTTGGAATTTCCACGATGCCATCACGGCTTTCACGCATCAGCTCCCAATAGCGTTCGAGGTCATCCGCTCCGCCAGGAAACCGACACGCCATCCCGACAATTGCAATTGGCTCATTTGACTTCGCTTTTTCGTCAGAAATGTCAGCGTCAAACATGAATAGGTTCCTTCAAGACACAGCCGGCCAGTCCGATCTCACGCAGAGCGTAGCCGGTTAAAATAAAGACAAACGGAGGGAGCCCACTGCCCTCGGCAGCAAGCAATTTCTTTGGTTTTTAGATCTTGTTAGTGAGTCAATTTACGGCGGAAAAACCCGAAATATGCCGGTACAATTGGACGATAACAGCGCCGGTAAGGAGCATTAAGAGGCCAAGAAACATAGTCTGAGAGACATTCGAAACCCCCAAGAATAACTCCCCCACCTGCGATGCGACAACAGACACGATCCCTGTGACAGACGACAATGCAATGAGTACCGCCCCAACCAGCGGGAAGACAAACACGCGGTTAATGCCAAAAATTTTCTGACCTGCACGTCCCATTGAATGACAGTATTTTTCGCACAACATGTCACATAGGATAACAATTATCGCCAAGATGAATGCATAGCGATCAACAAACATCAGCATCCCGCCCCAGTCCGTCGAAAGGATCGCCTCATACCAGTTTTGCGGCAGGACGAAGGACCTTAGACGCATTGACACAAAAACAATTCCGATGGCGAGAATTGCGATATTGCGTGTCGTCCGGCTGCGACGCTCCTGAACGATATGCGTATACTCACCCACAAGGGTTTCTGGTTCGCCAAACCGCCTGATAGCGGCGCGCATTGCATCTTCGCAATCCCCGCCTTCCTCTTCAGCGGCCTGGTACAAGTGGTCCAATATTTCATGGCGCAAACGTTCCGCCAAGTCCTCGTCACAACAGGACTGCCTCGCGACAGCCTGGGCAAACTCATCAATCATATTCCACCTTCAGACAAAAACAAATCAACTGCCTGCGTAAACACACGCCAGTCCTGGCGCCGCTTTTTCAATGAAGCCACGCCAGCATCGGAAATCTCGTAAATACGTCTCTTTCGACCTGTCGGCGGGTAGATCCACCGGCTAGTCACCAACCCAGCGTTTTCCAGGCGATGCAAAGCAGGATAGATCGTCCCTTCGGGCAGATCAAAAACCCCCATGCTTCGAGTTTTGATTTCCTGAATAATCGCATAGCCGTGCGAGGTGCCAGATTGAATGGTCGTCAGAATAATCGCATCCAGGTGGCCTTTCAGCATTTCGACATTCATGCTTGTTCAACTCCACAAAACTCTCGCATTGAGGAATTTACATATCCCTCGGGGCGGCTGGTGCATACTTTGTAATTCTATGCATAGAGTCGCTCAATAACATTCTTGTGAATTGTGGACGTTTATCGTGAAGGCTTCAGAAAAATTAACGCCGCGTGCCCAAACAAAAGCTGGTAGGCGCAGTTTGGGCTTCCAGCTTTTGCTCCAAAGCGCAAGGCGACAGTGTTTGCCTTCTCCCGAATGGGTTCATCCTAATGGCACGCTGGAGACGATTCCAAGTGCCGTATCACAGTCAGATGTTTCCGGGCGGATCTTTGCCCTGCCCCTTCGAAGCCCGTTGAATGCTTGGCCGGTTTGGGCAAAGGCGATGTTGTCGGACCCCGGCTTCAGGAAATCCGAAAAAAGCAAGTCTGGCCTATATGGACCAGATTGCAGGCCAGCAAAAGCGCCTCAAAGAGTTCTGGGGAAAGCTGCGGCGCTCAACCGGGCGCGACTCAACAAGTAACCCTTGCGACGTACGTTTCGAATACTGCGGGCACGCACACAAACAGTACCCTAGTTCGTAACACCCCGCACACGGGCCAGATGATCCCAAGCGTCATACTGCGACAGAAAGACTGTGCCATTCAGGTCGTCAATAAAGTGGGATTTTTGCAAGCGGTCCATCACTGGTCCCTTAACCTCTGACAAATGCAGACCGATCCCCATATCGCTCAGTCGCAGGTTGATGGCCTCGAGGCTTTCCAACGCGGAAAAATCCACCTCGTTTACGGCTGAGAACATCAACACCACGTCCTTTATGTCGCAAGTGGTCGTAACGCGAGATTGGATCAGGTCTTCAAGAAAGCGTGCATTTACGAAATAGAGACTTTCATCCACACGCAGGGTCAGCACATTCGGGCAGGTTTCAACGTCATGCCGGTTCACGTTACGGAAATGTTGGGTTCCGGGGACAAGGCCAACCTCAGCAACATGGGGACGTGAGGTTTTATAAAGATGCAACAGGATGGAAATTGCCACGCCGCTTGCCACGCCGACCTCAACGCCCAGCCCCAAGGTAAGCAGTATCGTTGCCGCAACGGCCGTGAAATCTGTCCGCGAATACCCCCAGGTTTTCTTCAGGATCGATAGATCCACAAGCGAGAGCACGGCAACGATGATCGTCGCCGCAAGAGTTGCATTGGGCAGGTAGTAGACCAATGGCGTCAAGGCGAGCGCTGCGATTGCAAGGCCAATGGCTGTATAGATACCAGCCGCTGGTGTTTCCGCACCGGCATCAAAGTTCACAACAGACCGCGAAAATCCCCCGGTGACAGGAAAACCACCCGTGAAGGCCGCACCCAGATTAGCGGCACCCAGCCCGATCAGCTCCTGATCCGGGTCGATACGTTGGCGTTTCTTGGCTGCAAGGGTTTGGGCAACCGAAATACTTTCGACAAACCCGATGACCGAAATCAGGATTGCAGGCACCAACAGCGCGCTGATCAAGTCCGGGGAAAAGCTGGGCAAGGACAGCGGCGGCAGGCTTTGGGGGACGTCGCCCACAATTTTTACGCCTTTCGCGTCCAGCCCGAAGGCCCAAACCGCAAGCGTTGTCGCCACCACTGCGGCAACGGGACCAGCCTTTGCAAAGAGATCCGTCAGCAGTGGTCCTGTTCCCAAACGCCTTAACAAGGGTTTCAAGTTGCCTCGGACCCAGAACAAAAAACCAGTCGCTGTCGCCCCGATGGCAACTGTGATCCAGTTGACCTGATCCAGATGCGCAAGGATCGAGCCCAGCATCTCGGGCAGTGTATGCCCATGGGCGCTGACCCCCAGTATGTGTTTCAGCTGGCTGGTCGCGATCAGGATACCAGAGGCTGTGATAAAGCCGGCAATTACCGGGTGGCTCAAGAAATTGGCGAGAAATCCCAGACGAAAGATCCCCAGCAGCACCAGAAACGCCCCCGACAGCCCAGCCAAGGTCAACGCAGCAATGGCATACCCCGCCGTACCCGTTTCAGCGATTTGCCCAATGGCCGAGGCGGTCAGCAACGACACAACCGCGACCGGCCCTACGGCCAAAGCACGAGATGTTCCAAAAAGTGCATAAAGCACGATCGGCGCGATGGAGGCGTAGATCCCTGCCTCTGGCGGCAAGCCTGCCAGCAGCGCATAAGCAAGCGATTGCGGGATCAGCATGATCGTTACGATGACGGCCGCAACCATGTCATTGGACAATGCACTGCGGTCATAGCGCCGCCCCCAGTCGAGGATCGGAAGATAGCGGAAAAGTGAGATCATGTGGCAGGTCAGTTCAAAAGAGGAAGGAAAAAAGGGGAAAGCTCCACAACAGGTGGAACTTTCCAATCAATCGGTGCGCTTTTGCAAAGGCAGGAGCTATTCTGCCCCAACCTTCAGCTTTTCAGGCTGGGCCAACCATTCTTTTCCTTTCAACATAGCTTTCCAATAGATCGGCGGCAGCATCTTTTCCTTGAGGAACCATGCCGCGCGGGTCGGTTTTGTGCCATCGAGAAGGAACGACGGAAAACTGGGTTTCAGAACACCACCATAGCCGAATTCCGCCAACACGATCTTGCCACGCTCTACGGTCAGAGGGCAGGATCCGTAACCGTCATAGGCTGAGACCGGCGAGCGACCTTGGATATCGGCCACGATGTTGTCAGCGACGGTGGGGGCCTGTTTGCGTGCTGCGGCGGCGGTTTTGGCATTGGGCGCGTTCATCACGTCGCCAAGTGACCAGATATTGTCAAACGTCTTATGCCGCAGGGTCGCCTGATCCACATCGACCCATCCCGCAGCATCTGCCAAGGGGGAGACACGGATGAAATCCGGGGCAGTTTGCGGCGGACAAACATGCATCATGTCAAATTCGACTGTGACGGTCTCGGGGGCTGTGTCCGGTTTGGCCACCTGGAACGTCGCGGTTTTGGACGGGCCGTCAACAGCCGTCAGCGTATGGAAAAAGTTCAGACCGGCATTGTATTTCTTGATGTATTCCATAAGCGCCGGAACATAGTCCTTGACCCCAAAGAGCACCCCTCCTGCGTTCATGAACTGAATATCGATGTCCTTCAGCGCGCCATTGCGGAACCACGCATCTCCTGAAAGATACATCGCCTTTTGCGGCGCACCGGCACATTTGATCGGCATAGGCGGCTGGGTAAATACGGCGCGGCCCCGCTTCAATTCTTGCACCAATTGCCAAGTATAGGGGGCAAGATCATAACGATAGTTCGAGGTCACACCGTTGCGGCCAAGCGTATCTTCGAGCCCTTCGATAGCGCTCCAATCCAGTTTTAGACCGGGGCAGACAACCAAACGGTCGTATTTCACAACGCGACACCCATCCAGAATGACAGCGTTGTTCTTGGGTTCAAATGCGGCAACAGCAGACTTGATCCATTTCACACCACGCGGGATCAGCGAGCCCATGGTCTTGGCGGTCTGCTCAGGCTGGAAAATCCCACCACCAACCATTGTCCAACCCGGTTGGTAATAGTGGATGTCCGCAGGGTCGATCACTGCGATCGACAGGTTTGATTTACGAGATTTCAAGCTGGCTGCAACCGAGATCCCACCCGCACCTGCACCAACAATCACCACGTCGAAATGCGCGTCGCCGGTGTCAGTGGGTGTTTTGCCGCCGTTCGCGATCCGGCGTGCGATACCCGACATATCATAGCCTGCAGCTTTGGTCGCGGCCAGGATCTCGGGCATCGCGCGTTTCTTGGACTCATGAAAAGACCACAAGGTCGCCGAGCGCGTCCCCGTACGACAATAGGCCAACACAGGGCGGGGAAGCTCTGAAAGAGCCGCTGAAAACGCATCAACATCCTCGTCGCGAACCATGCCGGACTTCACTGGCACATAGCGCGCCTCAATCCCCGCGGCCTTGGCGGCGGCTGCGATTTCCTCGAATGAGGGCTGATCCGCACCTTCACCATCTGGACGGTTACAAATGATCGCGCGGATACCGGCGGCTTTGATCGCGTCAATATCCGCAGGCATGATCTGTGGGCTGACCGTCGTCTTGTCGGTGATCTTTTTGAGTTCCATGATCCTGTTCCTCCTACAGCGTGTTCACAGGCACTTTGAGCATCGGATTGCCGTCCTTGTCCGTCGGCACTTCTCCCGCACGCATGTTCACCTGTAGCGACGGAATGATCAGTCTGGGCATATCAAGCTGCGCATCGCGTTCGGTGCGGAATTTGATAAAATCTTCCTTGGTCTTGTCCCCGCCCACATGGATATTGTGCGCTTTTTCTTCACCCACGGTCGTTTCCCACGCAATGTCCCGGCCGTTTGGTCCGTAGTCGTGACACATAAACAGACGCATATCGTCTGGCAGGGCCAACACTTTCATAATGCTGTCATAAAGCTCCTCAGCGCTGCCCCCCGGAAAGTCACAACGTGCCGAGCCTCCGTCGGGCATAAAAAGCGTATCGCCAACAAAGGCCGCATTGCCCATCACATGTACCATACAGGCAGGCGTATGACCGGGCGTGTACATCGCAAAGCCCTGCATGTTGCCGATCTTATAGGTATCGCCGTCTTCAAACAGCGCATCAAACTGGCTGCCGTCACGCTGAAACTCGGTGCCTTCGTTAAACACCTTTCCAAAAACGTCCTGCACCACCGTGATCTTTGATCCGACGCCAATTTTACCGCCCAGCCGCGACTGGATATAAGGGGCCGCGCTCAGGTGATCAGCATGGACGTGGGTTTCGATGATCCACTCCAGCTTTAAGCCGCGAGTTTCGACCTGCCGGATCAGTTCATCCGCATGATCAAAGGTAATCCGGCCAGCGGCATAATCTATGTCCATGACACTGTCGACAATCGCACAGGCATCAGACGTCGGATCTTTTATGATGTAGCTGATTGTATTTGTTGCCTCATCGAAGAAGGCCTGAACTTCGGGTTTGACGTCCATTTTCACAGGATAGGTCATTTTGGATCTCCTTGATTTCAAACGCAGTCAGTAACCACGTCATTGCTCCATCACCATGTCTTGGGCAGGATCCATGGAGCGTTCAGTCATAGCGGTAAAGGTGCCCCCCATGCACATCCCGCCGCTGCGCACTTCAACCAGTGAAACGCGGACCAGAGCACGCTGGCGCACCGCGCTATCAGGCGGATTTAAGCTTAGCTCCAAACTCAGCACCTGAAAGACTGCGCCAAATCCGGTCGCGGGACCACCACGGAAAAGGAAAGAAGCGCACAAGATACTTCTACCGTGATGCCCTGCTGGTCGTGATGCGGGCGTAACAGTTCATGGTCTCCTCCCCATGCGATAAGTTGATATCGAAATATAACTTTAACACCCCCGCTTCAGTGACTTTGTCACGTAACTCCAAGAAACATCCTCTAAGGACTTTGGGCGATGGCCGCCAAACCGGCTTTGTCGCATAGGCTGATTACGCCACGCGACTGCGCGATCAGGTCCCGCTTGTGAAAATCATTCAGCACGCGCGAGATCACCTCGCGCGCCGTGCCCAGTTCACTGGCCAAGTCCTGATGGGTCGTATGGATTTCTTTGAGGCCATCCCCAAGCACCAAAAGCCGCTGGGCCAAACGCACATCAATCCGGCCAAAAGCCACATCATCCACAACCCGCAACAAGTCGATCAGACGGCGTGAATAAGCCGCAAAAACAAAGTTGCGGAACGCGTCTTCTTCGGCAGCGAGGCGATCAAAAGCAGGTTTGGCCAGCACGATAACGGTCACATCGGTTTCAGCGATGCCCTCTGCGTTATAAGCCTCTTCCGCCAAAATACAGGCGGTTGTCAGAACACAACTATCCCCCGCCTCCACACGATAGAGCACGATTTCACGCCCGTTGTCTGAACGTTGCGAAACACGAATGCGACCTTCGTACAAAAAGAACAAACCATCAGGAACATTAAGCGGTCCAAAGACCTGATCACCCTTTTTTATATGAATAGACCGCGCGGTTACATTCAACCGCTTTCGGACATCTGGTGGCAAGGCCGCCGTTCCTTTGAAACGTTCGGTCCAGTCGAAATCCGTCATTTCAAGCTCCGTTTCGGTACCGTAATTCCTTCCTCTAACGGCGCGATCCGCGCCATAAGGTCGTGGCGGTTCGAAGCGATGTCGGCCAAGGTCAGATCATCCAAAACCGCCATGAACGCACGTGTCGCTTCGTGCAAGGCACGCGACAATTTGCAGATGCCGATCAATGGGCAGGTGTTGTTTTCAGGATTGAAGCACTCGACCAGATCCATCGGCCCCTCAGTCAACCGCACCACGTCGCCAACGATAATTTCCTCCGCCGGGCGAGCCAGACGAAACCCGCCCCCGCGCCCACGTTGGGTTTCAACGTAGCCAGCTACCCCGAGTTCATGGACGATTTTGACAATATGCGGACGCGCAAGTCCATGCACGCGCACAACGTCATCGACGCGAATTAAGTCCGGCGCTTTCAAAGCTGCCAACTGCAACGAACGCATGGCAAAATTTGTATACGATGTAAGTTTCATGACAGTCCCCCAAATAACTTATACCTTGAGTATAACTTTTTGCAAGTTAAGTGACTTTGTCACTGAAAGGGCGCGGGCCACCCCCTACGTCGAAATCATACATCACCGAGAAAGCTTCATGACCGTTCTTCCTGAAGATACCGACCCCGATTCTACCACCCTAACGACACCCGGCCTGAACCCTTTTAATGACCGGTTGGCCGTGGATGGTAAGGCTCCCCTCCACATCCTTCCTGCGGAACTCAAGCCGATCTGCGCCTCCAAACTGGCCCCGCACAGCCCAAAGGAAACCCTATGAAGTTTGCGACTCTCATATTTGCAACCCTCTGTCCGCTGGCCGTGACAGCACAGGAAACACCCGGATCTCATTTCATCGAAAACTGGGATCTGAACGACGACGGCACGGTATCGCTCACCGAGCTGACCGAAAAACGCAGCGAAGTATTTTATATGTTCGACACGGATGAGAACGGTCTTCTTGATGAGGATGAATACAGGTCTTTTGACGAAACCCGCGCGGCCGATATGGAAAGCCAGGGCGAACTTGCTAAGGGCAAGATGTCACATCCAGAAAGGTATGATTATGACTTACGACGCTGCTGATGGCGACGGGCAGGACAGCAAAGCGGAATTCCTTGCAAAGACCACCGACTGGCTGGCGGTCATAGACCGTGATGGCAGTGGTGATGTAACATCCGCAGATTTCGGTCCGCGTGGTTAACGAACTGACCAAGCTTTGACCCTATTGTGGGTCTTGGTTCCCCCTTCCAGCCCAAGAGGCAAAACATGTTAGACGGTTTTTCAGCTGAGACGCTGGCGCGTGCCCAATTCGCCTTTACCGTGTCTTTCCACATCATCTTCCCTGCATTTTCCATCGGACTTGCCAGCTATCTGGCGGTTCTGAATGGTCTATGGATCCGCAAACGGGATCAGACCTACCTGACGCTCTTCAACTACTGGAAAAAGATCTTTGCCGTGGCTTTTGGCATGGGCGTGGTGTCCGGCATCGTTATGTCCTATCAGTTTGGGACGAACTGGGCCGTTTTCTCGGATAAAGCCGGTCCTGTGATCGGCCCCCTTATGGCCTATGAAGTTTTATCGGCGTTCTTCCTTGAGGCGGGCTTCCTTGGCATCATGCTGTTCGGGCGTGAACGCGTGGGGGAAAGGCTCCACATGTTCGCAACTGCAATGGTCGCCTTTGGTACATTGATGTCAGCGACCTGGATTTTGTCAGTCAACAGCTGGATGCAAACCCCCGCCGGATACACCGTCAACGACGTGGGTCAGTTTGTTCCAGAGGACTGGTGGCAGATCGTTTTCAACCCTTCTTTCCCCTATCGCCTTGTCCATATGGTTCTTGCCGCTTTCCTGACAACGTCCCTTGTTGTTGGTGCCGTTGGTGCCGTTCACTTGCTGCGCGACAGAACAGACAAAGAGGCAAGACGCATGTTCTCGATGGCCATGTGGATGGCGGCCATCGTGACACCGATCCAAATCTTTGCAGGCGATGCACATGGGCTAAACACGCTTGAACATCAACCGGCCAAGGTAATGGCCATGGAAGGACATTACGACAGCCACCCAGATGGCGCACCGTTGATCCTGTTCGGCGTTCCCAACGCCAAAGAAAAGCGGATCGACTATGCGATAGAGGTCCCAAAGCTCAGCTCACTGATCCTCAAGCATCATTGGGATGCGCCGTTGGACGGGCTGGATACCATACCGGATGATGAAGAACCCCCGGTTGCGATTGTATTCTGGAGCTTTCGGATTATGGTTGGCCTTGGGTTTGCCATGCTCGGCCTTGGTGTCTGGTCACTTTGGGCGCGCTGGAAAGGACAGCTTTTTGATGCACCCTGGCTGCACCGGACAGCCGTCATCATGGGGCCAACCGGGTTTGTCGCAGTCCTCGCAGGCTGGATCACTACAGAAGTTGGTCGCCAACCCTATACGGTCTACGGCCTACTGCGGACCTCCGAAAGCATCGCGCCGGTGGATGCACCGGCAGTCGCGACCTCTTTATTGGCGTTTATCATAGTCTACTTCTTCGTCTTTGGCGCGGGCACATTCTACATCCTGCGAATGATGAACAAGCGACCTTCGACCCCAAAACTGGGCCTCGCCGATGGCCCAATCCGTACGGCGGGCATTACGCCAGCCCCACAGACCCGCGACACATTCATCCCGGGCAAATAGGAGAGCCACAATGATTTTTGATCTCGCATTTGTCTGGGCAGGGCTGATTGCCTTTGCAGTCCTGACATATGTCGTCCTGGACGGGTTCGACCTTGGCCTTGGTATCCTGTTCCCCTTTGCCAAATCCGATAGTGACCGCGACCAGATGATGAACTCTGTCGCCCCGGTCTGGGACGGCAATGAAACCTGGCTGGTACTGGGCGGCGGTGGTCTGTTTGCAGTTTTTCCACTGGCCTATGCCGTCATCATGCCAGCACTTTATATGCCCACAACGGTTATGCTCCTGGCTCTTGTTTTTCGCGGGGTCTCTTTTGAGTACCGTTGGCGGACAACCCGCTGGAAAGGCGTTTGGGACACAGCGTTCTTTGGCGGCTCTGTCATCGCAGCGCTGTGTCAGGGCATCGCTTTGGGGGCACTGGTCCAAGGGATCGAGGTAACGGACCGCGCGTATTCCGGCGACTGGTTCGACTGGCTGACCCCTTTTTCGATCCTCACCGGGATCTCGGTGGTGGTGGGATACGCCCTGCTCGGAGCCACATGGCTGGTGCTCAAAACTGAGAACGGCCTGCAAAACCAGATGCGCCGGTACGCGTGGTATCTGGGGGCAACCACTTTGGGCCTGATCGGGCTGGTCAGCCTGCTCACGCCATTCCAAAACCCTGTCTATTTTGAGCGCTGGTTCAACCTGCCCGGCAGCCTGTGGTCAATGACTGTCCCCCTCATCATGCTCGCCCTGATCTGGTCCTTTTTCCGTGGATTGAATGACCAGAAAGACCTGCAGCCCTTCCTATCCGCGCTGGGGTTCTTCACGGTGAGCTTCATTGGCATCGGCATCAGTTTCTATCCGATGATGGTCCCACCATCGCTCACCATTTGGGATGTTGCGGCACCGGACAGCAGCCTTGCCTTCGCTTTGGTCGGAGCAGTTGTGCTGATCCCCATCATTCTGGGTTACACGGCTTACGCCTATTGGGTATTTCGCGGCAAAATGGACCCATCCGAGGGGTATCACTGATGAACAATACACTTTTACATAAGTGGCTTTGGTTCTTTGGGCTTTGGCTGGGAGGCGTTTTGGCTCTTGCTGTTGTGGCCTATGCGATAAAGCTGGTCATCTAACCCCAAGACACGATCGTGGCATTGGCCGGACTTTCTGCCTGTGCCACGATCAGATCGCGCATACCACCGTGCAGTCTACCAGCGCGGATCTATGTGTCGATGCCCCGGAGCGGCTAGCTGCCATAGTGAGACTATTGCGTTACAGCGCCATCGAGGGCCCAAAATCTGCGCCAGATCGCTATTTGAACGGTCCCGATTTGGGCTGCCTCTTTAAGAGCACAGGCGTGTTGACCAAACCGTTTCTGTTGACGCAAATCACAATATGTAATCAACGCTGAGGATCAGCCCAGCGTCTGAGTGTTTGCCCTGATCGGTTGTGTCAAAGAACCGATCTGACAGCTTCCCGTAACTCCTGGTGAAGTATCCAGTTTCCGCGATGATCATCGTTTGGTGGTGCCCCTCGGAACCCCAAGATCGCGGTCCCATCAAAATCGTTTTTCATTGAATTCTTTGATAATCCAATCGACAGATAGCTCGCCAGTAACGAACCAGCGGCCGCAAAAGCCCGATTGGCCGATGCCTGCGACTTGTAGCCAGCTGCATATGCGATCCGGGCTTCAGGCAGCCCTTCGTCGTCGGCAAACGCCAAGGCCAGCAACATTGCAGTCTGGGGGCGGGAAAGCGTGACCTGTTCGATCGCTTCCACATATTCCTCAGTGCTTGGCACGGTTGATCCTGTTTCGGGATCGGTTCTGCGCCCTTCGGTTCTGCGCGTTTCACGTGCATCAATAACCCCCTGCAGGGCAGCTATCGCAGCTTCTTCCGTAGCACCTGTCGCCTCTGCGATCAGCCCCCGCGCCTTCGTCGGCGGCTTGGGAAACGCGCGAGCAATGAATTCACCGGCGAGACGGCCAGACTTGATCTGGTACCTGCCGTGCTCGCCGATCTGGATTTCGGCCACTGGCTTCTTCGGCTTTTCCTTGGCTTTCTTTGGTTTGTCTTTGAACAGGTCGCGGCCCGTGGCAGTACGCGCTTGCGTGCTGAAACTTTTCATCTTGTTGTCTCCTAAATCGAGCTGACGACAGCGCTGTGTGTCCGGGGCGGACTTATCTGTTGCGCCACCCAGGACTGGGAAAAAATGCTGCAAAGCTATGGGGCTGAACACCTTTCGCATCCACCTGTGAGGCCGGATCGAAAGCCACAGACCACCGGAACATTCGCCACATCTGCGGGGTCAAGCGAGCGTGATATTGGTCGCGTTTTCTCGACCATCGCGGCCTGTTTCCAAGTCAAAGCCCACCTTCTGGGTCTCCGACAAACTGCTCAAACCGGCCCGTTCCACGGCAGAGATGTGGACAAAAACATCCTTGTCTCCCCTTTCCGTCTCAATGAAACCAAAACCTTTTTCAACATTGAAGAATTTCACGGTGCCATTGGCCATGTCCGTGGTCTCCTGTCCATGTGCTGCCCGCAGGATGCTGCAGCCCGGCAAAGTCAGACTGAGAAAACGACTGACGCCGGATGAACGGAAGCAGAGGGTCGCAGAGTAAAACGATCGCATAGCAGACATGCGTCTTGTCGCAGCGACTTACAAGGGCTGTCGTGCCATCTCTGAAACTTAGCACGTCTTCAGAGGAATCTAACCTTGCCTCATTGACAAGTCCCTGACGCATCCTCATCAGCAAATAGCGTTGTCGCTCTGCCGCGTGAGCTGGCGGATCAAATCCGCCCCCGGCCGTGACGCACTGTTTTCCCACATCACGAAGAGGGTACGGCGGCTACGGGCCAAATCCTGACAACGCCAAATCCTGACGACGCCGAAGCGCGAAACTATGGCGGCGGCTCGAACTGCACGCTCGGTTTCCAGTTACCAGATGCAAATAGCGTCGACATGCATGCAAACCCACATCTTGATCGGTCCTGAAACCATTGGCGCTGTCACTGCGGCTTTTCGCTCGCGGCTGGAACACGCGTCCGTGGACGATGACACACCAAGATCAGACCACGACGATAAGTCTGATTTTCAAAGGCAACATCGGCCCCGGTGCCAACTCGTCTCACCCGCGCGACCTTGACCTATTGGAAAAACATGAGGAGTGGGAAATGACCGTAAAATCCGCAGAGATGGATTTGGGGACAAGCAAGGCAAACGCTGACATCGCCGCCGAGCGCGCCTGTCTGAGCTGCAAGGAAACATTCTGGCGCGAAGGGGCTGGTGAACGGATATGTTCCCGCTGCAAAGGATCCACCCTTTGGAGGTCCGCAATTTATGAAGGTCACGGACCAGGTCGGCGCCGTTCGGGCGGATAATGATCTTGTCTGTCAAATGCCATCCATCAGGATCACACATTTGGCCGATTACCATCGCCGAAAGGTGACTTGGTCCCTACGCAGAAAGTGACGATGCTGCCTGGAGTGATACCAGCCCGCTCAAATGATGCTGAGTTCTTCCCAGGACTTGCCAAAGATTGGTCCTACAGCTTCATGGTCAATTCCGAGAAGGCACACACGGGTCGACCTGCCGGAGCGATTGGCTGGGCTGGATTAGCAAATTGCCTTTACTGGATCGACATTGCAAACGGCGTTGGTGGCTATTGAGCCACCCAGATTCTCCCCTTCGGAGATCCGGTGTCGTTTGGCGGTTATTTGGATTTCGAAACGGCCGTTTACGACGAAATGGCCGCAGCAAAAACAGTATAACACCGTCAACAAACATCTTGCGCGGGATACGCAAATTTGCCCCTCGCGCAAGATGCTCAGCGAAATATGAACTGTCGATCAAGGCGCAGCCGGTGGGCGTACTGCACGCTCACCAACCCAGCTGCCTTCACCTTTTGGATACATCGCTCTGCCTTAGTCCATACCAACCATTTGGGAAAGTTGTGCAGCAACGCGCTGCATTTCGGGCAACAGGCTGTGCGCACGTTCCCGGGTCAACCTTTGCGGAATGGAAGAAATGGTCAGCGCGAGATAAGCGGACCCGCGTCGGTTCGGAACCGGCAAGGTCAGCCCGGCGACCCCTACAAAGGTTACATCTCGCGCCCAACCAAACCCGGCCTCTCGGACATTATAAACCTCGTCACGGAAACTGTCCGGCGTAGCTTCACCAAACAAACTTCTGTTTCGGCTCGCCCGCGTGATAATGTCCTCGGCCTCATCTTCCGGCATGGATGCAAGCAGCGCGCGCCCTGAATGCCCCGACACCAGATGAAGGGTCTGATTTGCAGACACAACATGTGTACGAATTGGATACGCCCCCTCACAGCGCAAAAGGTAATGCGAAAAATCGCCGGTGCGCATGGCCAGATAC
Source organism: Epibacterium sp. ABZ3_068 (assembly GCF_056159265.1). Lineage (NCBI taxonomy): Bacteria > Pseudomonadati > Pseudomonadota > Alphaproteobacteria > Rhodobacterales > Roseobacteraceae > Epibacterium > Epibacterium sp. ABZ3_068. Next base: position 683,439 of record NZ_JBSWUV010000001.1, read on the forward strand.
ACCGTGTCCCCGCAGCTATCCGCTAGGCTTTGCACACAAGGCCGCAAAAGCTCCGGATCGCCGACAGGGCTTGGTGCATTGAGACCCAGTTCATACATCGTAGATGCAAGACGGTATCGGCGATCCGCCACGCGCTCGACAAACTTCTCTGCTGTCAGCGTGGACAAGATCCGATGAACCGTTGGTCGGCTTAACCCTGATCGGTCCGTCAGGTCGATAAGACGTGCCCCACTGGAGCCATGTCGACCCAGCTCGCGTAGAATCAGGCAGGTACGTTCGACAACCTGGCTTCTGCTGGACTTATCCTTAACATCACTCATGGCTTACCCCCACGACAACAAAGACCGATATACGGACTTTGATGCCGTTTTTCTCCATAATTTACCTTTACCTATTGCACTCACGCAAAAAAATAAATGCTCTACCGCAAAAACATGAGTCAACATAACGGACTAATTTTCAATCTCGGGAGGAGAAATAGAGCATGAAACGATTTGAAAACCAAGTCGCCGTCATCACTGGTGGCTCACGCGGCATCGGCCGTGCAGTTGCCGAGCGCCTCGTGTCAGAAGGCGCAAAAGTAGCGATATGGGACCTCCAAGGCGCAAAGGAAGCAGCCGCAGAGATTGGATGCGCGGAAGGGTTTGAAGTCGACGTCGCCAATGAAGCCTCCGTCGAAGCAGCTAAGCTGGCAACTGAAGCCGCCTTTGATAAAATCGACATTTTGGTCACGGCAGCCGGCATCACCGGACCGACACACCCCCTGCAGGGACACGACTATAAGTCCTGGAAGCAGGTTATCGACATCCACATCGGAGGTGTCTTCCTCTGCTCACGAGCAGTGATCGACGGCATGGTCGCGCGGGACTACGGGCGGATCGTAACCGTGTCGTCCGTTGCCGGCAAAGAGGGAAACACAAACGCCTCAAGTTACTCCGCCGCGAAAGCCGGGATCATTGGCTTCACCAAATCACTGGGAAAAGAACTTGCCAATACAGGCGTTCGCGCCAACTGCATCGCACCCGGTCTGATAAACACGCCATTGATGGACCAACTGCCCGAACACCAGATTCAGCTCTCCCTGTCGCGAATCCCCCAAGGGCGCTTTGGAACAGTCGAAGAATGCGCCGCGATGATCGCCTTCATCGCAAGCCCCGAGTGTTCATTCAATTCTGGCTCCATCTTCGACATGTCCGGCGGCCGCGCCACATACTAAGTCCACTCAGTGGACTAAATTTCAGAAAAACACATGACGCATCCACCTATCCCAAAGAGCAAAAATGGAAATAACTCATTATTATTCAACAATCTCCTCAGAAGCGAAAAGAAAAGCCGCCCAAGAAATGTAAAATAAGTATAGAAGAAGTCCATTTATCGGACAAACTCGATTGAAAAACCTGACCGAGTTTTTCACCATAGAAACACGGATCGGATCAAGACCCAATGGACCTCTGGTCGGCTGGGATCGCGATCCTGGGCTAAGGCCCGGAGGAGAAAACTGACAATCTCTCAAACCGCTGCGGCGACGCAGATGTCTGACCCCAAAAGGGTGAGGCCAGGAGAGCTTTGTCTTTGGGAGGACAGAATGAAGACGTTACACACCCTGATTGCATCCGCATTGGCATTCAACATCGCGACCAGTGCCTTTGCAGCAGACACTTTCAAATTCGCAATGATCGACCCGTTCTCGGGACCAGCTGCGGTTGTTTCTGAACGGATCGAAAAAGTTCTGCGTTTTGCGGTTGCAGACGTGAACAACAACGGCGGTCTGAACGGAGAACAGATCGAGATCCTGAAATTCGACAACAAAATGTCGCCGCAAGAAACCGCTATCCAGGCGCAAAAAGCCATCGACGCCGGAGCACGGATTCTACAGACCTCGGTCTCCTCGTCGAACACATTTGCGCTGGTGGATTTTGTCCGCAAACACAATCGACGCAATCCAGATGACAAGGTCATCGTTTTTGACGGCGCCTCCCACGACCCGGCAATCACAGGTGAAAAATGCAGTTACTATAGCTTTTCCTGGGTGCTGGATGCGGACATGAAAACAGCCGGCCTTGCTGCCTATCTAAAAGGGCGCAACGACATCGGCAAAGTATATTTGCTAAACGCTGAAGGCTCTTCCGGACAGACCACGCGAAAGTCAGTCCTGGAAATGGTCGGCGCGGCACGACCTGATATCGAATGGGTCGGAGATGACACGCACCCCCTGCAGAAGATTACAGACTTTACCCCCTATGTCGCCAAAATCAAAGCCTCTGGCGCAGACGCGGTGATCACTTCTGACTGGGGCGCAGATCTGGCATTGGTGCTCAAGGCTGCAGGTGAGGCGGGCCTTGATACGGAATGGTTCACCTATTTCTCGACAGGCCCCGGCGCACCAACCGCGATGGCGCAATCCGGGCTGGATGGTCTGGTCTATTCGGTATTTGACGGGGACGCAGGTATAAAGGACCCTGGCCTTCAGGCTTTTGAAGCCGAATTTCGCGAGGTTTCCGGGATCTCCGCAAGCCCCTTCCCCGGCGACAGCTCCGCCATGCGCGCCCTTGCCATGGCCGCAGAGGCTGCAGGTTCCAATGAGGTCGACGCCTTAGTGACGGCCTTGGAAGGGGTGAAATTTGAAACCATCTTTGGTGCGCCCGCCGAAATGCGCAAAGACGACCATCAGATTATCACCCAGATGGCTGTATCGAAATTCGCTCCGGTCTCTGAAGGCAGCCTGGACGAAGAAGGCACCGGGTGGGGATGGCACAACGTTGCGCTGATCCCCGCAGAAACCATCACTCTTCCAACCGTTTGTGAGATGAAACGTCCATAAACGGGTCATCTGGCGTGTCGCTTATGGCCAACATTGGCGGCGCGCCGAAAAGGCACAGGAGGAAAGAATAATCACGATGACACAATACCCTTATCGAATATTGGCCGAAGGTCTCGGATTTCCCGAAGGTCCGGTCGTGTTGCCCGACGGCACCATCATACTCTGTGAAATCCAGAAGCGCTGCCTGACCAAAGTCTTCCCGGACGGAAGAAAAGAGGTTTTTCTACGGCTCTCTGGCGCACCTAACGGAGCCGCCGTGGGCAAAGATGGCGCGCTCTATATCTGCAACAACGGTGACGGGTTTGCCTGGGGAAATCCCGGCGGATGGACGCAACCCGTCGGGGGGAATCCCGAATACAGCGGCGGACGTATCGAACGCGTCGATCTGACCACAGGCGAAGTGACCGAACTTTATCGCGAGATCAATGGACAGGCTTTGCTGATGCCCAATGACATCGTGATAGACCGCGATGGCGGGCTTTGGTTCACCGATCACGGTATGCGGACAGAACGGAGTTTTGTGCACGGCGGGCTTTACTACGGGGCGGCAGATGGCTCTTTTGCCAAAGAGGTTGCCTACCCCATCACAACGGCCAATGGCGTCGGCCTCTCTCCAGATGAAAAAACCGTTTATGTGGCCGAGACCGAAACCGGACGGCTCTATTCCTTTGACATCACTGGACCTGGTGAGATTGCCCCAATTGACCACGCCAATCCCGGAACATCGGTCCTGGCGCAGCTCGAAGGCTTTAAACGCTATGACAGCCTTGGCGTCGAAGAAAGCGGCAATATCGCCGTTGCCGGATTAACGCCTGGGTGTATCACCGTGATTTCGCCTGAAGGCAAAGAAGTCGAAACGGTTGAGATGCCGGATCCGTTTTCAACCAACATCGCCTTTGGCGGACCCGATATGAAAACCGCCTTTGTTACCCTTTCAGGCTCTGGGCAACTCATCGCGGTTGATTGGCCCCGCGCGGGCTTAAAACCAAATTTCTCGGGATTGTGACATGGGCTACGAAACCATAGCATTCTCTCTCCTGAACGGCACGCTTTACGGGATGTTGCTGTTTTTGCTGGCCTCCGGCCTGACGCTGATCTTTTCCATGATGGGCGTTTTGAACTTCGCCCATGCCAGTTTCTTTATGGTTGGCGCTTTCCTGGGGTTTGAACTGTCCAAACACATTGGCTACTTCCCCGCCCTGATTGTTGCTCCGGTACTGGTGGGAATTTTGGGCGCGCTAGTCGAACGGTACGGGCTGCGCAGGGTTCATAAGTTTGGACACTTAGGAGAACTGCTGTTCACCTTCGGCGTTGCCTTTGTCATCGAAGAAGCGGTTCAAATGATCTGGGGGCGCAGCCCGCAAGACTTTCAGGTACCGGCAGCACTGAACTTCACCGCCTTTGAGCTGTTCGGCACAGGATACCCCGCGTTCCGCCTCTTTATGCTGATAATGTCGATCGCGATCTTTGCCGGCTTGTTGCTGCTGTTAACCCGCACCCGCGTTGGGCTGATTGTGAAGGCCTCTTTGACGCATCCGGAAATGGTGTCCATGCTAGGCCATGATGTCCCGCTTGTTTTTATGTCGGTCTTTGGCGTGGGCTCTGCACTGGCAGCCATTGGCGGTGTTATCGCAGGTCCGATCCTGGTTACCCAACCCTCAATGGCCGCCGCTCTGGGCCCTATCCTCTTTGTCATTGTTGTTGTCGGAGGGCTTGGATCCCTTGCCGGAGCATTTGTTGCCTCGCTCTTGATCGGCTTCATCCAGACCTTTGCTGTGGCTATTGATTTGTCAGTTGCAGACGTCTTTGGCCTGATCGGGATATCCCATCCGCCGGCAGCTTTGGGCGCATTGATTGAAGACATCTGGACCGTCTCAGTGTCCCAAGTCGGCCCCGTAATCCCCTACCTCCTTCTGGTTGCCGTCCTGATTTTTCGCCCAATGGGCCTGTTTGGCAAACGTGCCTAAGGGAGAGAGTAAATGAGCACAAATACACTTAACCCAACTATGGAGCGGCACAGCCCGCGCCGTTTTACAGGACTTCCGTGGATTGCAATCGTCGCAGTCTTGGTGGCGTTGCCCCTGATCTTCACGAGCAATTCCATGATCTCCACGCTGAACTACTTGGGCACGATGGCGATCTTTGCACTCTCCTATAATGTCCTCCTTGGACAAACCGGTCTTTTGTCACTGGGTCACGGTACGTTTTTCGGCCTTGGCGGGTTTATCGCCACTCATGCGGTTCTTGGCATGGCGGACGCTGGTTTTGAATTCCCGCTGCCGCTTGTTCCATTGATTGGCGGGATCGGCGGTCTCATACTCGGCATCTTCGGAGGCTGGCTGGCGTCGGGGCGCGGCGGCATGCCTTTTGCGATGATCACCTTGGGATTGGCAGAGCTGGTCTACGCTGCGGCAGCCTTATTCCCGTCAATCTACGGATCAGAAGAAGGCGTTTCCATGGACCGGATGGACCTCGGAGAGAGCTTTGGCATGAACTACGGACCAACCACCGATATCTATGTCATCGTCGCGGTCTGGTTCCTGATCTGCGCTGGCCTTTTGTATTTCTTCACCAAGACGCCCCTTGGGCTATTGGCAAATGCGGTACGTGACAACGCAGAACGTGTCGAGTTCTTAGGGTTCACGGCGAAACGCGTGCGGCTGCTGGCCTATGCAATTGCCGCGGGCATCGCCGGGATCGCGGGATCTCTGGCGGCCATAAATTTTGAGATCATGACCGTACATGAACTCGGTGCCGCAACATCCACGCTCGTGTTGCTGATGACCTATATCGGCGGAACAAAGCATTTCTTCGGTCCGGTCTTGGGCGCAATTGTCATTGGCCTGATGAAACTTTGGCTTTCGGACATCAGCCCTGCCTGGATGATGTATTTCGGTCTTTTGTTTGTCTTCGTGGTGATGGCAGCACCTGGCGGACTGGCCGCGATGATCGCGGACTCACTTACCCTCATACGGTCCGGCACATTCGCACCACAAGCGCCTCTGCTGGCCGCTGTCGGCATCTGTGGCATCATTAGCTTATTCGGGATCATTGTCCTTATTGAACTCGCCTACCGCGTCGGCCTGGACGCGCAGCTTGGACCACAAATCTCGGTGCTTGGACTGTCATTGAACGCCCATTCCCTCCCGTCTTGGGCGCTGGGATGCGTGTTTTCTGGTGGCGGTGCCTTGGCTATGCGCCCCCTGCTCGATCGTCTGGACACGCTGCGCCACAAACTGGGTGCAAAAGGAGGTGCCGTATGACGCATGACCTGGCTCTCGAACTCAAAGACCTGCGCAAATCCTTTGGCCCGGTGGACATCATCCGCGGCGTCAATCTGGACCTGCGAAAAGGCGAACGCCATGCCCTGATCGGCCCGAATGGAGCGGGAAAATCAACGCTGTTCCACCTCATTTCAGGCAGGATTACCCCGACATCCGGTGAAATCCTCTTTGAAGGTCAGAACATCGAAGGCACCTCGCCTGCTGAAATCGCGCGCAAAGGACTGTCTCGCAGCTTTCAGATTACCAACATCTTTCCGCAGATGACCGTGGAGGAGAACCTTCGCTGTGCTGTCATGTGGAAGCTCGGCCATCGGTATACGTTTCTGCGTCGCCTATCCAAGCTGTCGGACGTCGCCGAAGAATGTGAACGCCTATTGTTGGAACTGGGCCTCACCCACCGCGCTCAGGATCAGGCAGACAGCCTGTCCTACCCCGAACAACGTGCGCTGGAACTCGGGCTCGCCGTTGCCTCTGGCGCACATACTCTGCTGCTCGATGAACCTATGGCCGGAATGAGCCACTCCGAAACAGATGCCGCGCTCCAACTCATTCTGAAAGTCACCGAAGGCAAAACCCTCCTGATGGTCGAACACGATATGGGAGTGATCTTTGAAATGGCGGACCGGATATCTGTACTGGTCTATGGCGAAATCATTGCAACCGGGACGCCGGAAGAGATCCGCGCAAATGCCGCAGTACAAGAAGCCTATTTGGGTGCACCACAGGAGGACGCGGCATGACCAAGCCAGAGCTTGATATAAAGGCTGAGACCTTGTTGTCTGTGGAAAATCTGGAAGCCTGGTATGGAAAAAGCCATATTCTTCATGGCGTGAATATGGAGATCAAACGGGGGGAAATTGTCTCCCTCCTGGGGCGCAATGGCGCAGGCCGGTCAACCTTGCTCAAGGCGATTATGGGCGCAATCACAACCAAAGGCGCGGTGACATTTGCAGGCATCGAACTGGGGGGACAAAAACCTCATAGGATTGCCCATGCAGGCATCGGTTATGTCCCTGAAAGCCGTGATATTTTCCCAGACCTGACGGTAAAAGAGAACCTGATCCTAGGCCTTAAACCCGGTGGGGAAGGACGGTGGAGCATGGAGGACATCTATGATCTTTTTCCGGTTCTGCGCACCCGCGCCGATACGGCCGCTGGCGCTTTGTCAGGTGGCGAGCAACAGATGCTCACCATATGTCGCACGCTTATTGGTGATCCCGATCTGATCATGGTGGACGAACCGACCGAAGGGCTTGCCCCCAAAATGGTCGCTGCGGTGGGCGAACTCTTGGAGCGGATCGCAGCCAAAGGTGTGTCGATCCTCTTGGTTGAGCAGAAACTGGTTATCGCGCTCGATATTTCCCATCGGCTTTATGTCATGGGCCACGGAGAGATTGTGTTTGATGGAACATCGGCAGAGCTGATGAACGCGCCCGAAGTTCGCGCAGAATGGCTGGAGGTGTAACATGGCACGACCCGTTGCACTTGTAACAGGCGCACGACAGGGACTTGGGCGCGGCATTGCTCTGGCCCTGGCCCAGGTCGGCTTTGACATCGCGGGACTGGACCTCTTCAAAGATGCAAAATCCGAAGCTGTACAGAACGAGCTTGAAGCCGCAGGGGCAAAGGCGTGGTTCGGCCCAATGGATCTTGCCGATGTCGACAGCCACGCAGACGCAATCGCGGCCGCAGAAGCCGCACTGGGACCGATAGATGCCTTGGTGAACAACGCAGGCATCGCTGCCCGGCCGCTGACCGACATCCTTGAACTCGGCACCGAGGCCTTCGACAAAAATCTCGATGTGAATCTGCGTGGAACGTTCTTTTTCACTCAGGCCGTGGCCAAACGCATGCTGACCCGCAAGACAGATAGCTATCGCTCGATCACATTTATCACATCAATCGCCGCAAGCCATGTATCCACGGATCGCAGCCCCTATTGCGTCTCCAAGGCCGGCCTGTCGATGGTTGCAAAACTCTATGCGGATCGGTTGGGGGCGCATGGCATTTCGGTGCATGAAATTCGCCCCGGATTTATCCGCACCGAAATGACCGGCTCTGCTCCGACCAGGAAGATCGACGCTTATATTGACAACGGTTCTGTGACCCAAAGGCGCTGGGGAGAGACGTCGGATATCGGCACTGTGGCGGCGAGCCTTGCCTCTGGCGCGCTGCCCTATGTGACCGGACAACCAATTTATGTGGATGGAGGCTTTCACATCCCAACCGCCTAAGACCCGCCAAGGGCATTGGCCCTTACCTGACACTTAACCATCCCCGCGCAGCACGCCTGCAGCGGCACCGGAGCCTGATGCCCAAAGGCTGCGTACGGGGAGGCTTTGACAAAAGGAAATTGAGACATGCTCGATACCCAACCCTTCCGCGAGAACCATGTGACCGTCAACGGAGTTACGGTGCGCTATCGTGTGGCAGGGCCAGAGAACAACCGCGCGCCGCTGGTTCTGGTTCACGGCACCGCCGGATCCATTGACGGGCATTATGGTTACATCTTCCCCATGATGTCCTATCGCCAAAGAGTGATCGCTCTGGACTGGTCCGAGCCAAACGGAGAGACACTCGAACTGTCCGACCTTGTGGACCAAGTACGAGCGGTGATCGAAGCCGAAGTTCCCACAGGCCCCGTGACTTTGATGGGCTATTCTCTGGGCGCGGTTGTGGCCGCGCAGGTGGCCGCTGACATGGGCGACAAGATTACCAACCTCATTCTGACCGCAGGTTGGCTCAAAACCGACGCACACCAGAAGATGCGCAACCATGTGTGGCGTCAGCTGCGGTCTGAAAACAGCCCGTCGATCACCCAGTACATGACATTTTGCGCCTTCTCACCCGCCTTCATGAACATGAAGGGCTTTGACGCGATCCTTGCTGCCTCTGGCATGCTTGAGATGAGCCCCTTTGTAGACAAACAGATGGATCTCAATACCCGGATCGATGTGGCAGCCGCCTGTGAAACCATAACAGCCAAGACCCTCGTCATCGGTGGCACCTATGACATGATGGTGCCGAAACATCATTCCAAACAGCTTTTTGGCGCGATCGAGGACGCCCGATACGCCGAAATCCCGGCAGGTCATGCGGTTGTCCATGAACGTGCCGCCGAACTCTTCCACTATGTCGATCGCTTCACCGCTCAGCCTGACGAATACCCCGCTGGCGCGATCATCCCCGCCCAAAAGCCGTAAGGAGAACCCATTATGACCACTCAAACACCGATCCTGATCATCGGCGCCGGCTTTGCGGGCCTTGGCATGGCAATTCAGCTGAAACGATCCGGCCGCGATGATTTCATCATGATCGAACGGGCATCTGATGTGGGCGGCACCTGGCGTGACAACCACTACCCCGGGATCGCTTGCGACGTTCCCAGCCATCTTTATTCCTACAGCTACCTGCCCAACCCCGACTGGACACGCGTCTTTTCTCCCGGAGGCGAGATCCAGGCCTACATCCGTAAATGTGCCAAAGACGAAGGCATCCTGCCCCACACGCATTTCAACACCGATATGCTGAAAAGCACCTGGGACGAGGGTAAAAAACGTTGGATCGTCGAAACCTCAAAAGGCACCTATGAGGCCAAAATCTTGATCACCGGGACCGGCCATTTGGCCGATGGCCATATGCCTAAAATCGAGGGGCTTGAAACATTCACAGGCGAGGTTTTCCACTCAGCCGACTGGAACCACTCCGTTGATCTTGAAGGGAAAAGAATCGGTGTTGTGGGGTCCGGTGCCTCGGCGATTCAAATCGTACCTGAGATGCAGAAAGTAGCATCAGAACTGGTCGTTTTTCAACGTTCCGCCCCCTATATGATCCCGCGCTGGGATCGCGCCTACACCGAAGGCGAGCGGCGCATGTGCCGTCGCGATCCAAGCGTAATAGATGAAATGCGCTCTGAAATTTTCTGGGCGGGCGAACATAACTTTGCGCAGCGACGCAATATTCCTCGGTACCTCAATGAGGCCAAGGAACTCGCGCTCAGCAATCTGGAAAACAACATATCAGATCCCGATCTGCGCGCGAAACTCACGCCCGATTATGAGGTTGGCTGTAAACGCCTGCTGATTTCCAACAGCTATTACCCGGCAATTGCGGCCGAAAATACAACGCTTGAGGCCTCTGCCCTGGCCAAGGTAGACGGCGGTCAGGCCATCGGATCATCCGGCGTCGCCCATGATCTGGATGTGCTGGTCTTTGCCACCGGATTTGAGGCTGTACGCCCACCTTTTGCAACCCGCATTTTCAACGCAGATGGCACCAGCCTGGACGCCCATTGGGATCAGGGCATGCAGGCCTATGACAGTATCGCGGTCAACGGCTACCCAAACATGTTCATCATCAATGGCCCGAACACCGGGCTTGGACACAACTCCGTGGTCTACATTATCGAAGCTCAGGTGGACTACATTCTCGGCGCATTGGATCACATCGAAAGAGCAAACGTCGAGGTGATCGAGGTCAAACGCGAACAAGAAGACGCCTATATGGAGAAGCTCGATCGGATGTCCGAAGGCACTGTCTGGCTCGCCGGTGGCTGTAAGTCCTGGTACGTCGACGAGCGCTCGGGTCGCCTGACCCTGATCTGGCCCGATTTTGCGCACAGTTTCCGCGATGAGAACGGGACGTTCCATCCCGAAGGCTACGCCACAACGTCCTTCGCAGCAGAATAGGGAGGCAGAAATGCTTGAGGGAAAGACGATAATCATTACCGGGGTTTCATCCGGGATCGGAGAGGAAACGGCGCGCCAGGCCCGCGCAGCCGGAGCGAAAGTGATCGGCGTTGACCGCAATAGGCCGACGATTGAATTGGACGGGTTCCATCAGGTGGATTTGACCGATGAAGCAGCGCTGGATGCCCTGATCGAGGAGTTGAAACCGCTCAAGGCGGATGGCCTTGCCAATATTGCAGGGGTTCCGCCCACGGCTCCGGTCGACGTGGTTCTGGCGGTCAATCTTGTCGCACTGAAAAAGCTGACCTTGGGGCTGGTAGAGAGCCTTAGTAACGGCGCATCGATTGTCAATCTGGCGTCTTTGGCCGGCATTGGCTGGGAAGGTGTCGTGGACAAGATCCGGGCCGCAGACGGCCTGACCCACACGGGTATCCCGGAGTTTGCAGACGCCCATCAAATCACACCAGACATCAGCTATTTCTTTTCAAAGCAAGCACTTGTGGCCTGGACACATGAAAACCGCTGGACATGGAGAGACCGTGGCATTCGTATGAATTCCGTGAGCCCAGGCCCTGTGGACACGCCGATCCTTGGCGATTTTCTGGAGACCCTGGGCGAGCGCGCCGAAGAAGACATGCGCATTATGGATCGCCCCGGCGCACCAACGGACATCGCGCCCGTTGTGACCTTCTTGCTATCGGATGGTGCGGCCTGGCTGCGCGGCGTGAACGTCGCCACAGATGGCGGCATGCGCGCGCATATCGATGCAACCAGCCACGGCTTGAATTGAAAGGGGACGGCATGAGTTTGGATCTATTGATTGGCGGCAAGAACGTAGCCGCACAAGAAGGTGCGACCTTTATCCGTCGCGATCCCGTGAAAGGAGAGGTGGCCACCATAGCAGCAGCGGCCTGCGTGCAAGACGCGCTCAAAGCTGTATCGGCGGCGCAGTCCGCCTTTTCCATATGGTCCACCCAAGGCCCGGCAGCACGGCGCGCGATTTTGGTTAAAGCCGCAGAGATTATGGATGCTCGTTCAGGCGAATTTGTGGAGGCGATGGTCGAAGAAACCGGAGCCACGCGCATTTGGGCTGGGTTCAACGTGCATCTCGCCTCGGGCATGCTGCGCGAAGCCGGGGCAATGACCACGCAAATCGGCGGCGAAGTGATCCCCGCCAACAAGCCAGGGACGCTGGCAATGGCGGTTGCAAAGCCCAAAGGCGTTTGTCTTGGTATTGCCCCGTGGAATGCGCCGGTGATCCTGGGAACGCGAGCGGTGGCGATGGCCCTAGCCTGCGGCAATACTGTGGTACTGAAGTCCTCAGAACTTTGCCCGCGCACCCATCGTTTGATCGGCGAATGCCTAAGCGAGGCTGGCCTTCCCGAAGGTGCAATCAACGTGATCTCAAACGCACCTGAAGATGCACCCGCAGTGGTCAAAGCCCTGATTGAAGCCCCCGAGGTTAAACATGTGAATTTTACCGGCTCAACGCATGTAGGGCGGATTATTGGGCGGATTGCGGGCGAAAATCTGAAACCGGCTTTGTTGGAGCTTGGTGGCAAGGCACCGCTTTTAGTGCTCGAAGAAGCGGACCTCGACGGCGCTGTCAATGCGGCCATTTTTGGTGCGTTCATGAACCAAGGCCAGATCTGCATGTCCACGGAGCGGATTATCGTTGTCGACTCTATTGCCGATGCTTTTGTCGACAAACTCGCGACACGGGCCGCCGCCCTGCCCTTTGGCAATCCCCGGGATCAGGTTGTCCTGGGTGCATTGGCAGACAAAGACGCGGCTGCGAAAATGGATGGGCTGATTGCAGACGCAATTGAAAACGGGGCTCGGCTTGTTGCCGGAGGCACCCGCAAAGGCGCGATCCATGCGGCGACACTGTTGGATGGTGTAGATGCAAATATGCGGATCTATCACGAGGAAAGTTTTGGCCCGGTGAAATCCATCATCCGTGTGGCCGATACCGACGCCGCGATAAAAGTTGCCAACGACACGGAATATGGCTTGGCCTCTGCGGTGTTTTGTCAGGACATTACCAAGGCGATGAAAGTTGCGGAACGCATCGAAGCCGGCATCTGCCACATAAATGGGCCAACGGTCTCTGATGAACCCCAAATGCCATTTGGCGGCGTCAAAGCATCGGGCTATGGCCGATTTGGTGGCAAGGCAGGTATTGGCGAGTTTACCGATCTAAGATGGATCACAATCGAAGATCCAAATCAGAACTATCCGTTCTGAACCTCATACCTCATCGAAACGCGCCGGAACGCCCTCATGGCTTTTCGGCGCGCCAATTGCCTTAGCTGTCGCAACTCCGTGCCAAGGCAGCATGGAAACGTCTCGTACATTATAGGAATGCCCGGCAAGACCCCTAGCCCTTACAGTCAGGGCGCGGCGATTGTCTCTCCTTCAACTTCCGGCGACGGTTATTCTACAGGCCGAATTTCACCTGTATCCAGAACCGGTGACGCGTCCATGTCTTCCGCATCAAGCATGCCCGCAACGCGTTCGAGGTTTGCGACCAACATGGCTTGCTCCCAATCCTCCATCGCTGCGAACTTGCGCACAAATCGCTGCTGTAGCGGATCAGGGGCGTCGCTCAGCACTGTGCGTCCAGCGTCAGTCAGCACAATATTGGTCTGCCGCCGATCCAGAGTAGACTTCTCACGCACGGCCAACCCATCTCGTACCAACTTATCAACCAAAGAGGTGACAGTTCCCTGCGAAACCCTCATGCGCAGGGAGACAGCTTTGGCCGTGGTGTATCCCTGTTCTGATATGATTTGCAGGACACGGAATTGCGTGGGCGTAACCCCCGTGGACTGACGTATCTTGCGTCCAAACAATTCAGTCGCGCGCACAATCCGCCTGAGGGCAATCAAGCTACTATCGATACGGTCCAAATTGCCTCCATTCATTTGATTGTCAAACCTTATGCACTTTGGACTCAGGGCGCAAACACAAACAAACTTCACTCATCAAAGCTATTTATGGTGATTTTACATCATGAATCGTTGTAATTTTCAGATATTTCCATCAATTTCCCTATTAATTGCTTCGACTATTGAAGTTACGTCCATATCCTGTTACTTTGATAAACGAAGCGAAAGGAGCCCCTATGCAACACCCCGCTCACTCAATGCACGTCGATTTGCCGTCTTTGCGCAAACCCTCCGCCAAAGATGGCGCAGAAATCTGGTACCTTGTCAGAGCCTGCCGCCCGCTTGACGAAAACTCGATGTATTGCAACTTGCTGCAGTGTGATCACTTCGCCGACACCTGCGTTCTGGCCGAATTGGCAGGCAAGACCGCTGGCTGGGTATCTGCCTATGTCATGCCGAACGAGCCGGACACGCTGTTTGTCTGGCAAGTTGCCGTATCGGAGGTCGCACGTGGCCAAGGGTTAAGTGGTTTGATGCTGCAGCACATTCTGAACCGTCCGCAGTGCAGTGGGGTGAGCCGCATTCAGACGACCATTACCGCGGATAATGAAGCCTCTTGGGCATTGTTCCGCAAATTTTCACATCTCCAAGGTCAGAAGCTGGAGAGTGCGCCCTATTATACGCAAGCTCTGCATTTCCAGGAACGCCACAAGACCGAGTATCTGGTTACCATTCCGCTTTCCAAACGAGCGCAACTGGCTGCCTAAGCCATGCGCCCTCCTTTGCTGGCCAGCTTTCCTTTTATCCACCCGCCAAAACCCAAGAGAGGTCGTATGCATACGAACCCGACTGATACTTCCATATTCACACGCCGTGAATCCGAGGCGCGCAGCTATTGCCGGGGGTTTGACACTGTTTTCACCTCGGCCAACGGCTCCGAAATGACATCCAGCGATGGAAGACGTTACATCGATTTCCTCGCCGGCTGCTCGTCGTTGAACTACGGCCACAATGATCCAGACCTGAAAGACGCGCTGATCGCACATATCCAGGCTGACGGTGTTGCACATGGGTTGGACATGCACACCGATGCAAAAGCCGCATTTATCACGGCGTTTGAAGAGCACATACTGACCCCGCGTGGCATGTCTCACAAGCTCATGTTTACCGGGCCGACCGGTGCAAACGCTGTCGAGGCCGCAATGAAAATCGCCCGCAAAGCCACCGGCCGAAGCAATATCATCGCCTTCACCAACGGTTTTCACGGCGTCACCCAGGGAGCCTTGGCGGCGACGGGAAACAGCTACCACCGTGGTGGTGCGGGCACGACGCTGAATGGGGTGACCAGAATGCCCTATGATGGTTATTTCGCCGGCTGCGGCGATACCGCTGATTTCTTGGAAGCGATGCTCAACGATCGCTCAAGCGGTCTGGACGCACCGGCTGCGATAATCCTCGAGACCGTACAAGGCGAAGGCGGGCTGAACGTTGCAAGCCGCCCCTGGCTGCAGCGGATCGCAGAGCTGGCCCAGAAAGCTGGCGCGCTGCTGATAATCGACGATGTGCAGGCTGGCTGTGGCCGTACAGGAACATTCTTCTCATTTGAAGACATGGACATCTCCCCTGACATCGTCACCTTGGCCAAATCCATTTCGGGCTTTGGCCTGCCAATGGGGCTGGTCCTGGTAAAACCCGAGTATGACTTGATGGGCCCGGCTGAACACAATGGCACCTTTCGCGGCAACAACCACGCCTTTGTCACGGCACGCGCTGCCTTGGAGAAATTCTGGGCCAGCGATGAATTTCAACGCGACATTTCCCGCCGGGCGCAACTGGTCGAAGACGGTCTGCAGACCATCGCAGATATGGTCCCCGGTGCGCAGCTCAAGGGGCGCAGCATGATGCGCGGCGTAGATGTCGGCAGCGGTGTTCTAGCGGGTGAAATTTGCGCCCGCGCCTTCAAGCGAGGACTGATCATCGAAACCTCGGGTCCAGAGGATGAAGTCATCAAGATCCTGGCTCCGCTAACCACCCCAGAGGACGTGCTGAAAACCGGATTGGATATCCTAATTGGCGCAGCACAGGACGTCGTAAACACACATAGAATTGCAGCCGAGTAAGATCATGATTGTACGCGATTTCAACGAAATCATTGAAAAAGAGCGCAACCGCGTCGTTTCGGACGCCCAGTGGAGCAGCGTGCGCATGCTGCTTGCAGAAGATGGAATGGGATTTTCTTTCCACATTACCTTTCTTGAAGCGGGATCGGAACACACGTTTGAATACAAAAATCACTTCGAAAGCGTCTATTGCATGCAGGGCACCGGCTCGATCACCGACATCGCGACCGGTGAAACGCACCACATACGGCCCGGTGTGATGTATGCTCTGGACAAGCACGACCGCCATACCCTTCGCGCCGATGAGGAGCTCGTCATGGCGTGCTGCTTCAATCCTCCTGTGGCCGGGAAAGAAGTGCATCGCGAAGATGGCTCCTATGCCGCCGCGGATGATCTGGAAACAGCCTGAGAGTATCCTGCATCCGCTGGATGACAACGCGTCGCACACTCAGGATTTAGGGTGGAAAAATCGGCGGCACCATAGCCGCCGATTTCTTATATAGAGACAAACTTCACACCAGGTAGAATGCGGCGAGCAACGCCCCTCTTGATTTGGAAGTCCTTATCCCAATCGGCTATTGTCAGACCGAGCGCCCGTGATCTGCCGCAGCATTGGCGCTAAGGAAGCGTGATTAAAAACGAACCCACTGTCGATGAGACGCGATGGCAGGACGCGTTGGCCTCCCAACATCGTCTCTCGCGCCAAGTCCCCCAGCAAACCTTCAAGAATCCATCCGGGACACCGCAACAACAGGGGGCGGTGCAATGCAGACGCCAGGCTGCGGGAAAAAACCTCGTTGGTCACTGGGTGAGGAGCAACAGCATTTACCGCACCAGACAAAGAGGGGGTAGCAATCGCAAATGATATTACACGTACCATGTCGTCATGCTCGATCCACGACATCCACTGCCGACCATGGCCCATGATAACGCCCGCCCCAAATTCAAACGGGGTTAGAAGCTTTGCAAGCATACCGCCATTAACCCCCAGGACCAAACCTGTACGCAACAAAACGACACGGACACCTTGGTTAGCAATGAGCTGTGCTTCCTGCTCCCATGCGTGACAGACCTCATGCACAAATGCAGGCTTTGGAGAGGAACCCTCTGTCAAATCGCCTTCGTCACCGTCCTCTTGCAGACCATACCAGCCCACTGCTGAGCCATTGACCAAACAGCCCGGCTTGATTTGCAAACGCGCAATCAGACGATCAGTTGAACGTGTCATCTCTACCCGCGACGCAATAATCTCTGCCCGTTTCTTGCGGGTCCAAAGTCCACCGGCAATGGCATCACCTGCGAGGTTCACAATGGCATCAAAGTAGGAAGAGTCGTCGATCTTGTCCAAGCTGGACACAAGCCGAACCGGATGCGCCAGATGGTTCGCTTTGGCTGGGTTTCGGGTGAGAACGGTAACATGGTGGCCAGCAGCAACCAGAGCCTCCACCAAACGGGATCCGATAAACCCCGTGCCACCGGTTACCAGGATATGCTGGCGCGGTTTTAGTCCGGAAACCAAGTCCGCAGGGTTGCCTCGCTCCAATCGGTCGCTCCGCGCGGCCGCCAGCAAATCCCGGATGCTAAATACACCCACCCCAATTGATGACAGGCAGGCCATGACACTCCACCATCCATAGCTAACCGGAACCAACGCACTGGGCAAATGGGACCACGCCCAAAGATAGGGGGAGGCCAGGGCGAGTATGGCACCGTAATTCAGCGCAAGCAGTGTGTGATTGATCCGCTCCGAAGCCGGCAGCTTCCGGGTCAGGTCTTCTTCAACAAAGTCCCAAAGCGTAATCACCACTTCGACCGCAAGGATACCAGCCAAAATAACTGTGAAAATTCCATGCGGCTCAAGCCAGGCAAAAGACATAAAGATCACTGCGTAGAAAAAGTTGCGCACCCCATGCAGACGCAGCTCTTGTTTTTGCGAAACACGCCAAGCCAAGCGCTCGGTTCCTTCGTGGTGCACAAGTGTATCAAATGCCCCCATAAATACCTGTATCGAAATCAGGGTCCATAAAATTGGATTGTCCATAAACTACTCCTTTGCGTCTTGAAAAATGGCGTCCTGGCTGATCATTTGCCCGAAAATCGGGTGCCTGAGGTCGAGAGAAAACCGGAATTGCCCAGCCCCGTTATCGTGATGTCCGATGACCAAGGAGCCGGGACTGAAAAGGCGGGGCAGCTTTATCCGAAAGCCAAAGGCCCGCAGAAAATAGTGGTCACTTTTGAACAACAGGTCCCGCCCTTCCACGGTGACCTTCAATGCCATGCCGAGGCCGTACCCAATGTACTCCTCCAGCCCTGTTGGACCTGAAAAGCGTTTGGAACTGTGCACGATCTGGGGAAATCCAGCTTCGCGCCCATACATCCGGATCCAGAATTGCCCGTCTCCGGCGATGTCCTCAGTCACGGTCACAACAGCAGGCTGGTCAATGGAGGACAGGTCATACGGGAGAGGAGCACCCACGATCCGCGCCACTTGTGCCAGGATACGCCCGGCCAGGTTCATTCTCATCCCTACGACAACACCCTGATATGTAACACTTGCTCCACTTTGCATGCGCCGTCCGAACCGTTTGCGGACAGCGGTGGGCAACGCCGACCAGGCCCTATGCCCGACCAACTTGGGAAACCGATCATCGGAGGTGCTGTTGCTTGGAGAAAAATCGATTTTCACAACATCAGTTCCTTCAGTTAAGTCTATATTTTCTGTAATTTCAGAAATTAAAGCGCAAAAAAATGCCAAGGATCACTCAGTCTTTTTTCCCGTAAATGCGAGCAGCGACAAAACCTTGTCACCCATCTTCATCAGCGCACTCAGCTTGGACTTTGGTACACGCAGCATCTGCGTCGACCACCGATCAGCCGTCACAAGAAAATCCTGCATATCCTGCATACGAGCCAATACGATCGGGTCCATATTCTGCTCTTCGGACGCTTGCTTCACACAGCTGTCAATCGCGATCATCGCCGGGTCGATCTCACGTTCCTTGCGCCCCTGCGCAATGAGCATCGCCATTTCCCATACGTCCACCTCGGCCACAAAGTGCTCTCTGCGATCGCCGGCGACCGGCACACGGCGGATTAACTTCCACCCTACCAATTCCTTTAGCGAATTAGACACATTGGACCGTGCAACGCCCAGCTGATCGGCAATATCTTCGGCGTTCAAAGGGCGTACGCTCAGGAACAAAAGAGCGTGGATCTGAGCCACTGAGCGGTTCACGCCCCACTGGCTCCCCATGTCACCCCAATACAAAATGAACTGAGCTTTGGCTGTGGAATCATTTATGGCTGTTTTTTCTGTCATGACAGAAATTAACGACATATCAGAAAGATTATCAAGTCTGGAATTGAGAAACTTTTGCGGATTGCCACCACTCTCCAAAGGCGGCCTCAGACGCAGAGCGTCGCCGACACGACAAATGAAAGACAAAAATCGCAACGGATTGCGATCCTCCTCCCACCTGATTACCGGCCAAGTATCACTCTATGCAGTTTTTGCACTGCATTATGGTCAGGGATCCTTTTGCTGCCCCCCCCGACAACCGAGAGCGCTCAGCGGCCTTCCCAAAGGCACTGATCGCCAGACCAAAACCTAGATCAGAAACAAAATACGAACAGATGGATCGCTTTTTGGGGGAAACAGCACCTTCCTTGACTGAAACGTTAAGACTGTATATCCGGTGCTGACTACACTCTAGAAGCGTATTAGCAAGATTGCGGGCACCTTATTACAGGAGTCCAGTCCAGTCAGACGTTTAAATCTCTTCTGCTTGAAGCAGATGAACAAACGGACAATGTCTGACCTAAGACTGAAAATCAGCTATGCGTATTGCCTTTGCCTGCATCGTGTTATCTTGGTTACTGGCCGTTTCGGCGGCGGCGCAGGGCTTCCCCGTGACGCTTGAGACGCGTTTCGGAGAAGCGACGATACCGTCAAAGCCCCACCGCATTGTGTCGCTAAGTTTTACCGGTCATGACTTCCTGCTGGCTCTTGATGAACAACCAATTGCCTTGCGCAACTGGTATGGAAACGATCCGTCTGGCGTGTGGCCCTGGGCACTGGACGTGATGGGAGAGGCCCGCCCGGTTGTATTGCGGGGCGGCATAGATGTCGAAGCGATTGCAGCGCTTGAACCCGACCTGATTGCGGCTCAATGGTCTGGCATCACAGATCGTGAATACGCCCTTTTGTCCCGTATTGCCCCCACACTTGCGCCGCCCCCGGCCTATGGCGACTATGGCACGCCCTGGCAGCTTATGCTGAGGCGCCTCGGTGCGGCTACGGGTACCTCCGACAAAGCAGAGGCGGTGATTGATCGCATTGGTCGAAGGTTTGAAACGCTCCGCGCCAGCCACCCGGAATGGCAAGGGGCAAGCGCTGCCATGGTCTGGGCAGGGCAAACCGGAGCCTTTACCAGCCGCGATATCCGCGGCCGCTTTCTGGAAGCGCTTGGTTTCCAGATCCCGGCCGAAATCAACGCCGCAGCCGGGATCAACAGTTTTCACACGCTGATCCCGGACGAAGACCCTTCTGCGATCGACACAGATGTGCTGATCTGGCTCGATTACGGCGGGTCTGCATCAAAGATAGCGCGGATGCCGCTGCGCCCGACGTTGCGTGCTTACAGGGAAGGCAGGGAAATCCACGCCGACCCTCTTCTGGCTGCCGCCTTATCCCATTCCAGTCCACTCAGCCTGGACTACGCGTTGGACCAGTTGGTTCCCCTTTTGGAGGCCGCGTCGGATGGCGACCCTGCGACGCCCGTTCCCGGCATGGCCGAGGCGGGTCTGCTGCCAAAGGGGTTTTAAGATGTCTGACAATACACTGGCCCTGCCCGCCTCGCACAGCCACGCTACCCTCTCGCGCCGGTCGCTCTGGCTGGCTGGATCGCTGGCCGCGTTGATCCTGCTTGCAGTGGCATCCCTGCGACTGGGCCTGCGCCCGGTCCGCTGGACTGAGGTCTGGCATGCCTTAGCGGCTTATGACATCACCAGCGCAGAACAGATCGTGGTCAGACAGATGCGGCTGCCGCGCCTGTTCGGTGCAATCCTGATCGGAGCCTCTCTGGGCGTTTCCGGAACTTTGATCCAAGGACTGACCCGCAACCCGCTGGCCGATCCTGGGCTGCTCGGGATCAACGGAGGAGCAGCGCTTTCTGTGACGGGCTGTATTCTGCTGCTCGGCATTACGGATCCTGCGAGCTTTGTCTGGGCTGCCCTTCTGGGTGCGCTTGCGGCCGCTTTGCTGGTGGCAGCACTCAGCGGCGGTCCGCTGGCAAGCCCGTTGCGACTGCTGCTCGCAGGGGCTGCCATCAGCGCTCTGTTTCTTGCTCTCACCCGGGCTTTGTTGCTGGCCAGTCAACAGACGCTGGATACCTATCGTTTTTGGGTTCTCGGCGGGCTTGACGGGATCGACATGCAAACGCTTGTGGCACTTTCTCCGTTTTTTGCCTTGGGGGCGCTCGCAGCAGCTGCAGCAATGCCAGGCCTGGATGCCCTGTTATTGGGCGAAGACAGTGCCCGTGGACTTGGGATTCGCACCGGGGCTGCACGTCTGCTGGCTGGCACCGCCATTGTCCTGCTAAGCGGCAGTGCTGTCGCTTTGGCGGGACCTATTGCGTTCTTAGGACTGATCGTGCCGCATCTGGCCCGCTGGGCCGCCGGCCCGGGACTGCGCTGGAGCCTTGCACTGTCTGCTCCATTTGGATCCATTCTCCTGCTTGCCGCAGATCTGACCGGTCGCCTACCAGTCTTTGGAGGCAGCCTGCCGGCCGGGGTGATGACCGCATTACTGGGCGGGCCCGCATTGATTTGGCTGGTCCGTCAGAACGGAGCCCGACGCTTGTGACCTGGATCTTTCGCATCTCTTCTGTTTCGTTCAAAATTTCCCGCCGCGCCGTTTTTGCAGGTGCCTTGATGCTGACCGCGCTGCTGGCGCTTTCCGCATTGGCAGCTCAGCTTGGCAGTTATCCTCTTGGCTTATTCCGCAGTCTGCAGGTTCTAACTGGTTACGGAAGTGCGATGGAACAGCTTGTTCTCCTTGATCTTCGTCTTCCGCGCATTTTGTCGGCCCTTGGGGCCGGAGCCGCCTTTGGCCTGTCCGGTGCGATTTTCCAAGCGATGTTGCGCAACCCCCTGGCCGCACCCGATGTGATTGGGTTTAACGCCGGTGCGAGTTGCGGGGCACTGGCTGCTCTGATCTTGACCGGCGGTCTGGTTCTGCCCGGAGCGATTGCCGGAGCATTGCTGACTTCCGCTGTCGTTACCCTGCTGGCCTGGAAGGACGGGTTGTCCCCAGCTCGGCTGATCCTAACCGGCATCGGCGCCGGGCTCGCACTAAGTGCCGTGGCCGACCTGCTTCTCAGCCGCCTCGACATCCAAAGCGCGGCTGACATGGCACATTGGCTGACCGGATCATTGAATGCGCGCAACTGGAGCGACGCGACCCGTGTATGGGCTGGGCTGGCCCTGCTGACGCCACTGGCCCTGTGGCTGCAATTCCCGCTCGCACGATTGTCACTGGGCGACGACACCGCAGCCGCTCTGGGCCTGAACCTGCCTGCCTTACGGCTGGCCCTGACGGTAACCGCAACCCTGTTGGCCGCATTGGCGGTCAGCACTGCCGGTCCACTGCCGTTTGTGGCCTTCGCGGCGGGGCCTCTTGCACGCGCCTTTGGCTCCAGAGACCACCCGGCCCTGACCGGAGCAGCCTTCGTGGGGGCTTTCATCACCCTGCTGGCTGATACTGCCTCCCGCAGCATACCCGGGATTCAGCTGCCCGCCGGCGTTTTTACCGCTCTTGTTGGCGCACCCTTGTTGATTTGGATGCTGCTACACCACTTCCGCAAAGGAGCATTGTGATGCAATCGGCCAATATCTCTCCAAGCGCCCGTTTAAGCGCCGAGAAATTTTCAGCGGGCTATGACGGAACGCCAGTTCTGACAGATGTAACAGCAGAGATTCCCGACGGCAGCGTCACGGTCATCGCCGGTCCCAATGCATGCGGAAAGTCCACTTTCCTGCGCGCGTTGGCGCGGCTTCAACCCGCAACCTCTGGTCAAGTGGTTCTGGACGGAAAAGCGATCCACCAACAGCCCAGCCGTTCTGTTGCGCAAAGGCTGGCGATCCTGCCGCAATCACCTGCAGCCCCAGAAGGCATGACAGTCCGCGACCTGGTCGCACGCGGCCGCACGCCTCATCAATCACCATTGCGGCAATGGTCACGCCAGGATGCCACAGCCGTTGACAATGCTTTGCAACGGACCGGCATGACAGCCCTTGCCGAGCGCCCCCTGGACGCGCTCTCCGGCGGCCAGCGCCAGCGTGCCTGGATTGCTATGGCTCTGGCCCAGGACACTGGCATTTTGTTGCTGGACGAACCCACGACGTACCTTGATCTGCCACATCAAATCGAGCTTTTGAAACTCGTGCGGGGCCTCAATCGGGAGACCGGCCGCACCATTGTCATGGTGCTGCATGACATCAACCTCGCGGCCCGCTTTGCATGCCATATGATCACCCTCAAATCCGGTCGTGTCTATTGCCAGGGGACACCTGCCGATGTGGTCACTGAGCCAGTCATGCAGGACGTCTTTGGCCTGCCCTGCCGGATCATACCCGACCCTGTGCACGGCACCCCCCACGTCATCCCTGAATAAGGCTTTCACCGATGAACGAGCACACGCGCTTTCCTTTGCAGACCATGTCCCGGCTACCTTCCGTGCCATTTGCCTCCACCCGACCGGCTTTGCGCACCTTAGCAAAGGACCATGAACTTCCGATCCTCTTGGACACAGAAACCAGTCTCACAATTGAGGTTCCAGCCTTCGGCCTCTACTGTTTTTGCGCAGAAGAGGCAGGCAGCGCGATCCAGATATCAGCTGCGCAGCCAGACCGGCTTCACATGCTGAAAGAAGGCTTTGCAGGCCATCTTGAACACCTTCAACCCGGTGCCGCCGCTTCGCTCTGTTGGCCCGATGACAACGCTGCGGGCACCCTGCCGCCGGACGTGCAGTTCACCACTGTTCACTCGATTGTTCCACTGGGGCGCAGCTTTCTGCGTGTCCGCCTTCAGGCCCAGGATTTATCTGGCTTTGGCAATGATGCCATTCACTTCCGCCTTCTTTTGCCCCCCTCAGATTGCGTCGATCCAGATTACCCAAAGCTCGACTTCAGCGGTCGGACAGTTTGGCCTAAGGGTGACAAGGCTCTGCATCGACCGGTTTACACCGCGCGCAACATCTGCGTCCAAAGCAACATGCTGGAGTTTGATATATTTCTGCATACGGGCGGGCGAGCGTCGGCTTGGGCGCACAGCGCGAAGGCTGGGGATCAGCTGGCCATTGCGGGTCCTGGCGGCGGCGGCATTCCAGATGCAAAAAATATCCTGCTTTTTGCCGATGAAACAGGTATTCCGGCAGCAGCGCGCATTGTTGAAGCCCTTCCGCCCGACACCTGTGGCAGCGTTACGCTGATTGCAAATGGCGGCGGCGCCTGCGGGTATCCGGTCACGCCTCCACCCGGCATGTCCCTGCGCTGGCTGGACAGGCAGGCCGGGAACACATTGGGCTGCTGCGCCCTGACGGAGATCTCACGCTGCCCAGATGCTTATTTCTGGTTTGCCAGCGAAAGATCCGAGGTCCAGCCGGTTCGCGACGCAATCCGGGCCGCTGGCGTGCCATCCGGAAGAAGCTATATCGCGGCCTATTGGAGCAGAGGATAATCGTCCCGGGAAGCTCCTGAAACACGCTGGTCCCGCTTTGGGCAAAGAGCGCGTTCAATTTCTTTGCCGACGGATAAAACAAGGCAAAAAAGCCATATAAAACTACTGTAGAACAAGCGTCACACCTGCGTTACCATTGACTCCTCATCCGCAAATTGTAAGGTCGCGCCACCCAGGAACGTCCCAGGCAAAGTTCAATTTGCCAACCAAATAGGTCCGCACTTTGCCACAGGCTCAGTCTGACCTTTAAACCTGGGACTACAGTGATGACATTCAAATCCGCTCCGGCCGTCACCGGCCGAGCTTCGTTGCGGGCGTTGCTTTGCGGCACTGCGCTTGGCGCTTCTGCGATAACCGCCCAACCTTTGTTTGCACAGGATGAAGACGTTCTGGAACTCTCGCCGATCATCGTACGTGACAAGCTGCAATATGCAGGTGCCGTTGACGGATACCTCGCCCCCGCCTCAGAAACCGGCGTCAAATCTGGCGTGCCCGTGACCGAGGTACCGCAATCAATCTCGGTTGTGACCTCCACCGAACTGGAGCGGCGCCGTCCTGCACAGGTTGAGGACGCAATCAAGTTCACCCCTGGTATCAATCCTTCCACCTGGGGCACCGACGACCGATTTGACCAGTTTTCGATCCGTGGCTTTGATATGGGAACTAGCGCACTGTACCGTGACGGGCTTCCAAACAAGTCGCATAACTTCGCAAGTTTCAAGATCGACCCCTACATGCTGGACCGGGTCGAGGTTCTGCGCGGCCCGGCGGGTGTGCTTTATGGCTCCAACGACGCCGGCGGTTTGGTCAATCTGGTGACCAAACGTCCCACATTTGAAAACGAAAGCTCCGTTTATGGTGGCTATGGCAGCTTCGGCACCGCCGAGGGCGGTGTGGATGTTTCCCGTGTGCTGAACGCCGAAGGCACGCTGGCCGGACGGCTGACAATGTTGCTCCGCGATGGTGAAACCGAGCTGGACAACTCCCATAACGACCGCGAGTTGATCGCAGGCAGCCTGACTTGGGCACCAAGCGACGACACAAGCCTGACCGTGTTGATGCACTATCAGCAGGACGAGCGCACACCGCTTCAATGGGTTCCTCAAGCTGGCGTTGAATATGATGCAGCCCTTGGAAGCCTGCCCGATGACTTTTATAAACGTCAGTCGGACTTCAATTCCTACAACAGCGACAGCGAATCCATCGGGTGGGAATTTTCGCATCGTTTCGGCGAGGGCTTCACCTTCAATCAGAAGGCCCGTTATGCCCGTGACAAAATCGACTACCAGCACCTGTATCTGGCCTCTACCGACTTTGCAACCGGCGACATGGGCTTTACCGCTCAGGCCAATACCGAAGAGGCCTCCAACCTAGGCTTTGACAACTATCTGGAGTGGAAACGCGGCGGCAACAGTCTGATTATCGGTGCCGACTACCAGCGACGCAAAACTGAATACAGCCAGAATCTGGCCGCAGGCGACAATGACGAAGGCGCCTATTTCGTCAGCTTTGCCAATCCGGTTTTCGACTTCGACGTAGCCGACCCGACCTTGTCCACACAGAACCGCGAAGAATACACCGAAAAGGGGATTTATCTTCAGAACCACCATAAATTTGTGAATGACGTGGCCATCACGGCAGGCCTGCGCCGCAGCTGGTTCGAAAATGAAATCGACGATCTTCTCAACTCCACAACCCAGGCGCAGAAGAACGACGCAACCACCGTAATGCTTGGCCTGACCTACCAGTCGGCCGATGGCATGACGCCTTATATCAGTTACACAGAGGGCTTCGTTCAGAACTTCGGCAAAACCATTGATGGCGCCCCTTTGAACCCTTCTGAGAGCAAGCAATGGGAGGCCGGTCTGCGCTATATTCCGGAGCACGGCAACTATATGCTCAGCGCCGCACTCTTTGACCTGCGCAAGACCAACGTAAAGGACTACGACCGCAATGACCCGACTTGGAGCAGCTTCA
Organism: Epibacterium sp. ABZ3_068; assembly: GCF_056159265.1. Lineage (NCBI taxonomy): Bacteria > Pseudomonadati > Pseudomonadota > Alphaproteobacteria > Rhodobacterales > Roseobacteraceae > Epibacterium > Epibacterium sp. ABZ3_068. The sequence continues at coordinate 709,957 of NZ_JBSWUV010000001.1, forward strand.
CCCAGGCAGGTGAGATCCACTCTCGTGGGTTTGAATTCGAGGCGCGGGGACAGGTCACGAACAATCTGCAGGCTGTGTTTGGTTACACCTATCTGGACACCAAAATTACCAAATCGCTGATTGATGACCTCATTGGCAACGACAATGCCATGGCACCGCCACACCAGCTGTCCTTGTGGCTGGACTATGACGCCGCAGCTTTGCTGCCAGGTCTGAGCATCGGCGGCGGTGTACGTTACAATGACGAAGCCTTTGCCACCCAGGCAAACGCGCGGGTGACCCCCTCCTATACCATCGCCGATCTGGCTTTGCGCTACGAATGGCAGGAAATGGAAGTCAATCTGAGGGTTTCGAACCTGTTCGACAAGGACTATGACAGCATCTGCTATGACGGCTTTGGCTGCTCTCGCGGCGAAGGCCGTGTCGTGTCTTTCACAATCGGTAAGACCTTCTGATCAAACAAAACGGCGGCACGGGTTTCCCTGTGCCACCTCTTTCAGTCTTTCCGCCGGGGTCCATATACCCCGGCGGAGTGCGTTACAGCTCCGCGAAAGCCCGCTCCAGAGCAGCCTTGAAACGGCCGTGGAACAGTCGGTCACCAATGATGTGCAGATGGTTGGTACCTGGCACCACCTCGGCCGGTTCGGCCCGCGGCGAGACCTGCCGCCAGTCCTTCAGGTTCAAACCGCGGCTCAACGTGTCACCTGCGCTGAAGGACGTCACGGGCACATCCAGCGGTGCCAGTTCGTACCGGCGGAAGACCAACGCATTGTCGATCAGCACCCAGAACGTATGCTCACGGCTGGATACCTCGGGTCCATCATAGGGCAGCGGCTCCGCCTCATTGCCGATAAAGCGCAGAAACTGATCATAGCAAAGCTTATCCATTGATCCAATCAGCGCGTCCCACTGCGCGCGCATCCGGGTCTTTCCAAGCCACGCCCGCAGCTCTGCTTCCAGCTGCTCGCGCTCTCCGGGAGCGAAACGCGGTACAGCACCAAGGGCAAAGTCGCTGCCCAGATCGCAGACATCCACCATTCCCACCATACGCAGGTCCACTTCATCCTTGAGCTGTCGAGCCGCTTCCCAGGCCAGTAGACCGCCCCAGCTCCACCCCAGAAACGCACAGGCCTTCCCCGAACTTTCCCGGCGAATATGCTCCACATAGGGTGTTACCACGTCCTGAACGGCCACATTCAAGTGCTTCTCTTCATTGAGAGAATGGCACAAGAAGCCGGTAACTGGCTGATCGTCTCCCAGATAGGTCGTCAGACGGAGGTATTCGCGGGTCGAAACCAGAAGCCCCGGGAAACAATACAACATGGGTTGTGAACCAGTACCACGCAGCGCAATCGCTTGCCGTCCTGTGGCATCTCCGGCTTCGATCCGCCGGACAAGAGCCCGAACGGTTGGAACATCGAAAAGATCGGCAATCGTCAACGCCGTGCTCGGCCAGACTTTGCGCATCCGGGCCAGAACCTTCAACGCAGTCAGAGACCGGCCACCCATATCAAAGAAATCATCTGTGACACCCATATTCGGATTGCCGATCTCTTCCTGCCAGATCGCCAGTACAGCTTCTTCGGCCTGCCCGGCCGGAGGGGCTCCTTTGCCGGAATGACAGCGCGCGCCCGGAAGCGGCAAGGCCGCCCTGTCGAGCTTGGCATTGGGGTTTGTCGGCATCTTTTCCAGCACAACAACAGCCGATGGCATCATATGCCGGGGCAGCTGCGCCTCCAGCGCACGCATCAGTTGCTGCTCCTGGACCTCCTGTGGTGCAACCACATAGCCGATCAATTGCTTTTCACCACAATTTTCGCGCAACAGGACCAGCGCCTCGGAGACCCCAGGCTGCTGCAAAAGCGCTGCTTCGATCTCGCCTGGCTCAATCCGATATCCATTGAGTTTGACCTGATGATCCACGCGGCCAAGGAATTCGATTGTGCCATCCTCGCGCCAACGCCCCAAGTCACCGGACCGATACATCCGTGCCCCGCTGCGCCCATCCAGTTCAGGTGCAAACGGATCGGGGATAAAGCGGTCTGCGGTGGTGCCGGGGCGGTTTACATAACCGCGCGCAACACCTTCACCGCCAAGATGAATCTCACCCACCACACCGATGGGACACGGCATCAACTGGCGGTCCAGAACATAAGCGCGACGGTGTCCCACCGCCCGCCCCAAGGGCGCATAAGCGCCTTCGAACTTGGTTCCCGCCCGAACCTTCCAGACCATCGGCGTCATGATGGTTTCGGTCGGCCCGTAGCCATTGATCAGCATGGGCGCTCGCAGCTCTCGCGACAGCAGGTCAAAAGTTGCCTGCGCCAACCCCTCACCTCCAAAGGAGTACAACCGCATATCTGGCGCTTCTCCGGTCTGTTCTGCCCACTCAGCCAGCTGTTGCAGATACGTCGTTGGGATCGAAGCATTGTTGCAGCCATGTCTGCGCATCGCGGCAAAACTCTGTTCTGGCGTCCACAGAACCCCGTCCGGGATCACCGCAGAGCCTCCCATCATCAGCGGGTTCATCCATCGTTCGTGCCCACCATCTGAAGAGAAAGGCAAAAATGGCAGCTCCCGGCTTTCGCTCGTCATTTCATAGACACGCGCTGTGTCCTGCAAATGATCGCTCAGCGGTCCATGTTCCACTGCAACCCCTTTGGGTTTACCGGTCGAACCTGAGGTATACATGATATAGGCCAATTGATCGCGATGGATGGGAACATCTGGATCCGTCTCCGGCTGACCTGCTCCGGGGTTATCGTCCAGACACAGGATCTGTGCCGCGAGCGCCTTGGGCAATTTATCCAGGTGACAGCGGCGGGTGATAACCACTTGCACGCCTGCGTCGCTGAGAATGTGATGATTGCGGCTCTGCGGATGATCCGGCTCCACCGGAATATAGGCGCCGCCTGCTTTTAACACCGCCAGGATCGCCATCACCGCCTCATGGCCGCGTTCGACAATAACAGCCACTGGCACCTCGGCACCGACGCCCAGCGCCCGCAAGCGATGAGCCAGCCGGTTGGCCCGGCGGTTCAGCCTCCCGTGGCTCCATTCCGCCCCGCCCCAAATCAGCGCAGTTTTGTCAGGTGTCAGTCGGGCGTGCTCGGCGATGAGCTCATGCACGGCCCGAGCCGCATTGGCCTCGCGGTCCTCATAAGGAGCCGACAGCCTGTCCAACTCAGCACCGGTCAGTAATGCAATCCGCCCGGTCGCCCGCGCCGGATCTTCCAGCCCAGCCTCCAGTACACGCTCCAAATGCACCAGAAATCGTGCGACCAATGCGGGTTCGAACAGATCCCGCGCATAGCTCGCCCGCAGGAGAATGCTACCATCACCACACAGGCGGACCAGCAGCATAAGTTCTCCCTGCGAAGCTGGATCTGGCAATGCACAGGCGTTTAGCCCACCCGGCAGAGGCATATCCCTCCGCACATGCAAGGTGATGGCCCCCAAGGGATGGCGGTCCGCCCCTTCTCGGCGCAAAACATCCTGCACAAGGAGCTCGGAAGGCAGCTTTTGCGCCCTGCCGTTTGCCAATTCCCTTTGCGCCTGTTCAAGTACCATCTTTGCGCTGTTGCCCGGAGCGATACGAAGCCGCAGCGGCAGGATGTCTTCGCTGCGTCGCTCAGCTTCCGCATGGACGGAACCAACTGCAAAACGCAGGTCCTCATGCCCGCTATACCGGGACAACACAATCCCAAGCGCTGCAGCACAATGGGCTTCTGCATCTGTGCCTTCACGGTTCAGCGCTTGCGCCAGCGTCGGCGCCAGCACATGTTCCGCCCCTCCTCGCACAATGTCTTCACTTCCCCCGAACCGATGCGGCAAACGCGCAACGGCGCAGGACAGATCATCCAGTCTCTCCCGCCAGAATGGCAGGCGATCCCGATTTACGTCGCCCATCATTGCAACCGTTGCAGCTGCGCTGGTTCGCTCTCCGGTCAAGGCACGGGAAAAGTCCTGAGCTACAGCGTTCAAGACCCCGGCATCGCCGAAGACCGGGTGCAAAGCGACGCCGAAGAAATGCCCCTTGTCACCCGTCGCGACACAAGCAAAAGCACCAGAACCGCCGTCCACGTCGAAATCCATTTCTGCCAAAGCGGCCTCGATGCCTTTGGCCGGGCGTTCCACCACTCCAATCCGGTCCCGCTCGTGTTCGGAGCGGCGGATAACACCACCTGCAAGCCGATGCAGACGCGCAGAAAACACCGGATGCGCCTCAACGGCAGCCTGCGCAGCCTGCCGGACCTGTGAGTAGGGCCAACGCAAATCCGCCCGAAGCAGCAGCACCTGCACACCGTAAGGAGCCAATTGCCCCACCTGTTCATGAGCCCAAACCTGCTTTTCACCCGGTATTAACTCTGTCCCCGCCTCTTCAATCACCAGCGTTTCGTTCATGACATCGCCTCCTTCAACGCTTCAGAGCGCGGATCCGTCCAGCGGGTCTCTATTTCCTGAAGGCATGTGTCACGATCCGCAGGCCTGCCTTTGGCGTGCCATCCCGCCGGTGTCGGCAGATCGGCAGGCCAGACCGACCAGCGACCTTCACCGTTTCTGACGCAGATCCATTTATCGGGTTCAGGGTTTGTCATCTTCGGGTCTCCATTCACCTCTTGTCTCCGGAAAGACGCAGCGTGTGGTCTGCGGTTCACCCTGCTTGGCAGAAAACTTGCACCTAGCTTGTGAATTTTTCCGCAGCCCTGGCGTCAAAGGTCAGTACGGATCCTTTTGAAACGGAAGCCACAGCGCATGACCGCATTGAACCTTGCCAGCCCAGACCTTATCCGGACACTTCTGCGCGCGGGCCTCCCTACCGCAGGTGGTCTGTCGATCAATGCCGCTCATCAAGGCGTGGACAGCTATTTTGTCGGTCAACTGGGACAGGACGCACTGGCGGCTGTCAGCTTGGCCTTACCGATTACCGGTCTGACCGCTGCAATTGGCGTGGGACTTGGCATCGGCACCGCCGCCGCCGCAGGCCGCGCCCTGGGGTCCGGTCACAGACCAGAGGCCGTCCGGCTTGCATCCAGTGCCATGATGCTGTGCTTGTTACTGGCAGCCCTTGCCAGCGCCACACTTTGGCTGGCACAGAGACCGATGCTGGACGCGCTCGGCGCAACCGGATCAGTGCGCGAACCTGCTCAGCAGTACCTCAGAATTCTCACGCTCTCGGCCGGGTTGGGTATGGTGCAGATCTTGTGCGATTTCACCGCCATCGGCAGCGGACACGCCCGTTTCAGTCTCTTTAGCCTGATGCTCTGTTTCTCACTTAACATGGCGCTGGATCCGCTGCTGATTTTCACCGCAGGGCTCGGCGTGCAAGGGGCGGCATTGGCCACCGTTTTAGCCCAGATCTGCACTTTGGTTCTTTATGGCTGGTATTTCACGGCTTCCCGCACCGCATTACGCCTACGTCCGCGCCTTTCTGCCAGCGCCTTCGCGCGTCTCTGGCCGGTCTTGCGTATCGGCCTGCCCGAAGCAGCCTCGGTGCTCTTGGCCAGCCTCGCCTTCCTGCTTCTTTATCGGCTGGCCGGAAAATACGAAGGGGCAGCGGGTCAGGCAGCCATGGGCATTGCGCTCAGGCTCTGGGTTCTCGCAACATTACCGGTGGAAGGTTTCTGCCTCGGAGCACAGGCGGTACTGGCGCATGCGGCAGGCGCGGGCAACCTCACCCGCCTGGCCCGCGCTGCTCTCACCACAGCAACAATTGCTGCGGCAGCTGCCGGCCTGTTCCTGGTAACCGGCCTCAACGCAGCACCTCAGATCAGCGCGCTGTTCACCGCAGACCCAACGGTTCAGTCCCTTGCTGCACCCGCGCTGGCAGCGCTGGCCGTGTCTTTGCCAGCAACAGCCCTGCGCCATGCAGCCCAAGTCAGCTTGCAAGCCTCTTCCCGCGCCCGGGACGCGGCGCTTCTTGGTTTGGCGCCGCTCGGCTGGCTGTTTCTGCCACTCTTATTCGCGGCTGCCAGCCTCTGGGGCTTTGCCGGGCTTGCCCCAGCGCTGTCCTTGGCTGCCCTCGTCACCGGCATCGCCGCCGTTCTGATCCTGCGACATCTTCCGCACGCTCCCCTGAAAGGTCTACCGACATGAACGATCACTCACCCCAGAAACTGACACCGGTATCTGACCGGCTGACACCCGATCTCATAGCCCCGCACGATGCGATGCCCCATGGTGCCAGCTCAGTGCCCGTATTCCAGACGTCTTCCTTTCTATTTGATCGTTACGAAGACTTGGCAGCTGTCTTTGCAGGAGACTCCAACCGTTACGTTTACAGCCGCGGCAACAACCCTACGGTGGCAGAACTTGAGAGCCTCATCGCCCGCCTGGAAGGCATGGAGGCGGCCCGCGGGTTTGCATCTGGCATGGCGGCCATTGCGGCCGCGGTAATCCCTTTTGTGAAATCAGGTGACCGCGTTGTGGCTGTCGAGAACCTTTATTCCGATGCCTACCGCCTATTCGAATGCCTGTTGAAAAAATTTGGCGTCACCACTCAATATGTGGACGGCACCAATACCCAAGCGGTGTTGGACGCGCTGCCCGGAGCAGCGCTGGTCTACTTGGAAAGCCCGACCTCCTGGAGCTTTACCACGCAGGACCTGACCGCAATCGGGGCCGAGGCGCGTCGATTGGGGGTGATCTCGGTGATCGACAACAGCTGGGCCACGCCATTGTACCAGCGGCCGACGGAATTCGGCATCGACCTTGTTGTTCACGCTGCCTCAAAATACTTGGCTGGCCACTCCGACACCCTGGCTGGATTGGTGACTGGCCCCAAGGCGTTGATCAGACGCATCGACCACGAAGCCTATCATTTCCTCGGTGGCAAGCTCTCTCCGTTCGACGCTTGGCTGGTTCTGCGTGGCATGCGAACACTGCACCTTAGAATGGCACGCCACATGCAGAACGGGCTGGCGTTGGGGCGTGCGCTATCCGCCCATCCCGCAGTTGCCTGCGTCCGCCATCCGGCGTTTGAAGCCAACCCCGGCAATGCCTGTCTTTCGGGCTATGGCGGGCTCTTCGCTTTTGATCTCGACAGCAGCGTGGACATTCCCCGTTTTACCAATGCGCTGAATGTCGTGAAGATTGGGGTCAGCTGGGGCGGCCCCGAAAGCCTGGTGATCCCCGCCCAAGCTGCTCTGGGCCTGTCTGGACCAGCCAATGTGTTCCAGCGCTTCGGGACACAGGCCGGCTCTGTCCGTCTTGCTGCGGGCCTGGAAAATGAGGGGGACCTTGTGGCAGATGTCCTGCAGGCCATAGAGGAAGCCCGGACATGACACAGCTGCCCCCCAAAACCACTACCGGCGAGACCTGGACGGGTGCCCGATGGCACGATGTTACCGACTCAGAGACCGGCATAATCCGTCGTGTGTTTATCTGGGTGCCACCGGGCGTGCCTCCTGCAGGCGGCTGGCCCGCCCTGTTCATGACGGACGGAAATGCCGTAATCGGCACTGCAATCGACGCAATGCGCGCGCAGGCCTTCTACCCTTCCGGCACCGATATCGGCTGGGGTGTTCTGGTTGCCATTGGTTACCCTACGGACGAAGCCTACGACCCCTTTCAGCGCAGTTGGGACCTGGGCCCGCCCCCCGGCGAAACCTATCCGCCGTTTTACGAAGGCAGCGACCCGGTCCGAACCGGTGGAGGCGCAGAGATGGCCCGGTTTCTGCTGGAACAGGTTCTGCCACTGGCTGAAACTCACGCACCGCTCAATCCCAAGCACCGCGGGCTGTTTGGCCATTCCCTTGGCGGGCTTTTTGCTCTTTGGCTGCTGTTCACCCGCCCGGAAACCTTCAGTCATTGGGTCGCTGCAAGCCCCGCGATCACTTGGGAAAACAGCTTCCTGCTGCAGCATCTGGAAAATTTTGATCCCGCGCCACGCCGCCCTTATGTCCATCTCTCCGCTGGCGAATGGGAAGGCACCCGGCTCGCCCCGTTTCAAGTGGTGGCTGCCGATGCAGAGGAACGGTTGGCCGAAAAAGAGAAAACCCGAACGATTGCCGCTGCGCAGGAGATGGCGGCCGCTTTAAATCAGGTCAAAGGGGTTACTGCTGACTATGAAACCTATGCCGGAGAGAACCACATGTCAGTGCTGAGTGTGGCCGTAAACCGCGCAATTCAAAAGGTATTCGCCCTCAGTTGACTGCTGTTTCACGTAAAACTGCCCCCGGTCCTGTCCTCAGGTGCCGGGTTATTCTGTTTGTAAACACGCTTCATTGCGCGCATCGCGAAAATTCAAATTACCTGATTTTTTTTCTAAACTTTTCCATCCCTGCGGCGTTCTCAAAGCAGTCCCGGCGTACATCTGCACCGGGCAGCAAACGGAGGACCCCGCGTGTCATTGGATTACGCCTCAGTTCACAGCCCACCTTATTGGGCCCAGCCGGAACCCGGTTTTGTCACGGTTTACAGCCACGACACCACGCAGAAGATAGCCGTGACGGATCAAGGAGAGGGGAAGCTGCAGCTTTCTGCGCCCTCACATCCAATCAGCCTGCCCGCTGTTCTGGCCGCCTGTGAGGCTTTGACAAGCCACTCAGAAGAAGAAGCCATGGTTCTGCTGAAACAAGAGGACTTTGCCCATCTGACCCAGGAGCTTCTTTCTCTCGGGGCTGCCTGCCTGCTGGACAACGGCTGGCTGGCTGTTTTTCCAGAGATGCTCTGGCAAATACCGGATCTCTGGCTGGTCCAGCCGCCGCTAAGTTACCCACTGACACAGGTGGCTGGCCCTCATGGGTATCACCCCCTGCGCGCCCCCAAACCATCAGGCCTTTTGTATCGTCGCCGCATCCCTTGGCTGCAGCAGACCTTTTCCCTGCGTGCGCTGGATTCCACCAGTGACTTGGAGCTGTTTCACAATTGGATGAACGATGACCGTGTCGCCGCCTTTTTCGAGGAATCCGGCACGTTGGAGTACCATCAGGAATATCTGGCGCGGATGCAGGCTGATCCGCATATGATGCCGGTGCTTGGTTGCCTCGATGGCCGTCCATTCTGTTACTTTGAACTCTATTGGGCCCGTGAAAACCGTATCGGAGCCCACTATCAAGCCGGGGACTGGGACCGGGGCTGGCATGTGCTGGTGGGCGATCCGAACGCCCGTGGCGCCGACTATATCACGGCCTGGCTGCCCTCTCTGATGCACTACATGTTTCTGGCAGAGCCCCGCACGCAGGCGTTGCTTGGTGAACCCGCGGCGAGCCATACCCAGCAACTGCGCAATCTAACGCGTTCCGGCTTTGCAGCAGTCAAGGACTTCGACTTTGCCCACAAACGCGCAACCCTTGTTCGGTTAGAGCGCACCCATTTTTTCCAAGCACGCCTCTGGTCGCGGCCCAGCCCAGCAGATCCAGGCCGACCCCTTCAGCTATCCCCCTCTGCCCAATTGACACTCGGAGAAAACCGATGAGCGAACCGCACCACATCCACGACATGATCGGGGTGGGCTTCGGCCCATCTAACCTGGCCTTGGCGATCGCCCTGCAAGAACGTGCCCAGTCCGGCGCGCCCACGCTGGACGCGCTCTACCTAGAGGCCAAGCCCCGCTTTGCCTGGCACCCAGACATGCTGCTTGAGGGATCTGACATGCAGGTCTCCTTTATCAAGGATCTGGTCACCCTGCGAAATCCGGCCAGCCCCTTTTCTTTTCTGAGCTATTTACATGCCCAAGGGCGGCTGGAACGTTTCGTCAACCGCAAGAGCTTTTTTCCCAGTCGACAAGAATTTAACAGCTATTTTTCCTGGGCAGCCGCGCAGCTTGAAGATACCTGTCGCTATGGTCAGCGGGTAATCGGCGCAGACCCCATTCAGGAACCCGGCGGCACAGGCCAGGTTTTGGCTGTTACCGCCGAGGATGAGACCGGCCGGAAAACGCGCTATCTAACCAGAGATTTGGTGCTGGCCATCGGCGGCAAACCCGCCATCCCAGAGATTTTTGCGGATCTGCGGGACCATCCCGGTTTGGTTCACAGCGCGCAATATCTCAGCTCCGTCAAACCAAAGCTGGCAGAAGCGGACAGACCGCTGAAGGTGGCGGTAATCGGCTCAGGGCAGAGCGGTGCCGAGATTTTTATGGACCTCGCGAATGATCCAGCCCGGCCGAAGGTGGATTTCATCTTTCGCAGCCATGCGCTCAAGCCTTCGGACGACAGCCCCTTCGTAAACGAAATCTTCGACGCCAGTTTCACGTCACATGTCTATCAGCAGCCTGCCGACCAGCGCCGTGCGCTGATGGCAGAATATTCCAATACCAACTACGCGGTGGTGGATGGTGATCTGATTGATCAGATTTATGGGCTATTCTACGATCAGGAAGTGGCCAACGGTTCTGACTATGGGCTGCTACGCAGCACCTGCGTCACCTCGGCCCAAACCCGCGGACAACAAACAGTACTGACACTGCAGCCAACCCCAGGCGGCGAAACGCGCAGCTGCGCTTATGACCTGGTTATCCTGGCTACCGGCTATCGCCGCCGCTTAGGAGAAACCCTGTTGGCTGGGCTTGAACCGCATGTGCAGTTCGAAAGCCCCGACAGAAACTACCGGATGCGTACCCACGGAAGTTTTGAACCGCGTATCTTCTTGCAAGGCTATTGCGAGGAAACCCACGGGCTGAGCGACACCTTGCTGTCAGTTCTGGCGGTGCGTGTGGATGAAATTGCCGAAGCGCTCTTGTCCCCGCAGCCCGCACGGCTTGCCGCTGCGGAATAAGCCCTATCCAGCGGCCCGCATCTGCGGGTCGCACGCACCCTATGGGAATTTTTTCGCCGAAGCCACACGTAAGAATTGAAAATCCAATCCATCTGAGACATAATTTGGGCGCGACCAAAGGCATCTGTGCCTAAAGGCAGTTTTCTCCAAACAACACAACTTCCGGACTTATTCCGGATCATGCCAATGGGATTGCCATGCCAGATCACCCGCGTCCGCGCGTCAGCGAAGCTTTGATTGAAGAACTTGTACGGCACCGCAAACTGCATCTGTGTACAGCGTTGAAACTGGTCGGCTCATTAGACGCGGCTGAAGACGTGATCCAGAACACAGCCGTGAAATGCCTGTCTTTGGCCCCCAGCAGTTTGCCGGATAAACTCCGCCCCTATGTGGCGCGGATGGTGCGCAATGCGTCCATCGACTACCTGCGAAGATCGCGCCACGAGATCGCTACGGATTTTGACGACGAAGTCCAGCTGCCAACGGCCGGCGTGACCCCCCTGTGCGGTCGGGCAAGTCTGGAAGGCAAACAAGCGCTGCAGGCAGTTGCCCAAAGTCTGGCCAACAGCACACCACGAAACCGCGAGGTGTTCTTGCGACACCGGCTCATTGGCGTTTCGCAAAAAGAAATTGCCGAAGAACTGCAAGTCTCCCGCGCGCTGATCAATGTGATCATACGCGATGTGCAGCAACGCTGTGCCGAAGGTTTACAGGCTGCCAGTTGAAGAGACCTGAATTGCAACCGCGAGGGCTGGGTGCGCCTCCAGAAGAAGCAAGACACCCTGTATCGTAGTCGTTTTGAGTTGCGTTTTCAGAGCCGTCGGTGAACTTCACCGACGGCTCTTTTTCTTGTTTTTCCAGAACGGCGGCACATCTCCGGCCATGATGCAACCGTAGGGGTCGATGTAGTCCTCGATCTCGGCCAGATCATAAGACTTGATCTGTGCGACAACGCTGTCTGCGCTTTTGTAACTGGACGGCAGCTCTGAAGCGTCGACCGCACCGGCATGGAACCGGATATCCAGCCCTTCGGTTTCAGCCAGCAACATCTCATCCGGCCTGACCGATCCCATCCGGCGCTTGTGCTCCGAGCGTGAAAAGTTCCGCCCCGCGCCATGCGGGCTAAAGCCCAGACCGTGGCCTGCATCCTTTCCGCGCACAACCAGAACCGGCTCGGACATGTTCAGCGGGATCAGCGTCAGCCCTGTCGCATCTGCAGCGTAATCGCCCCAGGCTGGCGTTGCACCCTTGCCGTGGTAGAACAGATCACCCCGTTTAAAAACAAAGTTATGCTCGTTCCAGAACCGCTCTCCCACATCGCCTACACGCGCGGCCTCGACCGTCGCTTGGTGAATGGCGTTATGGTTGGCCTTGGTCCATTTGCGGATCAGCTGTAGCGCCGCCCAATAATTGCGACCCTCTTCGGTATCTGCTGGAATCCAGGCGTTTTGCTTGGGCGTGCGCGGCGACAACTCTTTGCGGAACTTCTCGGCCACATGCATCCCGTTCTTATATAGAACCGCACCGGGCCCACGCGACCCATGATGGGTCACAATCGCCGTCCGTCCAGTCTTGCGCGACCGGCCGACAAACAGGAAATGGTTCCCATCGCCCTGTGTCCCCATATGCTCCTGCGCCATACGCAAAGACTTCGGGTTGTCCAGAAACGGGTTCTCCCGGAACGCGTCCAGAAGTTTCAGCGAGGTCGTGAACCGCTTCCCCTGTGCTCGCCCGCCCGGGCCGAAGTGCGTCACCGATTGAGCCGCATCCAGCACCGCTTTTGGATCGGCGTTCCCCAGATCAGTGATCATAACCGAGCAACAGATATCTGCCGAATGCATCCCCGGATGGATCGCATTCCGAGCCGCCGCGACGCCGCCGACCGGGATGGTCCCAACCGGCCCAGCCGGACAGGCATCCGGCATGATCGCGCCGGCCTCAATGGTGGGTGTCCGCATCAACACTGTCATTGTCTCCCGCACCTTAGAGACGTTGTCCTCTTCGTCCGGGTCCGCCGCGTTGATATTCTCGTGAAACGGCACCTCTCCAGGAGCGCGCATGTCCAAGGTCACCGGCACGGAAGGAATTTCACCCTCCAGCGCCTGACGGATACGCACCAGCCCAAGCCCGTCGGCCCGCATCTCATTTGCGCGCGCCAGCAGGGTGGGGAATTGCTTGCCGGGACGGTGACCCCAGTCTTTCAGATGGTCACCGGTAACCGGATCATATGTCTTTTCGTCCATCATCTTTATCTACTCATGTTTCCAAACTGGCTGGGCGACAAGATGTTCGCAAACCGATTTATTCCGCCACCGGGTTTCTCCGGGCTGGGTTTGAACCAGCACGACATGGTTGCCCATGTCCCCTTTCGGGTGCGTCTACCAGTAGGTCTGCAGGCATTCGCCCAACGTGTCATGGGCCCCGGCGACAAAGGAAGAAGAAACAGTTTGGGAGGCCCGCCCCGCAGTTGAATGGGCAACTGCGTTTGCCGTATGGGCGTCGGCAAAGAGGGGATTTGAACCCGCTCGACCTTTCCCAGTTTGGTACCATGTAGTTCCTTCGGCATTCGCCGGGGTTTTCTAAATAATGCGGCGACAAGGGAGTGATGAAACACTTTGCCCGGTACTCTGCGTATTTGAGCTATGCGCCAAATCGGCACAGCGTGGTCGCTAACCGCGCATCTCCGGGGTAGACTGTAGTTCCATCGGCATTCGCCGAAATCCATTCCTTTTGCTACTTATCAGGTGGGTCAGGCGGACAAATCTGATTGTGAGACGGTGACATTACCTAAAAATGTAGTCCCACAGGCATTCCGCCTGACGCTTTCTTATACGTCGATCTTCTCGATCTCACCGACCCAGTGATCCGGGCCGCTGCGACCGCTGGCAAAACCCGCGATCCGGTCAAAGACCGCATCCGAGAACCCGCCGACATTCAATACGTCTTCACGTGTCTGGGCCTGCGTGGTCCCGTATGGGGCGATGTCGATGCAGACCAGTTTGGCCTTTGGGTTGCGACGCTTGACCACCTCCCATTCCTTCAACATTGCCGTGCCCTGCCCGCCGTTCCGGGCATCAACCCAGGATTGGTTATCGGACACGAACACCACCAGATCCGGTGCGCGACCACGATCGTTCAGCCACTTCAGCGGTGCGGAACAGTTTGTTCCACCACCAGCCAGAGCGGCCAAACGCTCGGCGTTCGTTAGGATCGTGTCGCGCGGCTCCAGACGTACGTCACGCACGTCGAAGTCGAACGGCAGAACCTGACAACCACGGTTCACGCGCTGGAATGACGCGGCCACAAGGGCTGCTACATCCACGTGACGCACAACCGAGGTAGCGCCTGGGCGATACCCGGTCACGGAGCTGGTCATGGAACCGGAGACGTCCGGACACACAACAACCTGACCGACAACCTTTGGTACGTTCCGCACCGCGACTTCCATCGCATCATGCAGAGCCTCTACGATCTCGCGCGGCATATCACTGTTCACGTTCTGCGCCGCCACCATCAACTGGTACGGAAACGCACGCGCCTTTGCGATAGCCTTCGGATCACGCAACAGCGCAGCCACATGATCCACGTTGTTGGTCACATTGAAAACGCCATGACGCTGGAACGTGTTCAGGTTCTGGCGCACCATCTGCCACGAGCCTTTACGTGCGATCCGCGCCCAGTGTTGTGGCGACAGCTCCAACTGCGTCAACATCTGGAACGGCACGTCCGGCACCGGGCCTTTGCCAGTTTCACGAAACGCAATCCAATCCTGCAGAGCCTGTGGCAGCCGTGCCAGATTACACGGCCGCCCGACGATCCAGGCAAATAGCGCCTCCCGCTCGGCCGAGGCCGGTTTAGGATGCACCATCTTGATCACGTCCGCCAAAGACGGGTCATTCCCGATATTGGCGTTCAGAAGCGCTCGGTCGGACGCCGTATTCAACCAGTTTTGCACCATCGCTTTCGGGGCCGACCCCAGTGACGTCCGACCGGTCTGCCCCGATCGAATGATCTGCACAAAAGTGCGCAGCAACTTCCCGTTATCGACCACTTGGCCAAAGGCCGCCCGGAACAGAACCGGATCACGCCGAGCCAAAATGGCCAGGAGAACAGCAGGCATATCCTTCATGTATCCCGACTGGCGGGCATAAATCGCCGCCTGCGCCAGGAACTTTGGCTCAACCGCCTCAGCCAACTCCAGAACATATTCCAGCTCTTGCTGCGGCGTTTGATAAAACATGCCCCCAAAGGTTCCGGTCACGGCGACCTGTGCCAGAGCATGGGCATCGGAATAAGCGTAGGCCGGCGCGCCATGCACGTTCTGAGCAGTTGCTTTAGGCAGCGGCCGACCTTTGATCGATGCAAACACAGATTTGTTCGCCATTTCCTTGTCCTCGTTGTTTTGTGAGGATGTTTTGGCATGGCATGCGCAGTAATCAGAGAGAAAACGAATATTCACCCAAGACACTGTTTTAAAATGAATATTTTCAGTGTTGCTGAAAGCAGCTCCCCAATCTACGATACAAAAATATCATAGGTTATAGAAATAGATACAGCATGAAGAATGTCGTCATCGGATTCCTTGGCACGCAGCTGGATATGGGCAAGAAACGACGCTGGAAACCCACCCCCAGCCTGACCCTCCACGACCATTTCGACGTCGATCGGCTCGAGCTGTTGCACGACCACAAGTTCCATCGCCTCGCCCATCAGGTCAAACGCGAGATCGAAGAGCTGTCACCCCGAACCGAGGTGCTGCTGCATCGCCTAGACCTGACCGATCCCTGGGACTTTCAGGAGGTCTACGGCAAGCTGTTCGACTTTTCCCGCGCATATGGGTTTGACGAGGATCGCGAGCAGTATCACGTCCACCTGACCACAGGGACACATGTCGCGCAGATCTGCTGGTTCCTATTAACCGAAAGTCGGCATATCCCCGCGCGGTTGATCCAGACGGGCCCTCCTGGCCCGGATGAGGACAAACCAAAGTTCGACGTGATTGATCTTGACCTCAGCCGCTACAACGCGCTTCAGCAGCGGTTCGACCAACTGTCGCGCGAATACAGCAACCATCTGAAAGGCGGGATCGAAACGCACAATCCGCAATATAATGCATTGATCGACCGAATAGAGCTTGTCGCCAGTAATTCTGACGAACCGATCCTGCTTCTGGGAGAAACCGGTACCGGCAAGACAGAACTGGCCGAACGCATTCACAGTCTCAAGCTGGACCGCCGCCGCATCAAGGGCCGTCTGGTTCACGTCAACTGTGCGACCCTGAACGGGCCCGACGCCACGGCAATGCTTTTTGGTCAACGCCGCTCTTACCTTGGGACAGCAGGGACAGAGCGAAGCGGTTTGCTGCGCGAAGCTGATGGTGGCGTGCTGTTTCTGGATGATGTGGACGAGTTGAATCCCAACATGCAGTCGGTCCTGCTGCACGCGATCGAAACCGGGCGGTTCTATCCTCTGGGCTCGGACCATGAAATCTCAAGCCGGTTTCACCTGATCGCCGGTGCCAATCGCGACCTGCGCAGCTTGACAGCTTCGGGACAGTTTCGCCCCGACCTACTGGCCCGGCTGCACACATGGCGCTTTACCTTACCCCCTTTGCGCAACCGTACTGAAGATATAGAGGCCAACCTGCTGCACGAACTGGATCGTTGCGAACGGAATTTGGGCACCCATGTCGGCTTCAATTCCGATGCCCGTACGCAGTACCTTGAGTTTGCAAAAGACCCGGCAACAGCGTGGCTGGGAAACTTCCGCGATTTTTCTGGATCAATCCGCAGACTGTGTACGCTTGCTCCCCGCGGCCGGATTACGAGGGCAATGGTCTTATCTGAAATCAAGACGCTTCAAACAGACTGGAAGTCCGCACAGTCCAATGACGACCAAAAGCTGGTTGCAGATGTGATGGGCGACGCTGCATCCGAAGTCGACCCGTTTGACCTTGTTCAACTGGCCGAAGTGATACGGGTCTGCCGCCGCTCCTCCAGCCTGAGCGCCGCTGGTCGCACCTTGTTCTCTGTTTCTCGCAGCAAGCGCAAGACCCAGAATGATTCCGACAGGTTGAGAAAATACCTGAGCAAATTCGGCTTGGAATGGGGGGCGCTTTAATCCGGGCAGTGGATGTAACTTTACGAAATTATTCTGCCTGGATGTCTTTTAAACAGCATTCCAATCCCGATGGCTGCGCTGCGGATAAAGCGTCGGTACTATTGGCGAACAGCCCGCCCTGTATCTGAGCAAGGCTGGCTGTTCGAAAACCGACGCCAATTCGCGTTCGCCGGGGAAAAACGCTCGACCCTCAGCGACCCGCCCACTTTTGACTTTTCATTGATACCGCGCTCCAGACCACAGAGTTTTCCCTGCCAAAAGAACCAGTGTTTCCCCGACGCGTAGCCATTTGGACCCCGTGCCAATGTGCCATCCGTCATACGAACATGGCGCGACTGGGACAGAACGTTATTCTGCCCCATCCTGATACAAATTGGCGATAGGCCGCGCTGCGGTTGTCGAGTGTCAGACTGACCCAGACGTTTCGAACGCTCGCGCGGTAGAGCGCCAGCCCCCCGCGAAGAAATCGCGGTTCAAGAATTGGTTAGTTACCTTCATTTTAACCACCCTTCTCCTCACAAAAGTCGTGACCTTTGAAGCACCGGACCGGATTACCGCGTTCGAGTGCATGGTGCAGCCCGTTATGGCTCGCCTTTTGTGCTGCTTCATCCGCTGCGGCCTGGGCAGTCATCAGGCGTCGAAGGCGCTCCAAGGCCAACGCCTTATTTCGATGTTGCGAACGTTCCTCACGCGCCACCGCCGAAAGCCCCGTTAGCCTGTGCGTTGCCCGCACCGCGCTATCGGTTGTGTTCTGATGCTGCCCGCCAGGGCCACCCGCACGGAAGGTTTCAAACACGACGTCACTGGTGCGGATACGGTCAGGCATTCGCGCGGTTTCAGGCAAATCGAATACACCAATAAACCAGTTGGCCCGTTTATGCGCCGGGCGGACTTTACTGTCCGCGCGCCATTGGATCGTGCCGCGCCAGGCTTTGCAAAACACGTCCACATTCGTACCGCTGACCAGAACCACGGCGGATTTAAAACCATGTTTTGTCCGCACACCTTTGAAATCGAAATCTAAGGCAAGCAACTGCGCCTCGCTTCGCATGACATCTATGACACCCGCCACGGCTTGCTGGCATTCCGCCGGGCCACGACCGCTGGTCACCAAGAGAGACACATGTCCGGTTGCAGTCATGATATGGCCCTCTCACGCGTTTTCTTAAAAGTAAAGAGCGGGTGGAACTCGGCCACGCAGGAGGCCGCGCCTTTGCGTTCCAGATCTTTGACGACCGACTTGGCGGATTTGTATGCCAATGGCGCCTCTTCAACCAAAAGGTCTCGATCCTCACACAGAATACGGCCCCCGAAGGGATTGCGCTGCATGGCCTCAATGTCAGACTTTTTGGCCCGCACACGACCATGCATGGAAGAGCGGTCATATCGTCGGCCCGCACCATGGGCGAGGCTACCTAATGCAGCATCGAGACCGGTCGGAGCCAACAGAAAGCTTGCACTCGCCCGCGATCCAGCAAGCGGAACATACCCATGCTCACCAACCGCCGCGCCTTTGCGGTGCAGCCAATACCCGTTTTTCTGCGTAAGTAGGTTGTGCGGTACATCAGCCAACTGCGTCAGATCTGCGCGCAGCGCTTCTGCTGCCCGTTCTGCAATAATCTGACGATTGAGGCCGGCCCAACGAACGGCCCGATCATGATCCTGCAAATAGGCCTGCGCCGCTTCGCTATCGCTTTGCACACCGGCAAAGGCGCCCTGAGGTAAAGCCCCAAGAACAGTATTGCCGAACCCGCGCGAGCCGGAATGAACCAGCAGATACAGGCGTGATGCATCGAGGCAGGTGTCGCCGTCTGCCTCGGCCAAGGTCTGCACCTCGCAGAAATGATTACCACCACCAACCGTGCCGAGTGATGCGGCAGACAGATCGGCAGGCAAGCCAATATCTTCCAGCCGTCGGCCCTGATCTTCAGATGCAGGCTCTTCAAGAACGCGCATCCGGCGCAGCGCTTTCTCCAACTTCAGCTTTCGCACTGGCAGGTCGAGCTGGAACAGGGACATGCCACAACCGATATCGTTACCGATCAGCTGTGGGAAAATACGGTCTGCCAGAACGGCACATCCTACCGGCCCGTATTTGCCTGGATGCAGATCTGGAAAGGCCGCGATTTTTTGCACGCCGGTCCACCCGGCGATTTCTTCAAGTTGTTGTTCAGCCCGTCCTTCGATCCAGGCTGCCGATGTATAGAATTTCGTGATGGTGTCGGCGCCGGACGCAGCGGCCGAGCAACCACCCAAGACAGAATTGCCCATGAGATAGTACCCAAAATACGTAATGAGATGCGCCAGCGGGGAACTGGCGAACTGGATCAACCCTGATCTGGTATCAGCTTAGGTGTTGATCGGCCCCGAAAGGGTAGAACGACGAACAATCATGATTATCCCTTTCCTGTTTGGGGTTACGGTTTTGGTCCGATGGAACCATCTTGGATGGTCTGGTAATCAGCCTGGGCGATTCCTTCAAAGATTTAGATGCTGCCAACATCGTCACGTGACATAATTGCAACAAACACCTGCATGAGCACAATACGATAGATAAGAGGCGGAAACATGCAATCCAGAGGCTGGTTCGGCGAATATGACGGCTGTCAAAGCTGCGACTAACCACCTTAGAATAGGAGGTTTTGCGCCTAAACGCCCGCTCACATAGGCGTTCCGAAACCAAATGCGGCTCCTAGGTGGGTCGTTCCAATAGGGAATGTGTTTCGGTCCCCCCCACCCCAAGCCCCGCACAACCTAAGTTCGCGCAGATTTGACAATCGCCTGCAAAGTTCTGCTTCGATGTCAGCCTCTTTACTTGCATCAATCCAGGTATCGCAGCGGAGAGAAGTGGTGCATGGAGTCAAAGTTACAGAACTCCAGCGGGCCAAGGGCCACATCGCCAATAGCATCGCAATATTCTGAACTGATCTCCGCGCTGAAGGCTGCCATTTCATACGCCAGTGGCTCAGAAACCCAAGATAAGAGATATGCAAGCGATATATGGAACACATAGTCGTCAAAATCCGGGAACTCCAGCCCGGTAGCAACCCTCAGCTTGCGGCGTGTGTCTCGCAGGGCGGTCTCTGCCGCGTTGTCTGCACCTGTCATTGTCAGGCTATGACAGGCAAAAAGATCAGTACAACGGACCAAATAGCGCGAAGGAAGGCCCAGAGCTGATGTGCGGGACAAGAAATACGCGGAAACTGCATCACGGTTCTGATCTTCGGACACGTCGCCAGGCCAAACTCCCTTCGCTTTTGCCTCAGGCGAGATCCCCTGAAACACTGTCATGTGAAAGCTTGCCGGAGGCAGAAAGCTGAAGAACGGCGAATACGGGCTACACTTGATCTTCTCTTGAACTGTTCGGATGGCTTCAAAGGCTGGAGAGCGTGGATCAATATGGCAAATAAATGTATTGCCGGGCCAGATTTGGACCGCGCCATCTGTGAAAAATTTTTCGCCTCCCCCTGGGATCCCGACACCGCTCGGATGGGGACGGCTGCTCAGTTGCCCAGTGAGGAATGAAACGGGGTCGGGGCGGTTAGGTGCCATAATTAACTACTTTCTCAATTTAGGCGAAGGCCAGTTTCCGGGTGGAAATAGTGAAGATGTTGTGGCGGAAATCGCAGGTGAAGTTCGTCTGCGGCTTCTACATTTGCGTCGGGAGTAGCGGTCACATTTATCTGTTGCCCGCCAGGAAGCAGCGCAACCAAAGAAACATAAGCCCCCAGATCCTCGCGATATTTCACCCTGACAGGTATGCCGCTGGTGCAAATCTCAATTTTCTCTGGGCGAATGCCAATCGTCAGCGGACCCTGCATATCACTGTCATGAAGGCGCGGACCATTTTCCAGTCGTAGGCAAGAACCATCCGCCGACGCTGACAGAATGTTCATTGGCGGCGAGCCAATAAATCCAGCCACAAAACGGCTTGCCGGGCGATGATAGATCTCACTCGGCGGCGCGAATTGCTCTACTCGGCCCTGATTGAGGATCATCACACGATCCGCCAATGTCATCGCCTCAACCTGATCATGGGTCACAAAGACGCTCGTGGCACCAATGCGTTTGTGCAGTTCGGCCAGCTCCATTCGCATTCCATGACGAAGTTTAGCGTCGAGATTGGATAGCGGTTCATCAAAAAGAAGTACCTTTGGTTCGCGTACGATGGCACGAGCGATTGCAACGCGCTGCCGCTGTCCACCCGACAATTCAGATGGCTTACGGGCCAAATAGTCACCCAGTTCGACAATATCGGCCGTCAAAGCCACCCGCCGAGCTCGTTCCACCTTGGGAACACCCGCGACCTTCAGCGCGTAGCCAATATTTTCTGCGACGCTCATATGCGGATAAAGCGCATAGTTTTGAAAAACCATAGCGCAACCTCGGTCTTTTGGAGGCAGGTCTTGAACCTCGCGTGCGTCGAAACGGATTGAGCCGCTGGTCACGGTTTCAAGCCCAGCAATCATGTTAAGCAGCGTTGATTTTCCACAGCCTGAAGGACCAAGGATCACTGTGAATTCCCCGGAAGCAAGGTGAGCCTCAATCGACTTTGTCACCTCGGTTTCACCAAAGGTTTTGACAATTTTATCCAGATGAATCGTAGTCATTTTGCTATTTCTCCGAGAGATTCAGGCCGCGCACGATCTGGCGCTGCATCACGGCGATCAAAAGCACCGGAATAAAGGACACAAACAACGCTCCGGTCATCAAAAGAGGAACTTCGGGTATCTGGTCCGGTTCCTGTGTGGCAAGGCGCGCCAGACCAACAATCGCAGGCTGTGCGTCGGGACGGGACGCGGCAACCAAAGGCCATAGATAGGCGGTCCAGCCGCCAATGAACCAAAACAGGAAGGTCGCGATCAGGGGGGGACGGCTGAGGGGGAGAAGGATGTCGATCATGAACCGGATCGGCCCGGCACCATCCATGGCCGCAGCTTTTGGCAAGTCGCGGGGCAGACTGAGAAAGAATTGCCGATAGATAAAGACCGAGGTCGACGCGGTCGCCAAGGGGGCAGCTACGCCGATATAAGTGTCGAGCAGATTGAGCTTCAGGTCCGTCTTTAGTCCAACCAACGCCGCGAGCCAATTGATCGGCATCGCAACATTGGCCACCACTTGGTAGGTTGTGATCACGATGAGTTCAACCGGTAGCATCACGCTTGCGATTGTCAGCGCAAAGATGATCCGGTTCAGTCGGTTGTCGTAAAATACAAGCGCAAACGTCGCAAGGAAAGCGACACTGCATTTGATAGCGGCAACGAGCACCGACACAACGAAGGAGTTCCAAAGCTGCTTGGGCAACATGGTTTCGGTTACAATATGGTGCACATTGGAAAAGAAATGTCCGCCTAGTCGGGCATGGATCCCCCCGGCTTCGACAAATTGAGATTGAGACTGCGTGGCAGTGACAAAGGTGATCAAGAGCGGCGTCAGAACAAAGCCAATTCCCAGAAGCAGAGCCACCGCCGCTGCGCGATCAATCCCGTTGGTACGTTCAATCATAATTACCGCTCGTATTTTACATTGCGTTCGAGACGGAACTGCAAAAGGACCATTGCGACGACGATGAGCATCAAAATAACAGTCTGCGTCGCAGCACCAGAAAGATCATACGCTTTGAACCCGTCGACATAGATCTTGTAAATCAAAAGCGTTGTTGCCCCTCCGGGACCGCCTTCGGTCATCGTGTCAATCAATCCAAAGACCTCGACCACGGCACCAACAAATTCCAGCACAAAGACCAAGAAGATCTGCGGTGTCAAAAGTGGAAGCTGGATGTTCCATATCCGTCGCCACGGCCCTGCTCCGTCCATCGCAGCTGCCTTTGTCAGAGTATCGGGGAGGGTCTGCAGGCCGGAAAGCAGAATAACAAAGTTGAACGGGATGCCGTTCCAAACTTGCGCAATCACGATTGTCACAAAGGCATCAGTGCCATCGATCCGGGGGGTCCATATACCTGGGAACATCTCATTCATGGGTGAAAACACGCCAAGGAACGGATTGAAGATAAAGACAAATACAACACCGATGGAGGCACCCGCGATGGCCTTTGGCCAAATGATGATGTTTCTCGCCGTTTGACTGAAACGCATTCCCCGATCTGCGGCCAGTGCCAACACCAAAGACAGTGCAATTGCCAAACCAGGCGCGACGATCATAAAGACAAGCGTGCGCCGTGCCGCCTCCCATAATTCGGGATCCGATAGAACTCGTTGAAAGTTCTGCAATCCGACGAATTCCGATCCACCTCCAAAAGGCCGTTCCAAAAACAGTGACCAGAAGAAAGCCAGCCCAACAGGCACGTAGAAGAACATAAACAGCAAGAACAAAATTGGCGCGACAAGCATCGCATAGCTCAAACGGCCGGAAAAAAATGCATGGTTCATATGGCTCTCAGTCCATCAAAGAAGGGATGAAAAGGTGGCGCACGGGGGTGATCCGCCGACGCCACCCATCAATTACGGAAGCGTCGCGCCGGAATAGGTTTGCGCAAATCGGCGCAGAAGCGCGTTGCCTCGGGTCACAGAGTGATCGAGTGCTTCCTGCATCGTCTGATCGCCATTAAAGGCCTTTTGCGTCTCTTCTTTGAAAATGTCTCGGAATTGGACATAGAAGCCTAGGCGAATGCCACGGCTTGCTGCGGTGCCTGGCATGTTCAGCGACGCCACACCCAATTCGGCGGTGGCGAATTCCAGCTCTTTGTTTTTGCCTTGCTCAACCAGCGTGTTCAAAGCGGACATCGTGACGGGCATATAACCGGTCATACGGGTGAACTCGATTTGCTGCTCGTCCTGGCGAAGGAAATCCAGGAGCGCCTTTGCAGCGTCGATCTCGTCGGCGTCATGGCCCTTCATAACCCAGATCGAACCACCGCCAATCAGAGTGTTGTGACGCTCGTATCCCTCATACATCGGGGCGAGGGTCAGCGCGACTTTGTCGCCAAGGGCTGCAAATGCCCCACCATAGGCGCCGGTGGAGCTTTCCATCATAGCACATTCACCGCCATTAAATGCGGCGGTATATTTACCGGCTTTGGTGTCCTGGCTCAGGCGCACCAGTCCTTCTTTGCGCCATTGGGCAAGGTTCTTCATGTGCTGTGCGACCAAACCGCTGTTGATCGTGTATTCCGCATCAAGCCCGCCATAACCGTTGTTCTGACTAGCAATGGCTGTGCCATGGCGCGCAGCAAATTGTTCCAGCACCCGCCAAGGGTGCGCATCTGTGGTGAATGGGCAATCGACGCCTGCGTCTTTCAACATGCGTGCCGTTTCGATGACCGCTTCAAAGGTCTGTGGAACGTCGGTAATCCCGGCTTCAGCCAAGATTTCCTTGTTGGCATAGAAGACCAAAGTCGAGCCATTGTAAGGCTGCGAAAAGAGCGCACCCGTCGACGTCTCATAATAACCGCGCGCGCCGGTATTATAGTCGCTCCAGTCTACGTCTGGCAGGATGTCTGACACGGGCAAAACAGCGTCCGACAGCATAAGGTCCAAGGTTCCAGCGTCAAAAAACTGAATCAGAACGGGATGTTCGCCAGAGCGGTAAGCCGCGATGGCCTTTTGCATGCCGACTTCATACCCGCCTTGACCAACGCAGGTCACATTGTGTGCTTTTTGCGAAGCATTGAAGTCGGCACAGGCACTCTGGATCGCCTCTTCAGGACGACCGGTGTTGCCGTACCAGAATTCGATATCCGCGGCGACACCAGTTGATGCTGGTAGGGCAATCGCTAGCGTCATCGCTGCAGTGAAGAAGAATTTCATTGGACCCTCAGGAAGTGGTTGAAGTGCATTTCGCTATGAGATCCGCTATTACTCTTTAAGTGTGACAATAACTTTACACGGGATTTTTTATAGCCAAAACACCCGCACGCGCCTTATAGGGGATGTATGAAAGCGCAGATCTTTGACCCGTTCAGACTTGTTCCCAAACGTTTTTTGCGAGATGAGATGCGAGCGGCCAGCCCGAATGAACGCCGCGTGATGTCCGAAATCTGGCGAACGCCAGGTGTGTCGCGCAGCGCGTTGCAGGGACAACTCGACCTGACTCAGCAGTCAATCCATCGGATAGTCACCGCACTGGAACAGCGTGGCACCCTTTTGGTCGGGCCACTGGAACCGCCTAGCTACAAGGGAAAACCCAGCCCTCAGCTACGCCTGAATCCGGACTTTGCCGCGACGCTTGGGATCAGTATAGACACCGACAGTGCTGGTGTAACGCTGATGGACTTTGCGGGCTCGTTTACAACCAAAGCGCTCAGAATCGACGGGCTGAGTATGGCCGAAGCACTCGCGGAAATTGACCGTTGTATTGAAGCCTTGCTTGTACAAACGAACACGCCGCGTGACAGGCTCTTTGGCATCGGTTTCTCGATTGCCGGATTTCGGGTCGAAGGGTCCCGCTTCAATCCACCCGAACCTTTGCTAGAATGGTCAAAACATCAACTAGAGCCTATGCTGGCAGACCGGTTTTCATTGCCAGTCTGGGCTGAGAACGGCTCAAACACAGGCGCGCTTTGTGAACGCATGCTGGGGGTAGGCCGCAGCGTTTCAAACTTCGTCTACATGTCCTTTAACTATGGGTTTGGCGCCGGCTTGATCGTCGATGGAGAACTACTGACGGGGCGCTTTGGCAACGCAGGAGAAATCAGCGGGATTTTTACGCCCGAAGAACACGCCGACCGACCACGCTTACGTAGCCTTCTTGAAATGCTGAACGAAAACGGTGTGCATGTCCGGAGCATTTCTGAGTTGTCCGAAACATTTGATATGAACTGGCCTGGCGTAGAGGCATGGCTCACTCGTGTGGCCCCGCATGCCAGCCGTGCGGTCAATGTGCTCAATTCAGTGGTTGATCCGGAAGTGGTGGTCTTTGGCGGCCAGATCCCTCCCAAACTGGCGCTGGCCTTGATTGAAAGGTTGAATTTTTACGGCAGCCCCCGGCACGGGGTAATACGCGCGACACCCCGCATGGTCCCTTCGCAAATAAAAGGCGAAACCTCGGCAATAGGAGCCGCGACATTGCCATTGAAGAATGGCTTTTTCTAAGCCGACAAAAGCTATGAACCGCCCTGATCTTTTCAGAGGCGCTTGTGTGTCCCCATCTGGTCAGTTGCGTCAAAGGTCTGTTGGAACGCCTGCTAAATCTTCAAAGACGCTCCAGTTACACGGGCTGGGGTAATATAGCACAGCCCACCAGATGCGCGACGCGCAAGACACTCAGGACCCGCTTCACACGCGGATCCTCAGCTCTCCATATTCGAACAACGACCTTGTCAGACGTCGTTCAATTTTCGCTCTATTCTTCGCCACTCCGCTCGAAAGTGGAGCGGCGCCAAAGCCTGTGTCAGTCGTTCAGATTTCCTGGGCCAACTCTGTCGCCTTGCCAAACTGATACATAAACCCCTGATCGCCACGGGTAACTTTAACGCGCTCGAACTCTTCACCTGCGACCATACGCTCCAGAACATGACGTGACAGTTCCGGCAGAATCGAATTGGTAATGATGTTGTCGATCATCCGGCCCCCGCTGTCAGGATCGCGGCATTGCTCAGTAATGTAATCCAGCACATCCTGACCATAGACCAGCTCTGCCTCGTGGCTTGCTCGCAACCGTTTTGCAACCGAACGCAACTTGAGCTTGGTGATCTCTGCCAGCGCCGCGCTGCCCAGCGGGAAATAGGGGATCGACACAATACGACCAAGCAACGCCGGCGGGAAAACATCCAACTGGAACGGCTTCAGCGCTGCTGCCAGCTCGTCGACGTCCGGTTTGGTATTACCCTCATCGGCCATTTCCATAATGACATCAGTACCAACATTAGAGGTCAGCAGGATCAGAGTATTCTTAAAATTGATCGGCCGCCCGTTGCCGTCCTCCATTATACCCTTGTCAAAGACCTGGAAGAACAACTCATGTATGTCCGGGTGTGCTTTTTCAATCTCGTCCAAAAGCACAACAGAATAGGGTTTGCGCCGCACTGCCTCAGTCAGGCGACCACCTTCTCCGTAACCGACATAGCCGGGAGGCGCGCCTTTCAGCAGCGACACAGAATGCGCCTCCTGGAATTCAGACATGTTGATGGTGATAATGTTCTGCTCGCCGCCATAGAGCGTTTCAGCCAGCGCCAGAGCGGTTTCGGTCTTACCAACACCGGACGGGCCACAAAGCATAAACACCC
Source organism: Epibacterium sp. ABZ3_068 (assembly GCF_056159265.1). Lineage (NCBI taxonomy): Bacteria > Pseudomonadati > Pseudomonadota > Alphaproteobacteria > Rhodobacterales > Roseobacteraceae > Epibacterium > Epibacterium sp. ABZ3_068. The sequence continues at coordinate 736,979 of NZ_JBSWUV010000001.1, forward strand.
CAATCGGCTTGTCAGGATTCGCAAGACCCGCGCGCGAGGTTTCGATCCGTTTCGCAATCGTCGCCAGCCCGTGATCCTGACCAATCACCCGCTCTTGAAGGCGATCCGACAAGGTTAGTACGGCAGACAGCTCGTCCTGCACCATGCGCCCCACAGGAATACCGGTCCAATCCGAGATCACCGAGGCAACGGACTGCGAGTCCACATGGGCATAGACCATACGGTCATCCGGGTTTGCGCCTTCAAGCTGCGCCATTTTCTTGAGCAGAAGATCGTGGGTACCAGGTCCGCCTTCGTCTTCACCACCCATAGCGCTGCGAAGGGCAAGGATTTCCTCAACCAGTTCTTTTTCCGCCTCATAGGTACCGCGCAGATTGATCAACTCCTCATTCAGCGCGGCTTTTTCAGCTTCTGCTTCGGCGATGCGCGCCTCATTGGAGGTGCCCAGCTCGCGCTCAGCGTGCTTTGCTTCGATCTCTGTCTCTAGCGCACTGATGTCCTGCTGCAGATCCGCAATCCGTGCAGGCAGTGCTGACTGGCTGACCGCCACACGGGCACATGCCGTATCCAGCAGCGACACCGCCTTGTCCGGCAACTGGCGCGCTGGGATGTAGCGCGCCGACAGAGACACAGCGGAGACAATTGCCTCATCTGCTATGCGTACACCATGGTGTTTTTCCATTGCGCCAAGGATACCACGCAGCATTGTACAACAGAGCTTTACGTCCGGTTCATCCACATTTACTGGCTGGAATCGACGGGTCAGCGCCGGATCTTTTTCAAAGTAGTTACGATATTCGGCCCAAGTGGTCGCCGCAATCGTGCGCAGGGTTCCCCGTGCCAGAGCCGGTTTCAGCAGGTTGGCCGCATCGCCAGTGCCTGCTTGCCCCCCTGCCCCAATCAAAGTGTGTGCCTCGTCGATGAACAGAATGATCGGAGTAGGCGACGACTGGACTTCGTCGATCACCGACTTGAGCCGTTGTTCGAACTCACCCTTCATTGACGCTCCGGCTTGCATAGCCTGGATATCCAGTTCGAACAGCTTGGTGCTGCGCAGTTTCGGCGGCACATCACCTGCAGCCAGACGTTGCGCAAAGCCTTCGACCACCGCGGTTTTCCCCACACCTGCCTCACCGGTCAGGATCGGGTTGTTCTGGCGTCGGCGCAGCAATACATCAACGATCTGGCGGATTTCTTCGTCACGGCCAACGATCGGATCCATTGTTTCAGCTGCCGCAGTCATATCCTTGGCAAAACGTCCCAACGCAGTCGAAGCGCCAGGACCCTCTTCCCCTTCACTCGCCGAAAGGCCAGAGCCTTCAACCGGCGTTTGGTTTTCCTCTTCACTGTCCCGCCAAAGGCTGCGGGCTTCTTTGGCCAAGGTTTCAGCAGAAAGCATCGCAAGCGTCTTTGAGATCGCCGCGAGCACCCGTCGGCTTTCGGAATTAGACAAGAGAGCCACAAGAATATGGCCGGTGCGGATCTGGACCTCACCGAACAACAAGGTGGCATAGACCCAACCGTTGGTGAACGCCTTGGACAAGGTGTCAGATATCACGGGCATCTCTGTGACGTTCTTTTCAAGGCGCGACAACGATTGTGTCAGCTCCGTCAGCACTGCCGCCCGGTCAAGTTTCAGCCCCCGTAAGGTGCAGGATACGTCCGAGTCCTTCAAAGACACCACATGATAAAGCCAATGCAATACATCCACGTGGCGGTGCCCCTCTCCTCGCGCCTGACGCATCGCGTTGAAAAACGCATCATGCCCGGATCGGTTCAGCTTTCCGACGTATGTTTCGACCTGAATTTCTGCAGCCATTGTGTCTGCCTCCCGAATAAATTTGCTCTAAAAAGGGCGCTGAATGTCATTAAAATCAATTTGATAGCTGCACATTTGCGCCCAACTGCCGAATGGCGCAGTCGAAATTGGCTCTGACAGCACGGCCATCCAACCAACTTCAGTTGAAATCCCAAGCTGCGCCTCCCGAAGCTCTGATCGTGGCAACCACAAGCGGACCTCAAAGGCAAAAAACTGCCCCGTGTAGCCCATCACCAAATCCGTAAGTTCGCTGTGGCGTGCCCGTCCCGGCAAGAAAGCGCGGTATGTGGTCAGCTCTGTGCAACGAATGTGTATGATCGCCTTTTCTTCGGTTGTCGCCATACTGCTGCCGAGCTTTGCGTCCTCACCCAGTCGCGTACAATTGAAACCAAGGCTTGATAAGTCTTCGGGGGCGAAGTTCAGCCAAGAGGCTGCAAATTCTTCGATCTCCACATCGACCTGAAAATGCGCCCGCAGGATCTGTTGCAACCGCACAGGCGAGCGCACGCGTCCCATTTGAAGGCCGGTATAGCGCAGCCGGACAGTATCATCGACCGCGCCAAGACCGCGGTGCACGGCTCCCGCATCTCCGGTCAATGAACGCAGATGATCCGGGAAATCACCACCGCTCGGATGGTCGAATTGCGTAATCGGTCGTGCGTCTGACCAACTGCGATAAAACAACTGGATAAAGCGCGCAGCAAATATATCCGCAAAACGGGTAAATCCTGGCTGGCCATTATCCTGCCACCGTTTCGCCTCTCGGGTCATTGCCAAAGGCAACGCGCCAAAAGGTCCAAAAAAGCCCATGAAGCGCGGCCGAACCTTGGGGCGGGGGGCGCTCAGGTCAACCTCGGAAAGGTCGCCATCGGGGAAACCCAAAAAGGGATCTTGGCCAACATCGGCAATGTCTTCATGGACACGACGGCTCTGCCCGACGCGGGGTTTCGCATCGGCGCGCCGTTCGAGCCAGCGCATCAGTGCGAGGAAACCGAACCCTCGGCGTTGCTCCAGCTTGGGGTCCGTTGACGCACTCACAGGAGTGGCCCCGAACCACCACGGGGAGGCCACCGTGTCAGCACCTCACCTTTCTGGTCACAGGCCAGACATTGAGTGAATGTATTGACACCGGCATAATCGGCCAGGAACCGATCCAGAACCGCTGACAACACCATAATCGCCCCGCGGTCAAAAACCTTTTCATCAAAACAGATCCGCACCTCCAACCCTCGGGCCGGGAGATAGCCACCAAACCTTTTGACAGTGCGGGTAACGGGACATGCGGACAGGGCCGTTATGCCATTGATCTGACTTTCCGTAACCTGCTGAGATACATCACTAAACAGGCGCAAAACCTCACGGAGCGCCTCTACATTCCCTCGCCCATCCGCGCCAACAAAGCCACGATAACTCACAGACAAGAGCGACAAAAGACGCCAGTAATTGTCGCCGGAGCGCGTGCGTTGCGGCCCTTCAGCCTCGAGTTCTGCCACGGCCTCTCGTGGAGCCGTCGGCCCTGCCACGACGTCAAAAATTACACTGCGGTCTTCCAGCAGGGAAAACGGAGATTCCCGCATTGGCAGGACTTCCGGCAAATGTCGGTTTGAGCACAATGTGCGCACAAAAAGCTGATGGGCCGATACGCCGTCTTCCGGCTCGTAAAAGGTCAGCCAGGTTTCGGTTCCCTCGTAGCGGAATCTGGTGCCTCCGATATTCCGCTCTTGGCGAGACAACCGACGGCGTCTGCGCTCGGTGGTGTAGTAAATCGCCTGACGAGTGTCCTGTCCCCCTGTGGGCAGCGCATAAAGGGGCAAGGCATTACGACGCTCGCGCTGACCTTTGCTCTGCGCAGTCACCGAAATGACCCGCTGAATTTCATAGTTATTTATCGGAGTTCGATTGGGGCTCACCAGAAACTCATGAGCTTTCTGATCCACCGCGATCGGCTTTGCATCATCTTCAAAAAGGTTGACTGCCGGCGCGCAGTACAAGCCAAGACTGTCTGTAGAGAAGTGGCTTTCCAGCCTGCTATCACCGTGATCGAATTCAAAAATCATCTGAACGGAACTGGTTTTAATCCCCCGCAACCATTCGCGCATGCCCTTCAATCGAAGCCCCAGGAACTTACGCGGAAAGGCAAAATACTCCAACAGAGTGGCAAAACCGGGAAACAATCTTTCGTCGCGTTCGAACAGGGGAAAAGGATGGTCAAACCCGATTTGTTCAATCATTTCCGCAGGAGAAACCATACGGTACACCGGATCGCCAAAATCATTTTCCCAGCACAGTGTCACGCGGATCAGGCCGGAAAACATCAGTTCATAGAGTGCCATCGCCTCGGGAACCGCGCCAAGAAAATGGATCGGCAGGCTGTCGGCTTGCAGGCTTGCCATTGAGCCGCCATCAGTCCGTCCCAATGTCAGGCTGATGCCTGCGGATGTGCTGCGAGTGTCACCGTCGCGAAGTCGCCCGCGCTCGCCAAGCATAGACGACATCATAGCAGGCGACGCGTGGAACGCGGCCTTTGAAATCTCAAGCGGCCAAATCTCTACAGGCTCGGCCAAACGAAAACGGCAATTGACCCGGCGGTCTCCATTGCTGAAGGACGCCTCCAAATATTCACCGGCATCAAATCGGCGCCCTGCGGCCAATTCCTCTGGTTTGCCATAGGGTCGCATCCGCACCAACATCGCAGAGGGCAAAGGCGCGGTGGCGTCCGGGCAGATTTGTTCAAGGAGTTCGCGCGAAAACGTTCTGTACTGCTGATCAATGTTCAGCTGGACCCGCGCGGCCATAAGGGCAGACCCTTCCAGCAATCCCTGGATCGAAGGATCGAGATTCTCCTCCAAGAGACCGCCAAGGCGCTCAGCAAGATCAGGGAAATCATCCGAAAACTGCGCAGCGCGCTCTTTCAGAAGCGCCAGTTCACGTTCATAGGCGTTTTTAAAAGCGATTTTCATAGTCTATTACCGGCCCTGCGACTGGAGAATGACTTTACCGCTTCCAACGTCGATATCCGCTTCATAATCCACAGGGATGTCGGCGGGATCAGCGATCAGCTCGGCCATCACGTGTAAACCAACTCGCTGGGCCGCATCGCTACCCGATGTTTGGATTTTGACTTCGATACTGTCGTCTACAAGCCGAGGTTCATGATCACGCAGGGACTGCTTTATGGATTGGCTGATGTCCTGCGCCAGAAGCTCTGGTCGACTGAGGTCTGAGAGATCACGAAACCCGTAGTTCAGCACTGAACGTGCCACATTCGGGTGCTCTCCCAGGTCTGTCACGGCATCAAGGCGAACTGTGTTCATCAAGGTTTCAAGATGCGCCTTCACATGGGCACGTAATTCGTCTTCGCTGACGCCAACGCGGCGGGCATTGGAGCGAGTGCAGTCCTTGGTTTCCGGCTTTTGTAAATTGTGAACACCCGTATTTCTGTCCCCATCTTCAAAAGAATGACGGAAAACGTCAAAAACCGCCACTCGCGACCGTTCGTGAACGCGTCGGGATCGGCGGCGGCGGCTGTTCACGGAATCGGAAGCAAGGCTTGCCATAAGGGTGCAGTATCAAAATAGGGAACGGTGGGCGGCAAGGAACTCTCTGCCGCCCACGCTGTATCCGGTTTAAACCGGAATGTTCTTTGCGATGTCGAAGCCGGCTTTGCCTTCTGGGCCTTTGGAGCCGTCTTTCTTCTGGGACGCGTAGGTAACTTCGTATTTTGCGAAGTTCAGCGTTACGGTTTCCATGACGCGGTCCATGCCATCGCCGGAACCACCGGTGGAGTAAGAAGAGATCATGATTTCATGCATCTTGATCTTGATATACTCGAGCGGGGTTGCCCCTGCTTTACGTACGATCAGTTCACCTTCGGCGATGTGGGTACCGGTGGCGCAATGCTTCAGCAGGTCGTGCGTCGCCATGTCCACGTATTTGGTGAGGGTCAAGTCCTGTACATTCACCTTGCCGGAACCACCGCCCGGGCCGAGGTGGGTGGTACCGGACTGGGTCATGCCCCAGGACCACTGGGTGATATCAATCGCACCCGCATGCTTGTCGTCAACCGACTCGCCTTTAATTTTATCCAATTTCAGGAAAATATCGACAGCCATTCATCTGTCTCCTTAGTTACGAAACGCGTAGGGCCAACCGATTATTTCGGTGGCGGGATTTTAGATACCAGGCTCATCCCGATATCCATGCCTTCCATCTGGAAGTGCGGTTTAAGGAAGAACTTCCCGGTGTAATACCCCGGATTCAGTTCATCCTCGACAACCTCAACCTTGGCTTCGGCCAGCGGTTTGCTTGCCTTCTCACGCTCATCAGCGTTTTCAGGGTTGAGGGTGACATACTGATCGATCCAGACCTGAAGGTTTTGGCGGATCTGATCTTTATCTGCGCTGGATCCGATCTGATCGCGGATCATCGCCTTCAGGTAATGGCTGAAGCGCGACACCGCAAACATATAGGGCAGACGCGACGACATGTTGTCAGACGCGGTTGCAAGCGGATCGGTGTATTTCTTCGGCTTGTAAAGCGACTGACCGCCCAGAAACACAGCTTTGTCCGTGTTCTGGCGATGGATCAGCCCCAAAAGACCAACCTTCGACAGCTCGCCTTCACGACGGTCATCAATCGACACTTCGGTCGGGCATTTCAGATCGTTTTCACCCGAACCGGTGTCAAACAGGTGGGTCGGCAGCTGTGTGACTTCTCCACCCGACTGCACACCGCGGATACGCACGGTCCAACCGTGTTCCTTGAACGCCCGGTTGATGTTCACAGCCATCGCGTGGGCCGCATTCATCCATGCGTATTTCTCACCACCATGACCGTCGGTCTCTTCGGTGAAGTTGAACTCTTCCACGGTCATTGTGCTGTCGGGACCATAGGGTTCACGCGCCAAAACGCGAGGCAGCGTCAGACCAAGGAAACGTGCGTTTTCGCTGTCACGCAAAGAGTTCCAACCGGCATAATCCGATGCGGTGAAGAGATCCTCAACATCCGGCGGATTAGAGATTTCATTCCAGCTCTCCAAACCCAGCAGGCGCGGAGCGGCAGAAGCCAGGAAAGGCGCCAGAGAGGCTTCGGCGATTTTAGAGACCGAGCTTAGAAGTGCCACATCGGCTGAGGAGTGATCGAAGTAATAATCCCCAACGATAGCCCCCATCGGTGCCCCACCGAGAGTACCGATCTTACGCTCGTAGACTTGACGATACAGCGGCGACCGGTCCCATTTGGCACCCGGATACCGCTTCATCATGCTGCTCAATTCCTTCTTGGAGGCGTTCAGGACCTCCACTTGCAGGCTCGCGCCTGTTTCGGAATTGTTCAGGGTATAAGCCAGACCGCGCCAAGAAGATTCCAACGCCTGGAATTCTTCATTGTGCAGGATTTCATTAATCTGACTGCTCAGCTGACGGTCCAGACCCGCGATCATCGACTGGATCGTGTCGATCACGTCATCGTCGATCAGCGCCTGACCTTTTACTGCTTCCTGCACCACCGTGGACAGCGCGCTGTCGATGGACTTTTCAGCCACTTCGGTCGTGGGGTTAATGGTCGATTTCAAAATCGCAGAGAAATCTTCCAGCTCGTTCACGCCAGCAGAACCGGCTTCCTGGATCTGTGCTTCTTCAGTCATAATGCACGCTCCCTAAATACGTTTTTCACCAAAGGCGGGGCTTCAGCTTTCGCTTTCGTCCGCAGCAGCCTTGGCTGCCGCTTCAGCGCGGGCTTGTTCAGCCATGACTTTCAGACGTTCCGGGTCGTTCAAAAGCTCCCGGATCTGATCCTGCGCTTTTGGCTTGGAGGTCATGTACAGCAACAAATCAGCAAGTTGCTTACGCGCTTCCAGCAACTCATTCAGCGCAGGCACCTGACGTGCGATCTGAGCGGGTTCGAAATCTTCCATTGAATCAAACCGAAGGTTGAGGCCCATCTTGCCTTCCCCGCCGTCCAGTTTGTTTTCCACCATGAAAGCCAGTCCGGGCTGGACCTTCTCTTTCATGTAATTGTCGAGCGTGGAATTGGTGACTTTTTCGAATTCACGCTGCTCCACAGGAGCTTTTTCTGTGCCAGGTGCATTCCCAGACAGATCGCTCATCATGCCCATAACGAAGGGCAGTTCGACTTCCTTTTGAGCGTCGAGAGGATCGGTATAAGAAATTTGCACGCGCGGCGGGCGATTTCTGCGAATATGACCGGAGCCGGTATCAGAAGCCATAACAGCGCTCCTTCCCAATAGTATTTCTGAACAAATTTTCGCGCATCAGACGTATTTAATTGGTGACTGTCAAGCGCTCTTTCACCAATCACCGTCGCTTAGATTTTAATATTCATCCTTAGGAATGAATTCCCGCATAAGTGTCTCAAAATCCTTGCCAATATACCCCCTTGCACGCGACAAAAGAAGCGGAACCGGAGACGATTTTTCAACTGTACGGAAGAATGTTTCCACGGCGGAAATCTGCTGCTTTGCTTCCTCAGGATTGTTGACTTTAAATTTTTTCGGTAAACTTACGGTTGCGCCTGCTACTTCAATTTCCGAACCGCTCAAATCCGCCGTTTCCGCTGCATCAGATTCGCCTGCGTGCCTGTCGGCTTTCTCGACCTGATCGGCCAGAGCACGCAGCTGACCACGAGCCAGTTTGAAGTCAAGCGCCGGGCTGAACTCCACGACTGCCCGGTCCACAGCATTGGGCATCAACTCTTCAAATGCATCAATGAGCGTCTTCCCGATCAACAGCCGCGCCTGCGTAATCAGCAGCACAGCCGCAGACGAAGGTTCATTCAGAGCAAAATAGGTTTCAACCGCCAACAGCCGCGCACGGGCTTCGTCATGAGATTCTACCTCAGTGATCGGTTCCACCCAAACAGAAGTCCCCCCCGCCGGACCAGAGCCGCCTGGCATTTGCGGCGGTGTTTGAAGGTCCGCAACCGCCGAATTTTCTGCTTCGGTGTCGGTCTGTGCCCCCCCCAGATCCGGCTGCACCTCTTCAAGCAAGGACAGGATAGCATCCAGCTCATCTTTCAGCGTTTTTACCTGCGGTGTGTGAGGTGTGTCATTGCCAAGGCAGCACATCTCAATCCGTCCAACCGCAGCTTTGAACTGTGCCAGCAAGCCGTGCACGCGCTCCAATGCATCTCCCATGCTGCGCAGAGTCTGCAGAAGCGGATCCAACATCAGGTCGTATTCACCGTCATGCGGGGTGTAACGCCCCTTGGCCACAAGCACCTGACGCAGGCTCGTGCCGCTTCCGCCCAGATCCATATAACGCAACGGCAGGATCATCGCACCAATCTGCGATAGATCATTCAGGGCATCCAAACGGTCACGCGGCCCATCCGTCAGTTGCGGGTGGGCATCATTTGGCATGACCTCCAAAAGGTTGGCAATCGCCTCAACGCTCTCGACTGAGGTGCGAAGATCACCAGACAAGATCGCCCATTGTGACCGCAAGACCAACAAACGCAGATCACGGCTGCGCTTGAGCAACCCATCAATCGCGCTCAGTTCATCTTTGAGCGTAACCGTTTTCGGATCGAATATGACATCAGGTTGCTTATTTCCGCCAACCTCCATACCCGGTCGGAAGTAATCATCAGCCTCTGGCAAGCGCCCGACTGAGTCAAAATAGTAGTCGCCATAGGCTGCGTCATCAGTTTCAAACAGATCTTCCCCGGCCGGGGCCTGTTCATCCACAGGCTGCGCAATCCATTCCAAAATCATTTTATTTTCCTATAGTTAGCGCTTACGCACCGCATCGGAATAAATTCGCGAAAAGGCCTTGATAAAGGCGTCAAGCATGCCGTTTTCCCCCTGCGCTGCCGTGGCCTCCCAGCGGGTCTTGAACTCCGCCCAGAGTTTGCGGCCATTGCTGCCAACCAAACCACCACCAACGGCTTCCTCAATCTCTTCGGGGGAAAGCCCTGCCAGCATTTCAGCCAGGGCAGGTTGCAGAGCCGCCATCATGGCATCCTGATGGCTGCGAATATCCTCCAGCGCATCTCGGAAAGCCTCTTCACCCGTCATATAGCCCTCACGCGGGGCCACAAACATGGCCTCGAAGGCACGCTCTGCATCCGGCAGAAACTTCATAGGGTTATTCCCCGATGCCAATCGCATGGTGCGATCCTCACCGCTAATGAACAGCTTTACCGCCGCCCGGCTCTGCAGCATTGCAATTATTTCACCAGTGCCATCGCGCATTGCTTGCCCAAGGATCTTGCCCAGCTCCTCGGGTTGAAGCTGCAGTTGTTCCGGATCCTGAAGTCCAGCTCCCTGCATGAAGCCGCGCAGAAACGCGTCCCCTCCCCCACCCGCTTGCTGAACCTGTGAATAAGGCTCAGGCGTGGCCGGGTGATGGGCGCTTAGCTCTGGCAGATTGCTCGGGGCAAATGCTGGAGGCGCCTGCGGTGGCAGTTCCGGCGCGACGTGCTGCGGTGCCACCGCGGCCTGCGAACCGGCCGCAACAGGCGACGGCGCCATCGGCGGTGTCACAACGTTCAAGGACCCTTGCTCGGTCCAGGCCTGCGGGCTTTGCACGGACAGCGATGCTTGGTCGCCGCGTTGTTCGAAACTCGGAGGTGCAGATAACTCGCTTGGAGGCGCGCTACCCGCCAAATTATTCAAATCCGGGCTTTGCGATGCACCTGCATTAGGAGGCGCGTTGGGAGGCATAGAAATCCCCATCTGCGGCAGTTCAACAGGCGGCGGCATCGATGAACCGCCATAATCGCCCCAAACATCATCAAACGGCTCCGCCCCCCCCAACGGGGCTGAAGGAGTTTGCACACCTACCGGCGACGGCATAGCTGGCGGAGCTGCAACTGGCATCTGAGGCGGCACCGGAGCAACTGATTGAGACGCACCCGGAACGGCCAAGGGACGATCCGCAAGATCGACCGCGATGACATAATGCCCCACATTCAAGCGGTCGCCCTGCTGAAGAAGCCGCGGCTCGGACAGGCGGTAACGCTCGCCCTGAAGGAATGTGCCGTTGCTAGAGACGTCATACAGCACGTATTTGCCATATTCGAAAGCAATATCAAAATGGTGCCCGGAAATATGTCGCGTCGAATCCGGGAGCACCCAATCCATGCCGACCTTGCGCCCAACCTGCGCCCCCCGCCCCTCAAGGCTCAGCGAAACTGGCCCGCCGTTTTCCAGCGTGGCAAAATTTTCGATCCGCAGGGTCAAAATCGTCATGGTGGTTCAGACCGTCTCTCATCATCAATCGCGTCGCATTCACAGCCCCGGACGCCAAAGGCCTGCGACTCATCGCCCCCGGAACAACGACGTCGCGGCGTCCAAAATCCGTGCCATATTGACCGAGCGTTGCTCTGCTCCGCCGCGCGCCAGCGTCGTGAGCAACGCCGCATTTACAGCACTTGGCGCCCGCCATGCCGGAGGACGGCTGGGATCATTCGGCGCAATCATTCCACCGGACCATCCCACAGCCAGGCCGATATAGACGATCGGTGATCGACGGCGGGCAAACAAGGCCAGTTGCAACGAACGCCAACGGGTTTCATTTCCGGGGTATTCCATCCATTGTCCAATTGCCACCAAAAGCTCAGCATCTTCTGCGTCAGGCTCCGGCAAGGTCGTCCTCACCGCTTCCCTTGCCCAATGTATAGCACTTCGGGCCTCTGCCGAAAACGCCGCAAATGTAATCGCATCCTCGGGCGTGGTGGACCCTTTAAGGCGCTGAAAGTAATAAAAGTTGTCTTCCTCTGCGCCCGGCCTGTGCTTGGTGAATGCCGCCACTTCCGGCACCGCCGAATACATCTGAGCCGGACTGTCATAACGCATGCTCCGCATGGGCGGCACCGTCAGATCGTTATTCAAATTTCCAGATTGTCCGATCATTCCAACCCCCTTAGCCTTATGCCACCATCACCACGCACATGCCTGCAATCATGCCTTTACAATCGCCCGACCGCTGCACGCGCGGCCGTTAGGACCGGGTTTATGAGCAGGTCAAAAACAAACTTGAGAAAGCGCAACGTCAGATCGCCCGAAGCGATCATCCCCGCCATTGCCGACCTGCCCACAAGCCGCAAGGCAATCTTCACCCAACGGAAAATGTTCTCACCGACACGGCTGGCCAGGATCGCCGTATTCTGCATAGCCGTGGCCAGCCGATCCAGAACGGTTACGCCAACCCCAAGACCAAAACCAAAAATATTCAAGGCTGTCATGATCGTCTCAAGCGCCTTGCCAAGGAAATAATAACCGGCTGAGGAAAATAGTCCCGTCGACCGGGCCGCAAGGTCAAGCCAATAATCCGGATCCGACCGGTTGGGGAGTGCAACTTGCGGCGGCCAACCGTTCTGCGGCATGTTGGGAACATAGCACCCCGACATAGAATGCGCTGCAGAGGAAATGCTGCTAAAGCCAGCGTTGATACCGGTCGACCCCACACCAAGATGGGTAAACGGCAACAGCGGGATCATCGGCACAGGATCAGACAGGGAATACACACGGCGAACATTTGAAGCGGGCAAATAGCTGCGCAGGTTGGTCGTCAAACCAAAGCTTCCAACACGCGGCGCACCGAAAGTATAAAGGTAGCACTGCAACCGGTGCTGGACGGCAAATTCGCTTGCCCCGAGAGTCGCCAGAGCCCCGCCAAGCGAATGCCCGACAAAATGAATCTTCTGAGGACGCGCCCGCCGGATTACGTCTCGCAGTTCATCCGCATAGCTGCGATAGACCCGATTAAACCCCGCATGCACAAGGCTGCCATCTGGCCCCCTGTCGAAACCAATATTGAAGTTTGACAGCCAGTCATTGGTAGACGTGAATACTGTGCCCCGTGTCACCACGATCAATTCACGGTTTGATGCCAGACCACGATCCAAGACCAGACCAAAACCAGTACGTTCTTTAATGAAAGCCCCGGACTCTCCCATGAAGCCTGCGCGCGGCGCTACCGCCTCAACTTCACCAACGCCAATCCCTTGTTCGATATTGCGCCCGGCAATAGTTGCGGCGTCACCCCCGTCACGGGTCGAATAAATATTATAGACCCCTTCGGCCAGCTTTGCGGCTTCTTTTCCTGACAGTAATGTCATGTCGCTCTCACAGTTTTAAAATATTGAAAGTATTAATAAAATTGAAAATTCTCATTCGACCAGGGTGCAGGTACCCCATCCGACGTCGCCTTTACCGGGTTTCACATCAATCCGACAGAGCATATCAAACGCCTTGCCGCCTGATTCAGCATTAAGCCCATATCCCCGGCTGTGCACGTCCAGAAACTCAAATCGCCCTGTGTCCAGCTCAGCGGAGAAGACCTGCCGGACCGTTTTTTCTCCCGGCAGCCAGCTCAACAGGCTTCGTTTTGGCTGCACCGACGCAAAGGAGAAGCGCCCCTCGGCATCTGTTGTCGCCCTGTCATGTCCCTTCTTGCCACCTGCGAACCATTCACGAGTGACAGAAACTCCACCCGCCGGACTGCCGGCCGCAGTTACCAGTTGTCCGGTCATTGGCGAACAGATAAATTCTTCGCTCTTTGCCATCATGGCTCCACTTAATACGAGGCCCGCGGCCAGTAATGTTGTCGCAAATATTGGGAATACACCCCTCGGTTTGATTATATCAGACATTTTACGGTCGCATTCCAGTCAATTGATGTAGCTCGGTTAGTTCGCGGGAATTCGCCCATTGGTAGCATGACTATCTTCCGACGACCCAATGCGCTTTTATTGCAAAACTTGAAATGTCGTCATGGCGAATACAGTACCTTCAAGAATATCTCCCCCCAGGCTGGAAAACACGTCTTGTGCCGTTTTTCCCATCTCCGCTTCTAGGTTAAAGCTCTCATTCTCATGGCCCAGAACAAAAAGTATCTGCCGGGTATTTCGTACGGCCCCAGCACGGGCTACAGGTGCATCAACCGCAACGGCGTCCCCATCCAACGTGGCAAAGCGTGATAGATCCTGAACGACGCCGTTGTCATCGACCAACAAGAGCGCGAGATTGAGCCCCCCTGCGCCAATCACCCGCGCCCGGAGCCGATCACCGCTATTCAGCGTCCGCTGCTCCATTGTCAGCCCTAACCGGCTAGCAGGGTAGGCCGCGCTTTGGCGCAGAGCATCCAAAGCTGCGCATTGACGCAAGTCGATGATCTCAACGTTGCGCTGCACGGCTCCTTCAACGCGGGCCACCACGCGATCTGCGACTGCGTTCAATGCAATGTCGTCGGTGCCGACCATCGACAATCCAAGTCCCGCTCTTTGGCTGCGACGCGGCAGGAGCAAACTGCACTGTGGCTGCGGAACAGCGCGAATTTGCCGGATCAGTTGACCCAATCCACGCATCTGAACACTTGGCGCAACAATTCGACGGGCTGTGCGAAGCTGAGGTGCATCTTGCGACTCATCGGTTGCGGGATCGTTCTGCTCCCCTTGATCCTCGCTCTCCCCGAACAAATCTCCGCTTTCATCGGTGCGGCCAGCCTCCTGTGGAGCCAAAAGCGCCAACGCGACGGCTTCTTCGTCACTGACATGATCCGGCGCCTCGGGCGCGTCTTCGCTTGGCAGGCTCACTTCGTCCGGTGCCAGATCCAAATCGGCCCCAAACCCGCCAGCCCCCTCGCCTTCAAGCGGGGAGTCTTCTGCCAGGTCAAACGTATTGTCTTCGACTGAAAAGCTGTCTTCAACGAATGGCGCGATCTCGGAAACGACCGGCTCCTCGACCGGCAGTGCCTCCTCAGGGGGAATGGCCTCGCTCACGCTGCCCACGATTTCCTCAGGGACACTATCTTCTTCAGATGTCTCTGCGAATTCGGGTTCGAGTTCGGATTCAACGGCCTCTGCAGGCACATCCTCCTGAAGCTCCGCATCTAAAGCCTCCGGCACTTCTGTCGGCAGAGCGGTATCTTGCAAAAGCGTCTCCGGCAATTCTTCAGGCTCGGGGGCGGTCAATGTATCATCTGGAGCCAGCGCCGTGAGATCAGGGTCTTCCGCAGGGATCTCTGCGCCACCCAACGGGGTCAGCGGATCCTCTGGCTGCTCGGATTCGACCTGATCATTCTCCGGCTCAAGAACCTGGACCGCATCCAGAACGTCAATGCTCACAAGTGCGAATTCCTCCTCAACCGCCGACAGTTCCCCAGACTGTGGTAAAAATGGAACCGCACCGAACAACAGCAGCACACCAAGCCCCAAATGTGCCACCACGGAAGTTCCCATGGCCAGCCGCCAGGAGCGGGGTGTGGAACCTTCAAAAGGCAAGAAGCTCACAGCCCCGCCTCCGCAGTCGAAAGACTTACCCCATCCCCTGCGCGGTGCACTGTCACCAGGCGCAGCTCAACTGCGATCAACTCCTCGGCTTCCAATGTTTCCAATACGGTTATCGCCCGGGTGTCTCGGTCCGCCAAGACATGGAGCACTGGAGTATCCACAGTCGCTGCGGCAAGGCTCCCTGCCGGAATTTGCGCCCCGTCCAGAACCATGCTCCCATCAGCGCCAATTTCCAGCAACGGCGAGGGAAGCTGCTCCAAAGACAATTTGGTTGTCTCAGGCAAGGCGACCGCCACTTCGCGGGACGCCAGAATAGTGCCGCTGGCAATGAAAAAGAAAATCAGCAGGAGAACGATGTTGACCATCGCCAGGGAAGAGTCGATCTGAGCCCCCCCACGGCGGCTGTCCTCATACCGCCCTAACAGCCGCGCGTTCGATTTCATAGGTCGCCCCCAATTCGCTTGAGCTCGACCTTTTCGATCGCATTACCCCGCAGCGCCGCCATGGCCGAAGCCACGTCCTGTACCCGCGCGGTCGGTCCAACAACCAGTTGAACGTGCACATTCTCCCCCCGCGCCGCGATGATCTCTGACAAATCCTGCAGCTGCGCGCGCTGATAAGTGCTCCCACCAAAGCGGATCAGCCCATCTTCAAGCTCCCAAATCACCAAACCGGCCGGGACCGCAGGCTGTCCCCCGGATGTGCCGAGGCCCTCATCCGCCGAGAGCTCGCCCGCTTCATTTGTAGCAGAACCAATGGTCAGCATCGAATAGGGCGTCAGGCTGGTGGTCAGCATGAAAAAGGTCAGCAACTGAAACATAGCATCAGCCAAAGGCGCAAGCGCGATCCGGTAGGACCGCTTGCGGGTTGGCAACGGCAGGTTCAATCGGCTCATATCGATGGCCCTCAGGCTGCCAGGTTGCTTGGCCCGATGCGCCCATGAATCGCTGCCGAAACCAGCGCCTCCATCACCGTGCGCTCGCGGTCGATCCGGCTTTCCAGCCAGGTCGCGATAAAGAACGCCAGAAGCGCAATACCCAGACCGGCCGCTGTTGTGGTCAGCGCCACATAGATGCCCCCCGCCAGTGCCGACGGGTCAACCGTGCCTTCGGTCACTGACAAAACAGAAAACGCATCAATCATACCAATCACCGTGCCTAACAAACCCAGCATCGGTGCCGCCTGTACGGTCATATCGAGCGACCGCATACGTTCGCTCAGGCGCGCCAGTTCGATCAGCACTGTCTGGCGGCTCAGTTCTTCTGCATAGGATGGATCATTCGGCCGCGCCTGCAGCCCCGAAAACACCGCATGCAAAACACGTGTAAGAACCAGCTTTCGGTGTCCCGCACGCTTGATCGCATCGTCCACACGGCCACTTAACCAATCGTCGAGGATGCGCTCAGCCTCCTCACGACCGCCCAACCCCGCACGCGAGAACTGCAACAGCTTAAAAATACCCGTTCCAAGGGCAAAAACCGACAGCCCCGCAAGGGTCAGATATACTAAGTACGATGCAATCCCGAGGATTGTTAGGTCAGTAAAGAATGTCACGTTCATTTAATTTTCCCAAAAGGGTCAAAGCGCCATTTCAATCTCTGACTCGCGCGAATTAACCTCGAGTCCTTGGTTGCAAATGTCGTTGGCTGCCGCTTCGTCAGCGGGCAGACAGCGATGCACATCATTGATCACAACTTTTGAAATTTCACTGCAGGGGTTCTTTAGAGTGTAAGATGCAAATTTACTATCGTTATTGCGCATCGCTCCCAAAGGCAGCGACAGCATCGTATTGAATTGACTGGCCGAATCCACCACCGCCAGTTTGAAGGAAATCTCCTTCAGTCCAGTGCCTAACTTGTTATGGGCGAAAATCACAATCTCGCAGGTTCCCGTGCCAGATGCGCTCTTTTCGGTTGCCTTGTTTAGCTCAATCAAAAAAGCAGGTCCCGCCATGGCTGAACCAACAAACAACCCGCAGCAACACATAAATGCAAATACTTGAGACACCCGGCGAAACATGCCGTTCCTCCAATACGTAGAAGAAATCCAGATAACGCAATTAGCGGTTTGAGCAGGCCTCAAGTCAACCCAAAACTCGCCTATCGGTAGACTCCGACTTGGGGACCAAGCTCGTGGCTGGGACGAGCTTCGAGCCACAAACGCAACCCGCCCGCGTCCGGATCGAACAACCGAATTCTTCTCTGCTGCGGCTGGAGAGGGCTCTGGAACGCATAACGAGGCAACTGAACTCCCTGCACGGCATCAGGATCAGGCATCGCCTGTGCGCGCTCATTGACAGTTGCGGCGGCAAAGGCCTGTTGCGCCCGAACGGCCTGCACTTCGGGCGGCTCTTTATGGATCTGCGGTGTTTCTGGCTCGGGCGTTTCCCGAACAACCACTGTCTGCGGCGCTTTCGCTCGCTTGTCCTCAAACTGCAATACAGGGCGCGACGTAGGCTTAGTTGAAATCGTGTGCACGCGCTGCTCTGCTAACTCAGCGGACGCTTTGGACAGCGCATCATGCTCGGTCGAGCGCGTTTGATGAGTGACCCCATTCGTTCCCGGCACTTGCGCCACTTGGCCGGTGGCCGACTGCAGCGACACCGATACAACCTGAGCCGCCGCCGACACCGGCTGACGCGCCCTATCTATCGCCACTTCGACCTTCGTAACCTGACTGTGCACTTCTGACAGAAGGACACCGCCGACACTGGTCAACGCGACAAGACAAGAGGACAGAGCAAGAATCTTTTTCATGTCAGCAGCGTAGGTTATGGAGGCACCTCGTGCAACCATAGGGAAAAGACTTATTCACAGGAAGTCGGAGCAGCTGTGGAGCGTGTCCAAAGAAACACAGGTTTCAACAGAGAAAACCAGCGGCACAACTCATATAATTCTACTGGCCAAGTCGATCCCTTACCTGGATGACCCCAAGGCCGCACCCCCGAGGATCTATAGGTATTTGTCTTCCTGCGGCCAAAACTCTTCGCCGGCGTGTTTGGTCAGCTTTCGCCACTCCCGCGCGGCTGGGAACACCGAAGCCGAATAATAGCCAAGCACCAGCAGCACTGGAAACCCAACCAACACGAAAGCAACGCGATGTTCCGACATCTGCATGTCAAACATTCCCAGAACCGCCAGAATAGCCGTGGCCGCACCACCACCAAGTGGGGCTAAGATGAGGCACAGGCCAACCAGAATCCAGAGGCCGATTTTGTACCCTATTTCCAGAAGCGCCGGTTTGAAGGTTCTGGAGTATTGCTGCCATTCCGGCGGGCGGCCAGACAGGTCGTACCCGCCTGTCTGGCGCTTTTTTATAAAGCGCGAAAATTCCGCGCTGCGCTTCGCATGATCAAGACGATAGTGCCCGCACAGGTAGCCAACACCCCAAGCGGCGATATGTAAGGACAGCATCAGCGTCAGCGCAAACGCCGATACCTGCACCCATGCAACCGCATTGAGTAGAAACGACAAGCAGGTGATGTTCATTACAAACGAACCGGCAATGAACCTGGATCGCACGCGAAACTTATCCCGACGCAGATGTAGATAAAAAATTGCAATGGCCCAGAAAGTAAGAAGAACCACTAATATGAGGCTTATCCACGAAAGCGGCGCGGGTAGTGAAATTGAAAACCCGAAACTAAAAATCTGAACGAAGCATACAAAGAAAACGAACGCGACCTGCGCGCCGTTCAACATTTCAATACGAGGGGGCATGAGGCGCATCGTCTAATACCTACCTCCCAAGCCGAACCTCCAAGCTCTGAGCTGGTCCATAGGATCAGAACAGAATAAGGCGCAGTGGCCAACAGGATCGTTGCGCCGAAGATGTTTGCGAAAATCGACCATCCATTGATCCAGCAGGGCGTCAACAGGCTGTACTAGAATTCGATCCACAAAGGCCGCCGTGGCGTCGAGCGCAGTGGCGACAGACTGACCCAGCGCTTGACCGATTTTTCGTGCCGCGCGCGAAAAGCCAACCCAATTATCGAGAATGTCCAACCCAACGCCAACCACAATTGCCGCCGCGACACCGACACCAACAACGAGAACAACAGGTGCTGCTGCAAACGTCAAAACCGCTGCAGCCGCAAGTGTCCCAGCAAAACCCGCAGCCCAAACTTTGATAAAAGCGACGCTTAGACCGCCCAGTACACTCCCCCAGTTCTTTTCGAGGTCTTCACTCTTTATGAAATCGTGCACCTCAACCACGCCGGCCACAATAAATCCAATCAGATTGCCTTTGCCAATGCCTTGCGTCGCACCCCGAGCCGCTGCTCCAAGATTACTCGAATTTACGTCTGCACCATTTTTTGCATATGAGCTGATAAACGGCATGCCCTAGCTGCGCAATCCATACACATTGCCGCCGTCAGAAAGGCGCGCCCACCGGTTTGGCCTTTGAAAGTAATCTCATACTATCCGCGTGCGTTGTGTTGCCAAGAGAGTAACTTGTCAATGCTCCGAGACGAAATTCCATTGCAAATCAATCAGATTCTCTGACCAAGCGTTGCGCTGTAAGGGGTGGTGCACCTCGTCCCTGCCGGGATGTGCCGCGTCGATAGTATTCTGGGCTGTTTTCCTCAAATAAGCCCGACTTCCCTTACATCCGGTTCTGGGCCTTGCGTCTTCACTGCGCTATTCTATCTGGGATTGTGACCTGTTGACCGCACGTGGATTTCGCATGTTTCGCTTCTCCGTTATCACGCAAATGGCTCTGGCGACCCCCGTCTTGTGGCTGATGCACTTGCCACTGCCTGCGTATGCAGGCTTTCGAGTGTGCAATCAGACCCTCGATGTGGTCAATGTTGCCGTTGGCAATTGGCATCACGACGGGTGGGAAACTGCTGGCTGGTGGGTTGCGGGACCGAACCAGTGCGCCGAGGTGATCGAAGCGGACCTCTCTGCCCGTTACGTCTATGTCTATGCGCAGGACGTGTTTCAAAAACCAATGTTTGATGGAGATACCATAATGTGTGTGGATGCAGCGGAGTTCCGCATTCGTGGCAAAGAGGATTGTCTACAAAGGGGCAAAATCGCTGCACGCTTCCGTGAAGTCGACACCCAAAACGCCAAAGCCTGGACATTCAATATCGTCACCTTGGCCGAATAAATCTGCGTGGTGCCTCAAAGGGTCGATTTCACCCTTTATCAAGGCGCAAGGAATTGACACAGGGTGATGCTATTGTGAAGATTGTCCTGTTTATGAAATACACTTTTTAGGACCTCATTAAATGCGGCCGCTCGCCTCTTTTCCGTCAGTATGTGCAATAGTCTGCTTCGCCGCCCGACTTGCCATTGTGCTGGCGTTACCACAGGCTGCCATTGCACAATCAGCGCCCCAAGCTGAACCGGAATTTGAGCCTTTTGAACTCGAACCGATTACATTTGACGTCGAAGGCTCGAACCAAGAGGATCTTGTTCTTGTTGCCGCTTATGAAGAACCAGCCGGGGCGCCGGTTCTGGTAAGTTTCGGCAGTCGATCATTTGAGGCCCAGCGGCCGGCAGCTGGGCGCCCGGCCCCTTCGATTATCCTTGGACGGATACCTCCGGGGGCAGAGGCCGATTTTGGTGTAGAAGCGCTTTTGCAGGACACATTGGCATCTTTTGGGTTTGACTACAGCGACGTCGCAGCGCGCGAAGCTTTGCGCAGCTCAAATCCTGAATTGTTCCGCCGCTTGGTTGAAGGTGGGCATGTGGACCCTCCCGAGGACCAAACCGCCCGCGCCCTACAAACAGAACTGGCACGGATGAACTGTTACCGTTCGACCATTGACGGTCTTTGGGGGAATGGATCGCGCCGGTCGGTGGCCAGTTATTTCGACACCCTCGGGAATGGTGCCAGCTGGTCAGATCCCGCGCCCAGCAACGCGCTGTTCCGCAGTATTTTGCTTAACGGAGATGTGGCCTGCCGGGTGGCCGCCGCACCGGTTCAACGCAGCACAACACGGTCGAGAGCACCTGCAAACAGCAATGCTACAAACCGGAGCGCCCCTTCTTCCACGCGCCCGGCTCGACAAGCGCCCTCCAATAACGCCGTAGAAGTACCTCGTGCCGGTGTTTTCCGTTAAACCGAACCAGATGGAACCCTCTTCCCAACACGGCGCAAAGATCGAAGTCGACCCACGTTTTCGCGGCTCGGGTCGTAAGTTTCGCCGCCGCCGCCTGATCCGCGCGGCGCTTCGTATGGCTCTAGTGACCGCCGGGCTTGCAGGGGTTGGTGCTGCGGCCTGGTTGATGTGGAATACAGAAGGAAAGTACAGTCAGAACGCGTCAGTTGACGGCAATTTCGTCCAGGTCGACACGACAGAGCTCGCAGCAACACAGATCCCTGACAGCGCCGTGTTCCTGAACATTCGCCGAGACCCAATGGTCATTCACCTGGATCAGGAGACCGGACAGGGACCGCGCCGCGTAGTCCCAGACAGAAGCCTGGATATTGGTCGCGCACCAGCAGGCCGACCGTTGATCCTTGTGGACGGTCCCTTGTTCAGCGTGGACCAGACACTGCAGCTTACCCTGCCCTCGACCAGTTCAGATCTGGCCGCCTTTCAGAAACGCCGTGCCCCTGGCCTTTCGGAACTGGCTTCCCAGAAGACGACCGTTGCGCCAATTGAAAACTCGATCACAGAGGCCCTCGCGCTGCCTGCCTCTCAGCGTCACCCCCTTTATGAGGACGACCTGTTCCACATTGAACGGGCGCGCGCGCTGGACGAGCTGTTACAAAGCGTTGGAATAAGCGAGACCGAAGTACAACGCCTCGTCCGTGCGGTCTCTCGCGAAGCCGAAACGTTGGGTTTAAAACCGGACCGAATGGAAAGGTTGCAAATCGGAGATCTGGTCGCCCTGCGTATGGCACCAGCCCGCCATGGCGCAAACATATTGCAGATCTCGTTTTATGCTCCGGATCAATATCTCTTTTCGTTGTCGCAACCGGCACCGGGACGGTTTATCGCTTCAGATGATCCGTGGTATTCCGCCAATCTTCTGGACAAGGCGGCACGTGTCCTCCGCGCGCGAGGTGGCGACAGCGAAATCCGCCTAAAGGACGCGCTTTACACTGCATTGCTGCGCAACGGTCTAAGCTCCGACGCCGTGGGAGAGACCATGATGATGCTAAGCCGAGCCACCGATCTGGACCGCCTGGCATCCGAAAAGGACAGCCTGCGGTTGCTGATGAGCGCAGATACAACGCTTCTTCCGTCGGCAAGATTGCTCTATGTCAGTCTCGACCAGGCGGAACAGCGCTTCCGCTGTTACGTGGTCCCCGAAGATCGCCAAAGTGCTGATGTACAGGCCGGGGCTTTTCGATGCTTTGATCCGGATGCCGTGACAAGTGCCGGTGGGCTTGGCTCAGGGTTTCGAATTCCGGTGCAAGGCATCAAAACCAAAGGCTTTGGACCGCAGACCAATGCCAATGGGAAAACCACAGAGCAACACAATGGCGTCGCCTGGGCCGCCCCGGTCGGCACCCCTGTCAGAGCGACCGCGGATGGTAAGGTTGTCCGACTGGAGTATTCCAGAACGCACGGCAATGTTATTCATATCGATCACGCAGGCGGCGTCGAAAGCCGTTATGCCCATCTGGACCAATTTTCAGACGGTTTAGCAGAGGGAGCCACAGTTGGCGCGGGCCAGATCATAGGCAGAGTTGGCACCACCGGAAAGTCTACCGGCCCCCATCTTTATTTTGAAATCCGGTTGGCAGGCGTGCCGGTTGATCCCCTCAGCTTTATCAGCGGCGCAGGGTCCGGCGCCGTGGAGGCTCTGGTCAATCGCATCATTCAAGTCGAAAGCGCAGGCAATGCTCGGGCAAAGAACAGCCGATCTACGGCTACCGGGTTAGGACAGTTCATCTCGTCGACATGGATACGAATGATGAAAACTTATCGCCCTGATCTGGCAGAAACGCTCAGCCGCGAGGAGCTGTTAGAACTGCGCTTTGATCCGGAGCTCTCCCGTACAATGGTCACAAACCTCGCGCGTGAAAATGAAGCGGTGCTGCGTTCGGCTGGCCTGGGGATTTCGCCCGGCCGTCTCTACCTGGCCCATTTCCTCGGCGCTCACGGCGCGGTAAAGGCTCTCAAGGCTGACCCAGATGCAACGGTATCGGACACAATGGGCGCCGATGTTGTTCGGGCAAACCCTTTCCTAACCGGCTGGACCAATGCTCAGATGGTGGCCTGGGCCGACCGCAAACTGTCCAGCGTCAGAAAAACGGCAACAGCCCCTGCACCACTGCCGGTGTCCAACCAGGTCAAAGGCTACCGCGAAAGACTGGACCAATTTTTGGACGCGCTCTAACAGGCGCTGAACCATCGCGGGGTCGGCTCAGGGCATGATGTGCACAAACCCGACATCCACTGAAGCGCCGGAGTCTTTTTCCAGCTCTCGACTGATCAAGTTGAAAATCGTGTCGGCCTGAGTGCCATCCTGCATGGCTCCGGTGCGCACCAGCGCTTTTTGAGACGATATCGCCACCAGTATGTATTTTCCGGGTGCACCCGAACGGATCCGGAAGCTGAACTGACGCTCCTGCCCGATCGGATCCTGCAGCCGGGACGTCAGATTATAGACCTTCCCTTTGGGTGTAATGATCGCCAACCAGTCGGCACGCCCGGTCGAACCCCAAAGCTTGCCGGAAATCTCTTCCCGCCGAGACAGCACATTGGTCGAAAGGGCTAGTTCAGTTTTCCCACCGGCGGTCCCCTGAAAACGGTGCGCAAGCGCCAGCACGTCACATTGAGCGGGTTCCACAACCCGAGAGATCAGGGCTGGGGTGTCGCCATAGGTTGCTGCCCAAGAGGCCTCAATATCCTCAAGAGATACATCAGCCAAGTGGAAGCCTTCAATCATTCCAGCATTGGGTCCGTTAAGACGGTTGGTTGCAAAAACACAGCCCGTCGGAACCGCTTCCGCCAGGAATGTCTCTCGTCCGGGAATACGCCGCACTCCCTGTTCAACCACGTCAGTCTCGCTATTACCCTCTTCCATCTGGGTTGTCGCATACCAGGCACCGCCGCCCGCCAGAGACAAGAGCACCAACAGCAGCACGATAACCCCGCCCCTCCCTTTTGGCTCCGCGCCGGCCTTTGAGCCGCTGTCAGCAGAACCCGCGGCCTGCGATCGAGACGTGGGCGTCTGCGTTGTCGGAACGGTGGTAAATCCCATGTTCGGCGCAGCTTGCAGCCCTTCAACTTGGCGGCGGATAGCGCCTGTCTGCGTGCCGCCGGCTGTCAGCCCGCCCCCATATGGTGCGCTCGACCCGCCGAGTGTGGTCACCGACGGACTGCGTCCGCCTTCTATATCCTGCAACGCCTGTTTGACTTGCGCCATTGTGGCCAGCCGCATCGCGGGATCCGGCTGCAACATCTGATACATTATCCCCTGCAGTTCTACAGGAGCTGCGCTCAGATCCGGTATCCCTTCGCGTAGTTTCACCGCCTCCAAAATCGACCCCCCCATTGGGGCCGTCCCTCCGGTTGCAGCGGCATACATCAGCAAGCCCATGGAATAGATGTCGGAGCGCCCATCTGCTTCACCACCAAACGCGCCCAACTGCTCAGGTGAAACATATTTGAGCTTGCCCGCAAATTCATTGCCCAATGTCACGTCCTTGATGGCCGAGGAGCGCGAAATGCCAAAATCGATCAACACAGCTTTTTCGATCTTTTCGTCGGGCAACATGACATTATCTGGCGAAAGGTCACGATGCACCACGCCGATTTCATGGGCGGCCTGAAGACCATCGGCCAGACGGGAAAACAAACGACAAATCTCTCCAAGGCTCAGCGCGCCTTTGGACTTTATCCGGTCCGACAGTTTGGTTCCTTCAATGAACCCCATGATAAGAGCATGGAGGTTAAGCCGCGCGTCGGGGGGAAGATACGCGAAGTACCGCACAATCGCATCGTGATGTAACAGACGTAGTGTGCGCGCTTCGCGGCGGAACATGTCGGCGGCTTTGGTGTCCTCGGAAAATTCGGGCAGGATTACCTTAATCGCCACTGGCTCCCCGGTACCGATTTCTTCGCCGCGAAACACCCTGCCCATACCACCCTGATCCAGCGGCTGAAGGACACGGTACATATTGTTGATCACATAACCTGGTTCCAGTTTTTGGAGTGGCTCCCCTGGAGAACTCTCTAAAACCGGCGATGTGGTTGTTGGCATCGCAGAGACAGGGGTGCTGCCCCCTGCAATGTCGCCGGCCTCCCCGGATGACATGGGCGCAATTATGGTGCGGTCCTCTTCTTCCCCGTCCGACAACGATTGGGCAGGCACCTTGGGATCACTAGCGGCATCAGCCGACTGCGTCCGTGCGGGGGCGACCGGAAGATCGGGAGCAAATGCGGCCGCAGGCGCGTCAGGATCGCTCCCAGCCAGTGTCCCGGTCGGTCTGGCACCCGGCATGGGCCCCACAACCGTGCGTTCGTCAATCGGTTCTTCAGCCGCAATTGGCTCACTTCCCTGATCGGGTTGAGACGGCATGGGCGCCAGAATGGTGCGGTCTTCCTCATCCACGGGCCCGGTAGGGGGAGATGCCGGTTTCTCGCTCATAGCAGCCCCACAAATTCAGGGAACTGACCATCGACGTCGGCTTCGCGCAGGCCAAGATCTCGGGCCTGCACCAGCACAACGGACACATTATCCTTGCCGCCGCGCTCCACTGCCTGTGACACAAGATATTTGCACTTTTGCTCCAAACCCCAGTCGGACAGGTTCAGCACATGAGCCAATTCATCGTCATCGAAATATTCCGACAATCCGTCCGAGCACAGCAGGAACATATCACGATCTTGAAGCTGCCCTTCCACCATCTCGACCTCAAGCGAAAGGGTGACGCCAATAGCGCGAGTGATAACGTTCTTGCGCGGCCAATTCGCGGCTTCCTCTTGCGTGATCCGTCCCGCATCCAAAAGAGACTGAACCTCGGTATGATCACGGCTGACCTGACACAGGGCGCCTTCACGGAGCAGATACAAACGGCTATCGCCGGACCAATAACACAGGAAACGATCTTCGATCGTTGTCAGAGCCACAAGGGTTGAACCGATTGCGCCACGACCCAGTTCGGCTGCGTGCATCTGCACCCGGCTGTTTGCCTGCGTCAGCCGATCTGCCATACGATGGCGCAGATCCTCATATGAGGCCGGTACACCGATGGTATCAAGGCTGGAAACCAGTGTCTGGCTGGCAAAATCTCCCGCAGCATGCCCCCCCATGCCATCAGCCACCACCCAAAGGCGGCTGCCCGGAGACACAAGCAAGCTGTCTTCATTGATCTTGCGAACCCGTCCAACATCGCTGTCACCAACGCTCTCAAAGGAAAAAACTCGGCCCCATCCCATGGTATCCGTCACACTGTCTCTCCTTCCGTAGCCCGTGCAGTCAACAACCATTCCAGTGCCTCGGCATCGGGCAAACCGTTGCACGCCAGCCATCCAGCCTCGCGTCCGTCCATCCGCTCCTGCCACCAATGGCTGCGCGTGAATTGGGCCTGCGCCACATCATGCCTGCGGGCATCGGCAAACAGCCGCCCAAGATCGCCATCGCTGCGCTGTCCCCAAAGGGTCCCATCGCTGCTGGCATCCCAAACCACGCCATCCAAGTCCGGTGGCTCAAACCCTTCCAACAGCGTTGCCGCGCCCTGAAGCCCTTCTTCTGGAAGGCGAAACCCTGCAATATGAGACCAAAGGGCGCTATAGGGTGCCGCGCTGAACGTTTCATCAACTGGAGGCGGCGTGAGCACCCCGGCCAAGCCAAACACCAAGGGAAACCGGCGTCCAACCCGGTCAGCCGAAGTCATAAAGACCCCACAAAGAGGCGCGCCCAAAAGGCTTGGCCCAATCCAGAAACACAAAGGTGGCGCTGCGGCCCAGGCGGCTTCCCAGCGTTCCCCCAAACGGTTGCACAGATCTGGCAGGACCGCCTCCAGCCAGCCATCCAGTGGTGCGAGATGTTTGTGGTCCAAACCGTGCGCCAAAAAATCACCAAACGCGCGATGCTTGCCGTATAGAACGGCACTGGCAACGGGAGAGGGATTGGCCTGGGTCAATGGCTTACTCCAAACTCTGCGGGCATTGAAACTCCCGCAATTCTTTCATCAGAAACGGCACTGTAATGCTGTCGAATTCCAACCGGTAGCGACCGGAGCGACCTCCAACGGAATGGGAAATATCAACCATTGTGCCATTGGCGCGCCCTCGCCCCTTTTCGATAAATTCGGACAGCGACCAGCGACCGCCACCAAAACGCAGAGAATTCGACACCCGTTTTTTCTGCGGCAGAAGCGTCAAAACAATATCAGCCGTCTCTTCGGGCCAATTGACGCTCACAGCCGTGGAATTTGGCAGGATTTTCACCCGCCGCTCACCAAAGGCCAGAAGAGTGGCTTCCACAGCGTCGCTGCTGGTGGTCTGACGAATGGTAAAGCGGACTGACGGTCGGTTGCTATCTGCCGGAAAGAACGCCTGTCGAATGCGCTCTGCCCGGGCGAACTGGCTGAGTGTGGCCTCTGACAACCGCCCGCCGAGCGAGCTGCCCTCACGCGGGACCAAGCCGCCGAGACCATCGCGTTGCGTATAGTCGCGCAGATACTCCTGATAGAACTGCTCCATCCGGCCGCCATAGCCAAAAAAGTCACCAAATACTGCGGTGGAGATATGCCGCCCGCTACGGTCAAACGGGAAAGCATTTTCTATGTTTTGGCGGCAGTAAGCGGTAATGTCCTCTGTCATTGCCCGTTCGATCTGCGCGATGGTCGTATTGGCGGAAATCGTCAGGAACTCGCGCTCTATCTGATTGACAAAGTCGATCACGGTTGGTGGATAAAACGGCACGTTCTGCGTCAGACGGCTCAGTGCGTCCTGCAGACCACGTTCATCCAACGCCGGGTTCGGGCTGCGCGCAGCACCCTGTCTGTTGGTCGCAAGATCCCGCAGTCCCGCCAGGAACACATCAACCGGACGAGACCGCGTTGCAGCATCACCGGCCACAAACTTGTGCCACTTTTCAAAATTACGCTCCACGTCTTCCAACTGGCGACGCTGCAGCGACCCGACATTTCCGGCGACGCCAGCTTGGCCCTGGAACTTGGCGCGGTCCTTCAGCAGATTGAGCGCGATCCGCTGAAACGCACCGGAGCGCCGCTCTACTTCGCTAAAGCCTGCGTCACCCAATTGGCCCGCCACATTGCCACCAGCCAGGTTCTCTGGCGAAACTTCCATACCTTCAATGGTATCCAAGAACCTCGACAACCGGGTTTCGCGATCAACGGCTTCCGCCAGTTTCAAGATCGGAGAGGCAAAATCCACCGACGCCACCGACAAAGCCGGGAAGTCCGGGGCTCCTACCGACATTGACGTCAATTCGATCCGGTCCAAAAGCCCACGCCAATGGCGTGTGAAATCCGCTTGATACAGCGCATGAATGTCCCGGTTCAGTCCAGCCAACTGGCCCGAGTAATCAACCTCTTCCCCGGCTTTGCCCAGAACCCATCGTTCGTCTGCAAGCCGTTCTGCAGCTGTCTCCATAGCTGCCCTGAACGTCCCCCAATACCCAGAGAAAGAGTAAAGCCCAGGTATCGTCAGCGTATCAAGTTCACGTCCATCCGTGGTGCGGAACACCCGATCCGCCTGCACCCCTGCCAGCTCTGCACCCAAATTATACGGAGCCATGGCCGTCGCATCGGACTGAATGGAACTGTAGGCCTGTTGCGCCAAAGGCAGGGTGGCAATGATCCGCTGCGCAGCCTCAACAATCGAGTTGTTGGGTTTCAGACGCGGCTCCACCCGGTCGTCTAGTTCCAGCATCGCAGCAAGGTGGTCGTTCATCTCATTGTACTCATCCTCGAGTCCAACTTCGGAGAAATAGGGCAGCCACGCTTCAGCAAAATATGCCTGCACAGCGGGGTCATCTGCCTTACCCGGCTGCTGCTTGGCAAGCAGAATGTAGACCTTTAATGCGCGGTACGCGCGCTCGGTTTCTTGGCTGCCGACGAAATCCTGCAGCTCGTTTTCCAGTTGCAGCATCATCCGAGGCCGAAGATGCCGCTCCAAAGCATCGGAATAGCTCTCAAGCGCAGCCTGTCGAATGCTGCCGTGACGTGACAGGCCCATCTGTTCGATAAAGCCCTGCTCTCGCGGGTTGCCCCAGCCGCCCGGCATATCACGCAAGATGGCCAGCGCCTCCATGATTGGCAGAGGGCTCGGGTCGTCTAAAATTGTCTGACGCAATGCAGGGTCTCCCTGCACTTCGAGCGCATAAAGCTCGGCCGCTTGATCGGCCTCCTGCACCAATGTCGCATTTTTCCAGAAGCTGTACCCCAATAGCCCCATAGAGGTTACGGTCAGCGCCACAATCGCCGTGGTCGCCACACTGCGTAAAATGGAGCGACGGCGCATGGCGTTTAGATCATAGCCTACCCAGTCGCGCTCTTCAAAAATCACCTTCTGCAGGAGATCCTGCAAAAAATAACTGCGCCCTTTGCCCGACATAAAACCGGTATCAACACTGCCGCCGCGTACTGCGCCCAGCACCTGATCAATCGGCGTGCCCTCTTGCGTACCCGAAGTGAAATAGAAGCCCCTCAGAATTGCGTGAATTTCTTGTGGGCGCTGGAACACACGACGCAGAAAATCGCTGACATTCCGCTGCATCAGCGCCATCTGCCCCGGGAAGCCAAAGATGGAAATACGCGCAACACTATCAGGTTCTTCGTTCAGACGATCCGTCACTTCGTTTGACAAACGCGAAATCAGCGCATCAAATTCCGCAGGCACCGACTGGTAAGTTTCTTCTTTGCGGTCCTTTGTCTGGAACGTAACCCCCCAGACCCCGCGACGGCGATCCTCTCCGAAGGGGCCATAGAACTCGCGGAAACCCGCAACCATGTCGGCCTTGGTGAACATAACGTAGACCGGCACATCAATGCGCAGTTTTTCGTGAATTTCCTGCAGACGCTTACGGATTGTCAGCGCGTGGCTGTCCAACGCTTCACCAGTGGCGGTCAACATGTCATCACATGAAAACGCCAGGATCACCCCGTTCACAGGCTGGTTGGCACGCGCTGCCTTGAGCTGTTCGAGAAACGCCTTCCAGCTCATCCCGTCGGCGCGTTCGTCACTGTCTTGCGTGGTGTATCGCCCGGCGGTATCGATCAGCACAGCGTCTTCGGTGAACCAGAAATCACAATTCTTGGTGCCGCCAAAACCGGCCACGGCCGCCTTATCGGTGCCAGGAAATTCCAGCCCAGAATTCACCAGCGCAGTGGTTTTACCGGCGCCTGGCGGGCCAATGATAATATACCACGGCAAATCATAAAGATACGTTGCGCCGCCGTTCTTTTTCAGTTTTCCCAAGGCGTCGCGCATCCGGTCAGCGAGGACCGCAGCATCGCCGACCGGTGACTCAACAAGGGTTTCCTCAAGCGCTTTGGCCGCCAAACGACGCTTGCGATACCGAAGCCCTGCGGCCAGAGCAATCACGCCAAGGATCACGGCAATTGCGCCGCCCCGCACCCAAGGGTGGATCAGCCAAGGCAGGCCAGTCCACAAAAAACCAAACCAAATTGCCAGACAGATGCACAGCACCCCCAGCGCAATCAACGGCAGCCGCATCCACGGTTTCTGCCACAACCGCGACAGGCTCAGACCCAACAGCCTCATAGTCGTTCTTCCCGTTCAATCAGGATTTCAACCCGGCGGTTTCGTGCCCGCGCTTCCGGTGTATTAGCAGTGTCCAGCGGATCGTTGGGGCCAACGCCCACCGCGCTCAAACGGCTCGGGTCAGAAATCGACTCTGCCAGCAAGCCCAGAACGGTTTCCGCCCGCGCTTGCGACAATTCTTCATTTGTACGGTAGCGCCCGCGCCCGCTCAGGGGGATATTGTCGCTGTGACCTTCCACAACCACATCACCAGTCTCCGCTTCCAGCACCAGCCCAAGGCGAGAAGCCAGATCGCTGAAGTCCGAGCTCAAATCCGCAGATCCTGACTTGAACCGCAACTGAGATCCGACGCGGATTGCAATGTAATCGCCCTTGGTCTCAACGTTCACCAAGGCCTCCGTAATTTCGCGATCCAACACCCCGCGGATTCGCTCAAGCTGCGGCGGAGCAGCCGCCTCGTAGGGTTCAGCAGCGACAAAATTGGCAGCGGTCTCAAGCGCGATTTCTTCAGTCGGATCTGTCAGCGCCAATATGGCATCCTGACTGACCTGCGTATCCGAGGACAGGACACCTGAAAGTGTGGCAAACAATGCCACTACCATGGCCGCCGCTATCCCGCCAAAGATCCATAAGGGTATCAGCGCTGTATTACGACGCCCGCCAAGAAGCACTGGCATCCAATGCACGGACAAATCATGACCCGGACGGGCTTCGACAGCGCGGAAGCGCTGGTAGATCTCATTGCGCATCCGCGTCAGCGCGACCATGCCATTGGGGTCTGCGCGATACTTGCCCTCAAATCCCAAAGCCAGGCAGGTCAGCATCAGCTCCAGCAGGTCTTTGCGCTGGTGGGACAGGCCCATTACGTGCTCGAGACGCGCAAAGAAACCGATGCCTGCTGAACGATCGTTCAACAGTTCGGCAGCCATGGAGTATTGCTGCCAATATCCCGGCTCACTGCCGGGAATGGTCTGCACAATATCGTCTGCTGTGGCGGCCAGCGCATAGCGAGCAACGTCAATATCCTCAGGCACAACCCCATGATCCTGCGCTTTCTGAACAAAGCCATGGATTTCTCGCACGACATGGTCCCGCAGAGGCACAGCGTGCATTTCCACAATGCCCGTGCGCAGGCGGCCAAGCAAAACCAATAAATCCGTTGCCGCAGCAAGTATGGGGTTGGAGGTATGACCAATGTTCAGCCCAGATCCGCGCACAGCATCGGCAAAGGGAATTTTAACTTCGGGTGTGGCCTGCTTCGCCGCGGTCTGTTGCGCCGCATGTGCATCCGGGAATTGCGGATTCTGCGGTGCGTTGTAAGGCGACCATCCTGCCGCCTGCCCCTGTGCCCAGTTAGGGGAGGCCGCGGAAGGAGGCGGCACATAGCCAGGCTGGGGCTGGGGTTGCTGTGGGACATAGGGAGGCACCGCCTGCCCGGAGTATCCCGATGGCGGCGTTGCGACAGCCGGTTGCGCCGGGCGTTGAGGTGGCAACTTGCCCCCGAACCATGTGTCCTCTTGCTCACCTGTCGGCCCGGGTGCCTGCGAGGGCGGAGCTGGATATTGGGAAGCAGGCGGGTTGGGGTGCGGTTGCGCATAGGGTGACATATGCGGCGCCTGTTGGGCAACAGGGTGCCCGGCAGGTGGAACGCCCGGCGGAGTCATCGGCAGCGGCGGTGCATAGCCGTCTCTCTGCGGCGGATGGCCAGGCTGACCATAAGGTGGCGGGGGTGGCGGCGCAGGTGACGTTTGCGGCTGCCCCCCTGCACTACCGGGAATCGGCATGCCGAAGATCGTGCGTTCACCTCCAGCCCCTTGCGGAGGCTGAGAGGGCTGACCTTCCTGCGGAGGCTGCGGCAGCCGCTGACCGAACACTGTACGGTCGTCGTCATCCGTCGTCATGGATCAGTCCTCCGGAATTGCCCAGAGCTCCAACACAAGACCCGGCCAGGCCCCGGCAAGCTGCAGACCAATGGCTGACAGGGTTGAAAATTCGCGCCACAATGGGCTCGACTTGTCGATCAAGAAGTAGACGTGCCCCGTCACATGGCGAATCTGCGCGGGCGGCGTCGGCGTATGCACGATGGGCAGGCCCGGCATGTTGTTCACAATGATCTCACGCATGCGCGAGGCCGGGCCAACTTTGCAAAGCTGCGGGAACTGGTTCTGGATCTCGGTTAAAGGCAAATCCGCTTTTACCTCGATCACAAAAGACGCCCGCGAGAACAGCGTCGCATCTTCTACAATTGCCGCAAAGCGGTTGTCCTTGCGGTCCTCCAGCGGCAGGCGCACAGCCCGGCTGACGTCACGTGACAGGAACCGGCGAATATCATCAACCACCGGCAGGAAAGTTTCCTTGGGGCGATCGTGGCGATAGCGACCGTAGTCGCGCACCCGGCGCTCTCGGTCCTCAAAGCTCACCAATTCCCCCGCCAAGGCGATCAAAACGGAGTACAGACGCTCTGGATGTACAACCGGCAGCGTCTGCAAATGGCGTAGAACCGGCAGATTTCGGTTCAGTACCATCAGCATCAGATAGTCTTTGCCTTGCATACCCCCACCGGCGGACGGATCAGCGGCGTATCTTTCCAGCACTTCAACCCGTGCTTCTACCGCGCCGATTACGGCTTTCAGGTACCCGCTGTAGGCCCGGTGACACGACAGGTTCAAACCCGTTGGCGGCATGGTCTGGTCCAAAGTCACCACTGTGCCATCCCGCACCTCGGCGACTTGTCCCAATTCGATGCTTTGATAGCCTTCAGGCGCGGCATCGCGGAGCATCAGTTCAAGTCGCGGAACTGCAATTTCCAGACTTTCTTCGCTGCGACTGGCGCGCGCATTATCGACCACTTCGCGCTCTTCACTGACAAAATACCGCGTGGCCTGATCGCTTTCATCGCCAATGTCCTGCCCGTTCTGTGAGACATTCGGCAACACCAGCCAAATGGTTTTTCCGACGCTGCCTTCAGGAACGTCAATCTCACTGGGCAGGCTGCTCAGATCAGGTGCGGAGAACACCGTTCCGTCCTTAAAAACCCCGGAAATCTTCTGCAGCTCGAGCCGACCCTGACGCAGCTGGCCCGAGTCAAACTCAACCTCTGCGATTCCCCACGGAAACGGCTGGGATCCTGCCTGCGACAGGGCAAAAGCAAGAGTCTTTTCAAAATAGCGGTCAGCCTGTTGGAAATGCTGAGGCTTCAGAAACAACCCCTCTCTCCACACAACCTTGCTAAAGCGCGACATATAATAAATTTCTCCAAGAAAATTCATTGAAGCGAACAAATACAAGTCTTTCTTGCACCGTGAAATTCCGGGGGTCAAGTACGACGCGAAAAGGAAACCGCACTCAGTAAGCTGTGCCAAGAACCAGGGCCGCTAAAGGTTTTACAACCGCCCATCTGGGCAGTTTAGTCAACCCACAGGAGCATTGCGCCATTTAAGCAACAATCTTAACCCAAGAGCTGCGTGCAAAGGGTTTGGCTTGGCCAAGAATGAATTGACGCCAGCGATGCGAGTGCTATCCTCGCCCAGTAGCTGTGCTCTATATTTTGCATAAGTTTTTTGAATTTCTTGTCCGGACCATTACCGGGAGTGACATTTATGAACGCATTGTTCACGCAATCGGACCGTCATGGTGTGCTTGAAACGCAGCTTGGCAGAGATGCTTTGGTGCTGCACCGTATGGACGGTCAAGAAGAGATGTCTGGCGCGTTTGAGTGGCGCGTTGCAGCCTTTTCACAAAACCCTGAAATTGACCTGAACCACCTTCTTGGCACCCACGCAACGGTGAGCGTCAAAACCGCTGACGGGGCGCGTCATTTTGATGGCATTGTGACCGAAGCCCGGTGGAGCGGCACCACCGAGCATGGCAATGGTTACGATCTGGTCCTGCGTCCGTGGTTGCATCTTGCAGGTATGCGCCGCAATCAGAGGATCTTCCACAATCTGACAGTGCAACAGATCCTGACGGAACTGTTTGATGCCTATTCCAGCCTAGGCTCGCCGCACTTTGAAATTCAGTTGTCGGATGACTATCCCGTTCTGGAATATACCGTTCAATACGGCGAGAGCGATGCTGATTTCGCAAAACGAATGATGGAACGCTTTGGCATCTCTTGGCACTGGCGACAGGAGCAAGGCAACCACTGCCTGGTTTTGACAGACTATGTGACCGCCCATGCGGATCTACCCGGAGCCACTCGCCCCTTCTTTGGCGTAGACCGTTATCACGTTACCGAAGAAGAACACTTTAAATCCTGGAAAGGCGGCGCGCGGATGCAAACCGGCGCGGTGCGATTGACGGATTACAACTTCAAAACACCAACAGCGATCCAGGAAGTCGAACGCGAAGGTATTGCCACCTATGCGCATGGGCAGATCGAAAGTTTCGATTACCCCGGGGATTACCTTGCTCAGGGTGTCGGCGAGGTCGTTGTAGGGCGACGCACCGAAGAAGAAACCGGTGGAATTGCCCGAATAGAGGCGCGCGGGGATGTGATCAGTCTAGGCGCGGGTTTATGCGTCACACCGGTTGGGGATACCTTGCCGGGAGCGACGGGCCAAAGATTTCTGTGCTTACGTGCAGAACATGTGCTGCGACCTCAGGCCTATGCGACGACCGAAAGCCTGTCCGAGGAAGAAGCTTATGAGGGGCGCTATGTCCTCAGTCCGGTCACTGGCCCCATGCGCCCGGAACGACGCACGCCCCAAGTTGTGATGAAGGGCCCGCAAACCGCAGTTGTTGTTGGCGACGGCGAGATAGATGTTGATGAATTCGGTCGCATCCTGGTGCAGTTTCATTGGGATCTGGCAGCCGCTTATTCCATGCGCTGCCGTGTGAGCCAGAACTGGTCTGGCGGCGGCTGGGGCGGCATGGTGATCCCACGGATTGGGATGGAAGTTGTGGTGGAATATCTGGACGGTGACCCGGACAAGCCGCTTGTCACCGGCTGTGTGTTCAACGGCAAAAACATGGCGCCCTACCCTCTGCCAGAACACAAGACAAAGTCTGTCTTCCGCACCGATACACACCAATCAAGCGGCTTCAATGAAATGGTGTTTGAGGACGAACCGGGCAGCGAACAGATCGCGTTCAAGGCCCAGAAAGACCTTTCGCATTTGGTGTTGAACGATTCTCTGGCGCGGATCAAACGCCACGAAGTGCAAAGTGTTGGTGCCAACAAGGTAACCGAAGTCGGCCAGAACCAGAAAACCGAAGTCGGCGGTTCTGTGTCACTGGTCGTGGGAGGCACCGGACCAAATGCGGCTGGGCTGCTGTCTGGCCTGGGCGGGTTAGCAGGCATCACCTCAAAACTTGTAAAAAAAGGGGCAAGCGAAGGGGGCGGCGGGGATGGGCCACTTGCAACTTTCGCCAGCGCCCTAGGCTCTTCCAAACTGGGTTTTCTGGACGCCCTCGGCGTAAAGGGGCGCAGTGGGCTGCATGGCGCCGACGAGGCCGGCCAAGACGCCAACCATGCAATGCGGCTTGCCGGAAGCATGCTCGGTGACAGTGCCGCGGCGCTGACCGACGCCCCCGGAACAATGAATACCTTCGTTTCGAACTTTCGGTCGGACACCAGTGGCATAGTATCTGCCGAACAGGTTGGGCTGACCAAGATCGTCAATGTCGGCGGCGCAACAATGGAGCAGATCGGCAAGGCCAAACACGTAACCATTGGCGAAAAGCTGATGACCACTGTTGGCAAGGTGATCCTTTCGCGCACCAAAAAGCACACGCAGGTCGCAACTGAAAAATTCACCATTTCCGCCCCAGGCGGGTCGATCGAAATTGACCAATCAGGCATGACGATAAAAGCGACCAAACTCAAAATTCTGAGCGCCTCCGTCGACATTGACCCCGGCGCGCCCTCCCAATCCGAAGTGCTGAAAGCAGAGGAAGCCTTCTGTGAAGAATGCCGCGGCTCAGCCCAAGGATAAGACATATGAACGACAGTATCGACACATCCGAGGCGCTGCGCGAAACGCTTATTGCGCTACGGCGGGAAGAGCAAAACATCTATCTGGTGGTTGATGCCAGCCGCTCACCCGACACTGCTGTTATTCTTCAGGCTCTGGATGACAATGCGCTATGCTTGTTTGACGGTCAGGCACGCGAGGATCTAGCCGAGGTCGCCCCCTGGATTGTTCCCATTGATCCTCAAAACAGCGATGTACTCAATTGGTTTCTGGATGAGGCCTGGGGGCAGGACACCGGCCTGTTTTTGTTCTCAAAGGCTACAGTCACAAAGGTTAAGACAAGCCTGAAACGATCATTCCGTGTGCAGGATGATGCTGGCCGCAATCTGTTTTTCAAGATTTACCGCCCCTCTGTCTTCAGCAGTTACCTGCCTATGATGGAGCCGGATCAGATTGCATTTGTCATGCGTGATTTTGACAGGGTTCTGACCGAAATCCCCGCAGATCCCGATGTCATGAACAGCTATGCCGCGCCGGATGGAACCCTGATCCAAGAGGTTCTGAACAGCCGCGAAGTTGCCGCAACCGGCACACAAGCCGCGTAAGCCCGAAAGGTCATACTATGCCCGGAAAGCCGATATCCCTTCTTGGCGATCACCATGCCTGCCCCGCCGTGAACCCCGGTCCGGTTCCTCACGTTGGTGGCCCCGTGGTCAACCCCGGCCAGAGCATTGTCCGAATCGCCGGACGCCCGGTTGCGGTTGTCGGCGGTTCCACCCTCTGCAGTGGGGTGCCGTGCACAGACGCCATCGTGGCTGGGTCTCCAGTTCTTCGGATCACCGGAAAACCTGTTGCACGGGTCGGAGACTCCACCTCTCACGGCGGCTCGCTTGTGGCAGGCAACTCCTTTGTCCGTGCGAGCTGATTAGGGGCAATTCCTATGGTTCTATCAACCAAACTCCTCCTTGTTGCAGGGGTGTTAATCGCCACGCTGATCGGCCTTTCAGCGCTCAACGAACGAACCTTACCGTTGTTCAACGGCGACCGTGATCTTGCGGCTCAGACCATGAAAACGGTCTTTGCCCTATTCGGCGGTCTGTCTTTGGCCCTGGCCCAGCCTTTCTTTTGGCAGCGATTGAGTTCGGGTATTCAGTCACGTGTGCGCGACGGCGGTTCGGAAGGCGCATTTGCCCAGTGGGTTCTGCGCCCGGAATTCCGCGATTTCGGGGCAAGCCTCGGCTGGTTCGCATTGGGAGCATTCTCAGTCGTCGCTGTGGTTTTTGCTGTGCTCCTTTGGACTGGGCGGGGGTGACATGCTTCGGGTCCGCACTAGCCAGCTCGATGCGTTTTCAACTGTGGGCGCCAAGGATTTCTACCGTGCCCTACGGCAGGATCTGCTTGACTACATGGCGCGGGAAATGCCGGAACTTGCCCCGGCAGACGCGGATAGAAAAGCGCATCATGCAGTAAAACTATGCCAGCATTACGGGTTTTCATCTGAGGCTCACGTGACCGAGATGAGTTATGTTTTCATCGCCTTTCCCGCTGAGTTCTATTTTGACGCGCGGTACCAATGGCTGGATGCGGTTCTGCGTGCGCCCATCTCTGCCGACGCCCGTCTAAACCAGGTTCGCGCCGCCCTAGGAGCCAAAAATGGCTGATCCTTCACCGGTTACCCAAACCTATCAATTGCAACAGGGCGATACCTTATCCGCCGTGGCTCGGCGCAATGGCACAACTGTTCCTGCGCTGGCAAAGGCAAATGGCATCGCGGATCCAAACAAGGTGCAGGCCGGCCAGACCTTAGTGATTCCGCCCAAAGGCGGTGCCCCCACAGTACCGGAAGGAGCCGCGCAAGCCGCTACAGCTGGTCAGAAAGCCGCAGAAGGTAAATCCGAGGCCAAACCGGGCGAGGTTGTCAAACCTTGCGAAGCTGAAAAAAAGAAGGAACTCGCCAAAGTTCGCGCCGGCGGCGACGACAATGTAGACGTGCTATACGCCGAGGCCGGCGGAAGCTATGATGATCAAACGGGGATCGCCGAAGGTCAGGTTGGAATCGGCATGACCCGTATGAAACATGAGGGAAAATTCAGCGAGGACGGCATCTTTGGCGGCTCTCACCAGTTCGAAAATTTAACCGCCGATGCCCAGGGGTATATCGCATCCAATGACGGTTTTGGTGCGAAAGGCGCGGCAAGCGCCCGAATGGTCAAGGAAGGCGGCACCCTGTTTCTGGGCGCTGATGAAAACAACCCATTGGCTGAAGCGGGCGGTGAGTACGAGCTTCTGTCTGCGGAGGCAAAGGGCGATGTTCTTCTGGGCTCGGATGGCAAACGCGCTGGCCTCGCCTTGGGCGGTGCCGTTGGAGCGGCTGGCGCCAAAGGCGACCTTATGGGCGAAATCAATATTCCCATTCCGTTTACTGATTGGACATTGACCGCCAAAGCCAAAGGCGGGGTATCAGCGGGTTCGCTTGGGGTCGGCGCGCGTGGCTACGGGTATAAAAATCTGGAAAGCGGCCGCTATCATATGGGGGCGGGCGGCAAACTTGCCGCAATCCTCGGGCTTTCGGCAGATCTCGACCTCAGTGTTGGTCCAAAGTATACCAACCGGAACCGGCCTGACGGGCCCTAGAAATGGATGACGACATGAGCGCACCACGGGCCAAAGTGCTAACACAGCCAGTCTCCCCCAAGCCTCTGATCGAGGCGAGTTATCTGGACGCCATTGTTCAGGAAGGCGTTTTTCCATCGGGAAACTTCCGCATTGCCCTTCCACGCGACTGGAGAACCGAGACGATCGGTGAAGATGTCTTTCCTGACGCCGACAATCCAGCGGTTGTTCTCGCCCGTTTTACACCTGGAACCAGTGACGCTCTTGGAGCAGACTTCAATGCCAAAGTTGTTGTTCACGCCGCTTTTCTACCGCGCGTGATGAACGGATCGGACTGGCTGCGTGCGTGGGTCCCCAGCCAAGGGCAGGAGCTGCATGATATGCGCGAACTGCCAACCGCCTATGGTGTCATGGGCGATGCTGTCACAGTTTCAACCGAAACGAACCGTTTGCATCGCCTGCTTACAATCAAAGACGGCGACTTGATTTTCCTGATTGATGGATCTGCGGACATTGGGGAAGATTTGTCTGATCCAAGATTGCAGGAATTCGCGTTGATGGCAGCCATGCGCTTCTCACTTCTGCAGCCTTCCGGGCAGATCTATGCTGAACCCATGGAGACCCAACTCGTGTCCGCCCCGTCAGCCGAAGCCGCTTTCTTGCTGCCGACCAGCTGGCTCCCTGCCCCGGTTCCAGAGGTTCCACTGGATGCAGCCGCTGTACATTTCCAACACTTCAAAGGAGACGCACCGGCAGGCAGCCTGTTTGCTGTGTTGGGCAGCCCCGGAACAACAACCCCGGAGGGGCTCGAGAAGGTATTTATCGGCAAACTGGAGGCGCAGGGATACCAGTTAGGTGAACCACAAAGCCTGCTCAACGGCGCGCGGGACGATCTGGATTTCGACGTTGTACGGTATGACGGCAGTCGCGACGGGCGGCCACATGTGATCCTGAGCTGCAGGGCAATCGG
This sequence comes from Epibacterium sp. ABZ3_068, assembly GCF_056159265.1. Lineage (NCBI taxonomy): Bacteria > Pseudomonadati > Pseudomonadota > Alphaproteobacteria > Rhodobacterales > Roseobacteraceae > Epibacterium > Epibacterium sp. ABZ3_068. The sequence goes on from NZ_JBSWUV010000001.1 coordinate 777,220, forward strand.
CAGCGGGAAAGCCTTTGCCGCGCAAGTCGTGACCGAGGCGCAATCCGCGGATATGGAACGCTGGGCAATCAATCGTCGCGTCTTTGAAATCATACTTGATACTTTGAACATCACGGCGCGCTAGCGCCTGCACCCAAAGCAAGTTTACGCAAAAGCGCAATGTCCCGAATGACCGCAACACGCCCCGCCAATTACATTGGGAAGGCTAAGTGCGAAGGCCGACTTATATTTCATAACCAAAAGATGACGAGAGCCTCACCACGAAAACATGGGAAAGCTATGGCGCAATTGCGAAACAAGCCCGTTTCTATCGCCCAATTGCCGCAAGCCCGGCAGTAACACCTGAAAGTGACACCTCAAATATGGTGCTCTCTGCTGATGCCACTGGCTGGTACCCCAACAGGATCTTTCGCCCCCTTTTAAGGGCAGCCACTTCTTCCGGTTGCAGCAAGCGCGATGCCAAACACGCGGTCGCGCTGCAAGTGCGCCACTGCAGCGGAAGGACATCGGAACCGTAAGCAAAGCGATAACCGGGGTTCATTGTTAGCGCCATGTCCGTCGGTGTAGAGAGCGCCATAACAAGCCCTTTCTCACCATCAATTTCAGCCGGCTGCAGCCCTATTTCAGCGAGAAATTTACCGCTCTCGCTCGCTGTCAACTGTTGAATTAACGTACAAAATTGCGAACCACCTTCTACCGTCCTGCAAGCCAAACGCCAGTCTTTGAACGGCTTGCCATTTTCCAGCCTTTGCTCTGCGGAAATCGGTGCTGCAACAGCCAGAACGCAAAATGCGGCGTAAAAGAAGATTTTTGAAATCATATTGAGCCTCAAGAAAATTGGGGGTAATCAACATCAATATCCGGACGGCAACAAGCACTGGGGCAGCTCATAGCATTCAAGGACAGGTTTAACGCTAGAGTTGTGACAAAATGATCGCAAATCGACAGGCACACAAGATAGGGAGACTGAGAAAACCGAAAGGCAATTGACGAATCGATTGTCGAAGACAGCAATTGCCGACTGTCTGGAATAGGGTTTGGGATAAACACAAGTACGCGTCTGCTGAGCTCATAGTTTTCGTTTTTTCTATTTTAGAGAGACAAAACACGAGGTCCAGCAGCTCGCCGTCGAGAATGCGTTTTTTCCACTTTTTTGTTTTTTTTTGCAGGCTCCGTTTTTCTGCGGAGGCCCTTTGTTGAAATTATTTTTCGCTGCCGCTGTCTGCTGACGTCGGGGCATTTCAAGAATTTAGAGGTCACGTCTCATGGATGAGTCTAAAGCTAATCTGGTGCAACGCGGAATTCGTCAACGAAGCATCCGTCGTCACTGTCGATTTGGACGCGCAACCGAACTGGTCTTTATTCTTTCAGCAGGCGTGAGCGTCGTGGTGTCGTCCTTCGCGATCCCCACAACAGCCCTGGCAGATGATCTGACCTGGACCGGCGCAATTGACAATACTTGGAACTTAACCGAATCCAATTGGGGCACGCCTGTTCCAGATGTTTTCGAACCTGATGACACTGCAATTTTTGATGCAGCTGCAGACTCAATCACGATCACTGTCGATCAAGGGTCTCAAATTTCCGTACAGGACCTGAACAGCACGGCATCACTTCTGACGATAACAGGTCAGGCCGACGATGATACACTCCTGGTTAACGGAACGATCAATGTCGACTCCGGCTCCTTGACGTTGGATTTGCCCACTACAGGGAACGCAACCATTGATGGCGGAGCAACTCTGGTGCTCGCCGACATTTTCACGATAACCTCAAGCTTGGAAAATGCCGGGGCTCTGGACATTAACGCAGATGTTCTGGGAAGCCAGACACTGAGCAACAGCGGCACGCTGACTCTCAGCGGCAGCGTCAGCGGCGCGCTGACCCAGACCGCGGGGGCGACAACCGTCGATGGGGCAAGCTCTGTTGCGGGCGGGTTTGATATCGACGGCGGCACGCTCACGATCGAGGCCGCAACAACCGGTGACATCGACATCGCAGCGGGCGCCACGCTCAATCTGGATGCAGATGTGACCGGCGACCTGACCCTGACAGGCACCACAGATCTTGGCGGCGATGTCACCGTCACCGGGAACATCACCCAGACCGGGGAGATCACCAACAGCGACAATGGCAGCTTTACCCTGACCCAATCCGGCGGCAGCTGGACCAGCAATGGCGCGATCGATGCGGGCAGCGGGGCACTGACCATTGCCTCCGATGCGATCACCTTTGGCACCGGGTTTGCCGCTCTTGGAGATGTGAGCTTTGCAACCACCAACCTGACCGTGGCCACCGATGTCACGCTGGACAGGGATCAGGCCTCGAATGTCACCGTTGATGCGGGCCATACGCTGACCATTGGCAGTGACCTGGAGATCGGGGTTGCGGATGCCACCGCAGATGTCAGCAATGCCGGTGCCCTGGTGGTCGCGGACAACACCACTCTGACGGTGGGGGATGTGGACAACACGGGTACGCTGACCCTGAACTCCGGCGCTGAGATCGACGGCAGCGGCGCCACCCTGACCAACACCGGTGATGTGACGGTTGCGTCGGGTGCAACCCTGGGCTTTGACACCCTGGACGCCTCGGCCGGGACGGTGGATGCCAATGGCACCCTCGACGGGGATGTCGCCCTCTCCGGCACCGCAGCCCTTACCCTCAGCGGCAGCGTCAGCGGCGCGCTGACCCAGACCGCGGGGGCGACAACCGTCGATGGGGCAAGCTCTGTTGCGGGCGGGTTTGATATCGACGGCGGCACGCTCACGATCGAGGCCGCAACAACCGGTGACATCGACATCGCAGCGGGCGCCACGCTCAATCTGGATGCAGATGTGACCGGCGACCTGACCCTGACAGGCACCACAGATCTTGGCGGCGATGTCACCGTCACCGGGAACATCACCCAGACCGGGGAGATCACCAACAGCGACAATGGCAGCTTTACCCTGACCCAATCCGGCGGCAGCTGGACCAGCAATGGCGCGATCGATGCGGGCAGCGGGGCACTGACCATTGCCTCCGATGCGATCACCTTTGGCACCGGGTTTGCCGCTCTTGGAGATGTGAGCTTTGCAACCACCAACCTGACCGTGGCCACCGATGTCACGCTGGACAGGGATCAGGCCTCGAATGTCACCGTTGATGCGGGCCATACGCTGACCATTGGCAGTGACCTGGAGATCGGGGTTGCGGATGCCACCGCAGATGTCAGCAATGCCGGTGCCCTGGTGGTCGCGGACAACACCACTCTGACGGTGGGGGATGTGGACAACACGGGTACGCTGACCCTGAACTCCGGCGCTGAGATCGACGGCAGCGGCGCCACCCTGACCAACACCGGTGATGTGACGGTTGCGTCGGGTGCAACCCTGGGCTTTGACACCCTGGACGCCTCGGCCGGGACGGTGGATGCCAATGGCACCCTCGACGGGGATGTCGCCCTCTCCGGCACCGCAGCCCTTACCCTCAGCGGCACGCTCACCGGCGCGCTGACCCAGACCGCGGGCACAACAACCGTCGATGGCACCTCCACGGTGAGCGGCGATGTGACGGTCTCCGGCGGCACGCTCACCGTCTCGCAGAACCAGTCCTTGAGCGCCAATGCGCTCAGCAACAGTGCCGCGCTGGTGCTGGAACGCGGCGCAACCCTGGCTGGCACCGGCAATACATTCACCAACAGCGGCACAGTCACCATCGGGGATGGCGGCGCGCTGGTGGATGCCGGGGAGATCAACAACACCGCAGGCGGCCAGATCACCTTTAACGGGGATGGCACGCTGAACGCGGACAGCGATGAGGACAGCGCAGGCGCCGAGGACATCCTGAATGCCGGAACCCTGACCATCAATGCCGGGGCGGGCGGTGCAACACAGACCGTCACCGTGGACAATGACGCGCTTGAAAACACCGGAACCCTGACCGTGAACTCCGGCACCCTGGCGGGGATCACCACCCTGACCAGCACCGGTGATGTGACGGTTGCGTCGGGTGCAACCCTGGGCTTTGACACCCTGGACGCCTCGGCCGGGACGGTGGATGCCAATGGCACCCTCGACGGGGATGTCGCCCTCTCCGGCACCGCAGCCCTTACCCTCAGCGGCACGCTCACCGGCGCGCTGACCCAGACCGCGGGGGCGACAACCGTCGATGGGGCAAGCTCTGTTGCGGGCGGGTTTGATATCGACGGCGGCACGCTCACGATCGAGGCCGCAACAACCGGTGACATCGACATCGCAGCGGGCGCCACGCTCAATCTGGATGCAGATGTGACCGGCGACCTGACCCTGACAGGCACCACAGATCTTGGCGGCGATGTCACCGTCACCGGGAACATCACCCAGACCGGGGAGATCACCAACAGCGACAATGGCAGCTTTACCCTGACCCAATCCGGCGGCAGCTGGACCAGCAATGGCGCGATCGATGCGGGCAGCGGGGCACTGACCATTGCCTCCGATGCGATCACCTTTGGCACCGGGTTTGCCGCTCTTGGAGATGTGAGCTTTGCAACCACCAACCTGACCGTGGCCACCGATGTCACGCTGGACAGGGATCAGGCCTCGAATGTCACCGTTGATGCGGGCCATACGCTGACCATTGGCAGTGACCTGGAGATCGGGGTTGCGGATGCCACCGCAGATGTCAGCAATGCCGGTGCCCTGGTGGTCGCGGACAACACCACTCTGACGGTGGGGGATGTGGACAACACGGGTACGCTGACCCTGAACTCCGGCGCTGAGATCGACGGCAGCGGCGCCACCCTGACCAACACCGGTAATGTGACGGTTGCGTCGGGGGCGACCCTGGGCTTTGACACCCTGGACGCCTCGGCCGGGACGGTGGATGCCAATGGCACCCTCGACGGGGATGTCGCCCTCTCCGGCACCGCAGCCCTTACCCTCAGCGGCACGCTCACCGGCGCGCTGACCCAGACCGCGGGGGCGACAACCGTCGATGGGGCAAGCTCTGTTGCGGGCGGGTTTGATATCGACGGCGGCACGCTCACGATCGAGGCCGCAACAACCGGTGACATCGACATCGCAGCGGGCGCCACGCTCAATCTGGATGCAGATGTGACCGGCGACCTGACCCTGACAGGCACCACAGATCTTGGCGGCGATGTCACCGTCACCGGGAACATCACCCAGACCGGGGAGATCACCAACAGCGACAATGGCAGCTTTACCCTGACCCAATCCGGCGGCAGCTGGACCAGCAATGGCGCGATCGATGCGGGCAGCGGGGCACTGACCATTGCCTCCGATGCGATCACCTTTGGCACCGGGTTTGCCGCTCTTGGAGATGTGAGCTTTGCAACCACCAACCTGACCGTGGCCACCGATGTCACGCTGGACAGGGATCAGGCCTCGAATGTCACCGTTGATGCGGGCCATACGCTGACCATTGGCAGTGACCTGGAGATCGGGGTTGCGGATGCCACCGCAGATGTCAGCAATGCCGGTGCCCTGGTGGTCGCGGACAACACCACTCTGACGGTGGGGGATGTGGACAACACGGGTACGCTGACCCTGAACTCCGGCGCTGAGATCGACGGCAGCGGCGCCACCCTGACCAACACCGGTAATGTGACGGTTGCGTCGGGGGCGACCCTGGGCTTTGACACCCTGGACGCCTCGGCCGGGACGGTGGATGCCAATGGCACCCTCGACGGGGATGTCGCCCTCTCCGGCACCGCAGCCCTTACCCTCAGCGGCAGCGTCAGCGGCGCGCTGACCCAGACCGCGGGGGCGACAACCGTCGATGGGGCAAGCTCTGTTGCGGGCGGGTTTGATATCGACGGCGGCACGCTCACGATCGAGGCCGCAACAACCGGTGACATCGACATCGCAGCGGGCGCCACGCTCAATCTGGATGCAGATGTGACCGGCGACCTGACCCTGACAGGCACCACAGATCTTGGCGGCGATGTCACCGTCACCGGGAACATCACCCAGACCGGGGAGATCACCAACAGCGACAATGGCAGCTTTACCCTGACCCAATCCGGCGGCAGCTGGACCAGCAATGGCGCGATCGATGCGGGCAGCGGGGCACTGACCATTGCCTCCGATGCGATCACCTTTGGCACCGGGTTTGCCGCTCTTGGAGATGTGAGCTTTGCAACCACCAACCTGACCGTGGCCACCGATGTCACGCTGGACAGGGATCAGGCCTCGAATGTCACCGTTGATGCGGGCCATACGCTGACCATTGGCAGTGACCTGGAGATCGGGGTTGCGGATGCCACCGCAGATGTCAGCAATGCCGGTGCCCTGGTGGTCGCGGACAACACCACTCTGACGGTGGGGGATGTGGACAACACGGGTACGCTGACCCTGAACTCCGGCGCTGAGATCGACGGCAGCGGCGCCACCCTGACCAACACCGGTGATGTGACGGTTGCGTCGGGTGCAACCCTGGGCTTTGACACCCTGGACGCCTCGGCCGGGACGGTGGATGCCAATGGCACCCTCGACGGGGATGTCGCCCTCTCCGGCACCGCAGCCCTTACCCTCAGCGGCACGCTCACCGGCGCGCTGACCCAGACCGCGGGCACAACAACCGTCGATGGCACCTCCACGGTGAGCGGCGATGTGACGGTCTCCGGCGGCACGCTCACCGTCTCGCAGAACCAGTCCTTGAGCGCCAATGCGCTCAGCAACAGTGCCGCGCTGGTGCTGGAACGCGGCGCAACCCTGGCTGGCACCGGCAATACATTCACCAACAGCGGCACAGTCACCATCGGGGATGGCGGCGCGCTGGTGGATGCCGGGGAGATCAACAACACCGCAGGCGGCCAGATCACCTTTAACGGGGATGGCACGCTGAACGCGGACAGCGATGAGGACAGCGCAGGCGCCGAGGACATCCTGAATGCCGGAACCCTGACCATCAATGCCGGGGCGGGCGGTGCAACACAGACCGTCACCGTGGACAATGACGCGCTTGAAAACACCGGAACCCTGACCGTGAACTCCGGCACCCTGGCGGGGATCACCACCCTGACCAGCACCGGTGATGTGACGGTTGCGTCGGGTGCGACCCTGGGCTTTGACACCCTGGACGCCTCGGCCGGGACGGTGGATGCCAATGGCACCCTCGACGGGGATGTCGCCCTCTCCGGCACCGCAGCCCTTACCCTCAGCGGCACGCTCACCGGCGCGCTGACCCAGACCGCGGGGGCGACAACCGTCGATGGGGCAAGCTCTGTTGCGGGCGGGTTTGATATCGACGGCGGCACGCTCACGATCGAGGCCGCAACAACCGGTGACATCGACATCGCAGCGGGCGCCACGCTCAATCTGGATGCAGATGTGACCGGCGACCTGACCCTGACAGGCACCACAGATCTTGGCGGCGATGTCACCGTCACCGGGAACATCACCCAGACCGGGGAGATCACCAACAGCGACAATGGCAGCTTTACCCTGACCCAATCCGGCGGCAGCTGGACCAGCAATGGCGCGATCGATGCGGGCAGCGGGGCACTGACCATTGCCTCCGATGCGATCACCTTTGGCACCGGGTTTGCCGCTCTTGGAGATGTGAGCTTTGCAACCACCAACCTGACCGTGGCCACCGATGTCACGCTGGACAGGGATCAGGCCTCGAATGTCACCGTTGATGCGGGCCATACGCTGACCATTGGCAGTGACCTGGAGATCGGGGTTGCGGATGCCACCGCAGATGTCAGCAATGCCGGTGCCCTGGTGGTCGCGGACAACACCACTCTGACGGTGGGGGATGTGGACAACACGGGTACGCTGACCCTGAACTCCGGCGCTGAGATCGACGGCAGCGGCGCCACCCTGACCAACACCGGTGATGTGACGGTTGCGTCGGGTGCAACCCTGGGCTTTGACACCCTGGACGCCTCGGCCGGGACGGTGGATGCCAATGGCACCCTCGACGGGGATGTCGCCCTCTCCGGCACCGCAGCCCTTACCCTCAGCGGCAGCGTCAGCGGCGCGCTGACCCAGACCGCGGGGGCGACAACCGTCGATGGGGCAAGCTCTGTTGCGGGCGGGTTTGATATCGACGGCGGCACGCTCACGATCGAGGCCGCAACAACCGGTGACATCGACATCGCAGCGGGCGCCACGCTCAATCTGGATGCAGATGTGACCGGCGACCTGACCCTGACAGGCACCACAGATCTTGGCGGCGATGTCACCGTCACCGGGAACATCACCCAGACCGGGGAGATCACCAACAGCGACAATGGCAGCTTTACCCTGACCCAATCCGGCGGCAGCTGGACCAGCAATGGCGCGATCGATGCGGGCAGCGGGGCACTGACCATTGCCTCCGATGCGATCACCTTTGGCACCGGGTTTGCCGCTCTTGGAGATGTGAGCTTTGCAACCACCAACCTGACCGTGGCCACCGATGTCACGCTGGACAGGGATCAGGCCTCGAATGTCACCGTTGATGCGGGCCATACGCTGACCATTGGCAGTGACCTGGAGATCGGGGTTGCGGATGCCACCGCAGATGTCAGCAATGCCGGTGCCCTGGTGGTCGCGGACAACACCACTCTGACGGTGGGGGATGTGGACAACACGGGTACGCTGACCCTGAACTCCGGCGCTGAGATCGACGGCAGCGGCGCCACCCTGACCAACACCGGTGATGTGACGGTTGCGTCGGGTGCAACCCTGGGCTTTGACACCCTGGACGCCTCGGCCGGGACGGTGGATGCCAATGGCACCCTCGACGGGGATGTCGCCCTCTCCGGCACCGCAGCCCTTACCCTCAGCGGCACGCTCACCGGCGCGCTGACCCAGACCGCGGGCACAACAACCGTCGATGGCACCTCCACGGTGAGCGGCGATGTGACGGTCTCCGGCGGCACGCTCACCGTCTCGCAGAACCAGTCCTTGAGCGCCAATGCGCTCAGCAACAGTGCCGCGCTGGTGCTGGAACGCGGCGCAACCCTGGCTGGCACCGGCAATACATTCACCAACAGCGGCACAGTCACCATCGGGGATGGCGGCGCGCTGGTGGATGCCGGGGAGATCAACAACACCGCAGGCGGCCAGATCACCTTTAACGGGGATGGCACGCTGAACGCGGACAGCGATGAGGACAGCGCAGGCGCCGAGGACATCCTGAATGCCGGAACCCTGACCATCAATGCCGGGGCGGGCGGTGCAACACAGACCGTCACCGTGGACAATGACGCGCTTGAAAACACCGGAACCCTGACCGTGAACTCCGGCACCCTGGCGGGGATCACCACCCTGACCAGCACCGGTGATGTGACGGTTGCGTCGGGTGCGACCCTGGGCTTTGACACCCTGGACGCCTCGGCCGGGACGGTGGATGCCAATGGCACCCTCGACGGGGATGTCGCCCTCTCCGGCACCGCAGCCCTTACCCTCAGCGGCACGCTCACCGGCGCGCTGACCCAGACCGCGGGGGCGACAACCGTCGATGGGGCAAGCTCTGTTGCGGGCGGGTTTGATATCGACGGCGGCACGCTCACGATCGAGGCCGCAACAACCGGTGACATCGACATCGCAGCGGGCGCCACGCTCAATCTGGATGCAGATGTGACCGGCGACCTGACCCTGACAGGCACCACAGATCTTGGCGGCGATGTCACCGTCACCGGGAACATCACCCAGACCGGGGAGATCACCAACAGCGACAATGGCAGCTTTACCCTGACCCAATCCGGCGGCAGCTGGACCAGCAATGGCGCGATCGATGCGGGCAGCGGGGCACTGACCATTGCCTCCGATGCGATCACCTTTGGCACCGGGTTTGCCGCTCTTGGAGATGTGAGCTTTGCAACCACCAACCTGACCGTGGCCACCGATGTCACGCTGGACAGGGATCAGGCCTCGAATGTCACCGTTGATGCGGGCCATACGCTGACCATTGGCAGTGACCTGGAGATCGGGGTTGCGGATGCCACCGCAGATGTCAGCAATGCCGGTGCCCTGGTGGTCGCGGACAACACCACTCTGACGGTGGGGGATGTGGACAACACGGGTACGCTGACCCTGAACTCCGGCGCTGAGATCGACGGCAGCGGCGCCACCCTGACCAACACCGGTGATGTGACGGTTGCGTCGGGTGCAACCCTGGGCTTTGACACCCTGGACGCCTCGGCCGGGACGGTGGATGCCAATGGCACCCTCGACGGGGATGTCGCCCTCTCCGGCACCGCAGCCCTTACCCTCAGCGGCAGCGTCAGCGGCGCGCTGACCCAGACCGCGGGGGCGACAACCGTCGATGGGGCAAGCTCTGTTGCGGGCGGGTTTGATATCGACGGCGGCACGCTCACGATCGAGGCCGCAACAACCGGTGACATCGACATCGCAGCGGGCGCCACGCTCAATCTGGATGCAGATGTGACCGGCGACCTGACCCTGACAGGCACCACAGATCTTGGCGGCGATGTCACCGTCACCGGGAACATCACCCAGACCGGGGAGATCACCAACAGCGACAATGGCAGCTTTACCCTGACCCAATCCGGCGGCAGCTGGACCAGCAATGGCGCGATCGATGCGGGCAGCGGGGCACTGACCATTGCCTCCGATGCGATCACCTTTGGCACCGGGTTTGCCGCTCTTGGAGATGTGAGCTTTGCAACCACCAACCTGACCGTGGCCACCGATGTCACGCTGGACAGGGATCAGGCCTCGAATGTCACCGTTGATGCGGGCCATACGCTGACCATTGGCAGTGACCTGGAGATCGGGGTTGCGGATGCCACCGCAGATGTCAGCAATGCCGGTGCCCTGGTGGTCGCGGACAACACCACTCTGACGGTGGGGGATGTGGACAACACGGGTACGCTGACCCTGAACTCCGGCGCTGAGATCGACGGCAGCGGCGCCACCCTGACCAACACCGGTGATGTGACGGTTGCGTCGGGTGCAACCCTGGGCTTTGACACCCTGGACGCCTCGGCCGGGACGGTGGATGCCAATGGCACCCTCGACGGGGATGTCGCCCTCTCCGGCACCGCAGCCCTTACCCTCAGCGGCACGCTCACCGGCGCGCTGACCCAGACCGCGGGCACAACAACCGTCGATGGCACCTCCACGGTGAGCGGCGATGTGACGGTCTCCGGCGGCACGCTCACCGTCTCGCAGAACCAGTCCTTGAGCGCCAATGCGCTCAGCAACAGTGCCGCGCTGGTGCTGGAACGCGGCGCAACCCTGGCTGGCACCGGCAATACATTCACCAACAGCGGCACAGTCACCATCGGGGATGGCGGCGCGCTGGTGGATGCCGGGGAGATCAACAACACCGCAGGCGGCCAGATCACCTTTAACGGGGATGGCACGCTGAACGCGGACAGCGATGAGGACAGCGCAGGCGCCGAGGACATCCTGAATGCCGGAACCCTGACCATCAATGCCGGGGCGGGCGGTGCAACACAGACCGTCACCGTGGACAATGACGCGCTTGAAAACACCGGAACCCTGACCGTGAACTCCGGCACCCTGGCGGGGATCACCACCCTGACCAGCACCGGTGATGTGGCGGTTGCGTCGGGTGCAACCCTGGGCTTTGACACCCTGGACGCCTCGGCCGGGACGGTGGATGCCAATGGCACCCTCGACGGGGATGTCGCCCTCTCCGGCACCGCAGCCCTTACGCTCAGCGGCAGCGTCAGCGGCGCGCTGACCCAGACCGCGGGGACGACAACCGTCGATGGGGCAAGCTCTGTTGCGGGCGGGTTTGATATCGACGGCGGCACGCTCACGATCGAGGCCGCAACAACCGGTGACATCGACATCGCAGCGGGGGCTGGCCTTGTTCTCAATAGTGAAATCACCGGCAATATTACAAATGCCGGAGCATTGGATCTGCAAAACGATGTTTCCGGGAATTGGACCCAAAACGGCAATGACACGTTCTCGATTTCAACTGACGGGCTCTCGGTCGGGTCATTGACCTTCAATGCCGGTACGCTTGAAATCGCAGATGGCACCACCTTTAACGTGGGCGATAATGGAACCGTTCAACAAGAGGCTACCTTTGCGTCCGGCAGCGGTCTAACCATCGGCCAAGGCGCGACATTTGTAGCCACAGAGGCGGGAGACAGCTTGCGGTTTGACAGCGGGTCAAGTCTGATACTGGGTCAGGATGCAACCTTGACCGGCAACTCCATATTGAATGGCGCGGTAAATGCGGAAGCCTCCGGTATCGTTTTGGACGGCAACGTCACTCTTGGAGCGTCCGCAGTTCTCGATGTGGCCAACGGAACATCTGGAGATCTTTTGACAATCAACGGGGCGATCACAGGAGATGGGGGTACCGTAAACCTGGACGTGGATCTCACGGATGGCGCACAAACAGTCGACCACGTCGTTGCAACAGGAAGTGGTGCGTCATCAGGGACTATCCATCTGGTGTTCGATGACCAGACTGCGAACGACACCTACGGAGCAACAGAAGCGGGAGGGCTGGTTCTGGTCGATCTCGACGCTGGCAGCACCGTGACGGCAACAGTCGATGAGGCAAATATTCCTACAGACAACCGCAACACCTACACCTACACGCTTGGTAACAACAGCGATGGTGACATTGTTCTGATCAGTCAGCTCAATAACGCGGCCGCCGGTCTGACCGGCGCGATTGCCTCCGCGCAGTCGCTGGTTGCTTCGGTTATTAACAGACCAACCAGCCCGTTTGTCACCTCACTTTCAAAGCTAAACGAGGGAGAAAAATGTCGTCCCGGAGGCTGGGCTCGCGTGGTCGGCGGTACAGCCAATGCAACAGGCACGGCGACAACAGCGACGTCTTCGGTGGAGACCACAACCGAAGCCAGTTTTAGCGGCATTCAGGTCGGGCTGGATTCAACCTGTTTCAACAGTCTGATTCTGGAAAATGGTTGGGATGTATCTTACGGGGTCTTTGCCGGTTACAACACCGCATCCGCCGACCAGCCCATTCCGGGGACCGGGGCAGCAGCGGGTCAGATCGACAGCATAACAGAACTGGATCTGAGCCAAGCATATGTCGGCGGCTATGTGGTGGCAGCGCGCGGGCGATTTAGCCTGGATGTTCAAGCCCGTGCGGAACAAACGGATTTCACGGTCAATTCGTCAGGCCTGAACCCGCTTGCCGTGGATGACACAGATTTTGATACAACCGCCTATACTTTGTCTGCTGCTGCCAGCTATGCATTGAGCATTCCGAACCAGCCAAATCTGTTCTTTGTTCCTACGGCGGGCCTGTCGGTCACACGTACGTCAGAGACCGACTTTCTGTTCAATGACGGCAGTCTGATTGAATTGGATGCGTCTACGACGGCAATCAGCTTTGTGGGAGGAACCCTGGCCCATACAAAGGTAAACAAAGCAACCGGGGCCCGCAGTGCCGCCTTTGCAACGCTGACTCACTACGTCAACCTCTCGGATGACACATCTTCCACATTCACCGATGCGGCTGGCATCAGCACCGGGATTACATCGTCTGCGCTGCCGGATTATACTGAGATAAGCCTTGGCTACACCTACAACAGAGAATTGCGCAGCGATCGCGGCTCTTTGCGTAAGCTATCCGCCTCGATCCGAGCGGATGGGCGGGTTGGCCAAGGGTTCGACAGCTATGGTCTGACCGCCCAAGTCCGTCTCCAGTTCTAAGTTCAATTGCGAAAACGACAAGAGATCAGAACCTCAAGCGCCAACTGCGCTTGAGGTTTTATTTCCGCGAATTTCCCGATTGTCTGCAAATCGTGACAGGTTTTCTTTTACAGCGGACTACATCCTGTCAGGCCAGCAGGTAGAACTAGCCTTGCGCCCTGATCATAAAGGCGAAAGGCTAAGCCCTCGCGTTCAGATACCAATGTCACGCTGATAGGCGAAGCAGACAGGACTGCCGTATCCTCTGGCAAATGCGCCAAGAAATCTTGGCTCGGAAACACGACCAAAAGCGCGGGAGCTTCGTCGGTGAAAAGAGTTATACCAAGAAGAAGTCCGAGCCAGCCAAACAAAAGCAATACGCCCGTAAGGAGTATGCCTTTAATAGTCATGAATATGTTCCAGCCGCGCGGCTCCAGCCTCTATGGCCCGCAAATCGCCAGCAAGATCGGTGACTTTTGTCAGAACCAGGTGACGGTAATCGCCAAATCCCTGTCGGACAGCGCTGTCCAACGCTTTTGGATGCGAAGGTGTGTCGGACAAAACCGTGAACAATATGTCGTCATTTCCAGCGATTTCGACAAACTCACCGCCGTTTTGCGCCATCATTTGCAATAGATGTGTCAAAGCTCGGTATCTGACTGTTTCGATTTCAATACCGGCAGTGGTTTCACCAATGACGGTTACCCCATCCAGCTGCTCCAGTTGCGTTTCGCTTAAACCGTTTACAATCATCCGAAGCGTCAGCGCATCGGGACCGACTTCTGAAACCGCTGCTGCTATGAGCTCTGCATAGATTGATTTAATGCGATATTCAAACCGCAAAGCAATCCGACGCTCACGATCTCTCAGGCCTCCGGTTCCACTATCCTCAAGAGCTTGCGCATCCGCGCGAAAGTCCCATTTGTACCAGGGCACCTGCTGAAGAAACGCCGCATATGCATGGGCCTGTTGTGCGGAGACATCATCAAGAGGTGCACGTCGGTCACCGCGAAAGACCGTGATCAATCGTCCAATGGTTTCCTCATACGCAGCCTTGGCCAGAAGTTCGGCGGTGAAACTGACGCCAATAACGTACACCATCTGTTTGGTAGCACCATCTACCGCCCCAAGCTGGCCCGACGCTTTGGACAGTTCACAGAGCGATCCCCAGAAACCGGAAATCCCTGTAAGGAATTGATAGTCATGCGGGTCTGCCACTTTCACAACGCGTGCATAATCCTCATAGGCGTGGACAATATGCCATTCCGGATACGTCAAAAGGGTGCGCGTTTCCAAACGATGATGCTCAGGCGGGAGGGTCGCTTGATATGTGTCAGGGTCACCCTCTGGACGACACATGGCTTCTGTGTAAGCCACCGGTGCGCCAAGCCCCAAGGAAATGAGCACAGCACCCAGGGTCAAACGTTTCAGCCACCGCCACACCACCTTCATGCCTGATGCCCGATATTGCGAAACCCAGCCCAGAGCGCCAGGCCGCCAAGCCCGATATGCGGCGCATTTGCGAGAACCCGCCCGACTGAGAAGTCCAGACCAGCCGAGGCATTTGTAAAGATCCCAAGGTCAAGAAACCCGTAGCCCGTGAAGAACCCGAAAACCCCATCTCCCAGATAGGCTGCGCCGAACAAAATCATAAAAACCCGCGCGGAACGATGAGACAGAAGACCAGCGATCAACGCCCAAATAGCCGAAGCGACATGCAATGAATCGTCATAGATATCGAGCGCAAAAATCCCGAAGGCGAGACCACTTTCATCCGTGAGACCCGGAATGTAATTTAAGGACGCCGCCGCCATGAGCGCGGCAAAGTAGAAGAAACATAGCTTCTGAATGGTTGTCATGGTTACAAGTGCTCCAGGTAGCTGTCCCAAAGATTGTTCCGCAAGACCAGCTGCGGATCCAGTTCGCGCTTCTTCGCCGCAAAGCGAGCTGCGCCCGAGTACACCCGCGCCATCTGATCCAATCGCGCATGTGGGCGGTATGGCAGATAATATGCCCCGCCATCCTGAGCCACACGATCAATCAATTCTTGCGTCATCCGCTTCATATCAGCCTCTGCGCGTTTGGTCATTTCCTGGCTGAAGGACATAACTGCAGCAATGCGGGGCGTCGTTGCATAGGCCAGATCGCTTTGTTCATCTTGGGCAACATACCGCAGTGTCACGTTCAGAAATTCTTGGAAGGAAGCTGGTATCACGTCCCGGCACGCCGTCAAGAATGCGCCAAATGCTTCAAAACTCACAAAGTATTCGTGCAAAATGTCGGTACGATCGGGATTGCGGTCATCAAGCGTCACAACGGGTTCATTGATCAACGAGTTCCGCGTAACGTCCCCGCCGCCAACCTTTGGGGCCAGTGCCGTTTCATTCCACCACCGGAAGGACTTCATCGCCTCATTCCCAAGCTGTGCCCGATAGACCCGGCTTGCGACATGAGCCATCCAGCCAGACCCAGATGCAGGCGGCAGGGCAGATTGGTTGTCGGCTTCGCGGTAAGTGACCAGCAGTGCCTGTTCAAAGAATGAGGCCCGCTCAACGTTCAGCCGACCATAGGCCATTTTGATCGACGGATCATCAATCGCCGCCTGGAAGGCCGCGGGGAAGGCACTTGCGGCCATTGTTTGAAAGCTCGGCACCAGTCTCGCGTTGGGCACCATGTCAACCTCGAGGTCCAAGATGACACCCACAAGACCATATCCACCCATTGCCATATTAAAGAGGTCTGCGTTTTCCGTCGGTGAGCAGGATACCAAGTCACCGGTTGGCAGGATCATACGGAGGGACCGAACAGTTGCCCCCATTGGCCCAAAGGGTACCGGCCAGCCGTGTGCATTCACAGAGAAGGTCGCGGCTACGCCAAAATCATGATTGGATTGCATGACAGCAGGCGACCACCCTTGAGGGTCCAGTGCCGCGATTACCTGTGACCAGCGCGCGCCAGCGTGAACTTTGAACGTTCTGCTGGAACTGTCGATTTCCACGGTACCCCTATCGAAGGTTACAGCCGTTCCATCCCGTGGGATCGCCTGCCCTCCCATCGAATGACGTGCAGCGCCTACGTTTAATGGTCTCTGCTTCGCTGCCGCTTCTTTCAGTTCATCTCGTATCGCAGCGATCAGGGCATCGTCAGCATTTTCGGACATGACGATGTGCTTGTGAATTGGAGTAGCAGAAAGCCCGCTTGCATCATTCATCACCAAATCTTCAGATCCTTGGCCAAGCCTTTTGGCTCCGTCCAAAGTTGGTAAATCCGATCCAAAAAACCGGGATGCCGCCCAACCGGCTGCCGCACCGCCCAAAAGAAGCGCCGATCGTCGCGTAAAAGAATTCATTTCTGCGCATACTCCTTTTCTGATGCCACTTCCTTGGACAGCGGCGGGCACCAATTTTACATGAGACGTAGGTGTTAGCTTCTCGCGGCACTCGCAAGTAAGGTTTTCCTATGCAGCCCTCTATCTGACCGAGCGCTGCGCCGTGCTTCTCCTCCCGAAAAGGCGAAAGCGGTTAGCGGCGCCAGCTCTGCCTTGACGTCACGCAAAAATCAAACCCCTGCCGAAAACAATTTCGACAGGGGGTCCAGGATTGGTAAGTTGTTCCGGAAGTGCAAAACACCCCCAGCCCATCAGTACAGGTTACTTAGCCCATACGCTCTGATGCATAGCTGCCAGGAGATGCCGGGAAGACAACGGTTTTGTTCCCATTCAGGAAAGCGCGGTGATTGGCATGGGCATGAATTGCGCGTGCCAGAACTTGGCTCTCCACATCACGCCCCAGCGATACGTAGTCAGACGCCGACTGGGCATGGGTAATGCGAACGATATCCTGCTCGATGATCGGACCTTCATCCAGATCCGCAGTCACGTAGTGGGACGTGGCACCGATCAGCTTAACACCTTTCTGGAAGGCTTGTTTGTAGGGGTTCGCCCCCTTGAAAGAAGGCAGGAAGGAGTGGTGGATGTTGATGATACGACCCGACATCTTTGTGCACATCTCATCTGACAGAACCTGCATGTAACGGGCCAGGACAACGAGTTCTGCGCCGGTTTCCTCGATCACACGCATCTGAGCGGCTTCGGCTTCCGGTTTATTCTCTTTGGTGACGTTGATGTAATGGAACGGGATATCCGCGTTAACCACGACCTTTTGATATTCCATGTGGTTGGAAATTACGCCGACAACTTCGACAGGCAGCGCGCCGATGCGCGACCGATACAACAGGTCGTTCAGACAGTGCCCAAAGCGGCTGACCATGATCAGCACTTTCATTTTGGTGCCTTGCTCATGAAACCCGAATTTCATGTCGAACGGCTCGGCCACGGTTGCAAAGCTGTCGTTGAACCCTTCAAGCGTTTCACTCTCCGGTGCTTCAAACGCCAGACGGGCAAAGAAACGCCCTGTCTCAGTGTCATCAAATTGGGCCGCATCGGTGATGTTGCAATCACGATCGGCCAGGAAGGTGGACACTGCAGCCACCAACCCGCGTTGCGAGGTACATTGAACGGTAAGTACAAATTTTGACATTGGTCAGTCTTTCATACGGGTGGATGCGCAAAACCTTAGCATTGCGCCCCTAGTGTCAGCCAATTTGGCGGTAGATCTCTCAACTTCGGGTCAATAGCACGTCATAAACGGGGCGTTGTGGTCGTTAGCGTCAATTTGGAGAGCTCGAGCGTCACCCTGACTGAAGCGACAGCTACTGTCTGCTACAGTTGTCTCCAAAACAGAGCAAAGTTTCCTGTGCGCCCCATGTCCGGCACATGGCGCACACTGTGAAAATTCATGCTTAAACGAGTCAACGTATAGAATTTCAGCTCCCTCGGACCGCAAAGACCGCAAAACCGTGCACTACAGGTGTCAAATCCCCTCTGGACATAAACAGGTAAGGAAACTGGCCCTGTCAAAGAATTCGCAGATCCGTCACTGGAAGGAAGACACCTCTTTTGAAAAAGGGGGCCCGAAACGTCCGCAGGAAAGGAAAAAACTATGCAAGGCGCGTTTACAGAGAATGATCTCAGCCACGTTGTCGAGGCCGACAAGGCCCACCTGTGGCACCATCTGACCCAGCATAAACCGCTTGAGACTAGTGACCCACGCATCATTGTCGAAGGCAAAGGCATGCGCGTGTGGGACCAAAACGGCAAGGAATTCCTTGATGCGGTTTCCGGTGGCGTTTGGACCGTAAACGTGGGCTATGGCCGCGAGAGCATTGCCAAGGCCGTTTATGAACAGATGATGAAAGTCTGTTATTTTGCGAACTCAGCTGGCTCCATCCCAGGCTCTCTTTATGCGGAGAAACTGATCAGCAAGATGCCAGGCATGAGCCGCGTCTACTATGTGAATTCTGGCTCTGAAGCAAACGAGAAAGCCTTCAAAATGGTGCGCCAGATCGCGCACAAGAAATACGGCGGTAAGAAAACCAAGATCCTCTATCGCGACCGCGATTACCATGGCTCAACACTTGCAACGATGTCCGCAGGCGGTCAGGACGAGCGCACCGTACAGTATGGTCCCATGGCACCCGATTTCGTGCGCGTGCCTCATTGCATGGAGTACCGCAAGGAGGAGCTCGGCCTGGGGCACTTGTCCGGTGAAGAGTTCGGCATCGCCGCTGCAAACTTGATCGAAGAGGTGATCCTGCGTGAAGGGCCAGAAACAGTTGGTGCACTTTGCCTTGAGCCTGTGACCGCAGGCGGCGGTGTTATCGAAGCCCCCGAAGGTTACTGGCCGCGTGTTCAGGAAATCTGCAAGAAGTACGAAATCCTGCTGCACATTGACGAAGTGGTCTGTGGTATTGGCCGCACCGGCACCCATTGGTTTGGCTACCAACATTACGGGATCAAGCCGGATTTTGTGACCATGGCCAAAGGGGTTGCCTCCGGCTATGCCGCGATTGCCTGCATGGTTACAACCGAAGACGTATTCCAGATGTTCAAGGATGATACGACAGATCACCTGAACTATTTCCGCGATATTTCCACCTTTGGCGGTTGCACCGCGGGCCCTGCCGCGGCGCTTGAGAACATGCGCATTATCGAAGAGGAAAACCTCTTGGAAAATTGCACCAAAATGGGCGAGCGTATGAAGGGTAACCTCTTGGCGTTGATGGAGAAACACAAGGTCATCGGAGACGTGCGCGGCAAAGGCCTGTTCCTTGGCGTGGAACTTGTGTCTGACCGGGAAAGTAAAACGCCCGTGGACGAAAAACTGGCCCAACAGGTGGTTGCTGAGGTCGGTGCCCAAGGTGTTCTGATCGGTGTGACCAACCGGTCGATCCCAGGAAAAAACAACACCCTGTGCTTTAGTCCCGCACTGATTGTAACGTCTGAAGATGTCGACAAGATCACTGATGCCGTCGATATCGCGCTGACGAAAGTGTTTGGCTAAGTCCACGCGGAACAGTTTCAAATCGCGACCTTCAAAAGGCTCCCACTCAATGGGGGCCTTTCTTGCATGTGAGATCAGACGGGTGAGCTCCCGCGCCCGCAGGTACGCCGGCTAAGCCGTCACACCTTCCGTGCGGCCTTGGGGGCACCGCGCAAAGCGCGGTGCCAGGCCCAAGGGGCGAAGGTCATTCCATGAATGGCCAGAGCTGCGCGGGAGCCGCCTGTTACTCTGAGATTAAACCAGCTGAAACAGCATGCCCGACAAAATTGCACCTGCCACGCCAAGGGTCAAATAAGCTGCGAAGACCTGAGGCCGAACGAGAGACCATACGGCTGCCATAGCGGGAATGGAGCTCACCGCTCCCGCGACCATGAAGGCCATTGCGCTACCCGCGCTCATCCCTTGTGTCATCAAACCCGCCAGCAATGGCGGCGCAACATAGGAATTCAGATAGGCTGGCATCCCGACGAAGGCAGCAATGGCAATCGCGCCGATACCCTTTCCCCCCACGAGGCTGGCAATTGTTTCAGCCTTTACATAATGGACCAACACCCCTTCCAGAACGTAGGCAAGCGCCAACCATTTGATCAGGAAAATACCGTTGTGAACGGCCTCCTTCCGAAAGGCCTGAACGCGCGACGGTTCAGTCCAGAATGTCCAAACCGGCTTGGCATCCATCTTCGGCGCACCGCATCCACAGCAATTGCTTGTTGGCCTGTCTTTCAAAGGGTTTGAAAAGACACCCCATTGGCGCGCAGCTTTAATTGCAAACCCACCAAAGATACCAAGACCTACGGCTGCCAGGGCTTTCCCGACCGCGAACGGCCACCCCAGCGCTGCGGCTGTGATCAGCAACGTCGGTGGATCAATCAGAGGCGAAGACAACCAAAACGCCATGACAGCCGACAACGGCGCTCCGAGCGCAAGAAGACCCGCAATAAAGGGGATCACTTCACACGAACAAAAGGGGGCTAACCCACCAAACAAAGCAGCAAGAAATATCATCCTTGTTTCGCGCCCTTCAAAAGCGCGGGCGACCATAACCTCGGCTCCTGTAGCTTTCAAATATGCCAGCAAGAGCACGGCAAAGACCACATAGCGCAGCGTATGTAGAAACGCACTGCCGGCAAATAGCGACACCGACACAAATTGCGTTGGGTCAAAGACGGCAACCGCAGTCAAGGTTCCGATACTGATGGTCCAAGGCGTCATCAGCCACTTCAACTGCATGCGTCGCAAAACCGGTCTCTGTGTCAGGTCTGCCATTTTATTGGACCTCCGATGTCTTGATTTGAACCTCAACCTGATCCGCACAGCATTCGCTGAGGATAAAGGCAGCCAAGGCTTCCAGTTTATCAAAGCATGCGCGGTTGATCGTGCTGCGGCCTTGCCGCTCCTGTGCAACAACCCCTGCCCCTGCGAGGAACTTCATATGATGTGCCAACGTCGACGGAGCGATACCTGTCCGCTCTTGAAGGTCGCCAATTGTCAGACCCGCATTTCCTGCCCGAATAAGCGTTCGCATAACCTGCAGACGTGCTTCGGACCCCATTGCGGCAAACCCCTGTGCTGCTTCTTCCCATTGCATGGTTGGTCCTCCCGATTCCATATAACTAGTTTTATAGTTGTTTTTGGGAACGTCAACCCGCAGCGAATGCTTGCCCGACCAAGGCAACAAAGCGTATATCCAGATCAACGCGACTTAGGTCCACTTGCAGCGACATCCCCCTTCAAGAATAGAAACTTTATGGCAATCTCAGTTGAGACATTCTTTTTGAAACCCGACGCCCCGGGCACTCTGCAAGTGCAGATCCAGGAGATGATTGCTGAAGGCATTCTGTCGGGGCGTTTCAGACTGGGTGAAAAACTTCCATCATCACGTAAATTGGCCATGCATTTGGGGGTCAGCCGGATCACCGTGACACTGGCCTTTACCGAACTGGTGGCCAATGACTACCTCACTGCACGTGGCAGATCTGGATATTTTGTCTCGGAAAATGCGCCGATTCCCCCCAGTTACGCTCCGCGCAGGGGCTCTGGTGAAACGATGGACTGGAGCAAGGCCATTGCACGCGAGTTCACCAGTGGAGATACGCCACGGCGTCCGCAGGACTGGCGGGACTATCATTACACGTTCATCTATGGTCAGGCCGACCCATCGCTGTTTGACCACACCAACTGGCGTCAATGTGCGTTGCGCGCACTCGGGTCGCGGGACTTCACGTCCTTAGCCAATGACCAATATGATCAGGATGATCCCCTGTTGGTCGAATATATAGCGCGCCATTCTTTGCCGCGGCGCGGAATTGTTGCGCGCCCGGAAGAAATCTTGATTACGATGGGAGCGCAAAACGCACTGTGGCTCACGGCTCAGATCCTGCTGTCGCGGGATCGCAAAGCCACGCTCGAAGACCCAACATATTACACGCTGCGAGATCAACTGGCGAACACGGGTTGCGCGTTGGATCTTGTCGGGGTCGACAAGGACGGGCTGCCGCCCCAAGAAATCTCAGACGACACTGATGTTGTATTTGTAACTCCAAGTCACCAAAGCCCAACAACGGTCAACATGCCTCAATCCCGTCGCAAGGCATTGCTGGATCGTGCGCGTGACATCAATGCAATTGTGGTCGAAGATGACTACGAATTCGAGATGTCATTTCTACGGGCCCCCGCCCCCGCACTTAAATCGCAGGACAGCGACGGCCGCGTGATTTACGTCGGTTCTTTCTCCAAGTCGCTGTTTCCCGGCCTTCGGTTAGGCTACCTTGTGGGACCCGAAGCCTTTATCCGCCAGGCAAGAGCTTTGCGTGCCAGCGTTCTGCGCCACCCGCCTGGGCACATTCAACGCACGGTTGCCTATTTTTTGTCACTTGGACACTACGATGCGCAGATCCGCCGCATTGCAAAGGTTTTGCATGTCAGGCGCACCCGCGTAGACGCGGCAATAGCGAAACAGGGCCTCTCCATCGCGGGCGGTGGCCTTTATGGCGGATCTGCTCTGTGGATGCGCGCGCCCGAACACATCGACATGGCCCGCATAGCCGAACGCCTGCGCGCCCAAAGTGTGCTGATTGAACCAGGAGCACCTTTTTTTGCAGAAGCGACGCGACGCAACAACTTTTACCGCATTGGCTACTCTTCTATCGAAGCGAACCGAATTGAACCTGGCTTAGCCCTTCTTGCCGCGGCTTTGCGTGACGGCTGAACAAAAAATCGCGGCCCTAACTGCAACACACCAACGTAAAGTTCTATAAGCCGCATCGTCGAGTGTCATTCTTCCAGAAAGGTTTCTAAAGTCGGAATAAATGTCCAAATCAGATGACGTGATCCAAATGCGGAACGCGAACTGCTGGACCTTATGGCCGACAGAGATCGGTGGTGACTTCGTAATTAGAGGGAAGGCCAGATGACATTCCAGCAGCACCGGGTCGACACTTCTCCACCTGTGTCCGACGAGATCCGTCACACCACGTGCTATATGTGCGCTTGCCGCTGTGGTATCAATGTCCACCTGAAAGACGGCAAGGTGGCCTATATCGAAGGGAACCGGGACCACCCAGTCAACAAAGGCATCCTGTGCGCCAAAGGGTCAGCCGGGATCATGCAGCACAACGCACCGTCCCGATTGCGTGCCCCCTTGAAGCGCGTGGGTCCCCGCGGCTCAGGCGAGTTCGAAGAAATCTCATGGGACGAGGCGCTGAACATTGCAACGGGTTGGCTGGACCCGATCCGAAAAACCAACCCCGAGAAACTGGCGTTTTTCACAGGACGTGACCAATCGCAAAGCTTCACCAGCTTTTGGGCGCAGAATTTTGGCACACCGAACTATGCGGCTCATGGTGGTTTTTGCTCGGTAAATATGGCCGCTGCCGGCATCTACACCATGGGCGGAGCCTTTTGGGAGTTTGGACAGCCGGATTGGGATCATACCAAACTGTTTATGCTGTTTGGGGTTGCCGAAGACCATGACAGCAACCCCATCAAAGCAGGAATAGGTAAGATCAAAACAAGGGGCGCGCGGGTTATCGGGGTGAACCCGATACGCTCTGGGTACAATGCCGTGGCGGATGATTGGGTCGGTATCACTCCCGGTACGGACGGGCTGTTCATCCTGTCGTTGATCCACGTTCTGATGAAGGCAGGCAAGATCGACCTGGACTATTTGGCGCGCTACACAAATGCGCCCTTTTTGGTGAACCAATCGGAGGGCACGGAACAATCAGGTCTGTTTCTGCGCGATCCCGAAGGGCGACCACTGGTGGTAGATCGCCGCACAAAGAAGATCACCCCGTTTGACGAAGCTGGTGTGCAACCTGATCTTTCAGCCAGTTTCGAATGGGAGGGCATCGTCCATCGCCCGGTGTTCCATCTGATGGTCGAACGCTATCTGGCTGACGAATACGCACCCGAGGCCGTAGCGGACCGCTGCGGGATACCCGCTGATCGGATTTACGCAATTGCAGCCGAAATCGCACGGGTAGCGTTCGAGGAAAGCTTTGAGATCGAACAGGAATGGACCGACTTCCGCGGCGAAGTCCATAAAACGATGACAGGGCGTCCCGTGTCATTCCATGCGATGCGCGGCGTATCAGCCCATGCCAATGGGTTTCAGACCTGCAGGGCGCTGCATGTATTGCAAATCATCTTGGGGACTGTCGAAGTTCCGGGCGGGTTCCGCTTCAAACCGCCCTACCCCAAACCGCTCGAGGCCCACCCGACCCCGCATTGCAAATCCAAGGCAGACTGCCCACTGGACGGGCCTCACCTTGGGTTCGTCCACGGTCCCGAAGATCTGGCGCTGAAACCCGATGGCAGCCCGGCCCGTATCGACAAAGCGTTCACCTGGGAAAACCCGATGTCCGTGCACGGGTTGATGCATATGGTGATCTCAAACGCACATGCAGGTGATCCGTACAGGATCGACACGCTGTTTCTTTATATGGCGAACATGGCGTGGAACTCCTCCATGAACACCCAAGGTGTAATGGAAATGCTGACGGACAAGGACGAGAACGGCGACTATGTCATCCCGCATATTATCTATTCTGACGCCTATTCCTCGGAAATGGTGGCCTATGCGGATCTGATCCTGCCGGATACGACCTATCTGGAGCGGCATGATTGCATCTCATTGCTGGACCGCCCGATCTGTGAGGCCGACGCCGCCGCAGATGCGATCCGCTGGCCCGTAGTGGAACCGGATCGGGACGTGCGAGGGTTTCAAACCGTTTTGGTCCAGCTGGCCAACAAATTGAAGCTGCCCGGATTTCTGACAGATGAGGGCACGGCCAAGTACCGCGATTACGCCGATTACATCGTTAACCACGAACGCCGACTTGGAATTGGTCCTTTGTCGGGATTTCGGGGCGAAGACGGAACACAGACAGGTCGGGGTTCGGTAAACCCGGATCAATTGCAGCGTTACATCAAAAATGGCGGTTTTCATGTCTCCCATATCCCTGATGGCGCGCTTTACTATAAACCCTGGAACCGCGCCTATCAGGACTGGGCCGTCGATATGGGGCTGTTTGACAAACCTTCGCCCTATGTCTTTCAGCTTTATGTCGAACCGATGCGCAAATTTCAGCGCGCAGCCGAAGGCTATGGGCATGCGCAACCGCCCGATCATCTGCGCGAACAGCTCAGGTCGAAGATGGATCCGCTCCCAATCTGGTATCCGGCCTGCACAGAGACGGACGACGAATTCCCAATCCATGCGCTCACCCAGAGGCCTATGGCGATGTACCACTCCTGGGGCAGCCAAAATGCATGGTTGCGGCAAATTCACGGGCACAACCCGCTTTATGTTCCAACCAAACTGATGCAGCTCCACAGCCTGAGCGACGGCGACTGGGTGCGGGTTTTCTCCCCTCACGGAGAGATCACAGTGCCAGTCCTGGAAATGGCCGCATTGAACGACACGACGGTCTGGACCTGGAACGCCATCGGCAAGCGCAAAGGGGCCTGGGCCCTGTCTGAAGACGCACCAGAAGCCACCCAAGGGTTTCTTTTGAACCATTTGATCCACGAACTTCTCCCACCCAAGGGCGATGGGCTCAGGTGGAGCAATTCAGATCCGATCACTGGCCAGGCGGCCTGGTTTGACCTCAAGGTGCAGATGGAGAAAACAACCCCGCCATCAAAGGCAATGCAAAGCCAGCCCGATTTTGCTCCGCAACACTCCCCGGTTGGCACGGGCCCCAAATCACTGAAATGGAAGGTTGGCAAATGACCCGCTTGCCAGACAAAACCGACAAAAAACTCGGCCTGGTGATCGACCTCGATATCTGCGTGGGCTGTCATGCCTGCGTTGTGGCGTGCAAAGGGTGGAACACGGAAAACTATGGCGCGCCGCTCTCCGATCAGGAACCTTATGGTAGCGATCCCTCCGGGACGTTCCTCAACCGTGTTCATTCCTATGAGATTCAGCCTGAACAGGGGGCGGCGCAGTTGGTCCATTTCCCCAAGTCCTGCCTCCACTGTGAGGATGCGCCTTGTGTGACCGTCTGCCCAACCGGCGCAAGTTACAAACGTGTCGAGGACGGTATCGTCCTGGTCGAAGAGGACCATTGTATTGGCTGCGGCCTATGTGCATGGTCCTGCCCATATGGTGCACGGGAACTGGATCTGGCTGCCGGTGTCATGAAGAAATGTACCCTTTGTGTGGACCGGATCTATAATGAGAACCTCCCAACAGAAGACCAGATCCCGGCCTGTGTACGTACCTGCCCCGCAGGGGCGCGCCATTTTGGTGATTTCAGCGACCCGGACAGCGAAGTCTCACAATTG
Organism: Epibacterium sp. ABZ3_068; assembly: GCF_056159265.1. Taxonomy (NCBI): domain Bacteria; kingdom Pseudomonadati; phylum Pseudomonadota; class Alphaproteobacteria; order Rhodobacterales; family Roseobacteraceae; genus Epibacterium; species Epibacterium sp. ABZ3_068. The sequence goes on from NZ_JBSWUV010000001.1 coordinate 804,011, forward strand.
GTTGCCGAACGCAGCGGGATGGATCTGATGCCGGAAATGGGTACTAAGCCCGTGAACAAATACCTTCCTCCGCGCCCTAAGGACCAGCTGACCACATCCAAAGTCCCAGTTCTGGAACAGGAAAACCACGATGCCTCCAGCTTTATGGCTTGGCTGGATCGCGCGCTGGACAAATTCCCTGGAGGGACCGGCTGATGCACCCTGCCCCATCCGTTATTTTGTTTACAACCCTATCCGGCCTTGGTTTCGGATTACTTGCTTTTCTGGGTCTCGGGATGCCCGACGTGACAGGCTGGATCGCTTTCGCCTTCTTCGCCATCGGGTTCGGCTTGGCCATAGGCGGCCTCTTGGCATCGACATTTCATTTAGGCCACCCAGAGCGCGCCTGGCGGGCGCTGACCCAATGGCGCTCAAGCTGGCTGAGTCGCGAGGGTTGTGCATCTGTGGCCGCGCTTGTGGTTATGGGGATCTATGCCACCGGAGCGGTCTTTTGGGGCATGAGCTGGTCGGGCCTTGGCATTTTAGGGGCCACGCTTTCATTGATAACAGTGCTCACAACCTCGATGATCTACACGCAGTTGAAGACGGTTCCGCGCTGGAACATGATCTGGACGCCTTTGCATTTTGTGAGCCTTTCCCTGACAGGGGGCGCCCTATTGGCCGGTCAGACCGATGTGGCGCTTGGCTTCATGGTCTGTGCAGGGGTCATACAGCTGGGCCACTGGCACCAGGGGGACCGCGCCTTTTCAAAGTCTGGAACAACTTTGGCAAGCGCCACAGGCCTTGGCATAACCGGAACGGTCCGTGCCTTTGAGCCCCCCCATACCGGTAACAACTATCTGTTGCGCGAGTTTGCATTTGAGGTTGGACGCAAGCACCGGCAGAAACTGAGGGGGATCGCTTTGGGGCTCGGCTACCTGCTGCCATTCGCGCTCCTTGCTCTGCCGCTTGAGACCACCGCCGCGAAACATGCGACTGCGGGCATTGCAGTCATCAGCCATGTGATTGGAGTATTCGCATCGCGTTGGTTGTTCTTTGCCGAGGCAGAACATGTTGTCGGACTCTACTACGGAAAACGATAAAAAAAACTGACTCAACCAGTCACAAACGGCCACCCTATCTCGTCTTCCTCTCAACCATCTTGAAAGGAGGACGTGATGTCCCAAAGAGTGAATTATTTTGCGGTCGCCCCGGATCTGCTTCAGCCCATGTTGCAGCAGGAAGAGGTGATCAAAAACAGCGGCCTTGAAACCAGCCTCATCGAACTGGTAAAACTGCGTGCCTCACAGGTAAACGGCTGCGCCTTTTGTATTCATATGCACACCCATGATGCACGCGCCGGCGGAGAAACAGAGGATCGCATGCATCTGCTGAACGCATGGCGCGAGTCAACACTGTTTACAGACCGTGAACGGGCGGCTCTAGCTTGGACGGAAACGTTGACAGATGTGTCCGAAAGAGGCGCACCAGATGCGCTTTATGCCGCCGTCACGGTACATTTTTCTCCGCACGAACAGGTTGCACTGACCCTGTTGATCGCTGCCATCAACAGTTGGAACCGGATTGCAATCGGTTTCCAAACTCCACACCCTGTCCAAAAGGAGGCCATACCAGCTTGAACGAACAGCAAACCCGACAGACGGATCAATTCATCAAGGCGCGGCCGCGATTATTCGCGGTCGCTTATCGCTTGTTGGGCAGCTCCTCTGACGCAGAGGACATCCTGCAGGACGTCTATCTGCGCTGGCAAACCACAAACACCCAAGAAATTCGTAACGCACAAGCCTTTCTGCAAAAGACAACCGTCAACCTATGTCTGGATTTTTTGAAATCTGCCCGGCGTCGTCGCGAAACTTATCCAGGGGAATGGCTGCCGGAGCCGGTTGTGACGGAAGAACCTGTTTTGTCGCATGATGTCTCTTATGCAGTGCTTTGCACAATGGAACGGCTAAGCCCTGCCGAACGGGCTGCCTTCCTGCTGCATGACATTTTTGACGCCAGTTATTCCGAGATCGCAGAGATTTTGGAACGGTCCGAGGCAAGTTGCCGACAGTTGTCCGCGCGGGCGCGGCTCCACATAGGCCGCGACAGAACTGTCCAAACGATTGGCCGGGACCAAGGCGAAACACTTACCACGGCTTTTTTACATGCCTCAAAAACCGGTGATACAACCACTTTGGCAAAGATTTTGGCCAAGGACGCGGTTCTGATTTCGGATGGCGGCGGCAAGGCAGCAGCTGCCATAAACCCGATTTTTGGCAGCGACAAGATTATACGCCTCTGTGCAGGCCTTGCCGCCAAACATGGGTCGGAAGTGCCCTCGAATTGGCGATATTGCCACCTGAACGGTCTGCCTGCGTTGCTGAGTCATGAAACCGACGGGATATTACAAGCGACTCTGCTTGAGGTTTCCGCCGACCGAATTCACCGCATCTATGTGATACGTAACCCGGATAAAACATCGCATTTGGCCAGGCAATTCTAAGAAAAAACCAGCCCACGTGGGGCTGGTTATTCCTATCCTTCGCGATCCTTGGGGTTTAAATAATCCCAGCGTGCGCCATGGCTGCGTCGATTGCTGCCTTTGTACTGTCTTCCAGACCTGTCAACGGGGAGCGAACCTCTTCGGAACACAGCCCCAGCTTCGCCAGCGCATATTTCGCGCCGACCAAACCCGGTTCGATAAAGATCGCCTCGTGCAGCGGCATCAGACGATCCTGATATTCAAGCGCGGTCTTGTAATCGCCCGCGAGGGTTGCCGTCTGGAACTCTGCGCAAAGCTTCGGTGCCACGTTTGCTGTAACCGAAATGCAGCCAACACCCCCGTGTGCGTTAAAGCCCAGCGCGGTTGCATCTTCGCCGGACAGTTGGACAAAGTCCGCTCCGCAGGTTGCGCGTTGTTGACTCACCCGAGCCAAATCACCCGTGGCATCCTTGACGCCGACGATGCGCGGCAGTTTGGCAAGCTCAGCCATTGTCTCCGGTGTCATGTCGACAACAGAACGCCCCGGAATATTGTAAATCACAATCGGAACATCTGCACAGTCATGAAGCGCCGTGAAATGAGCGATCAGACCACGTTGGGTCGGCTTATTATAATAAGGCGTCACAACCAGCGCCGCATCCGCACCAATTTTGGCTGCAAACTCCACAAAACGGATCGCTTCGACAGTATTGTTGGACCCTGCCCCCGCAATTACCGGAACGCGTCCTGCAGCCGCTTTTACCACTTCCGCAATAACTGTTTCATGTTCGTCATGACTCAATGTCGGGCTTTCACCCGTTGTGCCAACAGGAACAAGCCCTGTTGAACCTTCTCCGATCTGCCATTCAACCAGGTGTTTGAGTGCATCCAGATCCAATTCACCGTTACGAAACGGGGTGACGAGGGCTGGCATAGAGCCTTTGAACATGGTGCGCTCCCTTACTTGCGAGTGTCTTAATCTACTATCTTCGGCGAAAATTCGCCCCGGATGGGTCCGGTCGCCCTGGTTTCCCGCGGATTTGATTTGAACCCTGCGCGCCAAGAACTATCGTCACAGGCTCTATCCCCGAGTCGCTGGAAAATGCAAGTGAAGAGACACAAACTCAGCCAGATCGCCTTAATTTCGGTGATCTCATTAGGCCTCTCCCTCCCACAAGTTGGTTGGTCAAAGGGGTTGGGCGATGCCATGGCCGCTGCGCAGGCCAAGGAATGGGACACCGCGCGGCGTGAAGCGGGGCGGCGTGATCCTTTGGCGCAAGACCTGGTTGAGTGGCACCGTCTGCGCGCTGGCGAAGGATCTGCATCAGAGGTTCTGGCGTTCCTGGAGCGGCGCAATGATTGGCCAGGTCTGGGCCTCCTACGTCGACGGAGTGAGGCCACGATTGCTCAATCGGACCACGCGACGATTCTGCGTTTTTTTAGCGCTCAGGCCCCTCAAACGCCTGTTGGCGCACTGGCCTATGCGGAAGCCTTGATCGCAAACCGCCGTGCCAAAGAGGGCAATGCGGAGCTGATCCGTGCCTGGACCACTATGGCAATGCCTGAACAGACCCACAAAGAATTCCTGAGCAAGCATGGCAAGCTTCTGCGCAGCTATCATGCAACCCGAGCCGACAATCTCTTGTGGGACGGGCACACTCAAAGCGCGGGTCGGATGCTGCCGCTGTTGGACGACGCCAATCGCGCGCTGACCGAAGCCCGGATTGCACTGCAAAAAACACAACCCGGTGTCGACGCAAAGATCGAGGCTGTTCCAGAGAAGCTGCGCAACGTTCCCGGGCTCTCCTATGATCGGTTCACCTGGCGGGATGGCAAACGCAGGCAAGCGGATGCAATTGACCTGATGATGAGCCAGAGCACCAGCGCCAAAGCGCTTGGCCGGCCAGAACACTGGTTACGTCGACGCCGTGACTTTGCCCGCCAAGAAATGCGTGATGGGAACTATGAAAAGGCCTATCAACTGGCAGCCTTTCACTTCAGCGCTCCGGATGCAGGGTATGGGTACGCAGATTGCGAGTGGATTGCAGGCTATGTGGCACTTCAATTTCTGAAAGATCCGGAATTGGCTGCTTATCATTTCGAACGTTTTGCAAAAGCAGTCGAGTCCCCAATCTCAGTCGGGCGGGGCGGCTATTGGCTGGGCCGCGCATATGGCGCCATGGGAGAGGCCGACAAAGCCTATGAGGCATTTGACAAAGCAGCCCGGTTCCAGACATCGTTTTATGGGTTATTGGCGGCAGAGGCTTTGGGAAGGCCCTTTGATCCTGATTTGGCACGGCCCCAAGTTGCTGGCGATTGGAAAAACGCCGACTTTATGAAGTCCTCGGTTGCCCAGGCAGCGATGAAGCTTCTGGAAGCCGATGAATTAACATTGGCGGAACGCTTCTTGACACATCTTGTGGAAAGCTTGCCTGCCGACAAAGCTGCCCTGGTTGGTCAGATGGCTGTTGACCTCAACGAACCACATCTGGCCGTCATGGTATCCAAGCGTGTTGCACGGCAAGGTGTGGAGCTCAAAAACGCGTATTTTCCGTTGCATCCCGTGGCAAAACGCAGTTTGCCAATGGCCGAGGAAATGACCCTTGCGATTTCTCGTCGCGAAAGTGAATTTGACCCATCCGTTATTAGTCATGCAGGGGCACGTGGACTGATGCAGCTGATGCCAGCCACCGCACAACTCGTAGCAGGAGAGCTTGGCATATCCAAAGAGCACCAAACAGGACGGCTGACACAAGACTGGAAATATAACGCCCGCCTTGGGGCGCAGTATCTGGCCGGGTTGGCAGATGAGTTCAACGGTAATGTTGTCATGATGTCGGCCGGTTACAATGCAGGCCCCCATCGCCCCAAAGCCTGGATCGAACGGTATGGCGACCCGCGCGACGGATCCCCCAACATCATCGACTGGATCGAACATATCCCGTTTAACGAAACCCGCAATTACGTCATGCGTGTCACCGAAAGCCTGCCTGTCTATCGCGCCCGCCTTGGTAAGGATCCGCTGCCTCAACCGTTCTCGGCGGAATTGGCAGGATCAACGCTTCACGCGTTCACGCCATAGGGTAAAGAGCCCCGCCCCCACCACGATCGCAGCACCGATCATGACATTCGGTTGGATCGTCTCACCAAATATGAAGACCGCGATGAGAGCCACCCATGGCAATTGCAGATAAGCAAACGGCTGAACGGCACTTGCCTCGGCCACCTCGTAGCACTTGATAAGACTCCAATGCGCCAACCCTCCCAAAACGGTTAGGAGAGCCATCCACCCGTAGTCTGGCGTTGTCATAACCTCCCAATGGAAAAGCCCTATCGGGGTCATGAAGACCATGCCCACAGTTCCCAAGTAAAAGAACGACGTATCCGGAGTGTCATAGCGCGCGACATATCGTGTCAGAAGCCCATAAAGGGCAAAGGCCAGCGCCGCCAGCAACGCAACAATCGCAGCAGGTTGAAAAACTCCAAAACCTGGCTGCAAGATTACCAAAACACCGATAAAGCCAACCCCGATTGCGGCCCATCTTCGCCATCCGACATCTTCGCCAAGCACTGGTCCCGAAAGCGCCGCGATCAGCAATGGATAGCAAGAGAATACAGCGTGGCTTTGCAATAGGCCCAGCAATGTAAACGCCAACACAAACAGGCAGATCTCAGCCGCCAAAAGGAACCCGCGCCCCACTTGAAACCAGATGCGCTTGCTTCGGGCGGTTTTTCGAATCCCTCCCGGTTTACGGGCAGCTAATGCCATCACGAACAAAGCCATGAACCAAAACCGGATCGTCACAACCATCCAGACGTTGTATTCAGACGCCAGGTGGCGCGAGATCCCATCCTGAATTGCAAAAATCGCGGTTGCGATAATCATCAACAGGATCCCGCGGCGCATGTTATTCTGTGTCATTGGCTGTCCTTAATGGCGCGTGTCATATGGCGCTTGCGGCCAAAACCTGGCGCGCGCTGCACTGCAAAGCCCGCCTTTTCCAACCCACGTCGCACAAAGCCAGCAGCGGTATAGGTCGCTGCTGTTCCTCCGGGTGCGGTATGATCCGCAACGGCCTGCATCAGATCTGCACCCCATAGTTCCGGATTCTTTGCAGGGGAGAACCCATCCAAAAACCATGCATCAGCCTTGGACTGCCACTCTGGCAAGGACTGACGCGCATCTCCGAGCACGACATTCAGGTGCAGCGTATCCATCTCGAGCACGCCATCCCCAGACCAAACCTCCAGGAACCGCCCTGCCCATGGACCAACGTCTGGGAAGGCTTCGAGCGCACGCGCCATTTCAGCAACCGTCATCGGAAAAGCTTCGAAACTTGTGAAGGCCAAAGGGGTAGTATGCCCCGCCTCTTCCCAAGCTTTCCAAACGGCCAACATATTGAGGCCAGTTCCAAACCCAAGTTCCGCAATGTGAAATCCGGGGCGAAACCGATCCGGCAAACCGTTTCCTGCCAGAAATACATGGTCGGTTTCTGCCAGCCCGTTTTGGATTGAAAAATAGGGGTCATCGAACTGGTCTGACACTGGGATCACGTCATCACGCCAGCTGAGCTGTGCCTTGGGCTCATTCGGCTTCTGGTCTGCCATCGCAAACTCCCTTACATGACGTTCTGCGCAACGGCGCGACACTGACGAAAGGGACGAGAAATGGCAATGGCAGAAGTGACCATACGTGGTGCAGGTATCTTTGGCCTGTCAATCGCCTGGGTTTGTGCACAACGCGGCGCCAAGGTTCAGGTGATTGATCCCTTTGGCGCCGGCAGCGGTGCAAGCGGCGGGCTCGTCGGCGCTCTTGCCCCTCATGTGCCGGAAAACTGGAATACCAAAAAAGCCTTTCAACTCGACAGCCTGCTGATGGCTGCGTCTTTCTGGAAATCTGTTGAAGAAGCTGGCGGCCTCTCAGCAGGATACGGTCGCACCGGACGGCTCCAACCCATTGCGGACCTTCGCACCTTGGAACTTGCACGCTCCCGCGCCGTCAGCGCAAAGGAGCTGTGGCAGGACAACGCGAAATGGGAGGTGATCCCGGCCCCGGATGACAACTGGTCCCCTCCAAGCGCCACTGGCTATCTGATCCACGATACGCTGAGCGGGCGCATGTTCCCGCGCCGCGCCTGTGCCGCACTTGTCGCAGCCCTGGCAGCCAAAAGCGTACCGATACAGATCGAGGGCCCGGATCAGGGCGTAGTTGTTCACGCCACAGGGTATGAAGGCCTAAAGACCCTTTCGGAGCAGTTCGACAAACCAGTAGGAAACGGTGTCAAAGGGCAAGCCATCCTACTGAAATTCGACGCACGCGAGAAACCTCAACTATTTGCTGACAGTTTGCACATTATTCCACATGCAGATGGGACCACTGCAATCGGTTCCACCAGCGAGAGAGAATTCGACAACCCCACCAGCACCGACACTCAGCTTGACGACATCCTCGACCGCGCAATCAAAGCCATGCCCCAACTGGCAGATGCGCCTATTTTGGAACGTTGGGCCGGTGTAAGACCACGCGCCAAATCGCGCGCGCCCATGCTCGGAGCCTGGCCGGACCAACCAGGTCACTTCATCGCAAATGGCGGTTTCAAAATCGGTTTTGGCATGGCACCCAAAATTGCAAGTGTCATGGCCGACCTAATCCTTGAGGACATCAATGCTATTCCAGATGGCTTCCGCATAGAGGACAACCTCTGATCCGGACGCCAGCGCCGCGCGCAAGCGCGGCGCCCGGCCCAAGGCCGTTCAGTGGGGCCGTTTGGCCCTACTGCGGGCGCGGGAGCCCATGCCTTTGATTTAATGCTCTATCTCACCACGCAGTTTGATCATCAGCTGCGTCAAGGCCTCAGAATAGCGTTCATTTTTCAGCCGACCGTCGTCGTCGAACTCTTGATATGAGGCCGCCAGATGCACAGCGGGACCAGCGAGCAGGCGCGGCTGGAATGGTTGCAGATAGCCGCGTAAAATGGATTGCGCCAACTCACCTCCGGCGCGTCCCGCCGCAGCTGAAAGCACTGCAACCGGTTTATCCGCCCACGGCGCTTCATCGGTACGGCTCACCCAATCCAAGGCATTTTTTAAAACGCCGGACGGTGCCTTGTTATACTCCGGCGTAGAGATCACAACCGCATCTGCCGCTGCAATTTGCGCGGCCAACGTCTGAACGGCTTCTGGAATACCCTCTGCCTCTTCAAGATCCCCATCATAAAGCGGTAAGGATAGGTTCGCTTCAATCACTTCCGCCTCACCAAAGAGACGCGCCGCCTCACGCAGCAGTTTGGTGTTGGTGGATGATTTGCGCAAAGCGCCTGAAATCAAAAGCAATTTCGGTTGTGTCATCGTTAAGCTCACATGTTGGTGTTGCGTTACAGTGAACATAACCGCCATGGCGTCGCACAAAAGGCCTGAAAAAGCGCATGTGATGTGCACAAAATCACAAATAAGAAAACCGCCCGTCTCAGGTCGGGCGGTTTCAGATCATCTGTGTTGCGCGATGTCAGGTCGCGTTGGGGATAACAACAATCTCAACCCGGCGGTTGCGCTGCTTGCCTTCAGGCGTCAGATTGCTCGCCACCGGCTGCTCTTCACCACGACCAGTTGTGATAATGCGGTTATAAGGCACGCCACCTGATTGAATCAAATCCGCAACCGCGTTTGCACGCCGTACGGACAGGGATTGGTTATAGGCAGCATCCCCGTCGCTGTCGGTGTGACCGATAACTTGAACAGAGCTGTTGGGATACCGTACAAGGCTGTCTGCCACTTTCAAAAGATCCGCACGCACAGCCGAGGAAACCTGCGAGCTGTCCGTGGCAAATGTAAGGTCATTGGGCAAAGACACGATCAAGCGATCGCCAGTGTTTACAATCGAAATATCATTGGACAGCGTCTGGCGCAGCTCCGCCTCTTGCTTGTCCAACTCATGCCCGATCACCCCACCGACCAGCGCGCCTGCGGCACCAGAGAGAACAGCGGTTTCCAGTTTGTCGTCATCTGAGGTCAGCGCGCCAACCGTAGCACCGACCAAACCACCGATAATGGCACCACGCTGGGTCTTATTTGCCTGGCCGTTTTCATCCTGAAAACGAACCGGGTCTGTACATGCAGAGAGTGCAACAGCGCCCATTAGGCCCATCGCAATGGTCAATTTTGAGCGGTTCATGATACGTCCTTTACTGCTCATCGGGCCTCAATCACCGAGACACCGCGCTTATTGTTTCCAATCATATATCATGCCGAAGCAACAAAGCCTCAAGAGAACGCGGGGAATTCTAGGCAAAAAGTCGCCACATGGGGGCCTCCGGGGAGAATTCGCTGATCACACCATGGTTTCTTCGGTTCGGGCCGCCTCATAGGCCAACATGGCGCGTTTCACTGGCAAACCCCAGTGATAGCCACCCAAAGCACCAGACTTTCGCAACGCACGATGGCAGGGGATCAACCAGCTGATAGGGTTGCGGCCCACAGCGGTGCCCACAGCACGCACGGCCTTGGGTGCGCCTGCTGCAATGGCAATTTCGGAATAGGTGGTCACATGTCCAGACGGGATTCGCAGCAAAGCTTCCCAAACCTTGATCTGCAAAGGGGCGCCGATCAGATAGAGCCGGGTCTCTCCTTCCTGAGCAAAAGCAGACTCCACCCATGCACGGAGGCGCGTTGGGTCTTCCACAAATTTCGCTTTAGGCCAGCGTGCCTTCATATCTGCCATGGCGGGCTCTGCCCCGGTTTCCGCCGCAAACGCCAAGCCGCATAGACCACGATCGGTTCCCATCGCGAGCGTTAGCCCGAAGGGACTGTCAAACCACCCCCAGAAAATTTCTATTCCTGCGCCACGACGTGCATACTCTCCTGGACTCATTGCTTCCCAGCGCAGGAACAGATCGTGAAGTCGGCCCGACCCCGTCAGCCCCACCTCATGCGCGGTGTCAATTGTGGTAAAACGATCCTGTAGCAGCGACTTTGCATGACCCAGCCGCAGATATTGCTGATACCGTTTTGGCGAAACCCCAACCCAGGCAGAAAAGATACGTTGAAAGTGAGACGGGCTCATCCCCATCTGCACCGCCAAATCATCAAGCGAGAGTGATCCCTCGCAGGCATCAATGGTCTCCATAGCACGACGCATCACTCCGTAATGATATTCGTGTTCAGGCCCTGAGGTTTTTTCCAGTTTCACTACTTGCTCCGTCATCACCGCTACCTTTCACAGCACGATCTAACGCACGCCACGCGCTGTGCGACCCGAAACCTGCGGTAAGTACACAGAATCCAGGAAAGACTGCGCTGTGCCCGCCTTTGCCGTTGCCAGACAGAGAACTACACGCCATTAAAGGCCGCAATGGCCAAGCAACTTGATTATCATACCCTTCGCGAGATTTTCACCCGGTTCCAGGACGCCGAGCCCGAACCCAAGGGTGAATTGGATCATGTCAACGTCTATACTCTTGTGGTTGCGGTTGCGCTGTCGGCGCAAGCCACAGACGCTGGCGTGAACAAAGCAACCAAAGAGCTATTCAAGATCGCTGACACACCGCAAAAAATGCTGGATCTTGGCGAAGACGGCCTAATCGAACATATCAAGACCATCGGCCTTTACCGCAACAAGGCCAAGAACGTGATCAAACTGTCACGGATTCTGGTCGATGAATACGGCGGTGAGGTGCCAAACTCCCGCGCCGCCCTGCAATCGCTGCCCGGTGTGGGCCGCAAAACAGCCAATGTGGTTTTGAACATGTGGTGGCGTCAGCCTGCGCAGGCCGTGGACACCCATATCTTTCGCGTTGGCAACCGGTCTGGCATTGCACCGGGCAAAGATGTGGACGCGGTGGAACGCGCGGTCGAGGATCATATTCCAGCCGACTTCCAACTGCATGCACACCATTGGTTAATCCTACATGGGCGATACCATTGCAAAGCTCGCAAACCCTTGTGCGGCACCTGTATTATCCGTGATCTCTGTCAATTCGAGGACAAGACCCTATGAAGACCTACCAGCTTGTTGGCATCGGCAACGCCGTTGTGGACGTTATCAGCCAATGCGACGACAGTTTTCTGGAGCATATGGGCATTGAAAAAGGCATTATGCAGCTGATCGAACGCGATCGCGGCGAGGTGCTTTACGCTGCAATGAATGACCGGGTGCAGACGCCAGGTGGCTCAGTTGCAAACACCCTTGCGGGCGCTGGTGCGCTGGGGCTTGAAGCCGCGTTCATCGGTCGTGTGCATGATGACGCGCTGGGGCAGTTTTATGCCAAGGCGATGCAGGACGATGGCGTTGACTTTGTGAACCCGCCAGTTGCCGGTGGTGAGCTGCCGACCTCACGCTCGATGATCTTTGTGTCACCCGATGGTGAGCGCTCCATGAACACCTATCTTGGCATCTCGTCTGAGGTCAGCTCGACCGACGTTCCTGCTGGCGTTGCTGAAAATGCGCAGATCGTCTTCCTCGAAGGCTATCTGTTTGATAAGGACAAAGGGAAATCCGCCTTCCGCGAGGCGGCACGCGCGGCCAAAGCCGGCGGCGGCAAAGCAGGCATCGCCATTTCGGACCCCTTCTGTGTGGAGCGTCACCGGGACGATTTCCTGTCGCTGATCGAACATGATCTGGATTATGTGATCGGCAATGAGGATGAGATCAAATCCCTGTTTGAGACCGACGATCTGGAAGCCGCATTGGCCAAAACTGCAGCAATCTGCCCGCTGGTTGTCTGCACCCGTTCGGGCGATGGTGTCACCGTCCTCAGTGAAGGCACACGGATCGAGGTGCCGGTCGAAAAGATCACACCGGTGGATGCCACCGGTGCCGGTGATCAGTTCGCGGCAGGGTTCCTGTTTGGTTTGGCGACGGGGCGCGATCTGGAAACATGCGCCCGAATCGGCTGCATCTGTGCGGGCGAGGTGATCCGCCACATCGGCCCGCGCCCCCAGACTGATGTGCGCGATCTGCTAACGGCTGCCGGATTGCTCTGAGCCTCTACAAAATCACAAGCGGCCTCCCCCAAAGGGAGGCCTTTTTAGTTTTCCTGCTCGCGCGTCCAAAGCTCTTCACGTGGCAGACATGTGCCACCGGCGTGGCATTGCAGAACCTCGCGCAAATGCTCCGGTGTGAGAGCATAAAGATCACCGGAACATGCGTCCAACGTGACAGCCAACGCGCTTCCCGACTTGCGCGCGAAGATAATGACATCGCGCCCGGACGTCGCCTGTGGGCACCAGGGGCCCAGACAGTTCAGATGCAGTGTCACATCCACAGTGACTGGAATATCAAAGCCCTTCGCACCCAAAGCAAAACCGTTCAAACGCGCTTTCACGCTCACCGGGGCACCGCCGTTTTTGCGGATTGCTCTATCTAACTGGCGATCCAACTTGCCCTGATGAAATGTTAGACGCCCCTTCAGGACATTGTAGTCTGCATTTGATTGGGCAGCGTTCAGATAGCTGTCAGTGATACCGTAAGGCAGGCAACTCAGCGCCTGAACCGCTGTGCCCCAAACCCAGAAATCAGCACAGCCCAAAGATGCCGCTTAACCGTCATCACAGATACGCTTTGAATTCAGCCAAGACGCGTTCATAGACCTCGCGTTTGAATGGGACGATGTTGTCAACCAGTTGATCCACCGGAAGCCATTGCCATGCGGAAAACTCAGGATGTGCGGTATCGATCTGAACCTGTTCGTCCTGCCCCAGAAACCGCATCAGATACCACTTCTGCTCCTGACCGCGGTATTTGCCACCCCAGAAATGCGGCACCACATCGTGTGGCAGATCATAAGGAAGCCAGCCGTTGCTCTCGGCGATGATCTCGACCAATTCCCGCCGCACACCAGTTTCTTCTTCCAGTTCGCGCAGGGCGGCTGTTTTCGGATCTTCACCTTCGTCGATCCCGCCCTGTGGCATCTGCCAGGCATCCTTGTGCCGATCCATACGCTGGCCGACAAAGACCGCCCCGGCGTTATTTATAAGCATTACCCCCACGTTGGGGCGATAAGGAAGTTTCTCGATATCTTCGGGTGTCATGGTGAAAGGCCCTCGTTTTCTTTTCAGTGTTAGAGCCTGTGCCGCAACGACACGCAAGGGGTTGACGCCGCGTAGCGAGGTGACAGCGATCTTAGTGAAGCGCAGAGTTCATTGCAACGCTAGGAAGGACCCCGCCATGACCGCCTACCCACATATGCTTGCCCCTCTCGATTTGGGTTTCACCACGTTGAAGAACCGCGTGTTGATGGGGTCCATGCACACCGGCCTCGAAGAAACAGGGGACTGGAACAGGGTCGCGGAATTTTACGCAGCCCGTGCGCGTGGCGGTGTTGCTTTGATGGTGACCGGCGGCATTGCACCAAACACAGAAGGCGCAGTTCTGCCGGGGGCGAGCGCAATGCAAACCGAGACAGACGCGACAAACCACCGTGTCGTTACGTCACGCGTTCATGCTGAAGGTGGCAAAATCGCCATGCAGATCCTTCATGCGGGGCGCTATGCCTATAGTCCGGAATGTGTTGCGCCAAGCGCAATCAAGTCACCCATCTCACCTTTTACCCCCACGGCATTGGACGAAACCGGGATCGAAAAACAGATCGCCGACATTGTAACAGCCGCCCGACTGGCACAGGAGGCAGGTTATGACGGGGTCGAGATCATGGGATCCGAGGGGTATTTCCTCAACCAGTTCCTCGTGACCCACACCAACAAGCGTAAAGACCGCTGGGGCGGATCATATGAGAACCGCATGCGCCTGCCCATAGAGGTTGTGCGCCGGGTTCGTGAGGCTGTTGGGAGTGACTTCATTCTGATCTATCGCCTGTCGATGATCGATCTGGTGCCAAATGGCTCCACCTTTGATGAGGTACTGCAACTGGCCCATGCGATTGAGGCTGCTGGCGCGAGCATTATCAACACTGGAATTGGCTGGCACGAAGCCCGCATTCCCACCATCGCCACATCGGTTCCCCGCGCTGCATTTACCTGGGTCACCAAGAAACTGATGGGCAAAGTGTCGATACCGCTTGTTACATCGAACCGGATCAATACACCTGAGATCGCCGAGCAGGTTCTGGCAAAGGGTGACGCCGACATGGTCTCAATGGCGCGCCCGATGCTTGCGGACCCGGATTTTGTCGCAAAAGCAATCCGGGGAGAAGCTGACCAGATTGCCCCCTGCATCGCTTGCAACCAGGCTTGCCTGGACCACACGTTCAGCGGCCGCCTGACATCCTGCCTGGTAAATCCACGCGCCTGCCACGAAACAGAGCTGGAAATTCGGTCGGCCCAGACGCCCAAAACAGTTGCAGTGGTCGGGGCCGGGCCTGCGGGACTGGCAGCTGCAATCACGGCCGCAGAACGCGGCCACAAAGTAACGCTGTTTGAGCAATCGTCTGAGATTGGCGGGCAACTCAATATGGCGCGGCGCGTTCCCGGCAAAGAAGAGTTCAACGGTTTGGTCGATTGGTTCAAGACAAAGGTGAAAGCACTCCCCATTGACCAACGATTGGGCACCGCAGCCACCAGCCAAGATCTGGAGTCATTTGACGAGATTATATTGGCCACGGGTGTCACCCCCCGCGATCCAAAGATCCCCGGCCAGGATCGACCAAATGTTCTGTCTTATATCGACGTGCTTCGCCACAATGCTCCGGTCGGAGACCGCGTGGCTATCATAGGCGCGGGCGGTATTGGCTTTGACGTGGCCGAGTTCTTGTTGCACGCAGACCAAGATGCGCAGATGACCGCTTCACCGCAGCTTTCTGAATGGCAGAAGGAATGGGGAATTGCCGATCCAGCAGTGCACCGCTCTGGGCTCACCCCGGATGGCCCTGTGCTGCCACGCTCACACCGGCAGATCACGCTAATGCAACGTAAGAATGAACCATTGGGCCGACGCTTGGGGAAAACAACCGGTTGGATTCACCGGGCACGCCTAAAGCGCAATGGCGTTCGCTTTCTGCAGGGGGCAACCTACGAAGAAATCACAGATCAAGGGATCACCGTTCGCACCGGCGAAACTGACATCGAGCACCTTTGTGCCGATACCGTGATCCTCTGTGCGGGTCAGCAATCAGAAACCCAATTGGCGCAAGCCCTTACGTCGAATGGACTCAAGGCACATATCATCGGTGGTGCTGAATTGTCGGCTGAACTGGATGCGAAACGCGCGATAGATCAAGGGATGCGCCTTGCTGCAAAACTGTGACTGGTTTTTCACACCATTCACGCTTTCGCGAAACCAAGTGAAGAGGTCGATTTACGCCTTTGCTAGGCACACCTGTTGACCTCATTGGATGTGGCTTCAGCACGAAACTCAGGCTAGCAACTGTATTTATCATACATTCTGAGGAGCCCAGTTTTGTCGTGATTTGACGAGTGCGTTGGCGATTGTGATGTGCTTTCGGGCGACTGCCGTGATTACGACCTTGTGCGGTTTTCCAGCAACGCGCAGACGATCGGCGAAGGTCTTGAGAACCGGATTGTGGTGACTGGCGACGAGCGCGGATTGGAACATCACATGCCTCAGCAGTCGCCGACCACCGCCGATGGTGCGCTTGCCCCGCATCGCGCCGCTGTCATGTGCGATTGGCGCAAGGCCTGTCAGCGCGGCAGCTTGCTCACCAGTGATCTGTCCGAGTTCCGGCATCTCTGCGATCAGCATCGTGCTTGCCACGGGGCCGATACCGGGAACAGAACGCAAGATGTCGGCGGTCCTTGCAAGGCTCTCATCGGTTGCAATGGTCTGTTCGATCCGGGCTTCAAGCTCAGCGATCTGACGATCCAGCAGGTTTTTCAATTCGCCGTTCATGGCTTCGAACATGTCAGCCGAACCCTGCTTGTCATGTGCCTTGATCTGAGCCAGTAGCCGCTTTCGTGTCTCGACGAGTTGACCGCGCTTTGACATCAAGGCTCTGAGAAAGCGTATCTTTTCATGTGGGATGGTGCGCCCGGCTTCAGGTCTGAAAACCATGAAAAGTGCAATCAACTTAGCGTCGTTTCCGTCCGTCTTGGCGCGCGTGCCCCGGCTCGCGGCGAAGGCCTTGACCTGCGCGGGTGGCAATTGCCGTGTCTTGATCCCCGCGGCATCCAGTGCAGCCCATAACCTCCACTCCTGTCCCCCTGTGGCCTCAAAGCACACCAATGCGCGTTCGCACAGAGCCATCTCACTCAACCGTTCATGTCCTTCGTCGGTATTTGGCAGTCGCTGACTGCAGTTGGAGGGCAAAATGTGAATGTCCAACCAATCGCGACTGACATCTATGCCGATGATTGCGTCCTGTGTTAATCTTTCCATGTTCTCTTCCTTCTGATCCGTGGTCCTGATCGGCCACATGCAACTGTTCGAGACTATGAAGAGAGACGGTGCTGGCTCGCTAGCAAACGTGGTCAACCCCACAAGGCTCAGACGCAATACACCGCCCCGTCAGCAACCTCGGCCAAGGCAGCTGACGGGGGCAACATAGCAAAGACGAGATACAGAAGGTTCAACTGGTAAAGGAGGGGGAAACGTACAACCGTCCGCTGGATCCTCGCAGCTAGATAGACCTTCTCTTTTGGAGATCCGGAGCGATAACCCTGGCCTAAGCAACTGATGTTTCTATTGTTTCCTTGTTTCCAGACCCAAAACGATATCACCTAAAACCCTTTAATTATCCCAAGCGCGCCGCGAAGTTGCCTCAATCTCACTGCATGACTTGTCCTTGCACAGGAATGTTAAAGGAGACGAATGATGGATCGGCTGACCGAAATGGAAGCCTTTGCCAATGTAGTAGACCAAGGCGGGTTTACCGATGCAGCCAAGAAAATGGGCATCTCTAAATCTGCGGTCTCCAAGCATGTCTCCAGTCTGGAGGCTCGGCTGGGCGCTCGCCTCCTGAACCGTACAACACGACGGGTATCTCCCACTGAAATCGGCCTGGCCTATTATGATCGCGCAAGACGTGTCCTGAATGACGCAGGTGAAGCTGATGCACTGGTGACCTCCATGCAATCTGCGCCATCAGGCCTGCTGAGGATCTCAGTCGCGACCGACTTTGGCGTAAACCACCTGTCTCCTGTGCTGTCTGAATTCCTGCGTGATTTCCCCGATATCACCGTCAACATGGTCCTTAACAACCGTTACGTGGAGTTGATTTCGGAAGGGTTCGATATGGCGGTCCGCATTGGAGAGCTGGAAGACAGCTCGCTGCGCGCCCGCAAATTGGCAGAAACCTCCAAACGCATGATCGCCTCCCCCGCCTATCTGGAAGAGTTCGGGCGTCCGCAGAAAATTGATGATCTGAACAATCACAAGCTGCTCCATTATTCAAACCAGTCCAGCGGCAGTGTCTGGCGCCTGACGGCACCGTCAGGTGAAAAGCGCCAAGTGCGCACCAGCGGCTGGCTCTCGGTCAACGACGGGCAATCCCTGTTAACGGCAGCGATCTCTGGTCTTGGCATCGCATATCTGCCCAGTTACCTATACGCGGACGCAATGTCCGAAGGGCTGGTGGAAGATGTCATGCCGGGTCTTCCGGTCGAAACCCAAGGTATCTACGCGGTCTACCCTCCAGGCAAGTTCACCCAGCCCAAAGTGCGCGCCTTTATCGACTTCTTGGCGCATGCCTTTGCGAACAAAGACCCTGCGGTCTGGTAAATAACTCCACTCTCACTCTGACGGCAGCAGAACCACTTCGACGCGGCGGTTGATCTCTCGACCTGCCGCGTCTTCGTTTGAGACGAGGGGCGACATAAATCCGGCACCAACTGCATCCAAACGGCTGAGCGCGACACCATAGACATCACTCAGCTGGGTGCGCACAGCTTCAGCCCGGGCAAAGGACACGGAGACATTGCTCTGCAGACTGCCAACTGTGTCTGTATGACCAACCAAGAGCACGCGCCGTGCCGGGTTTGCCGTCAAAAAATCAGCAAGATCAGAGAGGCTCTGATACCTCTCCTGGGCAAGCGCGGTGGAACCAGACTGAAAATCCAGCCCATCCAGAGCGACATGACCATCCCGCATAAGCCTGTCGGCAAGATCCGGTTCACCCTGACGATCTGACGTTTCCAATTCCGATTGGCCACGCCGAGTATCCCCGTCTGGCCGTTCCACGGTGACAACATTAGGGCGCTCGCGTCCCACCTCGACAAGCTGAATATAGTTCTCACGCCCGAACCGAGACACGAGCAAAGTAATAAAGCTCTCATCGGGCCCGCGGGCTGAAAGGAAAAGATAGTCACCGATATCGACGGCCATATCCGGTGCGGGAACAACGTCAATTGCGAACCGAAAGTCAAAGCCGCCACATTCCACATCATGGCACTGAAACAGGACCCCGTAGCCTTGTTCCACGATCTGGCTGCGCAATGGATCGAACACCTGCAAGGTGGTCTGCCCGCTGCTCACACGCCAGGTCCGGCGTATCACCTGGCCTTCGGTCAAAGCCATAGAAACCCGGCCATCACTCCATGGTCCAAGGGGAACACTATAGCGCGCCAACGGCATGTCACGCATGGTCAATTCTTGCGATCCCAATGGGAGGGTCAGGTCCTGAGCTTTGGCATCGGTACCAAACCACACCGCGCAAATCATAACAGGGCAAAGAAGGGCCGTTAAAAAGCGAAACATGTGCAGATGCCTATCAAAATCAATTCGCGTCTTTCAATTCGCGATAATGGTATTGACCGACTATCTGCAAGCCAAGACGGTCATAAAGCGCGTTGGCCGCGAGGTTGGCTTTGGTAACGACGACAGAGAATTCT
The DNA here is from genome assembly GCF_056159265.1 of Epibacterium sp. ABZ3_068. Taxonomy (NCBI): domain Bacteria; kingdom Pseudomonadati; phylum Pseudomonadota; class Alphaproteobacteria; order Rhodobacterales; family Roseobacteraceae; genus Epibacterium; species Epibacterium sp. ABZ3_068. The sequence continues at coordinate 823,209 of NZ_JBSWUV010000001.1, forward strand.
TGTGCCCGATTGCGGAGCGCCCACTGCGCCGCATGATGCATAACCCATTTGGCCAGGCCTTTGCGCCGGTGTTCTGCCCTGACTTCCAGCGCATGCAACATCGCAACTCCGTCATGAATACTCACAAAGGCGGTTGCAGCAGGCTGCTCGTCGATACGGCCGAAAATTGCGGTTTTCGGTTCTTTTACCCGCTCCATCACGGCCAGACGTGGCGCATTGACGCCGCCCTCCTCCCAGATGTCTTTCTGGATGGCTAGCGGTGGCCAAATGTTAAACGTCATGACCCGCGGTATGACAATATCTGCAAGATCAGCGGTGGCGCAGCTGCGGATGTTAACAGGATCCTTGATTCGAAATCCCAGATCAGCAAGGGCGCTATCCAGTTCTTCCTGACCATCCCGTACCATAAACAAAGGCAGTTGCCCCATCGACCGCATTTCAACGACGGCGCGTTCGAGATCCGCCAATTCAAAAGCACCATCGACAGTTGCTGAGGATACCCGGCTGCCGCCTCCGCGACCTTCGCGCAACACGACCGGTCCAAGCCTCTGTTTGGAAGCAGCAGGCCAAGTGGCTTCGACCACATCATATAGAAACGGGTCAGCTTGCGGGATCGGGTTGCTCATAATTCAAGCCCCGCAATCAATGTGTTCAAAGCATCTTCGATCCGGGCACCATCAGTGCCCCGAAGAACAATATTCGCACCAAAAGCTCCGTTCTGCTGAAACGGATAACATCCAATCGAAATATCCGAAAATTTCTCGGCGACCTGACTCAGGACCTCGGCTATATCCCCTTCGCCGCGATCGACACGTAAGGTTTGCGACAGAAGCGGCGCGCCACCGGCGATGGTAGCCAGAACACTGGCGACCATGGCTTGAAACACCGACGGCACTCCGGCCATGACGTGCACATTTTGAATTGTAAAACCTGGCGCTGCCGAGACTGGATTGTCGATCAAAGCAGCACCGTCCGGAATGCGCGCCATGCGCAGGCGAGCGGCGTTTAATTCCTTCCCTGTCTCGCGGTAATGCGCCGCAAGAATCTCCTTTGCATCCTCCCGCACGTCAATATGCGCACCAAAAGCCCGGGCGATACAATCAGCCGTAATATCATCGTGGGTTGGACCGATCCCACCACTGGTAAAAACGTGATCGTAATTGCCTGACAACGCGGTAACGGCGGTTACGATGGCCTGTGCATCATCGCTGACAACCCGCACTTCCTTGAGATCGATTCCGTGATTGGTCAGTTCACCGGCCAAGTAGAACATATTTGCATCCCGCGTGCGGCCGGACAGGATTTCATCACCAATGACCAGCATTGCGGCAGTGGGATTCGTCATTCTCATCTCTCCTGATAGTTACCCTCAAAGATAGAGGCACAGCCAGCTAGGGCAAGACACCGTAACCGTTTCTGGCGAGTTGACATCGCCTCTATGTGCGATAGGAAAATTACATGGATTTCAGCACACCCCTCGTCCCAGCCGTATTGATCAAACGCTACAAGCGATTTCTGGCAGACTGTCGGCTGGAAGACGGGCGCGAGGTTACCGCGCATTGCGCCAATCCAGGCTCAATGATGGGGCTGGCTGCCCCTGGAATGAAGGTGTGGTTAGAGCCCAATGACGATCCGAAAAAAAAGCTGAAATATGGCTGGCGCTTGGTGGAACACGAAGGCAACCATTTCACCGGTGTGGATACATCGGTCCCGAACAGAGCCTTGCGCGCTGCGCTGGAAGCGCGGCAGGTGGCGGAACTGGCCGACTACACCACTGTGCGTCCAGAAGTGAAATACGGTGAAAAAAGCCGCATTGATTTCCTGTTAAGCGCACACGGTTTGCCGGATTGCTATGTCGAAGTAAAAAGCGTCACCCTGTCCCGCCAAACCGGCCTTGCGGAGTTTCCGGACAGTGTCACCGCCCGTGGCACAAAACACCTGGGAGAGCTGACGCAAATGGTTCAAAATGGGCACCGCGCGGTTATGCTATATCTGGTGCAGCGCACAGATTGTGATCGCTTTGCATTGGCCGAAGACATTGACCCTGCATATGCGGCGGCTTTTGCGCAAGCCAAAGAAGCCGGGGTCGAGCATTTCGTTTACGGCACCCGCATTACTCCTGAACGCATCGTCTTGGACAGGGGAATTGACTCAACCTGAAGCCTTGGACGCGGCCCCTCTGGTCCTTTTTCCCAAAACCTCTTAAATACGGGCCAACAGGCAAGCATTGGAGCCCTTGATGAGATCGAAAGACGGCCGCACGACCAAAGATGGCATCCGCATTTATCAGGACGCGGATTTTGCTGGAATGCATGCCGCAGGTAAACTTGCGGCGCAAATTTTGGATGACATCGCGCAGCACGTCTTCCCTGGTCAAACCACTGGCGAAATCGACCGCCTCATCACCGATATGGTCGAAGCCTCCGATGCGACGTCTGCTACGATTGGCTACAAAGGATACCAACATGCCAGCTGCATCAGCGTAAATCACGTTGTGTGTCACGGTATTCCCGGTGACAAAAAGTTGAAGGATGGAGACATCATGAACATTGATGTCACCGTCATCTTGGACGGTTGGTTTGGTGACACAAGCCGCATGTATGTTGCAGGCAAGCTGCCACGCAAAGCTGAGCGCCTGATCCAGGTCACACATGACTCACTTATGAAAGGGATCGAGGCGGCAAAACCCGGCAATACCTTTGGTGATATCGGCCATGCCATTCAATCCTATGCGGAGAGCCACCGGATGAGCGTTGTGCGCGACTTCTGCGGCCACGGCCTGGGACAGGTTTTTCACGCCCCGCCAAATGTTCTGCACTATGGTCGCCCGGGCACCGGCCCGGTTCTGGAAGAGGGCATGTTCTTTACAATTGAACCGATGATCAACCTTGGCCGTCCTGAAACCAAGGTTTTGGCTGATGAGTGGACAGCCGTGACGCGGGACAAATCCCTGTCAGCGCAGTTTGAACATTCGATTGGTGTGACAGCAAGCGGGTTTGAGATTTTTACACTGTCACCGGGCGGAAAATTTCATCCGACTTACGAGTGATTTCCAGAAAGGGAGAAGGGGCTCTGCCCCTCTTGGACTTACGGCCAATTCACCCCGAAGTATTTGTGAAAAGATGAAAGCCCGATATCAGGCTTCCAGCCCAATCAAAGCTGGCATCTGCTTCATGTCGGTGAAGAGTTCGGCGTTGTGTTTCGCCAGACGCGCGCCCGAGCCATGCGGAACAAAACCGAGGCATCGCATACCGGCGCGGGCGGCGGCCAAAGCTCCGCTTTCGCTGTCCTCGACCACCAGACAATCCCGTGCCTGCACGTCAAAATGGCTGGCGGCAGCCAGAAACAAACCGGGGTCGGGCTTTGCCACGCCCAGGGAATAAGCAGAGAACATTGCGTGTGGGTGAAAGGTGTTCCAAAGATCATTCTGGCCTAGGGTAATTTTCATCTTGGCCTCGCTGCCATTGGAGGCGACGCAAAACGGGATGGCTTCGGCGGCAAGTCGCTCCAACAGAATTGGAATGCCCGGCACCAGATGTACGCCCCGCTCTAGCCGCGCGTACATCTCAGCGTAAACTTCATCAATCCAAGCGTCCGGCAAATCAGCGCCCATGGCACGTGATTTACTCATGACACTGGCCATTGTGCCGCCGACGAAATGATCCATGGATTGTTCAACCGTCATTGAAAGCCCGTAACGCTTTAGGCTGGCAACCATCACCTCGTTTGTGACCCGCTCACTGTCGACCAGTACACCGTCGCAATCAAAGATCACCAGTTTAGGTCTGGGAGAGGTGACTGGCATGGGGAGACTCCTTGAACTCAGGGATTTGCTCTATCGGGTCAACGTGACAAATGGATGTCCTAGGGTTCATACCACAGGAGCGTAATATGCGTGTCGCCATATTTGCGGCTGTTCTCGAGCGTAAATCCCGCAGGGGCCTGCATCGGGGCGTTTTCTTCCCAGACAATCAGCGCGTCCCGGGCGATCCAGCCTTGGGCAACCGCATTTGCAAGCGCCTTTTCACCAAGTGCTTTGCCATATGGGGGATCCAGGAAGATCAGATCAAAAGGCGCATCCTTGTGTTCGCCCAGTTTCAGAACATCGCGCCGGATCAGGCGTGTGGTCTCAGCTGCCCGACAGATCTCGATATTCTTGCGGATAAGGCTGTTTGACGTGCGCCCATCGTCCACAAAGGTGACGTGACCTGCCCCGCGCGACAAAGCCTCAAGCCCCAGTGCGCCCGTACCGGCAAACAGATCAAGAACACGCGCGCCCGCAATGGCTCCGGTGTGGGTAAGGACGCTAAAGAGGCTTTCGCGCACACGGTCTGTGGTGGGGCGCAGATGTGCGCCCGCGTCCCCTTTGCCCACAGCAGCCAGGGCGCGGCCGCGGAAGTCGCCTGCGATGATCCTCATGCTTTCAACAGTGGTTTCAGGTCGGCTTCCGGGTCAGAAACCACTGCTGGATCAGCAGTTTTGCCCGCATCAATCAGCCGTTTTGCCACCATATAGGCCCGCGGGTCATTCATGGCATCCGCGGCAACCAATTGGTCGCCTTTGTAATACCAAAAAGACGCCTGCGCACCCGCACCTTGGCGTGTCACGACCTGATCAAAGCCAGTGTTCAGCCCGGCAATCTGCAGTTTGACGTCATATTGGTCTGACCAGAACCAGGGCTGCGCGACATAGGTCTTGCCCGCGCCCAGCATATTCTGCGCGACGACTTCGGCCTGGTCGATGGCATTGGGCACGCTTTCAAGGCGGATGCGGTGCCCTTGAAACGGAAAAGAGGCGCAATCACCTGCGGCCCATATCGATGGGTCGGAGGTTCTGCCCTGAGCATCAGTCTTTATCCCATTGTCGATTTCCAGACCTGCTGCATCGGCAAGGTCGATGGAGGGTGTGATCCCAACGCCAACAACAACAAAATCCAGGTCCAGGGTGCTGCCGTCGCTCAATTCAGCGCCCGAAACACGCCCATCCTCGCCCAAAAGGCGCGTTAAGCCGATGCCTTCGCGGATTTCGACGCCATGCTCCTGATGCAGCGCGCGAAAATAATCAGAGGTTTCGGCGGCAGCAACCCGTTGAAGAATACGTTCAGCCATCTCTACTAGAACAACCGAAACACCGCGTTTTGCACAAACCGCCGCTGCTTCCAGCCCGATATAGCCACCACCGACAATCAGGGCGCGTTTGCCGGGTGTGATCTCAGAGGCCATACCGTCCACATCTGCCAGATCGCGCACCACGTGAACACCCGCAAGATCACCGCCAATGGCGGGCGGAAGGCGACGCGGGTTGGAGCCGGTGGTCAAAGCCAACTGATCATAAGACAGGACTTCTCCACCGGCAGTGAGCGTTTTGGCAGACGGGTCAATTGCCGAGACATAAGTGTTCAGCTTGAGGGAAATATTGTTTTCTTCGTAAAAACTCTGCGGGCGGAGGTAGAGGCGTTCTTTTTCCATCTCGCCCAAAAGATAGGCTTTGGAGAGCGGCGGACGCTGATAGGGCAGTGCTCCCTCTGCGCCGATCAAGGTGATGTCACCGTCAAATCCTTCCTTGCGCAGTTTTGCAACCAATGATGCGCCGGCCTGCCCGGCTCCTATTACCACGAAATGGCCCATTAGTTGCTTGCCTCCTCTGTACATTCTGGTCACGGTCTTGTGGGAACCTATATTCCGAGTGCCCGGAAACGCAAACGCTAGAAGAGGAACGCGCGATGATTTCTGTTGGAGACCAACTTCCCGACGCCCATTTAACCCGCATGGGTGCAGAGGGCCCAGAACAGGTTGCAGTAAGCTCCCTGACAAAAGGGCGCACAGTGGTGATATTCGCCGTGCCCGGCGCATTCACCCCCACCTGCCATTCAGCACATGTCCCCAGTTTCATGCGCACAAAGGACCAGTTTACGGCCAGAGGTGTGGACGAGATCATATGCGTTTCTGCCAATGATCCCTTTGTGATGCAGGCCTGGGGAGAGGCAACCGGCGCCAATGCAGCAGGCCTGACCTTGCTGGGCGACGCAGATAGCAGCTTCACGGATGCGATCGGCATGCGCTTTGACGCCCCGCCAGCCGGTCTGATCGGGCGGTCCAAACGCTATGCCATGCTTGTCGAGGACAACACGGTAAAAGTATTGAATCTCGAAGAAAACCCCGGCCAATGCGAAATCTCCGCAGGAGAAGGCCTATTGGACGCCATGGGCTGATCCACCAGAAAACTCTGGGGCGTGGGAAACCGCGCCCTAGACAAGCATATCCATTTTACGTGCAAGCTTGGCATCCAGTGCACTGATCCCGTCCACATCATGGGTTGTTAAAACAACTTCAACCCTATTGTAGACATTGGACCATTCCGGATGGTGGTTCCACTTCTCAGCCCAAATCGCGACCTTGGTCATCCAGCCAAAGGCTTCGACAAAAGACGAAAAGGAAAACGTCTTGGCAATGGCATCCCTGCCATCGACCATGGACCAACCAGCCTGAAACAGCGGATCAAGTAACGGGCCACGGGTGGCCTCGGACAGTTTTTCGCTCATTCTTGTTCCTCCACATCGGCTTTGCGGAATGGGCCATAGTCTGTCAGCACTTCGATCTCCTCTTCGATCGCAGCCCGTTCGGCCACCAGGTACCGTTCGACCGCATCAGAAAATCCCGGATCACGCATCCAATGCAGGCTGTGTGTCAGTGTCGGCAAGTAGCCACGAGCAAGCTTGTGGTCTCCCTGTGCGCCGGCCTCGACCCGCTTCATCCTTTCAGCAATCGCCAGATCAATGGCCTGATAATAGCACAATTCAAAATGCAGGCATGGGTGGTGTTCAATACAGCCCCAATATCGGCCAAAAAGCGTCTCGCGCCCCATGAAATTCAGCGCGCCGGCGACATAGCGACCATCCCGCTCCGCAAGTACTAAAGCCATGTCGTCGGCCATCGTCTCATGCGCGATGTCGAAAAATGCACGGCTCAGATAGGGCGACCCCCATTTGCGCGCGCCAGTGTCCTGATAGAACATCCAGAACGCATCCCAATGTCGCGGTTCAAGCTCGTCGCCACTGAAACAATGAATGCTCCCCCCGAAGTCCTGCGCCTGTTTGCGCTCTTTTCGGATATTTTTCCGTTTTCGTGACGACAGAGTTGCCAGGAAGGCATCAAAATCAGCATAACCGTCGTTTAGCCAATGGTACTGTTGTCCGTTACGCACCAACAGTTTCATGTCTTCGCCAATGGCACGCTCGACTTCGGTGCAAAACGTAATGTGAAGCGATGAAAGCTGATTGTTGTCGGCAAGTTGCACAGCCCCCTGCACCAACGCAGAATGCCCTAACCCTTCAAATCCGGGTCTCACCAGAAGCCGCCGCCCTGTCGCTGGGGTAAAGGGCACGGCGATCTGCAATTTCGGGTAATACCGCCCGCCGGCATTCTCATAGGCATGCGCCCAGTTGTGATCAAAGACGTATTCACCCTGGCTGTGCCCTTTTGCATAAAGCGGGGCACAGGCGATCAATGCGCCTTCGTGATAAGCCGTCAGGTATTGCGGCTGCCAACCAGTTCCCGGCCCAACCGATCCGCTTTTCTCCAAGGCGCTTAAAAACCTGTGAGTTGTAAAGGGATCGAGTGGTCGTCCGCCATCTTTGCTCTCTGGGCAGGCACAGGCATCCCAATCTTGTTCGCTGATTTGGTCAATGCTGGCCAAGACCTGGATTTCGATTGCCGATCCGTCCATTGCCATCCCCTGCGCGACCTTTTTCTTACTCAAATACTATCTGGGATGGCACAAGCAGGGTTCAACCGCTGATCAAAGTCGAAACAGGAATGCATATCACATTCCCGACAGATCCTATTGAGAGCTCCCTTTGATTGGGCGCTCTTGATGTTCGTATTTCATTTCAACTTTGGGAAATTCTGCATCACTTGATCTGAAATACAGCGTCGATTTCAACGGCCACACCCAATGGCAAAGAGGGAGAGGAAACCGCAGAGCGTGCATGACGTCCCTTGTCCCCCAACAGCTCAACCAACAGGTCGGAAGCACCGTTCACCACTTGTGGCTGCTCCGTAAAATCCGGCGTAGAGTTTACAAAGGCTCCCAGCTTCACAACGCGTTCCAAGCGATCCAAATCGCCCCCACACGCGGCCTTGAGCTGCGCCAAAAGCGACAAAGCGCAACGTTGTGCAGCCGCCTGACCGGCAGCCACATCGAGATCTTCGCCGAGTTTACCCGTGATCAACCCACTTTCATCGGCGGAAATTTGTCCCGAAACATAAACCATGTCGCCCGCAATCACATAGGGAACGTAGTTGGCCGCAGGCGCTGGCGCATCCGGCAAAGTTAGGCCCAGCTCAGCCAGTTTTCCATCAATGCTCATTAGTGAAGTCCTCTACTGAATTTGCGCACACAGTATCCATCGTTCACAGAGAGGAAAAGAAGAAAGGGGAGTGCGCTAGCCCCCCCTTTTCAAAATGCCCATGGATCGTTTCCGCGCCTATGTCTCGCGGAATGCACGTACAAAATAATCCGCCAGGGGTTTGACCAAATAAGTCAACGGTGACCGGTCTTTGGTACGTATGTAGCTTTCTACGGGCATGCCGGGGATCAGAACGGCGGTTTCTGGCAGCCGCTCTTGTTCACCGTCGTTCAAACGAATTTCCGCCCGGTAATAGGAAACACGCGAAGTTTCATCCTCGAACGCGTCCGCGGACACTTGGGTCACCGTGCCAAAAAGCTCCGGTGTCTCCCGTTGGTCCAAAGCGGAAAACCGCAGAGTCACGGTTTGCCCGACAAAGATCTGATCAATATCCGTCGGTGCAACCTGCGCAGCAATCACAAGTGGACGATCCTGAGGCACGAGATACAAAACGGGGTCCGCCGGGCGAATAACCGACCGCGGTGTGTGGACTTCCAAACCGTACACAATACCCGAAACAGGCGCAGTAATATCCAGACGCTGCAAACGCTCAATCAAGGAGCGCCGGTTTTCTGCCAGTTCAACCTCTTGGAACCGAAGGTCGCGCAGGCGTGTAATCGCCTCTTCGCGCTGCTGGGTGCCAAGTTTGAGGATCTCGATATCAAGTTCCGTAATACGCCCCCGTGCCTGAGCTTCCGAGGCGATCAACTCGCCCAGACGTCCTTCAAGATCCGCTTGCGTTCGACGTAAGTTCAAGACTGTACCGGCTTGGGCCAAGCCCCGTTCCAAAAGGGATTGTTGGTTTGTGAGCTCTTTATCAATGAGCTCCAACTGGACGCGCATGGACTGCTGCTGAGCCTGAACCCCAATGATTTGTTCGTCGATTTGATTGCGACGCTTTTCAAGTTGGTCGATTTCGCGCGCAGTGCTGTCCTTGCGCGCCGTAAACAAACGTTCTTGCCCCCGAAGGAAATCAATAACATCCGGGTTTTGGTCGGCCATCTCGATAAGCAGCGGATCAAATGTGATTGCTTCTGCACTATCACGTTCCGCTTCCAACCGACCACGGCGGGCAAGCACCTCAAACAATTGGCCTTCTATGATCGCAAGCTGAGAACTCAGTTCACTTGCGTCGAGTTTGATCAAAGTGGCACCAAGCGCCACGGTGTCGCCCTCGTCCACAAGAATTTCAGACACAACACCGCCGTCGATATGCTGCACAACCTGCCGGTTTCGGTCGACCTCGATCCGGCCTGAAGCAATAACTGCCCCAGCCAGCGTTGCCTTAACCGCCCAGGTACCAAAGCCACCAACCAGCACTGCCAATCCAATGAAACCAATCATCAACGGGCGGCGGGCTGACCATTTTTGTTCGATACTCATGCGGCGCCCCCGGTCTTGGCCTGGCCTTGCGGCGCTCGCGTTGCGGCCGCTTGGATCTTCTTGTGGTTCGAAACCATCTCAGCAAGCACTTTGTCTTTTGGACCAAATGCAGCCTGTGAACCATTCTCGATAACAAGCAACATATCGCATTCCTGGATCGCTGCAGGGCGGTGAGCCATAATCAGAACGGATCGCCCTTCCTCTTTCATCTGGCGGATCGCTGCATTAAGGGCATTCGACCCCTCATTGTCGAGGTTGGAGTTTGGTTCGTCCAAAATGACAATTGCCGGATCACCATAAAGAGCCCGTGCCAATCCAACACGTTGCATCTGTCCCCCTGAGAGACGACCGCCGCCAGCATGAACCGGCGTGTCATAGCCCCCAGGAAGTTTCAGGATCATTTCATGCGCTGCAGCCTTCTTGGCGGAAGAAACCACCAGTTTTGCATCAGGTGTCTCGGCCAGCCGAGCAATATTCTGGCTAACACTCCCCTCAAACAGCTGCACCTTCTGCGGCAGATAGCCAATATGCTGCCCCAGTACGCCGGGCGCATACTGGTCCAAGGAAGCCCCATCCAGACGTACGGATCCAGCCGCTGGTCGCCATGCTCCGGTCAACGCGCGTGCCAATGTGGATTTCCCGGAGCCGGACGGACCAATCACGCCAATTGCCTGTCCCGGTTCGACCTTGAAAGTCACATTTCGCAGCGTCGGTGATTTTTCCCCCGGCGCGACTACGGCCAGACCTTTGACATCAAGACGCGCCTTGGGTTTGGGTAATTCCGTCCGTTCACGCTCTTCCGGGACCTTACCCAATAGTTCGGCCAGATTTGACCAGCCCTTGAATGCACGTTGCACCATCGACCATTGACCCAGCCCCATTTCAATGGGGGCAAGCGCTCGCCCCATCAGGATGGAGCCCGCGATCATGGCTCCCGGTGTCATGTCGCCGTTCAAAACCAAATATGCGCCAAGTCCCAGCATTGCTGACTGAAGGAACAAACGCAGGGTCTTGGTCAAAACGGTAAAACCGCCACCTGTGTCGTTTGCAACAACTGTATCGGACAGCGCAGAATCGCGAGCCACCTTCCAACGTTGAAAGGCCGCGGTGCGCATCCCCATGGATTGGATCATCTCCGACTCCTTTCTGATTTCCTCAGAAAGAAGGTTGGCCTTGTGGCCAGAAGCGCTGGCCTGCCCCAATGGTTTCTTGGAGAAGATCTGATTCATTATCGCGATCCCCACAAGAACGAGCCCGCCACCAAGGGCAAGCAATCCCAAATAAGGGTGGAACAACGCTATGCCTGCGAGGAAAAGCGGCGTCCAAGGCAAGTCGAAAGCAGCCCCCAAAACGGGCGACGACATCAACCGCTGGATCGCTTCAAGGTCTTGAAGACCGGTTTGCGCCACCGGATCATTTCCAACTGCGGACTTTCGCACCATTGCATCAAAGACACGCCGATCCAGCGCCGCCTGGAAACGTGCGCCGACCCGGGCGAGAATCCGCCCACGTGCGTAGTCCAGCAACCCCATCATTCCATACAGGAAGATCACGAGTATAGAGAGAGCGACCAGCGTCGCCTCAGACCGGCTGCCCAGCACCCGGTCATAGACTTGCATCATATAAAGCGGGCCAGTGAGCATCAGTAAGTTCACGAAAAAACTGAACAAACCGACAGTCCAATACAGGTGCCTGCTTTGTCTACGAACTGCGCGCAGCTCATTAATTCCGTCTTGTGTAGTATTTTTTTGCATGTTCGGAGTGCTGAAACTAATTTTGAGACATATATGCGCCTTGATAGCTCATACGTACAGGGTTTCTTTTACGCTGTTCCAAATGTGCCACAAAATGATAAACAGCCATTTTAGCCCCCTGGGACACCAGGAAAATAACTGTATGTGAACAAAGCGGATTACCTGAACCTGCGTTTGACTAGCCGATATGAGAAACTGGTAACATGAAAATGAAGATGCGCGCGATCCTCCCTGTCCTCACACTGACAGCGGTCATTTTGGTGTCTGCCTGCGCGAAACCGTCAGGCCAGCAGATCGCTGAGGGCACGATTGTGGACCCTCATGAGAAACGCAATCGCGCAGTTCACGAATTCAACCGCGGTGTCGACCGTTTCGCATTCCGACCTGCGGCAAAGGGCTATGTCGCCATCGTTCCAGAGGATATGGTTACCAGCTTTGGTTTTTTTGCTGAAAACCTGTCGATGCCAGGCCAGGCTGTAAACTCCCTTCTGCAGGGCAACTTCAAACAGGCCGGAATCGCGCTGTCGCGTTTTGCAATCAACTCGGTCCTCGGCATCGGTGGCCTTGGGGATCCGGCTTCTGATTTCAATATACCGCGTGTGGATACGGACTTTGGCGAAACTCTGCACGTCTGGGGCGTTGGCGAAGGCTCCTATGTAGAGCTACCGTTCTTTGGCCCATCTACGGCCCGTGACGCCAGCGGCCTCGTCGTCGACTTCTTTACCAACCCGATTGGCTACGCCAAGAACAATCCCGCCGATAACATAGACGTCTATGCCGAGATCGTGCGTCGCCTTGGGGATCGTGGCACATACTCAGATACAGTAGATTCGATTCTGTACGAAAGCGCCGACAGCTATGCTCAGGCACGTCTGATTTACCTCCAGAACCGCCGGTTCGAGTTGGGACAGGCCTCCGAAAATGCAGAGATTGATCCGTTTGAATTGAGCACGGAAGGATTTTAAGTCATGAACCGTCGGAATTTCCTGCTTGCGCTTGGCGCAAGCGTCGCAATCGCGCCAAACGCTTCGTGGGCGCTGGACAATGCTGGTGCGAGCCGTCTGATCGACTCGCTTGTTGGCGATATCAACCGCGTGATCGAATCCGGTAAAGGCGAAACCGCCATGTTCCGCGAATTCGAGCGGATTTTTTCAAAATACAGCGACACCTCCTATATTGCGGCCTATGCAATGGGTGTTGAGGCACGCCGGGCATCTGCAAGCCAAAAGAAGGCATTCTCCAAGGCCTTCCAAGGTTACATCGCCCGCAAATATGGCCGCCGCTTTCGTGAATTCATTGGCGGGCGCCTTGAGGTTACAGGCGTCAAGAAGGTCAAAAAATGGTACGAGGTGGACACTGTTGCCTATCTGAAAGGTCAGTCCCCCTTCAAAGTAACCTTCCAAGTGTCAGATCGGTCGGGCAAGGACCGTTTCTTCAATATGTATATCGAGGGTGTAAACCTCCTTCTGACCGAACGGACAGAAATTGGCGCGATCATCGACAGAAATGGCGGCGACATCGACAAGACAATCGCCGAACTGAAGAAAATAGGTTAACCATTTCCCAGATAAAAAAGACTAAAGGCCCCACATTGGGGCCTTTCTTGTGTCTGCAAATGGGTCACTGCCATACCTTTTCATCCGTCCCGTCTAGGCTTACTCTGGCCAGAGGAGAACAACTTGGCGCGTGCAATATCGCCTATAACAACAGCTACATAAGAGATCATGCTTAACCCTGCTGTTGTACTCCTCTTCCCCCTAGTTTCCAAAAATCCCTCGCAAAACATTGTCGATCGCACCACCAAGCCCCTGCCCGTTTTGCGGGTTGCGCTGCTGTTGCGGCTCGTGACGGACTTCGGGCACTTGCAATTGTGGCGGCGCGCGCATCGGAAGCGGTTTGGGCTGCAGACCCTCGTGAACCCGCACCATTGTCTCATGCCAGATTTCCGCAGGTAGCCCGCCCCCGGTGACGCCCGTCAAAGGCGTGTTGTCGTCATAACCCATCCAAACACCTGCAACATAATCGGCCGTAAAGCCGATGAACCAGGCATCGCGAGCTGCCTGGGTCGTGCCAGACTTACCCGCGGCTTGCCATCCCGGCAGTTGTGCACGCTGTCCGGTGCCGTTGGTAATGACCTTTTCCATCATCCAGACCAGCTGCTGCGCGGCTTCGTTCCGAATAACACGTTCACCAATACCACTGTCATTGCGCAACAAGGGTTCTTGATCTTGCGAGAGCTGTAATTCGACCAAACCATAGGGGGCAACGGAGGACCCGCCGTTCAAAATGCCCGCATAGGCGCCGGTCATTTCCAGCAGGCTGCTTTCAGAGGCCCCCAATGCAAGGGCGGGGCCATCGGCCAGATTGCTCTCTATACCGAAATCATCGGCAACGCGTCGCACGAGGTCGCGGCCGACCGCTTCAGAAATCTTTACGGCAGGAACATTCAAAGAATCCTTCAAGGCCCGTGTCAGTGTCACCTCGCCATAAAACCGATTGGTGTAGTTCTTGGGGCACCACTGTCCCGACCCTGGGATATTCAGGCAGTATTCGGCGTCCAAAACCACATCATAGGGAGAGTAGCCAAGTTCAAGAGCCGTGGCATAGACAAAAGGTTTAAAGGCTGACCCCGTTTGCCGTTTCGCTTGTGTCGCGCGGTTGAACACGCCGGACACACGTGTTTGACGCCCCCCAACCATAGCACGCACAGCGCCATCAGCACTCATCACCACAATTGCGGCCTGTGCCTTGGAACCTTGGCGCACCTTATTCTCAAAAACATAATCCAACGCATCTTCCGCAGCTTTTTGTAACCGCTGATCCAAAGTTGTGCGCAGCACGACGTCTTCTGTCGTGTCCTGCCCCAGAAAATCTGGAATTGTTTCCATCACCCAATCGGCAAAATATCCACCGGCACGGGCCTGTGCCGCCTTGGACAAGGTTGCCGGATTGTCTTGCCCGGCACGAGCTTCTGCCGTTGTCAAATACCCCTGTTCCTCCATCAAACGCAGAACAGTGGCTGCGCGATCCTGCGACCGCTGCAGATTATTGGTCGGCGCCAGGGTGCTTGGCGCTGTCAGAAGCCCCGCAAGCATCGCCGCTTCGGCGGCACTAACCTGACTTGCGGATTTTCCGAAGTAACGTTGCGCGGCGGCCTCTGCCCCATACGCGCCACCACCTAAATATGCGCGGTTCATATAGATAGATAGGATCTCGTCCTTGCTGTACTTTGCTTCCATTGCGAGAGCAAAGATCGCTTCCTTGGCTTTGCGGCCCAAGGAACTACGACGGCAATCTGCTTCATAGGCTGCTTCGCTCTTCCAATCCTGCGGGTCATACGCCACCCCCAGACACAGCAATTTGGCGGTTTGCTGGGTGATGGTTGAACCACCATGACCTGACAGCGGACCGCGCCCCTCGCGCAGGTTGATCCGAATAGCAGAGGCCACGCCGCGCGGGCTCAGGCCAAAGTGGCGATAGAAACGCTTGTCTTCTGTCGCAACAAAAGCGTTCTTGAGATGGGGAGAGACCGTATCGGTTGTTACAATCCCGCCGAACTGATCACCACGCCAGGCAAAGACCTCGCCATTGCGGTCCAACATCGTAACAGACCCCTGCGCGCGCCCATCCACCAAAGCGCGGAAATCCGGCAAGGTGAGATAGATATTTGCAACGGCAATTCCCAAAAGGATTGCGGCCGTCAGACCAATGCGCCAGCTTAACCCCCAGATCATTCCGATGATCCGTCCCAAAACCCAGCGCAGCCAGCCGAAAAGGCCACGCCTGCGCGGAGGTTTCGCCTTGGGGCGTTTACGTCTACGTCCAAAAACGACGCTTAGAAGACTTTTTCCGTCAGCTTTAGCTTTACGCGGCTTCCGAGTCTGTTTTCTGCGGGAGGTGTCATACCTTTTGTCCGCAACCAGTGGCTTACGCCCCGTTTTTCGTACCATGCCTATATCCTGCCCGGTTTGCCCGTTTTACCAACATTACCAAGCGCATTCTGCTTTGTTGAGGGGCAGTTTATTAGTAAATCCCCTTCTCTTTCTGCTTTGTTTTTGAGCAATGCGCAGATTTTGAGCAATTTTTTTCATCGCGGCCGCTCGATGAGCATCTGTTTGCCGCGCCCTGCGTTTCATCGACTCGTCACAATCGCTTTGCTGCCATTGCGAATGAACGGGCGCAATGCCCGAGAAAGGGTGTTGAGATGAAAATGATCATTGCAGCCATCAAGCCCTTCAAGCTGGAGGAGGTCCGCGAAGCGCTGACCCAAATCGGCGTGTCGGGACTGATGGTGACAGAAATCAAGGGCTTTGGTGCGCAAGCAGGGCACACCGAAATCTATCGTGGAGCCGAATACGAAGTGAACTTCGTTCCCAAGGTCAAACTTGAGATCGTCGTTCCAGAGGCGCAGGCGGACCAAGTGGTGGAAACCATCACGCAGACTGCCCGCACCGGAAAAATCGGCGATGGCAAGATCTTTGTGCTCGATGTGGCACAAGCCGTACGCGTGCGTACCGGCGAAACCAACCACGAGGCGCTCTAAAGCGTCCACAGGGAAGGAAATTACGGACATGAAAAAATTCACTCTCCCGCTGGCTGCGGCGGCACTGGTTGCCCTGCCCGGTCTGGCATTGGCCGACGATCCGGTTCCGGGTGTAAACCCGTCGACCGACTCGGTCTTCATCCTGAACTCACTGCTATTCCTGATCGGTGGCTTCCTTGTTTTCTGGATGGCTGCCGGCTTTGCGATGCTCGAAGCAGGTTTGGTACGCGCCAAAAACGTCACCATGCAGCTGACCAAGAACATGGCGCTGTTCTCGCTAGCCGCAATCTTCTACTGGCTGATCGGCTATAACCTGATGTATCCGCTGGGCACATGGTCCATTGAAGGCGTTCTGTCTGGCGTATGGGGCCCAGGCGTTCTGGAGGCTGTTGGTGTTGGCGCAGATGGCGTTGATGACTATTCCTATGCTTCAACCGGCTCTGACTTCTTCTTCCAGCTGATGTTCTGCGCGGCAACCGCATCGATCGTATCCGGCACCCTGGCCGAGCGTATCAAACTGTGGCCTTTCCTGCTCTTCACCATCGTTTTGACCTCCGTAATCTACCCGCTGCAAGCGTCGTGGAAATGGGGCGGCGGCTTCCTGGATGCGATGGGCTTCCAAGATTTTGCTGGCTCCACCGTTGTACACTCTGTTGGTGGCTGGGCGGCTCTGACCGGCGCAATCATCCTGGGTCCGCGTATCGGCAAGTACAAAGACGGCAAGACCATCCCGATGCCTGGCTCCAACCTGGCTCTGGCCACCCTGGGGACGTTCATCCTGTGGATGGGCTGGTTCGGCTTTAACGGCGGTTCGCAGCTGGCAATGGGTTCGATCGGTGACGTTGCTGACATCTCCCGTATCTTTGCAAACACGAACGCAGCCGCAGCAGGTGGCGCAGTTGCAGCACTGGTTCTGACTCAGGTCATGTTCAAGAAACCTGACCTGACCATGATCCTGAACGGCGCGCTTGCTGGCCTGGTTTCCATCACCGCCGAACCGCTGGAACCGTCTCTTGGTCTGGCGACCTTGATCGGTATGGTCGGTGGTGTCATCGTTGTCTTCGCAGTTCCGTTCCTGGACAAACTGAAAATCGACGACGTTGTTGGTGCAATCCCGGTTCACCTGATTGCCGGTATCTTCGGCACACTGATTGTACCGCTGTCCAATGGTGACGCGACCTTTGGTGTTCAGCTTTACTCCATCGTCGTTGTCGGCATCTTCACCGTTGTCACCTCCGGTGTGATGTGGCTGATCCTCAAAGCGGTCTTTGGCATCCGCGTATCCGAGGAAGACGAAGTCAATGGTCTGGACATGGCTGAACTGGGCATGGAAGCCTACCCTGAGTTCTCGCCAAGCTAAACCTCAGACACGTATCACATACAGGAAAGCCCCGGCGCGCGCCGGGGCTTTTTTCTATTGATGACTACAAAGAAAAACCGCTGGGCCAGGGCGCAGCGGCTTCAGTAATGCTGGTTAGACTAAGTTCAGACGCCTGCGTCGACAATCGCTTTGGCCAGGATCGGCACTGTCTGGCTGTTCAGGCCTGCAATATTCATGCGGCTGTCACCAACCATATAGATCCCGTCGTCTGCGCGCATTTTCTCCACCAGATCAGGCGTTGTCCCAAGCAGAGAGAACATGCCACGGTGCTGCGCAATAAAGCCAAACCGGTCGGATCCCGTCAAACGTTGCAGCTCATCCGCAAGTTGCTGACGCAGACCCAACATGCCCAGCCGGACGTCTTCGAGCTCTGCAGCCCAATCAGCACGCAAAGCATCGTCGTTCATGATTGTCGTTACAATCCGAGCACCATGATCCGGTGGGAAGGAATAGTTCTGACGATTCAAAAACGCCAATGTACCCTGGTTCAGCCCCTGTGCGCTGGCGTCCTGAGAGACGGCCATCAACAAGCCGGTTCGCTCACGGTAGATACCAAAATTCTTGGAGCAGCTGGCCGCGATCAAACACTCCGGTACCGACGATGCGACCAGGCGCACCCCTTGGGCATCTTCTTCAAGACCATCGCCAAAGCCCTGGTAGGCAATGTCCACCATCGGAACCAGCCCCTGCTCATTGATCAGATCCACCACGGTCTGCCATTGGGTCAGGTTCAGGTTTGCACCGGTCGGGTTGTGGCAACAGCCATGCAGCAATACAACATCGCCCGTTTTTGCACCCTTGAGATCTTCGATCATACCGTCAAAGTCTACACCCCGGGTCTCTCGATCAAAGTACCGGTAGGTCACGGTTTCAATGCCGAGGTAATTCAGAATCGAAATATGGTTCGGCCATGTTGGATCGGATACAAACACACGCGCATCGGGATTTGCATTGCGGATCAATTCAAACGCTTGACGTACGGCGCCGGTGCCACCCGGAGTCGCGGCTGCCGCAATCTTTTCCCGTGACACGGCTTGCCCCAGAATCAGATCAATCATCACGTCCGCATAGGCCGGATCACCCGCAAGTCCCACATAGGATTTGCTTTCCTGAGTTTCCCAGATCTTTTGCTCTGCTGCCTTAACAGCACGCATCACCGGGGTCACGCCTTCAGCGTTCTTGTAGACACCAACGCCCAGATCTACTTTGGACGTGCGCGGATCCTCGCGGAATTGTTGCATCAGCGCCAGAATCTTGTCTGCAGGCTGCGCTTTAAGTTTCTCAAACATCAGTTCTCTCCAGTCGCGATCGGCAGGGTCGGGAAAGCGCCCCATTCCACCCAAGAGCCGTCATAAAGCGAATAATCAGTTTTCCCCATCCGCTCCATCGCTAGGCACAAAATGGCAGCGGTCACACCCGAACCACAAGTCGTTATCGCTGGCTTTGCCAAGTCGACCCCGGCACTTTCGAATGTTTCGCGAAGCCCAGCGCTGTCTTTCATCGTGCCATCAGCCTTCAGAACAGAGCCAAAGGGTACGTTTTTCGCACCGGGAATGTGACCTGCGCGAAGACCTTCACGAGGCTCAGGCGCATCACCCCGGAAACGCGCGGCCGCACGCGCATCAATAATTTCATGATCGCGCAGCTTGGACGCAGAAGACACCTGTGTCGCATCACGCACCAGGTGGTTCTGAAAACGTACGGTCATATGGCGGTCCCGGATCACCGGCGGCAAATCTTCTAAGGGGCGGCCTTCGGCCTGCCACTTTGGCAAACCACCGTCCAAGACAGCCACGTTGGTCTGGCCCATCAAACGGAACAGCCACCATACACGCGCAGCAGAGAACAACCCTTGCCAGTCATAAATAACAACTTGATGCCCGTCGCCGACTCCCAAGGCGCGCAGGCGGGACATGAATTTATCAACCGGAGGCGCCATATGCGGGAGGTCCGAACGATGATCTGAGATCTCATCAATGTCAAAGAAACGTGCGCCGGGAATATGCCCTGTGGCAAACGCTTCCTTTGCGACTTCTGCCATCTCCGGCCCACTCCCCACGGGCGGGATAGACGCATCGAGGATCCGCAGGTCCGGATCCTTCAGATGTGCTGCCAACCAATCGGTCGAAACAAGGGTCTTTGGATCGTCCGTCATACATGCCTCCCGGAGAAAAACCTGAAAGCATGGGTACTACCCCCCTTGACCCTGTGCAAGCCGGGCCAAAGCGTCAAATGGTATAAAATTTCTTAGGCAGAGACGTCAGCTGTTGTCTTTAAGCAAGCGCTGCTTTTGCCGGGACCAGTCGCGTTTGGCCTCGGTCGCGCGCTTGTCGTGTAATTTCTTACCCTTGGCGATACCAAGTTTGATTTTCGCGCGGCCCTTGTGATTGAAATACAGAACCAGCGGCACCAGCGTCATGCCTTTGCGCTGCGTTGCGTTCCATAGGTCTGCCAGTTCCTTGCGCGACACCAACAGTTTGCGACGGCGGCGTTCCACATGTTTGAAAACCTTCGCCTGCTCGTACGGTGGCACATAGGAATTCACAAGCCACAGCTCCCCGTCTTCAACAGCAGCATAAGAGTCTGCGATATTGACCCCATTTCCACGCATGGCTTTTACTTCCGACCCATGCAGCACGACACCGCATTCAATGTCGCTCTCAATTGCATAGTCAAAGCGCGCCCGCCGGTTCTCGGCGACGATTTTGTAGTTGGGGTCTGTGCTCTGCTTCTTGGCCATGGGAGGCAGATGTAAGCGGGCACGCGTCCGGGCGCAAGAGAGAGCGTGACCAGAAGCTCGCAAGAACACACCACACCCGCTTGCGCGCGCAGATGCGAGACTTGCCAAACGCGCGACTTTCGAAGCGCGCGCGATGGCCTTTTTAAAATCCGCGGCGCGCGTAATGATGGATGTTCAAAAACACGGCACCTTCTTCCGATCCACGATACCCATGCGGCTGATCTGCTGCGAATCGATACCCCTGACCCTGGTTTAACGCCTGGACCACGTCGCCAGCCAAGACTTCCATGCGCCCGGACAAGACAAACACATCTTCAACCAAACCCGCTTCATGAGCCTCCGATTGATGCAACTGGCCAGGCTTCAGGCTTATCTCGAAAGTCTCTTCTCCCAGGTTTGCATCAAACGGGAAGACAATCCTGACCGAGATACTGCCGGGAAACCGAACTGCCGAGCACCCATCCGGGCAGGTAAGCTCTTGCAATAAATCGGATAACGGCACTCGGAACCCCTGGGCAATCTTCCACAGCGTGGCAATTGTAGGGCTACTTTCCTGCCGTTCGATCTGCCCTAACATCGCCTTGCTCACGCCTGTCAGCTCGGCAGCCTTGCTCAAGCTCACGCCCTGACCAGATCGAATCCGACGAAGGTTTTGCGCGATCGTGTCATCTTTCATCTCTGGCCGATCCCTCACTTACTCGGTCTATGCATTCCCACTTGTGCGCTATAACGCACGCGACTATGCTGGATGCTATAACGCACGCACCCTAATCGCAGCCGCATTGGATGAAAAGCCGCATGGCCACTCAGTTCAAACTCTCACATATCGCCGCCGGAGCAATTGCTGTTTTGGTGGGCTATACAAGCTCCGTTGCCATTATCTTTCAGGCTATTGACGCTGTTGGAGCCACTCCCGAACAGGCGGCGAGCTGGATGATGGCACTTGGTTTAGGCATGGGCCTCACCTGCCTGATCTTGTCTTTGCGTTTCAAGATGCCAATCCTGACCGCTTGGTCGACTCCGGGTGCCGCTTTGATTGCAGTCGGAATGGACGGTGTCACACTGCCCGAAGCAATCGGGGCATTCATCTTCTGCGGCACGCTCCTAACGCTGACAGGCTTGACCGGTTGGTTCGAGAAATTTGCACGCCTCATTCCGGACAGTTTGGCCAATGCTCTTTTGGCCGGAATTCTATTTCAGTTCGGCTTGGCGGCCTTTCAGGCCCTGAACACGGACCCCTCTCTTGTACTCGCTATGGGAGCGTGCTTCATTACCGGGCGGATGTTCTTTCCACGCTATACAGTACCAGCTAGCTTTGCGCTTGGTTGTGCTTGGGCAGCGGCCACCGGCAGTTTTGGAGCAGCATCAGACCTCAATCTGTCTATCAGCCTCCCGGTTTTTGTCTTTCCGGAATTTTCGCCTCAAACCCTGATCGGGTTGGGCTTGCCGCTCTACATTGTGACCATGTGCTCACAGAATATGCCCGGTGTCGTCACCTTACGCAGCGCCGGGTACACCCCACCCGTGTCGACCAGTATGACGATCACCGGTCTTGCAACCCTCCTACTGGCACCCTTTGGCGGATACGCCTTTAATTTGGCGGCGATTACCGCAGCCATATGCGCAGGCCCAGAGGCAGACGATGATCCCAAAACACGGTATTTGGCCTCTGTCGCGGCAGGAGTGTTCTATTGCCTAGTTGGTTTGGGCGGAGCGGCCGTGATCAGCCTGTTTCTGGTTGCCCCTCCTGCCCTAGTTGCAACGATCGCTGGTCTGGCTCTCTTGGGAACAATCGGCAACAGCCTCTCCAGTGCACTTAGTGATACAAAGGGGCGCGAAGCGGCGATGATTACTTTTATGGTTGCCGTATCTGGTATCAGCTTTTGGGGCATTGGCGCTGCTTTCTGGGCGTTGGTCGCAGGGCTGGTTGTCAATCACCTCCTGACCTCAGTGTTACGCAAAACCGCCACCACCTGACTGCCTTCCTCGTTCTCAACCAGAGACTTTGGCGACTACAAACACTGAAAAGAACCGAAACAGCCCCCGAGATATTGCTATTGTTGCGCAAATAGTGTCCCTGTGGGCCAGAATTAAGGGAAAAAGCAAAATGCCGATGTACCGATCCAGAACTTCTACTCATGGCCGCAATATGGCGGGCGCGCGTGGCCTGTGGCGCGCAACCGGCATGACCGACGGCGACTTTGGCAAACCAATTATCGCCATCGTGAACTCCTTCACCCAATTTGTCCCCGGCCACGTTCACCTGAAGGACCTCGGCCAGATGGTCGCGCGTGAGGTCGAAGCCGCAGGCGGCGTCGCAAAGGAATTCAACACCATTGCGGTGGATGACGGGATCGCAATGGGCCACGACGGGATGCTCTATTCCCTCCCCTCACGCGAAGTCATCGCTGACAGTGTGGAATATATGGTCAACGCGCACTGCGCCGACGCCATGGTCTGCATCTCAAACTGTGACAAGATCACGCCAGGCATGATGATGGCGGCCATGCGCCTTAATATCCCGGTGATTTTTGTGTCCGGTGGTCCGATGGAAGCGGGCAAGATAGACATCGCTGATCTTGACATGACAAAGATCGACCTGGTTGATGCCATGGTTGCGGCCGCAAATGAGAATTTCACCGACGAGCAAGTCCAACACATCGAGGAAAACGCCTGCCCGACCTGTGGTTCCTGTTCGGGCATGTTCACCGCAAACTCCATGAACTGCCTGGCAGAGGCGCTGGGTTTGGCGCTCCCGGGTAATGGCTCCACCCTGGCCACCCACGCAGACCGCAAGAACCTGTTCCTTGAGGCAGGTCGAAAGATCGTCGAGATCACCAAGCGCCACTATGAACAGAACGAAAAAGGTCTGCTGCCGCGCGAGATCGCGACATTTGAAGCCTTTGAGAACGCAATGAGTCTGGACATCGCTATGGGTGGTTCGACCAACACGGTTTTGCACCTATTGGCCATTGCGCATGAAGGTGAAGTAGATTTTACAATGACCGACATGGACAGGCTGAGCCGCAAGGTACCGTGCCTGTGTAAAGTTGCGCCAAACACCCACAATGTTCACATGGAAGACGTGCACCGCGCCGGTGGCATATTCTCCATCTTGGGGGAGCTAAGCCGCGCGGGCCTGTTGCATAACGATGTGCCCACAGTTCATACCAGCACCATGGGCGAAGCGATTGCCAAATGGGACATCACAGTTGCAAATAACCCTGAGGCAGAAGAGCTGTTCAAAGCCGCTCCCGGTGGTGTCCGCACCACACAGGCGTTCAGTCAAGCGAACCGCTACAAGGAGCTGGATGTAGACCGCAAAGGCGGGGTGATCCGTTCCAAAGAGCACGCGTTCAGTCAGGACGGCGGTCTGGCGGTTCTGTTCGGCAATATCGCATTGGATGGCTGCATCGTGAAAACCGCAGGCGTCGACGCGTCCAACCTGACCTTCACCGGCTCAGCCTATGTCTGTGAAAGCCAGGACCAGGCGGTGAATGACATCCTGACCGGTAAAGTGACAGAAGGTGACGTGGTGGTGATCCGCTACGAAGGCCCCCGCGGCGGTCCAGGGATGCAGGAAATGCTCTATCCGACATCATATCTGAAGTCTAAGGGGTTGGGCAAAGCCTGTGCCCTGCTGACGGACGGTCGTTTCTCGGGTGGCACTTCCGGTCTATCGATTGGCCATGTATCACCCGAAGCAGCTGAGGGCGGAACGATTGGCCTTGTAGAGAATGGAGATACGATCGAGATCGACATCCCCAACCGGTCCATAAATCTCCTGGTTTCAGAAGAGGTCCTGGCAGAGCGCCGCAAGGTTCAAGACGAGAAAGGCTGGGAGCCTGCTGAACCACGCAAACGCAAGGTCTCTACCGCACTCAAAGCCTACGCTAAACTTGCAACCAGTGCTGCCAAGGGCGCTGTGCGTCAAGTGTGAACCACGCTTCACGGACAACTTTCGAAACGGCTCGCATTGCGGGCCGTTTCTGGTTTTCCAAGCGCTCCCGCGCCTGCACGCCTCATCGGCTCAGCCGATGCGACTTTCAACCTTGGGCATGGCGCCGCTAACGCGGCGTGCGTCTGCCGAAACGTTTGCGAGAAACAGAAAAGCGCCGCGATAGCGGCGCTTGGCCCAACGGGCGGAAGGCATTTCAATGCCTGAACAACGGGCGGGAGTGCCTCCGCAACCATTGGGTCAATTGCCGAGTTTGGCGTGCACCTCGTCCAAATCGATTTCACCAATTGGCATCTTGTTGCCCGGATTTTCAAAATCATATTTGAACACTTCAAAGTCGCGCTTATAGATCTCATAGATCAAATGCATCGACAAATCGTCGAAGTAATCTTCAACCGGATGAGCCCGCTTAGGCCCATGACCCTCACTTTCATTGAACCGCGGGATCGCGTTAAGATCAACTGAGTGCGGCGTCTCAATCGCGCTAATCACATCCTGCATACCCTCATTGAACTTCTCTGTCCAAACGACCTTGTCATACTTTCCGCCATTGCAAATGAAGGTGGAAACATGTCCTGAGGTCGAGGACCAATGGATGTCCGGTTCCATCGGGCGGCGGTAGCGAACCGTGTCCCGCACAAACAATAAGAAGCGGCGGAAGCTCTTGATCTGGTCGAACTCCTGCTTACCGTCCTCGCCGCCGACTTCGATCCCGTATTCGTAGATCAACTTGGGCACGAGGTTGCCCCGATACCGGCGACCATTGCGCTGGATGCCACAGATCTTGTCGAAAAAAGAACTCAATACGCGCGTGTAGGGATTGCGCACACATGTAAAGGCATAGGTATCCTGAGCTGCGACAGTCTCAGCTATGGCTGCCTGGCTATGATCCAAGGCCCATTTGTGCAGCCCGTCTTGGGCATCGTGAATATCACCGTCAAAGAAATGCCCATGATCCGAGTAATACATAATCTGGCCGATGGTCGAACATGCGCATTTGGGCACCACGCGATAAACAACACTCTTGCTTTCGGTCATCCAGGTTCCAGGAAACCCCATGTGTACTCCTCATCTCTTGCGAAAAGTAGATCTATCGCAATTTCGCGTCGGTCGTAAGACTTAAGCTAAAATACAGAACATTCCGGTTTATTCACCCTGTGTTCCCCCTTATCAAGGAAAACAATTCCAAGTGACCGGATAATTCGTTTCTCGTATGGCCCAAATCGCCTATATCCTCCTTTGCCACAAAGACCCGGACGCCGTTATTCAACAGGCGAACCAGTTAACTGCGGTCGGTGACTATATTTCGATCCATTTTGATGCCCGTGCCCCCAAAGCCGACTTTGACAAAATCCGGGCGTCTCTAGCAGATAATCCAAACGTGGCCTTCTCTCGCAAACGCGAAAAATGCGGCTGGGGAGAATGGTCTCTGGTTCAGGCAACCTTGCATGCCTTGGAAACCGCCGCGGATTGTTTTCCACGCGCCACGCATTTCTATATGGTGTCCGGTGACTGCATGGCGATCAAAACCGCCGAGTATGCGCATCGTGTCCTTGACCAGAGAGATCAGGACTACATTGAAAGCTTTGATTTCTTCGAAAGTGACTGGATCAAGACCGGGATGAAAGAGGACCGCCTAATCTATAGGCACCTCTTTAATGAGCGCAAGAACAAGGCTCTGTTCTATGCAAGTGTAAACCTTCAACGCAAACTGGCGCTGCAACGGTCAATTCCTGCCGACATTCAGGTGCAGATTGGCAGCCAATGGTGGTGCCTGCGCCGCCGTACAGTCGAACAGCTTTTTGTATTCCTGAAGAAGCGTAAGGATGTAATTCGCTTCTTCCGCACAACCTGGATCCCTGACGAAACGTTTTTCCAAACCTTGGTGCGCCACCTCGTTCCCGAAACAGAGATCGAAACCCGTACGCTGACCTTCTTGATGTTCAGCGACTACGGCATGCCGATTACTTTCTACAATGACCACTATGACTTACTGCTCAGCCAGGACTTCCTGTTTGCGCGTAAAATCAGCCCGGGCGCAAAGGACTTGAAACTAAGGTTGGGGAAACTTTATGCCGCGCAGGGCGTGGAGTTTTCGATCTCCAACGAAGGGCGGAACCTATATCAATTCCTGACCAAACGCGGTCGAGTTGGACGGCGGTTCTCACCACGCTTCTGGGAAACCGAGGGCTCGCTTGGTCGAGAGCGGGAGTTGATGATTATCACATGCAAGAAGTGGCATGTCGCTAAGCGCTTGCTTGAACCCGTGCGACAAGTCACCAATCTTCCTTGCCTAGAATATCTCTTCAACGAAGAGGGCACCCCCTTGCCTGACCTTGGCGGCATTCAGGCATCGCTTGAAAAACGCACACGCCATCGCCGTGCCTTGATGCGCATGCTGTTTGAGTATTTCGAAAGCAACCGAATGGTTGTCTGCATGGATCCAGCCTCTCTGGAATTGATCCAAGATTTCTATTCCGACCGATCAAAAACACGGCTTCTGCAGATCGAGTGTAACTTTAGTGACAGCTACCTTGCAGGGCACGCACGTCGTGTCGGGCTCGCAGGAGATAAGACCTCGGCACAGTCATTGGAACGATTGCTCCCGACCATACGCAATGACATCCTGTTTGAATCAGACCGCCTCCGCGACGCCAATCTTGATCATCACTGGATCCTGCGGGAGGATAACGATCCGGATGTAAACCGGCAGAAACTGCAGGAGTTCCTATCAACTTCCGAAGATCAAGCTGAGCGCATTCTGCAAAGTCAGAATGTATTTGCCGATTAAGAAGCCTTTCGACCGTTTTTATGTATCTGCCAGGATGCAGACATGAAAGTGCTGGAACGCCTGTTTTCGAACCGGTCTGAGCGCAGCGTACTCCACACTGTTGTAATAGCGCTCAATCGAAGCCTTGTCCGGAAACTCCGAAATTCTCACAGTTTGCGCGCATTCCTGACCTATCAGCGTCTTGGCAACTTCATAGACCCGTACAACCCGACCTCGAGAGGCTTTCTGCAAGTTTGAGCTCATCGCCAAAAACGTAGCCAAGGCTTCAATGTTTTCCTCATTGACAGCCGTCAGTTCCATGACGGTTACCGTCATAGCCACCTCCCCATACGAAATGTCGCTGTTTCCCCTAGAGTAAGTATGCAGACATCGGAATAAAATCCCCACAACGCAAAAGCAGCGAGGGCCTATACCAAAGGATCGAAAGGTAAACTTTAGGCTATTTCTTCTTGAACCAGCGCATTACGCTGTCTTTACGGTCGGACACAGCGTCCCCAACAGCATAGAGGTTGTCTTCGACATTTTCCACCAACGGATCCAATCGCCGCGCCTTAAACCGCCTCCAGCGTACAAATATCGCCCAGAAGACCGCCGCAAGCAAAACCAAAGTTATGATGCTGGCCCAATTGGTGGGTTTTGCGTCTGGGCCTTCTACGGGTTTCAAAGAAACCGCGTTGGGGAAAATCGAAAGAAATTGATTGCGCCAGCCATAGTGGCGAATGGCAACCCATTCGGGCGCTTCCTTGGTCGAAATCGCGTCGTTTGCCTCTGTATAAAGGTTGGCCGTGTCGAACTTGAAATAGGGTGGCCAACTCCAACCGGTGTCTTCATTTCGGTAAACAGTCACATCTCCGTCAGGGCGCACGGCTTGGATAAACTGCACGTCGCGGCTAGTTAAAGACTGGCTTTGGGCATCCGGTCTGGACCAGAAAAGACGTGTCCAATCGGTAAGCTCCTGGCGCTCCTCATAGGTGTTGACGATGCGTACAACATCATACTGGGGCAGCGTATAGTGCAGAAATGCTGCAATTCCACCCCAGAACAAGATGGTAAAGATCCACCGTAGATACCCCATAACACCCTCTCCACATTGATCGTCCCACGCGACACGACGCGTCTTTCTTATGTGGGCATGCAAAGCAAAAGACCAAGCGTCAAGTACAACCGTGTGACAATTCGCATCTGATGCAGAAAAGAGCCGCCAAAAACCGTATGACGGCCCTGATCGTGTTAACCTATGACGTTGAAATCTGGTCCATAAGGGTATTTGGTGATGTTTTCATTGCCATCCTCGGTGATGATCAGAATATCATGCTCGCGATATCCTCCGGCACCGGCCGAGCCTTCGGCAATTGTCAGCATCGGCTCCATAGAAATCACCATTCCGGGTTCCAGAACGGTTTCGATGTCCTCACGCAGCTCCAGCCCGGCCTCCCGCCCGTAGTAATGGGACAAAACACCAAAGGAATGGCCATACCCAAAGGTCCGGTACTTCAACAGATCGCGTTCTTCAAAGAAGCTATTAATCTTCTCCGTCACCTCTGAACAACTGACGCCCGGTTGCAGCAGAGACATTCCATATTCATGAGCTGCCACGTTGGCCTGCCAAATCTCCAGACTGGCCGCATCAACCTCCCCCACAAACATCGTCCGTTCCAACGCCGTGTAATATGCCGAAATCATCGGAAAGGTATTCAACGAGAGAATATCACCACGCTGGAGCCTGCGGCCTGTGACAGGGTTATGCGCGCCGTCCGTGTTGATCCCCGATTGAAACCAAACCCAGGTGTCGCGGTATTCCGCATCTGGAAACCGCTTGGCAATTTCCAATTCCATTGCATCCCGACCCGCCATTGCGACATCACTCTCGCGCGCACCCTCCTTGACCGCGTCGCGGATCGCATAGCCCCCGACATCTGCCACAGCTGCACCAGCGCGTATCAGTTCCAGTTCAGCAGCAGATTTTAGCATCCGCTGTTGCATGGTTGTTTCGAACAAATCCACCATTTGCGCGGGCTTCAAAAACGCGTCCAGTTTCGCCTTCTGCAACAAGGTCAGGTGGTCGCTTTCATAGCCGATCGTGCTGTTCTCACCTGTAATCGACAGGATCGCGCGCCAGAAATTATCGCGCTGCCAATCGGTATAGGTAATGTTGTCACAAAATGAACGACGCCAGGGCTGGCCAGCGTCAATCCCCGCGCTGATCGTTACAGCAGTCTTGTCAGTCACGACAAGCGCATAGGGGCGGCCAAAGGCACAATAAGTGAAGCCCGAATAATATGAAATATTGTGCATCGAAGTGAAAACGGCAGCGGCAACACCGCGGTTCTCCATCTCTTTGCGCAAACCGGCGATACGGGTTTCATATTCGGCAACCGAAAACTGCAATGGCGCCTTTTCACCATTGTGAAACCGATACATTTCAGGACGTGCAGTCATGCTGGATCCTTCCTTATGTCAAAGAAAGCTCCCGGCGTTCAGGACATTGTTAGGGACCGGTCCATGATATTGTCAGCATAACAGTGAATCATGCGGCGACGCCATCGCCCGACCGTACCCAAGACTGTGCTGTAGACCTGCCCAAAAACAAGAGAAAATTTCACATCCGCAGCGTGAAAAGGCCCGATGAGCGGCCAGCGCGCAGTAATGATCGTTTTGCGCGCGCGGAAACTGGTTTTATCCGCACCGTGAAACTGGAGTTAGATTATAGTATGGACAATTCCTACTATTCTTGCTCTCGATGCGCCAAACCGTATGTAAGGACCTTCCCCAATGACCGCTGCTGCGACCGAATTAAAATCCCTTCTGAAAGACACAAGCCTGTTGGAAACACGCGCCTATATCGGCGGTGAATTCGTCACAGGCGAAGGCGAGGCATTTGACGTCGTCAACCCAGCCCGCGGCGATGTGGTCGCAAAGGTCGAAGATTTGTCCCGCGCACAAGTCGCCGGTGCGATTGCACAGGCCGAGGTTGCCCAGAAAGACTGGGCTAAATGGACAGGCAAAGAACGCGCGATTGTCCTGCGCAAATGGTTTGATCTGATGATGGAGAACCAGGACGATCTGGCCGTTATCCTGACTGCCGAAATGGGCAAGCCTCTCTCGGAAGCCAAAGGAGAGATCGCTTATGGCGCGGCTTTCATCGAGTTCTTTGCGGAAGAGGCCAAGCGCGTTTACGGCGAGACCATTCCGGGACACCAGCGGGACAAGCGCATCACGGTTCTGAAACAGCCCATCGGTGTTGCCGCATCGATCACGCCTTGGAACTTCCCCAATGCCATGATCACCCGCAAGGCAGGCCCGGCGCTGGCTGCAGGCTGTGCCTTTGTCGCGCGCCCCTCTGAAGAGACCCCCTTGTCAGCAATTGCTCTGGCAGTCCTGGCCGACCGCGCGGGTATTCCGGCGGGCGTCTTTAACGTCGTGCCTAGCTTGAATGCATCAGAGATCGGCAAGGAATTCTGTGAAAACGACGCCGTCCGCAAACTGACTTTCACCGGGTCGACCAATGTCGGCCGCATCCTTCTGCGTCAGGCCGCGGACAGCGTAATGAAATGCTCGATGGAACTGGGCGGCAACGCACCGTTTATCGTCTTTGACGACGCTGATCTTGACGCTGCGGTTGAAGGTGCAATCATGTGCAAGTTCCGCAACAACGGCCAGACGTGTGTCTGTGCAAACCGGATCTATGTGCAAGCTGGCGTCTACGATGAATTTGCAGAAAAGCTGCGCGCCAAAGTCGCAGAGATGAAAGTGGGTGATGGTTTTGAAGCCGACACCGCCTTTGGTCCCCTGATTAACGCAAAAGCCGTGACCAAGGTCGAGGAGCACATTGCCGACGCCACTTCCAAGGGCGCCAAAGTTATCCTGGGCGGCAACCGCTCTGAGCTGGGCGGCACCTTCTTTGAGCCAACAATCATCACCGGCGCGACCACCGATATGGTCTTTGCAACGGATGAAACCTTTGGCCCAATGGCACCGCTGTTCAAATTCGAGGACGAGGACGAGGTGATTGCTCTGGCCAATGACACGATCTTTGGTTTGGCTTCCTATTTCTACGCCAAGGACCTGAGTCGTGTGTACAAAGTGGCGGAAGAGCTGGAATACGGCATTGTAGGCGTCAACACTGGCATCATCTCCACCGAAAACGCGCCCTTTGGTGGCGTCAAACAGTCCGGTTTGGGCCGCGAAGGTAGCCACCACGGCATCGAAGACTACCTGGAGCTGAAATACATCTGCATGTCTGTATAAGTCTTGTACTTTCAGATCTCTGAATTGGCCGCTTCTGCACGTGCAGAGCGGCCTTTTACATTTTTGATTCACAAATGTCACACAGGCGTCACGCCACGGGCGTCATGTCCCATCAGCATTAAATATTGGGAGAATTATGATGTCCGTGCGTCTTCTTTGCCTGACATCGGCCCTTGCCCTGACTGCTGTTCAGGCTTCGGCTGAAATGAACTTCAACCGCATCGCTTCTTTCCCGGTCATCAAGAACATGGCCGAAGGTGAGGACACCAAACGCGAAAGCTCGCCCGAGATCATCGACGCGACCGCAGATGGCATGACGCTGGTTTACACCGACAGCCCTCTGGGTGCGCTCGGTATGATCGACATCACCGATCCCGCAAACCCGGCCCCCAAAGGCAACATCGACTTGGGTGGCGAACCGACATCTGTTACCGTTGTCGGCAATACTGCATATGTGGGCGTCAACACCTCTGAAAGCTACGCCCAGCCTTCCGGCGTTGTAAAAGCCATCGACACGGCAACCGGAAATGAGGTTGCCGCCTGCGATTTGGGTGGTCAGCCCGACAGTCTGGCAAAATCTAAAGATGGCGCATTTATCGCCATCGCGATTGAGAACGAACGTGACGAAGACCTGAACGACGGCGTTATCCCGCAGCTTCCTGCCGGTAACTTGATCTTGGTCAACACCACCGAAGGCGGTCTGGACTGTTCTTCGATGAAGATGGTGGACCTGACCGGTCTGGCAGAGATTGCCCCAACAGATCCCGAGCCTGAATATGTTTCGATCAATGCTTTGGGTGAAACCGTCATCACCCTGCAGGAAAACAACCACATGGTTGTTGTATCCAAAGACGGCACCGTGCTTAACCATTTCTCTGCGGGCTCTGTCGACCTGAAGAATATCGACGCCACCGACGAGCGCGGCGCGCTGATCTTCACCGAAAGCCAGGACGGCCGTCTGCGTGAACCGGATGCGGTCACCTGGATCGACGACACCCATTTTGCGACCGCAAACGAAGGCGACTACAACGGCGGTTCACGCGGTTGGACTATCTTCAACAAGAATGGCACTGTTGTTTACGACAGCGGCACCGACTTTGAAAAAGCCATCATCCAGATCGGTCACTACCCGGACAAACGCTCAGACTCCAAAGGTGTTGAGCCTGAATCCGTAACCTTTGGCGAATTCGGCGGCACACCCTATGTGTTTGTCGGTGCTGAACGCGCCTCTGTCGTTGGTGTTTATGACGTAACCGACCCGGCTAATCCCGTTCTGAAGCAACTGTTGTCTTCAGGTGTCGGCCCAGAGGGGTACGTCACCATTCCAGAACGTAACCTGCTGGTTTCCGCAAACGAAAAAGACCTGATCGAGGACAAAGGTGCACGGGCTCACGTGATGCTGTTTGAGTATCAGGACGCACCGGCACAATACCCGCATCTGACCTCTGAAGGCACAGATGAGCTGATCGGCTGGGGTGCAATCTCTGGCATGGTTGCTGATGACGATGGCATGATCTACGCTGTGAACGACAGCTTCTACAGCTTCCAGCCTTCGATTTTCAAAATCGATCCGTCCCAGACCCCGGCGCGTATCGTCGATGTGATCCGCGTGCACCGTGCCAACGGTCAGCCGGCACAGAAATTGGATCTCGAAGGCATCACCCTGGACGGCAAAGGCGGCTTCTGGCTGGCATCTGAAGGCCGTACCGACCGCGCGATCCCGCACGCGCTATATCACGTAACTGCAGACGGGCTGATCAAAGGCCACAAGCAAGAGTTCGGCCTGCCTGCAGAGCTGATGGCGGTTGAGAAGCGCTTTGGTTTTGAAGGCATCACCAAAATTGGCGACACCTTGTGGATGGCCGTTCAGCGTGAATGGAAAGACGATCCCAAAAACCACGTGAAACTGGTGGCCTACAACACCGAAACCAAAGAATGGGGTGCCGTGCACTATCCCAAAGCGGAGCCTGCAAAAGGCTGGACTGGCCTGTCCGAGATCGTGGCACACGGTGACTATGTCTATGTGATCGAGCGTGACAACCAGCATGACGACCGCGCAGTGACCAAGAAAGTCTATCGCATCCCTGCTGCCGAAATGGTTCCGGCTCCGCTTGGTGGTGAGCTGCCCGTTGTTTCCAAAGAACTGGTTCGCGACCTGCTGCCCGACCTGAAGTCAACCGGCGGTTATGTTCTGGACAAAGTCGAAGGCCTGGCGATCCTGAAAGACGGCACAGCGTTTATCTCTACCGACAATGACGGTGTGGACGACAGCTCGGGTGAGACCATGTTCTTCTCAATCGGCAAAGTCGACTAAGTCACAACGCAAATCATCTTTGGAAGGGGCCTTTTACGAGGCCCCTTTTTCTTTGGTGCACACAGGGTGCAAAAAGCCCGCCGACAAAGCCGACGGGCAGGTCTAACCCGGAAGGAAGGGACGTGGGTTAGTTAACGGCTTTGGCCTCAATCTCTGCTGTCTCGGGCAGTTGGCCATTAATTGCAATGCGGCGGGGTTTCAGTGCCTCGGGCACCTCGCGTTGCAGGTCAATATGCAACATACCATCTGAATGGCTGGCCCCGGTCACCCGGATATGGTCGGCCAGAGTAAATCGGCGCTCGAAGGCACGCGTAGCGATACCACGGTGCAGATAAGTGCGTTCGCCTTCTTGTTCGGCCTTTTTGGCGGCAACAATCAGGGCATTTTCCTTTACCTCAACGCTCAGCTCTTCCTCGGAAAAGCCGGCCGCCGCGATCGAGATGCGATAAGCATCAGCGGCAGTCTTTTCGATATTATAGGGCGGGTAACTTGTGTGGCTGCTATCGGCGTTCAAAGCTCGATCCATAAGATCGGCAATTTGGTCAAACCCAATGGTGGCGCGGTGCAGCGGTGCGAAATCAAACGTACGCATGTCGTTTTATCCTCTTTCACGAGCGATATATGTCAGTGCCTTCCCCATGGGACAGGCGGGTTAAAGCGTCGGGCCCCACTTTGGGCGACCCGAACACAATTGACATATGCGTGATCAGAAAGGTTTCAACCGCCAGGGCGGACAAATTTCGCACTGCTACGTGCACCCGAACCCTGCGCCCTGCGATCAAATGTGCCTCCCGGGCCACTGACAGGATTGCGACGCAGCTGGGCTTTCAGTTCAGCAACGCGGTCTGGCAGAGCCATCCCAAAAGCCACCTTGCGCCCTTGGTAGGTTCCGCCCCCAGAGACTAGCGACAGTATCCTCACCCGTGACCCGACTTTTGCAAAAACGGGAGCACCAGAAGAGCCGAAGGTGACGTTGCAATCGATTAGATACATGCCGTTTTGCTCGGCCACAATGTTGCAGTGGCGTTGCCGCGACAGGGCTTGGGATCGTCCTCGGCCATAAGATGTCACCGAAATATCACGCCCGCGCGGATCACCTTGATGCAGACCAAAAGGATCCGCATCCAGTACGGTAATGGGTTCGCGCAGCCGAACCAATGCCACATCGTGGCGAACGTCTGTTGCTGTCAGCCGACCGCCGGGCTCGAAGAGAGGATCGACCGCAATCTGTTGTGCTTTCCGTTCCGCGATTGCAACGCCGTCACGCAGCCCTGCACGAAAAGTAACGTGTTCAGGGGATACCAGATTGCCATTGTGCCGGTAGACGCAGTGCGCCGCAGTCAGAACCAGGTCCGCTGCAATCAATGTGCCCGTGCAATATTTATCATTGTCAATATCAAGACGGCCAACGGCTTCCCACCCCAACAGGTCATCTCGTTGTGTCAGCCTACGCAATCCCGAACCGTCGGCTAGCGATGCCTGGGCTAGAAAAAGCAGAGCACAAAGCGCTGCAAGGCCCGCACGTAAAATCATGGTTTCACAAATTTTGCGCCGGTTTGTCCTGGTGCGTCTCCGACACGCACCCGACGCACACCGGTTGGGGCTGTGAAAGCGCCTCCGCCCGTTCCGGTCAAATTGGCACGCAACAACTCCAAATCTTCGGCCAGAGACGCCCCCAAGGAGACGCGTTTTCCCTTCACCTCCGCCTTGGCAGAAATTACCGAGACAATGCGCGGTATCTCCGTCTCGAAGGAAAAGACAGGGGCGCCGGAGGATCCGAAGTCCACGTCGCAGGACATAATCAAAACTCCGGCTTGTCGTGCCATGACGCCGCAGACTTCCTGCAAAGAGGGTACATCGGAGCGATCATGGGCATAAGACACAACGCCAATCTGATCCCCTTTCCTGGGGCGGGCATCCGTCTCAAACGGCTTTACAGTGGTGTTCCGGATCGGGCGTTGCAGTTGCAGAAGTGCTATGTCATTGCGCACCCGATCAGATGAAACCTCGTCATCATAGATGTACGACGGATGTACGGTTGCCCGGGACACCGACCGATAGGCCGAGGCGCGCCCATTACGCCAACCCGCCAGAAATTCTATCGTAGTTGGATCAAGCTGTAGCTTTGTATCCGGATCATAGAGGCAGTGGGCTGCCGTCAAAACCAGGTCCGGTGCAATCAGCGCCCCGGTGCACAGCCCCTGCCCGTTCAGATCAAGCCGACCAACAGCATCCCATGAACGGCCAGCGTCCAGTGTCTCCAGACGTTCCAAACGGCTGTCCGCGGCAGCCAAAGAGCCAATGGCGGCAAAAAGGCTGACCAAAACCATGCCGATCTTTGCTTTGATTTGCACCTGATATGCCCCAGTCATCTCAAAAGTCTCAAACTATTCCGCAACTGTGTAGCGGGACCAGGGCGAAAATGGGGCAGTTCACAGGAATTAAAAAGCCATTAACGTAACCGTGACCGGAAAACCGCGCACTAACGCAACCGAGGCACCGGGTCTGCGTCAGATTGCGCTGCAAAAGCGGGCGGTTTCGGGCCGCCTGTGGCCCAGTCCAGCAGTTCGACCGTATGAACAACCGGTGTAGCCGCAGCTGAACCGATTTGCATCATGCAGCCGATATTGCCAGCTGCAATCACATCCGGCTTTCTGGCTTCAAGCGTTTCGACCTTTCGCGCTTTCAACGCGGCTGAAATTTCGGGCTGAAGAAGATTATAGGTGCCCGCCGAACCGCAGCACAGATGTGGGTCCTTGGGTTCAACCACTTTGAACCCTGCGCGTTTCAACAAATCTTTGGGCGCTGACTTCACCTTTTGCCCATGTTGCAAGGAACAGGCAGCGTGATAGGCGACGGTCAGATCCTGCCCCGCCCCTTCGGGCAGTTCCAGCCGCAGCAACAGCTCGCTGACATCAACCGCCAGATCCGAAACCTTTTGTGCGGGGTCCGCAAGGTCGCTGTTGCGGAACATATGCCCGTAATCCTTGACCGTAGTGCCACAGCCCGAGGTATTGATGACAATTGCATCCAGACCATCGCCCGCGATCTCAGCACTCCAGGCATGAATATTCTTGGCCGCCGTCTCATGGGCCTCGCGCTCACGGCCCATATGATGTGTCAGCGCCCCGCAGCAACCAGCCCCTTTGGCCACCACGACCTCGCAACCAAAGCGCCGCAACAAGCGGATTGTGGCGTCATTGATGTCCGTATTCAGCGCCTTCTGAGCGCAGCCCGTCATCAAGGCCACCCGCAGCTTTTTCGGCACGTCCGGCGCAAAGCTCTGTGGATCATCGTTGCGCGACACTGGCGGGATGCGTTTGGGCGCCATTTCCAACATCGCCCGCAACCGCGGGTCAGGCAGCAGGTGGCGCAAAGGCCGCCCGAATTTTGCACCAAGCAGCGCGAGGCGGAAACGCCCCGGATAAGGCAGGATCCGCGACAATATCCAACGCAATGTCCGATCTGAGAATGGCCTTTTGTAGCGCTGTTCAATGTAGGCACGCGCATGGTCCACCAGATGCATATAATGCACGCCCGACGGACAGGTGGTCATGCAGGCCAAACACCCAAGGCAACGATCAATATGCTTGACGGTTTTGGCATCCGGTTCCCGCTCATTTTCCAGCATGTCCTTGATCAGGTAGATCCGTCCGCGCGGACTGTCCAGTTCATCACCAAGCACCTGATACGTCGGGCAGGTCGCCGTGCAGAAACCACAATGCACGCAGGAACGCAGGATCTCATTTGCACGCTGTGTTCCTGAATCACGCAGCTGCTCCTCACTAAAGTTGGTCTGCATGATTTACCCCATCAGTCCAGAGTTCAGGATGCCACGCGGATCGAACTGCGCGCGAAGCCCCTGTGCAAGTGCCGCCAGAGGTGCCGCTTGCGGTTCAAATCGCGCGGCTCCGACATTGTCGCGAACCAAAGTGCTGTGCCCGCTGATGTTGGATCGTGCCGTACGCAGATCGCATTGCTCCTCTACAAGGCTCCATACAAGCCCGCCGGCCCAATCCACTATATGTTGTCCATTCGCCCGTTCGACCAACTGAGGCATGTCGCTTGGCTTGATAGAACTGCGCCAGACTGCGCCCTGTTTCCCATGAAACAGTTCCACATCGCGCACTGCACGCCACAAGGGGTCTGCGGCTTCTGAACCGCTTAATACATCTGCCGTTGCGAGATGTGACAATTTTCGTTGCAGCTGTTCCATCCGATAACATACGGAGGCTTCAACACCCTCCAAACGGATCAGCGTTTGCGAAGGCCGCTCTGCCTGCTCAGGCAAACGAGCGGCTCCGGTCACATCAAACGGAGAATTCATAGACGCCTGAAAAACTTGCAAGGACTGCGCCCAATTCAACCCTTGCCAAACCAACGTGCCAGTAAATTCCAGCTTGGGCAAAACCTTGAAAGAAACTTCACTCAGCACTCCCAAGGTGCCATGCGCGCCTGCCATCAGCTTGACCAGATCATAACCGGTGACATTCTTCATCACCCGGCCACCGTTTTTTACTACCTGCCCGCGCCCGTCGACAAAACGAACCCCCAACAGGAAATCCCGCGCCGCGCCCGCCTGAACCCGGCGTGGGCCTGAAATATTGGCAGCAAAGGCTCCGCCAATCGTTGGCTCCCCTGCTGTCCCCAAAAGGCCGCGATAGTCTGACGGCTCAAAGGCCAGTTGCTGTCCTTCTGCGGCCAACAACGCCTCCACCTCGGCCAGGGGTGTTCCAGCGGCGGCCACCATGGTCAGCGCGCCCGGCTCGTACAGTGACACCCCGGTCAGCCCAGCCGTGCTCAGCACCTCGCCCGGAACCGCCAGCCCTCGGGTGCCGCCGCCAGAGATACACAACGGGCCTTTTGCCTCAGCAACCGCCGCCGCCAGTTCCATCTCATTTTGGGGAGTGATCATCTGTTTTTCCAAAATACTCTGGGGGGCCGTTGAGCCCATTGGGGCAAAGCGAAAGGCCAAAGCCTGCTCATACAACCTGCCGCCGTGCAGCGGTTACAGTCAGAGGAAAGACTTTGGCAGGGTTGAGCAACCACTTGGGGTCGAACACGTCTTTTACGCGAAGTTGCGCTTCCAGGTCTTCGCGCGTGTATTGATGCAGCATCAAATCGCGCTTTTCGACCCCGACGCCGTGTTCACCTGTCAGGCATCCCCCCACTTCGACACACAGTTTCAGGATCTCAGCCCCAAGCGCCTCGCAGGTTTCCAACTGACCGTTTTCATTGGCATTAAACAGGATCAGCGGGTGCATATTGCCATCGCCAGCGTGAAAAACATTTGCAACTTCCAGCCCGTATTCGGCAGACAGCTCACCAATGCGACGCAACACTTCCGGCAAAGTGGACACAGGAATGGTCCCATCCAGGCACATGTAGTCGTTGATCTGCCCCATCGCACCAAAGGCGGACTTACGCCCCAACCAAATGCGTCCGGCCTGATCTGCGTCCCGGGCTTCGCGAAGTTCAACAGGGTTATGCATTTGGGCGATTTTGATAATGCGGGCGAGCTGATCATCAATCTCGACCTCGCTGCCCTCAACCTCGATGATCAAAAGCGCTTCACAATCGGGATAACCGGCCTGAGCAAAGGCCTCGCAGGCGCGAATGCAGGGACGGTCCATAAATTCGATCGCTACCGGCAGGATGCCGGATTTGATAATATCGGACACGCAGGCTCCGGCTACTTCGTTGCTGTCAAAGCCGATCAAGACGGGGCGCGCGCCTTCAGGTTTATGCAGAATACGCAAGGTTGCTTCGGTCACGACCCCAAGCTGCCCCTCGGAACCACAGATAACCCCCAGAAGGTCCAGCCCCCCTGCATCCAAATGCACCCCACCGATCTCGACAATCGAGCCATCCATCATCACCATTGTGACGCCCAACAGATTATTGGTGGTTACGCCATATTTCAGACAATGTGCACCGCCGGAATTCATGGCAATATTGCCGGCAATTGCGCAGGCTAGCTGGCTTGAGGGATCAGGGGCATAAAAGAAGCCCTCATCCTCCACCGCACCTGTGACACTCAAATTGGTGCGACCGGTCTGAACACGGATAAAACGGTTGTCGTAGTCGGTTTCCAAGACGTCATTCATTCGTGCGACTCCCAGAATCACACAATCAGCGGTGGGCAATGCACCACCCGCCAAAGACGTACCAGCTCCACGCGGCACCACGGGGACATTCTGCGCGTGACAGATCCGGAGTACAGCCGCGACCTCTTTCGTGGTTGTTGGCAAAACCGCCAGCATGGGCGGGCAGCGATAGGCTGTAAGCGCGTCACATTCATAAGCACGGGTTTCAGCTGGATCAGAAATAATCCCATCCTGAGGCAAGACCTGAGACAGCTCAGCAATGAGCGCGGCCTTTCGGTCCAATACCAACTGATCTGGCTTTGGCATTTCCATGGCGCGCTCTCCTCTGGCACATACCGTCGCTTGAATTGGTAAAAACATATTACCAATTTTATGACCTGACAAGCCCCTGCGTCCGGCGGTACGGTGCCTGCATGATTTGGTTGAACCGTATCGCTTTGTTTTCGCCGCTGGATTTCGCAGGTCTTGCCTTTGTTCTTGTAGCATGGGTTTGGATCGGCTGGCGCATTGAACACCCCTCGCCCAACCGGCCGTCTGTGTCGATTCTCATGGCGGACTTCCGGCGCGACTGGATGACAGTGATGGTAACCCGCGAGCCAAGGATCTTTGATGCCCAGCTCGTCAGCAACCTGCGTCAGGGCACAGCTTTCTTCGCCTCCGCTTCAATGATCGCCATTGGTGGCGGACTGGCCTTGATCGGCCAAGCGGATCAGCTTGCAGGTATTGCGAGCGATTTCATTCAGGCCGATGCCCCCATTTTTGTCTGGGAGGCCAAGCTGATCGCGGTACTGCTGTTACTGTGCAACGCATTCCTAAAGTTCGTTTGGTCACATCGGCTTTTCGGATATGGATCTGTCCTGATGGCTGCTGTCCCCAATGACCCGAACGCGCCTCTGGTGCACCAGCGTGCTGCGCAGGCCGCAGAACTGAACATCACCGCAGCTCGCAGTTTCAATCGCGGCATGCGCGCCACCTATTTCTCGCTTTCCACATGCGCCTGGCTGCTCGGCCCAATTTCCCTGATTGTCGCCACTTTGGTCACCCTGGCGGTGCTATACCGGCGCGAGTTTGCGTCCAAATCACGCGAAGTCCTGCTCAGCACGCCTGCCGATCATGCGCTTGCACGCAAACGTGATCCCCAGTCCAAGACGATTGCAGATAACCTACCCGCATGACACGGATCTTTTCTGTTATTCTCTGCCTCACCCTTGGTGCCTCCGCAAGCTTTGCGGATGCGCCGGAAATCGTTTCGGCACAGGCGACACAACGCGGCTCAAGCTGGACATTTGATGTGACCCTGCGCCATGGCGACACAGGTTGGGATCACTATGCAGATGGCTGGCGAGTCCTCGACAACAACGGG
The DNA here is from genome assembly GCF_056159265.1 of Epibacterium sp. ABZ3_068. Taxonomy (NCBI): domain Bacteria; kingdom Pseudomonadati; phylum Pseudomonadota; class Alphaproteobacteria; order Rhodobacterales; family Roseobacteraceae; genus Epibacterium; species Epibacterium sp. ABZ3_068. The sequence goes on from NZ_JBSWUV010000001.1 coordinate 864,198, forward strand.
ACGGAACTTGGTCTGCGTACCTTGCTGCATCCGCATGAACACGAACAGCCGTTCACCCGGTCGCTAAGCGGGGTCGAGATCCCAACCAACACTAAGCAGGTGTTCATTCAGGCACGTGACAATGTGGATGGCTGGGCCGAAACACTGTTTGAGGTACAGCTCGAACCTTAAACTACGTGCGGTGATAGGGGCTTCCAGCTTCGATCGTCGCCGCGCGATAGATCTGTTCAGTGAGCATCAGCCTCACCATCATATGCGGCCAGACCATCTTGCCAAATGAAATGGAAAAATCCGCCTCGGCACGCAAACCCGGATCGATCCCATCCGCGCCCCCGATGACAAACGCCAAGTCCTGCCGACCGCCATCGCGCCATCCTGCCATTTTCCGGGAAAACTCGGGCGAGGTCAGAAGCTGACCCCGTTCATCCAGCGTGCACAGAAGCGCCCCCTTTGGCAATGCCTTGCGAAGCAGTGCAGCTTCAGCCCCCATGCCAGCGTTTTTCTTATCTTCGACCTCGACCACGCGCGCAGGCCCCAAACCCAGCGCGCGACCGGTGCGGTCAAAACGGGTGAGGTAGTCATCAATCAGAGCTTTTTCAGGCCCGGACCGCAATCGCCCCACCGCGCAGATGTGAATACGCATCTGTAGATACCTTTGCTGTCAGCCGCGCGTACGGCGGCTACATCAAATGTCTTTGTTTTCTCTCAACCGGCGCGTCAGACCGTGATCGGTGCAGAAGGAGACTGACCGCTTGCAGGCTGCCACATCTTTTCGATCTGGTAGAATTCACGCACTTCGGGACGGAACAAGTGGACGATAACGTCTCCGGTATCGATCAGAACCCAGTCTCCGGTATCCTTACCTTCGACCTTGCAACCAATGCCAAATTCCTGCTTCAGACGATCCATCAGCTTTTCCGACATCGCGGCCACTTGACGGCTCGAACGACCGGAGGCAATCACCATGTAATCACCAAAGGACGTTTTGCCACGCAGATCAATCTGCACGACATCCTCAGCTTTATCATCATCAAGAGAAGAAAGAACACGCTCCAGCAGCGCTTCGCTGGTGGGCTGTTGAGAGGCGGGCTTAACCGCCAGAGTGTGGCCGCCTTTGCTCGCCACGTCAGCTTGGGGTGACAGGACAATGTCCTCCATATAAGGCGCCGCACATCCCGGCGCAGGGTGGTATTACCATAGCAAAAGCCCCCCGGTTTTTCAACGAGCGCTGAAAGACCAAGGGCGAATCGAAGCGCTTGTGTGCACGAATTCGCACAAATGGGAAAGGCGATAACGATTCAGCGCGGTTATTTACACCCTTTGGCGCAGCCAGTGAAAGGGGCACACGACGGCATCGGCCGACTTCCGGAAACCATTAAGCCGTTTCGCTCGCTGTTCTCTTGCGAGTCTCAGGTGAGTTCTATAAAGGACGCCCATGGAACGTATCTTTGATATCTCCGACAGGGCTTGGCTGCCTTGGCGATTTCACGGCGCGATGCGCACGGTGTTGGCACGACTGTGAATTCGGCTGACCGTTTGGCTTGCATACATAGTGCGGGCTGAAAACGCTGATGACTCCACAATTCTATGACCATCCACGGGAGAGCGAAATGACCGCCCCGAAGACACTCTATGATAAAATCTGGGATGCGCATGTCGCGCATGAGGCCGAAGACGGTACCTGTCTGCTGTATATCGACCGCCACCTGGTCCATGAAGTGACCAGCCCGCAGGCGTTTGAAGGCCTGAGAATGGCCGGACGCAAAGTGCACGCGCCGGACAAAACCATCGCGGTACCGGATCACAACGTGCCAACCACATTGGACCGCGCCGACCCGGCCACAATGACCGAGGAAAGCCGCATCCAGGTTGAGGCGCTCGACAAAAACGCCAAGGAATTTGGCGTGCATTACTACCCGGTTTCTGACGTGCGCCAGGGTATTGTACATATTGTCGGCCCCGAACAGGGCTGGACCCTGCCCGGCATGACCGTTGTCTGTGGCGACAGCCACACCGCGACCCACGGTGCGTTTGGCGCGCTGGCGCATGGCATCGGAACCTCTGAGGTCGAGCATGTATTGGCGACCCAGACGCTGATCCAGAAGAAGTCCAAAAACATGAAGGTGGAGATCACCGGCAAGCTGAAGCCGGGTGTGACCGCCAAGGACATTACTCTGGCTGTGATCGGTGAAACTGGCACCGGTGGCGGCACCGGTTATGTGATCGAATACTGTGGCGAAGCGATCCGCGACCTTTCTATGGAAGGGCGTATGACCGTCTGCAATATGGCCATCGAAGGTGGCGCGCGTGCAGGTCTGATCGCTCCGGACGAGACCACTTTTGAATACGTCAAAGGCCGCCCCCATGCCCCCAAGGGCGCGCAGTTCGAGGCCGCTCTGAACTGGTGGAAGACCCTTTATACTGACGAAGGCGCGCAGTTCGACAAAGTTGTCACCCTGCGCGGCGAGGACATCGAACCGGTTGTGACCTGGGGCACCTCTCCTGAGGACGTTCTGCCGATCACCGGCGTGGTTCCCTCCCCCGAGGACTTTAAAGGCGGTAAAGTTGAAGCCGCAAAACGCGCGATCGAATACATGGGCCTGACGCCAGGTCAGAAGCTGACTGAAATTGAGATCGACACCGTCTTTATCGGCTCCTGTACCAATGGCCGCATCGAAGACCTGCGCGCCGTGGCCGAAGTCGTCAAAGGCAAGAAGATCAAGGACGGCATGCGTGCTATGATCGTTCCCGGCTCTGGCCTGGTACGCGCCCAAGCTGAAGAAGAAGGCCTAGCCGAAATCTTTGAAGCTGCGGGTTTTGAATGGCGCATGGCCGGTTGCTCTATGTGTCTGGCAATGAACCCCGATCAGCTGAGTGAAGGTGAGCGTTGCGCTGCAACCTCGAACCGGAACTTTGAAGGTCGCCAGGGCTACAAAGGGCGTACGCACTTGGTTTCACCCGCGATGGCTGCGGCTGCCGCGCTGACCGGCAAGCTGACTGACGTTCGCGAGTTGATGTAAGGAGCAAGCAAAATGGAAAAGTTTGAAACCTTCACCGGTATCGCAGCGCCCATGCCGCTGGTGAATATCGACACCGATATGATCATCCCCAAAGTGTTCCTGAAGTCCATTCAGCGCACCGGCTTTGGCAAGAACCTGTTTGACGAGATGCGGTATAACCGGGATGGCACAGAAATCGAAGATTTTGTGCTGAACAAACCCCAGTATCGCAAATCCCAGATCCTGGTGGCCGGCGACAACTTTGGCTGCGGATCTTCGCGTGAGCATGCGCCGTGGGCGTTGGCGGATTTCGGCATCAAAGTGATCGTCTCGACCTCATTTGCCGACATCTTCTTTAACAACTGCTTCAAGAACGGCATGTTGCCGGTTGTTCTCCCTCAGGAGCAAGTCGACATTCTGATGAAAGACGCCGAAAAAGGCGAGAACGCCCGCATGACGGTGGATCTGGACGCTCAGGAAATCACCACCTCCGAAGGAGATGTGATCAAGTTCGAAGTCGACGCCTTCAAAAAGCACTGCCTGATGAACGGCTTGGATGACATCGGCCTGACGCTGGAAAAAGCCGAAAGCATCAAAACCTTTGAAGACCAAGCCGCACAGGCCCGTCCCTGGGTGTAATGCAGGCGACTACAGTCTGGAAAACAAATGGCCGCCCCCAGCTTGGGGCGGCCTTTTTCAGGTCCAAGATCCGAAAATCACCACAAATTCGCCACACTTCAGTTGCGCGCGTTTCCCGACAAAACCTTACCTTTTCCCCAGATAGTTAACGCAAGACGCTGATTTTTCACGTGAAAGATGATGCATTACGGCACCACCTGGTAAAACTACGCATTAAAACCTCGTAATTTCCGCCTCCACGCTTGAGACGATTAAGGCAATCGTGATGAAATAAGGGCAAAAATGAGGCAGAGCCCCCCAGGCAATTCTGGGGCGCTTCAAAGTGCGACGACGAGCGTGAAAATGCGCCGGTCCGGTTTGAGGAATAAAATGTGATAGCTCGGATTGCAGCAGCAGCCGTGCGTGCGATTTTGGTGGCATTGCTCATTGCCATGCCGTCCTTGATCTTAGCGCAGGACATCAATGGAACGCCGGAATTGGTGGTCTTCCTCGCCTTGCTGGCTGGGGCTTTGATCTTCGCTGAATATAACTCTCATTTTCCGAGCTTCGTCGAATTCCGGGACGCTCCGCCACTCAACCGCATCCGATATGTCGCCCTGTTCATGATGGTCTGCGGCTTAGCGCTCATGCTCCGCCACGGCCCAAATTCAAATGGGTTGACCACACTTTTTCACGGGCTTGGAAAAGTTTTAGGCAATGCTCTCGACTTTCCGCTTTCTCCGGTCCAACTGATGACGTTGATACTGCCGGAGGACACCAGCACGGCTACAGAAAACATCGCGCGCGCGGCGGCAGGTTTTTCCTGTTTTATTGCGATACTTTCAACAGCCTGCGTCGCCTTTGCAATTAGAGTAACTGGCTGGCCAATTTCATCTGGTTCCTTCAACGTCTGGACCAACTTGCCTCTGTTCGATCCGACCACCGGCGGCGACGTTGTCAGTCGGATGACACGTGATGGCCGTCTGAACGTCATTCTGGGTGTTTTACTACCGTTCGCCCTCCCCGGCGGCATCAAGATGGTCGACAGCTTTCTGGGCATCGCCATCCTGGGCCACCCAATGATGCTGATTTGGGGCATGGCCCTTTGGGCCTTTGTTCCGGCCTCTATGGTCATGCGGGGAATGGCAATGCTGCGGGTTGCTGACCTTATCGCAGCGCAACGGCGACGCACTTATGCCGCCTCGGACTCATTGCAAACCATATGAGATGTGTGGTCGCAGCCTTGTTTGCGGCTATCATCGCTGCACCCGTATCGGCGGAGACGTTTCGGGTCGCAACCTACAACACCGAGCTCTCACAAAAAGGCCCCGGTCTGCTTTTGCGCGCGTTGGAGCAAAAGTCACTGCCACAAGCAGAGGCGATTATTGATGTGATAATCGACACCAGGCCGGATATTTTGGTCCTGCAGGGTATCGATTGGGACAGTGAAGGTCGGGCCATGGCGGCCTTCCAGCATCGTCTGGCGGATAGAAAGCTGGTGTATGACCACGCCTTTACGGCGCGTCCCAACAGCGGGTTACGCACCGACCTGGACCTTGATGGAGATGGAAAGCACGGCGGGCCGCGCGACACTCAGAGCTACGGAGACTTTACCGGCGCAAATGGGATCGTTGTCTTCTCAAAATGGACCTTGCTTACCTCTGAACTCGTGGATCTGACCCCGCAACTGTGGCATGAACTCCCCTGGGCATCCTTACCGCAACACCCTGACGGTGCTCCATTTCCGAGTGCGGCAGCGCAACACATCCAGCGGCTATCCTCCTCAAATCACTGGATCCTTCCTGTTGAGCTCCCGGATCAGCAGCGGCTGAACCTTCTCATTTTTTATGCCACTCCGCCGGTTTTCGACGGAGATGAGGATCGCAATGGCAAACGCAACCATGATGAGATCATGCTATGGTCGCACCTTCTGGATCAGGACAACGGCTTTACCGAACCGGTCATTGTGATCGGCGACGCGAACCTTGATCCCAACCGTGGTGAAGGGCGGCACGGGGCTATTAGGACCTTGCTTACCCACCCGCGCCTGCAAGATCCGACACCACGCAGTGAGGCTGGCGGCGCCAATACGGTGGTTTGGCCGCAAACAGGCGCGTTAAGGGTTGATTACATCCTACCGGATACTTCGTTGACCGTGACAGATGCCGGAGTTCACTGGCCGATGCGATCAGAAACACCTGTGGCAACCGCTAGCCGCCACTATCTGGTATGGATGGACATTGAATTCCCCTAAGGACACCGCCAAAGCCCCTTATTTTCAGCACTCTTGTTGACCCCACCGGGCAGGAACGATACCTCCGGAGCGACCGATTTCAAGGAGACTGAGGATGTCTAACCCATCGATTCTGATTCTGCCCGGTGACGGGATTGGCCCCGAGGTGATGGCCGAGGTACGCAAGATCATCACCTGGTTTGGTGACAAGCGCGACATTCAGTTCGATGTGAGCGAAGACCTAGTTGGCGGCGCGGCTTATGACGCCCATGGCACCCCGCTGCATGACAACACAATGGCCAAAGCGCAAGAAGTCGACGCCGTTCTGCTGGGCGCTGTTGGCGGTCCGAAGTACGATGTTCTCGACTTCTCCGTAAAACCTGAACGTGGCCTCCTGCGCCTGCGCAAAGAGATGGACCTGTTCTCCAACCTACGTCCGGCACAATGCTTTGATGCGCTGGCGGATTTCTCGTCACTGAAAAAAGACGTGGTTGCAGGCCTCGACATCATGATCGTGCGCGAGCTGACCTCGGGCATCTACTTTGGTGAGCCGCGCGGCATCATCGAAGAAGGCAACGAACGTGTGGGCATCAACACCCAGCGTTACACCGAGTCCGAAATCGAGCGCGTCGCGCGTTCCGCTTTCGAACTTGCTATGCGTCGCGGCAAGAAGCTCTGTTCGATGGAGAAAGCCAATGTGATGGAAAGCGGCATCCTGTGGCGCGAAGTTGTAACCGAGGTTTCAAAAGACTACCCCGAGGTTGAGCTGTCCCACATGTACGCAGACGCGGGTGCCATGCAGCTCTGCCGCTGGCCTAAACAGTTCGACGTTATTGTGACTGACAACCTGTTTGGTGACCTGCTGTCTGACGCTGCAGCCATGCTGACCGGATCACTGGGAATGCTTCCGTCTGCATCGTTGGGTGCTCCGATGGAAAACGGCCGCCCCAAAGCACTGTATGAACCGGTCCACGGGTCCGCACCGGACATCGCTGGCGAAGGGAAAGCCAACCCGATCGCCTGCATTCTCAGCTTTGCAATGGCCTTGCGCTACAGCTTTGACCTGGGCGCGGAAGCAGACCGCCTGGAAAGCGCAGTTGAGAAGGTGCTGGCGGACGGCGTGCGCACCGCAGACCTTTTGGGCGAAGAAGGCGTAACCCCGGTCACCACCTCTGGCATGGGTGATGCAATCATCGCTGCACTAGACGCCAATCTTTAAACCACGTTGCACATCGTGCATGTGAACGGACCGGAAATTCCGGTCCGTTTTTCTTTTCCAAAAACGCCTAACGCCGGGTCGCTTAAATGCTTGTCACTTCGGCAGCTTTCATGACACGCTAGCGCTATCAGACCACCCAAGAACGCAGCCGGTAACCAAATGAACGCAAAAGCCGCCATTTACGCATTGATCGCCTATGGAATTTTTTCCACTCATGACGTGATCGTGAAGTTTGTAAGTGAAACACAATCGGCCTTTCAGATTGTGTTCTTTAGCAGCCTTCTGTCCTTTCCCCTGCTGACTGTCATGATGGTCGGTGACAAAACCATCGGGAACCTACGTCCCAAGTATCCAGGCTGGACGTTTCTTCGCGCTCTGATCATTCCTGTGATCCCGGCCAGCGCCTTCTATGCGTTCTCTGTCTTACCTTTGGCACAAGCTTATGCGCTGCTGTTTGCCACACCTCTGTTGATCACGCTGCTGTCCATTCCGGTCCTGAAGGAACGCGTGGGCCTACCCCGAATGGCTGCGGTTGCAGTTGGTTTTATCGGTGTTCTGGTCGTGCTACGCCCCGGAGAAACTGAATTGGGCGTGGGCCATTTGGCGGCTTTGGTTGCAGCTCTCGGGAATGCCCTGCAATCGGTGATCCTAAGGAAAGTCAGCAACGAGGAACGTTCGATCGTATTGATGTTGTTCCCGATGTTGGCCACTGTACTGGTCATGGGGTTTGCCCTGCCGTTCAGCTATGTTCCGCTGGAAGCAACCGAGCTTGGAAGCATCGCAATCATCGCCCTGCTTGGTTTCTGCGCAACCCTCTTGGTTGTAAAATCCTACACCATCGGCGAAGCAGCCACGGTCGCCCCGATGCAGTACTCTCAAATCATCTGGGCAACGATTTATGGGAGCTTACTCTTTGGCGAAGAAATTGATTTCACGACACTTCTTGGCGCGGCGATTATCATTGCCAGCGGTATCTTCATCGTACTCCGGGAGGCTCGCGGTGGACGGTCAGACAACACCCCAGTGCTGAAAACCCGCAGCAGGGCGGTCAGTTCTACGGGGCCCAATGTTTCAGTATTTTTGCGCCAAAGCACCCACAAGAAAACTGAATAATTTGGGCTTGCATCCCCCTAGGCCTAGGTATAATCACCCCTCCACGGTCGGAGCGTAGCTCAGCCTGGTAGAGCACTGTCTTCGGGAGGCAGGGGCCGGAGGTTCGAATCCTCTCGCTCCGACCAATTATTTCTTATCGATAGTCAGGACATTTGTCCTTTTGCGTCACGATGTGCCCTTTGGGTGCCGTTTCGCCCTGGCTCGGTTTGCCCGCCGCTAGAGGGCAAACACCTCATATGCACCCGCCGCGCGGGTGCGCCGCTTCATGAAAACGTGGAATTTGTCTAGAATCCAAAGGCTGTCGACGAGGCTAATGGCTGACAAAGCGAGCCTACGCTTTACTGCATCGTCGCGGACGGCCCTTTGCGGCCTTTCGTTGATTGCTCAAGATGCCGCAACCGCATCCCGCTTTGCGGACATTGGCTTCCGTGATCTTTGCTTCTATCATTTACAGCAGACCAAAGAGGTATTCATATGGAACGCGAACCCAACCTTGTCATTTCCAGCGCCTCGCAGCGCATCGTTGAGGATGGGGTGCCATTCAAGGTGGACATCTACAAACTTGAAGGCGGAGACGGCTGGTCGTTGGAAGTTGTGACCGAAGACGGGACTTCCATTGTCTGGGATGATCTCTTTGAAGACGACCGAGCCGCTTTCGAAGAGGCAATCAGAACCATTCGCAGTGAAGGCGCAGTCGCTTTTGCCAACGGTGGTGCAAACGTCGTCCCGTTTAGGCAATAGGCGAACGGCCCAAAGCGGTCACTCAACCCATCCACCGGATGCTGCGGTCGCTGCCCGCTTAACGGTCATTCGCTGCGATAGCGAAATTTCGAGGTCGGCGAATGGGAAAGATGCGGGACTTTCCCGACATTGATGTTTGGGCATGTTGCTGACGCAGCATCGTTCGCAATCGCAGCACTTCAATCGGACAGCGCGGCTTGTGTCACCATTCCGGTCATTCGTGGACGTCGATTTGGCCCAAACCGAGAACGACCTTTCGCCGCAGTTCCGACCGATCAACGAGGAGCGGACTGAACTGTCGTTCGCCGTACTCGCGAGAAAATTCTCATGTCTATGGTTCAAACTTGAAGGTGGACTGATTATGTAAGCGATCATTCCAGCCTGAGCGACAACCGGGGCTTAGAAGTTTCCCAGTGCCGGTTCCATCGAGATCAATTTGTCCAGCGTCGAATCCGTTGCAGCTTTTCTGGGCCAGTCAATTTCCTTTTGAAGCCACTTCAGCCGTTTCAATTTATCTACGTCATTCCTCCGTATTGTTTTTGCCAGCGGTAGTTGGTTTGTTTAGCAACACCGATCTGTCTGATTGCATCCAGACGGGGCATATATTGCCCGGTCAGTATTTCAACCTGAGGTAAATTCGCGACAATCCCTTCCGGCTTTGGTTGTTTGCTTAACATTCTTGGTCCGCCGTTTCCCAAAAAATGTGTGTGGATCAGTTCAGTTGAGAAAACTCATTCATCAATCCATTGATAACACGTCCCAAGTGCTGCGTTAAATTTCTCCAGATCCCTTTCACGGAGAAGAACAGCGTCTGAAGTATCACCGCCGTATTCGAAGGCAAACCGAAGCGGCGATCCATCATCACTGCAATAGCTCGGAATAAGCCGCGCAAGTTGGGCAAAAAGTTCAAGGTCAACAGTGCGACCGGACTCTTTTATTGGCCAAGTATAGCTCTGACCAAAGAGATCGAAACAAAAGCTGCGAGAACCGAAGTTTCCTTCTTCGCGAAGCTTCTGAAAATCTAAAACACCATCCGTCACATAGCGGATCTGAGACGCGAATTGTACATAGGCTTGATCGAGTAGAGTGTCCTCTAAATCGATTTGTGTAACGCGCGAACAAATTGGACGACCATCACCTTCATCGACCATCATTTGCAATAGGTCGTGGAGCTCTGGCCTATTCTGGGGGGCCTGCTTGTTGATATGGGCCCAATAACAAATGTGTTTTTCCCAAACGGCACGTGCGAACACCGCGTCCAGTCGCGTCGTATCACCCTTTAGATGTAATCCAAAACCTGCAAGTGTACTTAGACCGTCTTTTACTTCGTCCACGAACCCATCAGGCATAGGATGCGGGCGCGGGCGATGAATTGTAGGAGACTGACCGTTGGATGTGCGCTCAAGAAACAATTCCTTTCTAATCATACAAAGGGAATACAAATTCAACGTTCCAAAGACCCCTAGAGCCATCCATCGAGCGGGATGATTGATGGGCAAACCTAAAGAGACATCAAATATAAGTCTGGGCTCGACACACACGACAGTGCAGAAAATTGCGACCAAAGCCCACAGCGAAATTTTAACTGCCTTTGACAAATTTCCACCCGCTCCTTCAATGATTGAAAATGCGCTGCGCAGAGCTCCGTGATGCAATATGAAACACACGGGCACGCCTAATTGATCTCGAAGTAATGATATTGGCGAAGATCAAGGCAATGCTGACACTGGACTATCTGATTTCAGTTGCCAGCACTGCCCGTTACTTACCTATATCGCCAGTCGACATACGCTCGGGATCAAGCTCCATTTATTATGATTCAAACCTGTGTCTTGGGTATCAGCCATCCCATTGAGCCCGCCGCAATCAAAAATCCAATTAAAGCTGCTACAGCGATGACCCAATGCAACACCGCACGCAGGCGTTTCCCCTTCGCAGGGAACCAGCTAAAGCCGCGTAACCAACCTAAAATAATGTCACCAAACATCATCATCAGAACGAAGTGACGTAGAACGAGGTGGAGGATAAGAATTAAAATGGCCACCCCTACGATCGGGTTGGTCGGGGTATATACTATTTCTTCCAAGGTATTTATTTCCTTAACTCTTTGGAGATTATTCTTGAACTGCTTCTGGAGCACGAGACACTTGAAAGCAGTTCACAATTCATATGTGCCTAATGACACCTGTGGATGCGTCAGGGACATAGTGCATGATTTGCCTTCACCGACGTCCGGTCCAAGTGGATCGCACCTTTTTTGGCTCTAGATGAGGCTGACTTTGAGGATCAACGCAACACGCGGTAAGGCACCCACACTCTTGAACCCGGCAGCGTCGCTGATCAATACGCTTGATACAGCCCTCTCGCAGTGCGCTGATACAAATACCAAGCGGACTAAGGCATCCATCCTAAAGACTGCGCCCACCCGACCTTGACCGGAACAGCATGGCCGGGGTGGCGGTATTGCGGATGGTATAAGCCCCGGATCGCCCTTGCTAAAAAACGTTCGAACCGCTTGGTTCGGACGTCAGAATTATGATCAACGCGTATCAGTTCGGTGGAAACCGGAGTAAACTTTGATGAAATTTAACTTTTTGATGGCTGCAATTGTTCTCTGCCTGACGGGCTGTGTAAGCTCGACCGGTCCTGATGATCAAATAGCAGGCGGGCCGATAGCAGACGGACCGACAGTCGTTTTCGAAGCAGGCCTCGGCGATGGTTCTGAAAGCTGGGCTGCTCTGCGTGCGCAACTGCCAAAAAACATCTCCCACTTTGCATGGAGTCGCGCAGGATATGGCGGTCTAGGATTGGCAGATTTGCGGGTTTGGCCTGGCGATCTCGACGGACGTCGAACGGGCCGTGAAGTCGCAGAACAACTTGATATAACTTTGCGCGGCAAAGGTCTGAGACCTCCCTATATCCTTGTTGGCCATTCGGTTGGCGGCACATATACGCTCGCGTATGCGAAGGCCTTCCCCGAGAAGGTCGCGGGGCTTGTGCTTGTTGATGCGCGTTTGCCGGACTTCACTGCGCGCTGCCAAGCTTTGGCATTGAAGGGTTGCAAACCTCCAGTCGCTCTTATGGCCTTGATGGGGCGCGCCGAAATTCTAGAACTGCGAGGGATGCCCAATACGGAAGCCACTTTACGCGATCTGTCTTTTTTGGAGCGCATCCCCGTCACCATTATGTCTGCGGGACGCGGCGGCATTGGTGTTAGCGACGCTTTCCAGCGGGCTTGGATCAACTATGCAGAAGAGTTTGCTGATCGGCTCCCGCGCGGCACTCACATACATGTCCCGGAAAGCGGTCATTATATCCATCAAAGGCAGCCTGATCGGGTTATCACAGAGATCTTGTCATTTTTCCCGCCGCGGTTGCCCCAAGGATGACGAGCAAAATCAACCGCGCATGAAGCCAGTGGCTATCTGAACCCCATAACATTAAATGCGCGAGCGGTGAAAGCTTCAGTCGCTGTGACGAAATCGCCAGAAAGCCGGTCCAGCAGATGTCTTCCTGGTCCCGCACCCTACCATCGAACATGCGCTTATATGTAACTGGGTGAGGCGTAAAGACAAAGCAGCACGGTTCTTTTTAAAGCGCTTGGCGTTGCAAAGGAGATGATTAACCGTTTGGGCGTAAACGCGCTCGCTCATTCGGCGCGATGCACCGGCCTGTGCGCAGTGAAGTTGTGCATTTGGGCATTGGATTACAGTTCGACTGCGCCTCGACTGCCCTCGGCGTGTTCAACACCAAGCTTCGAAGTCCCAGCGCCTATGCAGCAGGTCAGGCGCATTGGTTGGCGACCTTACCGCACGACGGCAATAAGAAATGCGGTCTCTTACAAAACTCGGGTCAACGAATTTATTGGGCCGTTCACTCCATCCTCCTTTCTGCGCTGTCGTATTTCTCTGGGAACAACCCTAGGTCTGGCGGTGCAGAGGATCGCACTCCGCTGAATAAATGTGTTAACCGGAGCGAAAGCTAGAGGGAAGCCAATGCACGCGCTTAATGGATTTGAGATGGGATTGGCCACGATGGCCGGGTTCGCGCTCTTTTGGCGGACCATTGGCCATCCCGAACGTCGACCACTCCTCTTGCCGCTGGTCGTGTTTCAATTTGGGCTGCTGAGCCTTGGGCTATTGGATTTGGCGCCGCCTGGAGTGGAGCTGACGCTGACTTTGGCGTTGTGCGTGTTTCTCCCAATGCTCCTGCAACTCCACATGAACGTTCTGACGAACCGAAAGCTCGCGAAGCGCACATGGCTTTGGATCAGCGCAGCCGTGTTGCCCCTTCCGTTCCTTTTGCAACCACGTGTCCGGCAGGACATGATCTTGCAGGGCGAGCTGCCGGGGAATGCGGCGGGGATTTTGGTCGCCCTTTTCATAAGTCTCTTTGCACTGATCGCCTTGCTTGCGAGCGTTGTCCTGACAATTTCTGTGATACTCAGGTGGTTTGGCCACCGACGTTTGCTCCGACAAATCTACACGCAGCCAGCAAGGGGAGAGCGGGTCGTAACCTTCTCTTTGATTATGATCCCTGTTGGCGTTCTGGTCGCCTATCTTTTGTCTTTGTTCGCAGGCCTTATCGGGCGTGATGTGGATGATGGGTGGCTTGAGCGCGCTATGATCTCCTTCGCCTGCTTTGGTTTTGCAGCGCACGGAATGACCATCGAGAGGCTGCCAAGCTGGGCGGAGGACCTGACGGAAGACACGCAGCACCAGTCACAAAAACCCGCCTATGAGCGTTCGGGCCTCGGTGATCAAGACCTTGACGCGATACTAACCCGTCTTGATAGCGCCATGGCGCAGGGCCAGCTTTGGCTTGACCCGATGTTAACGCTCAAGGATTTGGCCGAAGCTGTCGGAGTGAAACCCAGTTATCTGAGCCAGGCGCTCAATCAGCAACGAGAGGTGACTTTCTATGACTATGTCAATGCCCACAGGATCGAAGATGCCTCCGCGCGATTGATCGCCAGCAATGATACAATTCTCGACATCTGTTTTGCTGTTGGGTTCAATGCCAAATCCACATTCAATGCGGCATTTCGAAAGCACAAAGGAGAGACACCGAGTGCCTGGCGAAAAAGTCAAACCGCGACCGAGCCCGCTGGCTAGGTCGCGCGCACTGTACCCGGGAGACACATCCAAGAGGATTTTCCAGGGAGGCCTCCGTGCACAAGCTTGTCTTTACCCTTCTTACTCTTTGCCTGTTTGCCTGCGCAGGCCCGAGACCACAAAATCCAACTGACCGTCACTATGACGTGCGAGAGATCACATTTGCGGCGCAAGATGATACACGTCTGGCCGGGGAGTTGACCGTCCCATTCGGGCCAGGCCCACATCCCGCTGTGGTCCTTCTTGCCGGTACGGGACGGCATGACCGCGATGAAAGCTCGGTCGGCCATCGACCATTTCTCGTTTTGTCGGATGCGCTCGCACACGCAGGTATAGCGGCGTTGCGCTACGACAAAAGAGGTGTCGGAGAAAGCGGTGGAAATTATAGAGAAACGGGCTTTTTTGGTTTCGCCCGTGACGGAGCATCCGCGCTCGACTGGCTGGCAGCGCAACCCGGTATTGACCCGGACAGATTAGGCTTTGTCGGCCATTCCGAAGGTGGGATGAGCGCATTGATTGCTGCGGGAGACTTCACAAAGTTTGAAGTGCAGGCATTGGCTTTGCTGGCAACTCCCGTGATACCAACAGAGACAGCAATAAGACGTCAGTCGCGTGACCTCGCCGCTGCGGCGGGTGAGACTGATGCAGAAATCACAGCGATGGACATTGCTTTGACGAGGGTGTTTGACGCGCTTGAGGCTGCGCCCGCACCACAGGACGCGCACGCAAGTGTAAAAGCGGCCGTTAGTGACCTGCCATGGCTATACCGATATTCTCTTACACGATTTTGGGGAACCAAGTGGGGATGGGAGATTGCTCGATATGAACCTGAAAAATATTTAGGCGCATTCTCAGGGCCAGTGATGGCTCTTTACGGAACCAATGACCTATTGGTCGATCATGATCTGAACGCATCGGCGGCAGCCCGACTTTTGCATCATTCTGGTAGCCAGGTCATCACATTAGAAGGCCTAAACCATTTTCTACAGCCGAGTAAATCCGGTGCGCCTTCTGAGTATCGCCACATAGAGACGACAATCGCGCCGGAGGTCCTCGAGCACTTGGTCACCTTCCTGAAGAAGCAGCTCTGATGATGGGGAGTTCTCTTACTATTCGTATGCTGGATAGCGGTACGAACCAACTGGATGGGTCGTGTGACCAAACGGTCTGTTTAGGTCTTCACCAGCAGGCACTTTCGCCTGTCTGGACATAAAAGATTGAGACCAAAAGATGACAAGAGTTGATCCTAGTGCATTTCTAGATGTCGTTCAGAAAGGCATTGCGAACTATCGCGGGAACGCCCCAGCAGTCCTGATGGAAGTGGAACGCAATGGGCTGAGCGTGGGCGCCGCAGATGGCGTCGTCGCGATTGGTCAGGATGTGCCTGTAACGATAGACGCCATATTTCAGATCGGTTCGCAAACCAAAATGATGACCGCCACGGTTTTGTTGCAATTGGCGAGCGAAGAGCAGCTTTCTCTCGACGATAAGCTCTCCGAAGTGATGGACGTGAGCTCGCTGTCTGGGATCCCAAATATCAACGACGTCACATTGCGGCAGTTGATGACACATCAATCCGGCATTCCCGACTATGCAACGGACTTTCTCAATGAAGCCAACATTCCAATCGTCTATGAGCCGGTTCTGGGCGATCCGCCACAACCAATCGGTGTTCGAGAGGCTTTGCAATTTCTCAATGATCAGAAAGCTCCTGCTGAGTTTTCGCCCGGGGGAGGATTTGAATACTCGAATACAGGTTTTCTCCTGTTGCAGCTGGCGATCGAAAATGTGACCGGCAGTCCACTTGCAGAGGTTTTCCAAACACGGATCTTCGATCCGGTCGGTATGACCTCGACCAGCTTGCCGGGCTTTGAGCGCCCAGATGGAGTGCTCAATTCTTACAGAGAACTAGGCGGTGAGCTTTTGGACGTTACTTTACTGCCAATCGACGCTGGGGGCGATGGCGGGGCTTTCTCTACGACAGGGGACATGATCAAGTTTATGAAAGCTCTGGTGGTCGAGGGCAATCTGATCTCATCAGATCAACTTGAAGGACTAGAACAGTTTTTTGCAGCAGCTGATATCGGTGACGATAATTTCATAGGTCACAATGGGGGTACTGAGGGCACGAACAGCATAACGTTGCTGCATTTGCCAACGGGTACGATTTTTTCGGCAGCAGAATCAATCGTACAGGAGGGCGAGCTGTTTGATGAGATGTTCGTCAGCACGATCTTAGATGTGTTGACAAATGAAACTTGGCAGAGCTTTCAGAGCGGCGATGGTGACCTCGATTTTGCAATCACTGCGGCAGAAATCAATGTCAATGAGGCGTTGGGTGTAGATGGATCGGCCCAGACTTTCTTTGAAATGCAAGGAGTCACGCTCGCGCTAGATGGTCTGCTTGGAGATCTAGGGTCTGGACTCATTGAGTTTCAAAGCCAGTAGATGACCAGGGCAGCAAGTGCGATTGCTGATAGGAAGACCTTTGGGCATCTGTCGTAGCGTGTCGCCACACGCCGCCAATCCTTTAGCCTACCGAACATGATTTCGATCCGGTTTCTGCGCTTGTAGCGGCGCTTATCGTACTTCACTGGCTTCCTGCGTTGTTTCCGGCCCGGGATGCAGGCGCGTATCCCTTTGTCTTGCAACGCTTCTCTGAACCAGTCG
Source organism: Epibacterium sp. ABZ3_068 (assembly GCF_056159265.1). NCBI lineage: Bacteria > Pseudomonadati > Pseudomonadota > Alphaproteobacteria > Rhodobacterales > Roseobacteraceae > Epibacterium > Epibacterium sp. ABZ3_068. The sequence continues at coordinate 880,905 of NZ_JBSWUV010000001.1, forward strand.
GCATCATAGCCTCGATCTCCGAGCAACCAATCGACGTGCGGTAAGTTGCTGAGCAAAGCGCGTGCCCCGATGTAATCGCTTACCTGTCCGGCGGTTACAAACAGATCAAGCGGGCGTCCTTGGCTGTCGCAAATGGCATGTAGCTTGGTGTTCATGCCGCCCTTGGTTCGCCCGATCAGGCGTCCACGCCCCCCCTTTTTGACGCCCAAACTGGTCGCTGTACGGTGAGCCTTGAGGTAAGTTGCGTCGATCATCACAGTCTGTTCTTCACGATGCTCGGCGGCCAGGCCGACCATCAGACGAGCGAAAATGCCCTTGTCACTCCACCGCTTCCAACGGTTGTAGAGCGTCTTGTGGGGGCCATACTCCTTCGGCGCATCACGCCAGCGTAAACCATTGCGATTGATGAAAATAATACCGCTCAAGACGCGCCTGTCATCGACGCGTGGTTTGCCGTGGGATTTCGGGAAGAAGGGCTCAAGGCGCGCCATCTGCGCGTCCGTCAGCCAGAAAAGGTCTGACATGTTCACCGCTCATTTTCGAAGCAGTGAATCACGCAGCCCGACGGAAATCAATGGGTCCTGACCCTAAGAAAAATTATCCAAAGCCGCCATTGGTGCATGTGCAGCGAAAGCTCACTATGCCCGCGTCTGAGTTGACGGATTGGACTGCGGCGAATTTACAGATTCGGTTAATATCATTGCCACGCTGTCGAGCGGCTGCTTCGGTGATATGCGCCGCAAAGGCAGGGTTGCTGCATCGGCGGGCAATTTCTGCGTCAGCGAAGCGGGACTTTGTGAATGCACAGGCGGCACAGCTGCTCAACCAGAATTATGATCTCTAATCGGCGTTTTGCTTGTACCACTCCAAGGTGCCGTTCTTCTTCATTCGACGTGCATCCATGACCCGTAAGAGCGCTTGCTCAATGATTGCGTCATCATCTGTCGCGTAAGCTGAAAGCAAGAGGTCCTTTTGTGCGAGCAGATTATGGGCCAAGTCATAGTCGGATATGTTTTTGTTCATTTTTCCCTCCACGTTTCCCCTAAACAGCCAGCGGCTTGCGTATATGACGTGGAACAACCCGTTGCCAATCCAAGCCTTCGAATAAGGCCTCAAACTGAGAGCGATTGATGGTAATCACCCCGTCCGAGATCTTAGGCCACACAAATCCGGCCCCTTCGATCCGTTTGTAAGTCATCACCAGGCCAGTCCCATCCCAAACGATCAGCTTTAGGCGGTCGGCACGCTTGGACCGAAAGATGAAGATTGCACCATCGAAGGGATCAAGATCAAACTCATTCAACACAATGGCTGCAAGACCATCCATTCCTTTGCGAAAATCCACAGGTTTGGACGCGAGATAGAGTTTAAAGTTGCCGGAAGGGGAAATCATTCGTGCAACTCCACTGCCACCACCACACGGATCAGATCTTCAAACGGGATAGCAAGCAGGCAGAACGAGTTCGACGGCTCGACCGAGTAAGCGAATGGATTTGTGTGTGCCTTCAATGTGAGGCGTCTCTTCGGTGTCCAGTTTAACCTCTGTAAAAAGCTGACATTCAGGAGCGGTTCCGAATTTAGGTTTGTTGTGTTGCGCTGTACAACCAAGGTGCGAATGCTCATGGTAACCGGCACTCTCGGCTTAAAGCGATTCCCAGAATACGTTTTCAGTCGTCTTGAGCCACAAAATTGAAGACAGGAAACTGAGCATCATACGGCAAAATTCAAAAGTCCAGGACGCCAACTTTGACCTCGCGCTGCATACAATAGGCTGGAAATCTTTTTAGGATCTTTATGCGCATAATTGCGTATGTCGGTCCTTGACCTTGGGACGCTATCGTCTTCGCCTGAGATTATCCTGTGGGATGAACAAGGCGTCTATGTGGATGAGGCTGCGGCATAATGATGGGCGGAAAAAAGCAACGCAGAGTTTGTCCAAACCCATTTTCAACACATCAAATGATAGACTAACTGGCTCAAATTCATACCCAGCTTAACTGCATAAAAGGAGGAGCGCCCACCTTAAACGTGACAATGATCCAAAAGCGGAAAAAGACTGGATCATCTATCTTGCTGACACAGGATCCACATTAAGCATAATAAATCAATATCTTACAAGTTTTTCAAAAATCAACTTTACAAACCAAAACGCGTAACCTAGCCTTTTTTGAGTGGGCCGAAGAGCCCAGCCGGGCGAAAGCGTCAAATGCGCCGCTCCGTCATATGCGGCAAATATATTGGACCGACAGCTTCGTCGGTCTTTGGTCAGCAAATGACCTCTCCCTACATCTCTGTTTTCATAGAGCCGCGTCCGGCTTTACGTATTCATGTGCGCCATTCAGCGTTCGGGGAGCAAATATATCTATCCAACCCAACTGTGGAGAACCTCATGACGATATCACGTCGCACACTACTCGGCTCGGCTGCTGCAGCCGCTGCAATGTTTCAAGCCCCGCGCGCATTTGCCTCGGATGACCCAATTGTAATTTCATCCATTTACGACCTTTCCGGCGGCCTCGACGTCTATGGAAAGCCGGTCGGGGATATAATGAAGTTCGCGGTCGCCGAGCAAAACGCCAAAGGTGGCCTTTTGGGTCGCGAAATCCAGCTGAAAAGCTATGATGCGCAGTCGAACAATCAGCTATACGCGCAATACGCCAAGCAAACAGCGCTTGCGGATAAACCCGCAGCGGTCTTTGCGGGCATCACATCCTCATCACGCGAAGTCATTCGCCCGATCCTCAGAAAAGCCGATACGCTTTATTTCTACACGACCCAATATGAAGGCGGCGTTTGCGACCGCAATCACTTCTCGACCGGTGTGACGCCAGCCCAGACCGTTCAGAAATTGGTCAATCATTCGGTGAAAACAGCGGGTAAAAAAGTCTACATCGTTGCCGCCGATTATAACTACGGTCAGATCACTTCCGATTGGGTGAAAAAATTCACGCTGGATAACGGCGGTGAAGTTCTGGACGTAGAGTTCTTCCCGCTCGACGTGACAGACTTTGGGTCATCCATTTCCAAAATCCAAGCCGCAGCGCCTGACTTTGTCTATTCCGCGCTGGTTGGCGGCGCGCATATGTCATTCTATCGTCAATGGAAAGCAGCGGGTATGTTGGGTAAAATCCCAGTGTCCTCGACGACCTTTGCCGGCGGCAACGAGCACATCGCGCTTCCACCGGAAGAGTACAACGGTCACTTGGTTTGCCAGAACTACTTGCAGGAACTTCCAGGTGAGCGGAACCAGCAATTCGTCGCGGCCTTCCACGAGATGTTTGGGGCAGATTATCCCTATATCACCGAGCTTTCGATGGGGGCTTATCAAGCATTCTTGCTTTGGGTGGCCGCTGTGGAACAAGCTGGAACGATTGATCGCATGCCGGTTATTGAAGCGCTGGAAACTGGCATTTCGATTGATGCGCCAAGTGGAAAGGTTACGGTCGACCCGGCAACACACCACACAATCGTGGACGTTCACGTGGCCGAAGCGCGTGATCGTAAGCTCAACCTAATTGAGAAGTTTGAACAACAACCCCCAGCAGATACCGCTGCTGTTTGTGATTTGATTAAAAATCCAGACGACAATCAGCAATACGTTATCGAACTGTGATTGGTTGAAATGGATTTCGCACTAATCATAGCGATCGAAATCCTGGGATCTATCGCCATCCTGATGCTTATAAGCATTGGGTTGGCGGTGGTTTTTGGGATGATGAAGGTCATTAACATGGCGCATGGCGAGTTCATCATGCTGGGCGGCTATGTCACAATTTATGGCACCAATTATGCTGGGCTGAACATCTGGTTTTGTATTCTGGTTCTGGCACCGTTGGTTGTCGGATTGATCGGAATTCTTCTCGAATGGCTCATTGTCCGTCACCTTTACGGGCGAATGATCGATACAATGCTGGCAACTTGGGGGCTGTCACTGGCCATCGTTGGCCTAATGACCATGCTGGTGGGCAACACGACGACAGGGATTTCGACACCGCTTCCAAGCGTTGATATTGGCAGGTTCTCAACAAGCGGTCATGCGTTCTTCTTGATCGGATTGGCCGTGGTGGTCATTGTTGGTCTTGCGGCCCTGTTCAAATTGACGACCTTTGGCTTGATGGCCCGCGCAACCACGCAAAATGCGGATATGGTCGCAAAACTGGGGGGCAATCCGCGGAAGATATACTCGCTGACATTTGGCTTGGGCGCGGCACTTGCCGGCCTTGGCGGCGCGGCTTTGGCCCCGATCACCGGCGTAATTCCGACCATTGGCGTTTCCTACATCGCCAAAGCATTCATCACGGTGATTAGCGGCGGCGGAACGGTGATTGCGGGCAACATCGCGGCCTCTACACTGTTTGGCACGATCTCGCAGGTCTTCACCTATTGGTACACGCCGATCATTGGCGAAGTGGCCCTGTTGGTCAGCGCAGTCATCCTCATTCGGATTCTCCCAAAGGGGATCACCGGACGCTTCTTCAATAAGGCAATCTGATGCGCAGCACATACAAATTACTGGCTTTGGGGGCTGTCGTGCTTGCGGCCTATTTCGTTCCCTCAATCATCGAGGTGTTCTCGGTCCTCAACCTCACGGTCTATATCATTATGGGGATGCTGGCGCTCAGCCTTGCCTTTGTCTGGGGCATGGGTGGCATCATGGTTTTGGGGCAATCGGCGTTCTTTGGGTTGGGGGCCTATGCCTATGCCCTTGCCGCCCTGAACTTTGGCGCAGGTTGGGAGGCCGTCGCCCTGTCCATGATCGTCCCCGCGACATTCGCAGCCCTGTTGGGATACTTCATGTTCTACGGCCGTATCAGCGATATCTATGTTGGGGTGATCACCCTGGCGGTGACCTTGATCCTGTTCAACCTGATCAACTCCACGTCTGGCCCGCAATATAAAATCGGTGCGGCGCGGATTGGCGGATACAACGGGATCACCTCGATCCCAACGCTGGATTGGCCCAATGGCAGCATGATCAGCATCAACGGCATGTTCTACTTGTCGGTTGGCTTGTTGATCGCCGTCTATCTGTTGGTCAAACTCTACCTCACCACCAAATACGGCAAGCTCACAATCGCCATTCGCGAGAACGAACACCGCGCCGAGCTGTTGGGCTATAACGTCAGCCTGAACAAGCTCATCACCTTTTCAATAGGGGGTGCGATTGCCGGTCTGGCCGGGTGCATGTTCGCCAATTGGGGTGCCTTTGTCAGCCCGACTTTGTTCAGCCTCGTGCAGTCGGCGCAGATCATTATTTGGGTCATTGTCGGAGGGCGTGGCACGCTGCTCGGCCCGATTTTGGGCTGTATCGCGATCCAATGGATGATGGCGCAATTGGGCACTCAGCAAACGATCAATGCTTCCTTTGTACTGGGCGTTTTGTTGACAATCTTTGTCCTCCTTGTCCCCGCTGGACTTGCACCGCTTATCACCGGCACGGTTCGGAAAATATTCGGTCAGATCTCCAAAAAAGACGCAGCTTTGGCGAAGGAGACGAACTCATGAGCGCTGAGACAATTCTAGAAGCCAAAGCTTTGGGCATCAGCTTTGACGGTGTTCACGCCATCAAAGAAGTCGATTTCACACTGAAAAAGGGTGAATTGCGATGCCTGATCGGGCCAAACGGCGCAGGTAAGACGACGTTTTTCCGGCTGCTGAGCGGGCAACATTTACCAACCCGTGGCGAGATCACCTTTATGGGGCACAAGATTTCGGGAATGCTGCCTCATCAGGTCGCCAGATTGGGGATCGGCGTTAAGACACAAGTGCCCAGCTTATTTGAGGGGCTGACGGTTTATGAAAACCTAGAGCTAGCAGTCAATCGCGTGTCTTCGGGCAAGCAAGTCGAAGTGGATGTCGAAAGCGTTCTGGAGCGGATTTCGCTTACAGACTCCCGCGATGTTTTGGCCGCTGACCTCTCGCACGGTCAGCGTCAATGGGTCGAACTGGGGTTGATTTTGGCTTCAAAACCCGCCCTTGCGCTGCTTGACGAACCCGCGGCAGGCATGACCCATTCCGAGGCGTTAAAAACCGTCGATATCATCAAACAAATTACCATTAACAGCTCGGTTGTTGTCGTCGAGCACGACATGGATTTCATTAAGTTGATTGGTGAAAACGTGACGGTGTTTGATCAGGGCGAAGTCATCGCCGAGGGGACCTTTCAAGAGGTCGCCAAAGACCCCCACGTACGTGCCGCCTATTTGGGCAGAAAGGACCACAGCGATGCTTGAGGTCACAGATTTAAAGTCGGGCTACGGCCATGTGCCGGTTCTGTTTGGGATGAACCTGTCGGTGCAAGATGATGAATGCGTCGGCATCCTGGGGCGAAATGGCATGGGCAAAACCACCCTGCTGAGGGCCATCACCGGCGAGCTTCCAACCTGGTCGGGGTCAATCCACATGGATGGCGCGGCCTTGGACAAAATCCCAACCCAAGAACGGGCAAAGTCGGGGATTGGATATGTGCCCCAAGGCAAACAAATCTTCCCGCTGTTGACGGTTTATGAAAACCTTAAAATGGGCTGCGTGCAGAATTTCAAAGAGTCAGCGCAAACCATCGATGAAATCATTGCCCTGTTCCCACGGCTCGAGCGTCTTTTAGATCGCCGTGGCGGCAGTCTGTCCGGCGGCGAGCAACAGTTGTTGGCCTTGGCGCGTTGCCTTTGCGGCAAGCCCGAGGTGATCTTGCTGGACGAACCCACCGAGGGCATTCAGCCGTCCATTTGCGACGAGATCGTCGATCTGCTGAAAGAACTGCGGACAAAGACCGGCATTGGGGTTTTGCTGATCGAACAAGACATCGAATTTCTATGGGCACTCTGCGACCGGGTGCTGGCCATCGACAAGGGTGTCATCGTCAAGGAGCTCGACCCACATGCGGCGGGGAGTGACGAGGAAGCCCGTAATTTCATTGGGATAGAAGGGTAATTTATGCCAGTTCGCAGACCACAAAAACACGACCTTTTGAAAGCCAGTGATCGTCTGGGCCTCAATCTAGCTGAAGCTGATATTCCTGAATACATCTCAATCTTAGAAGGTGTGTGCAGCGACTATGACATCATAGATGCCATGACCAACGAGCTGCCCGAAGTCGTCTATCCTCGCAGTACTGGCGTCGCGCCCGAGCCAGAAGATAACCCGTTTAATGCATGGTACGTAAAGACGACGGTTAAGGGGGCACCCAGCGGTAAATTGTCGGGACTGACCGTGGCGCTCAAGGACAATATCTGTCTGGCGGGTGTGCAAATGATGAACGGCTCTTCAACGCTCAAGGGCTACACCCCCGACGTGGACGCCACTGTCGCCACGCGCTTGTTGGATGCGGGCGGCACCATTTTGGGAAAAGCCCAATGCGAGTATTTCTGCGTGTCCGGCAGCAGCCACACCAGCGCACTTGGTCCTGTGATCAACCCGCGTAAAGATGGCCATTCTGCCGGTGGATCATCGTCGGGATGTGGCGCGCTTGTCGCCAGCGGCCATGTGGATTTGGCCATCGGCACCGACCAAGGCGGCTCGGTCCGTATTCCCGCCGCCTATTCCGGCTTTTATGGGATGAAACCCACCCATGGGCTTATTCCCTATACCGGCATTATGCCCATCGAAATGACCTTGGATCATGCTGGGCTTTTGACCTCCACTGTCGAGAATAACGCCAAATTCCTTGAAGTCCTTGCGGGATACGATGACCTTGATCCCCGACAAGTTCATTTGCCCGAGTCCTTTAACTATGTGCCCGCGCTGACCAAAGGCTGCGAAGGTCTGCACATTGGCATCGTGTCAGAGGGGTTCGGTTGGGACAACTCCGAAGAGGACGTGGATGCCTCGGTTCGACATGCAGCCGCGCTCCTTGGAAAACTGGGCGCCGAAGTCAGCGAAGTGAGTATTCCACTGCATAGGCTTGGCCACGCCATTTGGTCACCCATCGCCGTTGAGGGCACGACCGATCAGCTGAAGGGGTTTAACTACGGGTCTAACTGGAAAGGGCTCTACGTTGATTCACTGATGCGCGCGCAGCGAGACTGGAAAGAACAGGCCTCGATTTTCCCGCCAGACCTGAAGTCTACGCTGCTGGCCGGTGACTATTTCGGCGCGACCTATTCGGGGCAATTCTACGCCAAGGCGCAGAACCTTGTACGCCGCCTAAAACGCGCTTACGAGACCGCGTTGAATGACTATGACTTGCTGTTGATGCCCACGGTGCCGCTGAAAGCGCCCAAATTGCCTGCTCGGGATGCGGATGCCACAACCTTCGTGACACGCGCCTTGGAAATGAACGCAAATACGGCCCCATTCAATATCACAGGCTTGCCTGCGATGAGCGTCCCATGTGGCCAATCAGATGGCCTGCCGATAGGAATGATGCTGATCGCGCGGGACTTTGATGAGGCAACGATCTATCAGGCCGCCGCGGCTTTTGAAGGGAATTATGATTGGAAGGCGTTGACATGAAACCTCTGGCCAGAACGTCCGAGGGTTACCCTGTAGGTCTGTTGTTTTCCCAAACCAGCCTGACGGCCACGGTCGAGCTAACACAAATGCAAGCGTCGCTCTTGGCTATAGAAGAGGTCAACGCAACGGGCGGAATTAATGGAACCCGCTTAAAACCTGTTGAACTTGATGTCGGCCCATTGCCAAACGACTACAAAATCGCGGCGCAACATCTTTGCGACAATGAGCAGGTCCAAATCCTGTTCGGAACCCACATGTCGAACACCCGTAAAGCCGTGTTACCCGTTGTTGAAAACAAAAATGCGCTGCTTTTTTATCCAACGATGTACGAAGGTTTCGAGTTCTCGACCAACTGCTTTTACACAGGTGCCGCCCCGAACCAAAGCTCAGTTCAACTGGCCAATCATGTTGTGAAAAACTACGGAAATCGCGTTCTATTTGTTGGCAGCAACTATATTTTTGCCCATGAAAGCAACCGGATTATGGGCGACCTGTTCACCCAATCTGGGGGCGAAGTGGTCGAGGAAATCTATCTAGATCCCAACAGCTCAAAAGACGCTTTTGAAGATGTGATCAGACAGGCCGTCGACCTGATGCCGGATGCGATCTATTCGACAGTTGTTGGGAAAGACACCTGCAAACTGTATGAAGCCTTCGGTCGATCGTCCTTGCTGAGACAGGCGATGCCCATCGTGAGCCTCGCCACAAACGAGGCCGACATTGCCCTGATGAGCTCGGACGCCGCTGAAGGCCATATCAGTGCCGCGCCCTATTTTGAAACCTTGGACACCGCCCAAAGCAGACGCTTCGTCACCCAATACCGCGCCCGATTTGGCGAGGGTTTGCCCATCACCGCAGGGGCTGAAAGCGCATATTTCCAAGTCCATCTCTTCGCGCAAGCCGCACGCAAGGCGGGCGCCCTGACAATTGACGAAATTATCAGTGGGTTGGGCGGAACATCCTTTGATGCACCACAGGGGCGTGTGAAAATTGATGAGGATTCTCGTCACACCTATCTGTGGCCACGCATCGCCAAAGTGGACAACACAAAGCGTTTTGAAATACTAGAACAAGAGAAGAAAGCTGTTCGCCCTTTCCCCTATATGATCCAGCACAGTATAGAGCATGATGCGGCAAAAAAAGCATAGTCTCGGCGCTAAGCACTGCTTGAGTGATCTGAGCGGGTTGAAAGTATGCCTCGTGTTGCCGCCCAGTGCTGAAACGCAATTTCTGGTAAAGCACCTGCAACGGATCGGCTGTGTCCCCGTGTCGGGTTGGCCAATTCCCAATTCATTGCCTGACGATATTGATGCAGCCATTGTCACGGTGGAACCCGAACATCGCAAACAAATCACGGCGCTTGCGGGCGCGATATCCGAGGTCGGCCAACCCTTAATTGCACTCGTTGAATATGAAGACCCATCAACCTTGCAGCTGGTTCTAGAAATCAGGGCCGCCGCCGTTATCGGGCGACCCGTGAAGCCGTTTGGTCTGCTTACGAATTTGATGATTGCGCGTTCCAGCTGGCATGAGCGCGCCGACGCCCGTGCCAAATTGGACAAATTGAAGTCGCAACAGGTCGCGATCTCAAAATTGACCCTCGCAAAGATACTGCTGCGCCAACAAGACAAAATTTCGGATGATCAAGCCCATCGGATCATTCAAAAACGCGCCATGGACAACCGCTGTTCACTCGAAACGGCTGCCGAGGGTATAATGTCTGAACGCGCACCCGAAGCGCTCTTAAGAGCCCTTGAAGAACACGCCAAGCAACGAAGTAGACCAGACATAGAATTGAGCGGCAGCCCATGACGCCTTTTACTTTCAACACATCGGCAAGCATTCGTTTTGGCGCAGGCTTGCTGAGTCAGATCGGTGCGATCACCAAGGCTGAAATCGGGACGCGCGTGCTGCTCGTCACGGACCCTGGAATGATGGCGACGGGTATTGTCGACAAGGCGCTTGAATCGTTCAAGCAAAGCGGCGTCGAGGTCACGCTTTTTCAAGATGTCCAAGCGGACCCGCCAGAATCTGTCATCACCATTTGCGCCGAGATGGCAATTGAGTGCCGCGCTCAAGGTGTGATTGGCCTTGGCGGTGGTTCGTCTTTGGATGTGGCTAAATTGGCGGCTCTTTTGGCGACTGGAAATCAATCCCTCAGTGATGCTTACGGTGTCGGAAATGCCAAAGGCCCCCGACTGCCTCTGATCCTTATCCCAACGACCTCAGGCACCGGGTCAGAAGTGACGCCGATCTCCATCGTCACCACTGGCACCAACGAAAAGATGGGCGTGGTCTCACCCGTGATCCTCCCTGACATCGCCCTGCTCGACCCCGAACTGACCTTCGGCTTGCCACCTCACATCACAGCCGCGACGGGCATTGACGCAATGGTCCACGCCATCGAGGCCTATGCTTCGGCAAACCCGAACAACAATCCGCTTTCCCGAAATCTCGCAAAGGAAGCGCTACGATTGATGGGCGGTGCCCTTGAAACCGCGGTGCGTGACGGCAGCAATGTCAGCGCACGGTCCGACATGCTGCTGGGGTCGATGATGGCTGGTCAAGCCTTTGCCAACTCTCCTGTGGCAGCTGTTCACGCACTCGCATACCCGTTGGGTGGGCATTTCCATATTCCCCACGGTCTCTCAAATGCGTTGGTTTTGCCGCATGTTTTGAAGTTTAATATCGCGACCGCACCAGAGCCCTATGCCGAGCTCGCCCCATATCTCTTTCCTGAACTGGATGCTTTGAGCATGAATGATCGCGCCCCTGCATTTTGCACCGCCTTGGCGGAACTCTCCAAAAGATGTGGGCTTCAACAGTCGCTTCGAGAAATGGGCATTCCCAGAGATATCCTGCCAAAGCTGGCCAACGATGCGATGAACCAAACACGATTACTGGTTAACAATCCGCGCGAGCTCAAAGAGGCTGACGCATTGGCCATTTATGAAGCCTCCTACTAGGTCTCTATAAAGGGTCTGAAGGAAAGCATGATACCTCCTATTGCGGATGGACGAGCTCCGAGGTCAGAAAGTTTCAGAGCAAATACGACGATTTGGACTCATAGATACCGACGTCAGACACTTTGCTAGGGGACGTGTGGGGGCAAGTGACTTGATGGCGTGCCGCTTCCCACTCAGAGAAACCAAATTCTCCTCCATCGCCTTTGTGCAGGCACCGCTTAAGCAGGGTGCGGCCCGCAGGCGAAGCCGGGGACACGGCCCTGTCTAATTGTGTTGCGGGCGCGTGGGGGCGACGTCCCCTAGCTCTTTTTTTGTTAGAATTGGGGCGGGAAGCCGACCTTCGCCGCACTGGCGACTAAGGTCGGCTTCGTAAATTCAATTGTCACCCGCTCCCGACGCGCAATGCTCCTTGTGGGCAGGGTCTCTAAGCACTTCGTGTTCTTGTCGAACAAATAACTTTGTGATATAAAGTATTTTATGGATGATTTGAGGCGTGCATTGGACGATATCGCAAATATTCGCAATCAGATTGCGGATGTTCAGTTGTTCCGTGGATTTGGGCCGTTGGTGATTGGGGCAACTGGTGGCCTAGCCTTCGGTCTTTCTGCATTGCAGGCTAATGCTCAGGAGGGCTCTATCCTGACGCCATGGATTGTGCTTGCGTTTATATGTCTCGCTTTGATTGGAACCGAGATGTGGGCCCTGTCAAAGCGCGCCCATGGGGCGAACGCCAATGCCCTTCTGTGGGCCGTTATCCAGAGATTTCTTCCATGTCTGATCGCAGGGGCCGCAATTGGGTGGATCATCATAGACCAGGCCCCAACACTGATATGGATTTTGCCGGGGCTATGGCAAATACTCATCGGGCTTGGACTTTTTGCCGCGACGACGATGCTGCCACGGAACGTTCTTTACGCAGCCGCTTGGTATCTTGTTTCGGGTTTAGTGGTGTTCTTGCTTTCAGCACAGAGCATGACATTGACACCTTGGGCCATGGGAATTCCCTTTGGAGTGGGACAGATCCTATTGGCCTGCGTGTTGCACTGGGCACCTGAAAAAACGAAGGAAAATTGAGACATGTCAGATGACAGCGAACAAGCACGGTTTTCCTACAGTGGTCTTGAGCGGACGATACATGAAAAGGCCCGTCTTGGTCTTCTCACGTCCCTTGTGTCGCATCCAAAGGGGTTGTCGTTTGTCGATCTTAAACGCCTGTGTGCCTTGACGGATGGGAACTTGAGCCGCCACGTTAAAGTCCTGCAAGATGCCGGATTGGTGACCGTCGAAAAGGGCTATGAAAATAACCGCCCTCACACGCATTGTATGATCACCGCAGAAGGCCAGCGACAGTTTTTTGACTATGTCGCGGTGCTTGAGAAGGTTGTAAAAGACGCAACCCAAAGCGATGCAAAGACTCCTGCTGACCTGAAACCGAAACCCATTCTCTAAAAAATTTGAGGAGTGACTTTGCAATGCAAAGTAATTTACATGTTGATGCCGCTTATTACCCCGACGATTTTTGTTCCATTGGGCCGATCACGCGCGCAAAACAATGGCGGTTCTTGAAGGGCTATATCGCCTTATCGCTCATCGGAATGGGGATCATTTTGATGATGCCATCCGTTACTGCCCAAACCTTTGGACTAGGTCTGTTGCTGCCAGGGTTGGGTTTCGTTCCGGCCGTTTTTGAACAATGGGACCTTGTTGCGACCATGACGCTATGCATCAGCATGATGGCCTTCGGCGGTGCCATGGTGGTTTGGTTCGCGACGGGCAACGTCATTTTGCCGTGCATTGTCTGGGGCGGACTTGCGGTCTTGGCCATGTGGACCGCGCCGACTGACAACGTTAGTTCGTTTATGTGGATACCAATCACGGTCGTCGTTGGGTTCACTTGTTTACGTCAGATACAATCATCGCGATTGCTCACAAAACGCCAAGCTCTCAACAAAGCGCTAAGTACGTATAAACATGAACCGCTCGACCAGACATCGGATGAGTTGAGCCAAGACGACCTTGCTTGCCTGCGCCTCCTTTTAGATCGCGCATTGCAGCCGGTGGATGAATTCAACGGCTTCGACGTCTTGGATCAGTTCCAAACAGCGGCGCTTCGGTATCAGTTGAACTTCACATCCTACGCCCTGTCGATGGTTCAGGCGACCAAGATGCCAGCCTTTGCCGGATACATGGCCGACGCCCAATCAAATCTGAACGCAAAGCAAACCAATCCCAAAGTATGGGGATACTGGAAGCTTGAGAACGCATGGGGCAACTTCGACACCAACGGTGATCCCTTCATCCGTGATAATATTATGTATTCGGGGTTCTTCGCCGCACAGCTCCTATATCAACAAAAGGCGGTCAGTTACCCAATCGATAACGCTGTCATGTCGGTTACCTGCACCTCAAAATCCGGAGAGACCTACAGCCACACTATTCATGAAATAATCGAGGGCCTCGTCGCGCAATACAAACAAGCCAGCTACGGGCTTCTTCCCTGCGAACCGAATTGGGTCTTTCCGTTATGCAACGCGATCACGGCAACAGCGATCCGGGCATACGACGCCATCTACGAAACAAGCCATTGGGAGTGCATCGCCCCTCATTTCAGAAAGGACCTTGAGGCGGAGTTTATTGATCCAAAGGGCCAGTTTATCCCGTTTCGGTCCAGCTACACTGGTTTTGCGCCTCCTGCGATCGGAGGAGCTGTCATGCAGAGCTTTCCTTGCTTATTCTTCAATGCGGTCTTCCCTGATCTTGCAAAACGCCAATGGGCGGCAATGCAAATTGAACGCGGTGGCGGTAGTTGGCGGTCAGCCATTTGGCCTGTGGATGTTGGCAACTACGGTTTCACGCGCGCTGCTGGATATACCGCGACGGCTGCAGCCGCGCGCGAAATGAATGATGGGATCGCCGCGCAAGAACTCAGCACTGCCCTGTCAAAAGAATTGCCTGCAGTGACCATGAACGGGGTTGCCCATAGACCGACAGCATCCGTTTGGTCGCACGCCAATGAAATGCTCGCACGTGTCATGGGACCTGACGCATTACGCAAGCTTGTAACCGAACCGATGCGATTTCAGACCCCATATCTGAAATCCGTACCTTACCCCGATGTGCTTGTTGCCAAAGCCGAGTGGCAAGATGATGCGCTCATTTGCGTCCTTGTTCCTGCCCAAGTCGGGATTACGGCGAAAATCGTCATTTCCGGACTGCCTCCTGAAGCTCATTGCGCCGTTTCCTGGGCGCGAAATAAGACACTTATCGCGGATGCGGCCGGTGATGCGGCTTTGTCCCTTCATCTGTCTGAGCGCACGAAATTCTCAGTTAGATTAATCAAAGGATCCAATAAATGATCTGTTGCACCATCATTGCAATTCTGTTCGGCGGCATCCTTTGGGCCGCACGAAAATTGCGGTTCATACCAGAGTCAAACAGCGCGAGCCCACTACAGTGGACTTTGGATGATGCCGTGGTTCAGACAAAACCGAGTAAGGCGGCCAATCGATTTGATTGGCGCGTTCGGGCGCATAGCTTTCGCTACGCATTCAACGGGATTAGGGCAGTCCTACAAGGCGAACAAAGCGCATGGATTCATCTTGGGGCTGCCACGGTTGCCATCGTTCTTGGTATCTTCCTTCAAGTTGACCTCACCGCATGGCGCTGGATTACACTTTGCATCGGAATGGTGATCGCATCCGAGATCATGAACACCGCGCTTGAAAAGGCATGCGATGCGATTACAACCGACAACAATCCACTGATAGGCTTGGCAAAAGACATGGGTGCCGGGGCTGTTCTCGTTTGCTCGCTATCGGCATTTATCATCGGTGCGCTGACCTTCGCACCGTTTTGGGTGGGCGACGAATATTCGTTTCTACTGGATATTTGTGGTGGGAAATTTGATTGAAGCTCAACCTAAAAGCGGCCTTTCGTCGAGCGTATTACAGAGGGCGGCTTAGGGCCGTCCGCGACGATGCAGCAAAGCGTAGGCTCGCTTTGTCAGCCATTAGCCTCGTCGACAGCCTTTGGATTCTAGACAAATTCCACGTTTTCATGAAGCGGCGCACCCGCGCGGCGGGTGCATATGAGGTGTTTGCCCTCTAGCGGCGGGCAAACCGAGCCAGGGCGAAACGGCACCCAAAGGGCACATCGTGACGCAAAAGGACAAATGTCCTGACTATCGATAAGAAATGTCGAGAGTCAACCAATTTGCCCTTTTGATCCCCTGTAAGCAATTGAAACTAAATACGCAAGTTTTAGTCAGGCATCTAATGTGCCCTTTTTTATCAACCATTTTGTCTGCATACTGACTGCCGAACCACGAAGCTCGGGTCTACGCTTTTTAGGATGTTGATTGGGCTATCTTTAAGCTTTAGGTTGTGATCTGTGTGCAATTCAGAAGCTGAAATTTTTTATGAATAACGAACAAAAAAGCAAATCCGAACAAGGTGACCTCGCAAACGAATGGATGAAAGATCTGGCGTGGGCTTCTGGAAAGTTGAAAGCGGTAGCTCCGTTGTTGGCACTATGGATGATTGTCCAATATTGCTTCAGCGAACGTATTGTCTTTCCTGTTGAGAGCATTGGGCAACTCGCCAGCTCATTGGTCGTCCTACTCCTTCTCGCCCTAATGTTATCATTTTACTTAGGCTATGGCCTTTTGTTTACCGCATGGGTACGGCATCCACTCCCCCACATGTCAAGGTTCAGAGACGGCACTCAACGCAATACTGAAATCCCAAGAATTTCTTGGAAAGAGCTGATTCTAGATGTGTTTGCGGCGACGATAGCAAGTATTTTTGTTTTTTATATTTGCCTCGTGACAGAGCTAAGTTTTGGGCAGATTTTACTCTATCTCTTGGGGTGCATGGGAGCAGGGTTTCTGCTTCTTCTGGTTCTTCTTGTGCCGTCCTCACACGGTCGTCGCGTTATGGCTATGGTTGCGTTTTTTGCAATTGCGGTTTTGTTATTGGTCCCAGTTAACGTGCAGCGGCCAGCAACAAACCTAGCCCTTCAAATACTTGGAATTCGTTCAGCTCCATCTGATATTCTGATTTTTTCAAACTCTGCCAAGAGTATACTCACTGACCTGCAAGACCCCGAAAATCCTTTGAAATTCTGCCAAATTGGCGAAAGCAAAGAGGAAAATCTCGAAGATGCAATGTGGACGTTCTCAGCCTCACAGCTCCTATGGGGCAGTGGCGAACTATCAACTGTTCGCGTACTTCCTGCACTTCCCGAAGGCTTCGCCAGCATGGATGAAGAAGAGCAGAATAAGATTGAAGCAAACAGAGCCAAGGCTGCCGTGCAGATTGCTCTGCCTGCAGACGATGTGAAAATTCTTCGGAACAATGCCTTTGCTCTTCTGGAGCAAGCTCCATCGCGATGCAGCACACAGTGATATCAAGTCGAAAACGCGACGTGGCTCGTGATGGAAGGCACTAGGGTCAGGACCCATTGATTTCCGTCGGGCTGCGTGATTCACTGCTTCGAAAATGAGCGGTGAACATGTCAGACCTTTTCTGGCTGACGGACGCGCAGATGGCGCGCCTTGAGCCCTTCTTCCCGAAATCCCACGGCAAACCACGCGTCGATGACAGGCGCGTCTTGAGCGGTATTATTTTCATCAATCGCAATGGTTTACGCTGGCGTGATGCGCCGAAGGAGTATGGCCCCCACAAGACGCTCTACAACCGTTGGAAGCGGTGGAGTGACAAGGGCATTTTCGCTCGTCTGATGGTCGGCCTGGCCGCCGAGCATCGTGAAGAAAAGACTGTGATGATCGACGCAACTTACCTCAAGGCTCACCGTACAGCGACCAATTTGGGCGTCAAAAAGGGGGGGCGTGGACGCCTGATCGGGCGAACCAAGGGCGGCATGAACACCAAGCTACATGCCATTTGCGACAGCCAAGGACGCCCGCTTGATCTGTTTGTAACCGCCGGACAGGTAAGCGATTACATCGGGGCACGCGCTTTGCTCAGCAACTTACCGCACGTCGATTGGTTGCTCGGAGATCGAGGCTATGATGCCGACTGGTTCAGAGAAGCGTTGCAAGACAAAGGGATACGCGCCTGCATCCCGGGCCGGAAACAACGCAGGAAGCCAGTGAAGTACGATAAGCGCCGCTACAAGCGCAGAAACCGGATCGAAATCATGTTCGGTAGGCTAAAGGATTGGCGGCGTGTGGCGACACGCTACGACAGATGCCCAAAGGTCTTCCTATCAGCAATCGCACTTGCTGCCCTGGTCATCTACTGGCTTTGAAACTCAATGAGTCCAGACCCTAGGAGAATTCCACTTATTGACTGACCGATTCGCAAGTGCTTTTGTGCCGCTAGTTAAGACTTTAAGCGAAGAAAGCAGACACAAATCATGAGATCGGAATTGCGTCGGCATGAAAAACTAAAATGTATGCTCCGGCTCGTGGGCTCGTCGCTTTCTGAAATCAGTTCGGACTTGGGTGTTTCCCCAGCTGCTGTATCTTACGTCTCTCAACGGCGAAATCGATCCGCTCGAATTGAGACCGCCATCGCGAGGAAACTAAACCGTCCCGTTCAGGAGGTATTTCCCGACACGATCACAGATAGCGAGGTCGATACCATGACCTGAACATGCTTGCGATGGTATTGAATTGAAAGAGGCCTGCGGGTGTCGGAACCCAGCAGACCTCGGAAAATCGTTTTGGTGCACGATCTCTTCCCCTTTCATCCCATCATCACTTTCGAAAATCAAGCGAAAACGCGCCCGATCCTTAGGACGCGACTGATAGATCTGCGCCTAGTACCCTGGCGCATGACGGGGATGAACATCCAGAAATGGCCACGGCAATCGACATACATGCTGAGCTGAGCAGAGCTCTCCAAGCGGGTGACATATCGTCGGCATGCAGTCTTTGTGACGCCCTTGGCTCAAAGCTAGAAGCCGATCGCAAAGAGGCGTTGCGCAGCTCGGCGCGTATTAAGTTCCTCGAACAGACCCTCAAAAAGCTGCAATCCGAGGTGAAAGCAAAAGACGAACGGATCGCCGGTCTTGTTCATGATCTCTGGACAAATAGTGCAGACACTTTTGATCCTTTGAGCGCAGAGGAAGAAGAAGAGGCCAAAGAACAAACGACCAAATCATCTTCGAACCAGAACACTCAAGGCCAAATCAAAAAGGGTAGCAAAAACTACGCTGCGAATTCTCCGGACAAACCCACCAAAGACAGCACCGGCCGGGGACCAACTGATTGGAGTGGTTTGGATCATGTCGATGTCGAATATAAAGGTCCTTTGACGTGTCCATGCGGATGTGGCGGCGGAATAAGATCCTTTTACACTCAAAGAAGGCGAAAAGTTCGACCTGCCTATTACTGGGTTGAAGTGACCGAGGTCCCAAAGCTTCGTTGCCTTTACGACGCTGATGGCGAAGAGCGGATGAAAACGATGCCGTTTGAGCCGACACTCTTGCCCGGCACGAATATGGACAGCAGCGTATTGGCCTATCACGTCACTCAACGATTTGCGTGGGGCCTACCCTGGTACCGAATTGAAACCATGCTCCGTTATGCGGGATGGATCACTTATCGTTCGACCTTAATGCGCCAAGCCAACAAGACAGCTGAAGCTATCATGGGTGTTTATCATGCCCTGATGGAGTCTATCCTTGGCGACAGCCGTCGAGTCTTCGTTGATGAAACGCCCATCCCAATCCTAAGGCAGGGAAAAGGCAAAACAGGCACGGCCTATATGTACGCCGTTCATCGCGACGACCGGCCATTTGGCGGAAACGATCCGCCTGCAACAATTTATGTCACCCGAAATTCGCGGGCCATGTCCCATATACATGATCTTTTTGCTGGTCGATCTCTCATCGTTCATCACGATGCATATGGGGGCTATGGACGCTTTGGAAGAGTCGGCTCAGCCGTGGCAAATATTGTCAGCGTTGGTTGCTGGACGCATGCCCGTCGGAACTTCATCAAATACTACGATACAACTAAGGATGGCAAAGTAGGGTCTGCATCCGCTGCTGAAATTATCGAGCTGATCAACTTGGTGTACAAATACGATGGTGAAACCTGGGGATGGAGCCCTGAGGGGCGTCGAAGCCATCGCCAAAAACACTGCAAGCCGGTGGTCGAAAAGCTGTTGCGACGGATGGAAGAGATCCAATCGAGCATTTCAACCGGCTCCGCACTGAACACTGCGATCAACTACGTGCTTAGTCGCCGAGAAAGCTTGACCCGTTTCCTTGATAATGGACGCATGGAGTTAGATACAAACGCCGTCGAGCGACAGTTCAAGCCGGTGCAGATGCTTCGAAAGAATGTCTATTTCATGGGAAGTGAAGAAGGCGGGCAAACCTGGGCTGTATTTTCCTCCCTTATCGAGACCTGCAAGCTAAACGGATATGATCCTTATAAATACCTGGTATGGCTGTTCGACGAGTTAACCCAGTTGTTCGCCCGAAAAGCCTCTCCGGTCATCGACTACCGAAAGTTCTTGCCCTGGGACGCGCCTGAACATTGCAAAGCTGGAATGAAACAGAAGGGCGCAGAGTTGCGAATAGCAGCGTGACCACCTGCATCAGGGGCGGATTGTGTTGAAAAAGTCCTTGGGTCCGCATTCGCAGGCGCTGATCTAGAATTTTGTTCTGTTGGGGATCGAATTCACCCCGCGAGCGGAGCGCTATTCTCACTGGAGAAAACAGGCGTTCTGAAAAATCAGGCAGCTTTGAGTTCGCTCGAGTTTTTCAACACAATCGGGCGGAGAGCCGACCTTTGCCGCAGGAGTGAGCCATCCAAGCTGTAGGTAGGAACCAGACATTCAGACCGCGCCGAACTCGGGCTTGGCGCTGCACCGCCGCAACGCGGCTTGAGCTGTATGCGGACCCTGAGACGGGCACGGCAGAAGTGAATGACCGCACGATCTGCATGTTCGCGGACGACCAGCAAAAGACAATCGCTTACTGCCGGTTGTCGCCGGATTGGCTCGTCGCGGCACTGGCATCGTCAAACAGCGGTGCGCCGGTATAAAAAAGACAGCGCCAGTTGTGAAAGCTCCAAGCCCTCGGTAGCATCACCAGAAAATAGCAAATCGCAGAGCACTATGACCTTCAATTTTACTATTCCCACCCCGGGTGAAGCTCTCGCAGTAGAGTTCGACCCAGGCGAGACTGTCCTATTCGTCGGCGCGAACGGTGGCGGAAAAACGCGTCTCACAGTTCATATCGAGAATAGCTTGGGATAATCGGCTCACCGTGTATCTGCCCATCGTGCGCTTATCATGAACCCCGAGGTTCAAAAAATTAGCGAGAGGCAAGCGCTCTCCGGGTTGCGATACGGATACCCTGGGGACGCGTCCCGAAATGCTGGCCTGAACCACAGAAGTGGCAATAGATGGGGCAATAAACATGCGACCCATCTCCTGAATGATTTCGATTATCTCATTCAAGCGCTTTTTGCCGATCAATCTAACACCTCGTTGAAAGCCTATCATCGGCATAAGCCGGGCGCAGATCACAGCGAAGACAGCTTTGAGATCACAAAGTTCGACAAGCTTCTTGAAATCTGGAACCGGCTTCTTCCTCATCGTCAACTTCACATCTCCGGGGATAACATCAGAGTTTCAGCCGGTGGCGTTGGCGAAACTTACCCTGCCTCAGAGATGAGTGATGGGGAGAGGGCGGTTTTCTACATGATAGGGCAAGCACTGGTTGCAGCGGAGGGAACGGTCTTGATCGTCGATGAACCAGAGCTTCACGTTCATCGCTCAATAATGGCCAAGCTATGGGACGAAATAGAAGCCACTCGAAGGGATTGCGGATTTATATATATTACTCACGACCTTGATTTTGCGGCAGCACGATCAGCAAGAAAATATGTGATTCGAGATTTTTCACCTCAGCCCCATTGGGTAGTTGAAGAGATTCCGGAGAACACCGGGTTTCCAGAGGAACTGGTCACGCTCATTCTGGGCAGCAGACGCCCCATCCTCTTTGTGGAGGGCACGCATGATAGCCTTGACTACGCAATATACCGCGCATGCTATCCAGAATGGACAGTTGTTCCGAAGTCTTCTTGCTCAGAAGTAATCCATTCAGTGGTTTCAATGCGGGCCAATGCGAGCCTGACCCGGGTAACATGTTCCGGTATCGTGGACGGCGATGACTACAGCGATGAGGATGTAGCTTATTTTGAAGGCTTAGGTATCAAGATCATTCCTGTATCGGAGATCGAGAATCTTATCGCACTTCCAGTTGTTTGCTCCGCGATTGCCGAATCTGATGGCTTCACTGGAGCTGACTTACAGAAAAAGCTCGATGATGTCGCCAACGGAATATTCAGCTTACTCGATAGCGATGAAAAGATCGATAAGGTGGTCGCCCGTCATTGCCAAAGGCGTATTGATCGAATGCTGAAGCAGCTCGATTTCTCAGGCTCAACATCGAGCGAAGACCTGATTCGAGATTACGATACTCGCACCGCAAATCTGGATATTTCTGGAATCGTAGGAACTCGAACGCGAGAGATTAAGGCTGCTATAGAGCAGAAAGACTTGGCGGCACTTCTGCGCTATTACGACAATAAAAGAGGAATCGCTGCAACCTTGGCGTCAGTTTTGAAAGGGACCAGAAGGGAAAACTTTGAATCGTGGGTTATCAGAGTTCTTGCGGCAAATAGCTCAAGCGGCATAGCAAACGCTGTGAAGAGCGTTCTTCCAGTTATCGAGCCTCGGTAGCTCGAGACCGTTCTTTCCGCACACCTGACCTCCGACGGCACCCGCAGGACGCATGCGCAGCGAAAGCCCGGTTCGACGGGCCGCGCCGCCGCATACCCGGTATCGCTTCAGCGGCAGCTCTGGGCTGATTGTGTTGAAAAACTCGAGCGAACTCAAAGCTGCCTGATTTTTCAGAACGCCTGTTTTCTCCAGTGAGAATAGCGCTCCGCTCGCAGGGGGAATTCGATCCCCAACAGAACAAAATTCTGGATCAGCGCCTGCGAACGCGGACCCAAGGACTTTTTCAACACAATCGGCCGGAAGCTCCAATGAATTGGCATTGCGGCCCAGGTTGCCGGGGGTAGGAGTTAACGATGTCAAACAGCGGCGACTGAGCGCTTATTTGGTAGTCTTAGATCTTGCAGAGAAGATTAAAAGTGCTGTTTCGGGCCCTGGATACAACGCTTACGAACAACGAGCGGTTGCGCAAAGCCGTTTCTGATCTGACGCTTGATAAGCTGATCCTGGCGGACGCTGCGAGAGCTTCAATGCAAGGTTCCGCCCCTCTCGGCAGCATGCTTTGCATGCGCCTGCCGGGCAATGGACGAGTTCCTAAATGGCGAGATCTTCTACAGCCTGCGTGAGGCCCAAGTCCTGATCGAAGCATGGAGAAAACACTACAACACGAAACGACCACATAGTGCTTTGGGCTACCGCCCACCGGCACCCGCAACAATCGTCCAGATGGACCAAAGCCCGGTCATGCACTAACAATCAAACTGGACCACTCAGGTGGGGCTGATCAGCCGGGGGTAGGAATTAGCGATGTCAAACAGCGGCGACTGAGCACTTGTTTGGTAGTCTTAGATCTTGCAGAGAAGATTAAAAGTGCTGTTTCGGGCCCTGGATACAACGCTTACGATGGCTTGCGCGTGTTTTTCCACTACGTTCAGAGTATGTTGTGTCTGATGTAGTAGGAAAAGCTGGTTGCGGGAGTAGGATTTGAACCTACGACCTTCAGGTTATGAGCCTGACGAGCTACCTGGCTGCTCCATCCCGCGCTGGTTTTGTGTATTTATCGATTTATAGAGACTGGTATTATCTAGGTTTGGCGGTGACCTACTCTCCCAGGGCTTAAGCCCAAGTACCATTGGCGCTGAGGCACTTAACTTCCGGGTTCGGGATGGGACCGGGTGTTTTGCTCTTGCTGTTGCCACCAAACCGAGGCAATACCATGCGTTTTTTTTGACGCTTACAATCAAGGTTGTCCAAGTTAGTTTTGCTTTTGGTTGCTTGATATATTTTAGAATAGACACTGTCTATTTCTGGATCAGATCAAGCCAATCGGGCGATTAGTACCGGTCAACTGAGTGCATTACTGCACTTACATCTCCGGCCTATTGACGTGGTGGTCTTCCACGGCCCTCAGGGATACCTTGTTTTGAGGGGGGCTTCCCGCTTAGATGCCTTCAGCGGTTATCCTTTCCGAACATAGCTACCCAGCACTACCGTTGGCACGATAACTGGTCCACCAGTGGTTCGTTCACCCCGGTCCTCTCGTACTAGGGGCAACTCCTCTCAAGTATCCTACACCCACGGCAGATAGGGACCGAACTGTCTCACGACGTTCTAAACCCAGCTCACGTACCTCTTTAAACGGCGAACAGCCGTACCCTTGGGACCTGCTCCAGCCCCAGGATGAGATGAGCCGACATCGAGGTGCCAAACACTGCCGTCGATATGGACTCTTGGGCAGTATCAGCCTGTTATCCCCGGCGTACCTTTTATCCGTTGAGCGATGGCCCTTCCACTCGGGACCACCGGATCACTATGGCCGACTTTCGTCTCTGCTCGACTTGTCAGTCTTGCAGTCAGGCTGGCTTTTGCCATTGCACTCAACGAGCGATTTCCGACCGCTCTGAGCCAACCTTCGCGCGCCTCCGTTACTCTTTAGGAGGCGACCGCCCCAGTCAAACTACCCGCCACGCAGGGTCCCGGATCCCGGTAAGGGACCGCGGTTAGATATCAAGAGTGCGAAGGGTGGTATCTCAAGGGAGGCTCCACCTGGACTTGCGTCCTGGTTTCGATGCCTACCACCTATCCTGCACATCACAATCCTGATACCAGTGCGAAGCTGTAGTAAAGGTGCACGGGGTCTTTCCGTCTAACCGCGGGAAGCCTGCATCTTGACAGGCAATTCAATTTCGCTGAGTCGATGTTGGAGACAGCGGGGAAGTCGTTACGCCATTCGTGCAGGTCGGAACTTACCCGACAAGGAATTTCGCTACCTTAGGACCGTTATAGTTACGGCCGCCGTTTACCTGGGCTTCAATTCGGAGCTCTCACCCCTCCTTTTAACCTTCAGGCACCGGGCAGGCGTCAGACCCTATACGTCGTCTTGCGACTTCGCAGAGCCCTATGTTTTTAATAAACAGTCGCCACCCCCTGGTTTGTGCCCCCGGATTCCACTTGCGTAGGACCCGGGCCTCCTTCTCGCGAACTTACGGAGGTATTTTGCCGAGTTCCTTCAACATCGTTCTCTCAAGCGCCTTGGTATTCTCTACCAGTCCACCTGTGTCGGTTTAGGGTACGGTCTCATGGAGGGCTATTTCCAGGGACTGATCAGCAGCCCACCCAATCCGATAAGGGCAAACTACCTTCACAATCCGTCACATCCTCCTGGCCCAGGAATATTAACCTGGTTCCCATCGCCTACGCCTTTCGGCCTCGGCTTAGGGGCCGGCTTACCCTGCTCAGATTAGCTTTAAGCAGG
This sequence comes from Epibacterium sp. ABZ3_068, assembly GCF_056159265.1. NCBI lineage: Bacteria > Pseudomonadati > Pseudomonadota > Alphaproteobacteria > Rhodobacterales > Roseobacteraceae > Epibacterium > Epibacterium sp. ABZ3_068. The sequence goes on from NZ_JBSWUV010000001.1 coordinate 905,801, forward strand.
AACCCTTGGACTTTCGGCGAGAGTGTCTCTCACACTCTTTGTCGCTACTCATGTCATCATTCTCACTAGTGATCTCTCCACGGGATCGCTCACGCGCCCGCTTCATCGAAAGCTCCGTGCGTCCAAGACCTTCCAGAGGAAGGTTAAAGACGCATGGAACTATATCACACTACGCTCTGCTACCATGCACTATGTGCATCCTCGGCTTCGGCTCATGGCTTGAGCCCCGTTACATCTTCGCCGCAGGACGTCTTAATTAGACCAGTGAGCTGTTACGCTATCTTTAAAGGATGGCTGCTTCTAAGCCAACCTCCTGGTTGTTTTGGACATCCCACCTGCTTTCCCACTTAGCCATGAATTAGGGGCCTTAGCCGGAGGTCAGGGTTGTTTCCCTCTCCACTACGGACGTTAGCATCCGCAGTGTGTCTGCCATCTAGTACTCCCGGGTATTCGGAGTTTGGTTAGGATCAGTAAGCCTGTGGGGCCCCATTACCCATCCAGTGCTCTACCCCCCGGGGTATTCGGATGACGCTCTACCTAAATAGATTTCGCAGAGAACCAGCTATCTCCGAGTTTGATTGGCCTTTCACCCCTAGGCACAACTCATCCCGATCTTTTTCAACAGATGTGGGTTCGGTCCTCCAGTGCATGTTACTGCACCTTCAACCTGGTCATGCCTAGATCACTCGGTTTCGGGTCTGATCCCACGTACTCATGCGCCCTATTAAGACTCGCTTTCGCTGCGCCTACACCTAACGGCTTAAGCTTGCACGTGAGACCAAGTCGATGACCCATTATACAAAAGGTACGCCGTCAGATCGTAAAGATCCTCCGACTGATTGTAGGCGTTCGGTTTCAGGGACTGTTTCACTCCCCTTGTCGGGGTGCTTTTCACCTTTCCCTCACGGTACTGGTTCGCTATCGGTCAGTAAGGAGTACTTAGCCTTCGAAGGTGGTCCTCCGATCTTCAGACAGAATTTCACGTGTTCCGCCCTACTTAATACGTCCTTCAGAGCTTCCCATACGGGGCTATCACCCGCTATGGCTATGCTTCCCAACATATTCTGGTCACTCATCAGGCTCGGCTGGTCCCCGTTCGCTCGCCGCTACTAGGGGAGTATCAATTGATTTCCTTTCCTCCGGGTACTTAGATGTTTCAGTTCCCCGGGTTTGCTCTTAAAACCCTATGTATTCAGGTAATAAGTACTTGGTTATGCTCATTATAAGCAGCCTAGAAAGGCTATTATAACAAACATTCAAGTGGGTTGCCCCATTCGGAAATTCATGGATCAAAGCTTATTCTCAGCTCCCCATGACTTATCGCAGAGTATCACGTCCTTCATCGCCTCTTACTGCCAAGGCATCCACCAAACGCCCTTCTCGCGCTTGATCTGATCCAGAAAAAGACAGTGTTAACGTCTTTCCGTTTCGCCACTTGGGCGACGCGGCAATTAACACGATCGACAACAGAAGCTGGTAAGATCTGTTGCTTATCTTTCTGAACCAAAAGCATACTTTCCCGCCTGAACAGATGTCGGTCTGTTCAGACATGCATGAACTTAATCATGCGGGTTAGTGTACTTGACTTGGACAACTACCGTCATTTCATAAAGGCATACAAAAGGGCGTCTGAGGAAACATGACGCGTCCAATGCTTTCCACTGCCGAAGCAGCTTCACCTGAATGAGGTCATCCCCTTACTTAGGGCGACCAACGGTGTTGTTGATTGTAATCTCTATAAACGATATCAAGTTCCGCTCTCTTGAGAGAGGGAATGCTGCGTCCGATTGGACGTTTAAGAAGCACATCTTGCGCTGCTTAAAGGTCAAATCGAACCCTTTGATCTATGTATATCCGAAGAATGGTGGGTCGAGGAGGACTTGAACCTCCGACCTCACGCTTATCAGGCGTGCGCTCTAACCACCTGAGCTACCGACCCATTCTCTGTTGGGACTTAGCTGGAGATGGTGGAGCCTAGGAGGATCGAACTCCTGACCTCCTGAATGCAAATCAGGCGCTCTCCCAGCTGAGCTAAGGCCCCCTAGCTGAACCCTGCAATCTGCAAGGTCCTGACAATTCCTGAAGAGATATGAGGACGGCTCGGTTTGATATGTGACCAGCTTTGTTTGCTGGTCGTGCTAAGTGTTCCACGAAAGAGAGCAAGCTCTACTTTGCTAGGAACATCCTTAGAAAGGAGGTGATCCAGCCGCAGGTTCCCCTACGGCTACCTTGTTACGACTTCACCCCAGTCGCTGAGCCTACCGTGGTCCGCTGCCTCTCAAAGAGTTAGCGCACGGCCGTCGGGTAGACCCAACTCCCATGGTGTGACGGGCGGTGTGTACAAGGCCCGGGAACGTATTCACCGCGTCATGCTGTTACGCGATTACTAGCGATTCCGACTTCATGGGGTCGAGTTGCAGACCCCAATCCGAACTGAGACATCTTTTAGGGATTAACCCATTGTTGATGCCATTGTAGCACGTGTGTAGCCCAACCCGTAAGGGCCATGAGGACTTGACGTCATCCACACCTTCCTCCCGCTTATCACGGGCAGTTTCTCTAGAGTGCCCAGCCGAACTGCTGGCAACTAAAGATGTGGGTTGCGCTCGTTGCCGGACTTAACCGAACATCTCACGACACGAGCTGACGACAGCCATGCAGCACCTGTCACTAGGTCCCGAAGGAAGGCCTGATCTCTCAGGTTGTCCTAGGATGTCAAGGGTTGGTAAGGTTCTGCGCGTTGCTTCGAATTAAACCACATGCTCCACCGCTTGTGCGGGCCCCCGTCAATTCCTTTGAGTTTTAATCTTGCGACCGTACTCCCCAGGCGGAATGCTTAATCCGTTAGGTGTGTCACCGAATAGCATGCTATCCGACGACTGGCATTCATCGTTTACGGTGTGGACTACCAGGGTATCTAATCCTGTTTGCTCCCCACACTTTCGCACCTCAGCGTCAGTATCGAGCCAGTGAGCCGCCTTCGCCACTGGTGTTCCTCCGAATATCTACGAATTTCACCTCTACACTCGGAATTCCACTCACCTCTCTCGAACTCAAGACTGGGAGTTTTAAAGGCAGTTCCAGGGTTGAGCCCTGGGATTTCACCTCTAACTTTCCAATCCGCCTACGTGCGCTTTACGCCCAGTAATTCCGAACAACGCTAACCCCCTCCGTATTACCGCGGCTGCTGGCACGGAGTTAGCCGGGGTTTCTTTACCAGATACTGTCATTATCATCTCTGGCGAAAGAGCTTTACGACCCTAAGGCCTTCATCACTCACGCGGCATGGCTGGATCAGGGTTGCCCCCATTGTCCAAGATTCCCCACTGCTGCCTCCCGTAGGAGTCTGGGCCGTGTCTCAGTCCCAGTGTTGCTGATCATCCTCTAAAACCAGCTATAGATCGTAGACTTGGTAGGCCGTTACCCCACCAACTATCTAATCTAACGCGGGCCAATCCAAATCCGATAAATCTTTCCCCCGAAGGGCGTATAAGGTATTACTCACCGTTTCCAGTGGCTATTCCTTAGATCTGGGTATGTTCCCACGCGTTACTAACCCGTCCGCCGCTCCACCCGAAGGTGGCGCTCGACTTGCATGTGTTAGGCCTGCCGCCAGCGTTCGTTCTGAGCCAGGATCAAACTCTCAAGTTGAAAAGCAATTGCTTGCTTATCCTTGACGTCGAACCTCTGCACATCACTGGTTGCTCTGCAAATCCAAACCCTTGGGAGAGCTTAAATCTGGATCCGGACCCGGCTAGGAACCCGAAATAGCAACCTGTTATTCTCTGTTTGTTGTGCTTCAGTACCAAAGGTACAGAAAGCCGTCCAAACAGTGAAGCTGACACTAGATCATCGGGCCGAAACCCTACTAGCGTTGATATACAGACGTTGATCCATCGAAATAAACCAAACCGCCCACATATCTCTTCAGATATACAACAATGTCAAAGAGCAACACCCGGAAACAAAAGACCCGAAGGCCAAAAACAAGACCGTTGCGCAAAATCTTCCTGCGCCACCGCCTCAGTCCATTCCCAAATGCCCCAGCCTCTCCCAGGTGTCCCTCAGTCTTCCCTGAGCGCCAAGATCGTCTTTCCGACCCGTCACCACCGTCTCTCCGGTGTGTCCCGCAGCGTCTCCGCCGCGCCCCGTAGCGCCTCAGCGCCGCCGGTGAAGGGGGTTCTAGTCCCAACCCAAACCACCCGCAACCCCAAAATCACAAAAACATAAAAGAAATCAACAAAATCACAAAATAATAAACAATATCAACGGGATAACTGCGTATCACTTGATGAAATCAAAGGGTGCCCCAAGACTTTGAAGCAGGGCGACGCCCTTAAAGCGGGCTTGTTTCGAAGCTTTAAATCAGCACAATTACTATATCTAGTGGCGCGGAAATTTCCCGCCACTAGAATCCTCTTCGACTCACAATAGGACCGAGTCGGAGATTCCTTTTTTCGGTTACTGGAGGTTAGCCCACACGGCCGGAAAATCGACGAACCGCTATACCTTCCGCCTCGAGGCACTGGCGAACAGACTTTGCCAATTCAACAGCCGTCGGCGTATCGCCATGCAGGCAGATCGTATCGATCGAAGCCGGGATAGATTTACCACTCTCAGAGAGAATGGCACCGGCCTTCACCATTTCCACCACTCTGGGACCAGCAACCTTGGGGTCGTGGATGACCGAACCTGGAAGGTTACGACTTACCAGCGTCGCATCATCATTATAGGCGCGGTCGGCAAAGATCTCTCCACACCAGTTACACCCAAGATCCCGGACCACCTCCTCCATGGCGGTGGCAGCCAGAACCATAACAATAATATCCGGCGCGACATCAAGCGCAGCCTGGTAGCAAACACGCGCCAGTTTTGGATCCACACTGGCCATATTGGCCAATGCACCGTGAAGCTTGAGATGGCGAACCTCCGCACCCACAGTTTTCGCCATGCCCAGTGCTGCCCCCAGTTGGTAGCGCACCATATTGGCAACTGTGCCATCGGGAACATGCATATTTCGGCGCCCAAACCCCTGCAGATCCAGAAATCCCGGATGTGCACCGATTCCAACATTTGCATCCCGAGCATTTTCCATAGTCCGAAACATGACGTCTGGATCGCCGGCATGAAAGCCACATGCGACATTCGCGCTGGTAATCACTTTGAGCAAACTCTCGTCATCGCCCATGACCCAAGGACCAAAGCTTTCTCCCATATCCGCATTCAGATCGACAGCGTGAGTCATATTCTTGGCTCCTTGGAGTGATACTATAGAAACGGGTCCGCAGTTGCCGAAACGACCCCGCCGATCAATTGATAGGACAGGAGGTCTCCGATGTCGCCAGGATCGCGCAGCAAAGGCTGACAACGTGCAGGCAGTGTGGCCAGCTCTTTGGCAAAACGGCGTTCGGCCTCCAGCCCTTCAGCAAGCGTTACCCATTTGAACCGGAAGGTTGCCCCTGCTCCGCCCTGTGCAACTTTGGGCAGGTCACAGGGCAAGACCGTTCCAATTCGAGGGTATCCACCCGTTGTCTGACATTCCCGCATTAAAACAAAGGGCCGACCATCCCCGGTCATTTGCACATCTCCGGGAACGATGACTTCCGAAAGGATATCGAGCTGGCTGTCCGCCGAGAAACCAGGACCGCTGGACTGCATCTCAACCCCCATGCGGTTCGCGCGCGCGCCCCTGTGGAACGGCGTGTGCTGAAAACGCGCGCGTACGTCATCGCTGAAAAGAGAAGACTGGAAGCTCTCGACAATGCGAATTTCTCCGCCATCAAACCGTGGGTCGCGAGGGAGGACCACACCGGTTTGCGTGCCAGCATCCGGCCCTGCGATCAAGACATCGCCTTCACTCGCATTTGCTCCCAAACCTGCGGCCAAATGCACAGAACATGCGCCCAAAATCTGTTCACAGAGTATTCCGCCACCCAAATGCAGGTATCCATAGACACCGTTGCTTGCGGCGCCAATTTCCAGTCTCTGCCCCTGATTGATCTGATGAGACGCATTCCAGGCTAAAGGTGACCCGTCCAAGGTGACCCGCATGCGCGCACCTGTCAAAGCAATACGTAATTCCCCCAAGGCTTCGAAACTTCCGCCAAATCCTGCCATCTCCAGCGCCGGAAGCGTGGGGGCCTGTTGCAACAATGCTGCGCCTTCAGCCAAAGCACGCACATCCGCAGCGCCTCCTTGGGCGACACCAAACTGCAATAGCCCAGCTCGCCCCAGATCCTGAACAGAAACCGCGGGCCCTATGTTTAGGACTTTCAAAGCGCTCACGTTTCCAGTTCCTCAACCAATGCGCCGCCAAAGTGCGGGTCCTTCCCGACGAGGCGTTGAAACTCAGGCTTTGTCACCGGGAAAAACTGCATTTCGTCCCCTGCGCGCAAAGCAAAGGGTGCTTCAGCAGTGGGACGAAACGCCTGGAAACCGGTTTGCCCAACATGACGCCAGCCCGTTGGCGTAGCCGTAGAGAACAAAACAAACTGTGAGACGGCCTGAACCAATGCTCCACGTGGCACCATCGGGGTTAAGTCGGTCTGTCTCGGTATATTCCACTGAGCTCCAAGTGTTCCCAAATACGGCTGGCCCGGCGCAAATCCGATTGTCAGAACCCGGACACGTGCCGACCCCAAGGCAGCAATGGCCGCTTCTTCTGTCAGCCCTGCCAGATCTGCGGCCTCTGCCAGTTGCGGCGCAAGATCAGTCCCATATACAGTCGGAACACGCCAAAACCTGCGCCCATCGGGCAGCGGCGCGGCGCTCCAGTCTCGCTTTTCCAATAACAGGCCAAGCTGCTCTGCAAGGGCAGCGTGCGAAACCACATGAGGATCAAAACGAACAAAGACTGACGCAAGGGATGTCGATGTTTCTTGCACGCCTGCAAAACAAGCGCTTGAAACCGCTTCACAAAAAGCCAATGCCGCACGATTTTGAATGTCGCTCAAACGATCCGAGAAGCGGACAATCAGACCCGACAAACCGACAGTTTGTATGAGCGGGAAGGTCATATGTTCCTGCGCGGTCATTCTTTTCCCCGTTTTGCGCCCCACATTTGCGGCAGGTCGAGGGGAGGTCAAGCTCTGGCCAGTAGAAATCGACAGACACTTGCGTATTGACCCAGGCCAGAGACCCGAGAAGTAAAAAAAGAGGTGGTCCTGGACCACCCCAAATAAGCTGAGCAATGCGCTGTTAAGCAACTTCGGTGCTGAACGGGTTAGAAATCATCCCAACCTACTGCAGCGTCCAACGGACCATGCGCAGTTGGTTCGGGTGCCGCAACGGCTGCAGGGCGCGATGGCTCTTGGAATTTCGCAACATTTCCAGCACTTGCGCCAGTAAACATCGCAACCTCCTGACCCAATCGGGCCGCGTCGTTATTCAATGTCTGCGCGGCGGCGGTACTTTGCTGAACCATCGCAGCGTTCTGCTGAGTGACTTTATCCAGTTCAGTCATACCAGAGTTGACTTCGTTCAAAGTGGTCGCCTGCTCTTCTGCACCCTGAGCAATGTTACTAACGTGGGTGGAAATCGCGCCGACACTTTCAATGATCTGATGCAGAGCCTTACCAGCCTGACCAACCAGATCCACACCGTTGGAAACTTGACGATTACTGTCGCTGATCAGCTTCTTGATCTCACCCGCAGCGTCAGAAGAGCGCTGAGCCAATGCGCGAACCTCGGATGCAACGACAGCAAAGCCACGACCCGCCTCACCCGCTCGTGCAGCTTCAACACCGGCGTTCAAGGCCAAGAGATTGGTCTGGAACGCGATGTCGTCAATTACGGAGATAATATTTGCAATCTTGTCAGAGGACTGTTCGATCTCGGACATTGCCGAGATCGCATTGGTGACGATTTCGCCGCTTTCAGTCGCTTTCTGTTGCTCTTTACGGACGATTTCTTCCACCTGACGCGCGCCATCAGCAGAAGAACGCACGGTTGCGGTCAGTTCTTCAATAGCCGCGGCTGTCTCCTCCAGTGTGGCGGCCTGACTCTCGGTTCGGTGCGCCAAATCACCAGAAGACTGCCCGATTTCTCCGGCCGTGCGTTGAACCGCCTCGGATACGCCAGCAACAGTGCTAATCGTCTGCTCCAGCTTTTCAACGGACTCGTTAAACGCTTTGCCCAAATCAGCAACATCACGGATATTGGACGCCTTGATGCGGTGGCTCAGCTTGCCTTCGGAAAGAGCCTGCAACCCCTCGGTGATGGTATTAAGACCTTCTTTTCGCTCAGTAATATCGCTCGCGATCTTGGCTACTTTGACGATATTCCCAGCTTCATCGTAGATTGGTGCATATGTCGCTTGGATCCAGATAACGCTTCCGTCCTTGCGGACGCGAGGGAACTGGTCTGTTACCGCCGTGCCAGTGGCTAGATCTTTCCAGAATTGTTCGTACTGTTCTGTAGCCGCAAAGGTTTTATAGACAAACATCCGGTGATGCTGGCCCACAATTTCATCCAAAGAGTACCCAAGCGCGTCCAAAAAATTCTGGTTCGCGGTCAAAATCGTTCCGTCGGGTTCGAATTGAATCGTTGCCTGCGTCTTATCGATCATCTGCAAGATAGCTTTTTGGGCCAGATCAAGTTCTGCCGTCTCAGCGTTCTTCTTGGACTTAAAAAACACGCCAATACTCCGTTACGTTGTTTGCACAGCTTGATCACTTTATACCTGCCAAACCCTCGCAAACCGTTAAGCGCCAAGGTCCAAAATGAAAAATTTGAAAAACCGCCCAATAGATGAAAACAAACAAACTATTGTTTTTGCGTAAAAAAATTAATTAGATTGAATTTATTCAGGAAAAAACACCCCAGAAGTGTGGGGCAACATCTCTCTTTGAGAATATTGAGAATCACACTTTCATACCTCAACATATCATCAGGAAACCCCTGTTTGTTTCACGAGAGACACAGGCCCACACTGAACAGAGAGGGCTTGAAACGAGCCCCAACACGCGCCTCCCGCATGACATTGATCTGGCCTGTTTACCAGACGGGGCCTTTGTGCCCTCTGGTAAACAGAGCAAATCGTCCGAGCACGTCCGACAATACAGTGTGTTTGATCTCATAAATCCACAAAAGCGGTGACGCGCTTATGAGAACAAGACTCATTTCTACAGGCGGCAAATGCAGAACTGAGGGCGCAAAAGAGCATCCTCCATGATGTGTTGACCATGTGTAGGCAGGGCGCGCCACTCGATAGGTTTAGGGTGCTTGTCTAAAACAGCTCCCTCCCGCGAGTTGATTATTCTTCTTTCAGACGGGAGGGAGCCGGTTTATGCGACGGATCTGGGAGTGAGCTGCTGCTCTTCCAAGGGAGGCGCATCCATCGCACCTGTCATGATCGCAACGGCATCCGACATAGAGTATTTTTGTGGATCTATCACCGCGTGGCGCTTGCCAAGACGATGGATGTGGATGCGGTCCGCCACCTCAAAGACATGAGGCATGTTGTGACTGATCAGGACAATCGGAATGCCGCGGGCCTTAACGTCCTTTATCAATTCAAGAACGCGGCGGCTTTCCTTCACACCAAGTGCGGCCGTCGGTTCGTCCATTATGATGAATTTTGTCGCAAAGGCCGCTGCACGGGCAACGGCGACACCCTGGCGTTGCCCCCCCGAAAGCGTTTCGACCGCCTGATTGATAGACTGCACGGTCATTAAGCCGAGTTCCGTCAGCTTCTCACGCGCGATACGTTGCATCTCGGCGTTATCGAGCATCTTGAACCAGTCGCCCAAAATCCCCTTGCGCCGAATTTCGCGGCCCATGAACATATTATCGGCAATCGACAAGGCCGGAGACAAAGCCAGGTTCTGATAGACGATCTCGATACCCATATCACGCGCTTCGATAGGCGAATTGAAATGAACCGGCTTGCCCTCGATCTTGATCTCTCCGCCATCTGGGGTCACCGCACCACAGATCGATTTCACGATTGAGGATTTACCGGCACCGTTGTCGCCTATGACGGCGAGGATTTCGCCCGGATACAAATCAAAATCAGACTGGTCGATGGCTGTCACACGACCATAGCGCTTTAGGATTCCACGACCTTGAACAATAGGAATGGGAGTCGTCATGACGATACCTTTCTGATCCATTGGTCAATTGCGACCGCAAAGATGATAAGCCAGCCGATAGCAAAGACCTGCCACAGTACATCCACGCCAGCCAGACGCAGGCCAGACTGGAAAACGCCAACAATCAGCGCTCCAAACAAGGCCCCCATGATCGAGCCACGCCCGCCAAAAAGCGAAATGCCCCCGATCACAACAGCAGTGATGGACTGCAGGTTGCCCTCATAGAAAGATTGCGGAGAAACCGACCCAACACGCCCGATAGACGCCCAGGCACCAATCGCACAGACGAATCCGGCAAGCGCATAAACGGATACAAGCGTCCGGTCAGTACGGATGCCCGAAAGCTCTGCCGCTTCCTTGTCATCGCCAATCGCGTAAACGTGCCGCCCCCAGGCGGTCTTGTTCAAAAGATACCAGAGCGCCGCAAAGACGAGCACCATCAGGATCGAACCATAAGTGAGGCGCGCAGATCCAATTGCGATGTTGTTACCAAAGAATTTCAAGAGCGGTGCAGCTTGGTCAATGTCCTGCGACCGGATTGATTGCGCACCCGACAGCCAGAGGTTCAGCGCAAAGAAGATATTCCACGTTCCAAGCGTCGCGATGAACGGAGGCAGTTTGATGCGTGTCACCAACAGACCATTCAACACACCTGCCCCAGTGCCAGCAGCAAAGGCGATCAACAATGCGAAAGGCGCAGGCACCCCGAGATCAACGGCCAGTTTGCCACCAATCACACTCATGAGGATCATGATTGCGGCAACCGACAGGTCGATGCCGGCCGTCATGATCACAAGACTTTGGGCTGCGGCAAGAATACCAATAATCGAAACCTGCTGGATGATCAGTGTCAGGTTAAAAGGCGAGAAAAAACGCTCCCCTGCCAGAACGCCAAAGATGGCGATGCTGACGATTAAGACAATCACGGGAACCATTGTTGGGTGGCCGTGCAGGAAGTGCTGGGCTTTGTCTATTAGACTCTTTTCACCGCTGTCAAAGGACGCCACTGAAGTGTCGCTTTGATTAAGCGTCTTCTCAAAGTCCTGGGCTTGACGCGGCGGGGAATCAGTGCCGGACATGGGCAAGTCTCCGATTGCGGTATGTAATTTCAAGGGCGGCATTATGGCCACAAATTTTCTTTGAAACAGAAGGGCGGCCGCAGCCGCCCTCGGCACAAGTCAGGCTCATACCATCCTCGTGCGGTTTCAACTTACCCCCAGCAAAGCTTCAGTGCTTCGGCAGAGGTAATGGACGGAATGCCGTCAACGGGAGCATCTGTAACCAGTTGAACACCGGTGTTTACAAAATCCAGGCCCGGTGTGTTTTCAGGCTTGGACCCAGAGGCCGCAAAAGCCTCGATTGCTTCAATCCCTTTGGACGCCATCAAAAGCGGGAACTGCATGGATGTCGCACCAATGACCCCATCTGCTACGTTTTGAACACCAGGGCATCCGCCATCCACAGAAACGATCAATGCCTGCTCTTCGAGACCAACCGCTTTCAGCGCTTCATATGCACCGGCTGCCGCTGGCTCGTTGATCGTGTAAACAACGTTGACACCCGGATCGAGCTGCAACAGGTTTTCCATCGCAGTACGTCCGCCTTCTTCGTTGCCATTGGTGACATCGTTACCAACAATACGCGGGTCGTCTTCGTCACCAATGTCGGTCGGGTCCTTGATATCCACGCCAAAGCCATCAAGGAAGCCGTTGTTGCGCAGGTAGTCGACTGAGATCTCAGATGCGTTCAGGTCCAGCATGCCGATTTTTGCAGCCGTCGTATCGCCCATGGTCGCAGCGGCCCACTGACCAATCAGTTGACCGGCAAGGAAGTTGTCGGTTGCAAAAGTCGCGTCTGCAGTTGCCGCTGGTTCAAACGGAGTGTCGAGCGCGATAACCAAGAGTCCGGCATCACGCGCCTGCGCAACAGCAGGTTCCAACGCGCGGCTATCTGACGGCGTGATCAGGATACCACTTGCACCGGATGCAATGCAGGTCTCAACAGCTGCAACCTGTGTCTCGACGTCACCGTCCAATTTCCCGGCGAATGTTTGCAGCTTGACGCCTGCAGCTTCGGCTGCGCTCAAAGCGCCTTCTTTCATTTTGACAAAGAATGGATTTGTGTCGGTTTTGGTGATCAGGCAGGCACCCGTGCTACCGGCAGATGCAGTAGTCACGGAAATGGCCAATGCGGACGCAGCGCAGGCCAGTTTAATGGCAGTTTTCATGTCTTTCCTCCCTTTGGACCCTCTGAAGAAACAAAAGACCCATTTGCATTCAATGTGCCCAACCAAAGCAGAGCTCCAATCATCAGGCGCCTTTATCAAAGCGACTCTCTCAAGATGTGTCAATAAATAAATCACTCTTATTTATTATTGACAGTTTGCATGACAACGGCAAGTCTACTAGGTGCATCGGATCAGGTGAGGACCGTTAGATCGCTAACACCTGACCGTGGAATACCAGGGAGGACGTGGCGCTTTGGACGCCCAAACAACAACCGTCAGAGGGTCAAACCAAAGTGGCATGCGTGCCCATAATGAACGTTTGGTTCTGTCTCTCATTCGCCAAATGGGTCCACAGCCAAAGGCCGAAGTCGCGCGCCTGACCAAACTGTCGGCCCAGACAGTCTCGGTCATCATGCGCGCTTTGGAAGCCGATGGGCTCTTGGAAAAGGGGGAACCCGTTCGCGGCAAGGTCGGGCAACCGTCAGTTCCGATGAGTCTCGCCCCGGAAGGCGCATTCTTCATGGGCTTAAAGGTCGGCCGCCGGAGTTTGGACCTGGTTCTGATCGACTTTCTGGGCCGTGTAAAAACCCGTGTCCACCTGACACATAAATATCCAACACCGGATCGCGTTGTGCGCTTTGCCAAAGACGGCATTGCCCAGGCACTGGACCAGCTGGACTCCAAACAGCGAAAACGTGTTGCGGGGCTTGGCATTGCAATTCCGTTTCGCCTATGGGATTGGGCCAAACCGCTGGGTGTGACCAGCAGCGAAATGGAAGCATGGCGCGACCGGGACGTTGCAGAGGAAATTGCCCAGAACCTTGATTTCCCCGTTTATTTACAAAACGATGCCTCAGCTGCCTGCGGTGCGGAACTGGTGTTTGGCGACCAAGACAAACCCATCGACTTTCTCTACTTTTTCATAGGCTTCTTCGTCGGCGGTGGGCTCGTGATGGACAATGCACTTTACACCGGGCGAACAGGAAACGCTGCGGCGCTTGGGTCGATCCCTATTGGCAAAAAAGCTGGCCGTGTTCATCAATTGGTAGACGCCGCCTCGTTAGCGGAACTGGAACGCGCGCTGAACGCTGCGGGCGAAGACGGTGCAGAAATCTGGGAATCCCCAAAGACATGGAACATTCCCGAAACCTACGTGGAAGATTGGCTGAACGCCGCTGCCGAAGGCTTGGCCTATGCAATTGCATCTGCAACATGTGTCATCGACTTTGAATGCGTCATGATCGACGGGTGGCTGCCCGACGAGGTGCGGTCCAGCCTGGTGCGGAAAGTTGCTGACTACCTCGAAGCTAACCGAATTCCCGGGATTGACGTCCCTGAAATTCGCGAGGGAACCATCGGCAGCGATGCCCGCTCACTCGGCGCGGCAAGCCTGCCCCTGTCCAACCGTTTCCTTGTGGACAGCAAAGCAATTCTGAAAGGATAACCCATGATCTTGTGTTGTGGTGAAGCTCTGATCGACATGATCCCGGCGCCGACTGAACTGGGTCGCGATGGATTTGTTCCGTTTGTTGGCGGCGCTGTTTTCAATACGGCAATCGCGCTCGGACGGCTGGGCGTCAACGCCGGAATGCTCACCGGTTTGTCGAGCGATATGTTTGGGCAACAGCTTCAGCAGGCCTTGACCGATAGCAAGGTTGATACCTCCCTCATTTCTGTTTCCGATCGCCCAACCACGTTGGCGTTTGTCACCCTGAACAACGGTCATGCGACCTACGCGTTTTATGACGAGAATACCGCAGGCCGTATGCTGCAGCCAGACGAGCTTCCAGAAGTTCCGTCATCCGTAAGCGCGCTATATTTGGGGGGCATCAGCCTCGCCTGTGAACCTGCCGCCGATGCCTATGCGACGTTGCTGCGCACCTATGGCGCGACTCGCGCAGTAATGATGGATCCCAATATTCGAGCAAACTTCATTCAGGATGAGACCCGGTATCGTGTGCGCCTCGATGAGATGATGACGTATTGTGATATCCTGAAGGCCTCCGACGAAGATCTGGATTGGCTGGTGCCCGGCACGGAAACACTGGCTGCCAAAGCGCGAATGCTAATGGAAAAAGGCCCAAAGATTGTACTGGTCACACGCGGTGCAGACGGAGCGTCGGCGTTTTTTGACGAACAGTCGATTGATGTGCCTGCGCAGCGCGTTGAAATCGTGGATACAGTCGGCGCCGGCGACACTTTTAATGCTGGTGTTTTGGCAAAACTCTCGGAACGCGGTGCGTTGACCAAAGACGCGTTAAAGTCGCCGAAACCCCAAGATCTGGAAGCTGCACTCGCTCATGGCTCAAAGGTCGCCGCCGTCACGGTTTCTCGTGCAGGCGTCAATCCTCCCTGGGCCGAAGAGCTGAGTTGATAGCGCCTTCAGAAACTGCAACGGTTCCCAAAGCGTATTTTGGGACCGGACAAAACGCGGTTTCAGATCCGCGTTTCAGAATTGCCTCGGATACGAACACCACGGCCAGTAGAAAAAGTGTTACCCGGCTAAGCCTCGATCAACGCCATTTTGAGGCGCTGCATCCAGCAACAATTGGGCAACCACACGAGCATCTTGCGCCGGTTTTGCCGAATGGGACATGGCTGCAAGGACGATCGCACCTTCTTTGAGCAAAAGAACCTGACGGGCCAGTTCTTCAGGATTCGCATAGTCGGCCAATGCAGCGATTTCGCCAATCTGCTTTGCCAAGAGAGCTTTATGTTCAAACGATTGCTGGTTAATAGCATGGTCCTGCGCTTGATACTCAGAGCTTGCTTTGATGAACATACAACCTTTGAAATTGTCCTCGCGGAACCACTCTTCGATCGCATCAAACATCGCAAGCAGCTGACCCTTTGGCGTCGAAGCCAATTCCTTCATTCGTCCAACCAACCAGGATCTAAATTTCTCGTCCCGCAAACGAAGCACCGCCAGGATAAGCTCTTCCTTGGTGCGAAAGTGTTTGTAAATTGATGTCTTGGACACCCCGGTTTCCTTGGCAACCAAGTCCATACCCGTCGCGTGGAAACCATTACGATAGAAGAGCCACAGAGACTTTTCAATCAGCTCATCGCGTTTATTGCGGCTCATGACAGCTCCTACTTCCTATATTTCGCACTGTATCTCGGCGGCTCTGGTCGTTCAATAATCTACTGAAATTGGGTCTTTTTTTCAAATACCCCCCAAAGAAAACACAAAATTTCCCGCAAATCTCAATCCAGCCCTTGCAAACAGTTACAGATCAGTACACCCTTGACACATTAACAGATCAGTCACCCAACACCACTCACGACCACCACTCACGCAACAAAGTCCCTGATTTCAACGGAGATCAAAAATGACCAGACCACCATTGCCTCCCTTCACCCGGGAAACTGCTTTGCAAAAAGTACGTGCCGCAGAAGATGCTTGGAACACGCGTGATCCAGACCGCGTCACACTGGCCTATACAGAAGACAGCCGTTGGCGAAACCGCGCGGAATATGTGAACGGCCACGCAGAAATCCACGCATTCCTGACCCGGAAGTGGACCCGAGAATTGGATTACCGGCTCATCAAAGGTTTGTGGACTTTTGCCGGGGACCGCATCGCAGTGCGGTTTGCCTATGAATGGCATGATGACAATGGCCAATGGTTTCGTTCCTTCGGGAATGAAAATTGGGAATTTGCCGCGGATGGCCGAATGCGCCGCCGGATTGCACAGATCAATGATCTGGCGATTGATGATGCGGATCGAAAATTCCATTGGGAAGCTGGACCGCGCCCCTTGGACCATCCTGAACTAGATGAGCTGGGCCTGTGACAGTACCGGCCGCAAACCCCGACAATATTGTCCGGGGTTCACTGTTCAGAGCCAAACAAAAAGACCGTTGAGCCAAAGACCAGATGTTAGCCCCTCCCCCCGCGCAACCGTGATGCCTCTTAACCCTTCTTGAGTACGACTGTCGTCAAACTCCACCCTCCCGGTGTTATGGCTGACACAAAGACTATTGAGGTCCTGCTCTCAATTGGCGCGGATGGCATTCGTAGCTTATTCACATCTCCCAAATGGGGGCGGGACCGTGAGACACATCCCAAGATCCCTTTAGTTGCATTGCGACGTGCTCTTTTGGAGCGGGCCGCACATCATGGCCCTCGTCTACAGACCTATTGACGAAGAATGCTGTTCTACGGTCCGCGTCAGGTGCAGGCCAATTTCAAGGCCCGCCAACCAGCGAGAACCTTAGAATCGGAATCAAACACGGCTCCACCAATTCATTTCCAAGCTCGAAGAAACGCGAACAAGCCTCACTGAAAGCCCCCCACAAAACCAAAACAATCATTTTCCATAATATAAACAATATAAAAGATGGCAACACCTCCCACAAAATTGCCACTTTTCCGCCCAATCGCGAACTCAAACAAAAAGAACCGACCAGAAGTTAAAATCACAACCAAGCCAAGTACATGTTTTTAAAATTATATTTCCCAAATAAACCAAATTTCAAAAAACGCAAAGGCACAAAAGCGGCAAAAATGCGGCGATAAAAAACTAGTTAAATCCAATCTTGTACATTTCACAAAAACGTTAGTATCGCCACGAAACCCCCGCAATTAACCCAAGGTCAGGAATTTTGAGTTCCGGAATTTCAACTGAAGAATTCTCAAGGAGAGAAGCCTTGGACAAAACAATCAAAAACGTGGTTTCTGAACTGGCCCTTAGCCTCAGAAGTTCCACAGATTTAATTCAAACCGATGGTGAAGAGGTCAACGTTGAAGGGCAACCCATTCCAGGTGGTGAAAGCTTTTCTCTTGGCGATGGGAACAGCATTTCAACGATTTCCCTACAGGGGTCTTTTATCGACGGTGAACAGGGTGACGATGTTGTTGCCGCTGACACCGACGACCAAGAAACCGGTATCGACATCTTAGGGATTTCGCGCTGGTCTGCATTGGCCCGCGATCTGGGAGCCAACGAGGGCCCAACCGGGTTCATTTTCAAAGCACGTGGTGCAACCGCCGAGATTTCCGGCCAAACCGTTACCGCGAATCATTTCTCCCTTCAAAACAACGTCGCAAACGGTTCGTCTGACGCCCTGCTGTCTTCGACCGCGTTGGAGACAACCTTGCAGCTCGCCAGTGTCGCAGTGAATGTCGAAGGTATCGTCGCAACTGCCAACGATGATCGATATTTTGGGTATGACGAAGATGCCATTGTCTATGGTGCAGAAGGTGATGACTATTTCCGTTCCACAGGTGGTGAAAAACAGCTGTATGGCGAAGACGGCGACGATCAGTTCGCTGTCCAGGGAAGCACCGGCGCTTTCCTTGATGGAGGCGACGGGTACGACACGGCTTCCTTTGCAGGAGAGGAAAAGGGTCTGATCATTGAATCCGTCGGGCGCTGGGGCGCCCTCGGAAACGAGCTTGACCTAACGAGCACAGACAAAGCATATGCAGTTTATGAGCGCGGTGCCGAAGCGGAATTTGACGGCGAAACAGTTCGCGCAAATTATGCTGCGATCAACAACAATGTCTCCAGCAGATCAGGTGAACAACTTTCCGAAACGGCGCTGGATACGGCTCTGACGTTTGGTCATCTGACCAAGAACGTCGAAGAGATCACAGGTTCACAGCACAACGACACGTTTTTCGGCGGGCGCTATGTAGACGTCTTTAATGCTGAAGGCGGAGATGATTGGCTGGACAGCCGTTCCGGTGATGACACGCTGAATGCGGGCGCTGGGGACGATAATATTGTACTGTCTGCCGGCAATAACGTCATCGATGGCGGCGAAGGGTCCGACACAATTTGGCTGCGCGGCTCCTCAGATGATTTCGAAGTCAAACAGACCGAAGACGGATCTTTCGAAATCACAACAGGGATTGGTGAAACAAGCACCGTTACAGGTGTCGAATTCGCGCGTCTTTCAGATGGCACAATCGTCGCGCTGAGCGACCTTGCTGTTGATGCGGACCCAGCGCCAGAGCCGGCTCCGGAGCCCGCACCATTGCCAGAGCTTAACGCCCAAGACGACAGCGGCTCTGTCGCCGAAGACGGCACCGTTGTTCTGGATCTCCTTGGAAACGACGACGGTGACGCCCTGACAATTACCGGGATCAACTCTCCCCAAAACGGTTCTGCGGTTTTGAACGTCGACGGGACGGTAACCTACATCCCAGCCGCAGACTTTAGCGGCTCAGACACCTTCACCTACACGGTCGAGGATGCCGCGGGACAGACGTCCACTGCAACCGTCACAGTCGCTGTGGAGCAGGTCAATGATGCTCCGTTTGTGACATCAGCAGATGTAACTACGGTTCTTGAAACGGCCGAAAGTGATGACATCCTGGCGCAGGTGTCCGCGACCGACGTCGAAGGCGACACACTCAGCTACGAGATCACCGGCGGCAACGATGATGGTCTGTTTGAAATCGACAGTGATGGCGCAATTTCTCTGACAGAAGGCGCGGCCCTCGACTACGAAGTGGCACAGGCTCACGCACTGGAAGTTTCCGTTTCTGACGGTCAGGCAACAACGACGACCGATGTCACCATCAATGTGGCCGATGTGGACGAGAGCCGCAGCGAGTTGATTGCCAGCACTGACCGTGCCTTTGGCGTGGACAATGGCTCGGGTTCGGTTGGCCTGACGGGCACGGCGGACTACAGCTCGCAATTGCCTTTCCTCGACATATTCAAATCCAGTCGACCCGTAAAAGCGCACGCCCCGGGTGAGTTCGGGACTTATGATTACGCTGAATTGCGTGAGGGAGGTTATCTCGACGACAACGGCTGGCCCACCGAAATCCCAGAGGACGCACCAACCATCGGTTTCATTTTCTCGGACACAATCGGACGCGAGGGCACTTATGTGCTGCGCTACGAAGGTGAGGGCGAAATCGACTTGCGCTTTGATGCCAATATCATCAGCCAGAAAGATGGCGAAATCGTCTTTGAACATGGCTCAGGCAGCTTTGAGGTGCTCCTGCGGTCAACCGACCCCAACGACACCGGCGATTACATCAAGAACATCAGCATCGTGAAGGAAGAGTACGTCGATCTCTATGATGCTGGCGCGACCTTCAACCCGGATGCGCTAGATGTGCTGGCGGACTTCCGCGAATTCCGCACGATGGCATGGCAGCGCACGATTGAATCGCCAATCGAAACCCTGGACGATCTGCCTTCACTGGAAGAATCCTCCTGGGCAACCGAATATGGGGTTCCTATCGAAGCCCTGGTTCAGCTTTCAAACGAAGCCGGCACTGATCTGTGGATTACAATCCCGACCAAGGCAAACGCCGATGTGATCGAACATTATGCGACCTATATCCGCGACAACCTGGATCCGAACCTGAAAGTCACCGTGGAATACGGTAACGAGCTTTGGAACTATGGCTATCAGGACACCCATGATCTGCGGGCCGAGGCGATTGAAGCCTGGAACCTGGATCCCGGCGACAACGCATCGCGCTTTGCTTACATCACCTCCAAGGCAGCTGATGTGGCGCTGACGTTCAAGGAGATCTTTAACCAGGTCGGCGAAGATGAACGCCCACTGTTGCACAATACTTTGGGTACCCAGTCAGCAGTTCCAAGCGTCACCGAAGCTCTGTTGCGGGCGGATGCATGGCAGCTGAATGATCCGGACAATTTCATCCCGCCCGAGGAGATCTTTGACTCGATTGCTGTGACCACCTATTTCGGCGGCGCCACGCTGACTCGCGAAGAGCTGCGTGCGGATCTGATCGAGGCAATCAACGATCCGGACGTGGACGCGCAGGCCTTCCTGTTCGAGAAACTGAACGATCCGGATTACCCGTTCTCGATCCCGGCAACAGGCGAGTTTCTGCGTGAGCAGAAAGAGATCGCAGACCGGTATGGGCTACAGGTTACAGACTATGAAGGTGGCGCGCACCTGCTGCACTTTGACAACACCAACCTGCCCCAAGAAACCGTAGAACAGCTCGAAGGGTTCTATGTGGACTTCTACCGTAGCGAATACATGCGGGAGCTGTTCCAAGGTATCTGGGACATCTGGCGTGAGGTTGGCACCGGTGCCTTCACCAACCACGGCTCGGTGGGCGAACCTTCTCGCTATGGTTTCTTTAGCTTCCTGTCCGACTTGAATGACACAAGCCCGCGCGCAGAGTTCCTTTGGGAACAGAATGCAAGCCAGGCCCCATGGTGGGAAGATCGCGGGGGTGAGCACTTCCAGCAAGGCGTGATTGAGACCGGAACCGATGGCGATGATCTTCTGATCGGCACAAACCAAGAAGACTATTTGGGTGGTGGTGAAGGAAACGACTACATTGTTGCTGGCATCGGTAATGACGGGATCAACGGAGGCGAAGGAAACGATACTGTCCTGTTTGCAGGCACACGCAGCGAATATGACATCTATCGTGACGGCGAAGCCGTGATCTTCCGTCATGCCGACGGAACGGACCGCGTGCTCAACGTGGAAGTTGTCGAGTTCCAGGATGGGGAAATCTTCTCTATCGAGGATCTGGTCGGTACGGCAGATGAAAACAACGCCGCGCCTGTTGCACAGGATGATCACGTTGAAATCACCGAAGATGAAAACACCAATATCACCACTCTTCTGGTGAATGACAGCGATGCGGACGGCGGCGAGCTGGTGATTGTAGAACTCGGCGAAGCAGAGCACGGCGCCTTGCGGTTGGAAGCCGACGGAAGCGTGACCTATATCCCCGACCCGAACTATGTGGGCGAAGACAGCTTTACCTATGTTGTGTCTGACGGAAGCAACCGGACTTCTGCAACAGCCACGATTACCGTGGTCAACGCAGAGGATGCTCCAACAGTCAAAAGCCGCCATCTGACTGTCTTCAATGAAGACTACGCGGCCGGCGACCAGATCCATCAAGTCGAAGCAAACGATCTTGACGGGGACTCTCTGACCTACAGCATCGTAGGCGGCAATGACGACGGGCTCTTTGCAATCAACGCAGAGACCGGCGAGATTACCACCACGGGTGAACTGGAGGAAGACATCTCGGTTGGGATCGCGACCCATGATTTGGAAATCGAGGTCACGGATGGCGACTTTGTCACAACAGCCACAGTTACCGTGGAAGTTCATCAGGAAGACAACGTAATCGCCGAAAGCGATGTTGTGGGTGAACTGCTTGACGGTGGCCAGGGTGAGGGAGATGTCCTGCAACTGACCTCTACCGACGGCTATGGTCGGATCTTGGGGGTTCTCAACAGCTATGGTGAACAATATGCCGAGCTATTGAACCAGGATCTGGTTGCAGACCGGTCCGCCAGCGCGATTCAGATCTATTCTTCTCGTTTCGAACTGGAAGACGGAAGCGGTTTGACCGCAGCAGAAGCCCGCGGCGAGGCATTGGATGTGGCTTTGACTGCATCGAACTTTGCTGTGAACTTTGAAACCGTGATCGGGACAGAGTACTACGACACGATCTTTGGCTCGAACGCGAACGACATCTACTATGGCGCAGGTGGCAGTGACTTTATCACGGGTCGCGGCGGCGACGATGTGATTGTAGGAGGGGATGGCAGCGACAATATCTTTGGTGGGTCGGGGGCAGATACCTTTGTCTTTGACAGCTTTGACGGGATGGATCGGTTGCGCGACTTCTCCTTCGATGATGGCGACTTCCTGGATATCTCGGCTTTGCTGACCAACTTTGACGCCGATATCAGCGCCGTAGGTGATTACGTTGCCCTTTCGGTGAACGAAAACGGCGAGCAGGTCCTGGCTGTCAGCGCCAACGGTGATGGAAACTTTGTCGATGTAGCTGCCTTTGCTCACGACGATGGGTTCTCCACCACATTGGCAGAACTGCAGGCAAACAACTCCATCCTGTTTGTCTAGTCCCATTACAAAATCACCAAGGGGCTGCGCTGCGGCCCCTTGGCTTTCCAATCTGGACGCCGTGTTCCCCCGTGGGACCGGCGTTTTTTGGCAAGAGACAAACTCAATTCTGCACTGAGCAGCGCCGTTCCGAATTATCGTGAAAGGTGCAATCAGACATTATTCCGACTTTTTTTGTTGGATTTTTATTTATTTTCCGCTACGTGGCGCTCAAACGCAAACCCAAACGGAGATCGCACATGTCCTTCAAGGCAATTATCGGCGGCTTCCTTGGTGCCATTGCAGCCAGCGCGACCCTGATCGCGTCAGCCACCAGTGCTCAAGCTGAAGCCTTGACGTTCACTGACATCGCAGGCCGCGAAGTCACTCTTCCGGAACTGCCGGATAAAATCATCCTCGGCGAAGGGCGCATGATGTACGCCATCGCGCCGCTGACAAAAGACAACCCGTTCGACAAGATCGTCGGCTGGAATAACGATCTGATCCTTTATGATCCCGACGGGTTCCGCAAATTCCAAGGCGCCTTCCCCGAAGACACCGCTCGCCTGATCAATTTCGGAAACCCTTATGCAGGCGATTTCAGCATCGAGGCAGTCCTGGAATCCGAGGCGGATCTGGTACTTCTGGAATCCGGCAGCCTGTTCAAAGCCGAAGAAACCGGTCTGATCGAAAAACTGGACGCTGCCGGGGTCAAGGTGGCATTTATCGACTTCCGTCGCAACGCGACAGAAAACGTTGTGCCGTCCCTCCTGATGCTGGGCCGCATACTGGGCGAAGAGAAATCAGCCGCTGAGTTCATTGATTTCTACGTTGCTCAAATGCGCAAGGTCACCAATATTGTTGACACCATCCCCGCAGAAGACCGCCCGATGGTCGTTGTGGAAAACGCCGCAGGTTGGCAGGTTGATTTCTGCTGCTGGTCTTTCGGCCCATATAACTATGGCCGTTTCGTCGAACTCGCAGGCGGCACCAACTACGCCTCGACCCTTGCCAATGCCTATTCCGTTACGCTGAACCTGGAAGGGGTGATTGAGGCGGAACCGCAGCACATTGTTGCAACCGGTGCGAATTGGGCTGAATCCCGCCCCGAAGTGACCTCGGTCCTGCTCGGGTATGAGGCCGATGACGCTGCCAACCAGAAACGCATCGATGCCTTGGCCCAGCGCGCAGGTTTCGCAGATCTGGAAGCCGTGAAATCTGGCAACTACCACGCTATTTTCCACCAGTTCTACAATTCACCCTACCATTTTGTTGCGATCCAGCAGCTGGCCAAATGGTTCCACCCGGATGACTTCGAGGATCTGGACCCACAGGCCACGTTCGACGAATTGCACGAACGCTTCCTGCCCTTTGACGCCTCTGGCACCTTCTGGATGTCGGCCAGCGTCGGTCACTAACGCCCCCGGTCCGCTGCTCAATCGACGCAGCGGACCATTTTATCGGAAAACATCATGACAGATCAGACATTAGTAGCCGAGGCCTCTGGCCTGGCGAGCGCTTATCGCAAGCGTTCGATGCGCCGCGCACTGCTTGTTGCGCTGGCCTTTGCCATTTTGGCTGGCCTTATCATTTTTGACATCATCACCGGTCCTGCCAACCTGAGTTTTGGTCGGACTCTTCAGGTGATCCTGGATCCTTCAGTCGCCACACCCAAAGAAGAGGTCATCATCTGGAAGCTGCGCCTGCCCGTCGCCCTGATGGCGGTTTGTGTTGGCGCCATGCTTGGCGTCGCCGGCGCAGAGATGCAGACAATCCTGAACAACCCGCTTGCCGACCCCTTCACCTTGGGCCTTTCGTCCGCCGCGAGCTTTGGTGCCGCTCTGGCCATTGTTCTGGGATGGTCGGTTCTTCCCGGTGTCGGTGGCTTGATGGTCACAGTAAATGCGTTTGTCTTTGCGATGGGGACATCATGTGCTCTGTTCCTGTTCACCCGCCTGCGCGGTGTTTCGCCTGAGGCTATGATCCTCGTTGGCATCGCCATGCTGTTCACCTTCAACGCGCTCTTGGCCTTTCTGCAATACGGCGCGTCTGAACTGCAATTGGCACAGCTGATCTTTTGGCAGCTCGGGTCCCTGTCCCGCGCAACCTGGGACAAGGTTGCGATCTGTGCGATCGTCTTAACTGTTCTGCTGCCCTGGTTCCTCAGCCGCTCTTGGGCTCTGACGGCCCTGCGCATGGGCGAAGAAAAAGCCGCAGCCCTGGGCGTCAATGTTGGTCTCTTACGGGTAACGGTCCTGGCAGGAGTGTCCCTTCTGGCTGCGGTTGCCGTTTCCTTTGTAGGCGCAATTGCCTTTGTCGGTCTGGTCGGGCCGCATATCGCCCGCATGATTGTTGGCGAAGATCAGCGCGGCTTCCTGCCCCTTTCTGCCCTTTGCGGTGCCCTGATCCTTTCGGGAACCTCTATTGCGTCCAAAGCGATCACACCCGGCATTGTCTACCCCATTGGTATGATCACCTCCCTGATCGGGATCCCGTTCTTCATCCTGCTCATCTTGGGTCAACGAAAGAGGCACTGGCAATGAAGACTCTATCGGTTCACAATTTGGAATTCAGCTACGGCAAGCGTCAGATCCTGAACGGCGTCAGTTTTGACGGGTTGCAACCCGGCGCGGTTACTGCGCTGATTGGCCCGAATGCAGCTGGGAAATCCACCCTGTTTCGATTGATTGCAGGACTATTGAAGCCCACGTCGGGACAGGTGCGGCTGGGAGGCCAAGATCTCGCAACATTGCCAAGCCGCAAACGTCTGGAACAAGTGTGTTTCATGCCGCAGTTCTTTGCTGCGAATGCCGCCCTAACCGTATTCGACGTGGTTATGATGGCCCATAAACAACTGCGTGGCTGGCGGGTCTCTGGCGCGGATATCCAACGGGTTTCACAAGCGCTCAGTGACGCTGGAATTGGCCATCTGGCCGAGGCCTATGTGGGTGAGCTTTCCGGTGGCCAATCGCAAATGGTCTCGGTCGCGCAGGCGCTGATCCGCAAATCCGACGTGTATTTGTTCGACGAGCCGACATCCGCGCTGGACCTGCGTCATCAGTTGAGTGTTCTGGACCGGATCCGCAGAGCTATTCAAACCCGCAATGCCGTTGGCGTTGTGGCACTGCATGATTTGAACCTTGCCGCACGATTTGCCGATCATCTGATCCTGCTCGGAAGCGGGCAGATTCTGGCACAGGGTACACCAGAAGAGGTGCTTAACTCTCCCGCCTTGGCAACGACTTACGGCGTCGACATCGAAATAACTTCCGGTCCAAGAGAGGAATTCCTGGTTCATGCTTACGCGTCGTAGCTTCACACTTTCTTTAGGCGCAATGGCTGCTGGAAGCGCGGTCGCCTGCCCTGTCCCGCCAGCAGAAGGCACCGCCCATAGCGTGCTGATGTTGAATGCGGATTGCACAAACGGAGAGACACCAAATGTCTTTGCGCCTGACATCTTGCACATCAATGTCGGTGACAGCGTGACCTTTGTCCCAACCGATGATGGTCACAATTCGGCTTCAAAACGCGGCATGATCCCCGAAGGAGCCACACCATGGAACGGCGCAGTGGATGAGGTGTTGACCATCGAATTCACGGTTCCCGGCATCTACGGTCACATCTGTGTGCCCCACTACGAATGGGGAATGGTGGGGCTGATAGTCGTGGGCAACGACATGTCAAATCTGGCCGCGGTTAAAAAGCTGCGCCACCCTGGTGAAGCCCGCAAGAGATTTCGCACTTTGTTATCGCACCTGGAAACCTGACAAAAAGAACCGGCAGCAGGCTGCCGGTTCCAGTTGGGGATGACCATACACGGCAAAATGGCTAGAGCAGATGCGCATCATACAGGGCTTGCCACCATTTAGCGAGGGCCAGCACCGATGAATCGGCTCCGCGCCCCGCAATGATCTGCACAGAATGTGGCAGCCCGTTTTTGTCCACCCCAGTCGGAACAACGGCAGCGGGCTGCTGGCTCAGGTTTATCGGATAGCTGAAACCTGCCCATTCAAACCAACGGGACAGATTGCTGTCTGGCGGGACTTCGCATCCGGCCTTGAACGGAAGCACGCTGCAGGCGGGTGACACGACATAATCGTACATCGACAAAAGTTGATCCATCTGGCTCCCAAAGGCCGCACGTAAAGTCGTGGCCTCAATATGATCCTTGGCCGAATACGCTCGCGCTTGATGCGCAATTTCAAGCAATCCCGGGTCGATGGATGTCGTGTCCAAAGTGTCGAGATCTCCAAAAGACGACAGGCGCGCAAGTGCGCCGCTGAACCACAGGCGCGTTGCAATCTCATAAAGCTGATCCACCATCGGAAGTTCGATCTCTTCCAACACCGCTCCGGCCGCTTCAAAACGCTTGAGGACTGCATCAAAGTTGGCAGCGACCTCTAGCGCAACCGATCCGCCCGGAGGAACCCGCCAAACCGCGATTTTCTTCCCCTTTGGACTTTCGACGGAAGGAAGCAAGCCAAGCAGTTCGCCTTCGCCCTGAAACCAATCCCGCAGATCACGCCCAGACATCACCGCCAGCATTTGCTCTACGTCTTCAACCCGACGTGCCATTGGGCCGATATGCGAAACGGTTCCAAAAGGCGAAGCCGGGTATGCAGGCACCCGGCCAAAAGTCGGTTTCAGCCCCGCAATACCTGTAAATGCAGAGGGTATCCGGATCGAACCGCCTCCATCGGTACCCAAATGAAGAACACCGGCCCCCATCGTGGCTGCCACGCCGGCACCGCCCGATGATCCCCCCGGCGTCATTTCAGTGTTCCAGGGATTGGTTGTTACCCCCCAACGTGGGCTGTCCGTCAGCGCTTTCCAACCAAATTCCGGCGAAGTTGTGATCCCCAAATTGACCATTCCCGCGGCACGCAAACGCGCAACGCTTGGCGCGTCATCGCGGCACTTGGCATCATCGCCCAAGTGGCTTCCAAAACTGATTGGCAGCCCTTTCACATAAACGATATCTTTGATGGTGCCCGGCACACCGTCGATCCCCGAAAGCGGATCTCCTGCCGCCCAGCGCGCTTCAGAAGCTCTTGCAGCGTGCAATGCGCCTTCGGTGTCGATCAAGTTAAAAGAGTTGCTGGTGCTCTGTGCAACCTCTGCGCGCTCCAGAGCCGCCTTGGCCACTTCGACAGGAGACAACGCACCAGACGCAAAACACGCAACAAGATCCGAAGCAGACATTTGGCACACTTCAGGCGCATCAGAAATCGGGAATTTCATGGTCAATCTCCTGTCCGGTGAGGGTCAAGGGCATGTTAAACAGTGGTCTGGCATTCTGAAAAATGTATTGTTTGCGTCAGACATATCCATTTTTTGGACACCCATCCGATGGCGCACTCCCTCAAGCATCTTTCCTACATCTGTGCAGTTCAGGACCTTGGCAGCTTTGCCAAAGCCGCGCATCATATGAACATTTCCCAATCTTCGATCCTGGCAGCTGTAGACGCCGCCGAACAATCATTGGGTGTTCGTATCTTCGCGCGGCAAAAAGGCCGTGGGGTGCACCCTACGGCTCAAGGCGAACGTTTTATTGCCGCCGCGCGCAGGCTTTTGAATGCCGAAGAAGATTTCCTACGGGAAACTCGCACACATGGGCAAAAAGCAACGGATCTGCGTATCGGGCTCTTTGAGCCTTTCGGCTCGATCATGATGGTTGACGTATTGGAACAGCTTCAATTCGAATTGGGCCCGATTGCCGTGGAACTTGTCGAGACTGACCAGCCCAGTTTGAAACGCGCGTTGGATCGGGGAGAAGTAGATATCGCGGTTGTCTATGATCTCGGCCCAGATTTCACCGGCACCTTTGAACATATCGGCCGGGCAGCCCCTCACGCGATGGTGCCGCTGAACCACCCGCTCGCAAAACACGACAAACTGAGCATCTCGGAGCTTGCGCAATACCCGATCGCCCTGCTGAACCTGCCTCTGACCGAGACATATCTGATGACATTGTTCGACACTGCAAAAAACCGCCCTCAGGTTCATTTCAAAAGCCGCAGCTACGAAACCTTGATCCGTGGTGTCGCAAAAGGGTTTGGCGTTGCTGTCCTGAATTTTTGGCCCAAGCAACCGCTACCGCTGGAAGAAGGTACAAAACGCTTGCAGATTACCGACACGCTCCCGGCTCCAAATATCGTAACGGTCGACCACTATGGCGCGATGCGCCCCCCCGCGGTCCAAAAGCTGATCGACATTCTAAAGGAGCATTTCAAATCGGCGTATCAAAATCGTTAGTGGGGTGATCACCCGGCCAACACCGGCAACAAAAGCGAGAAGAGTTCAGCCTGGGAAGAGATCCCGCACTTGCGGTACAATTGTTTACGGAAAACTTTCACTGTCTGCGCACTGATCCCCAGTCGCAGGCCGATCGATACAGAACTGTGTCCGCGTAAAATCAAAAGCGCGACCTCAGCCTGTCGCCGGCTTAACGCGATTCCGTCGCGCAATCTGAGGTCATTCATGACTTTTTCGACCACTTCGCCTTCTGCGTAATCCCCTTGAGAGGACAACCCAACCCACTGTCTTCGGATCAAAGAGCAAACCAATTTGGTTATTTTTTGTGCTTTTGCGATTTCTCGACTAGAAAAAACACGTCCGGAACTCACGTCGCGCCCCAAACAAACGTGGACCGAAACGCCTTCAGCCGGACAAGCGATAAAGGCGAGCTCATCAACCAATGTCGTCTGCTTGTAGTAGCTGGCGTAATATTCATTTCGGTGGAATTGATCAGGGGCAATGTCACGCAGCCGGTAAAGGCCTTCAGGCACGCGTTGCACATGCAATTCGTGGAACGGGTCAAGAACGTAAGCCCCTGGTAAATAATCACTTTCCAAGCACCTATGGACACTGGCTTCCCGTGCCTGGAGATATAGAACTTCGGGTCGCCGCGTTTGGAAATAGGCCAGCATCGTGGTGTTGTCGATCTCAAGCTGGCTGGACAACCATCCATAGAGCGCCTCAGCAAAGGCCTGACTCTCGGCGGCATCTATCACAAGGGCCAACAGGTCCTCGGCAGTTGTGGCAGGTTCGGACATCATACCCCCTTGGGGGTATATACCCCTCAATTTTGATTTACTTACAAAATTAACAGTGAACCAGGGGGTATAATCAAGAGGTCCTCATGCCAAACAAAAAAGTCGCTGTTGATGTTGCCCACGTCGTGAAACGTTATGGCACTTTCACCGCATTGCACGGCGTTTCGATGGACATCTGTGAAGGTGAATTTTTTACGCTTCTCGGCCCGTCCGGCTGCGGCAAGACAACGCTCCTGAGGTGTATCGCAGGGTTTGAAGAGGTCACCGAAGGTGAAATCCGTCTGCATGGTGAAGACATCGCCCCCCTGCCCCCACATAAACGGCCCGTCAACACGGTCTTTCAGCAATATGCCTTGTTTCCTCATATGACCGTCACCGAAAACGTCATGTTTGGAATGCAGCGCCGAGGGTGGTCGCGCAACTCTGCCAGACAGCGTGCACGCGAAGTTCTCGACTTGGTGCAACTCGACCAATTTGCCGAACGACGCCCAGCACAGCTTTCAGGTGGTCAGCAGCAGCGCGTTGCCCTTGCACGCGCCCTGGCACCCAATCCAAAAGTGCTACTCCTAGACGAGCCGCTCTCAGCACTGGATCTGAAACTGCGTCAGGCGGTTCGTGTGGAACTGAAGGAAATCCAGCGCGAAACCGGAATTGCGTTTGTCTTTGTCACCCATGACCAAGAAGAAGCGCTGACCATGTCGGACCGGATCGCGGTTATGTCGGCGGGTCATGTCCAACAGATCGGAAACCCACAAGAGATCTATGAGGCGCCGCAAAACCGTTTTGTGGCGGATTTCATCGGGGAGACCAATCTGCTGGAGGTCGACGCCCAGTCTGTAACAGGAGGGATGGCGGACATTGTGCTGCCTGGAGGCGCTCGTCTTCAATGTCCCGCTGCGCCCGGTGCAACACCCGGCACCAGCACATTGTCCGTGCGCCCGGAACGGATCAGCCTGTGTGAGCCAAATGCTGACGTGATGACTGCAACGGTCACGGATCATGTGTATTTAGGAACGGATATTCAACTTCATGCGAAGCTAAACACCGGCGCAGCGCTGCATGTCCGCTTGCAGAACAGTGCACTCACAACAGTACCCACGCATGGACAGGAAATTGGGGTCCAGGTTGAGGCAGGTGCCGCGCGCCTGTTGGCAGACTAATGGCGGGTGTAGGCGCTACGGGAACATCCCGTTCGGAAATCTATCGCGGCAGCGGTCACAGGCTCTTGTTGCCTGCTTGGGTATTCATCGGTTTCTTTCTGGTATTGCCGGTCTTGCTGATGGCCACCTATTCTTTCCTGACCAAGGAATTTCGTGGTGGTGTCATCTGGGAGTTCACCTTTGCGGCTTATGATCAGTTCTTCCTGGATCGTGGCCTGTTCGGCGATGAAGCCCCGACAATTGAGTGGACCTATATCTCCATCTTCTGGCGCTCCATCTGGCAGGCCGGTCTTGCAACCATCTTCTGCCTTCTGATCGGTTTCCCAACCGCCTGGTTCATTGCAACCCGCGCGCCTGCGTCCCGATCGATCTGGCTGTTCCTGGTCACCATACCGTATTGGGTCAACCTCCTGATCCGAACCGTATCAATGAAGTTCCTGATCCGTGACACCGGGCCGTTAAACGAATTCCTGATGTGGACTGGCGTTATCAGCGAGCCCTTGGCACTGATCAACACCAATTTCGCTGTGCAGCTGGGGCTGTTCTATTCCTATCTGCCATTCATGGTTCTGCCGATCTATGCCGCCGTAGAGAGGTATGACTTTTCCCTCTCGGAAGCTGCGGCAGATCTTTATGCGGATAGCTGGACGACGCTGCGCCTGGTTATTCTTCCAGTGGTCAAGCCCGGTATCATCGCGGGTTGCATACTGGTGTTTGTCCCGTCGCTCGGCGCATTTCTTGCGCCGGATCTTTTGGGCGGTGCCAAGACCTTTATGATCGGCTCCTTGATCGAAGAACAGTTCAAAGGCGCAGCCGGTAATTGGCCCTTTGGCGCGGCTTCGGCAATGATCCTGCTTTCCATCGTTCTTGCAGTTCTGCTCATCCATGCACGTGCCCAATCGCGGGAGGACAGATAAATGTCGTCCAAAACAATTGACCTGCGCCGTTTTACCGGGTTTCGCGCACTGACAATCCTCTGTTTGGTCATCCTCTATGCGCCGCTGATCATCGTGGCAGTCTACAGCTTTAATGACAGCACATCGATTACCCGATGGGGCGGCTTTTCGTTCAAATGGTATGTCGATGTCTTCACCGGGGTCGACGCACCAAAGTTCCGTGCGGCAGCAATAAACTCGTTCATTATTGCAATTGGCGCGGCGACCTGTGCGACCACGATTGCACTGGCTGCAGCGGTTGCGATGAACCGCGCCGGGCGGTTCAAAGGCAAGACCGGCAGCCTCGCCCTGATCAACCTTCCCCTCATGGTGCCAGAGATCGTAACCGCCGTCGCCTCTCTGATTTTCTTTATCACCATCGGTTTCAAATCCGGCCTGATGACGATTTTCATTGCCCATGTGGTGTTTTGCATCCCCTTTGCCTACCTGCCGATTTCAGCCCGTATGCAATCGGTTCCGGACATGTACGAGCAAGCCGCCATGGATCTTTACGCCACGCCATGGGAGGCGTTCCGGCTGATTTTGCTGCCGCTGATGACACCGGGGATCCTGTCCGGGTTTATCCTGGCGTTTATCATCTCACTTGACGACTTCCTGATCACAAACTTCGTCAAAGGCGCGGGTGTGGAAACCCTGCCCACAGCGATTTTTGGATCAGTCAAACAGGGCATCAAGCCCAACATCATGGCCATTTCCACGCTGATGCTTGGCGTGTCGGTGGTCTTTGTCACGCTCTCCTGGCTGATCGGGCGGGCGGGACAAAACAAAAAATAACAAACCAACAGCGGAGACTGACATGAAGACCTTTCTGACGACCTCAGCCCTTGCACTGTCCCTGGCCGGCGCCGCCCAGGCCGAAGGCAAGCTTTCCCTTTACCACTGGTTCGAATACATCCCGCAAGAGCTCTTGGACAAATTCGCTGCCGAATATGACGTCGAAGTTACCATGGACACCTTTGACAGCAACGAAGCGCTGCTTGCCGCGCTCAAGGCGGGCAAACTGGGTTCTTACGACCTGGCGGTTCCGGGCGACTATATGGTCAAGATCCTTGCAGACGAAGGCATGCTGGACACGTTTGAACCGTCTGACCTCAAAAACTTTGGCAATATCGAAGACAAGTGGCTCGATGTCGCCTTCGATCCGGGCCGCAAGTCGAGCATCCCTTACCAGTGGGGTTCCACGTCCTTTTCGGTAAACAAAGAGGCCTATGACGGACCGCTTGACAGCTTGTCTCTGATCTTTGAACCGCCTGCGGAATTGAAGGGCAAGATCAACGTTCTGGACACCTCGGGCGAGACACTGACTCTGGCGTCACTCTACCTCGGCATCCCTCAGTGCAGCGGAGATCGCGAGCAACTGAAGGCGTTGAACGCCTTGGTTCAAAAAGCAAAACCGGACTGGGCGTCGTTTGGCTCTGATGTGGCCAAGGATGTGCTGGTTTCCGGCGACGCAGCGGCAGGTATGATCTGGTCCGGTTTCTCGGCGCGTGCGCGCAGTGAAGGTGCCCCGATCGAATATGTCTTCCCCAAGGAAGGGATGATTGTTTGGATGGACAATATCGCCCTTCTGAAAGATGCCCCTAATCGCGATAACGCGCTGAAATTTATGGACTTCCTTTTGGAGCCTGAGAACGCGGCCGCTATCACGAACTATGCCCAGTATTCGGCAGGCGTCAAAGGTGTTGCGGAATTCCTGACCCCCGAAGTTGCAGGCTCCCCAGAGTCAAACCCGCCCGCAGATGTCAAAGGCGTCTTTGTCGAGGCCTGCTCCGAGGAGGTTCAGGTCCTTTATGATGCGATCTGGACCAACCTGAAAAAGTGACAATGAAACTCGCACTATATCAGGGACCGCCAACCGGCGGCGATCTTGAGGCGGCATTTGCCCGCCTCAAGACCCAGCTCACGGCCGCCGCCGCAGGTGGGGCCGAAATGTTGGTGGTACCTGAACTCTTTTTGCCAGGCTATAATCAACCTGAGCGGCATGCTGAGCTAGCCCAACCCAAAGGTGGTGAATGGCAGAACCGATTGCAGGCTGTGGTCCGCGATGCAGGCTGCGGCCTGACTATTGGCTGGGCCGAGCGCGAAGGTGATACGGTCCATAACAGCGCAACCGTTTTGGGCGCCACGGGCGAGTGTATCGCGCATTATCGCAAGCTGCAGCTCTTCGGACCGATGGAACGGGCCAATTTTACTCCCGGACAGAATTATTGCCACTTTGACCTATGTGGTATCCGGACTGCCGTCCTGATCTGCTATGATATTGAATTTGCTCCACATGTTCGAGCTTTGGCACAGGAAGGCGTAAAGCTGATCCTGGTGCCGACAGCCAACCCGGCGGGTTTCGAACATGTTTCACGCCTGCTGGTTCCAGCTCGTGCTGCCGAAATGGATGTGACCGTTGCCTATGCCAATTATTGCGGCACCGAAGGCACCCTGACGTTTGGGGGCCTTTCCTTGATTGCCGCTCCCGATGGCAGCGTCATTGCATCTGCCGGACAGGCAGAGACCTTGTTGATTGCCGACTTGAAACCCAATCCGGCAATTCCCCCCGAGAAACGTTCAACCCAACTCTCCGATCTACGAAAGGTGTGATCCGATGTCCTTGGCTCTCGATACTTCTACCGATGGCGTGCTGACCGCTGATACCCATCTGGTCCAATCCTTTGCCGACCTGAATGCGCTGAAACAGGATGGCGCACGCACGGTCATTACCAGCGCCGAAGGTGCTTTTGTCACAGACAGTGATGGCAACCAACTGATCGACGGAATTGGCGGATTGTGGTGCGTGAATGTCGGCCACCGTCGCCAGGAGATCATCAACGCGATCACCGAACAGTTGCAGACGTTGGATTACTACTCGACGTTCTATGCTTTTACGCATCCATCAGCTGCCGCGCTTGCGGCCAAACTGGCAGAACTGGCGCCCGGACGTTTGAACAAAGTCCACTTTGGCAACTCTGGCTCAGTCGCAAATGACTCCGCAATCCGGATTTTGCATCACTATTACAACCGGCTGGGCCAGCCCAAAAAGAAACAAATTCTCAGCCGGGTGGGCGCGTACCACGGCTCAACACATCTTGCGATGGCCATGACCACCCCGTTGTATTCCGAAGGCTGGGACACAGCAGATAATCTGGTCCACCACCTGAAATGTCCGCACTATTGGCGCAATGGCGACGGCATGACCGAAGAGGAGTTCCTGAACGATCTGCTTCAGGAGGCCAAAAGCAAGATTGAAAGCGTCGGCCCCGAGAACATCGCCTGCTTTATCGCAGAGCCCATTATGGGCGCAGGCGGGGTGATTGTGCCTCCGGCAGGGTACCATGCAAAAATGCTTGAGCTTTGCCATTCCTATGAAATCAAATACATCGCCGATGAGGTCGTCACCGCCTTTGGCCGCTTGGGGCACTTTTTTGCATCAAAAGATGCGTTTGATACCGAACCCGATATCATCAATACCGCGAAAGGTCTGACATCGGGCTATCAGCCACTTTCAGCCACTATCATGTCCGATGAAATTCACGAAGTGATCTCTGGCGAAGGCGGGATGTTCCTGCATGGTATGACCTACTCGGGACATCCGGCGGCAGCGGCAGCTGGTCTTGCCAATATTGCGCTGATGGAACGGGATCAGATCCCGCAAAAGGTCCGGACCAGCGGCAAACGTTTCGAAAACGCGCTACGCACCTTGGAAGATCTGCCCATCGTAGGTGAGGTGCGCGGCAGCCACTTTATGATCGGGATCGAGTTTGTTGCAGACAAAACAAGCAAGGCTTCCTTTGACCCCGAACTGAACATCGGTCTCCAAGTCTCAAAAGAAGCCTATAAACGCGGGCTGGTGGCACGCCCCTTGGGCAATGTGCTGATCCTCTCACCAACCCTGATCATGGACGATGCCACAATCGACCGCTGCGCCGAAATTTTGCGCGAAAGCATTCTTGCCGTCTCGGCTTCGCTGTGATCTCAAAAGATTGCTGTAGCAAATGTAATTAAAACAAACAGAACCAGAGAAACTCTCTTTGGTTCTGTTTCCCGGGTCTCCCAATCCAACAAAGCAGAAGCGCTTGCACTCATAAGCTGTTAGGATGTTTCGCACGCGAAACAATTGACCGTACGAACAAAATGCAACGAAATTTGGCCCCCACCTTCCCCATACCGGTGACAATAACGTGTGCGGGTGCAAAGCCATGTGAATTCTCTGGTCCATTTCGTTCGCTTCAAGCTAAACACAGGGTACGATTGGATTTGCGAAACTCGGAAAGTTAGACATGCATTTCATGCGCGCTGTTCGTGTCCTGCTTTGCCTGTTTTTTGCCTGCGCCTTTGCTGCCAGCGCTCAGAGCCAAGTGCCTGAAGGGAAAGGGTCTGAGGCGTTCTGTGAAAAACGCAGTGCGTCGTCAGATAGCTGTTCCAAAATCAGAGACCGGAAGATTCTGGATGCAACCTCCGCACCATGGCGCGCAATTGGTCGTGTGAACTTTGCCAGCATCCAAATTCGCAGCCACTGCACTGGCACGCTAATCTCTGAACGGTTGGTTCTGACAGCAGCCCATTGCCTGTATAATCATCCGCGCAAAGCCTGGATCCCGGCAGAGAGTCTGCGGTTTGCTGCAGGATATGACCGCGGAGCCGCCGTAGAAACCGCAACGGTCGAGCGCTACATTTTACCTCCCGCACATGACCCTCTAGCCCGTGGCTTCAAGTCAAACCCAAAGACAGATTGGGCGGTATTGGTTTTGTCAGAACCGATTGGGCGTACCACGGGTTTTATCCCGCTCTCCGTGCTTTCAGCGCAGGACCTGAGCCAAACATTGCTACAAGTGGCAGGGTATGCCGCTTTGCGTCCACATGTTCTGAGCCTTGTTGAAGATTGCGGAACAGCCCAACTGCAGCATGGCGTCATCCTTGCCCACTGTGCAATCATGAGAGGAGACTCGGGCGCGCCGCTTCTCGCCAAGGCAGACGGCAGGTTTCACGTGGTCGGGCTATTGTCTTCGGGCATCGTTGCGGAGACAGGACTTCTTTCAGTCGGAGTTCCATCGTCTGCGGTTACACTCCCCAAATAGCTGGACCGCAGAAGTAGGCAAACGGCTTATCATTCCGCTCTGGCTCAGACGATAACCTCAAAACTGTCCTGATCCCCAACCTGGAAGACACGTTTATATCGCTCAATCTCTGACGCTGGGCCCATTGCCTTTTCTGGATTATCGGACAGTTTCACTGTCGGTCGACCATTGGCAGACACCGCCTTACAGACCAAGGAGAAGGGCGACAGCAAGTCGTCTTCCACAAAGCCCCTGAAATCATTGGTAAGCAATGTACCCCAGCCAAAAGACACCTGCACCCGCCCAGAAAACTGACGCTGAAGTTCTTCCATTTTGCCAACATCCAGCCCATCTGAAAAGATGACGCGCTTCTTCGAAGGGTCCTCTCCGCGGGCTGTCCACCACCGGATCGCGGTTTCTGCACCGGTTGCAGGGTCGCCGCTGTCGATCCGGATACCGGTCCATCCTGCTAACCAATCCGGTGCCCGTTCCAGAAAACCTTCTGTTCCATAGGTGTCCGGCAGAATGATACGCAGGTTCCCCTCATGTTCGTCGTGCCAGTCCGACAAAACATCATAGGGGGCCTGTGCCAGTTGCGTGTCGTCTTCGGCCAAGGCTGAATAGACCATCGGCAGTTCATGGGCATTCGTGCCAATTGCCTCGACCTCGCGCCGCATTGCAATCAGACAGTTCGAAGTGCCGGTAAATCGGTTGCCCAGCCCTTCGATCATGGCCTGAACGCACCAATCCTGCCACAGAAACCCATGACGCCGCCGCGTGCCAAAATCAGCAACCGAAAGATCAGGGATTTTCCGAAGGCGCTCAATCTTCTCCCAAACACGGGTCATTGCGCGGGCATAAAGCACCTGAAGCTCAAATCTGCCCATCTGGTCCAATACAGCCCGGGAGCGCAGTTCCATCAGAACGGCCAGTGCCGGAATTTCCCACAGCATAACCTCGTGCCACTTGCCCTCAAACGTCAGCTCGTATTGGTCACCTTTGCGTTCGAGTTCATAGGGCGGCAGCTGAAGGCTCTCAAACCACTGCATAAAGTCAGAGCGAAACATCTGACGCTTGCCATAGAACGTGTTACCCCGCAGCCAGGTGCTTTCACCGCGCGACAGGGAGAGGGAACGGATATGGTCCAACTGTTCCCGAAGTTCACCTTCATCAATCAGTTTGGCCAAAGGCACATGGGACGACCGGTTGATCAGGGAAAACCGCACCTGAGTATCCGGTCGATTGCGGAACACCGATTGGCACATAAGCAGTTTATAGAAATCGGTATCGATCAGAGACCGGACAATCGGATCGATTTTCCACTTGTGATTATAAACCCGTGTCGCAATGTCCAACATGACGCCCTACCTGACCTTTTTCTAGCTACTTAGAATAGCATCAGAGGAGGCGCAAAGCGAAACCGCAGGGCTTTCTGCATGCTTTGAGGAAATTGCGTCGATCAGGTTGTCCAAAAGCTGCTGTCGGCTCACTGGCTTTGACAGGAAATCATCCATGCCGGCTTCCAGACAGGCGGCCCGGTCATCATCAAAGGCGTTGGCTGTCAGCGCAACGATGTAGGGTTGCGCAATGGGTAAGTCCCGAATGGCACGGGTCGCTTCAAGGCCATTCACATTGGGCATTGAAAGATCCATAAGTATGATATCAGGTTCAAGTGCCTTAGCTCTCTCGATAGCTTGCTGGCCGTCCAAAGCAAATCCAAGCTTGGCCCCGCTGTCTTTTAGAAATTTCTGCACCAACAAGCGGTTGACCTGATTGTCTTCTGCCACAAGAATTCGCACACCTGTAAGGTCCTTCTTCTCGGAAACATCAATTGTTTTTTGCGCATCATTGTCTGCAGGCGCGCTCTTCAAGACCAAACGTGTTGTAAAACAAGACCCTTCTCCAGGACGGGAGAAAACGGTTATCTCCCCCCCCATTGCATGTGCAAGCCGCCGAGAAATGGTTAGTCCCAAACCCGTCCCGCCAAAGCGTCGGGAGATCGCCGCGTCAGCCTGGGAAAACCGTTCAAAAATGCGGTCCTGCATGTCAGGTTGAATACCGATCCCAGTATCTTCAACCGCAAAACACAGATGTGGTTCGGAGTGCAACCACTCACAGGTAACAACAATACGCACGCCGCCTTCGCTGGTGAACTTAATCGCATTTCCAACAACATTCGTCAGGATTTGCGTTATCCGCCGATCATCACCAAGCAGAAACTGAGGAACGTCTTCAGCGACGTCCAGCTCAAGAAATATGCCTTTGTCCTGCGCGAGCGGGGTCAAGAGCGCTACTGTCGCCTCAAAACACTTTCGAACCGAAAACCGCACCGGTGCCAGTGACACATCACGCGCGTCCATCTTCGACAGTTCAAGAACATCGTTGATAAGGGCCAAGAGAGAACTTGCTGATGTATGGATCGTTTCGGCAAAGTTCCTCTGCTCCGCATCTAGATTTGTTTGTTCCAAAAGTTGGGTCATTCCGATGACGCCATTCAAAGGTGTCCGGATTTCATGGCTCATTGTGGCAAGGAATTCTGCTTTCGTGCGCGCGCCTTCCTCTGCGGCCTCGCGCGCGCGCTCCAATTCATTCTCATGCTCTTTGGCAGAGGTAATATCGCGCTCTACTGCAATTATGGTTTCCAGCTCACCATGTGCATTCTGCATAGGAACCTGGCTTGTCTCCAGCCAAATTCGCTTACCATCCTTGCGACGGTTCAAAAGAACCGCCCTTACGTTTTCTCCCCGCAGAAGTTTAGCGTCTATTTCAGCTGTTATTGAGGTGTCAGTCTGATCACAGTCCAAAAGTTGCGAAGGCGTTTTTCCGATCGCCTCCTGCATATTATAACCGGTGATCCGTGTGAAACTTTCATTAACCCACGTTATTTTGAAATCACGGTTTATGATCATAACGCTGTCGCTGGCGTTTTTTGCAACCAATGCCAGACGGCGCGACTCCAACTGCTGTGCATACATTTGTGCATATGCATTACGTAATTCGCGTTGCTGCGTGGCCTGTTTCAATTCCATCCGGCGTCTGCGGTCGTGTCGGGAAATGACCAGCCTGCCGATCCAAATGGCGATCAATGTGAAAACGAGGGCGCCACCGATATCGAGTTCGTGCACCATTGGGTCGACACCATCCGCCGGACCACCGATGACCAAGATCCCGAGCGGTACAAGAAAGTAAATCGACGCCCGCAATGACACTGCCAATGGGTTCAACGGCACAAACATAAGATAGGCAAGCCCCGTCCCCATAAGGAGGTAAATGGTGAATATCGGTTCCCAATGGCCATGATCGTGCATCATTTCAAAGGTGCACAGATAGGTCGGTAAGCTCGCAGACGCCGCAAAGAGAACGGTGTCAAACATACTGGTCGTCAAACCGACCAACCGTGCTCTTTTGGGGTCAATGTCATCAATAGGCGTAAGGACCAGTCGCCGCATAAAAAACGTTTCAACCAGATCGCCGATCAGAACGAGAAAAAAACAGCTAACGGCAATTGCTGGGGAAGCCATGAAGGCAACAAAAACGCACCACCCCAACGCAAACAGCAAGCGTGTCCTTAGGTGGTCTACCTTATGACCCGCATAACGTTGCAGCAGACCAACGGCGCTATACCGTTTGTCGTGTTTTGCTACCGGACAGGTCGCTTCCGACATTCTGGGCGTCTCCCCTGTGAGACAAACGTTTGGTTAAAGTTTCTATCCATTAATCGTTACTTTTTCGTAGGTTGCCCAATCAGGTTGGCGCCATGCTCCTGTAAGGTCTTCAAAGCGGCCTTCAATGACCCCTCAATATCGATGCCGCGACAGGCCTTCAGGTCTACAGTCACATCGAATCCCAGTGTAGCCGCGTCTTGCGCTGAATAAGAGACACAAAAGTCCGTTGCCAATCCGACCAATGTCAAAGCGCTCACCCCTCTTTCGCGAAGGTAGCCATTGAGCCCTGTCGAAGTGGTTCTGTCATTTTCGAAAAACGCGGAATAGCTGTCGATATCGGAACGAAACCCTTTGCGGATAATCAGATCTCCACTGGTTATTAAGTCAGGGTGAAACTCCGCTCCTCTGGTTCCTTGAACACAGTGATCCGGCCATAAAACTTGTGTACCATATAAGAGCTCCACAGTTTCATAGGGTTTCTTCCCTGCATGCTCGCTTGCAAAGGAACTATGCCCTGCGGGGTGCCAATCTTGGGTCAAGACCACAGTGTCAAATTTCGGAAGCATTTTGTTGATAACAGGTATGATTTCATCCCCATTTGGCACAGCCAAAGCGCCGCCCGGGCAAAAATCATTCTGCACATCAATAATGATCAGAGCTGTGGTCATGATCTGCACTCCCATAACCTAAAATTTTCATCAAACCTGCCCCAATAGAGGCTATGCTCGCAGGCCCTCGTCACGCAACACAAATAGTACATTTACGATATGTAAATTTGAGAACACATATTCACCACATACAACGTCCAAACAGTGTTTGAAGTGCTTGAATTGCGCGTCACAGCGATTTAATGGCGGGACATGTACACAATTGCTGCTCTCTACCACTTCACCCGATTTGAAGACCCGGCTGCCATAAAGCCAGCTTTGCTTGATCTGTGCGTCGCGCAGGATGTCAAAGGCTCGCTTCTTTTGGCAAAGGAAGGGATCAACGGAACCATTGCAGGTCCGCGCGTCGGCATTGATGCGGTTCTGAACCACATCAAAAAATTGCCCGGATGTTCTGATCTTGAGTGGAAAGAAGCCACAAGCGATCATCCGCCATTTGGCAAGATGAAAGTACGGCTGAAGAAAGAGATCGTCACAATGGGGCAACCCGATGTCGACCCTCGGGCACGTGTCGGAAATTATGTGGAACCGCGGGATTGGAACGATCTCATCCGTCAGGACGATGTCGTGGTGATCGACACGCGCAATGATTACGAAGTTGCAATTGGGACCTTTGAAGGTGCTGTTGACCCAAAGACCGTGAGTTTTGGTGAGTTCCCCGCTTGGTGGGAAG
Organism: Epibacterium sp. ABZ3_068; assembly: GCF_056159265.1. Lineage (NCBI taxonomy): Bacteria > Pseudomonadati > Pseudomonadota > Alphaproteobacteria > Rhodobacterales > Roseobacteraceae > Epibacterium > Epibacterium sp. ABZ3_068. Next base: position 947,163 of record NZ_JBSWUV010000001.1, read on the forward strand.
AGAACCAAGATCGGTTCCATAACAAACGTGTGGCTATGTTCTGTACCGGTGGTATTCGGTGCGAAAAGTCAACAAATTACCTGTTGGGTCAGGGAGTGAAAGATGTCTACCATCTGAAAGGTGGCATCCTGCGCTATCTGGAAGAGATGCCTGCCGAAGACAGCACCTGGCAGGGCGAGTGTTTTGTGTTCGACAACCGCGTTTCAGTTGGCCACGGGTTGGAGGAAGGGCCGCACCTGCTTTGCCACGGCTGTCGCCGCCCGATATTGCCAGAGGACATGAAGCGCCCAGAGTTTGAGCTCGGCGTATCTTGCCATCAGTGCGCCCATGAGACGTCCGAAGCGGATAAAGCCCGGTTCCGGGAGCGGCAAAAGCAGATTCATTTGGCACGTGAGCGCGGTGACAAGACTTACGCAGGCAACCCTTTGTAAGATCCAAGCGTCCGGCCTAAGCCGAATGAATTTGGGATTTAAGTGAGAATTGCCTCTACAACTTCAATAGCTGTGCAAGTTGTCGCGCGGCACGGTCCGCTTTTCTCTGTTTGGCAACATCGTCCGCCATTGTCTCAACGGCCAGCTTTCGTCCAAAGGTTTTGCGTAGACGCTCCATGGCCATAAGCTTTTTTGCCGTTGCTTGGGCCAACTCCACATTCAATTGGCGGCGTGTACGATTATGCCACCCCTGCCACAGAAGATCCGCGCCCAACGACTTCATCGCCAGATTATCTTCTGACTGCTCCCGTGCCTGCTGAACCTGACGGTCAAGTTTGGCAAGCTGTGTCCTGATCCCTGTCTCGGCGTCCAAAATCGGTTTCAGACGAGCATGCTCCATAAAATATTGCGCTTCGGCGACGCTTTTCATCTGTTGCAACATTTTTTGCTTCATCAGATACGTCCCTTCGCTTTTTCACGCATAGCGTCGGCAAACCGAATGGCTGCTGCCACTGGTGCATAGTGCTCTTCGTGGATCTCTTCACCAATCTCAACTGTCGCATAGAGAGCACGCGCAGTTGGTGGGTCGCTATGAATTGGGATAGCGTGTTCCTGAGCTTTTTCGCGAATGGCGGCGGCCACTTCATCTACGCCTTTTGCAATACAAGAGGGCGCGGACCCTTGCTCGCGTGTCCATTTCAGAACAACTGCATAGTGGGTCGGGTTCACAATCACAACGTCACCATCCGGGACAACTGCAATCATCTGGCTCAGGGCAATTTCCTGACCACGCTGACGACGTTGACCTTTGAAGTGCGGATCCCCTTCCGAGTTCTTTTGTTCGTCCATGACCTCCTTGCGCGACATCATGTTTTTCCGTTTGAATTCGGCATGTTGAAAAGCGGCATCCAAAATTCCGATTGACGTAGCAATTAGGAGTGCAAACACAAGACATTGCACGACGAGATCTGCAATAAGCATAACGACTGAATGCGATCCGGTTGCCGCAGCAGCAATCATCTCGGGCATTCGATGAGACAAATAGGCCCCCAGACCAATGGAATAGATCAGGAGTTTGAAAAAGCTCTTTGCAAACTCAAAAAGCGCTGCCCGGCCAAATTTGTTCTTGGCATTTTTGATAATATCGATTCTGGAAAGCTTGGGTTCAATTCGTTTGGGAGCTACGACAAAAGCCTTTTGTCCAACGATCGATAGCAAAACCAAGAATGAAGGCACCGCAAACCAAGGCAGTATGGATAACATGGTCGACTGCATCAAACCAGCGCTAGGAGCGGAAGCCGAACCCTTGAAAAACATGTCGGCCATCCGCTCAGGCTGATCCAGAAATGCCATGAGAATCGAGCCGAGTTCTTCAATCGGCTCGCCCCCCGCAGCATAAAACGCAATTGCGAGCCCCATATAGGCTGCCGCTACGGACAAGTCGGTTGACTTGGCAACCTCACCATTCTCGCGCGCCTTCTTCAGTTTCTCCGGTGTCGGGTCGAATGACTTTTCTGAATCGTCGTCCTGACCGCTCATTGGAAGCCTCCCGTCGGATCATTGAAGAAGCCAAAAAATACCTCGCCCCAATGCATCAAGATCATGGGGCTACCGACCATCAGAATAAACAGGCCACCAAAGGTGATGGCCGGTGCACCGACCATAGCGACCATAAGCTGGGGCATCGCCCGACTGATAAAACCAAGGGTTACATTATAAACAACAGAGGTAATCAAGAATGGCGCAGCAAGCGCAAATGACAATGAAAAACTGTGCGAAACACGCTGAACAATCCAACGGGATAACTCAGCAGCCGGTGGGAAGTCGCCAACCGGAAACAACTGATACGACTGGATCATGAACTCCGCGACTTTAATATGAAGCCCCATCAGAACGGCCAAAGCGGTCCCTGCAAACACCCAGAATCCGCCAATTGCCGGCATAGGCTCTGCGCCAAGGCCACCAAACGCCTGGGCAAGCGACGTGCTTTGAGCAGCGATAGACCCTGCCGTCTGGAGTGTCAGAACGAAGAGGCGCACAGTAAACCCCAATGCGAGTCCGACGAGAGCTTCGCTGACAGACAGGCTCGCATAGATCAAAACCGTATCTGGCGCCGGTTGAACGGGCACGAGGGGCGAAACGATCAGTGTGAACACGATACCTATCGCCAATTTCACATGTGTTGGTACGAAAGTCTCACCAATACCGGGCAGAATGGCAACCATGGCACCCAAACGCAGGAACACAATTGCCGCATGCCAGAAACCTGCGCCCAGCAGGTTCACCAGGTCCGCTGACATAAAGTCCAAAATCATGCCGGAACCAAACCAACCAGTGAGGGCTGCGCTTCGAGACCAATTTCCTCAAAAGACAGAACCGGATTCGACACGCCACGAGATTTGAGAATGGTCTTCAGATATCGACGACGCCGGGTAGAAGTCACCACTGCCGCGTTGATCCCTTGCTCTGTCACTTGAAGAAGCCGATCGTTCAGACCATCTGCAAGACGGTTGAACTGATCAGGCGGCAATGCAATATCCAGACCGGACCCTTGCGTATCCACTTGGTAGGTTGAGAAAATATCCTCCCACTCCGGTGCAAGCTGCACCAGTGGAATCGTTCCGTCATCCCGTTTAATCTCTGCAACAAGCTGGAAGCCAAGACGCTGCCGGACGTGCTCACAAATCGCTTCGGGCAGCGTTGTATGGGCGCGGGCTTCGGCAATTGCTTCTAGGATCAGGGGCATGTTGCGAATTGAAACACGTTCTTCCAGCAACAAGCGCAATACCGCGTGCAAAGAGTCCATTGGAACCTTATCTGGCACCAGTTCGTCCAAAAGCTTGCGGTTCGCCTCTGCTCTAAATGCGTCGCTCAGCTCTGTCATTTCGTTGAGCAAACGGCGCAGCGATTTCAAGGTGAGCAAGCGGGGGAAATTGAGCTTAATCACTTCAAGCAGGTGAGTCGCCAATATTTCTGCCGGGGCAACCACTGTTGCCCCCATCATGCTGGCCTGCTCTCGGTAAGCATCAGATACCCAGCGCGCTGGTGCACCATAGACAGGCTCCGTCACATCTGCGCCTGGCGGCAATGCTTCATGCTGATCCGGCATCAAAGCGAGAACCATGTCCGGGTGGAGAATGCCACGCGCCTGCTCCACTCCCTGAACTTTGATAACGTATGTTCCACTTTCAAGTTCGGACTGGTCACTCAATCGAATTTCGGGAAGGATCAGACCAAAGGAAGTGGCCACATGTGTTCGCATATTGGCAATCCGCGCATCCAGACCAGTGCCCGCATCCAGGACCATGCTTACAAGATCAGGCGCAAACTCCAAATGAAGGTCATCCAGATCAAGCACATCCCCCAACGGCCGCGCCTCAGGTGCCTTTGACGTCTCTTCAACTTGTTCGTCTACGGCTGCTTCTTCTTCTTCCGCAATTTTTTTGAACAATCGGTAAGCTGCATAACCAAGGCCCCCGGATCCGATCATAAAAGGAACAAAGGGAAGGCCTGGCACAAACGCAAAAAGTGCCATCAAGACGGCGACTGTCGCCAAAGCTGCCGGGTGACTGGAAAACTGCGACAGCAGTGCGTTGTCAGTAGCACCGGTTGCACCGCCACGCGCCAATAGCAAGGCAGCCGCAATGGAGATGATGACGGATGGGATCTGCGATACGAGCCCATCTCCAACTGTCAGGATGGCGTATGTCTGAAACGCATCCGACACGTTCATATCATGGACTATAACGCCCATAATCAGGCCAACAACCAGGTTCAAGATCGTGATTAACAGGCCTGCGACCGCATCGCCCTTTACGAACTTTGAAGCGCCATCCAAGGAACCAAAGAAGGTCGTTTCTTTTTGTTCCAGCTCCCGGCGTTGCTTGGCCGTTTCATGGTCGATCGCACCCGCGCTCATATCGGCATCAATCGACAACTGCTTACCAGGCATACCATCCAGCGCAAAACGCGCGCCAACTTCCGCCATACGCGCCGCGCCTTTCGTGATCACCATGAAGTTCACGATCAGTAGAACCCCAAAGACCACAAGCCCCAAGAAGACACTGCCACTCATGACAAATTGGGCGAACCCTTGGATAACATTACCGGCAGCATCTGTCCCGGTGTGGCCCTGTCCGATGATCAGTTTCGTAGAAGAAACGTTAAGCGACAAGCGCAGCATCAGCGATGCAAGCAAGATGGTAGGAAAAGACGAAAAGTCGATTGGCCGCTCGATAAACAGCGTAATCGTAAAAATCAAAATCGCCAGAGCAAAAGACGCCGCGAGTCCCACGTCCAAGACCCAGGCTGGCACCGGGAGGATCATCATGACAATAATCGCCATCAGAGCGATTGCCAGCAGGACTGTTGGGCTGAAAACCTGTTTTATTGAGATATTAGGCACGTGTCAGCTCTTTCAATTCAAAGGGATAAGGGCGCGAGAGGCCGCGCCTTCGATCGGCATCAGTGATCCCAGACGAACGGAACCATGGGTAACCAGAGGAGCCGGTTTATGCAGGGCAACCAAGGGCAGCGGCGCACCAAAAACGGCACGCTGTCGCTGCTGTCTCGGAAGAGAGGCAACAGTCTGCACCGGTCCCAAATTGGATCGGATGCGATCAAAACGTGCTGCATATTTCGTGGCAAAACCTGGTGTGCGCGAATGAAATGCACCGGCAGCCTTGGACCAGTCACCGAATTCCCCATAAAGCTCCATCAGGAACCGAGCGGCGTATTGCGCATTTACGATCGGATCAAACATCTGATCGATCGATTCAAATGCATGCCCATGCCACCGATAATTTATCTGGAAGCATCCAACATCAAAACTGCGTGCACCTCTTTTGAAATGGGTATCTACATAGCGACGCGCTTCGTCCTGGGTGTCGAACCATTTTCCGGTCCCTTCCATGTTCACGGTCCAGGGCCAGGGTTGCAGGCCACTTTTCCCACCCCGTCCAGTTTCCGTGCGGGTTATGGCCCGCAAAACATCCAATGGAATCCCTTGATCACGAGAAGCCTGCTGCGCGGCAAGATCGCAGATACCTGCAATGGAAGGGTTACCAGTTGCAGAAGCCGGTAGAGTACCAGCGCCATAGGCCAGCGCCATACAAAACAGGGCACGACGATAACGGCGCCACAGATTAACACTCGAAAAGCGTATCTTGAAAAACGGCATTCTGCCCAATCCAGTTAAGGTTTCACCCTGTCCTGAAAATAGGCCGTGATCATTTACAAACCGTTACAAATGCAAAGCGCAGCGGTTAGGAAAAACTCCGCTACGCCCATGTATACAATTGATTTTTCTCGGGAGGGGGTTATTGATCGGAAGTCGCGCCGACTCGAGATAATAATTCTTCGATTCTATCCCGCGTGCCTTGGCTGGTTTCCATCAAAGCGCGTGCTTCCGCCAAGGGCGGCATCCCTTGGGGATCGCGCGAGACGCGGCCAATTTCAGTTGTGACCGACGCCACTTCGCCAAAGCGCGCTTCATTGGCGCCGTCGATCCCGCTAATCGCTTGATAGTTTTCCGACAACCAGAAGCCACGGGCCGCTTCTTCAGTTTCTTTTTCTTCCAGAAGCACCTGGCTTGCCTGATTGTAATTACCCTCAAGCCAATAAGCGCGAGCGCGCAATTGGTTCGCTGTCGAGCCCTCTAGGCCTTCCAGCTCTTCAAGCGCAACATTCGGCTTGTTCAGAGCCACAGCAGCTTCGGCCAGCATTAATCTACGGTCATCAGTAGGCTCATCCAATGCATCTTTTTTCATCAAAGACTCTGCGTGGCTGGCAAACCCCAAATCCAAAAGACGACGCGCCATTGTATCTGCGACAGGAATCGCCTCGGCTGCAGTCGCTACTTCACTAAATGTCAGACTATAATGGAGAAACGTCACATCACTGGCGCGTTCGGTCAGCAAATTCAGAAGAGGCTCAAGCGCGGTGACCTTTGCAACAGGGCCATCCTGATTGCTAAGGCGCTCAAGTTCACGAAACGCTTCTTCAAAACGGCCCTCCAATGCCAAAGATGTCACTTCAGCACGACGCAGTTCCCCTCCCAGATCAGTGTCCCGATTCTCCAACTCATACGAGCCAATTAATTCGGGAATATCAGGAGACAAAGCTCGCCTCTCCTTGTAGTGCAAGTCAATCAAGTCGATCAGTGCGCGCGGAGTATTCACCGAACGCTCGGCAACCTCTTCGACCAGCTCTTCAACAACAGTGTCTGAATCGCCATCCAGCTGAGCCAAAGCGGCTTCTGCAAGATTGATTTCTGGCACATGATCGACGCCCGTACGTTCCACAGAGCGCAAAGCGGCTTCCGCCATATGCTTTTCGCCAAGCTGCGAGAACAATGTGGAAATACGTGGTCCCAAGTGGACACGCAGATGAACCGGCAACATCGCATAGGCTTGTTGAATAGAATCTGTATTGGCGTTCTTTTGGATCTCCCCTTCTGCGAGAGCAGACCAGAATGCCGAATTCCCCTCACAAACCTGTTGTCCAGAGAAGGCATTGTTGATCGGTAGGGGATGACCGTCGAGGACATCGGCCATAGTTTCCAATACCTCAAGATTGTCCGGTCGACCGGGACCCTCCGGCAGAAGAGAAAGCGTAGCGCGCGCCTCAGCACCAAAGCCGAAATACAGATAGGTCTTTGCGAGTGCGACGATCTTATCTTCATCCAGCTTGTCGAATTCCTTCACCATACCATTACGCAGCTCGGAAATCTGTGTCGCGAAGGGCTTGTCGTTGCCCCATTTGTGCACAGCGACTTCCATGTCCGCAAAACACAGCTGGTCGGTTGTCTTCTCATCGCTTTGATGGGCAAACAAACCCGTTTCACGATCAATCGCAGTGGTAACAGAAATATGGTCCAGGGGATTGAGAGGCCTGTCACTGGAGCCAAGCGGATCGACACTCGAATTCCCACTGCCACGCTCGACTTCCGTCACCATAAGATCGAGCAGACCTTGGTTGGTAGCGCGCCCAATTTGCTGCAACAATCGGCGCTCAGATTCATTCACAACTGCCGTGCGTGCCGCTTCCTCCATATCTAACAGGTCTGAATCGGCAACCAACCCGCTTTCACGTGCAAGGTTTTCTGGCACAGGTTGTGCGGGAGACGGAGTGTCCGTAACAACCGGTAGCTCCAAAGGCGGTGAGGTCTGCTGCTCAGTAACAAGAGCTTCAGATTCCGGACGCTGTTCTGGTTTTGAGGGCCGGAACAGAGTGTCCTCTGTTTCCAGGGCAGATTTCAAATTCATCGCAAAGCGAGACGCTGCTATGTCGCCATCCGAAATTGAAAACCTATAGCCGCTCGTTGGGGGAGAAACTGGAAGAAGCGGTAACACTGATGAATCCGGAATATATTCCGGTGCTTCTATTTCTTTTGGTCTTGTCCCTGCATCGCCGCGCACATCGATCACAAGGTAGCCGTTGCTCATGACTTGGGACCTCAGCTGGCAATCGCATGCCAGCTCAAGTTTAAGTGGTTGACCGGGGCCAACCTGAGACAGCGATCTTAGTCTTGTCCGTGGGATCAGTCCAAAAACCTGCGATGTGTCATAGACAACATCGGGGGCGTCGATATTCAATACGCCGCTTTTCCCATTCTGGGTCAGCGACCAGTCGGCCCCATCCGGAAGCCGCATGACCAGGCGAGAAAACCCATCATGCTCTCCGGAACGGGCCACAATCGTTTCTGCATGAACAGCTTGGGCCGCCACAACACAGAAAACAACTGAAAGAGCGCGCCAATTCATGCTGCGTCCTGTTTCACCGATTTAAGGGCTTCTTCCAACTCTGAAAAACCGGGCCGGAAATGGGAAGGCGTGTTCTGACGCCCAACTTCGATACAAATGGCGGCTGCGTGGTTGTGCAGGTTGGCCACCAGAACTTCGCGGATCAACTGATAAAAGTGACCATCTTCTTCGACCACAGCCTTCACCTTGCCTGCGAAAGGCCCAAAGAAACCGTAGGCTAGGAAAACCCCCAGGAACGTACCCACAAGCGCGCCACCGATCATTTTACCGAGAACTTCGGGCGGCTGGTCAATTGATGCCATTGTTTTGATAACACCGAGAACCGCAGCAACAATACCTAGCGCAGGAAGGCCATCCGCCACCGCCTGCAGAGCATGGCTGGAGTGCAGCGCGTGGTGCATATTCGCTTCAATACGTTTCTCCAGAACCTCCTCCACCTGATGCGGGTCATCATAGTTCATTGACGCAGAGCGCATAGTGTCCGAAATCAGATTCACCGCTTCCTTATCAGCCAGGATTTTTGGATACCTGTTGAAAATTGAAGAGTTTTCCGGGTCTTCAATATGTTGCTCTACTTCCACCGGGTTTGCCTTTTGGATTCTGATAAGCGCAAACAGCAGACACAGAAGATCCCGGTAATCGTCCGGCTTCCATTTGGGTCCTTTGAAAACTTTACCAAGGTCTTTGAGGGTGTGTTTAACACCCCCCATATCATTGCTGATGAGAAATGCACCGACGGCTGCGCCACCGATCATCATCATTTCGAATGGCAGCGATTTGATGATGATTCCCATCTTACCGCCCGCCGCGAGGTATCCCCCGAACACCATCACAAAAATGGTGGCAATACCTACAATGCCGATCATAGGTTCACTCCATAAGTTCGTGTCATCAACAAGTTAGACCGAGTCACCTTAACAAAGGCTGACCGAAAGTGCCCAAGTTACTCCTTGGGCACGGAACCATTGCGACCTGCGAGGACAACGCTGATGGTATAGGCCGCTTCCGGGCTCAAACCTGCCATAATCCCCGCCGCCGCTTCCGGTCGCATCCGTGCAAGGAAACCAGCGGCAAAAGTAGGATCCATTTCTTCGAACAAAGCAGCCGATTCCTTGGGCTTCATTTGTTCATATACGGATGTCAGGCGATCGACGTCTTGTTCCGTTGCGCCATCCGCAAGGGCCACAGTTTCGCGGAGCTTTTCTTCTGCAGCCTCAAGAGCAGCAAGCTTCTGGTCGATTGCTTTGTTGGCGATCTCCAGTGCTTTCATCCGGTCTTGAACTTCCGCTTCACGCTTCGCAAGCATCTCTTCACGCTGCTTGAAGGCTTTCAGCATTGCTTCCATTTCAGCGGAGGATGGCAACGATTGCTTGGCCATCGCACCATGCGTATCGTCTTTGCTTTCATCCTTGCCCATACCGGCAACCTCGCGCGCGATTGCAGGCCCAGCTTCAAGCCCAATCCGAATAACGGCCGAACCAACAAGCAAAAAAGCCAACGCAAAGAGAGCGCCCGATTTGGCTTTTGACTTAACCGACTTTGCCATTATGCCACCTGACTACGGTTGTGCCGCACGAACATGAGACCTGCTGGTTTGGCCTCTTCTTGTTCTGGCTGCACCTCTGGCTCAGCCTGTGCTCCAGCATTATAAGCCGTGGCGAGCGCGTCTGTTTCTTCGTTTGGCTGCGGCGCAGCTGCCTCAGCCTGACCACTTGGAAGATCATGCATAGAGGCCATCATCAGTTCCAGCCGTTGCGCGACGCCTTCAGCGCGAGCGGTCAGCTGCTTAAGCTCCTGGCTTGAATTGTTGGAAATGGCCTGCGCCTCTTTCAGAGATTTATTCAAATCATCAACCTGAGAGGACAATACGGCGACTGCGCCGCCCACACCTTTTTCCAAGCTGTTGAATTTTTTCAACCGACGCGACAAAACAAAACAATAAAATCCTGCTCCAAGCGCACCAGCGGCCATAAGGATATCAGCGATAAGATCCATCCTGTCCTCCTAGTTTAATACGAAATCCATTATCAGCAGATCTCGCACCCGACCTTGGCCAGTTGCGATATTGATCCGCCGCAGCATCTGCGAGCGTAGCTTTGGAAGAGCCATGGGATCGGTCAGATCCTCAATTTCCAAAGCCCTTAGGTAGCTGTTGAGGACATCGACAACCCGTGGAAGGACTTTTTCAACTTCAGCCTGATGTTCCAAGCTGACTTCAAGTTGAGCGCGGAACCTCAAATGATTTAGACCGCTCGCCTTTCGCAGAGAGATCACAATCGGTTCCATATCGATAAAGGCAAGATTAGCGATTTCTTCCGCCGACTCACCCGTGTCCACGCCTTCTGGCGCCTCTTTGGCCATATGCGATTCTTCTGAATGCGCATCGTCACTTTGACCAAAGGGAAGAAGGCCTGACTGAACGGCGAAAAAACCGCCGCCCGCTCCCGCAAGTCCAAGAACAACCCCGATAATCAAGGGCAGTTTGCTCTTCTTCGCAGGTGCTTCATCTTCTGTATCAGCTACAGCGTCTGTCATGGCTATCCCTAAAACGTCGTGTGCCTCTTCATAACCCTTCAGGAACTAACCGAATGTTAAGGCCGATCAGGGAAAAGGAAGTACGCCGGACAGAAAGCCGGTATGACGGAGGTTATTGTGCAGCAGATCAAGAATGTCTGGGCAGGATTGGAGACAAAGCAACGTCTGATTGCCGTGGGTGCCACGGTTTTCATGTTTGTTGCCGTGTTTGCGATGTCGCAAATGGCGAGTCGGCCAACCATGCAACTGCTTTATGCAGGTCTCGAAAGTGGAACCGCAGGCGAAGTGGTAAGCGCGCTGGATCAGCGCGGCGTAGAATATGAAGTGCGCGGTGGATCAATTTATGTTCCGTCGAGCAACCGTGACGAGTTACGGATGATGCTGGCCAGCGAAGGCCTGCCAGCAAACGGTGGAAAAGGCTATGAGCTGCTAGATAATCTTAGCGGTTTTGGCACCACGTCCCAGATGTTTGACGCCGCATATTGGCGTGCAAAAGAGGGCGAGCTTGCCCGTACGATCGTTGCGAGCCCCCATATTGCTCAGGCTAGGGTACATATTGCCAATACTGGCACCAACCCATTCCAAAGAACAATCGAACCGACCGCGTCAGTTTCGATTTCGCCGATGGGGGGAAATATTACACCCGCTCAGGCCAATGCGATTCGGTTTCTCGTTTCATCTGCGGTGACAGGCTTGGCCGTGGAGAACGTGGCCGTCATTGATGCAAATGGCACACTTGTTGGTACACCAGAAGCGGCAGCAGCAGCGGGTGCCGGAAATGATGATCGTTCCCAATCGGTAAAAGAACGCGTGATGCGCCTGGTTGAAGCACGGGTTGGCAAAGGAAACGCGGTTGTCGAAGTGAGTGTCGAGACAATCACTGACACCGAATCGATCCGCCAGAAACGTGTTGATCCGGAAAGCAGAGTTGCCGTCAGTACAGACATTGAAGAACGCGCAGACTCTTCTACAAACCAATCCGGTGAGGTGACTGTCGCATCAAATATTCCAGACGGTGATGCTTCATCTGGTGAGGGTTCCAAGGCCAATACCAGCGCCACTCGTGAACGAATCAACTATGAGATTTCCGAAACCGAGACCGAGATCCTCCGTGGACCTGGCGCCATAAAACGCCTGACGGTTGCTGTTCTTGTCAACGGCACCACAAGCACAAACGCCGCTGGAGATGAGGTCTTTCAAGCCCGTCCTGCCGAAGAATTGGAAGCTCTTCATGAATTGATTGCTGCTGCGGTTGGATTTGATGCAGATCGCGGTGACGTGATCACGCTGAAGTCCATGCAGATGCCCACCATTGAACCTCAGGGCACTGCAGCGAGTTCTTCGTTCTTTGACAATATCTATATCGACGCGATGTCACTTATCCAGATTGCGGCCCTTGCTGTTGTAACACTGGTTCTGGGCCTTTTTGTTGTGCGGCCAATCTTATCGTCCAGTGGAGCAGGCGCAGCTGCGGCCCTGCCAAGCCCGGATATGGGTGACAACGATAGCTTTGGCGACCTGCCCGAGCTTCCCGCGCTCAGCGGTGGCGGAAACTTCATGGCCAACCCTAACTTGGGTGCAGGAATCGCATTGGATGGTGAAATCCAGGACTCAGAGACCGGTCAATTCGATTCGCTAGGTGAACTTGGCGGTCTTGGCGGCGGCTTGCCGGTCCTTGGATCCGGGGGCGGCGATGGAGGAGATCCAGTCGACCGCCTGCGTTCCATGATCGGAGAACGCCAAGAAGAAACCGTTCAAATTCTCCGCGGATGGCTTGAAGAGAAAGAGGAGAGAGCCTGATGACTATTGCACATCTCTTGGAAGACTTTGGTTTCAACTCTCGTGCTGAGCCTGCAGCAATCGCCGTATCAGAAGAGGTGCTCGAAGAAACCCGCGCTGAATCTTTTGAAACGGGGTACAGCGCAGGTTGGGAGGATGCCGTTACGGCCAAGGATCAAGAAGTCACCAAGATTTCAGCGACACTGGCAACCTCTTTGCAAGACCTGAACTTCACTTACACTGAAGCGCAAAGCCAGCTTATAGAATCTCTGGATCCTATGTTCAAAGTTCTCACAAGTGCCGTGTTGCCGGATGCCATGGCCGCGTCTTTTGGCCATCATATGGTCGAGCAGCTTACGGAGATGGCCAAGGATCAAACGGATCAGGGTATGGCCATCGTCGTTTCCGCCGGAGAAGGCGCATCGGTTCGTGCCCTTTTGGGTGAGAACTTCTCTGTCCCGGTCACCGTCAAAGAAGACCAAATGTTAGAGCCTGGCCAGGCATATTTACGCGTCGGCGAAGTCGAACGTGAATTGAACAGCGCGGCGCTACTGGAGTCGGTTCGCGATTCCATAGACGCCTTCACCTATCACTTCAAAGAGGACAGCCTTTATGGATGACGCATCTGACCAAAACTTCAAAGCGGCCGATGCCGGGAATCCCTTCGTTTCTGTTCCAGTGGAGGTTGTGGTTTCCGTAGGAAAAGCGCGCCCGCTGATCCGGGACTTAGTAAATCTGGGTGAAAACGCAATCCTCACTTTAGACAAACGCGTCGAGGACCCCGTTGACCTTTATGTCGGTGACCGACTTGTCGCCCGTGGACAACTAGAAGAACTGGAAGGCGATCAGGCGGGTCAGCTCGCCGTACGTCTAACGGAAATTGCGGATTTGCAAAGCGGGCTGGGATGACACGAAATATACTGGTAGGCATGGCCTTGGCGGGATTGGCTGTTCTGGCCTTCCCAGGTCATGCTGCGGCTCAAGAATTGAGTCTTTCGCTTGCAGATGGGCAATCCATTTCCGCTCGCTCTGTACAGCTTATAATTTTGATCACAGTGCTCAGCATCGCGCCGGGTATCCTGATGATGATCACAAGCTTTCCCTTTATGGTGACGGTTCTGTCGATTCTGCGTCAAGGTATCGGTCTTCAACAAGCACCGCCGAGTATGCTGATCATCAGTCTGGCCTTGTTTCTCACTTACTTTGTAATGGAACCTGTGTTCCAAGAAGCATGGGAGGTGGGGATAAACCCTTTGCTTGAAGAGCGCATGGAACTGTTACCCGCTTTGACAAGCAGCCTTGAGCCGTTCAAAGCCTTCATGGCAGCACGGCTTGATCCGGACACCTTCTATTCGATTGCAGACCTTCGGCCCGAAACTGCTGGCATAGATCCGAGTGCAGAAGCTCCGATCTCCGTTTTGATCCCAAGCTTCCTGCTGTCTGAGATCTCTCGCGCATTTCAAATTGGCTTCCTAATTTTCCTTCCCTTCCTGATCATAGATATGGTTGTCTCAGCCGTGCTTATGTCGATGGGGATGATGATGGTTCCCCCTGCTGTGGTTTCTCTTCCATTCAAGCTTGCGTTCTTTGTCGTCGCCGATGGGTGGAGCATGATTGCCGGAGCACTGGTTCGAAGCTACGCACCTTGACAGTAACAGATAGGCTACACGGTAATCCCCCCATTTTTAACGGGGCTCAGCCGTAGAAATCACGCGGCTGCTTTCAGTTTCATAGCGGGAGTGATCCCGCCGATGGCCATGTTGGGCCGGTCGTTGTTGTAAGTCCAGAGCCATCTTGTGGCCTGGCCCTGTGCTTCCTCTATCGTTTCAAAGGTGTTTTGATCCAGCCATTCGAGTGACCTGAGCCCCGAGTTTCCTCCATCTCACGGAGAGTCCTTGGTTTTGGCCTGATTGCCTTACGCGGCCAGTTTGTCTATGTTGATTTTCTCTGCAAATTCCATCGGTGTCAGGTTGCCCAACGCCGAATATAGTCTTTGATGGTTGTAATCCTCCGGCCATGCTTCCAGCGTTTCACGGGCCTAGGCCAGTGAGCTGAAGAGCGTTTCATTCAGGCATTCGTCCCGCAGCTTGCCGTTGAAACTTTCGATGAATGCGTTCTGAGTTGGTTTTCACGGTGCGATGTAATGCCAGCCGATCCCGGCTTCCTGAACCCACCGCAAGATGGCCATGCTGGTGAACTCGGCTCCGTTGTCAGACACGATCGTGCGCGGTGCGCGGCGCGCGCCGCTCTGCAATCCGTCGGTCCAGTTCTCGCGCGACCCGCAAGCCCGACAGCGATGTATCGACCACCAGCGCCAGGTTCTCTCGCGTGTGATCATCCACCACGGTCAGGATACGGAAGCGGCGACCATCGGTCAGCACAACAGATACGAAATCCAGGCTCCAACGCTGGTTCGGGCTATCCGGCACAACCAGCGGCCTTCGCGTGCCCAGAGCATGCGTAATTGGGCTGCCCTCTATTCTGAGGTCGAGCTCCCGATAGGATCACAGGATATCTGTGAACAAGGGAGATAGAAGATGGAATACTTTTCTGGAATAGCCGAGCGTGATGGCGTGACGACGGCCGAACGTGATCGCATCAAGGAACTTGAACGCGAGAACCGGCAGTTGCGTCAGGCAAATGAGAACCTCAAAAAGGCATCTGCGTATTTTGCACAGGCGGAGCTCGACCGCCCATTCCGCAAATGATTGCCTTTATCAAGGACAACAGAGCGCTGCACGGGGTCGAACCGCCTCGCATTTGAAATCTTCACTGTGTTTGGGGGCCATATCCGGTCTCCTTGATGGCGAGCATTGATCGAAGAAAACCGGAACGGAAGGGAGGCAAGTCCACGTCCAGTCCAAAGAGGACCAGAACCGGAACAGGGCTAACCTATAAACGCGGACTCCAAGGGGAGCAGAACAGACCACAAAAGAGGGTAACAACCCAACTCCGATATTTGCTCAAACGTCCTGGCGTGAAATTTCAACGATCAAAACATCGTTGATACCTGCACCCAGTTGCTTTTGCGCAGCCTCGCGAAGGGCCGTGCGAAGCGGGTCGAGCATATCAGAGCGCGTGAACGCTCCTCTAAACCCGCCCATATTTGCGTGATCGAACAAAACCTGCAGAAAAACATCGCGTAATTTTGGTTCATAGGCATGCACTATCTCGTTCATTCCGATGTCCGTCTCTAGGGACAACGAAACAACCACAAGCGACGAAAGCTCCTCGTGCTCCACAACCGGCACAACAAATTGGTTCTGGATCTTAATGTACTCGTAGATCGGCTCTGCTTCAGGATCCATCTTGGCCATTTCCTTGGCGTGATCCTCTTTTTCTTCTTTTTGCATGCCTTCTTCTTCGGCATGTCCTTCCATCTCAGCTTTTTCTTCGGGAGCAGGTTTCAGCATGATACCTGCACCAATTCCGCCGGCAGTTCCAACGGCCAACAAAATGACTGGGAGTAATTTGGCAATCATGTTGTGTCCTTAGAAGGGAAGCACGACGTCCAGCAATTGCTGGCCGTAACGTGGTTGTTGAACATCTGTAATTTGGCCTCGCCCGCCGTAGGAGACACGCGCCGAGGCAATTTTGTCGTAGGTGATTTCATTTTGGCGGCTGATATCCTCGGGGCGGACATAACCTGAGACAAGCAATTCGCGAATTTCGAAGTTCACACGCAGTTCCTGCGATCCATTAATGGCCAGAACACCGTTGGGAAGAACGTCTACAATTGTAGCTGCGACTCGAAGTTCCAGTTTTTCGCTACGCTTCACTGAACCAGACCCTCCGGAGGAGGAATTTGAGCTCAAATCGACGGCGTCAGAAAGGCTTGCACCATCTGGAAGGTGGCGGTCCAAGCGCTGCGGGATACCCAAGAGTTGCGGCACGCCAAGGCTTTCGGAGCCATTGCGCGAGCGTTGCGTATCATTGGAGATCTCAGCCTCTTCGTCGATTTCGATTACAACCGTGAGGATATCCCCACGTTTAACGGCTCGACGGTCCCCAAGAAGGGACTGGCGCTCGCCGCTCCATAGGGATGCGTGATCAACTGCGCGCTGCGGTCGGTTTTCTTGCGGAAGACCTTCCCACAACATGGCCACATGTTCCGGCGTCTCATTTGCAGGGGAAAAGGACGGGGGTTTCCCAAGGTGGTCCATCCGCGCACATGCGCCAGTCAGAACGACACCAATCAGTGCGACTTTGGAAACAACTGACATGGTTTTCATTAGTGTACCTCAATGGATCCATCGGCACGAACCCGGCCGGAAATGGTGGTGCGCGATGAAAGGTTCATCACACGAATGGCTTCGCCTTCTGCACCACGTCCCAATGCTCTGCCTTCTGTGGCAATGGTCAAAGTTCCGTTTCGGAAGATCAAAGTGACTAGATCGTTGCGCTCAATAATTGCAGGCGGACCAAAATCACCGCGGCGAATGGGGCGTCCAACATAAAGGGCCACGCGCGCCTCTTGTCCGACCAATTCGTCCAAGGCTGCGACCGCGCCTGGAACATCCACCTGTTTGACCATCAAATCGCTTGGCGCGATGATTTCTTTGGGGCGAATATTGCGCACAGGCACAAGTACCTCGGCAACCGCGGCCTGGGCCAGAATTGTGATCAAAAAGGCGAAGACAAGTCTCATTAGCGCACCTGTGTTGTTGCACCCATCATCTGGTCCACGGCAGAAATAACCTTGGCGTTCATTTCATATCCACGTTGCGCAGCGATCAATTCGGTTACTTCACGGATTGCATCAACAGAGCTGGCTTCAAGGTAACCCTGGCGCAAAGTTCCAAGACCATCTTCGCCAGCTGTTGAAACATTTGCGCCTCCAGAGGCTTCTGTTTCAACAAACAGGTTGCCGCCGATTGCTTCCAACCCTTTGGGGTTGGTGAAGTTGGCAAGGCTGAGTTGACCAAGAAGCTGTCCTTCGGCGGTATCATTGAAATAGGCAAAGACCTCACCTTCGGGGTTTATCGAAATGCTCTTTGCATCGTCTGGAATGGTGATTTCTGGTGAAACTGCAAATCCATCTGATGTGACAATCAAGCCTTCAGCATCGCGTTTCAGAGAACCATCGCGAGTATATGCAGATTGTCCAGACGGCAGTGTGACCTCAAGAAAGCCTTTTCCGTCAATCGCAACGTCCAAGTCGTTGTTTGTATTGGTCAGCGCACCTTGCTCGAGATGAATTGATATTGCCGCAGGGCGAACCCCCAAGCCGACCTGCACACCGGTGGGAAGCACAGTTCCGTCTGAGGCATTCACAGTGCCGGCCCGCGAAACTTGCTGATAATGCAAGTCGGCAAATTCGGCACGACGCGCATTATAGGCGGTCGTGTTCATATTTGAGAGGTTGTTTGAGATGGTTTCAACACGCAGCTGTTGCGCAGTCATCCCGGTGGCAGCGATTTTGAGAGCCCGCATTGTCCGTCTCCTATCGTTTGATCAGTTTGTCGATGGCATCGCGTACGCGGCGATCTTCCGTTTCCAAGAAGCTCTGCCCCATTTCGTAGGCGCGCTGAATTTCAATCATTCTCGTGATTTGATCGATCGCATTTACATTTGAACCTTCAAGAAAACCCTGATGCACACGTGCATCCAAGCTCTCTTCGATTTCCCCATCGACGCGGAACATTACACCGTCTTCGCGGACCATTGGGCTATCTTCACCGGGGACAAACAGACCGATTTGCCCCAAGGGGCGACCATCCGCGCTTAACGTGCCGTCCTGGCCGAAGTTTATGGATTGCGCGTCTCCAGGGATAAAGACCGGTGCGCGCCCCGCGTCCAAAACACGAAGACCGTCGGCGGTTACCAAGTCTCCAGCAGCATTTGTGGAAAATGCGCCTGATCGGGTCAAACGTTCCCCCTGTGGGGTCTCGACCATAAAAAACGCCTCACCTTCGATCGCAAGGTCGAAGGTGCCACCCGTCTGTGTCAAAGCCCCCTGTGCCATCGACGTGTTGCGAATGTTTGCGCGCGACATGGAGATAGATTCTGTCCCGGGAGAGGAGGCAACAAACTCGGAAAAAATCAGCCCTTCCTGACGGTAACCGGTGGTTGCGGAGTTGGCGATGTTGTTGGCAACCACGCGCATTTCCCGGACGAGCCCGGTTTGACGGGACAATGTCGTGTAACTTGCTGAATCCATTACAGACCCCCAATAATTAGCGGAACCAAATGCCCATCAAAGAACGCCACAAGTGATTGCGTCATGAAGCCCATTGTCGCCCAAAAAACGAGAAGGATTGCTGCGAGTTTGGGGACGAAGGTGAGCGTCATTTCCTGGATTGATGTCAGGGCCTGAAACAGGCCAATGACGATGCCCACAATCAGCGCAACCGCCAATAGAGGCGTCGACATAGCAATTGCAGTCAATACAGCTTGACGCAGGGTGTCAAAGAAGAGCCCGTCATTCATCATGGCGTTAAACCGGCATCCGCATGATTTCTTGGTACGCCTCGACCACTTTGTTCCGGACGGTCACGGCGGTTTCAACCGCCAGCTCCGTTTGTGCCAAAGCCTGCACAAGGGTGTGCGGATCGGTCGAACCAGTCATAGCCTGAACCGACAATTGTTCAGAGGTCTGCAACGTTGTTGCAAAGTCTTCAAAATTTGCCTTCAGGTGGTCCTGAATACCGCCTCCAACATGGTTGGGGTCAGCTTTTGTAGCAGGACGGGCGGCGGCGTATCCGCTTGTTGCGGATAGTGATCGAATATCCATTCTGGATCTCCTAATTCAAATTTAGTTGCGTAACAGGTCCATCAAAGCAGACGACATGCTTCGTGTTTGGTCGAACATTTTCAGGTTAGCTTCGTAACTGCGCTGCGCTTCGCGCGCGTCGGCAATCTCAATCATCAGGTCGACGTTCGACCCATCGTAGTGCCCGGACTCATCTGATAGCGGATGTGACGGATCATAAATTTTCTGCAGATCGGAACGATCAAGGATCACGCGCCCAACACGGACTTCTTCAGTGTTGGTGTTGAGATTGCGCACAGCCTCAAACGGCACTGACTTACGCCGATAGCCAGGCGTGTCCGCGTTGGAAATATTCTCAGCAACATGGCGGAGACGGTTGGCTTGTGCTTTCAATCCACTTGAGGAAACAGAAAGAGAATTTGCAAAATCACTCATGGTTTAGGCCCCCTCAGTTGGTGCGAATGCTGGCACGCAGCACATTCATGGAGGAACGATAGATGGCCAGCGCACGGTCATGTTGGCGCTTCACCTCGACACTTTTCAGAATCTCGTCTTCGATCGAAACTGAGTTCCCATTTGGATCAGAGCCCGTGTCATCGGAGGAAATGGCCCACTCCATTGCCGTACCTTGACCGTTGAGATGGGAAGAGCGTGTTGAAATCATGTCTCCGGACTGCGCACCACGCCGGGCATAAACCTCTTTAAAAGGTTTGATATCCTTTGCGTGGTAGTCAGGAGTGTTGGCGTTGGCGATATTTTGTGCAACCAACGCTTGGCGGGTCCCGGCATGGGACGCCATCGAGTATGCAATTTTAAAGACGTTCAGATCTGCGAACACCGGGGCTTCTCCCTCGATCAATTTCAATCAAGGCTTAACCCCGATTCCTTTAGAAATTGTTTTCAGAGGTACTTTGGAGAACCCGAACATGATCCCTGCGCTAAAAGCTCTGACTGAGGAACTGGCATCGAAGAAATTGTCGACGACCGTCGGGCGTGTGTCCGGCGTATCGGACGGCCTGATAAAAGTCACTGGTTTGGCGCACTTAGCTAGAATTGGCGATCGAGCCGAGCTGCGACGAGGTCCCAATGACGAGCTAATGGGCGAGGTCATGAAAATTGATGAAGACGAGATTTTCATGCTGCCTGACACGACACCCGACCGGATTCGAATCGGGGATCCGGTTCTGCTCAAAACCACGCCTGTTTTTGCCCCTGATGATAAATGGATCGGTCGTGTCATTGACCCGTTTGGCCAACCACTGGACGGACGGCCGTTGCTTCGTGGAGAGATTTCGCGCGATTTGATGCAAGCTCCGCCAAAAGCAGCGGCGCGGCGCGGGTTAGGTAAACGCCTATCAACTGGCTTTGCGGTGATGAATACGCTTTTACCCGTGGTCAAGGGTCAGCGTATCGGCCTGTTTGCAGGCTCCGGCGTCGGGAAGTCCACACTGCTGGCCAAACTGGCTCAAAACATGGAAGCCGATGTGGTTGTCATGGCGCTGATCGGCGAACGAGGTCGCGAGGTAAACCATTTTGTAAAAGAGGTTTTGGGCAAGGAAGGCATGCGCCGTGCGGTTGTGGTCGCGGCAACGTCTGATCAGTCAGCTCTGGTGCGTCGCCGTTGTGCTTGGGCGGCAATGAGTGTGGCAGAGCATTTCCGTGATCAAGGAAAGCATGTCTTACTGTTGGCAGACTCAGTTACCCGTTTTGCAGAGGCTCACAGGGAGATTTCTGCGGCAGCAGGTGAAGCACCGGCCCTGCGCGGTTTTCCTCCCTCAGTGACGCCCCTGATTACTGGCATGTGCGAACGTTCGGGACCTGGAGAAGGCGAACAGGGCGACATTACAGCTGTCTACAGTGTTCTTGTCGCTGGTTCTGATATGGATGAACCCATCGCTGACATTTTGCGTGGGGTATTGGATGGGCACATCGTCTTGAACCGCGAAATTGCAGAGCGCGGGCGTTTCCCGGCTATCGATGTGTCCCGCTCTGTTTCACGAAGCCTGCCGGCTGCGGCTACGCCAGAAGAGAACGAGCAGATCCTTCAGGTCCGCAAATTTTTAGGCGCATATGAGCAGTCCGAAGTCATGATTCGTGCGGGCCTCTATTCCGAAGGAAATGACCTTGTTCTGGATCAGGCCGTAAAACTTTGGCCAGAGCTGGATTCTTTCTTTGGTAAGGAGGAGGCCGGAAAAGCCGAAGATAGTTTTGCGCGCCTCGGTCTGATGCTCCGCCGCTCCGGAAGGTAACCCGCCGACACTCCTTTGGGTAATCCCCCCTGATCTTAAGGGAATGCGGAAGTAGAATTTTCTCAGCAGGATGAACGAGGCGTTTCCGATGAAGAAGACACGATTCACAGAAGCCCAGATCATGATTATGCTACGGCAGATGGAGGGCGGTGTGGCTGCTCGATCTTGAGTTCAGGTGATGGGCGCTTCTTGAGTGGGTCGCCATAGCCAATAAGTTCGACACCAACGGCCTTAAGCTTTGCCCGTTCCTCATCCAGCTTTTCGTAGTTGCCCTTCACCAACTCCTGAGCCATCTCGCCATATAGATCATACCAGCCACCGCTCTTTCTGCCCGTGTCCTTGATTTTGTAGCCCATCAAGGAAGAGAACAGGATTGGTTGTGCAGCATTAAGGTCAATCTGAACGATAGGCTCTCCATCAATGGTAGACTTGAGCCTGAGGTCTCCCTCAACCATCGGCTTATTTGCTTGATTTTGTAGCCCCGCCCATACGACGCACCAACGCCCCCGACACTAGACCATCCACCTATCTGGTCAATCAATTCCAGAGGAGCCTCCACCTCCCTAAGACGGTCCCTCATGGTATGCCTGAGGCTATGGGCAGTCAGACCATCGAACCTAGCCTTTAGCCACTTGTTCAGGGCATTGGATGCATGTGTGGCCCTGCAGCCATCCTCATGAATGTAACGAGGATACGCGGTCACACCGTCTGGTTCGCTTCCAGCTCACCAAAGAACAGGGCGGATCGTGCCAAGCCATCGGATGCCGCATCGCTGAGTTGATGCCTGAGCCATTCAAGAACCATGCATCAAGGACAAGCCGCCTACAGCGGTGCTACGCATCCTTGACACAGAACCTTGAACGTCTCCGAGACGGCATCAGCGATAGCGGCTCCGAAGAACAGGCACTCAGGATCAACCCATATCGCATACATGCAAAGGTTCCGACCTGACCGACAGGGTAAGGACAATCAGCCGTTGGCTACTTTGTCTAAGGATGTTGGTGTTGTTGGATGGGACCAGAAAATTGCCATCCAAGCTGGTTATGACATGGCTGATAACTTGGCTGGCATGAATGCCGAAGCGGTTGTTGTTGAGTGGGTGGAGCAGCCTGTCGTAGAACCAAAAATTGCTGCCAATGAGTGGTTCACAAATGCCAAAAGCACCAAAGTCAGCTATGTGGACGCGGCATTCAAGGTTTCCTACCCCGGCTATTCCAACGTTGTGGAGCAAGCAGCAAAATTTGGAGCGGATGATTTCGACAGCGCTTGGAAAGTGGCCGCAACTTACTGAGAATCTGGGGTGGCCACGGAAAGCCACCCCGGACACAAATGCAACATAATGAACCTTATATGTCATAATTGCTGACCTAAAAAATTTCTATTTCTCAGTACTCTGTCCCATCAACCGAGCATGAAGTATGAGTTCTGGTCGGTACTCAAAGTGCATGCCGTCAAAGTGGTGCCACTTCCCACCCCATATGAAGCCAAACCGTTCCATGTGTTGAACGAGCGCTTCTGGATACTGATTGGTGTATTGCCCGACGTTGCCTTCCTTGGCACCAGACCAACGCCAATAGCCTCCAAGCTCAGTGTTAAAGTCTACTGCAATACCAAAACTGTGCGCACTGAGACGCCCTGTCCCAGCAATGACCCGCCAGTTGAAACTACCGCCTACTTTTGTGAAGAACTTGTCCATGTCTGGACCTTCGTCAGCAATCGCATTCAGGGCAGCTTGAAGTTGTTGCGCGACGCATTGTCTTCTGTTTGCTGAAAAACGCGCACGTTGAGATGAACCCCGATATTCCACACGGAGTAAGTTGCCGGCGACGTCTCTCTCAGTTTGGCCGTACAGTGCGCGGAATAATCCGTCATGCCTTGCTCGCCCCGGATCATCCCATGGCGTGTTGCGGCGGTCTAAATCGAACCGTAGCGGATAAACGTGGGTGAACATCTCCGCAATTGAAGGGTCAGCGAGGCGTTGGCGATCCGATCTTCCGCTATCCTGACCTAGGGGGAATGTTTCTCCATAAACCGTCACAGTTTCCTTGGCGTCATCGACTACCAATCCGGGAAAGGCTAGCTCCAAAGCTACCGCGATCTCAGTCCGGTCAACCACTGTTGGTAGGGGAAGTGCTGTGAAATCACGAACCTCGCACGCGGCGCTTGAGGCGCTCGGCAGGACACCTAGCGCAAGCGATAAAGCGACCAATCGCGATCTCAGCATCCGTTGGCTCTTTCGGCGGCTTGAATGCGTGCAACTTCCCTTTGTTCAGAAGACGACAATGAAGGGGATCGTCCGGTGCACTGGCTTGTATCAAACACTGCTTTCGCACGAGCAGTCTGAAAGCAGTACCCATTATTGTGAAAGATTAGGTTGCGCTCGTACCACAGGCGCGAGCAAATATCTCCGCTTGCGGGTGCTGCGGGTGTCTGAGGAACCACAGTGCTTTGATTTCTTGATGCAGAAAGCGTTGTGATCCGGTCTCTTGCGGCAGCAACATAGATCGAACAACTCGCGTATTTGCGGGTGAACTCTTCCAGTGCAGATAGGCTTTGTGTTGTTGATAGAACCTGCCAATCTGTGCGCGCTGCTTCACAGGGATCGACTGGCTTAGGAATGATGACCTGTTCTTGGGGTATCACAGTAGGTTCTACCGGTTCGCTATACGAAGCACCTTCTGGATTGAAACTGAACTCACCAGAGAGTTGGTCATAGTAGGCGGGGAATTGATTATGTTTGACGGTTGCGGCGAGTTTACGGACATCGATTCTGACCTCGCGAACAAGGTCATGAATGGGTAGGCCTTGCTCACGTAGCCGAGGAAGCAAAGCTCTCGTGAAGACAGAATTTGGGTTCGGATCAGAGTTCGAAAGGCGGTCTAGAGCGGTCTGGCCTGTGCCTGCGGAGAACAAAATGAATGAACCTTCGGGCGGCTCCATCAGTGCCAAACCCCGTGTTCCCCCAAGTGATCTTTGACCCTCTGTTGGGAAGGGATTGTTGCGGCAGGCATCAAGGATAAGCAGGGTGACCCTTGCTCCTTGGCCCTTGAAAACGTTCAGAATACGATCGGCGGCGATACTTTCACTGATGACAAATTCTTCTTCGCCGGGCTTGGCTGTGGGAACATCGGATGGCAGCAGAAAATTGCGCCCATCTACCTCGATTCCGTGACCTGCAAAGTAGAATACAACTTCATCGCCGGGCCTGATGTCAGCGGCGAACCCTGATATCGCTCGATTGAGGGTGCGACGGTCTGCATCAAGAAGTTGTGTTACATTGAAACCGATGCTTTCGAGTGTCGCTGAAACCGCAAGTGCATCATTATTCGCTTTTTGAAGACGAGCAACATTTTCGTAGTTGTCGATTCCAACCACCAGAGCAAATCGATCTCCAGCATTCGCATCAGTTACAGTACTCAACAGACTGAAACATAGGACGCACAGGACGTAAGTCATCCGGAAATTAAGTGATTGGATCACCATGTCATTGTGTCCTTCCGGC
The DNA here is from genome assembly GCF_056159265.1 of Epibacterium sp. ABZ3_068. Lineage (NCBI taxonomy): Bacteria > Pseudomonadati > Pseudomonadota > Alphaproteobacteria > Rhodobacterales > Roseobacteraceae > Epibacterium > Epibacterium sp. ABZ3_068. The sequence continues at coordinate 972,134 of NZ_JBSWUV010000001.1, forward strand.
TTTGAGTATTCTTTCGATCAAATCTAACGTCGCGTCGGGATCGGCTCGGTATGCTTCTTGAAGTATCTGAAACTCGCCCAGCTCGTTGAGGTCTGTGTTGGAGCCTGCAAAGGGGTCGCGAGTCCCTGAGCCGCTACGGGAAATGTCCACGGCCTCTTCGAGAAACAGGCGGGCAAGTTCTTGATTTTCAATGCCGAATAAACTGGTGTTTTGAGCGAGCGCGGCCTGAGTTGTCAGGAAAAAAACGAGCGCGTATTTGAGTACCAATCTCATAAGCAAGTTCTCATGTGTTCTTGATGACTGAGTAAATATCGTTCAGGTAGGTTCGCACGGCATCTTCAAGTCTTCCGTCGGCTTTAACAAGTTTTCGATCTGGGCCTTCTTCAGGCGAGTATGTTGTTTCAACAAGCAGGCCCGCTTTGACCATATCATCAACCGTGCTTTCAGCGGCGGCGCGTCCCATATGTTCGTACAAGAAAGAGGCGATTTCGGATCGAATGAATGCAGGCCGTTTCGACCATCCAATTGAATCTATGCAATCAACACGCTGATACTTCGAGAACCGTGCCTTCTTCAGTTCTCCCTCCGATCTTACTCGGAAGTCTCTCTCTTCAATTAGGCTGTTTTTTTGATCATTATGCCCCTTGATAAGAGACTTTATCTCTTCTGGTCCTGAGCAATCCAACTCGCTTAACAGAAAGAAAAATCTTGCGATATGTAGAATATTGTCATGGCTGATTTTCCGTTGAAAAGACTCATAGTTTGGCAGATGGCCACAGTTTTCTTGAGCTATCTTTCTTAAGGTCGTGAGAAAAACCTTTTCGGCCATCAGCAAAACCTGAAGGGTTTTGACAGATTGCGGCGGAACATGCGGATTGTTCTTCTGTTGAGCGTCTGGCACAGCTGGTCCGTCACAGATTATTGTTAGCCGGGGCGTATGCCCTCCCCGTGAACGTATCGGGTTCTGTGTCGAAGCCGCAAGCTTTGGGCAAGTGGTTCGGTCCATTCTTTTGCCTTTGTCCGAAGTGTGTTTTGGTCCCGTAGGCTACCTTGTAGCGCGTGAGGTGCTGGCCTATGACGCCAATCGCGATCTGATCCGCGATGCCGATGGCAGGCCGGTAATGGTCGCCCGCGATCCCTTACCCGAAGTGTTGCGTGGCGATCCCGCCCGGACCGAGGCCCTGATTGATGCCAGCCGCAATCAATGGACCTACCGTGCGGGCGTCATCAGCTTTGCTAGCGAAGATGCCCCGACTGAAGCCCAGCAGGCCGAAGTCATGGACGCCTTCGAGCGGCTGGCTTTTGCTGGCATGGACGGCGAGCAATTCGATATGCTCTGGGTCCGGCACAGCCACGAAGACCGCGTTGAACTACATTTCTGTACACCGCGCCTGGAGCTGACCACCGGCAAAAGCCTCAACATCGCGCCACCGGGCTATCAAACCGCCTATGACAGTCTGCGCGATCTGATGAACAAGACGCATGGCTGGACTGATCCGATGGACTTGGATCGCGCACAGCAAGTCCAAGCCACTGTTGAAGCCCCTACGCGAGCACAAGGCCGCGAAGAACTGCACGAATGGATTTTGGATCAAATCAGTGTCGGCACCATCAGCGACCGCGCCAGCATGATTGATGCTCTGATCGACGCAGGCTTCGACATTCCCCGCGCTAGCAAAAATTACATCACCGCCAAAGACCCCGACACGGGGGAACGCTGGCGATTGAAAGGAGAAATTTTCCATGACGACTGGCAAGCCGAACCGCCTAGCCGAGAAATTGAACGCGGACCTAGAAGCGATCCGCAAAGAGCACGCCGACTTGATGGCGTCACAATTGCAGAGCTTCAGGAGCGATATTCAGGACAGTGTGAGGCTCGCGCGGGATACAATCGAGACCGATACCAGCACGTTTCTGGATTGGAGCGGGAGAGCCTGGCAGGATCACATCAACACGATCAGACGTTTGATGCGGATTTCACCATGGATGGTGAGCTTGGCGTGTCTGTTGATAGTAGTGGCGACACTTGCATTGACACTCTTCTGGAGTTGGCGACTGTCCGAGATGACGAGCCGCACGCAGTTGGAGACGCTAGGCCTGCAGACAGTGCAGCACGAGGGCGCAACCTATCTGATCCTGTCGCCGGAAACAGCGAGCATTCGCAGCTGCACGATGGCGGGTCAGACGGTTTCTTGCATCAAAGTGGAGGCGAACTAAATGGCTCAGCCCCTGACAGCCTTGGAACGCGATTTGCTCGCCTGCGTCGAGCGGTTGGTAGCGGCCTGCGAAACCTCAGCACAGGAATTACGCGGCTTAGAGACACGCTCGACGGTCGGGATCGAGAAGAAGCTGAGTGGGTTGGTGCAATGCGTGCTGCTGCTCATGAAATCACATCTCTTGTCCGTGAAAACATTGGCCGACTTGCTGACCGAGGAAGAGACCTACGCGACGCTGGAAGAGAACTTGCAAGCCAGCTTGAAGCTAGTGAGAGCCGCCGAGAAACAGCTGAACGAGAGCTGAACGAACGGCAATTTGAACGAGGCCAGGGTCATGGCATCGGACTTTAATTTGAAGGGAAGAAAAATGACATTTGAACACGACCATTTCACCATGAGCTTTCACCAAGCCCGCGATTACGGCATCGACTACCGCGACTTTGCAAAAGTAGACTGCTTGCCTGAAGGCGTACCATTGACCGCCGTGGCGGGCGTCTGGGGCGATTACAGCAATATCCGTTGTTTGTTCATGGACGCCGATGGAAAGGGCTATATGCGGAATATTCGGAAGTGGGGAGACAGAGGTTACCTGATTAAGGAACTCGCAATGGACGCTACGGCATTGGTGGTATGCAAAGTCTACAACACTGCCCAAACTAGCTAACGCGAACTCGCGTGCGTTCCTTCCCTGACTCTGGCCAAAAAGCGTGCAAGATTAGCTTGTATAGTACTTGTGCGCGGGGTTAGAGAAACCCGCGCCACTATGTCATAGCGTTCAGCGTCCACTGTGGCTTAGGGTCAGGACTCATAGCCAATAGATAACGAGTGCTGCGAGGGCGATTGCGGACAGGAAGACCTTCGGGCACCTGTCGTATCGGATTGCCACACGCCGCCAATCCTTCAACCTTCCGAACATGATCTCGATCCGGTTGCGCCGTTTGTAGCGACGCTTGTCGTATTTCACCGGTTTCTTCCGCTGCTTCCGGCCAGGGATGCAAGCTCGTATCCCTTTGTCTTGCAACGCTTCTCGGAACCAGTCGGCGTCATAACCGCGATCCCCAAGCAGCCAATTAACCTTCGGAAGGCTTCTGAGCAATGCCCGCGCGCCGATATAATCGCTGACCTGTCCTGCCGTGACGAACAGATTGAGAGGGCGTCCTTGACTGTCGCGGATGGCGTGCAGTTTGGTATTCATGCCGCCCTTGGTCCGGCCGATCAGGCGTCCACGCCCCCCTTTTTCGCGGCCATACTGGTCGCCGTTCGGTGGGCCTTCAAGTACGTGGCGTCGATCATGACGGTCTTTTCTTCGACGTGCTCGGCAGCCAGACCCGCCATCATCCGGGCAAAAACACCCTTATCACTCCACCGCTTCCAGCGGTTGTACAACGTCTTGTGCGGCCCATAGACAGTGGGGGCGTCGCGCCAACGCAAGCCATTGCGATTAATAAAGATAATACCGCTCAGCACGCGCCTATCATCAACACGTGGCTTGCCGTGGGACTTGGGAAAGAAGGGCTCAAGACGCGCCATCTGCGCATCCGTCAGCCAGAATAGATCAGACATGTTCACCGCTCGATTTTCGACCCGTGAATCACGTAGCCAAGCGGAAATCAATGGGTCCAGACCCTAATCTCAAAGAACTTTGCAGAAGATGTCATCAGGAAACCGCGCCCCAAAGACACCCCGGAAGCATACAGAACGTGGACTTTCGAAGAGGTTCAAACAGTTCTTGAAGCCGCATCCCCTCAGCTGAGGGCAGCGCTCGCAATGATATTCTGTACCGGTCAAGATCCAAGCGACGCGCTCGAGTTTCGCAAAGATCAGGTAGATGACGGAATCGTATGGAAAGGTCGAAACAAGACCAATGTCGGCGCTGCAATCCCGATCAGCAGCATTCTTGAGGTCGAGCTAGCAATGGCACCGGCGCACGATGCAGAAACGCTGCTTGCGAGTTCAAAAGGCACGCCTTGGACCTACGATGGCTTTGCCAGCGCATGGCAGCGACTTCGGAGAAAGCTTGAAAAGGCTGGCAAGGTTGCCCCGGGACTAACCCCAAAGGGGCTGCGCCACACTATGGCAACCTGGTTGCGTGAGGCTGGGCAAGACGAGCGAGAGATTTCTGATTTGCTCGCGCAAGACTCGAAAGTTATGGGACTGCACTATTCGAAGAACGCCGCGTTGGCCCGAAAGAACAAAAAGACAATGCAAGTCTGGGAAGGGGAATATGAGCGCCGCGCCCAAAAAGCAAAATTGTCAAACCCACAGAAAAAACCGTCAAACCCTGACAAGGAGATCAAGTCCAATGAGTAAAAACCATTTATTTTTCAAAGATTTAAATGGTGCCCGGGGGCGGAATCGAACCACCGACACGAGGATTTTCAATCATGTACCCATACGTAAAATCAATGACTTACAGGGCAGTGTCTCGTTTTGTGTCTAACTTTTGAAATTATCGATCAAAACAAAGTTCAAAACATTGAAACCAAACAGTTTTCATAGAGTGCATTGCTTGATCCAAATATGTGGGCATACAGACAAGGTAGTACACCACTGCCCGTGATGCAAAGGCGTTCGAATACCTCAATGGGCTGATGTAGCGACGGTCATTTGTCAGGTGGCGACATTATGACTTATCTTTCGAAAAGGAACAGCCCTTTCCGCCAGTCACCAACCGGTCAGATTGCTGTATGCGCAGCCCGCTTTACTGACATTGGCTTTCGTGATCAGTGCTTCTATCATCTACCGAAGAACAAAGAGGTCTTGAGATGGAACGCGAACCCAACCTTGTCATTTCTAGCACCTCGCAGCGCATCGTTGAAGATGGGGTGCCATTCAAGGTGGACATCCATAAACTCGAAGGCGGGGACGGATGGTCACTGGAGGTTGTGACCGAAGACGGAACATCCATCGTCTGGGACGATCTCTTTGACGACGACCAGGCTGCGTTAGAGGAAGCAATCACTACTATACGCAGCGAAGGCGCAGTGGCATTTGCCAACGGCGGTTCAAACGTCGTTCCATTCAAGAACTAAGCCGAGTACGAACGGCCCACACCGGTCATTGGCCAGGATCACCATTGCTGCAGTGCGGCTTCCAAATACCGGACCTTCATGGCACCGCGCAGGGTAAATGGCGCCAATCATACGGGTAGAGTCGGCTACCCGAGCTCATCCAGGGGGTTGAGTTCCTTGACGGCCTACGTCAACGTCAAGCCGACGCCTAATCCGGCTTCACCAACTTTCGACCATAGCCCATTTAGGGGAAAGGCATGTTTGTATATGTCGATGAAACAGGACATTCTGGAAAGAACATCTTCGACCAGAACGAGATATTCCGGCTGGGTGCGATCTTGTGTGAGAACGATTGTGAGGAAGTCGCAAGGGATTTAATTCAGGTATTTATCGATGAAAGGGGTGTTGCGCGCCTGCATGCGAATGAATGGCCGGAAGAAGAATTAGTCAGTCTTGGCCATCGCCTTATTGAAGCGTTGGATGGAGGCGGTCAATGGCGCTTCAGCGTTACTACAATTCACAAGCCTTATGTGTCTCCAACCAAGTTTATAGATTTGATTTTTGACCCTAGAGAGAATAAAGGCGCGCCCGGTATGTGGTACTGGGATGAAATGCATCGGCACACTCTATGTGTAACTGTTGACACAATCATGAATAGGGTAGTGTCCAAGAAGTTTTGGGAAAGCTTCTTGAAAGATGATGTTGAAGGCATCTTGGATGTGATAGAATATCTACAAGGTGCGATAGACGTTTCGAATGAGCCGGAACCTGTAAAGATAGTATTTCAATCTGCTTTAAAACAGGCGCGGCGCAGACCCGAAAGGTTTACTCTTACCGCAACGGAAAAACGTAAGGGATATCAGATTCATAGTCCCAACTTGATATCCTTCACTCACCTATTTCAAGAAATACACGAATTCTCCTCTCTGGTTGGATCTGGTCCAGAGAGAATTATTCATGATAAGCAGGATGAATTTCGAAGTGAGCTTAAGAGAGTTTATCAAGAGTTTGGGCATATTGTTCTGAAGGATAACCTAGACGGAAGGTTTCCAGAAGCCGAGATGTCAAAAAGTGAGCCAGCTGATTTGCATGTTACCTCGTCTACGGACAGCTTTGGGCTCCAAGCGGTTGATCTCCTTCTCTGGGTGCTTCAGCGAGAAAGTGACGATCCTGCTTTCGTCGAACTGAAAGAACGCCTGTCTAATAGGCAGGAGGACTATTGGATATCGAGGTGGGCTTCCGAACGCGTCATAGCGTTTCATATCTTGAGGATGATGTCAAAATAACTCCCGCCTTGGTTGACGTTATCAGCTGGCAGGAATTCACTTCTCTGAACTTCCAATTTGAACGCCTAGCAGTTTGTGCTCAGGCCTATCTCCGTAGAGGCGAACAGTTACGGATTCCTCCGCCATTTTTTTCTGCTCATCATTTAGGAGTTCAATTGTAGAATCGTAGTTCTCTGTATTCAGGGAGACTATATATTGCTTCCCGGTGTTTTTGAGCGATTCCATAACGAAACTCAACCACTTCGCCCGCTGCCTTGGATCAATGTGGTCAAACAATCCATTGTCGTGCCAAAGATGTTCCATATTGTGGTTCGAGCCAAACATGAAGATTATCCAGTCAAAACACACAATCCGAGCGGCATTAATACCGTCTGAGTCTTGGCCCTGCACGTCAACGGAGAGATCATATCTAAGTTTATTCTCCCCGGTATTATTCTTGAGTGCAATCCCTGCTGCTTCTTGAGGGTACAGTTTTCCAACAAGCGCGCGAAATTCATCGTCAGCCCACTCAATTGGAGAGGTTTCCAAGTACTCCTCAGCGCGGCTGTCCTGTTCAACCATTTCTTTCTTGATGCGGATCGCGTCACGTTGGAGGTTTTTGTCCCCTTCAATGAAGTTCTTAAGACGCTTTTCATCTTCTTCTTTGGATGCAAGCCTTCTTACAACCACCTCATAGTCGCCAAGAGCACTTGCACCAGTCAGCTGACGAGCCAAAAAGTCTCGTTTGTCTGCAACTTCAGTGCGGCGTCCTTCTACGTGTTCTTTCTTCGTTTGTAGCCTGGCTCTATCCTTATTCAGCCGCTCCTGACGTCTTCTACGCAGGGAGTGGTGAAAGTTCTCCACATCTTCAAAGTGCTTTAGAGCCTCTTGCTTGAAAATATCTCCAAGCCCTTGGTAAAATGACGAAAGCGCCTCCTTGCCAATGTCAGGCTTCTTTTTAAGGGACGCCTCGATGCCACGCAGCTGGTACTCTATGATCGCAAGTTCTGATTCTTTTTGACGAAGCTCTTCTGTTAGCTTGTCAGCCTCAATCCGAATTTCATCATAGTCTGCAGCAACCCTCATTTCTTGCAGATTTTGACTCATTTCGGCAATTTCGCCCTGAATCTTTTTTAGGTAGGATTCCGGCTTGATACCACCCAGCAGGATCTCCTGAAGCCTCTCATCTCGAGACTTTAGAAGGCCCCTCAGGTCTTTAATTTCGAGCTGCTTTGCTCGAAGGCCTGCCTTTTTCGCCGCAAGGGTTGTGTCCGCGCCAAGAAGATACAAGGTTCTGTTAAGGGCTTGGTAATCTTGCTCGCGTGTCAAGGTGATCGGATTAGTTCGGTCAGACCTCTTTGAGCGTGCAAAGCGCCCATATAAGGATCGAAATGTAATTCCATCATAATTGCCGTGTATTTTAAATGGCCCAAAGTTGTTTAGCCAGTCAACCAGTTTTGATGCAGGTATTTTGGCGCCATCAAGGATAATTTTCTTCCCATCACCGCTTCGGGATATGCAGTGAGATTTATTATTCAATTCGAACTTAAGATGGAACATCCAGTCCGGGATGGTCTTAGCCATGTCCTTGTCGGGCCTGCCACCAAGGCAATGGTTCACAAGTTTTAGGGCTAGCGTTTTTCCAACACCATTTGAGCTGGCTTCTTTTTCGGACGCATCGCCTACAATTAATGAAACCCCCTCCCCCTTAAAAAAAATCGGTTTGAATGAAGGCTTGTCGCATGTGAGGGAAATAAGTTTCACTGGACTGACTCTATACGATCATTTTCCGCAGGACGAGCCGCCCCGATAGCATAAAGTAGCGTTACGGCTAAAACAATCTTCTCAAAGTCCACCCGCCCAGGCCAATCGCTATCCTTACGATCAAGAATATTCTGCAGCTCATCTATTGTTTTGGGCGAGCTAATGAGGTCTCGGATGCGACCGGCTAGTCCCACGACACTGTCACAGAACCTCACATGGTCATGCGGTGCGACTGCTAGCCGTAGGTTTGTCGTAGACATTACATGCCTCAAAATAGTGTGCCAAAATGACCTCCGCAGCTGCTTCGAATGCTTTTTTCGTGTGCGGATGAAGCTTGGCGTGGTCGGGGACGATCTTATCAAGCATCCAGACATACCGGAGATCGGCGGCGTCTGCCACACCGGTTATCTTGGATTTACTCTCTTCATAGACCTCATGTAGCTCTTGAGCTATGCCCTGAGCAAGCCACTGATCCCGCGTGTCCAAAAAGTCACTGACATCTGAGGCTTGGTAGCTGAAAGCACGCAATCTCGACCCGATTATGTCTGAAAGGCCATTGAAGGTTAGTTTTTCGTCAAAATCCGGTGCCAACCCCTTCGAGCGCATGAGGCCTGGGGCATTCTTATCGGCCAGATGGTCTAGGAGCTCACCTAATGCGCGTTTATCGATGTGAGGTTGGTCGCTGGGAATACCGTGGACGATGTCCATCTTGAGGTCGTCAGGAAGCGCCATGAAGCTGTTCGTTAACTTGGCACACGGAATAGAATCGGCTAAAATGCTATGGCTTGATTGTATTTCTTGAATGCTCATCTCAACCGGAGCTGGCACGCCGTCGAAACGGTCGTTCAAAACGAAGCTATACCGTTTCAATCCGGTCCACTTTCCTTTCAGTTTTGAAAAGTCCTCCTGAGCCTTTTTTGCTGCAACTGTGGGCTGCCATGAAGAGCTTGCTTTGGGCCCATATACTTGGAGGTAGTGTCCAGAAGATGGAATGTAGCCATCGTTGCCTCCATCGCCTTTATTTCCCCAAGGAGCTACAGCCTGGAAGTCGGCATACGTGCTCTCGAAAATATTATTCACTAGGTTTTGAAAAGCCATGCCATCGGCCTTAAAAAGCTCAAGCCGAAACAGAAGCCGATACCAGAAAAGTTTGCTCAATTCGAATTCCCCTCGAGCAGCGGCGAAAAAATCAAGTCAATATCAGACATCACACCCTGCGAAGCAACCTTTTCCGTATTGATTCAAACGCGATAGTTGGACTTAAGCCACACCGATCTAGCTGGAGACTGTCCGATGCTCGTCATGCAAATATATTCATTCGCATTTTCTCATCAATGACGTTTCGTTCTGCCTTGGCTTTGGCGACCCACCCGCGAAGAGGCTCGCGGCTGCAGCCAATCTTGGTTGCAATCGCCCGGATCGCTTCCGAGTGGTCCAGGTAGATGTTAGCTGGGTTCTGCGGCGTGCTCGGACCGTTGGCGCTACGCCGCCTCACCGTAAAATAGCATCCGAACCGAGCTAGAACTGCAGGCGGTCAAGATATCTTCCGCCCGTTAGCTGCGCTATTGCTGACCTTGGTGCCGGTGCAGCATGGTGGGGCGTTGAAGCTGAGCCTTGAATGGCCGCTTTTATGTGTTTGACAGTATGCCCTTGCAGGTGCAGCGAATTCACACTTTCCGCCGTTTTCTCTGGCTTAGGCAGTTAACAGCTATGCCCATCTAACATACCCTCTCGAACCGCCCCCCTTTTTCTCCAGCGAGTTAGCTGCTAGGTCTGTCTTTGACATGGCAGACGCGGTCATGTTGGGGCGTGGAAACCTCTCGATAGCTAGGCCTTAGATGAGGCTAAACACTTTGACCTATGGTCGGGGTGCCTGTGCTATGCAACAGGCTCCGGCTAAAGGCTCAGGGTCCGTGCTATCGCGGATTTCCAACACCCCGATCACCAGTCAACGACAGCGAGGGCGCTCGCAGATCGGGGCGCGATGCTGTCAGGGCTTTGGACATTTGAAGAGCAGAGACCGCCACAGGCGTGTTCTCTGAACCTCCCCGTTTCTTTCAAATCGCATGCCCGTTGTCTGTCTGCCCTCAAAGAGGGACGGCCCCGCAGCGATCACCCGATCACATCCAAAACCCAATTTCTAAATCCCAGCCCTATTCAGGTGTGTATTCCATCATGAGAACTCTGACGATTTCCACAGCCATAGCCTTATCTTCCATCGCCATTTCACCCCCTGCCCCGTCCCAGGCTGCAACACCCGCTGAAGTCGCAGGACGATCACTGACGATGTTGGAGGAAGGTTTCAAACAGCTCAGCACAGCAGATCGTATTCAGGTCCAACGCGAGCTGGCAGCCTATAACTTCTACGGCAGCACGTTAGATGGCCTGTGGGGCCGCAATACGGCCCATGCGCTCAGGCAAGCTCTGGGGCTGATGGAACACAATATGGGACATCAGATAGATCTGTCCTCCTCTTCAGAGGTGCAAATCTTCCTTGGTCGCTTCATCGATGGATCAGCCAGCGCCTTCATCTGGGGTGAAGGGGAGGAATGTGATGGATGCGAGGGAAATGACAGTGCTGCAATCGCCGAAACTGACACTCCAGCAGCAGGTCCTGAACAGGCGCTCAAGCATGCCATCTTCAAAACCTGCATGCGAAACGCCCAGTTGATCAATGAGCATTTTTCGACAGATCCGTTTGCCAGCAATGCCTTCAGCACGCGGCTCAGTACGCCTGAGCTTTGGTCGAAGATTGGTCTGCCCGTCAGCAAGTTACACCTAAGGCACGTCAACAATCAGTGGCAGCCGGTTCGCAGATCCACATTGGAAGCCGCCTGTGCTGATCAGGAAGAATGGGCCGAGACTTTTGGGTCAGAGCTACAATATCTGGGCGAGAGGCAGCGATACGGAGACTTGGCGTATTTCGACAGCGAGACGCAGCAGCTATCAACAGATGTTGTGGTCTATGACAGGCACTCAGTTGCCGTGTATCCGCTTACTCCCAGAGAAGACGAGCGGCTGAACGGCATTCCGAACGTATTTGACCTGATGGCGGTGTCGTTTCATCTGACCGAACAGACAGCCTGCCGAACACCTCAGGGTACAGCTGCGATAGATCCTAAATCGAACACGGAATGTGATGAGGTACAGGACGTCAGGATATTTGGCCAGCCCGCCAATTTGGCCGCACGAAGTCAGTGCCGGGTCGCGTTCCACATCACAACAAACACCTACAATGTGGCAGAGCAAAAGTGGGAAACCGACAATCTGACGGCCTTCAACAAAGCTGGCGGATACGCGACCTTTATTAAGCCCTTCGGAATGACCGCTCTGAAAGTCTGGTCGCACAACAATCATGAAGACTGGCAACAGCGAGGCACGTGGTTTCTGAGAAGCCCGCGTGACGGCGACACATACACGGATATTCTGGGATCAGCGACCGACTCCTTTGAGCAGTCGATTGACTGGCAAACAGCACAGCAAGAGCTGAGCAAAGCTGCACTCACCATCGAAAGCCATCCAGCAAATGGCCGGGATGCAAGCCCCATCGTGTCTCATCCAGCATGCCAATCCGCCTTCATCGAGACCCGCAATCAAGTCGCCAGTGAACGTTGAACACCCGACGCACCGCTGGGTGACATCAAATCGTTTTCAATCGCCAACATCATTTGAAGCACAGAGAAACAGATATGACACAAACAACAGAGACCGCAGACCAAGGTAAGAAACGCAAAGGCCCTATTCGGAGGTTGAAAAAACCGATCATTTTGTTGGGCATCGGCTACATCCTCTACTGGCTTTTCACCTCGGATGTACAAGGTGAGAAATTCGAAAAACACGTGGCTGCCTATGCTCCGGCGGACCAACATGTGTTTTTGGACATTATCGGCAGCGCCATCGCCGAAGCAGATGCCGCCGCCAACGATGCAGCGGCAGCAACAGCCTTCATCAACGCCAACGGAACCCTGTGCGGGGACCAAGTGTTTCATGGTTTAGCGCCGCACCACAATTGGGTTGGGCTATTTGAAGATGCAGACGCCACCGATGCAGGAGACAAAATCTATGTGGAACTCTTCGTCGGCTTTGGAAACAGCGTCCGAGCCGAGGTTGCCCCAAATGCATGGCCTGCCATCTTGACCATGAAACGCAACGACCCCGTAATGTTTTCTGGAAAGTTCAAATACGGCAATATGCTTGAGAACCAATGTATCCGCACCACATGGTCCGCAGTGTTTGGCTCATCGCCAGACCTCGAAGACCGAACATTCCTGTTCAGCCTGACGGACATAAAGGTCGTGCCCACCATTGAGTAAAACGTTCACTTTGAACATCTTGAACGACTGGCAACCTTTGCCAGTCGCCAAGCTTCAGTTCGATCTCCGTTGATCGAAAAACAACCGAGAACCCAAAAAGACGAGCGTTGGACCCAGCACCAACGCTCGTCTTTTTTGAAAAAGGGCATTGATGCTTTCTGGTGGAATATGGGGGGGGGTCCTCGGCCCTTTTCGGACGCCAAGACTAGTACTGAAAGTGTACGTGATTGCCCCTTTGAGACAGCCGAAGTCTGCGCAAAGATCTGGCGCGCAGCAAAGGAGCTTCTGAACGATTTTTTTAGCTTCGTCTACGCTAAGACAGCAGCGCAGCGCCATTTAGCGAGCTCAAACTTGGCTCATTCCTCTATAGCGCCACCGATACTTCTCAGATGCTGGCGAAATCCAAAATGAGCATTTTTCTGGCGCAATTTGAGGTATTCCTGAAAGTCGGATTGCTGCCGGAATGAGCAACCATCAAGCATCCTTTGCGCCTGAAATTTTTCTGTATCACGGATTGTTTCTGCGATGTCCACAACCTCGTGCAAACTGTTTTCGGCAACGAAGACAACTCCATCTTGGTCACCAATGGCAAAGTCTTCTTGCGAAACATGCCACAGACCGCACTGCGCAGTCACAAGATCGCTGGCTTCACGTTGGTCGACACGCTGAGGTCCAGCAGGGTATGCGCCACGAGAAAAAACAGGGATGCCCAATTCAACGATTTCTACGGTATCTCTGTGGTACCCATCTATGACAATACCGTGGCACCCTGCGCCCACTGCTTCTAGAGCAATCAGGTCACCGATGCAGGCCTCATCGGTTCGCCCGCGATTGTCAGCGATTAGAATGTCGCCAGGCTCCGAATGTTCCAAAGCTTCCAAAAAAACGTCGACACTCCCTTTGTGACACGTTGGCAATACACGGCCTGCACATGACATGTTGCCAGCAATAGGCTTGATTTCGGCTGGGGCGCATCTAGCGATCAAACCTATGCGCATACAAGCATCAGCCAGATGAGGCGTCGTTAGTCGCTGAAGGCGGTCAATAACACTGGGTTCAGTCAATACAATTTCCTCTCTTATTTAACAAATTCTTCCGAAAACCGTTCAAGGAAATCGACCGTTGCTCATGCCTTTTTGAAACCATGCATTGTCGGCGGGCAAATAAGCCTTTGCATTCGATTTACGGTCTGAAGTGTTAACGTGACTAGGAATATGAAAAACTCAATTCCTGTCGATTGAACGGGTGGATGAAATAGAATCTAACCAAGCAAGCATCTGAGCGACTTCACGTTCAAGAAAGTCTTCTTGTGGGTAGGCATTGGCCACCGTTGCAACACCTTGGCTGCGTGCAAGCAACGTCATTGCTAGATAGTCAGCGTCGCGTGTGTGACCCATCTTCGTAAATTGTCGACAGAGCCAATGACGAAACAAATCAAACAGCTTAATAGCCTCAGGCTCGCTTTCGTGGTCTATTTTGGAGAGTTCGTGAAAGAGGCTCCCAACCGGGCAACCAAATGCGCGAATTTTGGTGGCGTTGACGATCAAGATACGGATGAAACTGGCAACCCTCTGTTTTGGCGTCTCGCCCTCGATCTCCCATCGGTCCAACATGATCTTTCTGTCTTGAAGGCGGCGTTCAATAACCGCCTCCAAAATCTGATCCTTTGTTTTGAAGTGATGGTAAAAGTTTCCCCGAGAGATACCAACTTCCTTTGCGACCGCAGCAAAGGACGTATTGTCAAACCCCTGCTCATAAAACAGAACATCAGCGGCCGTGACGATTTTTTCTCGCGTACTTGCTCTTACCATCTTCTGACCTCACGCTACAGACTGGACCAATTTTCCAGCGAATGGATAATCCGTGTACCCTGTTTCATTGCCGCCATAAAAGGTTGTATGATCGACCTTGTTCAAAACAAGGTTATCGCGATAGCGACGGACCAGATCTGGATTAGCAATAAATGGGGTACCAAATGCGATGAGGTCAGCATTCCCCTCAGAGATCGCTGCCTCTGCGCGTAATTTATTGTATCCATTGTTTGCGATGTAAGTACCGTCAAACGTATCGCGCAGTTTTCTGTAATCCACCATCTTCTCATTCGACATCATGGTGCCTTCCAATACGTGAAGATAGGCCAACCCACGCCCCGTCAGGGCTGCAACGATAAAGGAGAAGTGGTTTTGAGGGTCACTGTCCATCATGTCGTTGAACGTGTTTTCCGGGGTTAACCGCAATCCGATCCGCGAGGCTGGGAACACTTCGGCAACTGCGTCGATTACCTCATGCAGGAGCCGCATTCTGTGCTCTACACTGCCACCGTAACCATCTGTACGCTGGTTGGTTCCGTCACGTAGAAACTGATCAATGAGATACCCATTGGCACCGTGAATTTCCACTCCGTCGAACCCAGCACTTTTGGCACGTTCAGCTGCGGCTTTAAACTGTGCGACCACACCTGGGATCTCACTTGTTTCAAGCGGGCGCGGTGCCACATAATCTTGCATGCCCTTCACAGTAACGGATTGCCCGGCTGGCGCAATCGCCGAAGGTGCAACCGGTAACATCCCATCGGCTTGATGGCTGGGGTGTGAGATGCGGCCGCAATGCTGCAACTGTGCAAAGATATGGCCACCTTCAGAATGCACTGCATTCACCACGCGCAACCAGCCTGTGGCTTGCTCTGCTGAATAGAGGCCTGGTGTATTTGGATAGCCCACACCTTGCTGAGAAATCGGAGCGGATTCCGCAATAATAAGTCCCGCGCTGGCCCGTTGAGCATAGTAGGTGGTCATCATTTCCGTCGGAATTCCATCACTTCCTGCCCGGTTTCTTGTCAGAGGAGCCATTACCATCCGATTGCTTAGTGGAAGTCCTTCAAGGGAAAAAGGAGAGAATAAAGAGTTTAGCATGAGAGGCCTTATGTGATTCTAGGACATATGACCTAATAAATAGGTCGTGCGTCCTAATGTGTCAAACCTTCAGGCTTGTGCCTTGGAAAGATGTTCGGCTCGAGAAGTACTGAAGTGAAAAGCCGGATCGACGCACATGCGCGTGCAGGTCGACCCTGCTCTGCGGGTCACGTGGTCAGATTAAGTGTTTCTGTGAGATTTTGTGGCGTAGCCTTCCTGCTTGAGCCGGTCAAAGGCCCATCTTCCCTTCGCTACAAGGACTTGCGCCTTGACTGGCATGCTTGCGCAGTGTAGCGCATCCGATCCGCCAACGAGTCCTACTTCTTCGCAAAGTTTACATTTGAGAGCATCTCAATCACCTAAGGCCAGCGACGTTGGCAGTGTATGCTCCCAAAACAGCGCCCTCCCCGTCCATTCTGAGATCACTTTCCTCAAACACCCAAGCCTTTCGTTGAACCATTTTCCCAACTTTCGGAAGCCGTCTACGACAAACCAACGTTTGTCGGTTACGGAGGGATTTTATGGTCGAATATGTCGTCTATTTTCGAGTTTCCACGGAACGCCAAGGACGCTCAGGTCTTGGGCTGGAAGCGCAACACACGATGGTTGAGCAGTTCCTTCAACCAAACGACAACGTGATTGCAGAGTTCACCGAAGTACAATCAGGAAAGCGCAATGATCGAGTTGAACTGTGGAAGGCCATCAATCTCGTTAAGAAGACACGATCCAAGCTGCTGATCCCAAAACTCGACAGGTTCTCCCGGAAGGTTTCGTTCATCTCTGGCATCATTGATCAGGGGATTGAGCTGGTCGTCTGCGAACATCCAAATGTCTCAACCTTCTTTTTGCATCTGCTGGCGTGTTTCGCTGAAGAAGAACGCAGGCAGATTTCTGGGAGAACCAAAGCTGCTCTGCAAGCCGCCAA
This sequence comes from Epibacterium sp. ABZ3_068, assembly GCF_056159265.1. Lineage (NCBI taxonomy): Bacteria > Pseudomonadati > Pseudomonadota > Alphaproteobacteria > Rhodobacterales > Roseobacteraceae > Epibacterium > Epibacterium sp. ABZ3_068. The sequence goes on from NZ_JBSWUV010000001.1 coordinate 988,540, forward strand.
AGCGCGTGGAACGATCCTTGGGCGGAACGCACAGCGGCTTGCAAAGGTCAGACAGCAGGAAAAGCTGGAATTCTTCGGAACGATCAGCCAAGAGTTTGAGACGGCTTTGGCTGAGGCTGGCAGCTTTTCAGGAACAGCTAAGCTGCTGAACGCGAGAGGTGTGAAAACCCGCAAAGGTGGCAAATGGCATCCACAAACGGTCAAAAACTATGCAGCCAGCTTGAAGGGAGCAAAGCGGACACTTGCAGATTAAGCAGCGAATGCCCGTAGAGAGCCCAATTGAACGGATGCTGCATGGTGCACAAATGTCAGCTTGAGAACGTACAGAATTCCTTGACGTATGCGTCATAAGTTGAAGTGAAGCTGATGGCCTTTTCTTCAACGCCAAGGCCTTTCATACTGATCAGCATGCTATCTCGCCACTCGTAGTAGTGACTTGTGCCGTCACCGCGTGGTGACGGCACAGTCTCTTTCGATGGTTCTCTCAGTACAGAACGCTCTTGTCGGGTAAGTGTACCCTCCCGCATCGAAAAGCCGTAGAAAGCAAAGCCAATTTCGGGTGGACCGTCTTCTAGCTTTGCGTAAGCGTACTTTTTCCCTGGAGTTCGTCTATCTTCGTTAAGGAGTGCGTTGACCATGTCGAATTGAAATGATGTCCAGAGCACCCAGCCTTGGCCCGGAACGTCTCGCCAACGAAATGTCGTCATCTGGCAGTCGTCGACACGGACTTCACGCCTTTCGTCTTCGAAGAAGTGCTTTCCAGACGTTTCCAGAGCTTGAATTAACTCTGACTTGTCGCCCGCAGTGGCTTGGGTTGCCAATAACACCAGAAGAGGGTGGAACAGCTTCATAGTTCGCCCTTCACTTAAACTTTGCATGCGCTCATGCTGAAACCTTCTTAGTTTAAAACCCGACGTTGGTGCAACTGCAGCGAAGGCCCGGATTGTCCCGCACTTACGCCATACACACTGCCCGCTTCAACGATCGCTATCGCGCCCTCAACGTACCCAAATAGCCTCCCCGCTACTCCCGCAAAGGCTTTGCCATATCCCTTTCGACGATCTTCAGATCGAACGCGGCCTTTGGTGTGAGGAATTGTTCAATATCCAGTTTTGGAAACAGGCCCCTTTTGATCGCCTCCAAGATCTTGACGGACTGGTCACAGTTTGGGACTTGCTTGGGTACAAATGCTTTCTTCTTCCGGGCATTGTCCACATCGGTCTTGGCGCAGGGAATGCCAAAGCGATCATTGAGGATATTTGCGAACGTATCTGCCTTCAGTTTGAAGCCGTCAGGAAGCACATCCTGATCAACAGCGCTTGGATTAAGCTCATGAGTGCCAGCTTTGCGAAGCCTCTGAGCGATCACCAGATCCCTGCGAATGCGCTTTAGGATGCCATCCTCCTTGGCCAAATACGCCCCAGCCGGACCTTGTGCCGCCAGCTTGCTTTCAAAGTAGGTGGCCCATTTTTGATAGTCTTCAACGGATTTGAGGCAGCGCGGGGCGTCCTTGGTATAGGAACGCCAAAGCTCCCGAACGGTATTGTACTGCTCAACACTGTCCCAAGGTATGGTGGAAAACGCCAGATGACTGACTTCAGATTGGGTGCCAAATTGCACTGGAACATCACCAGCAGCATGCGGCCTGCGTTTCCAGTCAAACTCCATCGACAGACGCTTGGTCATTGTCTTGTCGACAAAATCCATCCCCTTTTCGTACATCTCCCGAATGCCTGCCCCCAACACCACCGCCATTGTATCCGTTGGCTTCCGGTTTAAAAACAGCTCCACAATCTCATCGTTTTGCTGTGACTTGGACAACGTTCGATCAAGTTTGATCCCACCCTTGGCCAAGACAACCCGTTCATCCTCCCGAGGCTCAAGATTGACACCTTCAAAGTCCGAGACCTGAGAGGGTTTCAGAGTCGCCTGCCCGCGTGTCCGCCAGCCAATCGGTTGGCGTATGACGTGCTTGGTCTCATAGATCTGCGTATCCCCCACAAGTATGCCGCGCGCAGATCGATAGTCCCAACCTAAGTTGATAATGGTCGTCTTCCTCATCTGCGCATCCGTTGCAGTTGTAAGAAAGCCATCTGTTGTGACGCTGAAGATCTCAACACTCCGCGGCAGCGCATTCATGATTTCGCCCAGCGTGGCGCGGCAGAGAGCGGTAATATAAGCCGCATAGACAGGATTGGTAATCTTACTGGGTTCCAAACGCTGGGTCTGCGCAGATCTCAGATCGTACACACGGCACTCCCTGAGCCCCTGCGCCGTCTTTCCATAAGTGGAATTGACCAGCTCCTTCCAAAAGAGATTGTTCAAATTCTTCTTGGGGTGTTTCTGACGCTCAGTGATGCAGTGCTTGGTAAAATCAAGGAACGGACGAATAGGATACCCATGTTCCCTGATGCGGCTGAAGACATAATCACTGTCGATGTATCGCCCCTCCACCAGTTCAATTTTACACCCCAACTGGAGCGCCAAATTGATCTCGCTGATGTGGGTGGTGCTGTTGCCTTTGCGGGGAAACAGCAAGCCCGTTTCCGTACGCACCGGCAAAACGGGAAAGCGGACATCATCAGGGAACTCAAAGTTCACATTGGCAAAGGCCAGATCTCCGGATAAAAACGTCCCTTTCTTTAGTTCTTTAGTGGGCGTGATGGGGCGAATGCTGTCCCAATGCACCTCCCCAATCAACGACATGGCCGACGGGTAAGCACTGGCAAGATCATAGTCATACCAAACACCTTCGGGTGCTGGACCAAACCAGAATTGCTCGTTGCGCCCACCGTGATAACACTCTGTAAAGAAGTCCTCACTCCAGTGAAGCTTCGGCAAAGACACTGTTTTCGTCTCCGTCACATAGCGCTCTCGTTTCTTATCCCAGCGCCGCTCCTCCACGGTCTCCTTGCCCACCACATATGCAGGGTCAAGACCAAGCTTTTTCCAGTGTTTTTGAATCAGGTCGACACCAATGGAGGTCAGCGTCACAGGCAATTTGAAGGTGCCGGTCTGTTCAAAGTAGAGACGGATCAATCGGGTGGTGTATTGATCGCAGATCTCAGCATCCCGGATCGCATAGTCCCGGAACCGCTCCCAATCAGCGGCCATAAAATCGGCCATATGCGTTTTGTAGTGCAGATCTTTGACAGGGTCATCTGACAGAGACAACTTCTCAAACCCAAGTATATCACCAAGCTGAGCAAGACTTCTGGCACCTGCAGGAGCCAATGCAAGTGTATCCCGGATCTTAACTGCAATCCGCACATGTCCTTTGCCGTCGTCGCAGGGTAAAGAGACCTCAATATCCGAGCTGACATTCATAAACAGGCTGCGAATGTTGTCGAGATTCAGCGCACCCCGGCGCTCGTCATCCTTGAAGTCACTAAACGCAGGCACATCCGCTCGGGTAAAATGCGCCACCAGATAGATATCAACGGGCATTTTGACATCTGGATAGGCTTTGATCCCTTCCGCCAAAGCATGTGTGACAAAGGCCTCAAGGGACAGACGGTCGCTGACCAAAGGCCCATCCGGCAAGATAATCCCAGACCAATGTGGTTCCTCCCCAGCATTATCTGGAGTGACGACACGACAGCTAAATTGATAGGAAAGCACTTCATTTTCTATCTCAACCTGGCCTGCCGCATTGGTCCGTGGCCTGCGCTGATACTCCGTGTCAAAGCCAAAGACCAAATACCGTCCTTTCTTGTATCTGCGACCGTTCGGCTTGCCAAATTGCGTAGCGGAGAAGAGAGAGGATGAAGGCATCGGTGGTCCTAAAAGACTTCAAAAAATGGGCTGAGCGCAGCTTCAGGGTTCCTGTTGAAGCGGATGCCGAGTGTTGAAAATAGTAAAAGTTTGTGCTCTACACCCAAATAGAACTTTTACTATTTTTATGATCCTTAAACTGGCCAAAAAAGTTCAAATAAAACATGTGACATCGCCAGAGCTCCCCAAGCACCGACTTATAAATAAACCATATAAAACAATATACTATACATATACAAACATACAAATACAGCTCGCAACTCTCTTGTATCAGGAACGCGATACAAACCAAAATCATAATCAGCCCGAAGCGTTATGCAATCAGAAGGGAATTTCCACCGGACGGTGCAGAGCCAAAGTTACAACGGCCAGCAGACATAACGTCATCGAATAGTAGGGTTAGGAGACAGCGAAAGCGGGGGAAAGATGAAAGCCCCCAAAGAGAGCAAGAGCAAACAATTGTCATCACGAGACGGGGAAGTGCCGTCGCCGAGCGTGTCAAATTGCCATCTACAGGACGCACGCATATCGGTCCGCTGTGTAAGCAGCACGTAGGCTGAGACCGGATAACCGCCAGCCGCACCCTTCAGGTAATCGTGTGTAGATGGTTTGTCAGATCGCCAGATCTCACATGCTTCTCCTCAACGGATAGGAGAAGTATGTCCAAATTCCAAAAAACACTAAAAGATTATCCGCCAGAAACATACCCCCGAAGGGGGTACTCAATCACAAAGTGATTGAGCCTCAAGCAAATCTAAGCTGTTATAAAGATTGATTATAATCTTCCTATAGACACCCAATGGGTTCACTTCGTGAACTGTGCTTCGCACAAAAGCTAGAGTTTTAAAGCCCCGGTTGGGTTCCGGCGGGCTGAGTTTAAATTCCGGAGATGACCTTTAGGCCCTAAGTCTCCAGCTCTAAACTTTCTGGGAACAAAATGTCCTCCCAAAGTTTGGCCTCTCCAACACCCCCAAGCACGCAATCGAGGTAGTTCCGATCAAACGTATCCGGACAGTCATCAATCAGCATTGGAAAGGGCAAATCAGGATCTGTTGGCAGGTAAGACCAAAAGAAGAGTCTGTTTTTGGGGCTGTTTGCTTTCTTTTGCTGATAGAGCGCTTGGACCTCTGCCTCTGTCATACCCCGAAGGAGAGCAAAATGGATGGAGCGGCCTAGTTTCCGCCCAGTACCTTCAAACATCACCTTCTTATCCTTGAGATTTCCAGCATTGCGAGCCAGCCATTGGAAAGCCAACCGATTGTCAGATCGAGACCCATGGACACGCGATGGTTGGAAACGGATTACTTCTAAGTCATTCATAATAATTACCTTTCAATTGAGTATATGTGTTCAAGTGTGGCCATCGCCATGACAGCGCTGGCCCCTGTTTTAAGCCTTGGCAAAACGACTACGGATCGCCAAAGCAGCCGCCTCCAAAACCTCATCCAACTGACCATCTTGAGCCAAGGATTTGAGCTTCTGGAGGGATTGGACAACGCCCTTGGCGTCACCGCATTTGATTGTTGCCATACCATCTGCAAGCTCAAGCGCCGCTCGCCCATACCGGGGGGAGAGGAACCATTCTCCGGCTTCAGACTGCCATGCCCAACTGGACGCCTTTGGCAGCACATCGCCTGCGCGGGCTGCTGCCAATTGCTTCTCAATCGCAGCTATGAACTTCTGACGGCGCAGATGGCTGGCCGACAAGGACTTGGGTTTGGCAATGGCGGACAGATCAAATTCTTTACGAAGGGACATATCGCTTCTCCTGTGATGTCCCTTGCGCCCTCCCCCAAGCCGCGCTTTGCAGACAACCCGCTCCGTCAGCCGACGATCTGTAGGTTCTCAATCAGCTCTTTTGAGGGGGCCATCTTCTTCAGATAAAACCGCTCTAGCTGATCCACCGAAGTGCCTGCGTTTTTGGCCAACGTATGGAGGTTCACCTTACCTTTGGACTCCCGCAGCCGGGCCTGGATGGCATAATGGCGTAGCGAATAAGGAGACAGTTTGCGATCCCCGTCCGCAAGCCCTGCTTCCTTCAAAATGTGGTTGAAGATACGCCGGGCCGTATTGATCGCTGTGCGACGGTTTGGGTATTCAGGCATCCACACGTATTCATCAGCGGGATAGCGGATGCCCTTAAACGGGTCTTTGAGGTCAGTGTAAAAAGGCACCGCAATTGGCATCGTCACGCTGACGCGGGCACCGGTTTTGCCGCCCCGCACATTCAACTCCAGATGCGTCGGATCGCCTTTGACCTGAATATCCCCGTGCTTCAGGCCAAACAGCTCTCCTTCTGTCGGCCTCAGGAAGGAGTGCACGCAGAACATGAACATCATCACATGTTCCCGCTTCACTCTGACACCGCGCACCTTGTCGCCGCGATTTGCACATCTCTGCGCAACCTCTTTAAACAACTTGTACTCTTTGTCGGTAAACGTATGCCGGGGCGTATCAACGGTCTTTTGCTTCGGCATGACCGGCAGCACATTTAACACGCCATCTTCCACCGCCAGCGCCAGCACCTTGCGCATGATGATCGTATGTTTGGCTTTGGTCGATTCCGCCAACCGTTTGGAACGATTGCCATCCAAATGGATCAGGTAATCGCGAACCATACCGGTGTTGATCTTGGTCACATCATATTTGCCAAAATAGACAATCAGCCCATCATTGGCCCGCATCAGCAGCTTATTGTCACCATCGGACCACTTCGACGCTCCCTTCTGAAGGTCCATCAGCTTCTTGGCATAGTGCTCAAAGCTGGTGGACTTCTTCCGGGCATGATCGCTGTTGGCTTGGCTATGATAACTGTCGGCAAACTCGCCCGCTGCATCAATGGCCTCAATCCGGCTGGTCTCTTTGGTTGAACGCACCACATAGGCGCGAGCAATGGGGTCTCTCAGCCGCACATACCAATAGGGACTACGGGCCGTTTTATAGATCGACAGGCCTTTGCGGAGGGGTTTGATTTTGAGGATTTTGTTTTTTGAATCTTTCGGCAAATCAGGAACTTAAATTGAGTGTATAACTGTGTGTAACTTTTAAAACCGCTGATGAAATCTACCAACGGAGAAAAATAATATTTGAAATCAATATATTATGGTGCCCGGGGGCGGAATCGAACCACCGACACGAGGATTTTCAATCCACTGCTCTACCCCTGAGCTACCCGGGCACGGGAAGGCGTCTCGCCTTGGGTGGAGGCCTTCTATGCTGTCACGCAAAGAGTGTCCAGAGGGATTTTGAAAGTTTTTCAACTTTGTTCGGGCGGCGGTGAATTTTCCAATAATTCCATGGCTTCGACGAGATCTTCCGGGTCCTGGCTGGGTACCGAATAGACCCCGTTCATCCATTTTCCGAGGTCAATATCAGCGCAGCGCTTGGAGCAGAATGGGCGGTATTTTAGAACCGTATCGTTTGCACAGACAGGGCAGCTCATGACAGGGCTTCCAGCAAGGACACACGGCCGCGTTTGCGTTGAAGTTCGAAGTGGCCCAGATTGGTCCAGCCGACCATTGTGGTCTCTTCGCTGTCGGACTTCAGACTGGCGCGAAGGGCGCTTTCAAAAGCGCGCCGGTCTTTCTTGGGCATGGGGGCAAGATCCAATACGATCTGCCCGCCCAGACCGCGGACACGCAAGACGCGCGGCAGATGTTTGGCGCAGGCCATATTGGCCTTAACCCCGGCGGCGAGGGAAGTGTCCGTGCCAGTATTGACATCGACGGCCACCAGAGCGCGGGTGGGTTCCACATAGAGGAATGCCCCGCCCGGCAAAGATTCCTCGATACCTCGGGCCATATCCAACGCATCCAGAACACCATGGCGTTCAAAGCCGCCCGGATTGCTTTCGATGGTTGCGGGTTCCACCCAATCGCGCCAAGCTAAGAGATGTGGACCATCTCCTTCGGAGAGGACTTCAACCTCGGCCCCTTCATCGCCAAGCACCTGCTCAGCCAGGCTGCACATCGCTTGGATGTCTTCGGCAATGTCATCGACGTCAATACCAGCACAGGCAGACCTAAGAATCAGGCCGAAAGGCAGATCGCCAGTTGTCTCGTGAGCGATTTCCAACAGCCGATCACGTTCATCTTCATCCCGAATAGAGCGCGAGATATTTAGCCCCGGCGCATCGGGAGTGACGATGGCATAGCGGCTTTTGAACAACAGCTTCTGTGTCACAGGAATGGCTTTACCAGGTTCAGCATATCCGGTGACCTGTACAAGCATCATTTGCCCCGGCGCGAGCCCTTTGACCTGACGCAGAAACGCAGGCCCGTCGGGCGTGGTGAGGAACATGCCCCCCTGCCCCTTCACCGGGCGATCTGCACGGGCACGATAGATGGTACCCGGGGTCGGCGCATCGCCATCGATCAGAAAATCTTCCAAAATTCCATCAACGATCAGTGCGGCTGCTTCACGCTCATTGATGTGGTCCAGAATGATTGAACGGCCCTTCATGCGACGACCTCCTGTTGGAATACGGGCACGCCAGCCGCGCGCAATAGGTTTGCAGTTTCAGCCAGCGGAAGCCCCACAATGCCTGTGAAAGAGCCACTGATCCAAGGGATAAAGGCTCCCGCAGGGCCCTGAATGGCATAGCCACCGGCCTTTCCCTGCCAGTCACCACTGGCGAGGTAGGCGTTAAGCTCCTCATCCGAAAGACGTTTCATTTTTACCTGGCTCACCACATCTGTCTCCCAGATCTGATCGCCCTTACGCACAGCAACTGCGGTAATCACTTGGTGACGCCGCCCCGAAAGGGCCAGCAAAAATTGCGCAGCTTCGCCAGCATCTTTGGGCTTACCCATGATACGGCGGCCCAGTGCAACGGTGGTATCCGCGCAAAGCACAACATCTTCGGCCCGCGCATCAACAGCTTCGACTTTGGAGCGGGTAACACGCGTACAATAAGGACGCGGCAACTCTCTTTTGAACGGCGTTTCATCCACGTCCGGAGGGCGCACGGCTGCAGGTTTAACACCCAATTGTTGCAATAATTCCAACCTACGCGGGCTGCCCGATCCAAGAATGAACACCATTTTGTCCTCTAATCTCGCTCTGCCCATGGTGATACGCGGACAGCGGATAAAACAAAAGCCCGGCACAAGCCGGGCTTTGAACGCAATTGCGGATCATGCTTACTTGAAGCGATAGTTGATCCGACCCTTGGTCAGGTCATAGGGGGTCATTTCCACCTGTACCTTGTCGCCAGCCAGAACACGGATGCGGTTTTTGCGCATCTTTCCTGCCGTATGTGCGATAATCTCATGGCCGTTTTCTAGCTCGACCCGAAACGTCGCATTGGGCAGGAGTTCCTTCACGACACCGGGAAATTCGAGCGTATCTTCCTTGGCCATGGTCTCTCCTTTACACAACTTCCCGCACAAAACACGGGACGTGCGCTTAAATGAGGGCTTTTTTCCTATTTTTCAAGGGCACAATCACGACAAGCTAATATTTGAAGTTATTTTCACGCATGTGTCCTGTTCTTGCCAATGCAACCTGTTCAGGACACCCCCATCGGCGCGTACCTCGGCAATTTTCTGAATATCTACATCGGCATAGGTCCAGCCAGGCTCATTTAACCGACCTTCTGCGATCACTCCGGTATCCGGAAGCCCACGGTCTGGTGGACCAAAAATTCCGCCCATACCGACATTCACATCAACGGCCTCTGACCACTCAGCCGTCCCAACGATGGACGCCATGGCTGTCACACATTGATTCTCCAGTGCACGCGCCATTGCGCCAATGCGCACCCTGGAATAACCCGCAAGACCTTCAGTACAGGACGGCACAAGGATTACATCGGCCTCGGACAGGGCGCGCCCCAACAAGGGGAATTCGCTGTCATAACAGATCAACACCCCGATCTTGCCGAGCTGGGTCTCAAAAAGGTTCAGCCCAGAGCCTGAAACAACGTTCCAGTCCTCCCGCTCAAACCGTGTCATGATTTGCTTGTCCTGATGACCAACCTTCCCATTTGGCGCAAACAACGCCGCGCGATTTACGGGACGATCCTGACCGATCCAAACCGGCGCGGATGCCCCAAGGATGTGGACCTGATACTCGGTCGCCAATCTGGAATGCAGAGTATTGGCAGCCTCCATACGCTGAGAGACAGCGGCAATCGAACGCTCCAGATCAGCGGCCACCTCTGCCCCTGAGAGCGTTGCCAACTCCATGGCCGCATACTCCGGAAAAACCAGAAGATCTGCACCCTGCCCAACGGCCTCTGTCACCCATGAACTAATTTTGTCTTCATATTGGGACCAGCTGTCAAACCAATCCAAAGGATATGCCGCGGTTGCAATTTTCATCGGGGTCTCCGCTTCAAAATGGATCATTCCGCACGTTTCATAAGTCGCGTGACCAAAACTGCAGTTCTTTGACACTTTCATTGGTGTCGCCAACATCCGTCCACGAGAAGTTGGCCCGCACGCCGTCCACTGGTTCATATCCGCGCTTACGCCAAAACGCGTCAAGCGGCTGGTATCCACTAGGACGCAATGGGTGGTCCGCCGGGCGGATCACCCCGCAGAAAGCCGTTGTTTTGAAGCCCAGACCAGCTGCATATGTTTCACGTTGATCAAAAAACGCGTGACCGATGCCTTGGCCCCGAAATTCCGGCAACAAGACGCTTTCGGCGCAGTAAAAAACATCGTCAACATTGAGGGCGTCGCCCGTGATCTGATTTGCGTCCTCGTGGTCTGCGAGAGGCATGCCTGTGGCTGCCCCCACTATTTTCTCACCCTCACGCGCAGCAACCAAAAGCGCCCGCGGATTGTCGCGGTAAGATCTCAGATAGCTCTGCTCGTAATCTTCGGAACCATCGTAAAGATATGGAAACGCACGGAATACTTTGATCCGAAGCTGAGCGAGATCCGGAAGCGCCGCCTCCAAAGCGGCGCCGGATAAAGCCTCGATCACAATCGTCATTTTCGCGAAACCTGCGCCACCCAATCTGACAGGTTGTAATAGGTGGTAACCCGGGAAATTTTTCCATTCCTCAGGTCAAAGAAAGACCCGGCTGGCAAACGGTAACTCTGCCCTGACGCTTCGGGCAGCCCTTCGTCTGTTTCTAGATAGGTTCCGTTTACAATGAACTCTGCCGCCGCACGGGAGCCGTCTTCGCTTAGGAAGACCACCATATCGGTCAGCTCTTCCTTGTAACAGCGTTCCATATGGGCGCAGAAAGCGGCAAATTTTTCTTTACCGACCCGTATGTTGCCCTCGTTTACGTGATGTGCAATGTCATCTGTTAGACATTCCAACATCTGATCCGTATCCCCAGCGTTAAACGCCTCAAAGTAGCGCGTAATGATGTCGCTCATTTGGTGTCCTTCGGTTCGCCCCAACGTTCCTTCAAACATTGTATGATCTGATCGCGTGATTGACGATACATTTCTAACTTGGCGTCTCGTGTTTCACCTAGCCCGGTAGGGTCCATGATTGGCCAATATTCGACATCAAGATGGAAAAAACGGGTAAGTTCCAGCGCCCGACGCTGACTTGCCGGGGACAATGCAACAACAAGATCAAAGGATGACAGATCGTCTCCCCATTGTTCCATCTCGTCAAAGGACCGTGAGCGATGACGCCCGAGTTCGACGTCGATTTCATGACATACGGCGATTGAAAACCCATCAATCTCCATATCGTTTTTGACGCCAACCGATTGAACATAGGTCCCGGCGCCGTAGAACTTCTTCATGATCCCTTCTGCCATCGGGGATCGGACCGCGTTGTGGTCACAACAAAACAGGACCGAATGCGGCAGTTTCTCCAATGTCAGGCTCCAAAATGCAAAACACAGATCAGCGTGAACAGGCGGCGAGCCGTATCAGTATCGATTACGGCCTTACCATCCAATCGTTCCTGCAACACGCGGCTACCCTCATTGTGGATGCCTCGGCGCGCCATGTCGATGGTTTCGATCTGGCTCGGAGGCAGATTCTTCACTGCATTAAAGTAGCTTTCGCAAATCTGGTAATAATCTTTGACCACCTGACGGAAGGGCGAAAGCGACAGGTGGAATTCCGCAGCCCTTTCGCCAGTTTCCGTGTTCAGCTCGAATACCAACCGTTTGTCCCGAATAGCCAGCGCCAAGTGATATGGCCCCGTGGGAATCATTTGCCCGTCACGGGGCGGCAGGACGAAACTGTTTTCCTCGATAAGGTCAAAAATTGCCACTTTGCGCTCTTGCGCAATCTCCGGGGTCGGAGCGGGCAGATTTTGGTCGTCCAGTTCAATCTTACTGATGTAGCTCATATCATAGACCTCAGAACCTGATGGACCTTCACACAGCATAGCTGATCCTTTGAACCTAGTTCATGCTGCAGTGCAGCACAATCCATCCAAGGTCGTAAGTTCCCGCAAAGTTTCGGGGACGCTACCATCAATGATTCAGACTGTCCAATCGCGCACGTACTGAAAGACCATGGGCCTCCAGGCTCTCGCTTTGTGCCAGCCGTTCCGCAGCTGGGCCGATGGCTGCAAGGGCCTCAGATGTCATGTGGCTCAATGTGGTTCGCTTGAGGAAATCCATAACAGAGAGCCCAGAGGAAAACCGTGCAGATCGCGCTGTGGGCAGCACATGGTTAGGCCCGCCAACATAATCGCCAATTGCTTCTGGTGTATATTGGCCAAGGAAAATGGCACCTGCGTGTACGGTTTTCTTGCTCAGCGCAACAGGATCCGCAACGCATAATTCCAAGTGCTCCGGCGCGATCCGATTTGACAGCACAACCGCTTCATCCAGGTCACGCACGACAATAACCGCTCCATAATCACGCCAGCTGGCGCCCGCGATCTCGCGACGCTCCAAAGTTTCCAGACGCTTTTCAACAGCTTCCGCAACAGCTTTGCCAAACCCAGCGTCATCGGTGATCAGAAGGGATTGCGCGCTTTCATCGTGCTCGGCCTGGCTCAGCAGATCCAAAGCTATCCAATCTGGCCTGTTGTCTTTGTCCGCGATCACCAAAATCTCGGACGGGCCAGCAATCATGTCGATACCAACCTTGCCAAACACCCGTCTTTTGGCAGCTGCAACAAAAGCGTTTCCCGGCCCTGTGATCTTGTCCACTGGTTTGATGGTGTCAGTGCCATAAGCCAAAGCCGCGATCGCTTGCGCGCCGCCAACCCGGTAAATCTCATCCACTCCGGCCAAACGTGCCGCCAGAAGTACAAGTGGGTTCACGTCGCCATCGGGGGTGGGAACGGTGATGGCCAATCGCTCTACTCCGGCCACTTTTGCAGGAATAGCATTCATCAGTACAGAAGACGGATAGGTCGCCACACCCCCCGGCACGTAAAGCCCCGCTGCGGAAACTGCGGACCATCGCCAGCCCAAAGTGGCCCCAACAGCGTCAGTCCATTGATCATCTGTCGGCATCTGGCGCTCATGATACGCGCGGATCCGATCTGCTGCCAGCTCCAGCGCATCACGATCCGCTGCATCAACCGATGCTATCGCTCTTTCGATGTCTTCTTCGCTGAAGCGCAGCTGTGACGCGTTAAGCGAGAGCCTGTCAAACTTGGCCGTCAATTCCAGAACGGCTGCATCGCCGCGCGCGCGCACATCCGCGATAATACCCGCCACAACAGCATCCACATCCGGGCTGTCTTCGCGTTTGGCACCCAAAAGCGCTTCAAATCGGCTTTCGAAATCCGCATCAACGGTGTTCAGGAATACGGGCATGGCAGCTCTCCTTTGCAGTCGGATTAGCCGGGCAAGCGCCGAGCCTCAAGCGCTCCCGGTGAATTCTAACGGGACAAATCGTCCCGCAAAGCCCCTCAGTCCATTACTCGGCAGAGGAAGGCAGGTCACGCACCATGTTCTGGGACTTTACCCGATGGAGCGCTGTATGGGCGGGTGACATCTTTCAGCCCTACCTCTAGCGCTTCGACACTCAATCGCAAGCCACCATCGCCCGCCAAGGTCAGATGCAAATAACCGCTCCCCTCGTTCGTTTCCTCAAAGGAAACAGACATCAATGAGCAGATCATATCCCTGTCCTCACGGTTGAGACCTTGCGAAGCAACACCCAGCACATTGTCAACAACCAGAAGAGACTGAACCCTCTCAACACTGCGTCCACGCTGCTCGGCAGCCACGCGGTCTTCCCAGCGGAAGCGATTGAGCAGAATTGCAAACCGGCGTTCTTTAGGCAGCCAGCGCATTTCCGAAACCGGGAACACCGCGTCCTGTGCCAACGTCGACAGAACCTGCAGATCCTCGGCATCCAACGCTCCTAGGTTCAGAGGCGCTTCGCGACCATCTTCAAATGTGGCGTCCGCCATCATTCCTCCTTGATCCGTTCAATTTTGGCACCCACGCCGGACAGTTTGCGGACAACTTTTTCGTAGCCACGATCCAAGTGATAGACGCGGCTGACACGTGTTTCGCCTTCGGCTGCAAGACCCGCGAGAATCAACGAAACGGAGGCGCGTAGATCAGTTGCCATCACGGGCGCACCTTTTAGTTTTTCAACACCGGTAACCGTCGCGGTACCACCTGAGACATCAATCTGCGCGCCCATGCGGATCAGTTCAGGCGCGTGCATAAAGCGGTTCTCAAAGATCTTTTCCTCCAGAACACTTGTCCCGTCGGCAGTACACAGGAGCGCCATCATCTGTGCTTGCAAATCAGTGGGGAAGCCAGGGAACGGTTCGGTGGTCACATCTACGGCTTTGACGCGTCCATTCTTGCGCGCAACTTTCACACCGTTCTCGGTTTCGGATACCTCGACACCCGTTTCCGCGAGCTTATCAACAAAGGCGCCGATCAGATCCATGCGACCACCGAGAAGTTCCACTTCTCCCCCACAGATCGCCGGGGCCAGCATATAGGTGCCCAGTTCAATCCGGTCTGCGACAACCGGATGCGTCGCTCCATTGAGGCGATCCACGCCCTGAACTGTGATCGTAGAACTGCCTTCGCCCTCGATTTCAGCGCCCATTTTGCGGAGGCATTCAACCAAATCAACGATCTCGGGCTCGCGCGCGGCATTGTTAATGACAGTGGTCCCTTTAGCGAGAGAGGCGGCCAGCAGAGCGTTTTCTGTGGCCCCCACAGAGACAAATGGAAAATCGATGGTTCCGCCAGTCAATCGCCCGCCTGGCGCTTTGGCATGGACATAGCCGTCTTTCAGCTCAAGCTCCGCACCCAGCGCTTCAAGCGCCTTCAGGTGAAGGTCAACAGGACGTGCGCCAATTGCACAGCCGCCAGGCAATGAAACAACGGCATGCCCATCGCGTGCAAGCATAGGCCCCAATACCAGAATGGACGCACGCATCTTGCGAACGATATCGTATTCAGCCGTGTGGTTATTTATGTCATGGCTCGACATCGCCAGAACTTTGCCGTCCTGAAGTCCCGAAACTTCGGCCCCCAGGGATTGCAGCAATTTTGTCATTGTCCGAATATCGCTCAACCGCGGCGCATTTGTCAGTGTCAGCGGCTCTTCGGTCAGCAAAGTCGCGGGCATCAACGTCAAGCAGGCGTTTTTTGCTCCAGCAATTTCAATCTGCCCATTCAAAGGGCCGTTGCCCGTTACAAGAATCGAATCCATCGTCTCTTTACCCTTCGGTTTTGCCTGTAGGCTCCACAGGTTTGGTGGAGCGTGCTTTCGCCTGCGCCTTACGACGGGCCATATTAGCCTTCAATGCCGCCTTCAAGCGGTCCTCCCGCGTCGCATCGGAACCGTGTTTTTTTTGTGTTTTTCGATCAGCCATAAAACTTCTGTAACTTAGTGCTAAAAAACCGTCCAGACACTCTTGCATCCCTCATCGAATATGCATAGAAGCCCCTTCACCGGCGCTGCTGTAGCTCAGAGGTAGAGCACTCCCTTGGTAAGGGAGAGGTCGAGAGTTCAATTCTCTCCAGCAGCACCAGGGCATCTCATAAAAATTTGGTGTCGCGAACAGTTCGAAATCTAACGAACTGATTATGACTGCGAATCACAGATTCGGCTGGCTGGGTTCAGATAAATTTCATGCTCAACGCACACTTCTCTTGAGAACAATCAGAAGTGGATCAAGACAAAGATCTATCATTCTTATTTCCGCACCCCAAGCAATTCCCGTTTCGGGAGGGAATAATGGAAGAAATACAGTTATATTTCAGGTGCATCAATAAGCATGAAACGACACATTCAATTACCAGATTTTCTCACAACTGAATTTTCTCGTTAATCCTCTATTCAATCAAAGGTTGGCAGTCTGTGCAACGAAACAGTTGAACCGGAGACTCCGATGAAACTTCGAGTTGCAATGCTAACGACCATCCTGCCGCTGCTCGCACTGGCAGGTTACTTTGCTGTACTCCACCTAAAGACAGAACGCGCGCTGAGAGATCACGCCTATATGTCGAGCAAGAAAATACATGAGGAAACACATGTCTCAAATCTCATTCACCAACTTCAGCGTGAACGCGGATACTCGGCGGGTTTCCTTGCATCTGAAGGGCGAAATTTCGCCAATGAACTGGTGCAGCAGCATAAGGAAACGGACAGTTTTATTTCCCCAGTCCTAAATGAGACTGCGGATCTACGCGGTGATCACGCAGAAAGCTACGACAAGATGCTGGAGGAAATCACCCAGATGTCCGTGATCAGGGCGAAGGTCACCAAAGCTGAACTGGACGCGAAGTCAGCTGTAGCCTTTTATACAGCACTCATTCACGATCTCTTAGCGGTCTCCCATCATCTGGAAACCGGCGAAACACGTGGAATTATCCAGGCAATCCTTGAGGTACGCACCCTTGTCGGCGCAGCAAAGGAAAAAGCCGGTTTGGAACGTGCAGCGGGCGCAACGGGGCTGGGCTCCGAATTTGACCTTCGCCTGCACAATAGATTTATTCTACTCAGTGGTGCGCAGCAAGGCTTGCTGGAAGAGGCTGAGATCCTTCTTCATGAATTACATATAGGGAACAACATCTATACGCACTCCAGCTATCAGCAGATCAAGGCCGCACGCGAAACCATAGAAAATGGGTTCGGCACCGGAAACTACCACGGTTTAACAGCCCCCGAATGGTTTCAACTCTCCACAGACTGGATTGACCATCTTCGCAGCATTGAAGTGGATTTAGATCAACAAATCACCGAAATGTCGGACGCAATGTACCTGAAAGCCAACCAGAACTTACAACAGTTCCTTTGGATCTGCATTGCGGGCATGGTGATAATGGGAATCTTTTCATTCTTTATCTTCGAACGCATGATCTGGCGGATCAAATCCCTGACCAACGTTGTCGATGATTTTGCAAAGGGTAACTTTGACATTTTTGTTCCCGGCATCGACCGAAAGGACGAATTGAGCAAAATGGCCAAGGCGATCTATCATTTCAAACAAGAAACTCTTGCCATGCGTCGGGCTGCGGAAGAGTTGAAAGCATCTGATGAAGCCGCCCTAAATGCCAAACACGGGCGTGTTGTTGAGTTGGTCACAGAAGGTCTGGCAGCATTGGCCAAAGCCGATCTGACAAGCCATTTTGATGAACCCTTGGATGGCGAGTATGATGAAATTCGATGCGACTTTAATACGGCGTCCGAGCGACTGCGCACAGTGCTCGCCTCCATTGCGGAGACAGTTTCAGATTTGGACCAAGCCTCTGCAGCCATGAAGTCCTCAGCCCTTGATCTTGCCTCACGTACCAACGAGCAAGTCGACACAATTCGGGACACAACCGAACGCGTAGACGCGCTTTCGTCCGACGTAGAGACCTTTGGAAACGAAATTATTTCTGCCGCCAGCCTGGCGGGCGCGGCACGGGAACGAGCCAACACCTCGGCCGAGGTCATGCGCGAAGCTGTGGATGCCATGAGCCGCATTCAGAACTCTTCTGAACAGATCGGGCAGATCATTTCGATGATAGAGGACATTTCATTCCAAACCAATTTGCTTGCTCTGAACGCAGGCGTAGAAGCCGCACGCGCCGGCGAAGCCGGCCGCGGCTTTGCTGTTGTGGCGTCGGAAGTGCGCGCCCTTGCACAACGCGCCAGCACCGCCGCAATGGAGATCAAACAGCTGGTCGACGAAAGCGGAACGCATGTAAATTCAGGCGTACAACTGGTTGATCGCACAGGTGCTGCGCTCGAAGAAATTTCGACGGATATCACCCGTGTCGATGACGTTCTGACCCGGATCTCTGAGGCTTCACAAGATCAGATTAACAGCCTTCACGATCTGACCTCCGCAATGAAAGTGATCAACAATCTTGCCGGGCAAAACACTTCAATGGCAATGGATACCCAAACGGCTTCTGGTGATATCGCAACCAGATCCAGCCGTTTGGCAGATCTGATTTGTGATTTTAAACTGCAAGAGGACAAGAAACCAGCTCCGGCCGAACGAGCCGCATGAGGCAGATGTACTGCCGTAGGCCAATCTCTTTAGGGCTACGGCTCGGCACTGAACCGCATGCGGAGAGGAGATTAAAACTTGCGAAACAGCCGAGTTAGATCAAATAGATCATCCAACCTTTCATAACGGGTTCTGGTCTCGTCCCAGCTCTCTTCCTGGGTCGCAGCAATCATCGCCTCAAGCAACATCATGGTAGAGATATTTGAGTCCCACGCCGACGGAATTTCACCCCAGCAATTGAACGTTTGATTGGACGAAGCAGCAATCGGACTGCCCCATTGATCTGTGATCAGTATGATGTGTACCCCGCGCTCTCGCGCCAATTCAGCAAGCCGCTGCAAATTGGTCTCGTAGCGGCGCACGTCGAACATCAGCAACGTATCCCCTTCGACCATATCCAAAACGTAGTGCGGCCATGTCGCGGAGGACGAAGTCATATGCGTCACGCGCTGCCGAACCGCCTGAAAATGTGTGAATGCATAATCCGCAAGCGCCCGAGTTATGCGTCCACCAACCACAAAAAGCCGCCCTTTGGTATTGGCGAGCTGCGAAACGGCCGAATCAAATGAATCGGTATCCAGATTTGAAAAAGTCTGTCCAAGGTTATGTGTCACAGCCTCCGCAAACCGATTGAGCATATGCCCTTCCGGCGCATCCGACGCCCAATTGTCCCGGCGCTGGGTCGGACCGGAAACCTTTGCCTCGAGCTCCTCGCGCAACGCTTGGTGAAATTGAGGATACCCTTTAAAACCAAGCTTTTGCACCATTCGCGCGACAGTTGGCGTGGAGACGCCCGCGCTTTGTGCAACGATAGTGATCGAAGCCAGACCGGCAGCCGGATAATTGTCCAGAAGCGCCTGTGCAAACTTACGTTCGGTCTGCGTCAGCGCTGAATATTGCTCGCGGATGAGCTCTCTTACTGAGGCTGCCGGCTTGGACACTTTTGCTCTCTCTCGTCTGTGATCAATTCACTTTGCTTAATCGCTGAACAGATGTTTTCAAAGCTTCCCCGATCAACTGCGAGCGACTGAAAGTATATTGACAGAAAAAAAGTCACGTGGAAACATCTTTCCAAAAACAAGGGAGTGCTTACGTGCAAGGCGATTCCACATCACCTTTTGATCCAGTGGAAGTGATCAATGCAAACGGACAGAGTCCGGTGCTGCTCCTATGCGAACACGCAAGCCATCACATCCCTCCCAGATATGACGGATTGGGTCTGACAACCGAAGCGGCCACCAGCCATGCCGCATGGGACCCGGGCGCGCGGGCGCTGTCTGTTTATCTTGCCCAAGCATTGGATGCTCCCGTGGTTGCAAGCACCGTTTCTCGATTGGTTTACGATTGCAATCGCCCACCAAACGCGCCGTCGGCCATGCCCGAGAAATCGGAACTGATCGATATCCCGGGCAACCGAAACCTTTCACAAGACCAGCGGGACGAACGGGTTTACTCGGTGTATCAACCATTCTGTACTGCGGTTCAGGATATCATCACGGCTCGGAGTAAACGGAAGCTGCAAAGCCTGATTGTAACACTGCACAGCTTTACGCCTGTCTACTTTGGTAAAGAACGCGCAGTCGAAATTGGCATTTTGCATGATAGCGACAGCGCGTTTGCGGAACTGATGCTGGAACAGGCCAGTTCTCTTCCAAACCGCAAAGTTGAGCGTAATGCGCCCTACGGTCCCGAGGACGGCGTGACTCATTCTCTGCTTTTGCATGGGATCAAAAACGGACTTCCAAATGTCATGATCGAAGTACGCAATGACCTTCTGACCAGCGACGCTGATGTCTTTGCAATCGCAAACGAGCTGCTTTTCCTGCTGCGCCCCGCTATTGCGCAGCTCACCCATGGGGGGCAGTCAGATGCCTAGCTGGATCCGCGCATATGTGCGCGCAATAGATACCCTCAATCGCTGGATAGGGCGATTTGCGATGTATCTGATTTTTGCGCTGATTGGCGTTCTCTTGTGGTCGTCGATCTCCAAGACATTCTTTAATCCGTCTCTCTGGACGCTGGAGACCGCGCAATTTGTCATGGTCGCCTATTACATCCTGGGCGGCCCTTATTCGATTCAGATGGGATCGAATGTGCGGATGGACCTTTTCTATGGAGGCTGGTCAGTGCGCACAAAGGCAATGATCGACGCTTCCACAGTGCTTTTCCTCATGTTTTATTTATGGATGCTGCTTTACGGCGCCGTCAGTTCAACCGCCTATTCGCTTGGATACTTTGGGCTGGAGCCGTTCCAGTTCTTTTGGGATCTGTTCAAAACGCTCTTGTCAGACGGGCTGTCCGGCGCACAGGAGAAAATCGGTTATCTCGAACGCTCATCCACAGCCTGGCGCCCGTTCCTGTGGCCCGTAAAAACCATCCTTTGCTTTGGTGTCCTTCTGATGTTGTTGCAATGCGTTGCTGAACTGTTTCGCGACATCGGTCGCCTGCGTGGAGTCGAGCTCTGATGCCTTACGAAATGATCGCAATCCTCATGTTCGCGGGCATGATGCTGATGCTAATGACCGGGCAGCGAGTGTTCGGCGCCATTGGCTTTGTCGGCGCGCTTGCAGGATTGATGCTTTGGGGCACGGGCGGATCCGAGATCCCGTTTTCAGCCGCAATGAAGCTGATGAAATGGTACCCGCTGCTGACCCTGCCGATGTTTATCTTTATGGGATACGTCTTGTCGGAATCCAAGATTGCCGATGATCTGTACAAGATGTTTCACGTCTGGATGGGGCCTGTGCGCGGCGGTCTTGCCATCGGCACAATCGGTTTGATGGTCCTGATCTCTGCCATGAACGGCCTAAGTGTTGCTGGAATGGCAATCGGCGCAACAATTGCACTGCCCGAACTGCTGCGGCGTGGCTATGACAAGATCATGGTGACCGGCGTCATCCAGGCCGGGTCCTCCCTGGGTATTCTGGTTCCACCGTCGGTCGTTCTTGTGCTTTACGCGATGATCGCGCGCCAACCCGTCGGGCAGCTGTGGCTTGCAGGCGTAATCCCGGGGCTTTTGATGGCAACCATGTTTGTCATCTACATCTATGTCCGATGCCGTCTGCAGCCGGAATTGGGTCCTGTATTGCCCAAGGAAGAGCGCGACGTACCGATGAGTGAAAAGCTGCGCCTTTTGCGGGCAGGCCTGCTGCCGATCGGTATCTTTGCGGCGATGATGGTCCCCTTTGTGAACGGCTGGACATCACTGGTGGAAAGCTCGGCCATTGGCGCAATCACCGCGTTTCTTGCGGCGGTGCTCAAAGGTCGTATGAACAAAGAAGTCTTTGAAACTTCGGTCCGCTCCACCTTGGGCATCTCCTGCATGTTCATGTGGATCATTCTTGCGGCGCTTGGATTTGGCGCAATCTTTGACGGGCTCGGCGCGGTCAAGGCGATCGAGGATCTGTTCACCGATCAACTTGGCCTCAGCCCGTGGATGATCCTGATCCTGATGCAGCTGAGCTTTATCATCATGGGCACATTCCTGGACGACACGGCAATGCTGGTGATCGTGGCGCCCCTTTATGTGCCGTTGGTCGGAGCGCTGGGGTTTGATCTGATCTGGTACGGCGTCCTCTACACGATCACCACCCAGATCGCCTATATGACACCGCCTTTTGGCTACAACCTCTTCCTGATGCGCGCGATGGCTCCGCCGGAAATCGGGCTCAAGGACATCTATATCTCTATCATCCCCTTTGCCGGGGTCATGGTCGTGGCCCTCGCCCTGATCATGCTGTTCCCGCAGATAGCCCTTTGGCTGCCGGAATATGTCTACGGAAAATAACCCCGAAGAAGAGCCCAAAAACGGGCCGAACAACCAACAAGGAGTAAGGAAATGACATCAAGACGTAAGTTTCTGCAAACCGCAGGAGTTGGCGCAATCGCCGCCCCGCTGGCGACCCCCGCCCTGGCGCAATCCACCATCAAATGGCGCATGCAAACCTATGCTGGTGCGGCCCTGGCTGAACATGTCGTGAAGCCCGCCATTGATATGTTCAACAAGATCGCAGGCGACCGCATGCAGATCGAACTGTTCTATGCGGACCAACTGGTGCCGACCGGCGAATTGTTCCGTGCCATGCAACGCGGCACCATCGACGCGGTGCAATCGGATGATGACTCCATGGCCTCTCCGACAGAAGTAACTGTCTTTGGCGGCTACTTCCCCTTTGCGTCGCGCTATTCTCTCGATGTGCCGGTCCTGTTCAACCAATACGGCCTGAATGAGATCTGGGACGAGGAATACTCCAAGGTCGGCGTCAAACATATCTCCGCCGGGGCCTGGGATCCCTGCCACTTTGCCACCAAAGATCCGATCAACTCGCTTGCGGACCTGAAAGGCAAGCGCGTCTTTACCTTCCCAACTGCGGGCCGCTTCCTGGCACAGTTCGGCGTTGTACCCGTCACCCTGCCGTGGGAAGACATTGAAGTTGCGGTTCAAACCGGCGAGTTGGACGGCATCGCCTGGTCCGGCATCACCGAAGATTACACCGTCGGTTGGTCCAAAGTGACCGACTACTTCTTGACCAACAACATCTCGGGCGCGTGGGCCGGGTCATTCTTTGCCAACCAGGGTCGCTGGAACGAGCTGCCCGAAGATCTGCAGACCCTGTTCCGCGTCTGCTGTGACCAGTCCCATTACTATCGCCAGTGGTGGTATTGGGGTGGCGAGGCGTCCCTGCGCGTCAATGGCAGCGACATGAAGCTGACCACCATTCCGGACGATGAATGGCAGCAGGTCGAAGATGCTGCGGTTAAATTCTGGGATGAGATCGCCACTGAAAGCCCAACAAAGGCCAAGGTTGTTGAGATCTTCAAGAAATACAACGCTGACATGCACAAAGCCGGTCGCCCTTATCGCTATGGCTGATCAAACGGCCCGCATCCCCGGTTGGGGATGCGCGGCTCAAACTGTGACCGCCCCATTGGGGCGGTCTCCGCTTGATAACAAAAAGAGACCTCGCCCATGCCCGGCCCCTTCACTCTTGATGCCCTCCGCGCCGATATCGAAAGCGGCCAGATCGACACCGTCCTGACCTGCATCATCGACATGCAGGGCCGCCTGATGGGCAAACGGTTTCACGCCGAAGCCTTCCTGGAAATGGCCGAGGACGAAACCCATTGCTGCAACTACCTGTTGGCCACCGATCTCGCTATGGCCACCCCCGATGGGTATGCATCCACCAGCTGGGAGCGCGGCTATGGCGACTATGTGATGAAGCCCGATCTGTCGACCATTCGTCCGGTACCCTGGCTCGATGGAACCGCATTGGTGCTGTGCGATGTGCTCGACCACCATCATCACCAACCGATCCCATTTGCGCCCCGCGAGATGTTGAAAAAGCAGATCCAGCGCGCCTCCGCTCTGGGGTTCACGCCGATCATGGCGACCGAGCTTGAGTTCTTCCTGTTCCAGGGCACCCATGACGAGATTGCCCGCAACGGTTTTAAATTGCAGCCGATCTCCAACTACAACGAAGATTACCACATCTTTCAGACCTCCAAGGAAGAACCGGTCATGCGCCCGATCCGCAATCACTTGCGTGCCATGGGCATTCCGGTCGAGGGTTCCAAAGGAGAGGCTGAGGCCGGTCAGGAAGAGTTGAACGTCAAATACGACGAGGCACTGGCAACTGCAGATCACCACACGCTGGCCAAACACGGGATCAAGGAAATCGCACACCAGCAGGGGTTCGCCGCCAGCTTCCTGCCGAAATGGCATGCAGACCGTGTAGGGTCCGCGTCCCACGTCCACCAATCGTTGTGGAGGGATGGTCAGAACGCCTTCTTTGATGCAAAGCAACCATTGGGCAAATCCCGTCTGATGGATCACTATATGGCGGGCCTGATGAAATATGCCGCCGACTATACCTATTTCATGGCGCCCTATATCAACAGCTACAAACGTTTTGCCAAAGGCTCCTTTGCCCCAACACAAACCGTATGGTCCGTTGATAACCGGACTGCCGCGTTCCGCCTGTGTGGGGACGGAACCAAAGCCGTGCGGGTGGAATGCCGGGTCCCAGGTGCGGATATGAACCCGTATCTGGCGCAGGCCGCGATGTTGGCCGCTGGCCTGAAAGGCATCGAAGAAGAACTGGAGCTGCCTGCGCAGTTCACAGGTGATGCCTATAGCAATGACGAAGCACTACATATTCCCGGCACCTTGCGGGACGCCCGCGATGCGCTCTTGGCGTCTGACATGCTGAAAGAGGCGCTGGGTGAAGACGTTGTTGCCCATTATGCCCGCGCTGCGGAATGGGAAATCGAAGAGTTTAACCGTGTGGTCACAGACTACGAAATTGCACGAGGCTTTGAAAAAGCATGAGCACCCTAAAATGTATCTCACCGATTGACGGATCGGTTTTTGCTGAGCGCGACGTGTTGTCGATGGATGCAGCAAAGCAGGCTGTCGCGACGGCGCGCAGCGCGCAAAAGTCCTGGGCAGCCCGTCCGCTACAGGAACGGATCGATCTCGTCATGGCTGGCGTTGCAGCTGTCGGCGCGATGAATGAGGAGATCGTCCCAGAACTCGCCCATATGATGGGCCGTCCCGTGCGCTATGGGGGTGAGTTTGGCGGGTTCAAAGAACGCGCCTCCTACATGGCAGAAATCGCGCAAGAGGCCCTGGCGGACATCGAAGTTGGTGAAGACGCCACGTTTAAACGCTATATCAAACGCATCCCTCATGGTGTGGTGCTGGTCGTGGCCCCCTGGAACTACCCATATATGACCGCAATCAACACCGTGGCTCCGGCGCTGATTGCCGGAAACACCGTTGTTCTGAAACACGCAACCCAAACCCTGTTGGTTGGGGAACGTATGGCGCAGGCCTTCCATGCTGCGGGCGTGCCGGAAGACGTTTTCCAGAACGTCTTCCTGGACCATGACACAACCAGCACATTGATCGCAGAGAACGCCTTTGATTTCATAAACTTCACAGGTTCTGTGGGCGGCGGGCAAGCTATGGAGCGTGCCGCGGCAGGCACCTTCACCGGCGTCGGCACAGAGCTCGGCGGTAAAGATCCCGGTTATGTAATGGAAGACGCAGATCTTGAGGCTGCGATTGAAACATTGATAGATGGGGCGATGTTCAATTCCGGCCAGTGCTGCTGCGGAATCGAGCGGATTTATGTCCATGAAAGCCTCTATGACGCCTTTGTGGAACATGCCGTGGCCTTGGTGAACTCCTACAAACTTGGCAATCCTCTGGACGAGGCAACAACACTGGGGCCGATGGCCAATGAACGCTTTGCCGCAGAGGTCCGCTTTCAGATTGCCGAGGCGGTCAAACAAGGCGCAAGGGCGCATATCGATACATTCGCAGAAGACAACGGTGGCGCCTATTTGACACCGCAGATCCTGACAGGGGTCACCCATGACATGCGGGTGATGCGTGAGGAAAGCTTTGGTCCAGTGGTTGGCATCATGAAGGTCTCTTCGGATGCAGAAGCCATAGCATTGATGAACGACAGCGAATTCGGCCTTACCGCATCACTCTGGACCAAAGACCTGGATCGCGCGATGGCTATTGGCGATCAGTTGGAGACCGGCACCGTGTTTATGAACCGGGCGGACTATCTGGATCCCGGCCTGTGCTGGACGGGATGTAAAAACACCGGACGTGGTGGCGGCCTGTCGATCATCGGCTATCAGAACCTCACCCGTCCCAAATCCTACCATCTGAAAAAGGTGACATCATGAGCCTTGTTGGAAACTGGTCCTATCCGACCACCATCAAATTCGGCGCGGGCCGGATCAAAGAGCTGGCCGAAGCCTGCGCCACCGCCGGGATCACAAACCCGTTGTTGGTAACAGACAAAGGTCTGGCCAACCTGCCGATCACCACGGCCACGCTGGACATTATGGAGGCTGCAGGCCTGGGGCGCGGTCTTTTTGCGGATGTGGACCCCAACCCGAACGAGATCAATCTGGACGCCGGTGTTGCGGCCTACAAAGCCGGTGGCCACGACGGTGTCATCGCCTTTGGCGGCGGCTCCGGTCTGGATCTGGGAAAAATGGTCGCCTTTATGGCGGGCCAAACCCGCCCTGTCTGGGATTTCGAAGATGTCGGCGATTGGTGGACCCGTGCCGATGCTGATGCAATCGCTCCGATCATTGCGGTGCCCACAACAGCAGGCACCGGTTCCGAAGTGGGCCGCGCCAGCGTGATCACCAACTCGGTGACACATGTGAAAAAGATCATCTTTCACCCCAAGGTTCTGCCTGCCGTGGTGATCTGCGATCCCGAACTGACCGTGGGCATGCCTGCCTTCATCACCGCGGGCACCGGGCTTGATGCTTTTGCTCATTGTGTGGAGGCCTATTCCTCGCCCTTCTACCACCCGATGTCGCAAGGCATTGCGCTGGAGGGCATGCGCTTGGTCAAAGAATACCTGCCGCGCGCCTACAAGGATGGCACCGACATAGAGGCACGCGCGCATATGATGTCCGCTGCTGCGATGGGAGCCACTGCATTCCAGAAAGGCCTGGGTGCCATTCATGCCATGAGCCACCCAATCGGCGCGGTGTTCAACACCCACCACGGCACCACAAACGCGGTCTGTATGCCTGCGGTTCTTGAGTTCAACGCACCCGAAGTTGCGGACCGGTTTGCCCATGCTGCTGACTACCTCGGGATTGACGGCGGGTTCGACGGCTTCCGCACATATGTACAAAATCTGAACGACAGCCTCGGCATTCCGCGTTCTCTATCCGATCTGGGCGTGACAGAAAGTGCGATCCCCGAATTGGTAAAGGGTGCGTTGACAGACCCGTCTTGTGGCGGCAACCCGATTGAGCTGACCGAGGCGAACCTCACACAGCTTTTTAAAGCAGCACTTTAAACAGCCTATTGCTTGCAATGCCCTCCAACTCTGTTGGGGGGCATCTTGTTACAAGGACTGCCCGACACTGATCGTGGATTGCAGCACGTCTAGAATCGGTTCCAGCGGCGCCTTAGAGTGGCGGGCCTGCAAAACGATCTGAGCCGCGCGTTGTCCGACATCACGCCTGCGCGCATCGGTGGTCGCAAGATCCAGCGGCAACCCCTGCAGGATTTCCAGATTATTGAAACCTGCCAGCGCAACATCCTGAGGAACAGACACACCATTGGCCAGGCAATGCATCAAGCCGCCCACGCACATCACGTCGCTGGAATAATAGAGGCAGTCCACATCAGGAGTGGTCTGCAGCATCCTCTCGGTCAGGTCGCGGCCAGTCTGGATGGACGAGTCACCGGAATAGGTCACCTGATCCACCAGCTTTAGATCCACCTCTTCAAGCGCAGCAACAAAACCCGCCATGCGTTTACGTGCCCGGAAATCCCGCGGCAGTTTGGTGCCGATGAAGCCAATGCGCCGGTACCCACGCGACAGGATTTCACGTCCCATATCGTATCCTGCACTGTGATGGGAAATCCCCACACAATGGCTGACCGGATCTCCGTCAGTATCCATGACTTCCACAACCGGGCAGGACGCTTGCCTCAGCATACGACACGTCGCTTGATTATGTTCAAGGCCCGCCACAATCAGCCCGGACGGGCGCCAGCTGAGCATTTCGCGAATGACAGCTTCTTCCTCGCTCAGGTCATAGCCGCTGACACCGACAACAGGTTTGAGATCGCTTCCCGTCAGGGTCTCTGAGATGCCAGACAACACCTCGGGAAAAACATAGCTGTTCAGCGACGGAACAACCACGGCCACCAGATTGACTGATTGAGACGACAAAGACCCTGCGATCCGGTTCGGGACATACCCATGCGCCGCCGCGATCTCTTCTACCTTGGCTTTTGTAGCCTTGGACACATCGGGCGCACCACGCAAAGCGCGTGAGGCTGTCATCTCACTCACTCCGGCGAGTTTAGCGATATCTTTGAGTAAAAGCTTTTTCGACATGGCACCCTCTTATCTGAATGCGGCGATCACATGACAGATCTAGATTTGCATCAGGGCTTGATTTTCGTCAATGTTATCGCTACCGGTAACGCAATCATTCCGAATGACTCGAAATTGATCCCGGAAGAATCCCGGAGGAGGCCCCATGACCCTGAAAATCGCAATCAATGGTTTTGGCCGCATCGGCCGTAACGTGCTGCGCGCCATTCTGGAGAACAATGTCAAAGACATTGAAGTCGTCGCCATCAATGATCTGTCTCCGCCAGAGACCCTTGCACATCTATTGAAGTTCGACAGTGTTCACGGTCGCCTTGGCCAGGATGTCACCATCGATGGTGAGACCATGAACGTCGGCAGCCAAACCATCCGCCTGACCGCAATCCGCAACCCGGAAGAGCTACCCTGGAGCGATGTAGACATTGCCTATGAATGCACTGGCCTCTTCACCGCACGTGACAAAGCTGCGCTGCACCTGAAAAACGGCTCCAAACGCGTCTTGATCTCTGCGCCAGGCAAAGAAAGCGATCGCACTGTTGTATATGGCGTCAACCACAGTGAGCTGACTGCAGAGGACGTGATCGTCTCTAACGCGTCCTGCACCACCAACTGTCTGGCACCGCTGGCAAAAGTTCTTGATGACACCTTTGGCATCAAGACAGGTTACATGACCACGATTCACGCCTACACGGGTGACCAGCCGACACATGACACAACGCACAAAGACCTCTACCGTGCACGTGCCGCAGCCATGTCTATGATCCCGACCTCTACGGGTGCTGCGCGCGCAATTTCAGAAGTTCTGCCACATCTGAAAGGCCGTCTGGAAGGGTCCGCCATTCGTGTTCCCACGCCAAATGTGTCACTGGTGGACCTGACCTTTGTACCAGAAAAAGAAGCCACGCGCGAAGCCATCGACGCCGCTGTCAAATCGGCGGCTGAAGGCCCGCTGAAAGGCATTCTGAACTTTAGCGACGAACCACTGGTGTCGGTTGATTTCAACCACGACATCCACTCCTCCACCTATGCGGCGGCGCAGACTTCGGTCACCTCCGAAGGTCTGGTGCGTGTGGTCAGCTGGTACGACAATGAATGGGGCTTTTCCAACCGTATGCTGGACACTGGCCGCGCCATGGGAGCATTCCTCTCCTAAACGCTCTCGCTTCCAAGGCGACAAGGCCGCGCATTTGCGCGGCCTTTTTGTGGGTTCTATGTTTAAAATGGGATACCCAGTTTTTTCAGAACGGGAAGCCGGGTCACCGCAAACGCCTCGGCCTGCTGACACAACTCCGCAAGATTTTCTTCTGGAGTCTCCAGCTGCCGACCATCTTTCAAAACCCGTTGCCCCTGTGGTGCCAGAATCATCCAGGCCAGTTCGGCCCAATCTTCGGGATTTTGGCGCCCTTCATGTATCGCAATCAGGAACAATTGCTCAAATCGGTTCACCTGGATCCCGCCGCCTGTAACAGGTGAAGCAAGAAAATGGATGTTTTCACTGTCCTCAGCCCGCTTACACACCGCCTTGTTCATGGTCTGGCAAGAGGCTTCGCGGTCCTGAATGCCGTCAAGCGACAAGCAGGGTGTAATGTGACTCGCCCCAACCAATGTCGTCAGCAGGTGGGTGATCTCCCCCCAGTTCATTTCTCCAAACGCACCATGATCCAACAATTGCTTGACGGTCATCGGTCTCTGCATAAGCGCGCGCAAGACCGGAGCACACTGGTGGAGCTTCAGTGGTACAGTACCCAATCGCCACTTTATGACGGGAAGGTCTTCGGTGAATGGGCGCGTCAAAGCCAGCGCAGTGTCAAACCACGCTCCAACCGCGCCGCGCTCTGTCTGACGTTGATATCCACGCACAAAGATATCTGTGCGGAACTGCTCATTAACCAGAATATCGCGCAGATTTTCGCGCTGAACCGGATCAATCTCCTGCTCTAACATCGCCGCTTGTGCGGGTTGCAAGTTTAAATCGTTGAGGTGATCAATTGGATTGGCCGAGCCCAGGAAATTCATCTTGGCCTCCCCCATATGCTCGGCCATGTCTGCAAAATGGATTGGCTGCCATCCCAGTGAAAGATACTCATGCGCCAAATAGTTTTTCGACATAGAACGCATCTTCTTCAGACGTTTCTCCAATCCCGGATTGTCCGTAAAATACTTGGCACCGGTGGCCTGGAGCGTTTCGCAAAAATCAAGCGCCGCTTCGATCCGGTCCGCAATCGGACCATCAGCGTTTTGCACCCGGTCAGCAAACAACCGGGCAAGAGGTGTTGCGGCGGACCACCCAGGTAAGGTGTTATAGCTCACATAAACCAAACCGCCCGGTTTCAGGCGCTTGCCAATGAAATCGAGGATGATCTGTTGATTTTCTTTGGAAACCCAAGTGTACACCCCGTGCAACGAGATGACATCAAATTTCTCCGGGAGCGATGCCTCGGTGCGGAAATCGTCAAACGATTGCTCATAGAAATGCAGATTGTCCAAACCGGCTTCCTGTGCCAGCTGCGACGCGCCAGCAATATGCGCTGGATTGAAATCCATAGCATAAAACTGAATGTGAGGGTTGGCAGCTGCCAGAATATTGGCCGTCATCCCATAGCCACATCCCAGCTCGCAATAGGTAACACCGTCTTGGTCCAGCCGGTGTTTCACACCTTTGGACGTAGCGCAAAAGGTTAACAAAGACGGGGTGAGTTCTCTCTGGAAATCATGGGTGTAATCCAGGTCAGCGGTATAACCCGCAGTCCAGTTGTTCATATCTAATACCTGCATCTTATGACGTATATTTGAGACAACAGGCGATTGGAACGAATAGTGACCCCAGCCACAGAATCTGCGGCTTTCTGGCTGCGTATGCCATGACAAATGGATAAATTGGTGCCTGCTTTGATCATGCACACAATTTAGGAAAAATGTCTGGATCAGTTCTTTAAGACACTGACCAATCAGTTCACGTTTCGATAAATCCTTTGTGAGATCGAGCTATGCCCGAGACAAAACCGTGAAAGCCGATGCATTCGGGCGTTGAGATTGGACCCGACCAAGACCTGCCCTAGATCCAAGGACGATGTTTTACTCCAAGGCATGTTCAAGGAGAGATCTATGTGGAAGATGCTAACTCTGTTGCTGATTGGCCTGGCAACTACAGCGCAGGCCGACATCGGACTTCCAAACGCGAAACCGCTCGGCACCGCATCGTTCCGGTGGCTCGGCGTGACTTTATACGATGCAACTCTCTATTCAAAGAACAACCGATTCAGCTGGCAGTCTCCGATGGCTTTGGAGTTGGAATACAGGAAAGGCATAAGTGGACGAAAACTGGCGGGTTCTGCTGGCATCGAACTCCGAAGGCTTGAGGGCACCCAGCCGGACTCCACTCAGTTTATGTCCAAGCTCGAAAAATGTTTTCGGGACGTCAAAAAAGGCGACAGATATGTTGCGCTGTCGACTTCGGAAAATCGACTGCAGCTATCTTTGAATGGGCAGCGCACGTGCACTGTCGAACATGCTGGCGCACGACAGCGTTTTTTGAGCATTTGGCTATCGCCCAAAAGCAGGATGCCCAGCTTGTCCAAACGCCTACGCGGAGAGTGAAGACGGGGCGCCAATCTATACGGCGCTTTGGATCTGTGCAACAGTTGGGCAAATGAACCTGTCCAGGATCCGCCCTCTTGCGCTCTGTCAGACTACGCCTCTTACTGCTGGCACTTCTACCGCTTAGCGTGCTCATTCCGCTGCTGTTGGTTCTTGCGATGGCACGTTGGAACGCGGACTACGATGATGTGTTAATCGCCAAAGTCGAAAGCGACTTGAAGATTGCAGAACAGTATCTGCAGCATCTGGAGGCAGTCACAGGTAATGCATTGGAACGTCTTGCTGAATCTCAAACGCTTGACCAAATCCTGAATGCGCCACCCCACGAACAGAACCGGTTTTGGGGTCAGCGCCGACGCGATCTGAAACTCGATTTCCTCTATTATGTTCCAGAGGGTGCGCTGCAACAACAGCATCTGAAATGGCCCATCATCGAAGCTGCCGCAAACGGCAGGACCCAGTTTGCGATCGACATCTTTTCCAGCGAGGATCTGGCCGCGCTTTCAACACATCTGGCAGACCAGGCACGGCTTCCCTTGATCGAAACCGAGGCCGCAGTTCCCACGACACGCCACGTCGAAGACAGGGGGATGGTAATCCACTCCGCAGCTCCGGTCCGACTGGGTGAGCACCGTGGGGTGTTGGTCGGGGGGATGCTGTTGAACCGTAATCTGGGTTTTATCGACACAATCAACGCACTGGTCTATCAGGACCACAGCTCTGGGCAGGGGCGCCAAGGAACCGCGACACTGTTTCTGGACGACACCCGCGTATCCACAAATGTTCGCCTGTTCGAGGATGTTCGCGCTCTTGGCACACGTGTTTCCGCCGTCGTGCGAAACGCGGTCTTGGTTCAGGGACAAACCTGGCTGGACCGGGCCTTTGTGGTAAATGACTGGTATATCTCCGGGTATCTGCCGCTGACTGACAGCTACGGAGAACGCGTTGGAATGCTTTATGTGGGCTTTCTGGAGGCCCCCTACTCTGCCGCCAAACGCGAGGCCTATTGGAGCATCATCGGTGTTTTTATCGTCGTGATGGCCATCTCAGCGCCGGTTTTTCTATGGTTGGCCAAAGGGATCTTTGCCCCCTTGGAACGTATGACCAAGACCATGCGGCGCGTGGAGCAAGGCAACCTTTCGGCGCGGATCGGGCTTGTCCCCAACAAGGATGAGATCGGGCAGGTTGCCCAACATCTGGATATGCTGCTCGATCAAGTGCAAGAACGCGACCGCCGCCTGCGGGAATGGGCCGATGAGCTGAACGCCCGCGTTGACAAGCGCACCGAACAGCTGAGCGCTGCAAATGCCAAACTGGAAGAGACATACAAACAGCTGGTCATGAGCGAGAAACTGGCCTCGATCGGGGAGATCACTGCAGGCGTCGCGCATGAGATCAACAACCCGGTTGCGGTCATTCAGGGGAATGTAGACGTTATTCGAATGATGCTTGACGAAAAGGCCGAACCGGTTGCAACCGAGTTGGATCTGATCGACAATCAGATTATGCGGATCAGCGCCATTGTTGGCAAACTGTTGCAATTCGCACGGCCTTCGGAATTTGGCAATTTCGCAGAATGCTTGAACATCGCACCGGTGCTTCAGGATTGTTTGGTCCTTGTCGCTCACAAGATCGCGCATCAGGAAATCACCGTTGAAACACAATTGGCCCAAGCCCCCGAAGTGCGCATCGACCCTGGTGAGCTTCAGCAAGTCATCGTCAATCTGATAATCAATGCAGCGCAGGCAATGGAGGAGCGCGGACGTCTGATCTTGTCGTTGGACACAGCCGAAAGAAATGGTTTACCCGGTGCTCTCATTACTGTGTCTGACAGCGGTCCAGGTATCCCCGCAGACAAGCTCAGCGCCGTCTTTGACCCCTTCTTTACAACAAAACTCGGTAAGGGCACCGGTCTCGGGCTGTCTATAAGCCAGTCCTTGATACAACGGGCGGGCGGGATCATTCAGGCGCGCAATATTGACCCCACGGGTGCAGAGTTTACGATCTGGCTACCATCAGCACACACTTTGGACATGGCTGCGCAGTAGATATCGCCTCAAAGATCCCAAGACGCGCATTTCCTGTCGATGGTTTTACGGGAGACGCCGAGCCTGCGTGCGGCTTCTGCCCGGTTTCCATCACATGCATCCAGCACATGCATTATGTGGCGCTGCGTTACCAAATCCAGTGATTCAATTGCCGCTAGCCCGGAAACGCCGCCATGGCCTGCGAATTCTTCAGGGAACTCACCCAGGATCATAGACCGCTCAATCAGGTTCCGTAGCTCGCGCACATTCCCCGGCCAATCATAACGGCTGAACTTCAAAAGCGTCTCTTCGTTCAACGCCAGTGCAGGCATGCCCAACGTGGTCGAAAACTGTTCCATAAAGAACGCCGCCAACTCGACGATGTCTTCGACACGATCCTTGAGCGGGGGCATCTCGATATTGACGACATTGATCCGGTGATACAGGTCAGCGCGGAACCGACCCTCCTGAACCGAGTCTTCAAGATCGGCATTGGTGGCAAACAGGAACCGAAGGTTGAGTGGAATGTCGCGTTCAGCTCCCAACGGTCGGACCCGGTGGTCCTCTAATACCCGTAACAATGCGGCCTGGACCTGATCGGGCATTTGGGCAATCTCGTCTAGGAATAAAGTGCCGCCATCAGCCAGCAGAAACAGTCCTCCTTGGCGGCGATCTTGCGCATCGGCTTGCCCAAACAGCTCTTGTGCAATCCGGTCGGGCGGAATGGTTGCGCAGTTAATGGCCACAAACGGATTATCTGCACGCTCCGACATAGAATGAAGCGTGCGGGCAGCAATTTCCTTGCCCGTGCCACTGGCGCCTGTGAACAGAACCGGTGTCGGCAGCGGCGCAAGACGACGCAGCATATCGCGCGCCCTGTTGATGGCGGCGGATTTGCCCAGCAACCGCCCCCGCGCAGCACCACCTTCAATCGAAAGCTCGTGCTTCAAAAGGTAGTTTTCCCGGCGCAGATATTTGCGATCAAGTGCACGCGCGACGGAATTCAGAATCTGGTTCGCCCGAAACGGCTTGAGCACAAAATCAGAAACACCGGTGCGCAGCGCCTGAATGGCTGTCTCCAGATCCGCATAGGCCGTCACAAGAATGGTATCAGCAAACAGGCCAACCTTGCGCTGTTCCTGAACCCACTCCAGACCGGTTTTTCCGGGCATAATATTGTCCAACACAACCAGATCAAAATGGCTCTGATCCAGAATAGCCGTTGCCTCATCTGCCGAAGCCGCCTGTTCCACGCGCTTACACCGTGGCTCCAGGATCTTGGTCATGAAGTTACGCATGCCCGGCTCGTCGTCGATCACCAGGATCGAGGCGCCGCTCAGGCTATCACCGTA
The DNA here is from genome assembly GCF_056159265.1 of Epibacterium sp. ABZ3_068. Lineage (NCBI taxonomy): Bacteria > Pseudomonadati > Pseudomonadota > Alphaproteobacteria > Rhodobacterales > Roseobacteraceae > Epibacterium > Epibacterium sp. ABZ3_068. Next base: position 1,023,559 of record NZ_JBSWUV010000001.1, read on the forward strand.
ATCGTCACGCGCCGGGGTATTCAGTTTCAATCGCGGCTATCCAATCTTACAGATGCACCAGACTGACGATCTGCTGACGCAAAACCAATTTCATCCAGTGCAAAATCCGCAGCCACTGCGATCACCAAGATCGCCGCAAATCCAGCAAACATCACTTTCATATCTGATCCCGCCTATGTGGCTTTATGATAAGTTATTTATCAGGTCTGGACTGAGTCTGTACAGCAACAACCCAGGTGTTGAGGCACCCCTTTCAGGATACCCGGTTTTCTCTATTCCGCAGGCTGATGAGCTGCGGCTTTGGCCTTTTCCTCTTCCAGCCAGATCGAGTGGTGCTGATACGCCCAGGCCTCATCCACTTCGCCCGTTCCCATGGCATCATAGGCCCCTTCCATCCCAACAGAACCGATGTAGATATGGGCAATGACGATGGCCATCAGGACAAAGGCCACAATCGCGTGCCAGGCCTGCGCCAGCTGCATTTCTTCCTGTGCGGCCAATTCGGTCGGCAGAACGCCCAGACCAACCATATCCGGCAGCCCCGTTGTGTTGAGGAACGCAAATGTCTTGGCAAACAATGGCAGCTCATAGGGGAACAGAAGCGACACGCCTGAGATCGCAATCGAGCCGCCAAACAGGATCACCGACCAAAAGATGACCTTTTGACCCGCGTTGAACTTCTTGGCCGGAGGGTGGTTCTTACCGATAATCCCGCCGAACTGTTTGATCCAGATGATGTCCCCACGGTTCGGGATATTGTGGCCAACCCACATCACAAAGATCATCACCAGCGCCAGGATAAACGCCCACGCTACGCTGTTGTGGATCCACTTTCCTGCGATCAACAGGACAGAGTTCACCTCATGCCCCAGAAACGGAATGATCCCGACGCGACCAAAGAGCGTCAGCAGGCCGGTAATACCCAGCAGAATGAAAGACCCCGCCAGCATCCAATGAGCAAATCGTTCAATGGCTTTGAACCGGGTCACCGTGCGACCGGTGCTTTCAGCATCAACTGCAATCCGTCCACGCAGCAGGTAGAACACAACAAGCGCGCCAATGGTTCCAAGAAGGAGCCAGCCGCCATAGGTGCGCAACGGGCCAGCACGGAACGCCAACCATGCCATGCCGCCATCCTGAACCAGTGTCGCAGCCACGTCTCCACCAGCTGAGACCCGCACATCGGCGCTGTCATAACGTAAGGCGCGCCACACATCCGCATCCGACGCACCACCCAAGGTACCAAGCTGATCGGTGGTCGCCTTGGCCGCATTCGGGTCACCGGTGTTCTCACGACGGAAACTGTCGTCGATTTTCAGCTGTTCTTGGCGTGCAAGAATATCCGACAGCGTCTGAGCACCACCCGTGGCAGAGCGATCCGGCGCGGTTTGCGCGATCGCAGGCACAGCCACCGCAGAGATCAGCGCCGACCATAGAATTGCAAAAGCAATGCGCAGCATCGGCACACTCCTTTGATATGAGTAAGTTACAACTTTTTCGATGTGCGGAACGGCCCGGGAAACCGGGCCATCCCGTTCTTCAGATCCGTATCGGATCAGCCACCTTTTTGGTCGTAGGCAGTGCCCCAACCCCAGGCGCCGGTGCCAAAGCCACGGGCCACAACACGCTCACGATAAACGGCGGAAACCGTGTCGCCGTCGCCAGCCAGAAGCGCTTTGGTTGAACACATCTCAGCACAGATTGGCAGCTTACCTTCGGCAATCCGGTTGCGACCATATTTCTGGAACTCAGCGGCGGAGTTGTTTTCCTCCGGACCACCGGCACAGAAGGTGCATTTGTCCATCTTGCCTCGGCTGCCAAAGTTGCCTGCCTGCGGGTACTGCGGCGCGCCAAAAGGGCACGCGTAAAAGCAGTAACCGCAGCCGATGCAGAGATCTTTGGAGTGCAGGACGACGCCCTCTTCGGATTGATAGAAACAATCCACCGGGCAGACAGCCATACAGGGCGCATCCGAACAATGCATACAGGCGACCGAGATCGACCGTTCACCAGGAGATCCATCATTGATGGTGACCACACGGCGGCGGTTGATGCCCCAGGGCACTTCGTGCTCGTTCTTACAAGCGGTGACACAGGCGTTGCATTCAATGCAGCGTTCGGCGTCACACAGGAACTTCGCTCTTGCCATAACGTCTTCTCCTTAAGCTGCGCTGATTTTGCAGAGAGTACACTTGGTCTCTTGCATCTGCGTGACCGAGTCATACCCGTAGGTCTGCGCGGTGTTGGTGCTTTCACCCAGAACAATCGGATCGGCGCCTTCTGGATATTTGTGGCGCAGATCTTCACCCTGGAAGTGACCGCCAAAGTGGAACGGCATAAAGGCCACGCCTTCGCCCACACGTGGTGTCACCATCGCCATCACCTTGACCTTGCCGCCTTCGGGACCTTCGACCCAGACCTGTTTGCCATCCCGCACACCAAGGTTGTTGGCATCGCGCGGGTTGATCTCGACAAACATGTCCTGCTGCAGCTCGGCCAGCCATGGGTTGGACCGGGTTTCATCGCCGCCCCCTTCATATTCAACCAGACGACCGGACGTCAGGATAATTGGGTAATCCTTTGCGACATCCTTTTTCTGGATCGAGGCATAAAGGGTTGGCAGACGATAATCGTGACGGTCCTCATAAGTCGGGTAATCGGCCACAAGGTCACGACGGTTGGTATAAAGCGGTTCGCGGTGGATTGGCACCGGATCCGGGAAGGTCCAGACAACCGCGCGGGCCTTGGCATTGCCAAAAGGCGCACATTCGTGCTTGATCGCAACCCTCTGGATACCTCCGGACAGGTCCGTTTTCCAGTTGGTCTTTGGACCCGCCACAGCGTCAATTGCGGCACGCTCCTCATCCGTCAGATCGCCATCCCAACCCAGATCCATAAGCATCTGCATTGTGAACTCCGGATAACCATCCTGGATTTCGGAATTCTTGGAATAGACCCCCTCGGCCAGAAGGTTATCCCCATCACGTTCTACACCAAAACGGGCACGGAAGGTCAGGCCACCCTCAGAGACCGGCATCGACATGTCATAAAGGTTCGGCGTGCCCGGATGCTTCATCTCCGGCGTGCCCCAGCACGGCCACGGCATACCATAGTAATCCCCGTCAGCAGGGCCACCGATGGCTTTGAGCGTGGTTTTGTCAAACGTGTGCTGGTTCGCCATGTGCAGTTTGATCCGCTCCGGCGACTGACCGGTATAGCCCACCGTCCACATACCCGCGTTGAACTCACGCGTGATGCTTTCAATATTGGGCGTTTCCGCGTCTTCCATCTCGATGTTGCGGAACAGACGATCGCCAAAGCCGAACTTGTTGGCAAACTTGGCGATGATCACATGATCCGGCAGCGATTCAAACAGCGGTTCAACCACCTGATCGCGCCACTGGATAGAACGGTTGGAGGCCGTCACAGAGCCACGTGTTTCGAACTGGGTACAAGCTGGCAGCAGGTAAACACCATCGGTGCGATCCTGCAGAACCGCAGTCACAGTCGGATAGGGATCCACCACGACCAACAGGTCCAGCTTCTCCATCGCCGTTTTCATTTCAGGCTGGCGGGTCTGCGAGTTCGGCGCATGCCCCCACAGAACCATGGCGCGCACGTTGTTTGGCTGCTCCATATTGTCTGCGTTTTCCAGAACACCGTCAATCCAGCGGCTGACCGGGATCCCCTTAAGATTCTGCAGCGACTTTTCTTTGCCATCGGCGCCCTTGATGGAGCCGAAACGACCGGCAAGCCAATCGGCATCTTCACCCCAAACACGACCCCAATGCGCCCATGCACCACCGCTCAGACCATAGTAGCCCGGCAGAGTATGGGACAGTACGCCAAGGTCCGTTGCACCCTGCACGTTGTCGTGACCACGGAAGATGTTGGTGCCGCCACCGGCGGTGCCCATATTGCCCAACGCCAGCTGCAACACACAGTATGCGCGCGTGTTGTTGTTGCCGGTCGTGTGCTGGGTGCCACCCATACACCAGATCACGGTGCCCGGACGGTTGTTGGCCAGCGTATGGGCCACGCGGCGCAGCTGCTCACCAGGGGTACCGGTGACGCGCTCAACCTCTTCGGGCGTCCATTTCTTCACCTCGGTGCGGATCTGATCCATCCCCCAAACACGGGTGCGAATGAACTCTTTGTCTTCCCAACCGTTTTCAAAGATGTGCCACAGGATACCCCACACCAGCGCCACATCGGTGCCGGGACGGAAGCGGACAAATTCATCCGCATGGGCCGCCGTGCGCGTAAAGCGCGGGTCACAAACGATCAACGGCGCGTTGTTCTGTTCCTTGGCTTTCAGAACGTGCTGCAGCGACACCGGGTGCGCTTCGGCAGGGTTTCCACCGATGATAAAGATCGCCTTGGACTTGTGGATGTCATTATAGCTGTTGGTCATGGCGCCGTAGCCCCATGTGTTCGCCACACCCGCAACCGTGGTCGAGTGACAGATCCGCGCCTGGTGGTCGACGTTATTGGTGCCCCAATAGGCGGCGAATTTACGGAACAGATAGGCCTGTTCATTGTTGTGCTTGGCCGAGCCCAGCCAATACACGCTGTCAGGTCCGCTTTCGTCGCGGATCTGCATCATCTGGTCGCCGACCTCATTAATGGCCTGCTCCCAGGAAATACGCTTCCACTCGCCACCCTCTCGTTTCATCGGGTATTTCAGGCGGCGTTCACCATGGGCGTGTTCACGCACCGACGCGCCTTTGGCACAGTGGGCACCCAGGTTGAACGGGCTGTCCCAACCGGGCTCCTGCCCGATCCAGACGCCGCCCTGAACCTCTGCCAGAACGGTACAGCCAACTGAACAGTGGGTGCAGACGGATTTGATGGTCTCAACAGCGCCTGCTGCAGCGGTGGCCGCATTGGCCTGGGTCACGCTACCGCCTGTGGCGCTGATTGCAGCCAGGCCACCAATGGCCAGGCCGGATCCGCGCAAAAACGCGCGGCGGTCAACGGAAGTTTCCGCAACCTTGGACAGGATACTTGTCCGCTGGGGGCGTCTCGCAACCCCGTTGGTCTTTTTCCTAAGCATTTAAACCTCCCTTGCTGTCCCTTTTGGGCCTAGCTCGGTCAATGAAGTGAAGCCTCTGGACGGTCGGGCGTTTCGCAACCAGTTGCCAGCGGCGGGATCGGGTCAAAGCGCCCGGTTCAAACTCAGAACCGGATGCTCTCGTAATAGGCGCGGGTATGCGCGGTATCCTGCATCTTGTCAGATGACAGATCCGGCTCTGGCGCAGCCTGTGCCTCGGAACCGGTTGTGGCCACGGCCAGTGCCGCCGCCGGGGCGGTGGTTGCCGCCAGTTTCAAAAAGTCACGGCGGGAATTGCCGCCTTCAGCCTTCTTGCTCATCAAAGTGATCCTCCTCCTGATGGTCTTCGGGTCACGGGTCATTGGAGCCACCCATTTGGACAACCCCGGCTTCGCGCATCTACTGCGCGCTCAAGCGAAAGCCCTCGGCCTCGATCTCCATGAACACCCGGCCCACATGGGCAACCGAGGCGTAAAAGAGCGAGGTTTTGGCACCTTCGAGATCGGTAAAGAAATGCCCGGCCCATGGCCCGACATGCTTGTTAAAGAACTGTTTCTGGTCGCTCAGCGGCGCGGGATCACCAAAACGGCCCACGATCAGAGCCCCCATCATCTCCATCAAAGAGGCAATGTTGTCTTCGGGCTCATAGACATTCTGTGCGCGGGTCACACCGCGGGCAGCCATATCCTGCCGCAGCGCTGCAAGCGGTTTTTCATTCAGGAAGCCAGTCAGATAATAGCTGGCATAGGGCAACAGCTCACCCCGTCCCAAGCCAATGAACAACTTGTTAAACTCACGCTCAACACCGGCTGGCTTGGTCTGTTTTGCCACTTTTGCAAGCGAGGTCACCGCCTGCCCCAGCGGGCTGTCATCGCCAGTCAAAACTGCGGTCTGTTCCAGCAGCGTTTGATCCGGCGGCCCTGCAAGCAAGAGACCCAGAAAATTGTAAAGGTCCGCGCGCAGGCGGTCCTCCTCGGCAACGGTCAGGTTTTCAGCCACGGCTGTCATATCCTTCTCCATCCTCACGTCTGCGCAGTTTCTTCAAACCGAAACCGCATCCGGCCCATGGGCGCGGGCGGCAAATCGTCATCATCTTCAATCGCGGCATCATCCAAGGCCGCTGTGGCGGTTTCTGCCGAGACTGTAACACCTTCGGAAATCTCGACAGGTACTGGTTCGGAACTCAGCAATTCATCGGCGCAGGCCTCATCTTCGGGTGGCTGAAGCTCAGCCGCTTCTTTCTCTGCCGCCTGGCGTGCCAGTTCTTCCACATGGGCGGTCATGCCCTTGCCAACCTGATAGGCCGTTTCCATCCCCTCAACGACCAAAGCCGCATCGGTGAAATCCTCGCCGTAATCAATCAAACCATCCACATTGGCTAATATCGGATTCACCCGCCACAACCGGCGCATGGCACGGGTGCGAATACGTGACGGCACCGCCTTGCCCCAGAACACTTTGAAGTCATCGCCTTCATTCAGCATGTCCGGGTCCGGCAATTCCAGTTTTTCTAATATTTCCGCGTCACTGAGCGCTTCCAGCTCAGCCTGCTGTTCAATTGCGTCCTGATCAGCAGCGGACTGAAGCTCGGCTTTGGCTTCGGCCTCTACAGCGGCTTTGCGGCGGGCCCAGAAATCGCTCATTGCAGGCGCTCCTTACGGATCTGGCCCGGCGCACGGTATACATCCGCAACCTGTTTGATACGCACATCGCCGATCCCGTCCTCGTCCTCACCAATGGTGCGCTTGTCGCGACGGCGCTTCTTGAACTCTTCCTGCTGAAAGTGGGCATCGGTGAATTGCTGGACCCAGGCGATCAAACCATCGGGCATCGCAATCTTCTCGACCAGTTCCTCACCGCTGTCAGCGTAGTCCTGAGCTTCATAGGGAGAAGCCGTGACCAAGGTGACTTCCAAAGGAGGATCCTGGGTCGGGTCCTCACGCAGCACAACATAGACCGACGGAGGCACTGCGGTCAGGCCCAGCTTGTAGGCTTCCGCCTCTGCACGGTGCAGCTCCAACGGGACGGTTGCTGCGTGATATTCCCGCGCATCGCCTTCTTCCCGCAGCAGTTGCCAGGATGCAGGGCCTGCGCCAGGCAGCACCGCAACAGCTTGCCACGACCACTTGGCCCAGCGTGTCACGCCCGGCACACGCCGGATGACAACCCCCAAGGGCATCACATCCATTTTTTCAAAGTCACGCGCCACGCTGCGGCTCTCTCCCAAAGTCTGTTCCAATCTTGCCTTGGGGAGGCACCACGCCTGAACTGCGTTTTTTACGTTCGCCTGTTTTTTCGACATTTCCGGACAAATTGGGCAACCCGGAATACTGTTGCATGCAAGGCCGGACGAAAAGTCCATCTTGAGCATTTTAATCAGGTTCAGCGACTCTCTCGATTTTTGCGAATCGCTGCACGGAAACAACGTGTTTGTCGCCCTGAACGCGCCCTTGAAAACGGTTTACGCCAGCCCAGAATCAGGTGTAGCAAGCTGAGTACCCAAGGTAATTTTTGCGGCAAAACAGGCCCAAACTCCAGCGAGGAAACAATGACCAAGCCATTGATTTTATGCAATTGTTCAGGATCAAATGCCCTTGATGCGGATCGCCTATCTCAGGCCACAGGTCGGACCTGCTCCAAACTGCACTCAGCACTTTGCACCACCGAGGTTGAGGCCGCCGCAACAGCAATGTCGCAAGGGAACGTCACAATTTGCTGCACCCAAGAGGCACGTTTTTTCGCTGAGCTTGCGGTCGAAATCAACGCCCCGGAACCGGAGTATCTAGACCTGCGGGATCGCGCCGGTTGGACCGGAGATTCTGCCGATGTGATACCCAAAATGTCCGCACTGGTCGCCGAAAGTGCCCTGACTGTCCCCGCGGCAAAGACCCTGGACGTCCATTCACAGGGGCTCTGTTTGATCATCGGCCCAGAGAAAAACGCTCTACCTGCAGCGGAACGGCTAAAAGATTTGCTGGGTGTAACTGTGCTGTTGACGGATCAGGCAGACCCTCCGATGCATCGCGGGTTTGACGTGATCCGCGGCAATCTGTGCCATGCGAAGGGGGCGCTGGGACAATTCGCAGTCAAGATAGATGCGCTGGAACAGCTTGATGTTACCGGCCGCGCCTGGGCTTGGACAGCACCACGTGACGGGGGGCAGTCTGATTGCGATATAATCCTGGACCTGACCGGCGGCACACCTCTGTTTCCAGCTGCTGAAAAACGCGAAGGCTATTTACGCACCGATCCCAAAGACCCGCAGGCCGTCGCTGACGCGCTGCTAACGGCCAGCCAGCTGGTCGGCATTTTCGAAAAGCCACTGTACATCCGGGCCGAACCGCTTCTTTGCGCCCATTCACGTGCCAGCCAAACCGGCTGCAACCGCTGCCTGGATGTCTGCCCAACAGGCGCAATTACGTCCGAAGGCGACCATGTGAGTATCGACCCGATGGTCTGCGCAGGCTGCGGCTCCTGCGCTGCACTCTGCCCGTCGGGGGCACTGACCTATGACGCGCCCCCCACCGACAGCCTGTTTGTTCGGGTACAGACTTTGGCCAAATCCTACCTCGCGGCGGGGGGCACGGCTCCGCGCCTCTTGGTGGTAAACAGCTTTGGAACCGAGATGATCCAGATGGCAGCGCGTTTCGGCCGCGGCATGCCAGCCGACGTGATCCCGATGGAGATTGAGGCGCTGAACAGCTTTGGCCACGCTGAAATTCTGGCCGCACTTGCAGCCGGGTTTGCAAGTGTTGACATGCTATCTTCTCCCAACGTCGAACGTGACGTGCAGGAAAAGGAGCTGGCGCTTGCAACCGCAATTGCTGGAACAGGCAAGGCCCGTATTCTGGACATATCCGACCCGGATGCGCTGTCGGATACTCTTTTTGCAGATGCAGCCCCTGCCCCGCTTGAAACACCGATCCGCCCAATCGGCACCCGCCGCCAGATCACCCGACAAGCGGCCAGGGCGCTGGCTCCAAACACGGAACACCTCGCCCTGCCACAAGGCGCGCCCTATGGCACGGTAATGGTCGACACGGATGCCTGCTCTTTGTGTCTCTCATGCGTATCGCTCTGCCCCTCAGGTGCACTGGGCGACAATGAGGATAAACCACAGCTGCGTTTTCAAGAGGATGCCTGCCTCCAATGTGGCATCTGCGCCAGCGCCTGCCCGGAGCAGGCGATCACCCTGGAACCCCGTCTGAACCTGACCGATGCGGCTCTTTCCCAAAATGTCGTGCATGAAGAAGAACCCTTTGAATGTGTCGAATGCGGCACGCCTTTTGGGGTGAAATCCACGATCGATAAAATCTCTGAAAAACTGGCCGGGAAACACGCAATGTTTGCCAATCCTCAGGCCGCGCGGATGATCCAAATGTGTGACAACTGCCGTGTTGCCGCACAGTACCATCAGGAAAACGCCCCGCTGGCGGGTGCCCCCCGCCCCAAAGTGCGCACAACCGATGACTACTTCAGCAAACGGCGTGATCACTGACATTTTCAAATTTGCCCCGTTGGCGCGTTACCTTGCGTGGTGCGCCAGGGCATTCAATGCTAAACCCTTACAAACCGAGCCTTAGGGCTAGATTTTCCGCCACTACCAAGGAGCAGCCCCGCGTGTCCCTCACCCGTGAAACCGTTCTCGAGACGCTCAAAACCATTACAGACCCGGCCTCCGGTCAGGACATCGTCGCCGCAGGAATTATGCGCGCGCTGACTATCGAAGGCGACGCTGTGCGCTTTGTCTTTGAAATCGACCCGGCGCGCGCCGATGTTTATGAACCCCTGCGGGCCGAAGCGGAGGCCCGAGTGAAAGCGCTGGCCGGAGTGGCCAAAGTGTCTGCCATGATGACCGCGCACAGCCAGAAAGCACCGCCAGACCTGAAACCTGCGCGCCCTGCGGAACCAAAGGGCCCTCAGAAAATCCCCGGCGTGCAAAAGATCATCGCTGTGGCCTCGGGTAAGGGCGGCGTCGGAAAATCCACCGTATCTGCCAATATCGCCTGTGCGCTGGCCCAAGCGGGCAAAAGCGTCGGCCTGCTGGATGCCGATGTCTATGGTCCCTCGCAGCCCCGGATGCTGGGGGTTTCTGGACGCCCGGCAAGCCCCGATGGCAAAACCATCCTGCCGCTGCGCAACCACGGCGTCACCATGATGTCCATCGGTCTGATGACCAACGAGGATCAGGCCGTTGTCTGGCGCGGTCCGATGCTGATGGGTGCACTGCAACAGATGATGATGCAGGTGCAATGGGGAGCCTTGGACGTGCTGATCGTGGACCTACCACCCGGGACCGGTGATGTGCAGATGACACTCAGCCAAAAGGCCCATGTGGACGGGGCCATCGTCGTCTCTACCCCGCAGGACGTAGCGCTGATTGATGCGCGCAAAGGCATTGATATGTTCAACAAATTGAACGTACCAATTCTGGGAATGATCGAAAACATGTCGACGCATATCTGTTCGAATTGCGGCCATGAAGAACACGTCTTTGGCCATGGCGGCGTCGCAGCCGAAGCCAAGAAAATCGGCGTGCCGCTGCTGGCCGAAGTCCCGCTGCATCTGGACGTGCGTCTGGCGGCAGATGGTGGTGCGCCGATTGTGGTCTCAAAACCCGACAGCGCTCAGGCGAAAGTGTTCCAACAGATCGCCGCTGACCTGATCGAGAAAGCAGAGGTATGACCACGGCACCGACCTTCCCCCCTTTGATGTCCGGGCATGCGTTGACGGGCCAGGACGACCCGTTTGAGGTCGCGCGGCAAAAGGCCGTTTTGGGCTGCGATGCGGGTCTGGTGGTCTATAATCTGGGGGCAGACACAATGGCCGCGGCTTTGGTGCTGGCGCCAGAGGTGCCTCTGTCCAAGGCAATGGCGATGCTGCCTGCCTGTGGTGTTGGATTTCAAAACGCCCTTGGCGCGCTGGCCCCACCCGAGGTCGCCGTTCATCTGGAATGGAACGGCATTATTCGCATCAACGGCGCGCGCTGCGGGCGTTTGCGCACTGCGGCAAGCCACAAGAGCGCCGACCAGCAGCCGGATTGGCTGGTTGTCGGTTTTGAACTGCGCCTTTGGCCCTCGAGTGAGGACGCGGGGCTGACCCCAGAAGACACCGCGCTTTATGCCGAAGGCTGCGCTGATGTGAAGGCACCCGAATTGCTGGAAGCCTGGACCCGTCACACACTCCATTGGATCTCTCGTTGGGACGCGGAAGGCGGTACCAAGTCACTTCATGGCGAATGGCGAGGGCTGGTCCATAATATGGGTGAAAACCTCACCCATGGGGACAAGACCGGGCAATTCCTCGGCGTGGACGAAGATTTCGGCATGCTGTTACGCGACGGTGAGACGACACATCTCATACCCCTGACAACCCTCTTGGAGGAGTGAACCATGCTGTTGGCCCGTGCCATCCATTTTGATGAAAGCGACATGAATGTCTTCGCCAACCCCGCGCGTACAGGGGAATGGTGTATTGCTGGCGGGTTTGAGTTTTCCAACTGGTCCCAGGGCGATTTAGTTGGCAAACAACGTCAGGCCTTTGCCAATGGCTGGATGGGGCTGGAGACCGGCGGGCGAGTCACCTTTGTTGCGGTGACACAGATCGAAGACCAGGAACTGTCCCAGCTCACGGAGCTTCTGGCACAGCATTTCATCACCTACTACGGGGCACCGGATCGGGATGCGGCGCGCCCCGTCGCGACCGAAGAACTCTCCCACATGGCGGAGCTCTGTGCCGATCACGCCCCCAACACATTGCTAACGGTTGCTCGCGAACTGACAGATGCGGGTGTACGTGAAAGTTACCGCGTGATCGAAGCACAATCCGCAGGTCTGGAACAATTTGCGATCCACGCCACGCCCGAGAACTGAACCAGTTGCGCCTTATAAAAACCTTGTTGATCGTCGAGTGCTAAACCGCTTGCACACACTCAATCGGGAGCAGTTTATGTTCAAACTTTCAGCAACAGCGCTTCTGGCCAGCACCATTGCATCCGGCGCGCTGGCTCAGGGAAACTATTTCGAAAGCGGCAACTGGGCCGTTGTTCGCATGGGCAAGACGTGCCAGATGTTCACCCTGCGCGCAGATCGCCACACCAGTGGCATGCTCTCGTTTCGGTTTGACGAGCAAGGGTACAACGCCGGGTTTTCCTATGAATACTACCCTTGGTCCAATGACGAAGGTGCGCCCTGGGACCAAAGCTCGGATTACGTCGAACTCTATGTCGACGATGCCGCGGTCTGGCTCGGAGATGAAATGTTCCTGGGCACCCATATGGGGCGCGATGGCGCCAGCATGACCTCCGGTTTTGTCGGAGAGATGATTGATGCCCTGTCCAAGGCCAAAAGCAACATCAGCGTCGCCGTGCATATTTCCGCCAAGGGCGAGACCTGGACCTATGGCGGTTTTTCCACAGACGGCTTTGCCGCCGTTGCCCAGCAAGCCGGGGCAATGTGTGAGTTCAACCCAACGGCGTTGCCTGCATCCTGATCCGCGCATCCTGATCTTCAGCGTCACAAACACAAAAGCCCCCGCATACAGCAGGGGCTTTATCCGTTACATAATGGCTAGGCCTACTGTTTGGCGTTAAAGACAAACAGTGTCTCACCGTTGATTTTATAGCTGTTGATCAACCCTTTCGCCTTGTCCGAGACCAGCCAGCCTTCCAGCTGCTCTGCCAGTTCGGATTTCACATGGGGGTGTTTTTCCGGGTTCACAGGAAGATAGGCGTATTGGTTGAACAGCACCGGATCTCCGGAGTAGAGCAGCTCCAGATCGCCCTTGTTGCCAAAGTTCAGCCAGCTGGCGCGGTCAGACATAATATAGGCATCCATGCCCGCCGCTGTATTCAGCGCAGCGCCCATTCCAGCGCCAACAGCGCGATACCAATCCCCAAAACCGTCGGCATTCAGATCCGCCGCGCTCCACAGGCTCAGCTCTTTCTTGTGAGTGCCGCTGTCGTCCCCACGGCTGACAAACGCAGCCTCGGCGCCGGCGATCTTTTGCAGGGCATCCGCCGCGGTTGTTGCGTCGTGCACATGGGCGGCATCCTCCTTGGGACCGATGAACACGAAATCATTATACATGATCTCACGTCGGTGCGTCCCGTAACCTCCAGCAAGGAACTTGTCCTCAGCCTTCTTTGAATGCACCAGAATGGCATCCACGTCACCGGCCTCGCCCAAGCGGATTGCCTGACCGGTTCCCACAACAAGAAGCTGCACATCCAGGCCCAAGTCCGCCTTGATCTCGGGTAGCAGGATCTCTGCCAGACCTGAATTGTGGAACGACGTGGTCACCGCCAGCTTCATCTCTTCAGCCCAGGCAGCTGTCTGCATGGACAGCGCTGCCAGAGCGCCCAAAAGCAGATGTTTCATTCGATAATGTCTCCTCTCAAAAACGCGCGTCCCTCGGGGGTTTTGGGCCCGGCGAAAAAATCGCCCGCCGATTGGTGTTCCTGGATCTGCCCACGGGCGACCAGGATAATCTCAGTTGCAAGCCGTTGCGCCTGACCCAGATTGTGCGTGGACATCACCAGCCGGGTGCCCTCCGCCGCTGCATCCTTCAACATGGCTTCGATCTCACGGGTGGCCCGCCCATCCAAAGACGCACAGGGCTCATCCAGAAACAAAACCTCAGGCTTGCGGATCAATGCGCGGGCCAACGCCAGTTTCTGGCGTTCTCCACCAGACAACACAGCGGCCGAGCGATCCGCCGCAGCTTCCAGCCCGATGCGCTTGACCCAATCCAGCGCCTCAGCCCGGGCCTGCCGCCGCGAAATCCCTGTCAGGCGCAACGGATAGGCCACATTGTCCACCACCGAACGGCGCATCATGACAGATTGCTGAAACACAAAGGCCTGGCGTTTCTGGGCCTCATCCATCGGGCAGTTCCAGGTCACCGATCCGCTGTTCAGGCGCATGATCCCATGCAACATTTTCAAAAGCGAGGTTTTGCCCGCACCGTTGGGACCAATCACAATGGTCACACCGCGTCCTTCAAGCCGCAGATCCACCGGCCCGATCAGGACCTTCTTTTGACGGCGTACCGTCGCACCCTTGGCAACCAGTGGCAGCAATGACATCACCAACGCCCCGTCCGTTCAGTCTGCCCCAACCAGTGGATACAGAGGTTTACGGCAACTGCGAGGCCGATCAGCACAAAGCCCAACCCCAGTGCGAGGGCAAATTCACCCTTGCCGGTTTCCAGGGCAATCGCCGTGGTCAGCACACGGGTGTGATGGTCGATATTGCCACCGACAACCATAATTGCGCCCACTTCGCCAATCGCGCGGCCGAACCCTGCCAAGGCAGCCGTTAACAAAGCCCGGCGCCCATCCCACAGCAATGTCTTGATCCGCTGGGCCTGTGTGGTGTTAAGGGAGATCAACAGATCATGGTAGTCGCTCCACAGCTCTCGCAGGGACTGATGCGCGATCGAAGCAATCAACGGCACAATAATGATCACCTGCGCGATGATCATCGCCGTGGGGGTAAACAGCAACCCCAGCACCCCCAAGGGCCCAGAGCGAGACAGCATGACATAGACAAGCAGCCCGACCACCACCGGAGGCAATCCCATCAATGCGTTCAGAACCGCAATTGTCGCACGGCGCAGGCGAAACCTGCGCACGGCCAGAACGGCGGCCAAGGGCAAGGCAATCAAAGACGCCACAACCAGCGCAGAAAGTGTCACCCGCAGAGATCGCAGCGTAATTTCCACTAGATCCGCATCCAGCGTCACCACCAGCCAGAAGGCCTGGGCGATCCCCTCCCACAATTCCGACATTCCGGCTGTCATCCCTCCCTGGTTCAGCTTGGTCGCTGATCCGTTTCCCTGTTTAGCTGCAAAGCACAGCGTTTATTCTGGCAAAAGCCAAAAAACACAGCTGCGCATCGAAACGGACAAATTGTCTGCCTGAAATTTTACGGTCCCTTGTCTTTTGGGCAATCTGTCCAACAGCCTCACGCCCCGTTCTGCTGGGTCAGCCTCTATTCAAACCACTTTGCCCAACCGTCCAGATAGTAGGCGACCAAAGCATGCGATTGCAGTCGATTAACCTCTGCCGCAACCGGTCCTGTATCAGCGCCAAAGATCTGCGCCGCGTTCCATGTGTCAGCTGTGAGAAACCGCAGCCCCTCTGGCACATCCGACTGCCGCGCCGAAGGTTCCAGCGGAGCGGCCATCACAAACCCCCAATCCCCAAAACTGGGCACATAGGTGTGATAAGGAAAGGTCCATAACCCCTGCCCCGGCGCGATCGGATTGCGCGATGCCGCCACAGTTTCGGCCACCGACCAAAAGGCCTGCCGCGCATAGAACGGCGAACCGGCCTGTGTCACCAGCATCCCGCGCGGGCTGAGGCGCTCCACCAGCAGGCTATAAAACTCGCGGCTGTAGAGTTTTGACAGGGCAAGGTTCTTGGGATCGGGCAGATCGACGATTACAACGTCATATTGCTCGACCTCATGCTCCACAAACTGCCAAGCGTCCTGATTGTGTATTGTGACACGCGGATCCCGCAACGACCCTTCATTCAGAGCGGACAGATCATCGTGCGTGCGAAAGATCCCCGTGACACGCGGATCCAGGTCGACAAGAGTCACTTGCTCCACATCAGCCCAGCGAAGAACCTCCCGCGCGGCCATACCATCTCCGCCCCCCAGGATCAGAACATGCGCGCGACGGCTGGCCCTGGACATGGCCGGATGCACCAGCATCTCGTGATAGCGGTACTCGTCGTAGCTGTCGAACTGGATCGAATGATCCAAGAACAACCGGGTACGGTCGCGAAACCGTGTCACGGTGATTTGCTGATAAGGCGTTGCTTCACTTAGGATAATATCGTCTTCATAAAGCGCAGCCTCTGCCACTGTCACCAGCCGCTCGGACTGCACCAATCCCGCGCCTGTCAGGACAAGCGCAAAGGCCCATACCCCCCATTGGCTGCGGTCTGCAACCTCGCGGAACAGCCACAGCGACAGCCCCGCCACACAAAGGTTCAGGGCCCCAAAGGCAAGGCTTGCGGACATCAGCCCCAGTTGTGGCACGATCAACAATGGAAAAGCGACAGAAGCGGCAAGCGCCCCCACATAATCCACGCTGAGCACGTTCTCGAACCGGAATTCCGGTGCTCCGATCTCTTTCAGAACGCGGGCGATCAGGGGGATTTCCATACCCGACAGAATGCCAACCGCGATCAGCAGACCAAACAGCGGCAGCTCAACAGCGCCGGTCCAAGCGTAGGCATAGAACACCACCGGTGCCAGAAAACCACCAAGGATACCCAACAGGATCTGCGCCCAGATGAACCCTTTCAGCGCCTGACCGACAAATCGCGACAGATAGGCCCCCACGCCCATCGCCGACAGAAACACCCCAATGACAAG
Source organism: Epibacterium sp. ABZ3_068 (assembly GCF_056159265.1). NCBI lineage: Bacteria > Pseudomonadati > Pseudomonadota > Alphaproteobacteria > Rhodobacterales > Roseobacteraceae > Epibacterium > Epibacterium sp. ABZ3_068. The sequence continues at coordinate 1,040,002 of NZ_JBSWUV010000001.1, forward strand.
AGAGAACTGGCGTACACTGTCGCCCAGAAGATAGCTGGAAAGTGTCGCTGCGATCAGCTCATAGATCAGCCCGGCCACCGCTACCAGGAAGGTGGCGACCAACAACCAGATTTCACGCCTGCGCGCGCCCAATGGCGCATCGCTCATGACAGGATCACGGCCGCGATAATGATCGAGATCGAGACAAACAACAGCCCGATCAGAATCGCCAACGCCATATTCTGGTCTTCTTCAATTTCTTTCAGGATCGGAAAAGGGGTCACCCAGTCGATCACTTTCCACACCAGGAACATCAGCACCATGCCGATGAACGTGTAAAAAAACGTGCTGACGACTTCAGTCAGTTGAATGGCGGTAAAAAGCTCCATAACGTTCCCCGTTATTTGACGTTGCCACTGAACCCGCGACCACCACTGGCGGCCCGGATCGAGTTTGAGATATCCCGGCTTTCGCCGCCAATCCCGTTATATGAAAGATAGCTGGCCCCTGCGACAGTTGCTGTCGCCATCACCAGAAAGAAGATGCGAAAGAGGTTCATAGTTTAATCGTCGTCCTCTTCAAACCAGTCACTGCCACGCCAGCGCAACGCATAATGACGACGCGCGCGCAACCGGGGCCAGGCCGCAAGCACCGTGAAACCGACAGCCGCCAAAGCCAACCACCACCAAACCACCTTGCCGGATTGGGCCTTTACCCAAAGCTTGGACCACGGCCGGGGGGATGGCCCACCCGAAGAGGGCCAATTGCCTTCTCCATCCAGATCAAGCGCCAGAGTATAGTCCCCGTCCAGCGGTGCGCGAAAGGTTGCAGTTGCGCGATTTCGCCCCTCGCTCCAGCTGCCATCACTATCACGCCCGCTATAGCGTTCAACGGCGCGGGTTGTGGCAAAGAGGACCTCGTCCTCGGGATCGCTGACCTCAAGCTCAAGCTCGGACCAAGCGTTAACCCCGTTTCCCTGTATGATGACCTGCACCAGATCACCTGCTTTCACCCCTTCCAATGTGCGCTCCACAGGTAAATCCCCGCGGGAAAGGGCAATTCTATTCAACAGGTTCTGCTTTGGCATCCCCAAGAGAAGCGCCAACAGGACAATACATATCCCGGCGCATATCATGCTGACCTTTTGCTGAAACCCTGCATTGGGCCCCTCATCAAAAGGTTGCAACGGGTGGAACGAATAGGGGTCCAACCCCGGATCAAAGCCAAAGCCTTCTTTAATCTCTGCAACTGTCAGGTATTCAGACTTCTCGACATCACGCTCACCGGCGGTTTGCGAAAAGCTGAGCATCTGTCGGCTGCCCATTGCGCTGACAGTTGTTGTTTTGTCAGACTTACGCGGCTGCCAGGAAAATTCACCCTCGGCATAGCGGATCTCGCTTTGCGAGGTATCGAAATACAGGAACCACTCCCCATCGTGGTGCACCTTGGGACGGGAATTGGCCCGTTCAACCCAATCGGAGGACATCCAACGGATCGGCTTGCGATAGCGACGCGAAAAGGTGCAATGGCCCTGCTCCAAAGATAGCCAGGCATAGCCATGCGTCGGCGAATAAAGCTGATGATCAAGCCAAGTATAGGTTTGCCCCGCCCAGCGCTCGGCCTGCTCCAACAGGCCAATCACGGTATAGTCTACTCCGTGGATCTTGCCTTTGGTTCCAATCGGAAACGGGGTTTTCGGCCTTGGTTTGTCATTAAAACGTTTCAGCGCGCGGTAATTGTCTGTCGCGTCCAGTTCCGTCCCGCAATAGGGGCAGATATGGCTCGTGACACGTCCCCCGCCCAGGACATCCAACCCGGCACCGCAAGAGGTGCAGTTGATCGCTTTGACAGCGTTTAAGGTCATGTCATCACCTCGACCTCAAACGGATCGAACCAGCGCCCCAGATACCAGGACCGTTGGTCTCCATCGATCTCTGCCGACAAGAGCTGACCTTCTGCTCCTTGGAGGTTGTAGTAACGATAGCTGTCGCCGACGCGCAAAGGTTCATCAAAGCTACCGCGCAGGGCAATGCATTCCGCGCCTGCGATCTCTACCACCGAGAACATGTCGCCCTCGTAAGAAAAGCTCTTCCCCAGTTTGAGATAACCATCATATCGTGGCCATTGAGAGGGTGGGATTTCCTCCTGAACAACGATGTCACCTTCGTCCACGGAAATCCAGGCGGGCTCACCCTCAGAACTCAGAGCACAAAATTCGTCCCACGTTCCGCGCCCATAAGAGAACCGGGCGTGTCCAACAATGTAATAGCTGTTTCGGCTTAGGCGGATGTGGTCACCCAAGCCGAATAACAGCGGCACATCATGCATGACACCGCCTTCTCCAGCCAGTTCTGCTGTCTTGTCAGACAGGAACAACGATGTCCCGCAGGAGTCGCAGGTCATCATCTTTACCATCTTAAACGCAGGCGTTACCGCGCTGCCGCAATTGGGGCACTGAAATTCAGACATTTGTATCTTTGATTACTATGGCCCTACACATAGCCAGTGTTGGTGCGAAAACAAAGACCACATTAGACAGGCCGATGAAACACCGTTGCGCATGGAGCGCACGGTGGATAGGCAACGCGTTTCGCAGCGAAACCTGCTTGTATAGGACAGCCCATGCATCCGGTTCACTCTGCCCCGTAGAGCCCTCACATTTACGGGTTACATTTTTCTCCGTTAGCGCTACCAATGCAGCAACGGATCCGAAACTGATTCGCGATAGTTAGGGAAGGAAGTATGACCTGCTTCTCCGATCCTGTGCTATGCTCACTCCCACAAGGGTCGGGCAACCGCAAGATCAGAGCGCGATCAAAATTGGGATTTGAGCAACCACCACGTTGCCATTCGAGAAAGGCGAAAAGCTGAACCATGGTATCACGCGTTATTCCTGTTGATCCTTTTGACCTGGTGCTGTTTGGCGCAACAGGGGATCTGGCCCGCCGTAAGATCCTGCCGAGTTTGTTTCACCGGTTTATCATCGGCCAGTTTGACGAAAACTCCCGCGTGATCGGAGCATCGCGCAGTGCCATGAGCCGTGGCGAATTCTGCGATCTGGTGTCTAATGCTTTGAAGGAATTCGGCCACCCGGAAGACGCAACCACGGCCAATATCGGCGCGTTTCTGGATATATTGGATTATGTGGCCGTTGATGCCAAAAGCGAACGCGGTTGGGATGAACTGGCCAAGCCGCTGCGCGACAACGTCGTGCGTGCCTTTTACCTGTCGGTGGCACCGGGGCTGTTTGCCGATATTGCAGGACGCCTGAAGTCCACCGGCATTGCGACGCAACAAAGCCGCGTTGTGGTTGAAAAGCCCTTTGGTCACGATCTGGCTTCGGCCAAAGCCTTGAATGCCGCGCTCAGCGCTCATTTTGAAGAGCATCAAATTTACCGCATCGACCACTATCTGGGCAAAGAGACAGTTCAGAACCTGATGGCGTTGCGCTTTGCCAACTCGCTGTTCGAACCTCTTTGGAACTCGTCGCAGATCGACCACGTACAGATCACCGTAGCCGAAAGCATCGATGTTGCAGGGCGCGGCGAGTATTACGACAAGTCGGGCGCGATGCGGGATATGGTCCAGAACCACCTGATGCAACTTCTGTGCCTCACCGCGATGGAGCCGCCCGCGCGGTTTACTCCAAATGCGGTGCGTAACGAGAAGCTGAAGGTGATCGAAGCGCTGAACCCGGTGACCCAGTCAGATATTGCGCGGGGCCAATACCGCGAAAGCAAGGGCGGCGACAGTTACCGCGACCATGCGGGAAATGCCAACAGCACCACGGAAAGCTTTATCGCCATGAAGGTTGAGGTGGCGAACTGGCGGTGGGCAGGCACGCCATTTTACCTGCGCACCGGAAAGTGTCTGCGCCAGCGCTCCTCCGAGATTGCGGTGTTCTTTCGCAATCCCCCCCATAATATCTTTGACGGGGACAGCCCGGCAGCCGGGAATGTTCTGGTAATCCGCCTGCAACCGGATGAGGGCATCACCCTTCACACCACAATCAAGGACCCAGGCCCCGGCGGTATGCGCCTGACAACGGCAAAACTGGACATGACCTTTGCCGAAAGCCTGCCTGAAGCAGGTCGCCCGCAGGATGCTTATGAACGGCTGATCATGGATGTGATCCGGGGCAACCAGACCCTGTTTATGCGCGGCGACGAGGTTGAGGCCGCCTGGGCCTGGGCAGATCCGATTATCGAAGGTTTCACGGATGGTGGTAAAGCGCCGCAGCTTTATGACCAAGGTGGATCTGGCCCGGATGACTCCCTGCTTCTGATGCATCGGGATGAACGTCGTTGGCGCGACATCGGCGCATGACTTTGACATCTTCAACCCTTCGGTACCAAAACATCTGAAAAGGCACCATCATGACGTTGAACCAGACCCTACACGCGGTGACCGACCGGATCATCGCCCGCAGCGAAACGACCCGTAGCGCCTATCTGGAACGGATGCGTGCGGCGCAAAAGAAAGGCCCGGCGCGGGCCCATCTCAGTTGTTCAGGTCAGGCGCATGCCTATGCCGCCGCAGGGGAAGACCAGGATCATCTGGCCACGTCTTCAGCCGGGCACCTGGGCATTGTCACTGCGTACAACGACATGCTGTCAGCCCATCAGCCGTTTGAAACCTATCCGCAGCGCATCCGTGAGGCCGTGCGCAAGATCGGCGGCAGCGCACAGGTTGCCGGCGGAGTTCCGGCCATGTGTGACGGGGTAACCCAGGGCGAAGCCGGGATGGAGCTGTCGCTGTTCTCCCGCGATGTAATTGCCATGGCAACCGGCGTGGCAATGTCACACAATGTCTTTGATGCCTCGGTCTATCTTGGTGTCTGTGACAAGATTGTGCCGGGCCTGGTGATTGGCGCACAGTCATTTGGCCATGTGCCTGCTGTCTTCCTGCCTGCAGGACCGATGACGTCCGGGATTTCCAACGACGAAAAAGCCAAGACTCGGCAAGCCTTTGCCAAAGGGGAGATCGGCCGCGACGCGCTGCTGAAATCCGAAATGGGATCCTACCACGGTCCGGGCACCTGCACCTTTTACGGCACGGCCAACACCAACCAGATGCTGATGGAGTTCATGGGGCTGCACCTACCGGGCTCCTCTTTTGTCAATCCAGGCACCGAGCTGCGTGACGCGCTGACAGAAGAAGGGGCGCGGCGGGCGCTGTCCCTTTCGGCTTTGGGCAACAATTACACCCCGGTCTGCGACATTCTCGACGAAAAAGCCTATGTCAACGGCATCGCCGGTCTGATGGCCACTGGAGGGTCGACCAACCTGTTGATCCACCTTGTTGCCATGGCGCGGGCCGGCGGAATTATTCTGGATTGGCAGGACTTTTCGGATCTATCGGACGTTGTGCCGCTTTTGGCGCGCGTTTACCCTAATGGTCTGGCGGATGTGAACCATTTCCACGCGGCAGGCGGCCTTGGTTATATGATCGGCGAACTGCTGAACGCCGGCTTCCTGCACCCTGACACCAAGACCGTGGCAGGCGAAGGGCTGGAGAACTATCTGATGGAGCCCTTCTTGTCAGAGGACGGGCTGACCTGGCGCAAAGGCGCAGGCAAGAGCCTCAATGAAGCGATCCTGCGCCCCGCATCGGCCCCTTTCCAAGAAACCGGCGGCCTGAAACGCCTGACCGGCAAACTGGGTACCGGCGTTATCAAGATCTCGGCCGTGGCCGAAGAGCATCAGGTGGTTGAAGCCCCCGTTCGCGTCTTCCATGACCAGGATGAGGTCAAAGCGGCATTTAAGGCAGGCAAACTGACCGATGATGTAATCGTTGTGGTCCGCTTCCAGGGACCCAAGGCAAATGGCATGCCGGAGCTGCATTCGCTCACTCCGATACTGTCCATTTTGCAAGGTCAGGGCAAAAAGGTTGCGTTGGTTACAGACGGTCGCATGTCCGGCGCGTCTGGCAAAGTTCCCGCAGCCATCCACGTGGTCCCCGAAGCGCTGGACGGCGGCGCAATTGCCAAGCTACAAGATGGCGATATTGTCCGTCTGGATGCACCAAACGGTATTTTGGAAATTTTGACGGATGGCGTTCTTGACCGCGGGGCGGCAACCGCTGATCTGTCGGCAAACGAATACGGCACCGGCCGTGATCTCTTTCAAGCTTTCCGCCGCAGCGTCGCCGCAGCGGACGAAGGTGCAAGTGTATTTGGAGTATAACGAATGCCCATCACCCCCCAACAAGCCAGCAAACAAGCGCGCGATCTTTGTGCCCTTGCGCCGATTATACCGGTTCTTGTTGTACACGATGTTGCCCATGCCCGTCCGCTGGCCCAGGCTTTGGTCAATGGCGGCCTTCCTGCGCTTGAAGTGACCCTGCGGACTCCGGTTGCATTGGATGTTATCCGGGAAATGGCACAGGTCGAAGGGGGTGTCGTTGGAGCAGGCACCCTTGTCACCCCGGCGGATGTTGAAGCCGCAGTGGAAGCTGGTGCGATGTTTGGCGTCTCTCCCGGCTGCACGCCCAAGCTGCTGGACGCCGCAGAGCAATGCGGTCTGCCGATGTTACCCGGTGCCGCCACCGCATCCGAGGCCATGGCCTTGTTGGAGCGTGGCTATGACATGTTAAAGTTCTTCCCCGCAGAAGCCTCCGGTGGCGCACCTGCACTAAAATCGATTGGGGCTCCCCTGCCCCAGATCAGCTTTTGTCCGACCGGAGGTGTCAGCCCCCAAAATGCAAATAGCTATCTGAAACTCCCAAATGTGGTGTGCGCGGGAGGCAGCTGGGTTGCTCCGAAGAACCTGGTGCAGGCCGGGGATTGGGCCGCCATCGAATCTCTGGCAGCAGAAGCCAGCAAGCTGTCGGTGATTTAAACCCGCACTCCCCCAAAAGGCACAAATTGGGTGCATTTTGCATTCCTGCCGGAGGAATTCGGCAGGTTTCTTTGTTTTTTTTCCACAGACATTCGCTGCAATCCCACAACCTAGACGGAAAATTTACGAGTTCAGTGCACCAATTTCAAAAAACTGTATTTGTGAAGCGTTTCGCGATCAGTTGAGCCGACACTAGCATTTGAACGGACGGTGCCCGATGAACGTAAAATTCCTGTCTCGTGATGGATGGCTGATGCGCACCCTCGGCAGCATCGGCGCAAAGATCTTTTTGATCTTGCTCGCCATGGGAACAACATCCGCAATCGGTAGCCTGCTGATTACGTCAGCATTTGATCGGATCACCACCAATGTCGAGGATATGACCGAACAGCGTTTACCAACGTTGGCCCAGACCTCTGATGTTGCGGAGGCCGTGAGCCAGGCACAAAAAGCGCTGATCAGCCTGTTGCTGGCCTCGGATGAAGAGGCGCTTAAAAACGCGTACGCCGGCGAAGCAGAGGCACTGCAGCACATCGAAGCGATCCTACCGCAACTGAAGGATGATGAGGCCAATGACTTCAAATCGCAGCTGACTACAGTCAATAGTGCGCTGAAATCTCTTGTGGAAAATCGCGGTCGGGAGTTTCAGGCCGCTGTTGAGATCAAAGAACAAGTCGACGGCCTCGCGCAGGCGACAATGGCCGCACAAAGCCAGCTGGGCCGGGCTGCGCAGGACACTAAAATCCGGATGCGAAGCGCCAGCCGCGAAATCGTCGAATTTATGGATACCTCCGTCCGGAACATGGTGGAACGTGAATTCGCGGCGGTACAGGATGTGATGGAACTGCGCACGAATCTGGCGCTTTTGGCATTGGACACATTGGAAATTGAAACGGCGCTATCCCCACAGGAACAAGCGAAACGGATCGAGACCGCTCAAGAGATTCTGCAGCAGACTCAAGCAAGCTACCAAAGCGTTCTTGAAAATCCGGTTGTCGAGAGTGAGCTTGAGGAGACCAAAGCCTCAATCGCATTGTGGCAGAAGTTGATTGGGTCTGCGGCCCGATCGAACAGCAGCCTGTTTCATCAAGCAGAAGTGCAACATTTCTCAGCTGATGAAGAACTGGCAGCTCAGATCGACCATATGATGGCCATGCTCCAACTCGCAACCGAACAGGTCGGCGCCACCAATCTGGAGGCTAGCAACGACCTTTTTGGTAAAGAGGTCGCCAAGCTCTTGACACTCCTGAATATCAACAACCGTCTGGGCCTGTTGCGTACCACATCGCTTGAAGTTGTGGTTGCGAATGATCAGGAAGGCGCACACCATATGGGTAAACGCCTGCCCGGTCTGTACAAAGGGCTTCTTAAAGAGATCAAAAAGGCCGAAGTCACCCTGCGAACTGATGCCAAGGAAAAAATCGACGCCCTGGTTGCAGAAGGTGGGCTTCTGGACACAAAACTGAATGCATTGGAAGCACGTGACACGGCGCGCGCCGCCTCTTTGGAGGCCGCCTCCGCCATGACAGATATTGCCGAGACCGCCACGCGTCTAAGCCAAACCAGCCGAGAAGAGATTAGCCAGATCGCATCGGCCGTGTCAGGCGATGTGGCCACCGCATCGGACCGTCTGAACACAATTCTGGTAATCTCGGCTGTGGTCATTGCCTTGGGGCTCTTCTTCACCCATCAATTCATCATGCGCCCGCTGGTACGCTTGAGTGAGACAACAGAACGCCTGGCTGGCGGCGATATGAGCCCGGTCGAAGGGTTCAACCGTTCAGGGACCGAGATATCACGCATTGCCCGCGCGTTGACAGTCTTCCGCGACGGGCTGGTTGAAAAGGAAGAACTGGAACAGCGTGCAACCTCTGAACGCAAAACACGGGAAGCGCAGCAGAAACTGGCCGTCGATTCTCTTGCAACCGGGTTGGAGCGCCTGTCCGAAGGCGACCTGACCGTACGCGTCACTGCCGATCTTGAAGGCGGTTACAAGAAACTACGCGATGACTTCAATGTCGCTGTGGAACGTTTGGAAGATTCGGTGCGCATGGTGTCCAACAGCGGTAGCTCTATTGTTGGAAACAGCTCTGAAATCTCAACTGTCGCGCAAGACCTGTCGCAACGATCCGGCCAAACGGCAGACACTCTGGCCGAAACGACGTCCTCACTCAGCCGTCTTTCGGAGTCGATCACAGGCACGGCAAAAGCCTCCAGCTCAGTCTCGACTTCGGTCCAGGAAGCCCATGCAACTGCTACGTCCAGCATCAAGGTTGTCGATGAAACCATTGAAGCAATGCGCGACCTGCAAAGCAGCTCGGAAAAGATCGCACAGATCATTGGCACGATCGAAGGGATTGCCCAGCAAACCAACCTTTTGGCTCTGAACGCAGGTGTTGAGGCGGCCCGCGCGGGAACCGTTGGAAAGGGCTTTGCCGTGGTGGCCTCCGAAGTGCGTCAGCTGGCCAATAAATCCAAAGCTGCAGCAGACGAAATCACGCTGTTGGTCAAAGAGAGCAGCGAACAGGTAGAGATGGGGTCAGAGCTTGTTCAACGTACTGGTCAGGCGATCAGCCAGATCTCTGAAACCGTTTCAAACGCCGCAGAACGGATGAGCGAGATCGCTTCAGCTGCAGAGGAACAATCTGGTGACCTGCAAACCATCAACCACTCCATGATCGACTTGGACAACACAACCAAGATGAACGACCATCTGTTCCAGGGGATGACCCATTCAAGTGTTGGCCTGTCCGAAGAAGCGCAAGCCATGCAGGCCGCAATTGACCGGTTCCAGGTGGGTGCCACAAACCAGGTCATTCGTGAGGACACCCAGGATGAGGCTTTTCTGAACGCCATGTAAGCTACAAAGCGGTACTTTCAGACGGGAGCTGGAAGTCCGCCCACTTCGGCCAGCAAGGCAGCAATTTCGTCCACCCCTTCGCCATGGCGTTGGCTTGAGAAGACAAAGGGGCGCCCGGCTCGCATTCTTGTGGCGTCCCGCTCCATGACCTCTAGCGATGCGCCGACATAAGGTGCGAGATCGGTTTTGTTGATAATTAGGATGTCCGAGCGGGTAATCGCCGGCCCGCCCTTGCGCGGGATCTCCTCACCGGCGGCTACATCAATCACATAGAGCGTAACATCTGCCAATTCAGGGCTAAAAGTCGCCGACAGATTGTCTCCACCGCTTTCGATCAACACCATATCGAGATCCGGGTGTCTTTTCTGCATCTCGGCCACGGCGGCCAAATTGATCGATGCATCTTCGCGAATGGCAGTATGGGGGCATCCACCGGTTTCCACGCCAATGACCCGGTCCTGCGGCAGGATCTGCATACGCATCAAGGCCTCGGCATCTTCCTGAGTGTAAATGTCATTGGTGATCACCCCAATTGAATGGGTTTTGGAAAAATGCCGCGCCAGATTAGCGGTCAAAGTGGTTTTCCCAGCGCCAACAGGGCCGCCGATACCCACGCGCAACGGGCCGTTCATGCTGCTCATGATCGGAAAATCCTCGAATATTGGGTTTCATGTTTCATAGCCGAAATATCTGCCAAAAAGGCGGCCGAAGCCAACTGTTCAAGATCGCCTGTTACCCCGCATTGCGCCGCAGATTTCAGAATTGGCTTCAATGTTGACAGGATAAGTTGCCCCTGGATTTGTCCTACAGGCAAAAGGCGTTGCGCGGCCGCGATCAGGTTTGATGTAAAAGCCTGCAGGTAGAGCGTCAGAACCATTTCCAATGGCAGCTGTTTACCCCCGACAGCTGCACCAAGCGCAACTGGATATGCCCGGACCCCCAAGGCGATGCCCCAAACTTCTGATAGGGTTCGCACAAAGGCTTCCCCCTGTTGCGTCATTTCAAAAACGCGCTCTTTGGAGGGCTGGAACGCAAGCGCGTGTGCGTCTATCAGGGCCAAGGCCTCTCTGTCTGTGGCCTTGTAGGCCGCAGACAGAAACAAACCATCGCTCCGCCCGGCTCCGAATTCCAGAAGATCCTTCAGCCACTCCGTCAGGCTTTCATCATCGGAAATCCAACCTGCCTCAACAGCCCCCTCCAGCCCGTGGGAATAGGCAAAGGAGCCTACGGGGAAAGCCGGCGACAACCATTGCTGCAACAAAAGTGCGGCATCAATGTTCATGGGCATGTCCATGCGCGCCATCCAGCCCATGGGAATGTCCATGATCATGCGAGTGAGTGCGCCCGTGGCCATAGGCACCGCCTTCAGGAGTGAAGGGCTCCACAACTTCGGCGACTTCGGCCCCCAAAAGTTTCAGCATGTCGCAAATGACATGGTCACGCTGGATCAACAGACGACCGGCTTCTATCTGGCAAGGCGTGTGCCGATTACCTACATGCCAAGCAATTCGGGTCAGGTCTGACGCGCGCACTTCTAAAAGAGGCTCCGGCGCTGCTGCGACTTCCACCTCATCTCCGGTTTGCGTAATCAAGACGCCGCCATGATCAAGAGATGTCGTCTGCTGCAGATCAACCAGCAAACGTACGCCGCGCTCAGTCAGAAGAACCTTGCGACGCAGAAAACGGCCTTCGTAGTCCAAAGTCACCCGGTCCACCGGGGTTTTATGGGCGTGGCCGTGATAGGTTTGGGCAATCATCTGAGGCGCAGTCACTGGTTGCCCCTCTGATGATCATCCGAAATTAGACGTAGAATTTGTCCGCAAAGACGTGTTGCACGATGTCTTCGCGCTTCAGGCCGCGCTGCGCCAGCTCTTCGTCGGACATTTCCATCAGCTTGCGCATGACTTGCACGCGCGCGTTGGATTCGCCCAGATGAACCAGAAATCTGCCCACGGCGGCAAAAGGCTTCAGAACAACAGAAAAGTTGAAACCGGTATGTGTGGTTGCGATAGTTGCCATTGGATATCACCCCTTGTTCAGGAATATCCTCCCCATGAGAGACAACATAACTGACCTTTTCCACCGAAGGTAGGGGCTGCGCGGCATAGCCGCCATGCAGATATTGCAATGCAAAGTACACTTTATTAACCCCTTGTATTAAAAAAGAAAATACCGCTGCGCCATTGGCAATTCGGTGGCGGGCTGACAGGTCAAAAGTTCACCATCGGCGCGTACCTCATAGGTTTCGGGGTGCACCTCAATTTCGGGTGTCGCATTGTTCAACTTCAGATCTGATTTACCGATCTGACGCGTGTGTTTGACAGCGACGGTTTCCTTAGCAAGCCCCAGTTTTTCCGCCAGACCCTCTGCCTGCGCCGCCTCGGACACAAAGGTCACGGCGGAATTTTCAACCGACCGACCATAGGCGCCCCACATCGGCCGGGAATAGACCGGTTGCGGCGTCGGGATAGAGGCGTTTGGGTCCCCCATTTGCGCGCAGACAATGGTGCCGGACATCAGGACCATCTCGGGCTTGACGCCGAAAAAGGCCGGGTTCCACAGGACCAGGTCCGCACGTTTTCCCTCTTCGATAGAGCCGATTTGATGAGAGATCCCATGCGCGATCGCAGGGTTGATGGTGTATTTCGCCACATAACGGCGCACACGAAAATTATCGTTTTCCCCGGTCTCTTCCGGCAAGCGGCCACGCTGTTTCTTCATCTTGTCGGCGGTCTGCCAGGTGCGGATGATCACCTCGCCGACGCGGCCCATGGCCTGGGAGTCCGACGCGATAATCGAAAACGCACCCATGTCGTGCAGGATGTCTTCGGCCGCAATGGTCTCGCGCCGGATCCGGCTTTCGGCAAAGGCCACATCTTCGGGAATCGATTTGTCCAGGTGGTGACAGACCATCAGCATGTCCAGATGCTCTTCCACCGTGTTCACGGTAAAGGGACGGGTCGGGTTGGTGGATGAGGGCAGGACAAATTCCTCTCCGCAGATCTTGATAATGTCCGGTGCGTGGCCGCCCCCTGCCCCTTCGGTGTGAAAGGCGTGGATGGTCCGGCCTTTCATGGCCGCCACAGTGTGTTCCACAAAACCGCTCTCGTTCAAAGTATCGGTGTGGATCATCACCTGCACATCCATGGCGTCCGCTACGCCCAGACAACAGTCAATTGCCGCCGGCGTTGTGCCCCAGTCTTCGTGTAGTTTCAGCGCGCAGGCGCCGCCCTTGATCTGCTCTTCCAACGCCCCCGGCAACGAGGCGTTGCCCTTACCCGCAAAGGCAAGGTTCATCGGGAACGCATCTCCGGCCTGCATCATACGGCCAAGGTGCCAGGCACCGGGAGTACAGGTGGTTGCCAATGTCCCATGGGCCGGCCCGGTGCCTCCGCCCAGCATGGTGGTCAGGCCAGAATGCAGCGCGTCTTCAATTTGTTGCGGGCAGATGTAATGGATATGGCTGTCAAAACCGCCCGCCGTCAGGATCCGCCCCTCGCCTGCAATCGCCTCGGTTCCGGGGCCAACAACAATATCAACGCCCGGCTGCGTGTCCGGATTGCCCGCCTTGCCGATCTTGTGAATACGTCCATCCTTCAGCCCCACATCCGCCTTGAAAATCCCCGTGTAATCAACAATCAGCGCGTTGGTGATAACGGTATCCACGGCGCCCTCGGCACGCGTGGTCTGCGCTTGCCCCATGCCATCGCGGATCACTTTGCCGCCGCCAAACTTGACCTCTTCGCCATACATCGGAGCGTTTCCGCCTGCTTTCAGCGCCGTCAGGTCTTTTTCCACCTCGATCACGAGGTCAGTGTCCGCCAATCGTAGCTTGTCCCCTGTGGTCGGGCCAAACATCGCAGCGTAATCAGAACGGGAGATTTTTGCGGGCATATCAAGGGTCCTGTCAGAAAGTCATCCGGGATTGGGTCGCAGGGCGCTACAGCGCGCCCATCACCTTTTGATTAAAGCCGAACACTTTGCGCGCGCCGGAAATTGGGATCAGCTGTATTTCACGTGCCTGGCCGGGTTCAAATCGCACCGCGGTGCCGGCCGCAATATCAAGCCGCATGCCATGCGCGGCGGCGCGGTCGAAATCAAGACCCGGATTGGTCTCGGCAAAATGATAGTGGCTGCCCACCTGCACCGGACGGTCGCCGGTGTTGGCGACCATCAGCGTCACCGCCTCAGCTCCTTCATTCAGAGTGATCTCACCCTCTGCCGGAAACAATTCACCTGGGATCATTTGCGCCCCCACAGGTAGCTTGCCCCTATCGCTACAATTCCAGCAGCTATCGCCAATGCAATCCAGGTCTCGGCCCCATGCGGATGAACATGTGCCCCACCATGAGCCAGCGCCGGACCAGCGGTGAAGGTGGAGGCAAGTGCGAGAGCATGCAGTCGTTTCATTTTTGTTTCCTGTCAGAAGATGTCCCGGTTCGTAACAGTTACGTCCAGGTGGTGTTTCACTATCGAATAGGGTTGTGAACGGTGACCAATTTAGTCCCATCCGGGAAAGTAGCCTCAACCTGGACTTCGTGGATCATCTCGGGCACGCCTTCCATACACTGATCCCGACTGATGACCTGGGCCCCGGCCTGCATCATCTCAGCCACGGACCGGCCATCGCGTGCGCCTTCCACCACGGCATCGGTAATCAGCGCGATGGCCTCGGGGTGGTTCAGCTTGACGCCGCGCGCCAGCCGCTTTCGCGCGACCTCAGCGGCCATGGCCACCAAGAGCTTGTCTTTTTCACGCGGGGTCAGATTCATCTGTTTTTGCCTTTCACGTCAAATCCTTCAAAAGTCACAACCGCCAACTGCGAGGCAGGGTTTGACCGGTGAGCCGATCAAGAATGGGAACAAGGGATTTGCGCAAGTGGAAACCATCCGCCCCAAGCATGCGCAGAACCAGCACATTTTCCGATAAAAGAGACGCGCCACCTGCCTCGGGCAAAAGGGCGCGCACAACGTCAAGATGGGCTTCAGCTTCCGGTGCGACATAGATCACGGAGGCCATGGCACAGCCACCGTTGGCCACCGCAGGACGATCTAGCTGTGCCTGAATATCCGGCCCCAGATTAAGTCCATCCAAGTAGATCGGCTGGCCCCCGCGTTTCACCGAGATCCGGTCCCACAGGCGCGCATTGTGAACGGTTTCACCCATCGCCGTTCTCCCGAACACCAATGGTTCCACCATCAAAAAACGGGCATCGGCGGCCAGATCCACATGCAGCCGCCGGTTTAGCGCGGAGCCTTCGAAAATGAGTGTTTCCTGCGGCAACCACCTCAGAAATGCGCCGGCCTCTGCGCTCAGATGCGTCACGAGTTGACCCGTTTGCCCTTCCAATGCGCGATATGCGCGTTCAGCGGCTTGGGTTGTCAGGGTGAGCTGACTGCCTGCACCCGCAGTCGCCTGAATTTCGAAACGGTCGCCGCCGGTAATACCGCCTGACGTATTCACAAGAACGGCCTCAACGTCAGAGCGCCCATGTGGAAAAACGATCCGCAAAGAACCGGTTTGGAAAAGGTCACGCAGTGCCGAGATCTCGCCCCGACAATGAGTTGTGACGCAGGCACGCCCAATGGCTCGCGGCGGCTGTCCGGAGCTATCCTTTACCTCAGGCAACGGTATTGGCGCACAAACTGTAATGGTCCCACCCATAGTCCAAACTCTCTCGGACGTAAGATGATCATTTATTCAGCGCCCCGACTATTTGCACAGCTTGGAGATAGATTACCCTGCCTTAATATGGCTATATTTTGTGCGAAAAACAAAAGAAAGGCGCTAAATTAATCGCATTCCGTCTGCGCCTGTCGTGTCGTCTTGCGCAGCCGGGGCGTTATTCCGATTAAGCGGGTTTCACGCAGACGGTTGGGATCCTCAATCCGTCGCAACATCAACTCGACCGTTAATTGTGCGACGTCATCGGCGTCTTGCCGCAGCGTTGAAAGGCTATTTCCCAGCCACGCAGCCTGCGGAATGTCGTCAAAGCCAAGCACCTGGATCTGTTGAGGCACCGAAATCCCATAATTCTGGCGTAGACCGTCCAGCAGGCCCAGCGCCAACAGGTCAGTTGTAGCAAAAACCGCATCAGGCCGGGTGTCCGCCTTCATCAGATCATCGGCAGCGCTCACACCGGCCTCGTAATCCTGACTGACGACAGGAACATGCAGGCAAGGAAACCCACCGATATTACAGTTGCGCGCAAAAGCCAGCGCACGACCTGAGACTGAATAGGTCGGGCGTTGCGGCAACAAAACCGCAAACTGTGAGCCGCCACATGTACGCAGAATGTCAAAGGCCATTTTCCCGCCCTGCTCAACGTCCATCTGAACACGATCGGCATCATGATCCCCTTGGTCCCGGTTTATCAAAACCACCGGAACTGACAGGGCGGAACACTCTTCGATGATTCCCGCCGGCGGCGTGTCAGAAGTCACGATCATCCCGGACACCGCGTAATGCAAAAGCCGGTCCATCAGACCTGTCAGATCGTCGCTGTCTTCGGCCGCAACCAAAACGGGGCTGTACCCGTGGTTTAACAAATGCTGTGCCAGCACCCTGACCTGCGTGGCACGATACGGGGTATCAAGGCGTGACGCCACGATACCCACCAGTTGCGAAGACGACCCCTGCAACCCCCGCGCCAGATAATTCACGCGGTATCCCAACTCGTCGGCAGCGGCGAGGACCTTCTGACGCGTTTCTTCGGCCATGCGCCCCCGGCCAGAAAACGCGCGTGACACCGCCGAACGATGAACGCCTGCCAGGCGTGCCACATCAAAGGAAGTGGGTTTCTTATTTGACCGATCCGTCATGGGCGCGTTGTTAGCCGACCAGGGTTACATTTGGAAAGGAACTGCGCATTCCGAACCAGTTTATCCCAACCCGTTGTGACAATCCGGCCAAAATCGGCAGGGCGCGCTCCTGTCTGGTGCTCGCCATTCGATTTCAGCCGACGTTCGAACATCTCAGGCCATCAGGCGCTGTGTTCAAATGACCTGCTAAACCGTGCAATCAGCTCGGCAAGCTGCGGGTTATCGACATAGGACGCAGCCTCGCATGCCGGATGCCACGCCCGCTCGCGACTGCATTCGGCCCATAAGCCGTCCGAGAGTTCTTCTTCAACCCGCATGGCGTGAAGCTGAACAGTACAGACGGCGCCCCATTTTGGCACGCTGTACCGTCCTAAAACCTGATTGGATACAGGTCCGGTGACCCCGGCCTCTTGTAGCGCTTCCTTTGCGGCTGACACTTGTGGAGAAAAACCAGGCTCACAAATTCCCTTGGGAATGCCCCAACGCCGTCGGCTCTTGTTCGACACCAGCAAGATACGCGCTCCGCTCTCGGTCAACCGATAGGGGATGACACCGGATTGAGTGTAATAATACGCCGGACGCGGGCGGCGCTCTTTGGCAGCAGGTGTTGGATAGGGGAACCCTTCCGGCAGATCTGTATCCATAACGATCTGATCCAATTCCGCCTTCACGATCCGCCCGGTAGAGCCGTCCAAATCCACCGACAGTATCGCAAGACACCCAAGGCCAAAGCCCTGCGCCCCTGTTTGCCCGACCAAATGCAAGATCAAATCCTGCATTGCCGCCTCATGACCAAAGTAAAGAACATCGTCGCGCATCAAATGGCGGGACAGAATGTCGATCTGCTCGGTCAAACCGGGGCGATAGAGCCATTTGTTATAAAGGATCCGACGCACGGGTGTGCCGCAGACCTTGGCCGCCTTTTCCGCGCTCAAACGTGTCCGCGCAGCGGGCGACGCAATGATTGGACACTCGATACCATGCTCTGCCAGATAGGACCCGAACTTCTGCGCCAAACGTTTGGCCGAGGGACGCAAGGGACGGGACACATCCTCCCCCTCCCAGCCGCGTTCCGTTTTACCATGACAGATCAGTATAAGGGTTCGATGATGTCGCATCCTCCGCTCCTTTCCGTCTGGAAAAGAGTATAGCAGAAAACAGCGCCGCGGTCAGGTCATAGAGATCAGCGCAGCGCTGACCAGATCCGGGTCATAGCGCGTAGGTCGGTCAATATTGGCCAATGGTGCGCAAACGCAGGCGATTCCATGATCACGCTCTATACGTTCGGCCTCTTCAGCGACAAACGAACTTGTATCACACAGAACCAGAGACAAGAGATCCTCAGCCGGGCAGTCGCCGCCTGTGTCATGGCGCAACACCGCCAAGAGAGCATCGACCTGGTCGCCCAAAGTCATCCCCGGGCATTCAGGATCCGCGCCCAGACTTGGAATATAAACCTTGGGCACGTGCCTTCGCGCAATGGCGCGGCCTGTTTCCTGCGGCAAAAGATTTGCCAGAATCGAACTGTAAAGGCTCCCTGGCGAATAGCAGATCAGGTCGGCTTCCTTGATCAACTTGCGGTTCCGTTTCGGCAGCTTCACCATATCGCGTGAAACCCGCTGGCCATTCTCCAAAAGGAACAATTCTGAAATAGGAGCCGCGATCGGCGCAACTTCCTTCCCGGTTAGGTTACGCTGGCCGTAAATCGTTGTGCCATCGGCAAGAACAGCACCCAGATCGAGGTTCCGGTCGATGATGGATCGCACCGTACCTTTGACGGCAACCATTTTTGACATCAGGAACAGGACAGGCTCCAGCGCACGGTCATTGGCCAGATATCCGCCCGCCAGAATCAAATTTCCGATGCTGGCACCGGCAAGGCAGAAGTCCGCACTGCGATGGGTTTCGAACTGCTTGAGCTGCGTCAGGATCAGACTGCGCATCGGCTGCGAAATGGCGCGCATCAGGGGGTGCCGTCCGGACAGAAGGTCCGCAAACTCTTCCTGCAATGCGGCAGGCGCGCCGTCCTTGTCAAAGCGATAGGTAAAAAGGCGGAAGATATCCGGCTGCCCCAATACGGTTTCATCCGCCAGAGCCATCAGGCGGCTGCGCAAGTCCCCAACCGCCGGCATGTTGAATTCTTGCCGCAACACCTGTGAACTGCCGCCGCTGTCAAAAGGGGTGATCAAATGTATGGAGTTGTGCGTATAATGTTTCAGCGCACGGGAGATATCGTTCAAAGCACTGCCGCCGCTGAAAAACAGCAGTCGTGGACCCAGATTAGGTAGGCTTTTGGCACGCGAGACCCGAAGCGTATCCGGCAATTCGACCTTGCGGGTGATTTTCAGGTGCGCCACAGGGGAAAACTCCAACAATTTGGGTCCGAAGTATCATAAACCTTTTGCAAGACAATCCTATTACGCAATGAACGAGACACAACAGCCATATCTGAAACCGATCCGCCCCTGTGTAAGGGCGGTTATTCTGCGTGCAGGGCAGGTGCTGGTGCAAGTAAAGGAAAAACCGGGCAAGGGGCGATATTTGACCTTGCCCGGTGGTAAACAAGAGGTGGGTGAAACCCTGATACAATCCCTGATCCGCGAATGTCTGGAAGAGGTTGACGCAGTGGTTTCTCCCATTCGTCTTTTGGGTATTGCAGATGTCTTCAAGCCCAAGTCAACCGGTCTGCGGCACCAGCTTGAGGTGCTGTTTCTGTGCGGTGTTGATCCAGATTACCAACCTGCCTTGGGCCCAAATCCGGATCCGTCACAGGTTTCGACTCGCTGGGCAGACCCTGTCAGCGAAGCCATTTCTTTTCGGCCTGCCTATGCGCCCTTTTTACGTGCGGACCTGAAAATAGAATATCTGGGGACTTTTGATGCGTAACCTACCGCGCCCGGTGCGCGAAAACCTGCATTTCCTATGCGCTGAACTTGACGGGCAGCTTACAAGCCTTGAAGCCTATTTTGATGACCCTCAGCCTGCACGGGCGCAGAAAGTCATCCTGCGAGCGGGCTATTCTTATAACCTTTGGTCTCGTGTCCAAAGGGGGTGTCAGGAGGCAGTAAAAGGCAAACGAACCCGGCGTGACACGCAATTGCTGATGCACAATTGCTCGCTCGTGGCACAGAATTTGGATCTGATCGCCCGTATGGCGCGCCGCTGTCTGCAACACGCGGAAGTCGTGGAACGGCCCGAGCTGCTGCGCCCGGAGGCCTACCCCAAAACGATCAAAGCCTTGCGCAAACACATCAAGGACATCATTCCCGCAATTGAAGCCCGCGACAGCGAGCGTGCTATCAAAATCGGTCAGGCAAAATCGGATCTCGATGCGCTTTATGACCAGCTTTTTCGCACTCTGACCCGAGACATGCGCAAGATCAAACAGACAGAAGATCTGTCCAACAGCCTTTTGGCCGCCAATGAAGTGCGACGTATGGGGGATGCGCTTCAAGGCATCAGCGAAGCGATCCTGTCGGCCTCCATCGGACAATCCGTGCATTTTGATCGCTACTTCACGTTAAAGAACGTCCTTTCGGACGCGGCAAGCAATCATGGGGAAGTGGAGCTGGAACCCCTCGCTGAAACCCGCTCAGGCAGCGCAATTTCTGCCATACGCTCCAAATCAGGTCCGCGCGACCAGATTGACGCGGTGTTCAAGGATGGCGAGCTGGCAAAAGTGAAAGAAGAGCGCGCAGGGGTCAAAAGCTGGGAAGCGATCTATCCCGGTCTTGCCCCCAAAATCCTATCCTACAAGAAAAACGGCCAGTCGGCTGCTTTGCTGATTGAATACCTTCAAGGCCAGACATTCGAACATGTTGTTTTGAACGAAGACGACGCGACCTTGGAAGAGGCGCAGAATGCGCTGGCCCGGACCCTGCGCGATGTTTGGAAACGCACGCGGCATAATGAACCGGCGGAAATGGCCTCGATGAAGCAGTTGCGGGCAAGGATGGGGGATGTGCATCGGGTCCATCCGGAGTTCCGCACCAAGTCCGCACGGATCAATGGCCTCCAATTGGCAAGCTTTGACAGCCTTCTAAAGCGAGCTGAAGTGCGCGAACAGGTTTTGCCCGCCCCGTTCTCAGTTCACATCCACGGTGATTTCAACCTGGACAATGTGATCTTTGACATCAGCGACAAGCGGATACATTTCATCGATCTGCACCGTTCACGTTATATGGATTACGTGCAGGATGTGTCGGTCTTTATGGTATCGAATTACCGGCTTCAGATCCAGGACGCCGACATCAGGCGTCGGGTCGCGCATGTGGCCAGCGATTTTCACAAGATGGCGGCAAAATTTGCCAAATCCCAGAACGATAGTTGTTTCGAATACCGGCTGGCGTTGGGGTTGGCCCGCAGTTTTGCATCCTCTACACGGTTTGTCTTCGACAAGGCACATGCCCGTCGCATGATGGTGCGCGCGCGATATCTACTTGAAAAAGCGGTGAGCTGCCCCGAAGGAAAAGAAGCACGGCTGAAACTGCCGATAAAGGAGCTTTTCAGTGACTGAACTCAAAATCGGGGTGGTTGGCATACCCGGAAAATGGTCCACCGAGGCCTTGGCCGATGCAATTGAAGCCAAAACAGGGTTTCGCCAGGTAATTGATATGGGGGCCGTGGCGCTCGATCTGGATCGAGAGCGGCTGATGCACGGTGACGACGACCTATGCACCTATGACGCGCTGATCATCAAGAAGATCAGCGAGGTCTATAGCCCCCATGTATTGGATCGTCTGGAGCTGTTACGCTTTGCAGAAGCGAGAGGTGTCAAAGTCTTCTCCAAACCCGAAGCGATAATCCGGTTGATCGACCGACTGGCGTGTACCGTGTCCTTGCGGATGGCGGGCATCCCAATGCCACGTACTGTTGTGACCGAAGACCGGGATGCCGCACTGGCTGTCGTAGAAGATTATGGCAGCGCAGTGTTCAAACCGCTCTATTCCACCAAAGCGCGGGGAATGACCCTGATCAGCACAGGCGATGCAGATGCGATTGCGGCTTTCGCGGCTGAGCATCCGGTCATGTATATTCAGGAGAAGCTGGATCTGTCCGGACAGGATCTGGGCATGGTTTTCCTAAATGGCGAATACCTGTGTACCTATGCCCGTGTCTCTGGGTCTGACACATGGAACACCACGATCCATTCCGGCGGCAAATATGCGCCTTTTGAACCAGACGCAGAACTGATTGAACTGGCCCGTCGGGCGCAGGACCCTTTTGGCCTGACCTTCACGACCGTTGATGTGGCGCTGACGGACCAGGGACCCATTGTATTCGAAGTCTCGGCCTTTGGCGGGTTTCGTGGTGTACGCGACGGATGTGGGCTGGATGCCGCGGCACTGGTCACAGATCATGTAATTGCAAAGGTAAAGCAGTGAAGACAGCTGACGTTCTCCTCCAACTCGACCGATCCGAACTTGATACGGCAGAGCCTATTTTCATCAGCGTCGGCCATATCTGCGTAAGAGTACGTGTACGCCCTCCTCTGGCTGACGAGCTGCGCGGCTACTTTGCCGATGCGCTGACGGCCCCCACAGAGACGGCACTGGCAGTTGATATTCTTGAGGGGCAGAGTTTGGTGCCCGAACCGGATTGGATTGACTGGCAGCGTGAACCGGGGAAAACAGGTCGTAAAGATACCTACTGGGAACTGGAAGACGGACGTCTCATCCACAAGGCGCGCACTGGTGTTACCTTCCTGCAATCCCATAACCACATGATCGCATTTGGCCCGACATGCGCCAACCCGAACCAGGTTGTGAACTTCATCAACACGCAGATACTGAACCAGTGTAAGCGTGAAGGGTGGCAGATCTGCCATGCCGCCGCCGTTACCAACGGAGAGCGTTCCCTGGCCATCGCCGGCCTGTCAGGAGGTGGTAAATCCAGTTCGATGTTGCGGATGATGGATATTGATAGCGTGCGTTATGTGACAAACGATCGGCTTATGGTCCAAGCCGGCAAAGACGCGCCACGCTGCCTTGGGATTCCCAAACATCCGCGGATCAATCCAGGCACTATTTTGGGAAATGCACGCCTGCATCCGATGCTGGGCGCTGCTGACATGGCCAGGCTTAAGGCCATGGATGCAGGTGAGCTTTGGGATCTGGAAGAGAAACACGATTTGATTGTACCGGAAATCTACGGGCCTGACCGCATACAGTATGCTGCGCCGCTTACAGATTTCTGGGTGTTGAACTGGCAACGCAACAGCCAGTCGCCAACGCAGGTGATGCCGGTCGCTTTGGAAGACCGTCCAGATCTTCTGGCCGCGATTATGAAAAGCGCGGGCCCCTTTTTCCAAGAAAACTCAGGTCGTTTCCTGCCAAATAACTCGGCGCTTGACCCAGAGGGCTATTTACAGGCCCTGAAGGGTGTGCGCGTCAGTGAAGTCTCTGGCGCGATCGATTTTGACAAATTGGCAGGGCTTGGCGCGAACCTGTTTGCAAACGCTACCACTTCGCGCTGATCATCCCGAATAAGAGCTTCAAGCTGCCCAAGAAACCCTGCTCAACGCAAAAGCATCTGCACCTTCAAGGCAGCGTTGCGCAGGGTCGCGGGTGCTCAGTCTGAGCCGTCACCATCAGGATAGAAACCACACGCTTCCCGTGGGGGACAGTCCGGTCCGTCGCTATGCGGCCCCTATCTTGGGGGCCAAGGATCGCCCATCACGGCACGTCTCAAGCCTGGCCGTTACTGCACTGTTACAATGGCAATGGTACATGGTTCCACTGCGGTGGGGCCAGCACTCCCTGCCGACACAAAAAGAGACACCGTTGGACTAAAGGACCTGCGCCTTGCACACCTATCAGCTTCTGCGGCCTTATGGCGGGCCGCTGTTGCCACCTGTTTTCGATGCGTTCTGCGAATTCGACCCCCTTCCTCAGAACTGCGAAGCCTGGCCTGTGTCAGAAGCACACTCAGGCGGCAGGCTTCTGGACTTTCAGACCTCTCTGGTTGCATCAAACAAAAGCAACTGGACCTGGCCCAAACAACCCGTGGTCTTTGTCTCTGACCCACATGCCGATGCCGAGAGCTTTCTGCGATCCCTGGTGGCCGCAGGCGTGATCTGCCGAACTGGAACTGGCCTATCGGATTTTACCCTGACCGGATTTGGTCATCTGGCCCATGTTGTGGTTGGTGGCGATTGTCTGGACAAAGGGCCATCCAACCTGGACATGCTGGATGCGCTCTCGGCACTGTTTGCAGTCGGTGCAAAAGTCACACTGCTTGCCGGCAATCACGATCTGCGGTTGATGCTGGCCGTACGCTCACTTGCGACTCCTCGAAACCCGCTTACTGAGCATCTTTTTGTACGTATGGGGCGCAAGGCGCTGCCGTTAATGCGCGAAATCTGGGAGCGATACGGAAGCAGCCAGCGTATGGCTCGCCTGCCCGGAGAAGACAAATGCCGTGACCGCATCTGCCCAGGCACTGATTGGTTTGAACAGTTCCCGACAGCGGCGGCGGCACATCTTTCTCCAGAGGCTATCGACAAGGAACTGCGCCGCCTGCGCGACAAAGGCAGTGAATTTGCTCAGAACGTGGCGGACGAAGGTCTCAGCATGCGCGAGGTCTTTGGAGCCGCGCTTTTGTGCCACGAGCTGTTTCTGCAACCCAACGGTGACTATTACTGGTTTTTCCAGCGGATGGATGTGATCCTGCAAACCGGGTCACTGCTGTTTGTGCATGCCGGGCTGGATGACAGTATGTGTAAACTGCTGGTAACCGAGGGACAGGCTGCAGTAAACGGACGCTTCCGTCAGGAGGCCAAGAAAGACCTGTTTGCGTTTTACTTCGGGCCTGTGGCGAACCTGGTGCGCACGAAGTACCGAAAATCCGACAAGGAGCTGTCAGAGCATGGCGTTCGCCTGTTGCATCAAGCCGGGCTAAAGCTGGTGGTACAGGGGCATGTAAACAATCACAGCGGTCAGCGCCTTTTGGCAAAACAGGGTCTTCTGCATCTTGAAGCCGATGTTACCCTGGACAGGGCCTCCCGCGCCCGCGAGGGTCTGTCGGGGATTGGCGCAGGCGCAACTTTGATCTATCCATCAGGGGACATCATTGGCCTCAGTTCGGATTACCCGAAGGCCAAGCATTTCCATCCCTATTGCGCGGCCCTGCGCCAGAATATGTCACAGGCTGCCCAACACGAAAAAGAGATCGCCTGACATGGGATATGCTGACGGTAAGTTTCGACATGAATCGCTTCAGGACCAGAAGACGATCAAGGGTCTTTTGGAGGCGATCACCAAAGGTATCGGCAAAGGCGAACTGACCCTGGGTGAAGGCGATGACGAACTGGTTCTGCCTATTGATGGTTTGATGACTTTGCGCCTCAAGGCGGATCGGTCAGACGGCCAATGCAAGGTCGAAATGCGGATCAGTTGGAGCGAACAAGCTGAAAAACCTACAAAATCCGCAGCTCCGACCATCAAATAATCAGACTGAGACCTTGGCCAGCAATGCTTCACGCCCCGTTTCTGCACGCGCGGCGTTGTGGACGACCTTACCGCGTGTCAGCACAACAAAATGGTCTCCAAGCTCGTAGCCGAAATCAAAAAACTGCTCGACCAGGACAATCGCCATGTCGCCACGTTCCCGCAGGTATTTGATGACCTCGCCGATCTGCTTGATGATATTGGGCTGAATGCCTTCTGTGGGCTCGTCCAACAACAACAGCTTGGGCTTGGTGATCAACGCACGGGCAATCGCCAGCTGCTGCTGCTGCCCACCTGACAGGTCACCACCACGTCGGTTCTGCATCTCTTTCAGCACTGGAAACAGCTCATAGATCTCATCCGGGATCACATGCTCGCTGCGCTCCAGGCAGGCAAATCCGGTTTCCAGATTCTCCTTCACCGTCATCAGCGGAAAGACATCGCGCCCTTGTGGGACATAGCCCACGCCCATTTGTGCCAGATGGTGGGCCGGAGTGGATTTGGAAACCGACTGCCCGTTCAACACCATCTCCCCCCCCGAACGTGCATGCGTGCCGGAAATTGCCTTGAGGAGGCTGGTTTTGCCAACGCCATTGGTGCCCATCAGACAGGTCACAGCACCCGCCTGCGCTTCCATCGAGATATCATATAGGATCTGAGAGTGGCCGTAGTGCAAGCTCAGATTTTCAAGTTTCAGCATAGTTTAACGTCCCAGATAGACTTCGATGACTTCGGGGTTCTGGGTCACGTGATCCAGCGATCCTTCAGCAAGAACTGACCCTTCGTGTAACACGGTCACTTTGCAATTCAGGCGGCGCACGAACTCCATGTCATGTTCCACCACAACAACCGCGCGAGTTTTGGCAGCCTCGACCAGCATGGATGTGGTCTTTTCCCGTTCTGCAGGGGTCATCCCCGCCGCGGGCTCATCCACCAATAACAAGCGCGGCTCTTGCGCCAGCAACATGCCGATTTCCAGCCATTGCTTTTGCCCATGGCTCAACTCACCCGCGATGCGCGTCAGCTCATCCGTCAGGCCGATCTGTTCCGCCAGCGCCTCGATCCGGTCAGCACCCTGTTTGGTTTTGCGATAAAACAATACCTCAAACGGGCCGCGCGGGTTCTTCAGCGCCATGGCCAGGTTTTCCCGCACGGTTTGAGCTTCAAACACCGTGGGTTTCTGGAACTTGCGCCCCACTCCTTCGCGGGCGATTTGGCTTTCGGACATCCCGATCAGCGAGATGTTTTTCTCCCCAAATACAATGCGGCCATCGTCCGGTTTGGTCTTGCCCGTGACAATATCCATAAAGGTCGTCTTGCCCGCTCCGTTTGGGCCAATAATGGCGCGCAGTTCTGGCTCGCCAATTTGAAACGACAGATTGTTGATCGCCTTGAACCCGTCAAACGAGACGGACACACCAGAGAGTTCGAGAAGCGTGCTCATTTGACCTCTCCTTTCAACCGGTCAAACAGGGATCCGATGCCACCGGGGAAAAAGAGCGTTACCGCAACGAAACTTGCGCCCAGCAGGACCAGCCACCATTCAGTCCATTGGATGGTGTAAAAGCCCAGGTTGATATTGGGCGCGCCACCGCCGGTGAACCAGCTCGCCAACAAGGACACAAAGGCCGCGCCGATGACGGAACCATAAAGCCGTCCGCGCCCGCCGATTGCGACCCAGACCGCCAGATAGATCGAGGCAATCGGCGCAACCTCGGTCGGGTTGATGATGCCTGCCTGCGGGTAATAGAGCGCGCCTGCAATACCGGCCACAATCGCCGTCAAAGTAAAGACGAACAGCTTATAGCTTTCGACGTGGTAGCCCAGGAAGCGCACCCGCACCTCATCATCGCGCACCGCGCGGACCACGCTGCCCATTTTGCCGGACAGAACCCGCGCAAACAGCAGATACCCCGCGCCCAAAGCCACCGCAGATGCCCAGAAAAACACGATGGAAACCGTCGATTGCGGCACATGGTCAAAGCCGGGAATATTCTGCAAGCCCGACAGCCCGTTATTGCCGCGCAGACCAGAATCGTTTTGCAACAGGTACAAGGACAGCGCCAGCGTCATCGCCTGTGTCAGGATCGACAGGTATACGCCCGTGACGCGGCTACGAAACGCCAGCCAGCCAAACACCAGCGCAAGAACGCCAGGCACCAACACCACCATCAAAAGCTGCAGCACCAAAGAATGGGAGAACATCCAGATCGCCGGAAATTCAGACGCTCCCACCACACCAAAAATCTGGGCTGCAATTGCATCCTGCACCTCGCCCGGTGTCGGAGGGATCACGCTTGAGGCCATGCTGGTTTCGACAATTGCCTCGGTCCGGGCATACATCAGCCACATGCCAACCGAATAACCGCCGATGCCAAAGAAGGCAAAATGGCCAAGCGACAGGATCCCGCAATAGCCCCAGACCACATCCATCGCGATGGCAATCAGGCACAGGCATAAGACCTTGCCCAAAGTCTTCACAAACGAGGTGGAGATCACCGCAGAACCGGTCCCCTCGGCCAAGAGCGTGACCACAACGGTGAACAGGCCAAGGGCTGCCAGGAACCACATCACGGATGGGTTTTGCGCAAGAAAAGAACGTTGCATCAGATCAATCTCCCGCCGCGCGGCCTTTGAGGGCGACGATGCCCTTGGGCCGGAATTGAATGAACAGGATGATAAAGAGGATCATATAAGTCTGCGCCGCCAGGGTGTTGGAGGGGTTCAACCATTCGACTCCTTTTTGGAAGCCGCCGATCATGGTCGCCCCCGCAAGCGTGCCCCAGACATTGCCGACGCCGCCCACAACCACCGTCATAAAGCTTTGAACAATGTAATCGGCCCCCATTTCAGACGTCACCTTGGCATAAAGCCCGATGGCCACCCCGGCGATGCCGGCAATCCCGGAACCAAGGCCAAAAGTCAGCATTTTGATCTTCTCTGGGTTAATCCCCATCGACGCCGCCATGCGTGGGTTCTGCGTGACCGCGCGCACCTCAAGCCCCAGCCGCGTGCGTTTCAAAATGAACAGCAACAGGCAGAGGAAGGCGAGCGCCAGAACAAAGATGGCAATCCGGATATAGCTGATCTGGATCACATCATTGATCACCCAGGCCCCGTCCAGCCACCCCGGAGAGGTCAAAGGCCGCGCCTGGGTGCCAAAGATGTTTTTGGCCAGCTGCTGCAAGGCGATGGAAATCCCAAAGGTCGCCAGCAAGGTCTCAAGCGGGCGATTGTAAAGCCAACGGATGACCAGCCGCTCCATCGCGACACCTGCGCCAAAAGTCACCGCAAAGGCCAGCGGCAGCGCCACAATCAGTGAAAGCGTGTAATCCGGAACGATCTGCTGCACCACATACCCGGTATAGGCGCCCATCATGATGAACTCACCATGGGCCATGTTGATCACACCCATCACGCCAAACGTCACCGCCAGGCCAATGGCGGCCAGGAAATAGATCGACGCAAGCGAGATCGCATCCAGCCCGATATCTGCGGTTTGGCTCAGCCCCACGCGGGTTTTAACACTGGCTTGCGCGGCTTCTGCCGCCTCGGTAATGGTTGGGTCGCTTTCGACATAAACGGTGTAAAATCCCCAGTCAGCAAAGGCCGCATCCATCGCTGCGGCATCCACACGGGCTGGAACTGCACCCTCTTTCACCAAGCCGTCATAGGCCCGCAGGCGCATGTCATCACTGTCCAGCTGTGCAACAGGCACGCCGCCCACGGTGCCACCATTCAGATTGGCCTCCAAAGCGCGGCGGATGTCAGCGGCGTCTACGCGGGCGGGCAGATCATGGTCATCGACCAACATCTGATAGGCCACGTCGCGCGCGAGACCACCCTCACCCGGCGTCAGGATCGACGCGACATTGGTGCCATCTAGAAGATCTTGGGCCACCAGTGTCTTGGTCTCAAGGATCTGCGACAGGACCGCGCGTCCTTCCACGCTAAGATCGCTTGAAAGATTTTGAATTGCGGTCACACGGATTGTCGGGGTCTCTCCAAACCGGGCCTGCAGGTAATTGGCTAATTTCTGTTTGCGCGATTTCAGCGCGGCGTCTTGCTCTCCATCAATCGAGGCCATCAAGGGGCCCAATTGCGCCGGATCCAGTGCCCGCGCCAAAGCATCCAACGCTTGCGTGCGGCGGGCAATATCAGGATCACTTAATTGAAACGCCACCAGAGCTGAACCGATTTCGCGACGGACGCCGCCGTTGGGCTTGATCTGCTTGGCGTTCTTTTGATCAACGCCTGCTACGGCTTCCTTACCCGTGTCTACGTCCAGCAGGGTCAAACCGTCGCTATCGCTTGTGCCAATATAAAACTGATCATCTTGGGTCAGCACATAAATGGACTTATCCTGCCAGGCTTCCAGAAATCCCGGAACCGTTGGCAACCCGGACGCGACCAGCGCATCCAGCACCAGTCCAACTGTTTTACGGGAGGGTTTGATGATGACGTCG
Organism: Epibacterium sp. ABZ3_068; assembly: GCF_056159265.1. NCBI lineage: Bacteria > Pseudomonadati > Pseudomonadota > Alphaproteobacteria > Rhodobacterales > Roseobacteraceae > Epibacterium > Epibacterium sp. ABZ3_068. The sequence continues at coordinate 1,069,414 of NZ_JBSWUV010000001.1, forward strand.
CGGTGGCTTTGCAACAGGTTCTGCAGCTCTTGTGCAGACACAGCAAAAGGCAGCCACGCCACGGCAATGACGAGTATGAGAAGTCGCAACATAGGAGAGTTTTGCCCTGATCCGGGGCCAGTGGCACAAACATGCACCACTGGCCGGTCTTGGGTGAATTAATAGTTCGAGGTCAGCTGAACGCAGGTCTTGGTTTCAGTATTGTACATACCGCAACCCAGATCTTTCCAGTCAGACTTCAGAACAGCCGACTCCGGCAGGAAATCGGTCCAGGCATCGCCCGGGACTTCTGTGGTCTTGGAGATAATATCGAACTGCCCGTCCGCCTGAATCTCACCGATCAGAACCGGTTTTGCCAGGTGATGGTTCGGCAGCATAACCGCAGTCCCGCCGGTCAGGTTCGGGAACTCTTGGCCATACATTGCGGTGCGGACCACATCCACGTCTGTGGTGCCAACCGCTTCGACTGCATTTACCCACATGTTGAAGCCGATGTAATGGGCTTCCATCGGGTCATTGGTCACACGCTCGGCGCCCGCATATTCTTTCCATGCGTCGATAAAGGCAGCATTGGCTTCGGTTTCAGCGGACTGGAAGTAGTTCCATGCCGCCAGATGACCAACCAGATTGGACGTATCCAGACCCGACAGTTCTTCTTCACCGACGGAGAATGCCACAACCGGCAAATCGTCAGCGGACACACCCGCCGCGGCCAGTTCCTTGTAAAAACCGATGTTGGCGTCGCCGTTGATGGTGGAGATCACACCAACCTGTTTGCCACCTTCCCCGAGGCCGACAACATCAGAGACAATTGTCGCCCAGTCCGAATGGCCAAACGGCGTGTAATTCACAAAGATGTCTTCCTTCGCGATACCCTTATCCTGCAGGTATTGCTCTAGGATGTTGTTTGTAGTCCGCGGATAGACGTAGTCGGTGCCCAGCAGCGCAAAACGTTCGATGCCAAGCTCTTCGAGGAAGTAGTCCACCGCCGGGATCGCCTGCTGGTTTGGCGCTGCACCGGTGTAGAACACGTTCTTGGAGCTTTCTTCGCCCTCATACTGCACCGGGTAGAAAAGCAGGCCATTCAATTCTTCGATCACCGGCAAAACGGACTTACGTGAAACAGACGTCCAGTTTCCAAAGATCACGTCAACGTCGTGAACGGTCAACAGTTCGCGCGCCTTTTCAGCAAACAGCGGCCAGTCAGATGCCGGGTCAACGACAACCGGCTCAATCTGGCATCCCAGAACCCCACCAGCTTTGTTCTGCTGGTCGATCAGCATCAGCATAGTGTCTTTCAGCGTGGTCTCCGAGATCGCCATGGTACCGGAAAGCGAGTGCAGAACGCCAACTTTTACAGGGCAATCCGCAGCAGCCGCCGCACCAGCGACCAGCAGAGAAGCCGCAGTTGTTGCCATAAGTTTGGTGAAACGGGTCATGTCATTCCTCCTGGCGGGCACAAGCAAACTGCATTGCACCCAAAGGCACAAAGGCGTAGCAAGGTCCCGCAACAATGTTGCATTTGGTGTGGCGGCTTAATCGAGGTCCAATTCGCAAGGCCGTCACACGCTCATGCCTGAGGTTTTCCTCTTTGGGTCATGAGCGCTCTTACTATGACCTCCTCTGCTGCCTAGAAATCAATCATTCGGATCACCGGTTTCTGCGAGATGGCCCCTATGTCTATTTTTTAAGCACCCCTTCCGTCCCAAGTCCGAAAACTGAGCAAAATGCGTCGCATTTTCGCTCATTTGCTAGGCGCAGCCCAGCGTCTGCTCAGCAAAGGGGCGACAGACAAACAGCAAAGATTGTCTTTTAAACGTAGATATTTGCAACAACCGTGTGCGTAAATTCGCCTTCGCTCTCACCGATCCTATGGCATTGTTTGAACTCATATGAGTTTCGCACAAAAAACGCCCGCTGCGATTCGACGCAAGCGGGCGTTTTGAGTGTAAAAGCGGCCACCGATCAGGTGGCCGCAGCTAACGTTTTGATCAATCGCGGCTTTCCGGGGTTTCCACCAGATTGTCCAGATCGTCGGCAACATCGTCTTCGACAACGGGAGCAGCCAGAGCAGCAGCGGCAGCGGCTTCTTCGCGACGGGCTTCCAGAACCACGTTGTCGCGCGCCTGAGCAACCTGACGCATGCGCTGGGTTGCACCACCGGTACCGGCCGGGATCAGACGACCCACGATGACGTTTTCCTTCAGGCCAACCAGCTTGTCCTTCTTACCCTGAACCGAGGCTTCGGTCAGAACGCGGGTGGTCTCCTGGAAGGAGGCCGCCGAGATGAAGGAACGGGTCTGCAACGACGCCTTGGTGATACCCAAGAGGATGGGTTCACCTTTGGCCGGACGCTTGCCACGCGCAATCGCCTTTTCGTTGGCGTGATCGAACTCTTGCTTGTCCACGTGCTCACCTTTCAGCAGCGTGGTCTCGCCGGAGTCTGAGATCTCCCACTTTTGCAGCATCTGGCGAACGATCACCTCGATGTGCTTGTCGTTAATCTTCACACCTTGCAGGCGATAAACGTCCTGAACTTCGTCGATCATATAGTTCGCCAGAGCCTCGACACCCATAATGGACAGGATGTCGTGCGGCGCCGGGTTACCATCCATGATGTAGTCACCCTTCTGGACGAAATCGCCTTCCTGAACAGGAATGTGCTTGCCCTTGGGGACCATATATTCGACGGTTTCAAGCGTCTCATCGACCGGCTCGATCGAGATGCGGCGTTTGTTCTTGTAGTCGCGGCCAAAGCGCACGTGACCATCGATTTCGGCGATGATCGCGTGATCTTTCGGACGGCGCGCTTCGAACAATTCCGCAACCCGTGGCAGACCACCGGTGATGTCCTTGGTCTTGGCACCTTCACGCGGAATACGCGCAACGATGTCACCAGCCTGCATCTCCTGCCCATCTTCACAGGACAGAATTGCGTCCACCGACATCGGGTAGGTGACCGGGTTACCCAGCTCGTTACGGATCGGTTCACCGTCGCTGTCGATCAGGATGACCTCAGGCTTCAGATCAGATCCCTTCGGAGCCGCACGCCAGTCGATCACAATCTTCTGGGTCATGCCGGTGGCTTCGTCGGTCTCATCACGCACCGCCAGACCAGAAACCAGGTCGACGTATTTTGCAGTACCGGCTCTTTCCGCAATGATCGGCAGAGTGTAAGGATCCCACTCATACAGCTTATCGCCGCGCGAAATCGTCTGACCTTCTTTGACAAACAGCTTGGAGCCGTAGCCGAGCTTGTGGCTCGCACGCTCTTCGCCGTGCTCATCTTGGATGATCAGCTTCATATTGCGGCCCATAACCAGGATCTCGCCGTTGGCGTTTTCCAGGATATTGGGGTTCTCAAAGACGATCTTACCTTCCTGGCTTGCTTCCTGGAAAGACTGTTGACCACCCTGCGCAACACCACCGATGTGGAAGGTCCGCATCGTCAGCTGTGTACCAGGTTCACCAATCGACTGCGCCGCGATGATACCGACGGCTTCGCCTTCGTTCACCTTGGTGCCGCGTGCGAGGTCACGACCGTAACACTGGGCGCAAACACCCTCTTCGCTTTCACAGGTCAGAGGCGAACGGATGCGCATTGACTGAACACCGGCTTCCTCAATCGTGTCAGCCATACGCTCGTCAATGATCTGACCAGCTGCGACCAGGATCTCTTCTGTCCCTGGACGCTTGACGTCATCTGCCGCAACACGGCCCAGAATACGTTCGCCGATGGATGCAACAACCTCGCCATCGTTCACAGCCGCTTGGGCAGTGATCGCACGGTCGGTGCCGCAGTCATTTTCACGAACGATACAGTCTTGGGCCACGTCCACCAGACGGCGTGTCAGATAACCGGAGTTCGCGGTCTTCAGAGCCGTATCCGACAGACCCTTACGGGCACCGTGGGTCGAGTTGAAGTACTCAAGAACGGTCAGGCCTTCTTTAAAGTTCGAGATAATCGGTGTCTCGATGATGTCGCCATTTGGCTTGGCCATCAGGCCACGCATACCACCCAGCTGCTTCATCTGCGTAACAGAGCCACGCGCACCAGAGTGAGCCATCATGTAAACCGAGTTCGGCTCCATGACAGCGCCATTCTCGTCCCGCTTGTCGGCAGAGATGGAGCCCATCATCGCTTCGGTGACTTTGTCGTTACACTTCGACCAGGCATCCACAACTTTGTTGTACTTTTCACCCTGAGTGATCAGGCCGTCCATGTACTGCTGTTCAAAGTCTTTCACCTGATCACGGGTTTCATCCACGATGGTCCATTTGGTATCGGGGATCACCATGTCGTCCTTACCGAACGAGATGCCAGCCTTGAACGCTTCGCGGAAGCCCATGGTCATGATCTGGTCACAGAAGATCACGGACTCTTTCTGACCGCAGTAACGATAGACGGTGTCGATGACCTGCTGAACTTCTTTCTTCCGCAGAAGACGGTTCACCAGTTCAAACGGTGCCTTCGCGTTTTTCGGCAACAGCGCACCCAGACGGACACGGCCCGGCGTGGTTTCAAAGCGCTGATAGACTTCATTGCCTTCTTCGTCGATTTGCAGAACACGAGCAGTGACTTTGGAGTGCAGGTGCACTTCACCAGCGTCCAGCGCGTGCTGAACTTCGTCCATAGTGCCGAAGACTTTGCCTTCACCCACCATGCCTTCGCGCTCGAGGGTCAGATAGTAGAGACCCAAGATCATATCCTGCGACGGAACGATGATCGGTGCACCGTTTGCAGGCGAAAGAACGTTGTTGGTGGACATCATCAGAACACGTGCTTCCAGCTGAGCCTCAAGGCTCAGCGGGACGTGGACCGCCATCTGGTCCCCGTCAAAGTCCGCGTTAAACGCCGAACAGACCAGCGGGTGCAGCTGGATCGCCTTCCCTTCGATCAGCGTGGGTTCAAACGCCTGGATACCCAGACGGTGCAGCGTCGGCGCGCGGTTCAGCATGACCGGGTGCTCGCGGATCACCTCGTCGAGGATATCCCAAACTTCCGGACGCTCTTTCTCAACCAGCTTTTTCGCCTGCTTCACGGTGGAGGACAGACCTTTGGCCTCCAGACGCGAATAGATGAACGGCTTGAAGAGTTCCAAGGCCATTTTCTTGGGCAGACCACATTGGTGCAGCTTCAGTTCCGGACCGGTCACAATCACCGAACGACCAGAGAAGTCGACGCGTTTACCCAAAAGGTTCTGACGGAAACGACCCTGCTTACCTTTCAGCATGTCAGACAGCGATTTCAGCGGACGCTTGTTTGCGCCGGTGATTACGCGGCCACGCCGGCCGTTGTCGAACAATGCATCCACGGATTCCTGCAGCATCCGCTTTTCGTTGCGCACGATGATATCAGGCGCGCGCAATTCGATCAGACGCTTCAGACGGTTGTTCCGGTTGATCACACGACGATAAAGGTCGTTGAGGTCAGACGTCGCAAAACGCCCCCCATCCAGCGGCACCAGCGGGCGCAGCTCTGGCGGGATCACTGGCACAACCGTCATGATCATCCACTCTGGGCGGTTGCCGGATTCCAGGAAGGATTCCACAACTTTCAGACGTTTGATGATCTTCTTGGGCTTCAGTTCACCGGTTGCCTCAGCCAGTTCAGCACGCAGCTGCTCTGCCTCGGATTCCAGGTCGATCAGGGACAGCATTTCACGGATCGCTTCAGCGCCAATATTGGCAGTGAAGGCGTCCATACCGTACTGGTCCTGGGCATCCATGAATTCTTCTTCGGTCATCATCTGGCCGTATTGCAGGTCAGTCAGACCCGGCTCGATGACAACGTAGTTTTCGAAATACAGAACCCGTTCCAGATCACGCAGGGTCATGTCCAGCATCAGGCCGATACGCGACGGAAGCGATTTCAGGAACCAGATGTGCGCAACAGGCGCTGCCAGTTCGATGTGGCCCATACGCTCACGGCGTACTTTTTGAAGGGTAACTTCAACACCACATTTCTCGCAGACAACGCCGCGATATTTCATGCGCTTATATTTGCCGCACAGACATTCATAGTCTTTGATCGGGCCAAAGATACGCGCGCAGAACAGACCGTCACGTTCGGGTTTGAACGTCCGGTAGTTGATGGTTTCTGGCTTTTTGATTTCGCCATAGGACCACGACAGGATCCGTTCCGGCGACGCCAGCGAGACTTTGATTTCATCAAAGACTTTGGGCGGGGTCAGCGGGTTGAACGGGTTGTTGGTGATTTCCTGGTTCATTTCGATACCGCTCCTTCAGGAGTGCAGATGAAGGTTACCTTGGTGATGCCACGCCGTTCGCCAAACTCAAAAGAAAGGTCCATGTCTCTCTTTCTCAGTTTTGGCTGGTCGTGTAGCTCCCAAAGGCAATTGCATATTCCGTAGATTTGTTCGCGCGCTTGGTTGCGCCCGATATGCCCTCTGAATTTGGCGTTGAACTTATGGGTAACAGAAGTGCTCAAGAGAGCTTTCTCATAGTTACTCGTACATTCAAAATGCTCGTTCTTGGCGTTTGCAACAGAAGCAAACACCAGAACGAAGATCATGGTGCCAAATTTAACGGGCGCTGAGATCACTCTTCTACCTCAGCATCCAGGAGTTCCATATTCAGGCCGAGACCCCGGACTTCTTTCACCAGAACGTTGAACGATTCTGGGATGCCTGCCTCGAAGTTGTCTTCGCCCTTGACGATGCTTTCATAGACCTTAGTCCGGCCCGCCACGTCATCCGATTTCACGGTCAACATTTCCTGCAGGGTGTAGGCGGCACCGTAAGCTTCCAGAGCCCAGACCTCCATCTCACCAAAGCGTTGACCACCGAACTGTGCCTTACCACCCAGCGGCTGCTGCGTAACAAGCGAGTACGGACCAGTGGAACGTGCGTGGATCTTGTCGTCGACCAGGTGGTGCAGTTTAAGCAGGTATTTGACACCTACTGTCACCGGACGCGCGAACTGTTCACCGGTGCGGCCGTCAAACAGGATCGACTGACCAGAGGTGTCAAAGCCCGCACGTTTCAGCGCATCGTTGACATCCAGTTCCTTGGCGCCATCGAAAACCGGTGTGGCGATTGGAACACCGCGGGTCACATTGCCTGCAGCTTCCACCAGTTGGTCCTCTTCCATGTTCATGATGCCTTCTTCGTAGACATCTTCACCATAGGCCAGACGCAGCGCTTCACGCACCGGCGTCAGGTCACCAGAACGACGGTAGTCCTGCAGAGCATCGTCAACTTTGATGCCCAGACCGCGTGCGGCCCAACCCATGTGTGTTTCAAGGATCTGACCAACGTTCATACGCGACGGAACACCCAGCGGGTTGAGACAGAAGTCAACCGGCGTACCATCTGCCAGGAACGGCATGTCTTCCATGGGAACAACGCGGGAGATAACACCCTTGTTCCCGTGACGACCGGCCATTTTATCACCAGGCTGCAGCTTGCGCTTCACGGCGATGAAGACTTTGACCATCTTCATCACGCCCGGCGGCAGGTCGTCACCACGACGAACTTTTTCGACCTTGTCCTCGAAGCGAGCATCCAGAGCACGTTTCTGTGCTTCGTACTGCTCGTTCAGGGCTTCGACGATCTGTGCAGACTGTTCGTCTTCCAGCGCCAGCATCCACCATTGGCCGCGCGGCATGGAATCCAGCAGCTCTTCGGTGATTTCAGCACCGGCACGGATGCCTTTGGGGCCTTTGACGGCAACCTTGCCGACCAGCATCCCACGCAGACGCGCATAGATGTTGCGGTCCAGGATCACCAGTTCGTCGTCGCGGTCACGGGCGAGGCGTTCAACTTCCTCACGCTCGATCTGCAGAGCACGTTCGTCTTTTTCCACACCATGGCGGTTAAAGACGCGTACCTCAACAACGGTACCGTAATCACCCGGTTTCACACGCAACGAGGTATCGCGGACGTCAGATGCTTTTTCACCAAAGATGGCGCGCAGCAGCTTCTCTTCCGGGGTCATTGGAGATTCACCTTTGGGGGTGATCTTACCAACAAGGATGTCGCCCGGTTCTACATCCGCACCGATGTAAACGATGCCTGCCTCATCCAGGTTACGCAGCGCTTCTTCACCAACGTTGGGGATGTCGCGAGTGATCTCTTCCGGACCCAGTTTCGTGTCACGAGCAGCGACTTCGAATTCCTCGATGTGGACCGAGGTAAAGACGTCGTCACGTGCGATACGTTCCGAAATCAGAATGGAGTCTTCGTAGTTGTAACCGTTCCAGGGCATAAACGCGACAACCACGTTTTTACCCAGAGCCAGTTCGCCCATATCCGTGGACGGACCGTCGGCAATCACTTCGCCCTTTTGAACCGTGTCACCAACCTTCACCAGCGGACGCTGGTTGATGCAGGTGTTCTGGTTCGAACGCTGGAACTTGCGCATGCGGTAGATATCCACACCCGCATCACCCAGTTCGAGGTCGGAGGTTGCGCGAATAACGATACGCTGGGCGTCAACCTGATCGATGATGCCTGCACGTTTCGCCTGAATCGCAGCACCGGAGTCGATCGCCACTTTCTCTTCGATACCGGTTCCCACCAGCGGTGCTTCTGCGCGCAGCAGCGGAACCGCCTGACGTTGCATGTTCGAGCCCATCAGAGCACGGTTCGCGTCATCGTTTTCAAGGAACGGGATCAGAGAGGCCGCAACCGATACCAACTGCTTCGGCGAAACGTCGATCAGATCGACCGCATCGCTTGGCGCCATTGTATAGTCACCGGACTGACGTGTGTTTACCAGATCGTTAACGAACTTGCCGTCCTCGTCCAGGGTCGCGTTCGCCTGCGCAACAGTGTGGCGCATTTCTTCGGTCGCCGACATGTAATGCACTTCGTCGGTGACCTTAGAGTCGACAACTTTCCGATACGGGGTCTCGATGAAGCCGTATTTATTGACACGGGCAAAGGTCGCGAGCGAGTTGATCAGACCAATGTTCGGGCCTTCCGGCGTTTCAATGGGGCACATCCGACCATAGTGGGTCGGGTGAACGTCACGCACTTCAAAACCGGCACGTTCGCGGGTCAGACCGCCGGGGCCAAGCGCCGACAGACGACGCTTGTGCGTCACTTCAGACAGCGGGTTGGTTTGGTCCATGAACTGCGACAGCTGCGAAGAGCCAAAGAATTCACGAACAGCTGCCGCTGCCGGTTTTGCGTTGATCAGATCTTGCGGCATGATGGTGTCGATCTCGACCGAGGACATACGTTCCTTGATCGCACGTTCCATCCGCAGCAGGCCAACACGATATTGGTTTTCCATCAGCTCGCCAACGGAGCGCACACGACGGTTACCAAGGTGGTCGATATCGTCGATATCGCCTTTGCCGTCACGCAGCTCAACCAGAGCCTTGATACATGCGATGATGTCTTCCTTGCGCAGGGTACGCATGGTGTCTTCGGCATCCAGAGCCAAACGCATGTTCATTTTTACGCGGCCAACAGCCGACAGGTCGTAGCGCTCGCTGTCAAAGAACAGCGTGTCGAACAGTGCTGACGCGGCTTCGACGGTGGGCGGTTCACCCGGGCGCATTACGCGGTAGATGTCCATCAGCGCGGTATCACGACCCATGTTTTTGTCCGCAGCCATCGTGTTGCGGATGTATGGACCGACATTGACGTTGTCGATATCAAGAACCGGAATGTCGGTGATGCCCGCATCCATCAGCTCTTTCAAAGAACCGCCAATGATGTCGCCATCCTTGTCGTATTCCAGCGTCAGTTCATCACCGGCCTCGACATAGATCGCGCCGTTTTCTTCGTTGATGATGTCTTTTGAGACAAATTTACCAACGATGTGATCAAACGGAACCAGCAGCTCGGTGATGGAACCTTCGTCGATCATCTTTTTCACAGCGCGCGGCGTCACTTTTTTACCGGCTTCGCAGATGATCTCACCGGTGGCGGCGTCAACCAGATCATAGGTCGGGCGGGTACCACGCACGCGCTCGGGGAAGAACGGGGTCACCCAGCCGCGTGTTTTTTCAAGCTTGAAAGGAACCGTATCATAGTAAGCATCACAGATGCCTTCCTGGTCCAGACCCAGCGCATAAAGCAGGGTAGTCACAGGCAGCTTGCGGCGACGGTCGATGCGGGCGAAGACGATGTCTTTTGCGTCGAACTCGAAATCCAGCCAAGAGCCGCGGTACGGAATGATACGGCAAGCGAACAGCAGTTTACCCGAAGAATGGGTTTTGCCCTTGTCATGGTCAAAGAACACGCCCGGCGAACGGTGCATCTGAGACACGATCACGCGCTCGGTGCCGTTCACGACAAAGGTCCCGTTCGGGGTCATCAAAGGCATATCGCCCATGAAGACGTCCTGTTCCTTGATGTCCTTAACGGATTTGGCACCGGTGTCTTCATCAACATCAAAGACGATCAAACGCAGGGTAACCTTCAGCGGCGCGCTGTAGGTCATGTCGCGCTGCATACATTCGTCAACGTCGTATTTCGGCTTCTCCAACTCGTATTTCACGAACTCCAGAACGGATGTTTCGTTGAAATCCTTGATCGGGAAAACAGATTGAAAAACGCCCATGATGCCTTCGCCGTCAATAGGCATGTCGGCATCACCCGAGCGCAGGAAAAGGTCGTAAGAAGATTTTTGGACCTCAATGAGGTTCGGCATATCCAGAACTTCACGGATTTTGCCGTAATATTTCCGAAGACGTTTCTGGCCAAGGAACGTTTGAGCCATGTCAGATGTCACCTTTCGATGTTCTCATGAGACAAGAACGCCGCCGGGCTCCGGCGCCTTGCCCATACGAGACAGCGTGTTCGGATCAATTCACGGCCATCGTCCCGTATGACGACCTTCCCGATCCCTTGAACCTCGCCTTAGAAAACGCCCCAGATCGCGAGGCCCTTGCTAAGACAGGTACGGCTGGGCACGGGAGATCCCGTACCCAGCCTGAAACTTGGGAGTATAGAGAACAATTTCACTGGGAAATTGCAGCCCTTACTTCCCCCAAATCGGCGATTAGGCCAGCTCGACTTCCGCGCCAGCTGCTTCCAGCTTCGCTTTGATGTCTTCTGCTTCGGCTTTGTCGACGCCTTCTTTGATCTTGCCACCTTCTTCGACCAGACCTTTTGCTTCTTTCAGGCCCAGACCGGTGATCGCGCGAACTTCTTTGATCACGTTGATTTTCGAAGCGCCGGCGTTCTTCAGAACGACGTCGAATTCGGTTTTTTCTTCTTCAGCTGCGCCGCCGGCGTCGCCACCAGCTGCCATGACAACTGCGCCGCCAGCCGCGGGCTCGATGCCGTACTCATCCTTCAGGATGGTTTTCAGTTCTTGTGCTTCCAGCAGGGTCAGACCAACGATGCTTTCCGCGAGTGCTTTCAGATCAGCCATTTTCTTAGCTCTTTCCGTATAAAGTGTGTGTGTTCCAACGTAGAGGTTACATCTCTACGCCAGTCAGTCAGTTCCAACCGCTTACGCAGCTTCCGCCTTCTCTTCGATGGTCGAAAGGATGCTTGCGATGTTGCTTGCAGGTGCGCCAATTGCGCCAGCGATGTTGGAAGCCGGTGCGCCGATGCAGCCAGCGATAGAAGCAATAAGCTCCTCGCGGGAAGGCATCTTCGACACGGCAGCAACGCCAGCACGATCCAGAGCGTTTTCACCCATTGCGCCGCCGAGGATTACGAACTTGTCGTTATCTTTGGCAAAGCCCTCGGCAACCTTGGCCGCAGCCACAGGATCCTCGGAATAGGTGAGAACGGTCATGCCCGTCAGCAGGTTCGTCATGCTTTCACACGGCTTACCCTCAAGGGCGATTTTGGCGAGCCTGTTCTTGGCAACACGCACAGAGCACTCCGCGTCACGAGCACGTGCGCGAAGGTCTTGCATCTCAGAAACTGTCAGACCGACGTAGTGGGATACGACCACAACGCCAGAGCTTTCGAAGATCTGGCCGAGTTCCTCGACCACTTTCTCTTTCTGGGCTCTATCCACAGTTCTCTCCAAGTTTAGGGATGAAAATCACCCCGGCTCATTTTGTGCCTGACCTTGTGACCAAGGCCCGGCGTTCGGGTCCGTTTTACGGGATGAGCCAAAATCTGCCCGAGGGTTAAAAATCCCTCGATCTTTCTGGTCTTTACCCGTCTCAGGAGGGAAATTAAGGCCAGATCGACAAGCCACCCACCATCTTGGACGAAACGAAATGAAGCGCACGACGAATCGCACGCTTCATTGCGTGCCCGTGCTTAGTCCCAATCCGGAAGATTTCCAAGGGGTAAATCAGCCGCACAGGCCACTTTGCGAAAACTTTATGACACCCGCAAACAAAAACGGGCGAGCCTCGCAAGACTCGCCCCAATCAATCCCTCGAAAGGATCGAAAATTACTCGCTGACAGCGCCTTCGACATCAACGGTCACGCCCGGACCCATTGTGGAGGACAGCGCAATTTTCTTCATGTATGCGCCTTTGGCACCCGACGGCTTTGCCTTGGCAACCGCAGAGATGAAGGCTTTGACGTTCTCAACCAGCTTTGCTTCGTCAAAGGACGCTTTGCCAACACCGGCGTGCACAACGCCACCTTTTTCCGCTTTGAACTGAACTTCGCCACCTTTGGCTGCTTCCACGGCCGCTTTCACGTCCATGGTCACGGTGCCAACTTTGGGGTTCGGCATCAGGTTGCGCGGGCCCAGGATTTTACCCAGACGACCAACGATCGGCATCATGTCCGGAGTCGCGATGCAGCGATCAAAGTCAAGGTTACCTCCCTGAATGGATTCCATCAGGTCTTCTGCACCAACAACGTCAGCACCTGCTGCTTTTGCTTCGTCAGCCTTCGGACCACGTGCAAAAACTGCAACCCGCATGGTTTTACCGGTGCCATTTGGCAGGCCGATCACACCACGAACCATCTGGTCTGCGTGACGGGTGTCAACGCCCAGGTTCATTGCGATTTCGATGGTCTCGTCGAACTTGGAAGTTGCGTTGGCCTTAACCAGTGCAACAGCTTCTTCAACGGTCAGGTTTTCTTTGCCAGCGAAGGCTTCGCGCGCTGCGCGGGTACGTTTACCGAGCTTTGCCATGATTTAGCCTTTCACCTCGATACCCATAGAACGGGCCGAGCCCAGGATGATCTGCATTGCTGCTTCAACGTCGTTCGCGGAGAGATCTTTCATCTTCGCTTCGGCGATTTCACGAACCTGTGCAGCAGTTACAGTCGCAACAACTTCACGACCAGGTGCTTCTGCACCACGGGGGCGGTTACGCTTACCAACCGGCTTCAGGCCAGCGGCTTTTTTCAGGTAATAAGACGCAGGGGGCGTCTTGATGTCCATAGTGAAGGACTTGTCCTGATAATAAGTGATCACGGTCGGGCACGGCGCACCGGCTTCCATTTCCTGCGTCTTAGCGTTGAACGCCTTGCAGAATTCCATGATATTGATACCGCGCTGACCCAGCGCCGGACCAACCGGCGGGGATGGGTTTGCTTGACCTGCAGGGATCTGCAGCTTCATTGTACCAGCAAGCTTCTTGGCCATCTGGTTATCTCCTTTTCAACACCCCGCCGACGCGTCATTGGGGTTTCTCATGTTGTGTGGTCCGGCTTTGACATCGCGATGCCATAGCCTCCCACGCTCAAAGCCGCGCCTTGGACAAACCAAAAACGCGGCCTGTTTCATCAGGACTGCTTGGTGACCTGAGTGAAATCCAGTTCGACCGGGGTTTCCCGGCCAAAGATCGACACGGTGACCTTGAGCTTCTGATGCTCGTCGTCGACCCCTTCGACCATACCGTCGAAATCTTCGAACGGACCATCGTTCACTTTGACCTTCTCCCCGACTTCGAAGGAAATCAAAGTACGCGGCGTCTCTTCATTCTCGCTCACGCGGTTCAGAATACCGTTCACTTCCGCATCGCGCATCGGCATCGGGCGGCCTTGCGGGCCGAGGAAACCGGTGACGCGGTTGATCGATGAAATCAGGTGATATCCGCGATCAGACATCTCCATGTGCACAAGAACATAACCCGGCATAAAGCGACGCTCGGTGGTCACCTTCTTGCCGCGACGCACCTCAATCACCTCTTCGGTCGGAACCAGAACCTCGTCGATCTCGTCCTCAAGGCCCTTTTCGATCACCTCGGCACGGATCTGTTCTGCGATTTTCTTTTCGAAGTTCGAAAGAACGCTGACCGAATACCACCGTTTCGCCATGAACCTGATCGTCCTTGTCCTGCCGCGCGCATTTACAGCCCGCACATCGTTTCTAATTCAACTCACGCCCATCCGCATTTGCGTCGTGACCGTGCCCAACAAAAATCGGCGTGCAACCGAATCGCCACACGCCAACGTCAGGGATAGCGGCTCAACTACCCCCACTCATCCACAAGATCAAGGGTAAGCCGCATTACACGCTGCGAAAAGAGGGGAGTTTTTCTACTCCCGCTCACGTCACATCAGTTTAGGATAAAACCGATACCAGACTGGATGGTAAAATCCACCAGCACAAAAAACACGCCTGTCGATGCAGCCATGACAAACAAAATGGCCGCGGTCAGCAGCACTACCGACTACCCGCCATCAACCGAGAATGACCCCAAGGCCAGACTTGATGGCCAGATCGACGAGCGCAAAGAACACGGCCGTCAATGCAGCCATGACAAATACCATGACAGTGGTCAGCAACACTTCACGGCGAGTCGGCCAAACGACTTTGGAAACCTCGGCACGGACTTGCTGGATGAACTGAACTGGATTGATGCTGGCCATTTGGCTGCGTCTCTTTTTGCTATGATGCGATCTGCGGGGATTTAACTGGTGTTGCGCCTCATTTCAAGGGCAGCGTATGAAAACTGCGATCTGGCTGCAAATGCGCTGCGTTCCCCCTCCGTTGCCTTGTCCGAAGCCCGCATTTACAAACCTAGTCTAAGTTTTGCGTTGGCGACCCGGTAAGGCAAATGAATTGAGGCAGAAACGCACCTCTGATCTGTCCGACGCCTGAGCTGCCTGAAGCCAAATCAGCGCAGCCTGAATCAATTCTATATTAATTTTCTTATCCTAACTTGGTTCGCACTACGGGTTTTGGTGCAGGAACGCACCCCGCCGCATCAGCGCATCGCAAGTGAGATAGGATTCCATGACCGTCGCAAAACGCCTCAGCAAAGCAAAACGCCTTGAGCGCGATCAAAAGCTCGAAGACGCCGCCAAGGCATATGGGGACATTCTTGATCATTTCCCCCAGAACGCCAAAGCTCGCGAAGCGCTCGCCTCATTGCGAAATCGTTTAAAAAACATTGATGAGCCACCCTCCGATCTGATCGACCAGATAAAGCGCGACATCTCTGACGGTAACATTGCGCAGGCTGCGTCAAATTGCGCCAGCAACCTGAATACCTACCGCAAGTCTCACTTCCTGTGGCAAGCCCTGGGACAATGCCACATGCTGCGAGGTGCCCTGAACGAAGCTGCAACCTGCCTAAACAAGGCGATGGAGCTCAACAGCAAGAGTGGCAAAACCTTTGGCCTGATGGCCAGCGTTTGCGCCAAACAGGGGCAACTGGAAAATGCGCAAGCGCTTTATCGCAAAGCCTTGCAACTTGAACCACAAAACACTGTACTGCTGAATGATTTCGGAAATCTCCTGCTGGCGCTTGGCCAAGCAAGTGAAGCAGTGGCCTTCTTGCGAATCGCAAGCGATACAGCGCCCGAAAACGCGAAGGTTTTGTATAATTACTCCAGCGCGTTACGTGAAACCGGTCAGTCGGCGGAGGCAGAAAAAACCCTTGAGCGCGCCATCGCAGAGGATCCGAAACTTCAGCCTGCCCTTTTCAATCTCGGCCTTCTTCATGTCGAAAAGGGCGATAACGAAAAGGCACTTCCGTATTTGCAAAAGGCTGAAGCGGAATGTCCAAACTGCGACCGCACCAAGACTGCGAAGCTTCACGCGATGGCTCATCTAAACGACTGGCACTGGGCCGAAGAGTATCATCTCAATCGTAGGTTCCTGGGGCTTCAGGGCACTGCCTGCTCCCCCTTTCCCCTGATGGCGATGGAAGACAACCCGGATCTCTTGCGGATTCGCACACAGGCTTATGCGGGTGAAAAAATCCCTGTGATGACAGCCCCGTTACGTCGCGCCCCTTCCCAGCGGCCCCAACGCTTAAAGATTGGCTATTTCTCATCCGACTTCCACAATCATGCGACACTGCATCTGATGGGCGGCTTGTTTGCAGCGCATGACGATGAACGTTTCGAGATATTTGCCTATTCCTTCGGCCCGAACATTCAAGATGAAGGCCGCGCGCAGGTTCAGAATCACGTTGATCACTTCATTGAGGCCTCGGAGCTTTCGAACAAGCAGCTGATAGACCGAGCGCACCAGGATCAGTTGGACATTGCAATCGATCTTAAAGGCTTCACGGGCAACAACCGCTGTTCCATATTTGGAGCTCGTTTGGCCCCAATTCAAATTGCTTACCTGGGATACCCAGGGACGATGGGCACAAATGTTTACGACTACATGATCGCGGATTGGCAGGTGTGCCCTCCTGGGAGCGAGCGGTATTACGATGAACATCTCATCCGGATGCCACACAGCTACCAAATCAACGACCGGAATCGCGTCATTTCCAACACGCCAGTCACGCGTGCGGATTGCCATCTTCCCGAGAACGGGTTCGTTTTCTGTTGCTTCAACAATAGCTACAAGATCACACCAGCTGAGTTCGACATCTGGATGCGCCTGCTGGGCCAGGTCGAAGGTAGCGTGCTTTGGCTGCTCGATACGAGCGAAACCTCCAAGGCGAATCTGAAGGCCGAAGCCGAAGCACGCGGAATTTCTGCTGAGCGTCTCGTCTTTGCGGAACGCATGGGGCAGGCTGAACATTTGGCGCGTCACCAGCTGGCAGACCTTTTCCTCGATACCTTTGTGGTAAATGCCCATACTACGGCGAGCGACTCACTTTGGTCTGGCCTACCTGTCCTCACCATGGTCGGCAAACAATTCGCAGCACGAGTCAGTGCCAGCCTGCTATCGGCAGTTGGGCTGCCAGAGCTGATCACCAGCACGCCAGCAGCATATGAACGCCAGGCTCTCGCTATCGCTCAGGATCCTGCACGACTTAACGACATCAAGTCGCGGCTAAGTGCAAACCGAATGACCATGCCGCTATTCGACACGCATTGTTTCACGCGCGACCTCGAAGAAGGGCTGGACCTCGCCTTTGGCCGCTGGATGAAAGGTGAGCTTCCGGACCATATTGATGTTGCCACATCCACCAGTGGGTACACGTTGATGCCGAACTCAGCTGCTGTCGCCTGAGAGCGATCTTTGCACCAAAGGCGCACTGCTACACATACAGAACAAACCGGATTCGACCACGTGTCGTGTCCGGTCAATTCGTATCAGTCTGATTGAAAAATGGCAGGGGCAGCAGGGTTCGAACCCGCGACCTACGGTTTTGGAGACCGTCGCTCTACCAACTGAGCTATACCCCTATGGTGCGGGTGTTCCTAAGCCACTGTCGCAACAGTATCAAGAGGGAAATCGCTGCAAAATCCCCTCATTCGACGTCAGCACTGGCAGGGCTGGTTTTGCTGGTCTATGACAGGCGGAAAAAGGACCCGAAAACGTGAGCCTTCGCAAGAAAATCGCCAACAGCCCTCGTTTTAACCGCGCGGTAGAGGGCTTTTTCGCGGCTTATGTACGATTCGCCTACAGGACTTCCCGATGGCGGCGTGAAGGTTTCGATGAGATGGATGCCTGTGTTGCCCGTGGGGAGCCGGTTATTTTTGTCCTGTGGCACCAACGGTTGATCATGGCACCTTTTATTTTCGACACGACAAAAGGTCGGATCTGTGCACTGACATCTGCAGCACGTGCCGGGCGGCTGGCAGGGCAAATTCTCGTGCGTCTCGGGTTTGAGACCATTCCAATGTCCAGCCACCAACGCCATGTGGCCCTGTCGCGCGAAGTATTGCGTCGCACTAAAGACGGCTGTTCTATTGGCCTTGCGGCCGACGGGCCACGAGGCCCCGCTCGCCAGTCTTCGCAAGTACCGGTCATGTGGGCGCGGATGACAGGTTCCCGGGTTTTCACCGTCGCATTTGCTGAGAAACATGTACTGAAGATCCCAACATGGGACAAACAAATGCTCCCCCTCCCCTTCTCGCGCGGAGTGTTCCTCTGCAAAGAATGGACGGAAACCGTGCCCAAAAAACCAACTGAACAGGACGTTGCGCGTCTGCAATCCGATATTTCGCGGGCCTTGGACACCGTCACAGACCAAGCAGATACCATGGCAGGCAGACACAACAAGCTTCGGTGAACTTAATGAGGGTCAGACCTCTTCGCCGCGGATAGAACGGCCGACACGACAGTTTCGATCCCCTTTTCCAATTCAGATTCGCTCTGCGCGCGCTGAGAAATTCCGACTGCACAGGCCAGTAGCAGCCCGGCCAGTTCCGTTGACTGCGGCCCAAAGTCAACCTCCAGAACTGGCGCTAGCAAATCGATAACCCACTGTTCTTCCGTATTTCGGCGATCTTCGTAGAGCGATTTTTTTCCTGCCAAAAGCTCATCGGCATGCGGTGACCCCTGAAGAACCCGGAACACTGTTAGTGATTTGCCAATCAAGGCGGCGGAGATCCGGCTTGCCGCGGTTGTCTCCTGTGCCAAATTTTTTCGAAACTCTGCTGCCAAACGGCTCTGAAACCGGTCGACAACCGCAGCGAACACGGCGTCTTTTTCCGGGAAATACCCGTAAAGCGTGGCCTTTGCGACGCCCGCCTCATTCGCCAGACCTCCCATCGTTGCTGCCCTGAGGCCAAGCCGCAGAAACATGGCTTCTGCTGCGTCCAGAATAGCTTCTTGTTTTCGCAACCCCCGGGTTGAAAGTGTCATGGCGCGCTTCTTATATCATATTGAACGATTTGAGTTCATTTTGTTCATTAATGGAGGCCTATAGATGGCGACTAATTCCAATACTACGGTTCTTCTGACCGGGATAACAGGGTACCTCGGGGGACATATCGCGCTTGAACTTCTCCGGTCAGGCTATCACGTCAGAGGCACAATGCGAAATCTGGCGCGCGCCAATCATGTGCGCAAAACGCTGTCCGAGCAGGGGGCAGATCTGTCAAAGCTCACATTTGTGGAACTCGACCTTACACGGGACACCGGCTGGAATGAGGCTGCAGCAGGTGCGGAATACCTGATGCATGTGGCTTCACCATTTGTCACGGCTATGCCAGAGGACAAAATGAAACTGGTTGGCCCGGCAGTCGAAGGCACGGAACGCGCGCTTCAGTCAACCCTAAAAGCCGGAGTGAAACGGGTTGTCTTAACATCATCCAGCGTGGCGATCGTCAACGGGCGTGGCCAATCAGGCCCGGCTGAACTTGGCCCTGAAGATTGGGCTGATCCGGACAGCGGGACATTGAATGCCTATGCAGAGTCAAAGACACGAGCTGAAATGCGGGCATGGGATATTATGCAGGCGGCCGGAAGGCCCCAAGATCTGACGGTAATAAATCCGGGTTTCATCCTTGGCCCGCTGTTGGACGAAGACCCCGGCACATCCGGCGATCTGATACGTCGCATGTTGAATGGAGAGTTTCCGGCGGTCCCAGATCTTTACCTTCATCTTGTGGATGTGCGCGATTTGGCACGGATCCATTGCGAAGCGCTGACAAATGAGGTGACCTTTGGCCGCAGAGTGCCCGCTGCGTTTGAAATCCAATCACTTCGCGAATTGGGGGACGCACTCAAGGCTGCGCTTCCAGAACGCGCTAGCCGGTTGCCGAAGCTGACGCTACCTGATTGGACAGTGCGAATCTACGCCCTGTTCAACGCTGATATTCGGGCAAATTTAGTGGAACTTGGCTACCGGCCGCGCCTGGACGCCAGCCGTGGTATGACGTTGCTCAAACGGGATCCCGTACCAGCGAAAGAAACAATATCCGACATGGCCAACAGCCTTAGACAACATGGGTTACTGACCGGGTGAGGGGGCTTTAACCAATAGACATGAAACAAATGCAAAAAGGGCGCCCCTTGGGGCGCCCTTTCCGTAAGTCACATCAGACGAGTTGATTACTCGGTGATTTTAGACACAACGCCGGCGCCGACGGTGCGGCCGCCTTCGCGGATCGCGAAGCGCAGACCGTTTTCCATCGCGATCGGTGCGATCAGCTCAACGTCGAACTTCAGGTTGTCGCCAGGCATAACCATCTCGGTGCCCTCGGGCAGAGTAACGGTGCCGGTGACGTCGGTGGTGCGGAAGTAGAACTGCGGACGGTAGTTCGCGAAGAACGGGGTGTGACGGCCACCTTCTTCTTTGGTCAGAATATAGGCTTCTGCTTCGAACTTGGTGTGCGGGTTCACGGAACCGGGCTTACACAGAACCTGGCCACGCTCAACACCTTCACGGTCAACACCACGCAGCAGCGCGCCGATGTTGTCGCCTGCTTCACCGCGGTCCAGCAGCTTGCGGAACATTTCAACACCGGTACAGGTGGTTTTGGAGGTGTCGCGGATACCAACGATTTCGATCTCGTCGCCGACGTTGATCACGCCGCGCTCAACACGACCGGTCACAACGGTACCACGACCAGAGATCGAGAACACGTCTTCGATCGGCATCAGGAACGGCTGGTCAACAGCGCGCTCAGGGGTGTCGATGTAGTCGTCAACAGCCGCCATCAGCTCTTTGATTTTCTCTTCGCCGATTTCAGGCTTGTTGCCTTCCATCGCCGCCAGAGCGGAGCCTGCAACGATCGGAATATCGTCGCCCGGGTAGTCATAGGAAGACAGCAGCTCGCGGATTTCCATTTCCACCAGTTCCAGCAGCTCTTCGTCGTCGACCTGGTCAACTTTGTTCATGAAGACAACCATCTTCGGGATGCCAACCTGGCGGCCCAGCAGGATGTGCTCACGAGTCTGCGGCATCGGGCCGTCAGCGGCGTTCACAACCAGGATCGCGCCGTCCATCTGCGCCGCACCGGTGATCATGTTCTTCACATAGTCAGCGTGGCCGGGGCAGTCGACGTGTGCGTAGTGACGGTTTTCGGTCTCATATT
Source organism: Epibacterium sp. ABZ3_068 (assembly GCF_056159265.1). Lineage (NCBI taxonomy): Bacteria > Pseudomonadati > Pseudomonadota > Alphaproteobacteria > Rhodobacterales > Roseobacteraceae > Epibacterium > Epibacterium sp. ABZ3_068. The sequence continues at coordinate 1,090,450 of NZ_JBSWUV010000001.1, forward strand.
CCACGTGGGCGGTGGAGATGGTGATGCCGCGTGCTTTTTCTTCCGGTGCGCCGTCGATCTGGTCGTAGGCCTTGAAGTCACCAAAGTATTTGGTGATCGCTGCGGTCAGCGTGGTTTTACCGTGGTCAACGTGGCCGATGGTGCCGATGTTGACGTGCGGTTTTGTACGTTCAAACTTTTCCTTAGCCATGAGAGGCCTCCTTTTCGTTGAGAAGGGCAGGCACCCTTGCCTACCCTCCAATTTTGGGAACGCTTACGCGTATTTCGCCTGGATCTCGTCAGAGATGTTCTGCGGAACCGGATCGTAGTGCGAGAACTGCATGGTGAACTGGGCGCGGCCAGAAGACATCGAACGCAGAGTGTTGATGTAGCCGAACATATTCGCCAGCGGAACGTTTGCATCAATCGCAATCGCATTGCCGCGCGGCTCTTGACCGGACACCTGACCACGACGGGAGGTGAGGTCACCAATGATGCCACCGGTGTATTCTTCCGGAGTGATCACTTCTACTTTCATGATCGGTTCCAGAAGTTTCGCGCCGGCCATTTTCATGCCTTCACGCATACACATACGGGATGCGATTTCAAAGGCCAGAACGCTAGAGTCCACATCGTGGAACTTACCGTCGATCAGAGCAACCTTGAAGTCGATCACGGGGAAGCCAGCCAACGGACCGGAGTCCATGACGGACTGAACGCCCTTTTCAACACCCGGGATATATTCCTTGGGAACAGCACCACCAACGATGCGGCTCTCGAAGGAGAAACCTTCGCCTGCTTCGGTCGGGGTGATGATGAGTTTAACCTCACCGAACTGACCCGAACCACCAGACTGTTTCTTGTGGGTGTAGGAGTGCTCAACCTCGTGCGAGATGGTTTCGCGATAGGCCACCTGCGGCGCACCAATGTTCGCTTCGACCTTGAACTCGCGACGCAGACGATCAACCAGGATGTCCAGGTGAAGTTCGCCCATGCCTTTCATGATGGTCTGACCAGATTCGAGGTCAGTCTCAACACGGAAGGACGGATCTTCGGCAGCCAGACGAGCCAGACCTTGAGACATTTTCTCCTGGTCACCTTTGGTCTTCGGCTCAACCGCGATTTCGATAACCGGGTCGGGGAAGGTCATGGTTTCCAGAACAACTGGCTCTTTGGCGTCGCAAAGAGTGTCACCGGTGGTGGTGTCTTTCAGACCCGCCAGCGCGATGATGTCACCCGCGAATGCTTCATCAATCTCCTCACGGTTGTTGGAGTGCATCATCATCATACGACCGACGCGCTCTTTCTTACCTTTGGTGGAGTTGAGGATGCTGTCGCCCTTGTTCAGCACGCCAGAGTAAACGCGTGTGAAGGTCAGGGAGCCAACGAAGGGGTCGTTCATGATTTTGAACGCCAGGCCAGAGAAGGCCATTTCGTCGTCGGCGCGACGTGCGATGTTACGTTCTTCGGTTTCGTCACCAGGTGCGAAGCCCATGTAATCAACAACGTCGAGCGGGCTCGGAAGATAGTCGATCACAGCGTTCAGCAACGGCTGAACACCTTTGTTTTTGAACGCGGACCCACCCAGAACCGGAACGAAGTCCAGCGCAAGGGTGCCTTTGCGCAGCAAAGCACGCAAAGTGGCGACGTCAGGCTCATTGCCTTCCAGGTATTCCATCATCGCGTCGTCGTCTTGCTCGACGGCCGCTTCGATCATCTTACCACGCCATTCGTCGGCCATGTCCTTGAGCTCAGCGCGGATTTCACGCTTTTCCCAGGTCGCGCCGAGGTCTTCGCCGATGTAGACCCATTCCTGCATGGTCACGAGGTCAACCAGGCCTTCCAGCTCGGTTTCCGCGCCGATCGGAATACCAACCGGAACAGCACGTGCGCCGGTGCGGTCTTCGATCATGTTCACGCAGTTGAAGAAGTCCGCGCCGATTTTGTCCATCTTGTTGACAAAAACAATACGCGGAACCTTGTAGCGGTCAGCCTGACGCCACACGGTTTCGGTCTGGGGTTCAACGCCAGCGTTGGCGTCCAGAACACAGACTGCACCGTCGAGAACCGCCAGCGAACGTTCAACTTCGATAGTGAAGTCAACGTGGCCGGGGGTGTCGATGATGTTCAGACGGTGCTTTTCGGTGTCTGCGGTCTTACCGTCTTCGGTGCGTTCCCAGAATGTGGTGGTCGCAGCCGAAGTGATGGTGATGCCGCGTTCCTGCTCCTGCTCCATCCAGTCCATGGTGGCCGCACCATCGTGCACCTCACCAATGTTGTGTGATTTACCAGTGTAATACAGGATGCGCTCGGAGCAGGTAGTTTTACCTGCATCGATGTGCGCCATGATACCGAAGTTACGGTAGCGGTCGAGCGGATATTCGCGTGCCATTTGGAATCAGCCTCTGAAGGTTTACCAGCGATAGTGCGAGAAGGCTTTGTTTGCCTCAGCCATCTTGTGCGTGTCTTCGCGCTTCTTAACGGCAGTGCCACGGCTTTGTACAGCGTCAAGCAGCTCACCGGCGAGGCGTTCTTCCATTGTGTTCTCGTTGCGACCACGTGCGGCGGTGATCAACCAGCGGATTGCCAGTGCTTCGCGGCGCTCGGGGCGTACTTCAACCGGAACCTGATAGGTTGCACCACCAACACGGCGGGAACGAACCTCAACAGACGGTTTTACGTTGTCCAGCGCTTCGTGGAACACTTCCACAGGGGCGCGTTTGACTTTGGTCTCAACGCGGTCCAGCGCGTTATAGACGATTTTCTCTGCAACCGACTTTTTGCCGTCGATCATCAGGTTGTTCATGAATTTGGTCAGAACGCGGTCGCCAAATTTGGCGTCGGGCAGGACTTCGCGTTTTTCTGCGGCGTGACGACGTGACATCTATGCCTCTCCTTCTTACTTGGGACGCTTTGCGCCGTACTTCGAACGACGTTGCTTACGATCTTTAACACCTTGGGTATCCAGAACACCGCGCAGGATGTGGTAACGGACACCCGGAAGGTCTTTTACACGACCGCCGCGGATCAGAACTACGGAGTGTTCCTGAAGGTTGTGGCTTTCACCCGGGATATAAGAGATCACCTCGAAACCGTTGGTCAGACGAACCTTCGCAACCTTACGCATCGCGGAGTTCGGTTTCTTCGGTGTAGTGGTGTAAACGCGGGTGCAAACGCCACGCTTCTGAGGGCACTGCTCCAGGTGCATGGATTTGGAGCGTTTTACTTTCGGCTGCCGCGGCTTGCGGATCAGCTGTTGGATCGTTGGCATTCCGGTTATATCCCCGTTTTGCAACATTTCGTCATGCACAAACCCTCGGGCTGTGCGGCTCATTCTTCTCGCGCAGGCCTCGGGATCAGATCCTTAGACAAGCGCAAAAACCGCAAACGTTTCCATTCCGAGGTAAACGTCGCGGTGTGTTTACAGAGGATTCAGGTGATAAAAGTGCCTGAACCTTGATCCACTTAACTTTTGAATTCGGCATCAGAGGGAATACCCCATTGCCGGATAGCGGGCGTATAGGGGGAGTCGCGAGGCTTGTCAACATCATAGCCGGACGCACCGCAACCAAGTCTTGTGATGCAACATGTCTGTGGTCATAGTCAGTTTGACGTAATGACACGAGCGCCTCAGAGATATGCAAGTAATTGGTTTGTGCCGGTTTTCCTACCCTGCAATTGGCGGCTTTCAAGTGGAGCATGAAACACTCGAAGAGCGCATTGCCTATTTATATGCAGCCGACCGCATGGAGGAACGCTTTACGCTGTTCGAAGCGATAATGCTGCCTTCCATGAAGGCACAGACCGATCCTGATTTCGACCTGATCGTGGTGATTGGGGACAGTTTGCCCAAAAAATACGAAGAGCGACTGCGTGACCTGTGCTCTGGGATGGAACGGCTACACATCCGCGCCGAAGCGCCGGCGCGACACCGCCCGCTGATGCGCAAGATATTGAACGAAGCCCGGCACGACATCTCTGAGCCTTGCCTGCAGTTTCGGATGGATGATGATGACGCAGTTGCGGTGGATTTTGTCCAGCACCTTAAATCCGCAACAAAGGACTGTGCAGGGTTGGTTCAGCACAACGACCATGTGGCTTTCGATTTCAACGCCGGTTTCCTGGTCAGACCAGAAGCCGAACAGTTTTGGGTGTCAGAGGTTGTGCGCCCCTATCAGGCCGCAGCATTGGCGATTTCTGTTGGAAGTGGCGTCACCACATCGGTCATGAATTTCGCGCATCATCGTGTTTTCCAGAAAATGCCAACGGTTAGCCTAAACCAGCGGGCCATGTTTTTGCGCAGCCACAACCGGTTCAATGACTCGCGCCAGAAAAGTGCCGCACGCGAAGATATGCACCCGATCACCGAAGCCCAGCGCCGCGTTCTGCAGCGCAGTTTTGCAATCGGTCCCGCAGAAATCGATCAGCTATCCGACGGGGCCCGCTTGCGCAGTTGATTTTCCCGCATCAGCGTAAACAGCCCTGCACCAACAACAATAGCGGCACCCAATAGCGTAAGTGGATCGGGCCATTGTTCAAAAAGCACCAGCCCAGCCATCAGTGCCACCAACAGCCCACTATAGCGGAACGCGGCCGTAAATGAGACGTCTCCTGCCCGCATCGAATAGACTGAACATAAGTAGCCTGTCAGTATCAACACAGATGCGCCAAGCAACAATCCGAAGTGCTGTGGTGCTGGACTTACCCATTGCTGGCTCTGGCTGAGAACCACACCAAAGAACGTCACCCCCACAGAGGTTGTGACTGCCATTGACAGAGCCGGAACTCCGGCAGGTACAAAACGGGTGAGCATATCGCGGCTTGTGATCAGAAGCACTGTTATGAGGACAAAAAACGTCCCTTCGGAAAACCCGTCTGCACCGGGCCTTACAATCAGCAACATCCCGAAAAACCCCACCACAATGGCCAAGATACGGCGCCAGCCTACCTGCTCGGGAAGCAACAACGCGGCTGCCAATGTAACAGAGAGCGGTATGGCCTGCATGACTGCTGTGGCGTTGGCGATTGGCATCACCATCAAAGCTGTCAGAAAAAAATAGGTCGCTGCCACTTCGCAAGTGGCCCGCAGAAGAACAAACCCCCATTCCTTTCGTCCCCGCGGAACCAGCGGCTCTCCCATGAGCTTGGCCATGAAGATCAGAAGCGCCGAGGCCATCACTCCACGCATCACAAGGATTTGCGACAACGGTAAATCGACGCCCGCCAGTTTCACCAGCGCGTCATTCAGCGTATAGGCGGACATGCCCGCCACCATAAAAAGCGCACCCGTTTGGTTGGATGTCATGCAAGGAGCTCGTTCAGGAAATCAGGGGTCAAATCAAAGTGCTTTCGCAAGGCACTGTCGATCTGCGCCCGAGACCACCGACGGGTCAAGCCCATTTGTGTCGCATCAGATTTATTGTCACCATGGACGGTGCGGACAAAAGACGGCACTGAGATGTCTGAATAGGTGTTATAATGTTGAGCAAAGCGCCGATGGTTGAACCGATAAGGGTTCAAGCGCTGGCCGACTTTGCCAACAATCGTGGCACCGGCAGACAGAGGCGCATGTTCGCAGGAATCATACACCTGCACCCCTATCCGGGTTTTATGCGCATAGAATCCACGGTTGCCACATAGTGCAAAAGGCTCCCCGTCTCCCTGCAACGGGATCAGGCCTTCTGCTGTACGCCGCAGGCGGCTGATGAATTCATTATCCAGACAGTCATCATCATCCAGCCGGAATTGTACCCGATGTGTCGCCTCTCCCGGAGAAACAGAATCGAACCCGCGTTTCAACAAACGAAAGTGGTTGCTCGGCCAGAACTGCTTGCAAGTGATTTTGGGAAAGGGTTCCACAAGGTCTTGCAGCCGTTCCCAGTATTCCTTGGGCAGGCATTTAGACGTCAAAATAACGGTTTCAAAACCATCATCGTTTTGGCCAACCAAAGAGGGCAGACACAATGCTTCGAACAAGCGGAAGCGCAGCTCCATGCGCTCCGGCGCATACAGATACGCCGCGATTTCATCCAAAGACTGAAAGCGTTGCGTATAGAACGTCGGGCTCAGCACCGAAAAGCGCACCAATCCTACGATCTGAATCTTCAGTGTCATCTTGTATCAACGGCCAGCTAGCAGATTGTTCCGCAGTCGCGGGAGCAATCATTTCTAACGCACCGAAGACTAAGATTCCCCTTATGGCTCCAGTATTCCGCCACACTGCCGCATTTCGCACGATGGCCGCCTGCAGATGAGCTGAGCGAATGAACTCAGTCTTCCCAAGCGGTGCCGAAACGCCCGATCTCGCCCTCCCAGGCAAAGGGGATCTGGTGGATCAGCGTGTGGCCACCCTCAATGGACAATACGAAATAGGCAGGATCCAATGCGCCGCCTTTCAGCCATGTTTGTTCATTCAGGTCTGGATAGGTCTGATTGCCGGTGGACGGAACTGAGGCAAAGGGAACGCCCATAAACACACCATGTATCGGCGCATGAACATGACCAAAATGAAAATACTCGATCCGGTCACCGTATTCTTTGAGCACCCCGTGGAAGGCGGGCTGGTCTTTGGCAACCAATGCTATGGGATCTTCGGCTGGCAGACCGACCGGCATCGGGTTGTGGTGCAAGAACAGGCGCGCACGTTCGCAAGCTTCAAGTTCAGCAGACAGCCATTCGACACGGTCCGGGCCGAAATGACCTGCATGGGTTTTCTCTCCGACTGTATCCAAATAGATGTAGCGAACCCCGCCTAGCGCCTCCGCATGGTTCACATAGCCATTGGGGTCTACTGGGTGATCTGGAAAGACACGCCGAAAGTTGGCACGATCGTCGTGATTTCCCAAAAGCAATCGCACCGGAATATCTACATCCGCAATCGCCCGTTTCAGCGCCTCATAGGCGGCAACTTCACCCCAATGGGTCAGATCACCGGTTATGACAATGCGCGCGGCGTCGGCGTGGTTTTCAGCCACATCAGCGAGCGCCTTTGCGAAGCGGGCATGAGGGTCCAAACCGCCCATTTGCTCGCCAGGTACGGTCAGGTGGATATCTGAAATATGGATGATCTTCATCTTAGGCCTTTGATCATAGGTTAGCTGTCCTAGGTGGCGCGTCTCGCCCATTTTGGAAGTTGTCGGCACAGCCAAATGTCTCGTTCGTGTTTAAACACACTAATCAGTGCAGAGCTCATTCTTGTGACGGCCATCTCATAATCTGGACGGGTTTCTGCTGCCGTCACTCATGCTTTTTTGCGCTGAACTCTGCTGCGAGGTGGTCGATCAAGGCGCGCACTCGGCGTGTCAAATGCCGATTGTGCGGATAGAGCGCGAAGACACCATAAGTGTCGGTTTTATATCCGGGTAAGATTTCTTCCAAGGCACCGCTATTCAGAGCCTCTTCCACCGTATAGCGCGGCGACCGCGCAATACCGAGCCCCCCAATCGCCATGCGCGCCAATACCGCCGGCGCGTTGGCGCGGGTGGTCACGTTCAATTTTGCGACATGCTCTTCGCCTTCGTCAGACCAAAAACGCCAGGCATTCAGATTGGCCTGATTTTCATCCACCAGACAAGTATGCGTCGCCAAAGCGCGTGGATCACGGGGCCGCCCGTGAACATCCAAATAGGCCGGTGAAGCACAGACGATCAGCGGCATATCAGCAAGCTTGCGCACAATCATGGTCGAGTCCCTCAACACGCCAATCCGGATCGCCAAATCCAGCCCTTCTTCCACCAGCGCAACGCGGGAGTCCGAAAGTTTGAGATCCAAATGCACATCCGGATGCGCCCGCAGAAAAGGTATAAGCGCGTCTGTCAATCGGGTGCTGCCAAAACCGGTTGGTGCGGTCAACCGAACTGGGCCTGCAAGCTCAACCTGATGTTCGCGCACCAAAGCATCCAGATCGTCAATCTGCTCCAGAATCGACCGGCATCGCCCAAGATATGCAGCGCCGACCTCAGTTAAGGACACGCTGCGGGTGGTGCGATTGAAGAGGCGGGTATGCAGCTGGCTTTCCAAATGCTGTACATATTTGCTCACCAATTTGGTCGACATGCCCAATCTGCGCCCAGCGCCTGTAAAAGACTGTTCCTGTGCAACAGAGATAAAGGCGCGCATTGTCTCGATCTTATCCACCCTCTTACGCTCCTCGTCATTCGTTGTGAACAAAATAGACATAACGATTGAACAAATCGAGAGATTATCCCCGCAGCATTCTAAAGCCATAGTTACGACACCAAAGCAGATCCCCCGCCGATCCTTTGCGTGACACAGTAACCCAAGAGGAATGTACCAATGTCCAACGCCATCAAAATTCACCGCCATCCGCTGTCCGGCCACTGCCACCGTGTGGAGCTGTTCGCCGCCTTGACCGGCATCAACTATGAGACCATTGACGTCGATCTGGTCAATGGTGCCCACAGGAAAGAGCCATTTTTGTCGCTGAACCCAGCTGGTCTGGTTCCGGTGATCGAAGATGCAGACACAGTTGTGGCCGATTCCAATGCGATTCTGGTTTACCTGGCCCGCAAATACGCACCCGAGTGGATCCCAAGCGACATCGAAGAAGAAGCACTGCTGCACAAGTTCCTTGCCTTTGCCGCCGGCGAACTGGCGAGCGGGCCCTGCGCGGCTCGTTTGATCACTGTGTTCGGCGCGGACCTTGATCCGGCGCGTGCGCAAGCGGTTTCGGAACGGGCCTTTACCTTCCTTGAAGGCTATTTGGAGGGAAAAGAATGGCTGGTGGGCAACCGTCCGACCATCGCTGATGTCGCCTTCTACAGCTACACGGCGCACGCTCCGGAAGGGAATGTGTCGCTGGAACCATACCCCAATGTGCGCGCGCTTGTCGCTCGTATCGAAGCTCTGCCAGGCTTTATTGGGATGCCCGCAAGCAAAGTCGGCCTGGCCGCAGAATAAGCCAAATACTTCCGGGGCATATAGCTCCGGAAGACACCCTGTTTTCTGTTCCTGTTTGCGAGGAAGACATGACGCAACAAGCCGATCATCTGTCCCCGTTCCATGACGGTGAAATCTCGCTGCAGGAGCAGTTCGGCGTACGCCGCGTAGAAGCCCTTGGCCGCCGCGCGATCCGCCCCTTTATGCCGGATCAGCATCGGGAGTTCTTTGCCCACCAACCCTTTCTGGTTGCCGCTGCACGTGATGCCGAAGGGCGCCCCTGGGCTACGGTTTTGGAAGGGGACGTTGGTTTTGTAAACTCGCCTGACAGCAAGAGTTTGGCAATCGCAAGCCAACCAGCAAAAGGCGACGCATTGGAAGGAATGCTACGATCCGGCGTTGATCTGGGGCTGATTGGGATTGAATTGGCCACCCGAAGACGCAACCGAGTCAACGGGCGTATTTCCGACACAACCGCCGAAGGTCTGAAGTTTCTTGTCGACCAATCCTTTGGCAATTGCCCGCAACACATTCATGCGCGCAACTATACGCAGCTGACTACGGCCACACCCGGTGCTGTCACGCGCCACAAAAGCCTGACTGTGGCGCACCAAAACTGTATTTCCGCCGCAGACACGTTTTTCATCGCCAGCGGATACCGTGGGGAAGGAGAACATCCCAGCTACGGGATGGATGCGTCGCATCGCGGTGGCGCCCCTGGATTTGTGAGGGTTATGTCTTCCAGACAGATCAGGTTTCCAGACTATCCGGGCAACAACTACTACAACACGCTTGGCAATATTCAGAGAGACGGGCGGGCGGGCCTCCTGTTTCTGGATTTCGCGTCCGGGAGCCTGTTGCAATTGACCGGATGTGCAAAAGTCGACGCATCAAAGTCGGACTTTGCCCAATTCCCCGGTGCCCGCCGCATCGTCACAATCGAAATCGACGAGGTTGTGGAACTGCCCAGCGCGCTTCGCCTGCGCTGGGACAAGGATGGGGAAGCAGTCCGTGAATTACGGCTGATCGAGAAACGTGTAGAAAGCGCTGACAGCACATCCTTTGTCTTTGAGCCCCGCGACCGGGGAGAAATCCACGATTTTAGCGCGGGTCAATTCCTCCCAATCGAAGTGACGCTGCCCGGAATGCCCGAGAAAATCCGACGCAGCTATTCACTGACCAACTTACCGGGACAGAGCCGCTATCGGATTACAGTCAAGCGTGATCCGCACGGGGTTGTTTCACGCTATCTGCACGATTTTCTGGAAGTCGGTGATTTGATCTCTGCTTTTCGCCCAGCCGGTGAATTTACCCTTCCGAGCGCTGAAACGCCCATCATGTTTGTCAGTGCAGGTATTGGGATAACACCAATGATGAGCATGGTTCAGGCTGCCCTCGAGCAGAATCCCAGACGCGATATATGGTTTCTGCACGCCGCCCGAGATGCCTTTCACCACACATTTGCCTTTGACCTTGACCTCTTGCGACGCAAACATCCGGCGCTCCGAATGGTGACATTTTACAGTCAGGCCAAAGGATCGGGCCAACAGGTATCACAGCATCACTTTGACGGCCGCTTGACGCCAGATATTCTGAGCACCTGCACACCACCAGAGGGAGCGGCGTTTTTCATCTGTGGCCCAACCGCCTTTGCAATGGATTGGACGGAAGCCCTTCGCCAACGCGGCGTTCCCGACACTGCGATACAAACCGAAAGCTTTGGTGCAAGCAAAGAACGCTAGGCCGGGGCATGGCTGGCCCAATCTGCTTCGGTGATCTTGTGCGATTTGATCCGCGAATAGACAGTCGTTGGCGCCAATCCCAAGAGCTGAGCCGCCCCTTTAGCCCCGGAAACTCGGCCGTTTGACCTGCGCAGACAAGCTACCAGATTGTTCCGTTCGATCTCTCGCAACTCCGCATCGTTGTAAATCCGCTCCGGATCAATCTGAGGAGGCGCAGCGGCGGAGGCAAAGTCAAAAACCAGTTTCCCTCCCTGCGCGAGGATGGCAGCGCGTTCGACAACGTTCTGAAGTTCCCGTACATTACCGGGCCAGGAATAGGACTGTAGCGTTTCTATATTGGCTCGGCTCAGACGTGTCTGCGGCAAGCGTGACCGACGCACGGATTGCTCCAGGAAATGCTGGGCCAGATGCGGAATATCTTCTTTGCGGCTACGCAGGTCTTGGGTCTGCACAGGGAAAACCGCAAGCTCGAAATAGAGATCGCGCCGGAAACGCCCCGCCCCCAATTCCGCATCAATGTCGCGCGCGGTCGACGAGATGATCCGCGTCCCGATCGGCGTTGGCTCTGACGCGCCGATACGGGTAAAAGCTCTGTCGCGAAGGACCTGCAGCAGCTTGGTCTGGAAATCGAGCGGCATGTCCGTAATCTCGTCCAGATGCAGCGTACCATTCTGCGCCAGAACCAATTTACCAACTGTGTCCCGCTCCGCTCCGCGAAAGGCTCCCTTGCGATAGCCGAACAGTTCGATCTCTAAGTCGCGGGCGGATTTTGTGGTGCAATCCACATGCACCAATGGTCGCTTGCCGCGAGGGCTCGCATCATGGATGAGCGACACGATTTGCGTTTTACCACTGCCCGGCGCCCCCCGCACCAGAACGTTGGTGTCGGTCTCAGCCACCAGATTGATCTGGGCGTTCACACTGCGGGCATATGCGGATTCTCCGATCAAGCCCTTTTGCAATCGCGAGGTGCGAATCTCGGTCAGCAAGTAGTCATTCTCCTGCTCCAGCTGCGCTTTCAGCTCTTCGTTCTCACTGAGGGCTGCGCGCAGTTTCCGCTCGTTTTCACGCCGTTCAGTAATGTCGCGAAAAATTACCACTGCCCCGGCCAAAACGCCGCGATCATAAATCGGCGTCGAGACATATTCCACAAGGATGGGCTTGCCGTCCTTGCGCCAAAACGCATCCTCATCCACGCGCATGGTCGCATCCATGCGAAAGGATTTGTAGATCGGGCATTCGCGCGCAGGAAAATGATCGCCGTTCAGATGATGGTGATGAATAATGGAGTGCAGCTCCTGACCGATCAGATCTTCGGCCTTCCAGCCCAACATTTCCTGAGCGGCACGATTGACAAATGTCGCCTTACCTTCCGCATTGATCCCGTATATCCCCTCTCCGGCGGCATCCAGGATCAATTGGTTCTCCCGTTCGACCTCCTGGAAAAACCCATAAACCTCCTGCCAGTGGTTGAAACCGGCCCGGTGGTGCGCGTTTTTCTCCGCCAGGTAGGCACGATGCCCACGCGCGTCAATGTCCAGAAATGACAATGACACCAACGCTGGATCTGTATCCGGAACAGCGGTGCCATATACCTCCAGATTGAGTTCCTTTCCCTCCGATGTGGCAAAGCGCAACCCTGCCTCAACATAGGTTCCATAGTGGAACACGGCCTCAAGAAAGACAGAGAACTCCGCAGCAGAAGATCGCAGCAGTGGACCCAGCCCCCCAGATCGAAAGCGATCTTCGAATAGCGAAAATGTACGTTTGTCACATTCACAGACCTTATCCGCACGCGGATCATAGATCATCGTGGGCAATGGGCTGAGCGCAACGGACAGCGAGAAGCTCGATTCGATTTGCATGAACTGATTGTGACGGGCCACGATTTGTACGGACATCGCGAACTGTCGTAATTCACGATATTTCGTAACGGTCGCACAAAAAACCATCTGCATTTCCAACAAGATACGAAATTTCAGCAGGTCGTTAACCATCTATTTCTGCTCAAAAACGCGTGTCACCATAACAAAAAAACCGACAGAGAGGATGTGCTATGACCGTTAAGAGCCTTGGGAATCCGTTCTCAAAAGACACTGATTTGCGACATGGGGCGGGATGTACCTGTGCCACATGTTCAGAGACTTTTGTTGCCGCCCCTGCAACCGATATGAACAGCGAGGACATGCTGGAACAGGCGGTCGAAAGCGCAATTGTGCGTTCGGTCTTTGGCCAGAACGACATCAGCCGCCGGTCGTTTATGGGAATGGTCGGTGGCACCACGGCAGCTGCTGCACTGGCATCTGTCTTCCCTATCGACAAGGCCAAAGCAGCCATTTTGGACACTCTCGGCACCCCTGAAAAAACCGACCTGAACATCGGTTTTGTCCCGATCACCTGCGCGACGCCGATCATTATGGCGCAACCATTGGGATTTTATGAGCGCTATGGACTGAATGCCAAAGTGATCAAAACCGCCGGCTGGGCCGTCGCACGGGACAAATCGCTGTCCGGTGAATATGACGCCAGCCACATGCTGACACCGATGCCTTTGGCAATGACGCTGGGGGCCGGGTCCGTGGCTGAGCCTTACATCATGCCAGCGGTTGAAAACATCAACGGTCAGGCCATCGTTCTGTCCAACGAGCACCTGGACAAACGCGACCCGAAACAGTGGAAAGGCTTCACATTTGGGGTTCCATTTGAATACTCCATGCACAACTTCCTATTGCGCTACTACGTGGCTGAATTCGGATTGGACCCGGATGTAGACATCCAGATCCGCGTTGTGCCGCCACCAGAAATGGTTGCCAACCTGCGTGCCGGGAACTTGGATGGTTACCTGTCCCCCGACCCATTCAACCAACGCGCGGTCTGGGAGGGCATCGGGTTTATTCACACGCTGACCAAGAACATCTGGGAGGGCCACCCCTGCTGTGCCTTTGCGGCACCGTTGTCCTTTGCAACCGAGCTACCAAACACATATGGTGCGCTGTTGAAATCGATCATCGACGCGACGCAATACGCCTCAAACCCAGAAAACCGCAAGGAAATCTCGGCAGCAATTGCGCCCACGAACTACCTCAATCAACCTATCCCCGTCATCGAGCAGGTACTGACCGGCACCTATGCGGATGGGCTTGGCGAGGTCCAAAACGTTCCTGATCGCATCGATTTTGACCCCTTCCCCTGGCACTCTATGGGGGTCTGGATCCTGACGCAGATGAAACGCTGGGGTTATATTGAAGGGGATGTCGACTACGCCGGTGTGGCAGAACAGGTCTATCTTGCGGCGGACGCCAAGAAGGTGATGAATGACCTGGGCTATGATGCACCGGACATCACCTACAAATCGCATACGATCATGGGCAAGACCTTTGATCCGGCCAAGCCCGAAGAATACGTATCGAGCTTTGCCATCGGGAAAGCATAAGAAATGCTGGACAATCTCTCGCAGTCCAAGCGCGCAGCGATCCTGTCGGTTGTTCTTTTGCTGATCGGCCTTCTGATTTGGGAGGCCGCCATTCCCGCGCAGAAAGCCGTCGGCGAACTTACGGAATACGAGCGCCTTACAGGAGGGGGAGCGCCAAAAGCAGGCGTGCCCCCGCCCAGTCAGGTGCTGGTCAAAGCCTGGGAACAATTGTCCAACCCCTTCTATGATGCCGGCCCCAATGACAAGGGGATCGGCATCCAGATCGGCTATTCCATCTATCGCGTGCTGACGGGTTACATTCTGGCCGCACTGGTGGCGGTGCCTTTGGGCTTTCTCATTGGCATGTCGCCGGTTGCGCACAAAGCCCTTAATCCCTTCATTCAGGTTCTAAGGCCAATTTCACCACTTGCCTGGATGCCGCTTGCACTGTTCATCATTCAGGACAGCGAAGCCAGTGCGATCTTTGTCATCTTTATCTGCTCGATCTGGCCAATGCTGATCAACACCGCCTTTGGCGTTGCAGGTGTGCGACAGGACTGGGTCAACGTTGCACGCACCCATGAACTGTCTGCCTTCAAAACCGCAATCACCGTGATCCTGCCCGCAGCGGCACCAACAATTGTGACTGGTATGAGGATCTCTATCGGGATTGCTTGGCTGGTGATCGTGGCGGCTGAGATGCTCGTCGGTGGAACCGGGATTGGCTACTACGTCTGGAACGAGTGGAACAACCTCGATCTCACTTCGGTGATCTTCTCCATTCTGATGATCGGCATTGTTGGCATGTTGCTGGATGCGGCCTTTGGCGCACTGCAACGCGCCGTGGCCTTTGCGGAATAAAGGAGTGTTTTGATGGCTAAATCCTTCCTGAGCATCGAACAGCTCACCCAACAATTTCCCGATGGAAAAGGTGGAACACTCACCGTTTTTGAAAACGCCACATTCGGCATCGAAAAAGGAGAGTTCGTCTGCATCCTGGGTCATTCCGGCTGTGGTAAATCCACGATCATGAACATTCTGGCGGGTCTGGCAGAGCCAACATCAGGTGTGGTCAAAATGGATGGGTTCGAGGTCTCGGGTCCCAGCCTGGACCGGGGCGTGGTGTTCCAGAATTACTCCTTGTTGCCTTGGCTCTCTGCATTGAAAAACGTGATCTTTGGGATCAAAGCCCGATACCCGCAGAAGTCACGACAGGAGATCACGGAACAGGCATTGGAATACCTTTCCATGGTTGGTCTGGGTGGGGACGTGGTGCATCGCAAACCAGCGCAGTTGTCAGGTGGTATGCGGCAAAGAGTGTCAATTGCCCGCGCCTTTGCCAACCATCCGAAGCTCTTGTTGCTGGACGAACCTTTTGGCGCTCTGGATGCGCTGACACGGGGCACCATTCAGGATGAGTTGCTCAAGATCTGGGGCCAGACTGAACAGACCGTCTTCATGATCACCCATGACATCGACGAGGCGATCCTGTTGGCGGACCGGATCCTGTTGATGACAAACGGCCCCTTTGCCCGCGTTGCGGAATCGGTGGAGATCACCATTCCGCGTCCGCGCAACCGGACCGAGATTGTCGATCACCCCAATTACTATCCCATCCGCAACCACTTGGTTCACTTCCTTGGCCAGCGTTCAAAAGAACTCGCCGGGATGCCGTCCAAAGGAGCCCTGCAGAAGCCGCAAACCGTTCGGATTGACAAAACTCAAACAGACACCACCCCAGACGCCACGCCTTTGCGCAGCGTCGGCAGTTAACGACCCAGAGGAGGCAATCCCATGAAAGACAACATAGAGGTGCCAGTCATGCTGAGCAAAGAAGACGTAACCGTCATGATCCTGTCCGCGAAAAAACAGGCGGGGCTAACCTGGGAGGAAATCGCCGAAAAGATCGACATGTCGTCTGTTTGGACCCATTCGGCCTGTGTGGGCATGAATGCGATGCCAGCGGAAAAAGCCGCGCTTCTGGTCACAACCCTGGGCCTGCCACAAGAAGCCGCATCGGTTCTGGAAGAAAGCCCAACCAAAATGTGGGAGCAGACCGTACCGACGGACCCCTGCATTTATCGCCTTTATGAAATTGTTGGCGTCTACGGGCCGACGATTAAAGCGCTGATCCACGAGAAATTCGGCGACGGCATCATGTCTGCGATTGATTTTGATATGTCGGTCACCAAGGTACCGCATCCCAAAGGGGACCGGGTCAAGGTAGAGATGTCGGGTAAATACCTGTCTTACAACAGCTGGTAAGCACCGGATTGGCACAATGAGACCAAGGGGCGGCCCTCCAGGTTATTGGGCCGTGATTAACCTTGGGCCCTGCGACGGATATCCACTGACGCGGGGTCCCAGTTCCGGGCAAAAACCTCCAAATCCTCTGCGCTTTGCGGTTTGGAGAATGCAAATCCCTGGAGTGTATGACACCCAAGCTCAGCCAAGATCCGGGCGTGTTCCATCGTCTCGACACCCTCGGCTGTGACTTTCAATCCCATTAATTCCGCCATACCGACAATCTGCTTCAACAGCCCCCGGATAGTGCCAGACTTGGTCAGGGGTAAAACCAGCTGTTGGTCGATTTTCATCACATCCGGTCGCAGGTGCATCAAACCGACAATGGACGCATGACCAGAGCCGAAGTCGTCAATTTCAATTGAAATCCCCATATCCCGCAACCGATCAATGCTAAAGTTGAACAGGTCTGTCTGCTCCTCCACCAGAACCGATTCAAGAACTTCAAACGCGATTTGATAACCGGTCTCCGATATCTTTGGTAAGTTCAGGAACATTTCCGGGTTCTGGATCCGCTGGGCTGTAACATTAAACGACAGTTTGGGAATTATCACACCTTGTGCGCGCAGCTCGCTGATTTCCTGTGTTGCCTTTCGGAAAATCAATGCATCTATTTCATCAACGGCCGACAACTGCTCTGCGATCGGTAAAAACGCGCTTGGCACCATCAGGCCAAGCTCAGGAGACCGCCAGCGCGCCAAAGCTTCGACGCCAACAATCTGATAGGTCTGGGCATCGAATTGCGGCTGATAGAAAGGGACAAATTCTTCGTTCACAATCGCACGGCGAATTTCAAGCGCGAGCGCCCGGCGCCCTTGAACCGCGTGATGCAAATTCGGGGTATAAAGACAAACATTGTTTCGCCCACTGTCTTTGGCTTCGTAAAGCGCGGCGTCTGCTCCTACGACAAGCTGCTCCATTGGCACCAGCCCATCCAGCGTGCTCGCAACGCCGAAACTCGCCCCTACACGTATTGTCTTTTTCTCAAATAGTTTGGGCTGTCGGATACGTTCCAACATACGTTCGGCGACAACCCGGCCATCCTCCGATGTCTTCCCCCCTCCAAGAAGGATCACAAATTCATCCCCTCCGACCCGGGCCGGGAGATCTTCTGCCTTGGTCTCCTGCCGCAGGATGTCCGCAACCTCACAAAGGACGAAATCGCCCGCGGCATGACCAAGCGTATCATTGACGTATTTGAAATGATCCAGATCGATCCGGACCACCGTTGCACCCGCTTTCATGTCCCTGCTGCGAGTCTGCAGCGCGACATCTAGAGCTCTGCGGTTAGGCAAACCTGTCAAAGAGTCATGCAGGGCCTGATGTTCAATCTCGCGCTTGGCCGCTATGATGGCTTCGCGTTGCGCACGCTCTTGTGTGACGTCATGAGTAATCGCCATGAAGCCATAGAACTTACCCTCCTCGTTGCGCAGCGGAGAGATACCCAATGAGATCCAATATGAACTGCCATCTTTGTTGTAGTTAAGGATCTCAGTCTTGATCGGACGGCGTTGGCGTATGGCTTCGCGTATCTCTGAGATCGTACCCGGATCAGTTCCCGCGCCTTGAAGCATTGCTCCCGGCTTTTGGCCGCGTGCCTCTTCGCCCGAATATCCAGACAGTTTCTCGAATGCCGGGTTTGTCCAGACGATCCGCCCATCTGCATCCGTTACCACAAATGCGTCGTTTGCGCGTTTTGCAACCGCAGCCAGTTCAGCAAGTGACTTCTTCTGCTGCTCCAACCGTCGATGAGGCTCGACCAATGCCGCGCGGCCCAAACCAGCAAACAGGGCAAAGGCTATGATTAGTACCAATGCCAACGCACTGACGGTAGTCGTTAGGAGCCGACCACCTGCTGCAGCAACGGCGTCGGTATCCGGCAATAAAACGACGGAAAGATCCGCAGCGGAAAGAGGCACCACTGAAGCCCCGTCCGGAACGTCAATCGTACCCGCCTCTAATGCGCTTGTTTTGACAACATAGGTTTCCTTGGCAATCTCATTTGCTGGAAAGAGTGCGTCAAAACCGACCTGCAGACCGACAACAACAGCACCTTCGGTAAACCCTTGGTGGCGCACAGGAGATGCAATGGCAATATGAGCTTCGTCGCCGATCACGGCAAAAACAACTTCGCGCTCACTCCCCTTTTCCCCATTTGTTGTCCGCGCCACAAGCTGCGTGAGAGGCTGCCCCATCAAAGGACCCTCGCCGCCATCCCCGTAGTCCAGATAGACAACTTCATCTCCGAATGCATCATAAACGCGCAGCCAAGACAAAGCATCGGTCTCGCTTAGACGCAGCAAAAGCTCCCTCACGACGTCGGGCGAGTTGACATAACCTATAACCACATCAACAACGGGGGGCGCATGGCTGACAAAATCGAGAAGCACCCGATATCGGTCAAGCTGCATTTCCAAACTTTGCGCGTCTCGCGTGGCTTGGGCCGCAACCGCTTCCTTCTGCTCTGCAACCAAAAATGGCGTGGCAGTCATACGAACCGTCATCGCAGATGACGTAACGGCCAGGATCAAAACAAGTATCAACAGGCTCCAGAAACGCTGCAAAACAACTCTGGAATTCGCTGAACCCGAGAAGAAAGAGTCAGAGGGCATTCTCCAGCCTCCCATCTGACCCAAATTTGGCGATGCAAAGGTCATCTATCCCCAAAGCCTCGTGTGCATCGGGCGACTGAGGTCCAAAGGGGTAAAATGGTGGGTCATACGGCCCCAGTATCCCAGGAACGGGGTTTTCCAAGTTCTCCAAGGCTTGCCGCAATTTGGCACGTTTTTCCTGAATACTTGCAGTATCCCATGTTTCACTTTCAGCAGCCTGACGTGCGGCTTCGATCAAAATCCGCGTCAAATCGTAGCCGTGGACAAAACCTGTGGCTGCCGGAATCTCCGAAATTGACTCCAGATCAGGAGCTGCAGCAGTCAACGCTTTTGCCAATAGGGAGTTACCTTCGCTTTCACGGCGCAAGGCGCATGTTTGCAGGACGCGGAGCTTCAAAGCGCGACGTGTTTGATCGTCTACGCGCCGGGTGAATTCTCCTCCCATAATTCCCCAATGGCTGAATATGCGTATGTCTGTACCGTGTTGATGCAATGCATTCAGAACCAAGGCGCCGTTGTCCCAGTTGGACAACAAGACACCGCAGTCAGCACCGGTTCGCCCAATACGTGCAGCCAAGCTAAGAGCTGTTGCATCACCGATTGCTGTGGAAAAGAACTCTGTTGTGACTGGGGCCATATCGCGAGCAGCGAGAGCCGCAGTCAGCGTTTTCTGGTTGGCATGCCCCCATCCGTTTTCCAAAAGGATCAACGCAATTTTCTCGCAACCAGCCTTTTCGACGGCCTCATTCACAAGGAAACTGCCCGATTGCGTGTCATCGACGGACAGGCGGAAAATCCAATTGTCATGTCCCGCTTTCGACCGCGTTATCGGACCGGCTGCGGACCAAGGCAACAGCGTCAGCACACCGTTTGAATTGATATAATCCTTGTGCGCCAAATACGGGGGAGAGTGCAGACCACCAATGACGGCCAATGCCTGCTCGCTTTCCAGGTAACGTTCATAGGTACGACGTGCCCGCTTTACGTTGCCGCGATGATCCATCGGAACAACGCGAATTCTTGTGCCTGCGACTTCGAACCCGACTTCGTCGAGCGCAGTCCGCACACCAAGTTCAATGGATTGCGCCGCGGCGACGCTGATTGAATAGTCAGCGTCGATAAAAAGTTCCAACGTGTTCTCTTTGGCTTCCGCATGAGACACGATGCAGCCAATCGTACTGAGAACAAGAGATCTTAGAATTTTGGCAAGCATGATTGTCCCTCTTTTGTCAGCTCTAGAGTTGCCGAACAAAAACTAATGCGTGATGAACCTACCGCCTCAAAACCACTCGAAGTTGATTCAATTGATGTTATCGGAATGTGAAAACACGTTTTTACAACGGCCGTTCTGGAGACCCTTCCTGGTTCCCAACAGATGTGGAAACGCCCTCGTTCATTGGCGTGCATCGCTGAACTCGACGTTTGGAACAGAGCGAATTTGCCATGATTATTGACAAAAAATCAGAAGACCTTAACGCGCTGACCTATAAGGAATGACGTACCAACTGATAGGGTTACCTGTCAGTCGAAATAGAAACGACAGCAGGGAAACTGGCGTTTTCGACATGCGCATTTTTTAGACAAAGCCCCCACATTCGTTCGCAATATGATTATTTATTAGAAATCCTGTTTAAATTTCAGGCGCGTTTTTCGCAGAGCGACGCCAAAAGCCTGCTTTTGAGGCACGAATCTTGCGGCTGGAGGTTTGGATGCAAAACTCAATCTATGACACATGAAGCCACATTCTTTGACGAGATGCTCACCACTCACGGTGCTGCGCGCGACCCCTACAAGGTCTATTTTGATTGGTTTGAAAATGAGGATCTAAAAAGACTCAGGCGCAAGTCAGAGGATGCAGAGGCCTTTTTCCGACGGATCGGAATCACGTTTAACGTCTATGGGCAGGAAGAAGCTGACGAGCGGCTCATCCCTTTTGACATCGTGCCGCGCATCATAGCTGCACGGGAATGGGCCAAACTGGAACGCGGGATTGAGCAACGTGTGCGCGCAATCAATGCCTTCCTATACGACATCTATCATGGCCAAGAGATCCTGCGAGCAGGCCGTATTCCGCGTGAGTTAATCAGCGGAAACGAGGCATTTTGCCCGGAAATGATTGGCGTGAACCCACCCGGTGGCGTTTACACCCATAT
The DNA here is from genome assembly GCF_056159265.1 of Epibacterium sp. ABZ3_068. Lineage (NCBI taxonomy): Bacteria > Pseudomonadati > Pseudomonadota > Alphaproteobacteria > Rhodobacterales > Roseobacteraceae > Epibacterium > Epibacterium sp. ABZ3_068. The sequence goes on from NZ_JBSWUV010000001.1 coordinate 1,111,550, forward strand.
CTGCGGAGTGGATCTGGTCCGCACCGGAGAAGACGAATTCTTTGTCCTTGAAGACAATGTGCGAACCCCGTCCGGCGTTTCTTACATGCTGGAGAACCGTGAAACGATGCTGCAGATGTTCCCGGAGCTGTTTACACAACTGAAGGTTCGCCCTGTCTCTGCATATCCGCAACGCTTGCGCCGGTCTTTGGCCCACAGTGCGCCAAGCTCGTCGCCGAACGAAAAACCGGTGGTGGCCGTTCTGACACCTGGCATCCACAATTCAGCCTATTTCGAACATGCGTTTCTTGCCGATCAGATGGGTGCGGAATTGGTGGAGAGTCACGATTTGCAGATCGTCGACGGGCGTGTCGCGATGCGCACGACACAAGGGTATCAGACCATCGACGTGCTCTATCGTCGTGTAGACGATGCCTATCTTGACCCGCTGACCTTTAATCCCGACAGCCTTTTGGGTGTACCCGGCATCATGGATGTCTATCGGGCAGGCAACATCACACTGGCCAATGCGCCCGGAACCGGTATCGCAGATGACAAGGCGCTATACAGCTACATCCCTGAAATAATTGAGTTCTACACGGGCGAGCAGGCGATCTTGAAGAATGTTCCGACCTGGCGTTGTTCTGAACCGGACTCCCTTGCTCATGTTCTGGCGAACCTCAAGGATCTGGTGGTGAAGGAAGTGCACGGATCGGGTGGCTATGGCATGTTGGTCGGCCCCGCCGCGAGCAAACGCGAGCTTGCTGCGTTTGAAGCCAAACTGCGAGCCAAACCGGCAAATTACATTGCCCAGCCCACGCTCTCCCTTTCGACAGTTCCGATCCTGTCCAAGTCAGGCCTGGCACCGCGCCACGTAGATCTGCGGCCCTTTGTTCTGGTCTCTCCCAATCAGGTCGACATAACGCCCGGCGGCCTGACCCGGGTTGCATTGAAGAAAGGATCGCTGGTGGTGAACTCATCCCAAGGCGGCGGAACAAAAGACACATGGGTGTTGGGGGACTAATTCATGATGCTGGGAAAAACTGCTGGCGGCCTGTTTTGGATGTTTCGATATCTGGAACGGGCAGAGAATACTGCACGCCTGCTGGAAGCCGGATGGCGGATCGCTCTGACCCGCTCCTCCAATAGCGAGAGCGAGTGGCGCTCTATCGTGACGACGGCCGGAATGAACCTTGGCTATGAAGAAAAATACGACAGCTACACGGCGGCTAATGTCATCAACTATCTGCTGCGGGACAAGGACAACCCGTCGAGTGTGATGGCAACTTTGGGCCAGGCCCGCTCAAACGCGCGAATGGTGCGCACGGCCTTGTCGAGCGAGGTCTGGGAAGCCACCAATGAATGCTGGATGGCGACCAAAGAAGACCTGGCCCGCCCTGTGAGCGAGCGCAACCTGCATGGTGTATTGGCCGCTATCCGTTACCGAACCTCTGTTGTGCGCGGCGCATTGCACGGTACCATGCTGCGCAATGACATATTCTGCTTTGCCAGACTGGGCACCTTTATCGAACGGGCCGACAACACGGCACGTATCCTAGATGTGAAATACTACGTACTGCTGCCGTCTGCAGCCTATGTCGGCTCCAATATCGATAATGCTCAGTGGGAGGTGATTCTACGCTCTGTCTCGGCAGAGCAGTCGTTCAGATGGCTATATACCGGTAGCATCTCACCTATGATGATTGCAGATTTCTTGATCCTGGATCGCCGCATGCCGCGCTCTTTGGCGTTTTGCTACAACGAAATCGAGGAAAACCTGAAGAATCTGGAAGAAGACTATGGAACCCGGCAGCCTTGTCAGGACCAAGCCGAAGCCGTTTGCACCCGTATGCGTGGGCACTCAGTCGAAAGCATTTTTCAACATGGGCTCCACGAGTTCCTAGGCGAGTTCATCAAAGACACAACCGTGCTTTCCTCCGGGATTGAGCAGAGCTTCCGGTTCTACGGATAAGTCAATGAAACTGACGATCAAACATCAAACCACTTATAAATATGACGAGCCAGTGCATTATGCATTGCAGAAGCTGCGGCTCATTCCCCGTACCGGCCATGGGCAAACGGTCCTGAACTGGGAGACCAGAATTTCCGGAGGCGCAAAACAGCTTACGTTTGACGATCTCTTCATAAATCACACAGAACTGGTGAAGGTAAATCAAGGGGCCACACACATCGAAATCGTCAGTACGGGGGAGGTCGAGGTAGAAGACCGAAACGGTGTCGTAGGGCAACACACCGGATATGCACCACTTTGGTTGTTTGAAGGGGCAACACCAATGACTGCCGCCGGGAACAACGTTCGAAAGCTCTCCGCGGCAGTGCGCAGCGATACGGCCGACTTGGACGACATCGCGCGCTTACATCATCTGTCCAGCGAAATTCTGTCACAGGTCAAATATGAGACTGGGCGTACGGACAGCTCCACAACGGCCGAAGTCGCCCTGTCCGCCGGTCACGGCGTATGCCAGGACCACAGCCACATAATGATCGCAGCCGCACGTTTGATGGGATATCCCGCCCGCTACATCAGTGGCTATTTGCTGATGGATGGGCAAGAGCAACAGGACGCCTCCCATGCTTGGTGCGAGGTCTGGACACAAAGCCTGGGCTGGGTCGGGTTTGACGTCTCCAACGGAATATCGCCAGATGCGCGTTATGTACGCGTGGCCACAGGGCGCGACTACAGCGATGCCGCGCCAATTCTGGGCATTCGACAGGGAAATGGAGCAGAGAATCTTCATGTTTCCTTGCAGGTTCAGCAATAGGCTGCTTGAAGAGCCTGCAAAAAAGGAAACAACATGACCTATTGCGTTGGCCTGATGTTGAACCGGGGCCTGGTCTTTATGTCCGATACCCGCACCAATTCTGGTGTAGATAACATCTCCACCTTCCGGAAGATGTTCACTTGGGATGTGCCTGGCAACCGCTCCATCACTTTGATGACGGCCGGTAATCTGGCGACAACGCAATCCGTAGTCAGCCTTCTGGAAGAGCGCAGCAAGGAACCCGGAGCGCGTCACCCCGGCATTCTGGAAGAAGGATCAATGTTCCAGGTGGCAACCATGGTGGGAAACCTTCTGAAAGAGGTGATCGCCACCCATGCCGAAGCCGGTCAGCGCGCCGATGCCGCGTTCAACGCGACAATGATCCTGGGCGGGCAAATCGGAGACGGCGCGCCCCGGCTTTTCCTGATTTATCCAGAAGGCAATTTTATCGAAGCCAGTTTTGATACTCCCTTCTTCCAGATTGGCGAGACGAAATACGGTCGCCCCATTTTGCTGCGCGCCTATGATCCGGGCATGTCCTTTGAAGATGCAATCAAACTGCTGACAGTGAGTTTTGATTCCACGATCAAGGCCAATCTGTCTGTGAGCCTGCCATTGGATGTCCACGCCTATGAAACCGACAGCCTGCAAAATGGCAGAATGTTTCGGATTGAAGAGAACGATCCCTACTTCGAGGAAATCTCAAACGGTTGGGGCGTCGCGCTACGTGAAGCATTTAGCCAGCTCCCTGAATTCAAATTTCCAAAAGTTTGAAAGACCAGCCGCCGAATATTGCAGGGCAAGTTCAGAAGGGCAAACCAACACCTCCTCCTACGGCGCCGGTTTCGGCGTTACAGAGCTCCGGTAATCCCCCCATTTTTAATGGGACTCAGCCGTAGAAATCACGCGGCTGTTTTCAGTTTCATAGCGGGTTTGATGCTGCCAATGGCCATTGTTGGGCCGGTCGTTGTTGTAAGTCCAGAGCCATTTTGTGGCCCGATCTTGAGCCTCCTCTATCGTTTGACCCAGCCCCCTGATCCGGTCCGTTCAGGTGTAGAACCCGTTCTTGTTTCTTTCTGTTGATTGGGTTGCGGTCAAGGCCTGCTGAGCGGAGCCCTTGCGGAGCTCAAGCGAGGCAGGCCGGGTGGCACGGTTGAGACTGGCGCAAACGGCTGGAGCCAGCCCGCCAAGTGAAGTGTGTGGTCGTTCAGTGTTGTAGTCGATCCTCCAGGTTTCAATTATCTTTCTGGCTTCGGCGAGATTGCCGAAGATATGTTCGTTCAGGCATTCGTCGCGCAGGCGGCCATTGAAGCTTTCGACAAACGCATTCTGCATGGGCTTTCCTGGCGCGATGTAGTGCCAACCAACGCCAGTGTCCTGGCACCATCGCAGCACAGCATGAGATGTCATTTCCGTTCCGTTGTCGCTGACGATCATGTCGGGCTGACCGCGTCGGCGGATCAGTTCATCCAGTTCTCGGGTCATGCGTGAACCCGACAGCGAGCGATCCACGACCGTAGCCAGTGCTTCTCGGGTGCAGTCATCCACGATGCACAGCACGCGGAACCGTTGGCCGTCTGCGAAGGCATCTGACACGAAGTCCAACGACCAGCGCTGGTTTGCCCGTTCAGGCACCAGGATCGGCCTGCGCGTGCCCAGAGCCCGCTTACGAGAACGCCTGCGCCGCACGGCCAGCCCTTCCTCGCGGTAGAGCCGGAACAGTTTCTTGTGGTTCACCTCAAAACCCTCTCTGGCCAACAGGATGCCCAAACGGCGATATCCGAACCGACGGCGCTCGTTCGCCAGTTCACGCAGTCGTTTGCGCAGGGCGTCATCGCCCTGATCCTGCTTCTCATATTGAAAAACAGACCGATGCAGGCCCGCCAATTCGCACGCCCGACGCTCAGACAGGCCGTGCCGATCCATCACGTCCGACACGGCCCTGCGCTTCACATCAGGCGTCAGTAGTTTTTTGTCGCGAGGTCTTTCAAGGCCGCATTGTCCAGCATCGTATCTGCCAACATCCGCTTCAGACGATTGTTCTCGTCTTCCAGCGCTCTCAGTTTCTTCGCATCGGACACGTTCATGCCGCCAAATCTGGCTTTGTATTTGTAAAACGTTGCATCGCTGATGCCGTACTTCCGGCACAGCTCTTGGGCTTTCACACCGGCTTCGTATTCTTTGATCATCCCAATGATCTGTTCGTCTGAAAATCTGCGTTTCATAGTCCATCCTTTGCTTGGACGGATTACTAACACCTCAGTGGCCGGAATTCAGGGGGCTGGGTCACGGTCTATCTAGCTTTGGCTTCACCGCTCGCGGTTGGCTGGATTGAGACCTGGCTTGCCGCGAACGTGCCTGTCCTGGGATCGCCGGTTGCCAACCTTTTGACTTCAAGAGTTGTCGCGGTAGTCATCTGGGGAAGCATCGCGCTATTCATCATCGCGCCAGGCTGGCGTCTTCTTTGGAAGTTACCTTTGGCGGGACCTTGGTTCGCAAGTCGCTACTTTCCTGACCTGAACGGCCAGTGGGCTGTGACGATCCAGTCCAATTGGCCGATTGTGGAACGCCTGAAAACCGCTGCGGCCAGTAACGAAGTTACATTTGACCCTTTCAAAGACGAACGGCCCAATCTCCTTGATGCTAGCTTTGATGTGAAAATCAAACAGACGTGGTTTCGGACCGACGTGACCTTCCTACCAAACGAAAAAACGCCATTGCTCAGTTCCGAAACAGTTTCAGTGGAATTTTTCTCGTCAGAAAACGGGAGCAAATCAGTCGCATGGGTTTACGAACAGGCCAATAAACAAGACAACTCGCAGCCTCTTGCGGTAACAGGCCAGCCCAAGTTTTACGGGTCCGCAATACTCACAGTAAACGATGATGCGACTGAAATGCAGGGCCAGTATTGGCAAAACCGGTCGTGGGGTCTTGGATTGAATGCTGCGGGACTAATCACAATGAGAAAATCCACCAAGTAGCTCGTGACCTGCTTCCCTTTGAGTCCGCTAATTTAGGTTAGCTCTGTTCAGGTTTTGGTCTTCGTTTGACCGTTTAGCATATTCGGCTGGCGTCATGCCAGCGAGGCTTGTGTGTGGGCGGTGATGGTTGAAGTCGGCGCGCCACATCTCGATTAGGTTGCGCGCATGGCGTAGGCTATCGAACAAGTGCTCATTCAGACATTCGTCGCGCATCCTGCCGTTGAAGCTTTCGACAAACCCGTTTTGCGTTGGCTTGCCGGGCGCGATGTAGTGCCAGTCAACCTTGCGGTCTTCTTGCCCCTTCAGGATCGCATTCGAAGTCAGTTCGGTCCCATTGTCGCTGACCACCATACAGGGATATCCACGCATCTCGGCAATCCGATCCAGTTCCCTGGCCACGCGGTCGCCGGAGAGCGATGCGTCGACCACAGCAGCCAAACATTCGCGACTGAAGTCGTCGATCACATTCAGGATGCGGAAGCGGCGACCGCAGGACAGGCTGTCGGACACAAAGTCCAGAGACCATCGTTGGTTCGGCCCCTGTGGGATCGCCATCGGTGTTCTGGTGCCCAGTGCGCGTTTGCGACCGCCCCGTTTGCGAACGGTTAACCCTTCTTCGCGGTAGATCCGGTATAACTTCTTCCAGTTCACATGCCAGCCTTCACGTTTGAGCAAGATGTGCAGCCGTCGATAGCCAAAGCGTCGCCGTTCATACGACAGCTCCTTCAGCCGACCGCGCAGATTAGTATCGGCTGGCTGCTTCGACACACGCCGGTAGACGCGTGGATCAATCCCGGCCAAAGCGCAGGCCCGTTTCTGACTATATCGCTTCTCTTTCATGGCCCAGGCCGCAGCATTGCGTCGCGATCCGGGCCTCAAAAGTTTTTTCCCAGCATTTCCTTGAGCGTTGAGACATCCATCATCTGCTCGGCCAAGAGCGTCTTCAACTTTGCATTCTCCGCCTCAAGCGCCTTCAGCTTCTTCGCGTCCGACACTTCCATCCCGCCATACTTGGATCGCCATTTGTAAAAGGTAGCATCGCTGACGCCATGCTTGCGGCACAGATCGGCCGCCGTCGCACCGGCCTGATGCTCCTTCAATATACCAATGATCTGTTCTTCACTGAAACGGCTTCTCTTCATCATCTGTCTCCTTTTTCGAGAACAGGCTAACCAAAAACACCGGACATTTCAGGGGAGCAGGTCACTCGCCCATAACACAAGCACAGATGTCCGCTTCTCATAACAGAGAATATGACTTGTGCTTATGCGGCGAAAGTCCGGTTTCCGCCGAATTCTGTTGAAAAACAACGTTTTTCTGTCGCAGAAAATGTTGCCTCAAACAGAGTGCGAGCGCCTTTCTTTTCAGGCTTTTTGCGGTTGCTGCGGTGCAGGAAAGATCTTTGCTAATTTGCGGAGGTTCTGGGCGGTGGCAGCGAGGAGGAATTCGTCATTTGCGCCGCAAGGTCCCCGCAATTGGAGCCGTCCCAAGCCAAGGATGCGTTTGAGATGTGCGAAGAGCATTTCGACCTTCTTTCGCAGCCGCATCGAGACTTTGTATTGTTTGGTCTTAGCTATGTCACGGGCGACCTGACGGGCATCTTCATGTTCTTCGCGAGTGATCTTGCGCGCATCGGCTTTTGGGCAGCACTTCATTTTTGATGGGCAGGCTTGGCAGGTGTGCTTCAGCGCTTGATATTTTGCGACGCCTTTGCCGCTTGGGCCACGGTTCGGATCGGAATAATTACGGCGGAATTGCTTGAGCGGTTCACCTTCGGGGCAGATGTATTGGTTGTTTTCAGGGTCCCATTCAAAATCTGCGCGGGACCAGGTGCCATCAGTCCTACCGGATTTATCCAACACAGGAATATGAGGCTCGATATCGCGATCAACCAGCCAACCCAGCATCGGCCCAGATCCATAGGCGCTGTCCGCGATGAGCCAGTCGGGGTCCAAATTGTGCCGGTCTTTGATCCGATCCAACATGGTTCGCACTGACCCAACTTCGGCCTGACGAATCGACCTAGTCCCTTCGACGTCAACGATGACGCTGTGATCGGTATCGATCAGGTAATTGGTAGAATAGCTAAAAAACGCTGGCCCTTTACGAGCCGCTGTCCACTGACTGGATGGATCGGAATGGGACGTAAATTTGGGTTCCACGGTGGACGCAGCACCAAATGCTGCGTTGTCCAAGACGTCGAGGTATTCTTTTACTGCACGCGGCGCATTGTTTGGATCGATGGCCCTGCGATCCCAGTCTTCCTTCGGTGTGGAGTTCTGCTTGTTGGCGTCGGCTTCAATTAGGCTTGCGTCCGCTGCAAGACGTTGTCCGCTGACCAAACCGTCTTCGATGCACCGTGCGACAGTTTTCTCAAACAGATGCCGCAGCAACGCGCTTTCACGGAAACGTCCGTGTCGGTTCTTGGAAAACGTCGAATGGTTAGGAATCGGATCAGACAAATCGAGGCGACAAAACCAACGATACGCCAAGTTCAGATGCACCTCGTCACAAAGCCTGCGCTCAGACCGGATGCCCATAATGTAGCCAACCAGCAGCATCCGGATCATCAACTCCGGATCAATCGATGGGCGACCAGTATGGCTATAGAAATCGGCAAGGTGGGCGCGAATACTGCTCAAATCCACAAATCGATCAATCGACCGTAACAAGTGGTCTTGTGGGACATGATTTTCCAGAGAGAACTCGTAGAACAATGCTGCTTGCGCTTCCTGCTTCGGTCCCATCATCGCTAATCCTCCCGCTCGTAGAGAGAATTGAATCAGCCAATTACGCCTCGATCAAGCAGGAGTTTTTCAACAGAATTAGCCCACTTAACACAACTCGAAAAACGTGATGACCGTAAAGGCACTTCACCCATTGGGCAGCTTAGATAACAAAGGAATATCCTGAACCAATGGACAAAAGATCTGTCGCAAATGGACAGAATCCTGTCACAAATGGACAATTAATTTGTCACTTTACAACAACATATGTCAGTGGACCATAAGAGTGCGAGCTTTCCAAGCTACCGAGAAACATCATCCGCAACAAATTGTATCCAAACGATAAACTAGCCTCGAATTTCGTTGAGACCAAAAGCATGCGAACTTGACACAAAAGCATGCGAAAAATCACCGATCCAAAAAAGAAAAAAGCCCACAATAGATGTGGGCTTTCTCACTGCTCAGATTGAAAATCTACTCAGGTGGTTGCGTCTTGTTCCAAAGCTCAAACATCTTTTGGGCTAGAAACATCTCTTCGTAGTCGTTCACCGAAAATGGCGAGAACCCTGGAGCGAGATTCAAACGCTCGGTGAACGCGCTACAAAAATGTTGTGTCGAGATTTTCTTTGCCTGCTCGTCATCCACTCGGATTAAGGTAGCGATTAGCAGCTCGACCACCAATCCCCAGCTGTTCCCGCAGGCGAGACAGAGTCTTCGGTAGAAATCGATGGTCCCAATTTCCGAGAAATCACAACCAGCTCGTTCAGCATAGGCATGACAAAGGCTGTTCAGTTCATCCAGGCAGTCTTGGTGATGGATGTGAATCTCCCGGAACGAGATCGGTCGCAGAAGGTGGGCAAGTTGCTCTTCCTGCTGAATCCGATCTGCGAGTTGTCCGATGCCGGAGAGCACCAGCATGAAAGGCCAATCCGGTTGTTTCAGAAGGGATTTGAAACTGTCCAAGATCATGGCTCGGGATTCTTGGCCTTTGTTTGAGAAAATGTGCTGGCATTCGTCATAGTGAATACCAACGACACCCTGCGCCTGTGCCTGATACTGCACCCGATCCCAGTAGTCTCGTTGGCTTAGAGCCCTTCGATGCTCCATGGGGTACTTCAGACCGGTTCTGAGCGTATGGATGCCCAAATCTTTCCACGTGATTTTGCCACCTAGTGTAACGGAAACAAAACGGGCTGGTCTGCCATCTGGCATAAGCGTCGATCCGTCATTTACCTCTGACAAAATCTTTCGAATTTCAGTGGTTTTTCCGATCCTGCTTGGCCCAGTAAGCAATATACCACGCGCTTCAAATGGGCCTCCCAACGCCGCTTTAGAATAGTAGTCCGTAATCATCCATTCAAACGCATCACGTAAGTCGTGTGAACGTGGAAAGGTGTAGTGAGCTGAGTACAGGTTTTGCTGTAAATCGACACGGTTATGCTTAACGAAACTCATGACAGTTTACCCTTTGTATCAGGGCGCCCAAGTATCTGGGGATCATTCGAAGAGGATCTTTCGCCGTTTTCGATGGGAGGCTGAAGCCCCTTGCCAACTTTGCGCACACCTTCTCCGGCAGGCGGCTTTCCAATCCTGCCAGGCTTCAGGGTGTTAGGCGTGGGTATCCGTGGACCATGTACGCCGGTGGCAACAATCTTGGCTTTTGCTTCCGCTTCTGCTTGGGTCATATAGCTTCGCGCAAGCTTGTGCTCGATACCGGTTTTCCTCATTTGTTCGAAGCGCTTTCTACCGGCTCGAATTCGTTGGGAATCGAAGTCTATCGTTTCTTCTGGTGTCTCCGCACGAAGCTGAGCGGCATACGCCAAAAACTCAGGAATCGTGAGGCCTTTCATTGCTGTCCAACTGAGTCGTCCCAAGATCGGGTCTTTGTGACCTTCCACGAGAATGGTGACATGATCCACAAGGTCAGGGTCCGAAAAAACGGTGACCTTTTTCTTTATTTTATCTCGAATAGCCTGGAGCTCGCCAGATGTGTAAGGAAGACCAAAGACCTTCACACCTTCGTCGGTAACGGTTGCCTTCTTTTTCCAACCCAAAGCGATACGTCGGTTGTGATCAGGGATAGCATGTATCACACCACCACCGGTCTCGTTGTTGATGCGATTGGCTACTTTGACGGGACGAGCACCCATCATACCCGTGCCATAGTGGCGTTGAAATGGATATTCATCCACCAAGTAGCGCGTGATCAAACCATAAATTTCTTCTTGATCCAGTACGCCATTCTTGATGGGATCGTATCCGGGCAAGGCATTTGCCTTTCGACCAGTATACCCGTGGATCATCTGAAACAGCACCGATTCCAATGACCCAAACACTCGTTCCTGATGTGATTTATCGATCCCATGGTAGGCGCGTAGATCGACTGACTGTACATTCATCCCCAGCAGAGCAGTCTTTACTGTCGAATTGCGAAGTCCAGTGCCGTTGTCAGAGCGTATTTGACAAATTCCGACAGCAGGCATCGGATCGCGGTCACAGCCATAGATGGTTTTTTCACGGGTTTTGTCGCGCGTTGCCATTCTCAGGGCTTGCAGGGTTGCTTCAGCCGATGGTGTATCAGTCAATACCCATCCCAGGGGCATTCTGGTGGCGATATCGAACACCAAGACCAGCCAAAGTCTTGTCTGGATGATATGATCGATTTCTTCGACCGTTGCTCGATCATCTTTGGAAAGTCGCTCCCAAAGGCCACACTCCTTGACGGAGGCGATCAACGATATCTTGCACTCGTCGATATCAACAAGTTCACCGATGAGCAAAGCACGCGTGTCTGTCGCGCCGCGACTTCGGTTGTTGGCAACAAATTTTTCGCCCTTCCGAGCTATGGCGCGCGCCGTAGCGCTAATCGCCTTGATCCGTCTCGAAACGGTCTTGTGGCAGACCATCACCAAAGCTGATTGACCACGGGATTGTCGGAGGCCATTGTCTTCATCCACCAATTGCTCAAGGCGCCACAACACTTGAGCTACGGAGGGGTCTTTTGTGTCCAGGCCGACCTCATCGATAGCTTGGGAAATCAACTGTTCAGTACGAAGTGGAAGCCTTGGTGTGCGGTTCCCCTTCAAGCAATTTTGTTCAGCAAGTGCCATCGGGTTGCGGCCGGAACTGCAATAGAGGGTGTAGTACTTGAGCAGAGTGCGACCTTTGGGGATCAGAAAAACACTCTTTCTCTTTCCCCCGCGCACCTCGTTGATAGCAATCGGGCCCTTCTTGAAGATAGTGCTGGCTACCTTTTGGATAAATTTTCGATTTCCCGACCTGTTCAATGAAGGCTCACTGATTTTAACCCCCGTAGATTCCAAAGCGCCGATGGCAACGCAAAGGGCTGTTTGGAAGTCCACGTTATCCATTCCTTCTGGCTTTAATTGATCTGGATGCGGGAATTGGCCTGAACGGATTCGTGCGGTTGCTTCAGATTCTGGAAACCCATGAAATGGCATGCTTATATTGGGCTGATGCAAGAATGCGATTGCCTCTTGATAGGAGAGGAATTCGACCTCTCCATTCAGGCAATTGACAGCTTCAAAACAGTTATTTTCTGCTTGCCGAAGGCGGATGGTTTGACCGGCACTGATGATCTCTTTTCCGGCCGGGACGATGTATTTTGGTTTAATCATCGGAGGCACTCCAGATATGAGAGTGTTCGCAAATGACGGCATCACAGTCGGCATCTAGTTTGCCCGTCGCTATCAGGCGCAAAACCGACTGGGTTATTTGGGCACCAGACAATGGCAAACGCCCAAACAGATCTGAAAGGTGCCAGACTTCACGCAGCGTCTCAAATGCTGCTTCTACAACCTCGTCTGAACGTGCGTCGGGCTGAAAGTGGACCAGATGATGCATTCGACGAAGATTGTCTCGTCGCGGGCGTGAATACGCGTCTCCATCGATTACAGCGAAGCTATGGGCCTCTGATTCAGGTACTCCGTTGCAAATGGCGTCGATCTCATCCTGAATATACCGCTTGTTCAAACTGGTACTGTTCCGAACAAAGACGAAACATCGTTCTCCCGTATTGTAAGTGATCCTAAGGTCAATTGTGTGAAGCTTGGTCTGACCATTAGGATGCAAATAGGGGAATGTAGTCGGCTGAAATTCCACATCGTGAACGTGGGGAGATACCAGCGCCTCCATGGCCACCGCAGCCTCAGCCATGCTTTCGGCAGCCCCTATCTTGGGTTGCCAGTTATTGGCGGCTGATCGGTAGGTAAACGAAACCTTTTGCGAAACGCTGCTGGTGGTAATTGGGTTTCTTACGCCTGTATAGGGAAGCACACCGTGTATATCGCCGAACTGTATCTTTCCAGCAGAACGGATCTTCGGCAGCGCATATTGCCATGTGTCGTGGTCTAAATCTTCGAAATGAGAATTCATGACAACGCCTCCTCGATTTGAGAAGGCGTCCAGTCGTTCAGGTAAAGTTCAGCCAAGCCGGAGCTTTCCACCTTCTTCCGAAGGTATATTTTGCTGTACCTTGGAGAACCAAATGACATCGGAAACACATTTTTCGCCTCCAGTTTCCTGGCTACATGTATGGCTTGGGTTCCATAATGGTTCGCCATCATACCAAGTGTGGCATACTGACCCAAGAAACTCATTAGATCCGATGTTCGGATCAAAGACATCGGTTTGCGAGAACGATGGTGCCTGATGCGCTTACACGTCAGGAGGCCACGATCAACGACAAGACAAATCGTTGGTGTATTGATACGCAGGAATTTCTGTATCTGAACCTTTGTATGGCCGCTCGGAGCATCCGACTGAAGGTGATCCAGCACCTCTTCGCGATCCACATAGAAATCGCGCAAATTTGGAGTTTCGACCGTGTAGCAGAGTGATTTGAGTTTGCCCTCTAAACTCAGCTTTATCACGTCTTCGAGGTAGCACTTGGCGCGCGAACTGGCTTCAGCAAGCCGATAGGTTCCGATGGGCACCTCAGAGACTTGGCGCGCGGTGCTCTGAAGGTGTTTCAGAAAATCTTCGATATCGTCGGGATGAAAGACTGGATCCATCCCATCCAAATTATAACGAGGTCGTACAAAGCCAGCATCAGAGAAGCGGCGCACAAAACTCTTTGCGATTCCAACCGACTGCGATAACTGCGGGCCGTTCATGCATTTCGAGAACGCCGTAAAGTGCGGGTCTACTTCCTTTGCGTCGAAGAGAGATTGCTGATTGCCTTTCCAATCACCCAAGCCGAGGTTTTTGGCCAGCCTCGCAGCCCGGGCCGTGCTGGTGCCATATGCTTTGGCGAGTGTAGAAGTATTATGGATCTTTCTCTCGGGGCATACGGAATTCAGAAACCGCTCCCCTTGTTCAAAGGGATAGGTTCTGAAGGCAAAGTCGGTCACGAGCTCAACAAGCCCTGAAAACTTGGGGTTGTCCAAATCTACGCGCCCAAGCCATCTGGCAAACGCGCCGAAATCCGTATAGAAACCCGGCACCATCGTTGTGGATGCATCCCGAATTTTCCTAAAAGCGGCATTCAAACCAATCGGGCCATCCAAGAATGCCTCAAAGCCGAATGTGAATGCGGTAGCCTCTTGTTCTTCTGAAAATGTCGATGGCCGCACTGCGCTTCCAAAGGTCAAGACCGCACCAAGCTTTTCGGATGCTTCGACAAGCAGGCCCAGTTCTTGTTCGTCACACCAGGTGTTTTCTCGAACTCCTGACAGGCGACGATGCAGGTAGCTTTCAAATTTGGTAGTTGCAGTGTGCTGTGGTGAACATCCTGACTGCTCCAGGATTGCCTCTTTGTGATCTTCCACGCGCCTGCAGAAGTCAAAGTCACATCTTGGTCTGACCGCCTTTGGTAGCCTGAACATCGGAACACAGTGTTTATGGCAAGTACGATATGCGGCGACTTGCCATTCAATCCGACCAAAGGGAGCACCGCCTTCGAGATCCTCTGCAATGCACTGAGGGCAAACCCTGGTTTCGTGCATCCGGAGCGTCTTCGCCATGACGGTCTCCCCCGCAATCTCGTAACGGCGATCACCGAGCCCTACCAATGAAACCTCAGCAAGCTCGTTCAGGGGTACGGTAGAAAGAACCGACAGTTTTTCTAGCTCGTCGCGATTGCCACGGTAGGCTTTTGTCCATCGCAATTTCAGATCGTTGCAAAATTCGAGAACCGTCGGTGTCCCGTTGGCCGCTGCAAGGTTTGAAACGAACGAAATTAACGTTTCGCGAGGCCGAAGGGTTAAGATAACAGGCAGCTTATGCATTTTGCGCCCCCTCAATCTGACTTAGATAGCAGGGAGCTCCAGGACGGTATGTACCATATGCGCGGGGCGTAGTTTTCAATGTGATCAACAACATCGTCACTTTACTCTTTTTCGTAGCCGCATCGGGCCGCCGGTCAAATTTGCCCGGCGGAGACTTGACTTTTGAGGTGAAACAAGAGATCAAATGACTAGCTAAGGGATCACTTGATCTCATATGGAATTGGCTCGGAGCGGGAACTCTGAGCCTTTTCTGTTTAAGGCATGCCGTCCTCCTGTTCTGGGTAACGATCCGGCCAGATTTCCTCTGGCTTAAGACCTAGGTGTTCGGCAATTTTGCTCTGAACGGGATGGCTCTTTGTCCGTCCCATGCAAGTGAGCGACACCAGCGCTGTCGTTCTACCAAGCTCCTTCGCTATGTAGGTAAAACTGACGCCGCGCGCTCTAAGAGCCGCTTTCAACTGCTTATGCAACACAATATCTGGTGTCATTAACTGATGCCCTTTTCAGAGAAAAAGTGCGATCTTCTATGTTAAGTTAAGAATCGGTAACACAGGTTATCCCCAGTCCGTCAAGAAGAAAGTGCATCCTGTAACCCATTAAAATATTTGGGTTTAAATTTACCTTCGTTGAGCTCGAATGTTGGGTTTCAATTTACTTTCTCCGGGTTCGAATTTACCTATCAGGCCTCATCGAAACGAAGTCGGGGAACAACTAGCCACCCGGTGATCTGTGTCTATATATAGTGTCTTTCATCTGCGATAAAAACTTTTCGAAACTTGCTCAATACGGCAGCCGACAAAAAAGGGGAAAACTGAATGGCCAACTGGTATACGGCTGACCTCCATCTCGGTCACACCAGAATTATTGAATTCTGCAACCGACCGTTCGCAGACATCGAAGCAATGAACGCGAGGATTATCCAAAATATACAAAGCCGTGTGGGCTTCGATGATGACCTCTGGGTGTTGGGGGATTTTGCCTTTGGTCAATCGACAAGCCCGGAGAAGTTTGAAAACTGGTTTCATCAGATCCCGGGGCGTAAGCATCTTGTCATCGGCAACCACGATGATGAGGCAGTCGTAGCTTTGCCTTGGGAAAGCATTGCTGATCTAAGGGAAATCAAAGATGGGGATCAGCGGTTAGTGCTTTGCCACTATCCTATGATCACGTGGAACAGAGCCCGAAAAGGTGCGGTTCAGCTATTTGGCCACGTCCATGACCAATGGCAGGGCTCGCGCAACAGCGTCAACGTTGGCGTTGATCAATGGGACTTCTGCCCTGTCCAAACTGACGACATCCTTCGCCGAGCGCGTTCACTGCCAGTGAACAAGCACTGGGCGGATGTGGAGCATGGGAACCATTTTGACTGAGAAATGCGTTGTGCACGCCGAAGCCAACAACGTTTTTGGCTAGAAACCGGCCATTCGGAACCAGTGCGGCAAAGATGCCGAAAGAGCCCCATAGCGACCAATGCTGCGCCTCGTTCGAATGTCAGCGAAGCGCAGATTTCGGACTTTGCAAAGTCGGGATATCTGACGCCATGATGTAGATCCGATGCCGCACGCGCACTTGGAAAAGCCGCCCTTCGCTGCAGGTGCAACCCTCAAAACCATCGAACGGGAACAGTGCGGACAAAGTGAGCGTTCGATGTTTCGCCGTGAATGGCCGCTTCGACTGAAAACGATTGGTCGAATGGCGAGTTTAGGGCGTGTAGTCATCTTGAATTTCTTCGGATACGGTCCATTTCTGAGCTTGCGAGCGGCTTGGCGGATATGGATCGTCGGGATCCTTGATCAGATCGGGAATGATCTGCCTGATGTCATATGTCAGATCGACATCTTCTGAGAACCGGTCAATCGCCTTGTAGACCTTGGACAGCGAGGTTCCGCCCTTGAACACCAGGTGTTCGCCGAGAGCACTGTCGAACAAGGCGTCAAGCACCCAGACGACCCAGATATCCTTTTCCAACAGGTCTGCAGGCCGCCCCAATTTCGAGGCGGCCACTTCCAGCGCGTCGATCTTGTCTTCACGCGACAGCGAAAAATAGGTTTGGCTTTCGGTCATTGCAATGACGCAAGCGCGCTAAGTTCCTTGGCCATCCAAGTAGGCGCAGAGGCTCGGAAGCTCAGAAGCTCGCGCTTCTCCTCTTCGTTCAACGTCGCTTTGATGCGCCTCAAAGCATGAGCAGCTTCGGACTTGCCGAAATAGGCAAGCGCCCGAAAGGCGTGACCGGCGCGACTGTTGGGCGCACGAAGCTGCCAGCTCGGCACATGCTTAAGCTCGACGCTTTGCGCTCCGAGTTTCAGCTGACGGCTCGGCCCGGAGGTCCAATAAACTTGACGGGAAGGATTCTGCGTCGACATCCCGAGCAGGTTCGCTGCCGACGCTCCGCTTTGCGACACGCGCTCACCGGTTGATTTCGCAATGTGCTCAACCACGGCCTCAACTGAGGGCGCCCGGCTCCCGAAGCGGGTTTTCACAGGCTGCGCGAACAATCCTCTCCTCAAACGCAGAAGCTCCCCACGCCGCACCAACCGAGACAGCGCCTGATCGACCGCAGCACGCTCTCCGAGGTGCAACAACTCCCGCGCCGACAGGGTCGCACCCTCCGGCAGCGCTTCAGCATAGGCCTTGATCGCTTGAGATGTGGTTTGCATGTTCACCTCCTCGTGTCAGATATATAGCTTAGTTTCTGACAGTTTTCAAGCTGAGGCTTGCGCGGCTCACGCTAGTTAGGAAAAGACCACAACATTAAGCAGCTCACCCATAGTACTCGGGCATAAAGAGGCGCTTTACGACGATCGGAAATCATGACCAACAGGGTTTACACGGCTGGGCGACACAAGCGGCCCAGAACGGTCACTACTGAATGTTCAGCGTTGCTGTGCAGCTTCCTGAAAGGTCCCGTCGGCCGCAGCCATCACGACCTCGTCCTCGCCCATCCATTTGTTGGAGATCAGAAACCTGCGGACCGCGTCGGGGGCCTCGGAATAGAGTACAAGCGCGAGGCTTTCTTCAGCCCGCGTGCAGGTAACGTATAGCAAACGGCGGGTGCGCTCGATCGTGTTTTCTTCGCCCTGATCCGCCTTTTTCTGAGAGGCTGGGGACAGGCGCTTTACGTCAAACAGCGTCTCGTAGGAGGCAAGGCCCTTGAAGCGCGTGTGGGCGTCATCAGTGATCACCATGACCCGTGGAAATTCGAGCCCTTTGACCCCTTGGTGGGTGCCATATGGGCTGCGGTCTTCGACATAGGCGAGGTAACGCGCCACTTGGGAAAACGGCGCCTCAAGCGCTTGCGTCGCGGGTAGCGTCGGTCACGTCCGTCATTTCGCAGCCTCTCCGCCATTCAGCTTGCCCGCGAGCCAAGTCAGGCCTTTGTCGATATAGGGCGGTGCCTGAAGCGCTTTGATGTCCTCGATGTATAGGAGGTCCAGTGCGAAGGCGGCCTTATCCGTATTTTTAGCCAACCGATTAAAGAGATCCTCTGCGAGGTCCTCAGGCGTTGCCGCGGTAGCGATGTATTTGCCAAAATCACGCGTCATGCCGCAGGCCAGATCCGCTTTCGCGGCGTCCTCCACTGCTTTCGGGTTGGTAAGTGTAAGTGCATCCTCAAACGTGCTGGGCGTGATGGCTTGGGTCTGCGTGCCCTGTGTCACCTCTTGCGGGATCTGATAGGAGACTGCGATGGTCTGGGTGGTATCGGTGTGGCAGAGTGTGTTTGGCGGCGTAGCCATCAACTTGTCCACCTCTGCCATCTTTGGGAGCCAAGATTTCAGAGCGTGGTTCGTGGTTTCCTGAGCGGCCCCCGAGCGCGGCCGGGCTGATTTCCAGGCGTTCCTTTCGCCTTTCTTAACCTCGATTTTGACCTTCGTCGCGGCATCGAGATCGGTGATGATCAGCGTCGGCAGCTCCAGCGCCTCGATCAAGTGCCGCATGCGGTGTGCGTGGCTGCCCCCCAGCTGTAGGAAGGATAGATAAGCCACTGCAAGGTCAGGGTAGTGATGCTGGATCAGATGTGGCAGCAGGATCCGCTCTGCGGCTCCCTCGATCACGATGATGGCATCCGCAAAGAATAGATCAAAATGTGTGCTCAGCAGATACCGCGTCACGAAGCGATGGGTTTCATTGTCCGCACCAAAGAGCCCAGTCATATTTGAAGTGGTCCCAGAAAACCGGACAGTCAGCTAAGGTGTATCCCCAACCTTTTTAGGGATACGAGAATGGCAAAGCGCCGGAACTTTACAGATCGGTTTAAGGCCAAGGTGGCG
Organism: Epibacterium sp. ABZ3_068; assembly: GCF_056159265.1. Taxonomy (NCBI): domain Bacteria; kingdom Pseudomonadati; phylum Pseudomonadota; class Alphaproteobacteria; order Rhodobacterales; family Roseobacteraceae; genus Epibacterium; species Epibacterium sp. ABZ3_068. The sequence goes on from NZ_JBSWUV010000001.1 coordinate 1,130,535, forward strand.
TTGGAAGCGCTGCGGGGCGACAAGACCGTGCAAGAGATTGCCGCGAAGCATCAGCTGCACCCGAACCAGGTCAGCACGTGGAAACGGCAGGCCATTGAGGGCCTGTCGCCCTCGTTCTCGGCGATCCAAAGGACCAGAACCTCGCGCAGACCATCGCGACTGACGCCGAGGGCGACATAGACGGCCTTGTTCTTCACCGTCCGGCTGTCGGCATCGCGGATCTTCACCCGTAGGGCGTCGAAGATCACGATCGGATACATCCGCTCCAGCGCCCGGCTCTGCCAGTCCCGGACCTCGTCCAGGACGGCGTCGGTGACGCGGCTGATCAGGTCGGGCGAGACCTTCAGACCATAGAGGTCGAGCAGATGGGCCTGGATATCCCGCACCGTCAGCCCGGCGGCGTAGAGCCCGATGATCTTGTCGTCCATCCCGTCGATCCGGGTCTGGCCCTTCTTCACCAGCTCGGGCTCGAAGCTGCTGTCACGGTCGCGGGGCACCGCCAACGGCATCTCCCCGTCTTGTCCCTTCAGCACCTTGGTCGAGGCGCTGACCTGCCCCCCAAAAGCTGGACCCTTCTAAAGGAGAGTTTGTTCTCGTAACGTTCGAAGCAACGAGGAGAACAAAGGATGCGTAAATCACGTTTCACGGAAGAGCAGATTTTCAGGATATTGCAGGAGTATGCAGCGGGGGCGAAGGTCTCGGAAGTGTGCCGTAAGCATGGCATGTCGGATGCGACATTGTACAAGTGGAAGAGCCGGTACGGCGGTATGCAGGTTTCAGAGCTGCGCCGCCTGAAGGATCTTGAAGCGGAGAACGCCGAGCTGAAGCGTTTACTGGCGGACAGCATGCTGGACAATGCCGGTCTCAAGAGCTTGCTGGCAAGAAACTCCTAACGCCTGTGCACCGCCGCGACGCCGTGAAGACACTGGTGGAAGACCACCGGTTCACGCAGCGGCGGGCGTGCAGGCTGGTCGGGATTTCACGGCCGAGCCTGGCCTATCAGGCAAGACCAGACCGCCACGCGCGGTTGCGGGAGCGCCTGATCACTCTGTCAGGCAAACACAGAAGGTATGGATATCGCATGTTGCATGCAAAGCTGGTCCGCGAGGGCTTCAAGGTGAACGTCAAGGTCGTCGAGCGGATCTACCGCGAAGAGCGTCTGTGGCTGCGGCGGACAAAGCGCAAGAAGATCCCAAAGCAAGCGCGGGAAGGAAGTTGGTGCCCGATCGCCGCCAACCAGCGTTGGTCGCTAGACTTCACGCAAGACGCACTGGCCAACGGGCGTAAGTTCCGCACCGCCAATCTCAAAGACGATTGCACCCGTGAGTGCCCCGCCATCGAGGTGGATTTCTCATTGCCGGGCGAACGGGTTGTGGAGATGCTGGAACGCGTCGCCCGCGAACGCGGTTACCCGGACATCCTGGTTGTCGATAATGGCCCGGAACTGCGCGGTCGGGCGCTTGATGCATGGGCTGATGACAAGGGCGTCCAGCTGTATTTCATTGATCCCGGCAAGCCGACCCAGAATGCCTACATCGAAAGCTTCAATGGCCGGTTCCGAGAGGAATGCCTGAACCAGCACTGGTTCACTAGCCTCGCAGAGGCCCAGGAAATCATCGATGACTGGAGGATCGACTACAACGCGGAACGTCCACACAGCAGCCTGAAATACAAAACGCCGGAGGAGTTCGCTGCCGCGAGGCCCTTCGACAAAACGCAATGGGCGCCGCCGAATAATGGCAAACAGAACGAGAACAAGCTCTACTTACGAGTGGCCCTCAAAAAAGGGGCAGGTCAGCGCCATTCCGGCGGTTGGTCTGACCGGGCGGGGCTTCCTTGCCCTCCTCGTAACCGAGGTGTGCTGTCAGCTCGGCGCCCAGCAACCGTTCCATGAGCTTGATCTTGAGCTCTTTCATCAGCACGGCGTCGCCGAGCAGTTCCTCGGGGCGCTCAACGCCCTTCAGCAGTTCGTCCAGCAGTTCCTTGGAGATCGTCATGCATGCTTCCTTTCGATGAAGCATCGACCGGATCATTCATACACAAAAGGTCGGACACTCTCACCTAACCTGGTGCAATTTCCGAGGTATATGTCGTAACGAGTTGTTCGGTGAACTCAGTGACCTGTGCCAACACACCATTCACGGCCGATCGTGGCATCCTAGAAGAGCGGACCCCCTTAACTAAGTTTTCAATTGTTCCTATAATTACACTGCCGTTTTCGCGTATAGCCATGTTCATCCTCTCTATCGTCTCCTTCACGATAGAAGGCTTTGCCTGGATTGACGAGTCCGATGGTCTGCAAACTAAATATGACCATTGAGTGACACTCAGACTATGAGCATCCCGCGACAGGCATTGATTTGACGCCGATCTATCAGAAGCCCACGATTGGCCTACTGCCTTGGAGGTCACTGGACGCACGGCAACCAGTTATGCCCCAACAGCCTCCCGTTCTTTCGCGAGCTCGTCGGTGGAAGTTTCGATGCGTTCGCGTACCGCGGCGCTTATTTCCATTGCCACGATCTCATAGTTGCCGTTTTTGCAGATGACCGGCAACCCCATGACCAGATCCGCGTCAAACCCATAGGTTTCGCCTCCGAAAATCCCGAAGGTTACCCACCGACCATCGCTGCCGTGAATCCAGTCGCGCATGTGATCAAGCGCAGCATTCGCAGCTGACGCTGCGGAAGAAGCGCCTCGGGCGCGAATGATTTCGGACCCACGTTCGGCAACACTGGACCTGAAGGTCCCCTCCAGCCAGGCCGGATCAACGACGGCTCGCGCAGGTTTACCCTCAATCTGCGCATGGCTGATATCAGCAACCATGGTCGAGGAGTGATTTCCCCAAACAACCATCTGCGTTACCTCCGACACAGACGCATCGGCTGCCCCAGCGAGCATGGAGACCGCGCGATTGTGGTCCAGCCGCATCATCGCGGTGATGTTACGGCGTGGGACATTGGGGGCATGGCGAGCCAGAACCAGCGCATTCGTGTTCGCCGGATTGCCAACGACTAGGACTTTCACATCCGGTCCGGCCACCTTGTTCAGAGCCTCGCCCTGAGTTTCGAAAATCTTAGCATTCTCCTTCAGAAGGTCGGAGCGTTCCTCTCCCGCCCCTCGGGGCTTCGCTCCGACCAGGAAAATCACATCCGCCCCCTCGAAGGCTACGCCCGGATCGTTGGTTGCAATGATGGAACGCACCCGCGGGAAGGCGCAATCTGCGAGTTCCATCGCGACGCCAGTCACCCGGTCATCTGCCGCCGGCACATCGAGCAAGCAGAGGCTGATATCCTGATCTTCGCCATATAGCGCTCCCGCCCCAAGGCGAAACAGCAGCGAATATGCAATCTGTCCGGCCGCGCCCGACACCACCACTTTTTTTGTCGATTTGATCATCTCCATCTCCTCCTCAGACCTCGAGACCCTTCATACCTTCTGCCGTGTATCGCTCGCCGGTAACGCCGACATTGTCGAGAACGCGCTGCAACTTGACGCGTTCGAACTCCGAAATCCTGACGTCTGCAGCACCAATATTTTCGCGAAGATATTTCGGACGTTTCGTGCCAGGGATTGGGACGATGAAGTCTCCGGACCCTAGGAGCCAAGCCAGACATATCTGTGCGGGCGTGCATTCATGGAGTTCAGCCAGGTCCTCGACGATATCGACAATCTGAAGATTTTGCTCCATTGCCTGCTGTTCGAAACGCGGAAGCATGCCGCGAATGTCACCCTCCTCAAATCTGGCCTGGTCGCGGTACTGCCCGGTCAGGAAGCCACGGCCAAGAGGCGAATATGGCACAAAGCCGATGCCGAGATCACGACAGGTTGGGAGGACTTCCGCCTCAACGTTGCGCGTCCACAAGGAATATTCAGTTTGAACAGCCGCAACCGGATGGACCCGGTGGGCTCGGCGCAGGGTCTTGGCGGAGACTTCGCACAGGCCGATATTGGCGATCTTCCCCTCAGCAACCAATTCGCCGAGAACGCCGATTGTCTCTTCAACCGGCACGTCTTGTGAAAGTCGGTGGACATAGTAAAGGTCGATCGTTTCAACGCCTAGGCGCCGCAACGACGCTTCGCAGCTTTTCCGGATATACTCTGGACTGTTGTCGATCCGTCGCGCGTATTGGCCCGGTTCCCGGACAATACCGAACTTGGTGGCAATCTTTGGGCGCGTGCCGGATTGTTTGAGAAAAGTTCCGATGAGACGCTCGTTGTGTCCGTCGCCATACATGTCTGAAGTGTCAAAAAAATCACACCCAAGATCGATCGCCTCTGCAAGAGTTTCGAGGGACACCTTGTCATCACGCGATCCGTAAAACTCGCTCATACCCATGCAGCCGAGACCAATCTCGGAAACCGTCAAGGATGATCCTAGAACACGCTGTTTCATCAAATTCTGCTCCAATAATTCTTTGGAACAAGTTTGACATGTTGCCCAAGCGGGGTATCTATCGATTATTCGTAGAAGGTTTTTCAGATTCGGAATATGTCACAGCCACGCCTCAATTGGGATGATGCCAGACCCTTTCTGGCGGTTGCTCGCCTGGGAACATTGAGTGCCGCTGCGTCCCATTTACAGATCGGGATCGCCACGCTCTCTCGGAGGATCGAACGTCTGGAGCGGGCCATCGGGGTTCCGCTCTTTGCGCGGGCGCAATCCGGCTACCGGCTGACCGAGGATGGCGTTGCGCTCCTTGATAAGGCTGAAGCTCTCGAGACCGCTGCGCTGTCTTTCAGTTCAACTGCGGCGGCGCGTGCAGAGATCTCTGGGCGGGTGCGTCTTGCCACGGCCGAAACCCTCGCAGCCCACGTGATCATTCCCACGCTGCCGCGCTTCATTAACCTCTATCCGAAGTTGACGGTGGAGATTATCACGGACATCCAAACGGCGGATCTGCATCGGCGCGACGCAGATGTGGCGCTCAGAATGGTGGCCCCCGAGCGCGGAAATATCTCGATACAACGTGTTGGAACCATGGGCTGGGGCCTCTATGCCAATCGCAAGTATCTTGAGCGGAACCCGGTTGCCCCCAATATAGCGAGCCTCGAAGGGCATTCGATCATCACTTGGAGCGAAAAGCATGTCGGACTGTCATCGGCGAAACTGCTTGATCGACTGGCCGGCAATACCCAGGCAAGGATCGAAACCACAGACCTTCCAGCTCAACTCGCTGCGGTCAAGGCCGGGCTTGGGGTGGCATCGCTGCCGCATTTCTTGGCGCGGAGCGCTGATCTTGTCTGTGTGCGCGAAAGCATCGGCCTCGATCAGCCCATCTTTCTTGTGATGCAGTCAGACCTTTCTCAGTCCGCACGCATTCGAGCCATCTGTGATTTTCTACGTGAAATCGTCGCCGAACATCGCTCGGAACTCCAGCCAGAATTTTGACATCCTTGGCCTGCCGACCCTCTCGAAATCGCTCTGACTAATTCATGCGCAAAAGTTTTCCGTATACGGAAAACAGTTCTCAAGTTTTTGATATTTTCAGGACGCCTGCGATGGAGGACGCTGAACTCGTCCGCCATCAACACCTTCATGTGAAGCCGGATTGGCGGGGGACTACTTTGTATCAAAAGAAGGAATTACTGCAATGGCCTCTCGCCTTATCATGATTTCACGCTTCCCAACGACACCCGAACACAAGGACGCCCTGTGCGAAAAGCTATCCCAATCCAGTCAGGGACGCATCCTGAAATCGCTCTCATCTCCCGAAGTGATCGAGATCCTGCCGTTGCCTGAGGGTAGCTCTTTGCTTGACCTCGTCAACATGGCTCCGCCGGTGGGTGACACCGAGATCGGAAAAATGATGGTTGCCGATGTTCGTCGCGAGGTTCTCGACTTTGTGGAAGCGCCGAAAGATTGTTCCGATCCGATTCCGCAAACCCGCTTCATCCAGCTGCGGCATGTCGAGGTGATGCCTTCGATGATGTCGGCCTATCGGAAGTGGCGTGAAGAGACCATTTTCGATGTGGTGCGGGGCAATGATGCTGCTGAGATTTTTCTGGCCTACCATTCGGTCATCAGCGGGGTTCCCGGCGTGATGTTTGTGGCTGGCTTCGATGCCCCGGTTGAGACCTACAACGTCGATTTCACCTCGGAGCGCTACAAGGACATCGTTCAGCAGGCTGGCAACACCTACATCACCGGCGGGACCGACGGGCTTTACACCGAGTTCTATGAGAGCGCGAGTGCGGCCCGTAGTGCTGCGAACGCGGCTTGAAAAATCAAGAATAGAGAGGTGCTCAAGCATGACACAAAAGGATCTCATCATTGTCGCGAACAAATTCTCTGAGTTTGCGGCCCACTGCGGGGCGGTCACGCCCGATCAGGTGATCACCCTAATCGACCTGCCGAAATCGATGCTTCCCCAAAGGCTGGTTCTGCATCGTGGTCAGGGCGTGGCGGACAGCGAAATCGATGCCATTCTCAGCCGTATCCGGGATACAGACCCTGAGGGGGATATGTGGGATACGAGCCCGCTAACGCTTAACGCTAAAAGGGCCGGTGGCCATCATTCGCACAAACGGCACGACCACAACACCCTGATCACCGAGCCGCACAAAACCGGTGCTGACTCCTATCGCATGCATCTTCTGGTCGATGAGGGTTGTGAGTTGATGGGGGACCATCAGACTGGCCAGCATATCCAGGGAATGGTTCTGATCGAAGCAGCCCGCCAGGCCTTCCTTGTTGTGACCGAGCAGTTCTTCCTCTCTGATCGGAACCAGAAGAGCTACTTCGTGATCAACTCGGTCGGAACGAAGTTTGAGAATTTCGTTTTCCCGGTTTCTGCGCATCTCGATTACCGAGTGATCAGCAAGGACATCAACGAGCGGCGTCAAAAGTTCGAAGTCGAGGTGGATTTGGTTCAATCTGGCATGCGCTGCATGACTTCCGGCTTTTCCTTCACCGTCTATCCCGCCTCCCTGATCGCACAGAAGGAGCGCGCCCTCGCGGAGAGCGCAGTGGCCGGAATATTCAAGACAGCTGTCCCGATCAGTCAGGCGGCCCAAGTGGTCTGATCCTTTGAGATGGGCCGGCCAATCGGCCCAGCTTCGCAAAATCCTCAACCTTGACTGGGAGCATTCAGATATGCACCGCAAATACGAATTGAGTGTCACCACCCAAGGTCCGCTCTATCCGCCGAGTGAGGTTATGACCCCCGAGGGCGATTTTGTCGTCGTTGGCGCAATCAACGATGTCCTGCCGGATGGGCGTATCTTGACGCACTGGGGACGGGCGATTGTGTCGGCGAAAAGTGAGGTTCCCGACTTTGGCGAGCGGGCGCCATATACCATTCTCAGGCGCTTTGACGAAGACCTTCCCGAGGCATTGGCGAGCATGGTCTTACACACACTGCCGATCCCTCTGCCTTGTAACAATTACCAGATGCTCTTTGCGCCTTCTCAGTACCCTGGTGCACGCGAAGAGAAGAAGCCAAGCTACGCGTTTCATGAGACGCCCATCCCGGACGCAGAATGGGAACATGGTCGCTCCTTGCGTCAGGCGGTGACGCTTGGTGACTGGATGCAGGCCCGCGGGACACTTGAAATCTCACTTGAGAATGAGAACCGCGACGCCCGCTTCAGCTTTTCGTTCAGCGGGCTGGTCCCGAATTCTCTCTACACGATCATGACGCTGCGCGAACGGGATCTTGACCCCTCCGGGGCTTCGAGACCGGCCCCTCTGGGCATACCGAATGCCTTCAAATCGGACCAGAATGGCTTTGCTTCGTTCGAAGCGGTCCTCCCGGATCCATTCCCGGACCGGGGGCGTCCGGGTAACCGGGTGATCAACGTCGTCGTCTTGTTCATGAGTTACCAGATGAGCCACGGCGGTGCCATCGGCCGCTACGGTCTCGGCGGAGACATTCATGCACAGCTGAAAATGACGGGCCCCTCTTTCTCGGAGTTTACGACACACCCTCACCCGAACCCGCTTCAGCGCCACGTTGAGCAGGTCTGAAAGGAACACTCGTTATGTCCAGGATATACGCATTTTTTGATGTCGATGAGACGCTTATCCGTACCAAGAGCATGTTCGATTTTTTTCGATTTTGGTGCCAGCTCTGCGGCAATACGCAGGCGCTCACAACCTTTGAGACCGAATTTGATGAGCTTGTCTCGAGCGGACTGCCGCGTGAAGATCTGAACCGCGCTTACTACAGGCACCTGGCCGGCCTGTCTCCGCAAGAGCTTCAGTCTGCCGGCGAAAAGTGGTGGCGGGAGGTGTCTGTCCGACCAGGCCTGATCATCGAAGCGAGCCTGGCATTGATGAACAGACTGCAGGGAGAGGGCGCAGAAGCGGTTTTCGTCTCTGGCTCCTTCGAGGAAATCCTTGAGCCGGTTGCGGCGCAGATGGGTGTGCATCACATTCTTTGCGCTCCGATGATCATCGGCCCTGGCGGGATCTATACCGGGGAGATCGGACCATTCCCTTCAATCGGTCACGGCAAGCGTATTGCGATCGAACGCTTTCTGGAGGGCAAGCGTGCGGTGGCACAGGATTGCTGGGCGATCGGAGACGATCTCAGCGATCTTCCGATGCTCGAAGCCGTTGGGCATCGAGCCGTAGTGGGGGAGGCTTCGCCCCTTGCAGTTCTGGCGAGAGCCCGAGGGTGGCCCGTGCTCGAAAGCGGTCTCGTCGCCACCTGATCTTTTTCCATGAATGGAAAAAGGGTTTCGGACATTCGCTGCAGAAAATTCATGCCCGCATCGCCATCCTGCTGTCCCGCAGGACAGGGCATTAACGTTCAAACAGCTGACCGGATTCCGGTTGGCCAGACATGAGAGGATACCAGATGAAAACCAAGATCATAGTCATCACCGGGGCCACCGGGGGCATCGGAGCAGCTACCGTGGCGCGCTGCCTGGCGGACGGGCATCGCGTCATCGCGGCCGATCACACCGAGATCGCGCAACCGGAGGGTGCCAGCTACGAAAACTTCCTGCCGATCCAATTCGATATTCGCAGTTCAGAGGCCTGTCAGGCCGCGATCGAGGATGCCGTTGAGGCCTTCGGCGGGATCGACACGCTCGTGAATGTGGCGGGGATTTGCTACGGTGGCGGCCCCGACACCGCCGACATCAACGAATGGGACAAAACGTTCGATGTCAATGTGAAGGGGGTGTTTCAACTGACCAAGTTTGCCCTTCCTCAGCTTGCCCGCAACCCCCGGGCAGATATCGTGAATATCTCGTCGATCTGGGGCACGGACCACACGCATGCCCTGCTGTCCTACTCGGCATCAAAGTTTGCCGTGGAAGGCTACACAGGTGGCCTGCGTCAGTGGGGCATGCCACGAAATGTTCGTGTCTGTGCGATCCAGGTTGACAAGGTGGACACAGGTTTTCGCGAGAACTTGGGTGCCGCCGGGGAGTTTCCACCGGAAAAACTGGCGAAAATGCTTCGCCCGGAGGATGTCGCCAGCGCCGTGAGCTTCGTGATGTCCTCATCGGAAACGGCGCAAATCTCTTCGATGAGATTGGATGCGCCGCTTTGGTACCAGGATTAAGGACGGAAACATGAAAACCACCGCAACAACAGCAGTTATGCTGACACTTTTGGCCGCCTTCTTCTGGGGGTCGAATTTCCAAGCCACCAAGTTCGCTCTGGAAAGCGTACCACCATGGACCGCCTCAGTTGAGCGGTTTATCATCGCGGTAATTGGAATTTTCGCGATCCTCATCGTCAAGGAGGGGCTGCGCCTCTCGACCCTGTCGCGTAACTTCGTGGCATATGTTCTGCTGGGCGTGATCGGCGTCGCTGGTTTCAACGGCTCCCTTTTTGTCGGGTTGCAGACCTCTTCGCCGATCACCGCGTCGTTGATCATGGCCACCACACCGATTTCTGCGAATATTCTCGAGGCCTTGTTGAACAGAGAATGGCCCGCACTGGATCGGATTATCGGCATGGTTATCAGCTTGATTGGGGTATCATTGGTCATTACCAACGGACGTATTCTGTCGGGTCAGATCGAATTTGCTGTCGGAGACCTCATTATCCTCATGGGATCCATCGGGTGGGCTGCGTACACCGTCGGGACCCGCGCGTTTATCAAGAACTCGACACCGCTTGAGACGACAAGCTGGACCATGTTCTTCGGGTCGCTGGCTCTGATAGTTTTCGCATTCCTTTTTGAGGCGCCGTTCCAAGCCGCCGCACAAACCTCCGGGATCAGTCTTGCCGCAGCGTTTTGGATGGGGATTGCCGGTTCGGTGCTTGCCTATTTGTTCTGGAACGTGGGTATCGCGGTGCGTGGCCCTGGCAAAACATCGATCTTTTTCAACTTCGTGCCGGTATTCGCGTTGCTTATTTCAGCGCTTCTCGGAACCGTTCCCCATTTGGTTCAGGTCCTGGGAATTGCGCTGACGATCTGTGGCGTCCTGATCGGCCAGGGCCGTCTGTCTGGGCTATTCCGCAACAGAACGATCATCGCTGAATAAAGCTGCTATGCAGCTAAGAAAGCATAGCCTTCAGCTGCAAAACAGCTGGAGGTTCACGCGAAGCCTAACAGGCGGTCACTTTGTGATCCTAGCCGTATTGTCCAAAGCCATGCGAACCGTTCACTCGCGCACTTCCGTGGAATATTTGTTTGTTGTCTTGCTCCAGATGTACCATCCAATTCAAGAGTTGAAGGCTCCGGCAAACTCTATGCCACCTCCAGTTTATCAGGCGCGTTCTGTCTGACACCAGGCGCTCCCGCGCACGTTGCAAGGCCTGAAGGTCGAGCTGCTCGGGCTTGTTGCACATATCGGTGAGAGGGATTCCGCTTGGGAATCGTGATGGTTAGATGCGCTGGCATGCCCAAGCCTGCCAACACCCGCTACCGCACGACGAACTGGTCCGACTATAACGCCTCCCTGAAGCGGCGAGGATCGTTGTCCATCTGGTTCGATCCTGAAATGCTCTGGCAGGCGGAGCAAAGCGGCAAGCGTGGCCATCCCGAGACCTTCTCCGACAGCGCTATTCAGACCTGTCTCACGTTGAAAGTCCTGTTCGGCTTGCCGCTTCGCCAGACCGTCGGCCTGGTCGCGAGCCTGATCGAGATGGCCGGGCTCGACTGGCCCGTGCCCGACTATTCGACGCTGTGCCGACGGCAGGCTCGGATCCAGGTGCAGATCCCGTATCGGCGCTCGAGCCAGCCTCTGAACCTCCTGATCGACAGCACCGGTAACCAAGTTTCAAATGTCTGACCTTGAAAGGTGAGGATTAGGTCGACGGCATACCAATACTCTGCTTCCCATTTTTCAGATCGAGTTGCAGCAAAGGGCGCGTCCCCTGAGTGAAGTTCTGCATTGCGGCGATTTGCGACTTGGTTACAGAACTCCTTCACCTTCCCATCAAACGGCTTGACCAGATGCAGGAGCCTCTCAAACAAAGTCTTGGCCGTAATTGTCTTTATATCGGTCGATACATTCACCCCAGATGCCGCAAAAAGGGACTGATAGTGAAGTGGATCAGCGATCAATGAGGGATGAATCGACGACAGGGCAGACTTGCCCAACAACTCAAGCGCAAGTGACGCCCATAGTTGATACTCATCAGTTTCGCCTGCGGCCTGCCGAACCAAAGCCCGCTGGATATACAACTGAGACTTGGAATATAGCGCGCTTGGGGCTAGCGCAGGCGGTACATCATTGTTCATTGGACTGATACCCTTAAGAGTTCTCGCCGTGAGGTCTTATCTACAACTGGGCCGCGAGCGTGTAAAACGGACCAGTTATCAATGATAAGAAATGCCCCTGCTTGCCAATTGATAGTTGTTTTCATCGTTATGTTTGCAGGCTGTGAAAGGGCTTTGGCTGCCTTCATAGCTTTTCTATCTTTTGGAAACATACAGCCTGCATCCCACCGCATAAACGAAACAGCATCGGACAGGATATTGGCATAGAATGACCTTTTTCCATTTCGCACCAAAAAGACACCAGCTCGCATCGCTTCGACAACATCTGGAGTCAAATCCAAGTCACGTCGATGCAGGATATGCGTTGGTGCGATTGACCCGATTGCTTCGGAGCAGAAGAGCAGCAAATACCTACTTGGGGAAGTGAGATGGGACCCATCAACATGATATGGAAACTCACCATGTCCGTGAATCGCACTTAGCGAATGGGGCGGCGCATTAGTGCTACTCAATGGGGAAAGAACCTCTACCGGCGATCCGAAACGTCCTGTTCGGACTTGTCCCATCCTTTTGCCCAGTTTGACTAGTTCTTCTGCGACTTCGAAATCGGTGAAGATATTTTCACTTGAGAAAAAGTACCCATACGTGTCGAGGCTTTCAGCTATATACTTCGGAAGGCTTTTGGTGTGTCGTTCATTATTCATTCTTCTGCTCCCGCCGGAACAATCACCCTTTGGATATTCCAGCCAACACCAAGCAAAGTTGCTTCCTGTTCTGCAGTTACTCTGTCCGAATGAACAGCAAGACACAGCAAATGTCGTGGCCTGCTCATCGCAACGTAAAGCTGGCGCATGAATATCTTGTTAGGTTTGAATGCCCTAGTCGCGTGCGGCTTATCAGGCACCTTTGAGTTTGGATGCGCTTCGCTCGGCAGGCATCCAGTCAAATATGGCAGCATTACCTCAAGATCGCAGCAGTGGTTTTTTGTCTCCAGAACCAACGTTGCGTCGTGCGTTTCGCCTTTAACGCCGTGAATGGTCGAAATTTCAATTTTAAATCCATCCGGGTGGAAGTAAGAGTTTCCGGTAGGCTGAACAGACGCAGTCACCTCCTGTTCCTCGATATCACCGACATCATCGATCAGTTCAATCTCTTCGGAGTAGGCCAAAAATGCTTCAGCTTCGAGCGGCAGTGCATCAAGTTCGAATATTTGCTTGAGCTTCTCACAGGTTTCCGTCCAGAAATCCTCTTCAATTTGCCCCGCATCTCTTAGCAACAAATAAATGGCCTGGCGAAAGCGTGCCCATTGGCTTTTGGACTCTAGATACATCCGCAGCGATCTTGACGTGTGGTTCCGTCCATTTTCTTCTGTGAAACGTGCCAATCTCAAAAACTGGACAACACCGTCCAAGATCAGTTTGTAACTATCTGCCCAGTCCGAGACCTCGGATCTGCGGCAGAATTCTACCGCCTCCTGCAAAGTAGCCGGTTTGAAACGCGTCTTCGACCTACCCTTGTCATATGAAGGCCAGTAATGACCGATCTTCAACTGGTCTTTGGCAGGATCAATTTCGTTACCAACTGCACCTACCGCCTTCACGCAAAAGCGATCAGACCTTTTCTTTTCGTCAGAAAACTGACTGGAAACAAGTTCGGCAAAACAGTCGATAACACTCTCGCGCGTTTCGTTTTCATAGATCAGAAGCGTATGCTGGAACTCGCCTACTTTAGAGGCGTGAGCCAGCAGTTCCGCAACCTTCTCCTCCGATTGCTCTGTCTCCAGCGGCACTGAATTCAGGCTGAACGCTTTTGTTTTCTCGGCAATCGATCCATCAAACCGATGGGATTTGTTGACGACAAAGTCCATGTCGCTGGCAGTTTTCGCATTAAAACTCTCATTCGGTTCCTCCCCTTCGGAACCATGGAAGATTGCTTGGTCGGGGTCGCCAAAACGCTGAACAATCAACCTCTCATCATCGACAGGAAATATCTTGCGCAAAAGATCATCCTGAAACTTCTGGGTATCCTGCATCTCGTCCAAGAAAACGCATGGGAACCTGGTCTGAAGCGCTGACCCCAAAGTTTCGCTTCTGGCTAAGGCTAGCTCGGCGAAAGTATACACATCACGAAAGAAAAATAAGCCATTACGGATCTGCTCAGCTTTCTTATCACGCAGTTCCTTGAATGAATTTGATGTCGAGACGTTTGAGAATGTTGGAACGTCAATTTCCAACTTGTTATCGTCGAACCGCAGTCCAAAATCATACAAAATGTTTGAATAAGTGCTCTTGCGATCAACATACGCGCGTGTCCTATTTGACAGCTTTGAATAAAGCATCTGAACGCATGTATCTGTATCGACCTGACGAATTTCTATTCCTTTGGATCGAAGAAATGGGAAAGCCGCATACTTTCCAATAAACTCTTGAATAGTGCCTATGAAATGGGGGTAAGAAAGAAGCCCTTGCGCTTCCGGATATCTGGATGCAACGAGCCGATCGACAATCTCGTCCTTGGCCACATTGGTATGTGATAGAACACAAATACCCCGATCATTGTAGGGCCACTTCCTCGCAAGAAGAATAAGCTTGGCAGCGACAAGGGTCGTCTTGCCGCTGCCCGGACAAGCCTGAACGTCAATTGATCGCATTATCTCAAGAATCGAAGTGCGTTCTTCGTCCTCAAGCACCAAGCCTTCGCTTGCGGCGACTTCAACAATGTCCTCACGTGTGATCAGGCCATCAAGCGGGGACGCCATCGACCGACTCCTCCTCCTGATTAGCATCAACAATTGGAACGGTCACATATTCGATTGCTTCAACGATGTAGGGAGGCAATTTTCTTTTTAGTTCGAGGGCGAATTCATTTCCCGCGTTTGCGATTGCAGCGGCGCAAACGGCGGGGTCGCAGCGTTGCTCCTCTGTTAGGGCGGCAACTGCGTCCGAAACCTTGTTTTTTAGTTGCGCTTCAAGAATTTCGGATAATTTGTAGGCGAAGTCTGTTTTGGAGGTGTTGGCCAAAATGTATGTCGCTCTTTCGTCGTCAGTGCCGACGACTCCATCTATCCCCTCTTTTGAACCTTTGATTGCCTCGTAGCACTCATCAAACAGGCCGTACTTGGCCAGGCAGTATTCAAACGTCCAATCATCGGATATTTTGACCAGAACATTTTGCCTGCTCAGGCCGTCTATGTGATCGACCTTGCGTTGCCCTTGGTCATCGCAATTCCGGTGCCAGTATCTATGATTCCCTTTCGATGGCCTTTTGAAACCGTAGGGGTTGCTCCCATCATCCTTTTCTTCTGCACAGTCGGGCCAGAGATCGAGATCGCGCAGCACACAAACCTTGGTTGGGTTCCAGTTTTCAGTTTCAGCTAAGTCATCTTTCCCTAGCCGCAAGAACAGTCTGGCAAAGCGCTTCCAAGAACCGCTATTGTCGTACTTTACGATTGAAACACCGTAGTTTTCCAAAGGTCTGCCAAGCAAGCGCGCAATCGCAGGCAGCAGGATATTCTCGCCATCTCCTTCGACAAAAAGAATACCCCTAGCGAAGAAGACGTTGGCCTTCGTCGCATCTAGGAATTTCTGCAAAAATTTGTAGTCACCTGGACACAGTTCGGTCTCTTTAGGCCTGAGCGCCCATGCCATCCCGGCTCCTAGCATAATGACTTCCGAAGGAAGTACCTGCGACGAGATATTCGGACTATGTGTCGTCAAAATGCACTGCACGCCGTCGGGCCTATCGGCGGACTTGGTCTTTGCGTTGATGAATTGCAGCAGTTTCATCTGAAGCTGCGGATGCAGATGCGCTTCTGGCTCTTCAATCAGCAACAGGGGAAATTCTTTATCCGATTCCTGTTCCAGAAATAGCAACTCCGCCCCCATGAACAGCAAATTATGATACCCCAGACCGTGCATACGCCGGTCATCTGTCAGAGTTAGGCTCAACCCTTCCAAAACCTCCCGGAGATGCCTTCGCTTTAGGTTGTCGGGCAGAGCGGCAAGGTCGTTCTTCTTGACACCTGCAATGTCCACAAACGCGCCGAGTTCTTCTTTGTCGCCTTCAAATATCAGATGGTGAAGGTAGTTTTCCTGTATGTTTTCAGCTGCCTTTTTCAAAGCCGCCTCATCTGCAAGAAGGCTTTCATTGGCCTCAGCTATGACAGACAAGATTTGATCGGTCTGACCCCGAATTTCTTTCGAAGAGCTAAGTATTTGCGACAGCCTAGACGCCCTACCTGACGAAAGTTCTGCTTCAGCATCCCGCAAGGGTCTTAGATACGTCGTGGCTAGGAAGTCTCGAATTTCCGCTTCTACGGGTAGCCCTTTCCCATCCGAACCAGAGCGCAACTCCGACCTGATATGTGGATAGCCGCGCCGCTCTTCCCCGGTTTTTTGCGCACGCAAATGTAAGTAGAGAACTGATCGCTGCTTTTTTGCACCTTCCCCGTCTCCATACTTCTCGTTTGAGAGGTGCTCAACAAAGCGATACGCATGCGCATCCACGTCTAAAAACTTCAACTGAATCGTGAATTCGTCAAGGTCTTCATGGAAATCCTGTTCGGAAATGAAGTTCCTATCGAAAGATTTTGTACCGAGGGCATACCTGACGGCATCAATGAGCGTGGTCTTGCCGGAGTCGTTCTCGCCAACAAGAACATTCAGGCCGCGATTAAGGTTCAGAACGAGCTGTTTGAATAACCGAAAACCCTGAATATTCACGTTTGATAAATACAAACCTGTCTCCTGATGCAAAATACAGTTAGCGGGATATGCCCCCTAACCCAAAGTTCGTTGTAATCTCATCCACGGCACCCGGATTCGGGTAAGAATTTTTCGATAAATTTTCCTCAGCATAGGGATAAACTTGCTGCCTTCAACAGTTGAGTCTACCCCTCCGTATAATCGCCAGGATTGATTAAAGGGCCTCTTTTTTGAAAATGGCAATGAGTAGTAAGGCCCAGCAGCATCCAGCATTCTTACTGACCTAGGCAACCTGAAGGATTTAATCTAAAGCTTTGGGTCCCAAGAACTTCAACCTGATTGGCAGGAAAGTCTTACCACATGAATGGTGAAGGTCTGGTTTCAGGGTTGAGGGATGGAGTTTTCGCAGACGCGGCTAATGTCTGCTTTCCGCCCACTACCGGATCAGCTACGCTGCGAGCGTCGACCCGATCATGTCCGCTTTGGGCTGGCTGGCGTCATCTGGCAGCATGGATCAGGTGCGGATTCGCTGCAACCTTGATGCGGCATCGCCGCAAGTCAGCTTTGAGCCCATCCTGTGAATTTGATTTTCTCGCTGCGCGCGCTCGCAGAAGAATAATCGCTGCATTGGCATACATTCGAGCGCTGCCGTGCGGCGGATGAATCGGCCATTCATGCAGGGTGCAGCGAGAATTTGTCGGGCAATGTGCAAGGCGCGGGACAAAGCCGTCCGCCGACTAGGTTATTGACCTACCCATCCATGTTGTATCTGATCCCGAGCAGGAAATTTCCTTAAACCCTTGGCTACGCCAGAATCTTATGGCTCTGACATTGTTGGCGTTCGAGCCAATATGAACGGATTTGGCGCCCAGTTGTCTGGCCTTGTTCAACCAGTATTCAAGTAATCTGCCTCCCAGGCGTTGCCCCTGAAAGACGGGAAGTAAGTTCATGTGAAGGTGCGCGGGATAGATTTCCACAACCGATGATGGCGTGGGTTTAGGTTCGTGGATCAATTGACTCCTACGTTCATCCGCAGACCACGCCGCCCGTGAGTTAGGCGCTGGTCTTGCATACTTTTTTCGGAGGGTAGGCCACCAATGGGCTTCGAGACGCGCCCCAAAATCTACCGTGTCCTTTGTGCCGACACAGAATCCAGCAACTTCATTGTTGTTCTCAATGACAAATGCCAACTCTGGTTCAAAGAGGAGGTATGGCGCAGAATAAATGTGACCCATCATCGAAGGGTCTGAATAGAGATTGGTGGCATCCTCGCCCAGATGACCAGTTTTTAGTGAGACGAAGTAAAGCGCCTCCAAGTCGGCTTTCTTGGCCTGCCGTATGATCATTGGGAAAATGCCGTAAAACTAGACACGCCAAGCGCAACTATCGAAATTCCTATGGCAGTCAATTCGGATTTAGTCAAAACGTCACTCCCTTCCGAGTATCTCAGATGTCTAATTTGCGGGACAATTGGGACCTTCGTTCCATGTCGCGATTGAACGAAGAGCTTCATAGTGGAGCTTTGTGTCGAGCACTTGAGAATTGCCTCCTAAAGGCGCGCATTCCGAATCATTGAGACGAGTTTCTCAAACTCTCGTGGTGTCGTGAACCGATGCTCCACACAGTATTCACTTTCGCGTTGACCCGGATCGATACATGAGATGATCAATTCTTCAAGAACTTCTTCCGCTGATCTTTCACCATCGGCGATCATTGGAATGAAACGCTTCAGGAACTCCGTGGTGTCTGATTGGACGACGATCACGGTATCCCATACCGGGATTGCAAACAGTGCTTGATTTCCCAGGCCCCAACCCCAAAATGTGCCTTCGGGTAAACCGCTTTGTGGGCCGGGAAGCCACCAAAGATCACCATGTCCCCATCTCAGGTCATTCCTACCGGTTTCTGAAAATCTGTCGACGATCCGATCAATCCAGGATCGTGGCAGGATCTGCTTGCCACCCAGCCGACCTCCATTGAGATAAATCTGTCCAAAGACCGCGAGATCACGGGCAGACATCTGAAACGCTGCTGACTTATGCTGTGATCGCGTTGGATCGCTAACATAGGAAACCGCTTCGATGTCGAAATCCTTCATATCGGCCGGTTCGGCAATGCCACTTTGAAAGGCTTCCGCGACGGTTAATCCCGTGCGATTCTCAAAGATCGTGGTGAGGGCATTGTAGTCCCAGTTGTTGTAGGCCCAGATTTCCCCTGGTTGATTTTCGCCATCACCCAAACGGCGGTTTTTCTCAGCGGTCAATCCGCCTTCGGCGGCGGCCGGGTGGTTTATACCTGACGTGCTTTTCAGGAGATGGTTGACCGTTGCAGATCTTTGCACTTCGGATAATGGCATTGGTGAATCGTCGATACCCAGTTCCCGCAACGTCGCATCGAGAGGCACCTGTTCAGCGTCGATACCAGCATGTTGACCGACAACAGCACTGAGAAGTGCTTTTCGAATGGAATGGACGTTGTAGGGCTTTGACAAATCGCCGAACGCACCGACAATTTGACCATTGGTGACAATTATTAAGGAATCGGTACTCAAGGTTGCTGCATAGTCGAATACGGCATCCAGCTCTTTCGGCATCCAGCCCAATTTCCGAGTCTCCGTGGCGTCAAGCCGTGTGACATCTATTGTCCGGACAGGCTGCGTTTGGGCCCATAATCCACGTTCCCCAGTCTGTATGAGGTAGATCAGCGCGAATCCGGCGATCGCCGCGAATGTTAGACCAGACATCAAATATCGGTGTTTCATGCGATGTATTCCCTCATCACATCAGCCATTCGAACTTGGGTTTTCAACGTTGGATGGGGCAGCGCCGGGAGACCCGGGCCGCAATAACCGATAGTGAAGCCGCGCGTAACGAGCCAGTTGGGTCATTGCTTTGCGAAGTGCGAACACCAGCAAAACACCGCCGCCAATACAGGCGGTTAGAAATCCCATGCTTCGTAACAGAAGATAGGTCGCCGACCCTTCAGCCGGATCATAGCTGGACGACACAAGGTCGAGCAGTGTTCCGATGGCGATCACTCCGAATAGCGAAAGCACAAAGAACAGGATCAAGGCAGTCAATCCGAGCACCACTATGGCCGGTAGCAGGACTATGACGTCAGCAGCGGCCAGACCGCCTAAAGTCAGCAATGCCTTCCAGAAGTTTGAAGGTGATTGATGTCCCTCCCAGCGGCGCAAACCCATTTCGGTGCGTAGTTCCTGCGCAAGTCGCCGAGGCTCGCCATGAGACATGACGACTTCGTTAATGCTTCTGCCAGCAGCGTGTGCATCATCGAAGTAGGACCGGTAATCCTCAATGATTTCATCAACTTCGTGGACCGGCATATCGCATAACTCACGACGTAGGTTTTCAAGAAACTTTTCCTGAATCATGAGCGATCTCCGACTATCTCATTGACGGCTGTCATGAAGGTCATCCAGCCACTCTTTTGCTTTTCAAACTCCCGACGTCCAGCGTCTGAAAGACGGTAATATTTTCGGGACGGACCATTGCTGGTTTCGACAAGATGAGACTCCACGAGACCGTCCTTCTGCATCCGGCGCATCAATGGATAGATCGTGCCTTCACCCATTCCGACAGCTTCCGCGAGTGTGCTCGAAATCTCGTAAGCGTAGCTCTCCTTGCGGGACAACATGGCCAGGACACATAGTTGCAATGCCCCCTTTTTGAGCTGGATATGCGCCGAATCTGCAGGCTTTGCGCTTTCATTCATATAGTTGGATATAATGCATGATACCTTGCATTGCAAGGTATTTGGATCATCACAACTTTTTCGACCCTTTTTGTTGCAATTTGATGTCGCAGATTGAGAAACTGAGTACGCAAATCCTGGTCAAAATGGGCTCACAATGGCCTAACGCTCACGCGGCGATGCCGTTGCTACACGCAGATCGAGACCGGTCATGGAGGTATTGGGCTAAGTCTTTGATCTTGTATCACGTCTCTAAAGGCGCGGTCGTTCGTAAATCTGGGGCCGCCGTTCGCGCTTCGGGCGGCGAAACCGGGGCTAGATCAGAGCCCTTATTGACCGATGTTGCATGATGCACGAATGTCCGCTCAAATTCGAAAGGCAGCTGATTTGTTATCCCTAAATGACGAGAACCTACATCGCGCCGTTGAACAGTATACCAAAGGCGCAGTGCCGGAATTTATCGAGCGAATGGAAGGCGGAGTTTCCGCTGAGGTCTATCGCCTCGCGCTATCGCATCCCAACGGAAGTAAAGAGCACGTCGTGCTGAGAGTTCACGGTGCAACGCACTACGGTCACGGCGCAGAACTTGAGTTCCAAATTCTCGAAGCACTTTTTCGGGCGGGGATTTCGGTGCCCAAGCCACTCAGCGTGGATGCAAGTTGCTCGCTATTAGAGGATCCCTATCTGATCATAGCGTTCGTCGAGGGGGCCTCCGATCTCGCTCAGCCCGTGCTTAAAGCGAGCGTCGAGACTATGGTTGAAGCGATGATCTCGGTGCACGAAGTTGCGGTTAACGTCATGCCTACACTGCCACGACGGGATGACCCTATCCCAGAACTTCTTGAGTTTCTGCCGACAGGTGCAGAATGGAATGACTTCCGAAGTTATCTCAAAAGGCTGAAGAATTCACAGTTTTCTGGCTCAGATGTGGTCTTGCACGGGGACTTTTGGCCTTCAAACCTCATCTGGTCAGAAGGTCGAATTACGGCAATCCTAGATTGGGAATATGCTGCTGTAGGAGACCCACTTTCCGACGTTGCCTGTGCTGCTCTGGAATTGAGATACATCCATGCTACGGAAGGCAAAGATCTTTTTGAGAGTGCATATGCCAAACATCGTAAGATTGACCCGCAAAGGCTTGCACTTTGGCTTGCTTACGTTTCTTCGGCAGCCTTGAAGTACATGGGAGATTGGGGCCTCGAAAGCGCCAAAGAGGAACATATGCGCCAAACCGCGCACGCCACCCTACGGGAAGCTGCCGCAGCACTCACTAGAGGGCTCTGGTCTTAGCCTGCTCTTGAAAGCGGCCATTCGTACGTCCGCAGCAAACGGCGGCAAAGTCCGCTCCCCGATGGTTGATCCCAGTGGCCGCTAAAGGTCGGTTTGAATTTTACCTCTCAGAGTGGCCTTCAATGACCGCTCTGGCGACACATTCTGCTTAACAGCGAGAACCATGCCGCGCCCGCGAGTGTTTTCTGCGACAGCAATAGCGGCGTAGGCAAAAGGCGGGTTTGTCCGCCTCCCTTCCGTTCGACGGTGGTTGGTGGCTGCATCTGCGGCGAAGGTCTGTTCCCTCCATTGCTCGTGCAGCATGAGACCGTTGCCTAGGTGGCAGATCCTGAGACTTTGCAAATGTCGCTCACTGCGCATTGCTGACCTTAGTGCAGTGTGCAGCATCGATCCAAGGGTAGTGCGGGCTTGAATGGCCGCTAATCCTTCTTGAACATGAGCCTCTCGCAGACGCGGCGAACTTCCGGAAACCGCCCATGCTGTTGAAAAACTCTGTGTCGCAGTGCGGCAAGTCGTTTGTTTCACTCGATTTATTGAGATTGGGAGGATCCGGCGATGATGGGCATTCAAAGTGTCGAAGCACAGCTGTATTATGAGTTCGATTTGGACGCGCATGTGCCGCCCAATCACGTATTGAGAGAGATCGACCGTTTTCTCGACATGGGCGATATGCGGGAGAGGCTAAAGCCGTTCTACAGCCACACAGGCCGCCCTTCGATCGATCCCGAACTCATCGTCCGCATGCTGGTGATTGGCTATGTGATGGGGATCGGATCTGAGCGTCGGCTTTGCCAGGAGGTGCATCTCAACCTAGCTTATCGCTGGTTTTGCCGCCTTGGACTGGACGACAAAGTGGCGGACCATTCATCCTTCTCACGCTACCGTCATGGCAAGTTCCGTGACAGCGACATGCTGCGTCACATCTTCGAGGCAACGGTAGAGCGCTGCCTGAAGGAGAATCTCGTGTCAGGCGAAGGCTTTGCGGTCGATGCCAGCCTGATCCCAGCGAATGCCAACAAGGCCCGTTCCATTGCGGCCAAGGATTGGAATGAAGACGTTGCACGGGCCGCTGGAAACCGCGCCGCCAAGGAATATCTCGAAACGCTAGATGACGCGGCTTTCGGTGCGGCATCGCCAGTTCAGCAAAAGTTTGTCGCCACGTGTGATCCGGCAGCCCAGTGGACCCGGGCCGAGGAAAGCCGCCCCTACTTCGCCTACCTTGATGCCGAGAATTGGGGGTATCGCCATTGCCTACCGCGCAGGGAGAGCCTTTTCATATGCTCATGCCTAAATTGGATGCATCCAAGATAGTGGGAGAGGATCAAAGGCAATTCACGGCATTGCTGCAAAATGCGTAGAGAACCACAGCAATCGTGATCCCAAAGGCTACGCAGCAAGTTTGTTCACGTTCTGATCTCAAGAGCTTCTGCCAGGCGAGCGAATTCGTAAGCTTATGCTCCAAATTCGCACTCTTATGGTTCATTCACAACATAAAAAAAGTGGTGAGCCGTGCAGAACGCTCCATTCCCCTTCCCGTCAAACAGTTAGCCTGACGAACGGGAAAAACGCTAGGTTTGAAAACAAAGAGAAATCTCCGGGCTTGGCGAACCTTTTCAAGTCCAGAAACCGCACCTCTGCGATGTCTCGCTTTGCCAAGGATCGGCATAAACGCGTTGCACGTTGCATCGGCTACGTGCTGACCCTGGCAACCCCGCAGGCTTGGCTTGACCTCTCAGTTATTCTTGTTGCGCGCCTTTCCAATGTCGAGCGCGCGGGGCTGGCTTATGCAGCCCTAAAGAGCTTGGAAGAAGGCGATGCTTATGACGTCGCTTCCCTGGCAATCTTCGGTACAAGCCGAGGAGGGTCTAGCCAATGAACCGCACGGTCGAACACCTCCTGTTCTACATGCCCCGCCTGTCGCGGACCTCTGGAAGCGCATGGGAACGCCAGTTCGCTAAGGACATGGCCCGCCGTGCCCACTGGAAGAATTGGACCCCTACACAGAAGCAGCAGGAGACCATGCAGAGCATGGTTGCTCGCCTCTTCAATGAGGACCCGCTGGACGTGATCGAAATCGAGAAAGTAGGCCCCAGCGCCGCCTGATTGGCGCTGTCGATGCGTGGACGGTTCAGACGGTGGCACGCACCGAAACTTTGGCACACCACGGGGTGGGGACACAGGCCAAAGCGCAGCCCGAAAGGTCGAAGCGCGTCCCCCGGCGTCCATCCAAGCGCCGCAAGTAGCGACTGAGCCTCCGGCATGGATCGTCGGGACTGGAGGCGCCTGAAAGCGATGGGTCGGCTCCGTTGAGCAGGATCTTCACGCTGAAGGCTAGGGACCAGCTCGGCCAGATTGGCCGGGGCTGGTCGCCCTATGCCTTCTGCTCCGGGTCTCACCATTGAGCAGTAAGGACCTGGTGCAACGGTAGAGAAAAGAGAGAGCAGCAATGAACGATAACTGGAAGAAACTGAGCGACATTATCAAAACAATGAAAGTGGGCCAGCGCGATGAGTAAATGGCCCTACTGCACCAGCGCATGGAAGCGCTTGCGTCTTGCTAAACTGGGCGAATGCCCGCTGTGTTTTGCATGTGAGAAGCGTGGCTTGGTTGTCGAAGCGACTGCTGTGGACCACTGCAAGCCGATCAGTCAAGGCGGCGATCCTTTCCCCGAACTCTCTGGTCTCATGTCTCTTTGCGCACGGTGCCACAACGAGAAGACCTCTGGCTTTGATCGCACCAGCGGCAACGCAACCGGACGCCGTTTCAAAGGCTGCGATGCTAATGGCAACCCGATCGATCCCGCCGATGGGTGGTGGGGGCACCCTTAATCACTAGGAATGACCCCCCCGAAACCGATGGGAAAGTCAGATAAATACTTAATTAGGTTTGATAAAATGGGACAACGAGGTAAAGGCGCAAAACCAAAACTGGCGGTGATCGCGGACAACCCACAGGGCAGCTTTGGCTTTGCCACCAGCGAGGTTTCCCCACTCCGCAACACTCTGCCGTGGGACAAGCCCGGCCTGAGCCGTGTGGAGCGTGTCATCGCCTTTCTAGAGGATCTGCCGATCACGCAAGGGAGCCTCGCAGGAACCAAGCTCCAGGTGCGCGACTGGCAGCGCGATTTTCTCGAAGCGATCTATGCCGAGGACGAGGACGGTCTGCGCCCGGTGCGCACCGCTGTCCTGTCGATGGCGCGCAAGAACGGCAAGACGCAGCTGGTGGCCGGTCTGGGCCTCTGTCACCTTCTTGGCCCTGAAGCCGAAAGCCGGGGCGAGGTCTATGCCGCAGCAAACGACAAGGCGCAGGCGGGCAAGACCTTCGCGGAAATGGTTGCCATCCTAGATGAACACCCGGAGCTGGACGCCCGCGCCAACGTCATCAAGTTCAGCAAGCGCATCGAGGTTCTGACTGGCCAGGGCAAAGGCTCGATCTTCCAAGCCCTCTCTGCCGACGCCAGCACCAAACAGGGCCTCTCCCCCAGCTTCACCATCTACGACGAATTGGGCACCGCCCCTAAGCGAGACCTCTATGAGGCATTGGATACCGCCATGGGCGCGCGGGCAAACCCGCTGCTGTGCGTCATCAGCACCCAAGCCGCCGACGATCACGCGGTCATGTCCGAACTGGTGGACTACGGCCACAAGGTCAATTCCGGCGAAGTCGAGGACCCCAGCTTTCATATGACCTTCTACGGGGCCAGCGCCGACGATGACCCGTGGAGCGAGGACGCATGGCGCAAAGCTAATCCCGCCCTGGGCGATTTTCGGTCGCTGGAGGATGTGCGGCGACAAGCGGCGCAGGCGCAACGGATGCCGTCGAAGGAACAGGCGTTCCGCAACCTGATCCTGAACCAGCGGGTCGATGCCCATGTGCGTTTCCTCGCCAAGGCAGAATGGGACGCCAATGCGGGTGCGGTGGATTTCAAGGCGCTGGAGGGGCGGGAATGCTGGGGCGGGCTGGACCTGTCGCAGTCGCGCGACCTGACCGCCTTTGTTCTGGTGTTCCCGGATGGTGCCGGCGGTTTTGATCTGCTGCCGCGCTTCTTCCTGCCGGAACAGGGAATCCGCGAGAAATCGGAACAGGACCGGGTTCCCTATGACCTTTGGGCGCGCCAAGGTTATCTGACCCTGATCCCCGGCCCGGTGGTCGACCCGTCCTTTGTGGCCGAGGCGATAGCCGATGCCTGTCTCAGTTATGACGTGCAGATGATCGCTTATGACCGCTGGCGCATCGAGGACCTAAAGCGCGAGCTGGGCAAGATGGGAGCGGAACCGCCGCTGGAACCTTTCGGGCAAGGCTTCCGCGATATGGCCCCCGCCGTAGACCGACTGGAACGCGCAGTGGCCGAGGCCCGGCTGCGCCACTCGGGCAACCCGGTGCTAACCTATTGCGCGGCCAATGCGGTGGTGGAGATGGACCCGGCAGGCAACCGGAAGCTGGACAAGGGCAAATCAAGCGGACGCATTGATGGGATCGTGGCGTTGGCTATGGCCCTGGCGGCTGTAGACCGCGAAGGCGAGGACGATCTCCCCCTGTGTTTGGCGGAACTTCTTGCCTAAAAAAACGAAGCCCCGCTGAGCTTGTTATCGCCATAGCGGGGCTGCCACGTTGGTGGTCTTGAGGCTCAATGCTTTGCAGCACGAGCGGACAAGGGCAATATAGCGGTTGACTCCTTAAAGGTCAATGAATAGCGAATCACTTTGGAAATTATTTTTTCCAGTTCTGAAGCGATTTCGGAAACTGGGTTTACAGTCCCAAAGCAGCAGTGATGCACACTTTAACACGATCAAAATCGTCTTCAGAGATGCGGGGCGTTAGATATTTACGCTTGCCAGTTTGGTCTCGCTGTGTGCGAAACAAATCTAATCTTTCAAAGCTTACGGTCGCTATCATGTCAGCCTTGATCCAGCATTCCGTTGTTGTGAAGTTTGGAAGAGGGGAGGCAAGGGAAATCTTGCAGTGATAATCCGCGACCCGTTCAGGCTTGGTTGTACTCAATGGTACTACTGTAATCAGGCCACTTCTGTGACGAAGGCGCGGCGAAATGGCTATCACGGGCCTACGCTTTACCATCTCTGGTGCGCGGAACCCACCCTTACTATAGTCGCAAAGCAATATGGTCCTAGGCAATACATCGTATTTAATCGCCATCAAACATTCTTCTTCAACCTAACACCTGCTCCAGCACCATTTTCTGGAATAAATTCGACCCCGGCGCTCTCAAGTGCTTCCATCATCCTTATACGAGCGGTGGATGAAACCACGCGCCGCTCCTTCTCAAAATCCACAATCGTAGATAAACCAAAACCTGCTGCCTTGGCTAGTTCTGGTTGTGTCATACCGATCAGGGCACGTGCTGCCCGACATTGCGCTGGTGTCATATCAACATTTTTTGTTGACGCATGTAGCGCCAATCCTCTATCAACATAAAATATTGATATCCCAATTCGGAGAACCGAACAATGCCCAAAGAACGCGTTTGCGCGAACAGTGAAACTGTGTCTGCTGAAAATCGCCCTGTTTCTGATCTCGAAAACAAAAACGTAAACGGAAAGGCCCTGTGTTGCGATAGAGTGCTTGCAGAGGAGATGGAGAAAATCGAAAGGCTGCGTGACCGGCAGACCAAGTACCTTGCGACCCTTCCAGCAGAACCACGGGCTGCGCTAGACGCCTCGTTTCCGATCCTACACCCAGACTTGGGGAACTACATCGAAGGTTTTGAGGAAGCTTTGCATCTGTCACAAGCGTTGGCCGTGCTGATCGATAAGGGAGATCTAGAGCATGACACCTACGAACAAGAGGCGGCTGTTTATGTCTCGCAGCAAGTAGCATTCCACCTGAGGCAAACACAGAGCCAGCTTGATCACCTCAGCCACGTTCTGCGCAATCCAATACGCTTGGAGAGAGAAAAACGGCTGGTCAGTTAAGTTTAGAATGCATCGAGTATTATCACTTGATGTTTCAGCAAAAGTGCGGCATGAATAATCATCCGATAATTCTTAGGAGTCGCTATGAACATCTTCGAACAAGAGTTCCTTATGGCGCAGGTCGCGGAATTCAGCGGCCTCGACAAAGGAAAATTCCAACTTTGGAACAGCCGATATTCAATCACCGGCAGCGGTGAAGATCCGCAGGGCGGTGGCAAGCGTGGTGTCGCACGCATTTTCAAGTTCAACCACATCATGGAGTATGCAATCGCGAAGGAGTTCGTCGACGCTGGCCTCTCCCCAAAAGCTGCTTTCGAAGCAGCTGCACAGTTCGCCTACTTCGGAACTGTGGGCGACGGAGTGGAAGTTGAACGGTCGCCCGCGCTGCCGTGTCATTTCGATCATGGTGATACACTTATGGCAGTAAATGCTAAAGGATGTTGGATTGGCACTTGGAAGCCTTCTAAGTCATCTGTTTTAGACGAAATTTTCAGCTTTCTCGGCGGTCAAACAGGTTACACTTCTCACTGTATGATCGTGAATGCCTCTATGGTTTTCCGGCAGGTTTGCAACCGCATGGAATTGAACGATTACCAGTGCTTGGATACCTCTTACGCACGCAACTAGCACTTTTTCCAGACCAGCGCGGCCCTAATCGCCAAACCAGTACCGCGCTGACCTTCAACCTTAACACCTCGTGAAAGGGGCCAAGATGACCTCTCTTAACCTGCGTGACCTGCAAGAGTCACGTGGCAATAAGATTGCCGAAATGAATACCATCCACGACATGGCCGCGAAGGAAAATCGCGACCTGTCGGGAGCAGAGCGCAAGCGCTTCGATGATCTGGACGCCGAGGTGCGCAGCCTCAACAGCCGTTTGACTGATGCACAGAAGCTCGCGGAGTTTGAGCGGCTGGAAGCCCGCGGCGAGACCCTGACCCAAGACGCCGTGGCTCGGCGTTCGCTGGAAGGCTACTCGGTGCGCAAGGCGCTGATTGAATGCCGCGCCGGTCACCTGTCCGGCGTGGAGGCCGAATGGCACCAGGAGCTGGCCAAGGATCGAGGCGAGGTCCGGGGCGTGATGGTTCCGACCGAGATCCTGCTGGGCGGCGAGACCCGCGCCCTGACCAGCGCCGGAACCGCTGGCAACCTGATTAAGACTGATCTGGCCGCGATGACCGACCGCCGCCGCGCCGCTCTCAAGGTGGAGGGCATGGGCGCGACGGTTCTGCGTGGTCTGACAGGCAACCTCGAACTGCCCCGCCTTGTCGGCTCCGGCGCGGCGGGCTGGGTGTCGGAACATAACAACGCCAGTCGCAGCGACGCCACCTTTGCCAAGAAAGACATGGGGCCAAAGACAGTCACGGCTGAATACGAACTGTCCCGCCGCATGTTGCTCCAGTCCAATCAAGCGCTGGAACCGATCTTGCGCGCGGATCTGGCATACCTGTTGGCGCAGGCACTGGATGGCGCAGGCATCACGGGCGGCGGGGATGATGAGCCGACCGGCATCCTAGCTGACACCAATGTGCTGTCGGTGCCAGGTGGGGCGTTTTCGTCTGATATTGCTGCTGATCTGATCGCAGCACTGGAGACCGACAATGTGACAGGCACCACCGGATTTCTCACCAACAAGAAGGTGATGAACACCGCCCGCAAGATCAAGGATACGGATGCCCGCACCATTTCGTTGTCGGAACTGTTCCACAATGAGCGCGTGGAAAGCTCGACTCAGGTGCCCGACGACATTGGCGCGACCAATGACAAGAACGCCCTTATCTATGGCGAATGGGCGAGCCTCTACATCGGCTATTGGTCTGGCGTCGACCTGATGATGAACCCCTACCACAGCGATGTGGCAAGCAAGGGCGGCGCGATCCTGCACGCCTTCCTTGATGCTGATGTGGTGGTACGCCATCCCGAGGGTTTCCGTTACGCGGAGATCGATTGATGGCGACGCTGGAGCAATTGAAAAGGCACGTGCGCGTCCTGGATGGAGACGGCCACGATGAGGAATTGGCGGAGTTGCTCGATGCGGCACGAAATCACTTAGAAAGCCTCGACCTGGACATGTCAGAGCCGATTGCTCCAGCGCTTTCCCATGCGGTGGTCCTATTGGCCGGATACTGGTTCAACAATGGAGGCAGTTTGAGGGGTGACCCAGCAAAACCTCCCGCCTACGGTATCGACAGGTTGATCGCCCCTTACCGGAGTGTCTGCCTGTGATCGAGAAACGCTTTCAAACCGCAGAGCTACGCGCCAAGGGTCGCCGCCTGGAAGGATATGCAGCCCTGTTCGGCTCTGAGGCCCGCATCGGTGCCGGGATTGTCGAGACCATAGCCCCCGGTGCCTTCAGCCGCACCCTCGCGCAGCGCGCGGACATTCTGGCTCTGGTGGATCATGACCCGACCCGCGTTCTGGCCCGCACCCGCTCTGGGTCCCTGCGCCTGTCTGAGGACACGCGCGGTCTCAGCTTTGACATGGACGTACCTGACACGCAGGCGGGTCGTGACGTGCTGACGCTTGCCGAACGCGGCGATCTGGGCGGCATGTCTTTCGGCTTTGAGGCACGGGACGAACACTCGGACGGGGCGCGGCGCGAACTGCGCGCGGTCGATCTATTTGAGATTAGCGTGGTCTCTGCCTTCCCGGCCTATGAGGGCACTGTCATCAATGCTCGCTCGCTGGTGCGTGGCTTTCCCATTCGGGATGCAGCCGCGCGCCGCCTGCGCCTACTGGAGCTGCTGGCATGAGCCTGATTTCCCGTTTCTTCGGGCGAGAAAATCGCCAAACCGTCACGACCTCTGACCCGGCCCTTGCAGAATTTTTGGGCCAGCGGGTGAATGGTTCCGGCTTTGTGGACCCCGCCCGCGCCTCTGGTCTGGCGGTAGCACAAGCCTGCATTTCCGTGATTAGCCAGAACCTCGCTGCCATGCCGATGAACGTCTATAAGCGCAGCGCCAATGGTGGGCGCGAACGTGCCACAGGCCACCCGCTGCATGGTGTTCTGCACGACCAGTTTAACCCGCAGATGACCGCCTTTGAGGGGCGCGAATTCCTACTGGTGTCGCTGCTGACCATGGGCAACGCCTTCGCCCGGATCGATACCAACATGCGGGGTCAGGTCACCGGGCTTTACCCGCTGCATCCCTCCACCGTCGCAGTCGAGAAGCTGGACAACGGCCGCTTGCGGTATCGTGTGACCGATACGCGCGGCACCTCCAAGACACTGATCCAAGAAGAGGTGTTGCACCTCAAGTATCGCCTTGCACAAGATGGCGTTATGGGGGTCTCCCCGATCCAACTGGCTCGGGAAACTTTCTCGCTGGCGCTGACGCAGCAGGATCAGGCCGCACGGCAAGCAAGCCGCGCATTTCGCGCCGAGGGTGCGTTGGTGTTTCCGCAGAAGATCAACAACGAGGCCAAGGCCGACGCTTTGCAGAAAATGCGGGATCGCGTCGAAGGTCAGGCAGAGACCTCCGGCATTCTGGTGCTGGACGGTGGCCTTGACTGGAAGAGTCTCAGCATTTCTGCGAAGGACGCCGAGTTTCTGGACAGCCGAAAGCTGTCCAACATGGACGTGGCCCGCACGTTCAGCGTGCCCCCGACTGTTGTCGGCATCACTGACAACGCCACCTATTCGAATGTGGATGGTGAAAGCCGCGCTTTGGTGGTGCGCTGCCTTGCGCCAATGGCGCGCCGCGTCGAGCAAGCCATGAATGCGGCTTTGCTGACCATGGAAGGGCGTAAGCGGTACTTCGTGGAGCATGATTTGGCTGGCCTTCTGCGCGGAGACATGAAGGCGCGCTACGAGGCTTACCGAATTGGACGCGAATGGGGCTGGCTCAGCCCGAACGACATCCGCGCATGGGAAAACCTCACAGAAATCAACGGCGGCGAGGAATACCTCTCGCCCCTCAATATGACGGTGCTGGGCAAGCGGGAGGGTAGCGACGATGGCGAATAGGAAAGCAATCATTACCCAGGCTGAGTTGACGCGCTGCCTAAAGGCACACAGGGACGCGGGTATTCCTATCGCCAAGACCGAGACAAAGCCCGATGGCACCATTGTCGTCTATTCGATCGGTCAAAACGACCAAAACAGTGACAACCCATGGGACCAGTCGTGAAAAACCGCAAGCAATTCCCAGGTGCAACACCGTACATGGACCGACATGGCAACCGCCGGTGGCGGTTCCGCAAAGGCGGCTTTTCTGCCGAGCTTGGGCGCGAATATGGGTCAGACGAATTTGTCCGGCGTTACGAGGCCGCGCTGAACGGGCACCGCACACGCGGGTTGATCGGCGCGGAGCGCACAGTACCCGGCAGCGTAAACGCCCTTGTCGCGTCCTGGTATCGTTCGCCGGAGTTTCTTGATCTCTCAGACAGTACCAAACGAGTATACCGGGGGGTTATAGAAAAATTCCGCGAGAAGCATGGCCGCAAGCCTATTGCCCAATTGGAGCGCCGTCATGTGCAGGCCATGCTAGCGGAAAAGGCAGAAACGCCCGCAGCAGCCAACAATCTGCGAAAGCGGCTGATCCAACTTCTCGACCACGCAATTGGTTTGGACTGGCGGGGGGATAATCCGGCCCGAGCAACGAAACCATATCGCAATGCGGGAACCGGTTTTCACTCTTGGGAAGAGAGTGAGATTGCCCGTTTTTTCGAGGTGCATAAGCCGGGTACGCTGGCCCATCGGGCTGTTGCCTTGATGCTGTATACTGGAGCAGCGCGCGTTGACGCGGTGCAGCTTGGCCCCTGGAACCTGAAGGATGGCCGAATAGAGTACAAGCGTCAGAAGACGGCACGTTCCGGTGGAATCAAAGTCAGCATACCCGTCCATGCTGATTTGGCCGAACTACTGGCAACATTGCCTGATGATCGA
This sequence comes from Epibacterium sp. ABZ3_068, assembly GCF_056159265.1. Classification (NCBI taxonomy): domain Bacteria; kingdom Pseudomonadati; phylum Pseudomonadota; class Alphaproteobacteria; order Rhodobacterales; family Roseobacteraceae; genus Epibacterium; species Epibacterium sp. ABZ3_068. The sequence continues at coordinate 1,162,687 of NZ_JBSWUV010000001.1, forward strand.
CCGTTCCTAGCTACAGCTTCTGGGAAGGCGCGGGCGGCGGCTGGTCTGGGCAATGCAATGCGCCGCTGGTGTGATGAGGCTGGTTTGCCTGCTTGCAGCTCCCATGGACTGCGTAAGGCTTGTGCCCGCCGCCTGGCTGAAGCGCGCGCAACTACCCATGAAATCGCGTCTGTGACTGGGCACAAGACGCTGGCTCTCGTCCAGCTCTATACCGAGGCAGCAGGCAGAGAGGGATTGGCAGACTCCGCCATGGAAAAGCTGATTGCACGACCGAATGGCAATAAGGATGTGGCGAACCTCCCCGAAGGGTTCGCCAAAGGTGGCGATAAACCTTTGAGAGGAAATATCTAATGGAAGAAAGTGGTGAGCCGTGCAGGATTCGAACCTGCGACCCACTGATTAAAAGTCAGTTGCTCTACCAACTGAGCTAACGGCCCACTCTTCTTTTGCATCTCTGCTGAGCGCTTCGTGTAAGTGTTTTCTCTTTCGAGTTCAAGCACTTAATTTGCGCTGAGGCAGGTTGACTTGGTCAGTCGCGCTGTCCCGATAGGCGGCGTATCTACGGATAATGCGGAAAGGGGTCAACCCCTTTTTTCAAACTTTATTGTCAAAGACTGGATTCATTTAGATTGCACCGCTATATGCCGCTCATGACACGCGTTTCACATACTCATTTGCCCTTTATGAAAATGCACGGGCTCGGCAATGACTTTGTTGTTGTTGACGCGCGCGTTCAGGATTTCACGATCACCCCCGCAATGGCCCGGGGGATCGGCCACCGCCGGTTTGGAATCGGTTTTGACCAACTGACAGTGATTGAGAAGGGTGAAGGGGATGCGCATCTCACATTCTATAATTCAGATGGTTCGACCTCTGGCGCCTGTGGAAATGCCACGCGCTGCGTTGCGCGCTACTTGATGACTGAACTGAACAAAGACCGCCTGCACCTGACAACTGAGCGTGGTGACCTTTTCGCGGTTGAGGCCGGGGATGGGTTGACGTCCGTTAACATGGGCCCACCACAGCTGAACTGGAACAACGTCCCGCTGGCAGAAGAGATGGATACGTTGGAGCTGCCGATCGAGGGCGGGCCGACGGCAACCGGCATGGGCAACCCCCATTGCACATTTTTTGTGGAGGATGCCGAACGCATTCCGCTGGAAGAGTTTGGACCCCGCTATGAACATCATCCGCTATACCCGGAGCGCACCAACGTTCAGGTCGCACATGTGGTGGGCCCCGATCATATCCGTATGCGGGTTTGGGAACGCGGCGTGGGAATCACCCTGTCATCAGGTTCATCATCCTGCGCCACCGCCGTTGCCGCAGCGCGCCGAGGGCTAACGGGGCGTAATGTTCAAATTGACTTGGATGGTGGCACCTTGTGGATTGACTGGCGCAAGGATGGTGTCTGGATGACAGGGCAAACAATGCATGTATGTGACGGACATTTCTCACAACAATTTTTGGATAGCCTCTGATGAGCGCTCCCAAGTTCACCACTTTGGGCTGTCGTCTCAACGCATATGAGACCGAAGCCATGAAAGAGCTCAGCCAGGCGGCTGGGCTGGAAAATGCCGTAGTGGTGAATACCTGCGCCGTAACAGCGGAAGCCGTACGAAAGGCGAGACAAGAGATCCGCAAACTGCGTCGTGAAAACCCGGATGCGCGCATCATTGTTACCGGATGTGCCGCTCAAACCGAGCCAGAGACCTTTGCCCAAATGGATGAGGTCGACAAGGTCATTGGCAATACCGAAAAGATGCAGCCCGAAACCTGGCAAGGCATGTCTGCGGATTTCATCGGTGAGACCGAGAAGGTTCAAGTCGACGACATCATGTCCGTGACCGAAACGGCCGGGCATCTGATTGATGGGTTTGGAACGCGCTCACGTGCCTATGTACAGGTCCAGAACGGCTGCGATCATCGCTGTACCTTTTGCATTATCCCTTATGGTCGCGGCAACTCTCGATCTGTGCCGGCCGGGGTAGTGGTCGACCAGATCAAGCGGCTCGTGGATAAGGGCTACAACGAAGTTGTCCTGACGGGCGTCGACCTGACCTCTTGGGGGGCGGATCTGCCTGCTCAGCCGAAACTTGGCGATCTGGTGATGCGTATCCTGAAACTGGTCCCCGACCTGCCCCGGTTGCGGATTTCGTCCATCGACTCGATCGAAGTGGATGAGAACCTGATGCAGGCCATTGCTACAGAACACCGGCTGATGCCACATCTGCATTTGTCCCTTCAACATGGCGATGATCTGATTCTAAAACGTATGGCACGTCGACATCTGCGTGACGATGCCATCCGTTTCTGCGAAGAGGCGCGCAAGCTTCGGCCAGAAATGACTTTTGGTGCCGATATCATCGCAGGCTTCCCCACCGAAACAGAAGCTCATTTCGAAAACTCGCTGAAACTGGTTACAGACTGCGACCTGACCTGGTTGCATGTTTTCCCTTATTCCAAACGCGAGGGAACGCCAGCGGCCAAGATCCCCAACCAGGTGGATGGAACGGCAATCAAGACCCGCGCTGCACGCCTGCGCGAGATCGGAGAGGAGCAGGTCCGGCGGCATTTGCAGAACCAGATTGGGTGCACCCACTCTGTTTTGATGGAAAACCCACATATGGGGCGCACCGAGCAGTTCACCGAAGTGCGTTTTACAACGGCCCAAACTGAAGGCGCGTTGGTTCAGGCAAAGATTTCTGGCACCGATGGCAAGCAATTGATCGTGTAACACAAGGTAAGGGCTCCGGTGGCTCAGATCATCTTCCTCCATGGAGCTTCAAGCAGCGGCAAATCGACGTTGGCATCCGCTTTGCGCGCAAAGGCGGAACGCCCATTCCTACATCTCTCGATCGACCACCTGCGCGACAGCGGTGCTTGGGATCCGTCACTTTACGCAGATTGGCACGCACAGCGTTCACAGTTCTTTTCTGGTTTCCATAAGGCCGTCGCGGCCTTTGCCGATTCAGGAAACGATGTGATCCTGGAACACATCATGGACACCGAAGGATGGCACGCGGAGCTGCAAGAACTATTTTACAACCATGGCGTTTTGTTTGCAGGTTTGTTCACAGACATCACTGAACTTCGCGGGCGTGAACGCCTTCGCGGTGACCGCGAAATTGGCAGCGCAGAAAAAGACCAGCGTTCAATTCACCAACACATAAAATATGACGTAAAATTGGATGGAACTGCCGCGCCAAACGTTAATGCAACGCGATTGCTGGATATCTTAAAAACATCACGCCCGCGCTCATCTTTTTTTGACTAAACCTAAGAAAACACGCAATTTTATGAAATATTAACAACACCGCCCCTGGAATCACATTTAGTTTATTTGCCCATTTTTCAATCAGAGCGTTCTCTGCAGGGTATTCTTTTACCTTCCATATCGGAGATTTTTCATGCCGACGATTGACCTAAGTGGCAACTTTAACAGACTTTTCTCTCGGATCGTTGACGACCTGACAGGAAAGCTGGTTGTCTCTAACGAAGGCACCATTACAACCCAGGGCTCCCTTGACCCCACAGTTCTGACCGGTACTGGCTTTGCAGAAGGGATCGTATCACCTGTTGTCGGAACCATCAGCGATATATCCTTAACAGAGATACAAACAAGCGACGGAACATCCTTTACGGGGGAAGCGCTGCATTTCAGTGACCTGGATATCGACATCTCAAGCCTTTACGAAAATCTTATAACACTCGCCTTAGGAAACCCCGGAGTTGCCGTTCTGACACCCGAAAAAGTGATTGAAGCGCTGTCGGGCGAAGATTTCACAGTCAACGGCAGTGATCAGGCGGACGTTATCCGCAGGGGAGGCGCTTTAGACTTTTCCGGCAACGACACCTTTAATCTCGGTGGGGGCAATGATGTTGCCTTTGCTGGCACAGGGGATGACATCGTTCGGGGTGGAAGTGGGCGCGACAGGCTACGCGGCGGTAGCGGCGACGACCAACTGTTCGGGAACTCTGGCAATGATAATCTGCGCGGTGGAGCCGGCGACGATATCTTAAAGGGCCAGCGCGGGCGTGATAACCTCGGCGGTGGCGTAGGCAACGATACGCTCGACGGCGGCGGCGCGCGCGACACACTCGATGGAGGGCGCGGCAATGATAGCCTGACGGGCGGCAGAGGCTCGGACGAGTTCATCTTCTCTGACGGATATGGCCACGACACCATCACAGATTTTGAGCTGGGTACTGACAAGATTGTCCTGGATGATGATCTCTGGGAAGGGGAACTGACCGCGCAAGAAGTTGTCGATACGTTCGGAATCATCCGGGACGGGCAGCTGATCCTAGATTTTGGCGACGATGAGCTGATCTTGGGCAATTTGGACAGCACAGCGGGTCTGGCTGACGACCTGATCATCGTTTAGAGCAAGCAGCATCTGCCCGCCTTTCTGAATAAGGCGGGCTCGCCAAAACAGAAAACCCCCGCGAGCAATGTTCGCGGGGGCTTTTTTTCACAACTCCTAAAGAAGAGGAGCCATCACGTGGTCTTTTTGCCTTTGTGCGGTGCCCACAGACGTTTGTTGGTCAGGTAGAGCAGCACAGACAGGATTGTCAGAAACAGAACTCCGACAAATCCGGCCTGCTTGCGTGCCATCATCTTGGGTTCTGCCGTCCACATCAGGAAAGCAGAGACGTCTTCAGCCAGATGATGCAGATCGTTGGAATGCCCATCGATAAATTCTACCTGCTCATCCGAGAGCGGCGGCGCCATAGAGATCCACCCCCCCGGGAAGGCGGTGTTCTCATAGAAGGTTGTACCTGCTTCTTCCTTGGTCTCACCGGTATAGCCGGTCATCAGAGAGGCAATGTACTCTGCACCGCCCATACCTTTGAACAGCTGGTTCAGACCCAAGCCATAGGGGCCGTGAAAACCCGCGCGGGCCTTCGCCATCAGGCTGAGGTCGGGTGCGCCAAGTGAATCATTGATCGGAAAATGATCTGTCGGCTTGGCCGGGCGATCTTCGTCCAAAACAGGATCGTAGATCGAGAAGTTATCAGCCGCATAAGCGCGCACCTGATCTTCCGGCAGGTTCGGCCCACCTTCGTCACTCAAAGTTCGGATCGGAACCTGTTTCAGACCATGGCACGCAGAACAGACCTCGGTAAAGATCTGGAGTCCGCGCTGCAGCTGGTTCTGATCGTAGGACCCGAACGGGCCTTCAAACGAGAAGGAGAAGTCTTCGACGTGCTGATCTCCACCGCCTGCTGCAAAGGATGCAGCAGGGATGAGTGCCAAAGCAAAGGCAGCACCGGTTGCAAATTTCTTGAACATGGGTAGCTGTCCTTCTTCTTACTCAGCAGGAGTAGCTTCGGACTTCTTGCCATAGTGGGCGTCGAAATCCTCTTCGATGGTTGCGGGCATTGCATCTGGCTTCTCGATCACACCCAGAAGCGGCAGGATCACGAAGAAATAGCCAAACCAATAGGCCGATGCGATCAGCGACAGCGATGCATAAGGCTCCTCGGCGGGCATCGCCCCCAGCCACATCAGGGCAAAGAAGTCGATGACCAAGAGCAGGAACCACCATTTGAACTGCGGGCGATACTTGCCCGAGCGCACCATGGACGTATCCAGCCACGGGGCCAGCGCCATCGCGATGATTGCACCAAACATTGCCAGAACGCCGAAGAACTTCGCGTCAACAATGCCACCAGTGACGAAGGAGGCGATCTGAACCACCCAAACTTCGCCGGTAAAGGCACGCAGGATCGCGTAGAACGGCAGGAAGTACCATTCCGGAACGATATGCGCCGGTGTGACCAGCGGGTTCGCTTCGATGTAGTTATCCGGGTGGCCCAGATAGTTCGGCATGAAGCCAACGATCGCCCAGAAAACGACCAGAACAATGGCGAGACCCAGGAAATCCTTGATCACAAAGTACGGCCAGAACGGCAGCGTGTCTTTTTCCGCTTCTTCCTTGGAGCCCTTGCGAACATCAACACCCGTCGGGTTGTTGTTGCCGGTGGTGTGGAACGCCCAGATGTGGACGATGACCAGTGCAGCAATGACAAACGGCAGCAGGTAGTGAAGCGAGAAGAAGCGGTTCAGCGTGGCGTTATCCACCGCAGGACCACCCAACAGCAGGGTCTGGATCGGCTCGCCAATAAACGGGATAGCGCCAAACAGGCCGGTAATTACCGTTGCACCCCAGAAGGACATTTGCCCCCAAGGCAGCACATAACCCATAAACGCAGTGCCCATCATCAACAGGTAGATCAGCATACCCACAATCCACGTGATTTCACGCGGCGCTTTGTAAGACCCGTAAAAAAGACCCCGGAAAATGTGGATGTAGACCGCAACAAAGAACAAAGAAGCGCCGTTTGCGTGCAGATAACGAAGCATATAGCCGCCGTTCACGTTGCGCATAATATGTTCGACGCTGGCAAAGGCCATGTCCACGTGTGGGGTGTAGTGCATCACCAGAACGATGCCGGTGGCAATTTGCAGCGCGAGGCAGAACGCCAGAACAATGCCCCAAATCCACCACCAGTTCAGGTTCTTGGGGGTTGGGATCATGATGGTGTCATAAATCAGGCCAACTACCGGCAGGCGGCTGTGCAGCCACTTTTCTGCGCCGGACTTCGGCTCGTAATGGTCGTGCGGGATACCAGACATCTAGCGACCTCCTTTAACCGAGCTTGAGGGTGTTTTCATCGATGAACTCGGCGACAGGCACCGGAAGGTTCTCGGGCGCGGGACCTTTGCGGATCCGGCCGGCGGTGTCGTAGTGCGAACCGTGGCAGGGGCAGAACCACCCGTGGAAATCGCCTGCATCTCCCAGAGGCACGCAACCAAGGTGGGTACACACACCCATCATCACCAGCCATTCGCCGGCTTCATCCATGGTACGGTTCTGATCCGACGCGTCGACTTCGCCCTTGTTGGCATTACGCGCAACACCATCCGGCAAATCTGCCAGATCTACGGCGCGTGCCTCGTCAATTTCTTCTTGGGTACGGCGGCGAATAAACACCGGCTTTCCAAGGAACATAACGGACATCTGTGTTCCGACGTCAACGCCGCTGATATCCACGATAATCGAGGACAGGGCCTGAACGTCGGCCGAAGGATTCATTTGATTTACCAGGGGCCAGATTGCAGCACCGGCCGTCACGGCCCCGGCACCTGCGGTGGCATAATAGAGGAAATCTCTCCGGGTTCCTTCGGTATCTTCTGCGTGGGACACGAGGCTTCTCCAATTCCAGCGCCCGTTTAGGGCAAACATGCGCATACACTACCACTAAAGGCAGTGCCTCAGCGGGTATCTAGCGGGGAGAAGTCCGTTCGTCTAGCGGTCAAAGCCGCGCAGGTCGGCCGAGTGTGGCCTTTCTTTCACAGCGTCACATAGATTTTGGCCCTTATTTGATGAGTATTTAATGCCACTTCAAGGCCAAAATCGGTTTTTTTCTCAGTGTCACGAAGGTTTAGTGGAAATCATGCTGTCACGTTGCGAAAATTGCGCAAACCAAGCGGCCAACTGATCATTTCCGTTACGCCAATTTGCATCGGCGTGGCGAAAATCGACATAGTCCAGCGCACAGGCAACGGCGATTTGACCGATGTCCAGCGGACCATGAAGGTGACTCATCCATCGTGTGTTCAAGGCGGCGCAGGCTCCATGAATTTTGGACAATTGCGCATCAAGCCAGCCATCCCAAACCTGGCCATCCGGGCGAAGCCGTTTCTCGTAGGACATCAAAACACCAGCATCAGCGATTCCATCTCCGGTCGCTTCCAGAACCTTGCTTTCCCAAGAGCGTGCATAAAGGTTTGCTTTGGCACGTTCATTGAGAAACTCACAAATAACGCGACTATCGTAAAGAGTTGCCCCGTCCGAGCGTTCCAGAGCCGGAATTTTGGACATGGGATTCGCGGCTTTCAGTTGCTCCGCCGGGACCAAAGGTGTGGTAACCACTTTTTCCGTTTCCACATCTTCAAACTGTCCGGTTTCCTGCAAAACAATCATGACTTTGCGCACAAAGGGCGAGGCTGACGCATAAAACAGACGCATATGTCTTCTCCTGATTCGACATCCACAGACTACGGCTTTGATGAACGACAACCACAGTCTGTTTCTTAACTTCCCATTTCAGTGATAAAAGTTGCCGATAAGAGCTTCCCTCTTGCAATCTCATCTTGCGCTTGGCAGTGTCGCCTCGTTCTCAGGGCGGGGCGAAATTCCCCACCGGCGGTATGCGAGCAAAGCTCGCGAGCCCGCGAGCGGCTTGGCATATGCCAAGCGTCAGCAGATCTGGTGAGATACCAGAGCCGACGGTCATAGTCCGGATGAAAGAGAACGTGCGGTTGGGTTGCGCTTCTGGTGCGCCTTGTCGTTCGTTATCGCCTTGGGTGACGTGTCAAACCAAAGGAGATGACGATGACACACACCCGCTATGCCTTTGTAAAAGCCAATTGGCATTCCGATATCGTGGATCAAGCCCTCAAAGGGTTTTTGGAAATTATTCCAGCAGAACAAGTAGATGTCTTTGACGTGCCCGGCGCTTTTGAGATGCCGCTGGTGTCGCAGGATCTGGCGAAGACCGGCAAATATGATGCCATCGCCTGCGCGGCATTCGTGGTTGATGGTGGCATCTATCGCCATGACTTTGTCGCGCAAGCCGTGGTTGACGGCCTGATGCGCGCTGGTCAGGATACCGGCGTTCCGGTTCTGTCAGTTTCTCTGACACCGCACCAATATCAGGAAACCGACCATCACAACGCGATCTATCGCGAACATTTTGTCCTGAAGGGTCAGGAAGCCGCCCGCGCTGCGCTGATGATCACTGAAACCCGCGCAAAAATTGCAGAATCACCTGCACTGGCAGCGGAATAAGACGGATCCGGGGCGCATCCATGCGCCCCTTCCCTCTTGAGGAGCGGCCCTACCAAGGGTAAGCACGTCCCGCAAAGGAGACCGCACCCCATGTCAATGAACAGCTTTGGCCACCTCTTCCGCGTCACCACATGGGGCGAAAGCCACGGACCTGCATTGGGTGCAACAGTCGACGGATGTCCTCCCAATGTGCCAATTGAGCCTGAGATGCTGCAAGTCTGGCTGGACAAGAGACGCCCAGGTCAGAACAAAAACACCACCCAGCGCAACGAGCCGGATGCGGTAAAGATCCTGTCCGGCGTGTTTGAAGGCAAATCAACCGGAACGCCGATCCAGCTGATGATCGAAAACACCGATCAACGGTCGCGCGACTATGGTGAGATCTCACAAACGTTTCGTCCAGGCCATGCGGATATCACCTACTTCCAGAAATACGGGAACCGTGACTATCGTGGCGGTGGACGGTCCTCGGCGCGGGAGACCGCGGCGCGCGTGGCCGCCGGCGGTGTTGCACGTGAAGCAATTAAGGCTCTGGCCCCAGGCCTCACGATCAAAGGCTACATGACCCAGATGGGCGAAATGGAAATCGACCGCAGCCGGTTTGATTGGGAAGCGATTGATCATAACGATTTCTGGATCCCTGATGCCGAATCCGTACAGGACTGGGAGGATTACCTGCAAGGTCTGCGCAAAGCACATGACTCGGTTGGTGCAGTCATCGAAGTTGTCGCCAAAGGCGTGCCTGCGGGTATCGGCGCCCCTGTTTACGGCAAGCTGGACACAGATCTGGCGGCTGCGATGATGTCCATCAACGCGGTGAAAGCGGTCGAGATCGGAGAAGGCATGAACGCCGCCCGCCTCAAAGGGTCCGAGAACGCGGATGAAATCTTTCTCGGCAACGATGGGGTGCCGGTTTACTCCTCCAACCACGCTGGTGGCATTTTGGGCGGCATATCAACGGGGCAGGATGTTGTTGTACGCTTTGCGGTGAAACCGACATCCTCAATCCTCACCCCCCGTCAGTCGATCCGCAAAGATGGCTCAGCAGTCGAAGTCATCACAAAAGGGCGGCACGATCCATGCGTTGGCATTCGCGCGGTTCCCGTAGCCGAAGCAATGATGGCTTGCGTCATCCTTGACCACTTGTTGCTACATCGCGGGCAGATTGGTGAGAACCAAGGTCACATCGGCAGTTAATGCCAAAAACAAACCAATAACGCCCGGTTTCTTCTGGGCATTATTGTAACAACCCCATTGAGTTTTTGTCGGCTGCGTCGCACTGTCGCGCCATGAACAAACCCTTAACATCGCATCGGCCTGCTATTGGTATTCTGCTGAAGGTTTCGGCCATTGCCCTCTTCACGATACTGTCTGCGATGATCAAGGCTGCGACCGAAAACGTACCAACCGGCCAGGCGGTATTTTTCCGATCGTTTTGCGCCATTCCTGTTATCGTTGCCTGGTTGATCTACAAAGGCGAATTGCGTAACGGATTGAAAGCTGTGCGCCCGATGGGGCATGTCTGGCGCGGCGTCATCGGTACCTCTGCCATGGGTTTGACCTTTCTCGGCCTCAGCTTGTTGCCATTGCCAGAAGTCACGGCAATTGGGTTTGCCACGCCAATTTTCACCCTGATTTTTGCTGCATTTTTTCTGGGGGAGAAGATCCGCGCTATAAGGATCACGGCAGTCGCAATAGGCCTGATCGGCGTCATGATAATGTTATGGCCAAGACTAGGAAGTGGTGATGGCCTGACCGGAGCGGCCACGATTGGTGCAATTTGCGTCCTGACAGCAACAATTATGCGTGGCTTGGTGCAAATCCACATAAGGCGTCTGGTCCAGACCGAACAGACGTCAGCCATCGTGTTCTACTTTTCGATTACCGCATCCTTTTTGGGGCTACTGACTTTGCCGTTCGGCTGGGTTATGCCAACGGGTCATGACCTGACGCTTCTCATTGGTGCTGGGTTGATCGGTGGTGTAGCCCAGATTTTAGTCACATCGTCCTATCGCTTTGCACCTGCATCTTTGCTTGCGCCCTATGATTATGTCTCGATGATCTTTGCAGTCATCCTTGGCTATGTCTGGTTTTCAGAACTTCCGACGCTGGTCATGCTCGCAGGCGCAACCTTGGTTGTAACCGGAAACGCCGTTGTTGTTTGGCGCGAGCACAAGCTTGGCCTTGAGCGCGGCAAGGCCAAGCGATTGATGGACCCCAAGGGCGGGTAAAGAGTGGCCCGCTATTAGGCGAGCCGACACAATTTCCACATTTCAGATCGCCGGAGAAGCCGGGTCCAAAGTAACCGACCACAATTCCATATTGGCCCGATCCATCAAACGAACTGTCATCTGTTCCGTTGCGCCATCAATATCAACAAGACCAAAGAACTGAAGCCCTTCGCTTGGCGGCAAGTTCACGCCCTGCCCTTCGCTTGGCGCTTTCACGAATTTAACTTCCGGGCCAAAGGTCTTGTCCAGTGCATTTGGCCCAAAAGTACCTGCATGCAGAGGCCCGGAAACAAACTCCCAGAAGGGTTCAAATTCCTGAAACTGCGCCTTGTCTGGATTGTAGTAATGCGCGGCAGTGTAATGTACGTCAGCCGTGAACCAGACCGTGTTCTGAATGCCGCCAGCCTTGATGAAGCGCAGAAGATCTGCGATTTCCAACTCGCGCCCTTTGGCAGGGCCATCGTCGCCGTTCGAAATCGCCTCGGCGCCGGATTTTTCTTTCCAATTGTCCCAGACGATCAAACCGATTGGCATGTCGGATGCGATGACTTTCCACGTTGCAGTTGACTGCGCCAGTTCACGTTTCAGCCACGCAAGCTGCTCAGCACCAAGAATACGGGACTTTTCGCTGATGTTGTCTTCCATCGACGGACCATTTGCTCCGCGATATGAGCGCAGATCCAGAAAGAAGACATCCAGCATCGGCCCATAAGAAATTTTGCGATAGACACGACCTGGTTCAGCAGGCGTGATCCGCAGAGGCGTCATCTCATGAAACGCACGGGCAGCGCGCGCCTGCAGAACGTGAACGGACTTTTCAGTGTATCGATCGTCCGAAATCAGATCTTTGGAACCCGACCAGTTGTTCACAACTTCATGGTCATCCCATTGGAAGAATGTGGGACACACGGCATTCATTGCCTGCACGTGTTCATCCATCATATTGTATTTCCACTGCCCTCTGAACTCTGCCAGAGTTTCCGCAACCTTGCGCTTTTCATCAATCAGAGTGGTGTTCTTCCAGATCAGTTCGCCATTCTTTTCGACCTCATCTTTCATCGGACCGTCAGCATAGATGGTGTCGCCTGAGTGAATGAAGAAATCCGGCTGATGCTGGGCCATAGTTGCATAGGTGCGCATACCTTCATCATCGATACCCCACCCTTGGCCAGCGGTATCGCCAGACCAGGCAAAACGCACATCGCGCCGGGCAGAGGGCGCCGTGCGGAAACGGCCCACAATCGGCTCTGACGTCGCGCGCAGGTCGTTCAAATCGGCTGCTACAAAACGATAGAAGATGTCTTGGTCCGACGGTAGGCCATCGACCAGGCGTTTAACCGCAAAGTCGCCTTCTGGAAGCGCTGTTATTGGTGCCAGTTTGCGCGCATTTGCGAAGCTCTCTGTTGTCGACACCTCCATCATGATGCGCGCAGGGCGGTCGGAACGTGTCCAGATCATGCCCGATCCGGTGTCCACATCTCCTGACTGGACACCGTGCGTGAACACAGGGCGCGAGGCTGCCCGAGAAATGGAAGGAGCTGCGAGAGTTGCTACAAAAGCTGCACTTCCGGTCAAAAAACTGCGGCGGGTTGTGTGGAAAATTCGTGAACGGGTCATCAGGCTAAACTCCAAATGTAAATAGAGAATCGGCTGACCACAGGGTTGAACAAATTTGCGAAGCTAAGACCCGCAGCGCGGAGAAGATTTTGAAAAACTTTTGTGACGACAGCTCCAGTTGCGCCACAGGGCGAAAACAAAAAAAGGCGCGCGGATCACTCCACACGCCCCTGATACTCTAAAAGATCTGTCCTTCAGGCGCGCACCAGCGCCTCATAGTCTTCGGCAATTTCCCGTGTCAGAGCACCCACTTCAAAGGAATAGGGCCCAATTTCACCAACAGGGGTGACTTCTGCTGCCGTTCCGGTCAGCCAGCACTGTTCAAAGCCTTCCATTTCCTCCGGCTTGATATGGCGCTCGTGCACGGTGATGCCCTTGTCCTTGAGCATCTGGATCACAGTCTGGCGGGTGATCCCATTCAGAAAGCAATCTGCCAGCGGCGTGTGTACCTCGCCGTCTTTGACAAAGAAGATATTCGCGCCTGTCGCTTCGGCGACATAGCCACGGTAGTCCATGAACAGCGCATCAGAGCAGCCCTTGGCTTCAGCCTTGTGCTTGGAGATGGTGCAGATCATGTAAAGGCCAGCGGCTTTGGCATGAACTGGGATCGTGTCCGGGCTCGGGCGTTTGTACTCTGCTATGTCAAGTTTGGCGCCCTGCATCTTGGCGTCGCCATAATAAGCCCCCCAGCCCCAGATTGCGATTGCCAGGTGAACAGGGTTTCGAGCGGAAGCCACACCCATATCTTCGCCAGATCCACGCCAGACCAAGGCCCGTACATAAGCATCCTGAAGGCCAGAGGCTTTCAGCGTCTCTTCTTTGGCTTTTTCAATCTCATCAACAGTATAGCCCAGCGGAATATCCAGCGCTTCGGCCGAAGCAATCAAACGCTCGGAATGCTCACGGCTTTTGAAGATCTTACCGTTGTAAGCGCGCTCACCTTCAAAAACAGAGGAAGCGTAATGCATCGCATGGGTCAGAATATGCACCTTTGCATCCCGCCAATTGATCAGCTCGCCGTCCATCCAGATCAGACCATCACGGTCATCATATGCTGTCATCCCGCACCCTCCCGAGGGTCTTAGTGAATTTCATTTATTGCGCCAGAAACAAGGCTGCGCGACATATAGTTGCGCCAAATTTGAGATTCGATACATCTTCACCCTTGGAATGTCAACATGGCTGACATAAGCTAAGCCAAACAAAAGATGTACGAGGCATACCATGTCAGACGGGCGGAGCGGTCAACTCACCAGCGGTGAAAGCCTGCTGTTCTTGACAGATGAACAATTGCGGCAAGGCATCGAGGCGATGTTTTTTGCCTACCGAGGATTCACTGCAGATCCGGACCGCATCCTAGCAAAATTGGCTTATGGCCGCGCACACCATCGTGCGATTCACTTTATCAATCGTGCGCCGGGCACCACAGTGAACAACCTGTTATCTATCCTTGGAGTCACCAAGCAATCGTTGAACCGGGTTTTGCGGGCTTTGATCGAAGACGGGCTTGTCGAAAGCCGCGTGGGAACTGCTGATAAACGCGAACGTCATCTCTATTTGACAGAAGCCGGTAAAACACTTGAAGCTGAATTGTCCAATGCGCAGCGGGCACGAATGCGGGCCGCCTACAAGGAAGCAGGACCTGAGGCGGTACAAGGGTTCAGAAAGGTGCTAGAAGCGATGATGGATGCAGATATGCGCCGTGCATATACCAAACTTCGGGAAACCAGTTTATGAATTGCGATGCTCACCTTTTAATTGTTGATGATGATGAGCGGATTCGTGAGCTGCTCAAGAAATTTCTGATGCGTTCCGGTTTTTTGGTGACAGCTGCACGGGATGCACAGCACGCCCGCCGCGTTCTTTCTGGGTTGGAGTTTGACCTAATTGTGCTGGATGTGATGATGCCCGGCGAAGACGGTATTTCGCTGACAAGGTCGCTCCGAGAAACCTACACCACCCCGATTTTGCTGCTTACCGCACAAGGCGAGACAGAGAACCGCATTGCTGGTTTGGAGGCCGGGGCGGATGATTATTTGGCTAAGCCATTCGAACCAAAAGAACTATTGCTGCGCATCAATGCAATCCTGCGCCGGATGCCCGAGGCCAAGCCCGAGGATACCGCGCCCAAAGTTCTAAATCTGGGCGGTATCCGATATGACATCGAACGCGGCGAAATGTGGCAAGGACAGGAACTGGTTCGCCTGACCAGTACGGAAAGCCAGCTGATGAAGATCTTCTCAGCTCAGCCGAACGAGCCAGTATCACGCGCCAAACTGGTAGAAGATCTGGGGCGTGATCGCGGCCAGGCCCAAGAGCGCGCGGTGGACGTTCAGATCACCCGTTTGCGCCGCAAGATCGAGCCCAACCCGAAACAGCCGCAATACCTGCAAACAGTACGTGGCGCTGGCTATATGCTGGCCCCGGATTGATCGCTGCCTTCGAAATCTTCTGACCTGCTCGAAAACACCCTGCTTTGCCCCTTGCCGCGCCAACACGCAGGCTTTTACCATACGTATGGAACATCGCGCTGGAGAGGACATTGACCACTGCACTTATCACCCATGCGGACTGCTTGTCCCATGTCACGCCAGAAGGTCATCCGGAACGCGTGGCACGTCTGGAACATGTTCTCCACGGCCTCGAAGGAAAGGACCTCAAACGGGCAACCGCGCCAATGGCTGCCGAGGATGACTTGCTGCGCATTCATCCCAAGTCTTATGTAGAAGACCTCCGCGACAGGCGACCGAACAACGGTTTCGCACAGATTGACAGTGACACGTTTCTTTCGCCAGGCTCCCTGGACGCTGCCTTTCGTGCAGCCGGTGCCGTGGTTCGCGGCGTTGACCTCGTCCTATCAGGCGATGTTCAAAACGCCTTTGCTGCCGTTCGCCCGCCCGGACACCACGCTGAGACAGACACAGCCATGGGCTTTTGCCTTTTTGGAAATGCCGCACTTGCCGCTAAACACGCGCTTGATCACCATGGGTTAAACCGTGTTGCAGTTTTCGATTTTGATGTCCATCACGGCAATGGCACGCAAGACATCCTGTGGGAAGAGAAACGCGCGCTTTTTGTATCATCGCAGCAGTTGCCCCTTTGGCCAGACAGCGGCAAGGCAGATGAGGATGGCGCCTATGGGCAAATTATCAATCTGCCGCTGCCACCGGGCAGTGGTGGCGACGCCATGCGGCAGGCCTATCAGACCATAGCCTTTCCCCGCCTACGCGCATTCAAACCTGAACTGCTGATCGTTTCGGCCGGATTTGACGCCCATCAGGATGATCCGCTTGCCAACCTAAATTGGTCTACCTCTGATTTCGCATGGCTCACCCGTGAACTCTGCAAAATCGCGCAGGAAGTTTGCGGTGGTCGTATCGTCTCGACTTTGGAAGGCGGATATGATCTGAACGCGCTGGCAGCCGCCACCGCGGCCCATGTTGACGAATTGATAAAGGCAGGATCATGACACAGACCCCCGTCGAAGAGTTGAGCTTTGAGCTGGCAATGCGCGAGCTGGAGACTGTGGTGGACCAACTTGAACGCGGGGACGTAGCCCTGGATGCCTCAATTGCGCTGTATGAACGTGGTGCAGCACTGAAAAAACGCTGCGAAGATGAACTGAAGCGCGCAGAGGAAAAAGTGGCTGCGATCACGCTTGATGCGGATGGGACACCAACAGGTACGCAGCCTTTGGACGCAGGCTGATCCAATGACCTCCCGAGCCGATTTCGAAGCTGCATTGCGGTCTGCACAGGCGCAGATCACCGAATACGCAGAAACGCGACTTGAGGGGCCTGATCCTCTTCATACTGCCATGCGCTATGCGATCATTGGCGGCAAGATGTTGCGTGGTTTTTTAGTTCTGGAAAGCGCGCGCCTGCACGATGTGCCGACCGAAGCGGCTTTGAACGCGGCCCTCGCTATTGAATGCGTACACGCTTATTCGCTTGTGCATGATGACCTGCCCTGTATGGACGACGATGACCTGCGTCGGGGCCAGCCCACTGTCCACAGAAAGTGGGACGAAGCAATGGCAGTCTTGGCAGGTGACAGCTTGCAGACCTTCGCCTTTGAACTGTTGACCGAGCCTGTCGTGGGGCCCCATGCGCTGTCTATGCTGCACAGTCTGACACAGGCGGCCGGCAAGGACGGGATGGTCTCTGGACAGATGCTCGACATTGCTGCGGAAAGCGCAAAAGAGCCGCTTGACCTTGACCAGATCTCACTGCTGCAACAACGCAAGACCGGCTGCCTGATCGAATGGTCAGCAACCGCGGGAGCCACCCTCGCCGGGCATTCACCGGACCCGCTTTTGCACTATGCGCGCGCCCTTGGCCTGGCCTTTCAGATTGCTGACGACATTCTGGATGTCGAAGGAGACGCCGGCAAGGTCGGTAAAGCCCTTCGCAAGGATGAAGACGCGGGCAAAGCCACTTTTGTTTCACTTCTCGGATTGGATGCGGCAAAACTGCGCGCCTCGCAGCTGGTGGATGATGCTTGCAAAGCACTACATCCTTATGGAGCGGAAGCAGAAACCTTGAAGCAGGCCGCTCGCTTCGTTATCTCGCGCGATAGCTAATTCTCGTACCTGAGGAAGACTGCCAACCATGTCGGACCGGCCCAACACCCCCCTCTTGGATCAGATCAACCGCCCCGCGGACCTGAAAGACCTAAGCGATGCGCAACTTACCCAAGTTGCGCAAGAACTGCGATCCGAGACGATCTCCGCCGTTTCAGAAACAGGCGGCCATTTGGGCGCAGGCCTTGGCGTTGTCGAACTCACCGTGGCCATTCACTCTGTCTTTGACACACCAAAAGACAAGCTGATCTGGGATGTGTCCCATCAGTGTTATCCCCACAAGATTCTGACCGAACGTCGGGATCGTATTCGCACGCTCAGGACAAAGGGCGGCTTGTCCGGGTTCACCAAACGCAGTGAAAGCCCCTATGATCCGTTTGGAGCAGCGCATAGTTCAACTTCGATTTCCGCAGCCCTTGGGTTTGCGGTTGCACGCGATCTGGGCGGTGTCGTGCCAGAAGGCAATGGCGATGCAATTGCGGTAATTGGCGACGGATCAATGTCAGCAGGCATGGCATTCGAGGCCATGAACAACGCAGGACACCTTGGCAAGCGCCTGTTTGTAATCTTGAACGACAATGAAATGTCGATTGCCCCACCGGTAGGTGCATTGTCGTCCTACCTCTCGCGTATTTACGCGGAAGAGCCGTTCCACGATCTCAAGGCAGTGGCCAAGGGGGCGGTATCCTTGCTGCCGGAACCTTTCCGCGAAGGGGCAAAGCGCGCCAAAGAGATGCTGAAAGGCATGGCTGTTGGCGGCACAATGTTCGAGGCCTTGGGCTTTTCCTACCTTGGCCCGATTGATGGCCACGATATGGAGCAGTTGCTGCCTGTTCTAAGAACAGTCAAAGCCCGCGCAACCGGTCCGGTGTTGATCCACGTGCTTACAAAAAAGGGCAAAGGCTACGCCCCGGCGGAAGCGGCTCGCGACAAAGGGCACGCCACCGCCAAGTTTGACGTAGTAACCGGCAAGCAAAAGAAAGCACCGACAAACGCACCGTCCTATACATCCGTTTTTGGCGACACGCTGGTGAAGCTCGCCGCCAAGGATGACAAGATCTGTGCAGTGACCGCTGCGATGCCCGATGGAACAGGGCTTAATCTGATGGCCGAACGTTATCCCTCGCGCACATTTGACGTGGGCATTGCAGAACAACATGGGGTTACGTTCTCGGCCGCCCTGGCCGCCGGTGGCATGAAACCGTTTTGCGCGATGTATTCCACGTTCCTGCAACGAGGCTATGATCAGGTGGTCCATGATGTGGCCATTCAGCGTCTGCCTGTTCGGTTTGCGATTGACCGCGCTGGATTGGTTGGTGCCGATGGAGCCACCCACGCAGGGTCTTTTGACATTGCCTTTATGGCGAACTTACCCGGTATGGTGGTTATGGCCGCAGCGGATGAAGCCGAGCTGGCCCATATGGTAAAAACTGCCGCCGAATATGACGAAGGGCCAATTGCCTTCCGTTATCCCCGCGGCGAAGGTGTCGGCGTTGAGCTTCCGGAGGATCCGCAGGTTCTTGAGATCGGGAAAGGGCGGATCGTCCAGAACGGCGCGCGCGTTGCACTCTTGTCTTTTGGCACCCGGCTTTCAGAAGTCCAGAAAGCGGCAGAGACCCTGAACGCAAAGGGGATAACCCCGACAATTGCGGATGCACGCTTTGCCAAACCTTTGGACCGCGAACTGATCTTGGAACTCGCCGCCAATCACGAGGCCATGATAGCCATCGAAGAAGGCGCCGTTGGCGGCTTTGGCTCCCATGTGGCGCAGCTGCTGATGGATGAGGGCGTATTCGACGCAGGCTTCAAATACCGGTCAATGGTTTTGCCGGACATCTTTATTGATCAGGCCAGCCCAAAAGACATGTATGATGTTGCAGCAATGAACGCGGATCAGATCGAAGCCAAAGTGCTTGAAACACTTGGTGTTGCTGAGCTGGCCGTCCGGCACGGATAGTAAAATCCCCTGCCGAGGCAGGGGACAACCCGATTAGCTTGCAATCAGGGCTTTGACGTCTGGAAGGCCCAGTGCCTTACCTCCGACGCCCCATTGGCCGTCTTTGACTTCGTCAATAATCACCCAAGTTACATCACGTAGTTTTTCGCTTGTTACCTCGGTAACAACATCGGTAATTTTTGCGATCAGCTCTTCGGACTGACCGTCGCTCAATTCGTCTTTGAACACTTTGACTTGAATAAGAGGCATTTTTCCACCTGACCATTGATTCACATTTGATGCCGATCACGGCTCCTCCCGAGCGCGATCTTGTAACCGGCAAAACAAACCTAAGCTGGAAAGGTTGCTATGTAACCTGTAAAATAGTATCACATAGGTTACCATATCGTGATTTGACTTTTCTAGTCCACGTCCCGCGCCAAGGCCCTCAACCCGGATCTGAAATCAGGATAGCGCAATGAGACGCCAAGCTCAGATTTGATCTTATCATTGCGGACCCGTTTATTCTCCGCATAGAAGCTGCGGGCCATAGGGGTCATATCTGCCGCATCAAAGGGCACAGCAGGCGGCATGGGCAGCCCAAGGATTTCGGCCGCAAAACCAATCACCTCTTCGGGCGGGGCGGGCAAGTCATCACACACATTGTAAACGGCACCCGGATTGGGCCGAGACATAGACGCAGCCAGTACCTGTGCAATGTCATTTACATGTATTCGCGAAAAGACCTGTCCAGGTTTCACTATCCGCCGTGCCTGCCCCGAACGTACTTTGGAAAATGGCCCGCGCCCCGGACCATAGATCCCAGCCAAACGAAAGACATGCACTGGCAGTCCGCTGTTCAGCCATTCGCGCTCGGCCGCGACGCGCCATTGCCCCCGGGCCGTGCTTGGGGAAACAGGGGTTTCTTCGTCAACCCAAGCGCCGCCGTGATCCCCGTAAACAGCTGTTGTCGATAAATATCCCACCCATTCCAAAGCACGATCGCCAAGCTGCGCCACAAGCGCTGACAGAACAGGGTCACCCTCTTTATTCGGCGCTATAGAAGACAAAACATGGGTGACCCCATCAAGCTGCAGGGGTTGGCCAGGCCATTTCACAGTTCTTGCGCCGTCGACCAGATGACCATCGCGGCTGGTCCCCACAACACGCCACCCTTGCGGGGCGAGTTCTCGCGCCAGGGCTTGAGCTGAATAACCAAATCCAAGACAAAGAAGAGTTTTTTCCATGCCTCATAGATGCGCTTGAGTGCAGTGCGTGACAACCATGGATTTGATCACACGTCAGATTGGGATGCTGCACGATCCAAATGTCCCAAATCCTGCTCAGGCGCGATTTGATCTCTAACCCGCGTTTTCAGCTCTTTGACGTCAGGAAAGCCGCCGTCGCGCTTTCGTTCCCATAGGACCTGTTCACCGATACGGATCTCATAAGTACCGCCAATCTCACTTGGAACCAAAGTGACCCCGCCCAGCTGTTCCTGAAACGTGGACAGCAACTCCTGTCCCATCCACGACGCGCGCAGCAGCCAGTTACAGCCAATACAATAAGAGATTGTTACAACGGGTTTCTGCGTTTCTGACATTGGACCCTCGCGTCATTGGAAAACCGGAATATGCACCGAGATGACGCAAACAAATCTGCAATGTTAAAGCCTTCCAATCCCAGAGGGCGCGTGACCTTAACACTATGGCGGCGATCACTCGCTCAGACGGTTGCCTTCAGTATCAATAAGCTCGGAACCGTCCTCTTTGGCCCATGGACCTTGCGGCCAGTTGTCAAGCAGATCCAGAACCGAACCAGAGGGGCGACACAGTTTGACACCGTTCTTACAAGCCACAATTGGACGGTTCACCAGCACAGGGTGCTCCAGCATATGATCCAGCAGAACCGTATCAGAAACAGCCGGATCCAAAAGCCCGAGCTCCTCAGCTGGTGATTTACTCGTTCGCAGCGCCTGCCTGGGGGTAAGGCCAGCAGCCGCAAACAACGCCTGCAGCTGCGGTCGCGTCCAACCGGTATCCATATACTCGATGACAGTTGGGGTATAACCAGCGTCTTTGATCAGTTGCAGCACGTTACGCGATGTACCGCAGGCGGGGTTGTGGTGAATAACGATATCCATGTGACTTTCTTCCTATTTTTGCATGACCTTTTCATGAAACAGGACAAGTTACGCTTGAATTTAATGGCGCAACCGGAAGAAAATAAACCATGTCAGAGAACCCTTTCCCGAGTTGGCCCGACGTCGCCGCACAGTTGGTAGAAGTGGCTGCAGGCCGCGCACCAGCTGATACCGTAATCCGCCGCGGACAATGGGTGAATGTCCACACCCGTGAAATCCTGCCGGACCACGACATCGCCATAAAATGCGGTCGTGTCGCTTATGTCGGACCGGATGCGAGCTATTGTACGGGGCCAGAAACAGAGGTGATCGAAGCGCAGGGCCGTTTTATGATTCCAGGCCTGTGTGACGCACATATGCACATTGAAAGCGGCATGCTTACTCCTGCTGAATTTGCCCGCGCTGTTATCCCTCATGGCACCACAACCATGTTCACCGACCCGCATGAAATTGCCAATGTCATGGGGTTAGAAGGCGTGCGCCTGATGCATGACGAAGCACTCTTGCAGCCGGTAAACATATACACCCAGATGCCCAGCTGCGCGCCGTCAGCTCCGGGTTTGGAAACCACGGGGTTTGAAATCACGCCTGAGGATGTCGAAGAAGCCATGTCCTGGCCCGGCATCATTGGATTGGGTGAAATGATGAACTTCCCAGGCGTCGCAAACGGCGACCCTAAAATGCTTGCCGAGATCGCCGCAGCTCAACGCGCCAACAAAACGGTGGGCGGGCATTATGCTTCACCCGACTTAGGCCCCAACTTTGCCGCCTATGTCGCAGGTGGGCCAGCAGACGATCACGAAGGAACCTGTGAAGCCGATGCAATCGCCCGCTCACGACAAGGCATGCGATCGATGATGCGATTGGGCTCGGCTTGGTATGATGTCGAAAGCCAGATCACTGCAGTGACCGAGAAAGGGTTGGATAGCCGCTCCTTTATCCTTTGCACCGATGATTGCCATTCCGGAACTTTGGTCAATGACGGCCACATGAATCGCGTTGTGCGCCACGCCATCGCTTGCGGCTGTGAACCGTTGGTTGCAATACAGATGGCCACCATCAACACAGCCACCCATTTTGGATTAGAGCGTGAAATTGGCTCAATCACACCTGGACGCCGAGCGGATGTGATCCTGACATCAGACCTGACAGAATTGCCAATAGAAACGGTCATTGCACGCGGAACAATTGTTGCCGAAGCAGGCTCTATTCTAGTGGATTGCCCGCATTTGGACTGGCCTGACCACGCCAAAGGCACAATCCACCTTGGCCATGAACTCACCGCACGGGATTTCGAAATCGCTGCGCCAGACGGAGCCAATGCTGTAACAGCCAATATTATTGGTGTCGTCGAAAACCAAGCTCCGACAAAGGCGCTCAAGGCCGAGTTGCCGGTCCGGGATGGCTTGGTCGAAGGAGAAAACGACATTTGCCAGATCGCCTTGGTCGAGCGGCACCGTGGCACCGGGGGCGTGACAAATGCCTTTGTCTCGGGCTTTGGTTACCACGGACCGATGGCAATGGCCTCTACAGTAGCGCACGACAGCCACCATATGATTGTTGTTGGAACAGATCGGGTTCAGATGGCGCTGGCTGCAAATCGCTTGGCTGAAGTCGGC
Organism: Epibacterium sp. ABZ3_068; assembly: GCF_056159265.1. Classification (NCBI taxonomy): domain Bacteria; kingdom Pseudomonadati; phylum Pseudomonadota; class Alphaproteobacteria; order Rhodobacterales; family Roseobacteraceae; genus Epibacterium; species Epibacterium sp. ABZ3_068. Next base: position 1,185,676 of record NZ_JBSWUV010000001.1, read on the forward strand.
GGTGGCATCACCATTTATAAAGACAGCGAAGAACTGGCACTGGTTGAACTGCCCATTGCAGGATTAATGTCCAATAGCCCTGCAACAGAAGTCGCTGCCAAAGCCCAAAAAATGGTAGAAGCCATGCAAGCTTGCGGTTGCACCTTGAACAACGCTTATATGCAGCACTCGCTTCTGGCACTGGTTGTGATCCCGGAACTGCGCATTTCGGATCTTGGTCTTGTGGACGTGACCCAATTCAAGAAAATTCCCGTTATTGAAGGCACTGCATGAAAATCGAATTACCAAAGGCTCCGGCACCAGAAAACTTCACAAACGCAGATGCAGCGGTGACCCGACTGGTTGAACTTTATCAACTGGCAACAGATTTTTTGTGTACCGCTTTCGCCGATGTTATGGAAAACGGGCCAAAGGATGACACGCATTTTCGCGCATTTTATCCGGAAATTCGCTTTACCAACCCCTCCTATACACAGGTCGACAGTCGGCTCAGCTATGGCCATGTTTCTGCGCCCGGCGTTTATGCCAGCACAATTACCCGGCCGGACTTGTTCCGAAGCTACTTGGCCCAACAAATCACTTTATTGGTTCGCAACCATGGTCAGCCGGTCCAAATCGGTTTTTCAAACACCCCGATCCCGGTGCATTTTGCTGTCGCAAATCGAAACGACATCACGGTTCCGCAGGAAGGCGCAGCGGGTTTTGTCCTCAGAGATATTTTCGATGTGCCGGACTTGGCCACAACCAATGACGATATCGTAAATGGCACGCACCAACCGGTTGACGGTGTCGGCCCCCTTGCCCTCTTTTCAGCGCAACGTGTTGACTACTCTCTTGCGCGGCTCTCGCATTACACAGCAACGGATGCCGAGCATTTCCAAAATCATGTGCTCTTCACCAACTACCAGTTTTATGTTTCCGAGTTTGAAGCCTATGCACGTGACATGTTGGCAGACCCGAACTCAGGCTACACAAGCTTTGTGAGCACCGGCAACCACGTGATCTCTGACCCATCAGCAGCAATCCCACAGACCGGAAAGATGCCGCAGATGCCGACCTACCACCTCAAGCGTGAGGACGGTAACGGGATCACATTGGTGAACATCGGTGTAGGACCTTCAAACGCGAAAACGGCAACCGACCATATTGCAGTTTTGCGCCCGCACGCCTGGCTCATGGTTGGCCACTGTGCCGGGCTGCGCAATACGCAGGCCTTGGGTGATTTTGTGCTGGCACATGCTTACCTACGCGAAGACCATGTTCTGGACGACGACCTGCCGATATGGACACCAATTCCAGCCCTTGCAGAGATCCAGGTTGCATTGGAGCAAGCCGTTGCGGAAATCACAGAATTAGACGGGTATGACCTGAAGCGGATCATGCGGACAGGTACTGTTGCAACGATCGACAACCGCAACTGGGAGTTGCGCGATCAATCCGGGCCAGTACAGCGGCTCAGCCAATCTCGCGCCGTTGCGCTCGACATGGAAAGTGCAACAATTGCGGCAAATGGGTACCGGTTCCGGGTTCCATATGGCACGCTTTTATGTGTATCTGACAAGCCTCTACACGGTGAACTGAAGCTGCCCGGCATGGCATCGGACTTTTACCGCACACAGGTTTCGCGGCATTTGAAGATTGGCATAAAAGCCATGGAAACACTGCGTGGGATGCCTTTGGAGCGGCTTCACAGCCGAAAACTGCGCTCTTTCGACGAAACCGCGTTTCTTTAGCACCGAAAAAGCACTGGATTTCGACGAAAAATCGCCGAAACGCATGTGTTTTCAGCGTCTATCCGTTGTGTTCAGCCACTACATACCGGTAGTATTCGGCGATGAGGCCCTACACATCGGGCAGTCGTAAGGAGAGAAAAAAAATGTCCAAACCGATGACCAAAACTCAGCTGGTTGCCGCGCTGGCCGACGAAATGGGCAGCGACAAAAAAACAGCAGGCTCTGCGTTGGAAGCCGTTTGCAGCCTGATTACCCGCGAAGTTTCCGGCGGTGGTGCCGTGACACTTCCAGGCGTTGGTAAGATCTACTGCCGCGAGCGTCCGGAGCGTGAAGTACGCAACCCGGCCACCGGTGAGAAGTTTGTGAAAGAAGCGGACAAGGTCGTGAAAATGACCATCGCTAAAGCGCTGAAAGACAGCGTGAATGGCGAGGCTTGATCACCAAGCCGGTTTCGAATTTCCCAAGGGTCGCTCTTGCAGCGGCCCTTTTTCGTTTCGGTCTTGGAGCGAGCAGGTCACAACAGCGCGAGGCGGCTTTGTGTCGGCGAAGCGCCTTCAGTTTACCCCTTTGAAATTCTCTCGCCACGCCCCATTTTATGAACGGTAGTTCGGTTTAGAGAGGCGCCATGACACAATACTCCAAGACCCCCGACGCCGTTGCGCGATTGTCCGAAGAAGAATTTTATGTCACGCAAAAATCCGGCACGGAACGGCCGGGCACAGGCAAGCTGCTGAACAACAAAGAACCGGGTATATACGTCGATATTGTATCCGGAGAACCGCTGTTTGCATCTTCTGACAAATACGAATCTGGTTGTGGCTGGCCGAGTTTTACCAAGCCAATAGAACCGGCGCATATCCAGGAGCTGGAAGACCGCACGCATGGTATGGTGCGAACAGAAGTTCGTTCAACTCATGGGGACAGCCACTTGGGACATGTGTTTCCCGATGGCCCTCGAGACCAAGGTGGACTGCGTTACTGTATCAACTCCGCCTCCTTACGTTTCATTCACCGGGACGACATGGTCTCTGCGGGGTATGGCGACTATATTGACCAAGTGGAGGAACAAGCATGAGCAATTCCGAACGTGCTGTTTTGGCAGGCGGTTGCTTTTGGGGGATGCAGGAACTGATCCGTGCCTTACCTGGTGTGATTTCAACCCGCGTGGGCTACACCGGAGGCGACGTCCCAAACGCAACCTATCGCAATCACGGGACTCATGCAGAAGGGATTGAAATTCTGTTCGATCCAACTCAGATCAGTTACAGAAGCCTGCTGGAATTTTTCTTTCAAATTCATGACCCAACCACGGCCGACCGTCAAGGCAACGACGTTGGTATGAGCTATCGTTCCGCCATCTACTTTGTGGACGCGCATCAAAAGGCGATAGCCGAAGACACGATCTCTGACGTAAACGCTTCAGGGATCTGGCCTGGAGTTGTGGTAACCGAGGTCGAGCCAGTAGGTGACTTTTGGGAAGCAGAGCCAGAACACCAGGATTATTTGCAGCGAACTCCCAATGGGTATACCTGCCATTTCCCGCGGCCCAATTGGGTTCTGCCCAAACGAGCGGAATAATGCATGTCTAAGGCCTATTCAGTTGAAAAACTCGCCGATTTGAATGCTCGGTTTTGATCTCGATATCTGCACAGCCGAGACCTTGATCATATGGCGGGTGTTGTTTGGGGAGCCGTGATGAGCTTTGCGAGTTTTCTGAGGTTCTGGGCGGTGGCGGCGAGGTGGAATTCGTCGCGTGCGCCGCATGGACCACGTAATCGGAGGCGTCCGAGACCGAGGATGCGTTTGAGGTGGGCAAACAGCATCTCGACCTTCTTCCTGAGCTTGCAAGAGATCGCGTATTGGGTGGTTTGGGCGATGGCGCGCGCCACGTCTCGGGATGGTTCGTGGACCGACCGTGTTACCTTGCGCCGCGGCTCTTTCGGGCAGCATCGGCTTTTCAGGTTGCAGGCGTCGCAGTCGGATCTGCGGGCACGATAACGAAGGATGCCGTCCTTGTCCGGTTTCGGTTCCCTCGGCTTTGTGAAGGCCCGGCGGTATTGTTTGAGTTCCTTGCCACCTGGACAGATGTACGCGTCATTCTCAGTGTCATAGGTGAAGTCGGCTCGCTCGAAGGTCCCGTCGTTGCGACCGGATTTATCGATAACCGGGATATGCGGAGCAATGCCATGATCGACAAGCCAGCCAAGCATGGGTCCCGAACCATAAGCCGTGTCTGCGATCAACCGTTCCGGCTTGAGATCATGGCGCTGGTGCACCCGACTAACCATGGTTCGGGTAGCACCGACCTCAGCCTGTCGGATAGACCGAGTTGCTTCAACATCCAGGATCACACCGTTGTCGGTGTCGATCAGATAGTTGGCGGAATAGGCAAAATAGGCGGGTCCACCCCGTGCCCCTGTCCATTGCGAGGCTGGATCGGAATGTGAGGTGAACTTCGGCTTCACCGGGCTTGCAGCACCAAAGGCGGCTTCATCCAACGTCTCTAGGTATTCCCTGACGGCGCGGGGTGCATCTTCAGGGACGATCTTCTCAGGTGCCCAATCCCGCTGCGGTGAGGAGTTCTGCCGATTGGCATCAGCCTGGATCAGGCTGGCGTCAGCTGCGAAACGCTGCCCACTGGCCAACCCTTCCTCGATACAGCGCGTAACAACCGTCTCGAACAAATGCCGCAAAAGGTCACTGTCTCGGAAACGGCCGTGCCGGTTCTTCGAGAAGGTCGAATGGTCCGGCACCGGATCAGTGAGATCGAGGCGGCAAAACCAGCGGTACGCGAGGTTGAGATGCACCTCGTCACAGAGCCGACGCTCAGATCGAATGCCCATCACGTAGCCCACCAGCAGCATCCGGATCATCAGTTCCGGATCAACTGACGGTCTGCCCGTTGAGCTATAGAAGGGGGCAAGGTGTCCCCGGATGCCTGAAAGTTCGACGAACCGGTCTATGCCACGGAGAATGTGATCCTGAGGAACATGGTCCTCAATCGAGAACTCGTAGAACAACGCTCCCTGCGCTTCCTGCCTCGGCCCCATCATCGCGGTCAATCTCCTGCAACGTCGCAAGAATTGAACCAGTCAATCCAGCACCAAACAAGAAGAGTTTTTCAACAGAATAAGCCCAAGGCGGCCCTTCGCCTGTTATTCTGTAATACGTGGCCGCCCTGACGCTTCAACCGTAATTTGCGCTTCCACAAACACGTCACGTGATTCGACCCGTACAGTGCGAATATCCCGCGAGATCGACAGACCGATGTCACCTGCCCCAGCCAGTTCGGCTCGCTTGAGGACGATATTCTTCAGAGCATCTTCAAGAGCATCTTGTGCCGACTGGAGTGAAGCATGGTCTTTCGGCCCCTCATCTGAGTGGACTCGAAAAACACCTTCGGCGGGCGCTGTGATACTCCCCTGAACCCGCTCAGAGATTCTCCCGACGACTGCCCCAATTGCGTTGGCAACATCCCCATGTTCCGGCAAGAGGACCGCCCCATTCAACCGTTTGCCCACAGCGGGGTAGTAGGTTGAAGCAGACGCACCAAGCCCAATGACATCCACGTTCAGCGCAGCATCCAAGGAAATGAGCCCCTTATGCCCCGCCAGAGCACGCATCATCAACGGGTGCCGAACAAGCTCATCCGTCGCGCCGTCAAACTCAGGCTCTTCTAAAAAAATAGTCTCTAACAGCGCAGAAACGGTCTGATCTGTCATCTGGTCCAAAATCATCTTAGCCACTTCAGCGGCATTTCGTGCCACGGTTTCTCCTGATCCGACCCGGCGTCGGGACAACAACAGCAGCGCTTTTTCTGACGCATCAGCATCCCAGGCATTGTGCAGACCAAGAACATGGCATGCATCTGTTGGGGTCACACTTGCGACTTGCACCAGGCCACGATCCCACAGCCGTTTCAGTGCCGCGTGATCCATACGCGTGCGCAACAAATCTGACAGCGGCCATACCCGGTCCGAAATACGGTCCAGCAACATTCTATCTCGGTCGGCCAACCCGGCTGGATGCGTTGACTGAAGCCTACGAAGAAACTGGCCCGCCTGCTCGGACACAACTGGCGCGTTTAATGCCGCATCTAAAGCCGAGTGGACGATATCGGGCGCGTCAAAGGCAATCAGGGAAACCGGAAGAACACGACGCGGGCCAAGCGTCACGCCGCCTTTTAGTCCATTTGAGACCACGTGAACTTGGCTATCACCTCCCAACCCTGTGGTGCGCATCGCGACGGCCTCAACCATCGTGCGATGCGCACCAACACGGGCGCCATTTGGATCAAGCTGTGGCTTTCCATCCCTGATTAACGCCACGTCTGTTGTGGTTCCACCTATGTCACTGACCAAAGCGGTCTCAACGCCCGTCAACCAACGCGCACCAACGATTGAAGCAGCAGGGCCGCTCAGGATGGTTTCGATGGGTCGCTTGCGTGCCTCTTCGCAGCTCATCAACGCACCGTCACCACGCACAACCATCATCGGCACCGAGATACCGATGCTGGACAGTGTTTCTTGGGCGCGGCCAATCAATGCATCAATCATCCCGATAAGGCGTGCATTCAATACGGCCGTTACCGCCCGTTTGGGCCCGTTGAGCTTCGCAGACAGCTGATAAGAACAGCTGACGGGCAGGCCTGTCAGATCTTGTATTTTTTGTGCGGCCTGCTGTTCATGAGACGGGTTACGGGTTGAAAAAACACCTACGACAGCAAACCCAGTTACCGTTTCCCGGTGTTCTTCTACAAAGGTTTGAAGGGCGTCCAAATCCAATGGCTGTGCTTCGGATCCACTATGGGTATGACCACCCTGCAACACCATGACCGGATCGCCGGCCAAGGCTTCGTTCAGACCGTGCCGCTCTAGGTCAGTGTCATTAAATCCTATGTAAATAAGTGCAACCCGCCCCCCCTGACCTTCGACCAGCGCATTTGTGGCAAGCGTTGTCGATAAAGAAGCCAAGGCAATATCAGATGGGTTTACGCCTGAAAGCCGAAGAACTTCTGTAACGGCATTGCCAATACCAATTGCCAAATCCTGCCGGGTTGTCAGGGCTTTTGCAGATGCGATGATGTCCTTTTCATCCCGGATCAAAACCGCGTCTGTGAAAGTGCCGCCGGTATCGACGCCCAATGCAAGAGCCATGCCCTTTATCCCCTGGTCAAAATGTTCTTACGAACCAAATGGCAGAATATGCGTAACCTGCAATGCAAAGAAATCTTATCCAAGTTGCGAAACAGCCCACTGCGCGGCCTCGGCTACAGTCGGGTCCGGGTCATTACACAGGTTTTGGGCCACAGATCGCAAATCCGGGCTGCCGCTATTTCCAATGGCATAAAGCACGTTACGAACAAAGCGGTCGCGCCCGATCCGTTTTATTGGTGATCCGGAAAAGAGACTGCGAAAGGCCGCGTCATCCAGCTGTGCCAATTCTGCCAACGGCGGCGCTCGCAGGTCATCACGTGCAGCGTAACGAATATCACTTGCCTCAACTGCAAACTTATTCCACGGGCAAGCTGCAAGACAATCGTCACAGCCATAGATCCGATTGCCCAAGAGCGGACGCAGGTCCACATCTACAGGGCCTTTATGCTCAATCGTCAGATAGGATATGCATCGTCGCGCATCCAACTGATAGGGCGCAGGAAATGCGTCCGTAGGACAGGCCATCAGGCAAGACTGACACGATCCACAATGGTCCCGCTCACGCGCATCAACCGGCAGCTCCAGCGTCGTAAAAACAGAGCCTAAAAAGACCCAATTGCCAAAATTCCGACTGACAAGATTCGTGTGTTTCCCCTGCCACCCAAGACCTGCCGCCTGCGCCAGCGGTTTTTCAGGAACCGGAGCAGTATCGACAAAGACCTTCACCTGTGTGTCGTCAGCGGTTTCAGCGATCAACCAGCGTGCCAAGCGTTTGAGGCGTTTTTTGACAAGATCATGATAGTCCTTGTTACGCGCATAGACAGAGACTGCGCCGCAGTCCGTCCGGGCCACCGCGTCCATCGGGTTCTCTTCTGGTGTATAGCTTTCTGCCAACATGATCACCGAACGCGCCTCTGGCCAAAGCTGCGCCGGGTCGCCCCGCCAATGCTGGCGTTCAGCCATCCACCCCATCTGACCGTGAAAACCCTCTGCCAGAAACTGTTCAAGCCTGTCCGCCACTTCGGGGACATCCCAAGGGCGACAAATCCGACAGGAGACAAACCCCTCGGCCTCAGCCTGCGCCGCCAATCGGGCCTTCAGATCTGCCAAATCGTTCATCTTTTTCTAAAAGCACTCTCGGATTTACATCATTGCAGGACCACATGGCACCCAGCGCTGATTAGAACCCTATCAGAAATCAAGATCCGCGTAATGAGCCGGAGGTCGGAAACCCGGGATTTGGTCCGCAAGAATGGAACGGAAAGCTGGACGGGACTTGATCTTGGCATACCAATCCTTCACCACCGCAGATCGGTTCCAATCCACATCTGAGATATAGTCGAGCGATGACAGATGTGCGGCCGCAGCGAAATCTGCCAAGGTCATCTTGTCCCCGGCCAACCACCGGCGATGATCCAGCAACCACGTCATGTAGTCCAAGTGATATTTTATCGCTTTGGCGCCTGCCTTGACATTTTTACTGTCGGGATAGCCCTCGCCAGTGACTTTCTTGTTCACCCGTTCATAAAGCAGCTTCGACGTTACTTCGTTGTGAAACTTGTCATCAAACCAACCAACAAGCCGACGAACTTCTGAACGCGTATCTGCATCTGCAGGCATCAGCGAAGGTTCTGGCCGCGTTTCCTCGATATATTCACAGATTGCCGCACTTTCAGTTAGGATTTTTCCATCCAGACGCAGCACAGGAACTTTGCCGGCGGGATTGCGGCGCAGAAAATCAGGATCCTGCTCCCAGTAGCGCTCTTCTATCAGCTCAACTTCGATTTTCTTTTCAGCCAGCGACAAACGGACCTTGCGGCAGAACGGGGAAAGCGGAACGTGATAAAGGCGAGCCACCTAAGCAAACTCCTGAAAATGCGGTGTGAGAACTTTCACACAGATGCCCAATACGCGCAAAAGATTCAATCCTCGAAACACGCAGATCGTCCATCCGCGCGGATCGTGGCTGCACCGTCGGCGATCCGGTCCGCGCGTTTTCTTAGTCCCTGCGTCGGGCGGGCTGCTGAACGCCTTTTGGGATTGGGAAGCACGGCGGCCAATAAGGCAGCCTCCCGTGCTGACAGCTCATCCGGACCTTTGCCAAAATACCTCCGCGCGCCTGCTTCGACACCAAAAACGCCCTCATCCGTTTCAGCAACATTCAGATACACTTCCAGAATTCTGCGTTTGGACCAGATCGCTTCGACCATTGGCGTCAACAAAGTCTCCAAGGCCTTTCGAAACCAGCTGCGCTCCTGCCACAGAAATACGTTTTTCACCACTTGTTGCGAGAGGCTGGACCCGCCGCGACGTCCCCCGTCCTGCAAAGCGGACTGGATTGCAACAAGGTCGAACCCCCAATGCAGGCAATAATTTGCGTCCTCAGCCGCCACGACTGAACGCACCAAAACAGGGCTTATATGTTCAATCGGTACCCATTCACGATCAACATCTCCCAATCTGCGTTTTTCGGACCAGATCGTGTGGGTTATAGGTGGGTTGACCACTGAAAACAGAAGCACAAGCAGCAATGCCGTCACAAAACCGCCAAGCAAAACGCGGAAAATCCAACGTCGCAGCCAAGAGATCGGCCGGAACTTTGAATTCCCGGATTTCCGTTTCGAAGATGATTTCTTACTTTGTGCCCGAACTGCCATGCCTCTCTATAAATCAGTCAACCGACCAGCACCAAGAGGTGTTTCCACATAAAAAATAACCCGCAGGTGTTCCGCCTGCGGGTCCAGTTGGGGATTCGTCAAATTCTATTACTCGGCCGGGATCACCTCATCCTCAAGCGACAGAGGATGCGGCAGTTTGTTCAGCATCTCTTTGGGGCAAACCTGGAGGAAGTTAAATTTTTCATTGTCCCAGTTTTGCAAAATTTCTGCTGCTTTTCGGCTTCCAGTTTCCTTCAAATGCTGTTCGAGCAAATCTTTCAGCTCTGCTTCCCAATGCGCCACCGTAACTTGGGTAACGACCAGTGATTCCATGTTCATCAGCGCTTCCGCCTGCGCATCCGGATCATAGAGGTAAGCCATACCTCCGGTCATACCTGCACCAAAGTTGGCACCAATTGACCCAAGGATCACTGCAACACCGCCGGTCATATATTCACAACCGTTGGATCCGCAGCCTTCGACCACGACCTTTGCGCCAGAGTTCCGTACGGCAAAACGTTCACCCGCACGGCCCGCAGCAAAAAGATACCCGTCTGTCGCACCATACAGCACAGTGTTTCCGACAATTGTATTCTTACTTGCCGTCAAAGGGCTAACTTGTGGCGGGCGCACAGTGATAATGCCGCCCGAAAGGCCCTTGCCAACATAGTCGTTTGCATCACCGGACACTTCCAATTTCAGACCTGGCGCAGCAAAGGCACCAAGGGACTGACCGGCAGATCCTTGCAGTTTGACTGTCAGATGATCCGGCTGCAGTGTGTTTCGCATACCAAAATTCTGAACAATATGGCTGGAGGTTCGGGTGCCAACGGTCCGGTGCGTGTTCTGAACCGCATAGGAAAGCTGCATTTTCTCGCCTTCTTTGAGGAAGCGCGCGGCATCCCGGACGATTTCAGCATCCAAAGTATCCGGAACCGCGTTCCGTTCCTTGTCGCGGTTGTACACAATATTGTGCGCTCCATCGACGGTGATCAGCATTGGATTGAGGTCCAAATCATCCAGATGCGCTGAGCCACGCGAGACCTGCGCCAGCAGATCCGCACGACCAATCACGTCGTCCAAGGAGCGCGCGCCGATGGAAGCAAGGATTTCCCGCACTTCCTGGGCATAGAAGGTGATGAGGTTCACCACTTTGTCGGCGTTACCGGTAAACTTGCCACGCAGTGCTTCATCCTGTGTACAGACGCCAACCGGGCACGTGTTCGACTGACACTGACGAACCATGATGCAGCCCATAGCGATCAGCGCTGCGGTTCCAATGCCGTATTCCTCGGCGCCCATCATCGCAGCCATGACAATGTCACGCCCAGTGCGCAGGCCCCCGTCTGTCCGCAGAGTGACACGGTCGCGCAGGTTATTCATCGCCAGAACCTGATGCGCCTCGGTCAGACCCATTTCCCAAGGCAGACCCGCGTATTTGATAGAGGTCGCCGGAGATGCCCCGGTGCCGCCGTTGTGACCCGAGATCAGGATGACGTCCGCCTTGGCCTTGGCCACGCCCGCAGCAATTGTGCCAACACCCGAAGATGCTACCAGTTTCACGGTTACCTTACAGCGCGGGTTGATCTGTTTCAGGTCATAGATCAGCTGAGCCAGATCCTCGATCGAGTAGATATCATGGTGCGGAGGTGGTGAGATCAGCGTCACACCCTTGGTAGAATGGCGCAGACGAGCAATCAGGTCGGTCACCTTCATTCCGGGCAATTGGCCGCCCTCACCGGGTTTTGCACCCTGAGCAACCTTGATCTCCAGCTCTTCACACTGGTTCAGATACTCCGCAGTCACACCAAAGCGACCCGATGCAACCTGTTTGATCTTGGCCGACGGGTTGTCTCCGTTTGGCTCAGGATGGAAATGTGCCGGATCTTCGCCCCCCTCGCCCGAGTCGGACTTGGCACCAATCCGGTTCATCGCCACGTTCAGGGTCTTGTGCGCCTCGGGCGACAAAGCCCCCAACGACATACCCGGAGTGACAAAGCGTTTGCGGATCGAAGTGATCGATTCAACTTCTTCAATCGCAATCGGCTCACCCAGCGGCTTGATGTTCAGAAGATCCCGCAGGTGGATCGGAGGGTTCGCCTGCATCTTCGCCGAATACTGCTTCCACAGCTCAAATGATGCCTTGTTACAGGCCATTTGCATCATGTGCATGGAAGTTGCTTCCCACGCATGGGTCTCGCCGGACTTGCGCGCTTTGTAGAACCCACCGATTGGCAGAATACCTTCAGCAGTGTTCCAGCCTTTGGCGTGGATTTCCTCTGCCTTGACCTGAATACCATTGGTCCCAATGCCAGAGATACGCGAGGTCATGCCCGGGAAATATTCAGCAACCATTGCACGGCTGAGGCCGACCGCCTCGAAGTTCAGACCACCGCGATAGGATGAGATCACCGAGATACCCATTTTGGCCATGATCTTTAGCAGACCTTGGTCAATCGCTTCGCGGTAACGGGCAACGTTCTCGGTCAACGAACCATCCAGAAGGCCGCGATCAATCCGGTCCGCCAGAGAATCTTCGGCAAGATAGGCATTCACAACGGTCGCACCACAGCCAATCAGAACCGCGAAATAATGCGGGTCAATACATTCGGCAGACCGCACGTTCAGCGAACAGAAGGTGCGCAACCCCTTACGAGTCAGATGCGAGTGCACAGCAGACGTCGCGAGGATCATGGGCATCGCAATTTTGTCTTCGCCAGAATACTGGTCGGTCAACAAAATATGTCCAGCGCCAGAACGCACAGCGTCTTCGACCTCGGAACGAATGCGCGCAAGCCCAAGGCTCAGGGTTCCCTTTCCGGCTTCAAACGTACAGTCGATCTCAACCAGCGGTGCGTTGAACTGCTCAACCAGCTTTGACCATTGCGCATTACCGACAAAAGGACTCTCCAGCACGATGATTTCGGTCTGTGAGCTGTCTTCGTCCAGAACGTTCTTCAGATTACCAAACCGGGTTTTCAACGACATAACACGATATTCGCGCAAAGAGTCGATCGGCGGGTTGGTCACCTGGCTAAAGTTCTGGCGGAAGAAATGGCTGAGCGGACGGTACATCTTCGACAGAACGGCAGACGGGGTGTCATCCCCCATCGAGGCCAGCGATTCCTTGCCGTCTTCCGCCATCGGAGACAGAATCTGTTCCAGTTCTTCGATTGTATAGCCAGCGGCCACTTGACGGCGGCGCAGCTCTTCCCCTTGGAACAGCGGTTGTTCTGTCACTTCTGCCAGAGACGCATCGACATCGTTGATCTTTTCAACCCATTCGCCAAAGGGCAGCGCGCGCGCCAGCTTGTTCTTGATCGCGGTGTCGTGGAACAGCTTGCCCTTTTTCATATCCACGGCCAACATCTGCCCAGGACCCAGCGCGCCTTTTTCGACCACGTTGGCCTCGTCGATTGACACCATACCGGTCTCAGAACCGGCGATCACCAGACCATCGCCTGTCACCACATAACGCATCGGACGCAGACCATTCCGATCAAGCCCCGCACAGACCCACCGACCGTCAGTCATCGCCAAGGCCGCCGGGCCGTCCCAGGGTTCCATAACGGAGTTGCAGTAGGAATACATGTCACGCCAGGCTTGCGGCAACTCCAGCGCCTGTTTGGACCAGCTTTCGGGAACCAGCATGGTTTTTGCCATCGGAGCCGAGCGGCCGGCCCGTACCAGAACCTCAAACACCGAATCCAACGCAGCAGAGTCCGATGAGCCAGAGGCAACAATCGGCTTGATATCTTCAGCATGATCCCCAAAGGACGCGGACGCCATACGGATCTCGTGGCTCTTCATCCAGTTCAGGTTGCCTTTGAGCGTATTGATCTCGCCGTTGTGCGCCAACATGCGGAACGGCTGTGCAAGCCACCACTGAGGGAAAGTGTTGGTGGAGTAACGCTGGTGATACAGCGCAAAGGCCGATTCAAAGCGCTCATCCATCAGGTCCGGGTAGAAGACTGCAACCTGCTCGGCCAGCATCATGCCCTTGTAGATAATCGAGCGGCAGGACAGAGACGCAATATAGAGCGCACCAACCTGTGCTGCGGCAGCTGCCTTCTCGATACGACGACGGATTACATACAGTTCACGTTCAAAGGTCTCTTCATCGACACCTTTTGAATTCGAAATCAGGATCTGTTCGATTTCCGGTCGGGTCGCATTGGCTTTTTCGCCAAGGCAGGAGACATCCACCGGGACGTGGCGCCAACCATAGATGTAGTAGCCCATGCGCAGCACTTCGCTTTCGACAATAGTGCGGCAGGTTTCCTGCGCACCAAAGTCAGTACGCGGTAGGAACACTTGGCCAACAGCAACCTGTTCGCCCTTGCGCGGCTGGTGGCCGGTGCGTTCAATCTGGTCATAAAAGAACTGCTCCGGGATCTGCACGTGGATACCCGCGCCATCACCGGTCATGCCATCGGCGTCTACGGCGCCACGGTGCCAGATCGCCTTCAGCGCTTCGATACCGGCTTCGACAACCTTGCGGCTCTTTTTGCCGTCGATAGAGACAACAAGGCCCACGCCGCAGGACGAATGCTCTTCTTCCTCGGAGTAGAGACCGTTTTCAGCCATCCACTTGCGCTTGGCTTCCTCTGCACGGACCCATTCTGCATCATATTTGGTCATGTCTTCATTCCTCTCTAAGGCGGCGGCGCCTCGCCCATTTCGGGGGCGCTCAGGCCGCTTTTGGGATTTGAGTTAGATGGATTACTCGGCTGCGACAGAAGCTGCTGCGTTGAAACGCTCAAGGATCGCATTGGCACAATCGCGCCCATCCTTGATCGCCCATACAACCAATGAGGCACCGCGCACGATGTCGCCCACGGCATAAACGCCATCCATTTCGGTCGCGCCCGTCAGGAACTCGGCCTTTACCGTGCCCCATCGCGTGACGGGCAGTTCGGGCTGGTTCCACAATGTTTGCAGCTCTTCTGGCTCAAAACCCAGTGCTTTGATAACCAGGTCGGCCTCTTCAACGAAGTCCGCGCCTTCGATCACCTCGGGAGCTTGACGGCCGGATGCATCGGGCTGACCCAGGCGCATGCGTTGAACCATAACGCCCGAAACTTTGCCGGCGCTGTCAGTGAACCCTTTGGGCGCGGACAGCCATTCAAAGATCACACCTTCTTCTTCTGCGTTTTGCACTTCGCGCAGTGAGCCTGGCATATTTGCCTTATCGCGACGATACAGGCATTTAACCGAAGTCGCACCCTGGCGGATCGAAGTCCGCACACAGTCCATCGCAGTATCGCCGCCGCCGATGACAACAACTTTCTTGCCTTCCGCATTCAACGTACCGTCTTCGAACTCAGGGATACTGTCGCCAAAGTTGGAAGCTTTGTTGGACACGGTCAAAAAGTCGATCGCCTTTACGATACCGGTTGCACCCGAACCCGGCATGGCCAGATCGCGGGACTTGTAAACACCCGTCGCAATGATCACTGCGTCGTGTTTGGCACGGATCTCTTCAAATGTGATGTCCACCCCGACATTACAGTTGAGGACGAAGGTCACGCCACCGTCTTCCAGCAGCTTATTGCGGCGCATCACCACATCTTTTTCCAGCTTGAAGCCCGGAATACCGTAGGTCAGCAACCCCCCTGCGCGGTCGTAGCGGTCATAAACGGTTACCTGGACACCCGCCTTGCGCAGCATGTCTGCGGCAGCCAAACCACCGGGCCCAGCGCCGATGATGCCAACGGTTTCGGAACGTTCCGCCAGAGGTGCTGCTGGTTTCACCCAGCCTTTTTCCCACGCGGTATCGGTAATGTATTTCTCAACCGCGCCAATGGTTACTGTGCCATGCCCGGATTGCTCTATGACGCAGTTGCCTTCACACAGGCGGTCCTGCGGGCAAATACGACCGCAGATCTCTGGAAACGTATTGGTGGATTGGCTGGTGGCATAGGCCTCTTCCAGACGGCCGGTGGCGGTCAGGCGCAACCAATCCGGGATGTTATTGTGCAAAGGGCAATGCGACTGGCAATAAGGAACACCACATTGACTGCAACGGCTCGCCTGCTCACCAGCTTTAGCAGCGGCGAATTCCGCATAGATCTCGTCAAAATCACCTTTGCGTTCTTCAGCGGTTCTCTTTTCGGGCATATCGCGGTCAATGTGCACGAATTTGAGCATAGGTTGCTTGGCCACAGCTAAGAACTCCATTTTTGGCTAGCCTCGACACCGGATGTGTCGGAGCGTAGCGGTTATTGGTAAACCATACTGACCTTTACGGCCTGCCGTTTCTTTGGTCATACCTTGAAATGAGCGGATGTACAGAACTTTTAGGTCCGAATCGGAACTAATTGTCGGACTTTCTTTTCACACCAACGACTTATAGACAGCTTACACGACACTTATTGCCCACAATACACAGGCCCCAATATGTCTTTGTTCCACCTCTTTATTGTTGCCGTTATCCAAGGCCTTACCGAATTTCTGCCGATCTCATCCTCTGGCCACCTGATTCTCCTGCCGGAACTCACAGGGATGGAGGACCAAGGTCAGTTGATCGACGTCGCCGTTCACGTGGGCACGCTCTTTGCCGTCGTTCTCTATTTCTGGAGCGATGTGCGCGACGGGCTGGCTGGACTCATACCTTTGGCGCGGGGCAAAACAGATACCAGAGGCGCCAGACTTGCGCTTGGCCTGATTATTGCGACAATTCCTACCGTTCTCTTTGGTGCCTTTTTGCACTTCACCGGCCTCAGCGATGCCCTGCGCTCCATAACCGTGATCGGCTGGACCATGTTGGGCTTTGGCATCGTTTTATACGTCGCAGATCAATGGAGCCCAGCTCGCAAAGAAATAGGTGACTGGGGAACCAAGGATGCGATCGTTATGGGCCTGTGGCAAATGCTTGCATTGATCCCGGGGACTTCTCGATCAGGTATTACCATTACCGGCGCACGTCAGCTCGGCTATACGCGGGAAGAAGGCGCCCGTATCGCAATGCTGATGTCCATCCCGACGATCATGGCTTCGGGCATCTTGCTGGGAGCCGAAATGGCGGTAGACGCAAATCCCGCAATCATGAAAGACGCAGCTATCGCAGCTGGACTTGCTTTTGCCTCAGCACTTTTAGCACTGACCCTCATGATGCGACTTCTGCGCAGCGTGAGTTTCACGCCCTATGTGATTTACCGCGTGATCCTAGGCATTGTTCTTCTGGTCATAGCCTACAGCGCTTGAACAATAAAAAAAGGCGCCTAATTGGCGCCTTCTATATCTCCGACGATCGGAAATAAAACTCAGATGTCGCCGCGCAGGTTACGGGCTGAGCCGACCATTTCATCATACTGACCGGACGGGCGGAACTTCCAAAGGTAATCAGGCAGCACTGACGCCAGAGAGACAGGCTCGATGCCCAGATCAGCAAAGCCTTTGGCATCGTCAGAAACCACATTGTCGACCTTTAGGTTCCGAACCTGATCGGCAGTAAGCATCTTATTCTCGATCAACTGGCACGAGACCTTCTGCATCAGATCAAACCCAAAAGCCATCAAGCCAGCAGCAAAACCCGGCAGCGATACGATAATCGCACGACGGTGAATAACCTCCAGCATCTGCTGCATCAGACCGCGGAATGTCTTCACTTCTGGACCGCCAAGCTCATAGATACCCGCTTCGGCCCGACCCAGGACACCCTGGACCGCTGCCTTTGCAACATCATCCACATAAACAGGCTGGAATTTGGTCCCACCGCCCGCAATGGGCAAGATGGGCGCCATACGCGCCATGCCTGCAAATCGGTTAAAGAACTGGTCCTCGGTGCCAAAAATCACAGACGGGCGCAAAATCACTGCATCTGATCGATGAGACAGAACCGCAGCTTCACCTGCCGCCTTCGTGCGGGCATATTCGCTGCGGCTGGTTGCGTTTGCACCAATAGCAGAGACATGAACGAAAGTTTCAACACCCAATTCGGCAGAGATACGTGCAACGCGCGCAGCGCCATCGGCATGTGTTGCCTCAAACGTGTTTTTGCCCAGGCCGTTCAAAACACCCACACAGTTCACAACGGCATCCGCACCTTCCATCACGGCCGCAACCGATGCATCGTCGCGAATGTTGCACAGAACCGGCTCCACCTGACCTGGCACACCGTATGGTTTCACATACATCGCTTCATTTGGACGACGCACGGCAACGCGCACACGCCAGCCTTCTTTGGCCATGCGCCGCGCAATGTAGCGCCCCACAAAGCCGGATCCACCATAGATCGTGACCAGTTTGGACATCTGTTGGCTCCCAGTTGTAGCTATGGACCTGATTTATCGTCCCCGAGGTTTTGGAACAAGGCGCAAAACGAATTCGATTGATGTCAATTCAGCGTAATGCTGTTGAACAACAGATCACATCGCCAGACAGACTATTTTGCAAAAACGTCAAGAATCCGTTTGACGCCACCCCCGACTACCCTTATACGCCCGCTTCACGACATCTGTGCCCAGATGGCGGAATTGGTAGACGCGCTAGCTTCAGGTGCTAGTGTCCGTATGGACGTGGAGGTTCGAGTCCTCTTCTGGGCACCATATTACACCAGCAAATTAAACAAACAGCATACCCGCGCGCATGGACGTGTAAGTATTTGTTTTTACTGAACCTTCTGAAAACTCAGAAAATTCACCTCTGTCGTGAATTTACGCTTGCAGCACATTAAGACTCACCTTATACGCCCTCCTCACGACATCATGCCCAGATGGCGGAATTGGTAGACGCGCTAGCTTCAGGTGCTAGTGTCCGTATGGACGTGGAGGTTCGAGTCCTCTTCTGGGCACCACTTCCCCTTTAAAAGAATTCCAAAACCAAGGACTGCTACGCATCGGTTGAGTTCGCGAGGCAAAGCGCCTATGTCGATTCGCATTGGCGCAGCCACCACCCAGACAGAGGCAGTCCGTTGGCAAATCACCTATACAAGAACGACCTCCCTGATGGTCTGGACCTTGGAAACGTGGTCGCAATTGATTGCGAAACCATGGGATTGAACCCACACCGGGATCGTCTGTGCGTGGTGCAACTGTCTGCTGGCGACGGATCGGCTCATATTGTTCAGGTCACCCCTGGCCAATCAAAGCCCCCTAATCTGACCGCGCTCCTTGAGAACACAGAAATCCTCAAGCTCTTTCACTACGGACGCTTTGATATTGCGGCGCTTTTCAATACCTTTGGCGCATTGGCAGAGCCCGTGTATTGCACAAAGATAGCCAGCCGCCTGGTGCGCACCTACACGGACCGGCATGGCCTCAAGAACCTGACACAGGATCTTTTGGGCCTAGATATTTCCAAGCAGCAACAGATGAGCGATTGGGGGGCACCAAATCTGACGAAAGCTCAACTGGAATACGCTGCATCCGATGTTTTACACCTGCACAAATTGCGGGTTGAGCTGAACCAGAGGTTAGCCCGCGAAGGACGGACGGAAATAGCAAAAGCCTGTTTCGACTTCCTTCCAACACGTGCCAAACTGGATTTGGCCGGGTGGCCGGACACTGATATCTTTTCCCATTCCTAAATTCGTGTGACCGAAATGGACCGTTACTCTCGCATGATCGCATTTCTAAAAGTGGTTCTGCCACTTGCCGCGCTCGTGCTGCTGTCCACTGTTTTTCTGATTTCGCGCGGCACAGAACAGGATGCCGCCATTCCCTTCGCACAAAAAGAGATCGAAGACCGCATGCGCGGCCAGCAGGTCACCGGCCCGTTTTTTGCAGGCAGCACCACCAGAGGTGACGAAATCCTTGTAAGCGCAGAGAGCGCCCGGTTCGACGGATCCGGTGGCAAGGCAACCGCAGCGGAAATGTCAGCGACCATGCGCCCCATACGCGGAGGCTTGATCACCCTGCACTCTCAGACAGGCAGCCTGAGCGCCAATATGGACGTCGCTGAATTCACCGGTCAGGTCGTCATAGAAACCGATGACGGTTTGCGGGTTGAAACAAAGCGGCTGGATGCGCACCTGAACGAAATCAGCGCAGAAGCGCCCGAAAACGTAAAAGCAACAAGCCCTTTGGGACATTTATCCGCTGGTGCGATGCACATAAAAACAGAATCTAAAGGGGAGTCGGTTCTTATACTGTTCAAAAACGGTGTGAAATTGCTATATGAACCAGAGATTTCGGAAAGATAACGACATATGTTCCTGCGCACATTTCTTTTTGCCGTATCGGCTATCCTCTTGCCGGCGCTTGTAGCGGCGCAGGGAGCAATTGCATTTGGCAACGTCAAAACCGACCCAAACGCTCCGGTTGAAGTGTCCGCAGAGAACCTCGAAGTTAATCAAACCGACGGATCAGCACGTTTTACAGGCGATGTCATCATCATTCAGGGCGTCATGCGCCTTTCGGCTGACGTCGTCCATGTGACTTACAAAACAGGCGACGACCAGAAGAAGACGGGCATAAAAAGTCTGAACGCATCTGGCCAAGTCATTCTGGTCAATGGACCAGACGCCGCAGAAGCAGATGCGGCAGAATACAATATTGACTCCGGCACCATCGTCTTGACCGGCAACGTTCTGTTAACCCAAGGTGATGCGGTTCTGACCTCCAATCGCATGGTGGTCAACCTCACCAGCGGCACGGCGGAAATGGCCGGTCGCGTAAAAACAATCCTGAATCCAAACGGTAACTGATGACCCGCCCGCAATTAACAGTCACCGACGGCTCGTCGGGATTGCGCATCGAAAAGCTGCGAAAGTCCTACAAGAACCGTGTGGTTATTCGTGACGTCACCCTGTCACTGAACCGCGGCGAGGTCGTCGCCCTGCTCGGCCCGAATGGTTCCGGGAAGACCACAACCTTTTACTCCATTGCGGGTCTGGTCTTTCCAGAGGCCGGGACAGTTTCCATTGATGGGCAAGCTGTAACATCCCTGCCGATGTATCGCCGTGCGCGCTTGGGTATTGGGTACCTGCCGCAGGAAATGTCGATCTTTCGCGGACTCTCCGTTGAAGACAACATCATGGCAGTCTTGGATATTTCCGAAAAGCACTCGCACAAACGGCGCGAACGTCTGGAAGAACTTCTGTCGGATTTCTCCATTGAACACCTAAGACGCGCTCCTGCACTCGCGCTTTCCGGTGGTGAACGCCGGCGGGTGGAAATTGCGCGCTGCCTGGCCGCGAATCCAAAGTATCTTCTCCTGGATGAACCCTTTGCAGGTGTGGATCCAATCAGCGTGGGTGACATCCGGCACCTGGTCTCCGACCTAAAGAAACGCGGAATTGGCGTTCTGATAACCGACCACAACGTACGTGAGACTCTGGAAATCGTTGATCGCGCTTATATTCTCCATGACGGACAAGTCCTTATGTCCGGCAGTCCAGAAGAAGTTGTGGAGAACGAAAACGTACGCCGCGTCTATCTCGGTGATAGTTTCCGCATATCCTAAATCGCAAATGCTTCGAGAAATCGACGCAGCGACTCGTAAGAACGCCGCCAAGGTTAGACCAATTTTAGGTTTACCATTGACTCTCCCCCGCCTTTGTCATCGAATTGTTTCATGGCACAGATGCAGTCCTTTGCAGCAACTCGTACATCCTTGATTTCAAGGCCTGAACGCCTGCAATCTCGCATCCTGCCTTATACACCTATCTGATTTTGACCCTTATTTCCTGGTTGCTGTCGCAGCCGGGTCAATCAGATGAGCAAAGAGCAAGGAGATCCCATGCGTTACAAAATCAGCGGAAAACAGATCGACATCGGCGAAGCTCTGCAGTTTCACGTGCAGTCTGAGCTTGGTGAAGTTGTTGCCAAATATGCTGAACGACCTACGGATGCGACTGTGGTTTTTTCGCGTTCCGCGCATGAATATGTCTGCGAGGCTACGGTCCACTTGTCTACTGGACTGACCGCTCAAGCAAAAGCGCATGCCACTGAAATTTATGCAGCTTTTGACGGTTGTAACGAGAAAATGGAAAAGCAGCTGAGACGCTACAAGCGGCGGCTGAAGGACCATCACCGCGACCGGAGCGAACCGGTTGAACTTTCTGGTGCCGCGTCCTATATCTTGGCCTCGGAAACGACCGACCAAGAGTCCGAGCCGGAGACATTGCAACCAATCATCGTCGCTGAAATGGAGACCAAGATCCCGTCTTTGTCTGTAGGTGAAGCGGTGATGCAAATGGAACTTGCTGGATCGCCAGTGTTGATATTCCGGAACGAAAGCAAAGACGGTCTGAACGTTGTATACCGCCGCGAAGACGGCAACATCGGCTGGATCGACCCGTAAACACGGCTTACGGGCCAAAGTAGGCACCCGAGCGGAGCAAGCAGATGCAAATTTCCAAGATCCTCAAGCAAGAGGCAGTACGTGTTATCGGCGCGGCCTCAAGCAAGAAGCGTCTTTTTCAGGAAATCGCTGAAATAGCGCAAAGCATCTATGGCTTGCCCGCTGAAAGAACGGTCGAGGCTTTGCTGGAACGCGAAAGCCTTGGCCCCACAGGTGTTGGGCACGGTGTTGCATTGCCTCACGCGCGTCTGGATGGGCTGGACGCAGTGGTTGGTGTTTTCCTTGTGTTGGAAAAGCCCCTTGATTTTGGCGCAGTCGACCGCCAACCCGTGGATATTGTTTTTGCTTTGTTTGCTCCTGAGAGTGCGGGTGTCGAGCACCTCAAGGCGCTGGCGTTGGTGTCACGCACCCTGCGCGAACAAAACTACTGCACCAAGCTGCGTGCGAATCCGGACCCCAATACATTGTTCACAATCCTGACGGAAAACCAATCCGTCCAGGCAGCCTGATCCACACACAGTCCCAGATCTTCCGGTTAGGTTGCGGCGCTCCAGTCCCCAAAGCCAAACAGCATGTAATCGCGGCGATAAACGGTACGCGCTTTTTTCTCCAGCGCAGCATCATAAATATCACCCAGCTGCCATGCACTTTTGTTAGGGGCCATGACGTAGTCTGGAGCGTTTTGAATGCCGATCTTTCGAGCCAGAAAAGGCAAATCCTGCGCCAGCTCTTCCTCACGCAATAGAAAATCCGGAGCGCAGAACTCCTCAAACCCGGAAATCACCTGGGACTGGCTTGCCCAGCGCGCATCAACGCGAAGTGGAGTTTGACCAGCAAGATTGCGCTTCAGGAAATCCAAAAAGCCAGAAAATGCGGCCCTGTGTGTGTCGCGATCTTCCTTCTGCTTTGGAAGCGCAACCTGAAACTGCCTTTGTAACTGTTGACGCAGGTTCTTTGAAAATTTCGTGTCACCGTCCAATGCAACTTCGACAAATGCGGCATGAGCGCGCGCAAGAGGATGCCGTAAAACCGTGAAGCTACGATGGCCGGTGTGTTGGTTCATCCATTCGCGCAGCTGCTTCTGACCATCTATCAACTTCAATGCGTCCGATGGTGCCCTATCCAAAGCAGCCATCCATTGGCACACCGCACTTACTGGCCCTGCCTGGATTGGTAAATACAAGAGGGCGCTTTGGGCAGCAGCAACGTAGCTGCGCACATTGGGGCCGCGACGGGGCTCAAAACAGGGTGTCCGCGACAGGTTGAACGTGTCAATCTCAGCCAAGAATTGTGCCATTTCATCCGGGTTGGAAACTTTGGAAATCGCAGGCGCCGGGTTTTGACGCTTTAGTCGGTCATCAAGAGCCTCGAGCCTTGCTTCAAGCCCCAACCACTGCGCCAGACCATTCATGACATCCAGACTCTGAAGGTCCTCATAGGCGATAAAAAACGGCGTCTGACCACGTGATTGCAGGCCTTGCGTCAGTTGCAATTGAAACTTCTGCAACTCTGCTAAGTGCGCATTGAATTCACTTCGATCAAATCGGACCAAAGCCTCTTTGCGCCGCTTAACATTGGTCAGCTTCCACTGTCCCGTTTCCTTTGCAATCTTCAGGGAGACATAGCTATCGAGTGGATTTCGCGTCAAAATGATCTTGGCACACCTTGGGT
The DNA here is from genome assembly GCF_056159265.1 of Epibacterium sp. ABZ3_068. Lineage (NCBI taxonomy): Bacteria > Pseudomonadati > Pseudomonadota > Alphaproteobacteria > Rhodobacterales > Roseobacteraceae > Epibacterium > Epibacterium sp. ABZ3_068. Next base: position 1,209,139 of record NZ_JBSWUV010000001.1, read on the forward strand.
CGTCCAGAATCTGGCCAAGAACACGCGGATCGTGGTCGTGAAAATAGCGAAACCCGCCAAAGCCTTCAAAATTGCGAACGCGCTGTAACAGATCTCCCGGATTGTCATCTCGCGTCTCTTGCGACATACCCAAAAGCTCGTCTTTGTTTGGGTAGCCAATGAAATGCGGATTGAATGCCTCACCGAAACAACTGACTGATTTCAACGCGTTCAGATTGCTTTCCAGAAAATTGGAACCGGTCCGCATCTCGGCAAATATGACAAAATAATCGAAGGTAGAGAGCATAGTCAGCGTACCAAATATGGTTTCTTAGGCAGCGAAGGCGCCTGAATCTGCGTCGGCTCCAGTGGAAAATCACCCATCAGATACGGGTGCATACCTTGGTTCTTCAGGTTTTGCAAAAATTGCCCAAACCCCGCCAGATCAACCATCTGCGGAGCTTCGGTCAAATGGAGATGTTTGCCTTTGGTGATTTCATCCACAATCAACTGAAGGGATTCCATAGGTGATTCAATGAATTCTGACATGGACCAAATTCGAACACGGGCTTTAACCCACTTCGACCGCAGAACCTTAAGCTGATGCGCCTCGATCCTCTGTAGTTTCGCCGCCTCTTTGCGCAACTCATCAAACCCCTTGCCGGACTTGAACAGATTAACGGCCCAGGCACCCGAGATGACAGAAATCTGAGCATTGGTATCGCGAGCCATCAATTTTACGGCCCCTTGCGAATCCATTGGCCCCAGTTGAAAACACTGCCGTTCACCACGTGTGTTCCAAATAAAGTTCGTCAGAAAACGTTCGGGGTCGTAATCCCGCAGCTTTGCATTCCCGCTGAGGGCGCCATTGTAGCAGATCTGCCCGTCTACAAACTCTGCACGATCTGGCGCAAAAAGGTGGCCATGTACGCGTGTCTGAGTTGTTTTGGTCAACCATGTTTCGAAATCGACAAAAAGCTCCGAGAACCCCTGAAAGACAGAATACTCCCCCGACGTCACACCATTTTCTTCACCATGCCGCGGCAAGCGGCTTTGCATATAAAGCCCGGCGCGACCGCGTGTGCGACGCTCAACAGCTTTGGAGAAAATGCGGTCAATCTTGCGCGGGTTGGGTTCTGTCCGGCTCGTAGATCCCGCCGGAGGAGTCAGAAAGTTCTGATACAAGCGCTCGGCATGCGGCCAGATCTTTCTGGCGACAAAACAATCCGAACGGCGCAACAAATGCAGGTGATCATCATAGAATATATGAGGTTTACCCTGATAGTCGAACTTGGAAAGAGTTAGTGAGCGGCTTTCAATGTTGGACGAATGCAGCCTGACCAGGGTCTGATAGTAACTTTCATCCGGGATCCACACGCGCTTAAAATACTGATCATAGATCGACCGGTCCGGGTCATTCAAAATGGCCGACAAAGTCTTGCGCGTCAAACACCACCATTGACTGCCCATATGCGGAACAAGCCCATCAGGGATTCGGCGCTTTACCCGTAGCTTGCGCTGCAACGATACATAGCCATCGAAAAGGGAGCGATGCCGCTTCCAGGAAAACGGAAATCGCAGCGTAAAACGCTCGACACTTAGCCCTCCGACAATCCAAGGAACATCAGATGTTGTTGCGCTCTCGATGAAATCCGTATCGCTGCGTTCCTCAAGGTATTCCAATAGCTCACAAACCGGGCGCAACGGCAAACACGATCCCGAAGTAAGAAACACATGGTTCACATCTGGATGCGTACGCAGCATCTGTTCCGCCGCAGCCTGAGATCCGGAGACGATACCCCAGGTCCCCCATTCGCAACGGTGACGTTTGGAAAAACTAACCAAAGGTACTGACTTCAGCGAGGCTGACAAGTTTGCGAACTCTTCATTAGACACTTTAGTGTCGACATGAACCACAACAGGGCATCCCGCATTTGCCCAATGGCGTGCCACCTGCGCTGCGCGTCCCAGCGCAGTGTGCACCATCATGATAATACCAACCGAGCTCATGCCCAGTTCCCTTTGGACATCAGGCCAAGGATTTCCAGCTGTCTCCAGTTGATGTATTTCTCACTCCATTTGCACCACAGCTCCGGGTGCTGCTCGATTTCCTTGGCATAGGCTTCATATTCAGCAGAGCTTGCAAAATGTTGACCTCGCGCCATCTCCTCTCGCGTTTTCGCGGTAAACGTATCCAAGAACTTTGTATGAAGAAGAATTCCGCTCGCTTTTTCCCCGCCATCCGTTTCGTAGACCTGGTTCAAACCGCGTGGAAGCAACATATGAGTGGAGCTGACATAGGCATACTTACGATCCCATTTCACCAACGGGATTTTGTTTAACGCCGGCGCTTTCTTGGGTTTATCTCCAAAGAAGACACGAGACCGAACTCCGCCCTGGATCCACAGGTTTCCATAGGTATGGTTGCGCTTTACGGAGTAATTTCCGCTGTCAAACCAATGGCAAATTTCCAGTGGGTCCTGTCCAGCCTCATAGGGTTCTGCACCAATTGCACCCTTAGGGTAAACATCAAGAAGCATCGCAGAAAAGCTTCTGATCGAGGACTCATCCAGCCAATCCGTCAGGGCTCGCAACGGGCGCGTGTCGCAGAAAGGATAGACAAAAAATTCATCTGGATCCGCAACCAAAACCCAATGACCATGCGCATACCGCCGTTTGAGATAGTTCATCCAGTCAACGCCATAGGTCGCACGTTTATAGCTGGCGTCAGTTTGCCAAACCGAAACATCTTCCATACCATTGAGGTAGCTGGACGTTCCATCACTCGATCCATTGTCGACAAATAGGAAATGGTTAACGCCTAGATTTCGGTAATACTGAAGGAAGTAAGGCAGCCGGATTTGTTCATTCCGCATTGTGCAAACAAGAAGAATGTCACCGGCGCGAATACGTTTTGTATTGTCTTGAAAGCACGAAAGCTCACGGGACTTCCGAACGGCGCGAACAATCCGACGTTTGCGCCGCAACCGCATGCGATAAGAATCCCAAAGCCCCAATGATCCGTCCACTTTTGCAAAACGGGGCCTAAAAACCGCTATCGCAAATCAAATACGACCAAGGCCCGTGCTGTTCGCCAATATGTCATGGGTAAAGCATGAGTTTCAATGGATTTAGAAAGAGTTACAATTTGGCGAAATTTGTCTGTTGCTCACACTCTACCAGTCGATTTTCGACATCATACCCAGCTCAATCAATTGCTCAGTCCCTTCATAAAGTTTCGCGCCCTCGTGCCAAAGGTCAGGCGACGCCATGATCTTTTCATAATAGTGGTCGAAGGCTTCAGGCGTATGAAAGTGCTGCTGCCGCTGTTTTTCCGTTTCCGACTTGGAAACGACTTCAGGCAAAAATTTGGTGTGCAGAAGAACTCCCGACGGCATCCTCTCCCCCGGCCCTGAATATAGCCCATTCAAACCGCGCGGCAGAACGGAATGGGTGGAATTCACATAGACATACGACCGATCCCATTTGATCAAAGGAATCTTGTTCAAAGTCGGAGAGCGTTCAGGACAGGCGGCAAAAAAAGCGCGTTCTCGGGCGCCACCCTGAAGCCAAAGATTTCCCAAAGGCCCCTGACGCACTGCACGATACGGGGCTGGATCAAACCATCTCAGCACATCCAGCGGGGATTGGCCCGGTTGATACAAACATTCAGACAAAGGCCCCTTTGGGTAGAGGTCCAGCATCATAGCGCCCAGCCCGGCTATACCGCGCCGATCAAGGGTATTGGCCAATTGCAGCAATCCCATTCGGTCAGAACCGTCGAAAACCAACAATTCGTCAACATCAACTGTCAAACACCAACGCTGGTGACAAAATACCCGTTGTAACCACGTAGTCCAATCTAACCCAAAGCGAGAGGCGCGATAACTGTCCGGCGTATGCCACAAAGAAACATCGCGCTGCTCTGACAGGAACTTGTCGCTGCCGTCGGTGCTCGCATTATCCACCATCATGAAATGAGAAACGCCAAGCTGACGATAATATTCCAAAAAGAAGGGGAGGCGCGACGCCTCGTTTCGCGAGACCGAGACCAAGACAATTTCATCTGGCCGAAAGCCAGTGCGTCGGACCATCACAGGATGCAATTGGCGCCGCGCCCGAAACGCACGCCACAAAAGGCGTTTTCGTTTTAACCGCAAACGATAAGCCGCGCGCCAAGAGACACGCGGCATAGATAGGTCAGACCCAGACCCAACCATTATTTGTCGTAGTGACCGCTTTGATGCCAGCGCCAAGCGTCCGCAATCATCTCATTCAGAGTTGAGCGCGTAGGCTCCCAGCCAAGATCCTTGATTGCACGGGTAGAGCCAGACACCAGCTTGGTGCAGTCACCAGCCCGACGCGCCCCGATATTATGTGGCACTTCCTGATTGGTCACGCTTCGCGAGTGTTCAATTACTTCCATAACTGAGAACCCAGACCCGGTACCCAGATTAAAGATCTGGCTGCCTTTTCCGTCTTCCAGCCATTTCAGGCCAAGAACATGCGCATTTACCAAGTCGCAGACATGAACATAGTCGCGAATGCATGTTCCATCAGGTGTGTCGTAGTCGGTGCCAAACACAGTCAACGCGTCGCGCTCGCCTTTGATCGCCTGGATCATAAGCGGGATCAGATGCGTCTCGGGTTGATGGAATTCACCTACCTCTGCTTCGGGGTCGGCACCAGCAACATTGAAGTATCGGAAGATCACGGACCGCAGGCCATAGGCCGCCTCAAAATCCTTCAGGATATCCTCAACCGCCCGTTTGCTTGCTCCATAGGCATTCAAAGGGTGCTGTGGCGTGTTCTCATCCAATACCACATTATCGTGTTCACCATAGGTTGCACAGGTAGAGGAGAAGACAAAATCCAGACAGTTGGCGGCGACGGCTGCCTCAATCAGGTTAAGAGATCCGCCAACATTGTTCGCCCAATATTTTCCGGGCTGCGACATCGCTTCACCAACTTGGCTCAGCGCTGCAAAATGCATGACCGCAATCGGTTTGTGCTTGGCAAAAACGTCATCCAGCCTGGCGCGGTCTGTCAGATCACCTTGTTCGAAGGGGCCAAATTTCACCGCGTCCTGCCAGCCGGTTACGAGGTTATCATAGGTAACCGGTGTATAGCCTGCGGCTTTCAGTGCTTTACAGGCATGCGAACCAATATAGCCCGCACCGCCTGTAACAAGAACAGTTTTCAAACCGTTTGCCCTTTATTCGTCTTCACTCTTTGGAACGGAAAAGGCCGCGCTTACTGCGCAGCCGTATCCATCTGAGCCACCTCTTGGATGTATCCCATCAGCTCGTCACGCAGCTCTTCGCGTGCCAGAGCAAACGCAACGGTTGCCTGAAGGAAGCCCGCCTTTGAGCCGCAATCAAAACGTTGACCACGGAAGCGATAGCCATAGACCGGCACATCGTTGTTGATGTCTTCCGCAATAGCATCAGTCAGCTGTATCTCGCCACCAGCACCTTGCTTTTTCTTGTTCAGGTTCTTCATGACAGAAGGTGCAAGAACATAACGACCAATTACAGCAAGGTTGGACGGAGCTTCGTCCTGCTTGGGCTTTTCAACCATGCCACGGGCTTCGACAACGGAACCCATATCGTTCTTAACATCCAAGACGCCGTATGCAGAGGCTTTCTCGGGGGCAACTTCCATAGCAGCAACCATGTTGCCGCCGGTTTCTTCATAGGCTTCGATCATTTGCTGCAAACACGGTGTCTCGGCCGCGATGACGTCATCAGGCAGGATAACCGCAAACGGCTCGTTCGCGATTAGACGACGCGCACACCATACCGCATGCCCCAGACCCAACGCTTGGTGCTGACGGATATAAGCAATCGCACCGGAGTCCATATTGGTCTGCTTGAGTGTCTCAAGAAGCGCGTCTTTACCCTTCTTGCGCAGCTCTTGCTCAAGAACAGGTGAGTGATCAAAATAATCTTCAAGCGCACCTTTGCCGCGGGAGGTCACAAAGATAAATTCCTTGATGCCCGCCGCTCGCGCTTCGTCGATGGCGTATTGGACCAGAGGGCGATCCACCAATGTCATAATTTCTTTTGGAACAGATTTTGTTGCCGGAAGGAATCGAGTACCAAGACCAGCAACTGGGAAAATGGCTTTTGTAACTTTCTTACGCATAACTCGCTCTCTTTTTCATACACTGTGACCACATTCGCGCACTCGGACGAGGGGCCGTTTTACATAAAGCTGCCCAATGAGGGCTGGAAACCCAAAAGGCAAAGGTTCGTGGGACAGCCAGACGCCCTTGCAAATATTTACTACGGTTCGGGCACCTCTGTATCAGTTCCTGCGGTTTGCAGCTTATTTTATCAAAAAACACCCCTCAATAACGATACATTAACGGTAGGGACGGCATACTCTTTAGCGTTCGTATACAACAGTACCATGTCGCACCCGGTTTTACTGCAGTTCCAACAGGAACATTTTGGCAGACAGTACCCAGCGATTCCGTGTCTATCTTCGCTGGGCACCGGCCGTTTGACTACGCTTCTTTCAACTCGACACCAGGAGCATAGGCGATGAAAAACGGGTTCGCATAGCCTTCCTTGCCGTACTCGAGCGGTTCGTGGTTGTCGAACCGGACAACTTTACCACCAGCGCCTAACAAAACGGCATGGCCTGCGGCAGTGTCCCACTCCATTGTACGGCCCACGCGCGGATACAGATCGGCCTCACCTGTTGCAACAAGGCAGAATTTGAGCGACGAGCCAGCGCTCTTGCTGTCTTTAACCTGATATTTTCCGATGTAGTCATCGGTCGCCTGGTCTCGGTGAGACTTGGACGCAACGACCATCAAAGCACTATTGTCGCTGTCCGCAACTCTGAGGGGCTTCGTGGCGCCAATGGTGTCGGTTTCAAAAGACCCTGTTTCCTCGACAGTGGTTCCGTCCGCCAAAGTAAAGAACATACGTTCGCGCGCCGGTGCATATACTACACCCCGCGTGGGCACGCCTTTCTCCACAAGCGCGATGTTCACGGTGAAGTCGCCGCGACGGTTTATGAACTCTTTGGTGCCGTCCAGCGGATCAACAATCAAAAATGTCTCGCCACGTTCCTTGTGAGACGCCGCCTGCTCTTCGGTTACCAACATCATGTCAGGAAAGGCTGCCCGCAAGCCGACGGAAATCAACGCATCTGCGGCCTCATCTGCGGCCGTAACCGGACTCTCGTCAGATTTAACTTTTACTTCAAAATCATCGGAGTTGTAGATTTCCATGATTTTGGCACCGGCTTCGATCGCCAGCTTGCGAATAACTGGGATCAGTTCGTCGTATGTCACACTAATGCTCCGCACTAACGGGATGAATTTGAAAACACTCTCATGGCTCCTTATGGTACTCCCGAAAGAGAACGGCAAGAATTCCATGCTAGTTTAGGCAGCAATCAGCGCAATCGGTTCCAATGTTTCAGCATCAACAACGTCGTCCATCCACTTTAATAGGCCTTCTCGCAATGACCGAGGTGGTTTTTCACGCAGTGGTGCGCAGCGTGCGTTCGAAACACAACAACGCGCTGATGGCACTGGGAACGACGATCTTCCAGACAGTGATGTTTGTGGTCATCTTCTTTGCGATGTTTGAAATCTTAGGCGTGAAAGGCTCAGCCGTTCGTGGAGATTTCCTGGTCTATGTAATGACCGGTGTGTTCCTGTTTTTGACACACACCAAAGCCGTGAGCGCAGTTGCCGGCGCGGAAGGACCCAGCAGCCCCATGATGAAACATGCCCCGATGAACACAATCGTGGCCATTTTGTCGGCAGCCATCGGCTCTCTTTATCTGCAGACCATATCGCTGTTTATCATCCTCTTCGGCTATCACGTCGCTTTCACCCCTGTGGTGATCGACGATCCGATCTCGGCTTACGGAATGATGCTACTCGCCTGGCTCACCGGATCCTGTGTCGGATTGGTTTTTCTTATCCTCAAACCATGGGCGCCTTCTTTGGTTGGGATCATCTCGACGATTTACCAGCGCGCGAACATGATCGCCTCTGGGAAAATGTTCCTGGCGAACACTCTGCCTTCGTCAATGCTGGTTATGTTTGACTGGAACCCGCTCTTTCATTGCATCGATCAGGTGCGCGGTTACACGTTCAAGAACTACAACCCGCATTTCAGCAGTTGGGAGTACGCCCTTACAGTCGCCTTGGTACTTCTGGTCATCGGCATGATGGGAGAGTTTTACACCCGCCGCAAAGTCTCGCTCAGCTGGGGGGCGCGCCGGTAAGTCTCAGGTCACAACCCGCAGCGTCAGATTTATCCGTCCCCCCTTCGGCAAAAGACGAGAGGATTTGAACCGGATCCGGTCGACGCCATGGTATTTTAGTCGCGCTTCTCCTCCCATGACAACGATATCACCGGAGCTCAGCCAGATTGATTCTGTTTTTCCGCCGCGTGTCGCGTTGCCGATCCTGAACAGCGCATCATCGCCCAAGCTGATCGACAAGACCGGATAGGAAAAATCAACCTCATCTTTGTCCTGATGCATCCCCATGCGCGCAGTCTCGCCATAGTAATTCACCAGACAACATTCCGGTTCGCGCTCTTCGGAGATCAGATCCTTCCACAAATTCAGAATCACGGGTGGGATCTGTGGCCAGGCCTGTCCCTTGGGATGTGTTTGCGCATAGCGATAGCCTGAAGCATCCGAAAACCACCCCAATTCTCCGGCAGAGGTCATGCGCACAGACATCTGACCACCGGAAGGGACAGTGGGCGAAAACAAAGGTGCCGCTTTCAACACAGGTCGCAATGCGTCCACAATTTCGAGCTGTTTTTCCTGCGTGAGGTAGCTTTTGTGGATTTCAAACCCTCGTATCCGCAGCAAAGGCATCAGTCTTATTCCATTCTTAACCATATCCCTTGCAAAAACCGTTCAGAACGGCGACATGCGGCGTGCCGAGGCGGTTGCAGGGACGAATTGTGCTCCTTATATACACTTCGACACGGCATGGTTTAGACCAAACACGCCGTGATCGGGGTCGGGATGCCGCAATGGGTTCAGGCCTCGAGTAATCGCCTTAGAGGAAAAAAGGGATCGAAGATGAGCAAAGTTATCGGGATCGACCTGGGTACAACGAACTCTTGTGTGGCCATCATGGACGGCTCGCAGCCCCGCGTTATTGAAAACGCAGAGGGCGCACGTACCACCCCGTCGATCGTAGCATTCACAGACGAAGAGCGTTTGGTAGGTCAGCCGGCAAAGCGTCAGGCTGTGACAAACCCAGACAACACAATTTTTGGTGTTAAGCGCCTGATCGGTCGCCGCGCAGATGACGCGGATCTGGCCAAGGACAAGAAACATCTGCCGTTCGCAGTTATCAACGGTGGTAACGGCGATGCATGGGTTGAGGCCAAGGGTGAGAAATATTCCCCTTCGCAGATCTCAGCCTTCATCCTCGGTAAGATGAAAGAAACCGCAGAATCTTACCTCGGTGAAGACGTGACCCAAGCGGTAATCACCGTTCCGGCCTACTTTAACGACGCACAGCGTCAAGCGACAAAAGACGCTGGCAAGATTGCCGGCCTGGAAGTTCTGCGCATCATCAACGAGCCGACCGCGGCTGCGTTGGCCTATGGTCTGGACAAAGAAAACACCCAAACGATCGCGGTTTATGACCTTGGTGGTGGTACGTTCGATGTAACCATCCTGGAAATCGACGATGGCCTGTTTGAAGTGAAGTCCACCAACGGCGACACCTTCCTGGGTGGTGAAGACTTTGACATGCGCATTGTCTCCTACCTGGCGGATGAGTTCAAAAAAGCCAACGGCGTTGACCTGACCAAAGACAAGATGGCTCTGCAGCGTCTGAAAGAAGCCGCTGAAAAAGCCAAGATCGAACTGTCTTCGGCGAGCCAGACCGAGATCAACCAACCGTTTATCTCGATGGATCCGGGCACCGGCCAACCTTTGCACATGGTCATGAAACTGACCCGCGCCAAACTGGAGAGCCTGGTCAACGACCTGATCAAAAACTCCTTGAAGCCCTGTGCAGCAGCCCTGAAAGATGCAGGCCTGTCCGCATCGGACGTTGACGAAGTGGTTCTGGTTGGCGGTATGACCCGCATGCCAAAAGTCATCGAAGAAGTAACCAAATTCTTCGGTAAAGAACCCCACAAAGGTGTAAACCCGGACGAAGTTGTTGCAATGGGCGCGGCAATTCAGGCCGGCGTTCTGCAGGGTGACGTCAAGGACGTTGTTCTTCTCGACGTGACACCGCTGTCCTTGGGGATCGAGACCCTGGGTGGCGTCTTCACACGACTGATCGACCGTAACACGACCATCCCGACCAAAAAGTCTCAGGTCTTCTCGACCGCAGAAGACAACCAGAACGCCGTAACCATCCGCGTGTTCCAGGGTGAGCGGGAAATGGCGATGGACAACAAGATCCTGGGTCAGTTCAACCTCGAAGACATTCCGCCCGCACCGCGTGGTATGCCTCAGATTGAGGTAACATTTGACATCGACGCCAATGGTATCGTGTCTGTCGGCGCGAAGGATAAGGCGACCGGTAAAGAGCAGCAGATCACCATCCAGGCATCTGGTGGCTTGTCTGACGATGACATCGAGAAGATGGTCAAAGAAGCCGAGGAGAACGCCGAGGCGGATAAGGAACGTCGCGAGCTGATCGAAGCCAAAAACCAAGCGGAAAGCCTGGTCCATTCGACCGAGAAGTCTGTCGAAGAACATGGCGACAAGGTCGACCCATCTACCGTGGAAGCAATCGAACTGGCTGTTGCTGCGTTGAAGGACGATCTGGAAAACGAGAAAGCAACCGCTGAAAAGATCAAAGCGGGTATCCAGAACGTGACAGAGGTCGCGATGCGTTTGGGTGAAGCCATCTACAAAGCGCAACAAGAAGACTCTGGAGAAGAAGCACCAGCCGCCGCTGACGAAGCTGCCGGTCCGGGCGCCGACGATATCGTTGACGCTGAATTCGAAGATCTGGACGACGATAAGCGCTAATTTCTTGGCACCCGCCAAGAAGGGCCGGTCCGGACCCCGGACCGGCCCGCTTTCGTTGAGGCAGAAGGGGTAGACCGATGTCAAAACGTGACTATTACGAAACTCTCGGCGTCGCCAAAGGTGCGTCTGCCGAAGAGATCAAAAAAGGTTATCGCAAGAAGGCCAAAGAACTGCACCCTGACCGCAATGCGGACAAACCGGACGCGGAAGCTCAGTTCAAAGAGATCAACGAGGCCTACGATGTTCTGAAAGATGCCGATAAAAAAGCTGCCTATGACCGTTTTGGTCACGCAGCCTTTGAAAACGGTATGGGCGGCGCGGGCGCTGGGGGACAGCGTGGTGGTCCCGGCTTCGGCGGTGGCGATTTCTCCTCGGCTTTCTCGGATGTGTTTGACGACCTGTTCGGTGATTTCATGGGCGGTGGTCGTGGAGGTGCTGGTGGCGGACGCCAGCGCGCGTCACGTGGCGCGGATCTCCGGTATAACCTGCGTGTCACCTTGGAGGACGCATTTGCAGGTATTCAGAAAACCATCAAGGTGCCTACGGCTGTGGGATGTACAGCCTGTGAAGGGACCGGCTCAGAAGGTGGTGCAGAACCGGCGACATGCCCAACCTGTAACGGCATGGGCAAAGTCCGCGCACAGCAGGGCTTCTTTACCGTCGAGCGGAGTTGCCCGACATGCTCTGGCCTTGGGCAGATCATCAAGAACCCGTGTAAGGTCTGTCACGGCCACGGTCGTGTAGAGAAAGACCGCTCTCTGTCAGTGAACATTCCTGCCGGCGTGGAAACGGGCACCCGTATTCGACTGGCTGGTGAGGGCGAAGCGGGCTTGCGCGGCGGACCTCCGGGCGACCTCTACATTTTTGTAGAAGTTGCGGCACATGACCTTTTTGAACGGGAGGCTGACAATCTTTATTGTCGCGTACCTGTATCAATGGCCAAGGCCGCATTGGGTGGTGCTATTGAAGTGCCCACAATCGACGGCGGACGCGGTCGTGTTCAAATACCGGAAGGCAGCCAATCCGGTCGCCAAATGCGTCTGCGCGGCAAGGGTATGCCAGCTCTGCGCGGCGGCGGTGTCGGTGACATGTTCATTGAACTGGCTGTTGAGACCCCCGTCAATCTGACACCGCGTCAAAAAGAACTGCTGAAAGAATTTGAGGATATCTCGGAAGAGAACAACAATCCTGAAAGTCGCAGTTTCTTCTCGTCTGTCAAAGGATTTTGGGACGGGATGAAAGGCTAAGGAAACGCTCCCTTCGGGGAGTGTTTTTTGTTGGGACGCCGCATAAAGACTGCGTCAAAACCTTTCTGCAGGGATCTGATATTAACATTCCGGAAAGACTTGTGGCCGGATCATGGCCCAATGAAACAGCCGGGTCACTTTCAGGACGCAGCACTTCCGCTCTTTGGTGAAGACGAAAACACCAGGGTGCCCTCCCCTTCTGGTGGCCCCAAACTTCCGTCATATATACGCGATCACCGCGCTCGCCTGCGCGAACGCTTTATGGCAGGTGGTGCCGCAGCGATGCCGGATTACGAACTTTTGGAGTTGGTTCTTTTCCGGTCTATACCCCGCAAAGATGTTAAACCCCTTGCCCGGCGTCTGCTCGATCAGTTCGGGGACATAAACCGCGTCATAACAGCGAGCCCAGAGCGCCTGTCCAAAGTACCGGAGGTTGGTGACGCTGTTATTACTGATTTCAAGGTTCTTGAGGCTGCCGCACAACGCTTGGCACGTGCACGGATCATGCAACGTCAGGTCCTATCAAGCTGGGATGCGCTCCTTGACTACTGCCACACCAGCATGGCGCATTTGGAGATGGAACAGTTTCGCATTCTTTTCCTGGACCGAAAGAACGTCCTAATCGCGGATGAGGAGCAAGCGCGCGGAACCGTGGATCACGTGCCCGTCTACCCGCGTGAAGTTGCCAAGAGGGCCCTGGAGCACAACGCAAGCGCCATAATTCTGGTACACAACCACCCGTCTGGGGATCCGACGCCATCGGAAAGCGACATCCTGATGACCGAGCAGATTACAGCCGCCTTAACGCCGCTGAACATTGTAGTTCATGATCACCTGATCATAGGAAAGTCACGCGAATTGAGCTTTCGCGCCGAAGGATACCTGTGAATTCTACCGAACCCAAACCTCGACCCGGCGGTTGACTTTTCGACCCCAGGCGCTGTCGTCACACGCCATAGGCATTGCCTCACCAAACGCTTCTACTGACAGATCAACACGTGAGAGCTCTGCCGTTTCACTCGTTTCGACAACGGCCTCCATCACGGCGGTTGCCCGCTTAAGCGCAATATCGCGATTTGCGGCGGCGGGCCCTTCTCCATCTGAAAACCCAAAAAATGCCAATCTGCGGCCGTCATACACACCTGCTTCGAGATCCCGTGCCAATTGCTGAATGTTTCCACGCGACTGCGCATCCGGTCGTGATGATCCTGCTTCAAACCGGAACGTCGTTGTCAGCCGTTCCATCCCGTCCAAGGCCTGAACCATTCGGGCCAGTTCCTTCAAGTCGACCTCTTTGCCGGCCGAGGCAATAGCATTCGCGAGACGATCTCCCTGCCTATTCAAGGCAATTCTTTCAGGTGCCTGGTCCACAAATCCTGCGCGCCGAATAACAATCTGCGCCGCCGGACCGCGGACATAGGACAAAAATTCCCGCCCAACTTTTGGGAGGCGCCGCGTCGGCAGATACAGGAACAAAGGTGCCGTAAACGGGAAATCTTCTGTCTTTATTGCCCGGCGCCCTACCTCCAGACCAAAACCACAGCTCCCGCTCAGCCTGAGTGGACGAGCCGTTCCAACTTGGGAATAAAGGCCCAGACCAAGCGCAAAGGGATCTATTGCAACGAACCGGGCAAGGGTTTCCATGCGATCGTGCTGCTGCGCATTGGCCGGAAAACCGGATGAGAGGTCAAATTGATCCTCAATCGCCTGCGCGATCCCAAGCCCGCCAACAGGAAGATGCACCGATATCGGTGCATCCGGTCCACCCAGGGTCGACCAATTCGTGATCTCTCCTTTTAAAACCTGTACAAGGTTGGGCAAATCAATGTGACGTACAGGATTGTCCGGAGAAACGATAGGCACCAGTGCATCCAAAGCCAGAACGCGACTGCGAGAGGCTTGGGTCAGATCACCAAGACCAAGGGAATGTGCCTGTTCGAGCTCACTTTTCCGAATTTCACGCTGGGCCATAACAATGTCAGCACTGTCATCGAGCAAGTCAGCAAAGCCGCGATCCGTGTTGCTTACAACAAATATGAACCGTGCAGTTGTTGCCCCGCCGGATCTACGTAAGAGATATTCGAAATCATCCCCTTGCAGCTTGTTTCGGTGGGTCTGGTATCCGTTGCGCAGCGCATAGCCTTCGATCAAGGCTGGCAGAAGAATTTCAGCCATCGCAGCAGACCCCGAAAGTGTAATTTCTGCCACAAAGTCAGATAGGCTGGGACATCCTGGTCCGTCGCAGCTAACGCCAGATCCATCGACTGTCAGTTCGCCGAACTTGGTATCGACTCGATAGAATTCACCGTCAAACCCCAAGAGATCGCCCGTAATCTCTACCGTTCCGTCGGGAGAAGACAGGGTTACATCTTGCGCCTGAGCGGGCTGCAAACAACACAGAAGTAAGAGTGCGGCGGAAACCACCGCACGAAGGATCGCCATGAGAAGCCCTGATAAATCGTATTTAATTCGCGGCGATTGTCAGGTTTTCGACAAGATTATTCAACACCAGAAAATCACCCGCAGCCTCACAATCGGGCATGTTGAGCACAAGATCACGACTGCGCAAAGACCCACCGCGCAAATCCAGAGTTTGCGCTCCAATTGTGCGGTCGCAGTTTTGCTCGGTAATTTCTGATTCAACCGTTAATAAGATTGACCCACGCGTCTGAGACCCTTGTGTCGGGTAGCTATAGACCTCCGCTATCAGGGGTGAAAACAGCGACGCGTCACCCAGTCGGTAAACTTGGCCTACCCCGCTTTCTGCAGCTCCCGACCAGACATGCCCGATTTCGCCATAGTCAGCTCCAAACTCGCGCGCGTGAAGCTCGAATGCGCTGCTCCCACCCCACTGCAAAACGACCCGGTCGAACTGGGCAATATTCGGGACATGAGCCGACGCTATGGCGCTTTGACCATTCCGGGTTTCGAGAATGAACACGCTACGCGCATTCAAAGCCGGAACGACAACCTGCATGACGCCATTTTCATCCAAAGTGGTTTTGAAAATCATGCCGTTATGGTGGATGGACAGTGTTTCATTGGGCGAACAAATAGCTTCTGCCGACAGGGCGACCATTGCCCCCTCTAACGCGTCGGCATTTAATTTCAGGTCGCAGTCCGGGATCGGTGAGACAACAGTCGGATTGGAGTTCGACAGGTCCTGCGAAGCAGCCGTTAGCGTGATGTTTTCCAACACAAGGGGCACATCTGGATCATCAGGCAAAAAGGCAGGCGCTGCTGAGCCCATTTGCGCTGTATCAGCACTGGAGTGAGCCTGCGAGAGGGCGATTTTGTCAGAAAGCAGCGAAAGAATTTGCGGTTGCATAAGCACCCCAACTCCCAGCGCACAGCAAAGAGTTGCGCCAGCCAACATCAAGACACGTGGTTTCACCAATCTGGCCTCCAAGACTCGCAAGATAGGGGAAGCCTGACTGAAAAAGGTGGCCAACTCGTGGCCACCCTTCGTCAAAATCATTTAAGTTTTAGTCGAATACCTTTGATCTTAACTCAGGCTGCCGTGGCAGTGTTTGAATTTTTTACCAGACCCGCAGGGACATTTGTCGTTGCGTGATGGATTTCCCCAGGTTGAGGGATCGTTTTCGTCAAACCCTTCCAAAGGCTCCTCCACCAGCTCGACGGGAGCAGCCACAGGCAGTTGCATCGCAGCCTGACGGGCCGCCATTTCCATCAGCATTTGACGCTTCTCATCTTCGGTGATCGGTCGCACATGGCTGATCTGCTTGGTTACATCCTCGCGCAGGCTATCGAGCATGTTTTCAAACAGTTGAAAACCTTCGTTTTTGTATTCGTTCAGCGGATCACGCTGGGCGTAACCACGAAAACCAACAACCGAACGCAAATGCTCCAGCGTCAGCAGATGTTCCCGCCACTTGGCGTCAATGGTTTGCAACAACACCTGCTTTTCAATGTTGCGCATACCATCTTCACCAAAGGAGGCAATTTTTTCTGCCATCTTGGCATCCGCAGCTTCCAACAGGCGTTCACGGATGTGTTCGTCATCCACTCCCTCTTCTGCAGCCCAATCCTGCACCGGAACATCCAGACCCAGCTTTTCTTTGACGGCATCTTGCAAGCCTGCTGTGTCCCATTGGTCGGCGTAAGTCTTCGGTGGCATATACGCGTCGATCAGATCATCAACGACCTCATCACGCATATCGGTTACCACGTCGGACAGGTTTTCAGCCGCCATGATCTCACGACGTTGTTTAAAGATCACCTTGCGCTGATCGTTCATGACATCGTCAAACTTCAGAACATTCTTGCGCATGTCGAAGTTACGGCCCTCGACCTTGGCCTGCGCCCGTTCCAGAGATTTGTTCACCCAAGGGTGCACAATCGCCTCGCCCTCTTTCATGCCAAGGGTAGACAGCATCTTGTCCAGACGCTCAGACCCAAAGATCCGCATCAGATCGTCTTCGAGACTCAGATAGAAGCGCGTCAGGCCCGGATCCCCCTGGCGGCCAGAACGACCACGCAACTGGTTGTCGATCCGGCGGCTTTCGTGCCGCTCTGATGCCAGAACGCAGAGGCCACCTACCGCCAGAACCTTTTCTTTTTCTTCCGCATGCTTGGCTTCTTCGGCCGCGCGCAGCTCAACCGGGTCGGCGTCTGGATTGGCTTCCAGAGCGGTCATCACTTTCATCTCGACATTGCCACCAAGCTGAATGTCAGTACCGCGACCCGCCATATTGGTCGCAATGGTTACAGCGCCAAGACGCCCGGCATCACCAACAATCTGCGCTTCCTGCTCATGGTGGCGAGCGTTCAGAACGTTGTGCTGAATGCCTTCCTTCTGCAGCATTTGGCTCAGAAGTTCGGACTTTTCAATCGAAGTGGTTCCCAATAGAACCGGCTGGCCCTTCTCGTGTGCCTCTTTGGCATCGTTGATCATGGCCTGGTATTTTTCGACGGCGGTACGATAGACTTGGTCGTCTTCGTCTTTACGTGCGATCGGCCGGTTGGTTGGAACTTCAACCACGCCAAGGCCGTAGATTTCCATGAATTCTTCCGCCTCGGTCATCGCTGTGCCGGTCATACCAGACAACGTGTCATAAAGACGGAAGTAATTTTGGAAGGTGACAGAGGCCAGAGTTGTATTTTCTGGCTGAATGCTAACGCCTTCTTTGGCTTCCAGCGCCTGGTGGAGACCTTCAGACAGGCGACGTCCAGGCATCATCCGGCCTGTAAATTCATCAATCAGGATGACTTCGCCGTTGCGGACAATATATTCCTTGTCTTTCGCAAAAAGCTTGTGCGCCCGCAGAGCCTGGTTCACGTGGTGAACGATAGTAGTGCTTTCCGGGTCATACAGCGAAGCCTCAGGCTCCAGAAGACCACGTTGCTGCAAGATCTGTTCAAGCTCTTCGTTACCATCTTCGGTAAAGGTCACACCACGCGTTTTTTCGTCAATCTCGTAGTGGTCTTCGTTTAGCGCAGGGATCAACTCATCGATTGTGGTATAAAGCTCCGACCGGTCTTCGGCAGGACCGGAGATGATCAATGGGGTCCGCGCTTCGTCAATCAGGATCGAGTCCACCTCATCCACAATCGCAAAGTTGTGGTATTTCTGATAAACCTGATCCAGGCTTGGTTTCATATTGTCGCGCAGATAATCGAAACCCAATTCGTTGTTTGTCGCATATGTAATATCACAGGCATAGGCTGCCTGTTTCTGATCATCTGGTTGGCCAGACCAGATGACACCGGTCGTCATACCTAGCGCTGCAAAGACCTTGCCCATCCACTCGCTGTCACGCTTGGCGAGATATTCGTTCACGGTCACCACATGAACGCCTTTGCCAGTCAGCGCGTTCAGATAGGCCGGAAAGGTCGCCACAAGGGTTTTACCCTCACCGGTTTTCATTTCCGAGATATTGCCCTGGTGCAAGAAGACACCACCCATAAGCTGGGTATCAAATGCACGCAGCCCCAGCGCCCGTCTTGCCGCTTCGCGGACATTGGCAAAGGCTTCGGGCAGAATGCTCTCGAGGCTTTCTCCACCCACCGCGCGCTTACGCAGTTCTTCGGTCTTTTCAATCAAACCCTGGTCGCTGAGTTTCTCAAACTCTGGTTCCAGCGCGTTGATCTGTGCGATCAGCGGCCGCGTCGCCTTGATCTTGCGGTCGTTCGGTGTTCCGAAAACCTTTTTGGCGAGAGTTCCGATACCCAGCATGTGTTCTCCAACGTGTCTGTCATTGGTCGTGTCAAAAGCCGGACTTGCCCGCCCAGCTCGCAACCCATAAACAAAGGTGGAAAAGACGGTTCCGTCATCGGCCCTTAGGCGATGTAAGGGGCAGTTATTTCAGTGTCAACGCCACGGCCCGTGGTCCTAACAGAATAGGAAGATTTCAATGCGCAAAGGTCTCACTTTTCTGCCAGCGCTCGCTCTGGCAGTAACATTCGCGCTACCTGGCGTTGTTTCTGCCGCTCCACATGCAAATACCGTAATCGCTACAGTGAATGGCGAAGACATCACGCTTGGCCACATGATCATTGCGCATGAAGCCTTGCCGGAACAGTACAAGCAACTACCTGCCGACGTTCTTTACAAGGCGATTTTGGATCAATTGATCCAGCAAACGGCCTTAAAGCAGGAATTGCACGGCGAAGTTCCGGCACATGTTCAGCTCATGGTCGACAATGAGATGCGAACCCTTCTGGCGCAAGAAGTTGTCGAAAACGTCATGGAAAAAGCGGCGACCGAAGAAAAAATTCGTGCGCAATATGACGAAACGTATTCAACCGGTGAAGGCGGGGATGAGTTCAACGCATCTCACATTCTTGTCGAAACGGAAGCCGAAGCACAGGAAATCAAGAAAGAGTTGGATGCCGGCGCAGATTTCGCAACGCTTGCAAAGGCGCGGTCAACCGGTCCCTCCGGTCCAAATGGTGGACAATTGGGCTGGTTTGGCTTGGGACAAATGGTGCCTGAGTTTGAAACTGCTGTTTTAGGTATGAGCAACGGCGAGTTTTCTGACCCGGTTCAGACTCAATTTGGCTGGCACGTGATTTTTCTGAGCGAACGCCGCAAGGCTGAAGCGCCTGAATATGAAGTTGTACGTGAGCAGATTGCAAACTCTCTTCGGCAAGCCGCCGTCGAAGACCACGTTGATTCTCTGACCACCAAGGCTGAAATCACACGTCCTGAGATTGAAGATTTCTCGCCCGAAATCATCCAGGACTTAAGCTTGGTAAGGAATTAATTATATGGCCGGTCCACTCCCGGTGTCCCCATTGGCACCAGAAGAATTCCCCTCCCTCCCCGTTATTGAGGGGGTAACTTTTGCCAGTATCGCCACTGGCGTGAAATATCAGGGGCGTGACGACGTCATGCTGGCCGTCTTGCAGCCCGGAACATCTGTTGCAGGCGTGTTCACGCGGTCCAAAACGCGTGCAGCCCCTGTTTTGGATTGTCAGGCTAAGCTTGGCGGCCCCACCAAGGATGGCGCCGCTATTCTGGTCAACTCAGGCAATGCAAATGCCTTCACCGGTCACTACGGCCAGGCTTCAGTGCAGGAAATTACCAACGCCGTAGCCGCTGCAGTGAACGTTCCAGAAAAGCGTGTTTTTACATCCTCCACAGGTGTGATTGGTCAGCCTCTGCCGCACGAACGCATTGCGGCCAAAGTTACCGATCTTGTTGCAGCCCAATCCAAAAACGGAATCGAAAGCGCTGCGCATGCAATCATGACCACTGACACTTTTGCCAAAGGTGCATCGGCAACAGCTGTGATCGGTGGAAAAGAAGTCAAAATCGCGGGGATCGCAAAAGGATCCGGCATGATCGCGCCGGATATGGCGACGATGCTGGTTTATATTTTTACCGACGCCGTTTATGAGCAACCCGCCTTGCAGTCTCTCTTGTCGGGTCTGAACGAAAAGAGCTTCAACGCAATAACCGTAGATAGCGACACGTCCACATCCGACAGCGTCTTACTCTGCGCGACCGGTGCGTCTGGAGTAGATGCGACTGGCAAGGATGAGTTCAAAACCGCTCTGAATTCGGTGATGCTGGATCTTGCCCATCAGGTCGTGCGCGACGGTGAAGGGGCCACAAAGTTTGTGGAAATTCAGATCACCGGTGCAGTTTCGGATCTCGAGGCCAAAACGCACGGCCTCGCAATTGCCAACTCCCCATTGGTCAAGACTGCAATTGCAGGCGAAGACCCTAACTGGGGGCGCGTTGTCATGGCTATTGGTAAATCCGGTGCTGAAGCAGATCGGGATCTGTTGTCAATCTCATTTGGCGAAGTTCTCGTAGCCGAAAAAGGCTGGGTTTCCCCTGATTACCGAGAAGAACAAGGTGTCGCCGAAATGAAGAAGAAAGAGATCACCATTCGCGTTGATCTTGGTCTTGGTTCGGGGCGTGCAACAGTTTGGACCTGTGATCTCACGCATCAGTATATCTCGATCAATGCGGATTATCGCTCATGAAGATGGTCTTGGTGTCAGCCGTAGCTTTGGTGGACCCGGATGGTCGGGTTCTTCTCGCTCAGCGCCCCGAAGGTAAATCCATGGCCGGAATGTGGGAGTTTCCCGGAGGAAAGGTTGAGCCTGGCGAAACTCCGGAAGTCGCATTGATACGGGAGTTGCAGGAAGAGCTGAGTATCAACACTTGGGCGTCCTGCCTCGCACCGCTGACCTTTGCCAGCCACAGCTATGATGACTTTCACCTGCTTATGCCACTGTTTGTCTGCCGCAAATGGGAAGGCA
This sequence comes from Epibacterium sp. ABZ3_068, assembly GCF_056159265.1. Classification (NCBI taxonomy): domain Bacteria; kingdom Pseudomonadati; phylum Pseudomonadota; class Alphaproteobacteria; order Rhodobacterales; family Roseobacteraceae; genus Epibacterium; species Epibacterium sp. ABZ3_068. Next base: position 1,230,096 of record NZ_JBSWUV010000001.1, read on the forward strand.
TTCCACAAGGAAAAGAAGGTCAGGTTCTCAAGTGGGTGATTCCCCAAGATTTACGGAAATTCGACATGCCGCCGGCCGACATTCCCTTGATTCCTATACTTCGGGACTGGCTATAGGTTTTTGTTTCTGAAAACTGAAAAAGTGTGCGTTCTTAAAGTGACTTTTTCTTAATCGGAAACAACTTTCCCTAGCTTAGTTTGTGAACTTTTTGTTAAGTTCTATGCTAAAGTATGACACTGCAAGGTCATACTTCTCGATTTTGGATCTTAACGGGAGGGCGTTTCATGATCCGGACTATCACTATGGGAACTTATGTATCCGTTCAGGGCGTATTCTTGCGCTCTCTGCCAAACGGCAAAATCGCCGTAAAAGTTGGCGAAAAAGTTTACGAAGGTCGGCCTGTTTAATCAGCTGTAACACCACCACCACTCACACCAAATAGAGAAGGCGGCCATTGGCCGCCTTTTTCTTTTGAGAGCATACTATCTTGTAGAAATGCATGAGCGCAAAAGCAAAAAACCCCGACCAACGGCCGAGGTTTTTCGTTTTTAAGTGCATCAAGATTAGGCCAGCGTACGCTTGACTTCTTCGCGTTCGAAAATCTCGATAACGTCGTTGGCGCGGATGTCGTCGTAGTTTTCAAATGCCATACCGCATTCTTGCCCGGACTGAACCTCAGCGACTTCATCCTTGAAGCGCTTCAGGGTTTTCAGTGTGCCTTCGTGAATAACAACGTTGTCACGCAGCAAACGAACCCCTGCGGAACGACGAGCAACCCCTTCGGTAACCAGACAGCCGGCAACTTTACCGACGTTGGACACTTTGAAGACATCTTTGATCGTCGCGTAACCGATAAAGTTCTCTTTGATTTCCGCGGACAGCAGACCGGATGCGGCAGCTTTCACGTCATCAACGAGGTCATAGATCACCGAATAATAACGGATTTCAACGCCCTTCTGGTTCGCGGTGTTACGCGCAGACGCATTTGCACGAACGTTGAAGCCCATTACTGGTGCCCCAGAGGCTTCAGCCAGACCGATGTCAGTCTCGGTGATCGCACCAACACCGGAGTGCAGAACGCGAACGCGGACCTCGTCGTTGCCAATCTTCTCCATCGCTTGAACGATCGCTTCGGCAGAGCCCTGAACATCAGCTTTGACCAGGATTGGCAGCTCAGAGACGTTTTCATCGTCCTTGGCCTTCTGCATCAACTGTTCCAAAGTCGTCGCAGCACCAGCGGCAGCCCGTTTATCCTTGGCAGCGTTTGCGCGATATTCAGCAATTTCACGCGCCTGCGCTTCAGTCTCGGTCACGTTCAAAACGTCACCCGCTTCTGGTGTGCCGTTCAAGCCCAGAACCTCTACCGGAACAGATGGGCCAGCTTCTTTTACGCGCTCGCCTTTGTCGTTGATCAGCGCACGGACCTTACCGTACTGCTCCCCCACAACAAAGATATCGCCTTGGCGCAGTGTACCTTTTTGAACCAGAACGGTCGCGACCGGACCACGGCCCACGTCCAGCTGAGCCTCGATCACAGCACCTTGAGCTGCACGATCTGGGTTTGCTTTCAGTTCAAGGATCTCAGACTGCAAGGCAATTGCTTCCAGCAGTTCATCCAGGCCCTGACCAGTATGGGCAGACACTTCAACATCCTGCACTTCACCGGACATTGCTTCCACGATCACTTCGTGTTGCAACAACTCGGCACGTACCTTGTTCGGATCAGCGGCCGGTTTGTCGATCTTGTTGATCGCAACGATCATCGGCACGTCGGCTGCCTTTGCGTGAGCAATCGCCTCGACGGTTTGCGGCATTACCGAGTCGTCAGCGGCCACAACCAGAACCACGATGTCTGTCACCTGAGCACCGCGTGAGCGCATTGAGGTAAAGGCCGCGTGACCCGGAGTATCAAGGAACGACAGAACAGCGCCACTGTCAGTTTTCACCTGATAAGCACCAATATGCTGCGTAATGCCACCTGCTTCGCCGGACACAACTTTGGCGTCACGGATAGCATCCAAAAGCGATGTTTTACCGTGGTCAACGTGACCCATGATCGTAATCACAGGCGGGCGTGACTTCAAATCAGCTTCGTTTTCTTCGATGTCTTGAATAACGTCTTCAACGTCAGCATCCGAAACACGAACAACCTTGTGACCGAACTCTTCGATGATCAATTCGGCAGTGTCAGCGTCAATTGTCTGGTTCTGAGTAACCATCATGCCCATATTCATGAGCGATTTAACGACATCGGCAACGCGTTCCGCCATACGGTTCGCAAGCTCGGACACCACAATAGCTTCCGGTAGCTGAACGTCACGCACGACCTTTTCGCGCTCGACCGTCCCCATGGCTTTCTGACGTGCCCGTTCCTGCTTACGACGCATCGAAGCAACGGAACGTTGACGTCCACCGGCGTCACCAGTCGCCTGGCTCAGGGTCAGCTTACCGGAACGACGACCTTCGTCGCGGCTCTTGTTGCGGCCACGCTCTTCGCGCTCACGGTCAGACTTGCGGGGGGTCGCAGCTGCAGCAGGCTTGGACGACGGTCCAGGACGTGCCGCAGGTGCAGGTTCGGATTTCTTTTTCTCTGCGGCGGCTGCGGCTGCGGCTGCACGCTTTTCAGCCTCTGCCGCCTCGGCGAGCTTACGCTCTTCGGCTTCCGCCTTTTGGCGAGCGCGTTCTTCAGCTTCACGCTGTTCGCGCTCTTTGGCTTCAGCTTCGGCACGGCGACGTTCACGCTCTTCAGCACGCGCCTTTTCTTCTGCGGCCCGTTGCGCTGCTTCTTCAGCTTCACGCGCCTTTGCAGCTTGCAGAGCTTTCAGACGGCGCGCCATTTCCACGTCGGAGATACCTGCGGGGCGACGCGATGCATCACCCGAGCCACCAACGCCGCCACCCGACTTTCCGGCGCCCGGCTTGGGAACCACCACGCGCTTGCGTTTGGTTTCCACCACGACATTCTTGGTCCGCCCGTGGCTGAAACTCTGTTTCACGTTCCCCGGACGGGAACCACGCAAACCCAATGTCTTTTTGCCGTCATTATCGCTCATAAAGCTCTTTATCCTTCCGTGCGGCCGTTGCCGCCCTTCAATTCGCGCAACCCTTGCAATCGTTGCGCCTCCTCTACAACACGTTTGCTGAGTCCACCAGAGGCGAGGGCCGCATGTATGACAGTTTCGCGTCCAAATGCCATCCCAAGCTCGTTTGCCGTCAAGCAACCAACGAATTTACCCTTATAGGGTGTGCTCAGTTTGGACTTCCCACGCTCGGACCCGTCAGACGCTTGCAACAGGATCCTTGCTTCTTCTTTGATCAGCCAGTCCTTGACCTTCTCGTAACCCGCGATGGCTTGACCTGATTTGCGGGCGAGACTGATCAAATCGACCAATCGCCGTGCAACTTGCGTTTCGACCTCAGCAACAAGATCGTCGCGCATCTTTACCTGAGACTTGAAGCCCCGTGCAAAGAGTTTCTTTTTTATAGCCGTATCCAGGGCCGAACGCTGAGCCGTGACATAAACCCCGCGCCCAGGAAGTTTTCCCATTACATCCGGGAAAACCTCAGAATCCGGGCTCAGAACGAAGCGGATCAACCCGTGTTTGGGCTGAACCTCTCCGGTGGCCAAGCACTTCCGCTCAGCCCCATCATTTCGTTCCTTTTCGGCACCAGCACGGCCCATTCACGTTCTCCTAAACGCCTGATGATCAGGCTTCGCCTTCTTCGGCGTCGACATCTTCAACTTCTTCTTCAGCGGCTTCCAGCTCAGCCGGATCGACCCAACCCAGCATGACCCGCGCTGTCATCACAAGATCCTGTGCGTCTTCGAGGCTGAGACCAAAGCTTTCAAGGATGCCGTCATCCTTTACCCGCTGGCCGTCGACAGTGGTCCAACCACCAGCGAGTTCCCAGTCTGCGCAGGTCGCGAAGTCTTCAAGAGACTTCACATCGTCTTTGGCAAGGGCTTCTACCATCTGGGGTGTCAGACCTTCAAATTCAATAAGCCCTTCTTCAGCACCCAATGCACGGGCAGCATCCAATGCGGCCTTGGCTTGCGCTTCAAGATAATCACGCGCACGCGCCTGCAGCTCTTCCGCCGTACCTTCGTCCACGCCGTCGATAACCAGAAGCTCGTCCAGTTCGACATAAGCAACTTCTTCCAGATTGCTGAAACCTTCGGAAACAAGCAGCTGGGCGAAGAACTCGTCCAGATCCAGCGTCTGCATGAACAGCGCGGTGCGGGCTTCGAACTCTTTTTGGCGACGCGCGGATTCTTCCGCCTCAGTCATGATGTCGATGTCCAGACCCGTCAGCTGCGACGCCAGACGCACGTTCTGACCGCGACGGCCAATTGCCAAGCTCAGCTGTTCTTCGGGAACTACAACTTCGATTTTACCGGCTTCGTCATCCAGAACAACTTTGGACACTTCGGCCGGTTGCAGCGCGTTCACCAGGAAGGTCGGCTGATCTTCGTTCCACGGGATGATGTCGATTTTTTCGCCCTGCAGCTCGTTCACAACAGCCTGCACACGGGAACCGCGCATACCAACACATGCACCCACTGGATCGATAGAATTGTCAAAGGACAAAACAGCAATTTTGGCGCGCGATCCCGGATCACGGGCAACCGCTTTGATCTCAATAACACCGTCATAGATTTCCGGAACTTCCATCTTGAACAGTTCCGCCATGAATTCCGGCGCTGTCCGAGACAGGAAAATCTGTGGTCCACGCTGTTCACGGCGTACGTCTTTGATAAAGCAGCGAATACGATCGTTCGGACGATAGGCTTCACGACCGATTTTTTCATTGCGGCGCAGGATTGCTTCACCGGCTCCCACATCGACAATCACATTGCCATATTCTTCGCGCTTCACCAGACCATTGATGATGGTCCCTGCGCGGTCTTTGAATTCATTGTATTGACGGTCGCGCTCTGCTTCGCGAACTTTTTGCAGGATTACCTGCTTGGCGGATTGTGCAGCAATCCGGCCCATCTCAACCGGCGGGATTTCCTCAACAAAGGTATCACCGACCTGAGGATCAGCCATATATTGCTTGGCCTGCTCGGGCGTCATTTCCGACTGATAGTTTTCCAGCTCGTCCGGGTCCACAACCGTACGTACACGCGTAAATGTGGCGCGACCTGTCTTGCGGTCGATCGAGACACGGATGTCCATTTCCGAGCCATAACGGCTTTTGGCCGCCCGGGCGAGGCTTTCTTCCATGGCTTCGACCACCAGACCAGGGTCGATCATTTTCTCGCGTGCCACAGCTTCGGCGGTTTGCAACAGCTCCAGCTGGTTTGCAGAGGTAATCGCCATTACTTCGTCTCCTCTTCGGACCCTTCTTCGGTCTCAATCTCGTCGAATGCGTCTTCGTTCAGCGTTCCAGCTTCCTTACGCTGGCGCAGCATTTCTTTGATCAGATCATCGGTTAGCACCAGTTTGGCATCGCTCAACCAATCAAAATCCAACCCGATGGTTACAGTCTCACCGTGTTCTTCGATGTTGATCAGAACCTCATTGCCTTCGATACCAGCCAGCTCACCTTTGAAACGGCGACGGCCGTCAATAAGTTCGGTGGTTTCCAGCTTAGCCTCGTAGCCTTCGAACATATCAAAGTCTTTGAGGCGCGTCAGCGGGCGGTCAATTCCGGGGCTCGACACTTCCAATGTGTAAGCATCCAGAATCGGGTCTTCAACATCCATGGTGGCGCTGATCGCGTTCGAAATCTCAGCGCAGTCATCCACCTCGATGCCGCCATCAGGCTTGTCCGCCATCACCTGCAAAGTCGTGGTCTTTCCCGACATCAGGCGGATGCGCACCAGCTCATAGCCCAAGTCCTCAATCACCGGAGAGATGATCTCGGCCAGGCGGCGATCAATGGCGGCTTTGGCAATCAGATCGTTGGTCATCAGCAGTCCAAACACAAAAAAACGGGCGCGCGGCCCGTCGATAATTACCGGTGGTACCCCGAACCGAAGCCCGACGCGCCGCTGTTGTGCAGTGGTATAGGCTTTTGGCAGTGAGTCTGCAAGGAAAACCTCATCCGCTGTCGGCTTTCACCCTAAGTCTATGAATTGCGAGTGAAAAGTAGAGAAACCGAAGGCAGTTTCAAAGCATCCACCAGCGCTCGATGATGCGCGCATCATCCAAAGCAGAGACTTTTCCGATGTTTCTGGGAACCCCCACGCCCTGATGCGCGACCAACTGGATATCCTGTGCCGATGGATGGAAGGTCAGATCCCTTCGATCCCGAAGGGTTTGGGCGGCGGGAAAAGCTGCAACATCCACAAAACCGTCCCGCAACGCCTCTGCCCGGATCGCAGGATCCGGAATTACGGCGACTTCCACTGCGTTGACCCAACCGGATTGGCCATCCTTATAATGGTCCGCAACCCGCTCTGCGCGGAAATGACGTCCTTCCTGCGCACGCGATATGTTGTAGCAGCCGCTGCCGCTCACGTGCTCAAGGGGCTGAACCGAACCACCACCTTCGGTAATCACACAACGTTCAGACGCAAGGGCATACGGGAAGTGCGGGTTTTCGGCATCTAATTTTACCAAAATCCGGCCAGAAGCGAGCACTTGTACGGAACCAACACCATCCAAACCACGCTCAAGCGATACCGCGACGTCCGTTGCAGAAACGAGAGAACCAGACTGAAAACGCGCGTCCTGTCGCAGGTCAAATTCCCAACGCCGGGCGGTGGCATCGCTGCGCCATGCAATCGCCAGCTCACCGCGCAACACACCATCTGGGCCGATTTCAACCAATGCGTCATGACTCGCCCAAAGGGCCAGATTGCGCATCAGGCCCTCTTCCCTCGGGATCGCCAAACGCAGGGTTCCGCCACGTTTCGGGGCTCCATGCACCGAAGTACCGGTCGCTGCCAACAAGGCAGCTGCGGCACCCGAGGTAAAAAGCGCACGACGGTCTAGGCGGTTCATTCGAGGTCTTCCTCAGCGATACTTTCCATCGCCCGAACCAGCTCCTGACTGATTCCAGGCTCTGACAAAGCATGACCGGCGTTGCGCACCATCACAAGATCCGCATTTGGCCAAAGCTCGCTCAGCCGCCAAGCCGCCTGTGGCGGGCAAATCATGTCATAGCGCCCCTGGATTATCTTGCCCGGAATATGTGAAATACGGCCCATATTTGCCAAGATCTGACCATCATAATCGAGGAACCCCTTGTTAATGAAATAATGGTTCTCCAATCGGGCAAAAGCACGGGCATATTCGCTCGGCGGATCGCCGGAGACACCATTGGACGCGATCGAAGCCAGCGCATTCTCCCAGGCGGACCAAGCCCGCCCAAACCGGATTTCTTCCGCCCTGTTTCCGGAAAACAGCCGCTTGTTATAGGCCGCGATGACGTCTCCACGTTCGTTTTCGGGCACCAGACTGATGAAACGAGACCACGTTTCCGGCCAGAATTTTCCGGCACCTCCATTATAGAACCAGTCCAATTCCGACTGGGTCATGAGGAAGACACCTCGCAGAACGATATGGGTGACATGTTCTGGGTGGGATTGTGCATAAACAAGCGCAAGGGTTGCGCCCCAGCTGCCGCCAAAAAGAATCCATCGTTCAATCCCAAGGGTGCGGCGAATTTCCTCCATATCCGCAACAAGATGCCAGGTCGTGTTCGCTTCACAGGACGCATAGGGCCGAGATCGACCACAACCGCGCTGATCAAAGAGAATAATCCGGTATATCAGCGGGTCGAAATATCTGCGCATGGCAGGGCTGCTGCCGCCTCCGGGACCACCATGGCACACAACAACAGGGATCCCCTGTGGGTTTCCGGACTGTTCAAAATAAACCCGGTGCCCCTGGCCAACATCCAGCATGCGCTGATCAAATGGTTCGATCGGCGGGTAAAGAAATTGAACTGCGCGCTTTTGGTCCGGGTATTTGTCCATTACAGGCCTATATAACGTTCACTGAGTAAAAGAACATACGGAGACAGGAATGCAAGCGCCTCACACGACAGTAGATCCGTCTGAGATCGCAAAATTTGAGGCCATGGCAGCCGAATGGTGGGATCCCAATGGAAAATTCAAACCACTTCATATGCTTAACCCTTGTCGCCTCGATTACATCACCGGACAGATTGCCGCTGAATTTGACCGCAATCTAAGCGAGACTGAACCGTTCAAGGGCTTGCGTATTCTGGATATCGGCTGCGGCGGAGGTTTGCTCAGTGAACCAATTGCAAGATTGGGCGCATCTGTCGTCGGAGCAGACGCGGCTGAGAGAAACCTCCCTGTTGCACGTCTACATGCCGAGCAATCAGGACTGGACATCGACTATCGCCACACAACCGCCGAGGCTTTGGCCGATGCCGGAGAGCAGTTCGATGTGGTCATGAACATGGAAGTGGTCGAACATGTCGCCGATCCGCTCAGTTACCTGACCGCTATTCAGACCCTCTTACGTCCAGGAGGCCTCCAGATCTGCTCTACGATCAACCGGAATGCCAAAAGCTATGCCATGGCAATTATCGGGGCTGAGGTGATTATGCGATGGCTGCCTCGTGGCACCCATGAATGGACAAAGTTCATCACGCCTGATGAACTTTTCGACCTGTTGACTCGATCCGGAATGACACCCGTTGATAGAAAGGGCTTCGTCTTTAACCCGGTATTGTGGAGCTGGAGCCTGTCAGACAGAGATCTTAGCGTAAATTACGCCACGGCAAGCACCAAACCTAAAAACAGCTAATATTTAGCCTTATCAGACAGTTGTAATTTTCTGATTTGACACGCCTATCCTTTTGGATAGGCGTCCAACACTTCTGCTGAGTTCACAAGAAGTCAAAAAAACATTACTTAAATATTCAAGGTTTTGATTTTCAAAGCCACCACTCGCGAAGCGGTCTTGGGTTCAAGATGGGTGAGCGCAAGACCGCAAGCCGCGAAAACAATACCAACAAAAACTTGCAGCCCCTCGTAGGCACCGTGCCAGAGGCAACACAAGCTGTTGATGCCCTTACGTGGCAGCATCCAATTTGGCCCGCAACTCTCGTAAAATTGGCAATGTAGATCTTACACGTTCATCGCCCAACTCGTTAACGACCTCTGAAATGATAGGTATTATGCTCGCCAATGCCGTATCCCGTGCCTGGCGTCCCGCCGGGCTAATCGCAACAAATTTGCGCCTTGCGTCGTCCCAGTCCGGGCGGATGTGAATGTAACCGGCAACTTCCAACTTATTCAAAGTGTTGGTCATTGCTCCACGTGTCACGTGAAACAACTTTGCCAACTGCGCCGGTGTACGCTCCATTCCCACCCCTGCAAGATGGTTCAAGACAGAAAAATGTGAAAGCTCCATTCCTTTTGGAAGAGCCCGCGTCAACCGCGCGCGCGCCAGATGGTCCGCCATAAGAATTTCGCTGAACAGCGCTACGGCAAGAGGAGTGGATTCTTCCATTAGGGTCCGTCAAACTCTCTGTCATGGGTTAGGGATGGCACACGTCTGCGTGCTTCATCTACTTTTTCCATGTCGAGATCAACGAAACTCACACCGGGTTCTGTGCCCGCATCCATTAAAATTTCACCCCAAGGCGCAACAACAAGAGAATGACCGAAGGTCTTACGACGGACCCCACGCGAGGCCGCGTGCTGTCCTGTCTGTGCGGGTGCCAGTATGAAGCATCCCGTTTCGATTGCGCGCGCCTGTAGCAAAACGTGCCAATGTGCCGCTCCGGTCACATAGGAAAATGCCGCCGGTGCAGTAATGATCTGAGCTCCCGCCTGAGCCAAGCGCCTGTGAAGATAGGGAAATCGTACATCGTAACAGATTGTCATGCCGATTTTGGCAAACCCGGCGTCAGCAACCACCGCACGTTTACCCGGCCGGTAACCATCTGATTCCCGGTATGTTTCTTCGGCAGAAACATCCACGTCGAACATATGGATCTTGTCATAATAATCCACGATTTCGCCGCGGGGCGAAATCAGAAACTGACGGTTTGCAAAACGCCCATCTGGATCAGATGTTTTAACACCCAATGACCCAACTGTCAGCCAAACCCCGTGTTGCGCCGCTGCGGAACACAATTCAGGCAAGCTCTCATCCGCGTCTTGAGTGCGCAGAACTGCATTCTGATGGCTCCGGCTGCCTGACAAACAGTTTGTGACTTCAGGCGTCAGGACATAACGCGCGCCACCTTCCACCGCAGATTGTATCATCCCCAGCACGGTTTGGAGGTTCTCTTCGGGCTGATCCGAAGAAGTCATCTGCAACAAGGCGACACGCATCATATTGTCCTTAGGCTGCCAACATCGGATCGAGCTTTCCATCACGCTCCAAAGCGTAGAGATCGTCGCAGCCACCGACATGCGTTCCACCGATAAAAATCTGCGGCACGGTTCTACCGCCATTGGCACGTTTAATCATTTCCTGCTTACGTTTTGGGCTTGTCAAAACGTCCACTTCGGAAAATTTTACGCCTTTCTGTTTCAAGAGGCGCTTTGCCTGATGGCAATAGCCACACAAGGGCGACGTATAGATTTCAACCGATTTCATCAAAGGGCTCCAAATTGAGGGTAAGCTCTGTTCACCGGTCAATTTGGGTTGCGCCGCGCACAAAATCCAGATGCAAATTGTTCAGATCACTCTTGCGTGACACGTGCAAGAACTGAAACCCGAACATCTGATGCTCCGGCGCGCAAGCAAGCCTCTGAACAGGCATCTAACGTAGCGCCAGAGGTCATAACATCATCGATCAACAAGACCACCCGACCACGCATCAATTCCTTATGACGTGGATGCGGTGCGATTGCGTTACAGAGAGTTTTTCGGCGCTGCTCTCGGGACTTGTGATCCAGGGAAGGTGTTATCTTTGTACGCTTCAGAAGGTCCGGCCAATAATCCAGGCGGCCGTGCTCGGCGAATGCCTCTGCCAAAAGAGCGGATTGATTGTATTTACGGCGCAACGTGCGCATCCAATGAAGCGGGACTGGGGTTACAATCGGGTTGTCTCGCAGCAATGGCGCCGAAGCACGTAACATCCAGCCTGCCGCCATTCGTGCGACATCCGTTCGATCCCCGTATTTGAGCCCCATAACCAGATCCTTGGCTTTGCCCTTGTACTCAAGTGCGGCACGACCTTGGCTCCAAGGATAGGAACGCCCCAGGCAGCTATCGCATTCCAGTCTAAACCCGTCGCCCTGCCCTGGTAGAGCACTTCCGCACCCTTCGCAGACAGTTCCGGAGATAAAGTTCATATCCTTCCAGCATGTCCCGCACAGCCCAAAATCGCTTTCGACCATCGCGTCACAACAGGAACACTGAGGCGGGTAGACAAGCGAAACAGCCGTTTGAATTTGAGCGTGCAACATCCTAAACATCCTTCATGAGTGAGACATTGCAAAACCAGCCAAATCTGTTCGATCGCCAAACTTTGAACGCCCATCGCGCCCGATCAAAACCTGATGCCATGTTCCTGCATCACCTTGCCCGGGATGAGATTGAAGATCGCCTAAGGATGGTTAACAGGACCTTTACAAACCCGGCGGTCGTTAGTGGTTTTGGCGAAATTTGGGAAAATTTTAGCCCGGACGCCACAATTGTTCCTGATGACGACCTGCTGAACCTGCAAACAGGCATACATGATCTTGTGATCCACACGATGGCCCTTCATTGGGCCAATGACCCCGTCGGACAATTGATCCAGTGTCGGCGTGCATTAAAAGAAGACGGCTTGTTGCTTGTAACGCTATTGGGAGGGCGGACATTGCACGAGCTTCGCTCCGTATTGGCCGAAGCTGAAAGCCGCATAACGGGCGGCCTGTCTCCACGGGTTTCCCCTATGGCCGAAGTCCGCGATCTGGGCGGATTGTTGCAGCGGGCTGGTTTTGCTTTGCCCGTAGCAGATATTGTCCCACTCACCGCACAATACCGCGATATTTGGCATCTATCGCGGGATCTGCGCGATATGGGAGAAGCCAACGCACTGACACAACGGATCAAACACCCGACGCGACGCGCCCTCTTCATCGAAGCTGATGAACTCTACCGTGAGCATTTCGCAAACGAAGCCAACCTGCTGCCTGCGACATTCGAGGTTATCTGCCTCACGGGCTGGTCGCCCTCGGACAGCCAACAACAACCCCTTCGCCCAGGATCTGCCAAAATGCGTTTGGCAGATGCTTTGAAAGTCCCCGAAAAACCGCTGCCCAAAGATTAATTCGACTTATGGCTGCGCCAATGTGATCCAATTGGTTTTTTTGACAGTATGACTTTATCTAAGAGCTGAACTGATTTCTGGCCGCACAGGACTATGACAATGCTGGACAAGACTGACACCGCCACCTGCCCTGCACATGCACCGGCAGATCATCCCAAGATCAAGGCGGAGAAGGTCGGCATCCTTTTGGCCAATCTCGGGACACCCGACGATTTCTCTTATTGGTCCATGCGCCGTTACCTGAACGAGTTTCTGTCGGACAAACGAGTGATCGATTACCCGTCCTGGAAATGGCAGCCGCTGCTGCAGTTGATCATCCTGACAAAACGCCCGTTTTCCTCGGGCGAGGCTTACAAATCTATTTGGAATCACGACAAGGGCGAAAGCCCTTTAATGACGATCACCAAAGATCAGACTGAAAAAATGGCTGACGCTATGCGCGCGCGATATGCCGATCAGGTCATGGTCGATTTCTGCATGCGCTACGGCAACCCATCAACAAAGTCCAAAGTACGCGAGATGGTCGAAGCTGGGTGCCAAAAAATCCTGTTTGTCCCCCTTTACCCCCAATATGCCGGAGCGACATCTGGCACAGCAAATGACCAGTTCTTTCGCGCTTTGATGGAAGAAAAGTGGCAACCGGCGGCGCGCACCATCGCGCCCTATTTTGACCAGCCCGCCTATATCGAGGCACTGGCCCGCTCGGTTGAAGAGGCCTACTCAAAAACAGAAAAGAAGCCGGATATTCTGGTTGTGTCCTATCACGGGATGCCGAAACGATACCTGATGGAAGGCGACCCCTATCATTGCCAGTGTCAGAAAACGACGCGTTTGCTCAAAGAGCGTTTGGGCTGGAACGACACAAAGATCACCACAACCTTTCAGTCCGTCTTCGGACCAGAGGAATGGTTGCGGCCTTACACCGTTGAACACGTCGCAGACCTTGCACGGGATGGAAAAAAGAACATCGCCGTTATTGCACCTGCGTTTTCGGCCGACTGCATCGAAACGCTGGAAGAGATCAACGAAGAGATCAAAGAGAGCTTTGAACACGCGGGCGGCGAAGATTTCCTCTATATTCCATGCCTCAACGATGACGCAGATCACATTGCTGCATTGTCAAAAGTCATCGAGGATAACCTGAAGGGTTGGTTGGACTAGGAACCCTCCGAAATTCAGACAATAAAAAAGGCGGTAGTAAAACCACCGCCTTTTTTGACTTTATTGATGCCGAACTTAGTTCGAAGCAACAGCGGCGCCAACCAGAACCAGCAGCAGCAGCGGCAGCAGGATACCGGAAGAGGAACCTTCAGCGGCTTCGACGATAACCGGCGGCTCAACGATCGGTTCTGCCAGGCCACCAGCAACGGCAGCAGATGCAGCAGCGGTCAGAGCAGCAGCAAGAACGAGTTTTTTCATGTTAACCTCCAGTAAATGCGCACAGTAATAGCGTACGCAGCCAAGACTTACCTCGTGATTTTCTAATAATCACCAAGGCAGAAGAAATGCAAACACTTGTTGCGCCTAGCTTTCCTAGCCTGAGTCCTATGTCGTCAAATAAGCAACACTTGCGTGCCAACCTTGGCTAGCGAAAACAGCTGGGCGATGTGTTCGTTGTAGAGACCAATGCAACCATTGGACGACCTTCGGCCAATCTTGCGCGTGTCATGAGTTCCGTGGATACGGTAGTATTGCCAGCTGAGGTATAATGCGTGCGTTCCCAGAGGGTTATCAGGCCCCGGAGGAATATAGGCTGGCCATTCCGGATTGCGCTTGCGCATATTTGGTGTCGGCGACCAGCTTGGACCATTCACCTTGCGGATCACCTGCGTTCTCCCCCGACGGGTCAAATCTTCGGATAAAGGTACTGAAGAGGGGAATAATTTATAAGTTTCCCCATCCTCAGACCAATAGTGAAGTGCGCGGCTGTCGATATCGACGAGAATCGCCCCTTTTCTAAGATTATTGAAATAGGGCTCCCACTTCTTTGAACGGAAGGCCGATATGTTACGGGTAACCGGAGGCTCTGGCTCTGGCGGTGGACGCAGCGGGTCAAAAGCAGTTTCTCCAGCCGGATCTGACTCTTGTGCAATGGCAGGCGCTGCTGCGAATGCAGCGGCGGATGTCAAAAAGCGACGACGGTTCAGTGTCTCAAAAATGGACTTGGTCATGTGATATGTACCCGAAAAAGCCAAAACAGCGTGTTGTGCACATAATATGGCTGGAATGCCTCAGTCGCAAATCAAACAAAACTGTGACACGCATTATACCGCCAGCCTGTTTGCGCATTCGCCACAGGAGGGGTAAAGGCAATAAGTACAGATTATCCAAGGTGCGACATGTCCCGAATTCTTTCGATCTTTGCGCTGTGCTTCTCTTTGATTGCAGCAGCCTGTACCACAACAACGCCGGTAGACAGCGCCAGCAGCGGTATTTACCGCATCCGGAATGCCGACAAAGTACAGTTTCGGATGCTAGATTCTGTTAACGCACTGCGCGAGGCTGCAGGTCAAACACCCGTTCAGCTGAATGCGCAGTTGAATGCCGCAGCTGCGACGCACTCCCGCGATATGTCAGTACAGAACCGTCCTTGGCATTTCGGCTCTGACGGCTCCTCTCCGTTAGATCGTGTTGCACGTACGGGTTACACTGGAACATTGGTCGGAGAGGCTATTTCGGAAACCTATGAAAGCGAAGTTCAAACATTGACCGCTTGGATGGAAGATCCGGCCACGCGGTCTGTTGTGCTCGATCCAAACGCGGCCAATATGGGTTTCTTCTGGTTCCAGGAGCCAAACGGAAAACTTTGGTGGACCCTGGTTATGGGAAGCTAAGGCGGTTGCGGGCCCTCAAAAAGCCCACACCACCCAATTAGGCGTTCAAGAAGATTGGTGTGCCATTTGTGACCATGGCATAGATTTCTTCCATTTCGTCATTCTTCACCGCGATACAGCCAGCCGTCCAATCGCGAACCCGCTCAGCACGTTTGCGATCCCGCAAGATGTTCGGCTGTCCATGGATGAAAATTTCACCACCCGGGCTTTTTCCCAACGCACGGGCGCGCGCGACGTCATTCGCGTTCGGGTACGAAATACCAATCGATAGATGAAAAGCACTGTTTGGGTTGCGACGATTGATCCAATATGCACCTTCCGGCGTTTTTCCGTCGCCCTCGACCCGCTTGTGTCCCAAGGGAGCAAACCCAAGATCCACTTTGTATTTGCGCAAAATATCGTCGTTGTTCAGCAAATACATATGGCGCGCGCCTTTATTCACGACCACTGACGTGACACGGGGACCATAGTAGTTCTGAAACTTGCTGCCTGGTGCGGAGCACCCCGCCAAGGCTAGGCTTGCTGCGGCACTTGCCGCGAATGCGCGTCTGTCCATCTTACTGCTCTTTTGTTGCTTTGTGCAGCCGTTAGCCGAGAATGGCCCCAAACCCAAATCACTTCTTTGCGTTTTGATCCGAAAGTGCGGCCAAGCTTTGCTCAATGCGTTCCAGACGGGTCAAAACATCATCGCGATAAGCGTCCGTCAGCTGCGTTTCTTCCTCTGCATGTGCGTCCTGCATAGAGTTCACAATCAAGCCTACCAAAAGGTTAACCACTGCAAAGGTTGTCACCATAATAAAGGGGACAAAGAACACCCAGGCGTGCGGGTAAATTTCCATAACAGGGCGCACGATTCCCATCGACCAGCTTTCCAGCGTCATGATCTGAAACAGGGAATAGGCAGACAAACCCAGCGTTCCAAACCAATCCGGGAAGGCGCTCGCAAAGAGTTTGGTCGCGATAACGGATCCGATGTAGAAAATAATCGCCATCAGCAAAAAGACTGACGCCATACCGGGCAGAGCGTTGATAAACCCTTCGACAACCCGACGCAGACGCGGCGCAACGGAGATAACCCGCAGAACCCGCAAGATGCGTAGCGCACGTAACACCGAAAATCCCTGGGCACCGGGAACAAGCGCGATACCAACAATAATGAAATCGAAAAGGCTCCAGCCGTTCAGGAAGAACTTCAGCCGCTGTACAAGGAGCTTTGCCGTGATCTCGGCCACAAAAATGATCAGGCACAGCTTATCGAGGAGTTCGATCGCACCCCCAAAACGGCTCATGATCGCGTGAGAGGTCTCCATTCCAAGCGTAACAGCGTTAATCAGAATGACAGCTGTAATGAAACGGCCAAAGGCCAGGCTGTCGAGAATTTTGGAGATACGTTGAAGGGGCATGTGCGCGTTCGTCCCGGTCAAAGTCAGGTTTCCAAAGTAAAAGATGCAGCCAGTTCAGCATGCGCTGACCACCTGAATTGGTCTACCACCTGCACCCAGTTCAGCCGATACCCTGCATCCACCAATACCCTCGCATCACGTGCGAATGTGACCGGATTGCAAGAGACATAGGCAATTGTGGGCACTTTTGCCCGCGCCAGTTCCTCTGTCTGCGCTTCTGCACCAGCACGGGGCGGGTCGATCACGACGGCATCATACTCCGCACCAAACGGGTTCAGCTCATCCGGCAGCACCGGACGCCGAAACAGATCGCGCGCTTCGCTCGTCACCGTATGAAGACCATGCGCTTTGCGCCACCCCGCATCCAGGGTTGCAATCATCGACTTGTCGCCTTCAACGGCGTGCACCTCAGCCCGTTCTGCCAATGGCAAGGAAAACGTCCCGCAGCCGGCAAAAAGGTCCATTACTTTTTTTGAACCCGAAGTAATTTCCAAAACAGCATCGCGAAGTGCGGTTTCTCCGTCCTTTGTCGCCTGTAAAAAGGAACCCGGAGGCGGGCAGACCTGCGCCTTGCCGAAGGATTGTGTCGGCGGCTGCTCCATCGCGATCAGCTCATCCTCCCAGGACAGCCGGGCAATGCCGTATTTCCCGACCAGTTGCGCCAAATCGATGCGTAGGTTCGCATCCAACGGCTTGCCGTGCCGAACCATAATATCCAGCCCGATCGATGAATCTGTCACTGTAACGGCAAGCGGCGTCTTTCGGCTGGCGCCGACGATTGCGAGTTCTTCGGCAACTGGCAGAGCCGCAATCAGCGCAGGTTCCAACAAGATACAGTCGCGGATTTCTGTAACCACCCCGGAAGCGGCACCGTGAAACCCAACCAACGCACCTTTTTTGGTGCGCCGCGCCGCAAATGTTGCTCGGCGTCGGGATTTTTCTGGGGAGGTATGGATTGGACGAAACTCTGTCTCAAGCCCTTGCGAAGTTAAAGCTCTGCGGACAAAGTCCTGTTTCCAACTCGCAACAAAGTCAGTCGATGCATGTTGCAAGCTACACCCGCCACACGCCTTGTAATGGCTGCAAGGCGCTTGCACGCGGTCCGGACTGGGAGATTCAATGCGGATGTCCGTAAGGGTTTGCCCCTCAAGGACACCGCTTACGGTTTCACCCGGCAAACACCGTCTCGCAAAAACGGGCCCATCCGCGACTCCATCCCCTTGGTGGCCAAGGCGAATGATTTTTGTCGAAATTCTATCCTGTGCTGTCATGGAGGCGGTGATAACGAACCAGAGCCTTTGGCAAAAGACTTATTCGGCGGCTGCCGCATCATCTGTGCCGATGAAACCACCTGATTGACGCGCCCAGAACTGCGCGTATCGGCCGCCCAGCGCCAACAAGTGTTCATGGGTACCCGTCTCGACGATTCGACCTTGGTCCAAAACGATGATCCGGTCCATTTCGCTGAGCGTCGACAAGCGGTGCGCAATTGCCAGAACCGTCTTGCCAACCATAACCCGGCTAAGCGCGGATTGAATTGACGCTTCCACTTCGGAATCAAGCGCTGAGGTCGCCTCATCCAGCACAAGAACGGGGGCGTCTTTCAGAATTGCTCGGGCCAGGGCAATCCTTTGACGCTGTCCACCAGAGAGTTTCACCCCGCGATCGCCCAGATGCGCATCATAGCCCTTGCGTCCCTGGCCGTCCCTGAGATCCTGAATAAATCCATGCGCCTCCGCTTTTTCGGCGGCTGCCATCACCTCGTCTTCGCTCGCATCTGGACGGCCATAAAGGATATTTTCGCGAGCCGAACGATTGAACATTGCCGTTTCCTGCGTGACCATACCGATGTGACGGCGCAGGGAGTCTTGGCTTACATCCTGAATATCCTGACCATCAATCAGAACGCGCCCGTTTTCGGCGTCATAGAGACGAAGAAGAAGGGAAACCAAGGTGGATTTACCTGCTCCGGAAGCACCCACGATGCCAAGTTTCTCTGCCGGTTTGATCCGAAGCTCCAAGTCCTGGACCCCGCCGATGTCACGCCCATAGGCAAAACTGGCTTGGTCAAATCTGATCTCACCACCGGATACCACAAGCTCGCGATCCGAATGATCCAAGATCCGGTTCTGCACGGCCAAGGTTTTCATACCGTTTTCGATCTCACCCACGTTGGAATAGATCGCCATCAGCGTGAAGCTGACCCAGCCTGTCATCTGAGCAATCCGGATAGAGACAGCCCCAGCCGAGACGATGTTCCCTTCGGTCGCTATACCCCGATACCAAAGATAGAGCGTCGCTCCGATCAAAAGCACCGGCAAAATGCCCGCAAGCGCCATGAGGCTGAAACGGAAACCGGCCGAAAGATATCCAAAACTCAGCGCCTTTTCACGAAAATTAGCCATCGCATCCAGTGCGCTGTGCTCTTCGTGTTTGGCATGCGCGAACAGCTTGACGGTTCGAATGTTGGTCAAGGTATCCACCACCTGCCCCGAAACAGTGGCACGCGCGCCCGCACGTGCAGCAGAGCGTTTGCGGATCCGCGGCATGAACCAGCGAATCAAGGCGAAGTATCCGATGAGCCACAAGACAAACAGGCCAATGATCCGAACATCTACGGTACCAAGCAACACCATGGCTCCGACAAGCGATGCCAGAGCAAAAGCAACGACATTGATCATCTCGGTTGTGACTGAGGTTACAGCACTGGCGGTCTGCATTTGTTTCTGCGCGATCCGGCCAGCAAAATCGTCGTCGAAATACCCAACCGACTGCCCAAGTGTCCAACGGTTCAAGCGCGACAACACCAGAGGATTGATGTTCGGGCCTACAATGATTGAATTTGACGCAGAGGACAGACCAAACAGGATCGGGCGTATTATCAAAAAGAATCCAAGCGCCCCCAAAAGCATCGCAACATTAGCGGCGGTGAAAAACTGTTCAGGACCGCTCAGGATGGCCCGGTCAATCACCAGACCCAAAATAAAGGCGGTCCCGGCCTCCATCGCACCTGCCAGCGCAGAAAAAACCGTAGCGGCTCCCAATGCCGGCCAAGCTCCCGAAAGGCACCACCGCATAAAGGCACCCAGGCTCTGAGGCGGAGCCCCCTTTGCCGGTTTAAAAGGGTCTATCAGCTTGTCTATGATCATTCTGCCGCCTCTAGATTCAAGAACCCACCAGATTGCCGGGTCCAGAACTGTGCATATAGGCCTTCACGTTGCAAAAGCTCCGAATGAGACCCTTCTTCGACGATTTTCCCTTCGTCCAACACCAATATCCGGTCCATTTGGGCGATGGTGGACAGGCGATGGGCAATCGCAATAACCGTTTTCCCCTCCATCATTCCATAAAGGGTATCTTGAATTACGGCCTCGACTTCCGAGTCCAAGGCTGAGGTCGCTTCGTCGAGGACCAAGATCGGCGCATCTTTCAGGATTACCCGAGCCAGCGTCACACGCTGTCTCTGTCCTCCAGAGAGCTTCACTCCGCGCTCCCCGACATGCGCATCAAACGCTTTTCGACCCTGAGGGTCTTCCAGATCCGCAATGAACACATCTGCCTCGGCCTGACGCGCGGCTTGCAGCATGTCCTCTTCGCTCGCCTCAGGGCGTCCATACAAGATATTGTCCCGCACGGACCGGTGCAAAAGCGAGGAATCCTGCTGCACCATCCCGATTTGGCTGCGCAAGCTGTCCTGCGTAACCGCGCGAATGTCTTGACCGTCAATCAATATCCGACCGCTTTCAGCTTCGTAGAAACGCAGCAGAAGCTTCACCAAGGTCGATTTACCGGCCCCTGACCGCCCCACCAAACCGATCTTTTCTCCTGCGTTTATAACGACGGAGATGCGGTCCAGACCGCCCTGACCACGCCCATAATGATGGCTGAGATCCGATATTTCGATACGGCCCTCAATGAGCTCCAGCGGATTGGCATCCTTCCTGTCGACCAAGTCAATCGGCTGGGAAATAGTCTGCATGCCTTCAGCCACAACACCAAGCTGCCGGAAAAAGGTCGTGAGCGCCCACATGATCCAGCCCGTCATCGCATTAAGACGCAGTGTCAATGCCGTCGCGGCTGCCACAACACCTGTCGTGGCACTGCCCTGCATCCAAAGCGCAATTCCCCACCCGACAACGCCCACAATCAGCAAGCCATTCAAAAAGACCAAAGCCGCGTCCATTGTCGTATAGATGCGCATTTCAGCCTGAACCGTCGCACGGGTTTCCTCAATTGCCTCCTTGGCATAGGCCAGTTCGCGATCATGGTGGGCAAACATCTTGACCGATTGGATGTTGGAATAGCTGTCCACAATCCGCCCCGTAACAGTGGACCGTGCGTTTGATGCGGCCTCACTTGCCGGACCTACCCGTTTTAGGGTCCACCGCATCAACCCTGCATACAGCAAAATCCAAGCAATCAGTGGAAAGAGCAGGCGGGCATCAGCTGCCCACAACATGATAGCTGCTCCAACAAGATAGGCGGAAGCAAAGGTAATGGCATCGAAGGCCTGAAACACAACTTCACCTGCCGCTGGAGGAGTCTGCATAATCCGGTTAGCAATACGACCAGCAAAGTCATTTTCGAACCACCCCACTGACTGCCGCAACACATGTTTGTGCGCACGCCAACGGATAATGGCCCCATAGTTAGGTGTAACCGCGTTATTCAACAGCAAGACATCGAGCAGCTGCAACAAAGGCCGCAACACAAGAATGAATGCCGCAACCAGCAGAAATTCGGTTCCAAACCGCTCCCACACCTCGGAAGGATCGCCGATCAGGACATCCACGACACGCCCCATATAGTAGATCAGGCCAATTTCGATCGCGGCTACCACAATCGACATGAACGCCGCCGCCCAAAAAAGTTTGCGAAACGGTCCAGAATAATACCGAAAGAATCCCGCTAAGGTCTGAGGCGGCAATACGCTTTCATCGTAGTCGACGTAAGGGTCGACCAGATTCTCGAACAGACGAAACATGACCGGGCTCCAAAAAATTTACGGCACAAAGGTGTGGGTCAGCCTAACGTGCAAAAATAACAATACGGCTGCACGCATGGGTCGGTTCAGAAATAGAAGAAAGAGAGGCTTGCGTCAGCAAAAGCCGGAGAGTCGATACAATTTTGTCAGCTCAGTCGCTGCAACAAGGCATCGCGATCCAACTGAAATCCGCTTTTGATCCAGGCAGACTCCAGTTTTTTCAAGGCATCGCCCAGCGCAGCACCCGTATATTCAGGCATCAAATCATGGGCTGTCACTGGAAAAACAGCATTTGCACCGATTTCCAGCGCGGTTGCCAAGTTGCGATCTAGTGGCATTTCCAAAAGTGCGGCACGTAAAAGACACGCAGCCTTCGCGTCGCAGACACCGTGCCGGTATGCCAGCTCTGATGCGTCTGCGCTCCCGCTTGCCACCTCACGCAGTAAGGCCAACCTGCGATCTTGTGCTTTGGTCAAACGCAGCTTTTGAGAAATTTCAATTGCATCACCCAATACCGCAAGCCGCAAAACGGGGTCAGGCCCCTCGCCGTTCCCCCAAAAGCCGGCTTCCAAATGAACCAAAGGGGCCAGGCCTCTGTCATCTGTTCCCGGCAACAAAGTCTGCAAAACTCCTGACTGGCGCATGGCAGCCACTGCCGGCGCGGGATCGGGAGCCGCAAACAGCTTTAACAATTCATGGCTGATACGTTCACGTGACAGCCTCGATAGCCCATCAAGATTTTCGGCAATCCCCGCCAACGCATCCGGGTCAAGCCCAGCTTCCGGATCTCCATACCAAGCATGAAACCGGAAGTAGCGCAGTGTACGCAAATAATCTTCCTTGATACGGTGTTCAGGTGTTCCGATGAAGCGGATGCGGCGCGCCTGCAGGTCTTTGAAGCCACCCAAAGGATCAAATACTTGTCCGCCTGGATCCGCATAGAGAGCATTCATGGTAAAGTCGCGCCGTTTGGCATCGTCGACCATATTGTCAGCAAAGGCCACAACGGCCCGTCGGCCATTTGTCGAAACATCCTTGCGAAAAGTCGTGACTTCAAACGGAACACCATTCATGACCAAGGTAACCGTGCCATGGTCAATTCCAGTTGGAATGGCCTTTATTCCGGCGCGCCTTGCCAGTTCCATCACATCTTTTGGATGGGCATCCGTTGACACATCAAGGTCAGAAACCGGCTCTCCCAAGAATGCATTCCGTACGCAACCGCCCACAAAATAGGCCGCAGCTCCATCTGCCATCAGCGCACGACAGACAGCTTGGCTTGTGTCAGAGGTCAGCCAGGGCTGGTCGATTCTTAGCATTGCGACACACGATCGGCCAATGCATGCAGCATTCGGGCCGATGCACCCCAAATGTAATAAGGACCAAAGGGTACAGTGAAATAATACCGGCGTTGCCCGCGCCACCGCCGCCCCTGAACAACAAAGTTCGCTGGATCCAGAACGTGGCACAGGGGAACGGTAAACACCTCTGCAACCTCTCCGGGCTCTGGCACTGGGGTAAAGGGACCATCGATCACCGCAACCACAGGCGTCACCTGAAAGCTTGTAACCGTTTCATGGGCCGGGAGTTTTCCCAAAACACGAACCTGCGAAGGGGGCAGCCCTATCTCTTCGTCGGCCTCTCGTAACGCAGCCGCAACAACACCGCTATCTGTCTCGTCGACTTTCCCCCCGGGAAAAGCAATCTGACCGGGATGATGCTTTAACGCAGAAGACCGCTTGGTCAGCAGAATATGCGGGCCAGTTTCCGTAGACAGAATTGGCATCAACACCCCGGCGGGACGCAGTTTTCGGTTGGGTGGTAGTTTTATCTCGGGGTTCAAATCAAAGTCAGACGAGCCGTTTCCAGCTCGTCCCAGCGCCGTCTCCAATTTTTGGATCAGCTGATGCACAGTTAGCTCTTGTCCGCTTCAAAACCTAGAGTCTTGGGATCCAAGTCATAATGTGAACTGCAGAACTGGCAATCTGCGGTGACACGCCCCTCTTCGTTTGTCATTTTCTCGATATCTTTTGAAGAGTATATCGACAGGCTTTGACGAACGCGCTCTTCAGAACATGTACAGCCGAACCGAACCTGCTGGGTGTCAAAGACGCGCGGTTGTTCCTCGTGAAACAGCCGTAGCAAGAGATCCGCTGGTGTAACCGAAGGGCCGATCAGCTCAAGCTCTTCTACGGTGTCCAGGAGGATGTTCACGCGGGTCCAGTTTTCCTCTTCATCGCCCGAGACCAGATCGCCAGAGGTCAGCATGTCGCCGGTACCGTCATTCTGAGCAACAAAAGGAGACGCCTTCGGCATACTTTGGAGCATGACACCGCCGGCGCGCCAATGCGCGTCCACGCCGGGCTCTGAGGACAGACCGAACTCCAGCTTGAAAGACGTCGGCAATTGCTCTGACTGGGCAAAATAGGCTTCAGCGCAAGCTGAAAGCGATCCACCTGACAGCGGTGTAATGCCCTGATAAGGCTTCATGCCTTCCCCTTGATCGATCAGGATTGCGAAATAGCCTTCCCCGACCTGATCAAACGGTTCACCTTCTGTCAAACGGTCGGCGTCAAAACTTGCATACGCACGAATGCGTGCAGGTTCACCTTCTTTCCCAGGTGCATAATAATCTGTCGCGATCATCCGAACCGCGCCCTTTGACTGAACTTGAAGCGAAAGCTTCCATTGCAGCTTCATTGTCTGCCCGATCAAAGCAGTCAACAGCGCCATCTCTGCAACAAGGGCCTCCACGACCTTCGGGTAGTCGTGTTGTTTCAGAATGCCATCCAGAACACCGTCCAAACGCGCCACACGGCCACGCATATCAGATGCATCAAGCTGGAAAGGCAGGACAGTATCGTCCCACGCGATTTTAGAAGCAAGTGTCATGGGGTTTCCTTAAACGCCGCGGTTTGGCATATCGAGCCTATATAGGCTTAGCACCCCAAGTGTGAAGAGGGCAGTTCCATGATACCCCGATTTGGAGAACCACCGTCCAAAGGAATTCAATACCGTCGGCGACCGGGTGCATATGCAATTCTTCCTCGTGACGGCAAATTATTGGTCACATGCCAATTTTCTCCGGAGCCCGATTTACAATTACCCGGTGGCGGCATTGAGCGTCGTGAGGCACCTGTTCCCGCCCTACATCGCGAGGTCTACGAAGAGACCGGATGGTCTATTGCATCACCACGTAAAATCGGTGTGTTCCGGCGGTTCGTGTTTATGCCGGAATACGATCTGTGGGCGGAGAAGCTGTGCCACATCTATGTGGCCCGCCCAGTGCGACGCCTAGGTCCACCAATCGAGGATGCCCATGAAGCGCTCTGGATGGATCCGGAAGATGCGATCCACGCGCTGGGAAATGACGGCGACCGCCACTTTGTGCTTCGCTACCTGAACAGTCTTTGACTACGGTCCATTATATTCGAACAGCGTTGCGGAAACATCATCCTCAAGGCCGTGTTCCTTGGACATAATCTGGGTAAGATTCCAGTAGATTTCGTCCAGGAATTCTTGCCCGCTTTGACCTGTGTCACATTTGCGCACAAGGTCAATCAGCCCGTCATCATCCAACATCCCACCATTTTCAAGGCGCGCCTCGGTAAAGCCATCAGAGTAGAGTAACAGACGGTCGCCTTGCTCTAATACGGCCTCTTCGCGCGTGTATGAGATATCGGGAACCAAACCAACCGGTACCCCGCCTTGGCCAATAAACTCCATGCTGCCATCCTTGCGGATCAACAGCGGATGCGGATGGCCTGCTTGGACCAATTTCAAAAGACCGCTGCGGAGATCAACGGTGCAGTAGGCCATGGTAAAATACTCTTCGATTCCGGTATCCGCAATCAGACGCGCGTTCAGAATGCTGGCCACTTCCTCTGGAGGTTTCAGCGCATAGTAGCGGTTGAAACGCTGCTCCATTGCGACATTTTGATCAAAATGGGTGGAAGACAAATAGCCGCCAAGACGGGCTGTCATCATCGCAGAGGTGATCCCGTGGCCAGACACATCAATAGAGTAGAACCCTAATCGGTTTATACCCGGGGAAAACATTCCAACCAAATCGCCGCCGATATGACCGCAAGGTTTCAAGAGCAGGCTCACGTTCGAAGAGCCAAAACTGGCTGCAAACTCTGGAACCAAGGACTCCTGAATTTTCCGTGCCTGCATCAGATCCTTGTCAATCGCATCATAGACACGCTGCAATTCATCCAGAGTTTCGGTCACAATCCGGTTTTTCTCCGAAAGCTCGCGTTGCATGCGCAAAATGCGCTCTCCCGCAGAAATACGCGCGCGTAATTCGTCTGAGCTTACAGGTTTCGTAAGAAAATCATCGGCACCCGAATGTAACCCCTCGGCAACTTCGTTCTTCTCACTTTTGGACGTCAGAAGAATAAAATAGCTATAATTGTCTGAATTCAATTTCCGTAAATTCCGGCAGAATTCCAAGCCATTCATACCCGGCATCATCCAATCACTCAGGATCAGGTCCGGGGCTTCTTCGCGACAAATCTCCATTGCCGACGCGCCACTGTCCGCCTCAACGACGTCGAACCCCCATTTTTTTAAGGAGGCTACAAGGATCCGCCTTTGAAGGCGGCTATCATCGACGACCAAGACGCGCCGGATGGTTCCAGTCATTTCAACCGGCTCCGTTTCGTCATTGTTACGGTCAGGCAGCACCGAGGGCACCTCGTTAAAAAGGGTAATTCTGTTGTTCTCACTTGGCACTATCCCGGTAGATCTTTAACAGTCCGTGAAATCTAAAACTTGATCAAAGATTGAACTTTCACTGTAATTTTACCGATGTCAAATTACCACCGTCCTAAATTTAGGATGAAAAGAACGGGAAACCGACATGATTGACTGGTCCAGAGTATCCGAACTGCGAGAAGAGATTGGTGCAGAGGACTTCGAGGAAGTCGTAGAAATCTTTTTGGAAGAAGTCGAGGGTGTTCTTGCGAAACTGCGTGCCGAAGACCGGTCGCAGTTGGAGCAAGACCTGCACTTTCTCAAAGGCAGCGCACTAAACTTAGGCTTTCAGCAGTTTTCCAACCTTTGCCAAGAAGGTGAGCGGGCGTCTTCCCAGGGCGCGGCCGAGACCGTCGACCTGGGCGCTGTCATATCGCTTTATGAGAGTTCCAAAGCGTCTTTCCTGGGAGAGCTTCCAACCCGTTATTGACCTACAGAAGCGGTCAGATCAGGAACTGTGCAAGAGTTTCGTCGTTCGTGATATCGGTGAAAACCAAGCCACTGTGTTCAAGACGATCAAAAATATCGCGGAAATTTTCTGGGCACTTGGTCTCAATCCCAATAAGGACAGTACCAAAATTCCGCGCTGACTTCTTGAGATATTCAAACCTTGCAATATCATCTTCAGGGCCAAGAAGATTTAGAAAGTCTTTGAGCGCCCCCGGACGTTGAGGCAACCTTAGAAGTAGATATTTTTTGATCCCAGAATAGCGCTGCGCACGTTCCTTGACCTCTGGAAGACGTTCGAAATCAAAGTTTCCGCCGGAAGTAACACAAACCACTGTTTTTCCGCGAATCCAGCTGACCACATCTCCGAGTGCCTCAACGGCCATCGCACCGGCCGGCTCCAGAACGATCCCTTCGACGTTGAGCATTTCCAAAATCGTCGTGCAAATACGATCCTCGCTCAATGTCAGAACGTCCGGAAGCGGCGTATGTCTGAGAAGGGC
Source organism: Epibacterium sp. ABZ3_068 (assembly GCF_056159265.1). Taxonomy (NCBI): domain Bacteria; kingdom Pseudomonadati; phylum Pseudomonadota; class Alphaproteobacteria; order Rhodobacterales; family Roseobacteraceae; genus Epibacterium; species Epibacterium sp. ABZ3_068. The sequence goes on from NZ_JBSWUV010000001.1 coordinate 1,257,226, forward strand.
AAACGGTTTTTCGCCGATCGTTCCAACCGCGGCACCGTCAACAAATGTGTCGACTTGCTCGAGCGCAACAGGTCGGCGGGCCTCCAATGCCGCTTTCAGACATGCTCCCCCGGCGGGTTCCGTAAACAGGCAATGCACCTGGTTGCCAAACCAGGTTGCGACACCCGAAGACATTCCGCCCCCCCCGACAGGTAGAATGACATGGTCCGGCGTCCGCCCCAGCTGTTCTTCAATCTCAACCGCGATGGAAGCCTGGCCCTCAATGACATCATCATCATCAAAAGGAGACAGAAAATGCCCACCTTGATCTCTGCACCACGCCTGAGCCGCTGTAAGCGTGTCGTCAAAATAGTCACCAACGAGATGAATTTCGACGTTGCTGCCACCAAACATGCGCGTCTTATGAATTTTTTGCTGCGGCGTCGTAACCGGCATAAAGATCACGCCACGCTTGCCCAGCTGTTTACACATAAAGGCCACACCCTGCGCGTGATTGCCCGCTGAAGCGCAGACAAACAACTGCTGATCCGGCTGTTTGCGCATCGCATTCAAAGCCCCACGGATTTTGTAGGACCGAACCGGGCTCAGATCTTCGCGTTTGAGATATATGTCTGCCCCAAACCGTTCGGACAGCAAAACGTTACGTTGGAGTGGCGTTGCGGGAAACACATCTCGCATGGCTTGGGTGGCAGCGCGGGCTTTGGACTGAAAATCACTCATAACCCTTTGGTGACGCAAGCCCGCCCCTATGACAAGGGCGGACATCAGGCAAATTGCGCGGCCGCGTTAGATATCGCGGCCCTCAACATACACGCCATAAATTGTCGTTGCGATACTGATCTGCAGGAAAAACAAAAAAATCGAAAGTAAGACACTCAGCACAACCAACAAGTTCACGGGAACAAGCAAACCTACGCCGTTTTGTACCAAGCCAAAAACCGCAAAGAGTACCGATAAGCAGAACAAAACACCCGAGCCGGGTTTGGTCACTGTCCATGCCGCTCCAAATCCATTGCCTTCCGCTCCTAAGGCAATACCCGGAAGCACAGGTGTCAACCGGTAAACAACCCAAGAAATCACGATTGAAACTACAAAATTGAACATCAGCCCAACAAAGGTGACCAACAAAACACCGGTCACACCGAGAACCCAAATCAGCATAAGTGTTGGAAACAAAACCAAGATAAAAATACCCAAATACGCAAAGAAGTACTTTAAAACGCTCGAAATTTCGACTTTGTTGATCCAATCGACCGGGGTCTCAAGCAGCACGAAACGGTGCCATGTGACAATTGGCCAAATCAGAACCAAGTTGATCAAGATTATGAACAGTAAGATCATCAGGATTGGCCCGGTCGCCGCACCAAAGTTGCCAAGGTAAAGCTGGAGCAACACGCCCCCTTGGACTTGTACAAAGATCGCAATCCCCAACACAACGGCGATCACAAAGGGCACTGTAAAAATCTTGAGCATAGTCCCCGCGTTTCGGACCAACATTGTTAATGAATGCATCAAGATCCGCCATGATATCGCAAAACTTGCCATACTATTTCTTTCAGTGTTGTCTAAGTTGAATGCGAATAACCCTCTACCGCAACTCGATTTGGCTGCAACCCCTGAAAACCTTGCCCTTGGTTCAAAAAAGCGGTAGGGCGCTTTCGTTCTGATCAAGAGGAAAACCCATGTCCGCGCCCAAGAAAGTTGTGCTGGCCTACTCTGGCGGCCTTGATACATCGATCATCCTGAAATGGCTGCAGACCGAGTACGGCTGCGAGGTTGTCACCTTCACCGCTGACCTTGGTCAGGGCGAGGAGCTGGAACCAGCCCGTAAAAAGGCCGAGATGCTGGGCATTAAGCCCGAGAATATTTTCATCGAGGACGTTCGCGAAGAGTTCGTGCGCGACTTTGTTTTCCCGATGTTCCGTGCCAACGCGGTTTACGAAGGTCTCTACCTGTTGGGCACATCCATCGCGCGCCCGCTTATTTCCAAACGTCTGGTTGAGATCGCCGCAGAAACAGGCGCAGACGCTGTCTCTCATGGCGCGACCGGTAAGGGCAACGATCAGGTACGTTTCGAACTTTCCGCCTACGCGCTGAACCCTGAAATCAAGGTGATCGCACCGTGGCGCGAATGGGACTTGTCCTCGCGCACCAAGCTTTTGGAATTTGCAGAAGCCCACCAAATCCCGATTGCAAAAGACAAGCGCGGCGAAGCACCGTTTTCTGTCGACGCGAACCTGTTGCACACATCTTCCGAAGGTAAAGTTCTGGAAGATCCCGCGCAGATGGCGCCGGACTATGTGTTCCAACGCACCGTAAGCCCGGAAAACGCGCCCGACACACCTGAGTTCATTGAGATCACCTTTGAAAAAGGTGACGCGGTTGCCATCAATGGCGAAGCCCTGTCGCCGGCGACCATTCTGACCCAATTGAACGAATACGGTCGCAAACACGGTATCGGCCGTCTGGATTTTGTTGAAAACCGTTTCGTTGGCATGAAATCGCGCGGCATCTATGAAACTCCGGGTGGCGAGATCCTGCTTGAGGCCCATAAGGGCATCGAGCAGATCACCTTGGACTCTGGTGCAGGCCACCTGAAAGACTCGATCATGCCGCGTTATGCCGAGTTGATTTATAACGGCTTCTGGTACTCACCTGAACGCGAGATGTTGCAGGCGCTTATTGACAAGAGCCAGGAACATGTATCGGGCACCGTTAAGCTGAAACTCTACAAGGGTTCCGCAAAAACAGTAGGCCGCTGGTCCGATCACTCTCTCTATTCAGAGGCCCATGTGACCTTTGAAGAAGATGCCGGCGCCTATGACCAAACTGACGCGGCAGGCTTCATCCAGTTGAACGCGCTGCGCCTGAAACTTCTCGCGGCGCGCAATAAACGGCTGAAGGGCTAACCCGCTGTAAATCGCGACAAATCCTTAGAACCGCCCATTCGTTGGGCGGTTTTTCGTTGAAATAATTAACAAATCCCATACAAGTCCAGGAATCACCTGCATGTTATTTCGTGCGCTATAAATGTATTTTTGGATGGATTTTTCATGAAAACTCATGAGCAATTTGAATTCCGTGGTTCTGCACGTGAATGGTTTGGAATCTGGATCGTAAACCTTCTGCTATCGATCGTAACCTTGGGTATTTATTCGGCCTGGGCCAAGGTACGGTCAAAGAAGTACTTCTATCAAAACACCTATGTTGCGGGTCGAAACTTTGACTATCACGCGACTGGGAAGCAAATTCTTGTCGGGCGCTTGATCGTTTTGGCTGCGCTGGTGGTCTTCTCTGTCACGTTAGAGCTTTTGCCACCGCTCGGTATCATCCTACTGATCGTATATGCGGTGTTGGTTCCGGTTTTGCTGGTTAGAAGCGCACGTTTTAACGCAAGAAACAGCAGCTGGTCCAATGTTCGCTTTGACTTTGTCGGCAAGCCTGGAAAAGTCTACCTGCTCGTCTTCATCTATCCGCTTCTGGCTGTTTTGACACTCTACACGACATTGCCCTTTGTACAGCGTGCTATGCAGCGTTACAGCATTAACAATCACTGCCTTGGCAAAACGCGCTTCCATTTTGATTCGGATATTGGACCGTTTTATTCGGCTCTCCTGTCCGCAATCGGGATTTCTATTGCCGGCGTGGCATTGGTTTACGTCATGATGTTCGGCTTTGCCTCATTCTATGCAATCGTCGAGATGCTAATAGAACCGAATTTCTTATTTAAAGCTATTGCTGGCTACTTCATCGCCTTGCTTGCGATTGCTTTGGCCGGCGTTGTGTATCAAGCGATGATCCGTAACCACATTTTTGCGCATACCAAACTGGGCGAAAACAAGCATGAGTTCGCCTCCACGGTTAAACCGTTCTCACTTGTGTGGATCGCGGTCTCAAACCTTCTTGTTGTTTCGTTGACGCTTGGCCTGATGTTGCCCTGGGCAACAGTACGGATGCACAAATACCTCGCTGCCAACACCGCGTTGATCCCCAATGGGTCGCTCGATGATTTTACCGGTGAAGTCTTGGCAGAAACCAATGCAATCGGCGACGCGTATTCTGACATCGAAGGCGTAGAGCTGGGCCTGCCGGTTTAAATGCCCGCACCCGACACATCAGTAACAGGCTGGGCCTTTGGGCCCGGCTCATCCAAACGAGCACCTGCGCGACTTGACGTTGGAGCAGAGTGGATCTTTTTGACTGATCCAAACGCCGGCTTACTGCTGACAAAAGCGTACCCCAACGACGTCCGCCTTGACCGGACAGCCGGCGCCGGCACACGTAACGTCTATTTTGCCGATGGTTGGATGTTTCAGACAGAAGATCACCGGATCTCCATGGTTTTAGACGAGCCCTTCAGCAGTCGGCTGATCCGTTTTTTTGAAATGTTCCGGCTGCGCTTGGTTGCGTTCACCATGCTGGCGCTTCTGGGCGCACTGGCCATTTGGTTCACCGCACTGCCGGTTATGGTTACAATTGCTGTATGGCTCACACCGCAGGCCGCCTTGGAGCAGATGGACCGCACGGCGATCAAAAGCCTCGATTTTACTTCCTTTGATGAAAGCAGCCTGAGCGCCGAGGACAAAGCGAGCCAGGAGCGCCTCCTGAAACAGCTTATCGGATCATTGGGTGGAGATGAAACATTTCATCTGATCTTCAGAGACATGCCAGGAATGGGCCCGAATGCCGCCGCCCTGCCCGGTGGTACGATCATTGTCAGCGACAAACTGGTGGAAATGTATGGCAAAGACCCGGAAGTGATCGCCGGCGTTCTGGCCCATGAAATGGGTCACGTCGTCGAAGATCACGGCCTTCGGCAGGTTTACAGATCTCTCTCCATTTATGTTCTTGTTGCTTTAATCGCCGGTGATGTTGGCCCCATACTCGACGATATTTTGCTGGAGGGGCAAACCTTGGCGTCCCTGTCCTACTCACGCAAACATGAGCTGTCAGCCGATCGGTTTGCTGCAAATCTTCTGCACAAAAGCGGATACAGCACTGGTGGGCTGGAGAGGTTTTTTGAAGATTTGGAAGAAAATGATGGAGACCGGAGCTGGTTTTCCACACACCCATCAAGCGCGGACAGGATAAAACAGCTGGACGCTCTGGCAGGTCATAGACATTAACCACTGGAACAGTTTAAATTGTTTCCCTGGCTGCGGTACTGAAACAATTCAGCCGGCAAGTGAACAAAAGTCACAAAGGACCCGGCGTGAACCTGTAACATCCGGTCCGTGTCTTCACCACTGCGTTACATCGCGCCTGTGTGAGTTGCCGTTTCGACGTCCGGTGGCACATTCTAACGCAGGTATCAGGAGGCACAGATGACTGCTTTGGAAAAATTCAAACTGGCTGCTTTGGCAACCGCAGTTACGCTTGGATTATTTATGGAAGCGAGCGACGCGCGCGCAGGGCAACCAGAAACTTTGACTGTCGCCGGCGGGTGCTTCTGGTGCGTCGAGAGTGATTTCGAAAGCGTTCCAGGAGTTCTTGAAGCTGTCTCTGGCTTTACAGGTGGCAAGGTTGCGAACCCGACATACAAGCAGGTCGGCGCTGGTGGCACCGGCCATTACGAGTCGGTTCAGATCACCTTTGACCCTGATATCGTAAGCCGGGCCACTCTGTTAGATTTATTCTTCCGCTCAATCGACCCAACAGATGCTGGAGGCCAATTCTGCGACCGTGGTGCCAGCTATCGCACGGCCATCTTTGTCAGATCCCCAGAAGAAAAATCTTTGGCTGCAGCGGCAAAAAACAAGGCACAGGCGGAGCTGGGACAAAAAATCGTGACACCAATCCACGAGCAAGGCGCATTTTTTCCCGCCGATGCCTCGCACCAAGATTACTACAAGGGCAGTAAACTGGTTTTCACCCGCTTTGGCCCAAAGCGACAGGCAGAAGCATACAAGCGCTACCGCGAAGCCTGTGGACGTGATGCGCGCGTAAAACAGCTTTGGGGCGACGCAGCGCCGTTTGCAGATCACCACTGAAACAGGGGCCTAAATGGCCCCTTGTTACTTAAGATCAGCTGCCGTTACTTCCGCCATTGTTGGGATCACATCTGCAGTACCATGACGCATGACCATCAGGGCGGCAGCGCGACTTGCGGTTTCCATTGCGTCTTTCACCGAGTGACCTTGGTCCAGGCCGGCTAGAACATAACCCGTAAAGGTATCTCCGGCACCAGTTGTGTCGACCACATCAACATCAAAGGCCGGTGTTTCCGTTACAGTGCCTGAAGCACCATCAATATGGCGCGCTCCTTTGGAACCAAGCGTGACAACAACATCTCTGACACCAAGATCTTCGGCTCTCTTTCCTGTTTTCTCAAACAGTTGCTCTGCCTCAACCTGATTGAGGATTAGGAAATCAAGATAGGGAAGAACGGACTGTACGGCCGTTGCATCAAATGGGGCCGCAGCATAACACACACGGAGCCCTTTCTGAGACGCCAGCTTGCAGGCTTCCAGCTGCATATTGGTTTCGTTCTGGGTGACAAAGATGTCACCTTCCACGGCGCCTGTCAGGGCCGCATCGACTTGGTCGGACGTCAGTGCTCGGTTTGCACCGGGAAACAGAATGATTTGATTTTCGCCTTCATCCTGTTCATTTTCTGCGTTTACGACATAAATCACTGCATGCCCGGTCGCCTGATCGACGGTGTGAACATTCGCAGTTTCGACCCCAAAAACAGATAGCCTTTGGACCAGTTCGACCCCATCCGAGCCGACAGCCCCGAGGTGCCAAACTGTTGAACCGGCTCGTGCTGCGGCGACAGACATATTAGCCCCTTTGCCACCCAGATACCGATCGACTCGATCTGCGGCCAGCGTCTCCCCTGGCGCAGGAAAGTGCGACAGGGTGTAGACGAGATCCAGGTTGATCGAACCGAGGTTCCAGATGGCCATAGAGCTTACCCGATATTGCAGGCCGCCAGGATGGCCATGTTCAGCACATCATTGGCAGTCGACGAGGTTGAACAGATTTGGATCGGCTTGCTTACGCCCGACAGGATCGGACCAATAACAGTGGCCCCGCCCATTTCTTGCATCAGCTTGACCGAGATCGAAGCCGAGTGGCGGGCCGGCACGATCAGGATATTCGCAGGACCAGACAGACGCTGGAAGGGATAGGCTTCCTGCGCGCGACTGTTCAGCGCCACGTCCACGGTCATTTCGCCTTCGTATTCGAAATCAACGCCGCGCTTGTCCAGAACATCTGGTGCGATGTGCATTTTCTCGGCGCGCTCAGAAACCGGATAACCGAAGGTGGAGAAGCTGACAAACGCAACTCTCGGCTCAAGACCCATGTGACGCGCGACACCTGCCGCACGTTCGGCGATATTCGCCAGATCTTCTTCGTCCGGCCATTCATGAACCAATGTGTCGCCAATTAAGACAATCCGACCTTTGTGCAAAAGCGCGGTTACGCCAGCAGCGCCCTTTTTAGTGTCTGCATCAAATACATGGTTGATGCGATCAAGAATATACGCGGACTTGCGGGTCGCACCGGTCACCAGACCATCGCCATGCCCATGTGCCAGCATCAAAGCCGAGAACACGTGGCGATCACGGCCGGCCAAACGATGGATGTCTTTCTGATCGAACCCCTTGCGCTGTAGACGGCTATAGAGGAACTCTTTGTAGGAATCGAAATGCGGAGAGTTGGCAGCATTCACCACCTCCAATTCGCGCACAGCATCACCAAGGCCCGAGGCTTCCAGCTTTTCCTTAATGTCTTCGGCGCGACCAACAACCAATGCTTTACCGAAACCGGATCGCTGGTAATTGACGGCGGCGCGCAACACGCGCGGGTCATCCCCTTCAGCAAAGATCATGCGTGACTGGGCCGACCGCGCCCGTGCATTCAGGCTACGCAAAATGGAGGCGGTTGGATCCATACGGCTTTTGAGGCTCAGCTCATAAGCGTCCATATCAATGATCGGGCGACGCGAAACACCGGTTTCAATACCCGCGCGTGCCACGGCCGGCGGAATGCGGTGAATCAAACGCGGATCAAAGGGCGTTGGGATGATGTAATCACGTCCAAAGGTCAGCGATTTGCCGTAAGCCAATGCCACCTCGTCCGGCACGTCCTCGCGGGCCAACCCGGCCAGCGCATGGGCACATGCAATCTTCATCTCGTCATTGATGGCGCGCGCATGAATGTCCAACGCCCCCCGAAACAGATAGGGGAATCCCAACACGTTATTGACCTGGTTCGGGTAATCCGAACGCCCGGTTGCCACAATGGCATCGACTCGCACCTCATGCGCCTCTTCCGGGGTGATTTCCGGATCCGGGTTTGCCATTGCAAAGATAACCGGATTATCTGCCATGGATTTAACCATGTCCTGGGTAACCGCGCCTTTGACGGACACACCAAGGAAAACATCCGCGCCGTTCATTGCTTCTTCCAATGTACGCAGATCGGTAGAGACCGCATGCGCCGATTTCCATTGGTTCATACCTTCGGTACGCCCTTGGTAGATCACACCTTTGGTGTCGCAAACAATGCAGTTCTCATGCCGCGCGCCCATGGATTTCAGCAGCTCGATACAGGCAATACCCGCCGCGCCGGCGCCGTTCAGCACGATTTTTACGTCTTCGATTTTCTTACCGGACAGATGCAAAGCATTCAGCAGACCCGCTGCACAGATCACAGCCGTGCCATGTTGGTCGTCGTGGAAAACCGGGATGTCCATCTCTTCTTTGAGCTTTTGCTCAATGATGAAACACTCAGGCGCTTTAATGTCTTCGAGGTTGATGCCACCAAACGTCGGCCCCATCAGCTTCACGGCATTGATAAATTCGTCCGGGTCTTCAGTATCAAGCTCGATATCGATGGAATTTACATCTGCAAAACGCTTGAAGAGAACGGACTTGCCTTCCATCACCGGCTTGGAGCCCAGGGCGCCAAGGTTTCCGAGCCCCAGAACAGCCGTACCGTTGGAGATCACTGCCACAAGGTTGCCCTTGTTTGTGTAGTCATATGCCAGTTCAGGATTTTTGGCGATGTCTTCACAAGGGACTGCAACGCCCGGGCTATAGGCCAATGACAGATCACGTTGGGTGGTCATCGGCACAGTCGCCTGAACTTCCCACTTGCCGGGTGTTGGTTCCAGGTGGAAGGCAAGCGCTTCTTCGCGCGTGATCTTTGCTTTGGGCATCGTGCAGCATTCCTTTACTAGTCCCGAAAGGGTTTAGAGAAAGCAAAGGAATGTCACAACGCATGTTACCGTTAACGGATCGGCATTTCTACGACGCGCAAGCATTTCTAAATTTGAAGTATTAGCCCAAGTGTCGCCACAATCTCGACACCCAAGCGCTCCAATTGGAAATTAACCCTTAACATGACCGTTAACCAGTTAATGCTTGGGCGCTGAGAATGCAGCTCAACGCGGGCGAGCCAGAACGGCTCTCACTATCCGGAACGCCTTACAATTTGAGGTGTAATGATATGCTTCGGAAATGGAGAGAGAATAGCCGTGATCAGTTTTCAGACGAACACAGGCGCTATGACAGCGCTTCAGATGTTGGGCGGGATCAATCAGAACCTGGAGACAACTCAGAACAATGTATCCACCGGCCAAGTGGTAAGTGGTCCACAGGACAATCCTGCCCTTTGGGCCATCAGCGAATTGCAGAAGGCAGACATTAGTGGTCTGGATGCTTTGGATGACACATTAGCCCTTGGAGAAGCCACTTTAGGTGTCGCAGCTGTCGGTGCAGAGTTTATATCGGACACTTTGCAAGAGATGAAACAACTTGCGATCCTTGGGTCAAGCAGCGGCGCGGATTTCGGAAGAATCGAAGAGCAACTGACAGCGAAAACGGATCAGATTAAGTCCATCATCTCATCCAGTCAGTTCAATGGCGTGAATCTTCTGAAGACAGATATTGACGGAGCGGGCTCCAATAGCCTGACTGTCGGGTCTTCCTTGGGCAAGGTTGGCAATGGTCCATCAACGCTTTCGACCATTGATGTCCAGAGTTTGGATATGGATAGCAGCGCCAATTTTGATCTGGACAATAGAACCGCAGTGACAGACCCGGCAAGCGCTCAGACAGCGCTTAGCGAAATCGAAGGGTTTCTCAGCTTTGCAATCGATGGGGCCGCACGTCTTGGGGCTGCAGCAAGCCGGATCACGGGCCAGCAAGAGTTCAATGGCGTACAATCCAATGCCATAAAGGAAGGCCTGAGCGCCCTGATAGACACTAATATGGAAGAAGCTGCAGCCAAACTGAAAGCCTATCAAGTTCAACAGCAATTGGGATACAGTTCCCTGTCGATTGCTAATTCAGCGCCGCAGGCATTGCTTGGTCTCTACTAGGCGCGGCTGACTGGTTCACATACGGGTTTGCCCTCGGTGTTCTGCCATTGTAGATCTCTGGCATAGAAACTCCGGGGGACTTTTCGTATGACTGTTACGCCGATGATGGCTCAATATCTCGACATCAAGGCGCAATACCCTGATGCCCTTCTGTTCTACCGGATGGGTGACTTTTATGAGATGTTCTTTGAGGATGCGGTGAACGCAGCCGAAGCCTTGGACATCGCCCTGACCAAACGTGGCAAGCACGACGGGAAAGATATCCCGATGTGCGGGGTCCCCGTTCACGCAGCAGAAGGCTATCTGTTGACGCTGATCCGTAAAGGCTTCCGCGTGGCAGTGGGCGAGCAAATGGAAAGCCCGGCCGAAGCCAAAAAGCGCGGCTATAAGGCGGTTGTGAAACGGGACGTCGTTCGTTTGGTAACCCCTGGGACGTTGACCGAAGAGTCCTTGCTTGAAGCGCGGCGTCATAATTTTCTGGTGGCCTATTCGGAACTGCGCGACGATGGCGCGCTGGCCTGGGCTGACATTTCAACTGGTGCCTTTCACGTGATGCCAGTTGCACGGGTTCGTTTGTCACCTGAATTGGCTAGACTTGCACCGTCCGAACTGATCGTCACAGATGGGCCTGTCTACGATCAGTGCCAGCCCTTGGCGGATGAATACAAAATCCCGCTTACTCCGCTGGGAAAAGCCAGCTTTGACAGCACAGCTGCGGAAAAACGGCTCTGTTCACTCTTTAATGTGGGCGCTTTGGATGGGTTTGGAACTTTCAGCCGGGCAGAAGTTTCTGCCATGGGTGCATTGATTGACTATTTGGAAATCACCCAAAAAGGTAAGCTGCCCCTTCTTCAGCCGCCTGTTCAGGAGGCCGAAGATAGGGTCGTCCAGATCGACGCATCAACACGGCGAAACCTTGAGCTTACGCGCTGCTTGTCTGGAGGTCGCGCCGGGTCTTTGCTTTCGGTTATCGACAGAACCGTAACACCAGGCGGGGCGCGTCTGCTGGAGCAACGGATCTCGAGCCCTTCCCGCAATCTGGACACAATACACGCGCGTCTGTCTGCCTTGGATTTTATGGTGGATCATGCCGGATTGGGTCAAGAGCTGCGCGACGCGCTCCGCAAGACGCCAGATCTTGATCGCGCCCTATCGCGCCTAGCACTTGAACGGGGTGGCCCGCGTGATCTGGCCGCAATCAGAAACGGACTGACACAAGCCGAGGCAATTGCCCAGATTTGTCAAAGCTCCGAAATGCCGGAATTGATATCGCAAGCCAGGGATGGCCTGAGAGGTTTTGACGAACTTCTGTCCTTGCTTGATGCCGCACTTGTAGCCGAGCCGCCGCTTTTACTACGAGACGGCGGTTTCATTGCACCCGGATACGACGCGGACCTGGATGAGGCGCGAACCCTTCGGGATGAGGGGCGCAGCGTGATCGCGGCCTTGCAGCAGAAATACGCCGAGCACACGGGCATCAATGCGCTAAAAATCAAACACAACAATGTGCTGGGCTACTTCATTGAGACCACGGCGACTCATGCAGACAAAATGATGTCGGCTGCCTTTTCAGAAACTTATATTCACCGACAGACGACAGCAAATCAGGTACGCTTTACAACGGTTGAACTCTCAGAGATTGAAACCCGCATTCTGAATGCCGGCAACTTAGCGCTGGAAACGGAGAAACGCCTGTATTCCACGTTGGCGCAAGCCATTCTTGATCAGGCTGCCTCTCTCAACCACGCAGCACGCGGCTTGGCTGAGCTTGACCTCGTTACTGCTCTGGCGGATCTGGCCCGTGCGGAAAACTGGTCCCGTCCCAAGGTTGATAACAGCCGCGCCTTTGCTATCTCAGGCGGTCGACATCCCGTTGTGGAACAAGCACTGCGCCAGCAAGGTGGCGCTCCCTTTGTCGCTAACGATTGCGATTTGACAGCCAATTCCGGCGCAGCCATATGGTTGCTGACCGGTCCCAATATGGCTGGTAAGTCGACGTTTCTGCGCCAGAACGCGTTGATTGCGCTGCTGGCCCAAATCGGCAGCTATGTCCCCGCAGATAGCGCTCATATCGGGCTGATCAGTCAGTTGTTCAGCCGGGTTGGTGCATCTGATGACCTCGCGCGCGGACGCTCGACCTTTATGGTGGAAATGGTCGAGACCGCGGCGATCCTTAATCAAGCCGATGACCGCGCCTTGGTCATCCTGGATGAAATCGGACGTGGCACCGCGACCTATGACGGCCTGTCGATTGCCTGGGCCACGCTTGAACATCTGCATGAAGTAAATTGCTCTCGTGCGCTGTTTGCCACCCATTATCACGAGCTTACACAGCTTGCGGCAAAGCTGTCTGGCGTCGACAACGCCACTGTCTCGGTCAAAGAGTGGGACGGCGAGGTGATATTCCTGCATGAGGTTCGCAAAGGTGCAGCAGACCGGTCCTATGGCGTCCAGGTTGCCCAGCTAGCCGGCCTGCCTGCATCCGTTGTTACCCGGGCCCGCGATGTATTGAATATGCTGGAACAAAGCAGCCGCGAAGGTGGAGGCAGTTCAATCAAAATTGACGACCTACCGCTTTTTGCGGCGGCCCCTGCTCCGCAGCCATCAGCGACACATGCGCCTTCACCGGTTGATGAGATGCTTGATAATATCAACCCCGACGATCTGTCTCCACGTGAAGCACTAGAAGCGCTTTACAAACTCAAAGACGCAGCGGGCGGTTAAAAAGCAAACGGCGGACTTTTGAGGCCCGCCGTTGTTCATCGTATTGTTTCGCGCCTTACAGTTAGCCAGGTGTAGAAGAAACACCAACCTGTGCCGGACGCAGCAGACGGTCATGCAGCATGAAACCTTCTGCGGAAACTTGAATGATGTCGCCGGCTTTGGTTCCGGGAACCGGTGCCTCGAACATCGCCTCGTGGACCTGCGGGTCGAAACGATCTCCCACTTCAGGAGAGACGATACGTACGCCGTGTTTGCCAAATACATCCACGAGCGCGCGCATGGTCAGTTCGACACCTTCAATGAGAGCCGCTGCCACTTCTTTCTGCTCGTCTGTTGCTGATTCAACTGCGCGTTTCATGTTGTCAAAAACGGGCAAAAGATCACGCGCTAGCTTGGAACCACCGTATTGTTCGGCTTCCCGGCGCGCTTTGTCGCCACGCTTGCGCGCATTCTCGGCATCCGCCAGTGCGCGCATGAAACGATCTTTCAGCTCATCGCGTTCTGCACGAAGCGAGTCCAACTCCAGGGCCTCGTCATCGATCTCTTCGATTTCATTTGCCCGTTCTTCCGCTTCCGCGGCGTCGATGTCATCCAAAAAGTCGTCGTTCTTCGGCTCTGCCATGTTTCACCTCTAACTCCGGTCGGACAGGATCTTGCCAACCAGCTGTGCCGTGTAATCCACTATGGGCACAATTCGTCCGTAGTTCAGGCGCGTCGGGCCGATGACCCCCACCGCACCAATTATCTTTCGATCCGCGTTCATATAGGGAGAGACCACCAAAGAGGAACCCGAAAGTGAAAAAAGTTTGTTCTCAGAACCGATAAAAATGCGCACGCCGTCACCTTCTTCGGTCAGTTTCAGAAAATCGGCAATGTCGCGCTTGCGTTCAAGATCATCGAACAGGCTTCGCATCCTCTCAAACTCTTCTTCGGCGCCACCTCCGGCCAAAAGATTCGATCTTCCACGCACGATCAATCTTTCGTTTTCGCTACTCCCCCCGTCCCACTGCGCCAAGCCGCTTTCGATCAAGTCGCGTGCCAGAACGTCTATCTCTTGCTTGCGATTGTCAATCTGGCCCTGAATGTCACGCCGGATATCGCTGAGTTTGCGCCCTTCGATCAAGGCGTTTAAGAAATTAGCGGCCTCCCGCATGGAACTGGGTGTCTGTCCAGGTGGCGGTGTGAACAATCGGTTCTCGACATGACCATCCGAAAACACCAGCACAACCAGAGTTCTGTCCGGCGCAAGTGAGACAAATTCAATATGCCTGATTTCAGCTTCATGTTTCGGCGTTAAGACAAGTGACGCGCCTTGCGTTACACCTGACAAAGCCGAACCAATACTGTCCAGCATCGTCTCCACGTCTTTTGAATTGCTGGCCACAGTTGCATCAATTATTTCCCGATCGTCGGTTCCCAAGTCTCCGACTTCCAGAAACCCATCCACGAACATACGAAGGCCCAGCTGCGTGGGCACCCTGCCAGCTGAAATATGCGGGCTGTTCAACAATCCAAGATATTCGAGATCCTGCATCACGTTGCGAACGGTCGCCGCGCTGATCTTCTCACTTAATGATCGGGTCAGGGTCCGACTGCCAACTGGCTCACCACTATCCAGATAGGATTCGACAACAGTACGAAAGACCTCGCGTGAGCGGTCGTTCAAGTCGGATAGAATGTTGTGCTCGTCGTTCATACAAACATTGTGGCCGTAGCAACCTCTGATCTCAAAAACAAATACGAGCATTGCGCTGGCTTGTCATCTATTGAGCTTACCAAAAGACCAAACGATCTTGCAAATCCCGGTGTGCGAAGGCTATCCCAATCACATCAGATAAAGGATGACCCATGCGACCCTCCGGACGACAGCTTGATGAAATGCGCCCTATCTCGTTTGAGACAGGTTTTACCAGACATGCCGAAGGCTCCTGCCTGATAAAAGTCGGGGATACGCATGTTTTATGCACCGCCACCATCGAAGATCGCGTGCCGCCCTTTATCAAGGGCACCGGTCTGGGTTGGGTAACGGCCGAATATGGCATGCTTCCGCGCGCCACCAACACCCGAATGCGGCGCGAGGCAGCAAGCGGTAAACAAGGCGGGCGTACCGTTGAAATTCAACGTTTGATCGGACGCGCCCTTCGTGCGGGTGTGGATCGTGTTGCCCTGGGTGAACGTCAGATCACAGTGGACTGTGATGTATTGCAAGCCGATGGCGGGACACGTTGTGCCTCTATTACCGGTGGCTGGGTAGCACTGCGTTTGGCCGTGAACAAATTGATGAAAGCCGGAGACGTAACGATTGATCCTCTCGTAGATCCTGTCGCTGCTGTTTCCTGTGGGATCTACGCTGGTCAGCCCGTTCTGGATCTAGACTATCCGGAAGACTCTGAAGCCGGTGTAGATGGCAATTTTATCATGACCGGATCCGGGAAACTGATCGAAGTTCAGATGTCTGCTGAGGGGTCCCTCTTCTCTCGTGATCAGATGAATGAACTGATGGACCTTGCAGCCAAAGGCACAGCCGAGCTTGCCGAGATGCAAAAGGCTGCCTGCAAATGACCCGAACATTCGACGGCGACAAGCTCCTTGTCGCAACGCACAACAAAGGAAAGCTGGCAGAAATCTCCGAGATCCTTGCCCCTTACGGGGTAACCGTCGTTGGCGCAGCTGAGATGAACCTTCCAGAGCCGGAAGAGACCGAAGATACTTTCGTCGGAAACGCTCGGATCAAGGCCCATGCAGCTGCCAAAGCAACCGGCCTCCCTGCCCTATCCGATGATAGCGGAATTACCATAGACGCGCTTGATGGGGCTCCGGGCGTGTATACTGCCGATTGGGCTGAAACTGGAAACGGCCGCGACTTCATGAAAGCGATGACCCGCGCCAATGATGAGATAAACGCCAAGGGGCCAGATGCGCCGCGCACAGCCCAGTTTCGCTGCACCTTGGTCATCGCCTGGCCTGACGGACACGACGAAGTGTTCGAAGGCGTCATGCCCGGCGCTCTGACTTGGCCAATTCGTGGTGAAGGTGGTTTCGGATATGATCCGATGTTCATTCCCGACGGGCTGGATGTAACCTGCGCCCAGATGCCAAAGGAAGAAAAGAACAAGATCAGCCATCGCGGCCGCGCCGTCCAGAAATTCGTACAGGGTTGTTTCGGTGGATGACTGGCGCAACGGGGGCTTTGGTCTTTATGTTCACTGGCCCTTTTGTCAGGCCAAATGCCCCTATTGCGATTTCAACAGCCATGTGGTGAAGCACATTGATCAGCACGACTGGCTGATGGCTTATGAAAAGGAAATGAAACAGAATGCGCTTGGCACTGAAGGGCGCGTTCTGAACTCGATCTTTTTTGGTGGCGGCACTCCCAGCCTGATGCATCCTGACACGGTCGCCGGCGTCATTGAGAGCGCCCGGCGCATCTGGCCCTTTGCAAACGACATCGAAATATCACTTGAAGCCAATCCTGGCTCCGTGGAAGCGGGAAGGTTTTCCGGATATCGCGACGCCGGCGTCAACCGCATATCAATGGGTATCCAAGCACTCAACGACGACGACCTGCGCAGGCTTGGGCGCATTCATTCGGCCAAAGAAGCGGGTGATGCATTTGACATCGCTCGGAACTGTTTTGATAGGGTCAGCTTTGATCTGATCTATGCGCGGCAGGGCCAGACCTTGGAGGCGTGGACATCTGAACTTCGAGACGCACTCTCGATGGCAATTGACCACCTATCCCTGTACCAGCTGACAATCGAAGACGGTACAGCTTTTGGCGACCGATACGCGCTAGGAAAATTGAAAGATCTCCCCTCGGACGACAACGCCGCAGATATGTACCATGCCACGCAGGACATCTGCTCGGAACATGGCTTACCCGGATATGAGATATCCAACCATGCGCGCCCCGGTGCGGAGTCCAAGCATAATCTGATTTACTGGCGATATGGAGATTACCTCGGAATCGGACCTGGAGCTCACGGTCGCGTCTCCACCGGAGTAAGCCGCATTGCAACCGAAAGTCACCGGGCTCCGGGCGCCTGGCTGCAGTCTGTCTCATCCGGCTCAGGCATCAGCAATACGACAAAACTAACAGCTGAAGATTCTGCCGTTGAATTCCTAATGATGGGACTGCGCTTGAAAGAAGGGATTGATCCCTCACGGTTCGAACTTTTGAGCCAACGCCCTCTTCCCAAAGACCGCATTGATGATCTTGTAGACCTAGGAATGATAACTATGTCGGATACGAGGCTGAGCGCGACGGACGCGGGTCGCTCTGTTTTGAATGCCGTTCTTCGCGAATTACTTGTGGATTGATATGCGATATATTTTCGCCGCCTTGGGACTTCTCAGCGTTGCACTTGCGGTGATCGGCATTGTTCTTCCGCTGCTTCCTACGGTTCCTTTTCTCCTACTAGCTGCATTCTTCTTTGCACGTTCATCAAGTCGGCTTCATTCATGGATACTTGGTCACGCTACATTTGGGCCAATGATCATTGACTGGCAGGAAAGCGGGGCCATCCGACCGGGCGCAAAAAAAGCGGCAACCGTGTCAGTTGCCGCCGTCTTTATGATTTCTCTTGTCCTGGGTCTCGCAGCCAAAATTCTACTTATCCAAGCTGCGGCCCTTGGTGGAGTTTTGATATTTATTTGGTCTCGCCCTAGCGGCTAAGCATATTGCAAAGATCATCCAATTGATCGAGATCCGCGTAGGAGATCGTTATGGAACCAGATTCCCCACCCGGCTTGTGATCAATCGAAACCTTCATACGCAAAGCAGCTGACAGATCGTCTTCTAACGCTCGCGTATCTGCGTCTTTTTCTTCAGACGTTTTGGCCTTTCGGGGTGCAACGGGTTTATCGCCGCTTGCCGCCTTCTTGACCAGCGCCTCAGTTGCACGGACTGACAGTCCACCTTTGACAATCTTTTTCGCAAGATCTGAAGCATTATCGGTCGTTATCAACGCCCTTGCGTGGCCAGCTGATAACTGTCGTTCATGAACTAGCTGCTGAACATCATCCGGCAAATGCAAAAGGCGCACGAGGTTAGCAATATAGCTTCTGCTCTTCCCTAAGGCTTCCGCCATCTTTTCCTGAGTGTGGCCGAACTTTTCCATAAGCTGCTTGTAGCTCAAGGCTTCTTCCATCGCATTCAGATCTGCGCGTTGAATATTCTCGATGATGGCGACTTCCATCATCTCCAGATCTGAATAATCTCGGATAAGGACCGGCACCTCGTGGAGCTGTGCGGCCTGGGCAGCCCGCCAACGACGCTCACCCGCAACAATTTCGTAACCGCCATCTCGTGGCCGTACGATGAGCGGTTGCAAGACACCCTTCTCTTTAATCGAAGCGGTCAGATCATCGAGATCTTCTTGTAGAAACTGGCGGCGCGGCTGGTCTGGATTTGCCTTAACTTTTTCAATTGGGACTAGGATTTCCGCATTGCGCGGCGCCTGTGTTTCTGTGCTCACAGGTTCAGGATTTACGTCTGCCATAAGTGCCGATAGTCCGCGACCTAGGCCGCGGGGTTTTCCTTTTTCTTTTACCATTTATTGTGCCTCCGCCTTCTCATGCCGCAATATTTTGATGTTTTTCCAACATCTCCTCAGCCAGAGCTCGGTAAGCTCTAGCACCCAGAGAATTGGTATCATAGTTCAGAACCGGCAAAGCAAAGGATGGTGCTTCGCTAACTCGAACATTCCGCGGGATTTTTGTTTGGAATACCAAATCGCCAAGGTTGTCGCGTGCATCCTGTTCGACTTGCAGCGACAAGTTGTTTCGACGATCAAACATCGTCAAAACCACGCCTTCAATTCTCAAGTTCGGATTTGCCGACTGACGCACATCTCGGATTGTCATCATCAATTGCGATACGCCTTCCAGTGCGAAGAACTCACTTTGGAGAGGAATGAGTACAGAATGAGCCGCCACCATTGCGTTGACCGTCAAAAGATTCAGTGACGGTGGACAATCAATGAGTACGTAGTCGTAGTCATAGTCGTCCATCGCGGTCTGGCGAAGTGCGTCGTGCAGTAGAAAACTACGCTTCTCGTTGGTGAAAAGTTCGATATCAGCCGAACTGAGGTCAACGGTTGAAGGAATAATACAGAGATCTTCTATATCGGTTTCTCGGATCACGCCTGCCAGAGGTGCGTCCTCAACAAGAAGATCGTATGAGGTCAACTCCCGGTCTGCGAGTTCAATCCCCAAGCCCGTTGATGCGTTCCCCTGCGGGTCGAGATCGACCACCAATACACGCAGACCGCATTCCACCATGGCCGCAGCCAAATTTATCGTAGTTGTTGTCTTTCCCACCCCACCCTTTTGGTTGGCGACTGCGATTATTCGAGGCCCTGTTGGGCGACTGAGATCAGACACGTACAATTCCCCTAATTTTCAATATTACAGCCTTGGGCTCTGTAAGGCTTTTAACCGGATCGTACTCGAAGCACCATTCGCCTTGAGAATTATCCACTTCTTTTTTCCAGTTCTCACCTTTTGGAAACAGCGCAGTCCCAGAATCGGAGAGGTGGAGGCTTGCAAATTCCATCAAATTTGAAAGGTCTGCCAAAGCGCGCGCTGATAGTACGTCAGCACTTTGGGGCTCCGCATCTTCGATCCGTTTGGAAATAACATTGATCGAAACATCGCACTCCCGTGCGGCATTACGCAGAAAGGCCGATTTTCTTTTATCGCTTTCAATCAAAGTAAATGTCGTTTCAGGACTTTCGTTGGCTGCAACTACCGCGGCGACAACACCGGGAAATCCTCCGCCGGATCCGATATCCACCCATTTTTTTACACCCAATGGTGCAGACTTGAAAACTTGCACGGAATCGACGATGTGCCGCAACCACAGATCGTCCAGGCTTTTTTTAGAAACCAGGTTGATTTTAGGGTTCCACTTTCTGAGAACATTCGAAAACACCTCGAGGCGATCAAGTGTTTCACGTGAAACATCCAAACCTCTCAGATCACGCTGATCCGTCATGCCCTTTTACCTTCACTTCTGGACATCTTTCTAAGATGCGCCAGAAGAAGTGCAAGAGCCGCCGGCGTCATACCTTCGATACGGGAAGCCTGAGACAAGTTCTGCGGACGGGCTTTCTCCAGCTTTGCCTTCAATTCATTAGACAGACCTTCCAACGCAGCATATGAAAACCCACCCGGAATAAGGTAACCCTCATCCCTCTTCATCGCCGATATCTCTTTTTCCTGGCGCTCAATGTAATTCGCATAAAGGGCGTCTCTTTCAATCTGACGCTTTATGTCATCTTCTGTCCTATCAAGCTCGCCCATCAGAGGGATAACGTCATCGAAAGTAACTTCCGGGAAGGCCAGGATATCCAACCCTGAGCGTCGGTTACCATCTTGATTCACCTTGATGCCAACAGAATTCACCTGCTTCGGTGTAAAGAACGAATTATCCAAGACTTTCCGGACCGCTGCCAACTTCTCGACCTTCTCTCCAAAGGTCCGCTTTCGCTCTTCCCCCAAACATCCCAACTGGTCAGCCAAAGGAGTCAGGCGCTGGTCTGCGTTATCCGCGCGCAACGACAGGCGGAACTCAGCCCTGGAAGTAAACATGCGATACGGTTCAGCAACACCATTGGTCGTAAGATCATCAATCATGACCCCGATGTAACTGTTGGACCTTTGAAAATGAAAAGGCTCCTTCCCCGCGCTCGAACGCGCTGCGTTAACGCCGGCTACCAATCCTTGAGCGGCAGCCTCTTCGTACCCGGTGGTACCGTTAATCTGACCAGCCAAATAGAGGCCTGGAATATCTTTGACCTGAAGCTCCAGCGTTAAGGCACGCGGATCCACATAATCGTATTCAATTGCATAGCCTGGCTGGAGAATTTCTGCCTTTTCCAAACCATAGATCGACCGCACGTAGTCGACCTGTACATCTTCCGGCAAGCTGGTCGAAATACCGTTTGGGTAAACTGTATGATCGTCCACGCCTTCGGGTTCGAGAAAAATCTGATGAGAGTTCTTGTCCGCAAACCGGACAATTTTATCCTCGATCGAAGGGCAGTAACGTGGTCCCACCCCTTCGATGTGACCTCCATACATAGCGGATTTGTCTAAGTTCGCCTTAATGATATCATGCGTACGCTCGTTTGTGTGAGTGATCCCGCATGAGATTTGCTTGGCATGGGTTTTCCGTGTCAAGAACGAGAAGAATGTGGGTTCATCATCGCCCGGTTGCTCATCCAAAAGATCCCATCTGATTGTTCGACCATCCAAACGTGGTGGTGTCCCAGTCTTTAATCTACCAAGCGGTAACTCAAATGCTGATAGCTGTTCTGCGAGCCGGACCGACGGGCGATCTCCCATCCGTCCGCCTGGCCTGGACACGTCTCCAATATGAATAACGCCCCGCAGAAAGGTTCCCGAGGTTAGAACAACGGTCTTACTGGGAATATCTTCACCGCCCGCCAACTGGACGCCCCGGACGCGCTCTCCTTCCATCAAGAAAGATGTGACCTCACCCTCAATTATATCCAGATTTTCTTGAGCCTCAGTAAGCTCGAGCATTTTACGGCGATAGATTGCCCGATCCGATTGCGCCCTTGGCCCCTGCACGGCGGGCCCTTTTCTCCGATTCAGAAGGCGGAATTGTATTCCAGCAAGGTCTGCCACCCGTCCCATAACGCCGTCCATGGCGTCAATTTCTCGAACCAAGTGACCTTTCCCCAAACCGCCAATCGCGGGATTACAGGACATAATGCCGATACCCGATCGTTTCAAGGTAACGAGCGCAGTTCGTGCGCCTGTACGAGCCGAAGCGTGCGCTGCTTCAGTGCCGGCGTGACCGCCGCCTACAACTATCACATCATAGATCGAATGTTTCACGTGAAACACCCCTCACTTTCCAAGGCAAAAACTGGAGAAAATTTCGTCCAAAAGATTTTCCACTCCGATCCGACCAACTAAACTTTCCAAAGAACGAATAGCGGAACGCATCTCCTCCGCAGCAATATCATAGAACTCCGGACCGGAGTCCAGAATACGATTAGCTGCGGCAAGATTCCCCAAAGCCGATTCCATAGCAATTTTATGGCGCCGGCGCGTTGCGATACCAGAATTCTGAACGCGTTCGGAAAGTTCCCAGGCAATCTGATCAACCAAACGGTCCACCCCTTCCCCAGTCACTCCGGAGATCGAATTAAACTTGTCAGTTCTAAGATCGGCCTTCGGACGCACTCTTACATCTCCTGGCTTTAGCTCAACATCCAAAGATTCGTCATCTTCTACAACAAATACGCGGATATCCGCAGAACTGGCACGTTTAATCGCACGCTCGATACCAACTCCCTCAACATGGTCATCCGTCTCGCGCAAGCCGGCGGTATCCAGAAGCGTAACAGGCAAGCCTGCAAGATCCATCTTAACCTCGATAACATCTCGTGTGGTGCCGGCGAACTCAGAAGTGATCGCGGCATCTCTACCGGACAGCGCATTAAGAAGTGTGGATTTTCCGACATTCGGCGCGCCAACGATTGCAACTTCGAAACCTTCGCGAATTCGCTCAGCGATCTGCACTCCAGCTGTTTGGCGGCGTAAATCATTCGCCACCCTAGACAGGAGCTGTTTTACTTCGGGAGTTACGTCAACGGGTACTTCTTCGTCGGCAAAATCTATCGTGACTTCAATCAGAGACGCTGCTCTGATGAGGTCATTTCTCCAATTTTCTGCGAGTGTTCCCAACCTGCCGGCCAGAACAACGTGGGCTTGCTTCCTCTGTGCTTCTGTCTCAGCATCAATCAGGTCAGCCAGCCCCTCCACTTGGGTCAGATCCATCCGCCCATTTTCGAGCGCGCGGCGTGTGAACTCGCCGGCCTCTGCCATCCGGACATTTTCATAAGTGCCGAGCGTGTCCATCACTGATGACACCACCGCAGTGCTGCCGTGGGTATGAAGTTCAACCACGTCTTCGCCGGTAAAACTGTTTGGTCCAACAAACGTTAGAACCAGCGCATCATCCAGTTCTTGGCCGGCAATATCGCGTACACGGCGCAATCCTTTACCCGAGGCCGGCAAGGAGCCGCACATTCTGGAAACAGTCGAAAAAGCACAAGGACCGGAGACGCGGATTACCGCAACTCCGGCCTTACCCTGAGCAGAGGCCAGAGCAAAGATCGTATCCATCTATTGGCCTTTCCTGTTGTCGGCCCGGCCTTAGGTGTTCATCGAGTCGAAGAATTCACCGTTGGACTTGGTCTGTTTGAGTTTGCCCAGAAGGAACTCAATCGCATCTGTGGTCCCCATGGGGTTCAAGATACGGCGCAGTACAAAGGTCTTTGCAAGATCCCCTTTGTCGACCAGCAAGTCTTCTTTGCGAGTCCCAGACTTGAGAATATCAATTGCAGGAAACACGCGTTTATCCGCGATCTTACGATCCAGAACAATTTCTGAGTTACCCGTACCCTTAAACTCTTCAAAGATGACTTCATCCATCCGAGAGCCAGTATCGATCAGCGCGGTTGCAATGATGGTAAGAGAACCACCTTCTTCGATGTTACGTGCGGCACCAAAGAAACGCTTGGGTCGTTGAAGTGCGTTTGCATCAACGCCGCCCGTTAGAACTTTACCAGACGATGGCACCACAGTGTTGAATGCGCGACCAAGTCTTGTGATCGAATCAAGAAGGATAACAACATCTCGTTTGTGCTCGACAAGGCGTTTGGCCTTTTCAATCACCATTTCGGAAACGGCGACGTGGCGTGCTGCCGGCTCATCAAAGGTCGAGGATACAACCTCTCCTTTTACAGAGCGCTGCATATCCGTCACCTCTTCCGGACGTTCGTCAATCAAGAGCACGATCAGATAGCATTCTGGATGGTTCTTCTCGATCGAGTGGGCAATATTTTGCAGCAGAACTGTTTTACCCGTCCGCGGAGGAGCAACGATCAAAGAACGCTGACCTTTACCAATGGGCGCAACAAGATCGATAACGCGCGCCGAGCGGTCTTTGACGGTTGGGTCTTCGATTTCCATTTTCAGTCGCTCATCCGGATAGAGCGGCGTCAGGTTGTCGAACGCAATCTTGTGGCGTGCTTTTTCTGGCTCTTCAAAGTTGATTTTGGTGACGTTTGTCAGAGCAAAATAGCGCTCATTTTCAAGCGGTGCCTTGATTTGGCCTTCCACGGTGTCGCCAGTACGCAGCGAGTATTGGCGGATCATATCCGGCGAGACATAGATATCATCCGGGCCCGGAAGATAGTTTGCTTCGGGAGATCGTAAAAATCCAAAACCGTCCTGCAGAACTTCCAGAACACCATCGCCGCCGATTTCCCAGCCCTCATCCGCGCGTTCACGCAGGATCTGGAACATCATCTCACCTTTACGCATGGTGGAGGCATTTTCGATCTCTAGCTCTTCAGCCATCGACAAGAGCGCCTTTGGGCTTTTTGCCTTGAGATCAGAAAGATTAAGAGCTTGCACGGTCATAAATACACGGCCTCTTTGCCCATGGGAGATGGGACGTTCAGGTGAAAACGATGGAAAATACGGAATCCCGGACGGGCCCGTCTTGGCCTCTCTTACGGCGTTGTCGCCAACGAGTCAATTTGGTGTTTAAAATTTAAAGATCACCGAAACGACAATGAGCACCATAAACAAGGTCGGTACTTCGTTCATCATGCGGTACTGACGACCAGAGAGCGTATTTTTCTCTGCCTGGAAGTCACGAAAGCGATAGAGCAGCCAGTGGTGGAACCAGGTCATGCCAATAACGCTTGCACCCTTGATCCAAGGCCACAGAGAGCTCCAATCCACAATCCCTGGGGTGAAGACCATAAACAGACCTGCGGCCCATGTAACGACGCTTGCTGGCCTCATGATCACTCTTAGCAGCTTCTCTTCCATGATCAGGAACACTGGCTTGCATTCCTGGACCTTCTCAGCTTGCTCCGTGTGATACACAAACAAACGTGGAAGATAGAACAACCCGGCCATCCAGCTGATTACTGCCATGATGTGAAGCGATTTGGCGTATGGGTAGAGGGTGAACATCAGATCAGTCAGATCCATGCGATTTCTTTCCTGGCTCAGACCCCCCTTAAATAAATAATTATATTTTAAGAAGGATGATGTTTTTGTAGGGCAGGCCGATTTCCGTGGATTATCGACTCCTTCACTGGATTATCCCCACATGGGATAAAATGACAGCGTGACAGGTTGTCCAACTGTGAATCCTTCCTTAACGCCATGAAATCAAGGTGGTTAAGACTTCGTTTACCAAGATTAAGCTGGGGATAAACCTTGGAGGAATCGCCGGCAACACAGATATCCACGGAATTTGAGTTATCCTCATCCACGAGGGGCGAATCTGCCGGCAAAAGCGTGAGATTTTGAGCTTTACTCACCACTTGCGGCACGCTGGGAATTCCATACAAACCATTCTAAATTCATATCGGTTTTATACTTGGGGTTTTCCACATGTCTGCCCACATCATCCTCGCGTCTGGATCAGAAATCCGCGCGCAACTGCTGAGAAATGCGGGTATCGGTCTCAAAATCGTGCCGGCTCGTGTTGACGAGGACAACCTCAAAAAGGGTCTCGTGGCTGAAGGGGCCTCTCCCAGAGATATTGCAGATGCCCTGGCAGAGGCAAAGGCCCGCAAAGTCAGTGGAAAACACCCGGAAGGCTTGGTTTTGGGGTGTGATCAGGTTTTGGATCTCGAGGGCAAAATCTTTGACAAACCCAGGTCACCGGAAGAAGCGCTAGAACATTTGGGACGGTTGCGCGGAAAACGGCACATGCTGTTGTCCGCAGCTGTTATCTATCGCGAGGGACAGCCTATCTGGCGGCATGTGGGGCAGGTGCGGCTGTTTATGCGGATGAGTTCCGATGCATACCTCCAGTCTTATGTAGACCGAAACTGGGACAGTATTCGCCATTCGGTCGGGGCATATAAACTCGAAGAAGAAGGGGTTCGCCTCTTCACCAACATCGAAGGCAGCTACTTTAATGTCTTGGGTTTGCCGCTGATCGAACTTATCAACTACCTCGGACTACAGGGAGTAATAGAGCAATGAGCATTTCAAAAATTCCTTTGGCGGGTGTCATCGGTTGCCCTGTTGCCCATTCAAAGTCCCCTCAGCTCCATGGGCACTGGTTAAAGGTATACGATATTCAAGGGCATTATGTTCCCTTGCATGTTGAACCACAGAACCTCGAAAAGGTTGTCCGCATGATGCCGGACATGGGGTTCGTTGGCGCAAATGTAACCATTCCCCACAAAGAAGCTGTTATGGCCATCGCCGATCAGATCACGGATCGCGCGACACTGATGGGCGCGGCAAATACTCTTATCTTCCGGCCGGACGGAAAGATCATGGCAGACAATACCGATGGATACGGGTTCATCACCAACCTCACTGAGAGCGCTCCTGATTGGGATCCCAAGTCCGGTCCTGCCGTTGTTCTTGGTGCTGGAGGCGCATGTCGCGCAGTGGTTGCCTCGCTCATAGAGGCCGGCGTAGACGACATTATTCTAACCAACCGTACTCGTGACCGGGCTGAGCAGTTGCGAAGCGATTTTGGCCAGAAGGTTCGCGTTGTCGAATGGGTTCAGGCGCCAAATGTGCTGGAAGAAGGAAAGCTGATTGTAAATACAACGTCCCTCGGGATGACTGGGAAGTCACGTCTGCGCATTCCATTGGATGGGCTGCGCAAAGAGGCCGTTGTGACAGATCTGATTTACACACCTTTGCAAACAGATCTGCTGAATTTTGCCAGCGAAGTTGGGTGCACAACTGTGGACGGGCTTGGAATGCTAATACATCAGGCCGTACCCGGATTTGAACGTTGGTTTGGTCGTCGGCCGGAGGTGACCGAAGAAACACGTGCGGCCGTACTGGGATGAGCTTTCACCTTGGTCTGACCGGTTCCATTGGTATGGGTAAAAGCACAACTGCCCAGATGTTTGCGGACGCTGGCTGCGCAATTTGGAATGCGGATGAGGCGGTGCATCGGATGTATTCGGCAGGTGGAGCTGCAGTCGAACCGATAAACCACCTGTTTCCGGACGTGGTGAAAAACCGAATTGTAGATCGGAAACTTTTGAGATCACTGGTTAGCAAAGATCCCGGAGCACTGGCAAAAATCGAAGCCATTGTGCACCCTTTGGTTCAGGCCGATAGAGCTATCTTCAAGGAAGAGGCCGGTTCTGACATCTTGGTTTTTGATATTCCCCTCTTATTTGAGACAGGCGCAAACTCTGAAATGGATGCGGTTGCTTGTGTCTTTGTTGATGCCGAGCAGCAACGACACAGGGTTATGGAACGCGGAACTATGACGTCAGAGCAGTTTGAACAGATCCTGGCGAAGCAAATGCCGATCGCTGAAAAGCTCAGTCGCTCTGACTATCAAATAGAAACGGATACAATAGATCACGCATCACAACAGGTGCAGGAGATCTTGGTTGAAATTCGAAAAAGGCTGACAGATGCGTGAGATCGTACTCGACACTGAAACGACCGGTTTTGACCCTGAATCTGGCGACCGCATTGTTGAAATCGGTGCTGTGGAGCTATTGAACCACATGCCAACCGGCGAAACGTTTCATGTATATATAAACCCCGAGCGGTCCATGCCGGCCGAGGCGTTCTCTGTACATGGGATTGGTCCAGATCTATTGGAGCCGCCACAGCAACCGCAGCCGGGACAAGTCATTCTGCGGGACAAGCCGGTTTTTGCAAAAGTCGGCCAGCAGTTTTTGGATTTTGTTCGCGACTCCAAGATGGTCATTCATAACGCCAGCTTTGATATGAAGTTCCTGAATGCAGAGCTGCGTTGGATGGGATTGCCGCAGCTTCCCATGGAGCAGGCGCTTGATACCCTCGCCATGGCACGCCGAAAGTTTCCTGGGTCGCCGGCGACATTGGATGCTTTGTGTCGCCGTTTTAGCATAGACAACTCAAACCGAACGTTGCACGGCGCTTTGCTTGACTCCGAAATCCTTGCAGATGTGTATTTGGAGCTAATTGGCGGTCGCCAGCCTGACTTTGCGTTGGCTTCTGTAGAAGAAAAAGGGTCTACGCAGATTGATGATGCCTGGCGCCCATCGACGAGGCCAACCCCCCTGCCCCCGCGCATAACAGCTGCCGAGAAGGAGGCGCATGACGCATTTGTCGAAACGATGGGTGATGATGCGCTTTGGAAGACACTGAACTGAAAACGCCGCCCCTGTGAGGCGGCGTTTGAGTATCTATTGAGTGCCTATGAAATTTAGGCCTGTGCGACAGGTGCTTCTGCGGATGCTTGACGACGGGCCAGTTCGTTTCGATAGATCGAAACAAAATCAATGTTGTCCAGATTCAGCGGTGGGAAGCCGCCGTCACGGGTTACATCAGACACGATGCGGCGCAGGAACGGGAACAGCATGCGCGGACATTCAATCAGCAGGAACGGGTGCAGTTGGTCTTCCGGGATACCAGAGATATTGAAGATGCCGACATATTCGAGTTCCATAACAAACAAGGTGCCCTCGCCGCCCTTGTTTTTGGATTCGACAGTCAGCTTGGTGATGACTTCGAACTGGTCCTCGACGGAACGTTTTTTCGCGTCCAGCGCAACTTGTACGTTCACATCGGGTTGAACTTCGCCGGCAACACCCTTTTGCGCCATAACGTTTTCAAACGACAGGTCGCGGATGAACTGGCCCAGAATCTTCATTTGGACCTGCGGTTGCTGAGGGGCTTCTGCAGCGCCATTTTCAGCCATGGGTAGTCTCCTAGAAATACGATCAGCATGTGCTTATCAGCTTGACCGTGACACCACAACGGGTCCGCTGTTTTGTCATTCATTCGTTACTTTGGGCCGTTGACCCATTTGGAAGGCTCACTTCGCGGCTGCTCAGGGTTTACTTCGTGAAACTCCCCGTCGACGATGTCGCCGTCCTTGCCATGTGGATGGCGATAGCCATGAGGATGGGTAAACCCCTGCGGCCCCTGCCCCATGTGAAACTGTGCGACACTTACACGTGATCTCAGGTAATTGAAAACCACGACCCGTATACGCGGGATCAACAGTAAAAAACCAATGACATCCGTAAAAAATCCGGGCGTCAGAAGCAAAGCACCCGAAAAAAGGATCATCGCCCCATGGGCAAGCGGTTCCGTAGGATCTGACAGCTGTTGGAAAGAATTCCGCAGTTGCCCCATCGCAATTCGCCCCTGTGTCCGTACCAGCCAAGTCCCCAGAATAGCTGTTAGGACCACAATCAGAAGCGTGGACAAAAGACCGATTGCCCCGCCGACTTGGATAAACAGGGCGATTTCGATGATCGGCACCATGACAAAGGCCAAAAAGAGATACATCACGCTTTCCTTTGTATCGTGTTTGGGACGGTAGACTTGCTTCCCTTGGTCCCCTACATAAGATCTGAGCCGCAAGGTTTCAAACAAAGCACGAACGCCTAGCATGAGGTTTACATGGACAATCCCGTGATTTCGCTTTTGGTATTGGCAGGTATCGCCATTTTCCTGATCCTGCGTCTGAAAAGCGTATTGGGCACGCGAGACGGGTTTGAAAAACCACGGATGCCTGACCAGACGACGCGTCGGTCTGACCACGAACTTGAAGTGATCGAAGGTGGTCCCGACAACGACATTACAGATCACGTTGCTGCCGACAGCGCGCAGTCCTTGGCATTGGCGGCGATGAAACGTGTGGAACCCGGTTTCAGTGTCAGCGACTTTGTTCAAGGTGCACGTGGCGCTTATGAAATGATCCTTATGGGGTTTGAAAACGGTGACCTTGGCAATATTCAGCCTTTCCTCGCCGAAGACCTGTACGACAGTTTCGTTGATGCAGTTTCAGCCCGCGAAGATCAGGGTCTGACAATCGAGGCGAACTTTATTGGGGTGCGCGAAACGACCCTGGTAAACGCAACCTTCGATGAAGCAACGTCGATGGCAGAAATCACGATGCGTTTCGTAGGTGAACTGACATCTGTTGTCCGCGACAGCGAAGGAGAGATCGTTGAGGGCGACAGCAAGACAGTCAAAAGACAAAAAGACACTTGGGTTTTTGCGCGGGCGATGGGTGTTGATGATCCCAACTGGCAATTGGTTGCAACAGACGCATGATTTCTGCGCTCCGAAGAGCAATGGGCCTTTCGGCTCTTTGCGGTGCTGCCTTAATTGCACCCGGAGCCATGGCTGAAACAACCATCAAAATGGTTGAGTTCTCCCAGCTGGACGGTTGGGAGAATGATGATCATGATCGGGCTTTTGAAGCCTTTATGGAGACCTGCCCCGATCTCGACGATCCTGACTGGAGTGCACTTTGTGCCGTAGCCCAATCCCAAAAGCCCGGATCAGCCAGATCTTTCTTTGAGTTATTCTTTCGGCCTGTGATGGTCGAAGACGGTAAAAACGCTCTTTTTACGGGTTACTTTGAACCTGAGCTGAGTGGATCAAAACACCGTACCGGGCGCTTTCGTTATCCGGTTTACAGGCTTCCACCGGAAGCGCGCAGTACCCCCCAATGGCTGACAAGGCGCGAGATTCTAACCAGTGGTGTCATGGAAGGTCGCGGGCTCGAAATCGCCTGGGTAGATGATCCTGTTGAGCTGTTCTTTCTGCAAATCCAAGGGTCAGGTCGCATCAGACTGCAAAACGGTTCAGTGATCAGAGTGGGCTATGCAGGAGCGAATGGACACGAATATCGATCCATTGGCCAAGAGCTGGTGCGTCGCGGAGTTTACAATGCGCATCAGGTTAGCGCACAGGTCATCAAAAACTGGGTTCGACGAAATCCAGATGCCGGCCGCGAGCTTTTATTCCACAACCCATCCTATGTATTCTTTCGCGAGGTCAATCAGGTACGCGCCTCCAAAGGGCCGCTTGGCGCAATGAACCGGTCAGTGACGACATTGCGCAGCATTGCGGTTGATCCCGCTTACACGCCCCTTGGAGCTCCGGTTTGGTTGGAAAAAGACGGAGAGAACAAGATGCGTCGCTTGATGATCGCGCAAGATACCGGTTCCGCGATCAAGGGAGCCCAACGGGCTGACATTTTCTTTGGGACCGGAGATGCTGCCGGGCAAGCTGCCGGCAAATTACGTGATCCGGGACGAATGTACGTCCTCCTTCCTATTCAACGTGCATATGCTCTTTTGTCGGAAGATCTCTGATGACACGTCGCAAACTGACAGAAGAGGAAGTCGATCTTTGGAAAAAAGTTGTTAAACAAACGGAACGGCTGCAACCTGAAAAGGTAAAAGCCGCCCAGATCAAAACCCTGCCCAAACCAAAACCTAAGAAACCCGTTCATTTCAGGGCTGAAACGTTTTCGATCGGCTCCAAGGCGTCAGAAGCCTCCCCAAAGCATAGTTTGCGCCCAGAAATTTCAGCGACCTTGGCCAGCCGTGGCGTGCAGATGGATGAAAAATCCTATCGCCGCATGAAGCGCGGAAAATTGAAGCCCGAAGGAAAGCTGGATCTGCATGGCATGCGGATTGACACAGCACACCCTGCCCTAACTCGGTTCATTCTGTCCGCTCAGGCCTCTGGAAAGCGCTTGGTTCTGGTCGTTACCGGAAAAGGGAAGGATCGGGACGAGCCGGGCCCTATACCTGTGCCTCGTGGAGTATTGCGTCACAAGGTTCCACAATGGCTGTCGTTACCACCGCTGTCACAGGCCGTTTTACAGGTTACTCAGGCACATATTTCACATGGTGGTGAAGGCGCATATTACGTTTACCTCCGACGCTCGCGCTAGTTACTACTGGGGGTCTCTTCCAGCTTAAGGCGCACAGCTCCGCCGAGTCGGCTGAACTTTCCTGGTAACAACCGAGCCAGTTCCCCCCGCCTTTTATTTTCTGCATCTGCAACAATCCTCAACCTGCGTAACAGGGCAATGAGCTCCGGTGAATTTGCGGCCGGGAAGTGGTTCAAGTCGCGGCTACTTTTGAGATCTGAGGTATCGATGACTTGAACTGGTAGATCTGCCAGCCTCTCTAACGAACTGATGTTTCCCAGCCTTGCGCGGGTGTTGGTCCCTCTAATGCGTTGAGAAATGCCCAATGCGCGATCCCGGCTATTTGCAAAAATGACGAATGGCTGTGGGATCTCCTTGAACCTGTCGAGTTGAGTGCGAAATAAATCCACATCCAGGTCGGGCGACATCAATATGACCCCCGATAGATTATGGCTTGTCCATCCAGGCGAGTGGATTTCGATCTGGCGCAGGGTTTCCATCGCGATCTGTGTGCCAAGGGAATGAGCAACGATGATGACAGGTATGTCTGTCGCTTCACGTATTGCACGCAAAAGACCTTCCAGGCCATCGCGGGCAAATAGAGCGCTATCCTCGTCATAGGCATAGCCTAACGCCGCCCCCTTACTTGGCCACGAATAAAAAACAGTGGCTCCTGGAATTTCAATGTCATGCTTCAACTGTGCCGTGCGAAAGGCTGCTTCGGCGTGCGTGTTGTTAAAGCCATGTACAAAGATAGTTACTTCGCGTTGGTGGGGAGGGACCTTGCTCAGTTCGGCTTTGATGCTTTTTGAAAAACTGGCTGTATTGTGGAGCTTGCGTGACGTAAGGACAAAATCAGTTTTAGGATCTGGATTTGTGCCACCCAAAGAAAGGGTGCCCTTGTCGCGACTTGGCGGAACGGAGATCTCCAACTCCAGAAGGCTGACGGTATCTGACCGCTCAAAGCCGAACGTCGGTTCGTCTGCCTTGCGGGTGGTTGCCCCATAAATTGTTTGCTGAGAGCCGAGCGATTGAGCTTCGGGAATCAGGGGCGCGGCGCTGCGGTCATGTGCGCAGGCAGAGAGAAGTGTGAAACATGCAATACAAAGAGAGAAGGCGACACGTGCCATAGTTTCACCCGCTGATAAAAATTGACGGCAGGTTATCTGTGCTGCCGTCAATGTCCAGTCTCTAAAGAGGGTGACCGCAGGTCAGAGAACGTATCGACTCAGGTCGCTGGATTTACCCAGCTCAGCAAGATTGTCGCCCACAAATTTGGCATTAATGACCACCTTCTCACCGCCTCGATCGGGGGCGTTGAAGGAAAGCTCTTCAAAGACACGTTCCATGACCGTGTATAGCCTGCGCGCGCCGATGTTCTCTATGCTGTGATTGACCTCTGCAGCCATTTTTGCCAAAGCGGCGATTCCATCTTCGGTAAACGAGACCTCGACCTCTTCGGTTCCCATCAAAGCGGTGTACTGTCGGGTCAACGCATTGTCGGTTTCTGTAAGGATCCGAACAAAATCTTCCTCAGTCAATGCCCGCAAATTGACGCGGATCGGGAGGCGCCCCTGCAGCTCTGGCAGCAAGTCCGAAGGTTTAGCGATATGAAATGCGCCCGAGGCAATGAACAAGATATGGTCTGTTTTGACCGCGCCGTGTTTTGTGCTGACGGTTGTGCCCTCGATAAGCGGCAAGAGATCCCGTTGCACGCCTTCTCGGCTGACATCCCCGCCGCGGGCATCAGAACGAGCGCACACTTTGTCGATCTCATCCAGGAAAACGATTCCGTTTTGTTCAACCGCATCAAGTGCTGACCGGGTGACGGCTTCGTCATCCAAAAGTTTGTCGGCTTCCTCTTCGATCAGAATGTCATAGCTTTGAGAGACGGTAAGTTTTTTACGAACCGTACGCCCACCCATTGCCTTCCCGAACAGATCGCCAAGGTTCATCATGCCCATGTTGGCACCTGGTTGGCCGGGGACTTCAAACATGCCGCCCATAGGGTTTGACGTGTCCGCTATATCCAGCTCAATCACAGTATCATCGAGTTCACCCGCAATCAGTTTCTTGCGGAACATTGTCAATGTTGCTTCACGTGCGCCCTCACCTGCTATGGCTGCCAATACACGATCTTCCGCAGCTTTATGGGCTTTGGCACGCACATCTTCGCGCATGTATTCGCGCGTTTGCAGGATGGCTGCATCCACCAGATCCCGGACAATTTGCTCTACATCCCGGCCAACGTATCCAACTTCTGTGAATTTTGTCGCTTCGACTTTGATGAAAGGAGCGCGCGCCAGTTTCGCCAGACGTCTTGAAATTTCGGTTTTCCCAACACCGGTGGGGCCGATCATCAGGATGTTTTTTGGGTAGACCTCGTCGCGTATGTCATCGGGCAATTGCTTGCGACGCCAGCGGTTGCGCAAAGCAACGGCAACGGCGCGTTTTGCTTCGTTCTGGCCGATGATGAACCGGTCCAGTTCTGATACGATTTCACGAGGTGTAAGGTCTGTCATAATGTACCTTGGTTAGTGAGAGGGTGGTAGTCGGTGAACCGGAAGCACACCCGAGACAAGCGAAAGAAGTGTCGCGCGGATCTTGGTCCAAAACGCGCCGAGGACAACAAGGAAAACGCCGAGGACAAGTACGGTCATTGCAGCCCCTTCACCATCAAAAACGGTTGCTGCAAGTGTCACGATATAACCGATTGCTGCGATCAGGAAGGAACGGCGGTCAATAAGGATGGCCACGCCGGCAAAAAGAACCAGAATGCAGAGTAGGACCAGATTGGATCCGGCTGTATCGTTTTCCAGAAGCGACAGCGCTATTGTGTTGACCAATGCCGGAGCTGCAACAACGTGAAGCCAAAACCCCTGTGCGGAGCGACGTGTCACACGATGCGGATCGCTCAGATCAAACCACATTGCCACACAAAAGACCAATAACCCCACCAATAGTGTGATCAATGCGAATGGCCCGTTGGCAGACAACAGGAAGAGATCTGTGAATTCAGCAGGGGCGCCGGTTTGAATGCCGCCCGTTAGAATGGCAAAGCTGAACACCCCAAACGCAATCAGTGCCATTGCAAAAGGGACTTTGAAACGCAGCCAGAAAACAAAAATGGCCAAAGTCGAAAGCGCGAGAGGCAAAACCAAGCTGCTGTAATCCTGCTGCGCGATCATAAAGGGCTCTGAGAACCAGGCATTGAGGCCAGCACCAGAATTGGCTGCAAAAAGGACGGATAATGCGATCGCAGGTGCGACCATGCGGCGGCGGCGAATAAAATACTCGGCTAGCCCCCATAGAATGGCAGCTGCAATGAGAGACGAGATTATGATGCGGCCCGTAACGTCGCCAACTTGGCCGACCATTGCGATGCTGTTCACTCCGATCCAGCCGGATGCGAGAATGCAAAGTCCGATGACAATGAAGATCTCATTGAACCCTTTGAACAGTTCAAACGGTTCGTCACCTTCTGAAAGGTCTTTTCGGGCTCCGCTGCGTGCATCTGCCAGTGCTTTGAGAGAGGCTGCCTGTGCTTCGCTCAGCAGGCCTGAGCCGACGGCGGCGCGTAGGTCATCTGGACCAATCATTTTCCAATGCTCTCAACCGTGAGATTTCCGTTTGTGTAGACACAGATATCAGCGGCGATCGCCATCGCCGAACGCGCGACGTCTTCTGCTGATTTTTCACTGTCCATCATAGCGCGTGCCGCAGCGAGGGCAAAGTTACCCCCTGATCCAATTGCAGCAACATCATGTTCAGGCTCCAGCACATCGCCAGCGCCGGTGATGACAAACAAATCGGATCCATCCGTTACGATCAGCATGGCTTCAAGTTTCTGGAGATATTTGTCTGTGCGCCAGTCCTTCGCCAGTTCCACACTGGCGCGGGCCAATTGTCCGGGAGTGGCTTCCAGTTTTACCTCTAGACGTTCGAGCAATGTGAACGCATCTGCGGTCGAGCCAGCAAATCCCGCCAGAACATCGTAACCACCCGGCGAAAGCCTGCGCACTTTACGTGCGCTTCCTTTGATAACGGTCTGTCCAAGGGACACCTGACCGTCGCCGGCAATAACGACCTCGCCACCTTTTTTTACCCCGATGATCGTGGTTCCGTGCCAACCCGGAAATTGCGCGTCTGCCATGTGTTTCTCCGCTTTATATTGACCCCTATATGGATTCCCGTGGGCTTCGGCACAAGAGAGGGAGAATCTCTAAGATGGGTGACCTTTCCAGGCGTCAAAGTTAACAAACTGGTCATTTGCTATGCGTTCAGCGCAAATCGGGCCTGAAAAACGGGCAATTGTGAGACTCAGAATCTGCCCGTATGTAAAGCCTTACAACCGACATGGGGTCGGCTGTTTCTCATAAGGATCTGCGCAATGGCTACCACTGCAAAT
This sequence comes from Epibacterium sp. ABZ3_068, assembly GCF_056159265.1. Taxonomy (NCBI): domain Bacteria; kingdom Pseudomonadati; phylum Pseudomonadota; class Alphaproteobacteria; order Rhodobacterales; family Roseobacteraceae; genus Epibacterium; species Epibacterium sp. ABZ3_068. Next base: position 1,293,418 of record NZ_JBSWUV010000001.1, read on the forward strand.
CTTCATGCGCCGCTCGGAGCAGTCTTCATTCTCCGTGTGGTCGACACTTTCATTGCTGCCAAAAAGGCAGTTGTCCGCTGGAACGAAAAGCGCCTTACGCGCATCGAGTTGTCCCGCTTGACGAATGCACAACTCGAAGACATCGGATTGACACGTTACGACATCGATCACGTCTGAATTTACGGACCATCACACGATGACATCCAGCCGCCGACTTCCGGCGGCTTTTTGTTTTCTGGGTCAGACAGGAACGACACACGTTTCTAAATGCAAAAAAGGGCGCTGAAACAGCGCCCTTTGCTTAATTCGTGGATCATCACAAATTAGATGGATTCGTCGATCCAGCTTTGCAGAGCAGCTTTGGGTGCAGCGCCGGCGCGGTTGGAAACCACTTGGCCATCTTTGAAGATAAAGAGAGCTGGGATACCACGTACACCCATCGCAGCTGCCGAATTCGGGTTGCTGTCGACGTCAACTTTGGCGATTTTGATTTTGTCGCCGTATTCCGCTGCCAGCTCTTCCAGAGCCGGCCCGATCTGCTTACAGGGACCGCACCACTCGGCCCAAAAATCTACAACAACGGGTACTTCCGAGTTTTTGACCTCTGCGTCAAAGGTCGCGTCGGTAACTGCTACGGTTGACATCAAACTGTCTCCTGAGTGTTTGGCAACTGGAGTCGGAACCTAGGTATGGCTTAACGGATCGTCAAGGTTCCAGACGCTGGAGGAATGATTGTGACACAAGTTCGTGTGGAAGCTCCATAAGCTCGGCGGTCTTTGTCCATATTATTGCCGTTTCGATGCGGTGGTTTGGATAAACTTCAGCCAATGCCAATGCGTAGGCACCCATCTGCCGCAAAATCCCGGTTGGACAGGCTTGCGGTGAATCTGGAACGGTTGCGTTGGATTTGAAGTCGATAGCCAGAACCCGATCGCTTTGAACAATGAGACGGTCGATAATGCCATGCAAACGCTCGCCACCTAACGATGCGGTGATTGGCACCTCTGCCAACGCGGAGCTGGTAAATACATGTGCTATTTCTGGATTATCAAGGACGCGTGTCGCTTCGTCGAAGAGATCAGAGTCATCGGCAGTACTGAAATCAAGCTGTTGTGCAACCTGATGCCAGTTTTCCCGCGGGTGTTCTGGTAAATGCTCAAACAATATATGCAGCTTAACGCCACGGGCCTTGGCTATGTCTTCATCCAACCCTTGATCTCCGGGCAGCGCCTTGGCCCCGCCAAGATCGGATGGGCTGAGTGTCGCCACCGGCGCAACATATTCAGGGGCAGGGCGGGTAAACACTTCGGGCAAATGGGTTTCGGGCTCAAGGGCGGGTTCAAGATCAACGAAATCCAAATTGTCCCAATCGCCGTGGCTCAACCTTAATCCGAAATTTCCATCTTCGCGTTCGACAGCGCCGCGCGCCACAGCGGCTTTTTCGACCATCTGATACCAACTGTCGCCCTCCGAGGATAATTCCCCGGCGGACGCAACGATCAGCCATTTTTCAGCACGCGTCAAAGCAACGTACAGCAGCCTTTGACGTTCGTTGCTCAGTTTTTCTTGTTTTTGTTCCCGGGATGCCAGCATGGCAGGCGGCATAAGTTCCTTGGGCTGTTTCCAGAGGGGTACACCATCTGCAAGAATGATCTCCTCGTCGCGAGGCGGTCGTCGTTTCGCGGTATCTGGCAATATGACGATTGGTGCCTCCAACCCTTTTGAGCCATGAACGGACATCACGCGGATCATGTTTCCGGCAGCGCCCATCTGCCGTTTGATTTCAAGGTCATCAGCCTGCATCCAAACGAGGAACCCGGTTAGGCTCGGAATTTCTGAGCGCTCATACGCAAGCGCTTGGGACAACAAGGCATTGATCCCGTCTTCTGCTTCAGCTCCTAACCGGCCCAACAGTCGGCGACGGCCATCGTGACGGGTCAGAATACGTTCGATCAAATCAAAAGGACGCAGAAAGTCGGTGTTGTCGCGCAGGTCGTTCAGGATGGCCATCGTTTCGGGAAACACGTCCGATCTGGCCCGCAGCTCAGTCCAAAGAAAAGGCGAAGAGCGACGATGCGCCAAATCAAAAAGATCCTGCTCGGACCACCCGAATAGGGGGGATTTCAAAGCAGCTGCAAGTGACAGAGAATCTTCGGGTGTTGCAAGGAATGAGAGCAGGGCTGCAATATCTTTTACTGCCAATTCCGCTCCGACCTTGAGGCGGTCCGCACCTGCAATTGGCAATCGCGCCGCTTTGCAGGCTCGGATGATCTCGGAAAACAGTTCGGACCTGCGTTGAACTAGGATCAAAAAGTCACCAGGCTGAACCGGGCGCCGCTGGAAAGTTCCAGGCTTTGGACCGTCCGTCGGTATCGTTTCGCCCGAGTCAATCATCCGCTTGATCTCACCCGCTATCTTTTCTGCGAGGATGACAGTGTGATGGCGTTTCCCTGGCCGGTCTACAGGATCCGTCCAGTGACGGTCTTCTTCGTCGGTGACCTTTTCAATTGCGGGCCAGATATCAACGCGACCGGGGAGGTCAGCCTTGAAAGCGCGGTGTAAGGCGTCTTTGTGAAACCCTGCGCCCACACTGTCTTTGAAAATCTCATCGACCAGCCCCAGGATTGCAGCCGAAGAGCGGAAAGAATACTCTAACGAGGTCGTCTGAAGCTGTGAGCCAACCTCTGAAAGTCGATTGCCAAACTCGGTCTGCATTCGCAAAAATGCGTCAGGATCTGCGCCTTGAAAGGAATAGATCGACTGCTTCATGTCGCCGACGACAAAAATAGTTCGCTCGACCAATGCGCGCGCGCCCTCACCGGCGGTGAATTCTTGTGCCAGCTTTTCCACCACATCCCATTGAACCGGGCTTGTGTCTTGAGCTTCATCAACAAGAATATGATCGATCCCGCCATCCAAACGATAGAGTACCCACGAGGCGACTGCGGGATCGTTCAAAAGTTGGCGTGCTTTAAGAACCAGATCGTCGAAATCCAGCCAGCCGCGCACCTGTTTAGAACGTTCATACGCCGGCAAGAACTTGGATGCGAAGTGATGCAGCAGGGCCGATTTTTCAACAGCATCCAAGGCAAGACGTTTGTTGCGCGCGTCCTCAACACGCATCATGAAAGGCTCAATCTTGGACATCAGATCAGCGTTGTCGGTACGAAGTTTCTTCGTTGGGAAGCTACCGACCTTGGCCGTGAAAGGCGACTTGGCAGTTGCCCCTGTCAAAAACACGGATTCCAGCAGCGGCAGATCACCCAAATTGGGATTTGAAACTCCGTTTAACTTGGCCGCAGCCTTTTGATCGCTCGCTCCTCCAGCGGCTAACACCTCGCGCAGAGAGGCGATTAAATCGCCCTCGTTGCCCAAAAATACCTCTGACCTGAGGTCTTGATGATCATAGGATGGAGGCAGATCAAACAAAGCACATAATTCAGCGCGGCTTGTCGGTCGGTCAAAATGTTCGCGTTTCTGGGCAACAGCGCTCGTTAATGTTGCAAAATCGGTGTCCGAGATATGTGCGGCCAAGGCGTCAATCAAATTGGGATCAGTCTCGGCCAGCCCTTCCAGGATCTCTGATTGGAGCAAGGATATGGATCGGTCATCCATTTCAGAAAATTGCGGGCTCACCCCCGCTTCCAGAGGAAATCGGCGCAACAATGATGCACAGAACGAGTGGATCGTCTGGATCTTCAATCCGCCGGGCGTTTCAATCGCCCTTGCGAACAATGTACGCGCTTGGGCAAGTTCAGCATCTTGGTCGAGGAGTTCCACGCCCAGGTCGCGTAAGGCAGTGATCAAAGTTGCATCAGGGAGCATGGCCCACTCGCCTAAGCGTTTGAAAAGCCGGTTCTGCATCTCGCTCGCCGCAGCCTTCGTATAGGTGAGGCACAGAATGTGCTGCGGTTGGACACCCTTTAGAAGCAGGCGCGCGACGCGGTCTGTCAAAACCTTGGTTTTGCCCGATCCGGCATTGGCCGAAAGCCAGGTCGAGGCATCCGGGCGCGCGGCCCGGAACTGGGCCTCGGATGCTGCATTGCGCGTGTTCATGTCAGATCCTCCGGCGTGGGCTCTGTACTCCGGTCCCATTCCCCAAATCGCGCAAGGTGGTCATAGTCTCCGATTAAATCGTCTTTATGAACCATGCTTCGGCTCGAATACCCTTGCATAGGGTCGAAATACGCGCCGACAAGTGCCTTTAACTCTTCCCAGACTTGCGCTGGCGGGTCGCTGTCCAAAGGGGCTGGCACTTCTTTGAGCTGAGATCCAAGGCCAAGAAAAGCTGCGCTTTTGACTTCCCCGACACCTAGGGTTTCAAACCCGCCTTGCTCTACCAGCGCGGCCTCGATCAACAGTTGCTTTTCGAATTTCTTTTGTTGCGAAACCGTTGGCGGCGTGCCTGTTTTGTAGTCGTAGATGTGTAAAAAGCCGCGCTCATCCGCGTCTATCCGGTCGGCGCGACAGGTAATTGTAAAGTCTAACGGATCAAGCCGGGCTTGCCCTAATTCTTCAAATAGAACCGGTTTGGCTCGGTTGCGCCGTTCTCTTTCACCATTTACAAAATCCGGCGCAATGCGTTTGAGACGGGACATCCAGAGGCTGCGTGCAATTGGCCAGGGCACGCTGGTTTCCAAATCTCCTTTGGCCAAGGAAACCAGTTTATCGGCCGCCAACTGATCGTCATTGTCCAAGGTGTCTTTGATAAACACTTCAAACACACGGTGCAGAACGATCCCGCGCAACAACGCATCTGGTTCTTGAACCAAGCTGTTGAGCGGTTTGAGGCGTAGCACGTGTTTTGCGTAGATCGCGTAAGGATCCCGGATCAAACGTGGGATCTCTGTCACGGACAATTTGCGTGGGCGCGCGGTGATCGGCGGGCGAGGGGACGGGCGCCGCGCGCTTGGAATTGGGTTCGGTTTTTCAAGCGCGCGGGCCCAGTCAATCCAGACTTTTCCCCGTTCCCGCATTGCCCGAAGATGATCCGGGCCACCTTGATCGGGCAGACCTGAAAGAAGGTTGGTCATCCGGTTCAGCCACCGGGAGGGAACGGTGTCCGCTTCATCGGTGCGTTCTGAACGGGACAGCCAGACTTCCTTCCCGGCGATAGCCTGTTGAAAGTCGTGGGCGGCCAATCCGATCCGGCGTTCGGGCAACAGCAGCCCCGCTTGACTGCGCATCTGACGGTTTAGCCAAGGATCCGGACTGGTAGATTCCGGCCAGCTGCCCTCATTCAAGCCACCAAGGATCACCAGATCAGCCCCCTGAACGCGGGCCTCCAAAGTACCCCATATCATGATGGAGCCATAAGGCGCATCCCGATCCCGTACCTCTCCCTGTGATAATAGAGCGCCGAGTAGGTCCGCAAAATCACGTGCCGAGAGTGATCCGCCGTGTTGCGCTTCACACTCCAGGTTTTCGATGATTTGAAGCGCTTCGCGTCCCGCCTTCTGGTCCCAAAGCCCGCCGCTTCCCTTGGTTTGAGCACCACTGGAAATTGCCTCGGCAAGATCTCGCAGGCGTTCCATCCACTCGGTCAAGGGGCGTTCAGCCGAAATGGCTTTTTGGTCGAAACAGCCTATTAGCCACTCAGTCCATCCGGGAGACAGCTCTCGTCCATGAGCAAAGGCAGTAAAACTTTCTGTATCGGGGAAGGGAGGACCGTTGCGGCGGATATGCAGTTCCAGATCGCGCGTGTGCAGAAGGTGGACCCCGCGCTCGCCACCGCTATGAGCCAACGGGTGTTTGAGGAGCGTCAGTAGTTTGTCGGATGTCAGGCGCGATGCAAACAACGCGGCCACGTGACGCAATAAACGGCCGGGTGGTGACAGCTGAAGCGGCAGACCCGCTGAGTCATCAGGTAGAATGTCCCATCGATCCAAGGCGGATGCCACCTGCCGTGTAAGCATCCTGTCTGGTGTGATCAAAGCAGCGGTTTGCCCATCTTCCGCGGCCTTTCGCAACCGTAATGCAATAGCAAGCGCTTCGGCGCGCGGACTTTCAGTTTCAACCAATGTGAGTTCGCGTGTGGCATCGCCCAGATCGGTCAATTTCGGGCCTTCGCGCATCCAGGCGTCCGTAACGGGGGCAGGCCGGAGTGCAAGGGATACCAATCGATTGCGCGCCGATGAAAAGGGGGCGTCTTTTGACCATGGCGCCACTTCGCCGGGGGCCATATCCAGATCACGTAGCAGTTTGTAAAAGCGGTACTGTGGGTGATCTTCTGATGTGAGCGGATTTTTAAGTTCTGCCCAAACATCGGCGGGCTGATCAAAATCAAAACCCGGCAGAACCACCGCACCTTGGGGCAATCGGGCGATTGCCTCCATCAACATCAGGGTTGTTCCCCGTGACCCGGTGGAACCAGCGAGAATGATCGGATGCTCGGGCGGGTTCTCCTCCCACTTTTCAATGAGATCAGTGACGATCAGCCGTTGCCGAGCTTCTTTGTCTAATGCGCCGCCGCTCATTTCAACCAGCTGATCGGCAATGGAAATAAAGCTCTGTGTTCGGGCCCAATGACCGGAAAGATCAGAGATATCCAGGTTCCGGATCACATCTGTTGAAACGCCTTCCCCCTGCATTTCGTCGATAAGCCCGGCAAGACTGTCTGCCAAATCATAAAGAGATGCACGAGAAGCAAGGTCGGGCTGAGCGTCCAGAAGCTTGCTCACCAGCTGTGTCAGTTCCAGTCTGCGCCGGAGCGGTGGTACGGCCGGGGGAAACGCCAACCCCGATGACAGGCCGCCGAGCAGAGACAAACGGGGCAAAAGCAAACTTGGCCCAGAGTCAAAGAGCTGGCGAACCCGTCGCATCATGCGGGAGGTGTTCAAAATAACCTCAGTCCGCGCCAAGGCTTCAGGCGGTTGTGATTGGCTTCGTGCAATCAGGCCTGATACCAGAGCTTTTGGAAAATCGACACCGCAGGGCACTGCAAAAAGGCGCGGAATTGAGCTTGGTTCAAACATCAGGTGTCAGCAAACTCTCTGCCAAAGGGAGAGACTCAGCGACGCCGACATCACACCATTTCCCTGGGTATTCACAACAAAAGAGCCTATTTTTTTCCTTCATCCGATCCCAAACAAGATTCAACGAGAACACCTCTTCTGAAATCTCGCTCAGAGCATCAGTCTTTATGATCTGCACCCCGCCATAGACCATATTTCCGCCGCGGCTTGGTTGACCGTTCTTGTCAATGCTGAAGTCTCCTGGCCCGACACGGCCAATGGTGTTCTCTTTTGGGAGGCACAGCAGCAATGCGTCCATATTTTCAGGGTCCCAGGCGTCCGTAACAGTCTGCAAGGGGTTTGGACCCTGCCAAATGGCGTCAGGGTTTATGGTTGCAACCGGGCTGGATCCCAGAAGGGGCAAAGCTCTGCGAAGGCCGCCGCCCGTTTCCAATATTTTCGGACTCTCGTGGCTGATCACCACCCCCTGTGGGTCCAGGTGGGTTTTTATCTGTTCTCCGAGGTAATGGGTGTTTGCGACGATCCGATCCGCGCCATAGTCGCGGATCAAGTCCATGGTATAGTCGATCATGGGTCGGCCGCTGACCTTTACCAACGGTTTGGGCTGTTCCTTTGTCAATGGTCCCATGCGTGTCCCAAAGCCAGCAGCGAATATCATCACAGGAAAAGGTTGGAACTTCATGCTGTTAGCTTTCTGAGCCTGTCCTGAGTGGGTGTTGGGACAGTTTCTCGGATCACGGATTTCATTTCGGCCAGTTCGGGGCGTGATAAACCGCGTTCAATGTAGGACCAGACGCGGGGAATAAACTCAACATAATGGGGTTTGCCCAGCCGTGTCGCTAATCGGGCGAACACGCCAACAATGCGAAGGTTCCGCTGCAGTCCGAGCGTCCAGTAAGCTGCTTCAAAGGCATTGGAGTCAACATCAGTTTTTGCAACGTAATGTGCGATCATTTCCTCCTCGATATGCGGGGACACATCACGGCGAGCATCTTGCAGCATCGAGACTAGATCATACGCCGGATGACCTGCTACGGCATCCTGAAAGTCCAGCATTCCGACGCAGCCGACGCCTTCTCGATCCGGCAGCCACAAAAGATTTTCTGCGTGGTAATCGCGCTCAACCAGAACAGAAGGCGCGCCCACGTTTTTTTCCAGGATCGCTGTCAGTTCCCGGTCGAATTGCGCCTTGCCCAAAGAGCTTTGAGCACCGCCGACCGTGCGGCAATATTCGGAAAAAATCGGTTCACAAACCTCGACCATTTTTTGCGTGCCATAGTCCGGTAGACCCTGGGGAAGGGGACATCGGTGCAACGCAATTAAGGCGTCGGTCGCTGCTGTGTACAGATGCCTCTCTTGCTCTGGGCGGCTTTCCAATACTTCTTTGAAGCGGTCTTGTCCCAGATCTTCCAGCAACAGAAATCCATTTTCGACATCTCTGGCCAGGATCTCTGGGGCACTGAAACCATGACTGCGAAGGTGTTCGCCGATTTTAATGAACGGTCTGACGTCTTCACCGTTTGCCGGGGCCGCATCCATTAAGATTGCGGTCTTTTCGCCTAGGTAGAGCCTATCATATCGGCGATTGGATGCGTCGCCTGTCATCGCCACGACAGTGGCACTGGCCCAGTCTGTGGACCTCAAGAACTGCTGTTTCAATACGGTGCGATCAGTCATGTGATCTCTGCTCCATTCGTGGGCTCCATTTGGGATCGCTCCAGCTAAAAGTTACAAGGCGCGCGTCTTCGCTCTCGTTTGAAAGCTCTATCTTCAGGCGCAACGCATTCTTTGGCGCGACGTCTTCAAGCTTTTCTGGCCATTCAACCAAAGTGATTTCACTGTCAAACGCGTCAACTAGGCCAAGCTCAAAGACCTCGTCCAGTGCTGAAAGGCGATAAAGGTCGCTGTGCCAGATTTCGCATTTTGGCCCATTATAGGTCTGAACCAATGTGAAAGTGGGAGAGGGGATGTCTTCTGGTTCAGGGAGAAGGAATTGAATCGCGCTGCGGGCAAAATGGCTTTTGCCTGCTCCAATGATCCCTTCCAGCAGCAAACAATCGCCGGGCGATAAACGCGCGGCGATCTTTCGGGCCAAATCGGCCATTTCGTCGGGGCTTCGAACAGTAATGGAGAGGGTCATCTTGGTCATGGCGCTAAAATGGCCATGTCCGATTTCCTCTGCAAGCGAGATCAGGCGATGGTCGACAGAAAGCGCTGCTGTGTTGGCGGGAGCTCCGCCGGTTCGGATGCGTGGAACCGAACCAATGTTGTCCCGTTGGACAGTGCGCTCACTCTGCATGTCAGGCTTTCGCCGGAACGTAACCGAACCGTACACCACCAAGGATCCCGACTTTCCGTTCCCAGAACAAAGTCACGAACTGCGCCCCAAGCTGAGGTTGCTGCTGTGAAGTCCTGCCATGTTCGGCAGGCATCAATAACAGATACTTTTGCAAAGCTCGCTTCGGGGTCGACATTCCAAAGTGCGTGATATGCTTCGTTGGAAAATGACATGGTTCCATCTTTGTTAAACACTGCAATGGCTTCATCCATTTGGTCCATAATGGATTGGCCGACTTCCAGCTCACTGCGGAACTGACGGGTCAGCGTGATTTCTGCGGTGATGTCTTCGAAAAGGAAAGCAATTGCGCCATCAGGGTGTGGTCGGCCCGAAACAGAATAGACCGATCCAGAGGGCATAGACCATGTCTCCTGGTAACGGCCTTCGGCGGCTGCCTCCAATAGGTCGGCCATCTGATGACGCCAGCTGGAATAGCTTTTGGGTTCCGGCATCATTCTTTGATCGCGCAAACGGTCAAAGAACGTCATCATATTCGGGCGCGAACTGAGGAAATTTGCCGGCAGCGCTGTCAGGTCTATCAAAACCGGATTAAAAAGGACCAACTGTTGGTTTCTGTCAAAGATTGCGAGACCAATCGAAAGCTGCGCGAAAGTTTTGGCCAATGTTTGGACAAAGTTCCGCTGTGCAATTTCAGCGTCTACAACAGCATTCACGTCGACTGCGTGACAAAGCCAACCTGCTTCAGTCTCTGTTGTTGAGACATTGTACCAAAGCTTCTTTTCACTCTCTGGAAGGGGGATTGAAATGCGTTCTGGGCGGCCAGTCGCCTTGGGCTCGTCCAATTCACTGAACATCGGGTCAGAGAAATCGGCATTTCGACCCCGGATTTTATGGCTGAGGTCATCATAAGCCAGATTGGTCCAGGTGACATCGCCCTCTTCGGATTGTAGCCAAACAGGATATGGGGCCTGATGAACAGCTGCACGCAGTGTTGTAAGTTCCTGGTCCAGGGATTTGTTTTGTTCTTCCAGGGTGCTGCGTCGCAGTTGTACGCGCGTGATGCCATCAATCCACTCGCAATGCGCCTCACGGCTGTCGGCACCTGCAGTCCCGGACAGAACCAGCGGCCCAACGTCTTTGAGAAAGTTTGGGGATTGCGGAAGGCCAGGGTAACTGCGGGACAGTTGGTCCCGAAGGTTTGACCAACCAAAGCTCTCGGCGTTATCGCCAATAAACTTGTTCGCGCCCGAAGACCATCCGATCAGAGCGTTTTCATCGAACAGAAAAACTGCATCTGTGCGCCCATCCCCGACCAGAAGGTCATGTTCCATACGTTTTGCGTAAGACGAAGGGGATAACCATTTTACCGCGATTGCCGCCGTTGCAGCGCATAACGCTACCAGAACCAGCCATTCAACCGAAACGATGTCCTGCATTGCTTTGCCCCGAATTGTTCACCTGTCTTACAGCGTCGTTCATAATGGTTAAATGAAGTTTAATTGGTTGACCAAAAATAAATAGATCAAATCTCTATGCGTTCGTTCTTACCCAATGGATGGTCTACGCCTCCCAGATCTGATTCAATTGACTTGCGTGGCCAAACGACATGAACGATGGCACCTTGGCCTTGGGGGGCGTCCAATATTTCCTGATACGGATCATTGCCGTTGGCGAAACTCAGGCTCGCACCTGTACGCTCCAGCAAGGTTTTTGCGATGAATAGGCCAAGACCCATACCTTCATATTCCGGTCTTTGCTTACGTTCACCTTCCTGACGTTTGCGCCTGACAAATGGGTCGCCGATACGACCAAGGAGATGGGGGGGATAACCATGTCCGTCATCATGAATGGTGATCGCGATACTTTCATTGTCCCAGCGCGCTGTGATCCAGACATTCGCTTTTGCAAAATCTACCCCATTCTGGACGAGGTTTCGCAGTCCATGAATGATCTCTGGTTTACGCATAACTTTCGGATGTAGAAGGTCAGCCCCTTCATGCGGTTCGGCGTCCAAGTGCAGGGTTTTACCGCGATCGGAATGCGGTTCAGCCGCTTCGTTTATGACAGTCGTGAGCGGGGCCTGACGCATTTGAAGATCGGATTTTCCGGCACGCCCCATGCTGCGAAGAATGTCACGGCATCTGTTTGCTTGATCTCTGATCAACTCGGCGTCTTCACGCAGTTCAGGCTGATCTTCCAACTCATCCACGAGTTCCGCACTTGTTAGCTTTATCGTTGCCAGGGGGGTGCCCAGTTCGTGCGCGGCAGCTGCTACGACGCCACCGAGGTCGGTCAGTTTCTGTTCCCGTGACAAAGCCATATGCGTAGCCGCCAAGGCGTCCGACATGGAGCGTATTTCTGAGCTAATTCTGTAGGAGTAAGCCCCGATGAACAAGATTGCGATTACGATTGCCGCCCAGTTCCCAAATATGAAGATCCCTGGCATTTCCAGCTTTGCGCCGGATGCGGTTACCAGCGGTTGGTGAATTTCCGACATGGCCGTAACCAGCAGGATTGCGATGGCTCCGACGATCAAAGCAGAGCGCAACCGCATCATTGCAGCCGAAATTGTGACCGGCCCCAGCACCAAAAGCGAAAATGGATTGTTGAGACCCCCGGTGAGGTACAGGAGGATACCAAGCTGCAGAAGGTCAAACAGGATCATCAGCAGGTTTTCGAATTCGGACAGTCGCTTGTTTTCGGGAAACGCGAATGTGGCGATCAAATTGCTGAGAACTGAAATACAAACGGTGATGTAGGTCAGCTCAATTGGAAATTTGAGCTCAAAGATCCACTGGGCCGCAAACAGAGCGGTGATTTGGCCAAAGATCGCAACCCAACGCAATATGATCAGCGTCCGCAAACGAATCCAATGGCTGCGCTCCTGACCGCTCATCAGGCCGATGTTTGTATCAGACATGTGACCAAGTGCTCCGCTTGAAACTGTTGAAAATACTGATAGGTCTCACGGGGGAAACGTTCAATCGACACGTGGCGATTAATCAAAGAGGTCTCTATGACACGCATTTTTGCCGTTTTGGCCGCAACAGTGGCCGTGGGTGGACTGGGCGCGGCCTGGTTCGCGACGCAACAACAGACAACAGAACTCTTTGAAAACTGCAGAGCCAGCGCCGTCGCTGGTGGAGTTGGTGCAATCGGTGGGCCATTCGAGCTGCTTAATGCCAAGGGCGAAACCGTTTCTGACACAGATGTTATTACCGAGCCCACGCTGATTTACTTTGGTTACACATTCTGTCCCGACGTCTGTCCGTTGGATACTGCGCGGAACGCTGATGCGGTTGACATAATGGCAGAAAACGGGGTTTCCGTGACTCCGGTTTTTATTTCCATAGATCCTGAACGTGACACACCCGAAGTTGTTGGAGATTTTGCCTTCAACCTTCACGAAAAGATGATTGGCCTCACCGGCTCACCTGAGCAGGTAAAAGCAGCTAGCAAAGCCTATAAAACATTCTATCAAAAGCAGGACGGAGATCCTGAATACTATTTGGTCAACCACTCGACCTATACGTATTTGGTCTTGCCAGAGCATGGATTCGTAGAGTTTTTCAAGCGGGATGAGACAGCTGAGAGAATGGCTGAGCGTGTAACCTGTTTCGTAGAAAACGCATAAAGGTGCCGTTCGGTTTGACCTTTGAAAGCTCTACGTAATATTCTGGTCGGAAACCGCGACTGACCGGTTGGGAGAAATGAGCATATGGCCGAAACAGACCCAAACGCGATTGGGCCCGATAAATCACTTTTGCTGGTGGATGATGACGAGCCGTTCTTGCGGCGTTTGGCAAAGGCCATGGAAAAAAGGGGTTTCGAAGTAGAGACCGCCGGATCTGTTGCAGCCGGATCTGCAATTGCAACGGCGCGCCCGCCGGCCTTTGCCGTTGTCGACTTGCGGTTGGAGGATGGCAACGGACTGGATGTGGTTGAAGTTCTCAGGGAGAAGCGCCCCGACAGCCGTGTCGTTGTGCTGACGGGATACGGTGCGATCGCAACCGCGGTTGCCGCTGTTAAGATTGGTGCGACGGATTATTTGTCCAAGCCGGCTGATGCGTCTGACATTATGAATGCATTGTTGACGACTGATGATGAACTGCCGCCGCCGCCTGAAAACCCCATGAGCGCAGACCGAGTGCGTTGGGAGCATATTCAGCGTGTCTACGAACTCTGTGATCGCAATGTGTCTGAAACCGCCAGGCGGTTGAACATGCATCGGCGCACATTACAGCGGATCTTGGCAAAACGCAGTCCACGGTAATTGACTGAATGAGCTTGAGTGATCCAACAACAGAGCCCTCGCCCGCTGGGGGATGGTCCGAAGAGATGATCACTTTGGCAAATGCGCATGTTGTGCCGCCAAAGGCCAGCGCGTTTGTCCAGCCCGCCGGTGTTCTGTATCAGGATGGCTCTTATTGTCCGCAAGGCGCTCTTTGGCGCCGCTACAGGCCAATAACCACACAGCCGGACATACCTAAATCCAACGGTCCAATCTTGAATGGTCGTTGGCTTTGGGGCGGTGTTCTTTGGGCGCACTTTGGGCATTTCCTTGTGGAAAGCACGTCACGTCTATGGGCGTTGGCAGAATTGCACCGACCTGTGGACGGTATTCTGTTCATCCACAAAAGGCCTGAACTGGCCGTGGAAACACGTGGCTTCCAGCGGGACTTTATCCATGCAATTTCTCCCGACCTTTCGATCAAACTGGCGACCAGCGCGTTGCGGGTGGAAGAACTTGTCGTTCCGGGACAGGGGTTCGGCCTGGGCAGCATAGTTTCTGGGACAGCAAAATTTCGCAACGCTATCCACGCAAAATTTGCCAGAGACATCAAACCAGAAGGTGCGGACAGGATTTATATCTCCCGGTCCAAGCTTGGGCTTGGAAAGGGCGGGTTGATCGGTGAAGAAGAGCTGGAAAACAGGCTGATTTCAGAAGGGTACGAAATTTTCCACCCGCAAGACCACAGCCTGGATGCGCAGTTGGCGCAATATAAGGCCGCGCGTCACATTGTGGCTGCGGATGGGTCAGCATTGCATCTCTTTGCAATGGTGGGGCGGCCGGACCAGAAAGTTGCAATCATTCTGCGTCGGGAGTCTGGCGCCAACTTACAACTGGTGAATAATGTGCAGTCCTTCTGCAAATGCGATCCTTTGGTTGTAAACGCTCTGCGCACCGAATGGTTGCCGATAGACAAGCAGCGCTCCAGCCGAATGAGTTTTGGCGAGTTGGACCATCAGGTTATTGGGAGTTCGCTGTCTCAGGGCGGGTTTATTTCACCAAATGTCGATTGGCGGCCAGTAATGGGGCGCGAGCGACGGATTATGCTGCGTCAAAAAGGAATCGAACCCGACGAGAACTTTGTGGAGTCGCCCAAATTTAAGCAGCAACGGCTTGAAAAGAAGCGTATTCGTCAGGTTGAACGCGGCTTGCGGAACCCGCAGAGTTAGAGAGACCTCAAGATTTCCTCGTGACGTTTGATAAAGTCGCGGCGTACATCAACAGGTGGCCGAAGATCAATGTATAGACCCTCGGTAATTCCAGTCTTGGGACGACCAAAGAGCTTGTTGGCCTCTTGCTCAGAAAACCCTGCAATCTGCACGGCTTCCATCCAGGCACTGATTTTATCGGCTCGCTTGATTTGAGCCTTGATCGTCTTCGGCAGGGCAGCGGGCAGTCCAAACCGTATGTGGATCGCAGACGTCAGACGCGCGTCCAATTCACCATATCCAGTCCCGACTGCGGCCTTAACCGGTGAAATCATATCTCCGATTACATATTCGGGGGCGTCGTGAAGTAGTGCAGCCAGTTGCCACTTGGTCGGCGCTTTGGGGCAAAGGCGTTGATAAATGCGTTCAACTAGCAATGAATGTTCAGCAACAGAATAGGCAAAGTCACCTTTGGTTTGTCCGTTCCAACGCGCGACAAACGCCAATCCATGAGCGATGTCTTCGATTTCGATATCAACCGGGGTAGGGTCCAAAAGGTCCAATCTGCGTCCGGACAACATGCGTTGCCATGCTCTTGGTGCGGCTGCCATCTATTGCGTTCCCCCAGCGTACCCCGTTGAAATCCAAGCTCTGTTTTGAACCCAGATGGGAAGGCCAACATGAGTGTGACCTTAGTTTGATTGAAAAATGCGTCCAAAAGACACATAATACATGAAGGAGAGGAGCCACGTGACCTCTCAATCGGGCCCTCTCTAGAGACTGACCTCTAGCGAAAGGAGCTTGTCGTGTTCAAGCGTTTGTTAAGTATTTGTTTGGTGTTTGGGATGGCTGCGACGGCTCCTCCCGTATGGGCTGCAAATTGTGCGGATCGGACGACAGTCATAGAACGGCTGTCTGACAGATATGCAGAGAACCTGACGGCAGGCGGTTTGCGGAGCGACCAGCAGGGCAGCACGTTGGTCGAAGTTTGGTCCTCGAAGGAAACAGGCACTTTTACACTCCTCATCACATACCCGAACGGTGTGAGCTGTGTGCTGGCTGCGGGAACGGATTTCTTTGAAGCTCTTCCGGCAAAAATGCCACGCGGAACTCCAGGCTGACAAGCAACTCGTCCGGTAGAAGAGCTATGTTCGTTGCTTGTAAACCATTAGGATGTTAGGCCCTGTCAGACCTAACCCCTAACCAGAATGGAGCTTACAATGGCCGGGGACTATATCGTCAAGGACATCGCGCTGGCTGAGTTTGGCCGCAAAGAGCTGAACATTGCGGAAACCGAAATGCCGGGCCTGATGGCTCTGCGCGAAGAATATGGCGACAGCAAACCGCTGAAAGGTGCGCGGATCGTCGGTTCGCTGCATATGACGATCCAAACAGCGGTTTTGATCGAAACCCTGGTTGAGCTGGGCGCAGATGTCCGCTGGGCGTCTTGCAACATTTTCTCGACGCAGGATCATGCGGCGGCGGCTATCGCAGCAGCGGATATTCCGGTTTTTGCCATCAAGGGCCAATCGCTGGAAGAGCATTGGGATTATTTGGACAAGTCGTTTATGTTTGAAGACGGCCCCAATATGATCCTGGACGATGGCGGCGACGCGACCCTCTATGTTCTTCTGGGCGCGCGTGCTGAAGCAGGTGAAGAGATTATTCCGGTTCCTCAGTCTGAGGAAGAGGAAGTGATCAAAGCGCAGATCAAAAAGCGTATGGAGCAATCCCCTGGTTGGTTCACCAAGACCCGTGACGCTATTCTGGGTGTTTCTGAAGAAACCACCACCGGTGTGCACCGCCTTTATGATCTGCAGAAAAATGGCCAGCTGCCGTTCCCTGCGATTAACGTGAACGACTCGGTCACCAAGTCGAAGTTCGACAACAAATACGGCTGCAAAGAGTCTCTGGTGGACGGCATTCGCCGCGCAACTGATGTGATGATGGCCGGTAAGGTTGCGGTTGTATGCGGGTACGGTGATGTGGGCAAAGGCTCCGCTGCTTCGCTGGCGGGTGCTGGTGCGCGCGTCAAAGTGACCGAAGCTGACCCGATCTGCGCATTGCAGGCTTCGATGGACGGGTTTGAGGTTGTTCTGCTCGAAGAAGCGCTGGACGCTGACATCTTTATCACCACCACCGGCAACAAAGACATCATCCGGATCGAGCATATGCGCGAGATGAAGGATATGGCCATCGTTGGCAACATCGGCCACTTTGACAATGAAATCCAGGTTGCGGCTCTGAAGAACCACAAATGGACAAACATCAAAGAGCAGGTCGATATGATCGAGATGCCGTCCGGCAATCGACTGATCCTGTTGTCCGAGGGCCGTTTGCTGAACCTTGGAAATGCAACTGGTCACCCGTCCTTTGTCATGTCTGCATCCTTTACCAACCAGGTACTGGCGCAGATCGAGTTGTTCACCCGTGGTGACAGCTATCAGAACGAAGTTTACATCTTGCCCAAACATCTGGATGAGAAGGTTGCGGCCCTTCACCTCGGGCGTGTTGGTGCGAAGCTGACCAAGCTGACCCCGGAACAGGCATCTTACATCGGTGTTACCCCGGAAGGTCCTTTCAAACCGGAACACTACCGGTATTGAGCCTGAAAATAACTACGTTGCGCGCCGCCCCTCTACATGAGCCGGGCGGCGTTTTTTATGCGTCTCCCAAATTTCCGGATTTTGGAATAAGGGGAACTGCAGCGAAATCTTTTCCTTTGTGATGGAAATCTTTGCGCCTACTGTTTCGCCATAGCCATTCACAGGCATCTTTTTGGTTGGGAGAATATCATGGGTAAGAGAGACGATCTGATCGCGCAATACGCGGATGATCTGAAAAATAAATGTGGACTGGAGCCGGATATGGATCTCCTGACCAAAGTAACAATTGGATGTGGACCGGCGATCTATAACGCGGACGCCTCTACCGTTGCGTCAAGTCAGGAAAGCGAGTTGGAAACTGTCAAGACCAACTTCCTGATCAAGAAGCTGGGTTTGGCCGATGGGCCCGAGCTTATGGACGCCATCAACTCTGTTGTTGAAACCTACGGAAAGTCCGAGCGCAATAAATACCGCGCTGTTGTTTACTACATGCTGACCAAGCATTTTGGAAAAGAAGCCGTGTATAGCTAAGCCACCTTTAAGGCCGCCTGCGCCACACGCGGGCAGGCGGCTCTGCTCAAAGTCAGATAATCGTCTGAATTTGATATACATTATCCAGGCAATTGCTTTGCGGAATCACGGCGTATGGAGTTAGGTTGAATAGAAGCCAGGATGGCAGACCAAAGATTTCATACGCGTGTGGTGGATACGGAGCACGCGGGGTGGAAGGGAAGGTTCTGTTCGTCCCGGAACCTTCCCTTTTTTATTCTAAGATGCGGGTCTTGTTTTGAGGACGTTCCAGTTAGAACAATGTCAGGACAAGCCCTATAGCGGCACACGCAAGTGTCGCATATCCTCCATCGATCAGTGTGAGTGTCTTGGGTCGCATGGCGTACATGTTGTTGAGCGCGATCCAGGGTGAAATGAAAAACAACCCAACGCCCAGGCCGGCAACAAGACCAGCCCCCGCTGTTTCAATGCCAGACAACGCAAAAACATGACGCATCATGCCTGCGACGATCATTTGGATAATGAAGCTTGTCACAAAAATTACCGGTGACATGCCGCCTTGCGGCTTGCCTTCAGCGTCAACTTTAATTCCTGATGCCACAATCCAAGGCTTTGCCAGAACTCCATACCAGACCGCACCAAGTATAAAGCCTGCTGCCGCTGCGGCAATGACACTCAAAATGTCCATATTTGGCCCCTCCTCAGACGACCAAGAAGCATGATTGGTTTAATCAGGCTTTGTGTGGCCAAGAGAGCAAACTCGCAGCCATTCCTCTGGTGTCACAGGCTGAACAGACAGGCGTGAGCTTTTCACCAACACCATTTCCGAGAGAGATTGATCCTGTTTGATTTGATCCAGAGAAACCGGGGTTTTCATTGTACGAACCGCCTTGATGTCCACACATTCCCAACGGGGATCGTCGGCCTTACTGTCCGGATGAGCTTCGGCACAGACCTCCACGATGCCGACAACGGATTTTTCTTTCTGAGAATGATAGAAAAATCCGCGGTCGCCCAGTTTCATCTCGCGCATGAAATTGCGCGCCTGATAGTTTCGCACGCCGTCCCATTCTTCGCCTTCGTCTCCCTTGGCTTGCTGGTCATCCCAGCTCCAGGTCGAAGGTTCGGATTTGAACAGCCAGTAGCGCATTAGCCGATGACCTTCTTCCATGTGATCAGGTCAACGGTCTCAAACAGGTCGGCCTTGCCATATGGATCATTGTCTGCCCAAGACTGGGCTTGGGCCATCTCTTCTACTTCGAGCACAATGAGTGAGCCGACCATAGTTCCATCCTGATCCATCAAAGGGCCGGCCTGCGCAACAACGCCGGTTTCTTTGATATACGACAGATGGGCTTCACGGTTGTCCAGACGCACCTGTAAATTCCCAGGTTTGTCCCGTGCGATCAATGCAACGAGCATTTTATTCCTCTTTTAGTGGTCTTGTAAGTAATTGCGCTGCTGCATCAGCAATCGTCAAGCTTTGATCCAGCAAAGCCACCACAGTTTGGGTTATTGGCATCTCAATCCCAAGAGATTTTGCCTTTTCGGACGCGGCATGGGCGGTCGCTGCACCTTCTACTGTTATTGAAGGGTCAAACGATTCCCCGCGCCCCAGTGACAGGCCAAGACTGAAGTTTCGCGACAATGGTGAGCTGCAGGTCAGGGCCAGGTCTCCAAACCCAGAGAGGCCTGAAAGCGTCTCGGGGCGTGTGCCAAGAGCTGTGGCCATTCGCTGCATTTCGGCAAAACCGCGTGTCATCAGTGCAGCACGTGCGCTCTCTCCAAGGCCTGCGCCGATTACGGCACCGCATGCAATGGCAAAAACGTTTTTCAGCGCCCCACCGATTTCGGCGCCTACTGTATCTGTGGTTCGGTACAGGCGTAAATTGGACGTGGTCAGATCTCTTTGAAGGAGCGCACTTGTGTCTCGGTCTGCACATGCGAGGGTTAGGGCGGTTGGAAGGCCCCGCGCAATATCTGCGGCAAAACTCGGTCCTGTCAGCAGCGCAGCTTTTGCCGTTGGCGCCGCCTGAATGAGCACACCAATTGGACCCAATCCGGATGAAAGTTCGACCCCTTTGCAGCAAGCCACCAATACCTTGCCAGTAAAAAGGCCCGGCGATTGCTCCAGAAACGCCCGCAGGCGTTGCATGGGAACTGCCAAGAGCAACACGTCGGCGTCGCAAGCGTGTTCAAGATCTGATGTGACTTTGATCGCGCTGGGCAATTTCACATCTGGCAAACGTTTCGTATTGATGCCTGTTTGCAGAATCTCGCTGACTTGGTTTTCGTCGCGACACCACAATGTTACCGGCCCTGAGCCGCTGAGGCTTATCGCAAGCGCAGTTCCAAAGGCACCAGCACCAAGAACGGAAATACTCACGCTTTGGCACCTTTCTTTCCGCTGCCGATCAACGCCGGGCTGATTTTGTCCAGTGGCCAGCGTGGACGGGCGGAGAGTGTCATATCATCGCTTGCGCCTGCTCTTAGTTGCTCAAGCCCGGCATAGGCAATCATGGCAGCATTATCTGTACAAAGCCGAAGGGGAGGGGCGACGAACCGAGTCTCATGAGCTGCGCAAAGCGCTTCCAGACCGTTTCTGATCGCGGTATTTGCCGCCACCCCCCCTGCTACAGCAATGGTTGGACAGATCGGGTTTTCTTGCCTGTAGAGCGCTAGGGCCCGGTTGGTTTTTGCAACGATCACGTCGACAACAGCTGCTTGAAAACCCGCGCAAAGATCCGCGCGGTCTTGTCGTGACAAGCCACCTTTTTCAGCAACCACCTGGTCACGCAGGCGCATAAGGGCAGTTTTGAGACCCGAGAATGACATATTACAGTCGTCACGATCTAACAGCGGGTGTGGAAAACGAAACCGCTTGGGATCACCATGCTCTGCCTCGGCCTGAACAGATGGGCCACCTGGCTGCGGCAGCCCCAGAAGGCGGGCTGTTTTGTCAAAGGCTTCCCCTGGTGCGTCATCGATTGTGCCACCCAGTCGAGTGAAATCGTCGGGACCGCGTGCGATCAGAAACTGACAATGACCGCCGGAGACCAATAGCATGAGATAGGGATATGATACCTGATCTGTAAGGCGTGGGGTCAGGGCATGGCCAGCCAAATGGTTTACACCAACGAGCGGCAGGCCAGTTGCTGCTGAAATACCTTTGGCGCACATGACGCCAGAGATGACACCTCCGATCAGGCCCGGGCCGGCCGTGACAGCAATTGCGTTGATATCCGTCAGATCCACAGACGCCTTTTGCAACGCGTCTTTGATGCAAAGGTCAAGTTTCTCGGCATGCGCCCGTGCGGCGATTTCCGGCACTACGCCACCAAATGCGCTGTGAAGCTCGGTTTGCCCAAAGACAATGGAAGACAGTATCTGGACCTGACCGTCTGCTGTTTCACGTAAAACAGCTGCGGCTGTATCGTCACAGCTGCTTTCGATCCCTAAAACCGTAAGTGTCTCTGTCATTGTGTTACCATTGCATCAATATGTGCCGGGGGCTACCACCTTAGGCGTGGTCAAACAATCCCGGGAGAAGCGTGTGGTTTGCCTATTGATGACCAGACCGGAACCTGCGTCTCAGCGGTTTTGGCGTGCTTTACCTGCGGAAACGCGTGGGAAATTAAACCTGATCGTCTCCCCTCTGATCGAAATCAGTCCCGTTTCTCTCGACGCCGTTCCTGCTGACTTTGATGCCGTTATTTTCACCTCGGCGCATGCGATTCCATTTGTTGCGGTGTCGGGCGCGTCGGCGTTTTGCGTCGGGGAGAGGACGGCTGCGGTGGCGAAAAGCGCCGGTTGGTATTCTGAATGCGTGGGGCGGACGGCCGAGGAATTGGTTAACGTGCTTTCAAAGCGCAACGATATGGGCAATGTTTTACATGTTCATGGCAGACATACGCGTGGAGATGTTGCGGGTCGATTGAACGAGGCAGGTCTGAACTGCAAAAGTCAAGTTGTCTATGAGCAGAGGTTGCGCCCGTTGAGTGTTGCGGCAAAAAACAGTTTGCATAGCGGAGAACGACATATCGTGCCGCTTTTTTCCCCGCGCACGGCACAGCAATTTGCTTATGAATGCAGCAAAGCAAAGCGTGTGTTTTTTGTAGCGATGAGCGAAGCTGTTGCTGAACCGTTGAAGTCTTTGGACTATATGGAGTTGCAAATTTCTCGGGCACCGGATGCTGTAGCTATGGCGGAACTGGTTCGCAATGCCGCAGATAGCTTGGCATAGCTTGAGACGGACGCAGGTGCGAAGTAGTGTCGCGCTCAAGTTCAATAGATAGATTTTCAGATTCGAAGGGAAGATCGGCGTGGCAGACAAAAAGAACCCGGAGGACGTGGCGGAGCCGACGCCAGGGGTGGAGGAAACCCAAACCCTTGAGGCCGATGTTGTAGAACACGCCGCAGACGGTGAAACGGCTGTGGTTGACAGCGACGAATTGCCGAAGAGCCTGTCTTCCGAGACCGAGACCGAGACCGAGACCGAGACCGAGACCGAGACCGAGACCGAGACCGAGACCGAGACCGAGACCGAGACCGAGACCGAGACCGAGACCGAGACCGAGACCGAGACCGAGACCGAGACCGAGACCGAGACCGAGACCGAGACCGAGACCGAGACCGAGACCGAGACCGAGACCGAGACCGAGACCGAGACCGAGACCGAGACCGAGACCGAGACCGAGACCGAGACCGAGACCGAGACCGAGACCGAGACCGAGACCGAGACCGAGACCGAGACCGAGACCGAGACCGAGACCGAGACCGAGGAACCGTTGGATGTAAGTGACACGCCTGCGGAACATGTTACCTTTGATACGCTTGAAGAAACGCCGGTTCAGGTTGAGCGTATCATTGAAAAGCGGGGAGGGTTCTTGCCCACGGCCTTAGGAGGCATCGTGGCTGCTGCAATCGGTTTTGGGTTGGCCCAGACAGACATTTTGGGAAAAATCGGAGGCTCAACTGGTGAAGAGCTGGCCGCTGTTCAAGCCAAGCAAGCGGAATTGAACGACAAGCTGGAGCATATCACTACACGGTTGAATGATCTGTCCATTCCAGATTTGGATCCCTTGGCCGTTCGCATTGATGCTCTTGAGGCTGTCGCCAACGACATGAATGAGCAAAGCGCCGTTGACCTTTCTGGTTTGGAAGCCCGTGTCAAAGAGCTTGCCGCTCAGCTGTCTGATTTACAGGGCCGACCAATTGCCGGCGCAGCCTCGCCGGAGGCAGCCGCGGCGTTTGAAGCCCAAGTCGCCAAGTTGCAGGAGAGCTTTGCGCAGCAGCGCAACGAAGTGGAGGCTATGTTTGCAGAAGCCCGCGCCATGGAAGAAGCAAGCGCAGCGGCCGCGAAGATTGCCAGCGCGCAAACCGTACTGGCACGTTTGCGCGCTGCACTGGATTCAGGTCAACCTTTTGATGGAATGGTCGGCGAACTTTCAGCGCTGGGCGTGGATGTACCGGCTGCATTATCCGCCCGTGCCGCCGACGGTGTGCTGACGCTGAGCGCGTTGACCGAAGGCTTTGCCCCCTCTGCACGCGCCGCACTTGCGGCAGTTCGAGAAGAGAGCAAGGAAAGCGGCAATCTTCTGGACTATGTAAACCGCCATTTGGGCGCGCGCTCCGTGGCCCCCCGTGATGGTGATGATGCGGATGCTGTTTTGTCGCGCGCGGAAGCTGCGGTACGTCGCGGTGATCTCAAAGCTGCGCTTAGCGAAACCTCATCCCTCCCAGAAGCCGCCGCTTCTGCCATGGCTGACTGGATCTCCGCCGTTACCGCACGTCAAGAGACGTTGACGGCTGCAGAAACACTCTCCCAAAGCTTGAACGCCAAATAAGGACACCCCCGCATGCTCTGGTCTCTTTTTAAATACCTTATTTTTGTGACGATTGCGGCGGCGCTGGCTTATGGCGCTGGAATGTTGCTGGAAACGTCTGGCGGCGTTCAGATCACCGTTGCCGGAACGGAATATACTCTCGGTGCATTGCAATCTGTTATGGCTCTTGTTGTCCTGCTGGTTGTATTGTGGCTGATCCTGAAACTGGCGTCTCTTCTTGTTGCAACCATACGCTTCCTTAATGGAGACGAAACAGCCTTGTCGCGCTTCTTTGACAAGGGGCGCGAACGCAAGGGGTACCAGGCACTGGCAGATGGTTTGATGGCTCTGGCCTCCGGCGAAGGGCGTTTGGCCATGGCCAAGGCGGCACGTGCGGAGCGTTACCTGGAAAAGCCAGAGCTTACCGATCTGATTACCGCACAAGCTGCAGAGATGGCCGGCGACACGAAAAAGGCGGCCGAAGCATACAAACGCCTGCTGTCTACTCAATCGACCCGTTTTGTTGGTGTGCGCGGGATCATGAAGCAAAAGCTGTCTGAGGGGGATACGCAGACGGCGCTTGCTTTGGCTGAGAAGGCTCTGACTTTGCGCCCCAAACACGAGGAAGTACAGGACACCCTGTTGAAACTTCAGGCCCAGGCCCAGGATTGGGCTGGTGCGCGCAAGACTTTGTCAACGAAACTCAAAACCGGCACTTTGCCGCGCGATGTTTACAAGCGCCGGGATGCGGTTCTGGCTTTATCGTCGTCTAAAACGCTTTTGGATGAGAACGCGACACCGGAGCAACAGGAGCAGGCAATCGAAGCCAACCGCTTGTCACCGGATCTGGTTCCAGCTGCGGTTATGGCCGCGCGAGCCTATATCGCCAAAGACAAAAAACGTCAGGCCGCACGCATTCTGAAGAAGACATGGGAAGCCCAGCCCCATCCTGATCTGGCACATGCCTTTGCAGAAATCGAACCGGATGAAACGCCGGTGGCTCGGATCAAACGGTTTGACCAGCTTGCGCGTCTGAAGCCTAATCATGACGAAACACGTCTTGTTATGGCCGAACTTCAGATCGTCGCCGAGGAGTTCCCATCTGCCCGCCGTGCTTTGGGTGATCTGGCAGAGCGTGCGCCGGACGCGCGTGCGTTGACATTGATGGCAGCGATCGAGCGTGGGGAAGGATCGGACGACAGCGTGGTGCGCGGATGGCTTGCCCGCGCGCTCAGCGCGCCTCGTGGACCGCAATGGGTATGTGATAACTGTAACCACATCCATGCGGACTGGGCGCCGGTATGCGAAAACTGTTCAAGTTTTGATACTCTGAGCTGGAAGACACCGGATATCCCAGAGTTTGCCAGCGCAACAGGCGCGCACATGTTGCCTTTGATTGTTGGTGCGCTTGAAAAAAGCGATGCCGAGCCGGAGCAGACCGAGGTTGAAACCGTGGAAATTGTGGAAGCGGTTAAAGAAGACGAAATCGTACCGACAAAAGAGGCCAGTTAGGTCTTTTCCATGGAGCGCGCGAATGTTAAGACCGCGCTCCAAAAGACGGCTGGATTTGCAGCCGTACTTGGCCGCTGTAGCTCAGTTGGTAGAGCACGTCATTCGTAATGATGGGGTCGTAGGTTCAAGTCCTATCAGCGGCACCACTCCAGGGCTTTTCCGGAGGCTTAACTGCCGACAAGTTTATTTGTTAAGGCTCGATTAAGTCACTCGCTGCTATCCCGGTGTTGGGTGAATAAAAGTGGTGGTGACTATGAGCGCACAAGGCAATGCGGCGCCCATTATCATCAAGAAGAAAAAAAGCGGCGGCGATCATGGACACCATGGTGGCGCCTGGAAAGTGGCCTACGCTGACTTTGTTACAGCGATGATGGCATTCTTCTTGTTGATGTGGCTTTTGAACGCAACGACTGAAAAGCAGCGAAAAGGGCTGGCGGATTACTTCTCGCCAACTATTCCGCTGAGCCGTGTATCGGGCGGTGGTAATGGGGCTTTCTCTGGGGACAGTATGTTCACCGAAGAGATCAAGCCCCAAACCGGAACCGGTGCCAGTGCTGAACATCCTGAAGATGCCCAGCAGGCGCAGGGCAACACCGGTGTCGAAAAACAGGACAAAGAGAAACAGGCCGAAGACCGTGAGTTCAAGGCAATGCAAGATGCATTGGCGGGGCGTAGCGGCGAAAGTATGGTTTCCATTGAGATGGCACGCCATATCGTGACCCGTGTCTCTGACGAAGGCCTTATCATTGAAATGTTCGACACAACGGATGCACCTTTGTTTGAGGCCGATAGCTCCACGCCGACTCCGTTGTACCGGGATTTGGTGCGGATGGTGGCTCGCGTCACCAATGTTGTTGGCAACAATGTTGCGATCGGTGGCCATACGCGTTCTCAGCCTGTGGTTCTCGCCAAGAACCCGACTTGGGAGTTGTCTCACGCTCGTGCGGACCAAACACGTATGCTGCTCGAATCAGGTGGCATGTCCGCTAAACGTATTCAAAGGGTGACAGGTCACGCTGACAGAAAACTGGCGCAACCAAATCCCATGTCGATAAAAAATAACCGGGTGGAAATCGTTTTGCTGCGCGAATAACCGCTGCGAACGTCTTTTTTCACGGCTTTTGGGCTAACGGATAACTCAGATTTTATCTGTTAGCCCCGTATTAATGCCCGTCAGATACGCCTGTCTGCAGAAGAGTTTGATGCAGCAGAAAGGCGTATCCATGACCATTTCTTCGTCGTTGAATGCGGGGGTAGCGGGTTTGTCTGCCAACGCAGCGCGTTTGGCAACCATTGCCGACAATATCTCCAATTCGTCGACCCTCGGCTATAAGCGGGTGCAAACTGATTTTAATTCCTTGGTTATCGGGTCTTCCGGTTCTGGTTACACGGCAGGTGGCGTGCGTGCCACAACATCGCGTGTCATCGATGAACAGGGGTCGCGTATTGGTACTAACAATGCAACGGACTTGGCGATCAATGGTCGTGGCATGTTGCCTGTCGCAAATATCGCAGAAGTAGATGGGGGAGCTGACAATCCGGCGATGTTGCTTACCTCTACGGGGTCGTTCAAAACCAATGATGAGGGTCTGCTGACGACTGAGTCTGGCCTTGTGCTGATGGGCTGGCCGGCGCTTCCCGACGGCTCTATCCCAAATTTTCCGCGTGATACGATTGATGGTCTCGAGCCAATCGTATTGAACCGGAGCCAGTTGTCCAGCGAACCAACAACTGAGATCAATTTGGGAATTAACTTGCCGGCCACCTCGACTGAGGCTGGTGGCACGCCGGATCCTGCGGATACGACCACGACGATTGCCTATTATGACAATTTGGGGCGTGCAGAAGGAATCACCGTTGAATTCGAAGCAACTGTTCCTGCATCGGGCACGTCAAACGAATGGACAATGCGTTTGACGGATTCCGCTAGCGGTGGCGCGTTGATTGGCGAATACACCTTGACCTTCAACGACAGTCAGACCGATGGCGGTTCTCTTGCTTCTGTCGTCGCGTCGACCGGCGGGGCTTATGATGCTTCGACGGGCTCTGTTATTGTTAACGTAGCCGGTGGCTCGATTGAGGTTGATATCGGTTTGATCGGTCGTTCCAACGGGCTCACCCAGCTTGGTGACCAATGGGTGGCCGCCAATATCTCCCGTGACGGCGCGCCTGCCGGCAATATTGTCGATGTCGAAATCGATGAAAACGGATATGTTTTGGCGAGCTATGACTCCGGTATTACCCGCACAGTATACCAAGTTCCATTGGTGGATGTGCCGAACATGAACGGTTTGCAGACACTGGATCGACAGACATTCCTTCCGACGACAGATAGTGGTTCTTTCTTCCTCTGGGACGCGGGTACCGGTCCGGTGGGCAATGTCGCGTCTTTTGCTTTGGAAGAATCTAATGCCGATGTTGCGTCTGAGCTTACATCAATGATCACAACCCAAAGAGCATACTCCTCAGCTGCAAAGGTTATCCAAACCGTGGATGAAATGCTGCAGGAAACAACCAACATCAAGCGCTAATAGCGCTTGATGTCCCTTCAAACCACTACAAGGGCTGACGCATGACTCTGTCTAGTGCTCTCAATGCCGCAATGTCGGGTATCTATGCCGCGTCGCGTTCGACATCCGTTGTCTCTGACAACTTGGCCAATGCGTTAAACCCTGGCCACTCGCGGCGCGTTCTATCGGTAAATTCTGCGGGAGCAGGCATTCCCGGTGTACGTGTCGGTGATGTTCAGCTGGTGAAAGACCCTGCGATCCTTGCATCTCGTCGCGTATCCGAGGCTGAATACGTTGCCGCTGAAGAAACAGCCGACTTTTTTAGTCGCATCGCAGATTCTGTTGGCACGGTGGACGATGAGTTCTCGTTGGCCTCACTTCAATCTAACTTTAGCGCCGCGCTTGTTGAGGCGATTTCAAGACCTGATTCAGGGCCGCGGTTGAATGAACTGTCCGTTGCAGCTGCGGCATTGACCGAAGGGTTGAATTCTGCGTCCGACGAAGTTCGCGCTCAACGGGTTGTTGCTGAAAATTCAATTTCGGCACAGATTGATACATTGAACCAGGGCCTGAAGGATGTTGAGCGCATCAATGCCAAAATTGTTCTTGCTCAGGCAAGTGGCTTGGATCCGGTTGGGTTAATAGATCAACGAGATCAGATCGTTGATGAAATAAACAAAATTGTGCCGGTAAAGGTCGTGGCGCGTGAGAACAGCCAGGTAGCCCTCTTTTCCGAAGGCGGTGAAATTCTCTTGGATGGTACTGCGGCCCAGTTCACCTTTGAGGGAAAACGCGACATTGCGCCCCATATGACTGTTGATAACGGTCTTTTGTCTGGTCTTGAAATTGACGGAAGGCCGATTGACACAAGTTCCACGGGGCGATTGCGGGGCGGAACTCTTGCAGCAGCGTTTCAGATTCGTGATGAATACACTGTTAGTGCACAGGAAGATCTAGACTCTTTGGCGCGCGATCTTATCGAGCGTTTTCAAGATCCATCACTTGATCCAACTCTCTCGGCGACTGATCCCGGTATCTTTACTGATGACGGATCATTCTTTGATCCCGCAAACGAACTGGGGCTTGCAGGTCGCATTTCGGTCAACGAACTTGTCGCATTGGATGGCCAAGCTGAAACGTGGAGATTTCGCGACGGTTTGAACGCCGTGTCCTCCGGGGAGGTGGGTGATGCGACGCTTCTCAGATCTTACAAAGATGCTTTGGAAGAAACCCGAAGTGTCACAACATCTTCCCTGGGCACCATTGATGTTACAGCGGCAACATTTGCCGCCGACATAATCTCTCGTTTTGCCCAGGACAGTGAGACCAGTGCAAATCGGGTAGCGTTTACTGCCGCTAGTTTCATTGAGACAAGTGAGATGGAGCAGGCTCAAGGGGTTGATACGGATGTAGAACTCCAGAACCTCTTGATCATTGAACAGGCATATCAAGCAAATGCGCGGATGATCACTGTCGTAAACGAACTAATGGACACAATTCTGAGGATTTGACGCATGCTGTCTGCATCTTACGGTGATCTCGCACAATATACCTTCCTGAGAATTCGCAACTCTACGCTGAAGTCGGAAGTTCAGACTCTGGGTCAGGAGTTGACCACCGGCCGGACAACCAATGTCACTGAGCGGCTAGGAGGCGATTTTACCTACCTATCAGGTATTGAACACACTTTGCGACAGCTCGACAGCTACCAAGTAGCTGCCAGCGAGGTCACGGTTTTGTCCCTAACCATGCAGAACAGTATGGATAAGGTACAAGAAAACGTTCAAAGCGTCCGCGACAACATTCTTACACTTAGCTCAACCATGTCGGCAGGCGATGCACAGACATTGGCCGAAGATGCGCGGCTTCAACTGGAAAACTCGATCAGCGCCCTGAACGCTACGGTTGGTGGGCGCAGTCTCTTCGGTGGCACGGCCACAAGGGGCGCTCCTCTTGAAGACGCTAGCGTTATGATGTCTGCTTTGGCCACCGAAGTTTCCGGAGCGATAACGGCGGATGATGTGATCACCGCCGTAGAGAACTGGTTCAGTGATCCAGCAGGATTTGACAGTGTCGCCTATGCGGGCTCATCCACACCGCTGGCTGCGATTGACATCGGGACCCACGACCAGATCGAGCTGGATGTTCTTGCGACGGATGATGCGTTCAAAGAAGCTCTGAAAGGTTTTGCTATCGCGGCACTTACCATTGAGCCAGGCGTTACCTTGTCAGACGGTGTCACGCGTGAGCTGATACGTCGCTCGGGTGAAGAACTGTTTGGCGCAACCGACGCCATTATTGAACGAAGATCCGATGTGGGTTTCATGGAGGAACGCATCGAAAATGCACGTACGCGAAATGAGGCAGAGATCACCAGTCTTTCGATCACCAAGAACGAAATGCTGGAGGCTGACCCTTATGAAACTTACGCAAAACTGGAAGAGGCTCAAAACCAGTTGGAAAGTCTTTACGTGGTAACACAAAAGTCGTTCGAATTGACCCTTCTGAGATATATATCATGATGAAATACCTACGTTTCCTGGTCTTCTTTCTTTTTCTGCCGATGACGGCCCACGCTAACGCAATTCGGTTAAAGGACTTGGTTGAATTCGACGGTGTGCGTGGAAACGATCTTGTCGGATACGGTCTTGTTGTAGGCCTGAACGGGACGGGCGATGGCTTGCGAAACTCTCCTTTTACCGAGGAGATCATGACCAATATCTTGGAACGGCTTGGTGTCAATGTGACAGGCGAGCAGTTTCGGCCCAAGAACGTCGCTGCAGTGTTTGTAACAGCAAGCCTGCCGCCCTTCGCACGTGTTGGCTCGACACTGGATGTCACTGTTTCAGCGATCGGTGATTCCAGCAGTCTTTTGGGGGGTACGTTGATCATGACCCCTCTTAATGCCGCCGATGGGCAAATTTACGCGGTGGCTCAAGGGACCATTCTAGCCGGTGGCGCAGTTGCCGAAGGTGAGGCTGCGACTGTTACCCAAGGTGTGCCAACGTCTGGTGTTATTCCGTCCGGTGGTCGTATTGAACGTGAGATTGAATTTGACCTTTCCTCGCTTTCGACGATGCGATTGGCGCTTCGCGAAGCCGATTTTACAACGGCGAACCGCATCGAAAGGGCGATCAATGCCGAGTTCGGTCGCAATGTCGCTTTGATGAGGGACTCCGGGACGGTTGAAGTAGACATCCAGCGCACCAACACCCGCTCGACAGCGCATGCGATTGGCCGAATGGAGAACATTCTGGTCGAACCGCAGAGGAAAGCACGCGTCGTTGTAGATCAGCGGTCGGGGACAATAGTAATGGGTAGCGATGTCCGCATCTCGCGGGTTGCAGTGGCGCAGGGGAATTTGACCCTACGCATTGAGGAAGCGCCACTTGTGGTGCAACCGAACCCCTTCACGGACGCTCAGCCTGTCGTCGTACCGCGAACCGGTGTGGGGATCGAAGAGGAAGAAAACGTTCAACTGGCCGAAGTTCCAGAAACCACCTCCTTGTCCGAGGTCGTGTCTGGTCTAAACGCCTTGGGTGTTTCACCGCGAGATATGATCGATATCCTCAAAAGCCTCAAGGCGGCTGGCGCGCTACATGCAGAGTTTGTTGTCCGGTAATTCGAAGATCTTTGACCGAAGTCCTAGCAACTGTATTTCTCAAATGGCGTGATGAGACCATTTCTGGCCTGATTTGAGAAGCGCATTCACGATTGTGACGAGCTTTCTGGCGACGGCTGTGATGACGACTTTGTGCGGTTTTCCGGCTGCGCGAAGGCGGTCTGCGAAGACCTTCAGGATTGGATTGTGATGGCTTGCGACGAGAGCGGCCTGGAACATCACATGCCGCAGCAATCGTCGTCCTCCGCCAATGGCACGCTTTCCACGCATGCCTCCACTGTCGTTTGCGATTGGCGCAAGCCCGGTGAGCGCGGCGGCTTGTTCCCCGGTGATCTGGCCGAGTTCAGGCATTTCCGCGATTAACAACGTGCTGGCAACCGGACCGATGCCGGGTACGGAACGCAGGATGTCGGCGGCATTGTCGAGGCTTTGATAATTGGCGATGGTCTGTTCGATCTGAGCTTCGAGCCCGGCAGTCTGACGATCCAGCATGGTCTTGAGTTCACCATCCATGGCCTCAAAAAAGTCCGCCGATCCTAACTTTCTGTGCGCCTTAATCTGAGCCAGAAGCCGTTTTCGTGTTTCAACGGGTTGCCCGCGCTTGGATGTCAACGCTCTGAGAAGACGTATCTTTTCATGTGGGAGGGCGCGCCCAGCATCAGGGCGAAACGCCATGAAACGCGCGATCAATTCCGCGTCGATCCGATCCGTCTTGGCCCGCGTGCCGCGACTGGCCGCGAAGGCTTTGATTTGCGCTGGCGGCAATTGTCGCGTTGTGATTGCTGCCGCATCGAGGGCAGACCACAAGCGCCATTCTTGACCACCGGTCGCCTCAAAGCACACAAGCGCTTTGTGTGAAGCCGCCAATTCGACAATCTGCGCGTGGCCGTCTTCAGTGTTGGGCAGGCGCTGTCGTTGCCCACCTGGCAGACAATGAATGTCCAGCCAATCGCGGCTGACATCTATGCCAACGATTGCAGCCTGTGTTACCGTATCCATGTTCTCGTCCTTCTGCTTAGCAGTCCTGACCGGCTACTTTCAACTGTTCGAGATGATGAAGAGAGACGGTGCTGGCTCGCTAGCAAACGTGGTCAGGCCACAAGGCTCAGACGCCATACATCGCCCCATCACCGATCTTCGCCAAGCCCGGTGATGGGGTAACAATAGCTGATCAGAGATACAGAAGGCTCAGGACTTCGGTAACGGGGGCGTGCCGGTCAAGTGGTTTTGCGCACAACAATTGATCCGCCATAGCGGTTCCTTGTAACCGCCCGATTTAGGCCACCTTGTGATCCTTGGTCGTTGCTGGCGTTCAGTTCCAATGCAACAATTCGTCTAGCCTGTTGATCTTGTGGTCGTGGATGCGGTAGAGAACCGCAATTAGGTATGCCTGCGGGTCCACCCCGTTCATTTTGGCGGTCTCGATGATAGTCATGGCGCGGACTAGGCTTTCACCGCTGGTGTCGGATCCGGTAGACAGCCAATTGTGGCAGCCAACGCTAATGGGGCGCATGCCGCGTTCGACTGCATTGTTGTCGATCGCTACTTGTCCATTGACCAGGAATAGGGTGAAGGAGGACCAGAGGCTGAAGCCATAGCGGTATGCTTTAGCCAAGTCGCTCTTGCCAGGAATGCGTGTCGGTTGAGCTTCGGCGCGAGCGTTGAAGGCCTCCATCTTTGGTTTGGTCTGTTGTTGCCGGACGGCCAAGCGCTCGTCGGCGGGCATGCCTTAGATCTCTCGCTCGATATCATAGAGCTGGCTGATCCAATCGGGCGCCTCCCTAGCGATCTCGGATTTGGTTCTGGTCTAGGCATCATGAAAGTCACGTCTGAGATGCGCCGGTAACCCTCCCGATCCTAAGGGGATGCGGAAGTAGAATTTTCTCGGCAGGATGAACGAGGAGTTTCCGATGAAGAAGACACGATTCACAGAAGCCCAGATCATGGTTATGCTGCGGCAGATGGAGGGCGGTGTGGCTGCCGCCGAGCTATGCCGCGAGCACGGGAGTAAAGCGGATCAATCACCCGCCGAACCAGCACCACGCTGTACAATTGGCGTTCGAAGTATGGCGGCAAGATCACCCGCGAAGAACACGAAGACGCCTGCCAGGTCGCCCGCGACATCGCCAAGACCCGCCAATATGACGTCTCGATGAAACTTAGGAAAAAGGTCGAGATGCTCTTCGCCCACCTCAAACGCATCCTCGGCCTGGGTCGGCTCCGACTACGCGGCCCATGCGGCGCAAATGACGAATTCCGCCTCGCCGTCACCGCCCAGAACCTCCGGAAACTGGCCAAGATCTTTCCTGCACCGCAGAAAGTGCGAAGAGCATGATAGGAAAGGCGATCGCGCCCCATTTTGAACAGCCCTTTCTGCGCTCGCAAACGTTAGTTTTTCCACAGAATCGGCCATCAGCCGATTTGTGCAACAGAGTCATAACAAACACAGAGTACGCTTATGCGGCTCTCACCATCCTTAAGACGAGATCTTCGGGTCGTTGAGCAGAAGGCCTGAACATTATCCACGAGGTCGAATACTCGCCTCTACGGCCCTTACAGAGACAGGTCCTTCTGCCGTCGATCATTCCTCAAAGAAGGGACGATAAGGTTCGTCGCGTTTGATGATCCCGTGCACAGTGCGGACCATTCACTGCCGGGCAGTGCATTGCGCAGCAATGTCACGGGAGGGTGGCAGCGATTGCGGTATACGCCTTGCGGCGCAAATGGGTGTTTTGCCGATCTTTGGCGATGTAGCGTTCGAACTTGTCGCGGAAGCTATTGGTTTTTGCATGATGGCGACCTGACCAGCCATCCAGAGCGTGCTGCGCAGTCGGGCATTGCCGTATTTAGACAGCTTGGTCTGGCCACGGAATGTGCCGGACTGGATAGTTGCGAGGTCCATGCCACAGAACTTTAGAAACTGGCGGTGATGCTGAAAGCGGCGCAGATCGCCAGCCTCAGCCAGGATGGTCAGCGCATTGATTGTCCCGCCCCCCGGGATAGATGTCAGCAGTTGATAGTCGTTGTTATCCTTGAGCAGTTCGACGGCGCGGTCCTTGATCTCGTTACGCTGGGCAATCAGGCTGCGCCCCTCAGCGAGAACCAGCCTGAACATCCGAGCGGCATCAGAGTCCGGTGCAATGGGTAGGCCCACAGAGGACTTGGCCGTCTGATAAATATCTGCAAGCAAACGCTCTTTCGAGACTTTGCGGCCAACAACTTCCCAGGCGTCGGCAGTGAAAGCCTCCTTGCCCATGGCAAAGACATAGTGCGGTGACGGATAGCGTTCGAGGAAGGCAAAGAACCAGTCACTGCGGGAGCTGCGATGGAAGCGTTCTGCTTCGGGCCAATACAGCGGCAGGTAGTGTGTCAGCACCCTGTGCCAGAGTTCCGTTTTCGAGCGCGAG
Source organism: Epibacterium sp. ABZ3_068 (assembly GCF_056159265.1). NCBI lineage: Bacteria > Pseudomonadati > Pseudomonadota > Alphaproteobacteria > Rhodobacterales > Roseobacteraceae > Epibacterium > Epibacterium sp. ABZ3_068. The sequence goes on from NZ_JBSWUV010000001.1 coordinate 1,328,122, forward strand.
ACAATATCGTGCGTCTTGGATCGTTCTTGAAGGTCATTCGTACCGCAGAGCATGGGGTCATGGTAGAATTGCTCATTCCCGATCTGCATCATGTGCAGGATGACCTGCGCATCCTTCGGGTCATTTTTGTCCCAACTGTTGTTCAAAGCTTCCAGGGTGCGTGCCAAGGCCACCGAAGAAACCAGCTTCACATCAATACCGGCGCGTCCCAGGGGGTAAGCCAAAGCGCGATGATAGTTACCAGTGGCTTCAAAGGCTGCGCGGACAGGACGGTCATAATCAGACAACGTAGCGATCAGTCGGTTGAAGTCGTCGAGTTGGTTCAACACCGTCAGACGGCGTCGGCGCTTTCTGCCCAGAACAACAATCAGAACTTCATGGCGGTCCTTTGCGATATCAATCGCCACCAAAATAGGCTCGCCCTGTGCAATAGTGGTATCGGTCATAGTCGGTCTCCCTTGCGGTGTGGTTCGTGCAAAACCACTGTAGGGACCTGAGACCCGGCTATGATCACCCGCTGCGCTATTTGGGAGCTGCGCAGGCAATCATAGCCTCTCAATCAGCGTCATTCCGAAGGTGTTATGGGCTCGAATATGTCAGTGGCTTGCTGATGCAATGGGCTGAGAAACGGCGCATTGCCATTGAATACATCCAGTCAGGCAAGCCCTAGCAGAACGCCTACATCGAACGCTACAATCGCACAGTTCGGCACGAATGGCTGGATCAAAGCATCTTTGAAACGATGGAGGATGCACAGGACTAGGCCACAAGATGGCTCTGGACGTACAACAACGACCGGCCCAGCATGGCCATTGACGGCATCACACCCGCTATGAAACTGAAAACAGCCGCGTAAACTTTACGACCAAGCTCCCGCAAAAACGGGGGGATTACCCTTTTCGCTCCTTTTGTTTTTCGATTTGTTATTTTGTTTTCTAAGGTGCAGCCTGAATTGGTCCCTTTCTTAGGAGAAAATCGTGAGTAGCCATCTGTTTGCCCTTCCAGAACCGCTAACTCTACCAATCAATAGTCGTCTTGAAGTTTTCCCCGTACGTCGAATTTTCTGCGTTGGTCGTAATTTTGCGGCGCACGCGGCTGAGCTGGGGAATGAAGTGGATCGGGAGGCGCCCTTTTACTTCACCAAATCAGCCGTAAACGCTTTGCGCGACGGGGCTTGTGTCCCGTTTCCAAAGGGAACAGATGACTTTCATCATGAAGTGGAGCTGTTTGTTGCACTGGGGGCGCCGCTGGAGTCTACAGCTGGTGAGGAGATCGAGAATGCAATTCTGGGATATGGCTGCGGTTTGGACATGACGCGTCGTGATCTACAAGCGAAAGAGCGTAAGAAACAGAGACCCTGGGATCTTGGCAAAGATCTGGAGAATGGATGCGTCTTGGGTGCTCTGACTTTGCGGAAACAATGGGATGGCCCAACTGGGCAGTCAATTTGGTTGAGCGTGAACGGTGAGAGATGCCAGCATGGTCAACTGGACGATATGGTGTGGTCCGTGCCCGAATTGCTGGCGCATTTGTCTGGGTTTTACGAACTCGGGGCAGGCGATATTATCATGACAGGCACACCCGCAGGCGTTGGCCCTGTTAAGCCTGGTGACAAAATCACTGCGGGCATCTCGGGCCTTTCGGAAATTTCGCATGCGCTAAAAGGCTAAATGCTCACCAGCGTTTGAGCGTGTCACCATAGTCGATCTTTGGGGTTAGGGTGACGTGCTTCTCTATTTCGGCGTCTGGGTCTTCCAATTGTGCTGCAATGATTTCGGCTGCCTTGCGCCCGATTTCCTGTCGGCATGCATCCATTGTCGCCAATCGCCGTGGTAAGCCATCGAGGAGTTCGACACCGTTAAAGCCGGCTAAGCCGACCTCGCGCGGAATGTCTACATTTTGCTCCAATAGATAGAGCAAGCCGCCCGCACCGATCATGTCATTGGAGTAATAGATGAAGTCGAGATCCGGCGAGCGATCCAGCATTTCCTTTGTCATCTCGCGACCCTTGGCCAAGGCGGAACCACCGGAATAAAAGGCGCGATCCTCTATCTCAACACCTTCTTTGGCCAGCGCTTCAGTGAAACCTTCAAATCGCTTACGCGCGCGATGGTCCAAAGGCATTTTGGTCCCCATAAACCCGATGTGCTGAAAACCGGCTTTCAGGATCGCTTTTGCCATTTCACGACCGGCACGCCGATGAGAAATCCCAACCATCGCGTCAATAGGTTTGCCATCAGTGTCCATGATCTCCACAACAGGAATACCGGCTGCTGACAACATGGCCTTGCTGGCTTCCGAATGCTCCAGCCCCGCGATGATCACACCTGAAGGGCGCCACGACAGCATTTCATAAAGGACCTTTTCTTCCTTTTCCGGTTGGTAGTCTGTCACACCTACAACAGGTTGCAGATCTGTGTTTTCCAACACACGGTTGATGCCTGTCAGCACCTCCGGAAACACCATGTTTGACAAGGATGGTATGATAACACCAACCAAATTAACTCGGCTGGATGCTAATGCCCCCGCAATCTTGTTGGGCACATATCCCAGCTCCTTGGCCGCGGCGAGTACCTTTTCACGTGTCTTTTCAGATACATCACCTCTATTTCGCAACACTCGGCTTACAGTCATTTCCGAGACGCCAGTGGCTTCGGATACGTCACGAAGGGTAAGGGGGCGATGGGTATCATTCGTCACGTGAAAACTGCCTTTTTGTTGCTCTTTCCAACGACGTTACCTACCGTGCCCTCAAAGCACAATGGGGGGAATGAGGTGCACCTAGTTTCCTAGACACCTGCCTTGTCCGTTTGTTTGTGCCCGCCTGCGATGGCGGTCAGGACACCGGATAGATGGCCATGTGGCCCGTTTCCGATGAGTATATGTGTTGGACTTAGATGTCACTTTGGCGCACAGGCCGATATCAGCTATGAAATCTCACTTGTTTTAATAGTGAAAACGAAGATTGACTTGGCTGTTGGCGGTGAACTAGGCAAGTGCTCATACGGCGCCGTGGCTCAACTGGACTGAGCAGCACCCTTCTAAGCGGCGGGTCCGGGGCCGAAAGATGGTGAAGAGACAGATGGTTAGGCAAAAGGAAGCCTTGCGCGAACCGGGTTCCAAACCGTATGAAGGTGAAAATTAGGCCCCGTGGCTCAACTGGATAGAGCAATCCCCTCCTAAGGGATAGGTTGCAGGTTCAAGTCCTGCCGGGGTCGCCAAAACCACCTGAAAAATATGACCTATTTACAGTGCCTTGTGCGGAAGCGTGCAAAAAGTCCCGCCAGCTTTCGCGGCGAAATCGGCGGAAACGACCGATTTCTCGTACAAAACCTGTACAAATTTTGCAAATTTGTGCGTATTTCGGAGGCAATCATGAGCCGCCATAGCTTTGATTTCGAGATCGCCGGGCGTGGCTGGGAAACTGCCTTGGTGCTCTTCGATGAACCTAAATCTCATTGCTTTAGGTCCGGGAAGAACTGGGTGGCCTTCATCGGGGAAACGCCTCACTCGGGCCTTTCCTGATCCTCTTCAGTTTAGGATGCCCCTCTTGCTGCGGGCAAACAGTCCCCCAGACTGTTTCCTGATACTTGCAAGTCCTTGAGAATGCGCACCTCGTGTCGAAGGCGGTCATTCTCCCGAGCGAGGCCCAAATCCGCTTTCGACACCACATCAGTGTCGCGATGTGCCGTGATCCTTTTGTTCAGCGTCGACAGCCCAAAACCCTAATCAGAAGCCACCTGCTTACGTGTATGCCCGCTCGCCAGTGCGATCCGCATAGCAGCTTGGCGGAATTCGTCTGTCCGTTCTCGCGCCTAGTTCATCTCCCGTGCTGCAATAAATGCTACAAAAGGAGTGGCTTCAAACCGCGACAGGTCCAATTTGGTCCCTTAAGTGCTGACGTCAAAAAATTGCCTACCTTTCGGTTTGGAGGCGGCAACGTTAAAAGTTGATAGCTTTAGGGTCAGGCCTTATAGCCAGTAGAAGACGAGTGCTGCTAGGGCGATTGCTGACAGGAAGACCTTGGGACACCTGTCGTATCGGGTTGCCACTCGCCGCCGATCTTTCAGCCTGCCGAACATGATCTCGCATCGCTGCCCAGCATTGCATTGCAAAGGAATGTCACGAGAGGGGCGGTGGCGCCGTTTTATCGACGCTTGTTGTATATGATCGGGGTCTTGCGCTGTTTGCGAGCGGGGATGCAGGCACGTATCCCTCTGTCTTTTAAAAATTTTCTGAACCAATCGGCATCTTAATCGCGACCCCCAAGCCGCCAATCGACATCCGGCAGGCTGCTCAGCAATGCTCGCGCGCCTGACCTGACCCGCCGTGACGAACAGGTTCAGGAGGTGGCCTTTGCTGTCGCAGATAGCGTGCAGCTTGGTGTTCATGCAGCCCGTTTTCAGGGTATTTGATTCCCCGGACCAAATACCGGTCCGGCAAACTCCAGCCGATCAGGCGGCCATGCCCGTCTGTCGGGAAAACGATCCCCCGGACTGTTTCCTTATCTGCCTAGCTCCACTCAACACACGTCGATCATTAGCGCGTGGCTTGACGTGGGACTTCTGGAAGAAGGGCTCAAGACGCGCCATCTGGTTCAGCGGGGGTTTGACCCGTCTCACTCAGTCAGCCAAAACAGATCAGACATGTTCACCGCTCGTCTTACGAACCTTGAATCACGCAACCCCGCAGAAATCAATGGGTCCTGACCCTAATCGAGCTCACCTTCTCCCACGCATGGGAGCCTAATTGGAAACTTAAGATTAAAGTGGACCAATTTTTAGGGTGGTAGATCAACGGAATTTCGACACAGAAAAAAAATGTGTTTCAATCAACGTAAAGTACTTTTGTGCCATTACGTTAATTGGTTGTTTAATTTTACTCATATACGATCGCCAAGACACAAATCAGGAGCACCCAATGCGTATTTTTTCTCTCGCCTTCGCTTTTTCGACTGCTCTCTTGTCCTTTCAGGCACAAGCAGAACAGAAAATTGTTCTTGCCGTTGCAGATAACTATGCCCCTTACCTCATGCCAGATGGAGGTATTTTGGGTGACATTGTTGATGCAGCCATTGCCCGAATCGGTGATGGATACGATGTAGAGACAGTTTCCGTTCCTTGGTCGCGCGCTGTTGCAATTGTTGAGCATGGCCAAGCGCACGGTTTGGTCGGCACCTATCATCGTCCCGACGCGCGCCCTTGGATTGCGCCCTATTCCGAAGCCATGTTGAAGGAATACGTCAGCGTTTTCTGTCGTCAAGGAGTCGCACAAGCTGATTGGAAATACCCCGATGACTTTGTGGGGCTGACTTTTGGAAATAACCATGGCTTTAAAAGCCCGGGGGAACAATTTTTCGAGATGGTTGCTACCGGAAAAATAAAGCTCCAAGAAGCTCAAACAACCGAAATCAATTTGAAAAAAATGTCTGCAGGACGCTTGGACTGCTATGTAAATGAAGTTGTTTCGGTTGAAATGGCTCTTAATTCTCTCGGGATCGAAAATGTCGAACGCGTGACAAATGTCAGTGAAGAAGATTCCCTTATTGGCTATCTGAAAACATGGGCAGAGCAAGAGCATTCCGCCGCGTTCATTGCAGCTTTTGATGAAGCCATTCGGGTTATGCGCACTGATGGCACCATTGAAAAGATCATTTCGGAATATACCGGAGGCTAACACAGTTTCGAAAACCTAGGTCATGTTGACAAATGGCGCAGCCAAAGGCGGATCGATGTGATGTCGATGAAGCCTAGATAGCTTTCTGCAGTCTTGTCGTATCGTGTTGCGACGCGCCTAGCATTCTTGAGCTTGTTGAAGCATCTCTCAACCATGTTGCGTAGCCGATAAATCGTGTGATCCACACCGACGCGCATCTTGCGGGTCTTACGCATCGGGATTTGGGTTAGGATGTCACGTTTGTTCATTTTTTTTCGAATACGGTCAGCATCATAGCCACGATCGGCCAGCAGCACCTTGGGCTCTGGCAGATTGTCGGCCATGACCTGATCGAAACCGAGATAGTCAGATGTTTGCCCCGGCGTGATCTCCGTTCTCATAGGCAGGCCATGTGCGTTGACGCGGAGGTGGATCTTGGTCCCTCTCGGCAGATTTGCGATGCAAATCGCCTGCCGGGCAGGGGAGAAGCCACCTCTTGAACGGCCAAAACCTTGCCGCGGAGTCCCCCTTTAGCACCCGCTGCCTGCCGGGCAGCGGACAGCACCGTGGTCCGCGCCCATCATCGGGCAACAGGCGCTAAAGGGGGACTCCGCGGCAAGGTTTCGGACGTTCTCGTGGTGGTTTTACGACCAAGATCCACCTCCTCATCAACGTTGCTGGCTTACCCGGAACAGAGATCAACGTGGGGCAGGCCTCTGATTATCTTGGCTTCGACCTGGTCATGGCCGACAATCTGCCCACTCCGAGCGTTCTGCTGGCTGATCGCGGCTATGAAGCTGACAGCATTCGAAAATCCATGGACAGGCGCAACGTGCTTATGGAGTAGCCCCCTGAAAGTGGTCCACCAACTGGGATAGGATACCCCTCAAATTGGAGGATCAGCGATGGCTGGGCAACGAGAGAAACCCGAAGAGATTGTATCGAAGCTTCGGCAGGTTGAAGTTCTGCAAGGGCAAGGCGCGACGATCGCCGAAGCGGTACGCCAGATTGGTGTGCCGCAGCAGACGTTCTATCGATGGCGCAAGCTCTATGGCGGGATGCAGCGGTCTCAACTGGCTCGGCTGAAAGAGCTGGAGAATTGGAGCCGGTTAAGCAACCGATCCGGGGGATCGTTTGTCAGGCGGAACAACCAGCGGCTTCGGCGGGCGGGGTCGGACCTAACGTTGGGCAAGCTCATCTTGGCCGAGGCAGCAAAGGGAGTGATGGGCGTCTAGGAATTGATCCTGTGGATCAATTCAGGCCAGAACGGGCGGAGCCCCTGAGCCCTTCGCGTCGCCGGAAATGTATCGACCATGTGCGGCAGGAGCTTGGCGTGTCTGAGCGCCGCGCCTGCCGCACTTTGGGTCAGCACCGATCTACGCAGCGCAAAGTGCCCCAAGGTCGAGCCGATGAAGGCCGTCTGACCGACGACATCATTGAGTTGGCCGACCAATATGGGCGCTATGGGTATCGCATGGTCACCGGTTTGCTGAACAATGCAGGATGGTGCGTAAACCACAAACGGCCCTCTCGTCAGATTTACCATGCAAATCGCCTGCCAAGTAACAGTCGAGCGCATCTGGCGGCACGAAGGGCTGAAGGTCCCGCAAAAGCAAAAGAAGAAAGGGCGGCTCTGGCGGAATGACGGGTGGTGTGTGCGTCTACGGTCGGAACGCCCCAATCACGTCTGGTCCTATGACTTCGTCCGGGATCGCACGGCGGATGGTCGGGTCTATCGAACGCTCAACATGATCCACGAATACACCAGGGAGGCGCTGATGATCCGCGTCGATCACAAGCTCAACTCCACGGACGTGCTGAATGCGCTGACAGATTTGTTCATCATGCGCGGCCCGCCAGAACACATAAGGTCAGACAACGTCCTATGCGCGGAATGAATGGCTGATTTGGCATCAGGTCATTGTCATGCTGAAGTTTTCCAGCACGTTTGAATGTGTGTCAGTTCGGCGTTTTGGTCAACAACATGTCTCTCCCATAACAAACACAGAGTACGCTTATGCGGCTCTCACCATCCTTAAGACGAGATCTTCGGGTCGTTGAGCAGAAGGCCTGAACATTATCCACGAGGTCGAATACTCGCCTCTACGGCCCTTACAGAGACAGGTCCTTCTGCCGTCGATCATTCCTCAAAGAAGGGACGATAAGGTTCGTCGCGTTTGATGATCCCGTGCACAGTGCGGACCATTCACTGCCGGGCAGTGCATTGCGCAGCAATGTCACGGGAGGGTGGCAGCGATTGCGGTATACGCCTTGCGGCGCAAATGGGTGTTTTGCCGATCTTTGGCGATGTAGCGTTCGAACTTGTCGCGGAAGCTATTGGTTTTTGCATGATGGCGACCTGACCAGCCATCCAGAGCGTGCTGCGCAGTCGGGCATTGCCGTATTTAGACAGCTTGGTCTGGCCACGGAATGTGCCGGACTGGATAGTTGCGAGGTCCATGCCACAGAACTTTAGAAACTGGCGGTGATGCTGAAAGCGGCGCAGATCGCCAGCCTCAGCCAGGATGGTCAGCGCATTGATTGTCCCGCCCCCCGGGATAGATGTCAGCAGTTGATAGTCGTTGTTATCCTTGAGCAGTTCGACGGCGCGGTCCTTGATCTCGTTACGCTGGGCAATCAGGCTGCGCCCCTCAGCGAGAACCAGCCTGAACATCCGAGCGGCATCAGAGTCCGGTGCAATGGGTAGGCCCACAGAGGACTTGGCCGTCTGATAAATATCTGCAAGCAAACGCTCTTTCGAGACTTTGCGGCCAACAACTTCCCAGGCGTCGGCAGTGAAAGCCTCCTTGCCCATGGCAAAGACATAGTGCGGTGACGGATAGCGTTCGAGGAAGGCAAAGAACCAGTCACTGCGGGAGCTGCGATGGAAGCGTTCTGCTTCGGGCCAATACAGCGGCAGGTAGTGTGTCAGCACCCTGTGCCAGAGTTCCGTTTTCGAGCGCGAGACAATATCGTGCGTCTTGGATCGTTCTTGAAGGTCATTCGTACCGCAGAGCATGGGGTCATGGTAGAATTGCTCATTCCCGATCTGCATCATGTGCAGGATGACCTGCGCATCCTTCGGGTCATTTTTGTCCCAACTGTTGTTCAAAGCTTCCAGGGTGCGTGCCAAGGCCACCGAAGAAACCAGCTTCACATCAATACCGGCGCGTCCCAGGGGGTAAGCCAAAGCGCGATGATAGTTACCAGTGGCTTCAAAGGCTGCGCGGACAGGACGGTCATAATCAGACAACGTAGCGATCAGTCGGTTGAAGTCGTCGAGTTGGTTCAATACCGTCAGACGGCGCTTGATCGCAATAGCCAGCTCCATGATATCGAGCGCGAGACCAAAGGCCTGAACGCCGATGAGCGCTTGGCCATCCGTGAAGAGAAAAGCAAACCAAAGGTGGAGGCCTTCCAAGCTTCGGCTGAGGTTCAACTGACGCTCATCCCAGGCGAAGGCGAACTGGCCAAAGCTTTCCGCTATGGTCTTTCCCGTTGGCCCTCCTTCACGCTGTTCCTCGAAGACGGGTGGGTAGCTATCGACGACAACGCTGCCGAACGCGGCATGCACCCCATCGGTGCCAGTCGCTGTAACCGGCTTTTTGCTGGATCGGACACTGGCGGCGAAACCCTCGCTCGCGCCATGACCATCATCGAGACAGCTAAAATGAACGGCCTCAATCCGCAAGCCTACCTGACGGACGTTCTGAGCCGCATTCACGACCACAAGATCAACAAACTCGACGAATTGCTGCCTTGGAACTGGGCCCAGGCAGAGGGCGATGGTTGCAATGCGGCCTAAATCGAGCGGATACAACAAAAGAAGCCTCTCAATCGCTGATCTGTCATCTGCTCGAAAGTGTGAGGGCGGTGCACCGCTTACCGCTCGATCCCATATTTAATTCTCCATTTCTTAACTATGAGCGCGAACCACTTCAGTGGGGGAGGATCATGGAGGAACAGAGTCCAATTGGTGCATCATCAGTGCTTTTAGTGAGTTGATTGTTTGGCAGCTATTGGCGTTTGTAGCTTATGTTGCTTTGGGCTCTACAACCGGCACTACATAGGCCTCAACCGTTTTGCCGACATTGTGTAGTATGAGGTCGCCTAAGGGCCGAGCCGTGCAGTTTGGGCAAAGGCTGTCGCGACTGACAACGATTTGAGCCCCAATGGTTTTGCCATAGTCGCCAAGGCGAGCTGCGATGTTTGCGGCTTGGCCTACGACTGTAAAGTCCAACCTTTCGCGTGAGCCTATGTTTCCATAGGTCACAGAGCCAAAAGCCACTCCGATCGCGCAGTCGAGATCTGGTATACCTGTTTCACCACGCATCTCAGTGAGCGCAGTGGCGCTTTTTCGCGCTGCTTGCATGGCCTTTTCGCGGGCGTGGTCGGCGTCGTCTCCGGCCGGAAAAACAGCCAGAACCGCATCTCCAATGAATTTCAGAACTTCGCCACCATTGTCGTGTACAATATCAGAGGTGCTTTCAAAGAATTGGTTCAGCAGGTCGATATATGCTTTCCGGCCGAGTGTTTCTTGGAGCCGGGTGGAGCGACGCAGGTCACAGAACATAATCGTTGCGTCGATCTCGTCACCATCACCGCGCCTGATTTCTCCCCCCAATACGCGAGAGCCGGAGCGTTTGCCGACGTAGGTTTCAAGCAGAGATTTTGCATTATCGCGCTGCGCGAAGACTTCGTAGTATCGGGCAATAACGGCCGAGCATTCAAAGATCAGACCAAGATCGGCGGTACTGAACCCATCTTTGTGATCAGAGGCGACAGTCAGTACATTGATACGGCCATCTGAAAACGGCAGAGGCATTGCAACGTAGTCGGTTGCACCGTCTCTTTGTAGGTCTTCGAGAATTGGAAATGCGTCAATGTCAGACCCATCATGAAGACGGTGGCGTACACCCCCAAGGCCCTTGGACACATGCCGAATTGGGCTATTGTGATACGCTGGTCTGTCATAGATCTCATAGGATGGTGTGAACAGAGTCACCTCATCCGTTTTATTTGACCAGATGAAGTTCTTTCCGGCGATCATCGGATGCAATGACCACGCCATAACCGAAAGCCGTGAAAGCGAAACTCCCTGACTTATGAGCTTATGAGACAGGGCTTTGGTAAATTCTTCGGGTGACGTAATGAAGGAGGCATCGCGCAGCAACCAGTCTACAAGCGGGCCCGAAATACTTCCATATGAGGGCGCCAGGATCGTGTTGTCTCCGACATCGATTTCCAAGCCGTCGTTTTCAGAAAAGCTGACAAAACGGTTTATGCCTGAAACTTCTGGCAGTGGGCAATCATAGGTCCAGGCAACATTCCCTAAGGCGCCGTCGCGGGTGTCCAGATCGTAATACCGTGCTGTTCCCTTGAACGGGCAAAAGGTGCGGAGGCCGTCGTTTTCAACAAGAGATGCCCTCAGGTCATCCACCGGCAGATAAATCGCAGGTTCGTGACGTGTTTCAAACATCACTTTGGCGCGGTTGCTCTGTGCAAGAAGCTCGCCGTGATATCGGACATAAACCGGGTGGGGCAGGTCTTCGACTAGAATACCATAGCCGCCCCTGTTGGGCTGGACGTGCACGTTCATCGGCCGTCTCCTTTGCTGCAGCGCAATAGCCGAAATATGGGAACACTATAACATGTTTTCCAGTCTTATACTCAGAAAAGCGCTACAAATTTATGATCATACCATTCTGATGACGTCTTTGCTTATCGCAAGGACATAACCGCGCTTGGCGATATTCTTAACCAGTAGTTCGCTTACCATCTGGTTCCCCAACGTATCACGCAGTCGTTTTATCCGGGTTGCGCCGGCAGCTTCCTCGCAATCTGCGGCGTCTCTACCAGATATCATTGACTCTATTTCGATACCGGACAGAACCTCGCCGTCCAGCCTCGCCTCGGCCAAGACGGCCAGTGTTTCCATTGCTGCCGGGGTGAGCTTGAAACCCATGTTGTTCAGGTAGACCATGTTCTCATCACGACTGAGCAGTAACTCACTGACCTGGATACCGTCTCGTTCGATTTGCGCCATACGACGGTTCAAAGTGACCAGCATCGACAAGACGACAAGAGCCGCGACCATCATTGCAGTGGCAAAGACCAGTAAGACAAAAATTACCATTCGATAGCTGCCAAGCGTGTCCGCAAAAGCCGTTCCAGACTGCGCAAGTATTTCGAGCAGTTTGATTTCAGCCTGGGTGGTCAGGTCGTTCTCGACAAAAAGTCGTTCGACATGGGCGTTGAATGCATTGGCATCGGGAAGCGTCAGCAACAAAACGGTGCCTGCAAGCGCCAGTAGCGCTATGATCGAAACGATCCCGACCGTGATAATACGGCTGCCAACGCTACGGATCTCAGAAACGGAGATAGAAGGATCCTGCATCGCCTTTCCTTTGTTGCAAACCTTCCGGACCAAAGACCGAGAGAATATTCAATAGTTTCCAACCATCCGAGGCAATACGTGATGCGACCTCGTTTTGGGCATCGCCCTTTTGGCAGGGGCCGTTGAGCTTCACCACGCCGTAATGAAGCCGCAGTGGGGCGTCTTTTTTGGCTTTGTAATCAGCATAGCATTCAGCGGCTGATACCGGTGAGGCCATAAGGAGTGCAAGGGCTGCACACAAGGAGATCAGGGTTTTCTGCAACATGGGATCACAATGCGCTGAACCTCGCCGATATTCAATAACCTCAACAGGTTGGAGGAGCTGATATTGGATAACATGGCGGCGATATTGCCTGTCTGAAAGGGGTGAGCCCAGTCTGAGATCAGCAACCAGGCTTTTGTCTTGGTACCACACCCAAAAAAGGTCTCAGACTCATGAAAAAGATTTCCCGCCCTCAACCACATCGCAAATTTATTGCATTGATCCTTGCCTTGTCTTTGGCTGTCACCGGGTTCACGGCTGCCCCTGCACGTGCGGACGAAGACATCGCCAAGTTTATCGCTGGGATGGTGGCCCTTGGTCTGATCGGAGCGGCAGTAAATGATGCCCGTAAGGATCGTAAACAAGAACAGCACACATATTCTCATGGAAGCCGCAGCCATGACAACAACACTCATCGCTATGACAATCGAGACCCTCGTGCGCGCCCGCTGCCGGGGCATGTGGCAAAATATGACCTGCCAGGGCACTGTGTGAAGGTTGTTCCGGAATATAGCCAGAGCCGAACGGTGGTCTCGCACCGCTGCCTTTCGCGCGATTATGGTTATGTGAACAGTCTCCCAGGACAATGCCGGACGCAAATCTGGAACGGGCACAAGCAAAGAACGGCTTACAAAACACGCTGCTTGGAAAAACACGGCTACCGTTTGGTAAGTCGCTAATTTTCACACTAGGATTGAGGCCCGCATCATCGGGTTGAGCAGTGGAAAGAGTGGGATTGCACCCCCGCTCTTTCCTTCTTTGTTGCGAGAAGCCCAAAAGCGCGGCATCCATTGGCAATGAGTTTTCCTGATTACACATTGGAAGATGCAGCGCTGGGGCGCGGTTATCTTCGTATTGCGGGGGTTGATGAAGTCGGGCGTGGCCCGCTTGCAGGCCCAGTGACGGCGGCGGCTGTCGTATTGGATATCGAGCGTCTTCCGGAGGGTTTGAATGATTCAAAGAAACTGACGCCAAAGCGCAGGAAGCTTGTGGAGGCTCAGATCCTCCAGCAGGCCGATGTGTCGATTGCGCATGCGACGGTCGAGGAAATCGACAGCTTGAATATCCTGCGTGCGTCCCATCTCGCTATGGAGCGGGCCGTTGCCGCGCTTGATCCTCCCCCTGACTATCTTTTGATTGATGGGAACATGATCCCTAAAGGGTTGAATCTGCCCGCAGAAGCTGTGGTGAAAGGTGACGCAAAGTCACTTTCGATTGCCGCCGCCTCGATTGTTGCAAAGGAAGCGCGAGACCGGATCATGGAGGATTTATCGCAACAATTTCCAGGATTTGGATGGGAGAGGAATGCAGGTTATCCGTCCAAGCAGCACCGTGATGCATTAAAGTCACTGGGCGTGACACCACATCATAGGCGTAGTTTCAAGCCAGTCCACAAGATATTGTATCAAGAGTAAAGCATAAGCCTATAGGATAAAAAACAAATTGACCTGGAATCCCTGATCGCTCATCCTGTTGATAACCAAAATGAGCGCAAAAATGCGCCGTGGTTTGAGGCAGAAAAAATGACAAATACCATCGAGAAGGGCGCGGCAGCGCTCCCTTTGAACACGATTATTGGTGGTGACTGTATCAACGTTATGAACAGTCTCCCGGCGGAGTCCGTGGATCTGATTTTTGCAGATCCGCCTTATAACCTGCAGCTCAAGGGCCAGCTGCATCGCCCCGACAACAGCAAGGTTGACGCGGTAGACGATCATTGGGACCAGTTCTCGAGCTTTTCGGCCTATGACCAATTTACAAAAGAATGGCTGAAAGCGGCGCGACGCCTGTTGAAACCAAATGGCTCGATCTGGGTTATCGGATCCTACCACAATATCTTTCGTGTGGGTTCTGCGCTTCAGGATGCAGGCTATTGGATCCTGAATGATGTGGTGTGGCGCAAGTCAAACCCGATGCCGAATTTCCGGGGTAAGCGGTTTACCAATGCCCATGAGACCATGATTTGGGCATCCAAGAAAGAAGGTGCCAAATACACCTTCAACTACGAAGCGTTGAAGGCGCTGAACGAAGGCATTCAGATGCGCTCGGATTGGGTTCTGCCGATCTGTACCGGTCACGAGCGTCTGAAGGATGCAAACGGCGATAAAGCTCATCCAACGCAAAAGCCAGAATCCTTGCTGCACCGCATTCTGATCGGAGCGACCAACCCTGGTGATGTCGTGCTGGATCCGTTTTTTGGCACCGGGACAACGGGCGCCGTGGCCAAGATGCTTGGACGCGAGTTCATTGGTATCGAGCGAGAAAAAGCATACCGCGATGTTGCTGAAAAGCGCATCGAAGGCGTGCGTAAGTTCGACCGCGATGCGCTGCAAGTCACGGCCTCCAAACGGGCAGAGCCGCGTGTTCCTTTTGGTCAGCTGGTTGAACGGGGCCTGCTGAGACCCGGCGAAGAACTCTATTCCATGAACCGTCGTCACAAGGCCAAAGTGCGGGCAGACGGCACGCTGGTCGGTGACAACGTAAAAGGCTCCATTCATCAGGTCGGTGCGCATCTGGAAAACGCTCCAAGCTGTAATGGCTGGACATATTGGTGCTTCAAACGGGAAGGCAAGACTGTTCCCATTGATGTCTTGCGCCAGCAAATCCGAGCGGAGCTGCAAAACTAAACCTTACCTCAGATAAAGAATACCGCCGGTGCCCCTTGTCTTAGGGCGCACCACACCTGACCCCGCCTTAATGGCGGGGCCTTTTTTTGTGAGCAAGGTTTCCGCCCTTGGATCAACCCGTTAGATTGACTTCCAGCAGAGTGAGTGGTGTTGGTATGGTTGAAGTTGCATTAACAGACAGCGGACGTGCAACCAAAGAAGAAGGTGCGGGTGCAATGTCTAAGCGCGGTGAAAATGCCTATGCGCGTGCTGCCTTGGAAGAACATAAACGCTGCGGGCTTGAGCTGGCTGTGAAAGCGCGTTGGGTCACCATGGCCGTCACAGGCGTTTTTATCTTTTTCGTTTATCCAGATTCGAGCATGTTTTATTACCATGCGTTACTGGGAATTCTATGTCTTAACGGTCTTCTCATCCGGCGTTTTGGCCGGGTGGGCCAGTCCCGCGTAGAACTTTTGCTCATATTCATTGATCTGGTTGTCATGACCTTTGCGATGGTTGTTCCTAACCCTTTCAGCCCAGAAGAACTGCCAGTAGCGTTTCACTATAGGTTTGATAACTTCCTGTATTTTTTCATTATTTTGGCTGCGGGTACGATGGCCTATTCATGGCGTACAGTGGTCGCCATAGGCATGTGGACCAGTGTAATCTGGCTTCTGGCGCTTGTGTTGGCTTGGTACTTTTCAAAGGGAGCCGATGACCTTCATGCCGTTGCATCTGAACGGTTCGCGGCCTTCCCCCGCGTTTTGGAAATTATGGATCCGAACAGTTTTGTATTTTCACTGCGGATACAGGAAGTCATGGTATTCATGCTGACAGCGATCACTTTGGGGTTTTCCATACGACGATTTGACTCGCTCTTACTGTCGAACGCATCGCTTGAACGGGAAAGGGCCAACCTCTCTCGATACTTCTCGCCCAATGTTGTTGCTCAGTTGTCCCAGAACGACGATCCTTTGAAAGAGGTAAAGCGGCAAAATACAGCGGTTCTTTTTGTCGACATCGTCGGTTTTACAGCCTTGTCAGAACAGATGAGCCCATATGATGTCATCACGGTGCTACGTGAGTTCCACAGCAGAATGGAGCGTGAAGTATTTCGTCACAACGGAACCCTGGACAAATACTTGGGGGATGGGCTTATGGCGACCTTTGGTACGCCTGAGGCGGGCGAACAGGATGCCAGCGAAGCGATCTCTTGTGCGCGGGCGATGCAGGCCAATATCAAGGAATGGAACGTGGATCGTAAACGGCGTGGAGAGCAACAGATCGCCATTGGGGTTGGTGTCCATTATGGAGAAACCCTTCTGGGAGATATCGGCGCAAACCGTCTTGAATTTGCGGTCATAGGCACGGCGGTGAATGTCGCCTCTCGCCTGGAAGGGTTGACGCGTACTCTGAATTCACAAGTGGTTGTTAGCAACGATGCTTATCAGCAGTGTTTGGAGGAAAATCCCGGAACCGACCTGTTGGCGGATTTCCTTCGGATTGACCAACAGTCCGTTCGCGGCATTCAAGACCCCATCACCGTATGGTCTCTGCCCTCTCCCCAATAGGTGCGGAGGCACTTACGCTGTTAATTTTTTGCGACGCGTTTACGATTTGAATTCTCATATTAGGAAATCTGAAATGGGAGCTCAGCAATCTGTGATTGTGCAGTTCTGGAGAGTTTCACGATGTCCGCCGACGTAAAAAAGCAACTTGAAGCCTGGTTCGACCTTGGACGGGAACACAAAAAGTTACTTCAACAAACTGGCGAAGTAATCCTTGCCGAGGTCGACGACATTCTCCAGAAATTCTATGAAAAGGCGTTGTCACAGGATGAGACGCGTCGGTTCTTTCCTAATGAAGCTGCAGTGTCGCACGCCAAAGAAGCGCAGAAGAAGCATTGGGCGCGTCTATTCTCTGGCAACTTTGACAATGAATATCTTGTCTCCGCGCAGCGTGTCGGAGAAGTGCACTATAAAATTGACCTGCCATTCCTCCTGTATCTAGGCGGCTATTCTTTGGCAGGAGCCGAGATGATATCAGTTTTGACTCGCAAGGCAGGCGTAGGCGGCAAAAAGAAACTGCAAAAACAGTTAAAGCTCCTGATGAGCTTGATGTTGGCTGATTGCGATTTGGTGGTTGAGGCTTATTTCAAGGCTCAGCAGTCGGACCAAACACGTGCAATTGAATTGCTTGCCCAAGGATTCTCACAGTTCGAAGAGAGCGGCAAAAGCGGTAAAATCCCTGCCTCTGGGGAAGATGGGTTCCCAGAGCAGTTTGACGGCTTACGGCAATCCTACAACAATCTTATCGACCATTGGGAAACGATCATTCAGGATGCACAGAGCCGATCCGACTCATTGGATGTTCGTCTCAGGCAAAGTCACGAACTGGCTCATGAAATGGCAACACGCGCCGAAGATCAGGCTGCTACCTTGGAAGAGGCAGTCGCCGCGGTAAGCAGGGTCACGTCGGGGACAAAAGAAACAAAAGATATTGTAGAGAATGCATCCAAGAATTCGGCGGCGAACCGGCGGAACGCTGAAACTGGCGAAAATGTGGTCAAGAAGGCGATTGAGGCAGTTGAGCTCATACAAGAATCCTCCGAGCAAATTGCCAAATTTGTGGATGTGATTGAGGACATCAGCTTTCAGACAAATCTGTTGGCATTAAACGCCGGTGTCGAAGCTGCGCGGGCCGGAGAGGCAGGGCGCGGCTTTGCTGTGGTTGCATCGGAAGTGCGCGCACTAGCTGGTCGGGCTACTCAATCGGCTACTGAGATCAAATCCCTGATCGCAGAAAGTACACGCCAGGTGCAGGAAGGCTGCGATTTGGTTCGTGAAACTGGGGAAAGCCTCAGCGGTATTCGCGACGGAACAATTGAAATGACGAAGCTGATGGAAGAGGTCACATCAGTAATTGAGGAGCAAGCGTTAAGCCTGCAGGAGATTGACACAAGCATGGCGCAGCTGGGCCAAACCACTCAGGAAAATGCGTCACGCGCGGCGCAGGTGTCTGAGAATATGTCGACAGTTGTTTCGGAAGTGGCTTCGCTCAAGGAAAGTATTAACTGTGTTAGCCTTGATGACGCTGCAGCCCCGGTGGCGCACGCAAGCGAACAGAATATGTCCGCACATGACAAAGCGATGCAACAGTATATGCGGGACCAAGAGCTGAAAGAGAACGTCGAAGAAACTGCTCAGGTTGCAACGGACCTGTCCGCAGAACACGAAAAGGCGATGCAGCAATATCTCAAAGAAAATGGGGCTGGTGAGTACAATCGCGTCGCTTGACCTCTCAGCGCGGCTCTGGATTCTCAGCTTTGTTGTATGTCCCCCAATCATTGATTTGTGGATAGAATTGTTTGCGCCACGCACGAACCTTCGGGTTCATTATTCGGCGCCAGATCGGCGGAACCATCGCTGCCATAGCCATTATCGGATAGCCATGGGGAAGCTGTGGCGCATCTTGAACATCGTAGGATTGAAGCAATGGGAAACGCCTGTCCGGCTTGTAGTGGTGGTCTGAATGTCTTTGCAGATTGATCAGTAGCCAGTTTGACGCTTTGTGAGAGGCGTTCCATGAGTGCCAAGGTTTGACATGTTCGTACTTTCCGTCGCCCAGATGCTCGCGCGTCAGCCCGTAGTGTTCGACATAGTTTATGACTTCCAACTGCCAGATTGCGACACCGGCCTGTACGAAGAAAAACAGGAGGCCTGTAAAACCGCCGCATATGAACGAAAAGGCCAACATTACGGCTTGGAGTGCCCAATAGCGGAAAAACGGATTGCGAAGATTGGTCCATGGCAAGTTCTTGCGCGCCAGAAAATCGCGTTCAGCTTTGAATGCGGAATGCCAACACTGACGGAGCACTCTGGGATAAAACCGGTGGAACCCCTCATTGTAACGGGCAGTCACAGGGTCGCGCGGCGTGCCGACATAGCGATGGTGAACGAGCAGGTGCTCTGATCTGAAATGGGAGTACAGCACCATCGACAGCAAGATGTCCCCCAAAAACCTTTCGGTTTTGTTTTTCTGGTGCATAAGCTCATGACTGTAATTGATGCCGATGGTTCCGCTCAGAATGCCCATGCCAAAGAACAGGCCCATCTTTTCCCAGCCGTTTAAATGCGTTGCGCCCGACACAAAAAAAATGAGTCCAAAGAGCGTACAAAACTGAACCGGAACCCATGCGATGGTCAGGCGACGATACCAAACGAGTTCGTCCTCCTGAGTCTGCGGGTCAGCATTCTCGGTGTTCAGTCCCAAAATGGCGTCCAAAACAGCAAAGAGATACCAGGTCACCAAGGGCGGAAGAACAATCCACGCGCCGCCCTGGATTGCGCAGAACCAGATCAAGGGGACCAATAAAAACGAAAGCCAGAATGGAAGGGCATTTCGCCAATGAGACAGGGGCAGGGGGGAGGACATGCTTCACTCTCAGAATTTTGGCGCGTTCACAGGTGACTTTAGATCGAAGTATTTAGGATCCCAAGACCGAGTTTTCGCGACTAAGATTGAATGCCTTGCGCATCACGGTTGGTAGATTTTCCGGTTTGAATTTATGCCGCTCGACCAACCTTTGTCGTTCCGACAGCAGCAGGTTTTCCGGCACGTTCGCCACGTGTACACGCAAGATCAGATGAAAGTGGGTAAAGGTATGCCGCACTTCGGCCTCTACCTCGTGCCAGTTGGCGTCAAACGGTTGGTTGTGTTCCGGAGATTCGGTCCATTCCGACCCTGGCCAGCCCAACATCCCGCCAAGCAGCCCTTTGTCCGGCCGTCTCTCTAACAGCCAGTCTCCCGCTTTGCTGCGTGCAATGTAGATATGGCCGCGGCGGGTGGGTTTTGGTGTTTTGGGAGTCTTTTTGGGAAGCTCAGCCGCAGTTCCGTTTTGCCGCCCGATACAAGGGCTCCTCCATGGGCATATGCCGCAGGCCGGAGACTTCGGAGAGCAAATAGTGGCACCCAGATCCATGACGGCCTGCGCATAGTCGCCTGGGCGCGACCGCGGCGTGAGTTTGGCTGCCTTGTCTTTCAGTGTTTGTTTGGAGTTCGGCAAAGGTGCGTGGATATCATACATCCGCGCCATGACCCGCTCGACGTTACCGTCCAGAACAGTTTCAGCCCGGTCAAAAGCAATGGCTGAAATCGCGGCAGCTGTGTAGGGGCCGATACCTGGAAGTTTAAGAAGTTCTTCGTAGGTGTTTGGAAAAGTCCCCTGAAGCTCGTCGGCTATCATCCGTGCGCATTTCAAGAGATTTCTGGCACGCGCATAATATCCCAGGCCCG
The DNA here is from genome assembly GCF_056159265.1 of Epibacterium sp. ABZ3_068. Classification (NCBI taxonomy): domain Bacteria; kingdom Pseudomonadati; phylum Pseudomonadota; class Alphaproteobacteria; order Rhodobacterales; family Roseobacteraceae; genus Epibacterium; species Epibacterium sp. ABZ3_068. The sequence continues at coordinate 1,348,337 of NZ_JBSWUV010000001.1, forward strand.
CCCATTCGGCCATAACGTCTTCGTCGTTGGCCGCAGCCAAGCTCTCAACCGTTGGCCAGCGAGTTGTAAAACGTTGGAAGTAGTCTTTTACAGCTGCAACTGTCGTTTGTTGCAGCATGACTTCGCTTAGCCAAACACGATAGGGGTCTGGCAGCACGCCCGACTTGCGATCAGCGGGGCCAATGCGCCACGGCATTGTCCGCGCGTGGGCATCATACCAGCCCAGCAGAGTGTCACTTAGCTCATTTTGCTCTAGTGTCTCATCACGCATTGTTTATGCCTCGTTGTGCCGAAAAGGTGGTTCTTGTTTGATCGCTCTTTACATTAGGGGGCAGGGTCAAGCAAAACCACTGTCATGTCACCGAGGCGATCATCCACGCGCGGCTTCAAGCGCACCGGCTCAGTTTTGAGTGAGCAAATCCGAAAGGCGGGTGAAACCCGAGGATTTGCTGTATCTCGTTTGCTGACACATTGGGAAGAAACCGTAGGTCATGACATTGCTGCCATCGCACGCCCGGTCAACATAGGTTACGGACGCGGATCCTTTGGGGCGACGCTCACCATTCTGACGACCGGTGCGCAGGCCCCTATGCTCGAAATGCAAAAAGAGCAGCTGCGAGAGCGCGTGAACGCTGTTTACGGGTACAATGCGATTTCCAAAATCCGCATCACCCAAACAGCACCAACCGGGTTTGCGGACGGCCAAGTTGCATTTCAAAGCGAGACCAAGACGCCAAAGCCGCGTCCTGTCGATACAAACATTGTTTCCGAGGCCCAGCATGTGGCTGAGGGGGCCGAAAGCGATGAGTTACGTGTTGCCTTGGAGAACCTTGCACGTAACTTTTTGACCAAACAGAAATCACAAGGGAAAGGGTAAATATGACCCGTCTTATGTCTGGAGTTCTATCTGCAGCAGCTTTCGCAGTTGCATCCTTCGGAATAAATGCCGTTTCGGGCCAGTCTGCCCTGCCGTTTGTCGGTGCGGCTTACGCGCAAGATGCCGCAGAGATTGACACATCTACCATCGTTGAAATGGTGCAAGGGGCAGAAGATGCGCCTGTGACCATCGTGGAGTACGCTTCCTATACCTGCCCGCATTGCGCACGGTTTCATGCCGATGGGTATAAGCAATTGAAAAAGGACTTCATTGATACAGGCAAAGTGAAGTTTGTTTATCGCGAAGTCTATTTTGATCGCTATGGCCTTTGGGCTTCGATGATGGCCCGCTGTGCCGGTCCGGAGAAGTTTTTTGGTATCACGGATCTCTTGTTCAAAGGCCAGTCTGAATGGGCCCGTGCCGGAGGCCCAACCGAGATTGTGGACGAGCTGCGCAAGATCGGTTTGCTTGCCGGAATTGAGAATGACGCGCTTGATGCCTGTCTTCAAGACGGTACCAAAGCCCAGACATTGGTAAGCTGGTATCAGGAAAACGCCACCGCCGATAATGTCGAGGCCACCCCTACTTTTATCCTGAACGGCAATCAAATTCGCAATCAGCCCTATGATGATCTCAAAGCGCTGATCGAAGCTGAGCTGAACTGATTGGTCAAAAGACCTTTATCGACGCGCCGCTCCTTGATCCGGGGGCGGCGCTACTTTTTTCAAATGTTCACATAACGTATCATCATCTGCTATCGCCAGCCGTACGGGCAGTGTAATCACTTTCGTCCGAAAGCTCTCCGGAAGGCGTACCGCGTCTTTTTCAGTTGTAACAAGCTGGGCGTTCAGCAGTTTTGCCTCATGCTCAAGCCGCGTCATTAAAGACTGCGAAAGCGGTTGATGGTCGTCCAGTGCTTCGCCTCGTAAGACGTCCGCCCCAAGCGCGCGCAAGGTGGCAAAGAACTTGTCCGGATGCCCTATTCCTGCAAATGCAAGAACACGCGTGCCGTCCCAGGGCATACCGGTCTTGAGTGGTTCCAGTTGGCCTTTGAGATGTGGAACTGTGACCAGTGGCCCCCAAACTTTTTCAAATGCATCTTGGGCTGGCTGTGCTCCCAGGGACAAGATGAAGTCTGCGCGTTTCAGTCCCGCCTCAACCGGCTCACGTAAAGGGCCAGCCGGGAGGCATTGGCCATTTCCAAACCCCCGGTTTGCGTCAACGACAACGATAGAAAGATCCTTGATGAGCGCAGGATTTTGAAACCCATCATCCATGATCAACACGGTTGCCCCATGTTGGAGAGCCAATTCCGCGCCGGCTGCGCGATCCTTGGCCACACAGACAGACCCGAAGGCCGAAAGCAGCAAGGGTTCGTCACCGACGTCTCGGGCGTGATGCCGTTGTGGGTTTACAATCACTGGCCCAGTCTGCGCCCCCCCATACCCACGGCTCAGAACGATAGGGAGATGGCCGATATTTTGAAGGTATTGGATCAGCCAGATGACCGTTGGTGTTTTACCTGTGCCCCCTGCATTCAGGTTGCCCACGCAGATCACCGGGATGGGCAATCGCTGTGGTGTTGCCTTCCGAAGCCTATTGCGTGTCGCCTGCGCGTATAATGCACCCAGGGGTGATAAGATCAGTCGGAGAAGGTCGAACTCCAGCGGGGACTTATTCCAAAAATCAGGTGGTCTCATTACCGATGTCCGGCATATCCAGCAAATCCTGTGCGATCTCTATGATGCGATCTGTTGTGCGCGATCCTTGAGTGACAAACGTCCAACCTGCAAGGGCCATTTCGGCAGCCTGGTCGGGAGAAGAGAGACGAACGACCTCTTCCGCCAGCTTCTCAGCGGACAAAACTTGAACCGCAGCACCGCATTGCTTCAAATTTGTATAAAGATCGGCGTGGTCCGAAATGCCCATTCCATAAAGGATTGCAGATCCGAGAGCAGCAGCGTCCAGCGGCGAATGTCCATGAAATTCCCGTTTCAAAGACCCGGCCATCAGGGTCATCGGCGCCACACGGTACCAGAGTCCCAGGTCTTCACTGTCTGCAAGCACAACTTGATGGGCTTCGACGGGCTCTTCGCCCATGTCCCAATCTGCGTAGTTCAAGCCGAATTCAGCGATGATGGAACGGGCCGCTTCAAGATCAGCTCTGTCTTCGAGTGAAATGACCAACAACAAACGGTGGAGCAGCTTTAATGACTTGCGATGTGCATTCAATATGCTGCTGAGTTCTCCGCGTTTTACTTGCGTCGCCAGCCAGATGGGGCGGCTCGCCAGCACTTTTTGCATGTCGCTCAGATCTTCGTGGCTACATGCGGGCGGCAGGGACGATCTTCCAAGGGGGCCGGTAAACGTTATCCTGTGGGCTGGGATGCCGGTGCGTTGAAGGCTTTCGGAAACTTGTTGTGAAGGGGACAAAATTGCGGAGAAACTGTTTAGCAATCGCGCTCTGTGATCGGGCCACCAGCGAGACGCGCGGCTTGGAAGTTCGTCGATCCTGATATCGGTCAGCACTGTGGGTACATCGGTTTCAGCCAAAAGGCGCGTCAGGGTTCGGCGTAAGTGTCCCCCCGCCCATATACAGAGGTCGGGCGACCATCTTTCAAGGAATTTCCGCATTTCCGAAAATGTGTCTTCCGCCAGCGGGCCGAGAGGTCTTTCGTTTGTATTTGCGGACGGGGCAGGAACGACATGTGGCTCCCAGGTGGTTATAACCGATAGATCAGGATAATGCCCCTGCAGACGCGCGGCGACATCGCGCAGAGCCATCAATCGTGCTGTGGTTGTGGCATGTAGCCAAACAAGTTTGCCATCTGGGCGTGGAACCGGTGTAGCTGCCATAAGTTCTGTTTGACTCAGGGACATAATTTGAAAGTCCTTGTGTCAAAGGGCGGTCAGCCCGGGCCCTTCGGGGTTCAGGCGGTTCAAAATAGTCTGATGAAGAGCCTCATTTGCCGCCAACACTCCGTTTAATTGCGGATGTGGACTGTTGAAACGAAGGGCCTGACCTTTGCGGTCTGTGCTGCGGCCACCGGCCTCCCGGATCAAAAGGTCTCCTGCAGCGATGTCCCACTCCCAGCTTGGACGCAGGGTCAACATAGCATCAAACCGGCCCTCGGCGACGCTGGCCAATCGATAGGCCAGAGAAGGTCGATATTCCCGTTGAAAATCGGGCGATTTTCCATCTTTCCAATGCTGTGGCTCCAGGGCTGGCCGTGCAGTCAAGACCGAGGAAGAGCTGACATCTGTTTCACGTGAGACCTGCACATCGTTTCCATTCAAAGTGGTTCCGTTGCCGACAGACGCCGCAAACATTTGCTCCCTCTGAGGTAAAAAAACAGCCGCAGCAGTTACGATGCCATCCGTTGCAACAGCCACTGAAATGGCCCAGGTTTTGGAGCCTTCAGAAAAACTACGGGTGCCGTCAATTGGGTCTACGATAAACACATGACGCTTGGACAGTCGAAGCTCAGTGTCCTCCGTCTCTTCTGACAACCAACCATAATCGGGGCGCGCGCTCAGAAGATATGTCCGCAAAAAAGCATCGACCTCCAGATCGGCCTCGGTTACCGGGCCCGCTCCGTCAGGTTTCTCCCAGCGTTTTGCGTTGGGACCGTGATACCGGCATGCGATGTCGCCTGCCTTCTCTGCGGCGTCTACCAGCAAAGTCAGATCAGTTGCCGGCAATGGTCATCCCTTCGATCAAAAGAGAAGGCACAACACGCGACAGATATGTTCGGCCATCATTTGCGGCGATCATATTGCGCAGCATGTCTTTGAGGTTGCCGGCGATTGTACATTCATTCACCGGATACTGGATTTGGCCGTTTTCGACCCAGAACCCAGATGCGCCACGGGAATAGTCGCCGGTATTCGGGTTAATGGTTGAACCAATCATGGACGTGACAAGCAAACCTGAACCCATATTGCGGATCAAGTCGTCGCGGCTGTACTCACCCGGTGTCAACAGAATGTTCCAATTTGCCGGAGAGGGGACCGACCCAATGCCGCGGGCCGCGTTTCCCGTGCTTGTCAGGCCAAGTTTTCGTGCCGAGGCAAGATCAAGCGTCCACTCCGCCAGAACGCCATCCTTGATGATCATGCGTTTCTGAGTTGGCAGACCTTCACCGTCAAACGGACGTGAGCCAGATATGCGCGGCCGGAACGGATCTTCGACAAGCGACATGGAAGACGGCAGGATTTGCTCTCCCATCATGTCTTTCAACCAGGATGCTCCACGTGCGATGGCCGCACCATTGGATGCGGACAAGAGGTGCCCAACCAACGAAGATGAAATTCGTTCATCAAATAGAATTGGGAAGCTGCCGGTTTCAGGTCGCCGCGCGTTCAACTGCGCAGTCGCGCGCTCTCCGGCTGTGCGCCCGATGTCTGCGGCATCGCGTAAGTCAGATTGAAAAGTCCGGGAGTCGCCATCGTAATCCCGTTCCATCTGCGCCCCGGTCCCTGCAATCGCAGTACAAGACAGCGACCGACTGGTCCGAGAATAGCCACCGGAAAATCCATGACTTGTTGCAAGATGTACTGTGTGGCGACCGTAGCCCGCGCCCGCGGATTGAACTTGGGTCACACCTGCAACCGAAAGCCCAGCTGCCTCAGCCGCCAAGGCATCTGTTTTCAGAGCTTCTGGCGAAGGTTCCGGACTGTCGTCAAAAAGTTCTAACGCAGCCAGGTCCCAGTTCTGTGCAAGTTCGTCGCCATCGGCCAAACCGGTATAAGGATCTTCGGGGGCTTCACGAGCCATTGCAACGGCACGCTCGGCCATCGTCACAATTGTATCTGGCCGCATATCGGATGATGAAACCAGCGCCTGTTGTTTCCCGATCAAAACACGTAGCCCAAGGTCCGTCCCTTCGGAACGTTCCGCATGTTCCAGCTTGCCGCCGTGAACTTCAATCGAGAGGGACTGGCCCTCAGCTACGATTGCATCAGCCGCTTCGGCACCAGCCGCTTTGGCGGCGTCAATCAGGGCATGGCACAAGGCCTCGGGCGTTTGGGTCATAGGGTCCTGCACTTTTTTCTTCTTTCAGAGCTATCTACCTGAAGGGGCCGCCGCAAGTCCGCAGATCGCAAAAAAGGGCCGCTGTTCAGCGACCCTTTGATGTTTTGATGAACAAGCGATTACTTGATCCGTTGTCCATTGGCACTGATTTGACCACCAGCGCTAAACTCGATTTCGGAAACCAGAGAGTCGTCGCCCTCGCCGGGAACGGCCAGAAGGCCCATCATAAGGCGTGCACCTGTGGCGTCACTGTCGCTCATGATGCCCATTTTGATCAGGTTATCAATCAGACCATTTGCGCCGATCAGAGAAAGGTTGGCCACGCCCAAGGGGGCAGGCATGCCGTCGAAGGAGTCAAGATCATTGTAGTCAATTTCAAATGCACCGGTGCCGGTCAGCTCAGCGCCAGCTGCACGCAGAAGCAGTTCGTTGATCTTGACGGAATTGACTTCAGCTGGGCTCTCACCTGCGTATTCAGCCTCTGCTGCAGCTTCTGGGTCCAGAATGTCGAACAGCAAACGCCCTTTGCCAGATAGGTCCAGAACAATGGAGGCAGGGTCATGCGGCAGAGCCCCTGTCGGATCTGCAATGGCCCACAGGGTTTCGGGTACATTAAAGTCACGCAACGTGATCGCCAAAGCCATGTCTTTGTCATCTTCCGAAACCACCGGAGGCATCTGCAGTGCCATACCGATTTCAGCAACAGAGAAAGCGATCGGGAACGGAAGCTCTGACGCGACTACGGAGATATCCGACTCAGCTTGCAACAGGTTGTATTTCAATTCATCCGCGCTCATGGCGAAACCCAATTTGCCGCCTGTGGAAGAGCTGTTGAATTGAAAATTTTCGGAGCCATCGTTAAACGACATCTCAGACTGGCCGGAGCCAAAGGTGAAATTACCGTCAAACGCGGAGCCGGCCTCTAGCATGGCCTTCAGATTGGTCGCGTCAAATTCCATCGGTATAAGGCTGGTGCCGGTAAAGCTCAGATCATTGAGGTTGGCCTTGAATGCACCCTTGGATTCGGCGTTTTCCGGATCCTGAAAGGCAAAATCATAGACCAGGTTTGCGATGTCATATGTCTGGTCATAGCTGCGATTTTCACCCAGTTTTGCATGGGTTGAGCTTTTTACACCGGACAATTTAACAAGGGCGCTGAAGACTTCAGGAGGCAATTCTTCGCCGGAAATCGAAAGCGAACCAAATCCGATTTCCATCATTTCGGTGTCGTAGACGTAGGTCATGTCGTCCGGGTCGCCGGTCACAACAACCGGTGTACCGTCCGTTCGAAGTGTGAGTTCGCCTTTTATGTCTTCGGGACCACCAGTCACATCAAAATCGATTGATGCGGCTGCAGGGAAGGATGCGTTAACCGATCCGTCGCCGTTGTCCACCAACGTGAGTGTTGGCAGCTTAACGTTTACGGTCGCGTCTTCTTCCGGGATGGCAATTTCCATAGTCAAATCCGACACAGTCAGCGTGTCACCACTTTGGACTTCGTTCGCCGTGAAGGTGTAACCCGATCCTTCTACATAGGCTTTCCAATCTGCCCAGACGTCTTTCCCGCTGACGTCAGCCCAAGCGCCTTGAGCAGAGAAAATCGTAAGTGCAGCCACGCTGCAGCTACGCAAAAAAGTGACGGACATGAGAAAACCTTTCTTTTTGATCTTTAATGATCAAGATTTATGACGGTGACAGGATCCGCAAGGTGCCAATGACAGGACCACTCCCCCTAAGCGGATTACCACATTACAATGACAAAGATTTGGAGCAGGAGCGTATGGATTTCAACGAAAAAACTATAGTGATCACCGGGGCCAGCCGGGGGATCGGTGCCGAAACTGCGCGGGTTTTTGCCGAAGCGGGTGCGCGCGTTGCGCTTTTAGCCCGAGATACTGACTCTCTTGCCGCACTTGCAGATGAAGTTGGCCCAAACGCTTTGCCTATTGCGTGTAATGTTGCGGATTTTTCTGCTGTTTCCGCCGCTGTTTCCAAAGCCTGTGATAAATGGGGCGGTGTGGACATATTGATCAACAACGCTGGGGTAATCGAACCCATTTCCCGATTGGAGGCTGCGGATCCTGCAGAGTGGTCCCGGCTCATTGACGTAAATATTACGGGTGTTTTCAACGGCATTCGCGCCGTGTTGCCCGTTATGAAATCTGCTGGCGGGGGAACGATCATAACCGTGTCATCCGGTGCCGCTCATCGTCCGCTGGAAGGCTGGAGCGCTTATTGTACATCAAAAGCAGGAGCGGCGATGCTGACCCGTGCTTTGGATTTGGAGGAACGAGAGAACGGGATCAGGGCGATGGGCTTATCACCCGGAACCGTCGCGACTCAGATGCAGAAAGATATCAAGTTGAGCGGCGTAAATCCCGTAAGCGCGCTGGAATGGACAGACCATATCCCTGCATCCTGGCCTGCACGCGCTTTGAAGTGGATGTGTACAGAAGATGCAGACGCGTTCATCGGGGATGAAGTTTCGTTACGTGATGAGGCAATTCGCAAACGGGTGGGTTTGATTTGATTCACGTTAAAAAGAACTCCGAGGGCATTTGGATTGTTACGCTGGACCGGCCTGAAAAAGCCAATGCGCTCACGTCTGACATGTTGGCTGATTTGGTACGGATCATGGCTGAAGCGCAATCCGCGCGGGGTGTGGTTCTGACTGGGACAGGCAAGGTTTTTAGTGCCGGTGCGGATTTGGACGAAGCCCGATCGGGGCTTGCCACGTCACCTTTGTGGGAAGAGCTGTCCGCAGCCGTTGCAAGGCTTCCTTGCCTGAAAATTGCCGCGCTTAACGGAACGCTGGCCGGAGGCGCCAACGGGATGGCACTGGCTTGCGACATTCGGATTGCTGTTCCAAACGCCAGGATCTTTTATCCGGTAATGAAGCTCGGCTATCTTCCGCAGCCCTCTGACGTTGTGCGTATGAAGGCTCTAATTGGGCCATCTCGCACCAAAATAGTGTTGGCCGCCGGTCAAAAGATCCCTGCAGAAGAGGCTCTTCAATGGGGTTTGTTGGATCGGATCGTTCCCGCCGATGCACTCTTATCAACGGCCAAAGACCTGATGAGCCACTCTGTTCAAGCACCCGCTGAGCTAGCGCGGAAAATTATCAGCAGCTGCAACTAACGTATTCGTCGTTTTCCTGGAACCCGAGAACGAAACTCAGGAGGTCGATTTGCAACCCATGCCAGGAACTTCGCAAGCCGAGGGTGCGCGCGTAGCGCGTCAATGGTGGCATAGCTCCTGGCAAGCTCAGCCTCTGTCAGGGTCGCGTGAACCTCGCGGTGGCAGATATCGTGGAGGAGCACGACGGGACCACCCTTGCCACCTTTGAGTTTTGGGATCAGGTGATGCAGGCTTTGTGGGACGCCTGGCGGTATCGGTCTCTCACAAAGGGGGCAAATCGGGTCGTCCATACCGGGTCTCGTAAAACTCTTGATCTTGTTATAGAGGCGGGGACAGGCTGCAGTGACAAGAGGGGCGCATGGGAGAACATTGGGATGCAGTCGTAATTGGTGCAGGACCTGCCGGCTTGATGGCTGCAGAAGAGATTGCGCGGAAGGCTCATCGTGTTCTGGTCGTGGAGGCCAAGCCCTCAGTGGCGCGCAAATTCTTGATGGCAGGTAAGTCGGGCTTAAATCTGACTAAAGACGAGCCATTTTCGAAGCTGATCTGTCACTATGGTAAGGCTCAGCAATGGCTTGAACCTATGCTGCGCGAGTGTGATTCAGCTTGGGTGCAACGTTGGGCCATTGAACTTGGGCAGGATGTTTTTACAGGTTCAACGGGGCGGGTTTTTCCGAAAGCAATGAAAGGGTCACCGCTTTTGCGGGCGTGGTTGTCCCGGCTTGATGATTTGGGAGTCGAAAGACGCGTTCGTCATCGTTGGACGGGCTGGGATGGAAAAAATCTGGTTTTTCAAACCCAGGATGGTGACGTCCAGATTTCGGCTGATGCCACTGTGCTTGCGCTTGGAGGGGCCAGTTGGGCGCGTCTCGGATCCGATGGCCATTGGGCGCAGATTTTGCAAAAGCAAGATGTTGAGATCGCTCCTTTTGCGCCGACAAATGCGGCCCTATCCATCCCGTGGAGCCGTTTTATGGAACCGCATTTCGGGTCAGCCCTAAAGTCGGTGCGGTGGGAGGCCGGCGGTATTAGCAGTCGCGGCGAAGCGATTCTGTCTGGGCGTGGGCTCGAAGGTGGTGGCCTTTACAGTTTGACACCAGCCCTCAGAAACGGGGCGCAGTTGGTTGTTGATTTGGTTCCGGACCGTACCCGTGATGCCATTATTGCCAGCCTGCCCAAAGATACCAAAAAGGCGCGGTTTTCGCATTGGTTGAAAAATACACTGCGTTTACCCGCCGTCAAAGTCGCCCTTGTGAATGAGATGGTTGAGAACCGTTCACCGCAGAGATCTGCCTGGGTGGAAATGGTCAAAAACCTATCCATTCGCAATGTGTCGCTTCGGCCGATGGATGAGGCAATTTCTACTGCTGGAGGAGTGTGTCAGGCCGCACTGGATCACGATTTGATGTTGCTCCGGCGACCGGGAGTTTTTTGTGCCGGTGAAATGCTTGATTGGGAGGCTCCAACCGGTGGCTACTTGCTTACAGGATGTTTCGCCACCGGACGTTGGGCCGGGCAGGCCGCTGCGCGTTATTTGAGCAAAGCCAGCAATCTCTGAAACGCAGGGCGTTCCCGCAATCCTTGGGCCAAGTCCAAAATTCTGGGATTGGCCACTTCGATTTCAGCTCTTTGGGCCCAACCAATACAATTCGCAAAAATAATATCCGGGACGGAAAAGCTGTTGCCGACCAGATAAGGTCCGGTTACCTCATCAGCCAGCCGGTCAAGGTTTCGGTTCAGCTCCCAGGCCAGGCTTTGTCTGACGTCGGGAACGCGTTGCTCTTCTGGCAGGACAAAGGTATGGCGGGCAACGGTCCACACAACGGCATCCAACTCGTCCAGGAGACGAAATGTCATTGCGTCTTGCAGGGCGCGTTCCGGAGTTCCAGCAGATGCCAGTAACCCTCCGTGTTTGTCTGCCAAATAATGCAGGATCGCGCTGGAATCACTCAGCAGGAGGTCGTTGTCTTTCAAGGCCGGAACTTTGCCTGAGGGAACGATGTTCTTCATTTCATCGGATGCCGGCAAAAAGGGCTCTAATTCATAGTCTAACCCAAGCTCTTCCAAGGCCCACAATACTCTGATTGTGCGGGTTCGCGGGTTACCGAATACTGTGTACATTTCCGTCTCCTTCGTGATCTCCAATCCCAAATGGGAAAGCATTTCAGGTTTTCAAGACGGTTGCAGCGCTACCTTGAACGGCTGAGCATTGCGAGGCGAATAAGCGCGCGTTCAACCAACGCCAAAGCAGGTGCGGTTTGGCCAGCTGACCGAAGCTGAAGGTCGGTATCTGTGAGAACCGTTAGCGCGGTCTCAAGCCTGTTTGCGCCCCATCCCTGGGCCTGACGCAGAACAATGTCGCGCCGTTTTCCATAAAGTGGCGGGCGCAGACGGCCTATGCCTTGGGCCGGGCCACCAGGGTCCGATGCCACCGTATAGAGCCTGCGAAAGTGGCGAGTTGCGCCGATACAAAGCCCAACTGCCTGTGTTCCTTGGGCCTGCAGCCGACCGAGCACCGGGCCGATTTCCTGAATGCGGCCTTCTGCGACGATGTTCAGAAGATCATCCAGAGCGGCTTCGGTTGATTGTGGCGCAACGGCATCGATGTCGTCAATGCTCAGCGGGGCGCTGTCCTGATGCTTATAGAGCGAGAGCTTTTCGACCATTCGGGCAAAATCGCCGGGGCCAATGTCATTTGCTATATCAACCAGTGCGGACATGCTGTCGCCGGGGACATCCCGAATTCCGCTTTCGCCAAGCAGGCGCTCGATCTCGCTGCGTGAAGGGGGATCGTCGTAAATCCCTACGGCATAGGCGTTGCGGTGCCCTTCAAATGCCTTGCGCAGTTTCGATGATGCCTTCAGCTGACCCGCTGTAATGACGATTTGCGCGTCACCCGGTTCCCAGTCTTCCAGCGCAGATAGAATGGCAGGAGATGCAGAATCATTTGCACCGTCGACAAAAACCGCCCGCTGGCCGGGAAAGAACCCAACCGCCTTGATCGCGTCCAGAACCTGAGCAGGATCTTTGCGCAAGTCAGCCCCGGAAAGGCGAGTGAGGCGCATCTCTTCTTCGGCGGCTGGACCAAGCAAAGCGGCCAAGAGCTGTTGGCGTTTCAAAGCCACGCGCATGGCGTCCCCGCCATAGATCAGGATACCGGTCTTATCGGCGTCGGGTCGGGCAAAATACCCTTCGGCCTCACGCGTGTTGAGCTTCATTCAGAACCGGCTGCTGCAAGGTCAGCCGTAGTATAGAGACGTGTTACGATCTGATTGGCCAGAATTTCCATCAACCTCTCTTCGGCGTCACGTTCACTGGCCAATGTATCCACAGTCGAGCCGGTTGCGGAATAGCCTGTGAAATTGTTCACATCTCCACTGGCCACAACCATGCCATCTGACAGGCGGCGCAGCGCATAATTGGCGGTGCCTTGGACCGAATAGCGAGTGATCTCATTGTCGGCGGTGATCGCTTGGCCTTCGACAGATTGATTGAGGCGAAGATCTAGCGCGTAGATCCCGCCTTCACCGCGCCCAAGCTCCTGTTCAAGCGCGTTCACCAGAAAATATGCCGCCACATCACTGTTGGATGGAACATCTTCTGGGGCCTGCACAAGAACATTACCATAAAGCGCGGCCCCGGTGCCGCCTGGTGCGTGAACCGGCGTAAAACCGCAGCCCGCAGCCCCTATCACGAGGGCCAGCGAAGCCAGCATTAAAGTTCTGCGTTTAAGCCACGACATTGACGATACGACCTGGAACCACGATCACTTTTTTCGGCGCTTTGCCCTCAAGTGCCTTTTGCACAGCTTCGTGGGCAAGGGCGAGTTTTTCAACCTCGGATTTGTCGAGATCTTTTGCCACCTCAATTTCCGCCCGGCGTTTGCCGTTGATCTGGATCGGCATGGTCACGGTGTTTTCGACCAGCATTGCCTCATCGGCGACTGGCCATGGCGCGGTTGCGATCAGACCTTCGCCACCTTGATGGGCCCAAATGTCTTCGGCCAAGTGGGGCGTCATCGGCGACATCAGCTGCGCCAATGTCATGATGGCCTGTTTCTGCGCCGCCGCACCGGCTTTGGATTTCGCCAACGTGTTGGTAAAGCCATAAAGTTTGGCGATGGATGCATTGAAACCAAAGGAATCGATGCCCAGCGTCACGTCGCGGATGGCTTTGTGCATTTCGCGCAGCAGATCATCATCACCTTGGCCTTTTGCATCGGGGTCCATTTGGGCGATCTTGTCGCAGAGGTTCCAGACACGGTTCAGGTGTTTATGGGCAGCTTCTGCGCCCGACGCAGTCCATTCAACGTCCCGTTCCGGGGGAGAATCGGACAGAACAAACCAGCGCGCCGTATCCGCACCATAGGCTGAGATGATCGCCAGCGGATCGACCACGTTGTTCTTTGACTTGGACATCTTGGCCGAAGGGATCACTTTGATCTTCTCGCCGGTCTCTTTGACAAAGGTGCCGCCGTCACGCTCTTCAACCTCGGAGGGGTAGTGATAGATGGTGCGGCCGTTCTCATCCTTGCGCTCGGCGTTTTCATAGATCGCGTGAGTCACCATGCCTTGGGTGAACAGGGCATCAAACGGTTCAATTGATTTTTCAGGCAGGTGGCCGCAGATCTGCATCGCGCGGGCAAAGAAGCGCGAATAAAGCAGGTGCAGAATCGCGTGCTCAATCCCGCCGATGTACTGGTCCACATTCATCCAATATTCGGCTTCGGCCATATCGGTTGGGGTTTCGGCGTGGGGCGCAGTGAAACGGGCAAAATACCAAGACGAATCGACAAATGTGTCCATCGTGTCTGTTTCGCGTTTCGCCGGTTTGCCGCAGTTGGGGCAGGTGCAATCGCGCCAGGTCGGGTGACGGTCCAAAGGGTTGCCGGGCTTGTCGAACGACACATCGTCCGGCAGCTGGATCGGCAGGTTTTCTTTCTTCTCGGGTACCACGCCGCAGTTGTCACAATGCACAACCGGAATCGGGCAACCCCAGTAGCGCTGGCGCGACAGGCCCCAATCGCGCAGGCGGTATTTGGTGACACCTTCACCCCAGCCTTCAGCCTCGGCCTTGTCGACAGCAGCATTGACGCCTGCATCACCGGTTTGCTCTGTATCACCTGCAAAGCCTTTGACGTATCGAACCTTCTCCGCCTTAGTCGGCACATAGGCCTCTGTCAGCTCATCTGCGCCTGCGGGGTCTTCAAACACCGGGATGATCGGCAGGTCGTATTTGCTGGCAAATTCAAAGTCACGCTGATCATGCGCCGGGCAGGCAAAGATCGCGCCCGTGCCGTAGTCCATCAGGATAAAGTTGGCGATCCAGACCGGCAGCTCCCAATTGGGGGCCAGCGGGTGACGCACTCGGATACCTGTATCCATCCCCAGCTTTTCGCCGGTTTCAATGGCTTCTTCGGTGGTGCCCCCTTTGCGGCATTCCGCAACAAAGGCTGCGACCTCTTCCGATTCGGCTTCCAGCTGCTTGGCAATCGGATGATCTGGCGAAATCCCAACAAACGAAGCCCCCATCAATGTGTCAGGGCGGGTCGTATATACAGTGATCGGTTCACCACCATCCAGGCGCTCAAATCCAAACTGCAGGCCGCGCGACTTGCCGATCCAGTTTTCCTGCATCAGGCGCACCTTGGCAGGCCAGTTCTCCAGATTGTCCAACGCCGACAGCAGCTCTTCGGAGTAATCTGAGATCTTAAAGAACCATTGGGTCAGCTCGCGCCGTTCCACCAATGCGCCCGAGCGCCAGCCGCGACCGTTTTCGACCTGTTCATTCGCCAGAACGGTCATGTCGACTGGATCCCAGTTCACAACGGCGTTCTTGCGATAAACCAGCCCTTTTTCCAGGAAGTCGAGGAAAAGTGCCTGCTGCTGGCCGTAGTATTCAGGGTCACAAGTAGCAAACATGCGCGACCAGTCGAGCGACAGACCCAGCGGCTTCATCTGCTCGACCATCGTGTCGATGTTATTGTATGTCCACTCTTTCGGATGACCGCCAATTGCCATCGCCGCGTTTTCGGCGGGCATGCCAAATGCATCAAACCCCATCGGATGAAGCACGTTGTGACCGGTCGACAGCTTATAACGTGCGATTACATCGCCCATGGTGTAATTGCGCACGTGCCCCATATGCAGCTTGCCCGATGGGTAGGGGAACATCTCCAACACGTAGTACTTCGGCTTATCTGCCGTGCGCTTGGCTTTGAATGTTGAGGCTGCTTCCCAGGCCTCCTGCCATTTCGCTTCAATTTGCGAGGCTTCGTAACGCGACATCTTGAGCGGTCCTTTGCATGAAAACGCCGGGTGCATGACCCGGCGCTGTAATACGTGTGTTCTTCAGGTGATTCCAGTGCTGACCATTGTCTGCAGGAATTCAAAGCTTCTTATCAGCAATCCGCAGCTGTCGTGCGCGTGACAGAATTGCGTCTTCGACTGCGCGTGCCGTGGAATCACTTACCGCGCGTCCATTGCGCGTTTGAAGGGAAACATTCAGCGAGCGCGCGTCCAGTGCAGGGTCTTTTATATGAACCGTCGCGCGATAAGATTGCCCGCCACCCGGAGGTGTTCCATAGTTTGTTATAATGACGCCTGTAAAAGGATCCACGGACTGAACAGGCAAAAACTCCAGAACATCCAGGGACGCAGCCCACAGGTAACGGTTCACCTGCACTGTCTGTTCCGTTTTGGTTGGGCCAAAGGCGTCAAAAATCGTGGTGCGGTTTGATCCCGGAAGACCTTCTTCGGCCGCGCGGTCTGAGTCCAAGAAGCGATCTGTGTTTTCAACCGGTGTTTTGCGGTCATTGCCGCGCCCAAAAACGCCGCAGCTTGCAGTTACGGTCAGAGCCGCGATCACAGCAACATTCAAGAACCAACGCATTTCGACAGCTTCCGTTCGTCTATTTCGGTCTCGGATAGTCCTAGACAACACTTAGAGGTCCAACAAGCCCTTTCTCTTAGTGTTGCCCTCCGCGGCCTGCCTGTATGCGTGATTCTACGCGGCTGTATTGGGTGTAAGGGGGGGGGGGAGGGGCTGCACGATGGTCTGAACCGATTACTGCAAGCCTACTGTAATGTGGCTAAGGGTGTGCACTTCAGCTGTGGGGGCAGTCTGTTTAACGGGCGTAGACGTATCGGGCGCGCTTCCCAGCCAGTTCCACGTGCTATCCGGGGACTCTTTGCGAGGCCATGTGGCCATCATACATATAGTGCCCTGATCGCATTATCTAAATTTCCGTTCATAATGATCAGCGCGCCTCGGATAAGTTTCGTGGGATTTTTCTGTAACAAAACCCGGGTTCTGGCGGTAACAACTGTGACATCCTTGCATCAAATCATGTGGATCGAAAGTGAATCCAAATTCACAGAGTTGTGCGGAATTCGTGAAACTGCGATACGAAATCCGTACTCAGACAAGCGCGGCATGTGCTGTTTGGGATTGGAAATCTAAACCCGAGGGAAAATCATGAAAAAGATTCTCTTCGCTTCGACCGCGCTGATCGCCACCGCTGGCGTTGCAGCAGCTGAAGCAGATGTAAGTTTTGGCGGTTACGGCCGTTTTGGTCTGTTCTATGATGAAGGTGCGGACACAACCGCAGGTGAAAAAGAAACTCGTCTGGAGCAGCGCTTCCGTTTCAACATCACCGCAACTGCAGAAACTGATGCTGGCGTTGAAGTCGGTGGCCGTATTCGTCTGCAAACCGGTGAAGGCTCCTCCGGTGGTGCATCCGGTGAAGGTCCGGGCGCAGCCGGTTTCTGGGTATCTTATGGCGGCTTCCGTCTGGACGCGGGTAACACATCTGACGTTCTGGACTCCGGTGATGTTGTTGACCACTTCGGTCACGGCGTTGGCCTGACCGCGTTTGTTGAACAATCCGATGCGTTTACTCATGACGCAAACGGTTTCGGCAACGAAGCTATTGATCGTAACACTGTTAAAGCACGCTACACTGTTGGTGATTTCACAGCAGCGTTCTCCTACACTGAGGAAAATGAAACCGTAGCCGTTGCTGATGGCTACTCATACTATCAGATCGGTTTTGGTTATGACTTCGGTGCGGTGCAGGCTGGTATCGTATATGGCGATCGTGACTCCGATGTTGCTGTAGCGGGTACCTTCGAAGATCAAGATTACTGGATCATTGGTGTGTCTGGAGAATTCGGTCAGCTGGCGTACAACTTGACCGTAGGTGAGGACAGCGCGGTTGACGAGATCGCATATGGTCTGTCTGTTGCATACGACGTTTCCTCTGCAACCACACTGACAGCTGTTATCGCTGACAGCGGTGTAGATTCGCTGGACGAAGTTTATGGCATCGGCTTCAAGCACAGCTTGGGTGGCGGTGTGTCTCTGCGTGGCGGTGTTGGTCAAGAGACCGACGGCGACACCCTGGCAGACTTGGGTGTTCGCTTCGACTTCTAAGTCAAGCTTACATTATATCTAATGCTTGAGGCTCCTTCGGGAGCCTCTTGTATTTTTTCTGACGTGTTTGTGAACTTAGGTATTGATTGCTTCGATCTTCATGTGTAACCTAAGTCACATATGGTTGTTTACATCAAAATAATGTGATCAGCCTTGTTTGGTGACAAGTTGTACATGTGAAAATGCCTACGTGATTTCGTTAATGAAATCTAATTTTCACAGTTAGGTAAAAGTGAAAGACATCGCGGCATCTTGCTGGATCTTAAACGTGTTTGTTCAGTGGGTGTTTTGACGCTGTAAGGTGGTGAGCCAGACAGTGTAAAAATAAGTGAGATTGCATGTGGTCGGGATTTCTTGGCTGCAATCTTACTGTTGCAGCGGTGCATCATGTTATTGGGAATGGATGTGGTCGGAAAAGGCCATCCTTGCGCACGTCGTCTGAAAAAGGCGAAACGGAATGCGTACTCAAAGTCGTGCATCCCGTACGGGTTTGAGCAGGAAATCTAAACCCGAGGGAAAATCATGAAAAAGATTCTCTTCGCGACCTCCGCGCTGATCGCAACCGCAGGTATGGCCGCAGCTGAAGCTGAAATTACTTTTGGCGGTTACGGCCGTTTTGGTCTCGTATATGACGAAGGCGCGACCGGCACGGACAAAGAGACTCGCCTGGAGCAGCGCTTCCGTTTGAACATCGGAGCAAACACCACAACCGACGCTGGTGTTAAATTTGAAGGCCGCTTCCAGCTGGAAACAAACGATGACGACGCTGGCGGCGCAACTGGTCGCGGTCCGGGCGCAGCTGGTTTTGCAGTGTCCGTAGGCGGCTTCCGCTTGGACGTTGGCCATGTTTCTGACGTTATCGACTCCGGTGATGTAGTAGATTACTTTGGCCATGGTATCGGCCTGACTGATCTGATCGAAGCTGAAAACACCATCGGTGACGCAATCGACGCGAACGGCTTTGGTGAGGGCGATATCCGTCAGCAAACCGTTAAAGTTCGTTACAGCGTTGGTGATTTCACCGTTGCTGCGTCCTATACAGAAGATAATGACACTGATGGAGTAGAGGATGATCCAGCCGATCCAGATACTCTGGGCGTGCAGCCGGATAACTCGTACTATCAAATCGGTGCCAGCTATGACTTTGGTGCGGTTGTCTTCGGCGCGGCATATGGTGAGCGTGACGACGCGGATGAAACCGATTATTGGGTTGCAAACCTGTCCGGTGAAGTCGGCGCAGTTTCGTACAACGTACTGGTAGCCGACTCTGACGCACTCGACGACGTTGCTTACTCGATCTCCGCATCTTACGACATCTCAAGCGCGACCTCTATCCGTGGCCTGATCGCGGGCGGTGGCATCGCAGACACCGATGGCGGCGACGAAGCATATGGTATCGGCTTCCGTCATAGCCTGGGCGGCGGCGTTTCGCTGCGCGGTGGTGTTGCACAAAACTCTTCCGGCGACACCGTTGCGGATATGGGTGTTCGCTTCGACTTCTAAGTCGGCGTAACAACATGCACGAATTGGGGCGGGTTCATTTGAGCTCGCCCTTTTCTTTTTGTCGAAAACCGTGTTTGTCTTCCATTGGCCAAAGATGGGAAAGACAATGTCGCTTGAAGAAATCAAAACCCGCATTTGTGACGCTGAAATTGCATCCGGTCGTCCGCCCGGTTCTGTGACGCTGATCGCGGTTTCCAAGGTGCAGCCGAATGATCGTGTTCAGGCAGTCCTTGAAGAGGGACACAGGTGTTTTGGCGAAAATCGTGTCCAGGAGGCCGCTGGAAAATGGCCCGATTTTTCGAATATTTATAACGGCTTAGATCTGCATTTGATCGGACCGCTGCAGACGAACAAGGCTCGGCAGGCTATGGAGTTGTTCGATACGATCCATTCCGTTGACCGCCCAAAACTGGCAAAAACCATTGCGCGATTGGCGCAAGAAATAGGGGACTGTCCCGATCTCTTTGTTCAGGTGAACACCGGGGAAGAAGAACAAAAGGCTGGCATTCTCCCTGGGGAAGCTGATGCATTTGTGGAAAGTTGCCGTGCATTGGACCTGCCCATCAAGGGGCTCATGTGTATTCCGCCAGTGGAAGAGGAGGCCAGTTTGCACTTTGCTCTGTTGGCAAAAATCGCCGCGCGGAACGGATTGTCTGGCCTGTCGATGGGAATGAGCGGTGACTTTGAGAAGGCAATTGCCTTGGGTGCGACCCATATTCGCGTTGGTTCAGCAATTTTTGGCGAGCGAGTTAAGCAGGCCGAATGATTAAATGCGTCTTTGGCTGAACCCTCTTTGCGATCCAGAGAAGGTCAGATCTGGAAAACGCAACACAGCCTTCAGTTGCGTAACCTGGGCGCCGCCACTGGTGAATGAAAATCGCAGATCCGCGTCCGGGCGCAGCGATTGGCCAATTCCAGTCCGTAAGCAGGATCAAATCATAAAGCGAATCTGCTCTGCGCAGGCGTTCATGGCTAAAGGGGTAAGGTCTGCGAACAAGTTGGTTGTAGCAACCGTCCCGCACATCATCGGACCAAAGGTCCGAGGGGCCGATGGGCTCTGCCCACAATGTCGGTTTTTCAATTTTATCAGCACGATATAGCATGCCGACCAGCCGGTGCGTCCCTACCGGCGTCGCCCCGTCTCCCTCCCTTTTGTTGCTTGTTAAACCGCCTTTCCCAATTGAACAGGGAAACCGGCGGCCGCGAAAACGGATCCCCTTGGGTGTCAGAACAAGGTCGTTCGGTGTCACAACATATGTCCCGATTTACGAGCCTTGGTGGCGAGGTATTGCGTGTTAAACGGGTTTTCACCAACCATCAGGGGCACGCGTTCGGCCACTTTGATGCCTGTGCTCTCCATCATCATGATCTTCTTTGGGTTGTTTGTGAGAAGGCGAACAGAGGAGAACCCTAGCTCCTTTAGAATGGAGGCTCCCAACCTAAAGTCGCGCTCGTCATCTTCGAAGCCAAGACGGTGGTTGGCTTCTACGGTATCAAACCCTTGATCCTGTAAGGAGTATGCGCGCATCTTGTTCGCTAGGCCAATTCCACGGCCTTCCTGATTGAGGTACAGGAGAACGCCGGCGCCATTTTCACCCATTTGCGCCAAGGCTCCACGCAACTGCGGTCCGCAATCGCATTTGAGTGAGCCAAGAACATCACCAGTGTAGCACGCAGAATGCAATCGGGCGAGCACAGGGGCTGAGCGATCAGGTCGCCCGATCTCGATTGCATAATGCTCCTCATTGCCATCTTCCGGGCGGAAAATATGCAATCGACCGCATTCGGCGGCCTCGATCGGCAGGCGGGCTGCCGCAACGGGGTGAAGCGGAGAGCTTTGATCCAGAAGGGGAATGGCTTGGTCATGGTCAAGTAATGTCAGGCCATGCCGACTTGCAAAACTGGCCCCGTTTTCAACATCAACAAGAACGGCAGCAGGCAACAAGCGGGCGGACTTCGCAAGGGCAATTGCAAGACGGGCTAGAGATGCATCCCCGGTGCGAATGCTTTCAAGTGGGCCCTTGAGCGGGGAGTTCAGGTCGTCCGCGGGATCCGCAAGCGATTGAAACCAAGACAATTCTGCGGTCTTAGGTACTGACACGCGGCAAATATTATTATCATAAACGCGTGCTTTGAGAGTTTCTGCGCGTCGTGCTGTAAGCGCAAGAGAAACCTCTCCCAGCTCGCGCATGTTGCGCAGTCGGTCTTCGGAAAGGGTTTCGACCGCAAAGGCCAGCGAAGTCCACGCACCTTGTTTCACCACGACTGGCAGCCCCATGCGCAGATCGACTCGGGCGCGCGCCAACAGTTCGATCAAGGATGGCCTTAAGCTCATTCGCTTACTCCGTACTCAAATAGTGAAACCTTAGCTGATTGTGCTTACGATGAATTGCAAGGAAAGTGAAATATTTACCAACCCTTGGACACGTCGACGTGAGAGAGGTGACAGAAGGCTTGCCGATCACGGGCTGGCTGCGCATGTGTGAACAAAAAGGAGGTTCGCCTATGGCACAACTTAAGAAAATCCTGCTGGTCGATGATGATGAGGACCTGCGCGAAGCACTCAGCGAACAGCTGATCATGACCGAGGACTTTGATGTTTTCGATGCGGATTCAGGTCAGTCGGCTATGGAACGGGTCAAAGAGGCTTTGTATGACCTGATAATTCTGGATGTGGGGTTGCCTGATACCGATGGCCGCGAGCTTTGTCGCCTGATGCGCAAGCAAGGTGTAAAGGCACCCGTTCTGATGCTGACCGGCCACGACAGTGACGCAGATACAATTCTGGGTCTGGACGCGGGTGCCAACGATTACGTGACCAAACCGTTCAAGTTCCCGGTTCTCCTGGCGCGTATCCGCGCACAATTGCGTCAGCATGAACAATCAGAGGACGCCGTTTTTGCACTGGGTCCATATACGTTCAAACCTGCAATGAAGCTCTTGGTCACTGAAGATGACCGCAAGATCCGTCTGACGGAGAAAGAGACAAATATCCTCAAGTTTCTGTATCGTTCCACCGATGGCGTTGTTCCGCGCGATGTGCTTTTGCACGAAGTCTGGGGATACAATGCCGGTGTAACCACCCATACGTTGGAAACCCATATCTATCGCCTGCGCCAGAAAATCGAGCCGGACCCGTCCAATGCGCGTCTTCTGGTGACTGAATCCGGCGGGTATCGACTGGTTTCGTAATGATGGGTGCCATTCGCGAAGGCGGGGTATTTGTCTAACCTCTTTTGACTATTGGGCCGGGCATGCCCCGGCCGGTTTTCTGGTAGTAATCATTTAAGTAGATCTCACGTGCGACTTTGGCTGGCGCGTGAGGCAAACTGCGGGCAGTATCGCGCGCAAATTTGTTCTTTAGAATTGGAACTGTCATGGGTTTTACGCTGGCCACCTGGAATATTAACTCGGTCCGACTGCGCTCTCCGATTGTGCAGAAGCTATTGCAGGAAGAAGGACCGGATGTCCTGTGTCTTCAGGAAACCAAATCGCCCGTCGAAAAAATCCCGCTCGAGGATTTTGCCGCGTTGGGATATGGTCACATGGTGGCACGAGGGCAGAAGGGGTATAATGGCGTTGCCATTCTGTCCCGCTTACCGATCAAGGAAGCAGGGAGCGAGGATTTTGCGTCTCTTGGGCATGCGCGCCATATCGCAGGTGAGTTGGAAAATGGTGTGGTCATCCACAATTTCTATGTTCCTGCCGGCGGAGATGTGCCTGATCGGGAGCAGAATGAGAAATTTGGCCAGAAGCTCGACTACCTGACTGAGATGCGGGACTGGTTCCATAATAGCGCGCCCCAAAAGTCTATTCTGGTTGGCGATTTGAATATCGCGCCGCGTGAAGATGATGTCTGGGATCACAAAAAACTTTTGAAAGTGGTTAGCCACACGCCAATTGAGGTGGAGCACTTCGCTGAAGTTCAGGATTCCGGGAATTGGGTAGACGTTACGCGGAATGATATTCCGGATGGTCGGCTTTACTCCTGGTGGAGCTATCGGGCGCGCGATTGGGATGCGGCGGACAAGGGTCGTCGGCTGGATCACGTGTGGGCGACAAAGGACATTGCAAGCGCCGGCCATTCCAGTCGAGTGCTGCGGGACGCGCGTGGTTGGGAGAAACCCAGCGATCATGCACCGGTCTTTGCAACTTTTGATCTTTGACCCAAGCGCTGACGAAAGGCGGTGCGCTCCCGCCCGTTGTGAGACAATCAAAGATTGCCCACGCCCGTTGGGCCAAGCGCCGCGCATGCGCGCGGCGTCTCAGCGATCCCAATCCGCGTAAGTGGACGAAGTTGATTTCATATCCTGATAGAGCCAGACCATTCGGTCGACAAACCAGAGCTTTGCGCCCATGGATAGCGTCAGTCCAAACAGGATGAACCCCCAGTCCATTTGCCACAGGCCGTAGATCCAGGGAATCAAGCCAAGTCCGGAGACCGCGGCAAGGACCTTGGCCCATGCCATATGGTGATCTGGTATTGGCACATTTGTTTGGTTCAGCAGCACCCGTTCTCCAAACGTGCCATGGGATGCCCAGCCTTCTGTGGACACAGGTCTTTCGAAAGCACGTGGGTTCCACCAGGTCCAGAACACGACCATTCCCACTGCAACCAGCGCCCACCAGCCGAGCCAGACGTGTGAAACGACCGCCAATGTCATCAGCGGAAGGATCGACAGCCGACTGTAGACGCTAAGCGGATTGGCATGGCGCTGCCACGTGTCTTCGTCCATCGACATGCTCCGCGCGCTGGCACGCAGTATTTTCGACCAAGTTGCCGGCATAGGGAAACTCCCCCTTGGTTTCTGTCGCGTCTCCTTTCATATAGGGAGCAAGTTCGAAATGGAGAACATACAGAGATGGATATTCTTGGCAGTACCGCCCCCGCCGCTGATCTGATCAAAGACGTGAGCGAAGCCACGTTCATGCAGGATGTGGTCGATGCCTCCATGACCACCCCCGCTATTGTTGACTTCTGGGCCCCGTGGTGCG
The DNA here is from genome assembly GCF_056159265.1 of Epibacterium sp. ABZ3_068. Lineage (NCBI taxonomy): Bacteria > Pseudomonadati > Pseudomonadota > Alphaproteobacteria > Rhodobacterales > Roseobacteraceae > Epibacterium > Epibacterium sp. ABZ3_068. The sequence continues at coordinate 1,372,318 of NZ_JBSWUV010000001.1, forward strand.
GTCCGTGCAAGACGCTTGGCCCGATGCTTGAAGCAGCTGTGACCAAGGCAAATGGCTCGGTCACCATGGCCAAGATCAACGTCGACGAAAACCAGCAGCTGGCTGCCATGTTGGCGCAGCAAGGTTTGCCGTTGCAGTCGATTCCAACGGTTGTCGCTTTCTATCAGGGGCGTCCGGTGGATATGTTCCAAGGTGCGGTTCCGCAGTCTGAGATCGAAGCTTTTGTGAAACGCCTGGCCGAATCCGCAGGCGGCTCTGCCGACGGTGGTTTGGCAGATGCGCTTGAAGCTGCTGAGCAGATGTTGGAAGAGGGCGCAGCGGAAGATGCCGCGCAAACCTTTGCAGCCATCATAGGTGAAGATGACAAATCCGCGGCCGCATATGCCGGTCTGGCCCGCGCGCACATTGCTTTGGAAGACATTGATCAGGCAGAAGCTGTCCTGAATGGGGCTCCTGCTGAAATCGCGGAGGCTGCGGAGATCGAAGCGGTACGGGCGCAAATCGAGCTGGCACGCCAGGCCGCAAATTCTGGTCCGCTGGATGAGTTGCAGGCAGCCGTCGATGCTGATCCGTCAAACCATCAGGCACGTTTCGACCTGGCACAGGCGATGCACGCTGCAGGAGACGCGGAGGGTGCTGTTCGTGAGTTGTTGGAGTTGTTTAGGCGCGATCGAGAATGGAATGATGGCGCGGCAAAGACGCAGTTGTTTACAATTTTTGACGCGCTTAAACCCAATGATCCGGTTGTTTTGAACGGTCGGCGCAAATTGAGCTCGTTGATATTTGCCTAACGCGGATGGCGCGCTACTGTTGTTAGCATCATGATTAAGGCTGCTGACCTGCCAGAGACACTTGCTATTTTCCCGCTGCCCGGTGCGCTCCTGCTGCCTCGGGCTCGGTTGCCACTGCACATATTTGAACCGCGATACCTGCAAATGTTGGAGGATACGCTCAAAACCAGCGGACGTTTGATCGGCATGGTGCAGCCCTGTTCCAATCGGAATAAAGAGGAAGCTCTTCATTCCATCGGGTGCGCGGGACGTGTTACGCAGTTTTCTGAAACCGAAGACGGGCGGTATATGATCACCCTGTCGGGTGTGTCGCGGTTCCGGATCGCGGCAGAGGTGAATGGGTTTACCCCATACCGCCGATGTGAGGTGATTTGGGACGGGTTTGAGCGCGATCTGGGCCGATGCGAAACCGATGAGCGGTTCGATCGCGGCAATTTTTTACAATTGTTGGAACGTTTTTTTTCCTTCCGAGACCTTTCAGCCGACTGGGATGCGTTGAAGGATGCGGACGAAGAGCTCTTGATAAATTCATTATCAATGATGCTGGAGTTCGACCGAGAGGATAAACAGGCCTTGCTTGAGGCGCCTTGCCTTGCCACAAGGCGCGAAACCTTGACCACTTTGATCGAATTCGCCCTGCGCGGCGGTTCCCAGGAAGAGATGCTGCAATGACTGAGCAATTCACCCCCGCATTTGATCGCCGTATGCTTGAAGTTCTTGTCTGCCCGCAAACACAGGGCTTGCTGGAGTATGATGCAGAGGCACAGGAATTGGTGTCCAAGTCAGCAGGCCTGGCGTTTCCGATCCGCAATGGCATACCGGTGATGTTGGTGGATGAGGCGCGCGCGCTCGACTAGGGCGCGCAGTTTTTTCGCCAGATCCGATCAGATTGGTTTGCCCTGCAGTAATCGGGGGAGATCGCCGGTGAGGCCGGCCGCTTCGCGCATGAAGCCACGCCGCAACGCTGGCATTGAATTTACCAGACCCATCCCGATGTCGCGCCCCAGTCGCAGCAGTGGGTTGTCGTTGGAGAACAGCTTGTTAAATACGTCGGTTGCTGAAGCCAAAGTTGCCGTGTCAAAGCGGCGCCATTGTTGGTAACGTTCCAGAACCAAGGGGCTTGCGATGTCTTCGCCTCGACGTTTTGCTTCTGTGAGAACCTCCGCAAGGGCGCCGACGTCTCGCAATCCGGCATTCAAGCCTTGCCCGGCAATCGGGTGCATACCATGAGCCGCATCACCAATCAGCGCAACACGGGGCGCAATAAAGCTGTTCGCGATAGTAAGGTTCAGCGGGTATTTGAAGCGCTGTCCGACCAGTCGGATCTCTCCAAGAAAATCGCCGAAGCTTGGGCGCAGCGCATTTAGAAATCCTGCATCATCCATCGCGTGAATTTCCAAGGCCCGCGTGGTTCTTTCGCTCCAGACGATAGATGACTGATGTCCGGGAAGCGGAAGTATGGCCAACGGCCCGGATGGCATGAAATGTTGGTGAGCAATCCCGTTGTGAGGCAGGTCATGTTCGAGCGCGCAGACCAATGCCGTTTGCCCATAGTCCCACCCCGTGCGCTTGATCCCTGCGCGTTGGCAGGTACCGCTTGCCCGTCCATCCGCTCCGACAAGCAAGTCAGCCACAAGCGTTTCGCCATTGTCCAACGTGACTGAAATCGCCTCTCTTGCGGCGTGCTGATCAACAACTTTGCAATCGTTGCGTAGTGTGATCGCAGGGTTGCGTTCCACTGCAGACATCAACGCGCTGCGAAGGTAGCGATCTTCAACCATATAGCCCATCGGGCCTTCTTCGATCTCGGTATGGTCAAAATGTAAAAAGAACGGAGAAGGGGTGCGGCCTGGCGCACCGTCACTTACTTTGATCTCATTCATCGGCTGACTATGGCTAGCAACTTCGGACCAGATGCCAATTTGCGCCAACAGCTTCTGAGAGGCGAGAGCCAATGCATAGCCGCGCCCGTCAAAGCTCTCATTCTGTCGCACAGCCTGAGGCAAAGCATCAATCACAGTGATGCTATGTCCGGTTTGGGCCAATGCTAATGCCAAGGCGGGGCCATTTAATCCGCCACCAACGATGATGATATCGGTTCTCTTGCTCATGCTTTGCAATATGCGCTTGTGAAGCGGTTTGTCCATGAGCCATGGTGACGCTTGTGACGGATCGCCCATAAAAAGATCCAAGACCCCATGGGTAAAGAGAAGGCAAATGAAATGAACGACTGGCTCACAATGACAGCCGGCGCGCTGAGCCGTGGTATCGCTGCAGGCGAGATTTCGCCCTTGGCGTTGACCCGAACTTATCTGGATGCAATCGACAGGCATCCCCTGCGCGACAAGATTTTTACGGTGGTGACCGCAGACCGCGCACTGGCAGAGGCAGAAGCGGCGGACAAGCGGGCCAAACTGGGCTTGCGTCGTTCTCTTGTTGATGGTGTCCCGATCAGTTGGAAAGACATCTTTGACAGTGCGGGCGATGTGACAGAGGCCGGATCTGATCTGTTGAAAGGCCGGATACCCGAAACCGATGCGGTGGTTTTGCAGCGGGCCTCTGCCTTTGGGGCGGTGTGTCTGGGTAAAACACAAATGAGCGAGCTTGCATTTTCGGGTCTTGGGCTCAATCCGGTCAAAGAGACTCCCCCCTGTGTCAATGACCCGGAAGCTGTGCCCGGAGGGTCGTCGTCCGGTGCGGCGGCGTCAGTTGCACATGGGCTCTCTGTATGCGGAATAGGGTCTGACACGGGCGGATCCGTGCGCATTCCATCGGCCTGGAACGATCTTGTTGGCCTCAAAACGACGGCGACGCGGATTACAGCCGACGGTGTTGTGCCGCTGTGTCTGACGTTTGACACCATTGGACCGCTGGCGCGGTCAGTGGAAGATGCTGCGCTTTATCTGGGTATCCTCGAAGAAGGAAAGGTCGCGGATCTGCGCGGCGTGGACCTGAAGGGGGCCCGTTTCGCGGATCTGCAGAGCATTGCGCAGGATGATCTCGCGCCTGAAGTTGCATCGGCTTACACATCTACTTTAGATCGCTTGCGTGACGCTGGCGCGACGGTTGTACCGTTTCAAACGCCTGATGTCGCAGAGGCACTCTCGCTGTCGGCCATTCTTTACACCACCGAGGCTTATGGCCTTTGGAAAGACAAGATCGAAGCCGCGCCGCACCTGATGTATGCAGAGATACTGGAACGGTTCCGCTCCGGTGCTGGTTTTTCAGGTGCGGATTATGTTGCCGCCTGGGTGCGCCTGCGGGAGTTGCGTCAGAATTGGAACGCTTCCATTGCTGGCTTTGATGGGGTTTTGATGCCGACCTCCCCCATAATGCCGCCGAACGTTGAACGGCTGAACTGCGACCATAACTATTATGTGAGATCCAATCTGCTGGCCTTGCGCAACACTCGGATCGGAAATCTCATGGGGTCGTGCGGCCTGTCCTTACCAACCGGCGTTCCAAGCTGTGGTTTGCAGATTTTGGCAAAACCTTTTGAAGAGGAAGCACTGCTCCGTGTTGGTGCGGCGGTGGAAGCTGCTCTGGCGTGAATGTCACATCTCCAGTGCCTAAACCATGGGCGCTGGATTTTTTGTTCTTGGCTCTGTAACCTATAGGGAAACGGGGCGAGATGATCCCGGACCTGAGGCCTTGAAATGATTAATCCTGAGCGGTTTGCCAACTTGCCGACCTATGCGTTTCCGCGTCTGCGGGAACTTTTGGACCATCACACGCCGGGCGGCGAAGTGGTGCATATGACCATTGGCGCGCCCAAACATGACTTCCCCAAATGGGTGACTGACGTCATTGTTGAAAATGCCGCTGGGTTTCAAGGCTATCCGCCAAACGAAGGCTCGGATGAACTTCGGGGCGCAATCAGCGGGTGGATCCAGCGCCGTTATGATGTGACGATGGACCCAGCAACGCAGGTGATGGCTTTGAACGGCACCCGGGAGGGGCTGTACAACGCAACAATGGCGCTGTGTCCTGAGGAAAAGAACGGTGAAAAGCCTGTTGTTCTGATCCCGAACCCGTTTTACCAAGTCTATATGGTTGCAACCCTGTCCATTGGTGCAGAGCCTGTTTTTGTGCCTGCAACCCTAGCAACAGGTCACCTGCCGGACTATGCGAGTCTGCCGCCTGACGTTCTGAACCGTACGGTTGCGGCTTACATCTGTTCACCGGCGAACCCACAAGGTGCCGTGGCAGATGAGGCATACTGGAAAACGCTCTTTGCATTGGCTGAGAAATACGATTTCCGGGTCTTCGCCGACGAATGCTACTCTGAAATTTACCGCGATACTCCGCCGGTGGGTGCACTGACCGTCGCACAAGAGGCAGGCATCGACCCAGAGCGCGTAACCCTGTTCAATTCGCTCTCGAAGCGCTCCAATCTTGCTGGGCTGCGCGCTGGATTTATCGCTGGCGGGCCTGATACGGTTCATCGGGTGAAAAAACTGCGGTCTTATGCCGGCGCGCCGATGCCGGAACCTCTGCAGGCCGCCGCCGCACGTGTCTGGGCCGATGAGGCGCATGTGATCGAAAACCGGGCTCTGTATCAGGAGAAATACAGAATTGCGGATGCCGTATTTGACGGAGTGGACGGCTATTGCGCGCCAGAAGCAGGGTTCTTCCTGTGGCTGCCTGTTGCCGATGGTGAGGCGGCTGCGCTGAAACTGTGGCAGGAAACCGGCGTTCGCGTTATGCCGGGTTCTTATTTCGCCCAAGGTGAAAAAGGGTCCAACCCTGGCGAAGGATACATTCGTGTGGCACTGGTCGCGCCCGCAGAAGAGACAAAACAAGCGCTGATCAAACTGCGCAACTGTCTCTACGCATAAAACAGAGCCTTTCGTCCGCAACAGGCACCAGCGTGCGGAGGGCAACAAAAACAACAAAGGCCCGTAATACCTGTGATACAGCAGGAGGGTCGGTATATGAGGAACCGAGGTAGGCATGGCATTTCAAACCAGAAGCCGGGACCCGCTGTTAGATAGTGAGATGCAGGCAGCGGTTGAAAAACGCGGCAAAGAGCTTTTTGGCTTGTTGCTGATTGGTTTCGGCTTGGCCGTGGCGGCCATGATTGGATCCTACACACCGGATGATCCGAACTGGTATGTGTCCACTGATGCGCCAGCACAGAACTGGTTGGGCAGTCTTGGAGCCTCGATTGCGCATATCCTATATCTTGGCCTCGGCTTCGGGTCCTGGGCCATTGCTGTGACACCCGTCGTCTGGGGAGTGCGTTTTCTTCTCCACCGAGGTGAAGAACGTGCCATTCCTTGGCTGCTGATTTCTCTTTTGATGCCGATTGTGCTGGCTGTCTACGTGTCCACACTGCCGCCCGGGCCAGTTTGGAGCGCAAACCACAACAGTGGACTTGGAGGGCTTCTGGGGGATTTTTTCCTTGCGATGCTGCTCTTGCTTCTTCCGTTGGCACCGGTTGTTGGAGTTAAGCTCCTGTCCATGGCACTGGCGGTTCTTGTGGTTGTGCTGTCGGCCTTTACGCTTGGCTTTACCCGTTCGGAACTCTCCAGACTGGGCCGCTTTCTGATCATTGGGGTCATCATAACTTACGGAGCGGTTGCGACTTTGCTGGGACGCGGAGCGTCGTCCAGTGTTCAGGCGGCTATGGCCTATAGCGCACGCCGCAAGGAACAGCAGGCCGCACGGAACGCGGAAATCCAATCTGCCCAAATGGCAGCAGCGGATGCTGTTCTGGACGACGAGCCCTATGTTGACGACACTTATGAAGAAGACGAAGAGGTGAGCCCGACCAAAGGTGGGCTCTTTTCTCGTGTGCCCGGTCTGATGCGCCGCGCAGAGCCACAGCTGGAAATGCCGGAACCTGAACTGGTGGAGCAGACAGCAGACATCGAATTGGATGAATTACCGGGGCAGGAACGGATATCGGCCAAGATCGCGAAGGCTGTTCAGATTCGTCGTTCAGCCAAAATGGCGCCCGAAGAAGATCCGAACTTGCCACTGACCAAAGGGCGCGGCAAACGGCCGGCGCCGCTGATTTTCTCTCCGCAGCCAAGTGTTGAAAGCCGCGTTGAACCTCCATTGACGGCCAGTAGCCAAACGATGCCGCCGGTGCCTGACGAAAATGGCCCCTTCACGGAAGAGGCGCCCTTTGAGGATCCGCAGTCCTTTGCGCGCGAGGTGCAAGAGGTCTCGGATGAAATCCTTGAACCGTCTCCCGAGGTGTCGACGCCACCGCGCACAGCGGAGATTGTTGAATTGCCGCGTGCTGAACCACCTCGAAAAGTTGTTGTGGACAAACCCGCGAGAAAGGCACCTGAACCATCGGTCCGAGCGAAAGCAGAAGCACAGCCGCGTCTTGCATTTGAGGACGGCGGCAGTGACTTTGAGCTTCCGCCCCTGAACCTTTTGACCAACCCAACAAACATACAGCGCCACGTTCTTAGCGATGAAGCGTTGGAAGAAAACGCGCGTATGTTGGAATCCGTGCTTGATGACTACGGCGTAAAGGGGGAGATCGTTTCGGTTCGCCCCGGTCCCGTTGTCACCATGTATGAACTGGAACCTGCGCCGGGTCTCAAGGCCAGCCGCGTGATTGGCCTTGCCGACGACATTGCGCGCTCTATGTCCGCGCTGTCTGCACGGGTTTCCACCGTTCCTGGCCGTTCAGTCATTGGTATCGAACTGCCGAATGAAAACCGCGAAATGGTAAGCTTCCGCGAGATTCTGTCCAGCCGGGATTATGGTGATGGTAACCAGGCTCTTCCGCTGGCCTTGGGCAAAGACATTGGTGGTGGTGCGGTGGTCGCAAACCTTGCCAAGATGCCCCACCTTTTGATCGCGGGTACAACCGGTTCCGGTAAGTCCGTTGCGATCAACACCATGATCCTGTCGCTTCTTTATAAACTTTCACCGGATGAATGCCGCTTGATCATGATTGACCCCAAGATGCTCGAACTGAGCGTCTATGACGGTATTCCACATCTTCTGTCGCCGGTTGTGACTGACCCGAAGAAGGCCGTCGTGGCCTTGAAGTGGGTGGTCGGAGAGATGGAAGATCGCTACCGCAAGATGTCCAAAATGGGCGTGCGGAATATCTCTGGCTATAACGGGCGCGTCGAGGATGCTCTCTCCAAAGGGGAGATGTTCAGCCGTACTGTGCAGACCGGGTTTGAGGATGAAACTGGCGAACCGGTGTTTGAAACGGAAGAGTTTGAACCGAAGAAACTGCCGTATATCGTTGTGATTGTAGACGAGATGGCTGACTTGATGATGGTGGCAGGTAAGGAAATTGAAGCCTGTATCCAGCGTCTTGCACAAATGGCCCGGGCGTCAGGTATCCACCTCGTCATGGCGACGCAGCGTCCGTCGGTAGACGTCATTACCGGTACAATCAAAGCAAACTTCCCTACTCGTATTTCCTTCCAGGTGACATCCAAAATCGACAGTCGCACCATTCTGGGCGAGATGGGTGCTGAACAGCTCCTCGGGATGGGCGACATGCTCTACATGGCAGGAGGATCAAAGATCACCCGGTGCCACGGCCCATTTGTGTCGGATGAAGAGGTGGAAGAGGTTGTAAATCACCTTAAACAATTCGGTCCGCCAGATTATGTCGGCGGTGTTGTCGAAGGCCCTGATGATGAGAAGGCTGACAATATCGATGCGGTATTGGGGCTGAACACTGGTGGGAACACCAATGGCGAAGATGCGCTTTATGATCAGGCCGTTGCAATTGTAGTCAAGGATCGCAAGTGCTCCACCTCTTACATCCAGCGTAAACTGGCGATTGGTTACAACAAGGCCGCACGGCTGGTGGAGCAGATGGAGGACAACGGTCTTGTCACGCCTGCTAACCACGTTGGGAAACGCGAAATTTTGGTGCCTGAGCAGGAATAAGCCGACCCCCTTTGAATCTCAAAGGGAAGGCATATCTTTTAGAACATGAAACAGTTTGCATACGCACTTGCATTTGTCGCCTGCGCCCCGGCGGCGTGGGCCGCTGAAAAGCTCAGCCTGAATGAAATTTCAGGCTATCTAAATGGTCTTAAAACGGCGGAGGCGTCGTTTACTCAGGTCAATGACGACGGCAGCCTGTCTACGGGCAAGCTTTACCTGCATCGCCCCGGTCGGATGAGGTTTGAATATTCTGGCCCAGACGCGCCCGTGGTTGTTGCCAGCGCCGGCGCCGTTATGATTCAGGACCCGAAATCCAATCAACCACCGGAAACCTATCCGTTGCGTCGTACTCCGTTGTCGGTAATTCTGGCACGCACCGTGGACCTGAACCGTGCGAATATGGTTGTGGGGCACAGCTTTGATGGTACCGCAACGGTTGTGCGCGCTCAGGATCCGGAACATCCGGAATATGGAAGTATAGACCTCAGCTTTACGGGTAATCCGGTGCAGCTGCGCAAATGGGTGGTGAACGACGATGCCGGCGGTCAAACCACCGTCTTACTGGGATCGTTGGAAACCGGAATGAAGCTGAGTTCCAAACTGTTCACGGCTCAGAGAAATACAGATCGTTAAACTGACCACATAGATCAGAAAATAAGCCCACCGTTTTCTTTCGGTGGGCTTTTGTTTGCGGATTCATCAGCGAAACTTGCGGCATGTCGCCAGTTGCACCTGATAGTCCTGAGCGCGTGCTTCCACGTTGCTGGCTACTCGCAGCAGCCAAGACTTGCTGCGATACGACCCACGCGCAAAACCGCTGTGGCCCTCGTGATAAGCGAGGTATTGGTTACGCGCGTCCCAAAGGGACACACCGTTCTTTTGACGAGTCTGGTTCATGTACCAGCCCATAAAATCGGTGGCGTCCTTGATTCTGTCCCGTCGGGCAAAACGACGCCCGGTTGCATCGCGGTAATCATCCCAGGTCCCGTCCAATGCCTGGCTGTAACCATAGGCGCTGGATTGTCGTCCAGCGGGGATGACGCCAAGTATATATTGATGTGGAGTGCGAGCTTTGGATCGAAACTTGCTTTCCTGATGAATGGTCGCCATCTGAACGTGAACCGGCACACCCCACTTGCGTTCGGTTTCCTTGAACGCTTTCAGGTACTCAGGTTTTTGCGAAATGATGCTGCAAGCGTTGTCCAAATCTCGCGGGGGCGTATTTCCGCCGCCACCGCACGCCGCCACAAGCAGCACCACTATCATGGCGCATATTACTCTGCTCATTTGCCTGCCTATCTTTGTTTTGTCCTTATTTTACAGGATCTGCGGGCAATATAAACCACTTTCGACAGGCCGTGGCAAAGCTGTGATCGGTCACTCGAAAACGCACTGTGTTAAAGCACTTCACAGACTGTTTCCCTGTTTCAATGTGGCAAAAGTTGGACAAAATCTAAATTTTTAAGTTAGAACTAATATACAAAAGGCAGAGAGCAATGTTGAGAACACACGCTAAATACAAGCTGGGTCAGATCGTTCGACACCGCAAGCATCCGTTTAGGGGCGTGGTTTTTGATGTTGATCCCCAGTTTTCCAACACCGAAGAATGGTACCAGGCGATTCCAGAGGGCAGCCGCCCGTCCAAGGAGCAGCCGTTTTACCATCTGTTGGCAGAGAACGACCAAAGTTTCTATGTCGCCTACGTATCCGAACAGAATTTGATTGCCGATTATTCTGGTGAGCCTGTTGAACATCCGGACGTTCCAGACATGTTTGGTAATTTTGATGGTGCCGCTTATGCGCTGCACTACCAGATGAACTAGACGCTTCGTCGAAACGCTGATGAAGGTGTGCGGGGCAGGCTCATGCCCCGTTTTGTGTCAGTAGCCCAATGCGCAGCCATCTTTGCGGGGATCGCTGGCACCTTCCAGAACGCCGCTATTGTGGATGCGAATTGCTTGTGAGCCGCCCAAGGGTGTGCCAGGCACCTCGATCTTGTGGCCCATGTCCGAGAGTTTCTGTTGAACGGACGGATCATAGCCTCGTTCAATCTTGAGGACTGCGCCGTCAGCAAAGGCACGCGGGGCGTCCATCGCAGCCTGCGGATCCAGTCCAAAGTCACAAAGGTTTGAAACAAGCCGCGCATGGCCGGCGGGTTGGTAGGCCCCCCCCATCACGCCAAATGGCATTGCGATCTTCCCGTTTTCGCGCAGCATCCCTGGGATAATAGTGTGCATCGGGCGTTTGCCACCAGCGAGTTCATTTGGGTGTCCCGCGCGCAGGTTAAAACCGGCACCTCTGTTCTGAAGGAGGATGCCAAATTTCTCAGAGGCGATACCTGATCCAAAACCGTGATAGATCGAGTAGATCAATGAAACCGCCATTCGGTCGCGATCGACAACTGTAATATAGACCGTGTCTTTGTGGACCGCTTCTGAGAGGGGAGCCGGGGCAGGCATCACGGTTTTAGTGTCGATCAAAGCAGCCAATTTTGCAGCGGTGTCAGGTGACAGCATGTGCTCCAGCCGAGTTGTATAGTCTGGATCGGCGATAAACCGGTTACGTGCATCATAAGCAAGTTTTGTGGCTTCGGCCTCGATATGTATGCGCTCAGCACCCCACGGGTCCATGCCTGCAATGTCAAATTGCTTTAATATGTTGAGCAACAGGATTGCAGTTGCACCCTGACCGTTTGGCGGGTGCTCGACCACGTCAACGTTTTTGTACGTGCCTGAAACTGGGGTTGATGAAGTGGCTCTGGTGTTCGCAAAATCCTCTGCGGTATGTACGCCGCCTTGTGCCGACAGTGCATCCAGCATGTCTTCGGCAATTTCACCTGTATAAAAGGCGTCTCGTCCATCGCGGGCAATGCGGCGCAATACTTCTGCCTGCCCTTGGGCGCGGAATATCTGGCCGACCTTGGGGGGGGCTCCCGCCAACAGGAAATGGAGGCGGGCGGTTGCGTTAAGGCTCTTACTGTCAGTGGCCCAATCGAAGGCGACCCGCGGAGCAACCGGTACACCAGACTCAGCATAGTGAATGGCCGGTTGCAGAATCGCATCCAGCCCCAAGACGCCTTCGGTTTCGCTCAGATGGCAGAACGCGTCAATTGCACATGGAATTGTTACAGCTTCGGCCCCATGAACCGGGACCTCTGACAACCCTCTCTCCCGCAGATCAGCAGCCAGTAACGCAGCGGGCGCGCGGCCGGACCCGTTCAGAGCACGGATCTCTGTTTCGCCTGGTCTGTTAAAGAGAACAAAGCAGTCACCGCCGATTCCCGTCATTTGTGGTTCACAAATTCCAAGAAGTACGGCACCGGCAATAGCGGCATCCATTGCATTGCCACCTTGTTTCAGAATGCCAATCGCAGCTTGGGCTGCCAAAGGATGCGATGTCGCACATATTCCGTTCTGGGCCCAAACTCCGGACCGGTGTGGTTTGTGAAAATCGCGCATGCCTCAGTCTCCCATCTTCCTTGCGTTACAGAAGGCCAATGTGCCTATGCTGTCGAGAGTGACGCAAGGTTACAAAAGGCTGCAGCCTCTCACATCTGAGTATGTCGAGGGAGACGGTTCAACTGTGGTTGCAACATGAACCCTTTGTGGCCTGGGTCATGCCCGGTTTTGGGAAGCGTGACCCGGTCAGACGGAGTTGATTTGAATTTCGAAGCTGAGCAACAGATTGTTTTCACCGTCACTCCGCTCGTATTTTATGTCGCTTGTCAGCTTCCGAATTAGGAACCATCCAAAGCCACCTTCGGGCAGTTGTTCGAGGGTACCATCCAAATTCTGGGGCTTCCCAGCAGGCAGTTGACCATCTGGCAGGGGCGCACCTGCGTCACGGATAAAGATTGAAAGTTTCTCGGCTTCTAATGTGCATCGAATATTGACGTCGCCGGGAGCATGTCCAGCATACGCATGTTCTACAACGTTGTTTACCGCTTCGGCCAAGGCGATTTGTACTTCGCCAATCCGGGGTTCCGGCAGACCGTGGTTGCGCAACTGATCAACGACTGAACTGATGCCTGTTCGGGCTTCGAGTTCTGTTGCCGTAAACGAGCAGGCGAAAGTTTCTTCCATCGGCAATACTCTTTGGGGCGGACTATGCAACGGGATCAGTTATTCGCAACTATTCCACCTGTGGCGTCGTCAAGCGTTGCATAGAGGCTGAACACAGTATCCATTCGGGTCAATCTAAAGACTTTGTCTACAACTGGAGTCAGGCCCGCGAGGTCCAATTTACGACCAGAACCCAGCTGTTTCATGGCTGCTACGATTGCTCCAAGACCGCTGGAGTCAATAAATTCGACCTTTGACAGGTCGAGGATCACGCGCTCCGGACCGCTGTCTGTTTGGCTGCGCATATCTTCTTTGAATTGAATTGCCATGGCGGCGTCGATACGCTCCGCATTGACAGTGACCACTTGGGCGCCGTCGATCAATGTACTGGTCAGAGTCATGGTATCTCCCGGTAAGTAGTAACCTTTAGCGTAATCTATCGGCTAAATCTTTCTATCGGGTAAGAGTTTCACCTAAAATTGGAGGAGATTGAATGGGAAACGTTGTTATTTGTGGCGCAAGCCGAACGCCAATGGGCGGATTTCAGGGCATGTTCTCGGACGTGTCGGCCGTGGATCTTGGAGGGGCGGCAATTCAGGCTGCTTTGAGCGACGCAAATACGGAAAGTGTTGACGAGGTTCTGATGGGGTGTGTCCTATCCGCCGGCCTGGGTCAGGCTCCGGCGCGGCAGGCTGCATTCAGCGGCGGCCTGAAGGACAATGTGCCCGCGACAACTCTCAACAAGATGTGCGGCTCAGGTATGAAAACCACTATGATGGCTTTTGACCAGATCGCTCTTGGCCACGCCGAGCTGATGATCGCCGGCGGTATGGAAAGCATGACAAATGCGCCTTATCTCTTGCCCAAAATGAGAGGAGGCGCGCGCATTGGTCATAGCCAGACCCAGGATCACATGTTCCTGGATGGTCTGGAAGACGCCTATGACAAAGGGCGCTTGATGGGCAGTTTTGCGGAAGATTGCGCCGAAAAATACCAGTTCACCCGCGAGGCACAGGATGAATACGCGCTTCAGTCTTTGTCGAATGCGCTCAGCGCTCAGGAGACCGGCGCATTTGAAGGTGAGATTACCTCCGTCACCCTGCAGACGCGCAAAGGGGAAACATCTATTGATGCCGATGAGCAGCCAAAAAACGCGCGGCCCGAGAAAATCCCTACTCTACGGCCCGCGTTTCGAAAGGATGGAACCATTACGGCTGCCAATGCATCCTCCATTTCAGATGGCGCCGCCGCTCTGGTCCTGGCATCCGAAGATGTGGCCAAGTCAAAAGATCTGAACATACGGGCAAAAATTGTTGGCCACGCCAGCCATGCGCAAGCTCCGGGTTGGTTCACAACCGCGCCTGTCCCTGCAGCGCAGAAACTTATGGATCGCATTGGCTGGACGACTGAGGACGTTGATCTATGGGAGGTCAACGAGGCTTTTGCAGTTGTCCCGATGGCGTTTATGCGCGAACTGGGGATCCCGCGCGAAAAGGTTAACGTAAACGGTGGAGCCTGCGCATTGGGGCACCCCATTGGGGCTTCCGGTACACGAATCATCGTGACTTTGTTGAATGCGCTTGAAAAACGCGGACTGAAACGTGGGATTGCTGCGATCTGCATTGGGGGCGGCGAGGGGACCGCGATTGCAATCGAGCGGATCTGACACCGTACTAATGACCAAAAATTAATCACGGAAGGCGCTCTCATTGTGGGAGCGCCATGTCTTTCGGATGGGGGCGTGAAAAAAAACTTGAAAATTTCACGAAGTTCCATGATTGTGAAAAAAGAAGCAAAAATTTCACGGGAGTTGCAAGTGAACGCTCTGTCCAGACCAAACGAAACTCTTGGAGCAGACATACGTGCGTTGCGCAAAGCGCGTGGTCTGACCTTGACCGATTTGGCAGAGCAGCTTGGGCGTTCTGTTGGCTGGCTCAGTCAAGTTGAACGAGACAAATCAGAGCCAAGCATTTCGGATTTGCGCCTGCTGGCCAGCTGCTTGGATGTTCCCATGTCGATGCTGTTCTCTCATTCTGCATCGCCTGTGCCCGAACAAGGTTACATCGTCCGTGCAGGCGCACGCCGTGCCATGGGATCAGGTGAGGAGGGTTTGTTCGAAGAGCTCCTTTCTCCTGATCTCACTGATGACTTTGAGATGGTGCATTCTACCTTTGCCGCCAAGTCGTACATGCAGCTCCCGGCAAATCGCCCAACTCAGGAAGTGGGTTACATGATTTCCGGGCGTCTGGATCTTCGCATCGGTGAGCGACAGTTCACTGTCGGACCCGGAGACAGTTTTCGCATCCGCCATGAGCCTTACCAGTGGGCCAATCCGTACGATGAAGCTGCGGTTGCCATATGGGTCATCGCACCGCCCGTCTACTGACATTGCCGTTCTTTGGAGAAGCGCCATGATCACCGGTAGTTGCCTGTGTGGCCAAGTTAAATTTCAGACCGAGGCTGAACCAACTGCAGCAAGCATGTGTCACTGCCGCCAATGCAGCAAACAATCGGGTGGCGTTTGGGCCTCAGCGCAAGTCCATGAAGATGCCCTGTCCATCACTGGCAGCCTGTCTTGGTATGAGGCCTCCCAAACCGCAAAGCGTGGTTTCTGTGCACGTTGTGGTTCGTCTTTGTTCTGGAAAGCCCATAACGAAGATCAAATCAGTTTTGCCCTTGGGGCCGTAAATGCTCCGACCGGCATCACATTGGAAAAACACATCTATACGGCCGAAAAAAGCGACTATTACACGATCGCAGACGGCCTGCCCCAAAAACCTTAGACCCCCTCTAACCTCAATATGGATGCAGATCATGTCCAATTTTCCTAATACAGCACGAGTTGTCATCATTGGTGGCGGCGCGATTGGCGTTTCAACACTTTTCCATCTTGCCAAAGCAGGTTGGACGGATTGTGTTCTGCTCGAAAAGAACGAGTTGACCGCAGGATCCACCTGGCACGCGGCGGGTAACTGTCCGAACTTCTCAGCCTCTTGGGCGGTGATGAACATGCAGCGGTACTCGCTGGAGATGTATCGTACTCTTGCGGATGATGTGGACTACCCGATGAACTATCACGTGACCGGGGCGCTGCGCCTGGGGCACACGAAAGAGCGGATGCAGGAGTTTGAACGCGTCGCCTCCATGGCTCGGTACCAAGGGCTTGAGATGGAGATGATGACGCCAAAAGAGGCGCTTGATTACTATCCGTTTATGGAAACCCATGATCTGGCCGGGGTACTTTGGGATCCGCTGGACGGTGACATCGATCCGGCTCAGCTGACCCAGGCCATGGCCAAGGGCGCACGGGACCTGGGTGCAAATATCCAACGTTTCTGCCCAGCAACCGGCGTCAGCCGCGACGGCGACGAATGGGTTGTTCATACCGAAAAGGGTGACATCAAATGTGAATTTGTGGTGAACTGCGCCGGCTATTATGCCAAACGGGTGGGCGAATGGTTCAAACCCTTTGGCGGGCGCGATGTGCCATTGACGGTGATGTCGCACCAATATTTCCTGACAGAAGAAATTCCTGAAATCGAAGCATGGACCAAAGAAAACGGTCGTAAACTGCCGATGATCCGCGACGTGGACAGCTCCTATTATCTGCGTCAGGACAAGCATGGCCTGAACCTTGGCCCCTATGAGCGCAACTGTAAGGCGCACTGGGTGACTTCTGAAGATCCGATGCCGCAGGACTTCTCATTCCAGCTGTATCCAGATGATCTGGATCGTCTGGAATGGTACATTGAAGACGCAATGGGCCGCGTGCCACTGTTGGGCACTCAGGGTGTGGGTCGTGTCATCAATGGGCCGATTCCTTATGCTCCGGATGGTTTGCCGCTGATGGGCCCGATGCCAGGCGTCAAGAACGCTTTTGAAGCCCACAGCTTTACCTTTGGTATCGTGCAGGCGGGTGGCGCAGGTAAGGTTATGGCTGAATGGATCACCGAAGGTGAGACCGAGTGGGACATGTGGGCCGTCGATAGCCGCCGTTACACCGAGCATGCCGACTTTGACTTCTGTCTCAACAAAGCGATGGAAACCTATGGCCACGAATATGCGATGCATTTCCCGCATCACGAATGGCCTGCGGCGCGCGACAAAAAACTGTCACCCAACCACACGCGTTTGATTGCAGATGGCGGTCAGATGGGCGCCTACAACGGTTGGGAGCGGGCAAACTGGTTCGCAAAAGACGGAGATGACACTTCGGAAGCCGCGACAGAAAGCTGGAACCGAAACGGCCCTTGGGCGAAGCGCGTTCAGGAAGAGTGCGAAGCCGTGCGTGATGGCACTGGCGTTATCGACATGTGCGGCTTTTCGCGTTTCACCTTGTCCGGTGAAGGTGCCGCTGAGTGGCTGCGCAGTCAGATCACCGGCGCATTGCCAAAAATCGGCCGCATGAACCTGGCCTATTTCGCCGACAGCCGCGGACGCATCGTGACCGAGATGTCGTTGATCCGCAAAGGTGAAGATGACTTCATGTTGATGACCGCCGCAGTGGCGCAATGGCATGACTTCGAATTGCTCTGGCGCAACCTTCCCGAAGGGCTGACCCTGACGGATGTCTCTGGTGACATTTGCACATTGCTTGTAACGGGCCCCACGTCCCGCGACGTACTTTCACCGCTGACCAACGGAGATCTGCAGTTGGGATGGCTGACGCATCAACAGGCTGAGGTTGCCGGACATCAGGTGATGCTGGCGCGGGTCTCCTTTGCCGGGGAACTTGGCTGGGAAGTGCACTGCCCGACAGAGAATGCCGCAGACGTCTATGACGCCATCCGCGCCCAGGGCGCTACACCTTTTGGCATGTATGCGCTGAATTCATTGCGGATCGAAAAAGGCTACCGCACATGGAAAGGCGATTTGTCCACGGACTATTCCTTGCTTGAAGCAGATCTGTCACGGTTTGTGAAATTGGATAAACCGCAGAATTTCCCGGGCAAAGATGCGCTGATTGCAGAAGCGGAACAAGGATCCAAGAAGGCCTTTGTTTCGCTGATTGTAGAGGCGGGTGACGCCGATGCGCCTTATATGTCCTGTATCTACAACGGTGACGAGATCGTTGGGGAAACCACATCTGGCGATTGGGGCTACCGGGTAAACGCGTCCATCGCTCTGGGAATGGTGCGTGCGGATCTGGCAAAACCAGGTACAGAGCTTATGGTTGAGATCTACGGCCAAAAGGTCCCCGCTGTGGTTCAAGAAAACGCCAACCTCTGGGATCCAGAGAACGCCCGCGTTCGGGCATAAAAATGGGAGTTCGGACATGAATGTAATGACCCAAAATCCAACTTGGCATTTTGATATCATCTTGTGTGATGGTTATGTTCTGTCCGAACTCTCCGCCATCACCGATACATTGCGAATTTGCAATCGAACCTTGGCGCACACAGCATTCTCCTGGTCGTTTCTATCGAATGGCGGCGGCATACGCCGCAATGCCTGCGGCGTTATGGTGGAAACTCAGGACGTGCCTCAAAAGCCAAATGCTGAATTTCTCTTTGTTCTGGGGAATTCAGATCCCGACGCGCCAGGCCTGTCATTGCGCCCGATACTCAGTCGCTATTTCTATGCTGGAACGCGGACTTATCTTTTGGCGGAAGCGGCCGCTCGGTTTATCCAGGAAGACGGCTCCTTACAGGGCATGACAACCCATTGGGAAAACTCAACGCTTTTGCGGGAACGTCATGGGTATTTCGAGGCCGGCACGCAATTTGTAAGTGAGGCCGACCAGATTGTAACCTGTGCTGGGCTTGAAGCGACTGTCGATGTGATGCTGGCCCTGATCGGAAAACTCATCTCATCAGCGGCGCAGACCACAGTTGCAAACATTTTGTTGCACGACAATGTGCGTGATCCGGGAACCTTGCAACCTGTGAACGGCGGTGCCATTGCCCATACCGGTGATCGCGATCTGGACCACTGTATCCGCCGGATGCAAGAGAACATCGAAGAGCCGCTTCCGATTTCTTCTTTGGTTGAA
Source organism: Epibacterium sp. ABZ3_068 (assembly GCF_056159265.1). Taxonomy (NCBI): domain Bacteria; kingdom Pseudomonadati; phylum Pseudomonadota; class Alphaproteobacteria; order Rhodobacterales; family Roseobacteraceae; genus Epibacterium; species Epibacterium sp. ABZ3_068. The sequence continues at coordinate 1,391,043 of NZ_JBSWUV010000001.1, forward strand.
GACTTGGGAATATCCCCCCGGTCTTTGGAGCGTAAATTCAAGGCGCGCCTTGGTGTGCCTCCGAACACGTTCTATCGGAAAATTCGTATGCATCGCGCCAATAATTTGTTGTTGAACACCTCAATGTGCGTTCGTGACGTCGGTCTTGCTTGCGGATTTCCAAACGGATTTTCGACTCTGTACAAAAACTTTTTTGGGATAACCCCGGCGGCCCTAAGAAAATCGAGACGCCTTTCGACATCGGCAGAATAGGTTCTGTTTTTGGCGTTTTTGATACGTCCGTGCTGACGGTTTTTTGGCACTTCAAGGAAAACGAAAAGGAGTTACGGACATGGTAGACCTGCCAAACAAGGCTCGTGTGGTCATCATTGGCGGCGGTGTGATTGGCTGTTCTGTGGCCTATCACCTGACCAAGAAAGGTTGGAAGGACGTCGTTCTTCTGGAGCGTAAACAGTTGACCAGCGGCACCACATGGCATGCTGCCGGCCTGATCGCCCAGTTGCGTGCAACTGCCAACATGACAAAGCTGGCGAAATACAGTCAGGAACTTTATGGCGCGCTAGAAGAAGAAACCGGCGTTGCCACCGGGTTCAAGCGGGTGGGCTCAATCACCGTCGCTCTGACCGAGGAACGTAAAGAAGAGATCTATCGCCAGGCTGCCATGGCCCGTGCGTTTGGCGTTGAGGTTGAAGAAATCTCCAACGAACGTGTGCAAGAGCTCTATCCCCATGTGAATTTGGAAGGCGTCAAAGGCGCGGTCTATCTTCCGCTGGATGGTCAGGGTGACCCGGCAAATATCGCCTTGGCTTTGGCCAAAGGGGCGCGCCAGCGTGGCGCGATTGTCAAAGAACGCGTGAAGGTTACGGAAATCGCCAAGTCAGGGCGAACAGTCACTGGCGTCGACTGGGTGGCAGATGACGGCTCGGCCTCGGGTCATATCGAATGTGATATGGTGGTCAACTGTGCGGGGATGTGGGGCCACGAAGTTGGCCGCATGGCGGGAACAAACGTACCGCTCCATGCCTGTGAACATTTTTACATCGTCACGGAAAACATCGATGGTTTGACACAGCTGCCGGTTCTTCGCGTGCCGGATGAATGCGCATACTACAAAGAAGACGCGGGAAAGATCCTGCTTGGCGCGTTTGAACCCAATGCGAAACCTTGGGCAATGAACGGCATTCCCGACAGCTTTGAATTCGACCAGCTGCCGGAAGATTTCGACCATTTCGAACCGATTCTGGAGCAGGCGGTGAACCGCGTGCCCATGTTGGCCGAAGCGGGTATCCACACCTTCTTCAATGGCCCCGAGAGCTTTACGCCGGATGACGCGTACCACCTGGGTCTTGCACCAGAGATGGATAATGTCTGGGTTGCGGCCGGCTTTAACTCAATCGGCATCCAATCTGCTGGTGGTGCAGGTATGGCGCTTGCTGAGTGGATGGACAGCGGTGAGAAACCCTTTGACCTGGGCGATGTTGATATTTCTCGCATGCAGCCTTTCCAGGGCAACAAGAAGTATCTCTTTGAACGTTCCAAAGAGACCTTGGGTTTGTTGTATGCGGACCACTTCCCCTATCGTCAAAAAGCCACCGCACGCGGTGTGCGTCGCACGGCATTCCATCATCACCTGAAAGAACAAGGCGCTGTGTTCGGTGAACTGGCGGGCTGGGAACGCGCGAACTGGTTCGCTGAGGAAGGCCAGGAACGGGAATATCAGTACAGCTGGAAGCGCCAGAATTGGTTCGCAAACTCAGCTGCCGAACACCGCGCTGTGCGCGAAAACGTCGGCATGTATGATATGTCGTCTTTCGGCAAAATCCGTGTCGAAGGCCCAGATGCCGAAGCGTTTATGAACTATGTCGGTGGTGGTGACTACAGCGTGCCTGTGGGCAAAATCGTCTATACTCAGTTCCTCAACCGCACCGGTGGAATCGAAGCCGACGTAACAGTCACCCGTCTGTCGGAATTGGCCTATCTGGTGGTGACACCGGCAGCGACACGTCTTGCTGATCAGACCTGGATGGAGCGGAACAAGGGCAACTTTAATGTTGTCATCACCGATATTACCGCAGGCGAAGGCACACTGGCCGTGATGGGGCCGAATGCGCGGAAACTGCTGCAGGCGGTTTCACCCGCTGATTTCTCCAACGCCGCCAATCCCTTTGGCACCGCGCAGGAGATCGAGGTCGGAATGGGGCTCGCGCGCGCGCATCGCGTGACCTATGTGGGCGAACTTGGCTGGGAAATCTACATGTCCACGGACATGGCGGGACATGTATTTGAAACCCTTTTCGAAGCCGGTCAGGACCTTGGCCTGAAACTCTGTGGCATGCACATGATGGACAGCTGCCGGATCGAGAAGGGGTATCGTCACTTTGGTCACGACATCACCTGCGAAGATCACGTAGTGGATGCGGGTCTTGGCTTTGCGGTAAAGGTCGACAAGGGATGTGATTTCATCGGTCGTGAAGCGGTGATTGCCCGCAAGGAAACAGGACCGCAAAACCGCTTGCTGCAATTCAAGCTTACGGATCCGGAACCGCTTTTGTTCCACAATGAACCGATCCTGCGCGACGGTGAGAACGTGGGCTATTTGTCCTCGGGCAACTATGGCCACACACTCGGCGGTGCTATCGGTCTGGGTTACGTGCCTTGCGCAGGGGAGAGCGCGGCGGAAGTTCTTGGGTCGACCTATGAAATCGACGTGTGCGGAACCAAAGTCAAAGCCGAAGCGTCATTGCGGCCCATGTATGATCCCAAATCCGAACGGGTGAAAATCTGATCTATCGGTTTGCAGATGCCCGCGAATAAGCGGGCATCTGATGACATTTCGTGATCCTCTTCTGCACAAACAATAAATTTTCGCGCGCCGTGTCCTGAACTATTGTTACCCGGAGGAGCGCGTAAAATGACTGCAGAGAACCGGGATACCCCCGCAGGGCTTGCCTTTGCCCTGACGGCATATTTTCTTTGGGGTTTTCTGCCCCTTTATATGAAACTAGTGGCGCATATTTCTCCAGCTGAGGTTGTGGTGCACCGCATTCTCTGGTCATTGCCCATTGCCGGAGTGTTGCTGGTGGCCCTGCGCCGGACCAAGGATCTGATGACCGCGTTGCGTACCCCGCGCAGTTTGATGATGGGAATGGTTACCGCCGCACTCATATCTTTGAACTGGGGTATCTATGTGTGGTCGATTGGATCTGGCCACGCCATTGATGCCGCGCTTGGCTACTATATCAATCCCTTATTTAGTGTCGCATTGGGGGCGCTTCTTCTGGGTGAACGGCTGAATGCAGCGCAGATTGTGGCCATTGTCCTGGCTGGCCTGGCTGTGGTGATCCTGACAGTCCAGGCGGGCTCTCTGCCATGGGTTTCAATTTGTTTGACCCTAACGTGGGGTTTTTACGCCTATTTCAAAAAATCCCTGCCCGTCGGCCCCAATCAAGGTTTCATGATGGAAGTGCTGATTCTGATGCCATTTGCGCTTGGGTATCTTGGGTATTTGGTTGCAACCGGTGAAAATCACTTTGCGATGAACGGGCGTGACACTGCGCTCCTTATGGGCTGCGGAGTGGTGACGGCCGTTCCTCTGATTATCTACGCCAATGGGGCCAAACTTCTGCGCCTGACGACGATTGGTATCCTTCAGTATATTGCGCCGACCCTGATCTTTCTCACGGCGGTGTTTGTTTTTGGCGAAGAATTCGATCGGGCCCGCCAACTTGCCTTCCCGCTTATCTGGGCTGCATTGGTGATCTATTCGGCTTCGCTTTTGCGACAGATCCGGGCGACCTCCACCTGAGGTTCATGTCGCTTTTCGGCGTGGGATCTTGCTCCCAGTGTGCGCAAGGGCTAGGCAGCCCCTATGACAGTCTCAAGCGAATACACCCCGCCGCAGGAGCCCCTGGACATTCTGCACCATGATGCCGAGATTCTGGTTGTGAACAAACCTGCCGGGCTGCTCAGCGTGCCGGGGCGTGGGGAGCATCTGGCGGATTGTTTGATATCCCGTATCCAGGCTGTCTTCCCGGAGGCTCTTTTGGTCCACCGTTTGGATCGGGACACATCCGGAGTGATGGTGTTCGGCCTCACGGCGCATGCGCAACGCCATTTGTCGATGCAGTTTGAAAAGCGAACCACAAAAAAGGCCTATGTTGCGCGGATTGCAGGGCAGTTAGATCCTCGCAACGGGACGGTTGATCTTCCCTTGATCGTGGATTGGCCGAACCGGCCGCGTCAGAAGGTTTGCCACGAGACAGGAAAGCCTGCGGTTACAGACTGGAAAGTGATAAAATACGGTGATGGTGAAACCCGCGTTCGCCTGACACCCAAAACGGGCAGGTCCCATCAGCTACGGGTGCACTGCCTGTCGCTCGGCCATCCTATTTTGGGAGATCCCCTTTATGCCAGTGGTGCGGCATTGGATTATGATCGGATGATGCTCCACTCCGAGGAGCTGCGCATCAAACATCCAGACAGCAGTGAATCCCTGAAATTCCGAGCCAAGGCTCCTTTTTGAAACCTCGGCTCTGCGGAGAGCCTGTAGAAAAAGACTGCCCCGTTACAGGGCGGTTCCAGTTGGGGATCTGTTTATTCGGTCATCCAGCCGCCGACAGCTTTGACCTCAAGGAAATCTTCGATCCCCCAGCTGCCGCCCTCGCGACCATTGCCGGATTGCTTCATCCCACCAAAGGGAGAACCCGCGCTTCGGGATTTGCCGTTTATTTCGACCATGCCGGACCGTAGCACCCGTGCCAGCCGGTTCGCGCGTGCGGAATCCTTAGTCTGCACATAGTTGGTCAGCCCGTAAGGCGTGTCATTGGCGATCGCCACCGCCTCTTCTTCGGTGTCAAAAGGCAGTATCGACAGCACCGGTCCAAAGATCTCTTCGCGGGCGATTGTCATCTGATTGTTCACATCGGCAAAAACGGTCGGACGCACATAGAACCCTTTGTTCAAACCATCAGGGCGTCCCGGGCCGCCGGCAACCAGACGTGCGCCTTCTTCGATGCCTTTTTCGATCAGCGCCTGGATCTTGTTCCATTGCACCTCGTTCACAACCGGCCCAATGTGGCGCCCCTCTTCTGACGCTGGGCCCACGGTGACGGTGTCTGCCACTTGTGCCGCTTCTTCGACCACACGGTCATAGATCCCGCGCTGGACCAGCATCCGGCTTGGAGCGTTACAGCTTTGACCGGTGTTTTGCATCATGTGCAGCACACCACGTTTCACCGCTTTGTCGTCTGCATCTTCAAAGATCAGGTTGGCCCCTTTGCCGCCCAATTCCAGATGCACACGTTTCAGCGTATCCGCTGCTGCCTTGGAGATCGCTGTGCCGGCCCGAGTCGACCCGGTGAAAGAGACCATATCCACGTCTGGATGCACCGACAGCTGTGTGCCAACGCCCATGCCATCGCCGTTCACCAGATTGAAAACTCCATCCGGGAAGTCGGCCTCATCCATCATCTCGGCAAAGATCATCGCGTTGATGGGGCTTTCTTCAGATGGTTTCAGCACCATCGTACAGCCTGCAATCGCAGCCGCACCGACCTTTAATGTGACCTGGTTCATTGGCCAGTTCCACGGGGTAATCAAGGCGGCCACACCCACTGCCTCATGGATGATACGATCGTTGGGCGAGGCGTCGTTCAACGGGTGATCAAAGTCAAATGCCTTGGCCGCTGTTATGAAATTCCGCAAATGCCAACTGCCGGAGCCGACCTGAGAGCTGCGAGAGAGATCAAGTGGCGCGCCCATTTCCAGCGACATCGACTGGGCCAGATCTTCGGAACGGCTTTCATAAATTTTCAAAAGCGTCTCAACCAAGGCGATCCGCTCTGCAACCGGCGTTTCCATCCACCCAGGCAGCGCAGCCTTTGCGGCCGCAACGGCTGCGTCGGTATCGGCCTGTCCACCCAGAGAAATCACCGCGCAGGGTTCTTCGGATGACGGGTTGATAACTTGGTGATCACGCCCTTCAATTGGGCTAACCCACTGACCATTTATGTAAAAATCACGCTTCTCAATCATGGCGTATACTCCCGGTCTAAGCATCTTGACGACACTCTGTCACTCGGTTCGCTGGCACACAAGCAATATTGAAGAATTTGATCAAATTTATTGTCCACGCTTGCATGGTTCGCTTTGTGTTCGATCCTTTTTCATCTGGTAATCAGACCGCGTGGTTGCAATTCTATGGGCGCGAACGACATTAAGGATTGAGAATGATAACCCTCACTCCATCCGCAAAAGGGAGACCCGATATGGGCTTGCGCATCAACGATACCGTCCCGAATTTTACGGCTGAAACAGACCAGGGAACCATCACGTTCCATGATTGGATCGGTGACAGCTGGGCCATTCTGTTCAGCCACCCAAAGGACTTTACCCCGGTCTGCACAACCGAATTTTCGGCTGTGGCGCAGCTTTCCGAAGAATGGGAAAAGCGAGGCACCAAAGTGATTGGCGTTTCTGTCGACAGTGCCGAAGATCACCGCAAATGGAAGGGCGATATTGAAACCTATGGCAAGGCCACTGCCGGTTTCCCGATCATCGCTGATACGGGACTGGAAGTGTCCAAAGCCTTCGATATGTTGCCAGCCGAAGCCTATCTGCCTGATGGGCGCACACCGGCAGACAGCGCCACGGTTCGTTCGGTCTTTATCATTGGCCCCGATAAGCAACTGAAGCTGTCGATGACCTATCCGATGACCGTTGGTCGCAATTTCGCAGAAATCCTGCGCGCGTTGGACGGTCTGCAGATGTCCGGCAAAGGTGTCGCAACCCCAGCCAACTGGGTCCCCGGTGAGGACGTGATTATCCCCCCCTCAGTGTCGAACGAAGACGCCAAGGCCAAGTTTGGCGAGTTCGAAACCATCTTCCCCTACCTGCGCAAAACCAAAGCGCCGGAATAAATTTCGCAAGGACCTGCGCGCCCTGGGGCGTGCAGGTTTGTGCGGGGGCTAGCAATCGTACTCTGGAACGCGCTCCTGGCGTTTTTGCAACGCCTCTTGCAAAATCACGTCTGCGAACTCGCCGCCGAGTTCACGTGCAAAATCCAACATGAGATCGGACCCATCTTTGCTCAGCCAAAGCGGCGACTTTTTCAAAAAAGCAAACCCACGATCCTGGTGCATAAAGCGTGGCAAAGTATAGCTGACGCCCTTGTAGGACACCGTTGACAAAATTAGGCACACAAGATCTTCGTCGCTTGGATTTGACGAAAGCAAATCTCTCTTCAATTGATTGAGTTGCGTCGATTCGGGTATGATAAGGTGGTTTGCGATATCCAGAAGTTTTGCGCGGTCCACGGATCTGAGCCGCGTGTCGAGATCGCTCAATTCCAAGGTGGTTCCGTGGGAAAAACCTCCGGAAATGACAAAGGTGCTCAGGCCGATTTCCCCACGTCTCACAGTTACTGTTTTGTCATTCGTCAGAGGAAAGCTTTTCCAGAATTTCAAGAAATCCTGTGACTTGAGAAGAGCGCCCGAAACCATCAAGCCAAAGGAACAATAGTGAAAGTTCTTATGCTTGGTTGTGTAGAACCACGAAATTGAGCGGAACTTTTCTGGCCCAACCCGTGGGTGACCATAATTCGTAGCGGCACCAACAAAGTCCAGATTAAGGGCTTCAGCTTCGCGCAGCCAATTCTTCGAACCTGGCAAGGGAAACCAGCTGGAGTCATTGAGTAAAACCAATCGTTCCAGACTGTCGTTCAAACCCAGCGCAGCGAGAATCCCGTCCCGATAGCCTCCGAAATCATAGCCAAAATTTGGACGTTCGATGATCAGAGACGACTCCTTTGTAAGGGCACGAATTTCATCCTCTTTCAGCGGAAGATTCGACACAACCACCGGCGCGTATCCGTTTTCCCTCAGGTATTTGAGTGCCTCAAAATGAGATCTCTGAACCCCGTTCTGCGGGAAAATCAAATACACAGCCACCTTGCTCTTGATCACAATCTCGCCTTTGGTTTTGACGACTTTTGGGGCCAAGAAGAGATCATAGTATCTTTGGGCAAAGAACAAGCTTGCCAACCGGGATGGCAGTCTACGCAATTGCGTGAAGGGACGCAGCAGTTCGCGCCTGATTTTCCACAAAGGGGGGCTCTTCATACCATACCAATCAATAACGGAGGTCGTTTCGTGGGTTTTCTTGATTTTTCTCCTGAAAATCAAGAAAATGTTAGGTCCGCGGCGGGAGTCTGGCAGACTGCAGAGGGTAAGCCGCGATCACACCTTTTAGATAACTGATGTGTTTGGCTCGCTTTCGCCCGGACAGAAATGAAACAGGTGAAATAGCCTGCAAGAATGCGTCAAAGAGCGCTTTGGTAAATGCCATTGGCACCTGATGTTTTCGACAAGCGTAAACACGCGACTGCCCCATATACCATGCCTTAAAAGCTGCAGACTTCGCGGAACGTTTGGTTGAGTGACCAAACAAATGTTTGACTTCTGCCTTGCCGACCAGACGCAGCGGGCCGCATTGCTGTTTCAATCTAAGGCTCAAGTCGTCGTCTTCGTGGAACAGGAAGATATTGGGATCAAACCCTTCAACGTGTTCAAAAGCCGTTCGACGGATCATCAAGGCAGCGCCAGACAGAACGGGGACTTCGCGGTCAAACTCTGTCAAATTACGGGGCAACCATTCTGACCGTGGGAGCAGTTTACTACGCCGTTTGAAAGAAACTGCGCCATTCTTCTCTCTTAACAACGGGTTGAAGGCGCTGGCCAAGGGGTGAGACGCAGCCGCGTCACACATATGATCAATACACCCATCTTCCAGCACTGCGTCGGGGTTCACAAAAAAGAGCAGCTCACCCTCTGCTTGGGCCGCGCCCAGGTTGCATCCGCGACCAAACCCCAGATTGGTTTCAGAACGAACGTATTCGGCTCCCTCCGCCGTGCAGATCTCATGCAATTCGGGGCCATCATCCGAGGCATTGTCGACAACAATGATGTCAACACCTTCGGGAACTGACGCCAGCAGGCTGCCGATGATCTCGGATGAGTTGTAGGCAACGGTAATTATTGAAACTTTGACCATGGCGAACTGATTTACTGAATAAAAGCGCCCGGAGCAATCGCCCCGGGCTGCATGTTATGACAAGAGTAGATCAGAAAACTTCAAAAGTTATTCTGCATCTTCTTTCTTCTCGACGATCTCTTCGCCGGTTTCCTGATCGACAACTTTCATCGACAGGCGTACCTTGCCGCGGTCGTCAAAGCCCAGAAGCTTGACTTTTACTTCCTGACCTTCTTTCAGAACGTCAGACGGGTGGTTCAGGCGTTTGTTCAGGATCTGGGACACGTGCACCAGACCGTCGCGCTTGCCAAAGAAGTTCACAAAGGCACCAAAGTCGACGATCTTCACAACTTTACCGGTGTAGACTTGACCTTCTTCGGGCTCCGCCACGATCGAGTAGATCATGTCGTAGGCTTTTTGGATCGCTTCGCCGTTGGCAGACGCAATCTTGATCACACCGTCATCGTTGATGTCGACCTTCGCACCCGAGGTCTCCACGATCTCGCGGATGACCTTACCGCCCGAACCGATCACTTCGCGGATCTTGTCGGTCGGGATGTTCATGGTCTCGATGCGCGGCGCGTGTTCAGAGAACGAGGAGGCCTCTGTCAGCGCTTTGGCCATCTCACCCAGGATGTGCATCCGGCCTGCCTTTGCCTGTGCCAGAGCGGATTTCATGATCTCAGGCGTGATGCCTGCAACCTTGATGTCCATCTGCAGCGAGGTGATGCCGGCCTCAGTACCTGCAACCTTGAAGTCCATGTCGCCGAGGTGATCCTCGTCGCCCAGGATGTCGGTCAGGATACCGTAGGAGCCGTCGTCTTCCAGAACCAGACCCATCGCAACGCCGGCAACCGGTGCCTTCAGCGGAACACCCGCGTCCATCATGGACAGGGAGCCACCGCAGACGGATGCCATCGAGGAGGAGCCGTTGGATTCGGTGATTTCCGAAACAACACGCACGGTGTAGGGGAAGTCGGTCGGTGCGGGCAGAACAGCCTGCAGCGCACGCCATGCCAGTTTGCCGTGACCGATTTCACGACGGCCGGGGGAGCCCACGCGGCCCACTTCACCAACCGAATAGGGAGGGAAGTTGTAATGCAGCAGGAAGTTCGATTTGAAGTTACCATGCAGGGAGTCGATGAACTGCTCATCGTCGCCGGTGCCCAGAGTGGTCACAACCAGACCTTGGGTTTCGCCACGGGTGAACAGAGCCGAACCGTGCGTACGCGGCAACAGGCCGGTTTCGCATTCGATCGCACGAACCTGATCCAGGGCACGACCATCGATGCGGCGGCCGTTTTTCACAACGTCACCACGCAGAACGCCGGATTCCAGCTTCTTGAGTGCAGAGCCGAGGTTTTCGTCTTCTTGTTGTTCCTCAGAGAGACCTGCGATGATCTCTTCTTTCAGAGCAGAAACAGCTGCAACACGCTCTTGCTTGTCGCTGATCGCGTAAGCTGCGCGCATTTTCTCTTCGCCAGCGGCTTTCACCACGTCGAACAGTTCCGAATAGTCCGGCGCTTCAAACTCAAACGGTTCTTTTGCGGCTTCTTCGGCCAGATCAATGATCAGGTCGATGACCGGCTGGATCTGCTCATGCGCAAAGGTCACCGCGCCGAGCATTTCGTCTTCGGTCAGCTCATAGGCTTCCGATTCCACCATCATCACGGCGTCTTTGGTGCCGGCAACAACGAGATCCAGACGCTGTTCCGGGTTCAGGCGCAGGTCCTGCATGTCATCGACGGTTGGGTTAAGGACGTATTCGCCATCCACAAAGCCAACGCGTGCACCGGCAATCGGGCCGCGGAACGGCGCGCCGGAAATGGTCAGTGCGGCAGAGGCAGCGATCATTGCCACAACATCCGGGTCATTCACCAGATCGTGGGACAGAACGGTGCACATCACCAGAACTTCGTTTTTGAAGCCAGGGACAAACAGCGGACGGATCGGACGGTCGATCAAACGCGCGGTCAGGGTTTCTTTTTCGGTCGGGCGCGCTTCGCGCTTGAAGAAGCCACCCGGAACTTTACCGGCGGCATAATATTTCTCTTGGTAGTGAACGGTCAGCGGAAAGAAGTCCTGACCGGGTTTCTGTGCCTTTGCGAAGGTCACGTTGGCCATGACCGAAGTCTCGCCAAGGGTAGCAATCACAGTGCCGTCCGCTTGACGGGCGATCTTGCCGGTTTCCAGTGTCAGCGTCTCTTCGCCCCACTGAATTGATTTTTTGGTAACGTCGAACATACGTTTCGTATCCTAATTGGAAGCTCTCTCAGGCGTATCCCGGGTCTTCCGTTTGCGTAGCGGCCCCATTGCCGCCGACCCCATGTTATCTTGCTTTCGCGTGCCAGGGTCCGGGCACGTCGTCTCAGATGTCCCGGTGATTACCTGAATTTACAACATTTGCAAAGAAGCCTTTTCCCGGGCTTATTGCAAAGGCCCTGTTGCCACCGTTTGCACGTCGAGCATTGGCAGGATGGTTTCGCTGACCTGCGTCGGAAAGTCAGGGTTGGATCGCATCAGCGCCGCCGCCGCGCGCCCTTTTTCCAAAGACCGGAGAAAGGCAGAGACCTGATCCGGTGTGTGGCGCGGTAATGTATCCAATCGGAATTGGGACTGTCCCTTGATGATCCGCTTCTGGTCCAGCGCGGCGGCAACCCGTTTGGAGCAGCGGCAAGGGTTGTTAGGTGAAATCACACCACAGGTTTTTGTGACAAATTCCGTGACGGATTTGCGCGCGCGCGCCAACCGCTGGCGGAAAGCCGTGGGTGAAATATCCAGTGCATGTGCGGCTTCGTGATCGGTCAGTTCGAAGATTTCGCCCAAAATATAGGCCATGCGCGCAGGCCGTTGCAGGCAGGTGAGCATGGCCAGAGTGCAGCCGACCTTGATCTCTTCCAGCGCTAGGGTGGTTTCCGCATCGGTCAGCGTGCCTTCTGCGAGATCCTGTCGACCATGGTCCAAATCCGCCGCAAACCCTTCAAAGGTCAAGCGCATGGCTTCCACCCGGCCACGTTTGCGGCGCGCCATCAGATCTCGGCAGGCAACCTGCATCGCCCAGGCCCCTGCGGCGTTCACATCGATCAAAGACCCGATATGCGTCACGATCTTGATCAGGATTTCCTGAGTCGCATCCTCGGCGTCCGCGTGGTTCGCCAGCATCCGCAGCGCCAGGTTAAATACGGGCCGCTCAGCAGCCCGTACAATTTCATTCAGGGCGGCGCGGTTCCCCTGTCGCGCCGCCTCGACTTGATTTCCGTCGAAAATGATCATTCTTCCAACTTTGCTTTTAACTCCATGAGCTCCTTAGCAAGTATTTCCATCTGTGAATGTAATGCACCTTCCAGTTCTTCCAAAGGAACCGGCGGTGCCATCAGGACAAACGAGTAGATTGATTTGCCTTCGCCATCGGGTGTGACGCGGGAAAAGGCCGTGGCAACTGAATCATCAGGGAAAGTCATGTACCAATCGACAGAACCGGCTGCGGCATTGGCAATGGTTTTGAGTTTAATCGGAACAGCGCCGTTTGGTGTGACAAGATCCGCAGAGGTATCGTCGGCCCGCTCAAACGCATTTGTCCATTTGGTCAGGTTCTGCGGCTGCGCGACAAACTCAAAAACTTCGGCTGCGGATTTTTCGATACCAATCGCTTGTACATCAAAGGTTTTCATAATGTGTCTCCGTATCAATGGCCGCCAGTTCATCCGGCGGGACACTTATAAAGAGGGCGGGACTGACACATCTGTGACAGTGTTTTTGATTTTTTTTGCAGGCGGTAAGTTTTTCAACGCAGGGTCAGCGAAACCCGGTGTCGGCTTTGACCAAAGTGGCTGTTTCCACCTGATCCAAAAGGGCAAGCCGTTCATCTATTGATAGGCCCTTGGAGGCCGCTTTGCGCCAGATACGGTCGCATGATTTGGGCGACCAGGGCAAATTGGCCCCGGCCATCCATTGGCGCAATTCGCGCGGCAGCCGGTCAAAGGCGTCCATGGGATCGCCTTTGCGTATTTTTGCCCGCAGACCTGTGTCGCCTCGGTTGCAGCGTCGCATTGCGGCCATGTTTATGCAGCCTGTTGGGACGTGCGCCAAACCGGGAATGGGTCCGGCATATCTTTGAGGAGATCAAGGTCATCCGGCGTGGTGTCTGGCAATAGGCAGGCATCCAGATCTGCCTCGAGCTGGGGCCAGTTGATACCTGAGCCGATAAAGACCAATTCCTGTCGGCGGTCGCCAAAAGGTTCGCACCAGACATTTGCCAGGTACTCCTCTGCGCCTTCCGGCCTGCGGTCTTTTGGAACAGACGCCCACCATGTGCCAAGCGGAGCAACGCTGGACAGTGCGCCGGCCAGTGAAAACTCTGCCACCCATTGCGGGCGCGTCACAACCCAGAAATGACCCTTGGCCCGGATCACACCAGGCAGGTCCCCATTCAGGAGCTTGTGAATGCGCACGGGATCAAAAGGCGCGCGGGCGCGATAGGCAAATGACTGAATACCGTATTCCTCGGTCTCGGGCGTGTGGTCGGCAAACCCATACAGTTCTTTGGCCCACATCGGGTGTTGATGCGCTTTCTCGAAATCAAACAGCCCGGTGTTGAGAATGTCCCGAGGCTCCACTTTGGCAAAGGAGGTCTCGATAATTTTGGCATCCGCATTCAGGCTGCGAATGATCTTGCGCGCGGCATCGGCATTTTCCGGACCTGCGTCATCCACCTTGTTCAAAACCACGACATCGGCGAATTCAAGCTGGTCGGTGAGCAAATGCACCAATGTACGGTCATCTTCCGGTCCCAGAGTTTCCCCCCGGTCTTCCAGCAAGTCATGGCTGGAAAAATCACGCAACAGATTCACCGCATCCACAACTGTCACCATCGTATCCAGGCGGGCAACATCAGAAAGGCTTTGACCGTCTTCGTCGCGGAAATCAAAAGTTGCCGCAACGGGAAGAGGCTCAGCAATGCCGGTCGATTCGATCAGAAGGTAGTCAAACCGGTCTTCATCAGCGAGTCGGCGCACTTCCTCCAACAGATCATCCCGCAGGGTACAGCAAATGCATCCGTTGGACATCTCAACAAGAGTTTCCTCGGTCCGGCTCAGGTCTGCACCGCCTGCGCGCACCAAGTCGGCGTCAATATTGACCTCGGACATGTCATTCACAATTACAGCGACCCGCAAGCCGTCCCTGTTGTTCAGAATACGGTTCAGCAACGTCGTTTTTCCTGCCCCCAGAAAGCCGGACAGGACAGTAACGGGCAAACGTGTGTCAGCCATTTCAATTTCACCTCAAGATATGTTATATCGTAACAAACATAAAATGAGATCGAACTCAAGTGGTGAAATGGCGCACTAAAAAACCGCACCTCTTTCAAGGTGCGGTCTGTTTCTTTTCGATCAATCCCTGATCAGAATCGCAGGCGGGCAGTCAACGCAATGGTGCGCCCGGCTTCATAAATCGGAATGGCGCGAGTGGAGTCGATGCCATCTGTGCTGCGGGTTGCAAAGGTTTCATCAAACAGATTTCGCACATCCAAGCGCAATTCCAGATTGTCCATGCTTGGCGGGGTATAAGACGCATAGACATCCACGGTCTCATAGCTCGGCAGCTTGTCGCCATCATCCTGCGTAAAGGATGGCACGATCTGCGCAACGCCGCCGACGCCAAAGGAATTGTTCAGATCCCAATGTGCGGAAACAGCGATCCGATGACCACCGGGTGCACCGTGGAAATAGGCAAACGTGCCGATGTCCTCTCCATTCTCGGTAACGTCCGCATAGGTCCAGTTCGCAGTAACAAAACCGCTGCCAAAGTCATAGGTCAACGATGTGTCGATACCTTCACTGACCAGGTCACTGGAAATCCCGCGGTCGCCCGAGGCCTCGGCAATATCGTCGATTTCGGTGCGGAACAATGCTGCGCTTGCCTTCAGGGTCCCATTGTCAAACCGGGCGCCGATACGGGCGGCGCGGGCACGTGATGCGCCAAACCCATCGTAGCTGGTTGGAACATTGTCCGCGTTCAGGTTGACCAAGGAGGCTTCGCCAAGTTCATATCCGCCCCAAGTCGTCGCAAAGCCCGCGTTCAAAGACCAATTGTCGTTGATAAGATAATCGACCGAGCCATTGACGCTTACACCGCTGTCATCCAACTTTGTACCGTCGACACCTCTGAAGTCCTGAACGTCAAACCGGGCGCCATAGCTGGTCGAAAACCGCGATCCGAAATCCTGCCGGGCCTGCGCAAAAATACCGTAGCCCTCATGCTCTTCACGTCGGGTCGACGGGATCTCTGTTTCCTCGTCGGACCGTCCGCTGGCGGATTCGCGGAAGAAATCGATGCCTGCGGTGATCGTACCATTGGACAGAGCAAATTCGTTCTTGAGGCTGCCGCTCAGGCTTGTGTTGCGCCCGTAAAGCCCAACAGCGTCATTGTCTTGTTCGTTGTATGACAGCAGAAACTCTGGGTTCCAGATGCCTCCATCCTTTTCTTTTTCATAGGTCAAAGTGTAGGATTCACGCGTTGCAAGACTGTGTACCAACACTGTGTCGCGGCCAATCACACCGGCGAAATTGGCGCGGACAATACCGTTCTGGGATGCACGCAAACCCTCGTCTTCGGTCTTGCTGGCCGAAAATTCTACGCGGTGCCCTTCCCCGAAATTATACGCAAACTTGGCTCTATAGTCCGAGAGCGCCGAGGCCGAGTTGTTCACAATGTTGCCGTCGCCGTCTTCGTAATCGTCTCCATCGCGTTTTGATGCGCTCAGAAGGTATTCAAATCCGCCGGTCCGCCCAAACACGGCCATTGACCCCTCGGTGCCAAGCCCGTTGGTGCCAAAAGTCAGGCGAGACACGCCGCCAAAGTTATCCCCTTCGTCCAAGAGGTCGGCAGCGTCTTTGGTCTCATAGGCGATAGAGCCCCCCAGAGCGCCTGCCCCAACATCGGCGGGTGCCAGCCCCTTGCTGACTTCGACGCGTTTCAGAAGGAACGGATCCAACAGCACATTGCCCGCATGGTGAAACGGGGATTTATTCTGCCGTGCGCCGTCGATCGTGACGTTGAGCAGCGTTTCTTCGACACCGTTCACGTAAACGCGCTGGGCAATTGAAGCACCACCGCTTGAGGTGACAGCACTTTTTCCGGCAAAAATGTCTTTGGCAGAGGTCGGATTGCGCGCGTCGATTTCTTCTTCTGAAATCTCTTCGTTGCCAAGTAAGGCCTGCGCTTCTTCGGCCTCAATACGGATCGTTTCCAAAAGCAGTGGTTCGTTCAAATCTTGCGCCCAAACGGCGCTTGCTGAGCTCAAGACTGTGGTCAGCATCAAGCCTGAGATTACTGTAGGTTTCATGGTTGTCCCGTCGACGGTTCGTGATTGGTCGCGGGGTGAGCCTAGAAAGGGGCAGTGCCTAGCTTTTGATTTTTGACGATCGCTGTTTATGGTGGTGTTATTTGCGGTACAAGCCGAAAATCACTAACCTGTGAAGTGATTTCAAAAACTGCAATGCGTTTGCAAAAAAAAAACGCCCGCTCCTTTCGGAACGAGCGATACTGTCTTGCGGTGGTTCCCGCTTAGCGGCGGATGCCCAGGCGTTTGATGAGGTCTGTGTAACGCGCCTCTTCTTTGCCTTTCAGGTAGTCCAGCAGCTTACGACGTTGAGCAACCATCTTCAAAAGGCCACGACGACCGTGGTTGTCTTTTTTGTGGGTTTTGAAGTGCTCGGTCAGAGTGTTGATGCGCGAGGTCAGGATGGCAACCTGGACTTCAGGCGAACCGGTGTCGCCGTCCTTGGTTGCAAATTCTTTCATGACGCGTGCTTTTTCTTCAGCAGTGATCGACATCGGGGTCTCCTTTTGGGTTAAAGGTGAATGGCGCAGGCCGGGATGTCGTCCAGCACAGGCCCGTGGAGAGTTCCATCAGTTCTCAAAAAGAATCTCATGGATGGGCGCGTATAGTCCGAATTGGATCATTTGGCAAAGGCTAACTGCGCAAAATGCCCTTCAGGGAATTGGGTCCGGAATCGCAGGACCATCTGACTGCAAAACGATGTCATCCAGTGTAATCTCAGCCCCTGCCGACAAACGCGCCACGATTTGCCCGTCGACCCGCACTTCTGTTTCATCCGGGACGTCTTCAGAAGCGGTGATGGTAATCTCCGGGGGATCTGCGGGTTCAAAAGGCCAAGGGATAACCAGCTCATCCTGGCCGACTTCAAAGTCTGTGATCTGTATAGCTTCGTCGCGATTTACGTTGCTGGCAATGATCTGATCTGCGCCCTCGCCGGAGGTGACCATATCCTCGCTCCCGGCAAAGATGGTATCGTCGCCGTCACCGCCATTCAAATAGTCCTGAAGCGCGTCGTCATCCCCCAGGATCAGATCGTCTCCATAACCGCCAAACAGTGAATCTTGCCCGTCACCACCTTCCAGTGAGTCGTCGCCGTCATTTCCATGCAGCGCATCGTTTCCGGCGGACCCGCTCAAAACATCATTGCCTTGCCCACCGTGGACCACGTCGTCCCCTTCGCCGCCGTCCAGAGTGTCAGAGCCAAAGTGCCCAAACAGGAGGTCTGCCCCGCCATCTCCCTCCAAAAGGTCTGATCCGGCGTCGCCATGCAGAACGTCATCGCCCGCGCCACCGGAAAGACTGTCGTCCGCGTCAGCACCATAAAGCGCGTCATTGCCATCGCCGCCCAATACCGTATCGACTCCGTCGCCGCCGTTGATTGCATCAGCCCCCGCGCGCCCTTCCAGGAGGTCGTCTCCATCGCCACCGGAAAGTGTGTCGGCTTCATCGCTCCCAATGAAAACGTCCAGTGGGAGGGTCTCCGTGTCTTCAAAACGTGCTTCCGCAGTGTCGTCCGCTTCCTGGTCTTCGTCGTCCTGTTCGTCAGATTCATCCAGAAATAACAAACTGCTAGCGGCGATAAGCGTAAAGAAGCTGGCTATCATGAACATGGCTCTTACTCCAACGCGTAACAAAACCCAAAGCGCAACAGGGGAGATTATACCCGGCAAGTCAGAGAACGAATAGAGAACTTCTGTTAAATTTTCGTATGGATGCGCGAATTAACCCCGCCAAAGGATCGGCTGCTGCGCATAAGATATGTAAAGGGGATGTTTTGGGTGGCCTGCTTTGCTCAGGCCAATGTGGTGAAGCGGCTTGCCGGTTTTGCGCAACATGTCCTCAACCCGGGGCCCCTGGCCTCGGTGCGCGCCGTGCGTGCCCCAGGCGCAAATCACCATATCCGCCCAATCCATCCCTTCGAGAAGGGTATCCATATTATGCGGGCCTTCTGGCGCATCGGTTGCGCGCATGTCACGTGGGTCGGTGGCGCGATAAGCAAAGATATTTGTTGCGCGAAAGCCGCCAAATCCCAAGGCGCGCGCCCGGCGTTCACAGCGTTCAATCGTGGGGTCGTTTTGAACCTCGGTCGCTTTGGACGGATTGAGCATGATGAACATCACCCGTTTTCCCTCAGGCTTCCAGATACGGGTCAGGGAATAGCGATAGGTCTCGCAATCGGAGTAAATGGCTGACGAGGGCGCGTCGCCCTTGGTATGGTGACGAGTGATCATGCCCCGCGCCATGCCACGGGCAGGGACATGGATCAAGCCTGCCTACTGGTTGAACACCCGGCTGGGATGCAGGCTGCCGGACTTGTAAATGCCGACCGCCACGGCCTTCCCTTCCAGCGAGGCCCAGGCTTCATCCCCATATTCAACCTCAGTATTGGGCATCACCATGCCAGGATTGCCGTTCTTCAGACGAACGGCACCTTCAGCGGTGCATTTGACCTCAGGAAGTCCATCCAGCCCTTGCTCCAGTGGGCGCAGGTGGGTGTCGAGCTCAGGCGTGCGTTCCATTCGCATCACCTCATCCCATTTCAGACCGTCTTCCACCTCAAACGGGCCGGACCAGATACGACGCAACTCTTTGACATGAGCGTAGCACCCAAGGGCCTCGCCGAGATCCCGCGCGATTGAGCGGACATAGCCGCCCTTGCCACAGGTCATCTCCAGAACCACGTGATCCTCATCCGGACGGTCGATCAGAAACAGCTCTTCGACCCACAAGGGCCGCGCCGCCAGTTCTATGTCTTCCCCATCCCGCGCCAGCTTATAGGCACGCTGACCGTCTATTTTGACAGCAGAAAATTTGGGGGGCACCTGCTGGATTTCCCCAAGGAACGGCAGCAGCGCTTCTTTGATCTGCTCATCCGAGGGGCGCATGTCGCTCTCGGCGATCACTTCGCCCTCGGCATCATCGGTATTGGTGGCCTGTCCCAAGCGTACGGTAAACGTATAGGCCTTCATCGCATCGGTAATAAACGGCACGGTCTTGGTCGCTTCACCAAGAGCAATCGCTAAAACGCCGGTGGCTTCGGGATCCAGCGTACCCGCATGGCCCGCCTTTTGTGCCTCAAGCGCCCAACGGACCTTGTTCACAACCGCAGTCGAGGTCATCCCCGCCGGTTTGTCCACCACCAGCCAGCCGGAAATATCGCGCCCTTTGCGTTTGCGTGCCATTGCCCATCCTTAATGCATGATTCAAGGCGCGCGGCGTAGCTCAAGCAATCTGATCTGTCAATTCATCCAGTGCGCTTTGGCTCAGTTTGCCAGCTCAGCCTCTGGCGCTTCGCTCACAACGCCAACAATCGGCCCCATCATAAAACCCGCATCACTGCGTCCGATCTGCGGTGCATGAAACCGCGAGATATTGCCGTCAAAATATAGCGCGTTCTTCAGCTTTAGGTGATCGCGAAACAGGCTGCCGAACTGATGAAACGTCACCGCATTGCGCGAAATCACAAAGACCGCTCGCTTCCCATCTGCCGAAGTGCCAACACCATTGCGCACGTAATAGGATGTTGAATCCGGAAGAAACCTTGGGTGCAGCTCGCCGTCGATCACCAGCATCGGTCCTGATTGGGTGGCGTAGTTGCAGGCAACACCGCTGTCGCGAAAACTCAGGGTTTCAAACACATCGGCGCGCCCCTGCCGGATGCAAAACACACCGTTGGGCAACAGCCCAAAGTTGCCAGGCCCTGCAGTGGGCACCAGATGCATGACTTCCTTGCCGTCTTCTATGAATAAACCAACCGGCGAGCGATCTGCGTGATACATGCCGGCATTGGTGGCGAAACTCAGCTCTTTGCCCTGATCGCCAAGCTCAGCCGCCAGACGGGAAAAATGCCCCAGCACCGCACCGTTTTCGTCCTTGAGAAACAGTTGCAACTGCTCTTGCGACGCGTCCACTTCGCACAGGCTGTACCGGTTGCCATCATAGGTCAGATTGCGGCACTCAACCGCCCTTGCCACCTGTGGCAGACCTGCCCAAACCATGCAGGCGCATAGTATCAGGCAGGCTGCGCGGATCATTCGTCGATATCACGGCGCACCGCGTCCTGACCCAGCATTCGGCGCGTCTCGTCCATCTGATCAAAGGTCTGATCCAACTGGAACCGCAGATCTGGGGCGAATTTCAACCCCAGCTTCTTGCCGACCACACGGCGCAGTTCCGCCTTGTTGCGCGCCAGAAGATGCACCACCTGATCCTGCCCCTGGCCGCCCAAGGGCAGCACATATGCTGTTGCGATTTTCAGATCCGGCGAGGTACGTACCTCGCCGACAGTGATCGACATACGGTTCAGGTCGGGATCATGCACGTCACCACGCGCCAACACCTCAGACAGGGTGCGGCGGATCAGCTCTCCTACACGAAGCTGACGTTGCGAAGGACCGGGACCATCATGAAATTTGTTTTTAGCCATGATTCCGATCTATGCCGAATTGCCCCCTTTGCCAAGCGCTGCGCGGCGCTGTAGGAGGAATTCAGCACGTTTTAAAAAGGACCAGAGCGATGACTGACCTCCCCGGAATTGTGATCACCGGCGCCTCGGGGCGTATGGGGCAAATGCTGATCAAGACAGTCCAGGAGAGCGAAAAGGCGCGTCTGGTCGGAGCCATTGAACGCGCTGGCCACGATTGGGTGGGTCGTGACGTTGGCGAAGCCATGGGCGGCGCGGCACTGGGCGTGACTGTGACCGACGATGCGCTGGATGCCTTTTCCAAGGCACAGGCGGTCATCGATTTCACCGCGCCCGAAGCGACAATCGAGTTCTCCAAACTCGCGGCTCAGGCTCGCTGTGTCCATGTGATCGGTACAACCGGCATGAGCGAGGAGCAAATCGCCCAGCTTGAACCCTCCGCCCGCCACGCGGTGATTGTCCGGGCTGGAAATATGAGCCTTGGCGTGAATCTTCTGATGCAGCTTACCAAAAAGGTTGCTGCTGCCCTTGACGAGGATTTCGATATCGAAGTGATCGAAGCCCATCACCACCACAAGGTCGACGCCCCTTCCGGCACGGCGCTGATGCTGGGTGAAGCCGCCGCCGAAGGGCGTGGCGTAAAGCTGGCTGACGTCGAAGACCGCGCGCGTGATGGAATCACCGGTGCCCGCAAAAAGGGGGATATCGGCTTCTCGGTCATTCGTGGTGGCGACATCGTGGGCGAACACGATGTCCTCTTTGCTGCTCCCGGTGAACGTATCATTTTGCGCCACATGGCCACCGACCGGGCGATTTTCGCGCGCGGTGCGGTAAAGGCCGCGCTTTGGGGGCAGGGGAAGGCCCCCGGTGAATATGATATGGTGGACGTCCTGGGACTCTGAAGCGGCCCGTTGGGCCGCTGCCTCCGGCGGAAGTATTTGAGAAAAGATGAAAGGTTGCCTGTGCGCTATTGCTTTCATCTTTTTGAAAATACTTCGGGGGTGCGGGGGCTGGCCCCCGCGAGCTGATCGCCAGGGTGAAGGCCTCAGTTTTCAAGGCGATGGTGTGCCAGAAAACCCTTCAAACCCGTCGGTTGTTTCCACCAGAGATGTTTCAAAATTTGCGATCATTGGCATGACTTTGGATTCAATGTCCTGGTTCCAGACGGGACCATTGTAAAAAGCGCTCTTGATCTCTTCCCGCGCTTCCAAGCTGGGAAAAGCACGCATCCAGTGTACTTTATCAGGCTCTTCGAGATCACGCATCGGGCCAAAAACCTGCATACCTGCCTAGCGCAGCGCCTGCCGGTTCACGGTTTCAAAGAAACGAATGAACTCTTCTCGTTTTCCTGGATGCAGCGTGTATTGGCGGATTTCGATGATCATGAACCTATCCGCGTTGGTCAGAAGTCGACTGCAATGCCTTTTTTCTCCCAATCGCCATATCGTACGGGTTCGGGGCCATCTCGCCCGCCCAATTCTGTTGGCAGCGGCTCTTTTTCCTGCTCGGCCTGCCTACGCGCATCGGCTTCGGCCAGGGCGCGTTGGGCGGCGGGCGGCAGGTCTTTCCATTCGGGTTTGATCTGGGGCGTGGCGTCGGTCATTGACGGGTTCCTTTATGCTCTGGGCATGATATACGCCGCTCTTCATCGGGAACAAGCGCTTCCCGCTCCTCACTCGCCGCATCCCAAAGGAGTGCCGGATGTCTGACCCAATGCACGCACGCAGCACAGTAGTTTATCTGTTGGACCAGGTTTTGGGCGAAGGACGCCTGCTGGCCGAATGTTATGCGGCAGGCGCTTTGGAACGGTTGGAACCCCAGGATCGCGCGCGGGCGCAGCGGTTGGTGACCGATGTGCTGCGCAATCTTGAACGCTGCGACAAAATTCTTGGGAAATACTTGAAGAAGGCCACGCCCCTGCATGTCAAGAATGCTTTGCGTCTGGGGGTTTATGAGCTTTGCGGTGGCGGTGCGGCCCATGGTGTGGTCAACACAATCGTCAATATCGTGTCTCGCCACAAACGCCACGGGGCGCTTAAGGGGCTGGTCAACGCGGTGCTTCGTAAAGTGGCTGAACACGGACCCGCAGAATGGGAGAAGCTGCGTACTCCCCGGTTGCCCAAATGGCTCCGAAACCCTCTGCAGCAGGCCTGGGGGGCAGAGGCGATGCATGGGATCGAAGCGGTGCATCTTGCTGGCGCGCCGCTGGATATTACACCTAAATCTGACAATCAGGGCATTCTGCCAGAGGGCGAAGCGCTTCCCAGTGGCTCGATTCGCCTGCAGGACGCAGCGCAGGTCTCAGCTCTGCCTGGGTTCGAGACCGGGGACTGGTGGGTTCAGGATGCCGCTGCAGCCCTGCCGGCACGTCTGCTTGCCACCCAAAAAGGGGAACACGTTCTGGACCTATGCGCCGCACCAGGCGGCAAGACCCTGCAATTGGCCGCGACCGGTGCCGATGTGACAGCTGTTGATATCTCTGAAAATCGTCTGGCGCGTCTGCGGGAAAACCTGGCCCGGACGCAGCTTCGGGCGACGGTCATCGCGGGTGATGCGCTTGAACATCAGGGGCAATATGATGCGGTCATTCTGGATGCGCCCTGTTCCGCCACCGGAACCATCCGCCGCCACCCGGATCTGCCCCATGCCAAGGATGGTAGCGATTTTGGGGCTCTCATTGATCTGCAGGCGCAGATGCTGGCCCACGCCTGGAGCCTTGTGAAACCCGGTGGACGTATGGTGTTTTGCACCTGTTCTCTGCTGCCGGATGAAGGGGAATGTCAGGTCGAAGATGCGGTTGATATGTTTCCGGACATGGCGGTCGATCGAATGGCACTTCAGGCGCTTGGTATCGAATCGAGCTGGATCACCGAGGAAGGCGGCCTGCGCCTTCGGCCTGATTACTGGGCCGATCGGGGCGGTATGGACGGCTTTTACATGGCTCTTCTGCGCAAATCGGCCTGAGCGACGGCGCGACATATCTTCAACCCCGGTGACTTGGGCTTGGCGGCGCGCTATGCTCGCGGGAAAAGGCCTGCAATTTTACACCCCTAGGCCGGGCGTTGAGACTATTTGAATATGTCACACTACAGCCGTATTTCGACCAACGGGACCCGTTTCTTGAACCGTTGGTATGCCTATCGCGCACGACGCCAGCCGTCGGCGACAGGGTTTGTGTCGCAGCCTGAACCGCGCACCATCGGCAGTTTTGCACGGGGCCGCCAGCTTGTGTCCGGCAATTTGCTCTTTGCGGGCTATCTTTTGGAATCACAAACCACCGGGTTGTGGGAGGTTGAGGCACCGGATCAGGCGTTTGACGCAGAGCGCCACGGGTTTGCCTGGCTTGATGACCTGGTTGCGGTCGGGGATGTGACGGCGCGCAAAAAGGCTCAGACATGGGTATGGGGCTGGATTGAAGCACATGGTGAGGGCGGCGGGATCGGCTGGAGCCCTGATCTGACAGGGCGGCGTGTAATCCGCTGGATCAACCACGCCCTGTTCCTGCTCGCGGGGCAGGAAAAAGAGGCGTCAGACGCCTTTTATGCCTCTCTTTCGCGGCAGGCCTGGTTTCTGGCCCATCGCTGGCAGGGCGCCATACCGGGTCTGCCGCGTTTTGAAGCGTTGACGGGCCTCATCTATGCCGGAATGACCCTGGAGGGGCGCGAGGAGTTGGCCGAGCCAGCGATCAAGGCACTGTCTGGTGAATGTGAAAGGCAGATTGATGCCCAAGGTGGTCTGCCAACCCGTAATCCCGAAGAATTGCTGGAAGTCTTCACGCTTCTGACTTGGGCTGCGGCAGCCCTGACGGAAACCGGGCGCCGTGTTGCGCCTGCTCATCAAGGGGCGATTGAACGGATTGCGCCTGCCTTGCGCAGTTTGCGGCATGCGGATGGCGGCTTGGCCCGGTTTCATGGCGGTGGACGTGGAATGGAGGGGCGGCTGGATCATGCCCTGGCCGCGGGGCCATCCAGTCGAGAAAAGTCCGACGGTCTGGCCATGGGCTATGCGCGGCTATATGCGCGGCGAACGTCTGTCATCGTTGATGCGTCCCTGCCTCCCACAGGTGTTGCGTCCTACAATGCCCATGCATCTACCCTTGCGTTTGAACTGACATCCGGGCGCAGGCCGCTGATTGTGAACTGCGGATCGGGTGAAACCTTCGGTCTGGAGTGGCGCCGGGCAGGGCGTGCAACTCCGTCTCATTCTACCCTCTGTCTGGCTGGGCATTCGATGGCGCGTTTGGCAAAGCCGCACAAAGTGTCCAGTCGTGAGGCGCTGATTGATGGCCCGACGCGTGTGCCTATCGAAGTCGAAGAACAAACGAATGAAACCAAGATCGAGATGGCCCATGATGGATATGAGCGCGATTTTGGGCTGACGCATGCCCGCTCAATGGAGCTCAGCGATGATGGGCGATCCTTGACGGGTGACGATATGCTTCTGGCTCTGGATGAGGCCGCGCAGAAGAAATTCGAGCACAGCAAACGTACGGTCGGGGCCACAGGGATTGGCTTTGATCTACGATTCCACCTGCACCCGGATGTTGATGCACGGCTCGATATGGGGGGGGCTGTCGTGTCTCTTGCCCTCAAAAGCGGTGAGATTTGGGTGTTTCGCCATGATGGAAATGCCAATTTGCGCCTGGAACCCAGTTTTTATCTTGAAAAAGGCCGTCTGAAGCCTCGCGCTTCGCAACAAATCATTCTATCTGGCTACGCAATAGAGTTTGCGACGCGCGTCCGGTGGGTGCTGAGCAAGGCACAAGACACCGCCGTTGCCGTTCGTGACCTCAACCGGGACGAGCCCGATAGTTTTGATTGAGCCTGACGAAGGACTGCCACACCCATGACCAATCTCCACCCCGTGCGCCGCGCGTTGCTTTCTGTTTCCGATAAAACCGGCCTGATTGATTTGGGCAAAGCGCTTGCTCAGCGCGGTGTCGAGCTTCTCTCCACCGGCGGTTCCGCCAAAGCGCTGCGCGAAGCGGGTCTGACGGTAAAGGACGTGTCGGAGGTCACCGGTTTTCCGGAGATGATGGATGGTCGTGTAAAAACGCTGCACCCCAAGGTCCACGGCGGCCTGTTGGCTCTGCGCGACAATGATGACCACGTTGCGGCGATGAAGGAACACGGCATTGGAGAGATCGACCTGCTGGTGGTGAACCTCTACCCGTTTGAAGCCGCTCTGGAACGCGGTGCAGATTATGCTGAAATGATCGAAAACATCGACATTGGTGGCCCTGCCATGATCCGCGCCTCTGCCAAGAACCACGGGTTTGTCGCCACCGTTGTCGACGTCGAAGACTATGATGCGCTTCTGGCGGAACTGGAGGCCAATGACGGCCAGACCACCTATGCCTTCCGCCAGAAACTGGCGCAGATCGCCTATGCGCGCACCGGTGCCTATGACGCGGCTGTGTCCACCTGGATGGCCAATGCGATTGGTGAGGAAACCCCGCGCCGCCGTGTGTTCGCGGGGGAGATCAAGCAAACCCTGCGGTATGGCGAAAACAGCCATCAGAAAGCGGCCTTTTATACCGATGGCTCTGGCCGTCCCGGTGTGGCGACCGCCGAGCAGCTGCAGGGCAAGGAATTGAGCTACAACAACATCAACGACACTGATGCAGCCTATGAGCTGGTGGCCGAGTTCGACCCGGCGGAAACTGCGGCTGTTGCCATCATCAAACACGCCAACCCATGTGGTGTGGCTACCGGCGCAACCTTGTTGGACGCCTACCAAAAGGCCTTTGATTGCGACCGCACCTCTGCTTTTGGCGGGATCGTGGCGCTGAACCAGCCGCTGGATGCGGCCACCGCCGAAAAGATCGTCGAGATCTTCACCGAGGTGGTCATCGCTCCCGGCGCGTCGGATGAGGCCAAAGAGATCTTTGCCAAGAAGAAAAACCTGCGTCTGTTGCTGACCGATGCTCTGCCCGCACCGCGTGCTGCGATCACCGCCTATAAACAGGTTGCTGGCGGCGTTCTGGTTCAGGACAAAGACGTGGGATATGTCGGACTCGACGACCTGAAGGTGGTGACCGAGGCCAAACCGACGGACGAACAGATGCAAGATCTGCTGTTTGCGTGGAAAGTTGCCAAACACGTCAAATCTAACGCGATCGTTTATGTCAAAGGAAACGCGACCGTGGGTGTGGGGGCGGGCCAGATGTCCCGCGTTGACAGCGCCAATGTGGCCGCTTCCAAAGCCGAGCGCATGGCCAAAGAGCTGGGGCTGGACGAAAACCTCGCCAAAGGTTCCGCCGTGGCTTCTGATGCGTTCTTTCCCTTTGCCGATGGCCTGTTGGAAGCCGTTGCTGCGGGTGCGACCTGCGTGATTCAGCCGGGTGGCTCCATGCGTGATCAGGAAGTCATCGATGCAGCCAATGAAAATGGCATCGCGATGGTCTTCACCGGCATGCGCCACTTCCGTCACTAACGAAGAAAGCAGGAGCGGATGCGCATACTTCTGATGGCAGCGTTGTCGGCCTTCGGGCTGGATCAGATCACCAAGATCTGGGTCGTTTTCGGCATGGATCTGAAAAACCGTCTTGCAATTGATGTGCTGCCGCCCCTCCTGAACTTTCGTTACGGGGAAAACCGGGGAATTAATTTCGGGCTTCTGCGATGGCTGTTTGAAATCCTTGGCGAAACTGGCAGTGCACTGTTTCTGGCAGGGCTTTCCATTGTCATCTGCAGTGCCCTGTGTATCTGGGCCATGCGCCAGCCGCCGCACCGGGGGCTGCGTTTCGCGGCAGGTTTGGTTATCGGCGGCGCGCTGGGCAATGTTCTGGACCGACTGGTTTATGGTTATGTGCTGGACTTCCTCAATATGTCCTGCTGCGGGATCAACAATCCATTTGTGTTTAACATTGCGGATGTCTTTATCTTTGGTGGTGCAGCAGGATTGATCCTGTTTGAAAGCCAGTTGAAAAAGCCCGCGTGACCTTGCATTCAAAATCAGCTAAGACGCGATAAACGGACGGGAGTGGTTCAGATGCAGATCTCAAAGACACTTGTGGGTATCGGCCTTGTTCTGGCGGTTTCCGCCTGCAGCAAAGGCGGCCTGCATGATCTGCGACCGACGGGCACTGGCCCGGATGAATTTCTGGTACAGCCGGTAAGACCGCTGGAAACGCCGGCGAATTTTGCCGAATTGCCGCAACCGACGCCGGGTGGTACCAATCGCACCGATCAAAACCCCAAGGCTGATGCAATTGCAGCATTGGGCGGGAACCTCAACACCGCCGGTATTCCAGCATCCGACGGCGCGCTTATCGCTGCGACCGGTCGCTATGGCGTAGAACCGGAGATACGCCAAGATCTGGCAGAGGAAGACGCCAAATTCCGCCGTCGCGAACAGCGTACCGCGCGTATTAAACTGTTCCCGGTCGACCGGTATGGGGATGCTTACAAGCGCCAGTCTCTGGATCCGTTTGCGGTAAACCAGGCTTATCGTGACGCGCAGACGGGCACGCCATCTGCGCCTCCGGCTGAATAAAAATCCTAAAATATTCTCACATCCTCGCCAATGGCCTTGTTCCTGCGACTAGGAAACGTAGGTTTAAGGGTATCGGTATCCTGTATCCGGTGACGATCCCGTCCAATCGGGAGGTCTGAGCAGTTCCGGCGCGGCGGGCAAAACTCGCGCCGCTTTTTAACGGAGGACGACATATGATCCGACGGATCACTTGCGCTGCAGCGCTGGCACTTGGCCTTTCTGGCAGTGTGGGAGCCAGTGAAGCGAAGGTCACCACCTTCTCATTGGACAACGGTATGGATGTGGTCGTGGTCGAAGACCACAGAGCGCCGGTCGTGCAACAAATGGTCTGGTATCGCGCTGGATCGGCGGATGAACCGATCGGCGAATCCGGAGTGGCCCATTTTCTGGAGCATCTTTTGTTCAAGGCGACCGAGAACCTTGAATCCGGGGAGCTTTCGGCAACGGTTGCCGCCAACGGTGGGCGCGACAATGCGTTTACCAGCTACGATTATACCGCTTACTTCCAGCGTGTCGCCTCGGACAGGCTTGAACTGATGATGCAGATGGAAAGCGACCGGATGGTCAATCTGCGCCTGACCCCCGAAGACATCGAGACCGAGCGTGAGGTCATCCTGGAAGAGCGCAATCAGCGGACCGACAGCGATCCGGGTGCATTGTTCCGGGAGCAGATGAACGCCGTCCAGTATCTCAACCATCGCTATGGTCAGCCTATCATCGGTTGGCGCCACGAGATGGAAGAGCTGCAGATGGAAGACGCGTTGTCTTTCTACTCTACCTATTACGCGCCGAACAATGCGATCCTTGTGGTGTCAGGAGACGTAGATCCGGAAAACGTCCGCAGCTTGGCGGAAACCTATTACGGAGTAATCCCCGCCAATCCAGATCTGCCAGAGCGCATGCGTTCGTCAGAACCACCCCAAACAAGTGCCCGCCGTGTGACCTATAAGGATCCGAGGGTTGCGCAGCCTTATGTGATGCGCAGCTATCTCGCACCGGAGCGCGACAGCGGCGCCCAGGAAAAAGCCGCCGCGCTCTACCTTCTCGCGCAGCTTCTGGGCGGGGGAAGCACCTCTTATCTGACCAATGCGCTGCAATTCGATCAACAATTGGCTGTCTACACAACGGCCTATTATCGCGGCGAATCTCTGGATGACACCACATTCACCTTCCTTGTTGTGCCTGCTCAGGACGTGACCCTGGAACAGGCCGAAGCGGCGTTGGACGAAACACTTGCTGCCTTCCTCGAAGAGGGGATTGATGAAGACCAGTTGGAGCGTATCAAACTGCAACTGCGCGCGGATGAGATCTATGCCCGTGATAATGTGGATCGTATCGCCAACCGCTATGGCCGTGCATTGACCACTGGGTTGACGGTCGAAGATGTTCAGGCGTGGCCACAGATCCTGCAGTCGGTTACCGCCGATGAAATCATCGCCATCGCACGGGAGGTCTTGCAGCCGGAAGTTTCCGTAACGGGCTGGCTGATGCGTGACGCACAGGAGGTGACCCAATGAACCCCTTGAAATACATTTCTGCCATCTGCTTTCTGTTTTTGGCGACCCTTCCGGCCCGTGCTATAGAAATTCAGGACGTCACCACTCCGGGTGGTTTCAAGGCATGGCTGGTCGAAGATCATTCGATCCCCTTTGCCGCGCTTGAACTTCGCTTCCGAGGTGGCACATCACTGGATGCTCCCGGCAAACGCGGTTCGGTCAATCTGATGACCGGCCTTTTGGAAGAGGGGGCCGGGGAGCTTCTGGCACAGGACTACGCCCGCGCCCTGGAAAGCCTTGCAGCCAGCTTCTCTTACGGCTCTGATCGCGACTCGGTCGCTGTATCAGCGCGTTTTCTCAGTGAGAACCGCGCCGAAGCAATGGAGTTGTTGCGTCAGACTTTGCTGGAGCCCCGCTTCGACCAGGATGCTTTGGACCGTGTTCGTGCACAGGTGCTTGCCGGTCTGCGGTCCGAGGAAACGGACCCGAACGAGATTGCTGGTAAGATGTTTGCGGCCAAAACCTATGGTGACCACCCTTATGGAACACCGGAAAACGGCACAATCGAGAGTGTCACGGCGCTGACCCGCCAGGATATCTTTGCGGCCTATGAATCTGTTTTTGCCAAGGATCGCATCTATATCAGTGCGGTGGGTGATATTACGGCCGAAGAGCTTGCGACCCTTCTGGACGGTTTGCTGACGGATCTACCTGAAACGGGTGCAGCCATGCCAGCCCCTGTTGCCCCCCAACTGTCCAAAGGCCTGGAGATCATCGATTTTGAAACCCCGCAGTCGGTTGCTATCTTTGGTCAGCCGGGGGTGGAACGCGACGATCCTGATTTCTTTGCCGCCTATGTGTTGAACCAGATCCTCGGAGGCGGGTCTTTTGACAGTCGCCTGATGAGCGAGGTGCGCGAAAAACGGGGCCTTACTTATGGGGTCTACTCCTACCTGCTGCCACGGGATCTGGCGGCGGTTTACCTCGGCTCTTTTGCTTCGGCGAACGAGAAGATGGCCGAAGCGGTGGATGTTGTCCAATCCGAATGGTCACGGATCAAATCCAATGGCGTGACCGAGCAAGAATTGCAGGATGCAAAAACTTATCTTACGGGTGCCTATCCGTTGCGGTTTGATGGCAATGACCGCATTGCAGCCATTCTGGTCGGCATGCAGATGGACGGTTTGCCGATTGATTATGTCGACACCCGCAATGACAAGATTAATGCGATCACTCTGGAAGAGGCGAACCGCGTAGCTGCCGAATTGTATGATCCGGAGCGTCTGCAGTTTGTGATCGTTGGCCGGCCGGAGGGATTGCAGGCCACGCAATAAAGGGCCTGGCATCTGCCATCCCGATAAACAAAAGGAGCGCTCCGTTTGGTGCGCTCTTTTTATTTTGTGGCTGGCATATGGTGCGGGAGGCTTTGAGCGTTGGGGTGGATGCTTGGAATTTAAGCTAATTTCGGGCAGTTGCACCGTCTTGTTGAGAATAATTCTCAATATCATTGACAAAGTTGCAAATCGTTCTCAATATCATTCTCCAGGATGTACAGAAGGATTCTGACTATCATGCTGACCCGCCGTTTGATGATTGCGGTTGTTTCCGCCTTGCTGGCTGTGCCGGTGGCTGCTTTTGCGGCTCCACTGAAAGTTGTCGCGACAACCGGTATGATCGCAGATGCAGCGCGTCAGGTTGGTGGTGATGAGGTGGACGTCAAGGCTTTGATGGGTCCCGGCGTCGACCCCCATGCCTATCGCCAGACACGCAGCGACATCGTCGCCATGACCCGCGCGGATCTTGTTCTGTGGCATGGGCTCTATCTCGAGGCGCAGATGGAAGACTTCATGCAGGCTCTTGGGGCAAAGCGCACCGTTGTCGCCGTTGCCGAAGCCCTGCCCAAGGATATGCTGCGGCGCCATGATGATTACGCCGACAAATTCGACCCCCACGTCTGGATGACGCCGACCTTGTGGAAGGATGTGGTGAAAGAGGTGCAGCGCAGCCTGACCGAAGCTCGCCCCGAAGCCGCAGATGTGTTTGCAGCCAATGCCGCAGCCCATCTGACAGAGCTGGACAGACTGGCTACTTATGGGCGGGACGTTCTGGGCAAGGTGCCAGCGGACAATCGCGTCTTGCTGACCGCGCATGACGCTTTTGGCTATTTTGGTCGTGATTTCGGGTTCGAGGTTCTGGGGGTCCAGGGCATCTCCACACAATCCGAGGCCGGGCTGAACCGGATTTCGGAACTCGTCGACATGTTGGTCGAACGCAAGATTGGGGCTGTCTTTGTCGAAAGCTCTGTCTCTGACCGTTCTGTGCGTGCCCTGATCGAAGGGGCTGCCGCTCAGGGGCATGAGGTCAAGATCGGCGGAGAGCTTTTCTCGGATGCGATGGGCAAGGATGGCACCTATGAAGGCACGCTTGTAGGGATGCTTGATCATAATTTCACCACCATTGCAGCGGCGCTGGGGGCCAATGTGCCCGCGGGTGGCATGGATGGCAAACTCTTGGCGGGGTTTTAAGCGATGTTGGATCTGATCACGGACAACGGCACAACCCTTACGGAAAGCTGTCTGGCGCAAAGCCCGCTGGCCATTCGCGGCCTGACTGTGACCTATGGCCAGAAACCGGCGGTGTTTTCCGTTGATATGACCGTGCAACCCGGCGAAATGACAGCGATCATCGGCCCCAACGGGGCTGGAAAATCCACCATGCTCAAAGCTGCACTGGGAGTAATTCCTTCAGTCTCTGGGCGGGTGCAGGTCTTTGGCAAACCCCTCAGCGAACAACGAGCCCGCGTGGCCTATGTTCCGCAGCGCGCCAGCGTGGACTGGGATTTCCCGACCCGCGTGATTGATGTGGTTTTGATGGGGCTGTACCGGCAAGTGGGTCTTCTGGGCCGCATCCGGGGGCATCATCGTGCTGCTGCGCGCGACTGTTTGGACCGGGTTGGCATGGGCGACTTTGCAGACCGCCAGATTGGCCAGCTGTCTGGTGGGCAGCAGCAACGGGTGTTCCTTGCGCGTGCGCTGGCTCAAAATGCGGATCTTTACTTGCTGGATGAACCCTTCGCAGGGGTCGACGCTGCCACCGAAAAGGCGATTATCGGCGTTTTGAAATCCCTGCGTGCCGAAGGTAAAACCGTGGTTGTGGTTCACCATGATCTGGCCACCGTGACCGAGTATTTTGACAATGTCTTCCTGATCAACACCCGCAAAGTGGCCGAAGGCGCGGTGGAGACCACGTTCAACACCGTAACCTTGCAGGCGGCTTATGGCGGACGTCTGGCCGCAACCCAAGTTGAACAGCTGAACCAGATCACGGGCTGACCCCATGATCTGGGACGCGCTTTTGCTGCAGCTCGGCTATAATGCAACGTTAGTGTCTGTCGGGGCCGCTCTTCTGGGCGCGGCAGCTGGCATTACAGGCACGTTTCTGTTCCTGCGCAAACGCGCTCTGGTGGCTGATGCGGTCAGTCACGCAACTCTGCCCGGCGTCTGCATCGCCTTTCTGGTCATGGCAGCCCTGGGCGGGGATGGGCGCAATCTGATCGGCCTGTTGATCGGCTCCGCCCTGACGGCCGCCGTCGGTCTGTGGTGTCTCAATTGGCTGACCCTGCGCACCCGGCTGGCCGAGGACGCGGCGATCGGTGCGGTTCTCTCTACCTTTTTTGGCTTTGGCGTGGTGCTTCTCACCATTATCCAAACCGCAGGCGTGGGCCGTCAGGCCGGACTCGAAGGGTTCCTGCTGGGCTCGACTGCTGGCATGTTGTTCAATGACGCGCTGTTGATCGCGGGCGGTGGGGCCGCCACGCTTGTGATCATTGCATTAACCCGCCGTGCGCTGACACTGGTCTCCTTTGATCCGCAATATGCTGCATCACAGGGGATCGACGTGCCCCGGACCGACATGCTGATGATGGGGCTGGTGATGGCCGTCACTGTTGTTGGTCTCAAGATCGTTGGTCTGATCCTGATCGTCGCGCTTCTGATCATACCCGCCGTCACCGCGCGGTTTTGGTCAGAACGCTCTGACGTGGTTGTGCTTCTGGCGGGTGTCTTCGGCGCCTTGGCAGCCTTTCTGGGTGCAGGGATCTCTGCCACGGCGCCGAATCTGCCGACAGGCCCGCTGATCGTTTTGATGAGCGCCGCTCTGTTTGCGCTGTCGTTGTTTTTCGCACCCAGCCGTGGCGTTCTGGCCGCTGTGATCCGCCAGCGCCGGTTTCAGCGCCGGGTTCACCTGCGTCAGGGGCTGTTGGCACTGGCTCAGGAGCAACCGATTTACGAGGCGCTCACGCTCCGGCTTTTGGGACGGTCCGGTCTGGTGCGGCCGGATGGGGTCGCGACAGAGGCAGGCCGTGCCCGCGCGGCCAAGGCGCTGCGTGATGAAAAACGATGGGAGGTCCTGCGTAGAGATCATGCGCATGAGGCCGCCGCCGCGCTTTATGACGGGCTGCGTGAGATCGAAACCGTTCTGACCCCCGATGAAATCCACGCCATAGACCTGAAAATCGGTGGCCCGCAGGAGGTTGCCTCATGAGTGGCGCAGAATTTGTACCCCTGTCCCTGCCGCCGATGCTTATTGGCACCTGCGCGGCGATTGCCTGTGCGTTACCG
This sequence comes from Epibacterium sp. ABZ3_068, assembly GCF_056159265.1. Taxonomy (NCBI): domain Bacteria; kingdom Pseudomonadati; phylum Pseudomonadota; class Alphaproteobacteria; order Rhodobacterales; family Roseobacteraceae; genus Epibacterium; species Epibacterium sp. ABZ3_068. Next base: position 1,425,447 of record NZ_JBSWUV010000001.1, read on the forward strand.
GGGAATTTTCTGTTGCTCCGTCGGCAGGCGCTGATTGGTGATGCGATCAGCCATGTGGTCCTGCCGGGGATTGTTATGGCGTTTCTCCTGACAGGGGTGATTTCCACATGGCCGATGATGATTGGCGCGGCAGGTGCGGCGTTGGTTGCGGTTCTTTTGATCGAAGCTATTCGCCGCCTGGGACGGATTGAACCCGGTGCCGCCATGGGGGTGGTCTTTACCACCATGTTTGCCGGCGGTGTTCTTCTGCTGGAACAAACAGATACCTCCAGCGTGCATCTAGATGTGGAACATGCGCTTTACGGCAACCTCGAAAGCCTCATTTGGCTGGACGCCACCGGTTGGGCGTCGCTGCTGGATCCGCTGGCGCTTGCGGGCCTTCCGCCAGAGCTTTTGCGCATGGCTCTGGTTCTGCTGCTCACGAGCCTCTTTATCGGTGTCTTCTGGCGTGCGCTGAAGATCTCCACCTTTGACGAAGGTTTTGCACAAGCCGTCGGGATCAGAACCACGCCGCTTGGGCTGGCGCTTGTGGTGGTGGCAGCCATCGCGGCTGTTGCCGCTTTTGATGCGGTGGGATCGATTATTGTGATTGCCATGTTCATCTGTCCGCCCGCTGCAGCCCGGATGATGGCCAACCAATTGGAGGGCCAAATCGGGTGGAGCGTTGTTTTTGCTGCGCTCTCGGCCATCCTGGGCTATGTGCTGGCGGGGTATGGCCCCCTTTGGCTTGGGCTTTATGATGCGGTCTCTGCGGCAGGCATGATTGCTACGGTTTCGGGCCTCATCCTGGCGCTTGCTGCCGTCTTTGGTCCTTGTCGTACCCGTGCGGGAACCCCGGCGGGCATCTGACAGGGCTTGAATTCGCCGCTGGTGGAATCATCCCCTCCCATGCTAAATTTAGGGGTATGAACACTGCCGACCCCCAAATCAGCCCCCAAGAACAAGAAACCAACCGTCCTGTGATCCGCCAGCTGGATGACAGCGCGATTAACCGTATTGCAGCCGGTGAGGTGGTCGAACGTCCGGCCTCTGCGGTCAAGGAATTGGTGGAAAACGCCATTGACGCCGGGGCGACACGGATCACCGTGGACATTGCGGATGGCGGCAAAACTCTGATCCGGGTGACGGATGATGGTGTCGGCATGACGCCAGAAGATCTGCCGCTGGCCTTGTCCCGCCATGCGACGTCCAAGATCGACGGCTCGGACCTGCTGAATATCCACACCTTTGGGTTTCGCGGCGAAGCGTTGCCCAGCCTTGGGGCCGTGGGCCGCCTGACAATCACCAGCCGCGCAGCTGGTTTTGACACGGCGCAGATCCGGGTGGCGGGTGGACAAATGGAACCCGTCAAGCCCGCCGCCCTGCGCGCAGGCACCATTGTTGAGCTGCGCGACCTGTTTTTTGCCACGCCCGCCCGCCTGAAATTCATGCGGTCAGACCGGGCCGAGAGTCAGGCGATTTCCGACACGATCAAGCGCCTGGCCATGGCCGAGCCATCCATCGGGTTCACATTGCGCGATGTCTCTGACGGCGGCGAAGGGCGTGTGAGCTTTCGTGCAGATCCTTTGTCCGGGGACCTTTTTGACGCGCTTCACGGGCGGCTGGCCCATGTGATTGGTCGGGATTTTGCCGAAAACGCTCTGCGCATTGATGCCACCCGCGAAGGTCTGCGCCTTTATGGCTATGCCGCATTGCCGACCTATTCCCGCGGGGCGGCGGTCAGCCAGTTCCTGTTTGTGAACACGCGACCGGTAAAGGACAAGATGCTGACCGGTGCGCTCCGCGCCGCCTATATGGATTTCCTCAGTCGCGACCGTCACCCGGCGGCGGCGCTGTTTATCGACTGCGACCCGACCTTGGTGGATGTGAACGTCCACCCGGCAAAATCCGAGGTTCGGTTCCGTGATCCCGGCCTGGCCCGGGGTATGATTGTCTCTTCTCTGCGCCACGCTTTGGCCGAGGCCGGGCATCGCGCCTCCACGACGGTTGCTGGCGCCACCTTAGGGGCCATGCGTCCGGAAGAGCCCACTGCCAGCGGCGCCCCGCGTGTCTATCAGATGGAGCGCCCTTCGATGGCGGCCCGCAGCGTTGCCTTTGCGGGGCAGCGCCCGGACTTTATTCCCGCACCCGCCTATCCTGCACCCGCTGCTGATGCCGGCTTTGCCGAGATGGCGCAGGCGTTCAGTGGCCGCGTGGTGGATACTCCAACGCCTGAAGCAGAGCCGGAAATCGCGCTCGAGCACCTCCCCCTTGGTGCGGCACGGGGGCAGGTGCATGAAAACTACATCATTGCCCAGACCCAGGACGGCATGGTCATTGTCGACCAGCATGCCGCCCATGAACGGCTGGTTTATGAAAAGCTCAAAAAGCAGATGGCCGAAAACGGCGTCACTGCCCAAGGTTTGCTGATCCCGGAAATCGTGCAGCTGTCGGACGGCGACTGCGCCCGGCTTCTGGAGGTCGCGGAGGATCTGCGCAAGTTTGGCTTGGGCATTGAACCCTTTGGCGGCAACGCGGTGGCTGTACGTGAAACCCCCGCGATATTGGGCGAGGTAAACGCCGAAGCGATGATCCGCGACATCCTTGATGAACTGGCCGACCAGGGTGAAAGCCAGCTTGTTCAGGCCCGGCTGGAGGCAATCCTCAGCCGGGTGGCGTGTCACGGTTCGATCCGCTCGGGCCGCTGGATGCGCGGAGAAGAGATGAATGCGCTGTTGCGCGAAATGGAAGCCACGCCGCATTCCGGCCAATGCAACCATGGTCGACCCACCTATGTGGAACTGAAACTTTCTGACATCGAGCGGCTCTTTGGCCGCAGCTGAAAGGGCGCGCGATATGGAAACCCTGATCCCACCCTTTGATCCTGCGATGCTGACCCCGCTGCATTATGCTGTTGCGGCGCTTTCGCTTCTGGCTTTGTTTCTTCTCGTCTCTTTGACGCGCAACAGATCTGCGCTGGCGGCGGCACAGGAAACCAACAGCGATCTGCGCAGTCATGTGGCCGCGTTAGAGACAGAGGCAAGCCGCTTGCCGGATCTGGAGGGGGAAAATAAAACCCTGCGCCGGATCCATGAAAACGAGCTGGTCGCCCGCCATAAGGCCGAAGCTGAGATCAAGACCATGACCGCCCAGCACGCCGCCCGTCTGGAAGAGCTGCGTCAGATGAATGAGCAGATGGAGCATAAATTTGCCTCCCTTGCGTCGGGTGTTTTGAAGCAGAACTCTGAAAGCTTCCTCAACCTCGTCAGCGAACGGTTCCAGAACCACAGCAAGACGGCCGAACAGGATCTGGCCAAACGCCATCAGGCGATTGAAAGCCTGGTGAAGCCGCTGGATGAAAAGCTGGGTCAGTTTGGTGAACGTATCAAAGAGATCGAGCAGGCCCGAAACGAGGCTTATGGCGCGATCAAGGAACAGGTGAAAACGCTGGCCGACGGGCAGGCCGCTCTGGGCGGTGAGACCCGGCGTCTGGTGCAGGCGCTGCGCGCGCCCAAAACCCGTGGCCGTTGGGGCGAAATGCAGATGCGTCAGGTCTTTGAAATGGCCGGCATGAGCGAACATGTGGACTATGAACTGGAGAAATCGGTTGCCACTGATGCGGGCCAGCGTCGACCGGATGCGGTGGTGCGCATTCCAGGTGGACGTTCCATTATTGTGGACGCCAAAACCCCGCTGGAGGCATATCTGGATGCGATTGAGGCCGAAACACCCGAGGATCAGGCCGTTCACCTGCAACGCCACGCTCAACATGTTCGGACCCACGTGAAACAATTGTCCTCCAAAGCCTATCAATCCGCCCTCGGAGAGACGCCGGATTTTGTGGTGATGTTCATTCCCGGCGAGACATTTGTTTCTGCTGCGGTTGATGCGGACGCGGGGCTGATTGAATATGCCTTTGAACACAAGGTGCTGATCGCAACGCCTACGACGCTGATGGCGCTTGTGAAATCCATTGCTTATGGCTGGCAGCAAGAGAAGATGGCCGAAAACGCAATAGAAGTGCAAAAAACGGCCAAGGATCTGTATGATCGTCTGAACACGTTTTCACGCAATCTGGCTGCGGTAGGAAAATCATTGTCCTCATCGGTCAACCATTACAACAAGGCGGTGGGATCCTTGGAATCCCGCGTACTGCCCTCGGCTCGCCGGTTTGAGGCAATGGGCGTTGTCTCCCAAAGCGGAGAGTTGGAGGATCCCGGCCATGTTGAGGTGGAACCACGACAGATGACGCTGCTTGAAACGGATGGATAATGTGATTCAGCGCTGGTCCAGCGCCGCACGCGAGCGACGGGCAAATAACTTGTTGCGGGCCGCGCAAATTGATGCGGAACGGGTTGTTGCGCTTCTGCGTATCGGTGTTTCTATTGGCCTGTTTGTGACCATATTTCTGCTTGTACGGGATTTCCCGTTGGACGGGCGCATCCTGATCAAGCGACAAATCCTGCTCGCTTCGGCAACCTTGGGTGCATATATCGCACTGGGGGTTCTGAGCCTCTTTCTGTTGCGGCGCGGCTGGTTTCGGATCTGGATGATCTGGATTGTTGTAACGGCCGACTGCCTGTTTCTTCTGACAAACACATGGTTCAGCCTCGTCAACTCCGGTCTATCTGGTGACATGATGTTTGCAATGCCTTCGGTCTGGCTGATCCCGATGGTCTTTGCGTTTGGTGTGTTGCGGTTCAATCCGGCCATCCAGATCTATTCTGTTTTGGTGGTGGTGATTGGACATGCAGTCTTGCTGAAGGCCACACCTGAATATGTGGTTGCAGACACGGTTGCGCAGCTTGGTACTGCGTTGCAAGGCCCGCCAAATATGATGCGGTTGATGATGATCTGCCTTGCCGGAGGCGTTCTGATTGTCGCGGGCTTGCGAACGCGTGCATTGTTGCGCCGCTCTATTCGAGAGGCGGCGGAAAAAGCCAAGCTGACGCGTTATCTGCCATCCCAGATCGTAGGCGATCTGGTGGAACAGGAACCGACCGCCCTGCGACAAGGGCAACAGCGACAGGCCGCCGTTCTGTTTGTCGATATCCGTGACTTTACCCGTTGGTCCGAGGGGCGCCCTCCAGAAGAGGTGGGCGCATTTATAACCGAGTTCCGCCGCCGCGTTGAACGTGCGGTTTCAGCGCATCAGGGGATCATAGACAAATATATCGGTGATGCGGCAATGGTGATTTTTGTCGGAGAGGACGAAGCCGCCCGTGGACTGGCCTGCGGGCAGGAAATCCTGCGGGAGATCCACGCCTGGTCCGATGATTTGCAATCAGATGGACAAACGCCGGTTGCGGTGGGGATCGGTCTGCATGTGGGCCGCGTGTTTCTGGGCGTTGTGGGAACACGGGACCGGCTGGAGTATACGGTTCTGGGGGATACTGTGAATGTGGCGGCACGTTTGCAGGAGGCCAGCAAAACCACGCAGCATTCTTTTGTGACGTCTGGGGCGGCATTGGATGTCGCATTCGCGGAGAACGCGCCCGCGCGCAAGGTCTGGACTGCGCTGCCGGCCATGGGATTGCGCGGGCGGGCTGGGGACATTGCCCTCTTTGGGTGGAGCCTTGGAGCCAGCGGCGCGCCTGAGCAAAATGGCCGCAAGACGCGGCCATTCGCAATTTCAGCGGCTAGGCCGTTGAATGATCGATAACAGCCAGATGTTGGGCAAGAGTTCCGATTTCCGCCATCCACTCCTTGATCAGGACCGGGTCCGGGGAGGCCGCGTGCAGGCCGGGCTCCAGTCTCCCGTCCAAAACGGCCTCTATTGCCAAAGAGACCGGGATCGAGACCAGGCGTGCCATAGCGGTCCCCCGCAGATCTCCCCAGGCATCCATCACATAGGATTTGTGCCAGACGTCTTTGCCATCCTGAACGGCCTTCAACGCAACGCACAGGACAACCCGGTCGGCCTCTCCTTCATCATAGGCATTGTCTGCCCAGAACTGGTCCGACATCTCTTTGAGACGCGTATCACCGGCAACCCCTTCGAGGGTTTCGACCTCGGCAAAGACGTCTTTCCAGGCCTCGGCCCACCCGTTGAGACGCAGGGTGCCGCGAACAAATTCACGGACGTTCCAGTCGGGTTCAAACTCGTACTGGGTCATAAAGGGCAAGGAGTCGCGGTTTGGATAGACCTCAAAGCTCTCTGGCGTGGGAAGCGGCGCAGAATAAGCCGATATCGCATCCCATGGACGGGCCACATCCAGCGGCGCAAAGTTGCGGATCGACCGGGACGGTGAACGCAGCGCTTTGAGAACTCCAAGAGGCGACCAGCTGAATTTATAGCGGAACGGATTGGGCACCTTGGGGATGCCACCACAGTAGGAAATGAAGCTCAGCTCGTTCTTTGCATCAAACGCGTCAGACGATTTGTAATCTGCCACCAAAGCATGGGCCATCAGATGGTCAATACCCGGATCCAGACCGATTTCGTTGACCAGGACGACTCCGGCCGCTTTGGCCTTTTCTTCCAGCGCGCGCATTTCAGGCGCGATATAGGAGGAGGAGACAAAATGCGCCCCTTTGGAGATTGCCAGTTCCGCAAGAGGGACATGCAGGTCGCCGGGCAGCATGGAGACGATCACATCGCCCGGTTTGAGCGCTTCAGTCAGCGCGTCGATTGAAAAAGCATGGATGTCGTTGGTCAGATCACCGACAGCATCTTCGGCCTTGGCCACGGTCCGGTTCCAGACGGTGACGGCGCGCTCCTGCTGAAGCAGACGCCGCAGGCCGGGGATGGCAGACAGGCCTGTGCCACACCAATGAACAGTCATAAAAAACTCCCAAAGTTAGCCGGTTAACCCGGCACATGTTGTTTGAAAACCTCGTGGGCACGGCCCCAGACGCCCGTGTTCAGATCTCCCAGCGTCAAAAGCGAGGGCAGAAGCTGGTCTGCATAGTCTTCGGAGCTTTCCAAAGGCAGCATCGAGGGCAGATTGTCGATTGCCATCACATCCAGAGCCGGCGCATCCGCTACCCGCAGGGCCGGAGCTTCCCAGGTGGTGGCGCGGTCATAGACGGGAACCGGGTTGTAATCGCTGTCGGGGTCGCAGGCCACATCGCCAATCGCAGACAGAGTGCGTTCAGCCGTCAGCGCATCACGCGGCACAAAGACCGGTGTTCCGGGGCGGGCGAATATGCAGTTCAGGAACATGTCATGCTGCAGAATTTCCGGGAAAGGACCACCATGGGCGGTTTCGTCCATATCCCATTTGGTGACTTTGATCCCCATGGTTTCGCATAGATCTGCGGCTCCTGTGCCAACCCGACCCTTTGCCCCGATGACAATTGCGGTCGGACGGGAGGTTCTGAGTTGGAATAGCTCCTCGGACAGTTCTGCGATCAGCGCGTCTTTGTTTTCATAGGCCGTAACCGGCCCGCAGAGTGCGCCGCGCTGTTGGGCCGCCCAGGCTTTCAGCGTGACCGCAGCCCCGGCATAGCCCGCCCAATACCCAAAGGCGGCCACCCGGCGGCCAGCGTCATCGACGAGATATTCCAGATCATATAGCGTTCCACCGCCTGCCTTGAACCGATCCAGCAGAGCCTTACCCGAGTGCTGCCCCTTGTAGGCGTGGCCAAACATAATGTGGCGATGGGGTAGGGGGGTGCCGTCTTCGGGCAGCTCTTTGAGGCCAAAGATGATGGCTTCGGCCGGCGCTGTGGGCCAGCTGTTTTCCTCGGCTATCTCGCAGCCTGCATCCACATAGCCTTGTAACGGGATGGCGCGTGTTTGGCTCTTTTCCACCGTGACCTTGATCCCGGCGTCCAGCAGCTTTTTTGCGCCTGCGGGCGTCAGCCCAACGCGATCTTCGTTGGCCCGTTGTTCGGCGCGCACCCAAAGGTGAGTCATGTCGTCGTCCTTCAAAGCATCCCGCGGTCGTAAACGGATTTCACCGAAGCGCGGGCCTCCATCGTGGTCATAAACTCCCGGACTTTGGGGAACAATTCCACATCGACCCCGTCGCCCTGAAGCCAAGTACAGATCACATAGAGGTAGATATCTGCAAGTGTGAAATCGGCACCAAGCACATATGGGCCCTGCAGAATATTGTCAGACAGATAGGCGCAGGAGGCAGCCATGGTTTCGGGCACTTTGGCGGTCATATCCTGATGCGAGCTCTCATGATCCGCCCAACGATGGCCGCGCAGTTTATGGGCGTGATTCACGTGCATCGTTGACGCAAGGTAGAACATCACCTCACGCATTCTGGCAGCTTTGATCGGATCAGCGGGGCGCAAGCCGGCCGATGGGGCCAGATCCGCGATATATTCCAGCAGGGCACCGGTTTCTGTCAGCGTGTGCCCGTTATGCACCAGAGCGGGAACCCGGCCCTTTGGGTTTACCTTGGCATAGTCTGGTCTGGTCTGTTCGGCGGCTGCGAAATCAAGCGCTACCCCGTCATAGGCGATCCCGGCTTCCTCCAACGCGATCACGACGGCGATGGAGATGGTGCGGGGAGCGTAATAGAGCTGCATGAGAGCGGTCCTGTGTCAGGGTCAAAGATGGGTCTGGGCGAACCGACGCTCCCGTGCTTCTAGATGGGGAACCGCGTTGAACAGATCGGGGCTGATGACGCCGTTCATGATGTAAAGCCGGTGCAGCGAAGAGTTCATAATGGCCAGCACCATGCGCGCTGTGGCCTTGGGGTCTAGGTCCAGACAGAACTGCATGATCATGCCAATGACCCCGCCCGAGGTTACCACCAATGCGGGGCCTTCCCCTTGGGCGATGTCTTTCAACGCTGTTTGTGTCCGTGTCTGAAACTCTTGCCAGCTCTCATAAGGGCTTTCGATCCTCCCCTCAGACCAGGCGGCAAAAACCTTGGGTATGTGGTCGGCAAAGCCTTCGCGTTCGGTGGGGATCGGCAGACCGTGCTGGGTCTCCATTGCTTCGGCAAGAGAGAAATATTCCATCTCGTTCAGGCGCGGGTCATGAACGATGTTCGCGGACATGCCCATGGATGCGGCGGTTTCCACGTGGCGGGTCAACGTGCCCGAGTAAATCCGCGGATAATGATAGCCGGTGTCGCGCAGATGCTCGCCCAACCAGCGGGCTTGTTGGTGGCCCAGATCGCTGAGTTTGTCATAGCTTGCCTCGTCACGTGCGCCTGTGTTGGCCTGCCCGTGCCTGACCAGGGTAATCTGGCTCATAGAATTCTCCTGCCTGTAGACTGTCAGGATTTAGGAGGCCAAGAGGCTGTTGAATAGGGGGAAAAACATATTCGATTTTCATATGTTTCGCACGCGAAACAAGTTTCTGGAATATGACCGTACGCCGGGTTTACTGGGCGTGGGCGAAAACTGGGACTGAAGGATCGGCGCAGGCTTTATGCGTCCAGAGTGTCGCGGAAATAGCCCTGATTTATCATGCGGTTGCGGTGTTCATCCGCAGCCAGAGACGCCTCGCGCAGGTTGCCATAAATGTTAATCATGGTCTTCCCGTCGCAGCCGGAAATCCCCCATTCACGCAACACCGAGACTTCGGAAAAGAGGTTCATGGCCAGTTCGATCCGATAGAACCGTGAAGGCTGGCGTTCGCTTTGAGTATAGAGCAAACAGGTCGTCATAGAGTTAGGCTATCCCAAGAGTTCTTGATCTTCAACCGATATGTTGTCGGTAGATGACAAGGGATACCTATATGTTGTTAACATTCCTTACCATTCCACATCATCTAGAAAGATATAGCCCGCCCCATAGATGGTTTTGATGAGCTTTGGGTTCTTGGGATCGTCGCGCAGCTTGGTGCGCAGGCGGGAAATGCGGACATCCATGGCCCGATCAAAACTTTCACCGGCTGCACCGCCCAGCTGTTCTTGCATCTGCGCGCGCGAGATAAGTCGTTTGGGGTTTTCCAGAAACAGGCGCAGCACTTCGCCTTCGGCCTGGGAAAAGGGCATCTCGTTGCCCTGATCATCGCTGAGAACAAAGCGATCAAAATGCGCCTGCCAACCGGTGAAGCGCGCGCAATTTTTGGTGGTTGATCCTGTCTGTGCCCGGCTGCCGTTGCGCAGACGTGCCCGAACGCGGGCCACAACCTCTATCGGGTCAAAGGGTTTGGTAATATAGTCATCAGCCCCAAGTTCCAGGCCAGCGACGCGATCCTGCACCTGTGCCCGGCCGGAAATGATAATCACCGCAGCACCTTGGTCCTGCGCGAGTTTATGAACCAGCGCCAGACCGTCCGTATCAGGCAGCGACAGATCTATGAGGCAGACATCCGGCGCAATCCGGTTTAATGCGGCTTCAAATGCGCGGGCGCGGCCAAAGGATTGCACCCTGAAACCGGCGTCCTCCAACGTCTCTGTCAGCAGCTTACGAATTTCGGGTTCATCATCCAGAATGGTGACAAGTGCGCTCATGCAGAGGTCTCCGGTCGTATGAGGGCCGCCAATTGATCGGTGGTGAAAGGTTTCTGCAAAACGGGCGCTTTCTTCAGAGCGGAGCGGAAAACCGGGTCAGAGGTTGCGGCAGAGGTCATCAAAATGACCGGCGGCAGCGGAGACGATGGATCAAGCCCGTCCAGGAGATCCAAGCCGGTTTCCGAGCCTTTGAGCTTTATGTCGGACAGGATTAGTTGAATTTCTGGCAGGTTGCGCGCCAAGGCAATCCCGTCCGTCGCGGTTTCGGCCTCGATTACAGAATAGCCGAGGTCCGTGAGCATGGCATTGTACGTTTCGCGCAATGTATCGCTGTCTTCGACCAGAAGGGCCATGCCGCCGTTGGCTTCGGGCGCCAGGCGATAGGGCAGTCGCAGGGTTACGCTGGCACCTGAGATCGTATTGGCCAGTTGCACATTGCCGCCGTTCAGTTTGACCATGTCATAGACCATCGACAGGCCAAGGCCCGAACCCTTGCTGCCCTTGGTGGTGAAAAACGGATTGAGGCCCTGTTCAAGCGCCTGGCTGGAAAATCCGGGGCCCGTGTCCGTGACGCTGATTTCAATCCATGTGCGACCGACCTCATGCGCGCTGACGGTGATCTGCCCCGAGGTGCCGCAGGCGTCGCGCGCGTTCAGGATCAGGTTCAACAATGCGTCCTGCAGCTTGCCAGCATCCAGCAGCAGGGTCTGCGCTTTGGTGTGGTTCACAACGGACAGCCCCATGCCACGTGGCAGGGAAGGTGAGGCGAGGATTTTCAATTCTTCCAGAAGTGCGGCAAGATCCGTGGCTTGCGGCCGCAGTGGTCGGTTGCCGGTCATCTGAGAGATCCGGTGCAGCAAACGACCGCCCCGTTCCGCCGCGGATTGGGTGGCCCGGATCAGCTGGTCAGCCTCGCTGCCCAATTCCATCTTGGACAGTTTGCTTTGAATGCCGAGGATCACCGTCAACAGGTTCGAAAAATCATGCGCCAGCCCATTGGTCATCTGCGCGGCCATGTCACGGCGACGGGTCTGCTGCAGGGCGACGCGCGCCTGGGTTTCTTCGGTGACATCCATGGACAGCACATAAACCCCACCGCTCCCATCCGGTGTCAGGGCCACGCGAATGCGGCGGCTGTCGTGGTCTTCGGTGAACTCAAACACCGGGCGCTCGCCCTTGTAGGCAGCAATCAGATGCGGCTCGATCTTGGAAAAGGCAAACGGGCCGAGTGCCTCTGCTATATGTGTGTCAAGAATATCGGTCGGTCGGCCCGGAAACACGCTGCTGAGGCGGCGGTTGGTGAAGGTGTAATACCCGTTGGCATCCAGATGTGCGATATGGGCGGGCATCATCTCGGCCGTCAGACGAATACGGCGCTCGCTGGTGGCCACGTCGCGTTTTGCCGCCTCAAGCGCGGTGATGGAGGCGGCCAGTTTGCGGTTGGTGGCGGAGAGTTCCTCGGTATGGGAAATCAGCTGGTCCGACAGTTCTTCGGAGCGGCTGCGCAGCATCTCCTCGATCCGCTTGGTGCGGGTGATGTCCGTATAGACCGTGACCCAGCCTCCCTGGGGCAGCGGGGATCCTTCGATCGAGATCACCTGCCCGTTATGGCGGATGCGTTCGAAGTAATGCGGCTCAAAGGTTCTGGCCTGCGCCACACGTTGGGCGACAAAGGTTTCGAGGTCTTCAATGTCGCCGTAGTCCCCGCTTTGCGCGATAAAACGGATGGTGTCGGCAAAGTCGGCTCCGGGCATGGCCAGCGCATCGGGCAGATCGAACATGTCCTGGAACCGTTGGTTGCAGACTGCCAGTTTTAAATCCCCATCATAAATGGAAATGGCCTGGGCGATAAGGTTCAGCCCGGCCGCGGTCATCGCAGTATATGAGGTGTCGATACGTTCCATAAGCGTCTTTCATGGCTATCACCGGGCGCGCGTTTGGCAAGCATTTCCGCAGCTTTATGCCGTCACGTTTCGGAGGTTTAACGCCGCAGGGCCCTGCTGAAACAATTCGTAAGATTTGGGCAAACTTGCTGACAACATTAACCACGATGCTGACATCTGTCCCGTCCTCGGGGCCGTTTGCGAGGGAGGAAGCAGCGGTCAGTCAGGGGACGGGTTGGGAGGAGAACATATGGCAGACGTGCGTGCGCGTGCGGGCGGAGACATGTCTCTGCCCGCCTTGTTGCAGCGAAATGCTGAAGAATACGGGGATCGGCCCGCCTACAGGGAGAAGGAATACGGGATCTGGCAGAGCTGGACCTGGGCCGAAACCGAAAAGGAAGTGGAAGCGCTGGCGCTGGGTCTGCTGGACCTGGGGCTGAAGCCTGGCGATTTTGTCGCCATCATTGGGCGCAACCGCCCGTATCTGTACTGGTCGATGGTTGCCGTGCAATCGGTCGGTGCTGTGCCGGTGCCCGTCTATCAGGACGCGGTTGCGGAAGAGATGGCCTATGTCCTGAGCCACTGCGGCGCGCGGTTTGTGATCGCAGGTGACCAGGAGCAGGTAGACAAGGTTCTGGAGGTGCAGGATCAGCTGCCGGTTCTGGAACAGATGATATACCTCGATCCGCGGGGAATGCGGAAATATGATCACGGGCATCTGCATGGGTTCAGGGCTGTTCAGGCTCAGGGTCGCAAGGCAGCGCTGGCGCTTGCGGATGAGCTGAACGCGCGGCGGGCAGAGCTGGATTACTCCAGCACCTGTGTGATGCTTTATACCTCTGGCACCACCGGCAAACCCAAGGGTGTGGTGCTGTCCAATCGCAACGTGATCGAGACCGCCAAGAATTCGGCACAATTCGATGGGCTGCGCAGCGATGACAGCATTTTGTCGTATCTGCCGATGGCCTGGGTTGGGGATTTCATTTTCTCTGTCGGGCAGGCCTATTGGTGTGGGTTCTGCACCAATTGCCCCGAAAGCGCGGATACGATGATGACGGATCTGCGCGAGATCGGCCCAACCTATTTCTTTGCTCCGCCTAGGGTGTTTGAAGGGCAGCTGACCAGCGTGATGATCCGGATGGAGGATGCAAGCCCGCTGAAACAGAGGATGTTCCATCACTTTCTGAGGCACGCCAAAAAGGTCGGCGGGCGCATTCTGGATGGAAAACCTGTTGGGCTGTTTGACCGGTTGAAATACGCAATTGGCAATGTGCTGGTCTATGGTCCGCTGAAGGACACGCTGGGCTATGGGCGGATCCGGGTGGGATACACCGCAGGTGAGGCAATCGGGCCCGAGATCTTTGACTTCTATCGCTCGCTCGGCATCAACCTGAAGCAGCTTTATGGGCAGACCGAGGCGACGGTGTTTATCACTCAGCAGCCGGATGGTGAGGTGCGCGCAGATACGGTTGGCGTGCCATCTCCAAGCGTGGAGCTGAAGATCGATGAAACGGGGGAGATCTTTTATCGCTCACCCGGGGTGTTTGTGGAGTATTTCCAGAACCCGGACTCCACAATGAAGACCAAGGATGCCGATGGGTGGGTGGCCACCGGTGATGCCGGTTTCATCGAGAGGGAAAGCGGTCATCTGCGGATTATCGACCGGGCCAAGGATGTGGGCAAAATGGCCGATGGTGCAATGTTTGCGCCGAAGTATGTGGAGAACAAGCTGAAGTTCTTCCCGGATATTCTGGAGGCGGTGTTATTTGGCAATGGGCGGGACCGTTGTGTTGCCTTTATCAATATCGACCTGACGGCGGTGGGGAACTGGGCCGAGCGCAATAATATCGCCTATGCCTCTTATCAGGAGCTGGCGGGCCATCCTGAGGTTCTGAAAACCATTGGCGCTCATGTGGCAGAAGTGAACCGGTCCGTTGCCGAAGATGAGATGCTGTCAGGCTGTCAGGTGCATCGCTTTGTGGTCCTGCACAAGGAGCTGGACGCGGATGACGGGGAGCTGACGCGAACGCGCAAGGTGCGCCGCGGGTTTGTGGAAGAGAAGTTTCAGGACATTCTCACGGCACTTTATAGCGGCGCAACCGAGGTCTCTACCCGAACTGAAGTAACCTATGAGGACGGGCGCAAGGGGGCGATCAGCGCGACACTGTCCATTCAGGATGCTGAGGTATCTGCCCCGATTGCGCGTTTGGAGGCGGCGGAATGAGGGACGTTGATACGACGCTCGTCCGGCTATGCCGGACATCGCCCCGCCCACCGTCCCTTGGGGCGCAGCACCAGAATGGAGCCTAACATGTTGGATCAGACAGCGGGGTTTGTCACCGCAGACGGACGAACCATTGGTGATGTGGTGATGGAGATGAAACACATCACGTTGCGGTTTGGCGGAGTGGAGGCCATCAAGGACATCTCATTCGATATTCGCGAAGGGGAAATCCGCGCCATTATCGGACCAAACGGGGCCGGCAAGTCGTCGATGCTGAATGTCATTTCCGGGTTTTATGTGCCGCAGGAAGGTGAGGTTTGGTTCCACGGGAAGAAACGCAAACCCATGCGCCCCTATGAGGTGGCGCGACAGGGTATTGCACGCACGTTTCAGAACATCGCGTTGTTCGAAGGGATGAGTGTTCTGGACAATGTTATGACAGGTCGTTTGAACCATATGTCCGCAAACCTGTTTCAGCAGGCGTTCTGGAAAGGTCGGGCTGAAGCGGAAGAAGTGGAAAACCGCGAGAAGGTTGAGCGGATTATTGACTTCCTTGAGATCCAGGCGATCCGCAAAACCCCCGTATCGCGTCTGCCTTATGGGTTGAAAAAACGGGTGGAACTGGCGCGGGCCCTGGCAGCGGAGCCGAAGCTGTTGCTGCTGGATGAGCCCATGGCCGGGATGAATGTCGAGGAGAAAGAGGACATGAGCCGCTTTATCCTGGATGTGAATGACGAGTTTGGCACCACAATTGCGCTGATCGAACACGACATGGGGGTGGTGATGGATCTGTCGGATCGGGTGGTGGTGATGGATTACGGCAAGAAGATTGGCGACGGCACCCCTGATGAGGTGCGCAACAACCAAGAGGTCATCGACGCCTATCTGGGGGTGGCCCATGATTAGGGGACCCCATTTTTACACGCGACTGGTTGCACTTGTGTCGCTTTGCGCTGCGGGTGTGTTGCCTGTGGGGCTTCGGGCGCAAACAATGCCGGATTGGATTGAGGCGGCGCACTTGTGTTTTGACGTGATGGAGGGCCAAAGTGATGCACCTCTTGCGCCATTCGATGCAGCCGCGGCTCAGATAAATCTTGAGGGAATTCAGGAAACGTCTGTTCAGATAGGTCAGATGTTGGTGCACGCTGCTTATTCAAAAAACCATTGGTTTCTATGTGTTGCCAAATCGGTTCAAAAGCCTCCCCGCAGCCTGTTTGAGGCGGAATGGGTGGAGAGCATTGAAGCCGCCTTTCCAGAGCATTCGTTTCACGGTGTCGCTTTCCATCATAAGGCCCAGGTTGATCCTGCATTGGTTTATTGCCGCGAAAACGGGCTGCTGGCGCTGTTTGCCTTTGAAGGGCCAGATACAGGTGATTTCCGCGTCGGAGTCACTGCGAATTTACCGAACAATATCGAAAGCCCGTGTCAGGAAGAGGTGTCATAATGTCTGAACAGCTTGTCTTTGCCATGGAGGTCACCCTGAACGGGTTGATGGCGGGTGTGCTTTATGCGCTGGTCGCGCTGGGCTTTGTTCTGATCTACAAGGCGTCGGGTATCTTTAACTATGCCCAAGGGGTGATGGCGCTGTTTGCGGCTATGACGCTTGTGGGCATTATGAATGGGCAGGTTCCCTTTGCCCATTTGATCAATGCGATCTTTGGCGGCCATATCACCCATTTCGGGTGGAACCTGCCGGGCTTCCTTGCAATCGCTGTTACCGTCGGAGTGATGGTATTGCTGGCCTGGTTGGTGCAGGTGCTGGTGATGCGCCATCTGGTGGGGCAGGAGCCGATCATCCTGTTTATGGCCACCATCGGGCTGGCCTATTTTCTGGAAGGTGTGGCGGATCTGATGTGGGGGTCCGAGTTGAAGACTCTGGATGTGGGGCTGCCGCAGGGTATCAACCTGTGGATCGATGAGACCACGTTCCAGATCTTTGACTATGGGTTCTTTATCGACAATCTGGATCTCGTGGCGACGTTGATTGCGGCGCTGCTGGTGGTCGGGCTGGTGCTTTTCAGCCAGTACACCAAACAGGGGCGCGCGATGCGGGCGGTGGCGGATGATCACCAGGCGGCGCTGTCCGTGGGGATTTCACTGAATTTCATCTGGGTCCTGGTCTGGTCACTGGCAGGGTTTGTGGCCCTTGTTGCAGGTATTGTCTGGGGGACCAAATCAGGGGTTCAGTTCTCGCTGTCGCTTATTGCGCTCAAGGCGCTGCCGGTGCTCATGCTGGGCGGCTTTACCTCGATCCCCGGCGCCATTGTCGGCGGGTTGATCATCGGCGTCGGTGAGAAACTCTTTGAATTCGCAATCGGCCCCTTGGTGGGCGGGGCGACCGAAAACTGGTTTGCCTATGTGCTTGCGCTGCTGTTCCTGGTGTTTCGCCCGCAGGGGCTGTTTGGGGAGAAGATCATTGAAAGGGTCTGATCATCTCTCCCCGCACAGCATACGGTTGGGTCAATGTTCCAACCGTTTAGCAGCCTTGACCAGAATGGCGGCAAAGATGGTTACCACCAATGTAACGGCAATGGTCATATCGCCGATCAGCTGCGCAGCGATGAAGGTCAGAATTCCGGCCAGACAGAAACCGACCAGCAGGAGCGACCACAGCCCTTGGTTTGGGTCTTCGCGCGCAGGGCGATGTTCACGGCGTTCGGCCCTGGCCACTGCGACAAGTTGCACATCTTCCACGTCACCCAAGAGGCGCCGCTTTTGGTCTTCGTATACATCGGGGGATATGTCCCCACGTTTCCGCGCGGCATCAAGCCGACGGATGTCCTCCAATATAGCCGTCATTTCATCCACTCACTTTTCCCGCGTTAACATTAGCGCTGAGAATTGGGCAAAATGTGGCGAAGCGCTGAAAACTGACAAAACGGTTAACATTCTGTTAATGCGGGGAGGTCACGGATGATCAAGCTTTTGGCGGTGATAAATGTCGTGGCCTGGGCAGGGTTTTGGGCGTTTGGCTATCTCGCGCTGAGCGCTGAGAGCCATTCCGGACAGCAGCTTTTGATTGCAAGCCTTCTTGCAGCGGCCGGGCTTTTTACCGGGGTTTTTACCTATCTCAAACTTGTGCGTGTCTCAGAACGCTCTGGATATGCAAAACCATCGGCCCGCCTGGGCCGGGACGCGCGCGATCTAGCACAGGAAAATTGGGAGGCACGGCATGATCTGGGCTGACATGAAACCAAATCTTGGAACCGGTGCCTGGGGAGGGCTGAATGTTTTATCGTGAAGCAGGAGATTTTAAGACGTCCTATGTGGCGGACGGCCAGACGTTTCCGATCCGGTTTGATCGGGCACGCTACTATGCGGTGCTGGCGGTTGCCTTTGGAGTGATCCCGTTTTTCATCAACGACTACTGGGCCAATGCGATCCTGCTGCCATTTCTGATCTATGCGATTGCGGCGATCGGGCTGAACATTCTTGTTGGCTATTGCGGACAGGTTTCTCTGGGAACGGGTGGGTTCATGGCCGTTGGAGCTTATGGCTGTTACAAGCTGATGACCGCCTTTCCCGAGATGTCCATGATTGTGCATGTTCTTTTGTCCGGGGGGATTACGGCGGCGGTCTGCGTATTGTTTGGGCTGCCGTCCTTGCGCATCAAAGGGTTCTATCTGGCAGTGGCCACACTGGCGGCGCAGTTCTTTCTGGTCTGGCTCTTCAACCGTGTCCCGTGGTTTTACAACAACTCGGCCTCTGGCCAGATCAGCGCACCGGAACGCGAAGTATTTGGCATTGTGATCACCGGGCCGAACGCTCCGGCCTGGGCGACCTATCTGTTCTGCCTTGTATTCCTGACGGTTTGCGCCTTGATCGCGCGCAATCTGACACGCGGTTCGGTCGGGCGCAGCTGGATGGCAATTCGGGACATGGACATCGCGGCTGAAATCATCGGGGTAAATCCGTTGAAGGCCAAGATGACCGCCTTTGCCGTATCGGGCTTTTTTGTCGGGGTGTCGGGGGCGCTGTTCTTCTCGGTCTATCTCGGAGCGGTTGAGGTCGGCGAAGCCTTTGGCATCCAGAAATCATTTCTAGTGCTGTTCATGGTGATCATCGGCGGGTTGGGGTCGATCTTTGGCTCCTTTGCCGGGGCGGCGTTTCTGGTATTGCTGCCGGTGGTTCTGAAGGTTCTGGGCGTGGACGTTCTGGGCTGGCCTACCGATATTGTGGCGCATTTCCAACTGGTTGTCGTGGGGGCCTTGATTGTGTTTTTCCTGATCGTCGAACCCCACGGGCTTGCACAGATGTGGCGCGTCACCAAGGAAAAACTGAGGTTGTGGCCCTTTCCGCACTGATGCGGGCTGGGTCTGAAAACCGGCGGGAGGAGGACACATATGTGGCCCGCCGGACCATCGGAATAATCTAGGGAGGAAGAAACCGATGACACGGAAACTGATAAGCGCCGTCGTGGCGGCTGTGATGGTCGCGGGACCGGCGGCAGCGGATCTGGTCTTTCCGGACTTGAGCTATCGCACGGGCCCTTATGCGGCCGGCGGTGTGCCATTCTCGGACGGGTACAACGATTATTTCACCCTGGTGAATGAACGTGACGGTGGTATTGGCGGCGTAAAGGCGCAGGTCATCGAATGTGAGACCGGTTATAACACTGAAAAAGGTGTTGAGTGTTACGAAGCAACCAAGGACCATGGTGCGCTGATCTATCAACCGCTGTCCACGGGCATTACGTATCAGTTGATCCCTAAAGTAACAGCTGATGGCATCCCACTTCACACCATGGGATATGGCCGCACATCTGCTGCCAACGGCAAAGTGTTCAGCCATGTGTTCAATTATCCGGCCAATTATTGGAACGGCGCGTCTGGCGTGATTAACCACCTCTTGGAGGAAAACGGTGGTGATCTGAAGGGCAAGACGATCTCATTGGTCTATCACAACTCGGCTTACGGCAAGGAGCCCATCCGCACCCTGGAAGAGCTGTCCAAGAAACACGGGTTCGAACTGAAGCTGCTGCCGGTGGATCACCCCGGTCAGGAACAGAAATCCCAGTGGCTGCAAATCCGACGGGACCGGCCTGATTATGTGGTCATGTGGGGCTGGGGCGTGATGAACCAGGTTGCTGTTCAGGAGGCCGCCAATATCCGCTTCCCGATGGAGAATTTCATCGGTGTCTGGTGGTCTGGTGCCGAACATGATGTGATTGCGGCGGGGGCCAAGGCGCATGGCTACAAGGCGGTCACCTTCCATAACGTTGGCGATGATTTCCCGGTGTTCGACGACATGCGCAAGTATGTTGTCGACAAAGGTCTGGCAGCCGGTGCTGGCGATAACGTGGGCAAGGTTCTGTATAACCGCGGCATGTACGCGGCGATGCTGGCGGTTGAGGCCGCCAAAACCGCACAGGAATTGCACGGCACAGCGGAGATCACAGCCGCGATGATGCGCGACGGTATGGAAGCGCTTGTGATCGACGAAGCCAAGATGACTGCGCTTGGCATGCCGAACTTTGGACCAACCTTCAACGTCTCCTGCGAGAACCACGGTGGCCTTGGAATGGTTGGCGTGACCCAATGGGACGCGGAAAACCAGAGCTGGTCGCTGATCTCGGATTTCAAGGCAACAGATGGAGAGGTGATCAATGCGTTGATTGCCGAGGATTCCACCGCCTTTGCTTCTGAAAACGGGATCGAGGAACGCTGCAAGTGATGACATCTTCCCCGGCTGGCAGGACCGGCCGGGGATCACGGCGCAAGGAGGGCAGATGTTGGACATCGCAAAAGCTGAAGACGGGACCAAAGCAGCAGGCGCGCCACAGGCCGCGTTGCTTGAAGTGAATAATATCGAGGTGATCTATAACCACGTGATCCTGGTCTTGAAGGGGGTGAGCCTTGCTGTTCCCAAAGGGGGGATTACCGCTCTTTTGGGTGGCAATGGTGCGGGCAAGACCACGACTCTGAAGGCGATTTCCAACCTATTGCAATCCGAGCGTGGCGAGGTGACCAAAGGAACAGTCCGCTATCATGGGCAACAGGTGCACCAACTCGACCCGGCGGCTTTGGTGAAACGTGGCGTGGTCCAGGTGATGGAAGGTCGGCATTGTTTCGAACATCTGACGGTCGAAGAGAACCTGCTTGCCGGTGCCTATACGCGAAGCGATGGCGGAGCCGAGGTCAAACGCGACCTGGAAATGGTCTATTCCTATTTTCCGCGTTTGAAAGAACGCCGTAAAAGTCAGGCGGGTTATACGTCGGGCGGCGAGCAGCAGATGGTCGCCATGGGGCGTGCTCTGATGAGCCGCCCGGAGACGATCCTGTTGGACGAACCTTCGATGGGATTGGCGCCGCAACTGGTCGAACAGATTTTTGAGATCGTCAAAGCGGTGAATGAACAGGAAGGTGTGACATTCCTGTTGGCGGAGCAGAACACCAACGTGGCGCTGCGCTATGCGCATTACGGTTACATTCTTGAATCGGGGCGTGTTGTGATGGACGGCCCGGCCGCGGAATTGAAGGAGAACCCGGACGTCAAGGAATTCTATCTTGGGATGTCTGAAGACGGCCGCAAGAGCTTTCGTGATGTGCGCTCCTATCGGCGGCGTAAACGGTGGTTGAGTTAAGGGGGAGCGCGGATGACATATTTTGATACATTAGAAACCCGCTCTGTGGATGAACGTGCACGTCAGCTGTTGTCGGGTGTGAATGAACAGATTGCGCGGGTGTGCGCCTCTTCAGGGGCCTATTTGCAGGACATTGATCCGCTGCAGGATTTGTCGGATCTGGCCCGGTTGCCGGTGTTGCGTAAATCCGATTTGGTGAACGCGCAGAAGGACAATCCGCCCTTTGGCAATGTGCCGGTGGGGGACATTCTGCATGTGTTTCAGTCCCCGGGCCCGATTTATGAGCCCGGCGGAACAGGCCACGACTGGTGGCGGATGGGGCGTTTTTTACATGCAGCAGGGGTTGGCAAAGGCGATGTGATCCAGAATTGCTTTGGCTATCACCTGACGCCGGCCGGCATGATTTTTGAAAGCGGGGCAAAGGCGGTGGGTGCGCGGGTTCTGCCAGCCGGGACCGGCCAGACCGAATTGCAGGTCACGGCCGCATGGGATGTTGGGGCAACCGCCTATGCCGGGACACCGGATTACCTCAAGGTGCTTCTGGACAAGGCCGACAGCATGGGAGTGCGGCTCAAAATCTCCAAAGCGGTTGTTGGTGGCGGTGCCTTGTTCCCGTCCCTCAGACAGGAATATGCAGATCGCGGGATCTCTTGCCTGCAGAGTTATGCCACGGCGGATCTGGGGAACATTGCCTATGAAAGCGCGGCAATGGAGGGGATGATCGTTGACGAACATGTGGTGGTCGAGATCGTTACTCCGGGGACCGGTGTTCCCGTACAACCGGGTGAGATCGGCGAAGTCGTTGTGACCACATTGAATCCGGACTATCCGCTGATCCGTTTTGCAACCGGAGACCTCAGCGCGGTCATGCCGGGCCAGTCACCCTGCGGGCGAACCAATTTGCGGATCAAAGGCTGGATGGGGCGCGCGGACCAGACAACCAAGATCAAAGGCATGTTTGTGCGTCCCGAACAGGTGGCTGCATTGGTCGACAAACACAGTGAAATCCAGCGCGCCCGTGTGATTGCCAGCCGCCAGGGCGAGATGGACCGGATGACGGTGCAGATCGAAGCCGATGGCGGGGATCAGATGCAATTCGCCCGCTCTGTGATTGAGGTGCTCAAGCTCAAAGGAGACGTCGAAGTGTTTGCACCCGGGGCCTTGCCGCGGGATGGTTTGGTGATCGAGGATCAGCGCGTTTACGACTGACCTTACGCAGTCGAACATGGTGACTGCGTCAGTCCAGGGGATGGTGCTGCCGGGTTCAGTCTGGCATTCCTGATAAAATTGGTGGAAATAGGAACACCATGAGGAACCAGACTGAGATCGGGGCACGCCAATGAGCGCTGCAGACACGGAAAAGACTTATGCGCCTCACGGCAAGCGCGGTGGAAAACGGGCTGGAACCGGAGCGTTCAAAACGGTTGGTCTGATCCTCGCCGCAACCTGTCTTTTGCCAATGGTGGCCGTCTTGCTGGCCGCTGTAACCGGCGGTTTTGGTGCGGTTGGACATCTGGCAGAAACCGTATTGCCGCGATATGCCGGAACGACCGTGTTGCTGGTGCTGATGGTGGCTGTTGGTACTTTTTCCATAGGTGTCGGTGCCGCCTGGTTGGTCACCATGACGCGGTTTCCGGGGGTGCGCCTGTTTGAGATGCTGCTGGTCTTGCCACTGGCCTTCCCGGCCTATGTGCTTGCCTATGCCTATACCTATGTTCTGGATCACCCGGGTATTGTGCAATCCACCCTGCGTGACGTGACGGGGTGGGGGCCGCGCGATTACTGGTTTCCCGAAATTCGATCACTGCCGGGTGCGGCGCTGATGCTGGTTCTTGTCCTTTACCCGTATGTCTATCTGCTGGCGCGGGCGGCCTTTATGCAGCAGACCGCCGGGGCCTTTCTGGCGGCGCGGGCTTTGGGCAACAGCTCCTGGCAGGCGTTCTGGCGCGTGAGCCTGCCCATGGCGCGCCCAGCCATTGCCACGGGCGTTCTTTTGGCCGTTATGGAAACCGTGGCAGATTTTGGCACTGTCTCCTATTTTGGCGTTCAAACCTTTGCCACCGGTATCTACACCAGTTGGTTTTCCCTGGCTGACCGCAGCGGAGCCGCGCAATTGGCGCTGTGTTTGTTGGTGTTTTCATTGATGCTGTCGGTGAGCGAACGCGTTAGCCGCGGTCGCGCGCGGTATCATCAGGCCGGAAAACAACATGCCAAGATGCCCCCGGCCGAGTTGGACGGCGCGCGCCGCGTGGCTGCGTGGGTGTTGGGCGGATTGCCCATTCTGTTGGGTTTTGTTCTGCCAATTGCCATTCTTGTGTTGATGGGGCTTGAGTCCGAACAGAATCTGCTCAGCCGTAGATACGTGCAATTTATCCAGAACTCATTGACGCTGGCGGGCACGGCTGCGGTGATTACAGTGGCAGCCGCAATCTGTTTAGGGATTTACCAGCGTTTGCAGCCGGGCCGGGTTTCGGCCTGGGCGTCTTATGTTGCACGGTTGGGATACGCGGTGCCGGGCGGGGTCATTGCAGTCGGGCTGATGGTGCCCTTTGCGGCCTTTGACAACACGCTTGATGCCTGGATGCGCGCAACCTTTGACATTCGCACCGGGTTGCTGGTTACCGGGTCGATCTGGCTTTTGGTGGCGGCCTATATGGTGCGGTTCCTGTCCGCAGCCCTTGGCGCTTATGAAGGTGGGCAGGCCACGGTACATGCGAATATGGATGCGGCGGCGCGATCGTTGGGGCAGACACCGATGGGCATGTTGCGCCGTGTGCACCTGCCGCTGCTGACGCCAAGCCTGCTGACCGCGCTGTTGATTGTGTTTGTGGATGTGATGAAAGAATTGCCCGCCACCCTGATCATGCGCCCGTTCAACTTTGATACGCTGGCAGTTCAGGCCTATCGGCTCGCATCTGATGAGCGCCTTGAAGGTGCGGCGGTGCCCTCGCTGGTCATTGTTGCCGTTGGGTTGATTCCGGTTATCCTGATTTGTCGTCAGGTCGGGCGTCGATAGCACCGTCACGAAAAAGAAAGAGGCGCGGATTTCTCCGCACCTCCTGTGTTCCACGAAAACCGGGTTGGATTACTTCCAGTTCACTTCGTTGAAGATCTTCTGGGCAACCGGAATATTCTTGGCGACCTCGGACAGAACAACGTCGTCTGCTTTGAATTCGCCGAGTTTCGCGACATTCGGAGCAAGTTCTACACCTGCCACAACCGGGAATTCGTCGTTGCCGTTGGAGAAATACTTCTGCGCAGAATCAGATGCCAGATACTCCAGAAACTTGATCGCGTTCTCTTTGTTTGGTGCGTTAACAGCAACGCCGGCACCGGACAGGTTCATATGCGCACCTTCCGCGTCCTGAGACGGGAATACCCAGCCGATCATGTCGATGTCATCCGACAGGCCTTTGACGTTTTTGCGCAGGGCGCGGGCAAAATAATAGCTGTTGGAAACAGAGATTTCGCATTCGCCAGACACAATACCGCGCAGCTGGTCGGTGTCGCCACCCTGTGGATCGCGGGCCATATTCGCAACAACACCTGCTGCCCAGTCCTTGGCCACGTCTTCGCCGTGGTTGGTTACGATGGCCGCCAACAAAGTCTGGTTATAGGTGTTTGAGGAAGAGCGGATGCAGACCAGACCTTTGTATTCGGGTTTGGCCAGGTCCAGATAGGTTGCGGGTGGGTTTGCAACGTCTGCCTTGTCAAAGAAGATGATACGCGAACGCTGCGAGAAGCCGAACCACTGGTTGTCGGCGTCCTGCAGATTGGCCGGGATCTTCTCTTCCAGAATGGCGCTGTCGACGGACTGGAGTACGCCGGCGTTCTTGGCGCGCGCCAGGCGGGATGTATCCACGGTCAGCAGAATGTCGGCAGGAGAGTTTGCACCTTCTGCCTGCATACGGGCCAGCAGTTCGTCTGCTTTGCCTTCGATACGGTTGATGGTGATGCCGGTTGCATCCTCGAAATCCGAATAGAGACGTTCGTCGGTGTCATAATGACGCGAGGAATAAAGGTTCAATTCACCTTCAGCGGCGGCGGCGGTGGCGACGGCTGCGGTCAGCGCGCCCAGAAAGAATGTTTTTGTGGTCATCATTTAGCGTCCCGTATTTCGGAATGAAAACTCGTTGCCGGTAATCCGACTGAAAATGTCAATTAATGGTTTTGCGGCAGGATGCAAACTAAATTCCAACAATAACACTCGGAATTCTCGTGCGCAGAGTGTCACAATTGGAAAACCTGAGTGTGCGCAAACGAAAAAGACCACATCAGAAGATGTGGTCTTTAAATAATCCGTAACGTCAATTTTCGACGTGATCTTAGCCCTGACGCGCTTTGAATTTGCGCTGGGTCTTGTTGATCACATAGACGCGGCCCTTGCGACGCACAACGCGGCAATCACGATGCCGGTTCTTGAGCGAGCGGAGCGAGTTCTTGACCTTCATGGCCTCTCTCCTGTTCCTGCGGCGCGCGAACCAGCGCCTGGGTTGACGGGTGCCTTGATCTGCCTTCAGATCCCGACAATGAAATCATGGTGGGCGATACAAGGTTCGAACTTGTGACCCCTTCGATGTCAACGAAGTGCTCTACCACTGAGCTAATCGCCCCTGATTACCTGCGTTTCACTAGCCCCTAAAAAGGAAAGGGGCGCGAAGTTCCGCGCCGGTGAAGGGGTCTATAATAAGAGTCGCAGACGGGCGCAAGAGCTTTTGGCAAAGGAAATTCCGGTCTAAGGTGTTTCTTGTAACAAATTTTCGGAGCCGGGATGACGGATACAGCTTTTCGATTGGAAATGCCGCGTGTTCTGCGGTCTGGTGTCGTCTTTGCCTCGCCTCACAGCGGGGACAGATATCGCGAAAGTTTCCTTGGGCGCTCTATTTTGAACGATCTGCAAATCCGCAGTTCCTCAGATGCCTTTGTGGATGAGCTTTTTTCGTCTGCACCGCGGTTGGGGGCACCCTTGTTATGTGCAACGGTTCCTCGTTCTTTTGTGGATTTGAATCGCGCGCCTGACGAACTGGATCCGGCTTTGATACAAGGTGTTCAGAAGAAAGGGCAAAATCCGAGAGTTGCGTCGGGTCTGGGGGTGATTCCCCGCGTGGTGGCCAATGGTCGTGCGATTTATTCGGGTAAAATGCCTTTGACCGAAGCAGAAGACCGGCTGCAAAAATACTGGCATCCTTATCACAAGCAGTTGAGCGACTTGATCTCACGCGGAAAACGTCGATTCGGTGTGTCAGTGTTGATCGACTGTCATTCGATGCCCCATGAGGCGATCGGAGAGCCAAGTCTGCGCAATGGGCGCAAACCCGAAGTTGTTCTGGGGGATCGATTCGGGGCCTCTTGCAGCAGTGACGTCATGGAGCAGGTCGAAGCGGCGTTTAAGCGGGCCGGCTTGACGGTTGCGCGAAATGCGCCGTTTGCCGGCGCGTATATTACTCAGACCTATGGGCGCCCTTCGCATAATCAGCATGCGATCCAGGTGGAAATCGACCGGTCTCTTTACATGGATGAGCAGAAGATTGAGCGGCATCGCGGGTTTGACGCATTGCATACCGTGCTGACCGGGGTGGTTGCCGAACTGATCGCAATGGGACAAGAACCGCAGCGCATTGCTGCTGAATGACCGGCTTCCCCTCTGAGCAGTGAAATTTAGCGAAGTGCGCGACCTTTAAGAATCGCGCCATCTCCGAATTTGGCGCGAATCTTGTCCGCGGCCCGCTCTGCCTGCGCGCGCTGTCCGGCCTGAGGGTCCAATAGATCGCCAGTCATGTCTGCTTGGGTCTCCGGAACCAGATCAGAGATGCCGCAACCGATAAGGCGAAAAGGGCCTTCGCCAATGGCGTGATCCAGCATGTCGCGTGCGGTCCTGTATATCTGATCGGCAATCTGAGTTGCGTCTCTTAATGATGTGCGGCGCGTAAGGGATGAGTGATTGGCGCGTTTGAGCTTGAGAGTGACAACGCGACCGGCCATCTCTTTGGCCTTGGCGCGGTCTGCGACCTTTTCCGCCAGCCTCCAAAGGTGGCCATCCAGCACCTGAAGGTTCTGAGTGTCTTCAAAGAACGTTGTTTCGTTCGAGATGGATTTTAACGGCGTGCGGGCAGAGACCCGGCGGCGATCCTGACCGCGTGCAAGATGAAAAAGCCGCTCTCCCATGCTGCCGAACCGGTTGATGAGATCCTGTTGGTCCCACCGGAGCAGATCTTCAAAAGTGCGAATGCCGGCTTTGCCAAGTGACTCCTGCGCCGCCGGGCCAATGCCCCAGATCAGTCGCACGGGTTTATCGCGCAGGAAATCCTGCGTTTCGCGGACTCCAATCACCGAGAACCCGCGGGGCTTGTCCAGATCTGATGCAACCTTGGCCAGGAACTTGTTGTGGCTGAGGCCGATGGAGCCGGTTATGCCCAGTTCATCTTTCATCCGTTTGACCAATCGTGCGAGCATTATCGCAGGCGGCGCGCCATGCAGTTTTTCGGTGCCTGTCAAATCCATAAAGGCTTCGTCCAGTGACAGGGGTTCTACTACGGGCGTCAGCTCGTCCATCAAGGCGCGGACCTGTCGGCTGACCTCCACATAGGCCTTCATGCGTGGTTTGACGACCACTGCGTCAGGGCACAGCTTCAGGGCCTGAAACATCGGCATGGCAGAGCGCACGCCGCGAATGCGGGCCAGATAACAGGCGGTAGAGACAACACCGCGTTTGCCGCCGCCTACGATTACAGGTTTGTCCGCAAGCTCCGGATTGTCGCGCTTTTCGACGCTGGCAAAAAACGCGTCACAGTCCATATGTGCAATCGAAAGGGAAAACAGCTCTTCATGGGCCAGGATTCGCGGGCTGCGGCATTTGGGGCAGCGTCGAGCTGGCGTGAGAACGCACAAACAATCGCGGCAAAGAGCGTGCATCACAAGCATCCGGTTGCGGGGTGGGACGTCCCATCATATCTATGTCGCAGGGGATTGTCTTTATCGATTGCAGGGGCGAGCATGTCATTTACCGGTGCTAAACTGGCTTTGTTTCTGGGGTCAAAACTGGTTGTGATCCTGAGGGATGACAATCCGGATATTCCCTTTCCGGCCTATTGGGATTTACCAGGCGGCGGCCGCGAAGGGGAGGAAAGCCCTAAGGCCTGTGCGTTGCGGGAAACTCAGGAAGAACTTGGAATCACGTTGGAAGAGCTCGATATTGTCTGGGCGCGGAGCTACGCGGCAGATGCCGAGGTGTCCTGGTTCTTTGCCGCTCATTTACCAGAGGATCGCGTGGACGAGATTCGTTTGGGAGACGAGGGGCAATGCTGGGAGATGTGGACGCCCGAGGCCTATTGTGCGCATGCCAAAGCTGTGCCGAATTTCAGGACAAGATTGCAAGAATACCTCGAGGCTAAAAGTGTAGAGCTTTGGGATTGATGCAATCAGCGGGCGTTTGGGGCCCTAAAAACAAAGTCCCCCGCGTGCGCGGGGGAAGTTGACGGGCCTCAGGAAGAACCGCCCGTCAGGGGAGTGTCCTGACCACAGGTTCCCGCAGTTCCCGCAGTTTCGTAAAGGTCTGCGGGCCAAGAATCATAGGGAAAGAATCACCTGTGCCTTTTGGGTTACATGCAGATTTTTTAGGGAAAACTGGGGCGAATCGGAAAAGCCCCGCGTTCCCAATTGATTGACGTAGTTTCCGTGAGCGTCAATTGATGCGATGCAGGCGGAGTTTGGCCGACGGGAAAATATTTCTCGCCGGCGTGAATTTAGGCAATTTCCTTACCAAATGGTTAATCCAGCCAACAGCAGCGCGCTGACTGCAGGTGATTCACCGGTTAGCGGTTTGGGGTTTTCGCTTGCGGGCTTTTCAGCTCGTTTAATATCGCGGTGGCCGCAGCGCGCGGGTCTTCTGCCTTCCAGATCGGGCGGCCCACCACAATGTGGTCGGCGCCGTCTGCGATGGCATTGGCCGGTGTTGCAACGCGTTTTTGATCCCCTAGGTCTGCGCCTGCCGGGCGGACACCCGGGGTGACAATCAGCTTGCCTTTTGCCTCTGGCAGGGCACGGATCAGGGCCGCTTCTTGCGGGCTGGCGATTACACCATCCGCGCCAGCTGCCAAAGCATTGCCAGCGCGTTCAATCACCAGATCCTTGACGGCACCTTCCTTGATCAGCGCGCCGTCCAGATCTTGACGGTCCAGCGACGTCAGGATGGTCACCGCCAGAATTTTCAGATCTTTACCGCCGGCCCCTTCCTTGGCTGCCTTAATAACATAGGGGTCGCCGTGAACGGTCAGGAAATCGAGGTCAAACTGCGCCAGACCCCGCACCGCGTTTTCCACCGTGGCCCCGATGTCAAAGAGCTTCATATCAAGGAAAATGCGTTTTCCGTGCTCCTGCTTCAGCTCGTTTGCAAGTGCCAGGCCGCCGCCGGTCAGCATCCCCAGGCCAATCTTGTAGAAAGAGACCGCATCGCCGATCTGTTCGGCCAGTTTCAGCCCGGCCAACGCATCGGGTACGTCCATGGCAACAATCAGGCGGTCGTCTGCTGCGGGCTGGGTCATTCTTCTACTCTCCGGGCTTTGGGGGAACTTGCGCATTCCTAATCGGGTCGAACGCGGCTGAAAACCCCCTATCCCTGCCCAATTTGCGCCAGATCAGGGAAATCTAAGTGAATTTGGTCCATAGTCTTGAAGTGGCGGGGAAACTGCCCAAATCTGAAGATGAGGCCCAAACCGGGACGCGCTGCCAAGCGGGCGTTCCATAGTTGCAGGGCGCTTTGAAAAGGAGAACGAGATGGACTTGAACAAGTTCACTGAGCGGGCACGGGGATTCGTGCAGGCAGCGCAAACCATTGCTTTGCGCGAAGGGCACCAGCGGATGGTCCCGGAACATCTTTTGAAATCATTGATGGACGATGATCAGGGGCTGGCCAGCAATCTGATCTCTCGTGCGGGCGGAAATGCGGCCCGTGTTGCAGAGGCTGCGCAGGACGCTGTGAATAAATTGCCCAAGATCTCGGGCGATGTCGGCCAGATCTATCTGGATGGGCAAACAGCCAAAGTTCTGGATGAGGCGGCCAAGATTGCCGATAAGGCGGGCGACAGTTTTGTTCCGGTCGAACGTATGCTGATGGCGTTGGCCTTGGTAAAATCCAAAGCCAAGGATGCGCTGGTCGCAGGCGATGTCTCGGCGCAGAAGTTGAACGAGGCGATCAACGATATTCGAAAAGGGCGCACTGCGGACAGTGCAACCGCCGAGGAAGGCTATGACGCGCTGAAGAAATATGCGCTGGACCTGACTGAACGCGCGCGTGAGGGCAAGATTGACCCGATCATTGGGCGTGACGAGGAAATCCGCCGCGCCATGCAGGTGTTGAGCCGTCGGACCAAGAACAATCCGGTGCTGATTGGTGAACCTGGCGTGGGTAAAACCGCGATTGCGGAAGGCATGGCACTGAGGATCGTGAATGGCGACGTGCCAGAGAGCTTGCGCGACAAACAGCTGTTGTCCTTGGACATGGGCGCGCTGATTGCCGGAGCCAAATATCGTGGTGAGTTTGAAGAGCGCCTGAAGGCTGTTTTGACCGAGGTCGGCGAAGCCGCCGGTGAAATTGTACTGTTCATTGACGAAATGCACACGCTGGTTGGGGCCGGGAAATCCGATGGCGCGATGGATGCTGCGAACCTGATCAAGCCAGCGCTTGCCCGCGGGGAGTTGCATTGCATCGGGGCAACCACGCTGGATGAATACCGGAAATATGTGGAAAAGGACGCAGCACTTGCCCGTCGGTTCCAGCCGGTGATGGTCGAAGAACCCACGGTGGAGGACACCGTGTCGATCCTGCGTGGCATCAAGGAAAAATATGAGCTTCACCATGGGGTGCGGATTGCCGATGCCGCATTGGTGGCAGCCGCAACCTTGTCGAGCCGTTATATCACTGACCGTTTCTTGCCGGATAAGGCTATCGACCTTGTGGATGAGGCGGCAAGCCGTCTGCGGATGCAGGTGGACAGCAAACCCGAAGAACTGGATGCGCTGGATCGTCAGATCCTGCAACTCCAGATCGAAGAAGAGGCGCTGAAGCTGGAAGAAGATGCGGCGTCACAGGATCGTCTGGACCGGCTGCAAAAAGAGCTGGCAGATCTGCAGGAGCAATCTGCCGAAATGACCGCCCAATGGCAGGCGGAGCGCGACAAGCTGGCGTCAGCGACTGAGCTGAAGGAACAACTGGAAAAGGCGCGTTCCGATCTGGAGATTGCGACCAGAAACGGTGACTTTGCCCGCGCTGGTGAGCTGTCCTATGGCGTTATTCCGGGGCTGGAGAAAAAGCTGGCCGAAGCGGATGACAAGGAGCAGCAGGGGCGGATGGTCGATGAGGCGGTGCGTCCTGAACAGATCGCTGACGTTGTCGAGCGCTGGACGGGTATCCCGACGTCGCGCATGTTGGAAGGCGAACGTGAGAAGCTGTTGCGGATGGAGGACGAGCTGCATGCGCGGGTCATCGGACAGAATGCGGCTGTTACTGCGCTGTCCAACGCAGTTCGGCGTGCCCGTGCCGGGCTGAATGACGAAAACCGCCCGCTGGGATCATTCCTGTTCCTGGGCCCAACCGGTGTTGGTAAAACTGAGCTGACAAAGGCAGTGGCTGAGTTCCTGTTTGACGATGACAGCGCAATGGTTCGTGTTGATATGTCCGAGTTCATGGAAAAACACGCGGTGGCGCGTCTGATCGGTGCCCCTCCGGGCTATGTTGGTTATGACGAGGGCGGTGTTCTGACGGAGGCCGTGCGGCGTAAACCCTATCAGGTGGTGCTGTTTGATGAGGTCGAAAAGGCGCATCCGGATGTGTTCAACGTACTGCTGCAAGTACTGGATGATGGGCAATTGACGGATGGCCAGGGTCGGACGGTGGACTTTAAACAGACGCTGATCATTTTGACGTCGAATCTTGGGGCGCAGGCGCTGAGCCAACTGCCCGAAGGTGCCGATGCCTCTGACGCCAAACGGGACGTGATGGATGCGGTCAAGGCACACTTCCGGCCTGAATTCCTGAACCGTCTGGATGAGACCATTATCTTTGACCGCCTTGCGCGGGGGGATATGGACGGGATTGTCAAAATCCAGTTGTCGCGCCTTTTGAAACGTCTGGCTGGTCGCAAGATTGCGCTGGAGTTGGATGACGCGGCGAAAACATGGCTGGCAGATGAGGGCTATGATCCGGTCTTTGGGGCTCGTCCGCTCAAGCGTGTGATCCAACGTGCCTTGCAAAACCCGCTGGCTGAGATGCTTTTGGCCGGAGATATCATGGACGGCGACACCGTTCCCGTTTCGGCCGGTGCAGAGGGGCTGGTGATCGGAGATCGCGTTGGTCGATCGGACCGTCCGCGACCTGATGATGCGGTGGTTCATTAAACTTGCAGCACATTGACATAATGTATGAAACGCGCCGGGGACTCGGCGCGTTTTTTCTTTGACGATGCCGCGGCGATATTCACCTTCAAGTCACGTAAACGTGAAATCCGTTGCGATGTTTTGCAGCGAGGACACAGTTCTGTGAGTTGTCCTTGGCGATAACGACCCGGCTGCTTTATCGGTTGTATAAGATATTCAGAGTTTTGGGCGCGTGAATGGCGTGTGGCCCACATGGAGGTGAGTATGGGGTTTGCCCTGAACGCGTTGGAAATCCTGGTTTTTGCCTTTGTCTTTATCATTGGCGCTCTTTTGTTTGTGGGGGCGGCTTTCTTTGTTATTGACCGGCGACAGACCAAGGACGCGATCCGCCGCAATTACCCGGTCATCGGGCGGTTCCGGCATCTCTTCTCGGAGCTTGGGGAGTTCTTCCGACAGTATTTCTTTGCCATGGATCGTGAAGAGCTTCCTTTTAACCGCGCTCAGCGGGATTGGGTTGATCGGGCGGCTGAAGGAGCAGGAAATACAATTGCCTTTGGGTCCACGCGGAATACTGCGGTTCCGGGAACGGCGATTTTTGTAAATGCGCCCTTTCCCAAACTGGACGCGGATTTTGCCAAGACCGAACCGTTGGAAATTGGCCCGACCGCGCGGGTGCCATTTCATGCCCCGTCGATCTTTAATGTATCGGGGATGAGTTACGGCGCCCTGTCCAAACCCGCTGTGCAAGCGCTCAGCCGCGGCGCCAAGGAGGCAGGTGTGTGGCTGAATACCGGTGAGGGCGGGTTAAGCCCGTTTCATCTGGAAGGCGGGTGCGACATCGTTTTCCAGATCGGCACCGCAAAATATGGTGTGCGTACGCCCGATGGCGGGATCAGCGATGAGAAGCTGCGCGCCGCTGCGGCCCATGAACAGGTCCGCATGTTCGAAATCAAACTGTCTCAAGGGGCCAAGCCCGGAAAGGGTGGGATCCTTCCTGCGGCAAAGGTCAACGCCGAGATCGCGGCCATCCGCGGCATAAAAGAGGGTGAGGCCAGCATCTCTCCCAATCGTCATCCGGAAATTGCCAACTGGGACGATCTTTTGGATATGATTTCCCATGTCCGCGAAGTGACTGGAAAGCCCGTGGGGATCAAAATTGTGGTGGGGGGCGAAGCGGTGATGCGGGAGATGTTTATGAACATCGCCATCCGGACACAGGGCGCGCCTGATTTTATCACCCTTGATGGCGGCGAAGGGGGAACCGGTGCGGCGCCTATGCCGCTGATGGATCTTGTTGGCATGTCTGTGCGCGAGGCGCTGCCGATGGTCTGTAACCTGCGCGATGAGTACGGGCTGCACGAACGCATTCGCCTTATTGCCAGTGGGAAGCTGGTCAATCCCGGCGACGTGGCCTGGGCTTTGGCCGCAGGCGCGGATTTTGTGACCTCGGCACGCGGGTTCATGTTCTCGCTTGGCTGTATACAGGCGCTCAAGTGTAACAAGAACACCTGCCCAACAGGTATCACCACCCACAACCCCCGCTTTCAAAAGGGGTTGGTGGTAGAAGAGAAATATAAACGCGTCGCCCGCTATGCGCAGGAATTGGTGCATGAGGTTGAGGTGATTGCCCATTCGGTCGGTGTGGCGGAACCGCGCCAGATGCGCCGCAGACATGTGCGGATCATGCAAGATGGTGGTCACTCTCGCCCGATGAACGAGTTGATGCCAAGTTACAGCGCCGTCGCGGAGACGTGACGGGTTATGTTTTGAGGCCCCTGTGGGTCTTACTTTAGAAACAGACTGAATGTTTGAGAGAAGGAGTGCGCCCGTGGCCCACCGTTGGAAAAACGACCTGTCCGCTGATGACGTGACACCCGAAGCGCTGTTCTGGAACCGCCGCAAAGTTCTTGCTGGTCTTGCGGGGAGTGGGCTGGCTGCTGTTTCCGCTGGGTCTGCTCAGGCTGAAGAGGCGCTGACGACGAATACGTGGGAAGAGGTTACGAACTACTGCAACTTCTATGAATTCGGCACCCGCAAGACCGACCCGGCCGAAAACGCAGGACAGCTGACAACCAAACCTTGGAGTGTGACAATCGAGGGGCTGGTAGACCGCCCCGGTGAATATGCGTTCAGCGATATCATGGAGCAGATGACCATCGAAGAGCGCATCTATCGCTTCCGCTGTGTCGAGGCGTGGTCGATGGTGGTACCCTGGAACGGCTTTGAGCTGGCGGATCTGCTGAACCTGGCTGGGGTGCAGGAAGGTGCAAAATACGTGGCCTTTGAAACCTTGCTGCGTCCTGATGAAATGCCCGGCACGCGCTATCCGGTGCTCGACTGGCCGTATCGCGAAGGTCTGCGTCTGGATGAAGCCATGCACCCTTTGACATTGATGGCGACGGGAATCTTCGGCAAGCCCCTCCCCAATCAGAATGGCGCGCCCCTGCGTCTTGTGGTGCCATGGAAATATGGCTTCAAATCCATCAAATCGATTGTAAAGATCACTCTGACCGATCAGCAGCCCGAGACCAGCTGGAATATGGCAAACGGGCGTGAATACGGCTTCTATTCAAACGTGAACCCAAATGTGGATCATCCGCGCTGGAGCCAGGCGTCAGAACGGCTTTTGGGCGGTGGTATCTTTGCCAAACGCCAACCGACACAGATGTTCAATGGTTACGAGGAAGAGGTCGCTCATCTTTACGATGGGATGGATCTCAGAAAGTTCTATTGAAAGTCGCCAAGATCCTGGACCAGCTGAACGGGCTGGTCCGCAAGTGTCCCACGTGGATCGTCTACGTCGCAGGCGCGCTGCCCGCGCCCTGGCTGTTCTACCTTGGGATTACAGGTGGCCTGGGCGTGGATCCGGTCAAGGCGATCGAACATCGCTATGGTGAACTGGCTTTGCAGTTTCTGATAGCGTCCCTGGCTGTGACCCCTCTGCGCAAACACCTGAGCCTTAACCTTCTCAAATTCCGGCGTGCGCTTGGGTTGCTTTGTTTCTTCTATGCCAGTTGCCATCTTCTGGTGTGGCTGGTTTTGGATGTGCAGATCCCGGCGCAGATCCTGACAGACATCGTCAAGCGCCCCTTTGTTACCATCGGAATGGCCGGTTTCGTTTTGCTCCTGCCTTTGGCTGTAACATCAAACAACGCATCAATCCGCCGACTCGGCTCAACTTGGCGTAAACTACATCGGCTGGCCTATGGTGCTGCTGTTCTTGCTGCGATTCACTATGTCTGGCTTGCCAAAGGATTTCAGATTGAACCTTTGGCCTATCTATTTGGGATCCTGGGCCTGTTGATTCTGCGTGTTCCGGGCGCAAAAGGCGGAAAACGCCTGTTTTCCTCGTCGAGAACGCTCTGAATGGCCCTGTTTTTTAGGCAGCGTGACGGTTCTATGAAAGAAATACGAAATTTCCTGAAAAAAGGGGTTGCGGCCCTCGGGGAATAACACTAGAACCCCCTTCACCGGCGGCGCTGAGGCGCTACGGGGCGCGGCGGAGACGCTGCGGGACACACCGGAGAGACGGTGGTGACGGGTCGGAAAGACGATCTTGGCGCTCAGGGAAGACTGAGGGACACCTGGGAGAGGCTGGGGCATTTGGGAATGGACTGAGGCGGTGGCGCAGGAAGATTTTGCGCAACGGTCTTGTTTTTGGCCTTCGGGTCTTTTGTTTCCGGGTGTTGCTCTTTGACATTGTTGTATATCTGAAGAGATATGTGGGCGGTTTGGTTTATTTCGATGGATCAACGTCTGTATATCAACGCTAGTAGGGTTTCGGCCCGATGATCTAGTGTCAGCTTCACTGTTTGGACGGCTTTCTGTACCTTTGGTACTGAAGCACAACAAACAGAGAATAACAGGTTGCTATTTCGGGTTCCTAGCCGGGTCCGGATCCAGATTTAAGCTCTCCCAAGGGTTTGGATTTGCAGAGCAACCAGTGATGTGCAGAGGTTCGACGTCAAGGATAAGCAAGCAATTGCTTTTCAACTTGAGAGTTTGATCCTGGCTCAGAACGAACGCTGGCGGCAGGCCTAACACATGCAAGTCGAGCGCCACCTTCGGGTGGAGCGGCGGACGGGTTAGTAACGCGTGGGAACATACCCAGATCTAAGGAATAGCCACTGGAAACGGTGAGTAATACCTTATACGCCCTTCGGGGGAAAGATTTATCGGATTTGGATTGGCCCGCGTTAGATTAGATAGTTGGTGGGGTAACGGCCTACCAAGTCTACGATCTATAGCTGGTTTTAGAGGATGATCAGCAACACTGGGACTGAGACACGGCCCAGACTCCTACGGGAGGCAGCAGTGGGGAATCTTGGACAATGGGGGCAACCCTGATCCAGCCATGCCGCGTGAGTGATGAAGGCCTTAGGGTCGTAAAGCTCTTTCGCCAGAGATGATAATGACAGTATCTGGTAAAGAAACCCCGGCTAACTCCGTGCCAGCAGCCGCGGTAATACGGAGGGGGTTAGCGTTGTTCGGAATTACTGGGCGTAAAGCGCACGTAGGCGGATTGGAAAGTTAGAGGTGAAATCCCAGGGCTCAACCCTGGAACTGCCTTTAAAACTCCCAGTCTTGAGTTCGAGAGAGGTGAGTGGAATTCCGAGTGTAGAGGTGAAATTCGTAGATATTCGGAGGAACACCAGTGGCGAAGGCGGCTCACTGGCTCGATACTGACGCTGAGGTGCGAAAGTGTGGGGAGCAAACAGGATTAGATACCCTGGTAGTCCACACCGTAAACGATGAATGCCAGTCGTCGGATAGCATGCTATTCGGTGACACACCTAACGGATTAAGCATTCCGCCTGGGGAGTACGGTCGCAAGATTAAAACTCAAAGGAATTGACGGGGGCCCGCACAAGCGGTGGAGCATGTGGTTTAATTCGAAGCAACGCGCAGAACCTTACCAACCCTTGACATCCTAGGACAACCTGAGAGATCAGGCCTTCCTTCGGGACCTAGTGACAGGTGCTGCATGGCTGTCGTCAGCTCGTGTCGTGAGATGTTCGGTTAAGTCCGGCAACGAGCGCAACCCACATCTTTAGTTGCCAGCAGTTCGGCTGGGCACTCTAGAGAAACTGCCCGTGATAAGCGGGAGGAAGGTGTGGATGACGTCAAGTCCTCATGGCCCTTACGGGTTGGGCTACACACGTGCTACAATGGCATCAACAATGGGTTAATCCCTAAAAGATGTCTCAGTTCGGATTGGGGTCTGCAACTCGACCCCATGAAGTCGGAATCGCTAGTAATCGCGTAACAGCATGACGCGGTGAATACGTTCCCGGGCCTTGTACACACCGCCCGTCACACCATGGGAGTTGGGTCTACCCGACGGCCGTGCGCTAACTCTTTGAGAGGCAGCGGACCACGGTAGGCTCAGCGACTGGGGTGAAGTCGTAACAAGGTAGCCGTAGGGGAACCTGCGGCTGGATCACCTCCTTTCTAAGGATGTTCCTAGCAAAGTAGAGCTTGCTCTCTTTCGTGGAACACTTAGCACGACCAGCAAACAAAGCTGGTCACATATCAAACCGAGCCGTCCTCATATCTCTTCAGGAATTGTCAGGACCTTGCAGATTGCAGGGTTCAGCTAGGGGGCCTTAGCTCAGCTGGGAGAGCGCCTGATTTGCATTCAGGAGGTCAGGAGTTCGATCCTCCTAGGCTCCACCATCTCCAGCTAAGTCCCAACAGAGAATGGGTCGGTAGCTCAGGTGGTTAGAGCGCACGCCTGATAAGCGTGAGGTCGGAGGTTCAAGTCCTCCTCGACCCACCATTCTTCGGATATACATAGATCAAAGGGTTCGATTTGACCTTTAAGCAGCGCAAGATGTGCTTCTTAAACGTCCAATCGGACGCAGCATTCCCTCTCTCAAGAGAGCGGAACTTGATATCGTTTATAGAGATTACAATCAACAACACCGTTGGTCGCCCTAAGTAAGGGGATGACCTCATTCAGGTGAAGCTGCTTCGGCAGTGGAAAGCATTGGACGCGTCATGTTTCCTCAGACGCCCTTTTGTATGCCTTTATGAAATGACGGTAGTTGTCCAAGTCAAGTACACTAACCCGCATGATTAAGTTCATGCATGTCTGAACAGACCGACATCTGTTCAGGCGGGAAAGTATGCTTTTGGTTCAGAAAGATAAGCAACAGATCTTACCAGCTTCTGTTGTCGATCGTGTTAATTGCCGCGTCGCCCAAGTGGCGAAACGGAAAGACGTTAACACTGTCTTTTTCTGGATCAGATCAAGCGCGAGAAGGGCGTTTGGTGGATGCCTTGGCAGTAAGAGGCGATGAAGGACGTGATACTCTGCGATAAGTCATGGGGAGCTGAGAATAAGCTTTGATCCATGAATTTCCGAATGGGGCAACCCACTTGAATGTTTGTTATAATAGCCTTTCTAGGCTGCTTATAATGAGCATAACCAAGTACTTATTACCTGAATACATAGGGTTTTAAGAGCAAACCCGGGGAACTGAAACATCTAAGTACCCGGAGGAAAGGAAATCAATTGATACTCCCCTAGTAGCGGCGAGCGAACGGGGACCAGCCGAGCCTGATGAGTGACCAGAATATGTTGGGAAGCATAGCCATAGCGGGTGATAGCCCCGTATGGGAAGCTCTGAAGGACGTATTAAGTAGGGCGGAACACGTGAAATTCTGTCTGAAGATCGGAGGACCACCTTCGAAGGCTAAGTACTCCTTACTGACCGATAGCGAACCAGTACCGTGAGGGAAAGGTGAAAAGCACCCCGACAAGGGGAGTGAAACAGTCCCTGAAACCGAACGCCTACAATCAGTCGGAGGATCTTTACGATCTGACGGCGTACCTTTTGTATAATGGGTCATCGACTTGGTCTCACGTGCAAGCTTAAGCCGTTAGGTGTAGGCGCAGCGAAAGCGAGTCTTAATAGGGCGCATGAGTACGTGGGATCAGACCCGAAACCGAGTGATCTAGGCATGACCAGGTTGAAGGTGCAGTAACATGCACTGGAGGACCGAACCCACATCTGTTGAAAAAGATCGGGATGAGTTGTGCCTAGGGGTGAAAGGCCAATCAAACTCGGAGATAGCTGGTTCTCTGCGAAATCTATTTAGGTAGAGCGTCATCCGAATACCCCGGGGGGTAGAGCACTGGATGGGTAATGGGGCCCCACAGGCTTACTGATCCTAACCAAACTCCGAATACCCGGGAGTACTAGATGGCAGACACACTGCGGATGCTAACGTCCGTAGTGGAGAGGGAAACAACCCTGACCTCCGGCTAAGGCCCCTAATTCATGGCTAAGTGGGAAAGCAGGTGGGATGTCCAAAACAACCAGGAGGTTGGCTTAGAAGCAGCCATCCTTTAAAGATAGCGTAACAGCTCACTGGTCTAATTAAGACGTCCTGCGGCGAAGATGTAACGGGGCTCAAGCCATGAGCCGAAGCCGAGGATGCACATAGTGCATGGTAGCAGAGCGTAGTGTGATATAGTTCCATGCGTCTTTAACCTTCCTCTGGAAGGTCTTGGACGCACGGAGCTTTCGATGAAGCGGGCGCGTGAGCGATCCCGTGGAGAGATCACTAGTGAGAATGATGACATGAGTAGCGACAAAGAGTGTGAGAGACACTCTCGCCGAAAGTCCAAGGGTTCCTGCTTAAAGCTAATCTGAGCAGGGTAAGCCGGCCCCTAAGCCGAGGCCGAAAGGCGTAGGCGATGGGAACCAGGTTAATATTCCTGGGCCAGGAGGATGTGACGGATTGTGAAGGTAGTTTGCCCTTATCGGATTGGGTGGGCTGCTGATCAGTCCCTGGAAATAGCCCTCCATGAGACCGTACCCTAAACCGACACAGGTGGACTGGTAGAGAATACCAAGGCGCTTGAGAGAACGATGTTGAAGGAACTCGGCAAAATACCTCCGTAAGTTCGCGAGAAGGAGGCCCGGGTCCTACGCAAGTGGAATCCGGGGGCACAAACCAGGGGGTGGCGACTGTTTATTAAAAACATAGGGCTCTGCGAAGTCGCAAGACGACGTATAGGGTCTGACGCCTGCCCGGTGCCTGAAGGTTAAAAGGAGGGGTGAGAGCTCCGAATTGAAGCCCAGGTAAACGGCGGCCGTAACTATAACGGTCCTAAGGTAGCGAAATTCCTTGTCGGGTAAGTTCCGACCTGCACGAATGGCGTAACGACTTCCCCGCTGTCTCCAACATCGACTCAGCGAAATTGAATTGCCTGTCAAGATGCAGGCTTCCCGCGGTTAGACGGAAAGACCCCGTGCACCTTTACTACAGCTTCGCACTGGTATCAGGATTGTGATGTGCAGGATAGGTGGTAGGCATCGAAACCAGGACGCAAGTCCAGGTGGAGCCTCCCTTGAGATACCACCCTTCGCACTCTTGATATCTAACCGCGGTCCCTTACCGGGATCCGGGACCCTGCGTGGCGGGTAGTTTGACTGGGGCGGTCGCCTCCTAAAGAGTAACGGAGGCGCGCGAAGGTTGGCTCAGAGCGGTCGGAAATCGCTCGTTGAGTGCAATGGCAAAAGCCAGCCTGACTGCAAGACTGACAAGTCGAGCAGAGACGAAAGTCGGCCATAGTGATCCGGTGGTCCCGAGTGGAAGGGCCATCGCTCAACGGATAAAAGGTACGCCGGGGATAACAGGCTGATACTGCCCAAGAGTCCATATCGACGGCAGTGTTTGGCACCTCGATGTCGGCTCATCTCATCCTGGGGCTGGAGCAGGTCCCAAGGGTACGGCTGTTCGCCGTTTAAAGAGGTACGTGAGCTGGGTTTAGAACGTCGTGAGACAGTTCGGTCCCTATCTGCCGTGGGTGTAGGATACTTGAGAGGAGTTGCCCCTAGTACGAGAGGACCGGGGTGAACGAACCACTGGTGGACCAGTTATCGTGCCAACGGTAGTGCTGGGTAGCTATGTTCGGAAAGGATAACCGCTGAAGGCATCTAAGCGGGAAGCCCCCCTCAAAACAAGGTATCCCTGAGGGCCGTGGAAGACCACCACGTCAATAGGCCGGAGATGTAAGTGCAGTAATGCACTCAGTTGACCGGTACTAATCGCCCGATTGGCTTGATCTGATCCAGAAATAGACAGTGTCTATTCTAAAATATATCAAGCAACCAAAAGCAAAACTAACTTGGACAACCTTGATTGTAAGCGTCAAAAAAAACGCATGGTATTGCCTCGGTTTGGTGGCAACAGCAAGAGCAAAACACCCGGTCCCATCCCGAACCCGGAAGTTAAGTGCCTCAGCGCCAATGGTACTTGGGCTTAAGCCCTGGGAGAGTAGGTCACCGCCAAACCTAGATAATACCAGTCTCTATAAATCGATAAATACACAAAACCAGCGCGGGATGGAGCAGCCAGGTAGCTCGTCAGGCTCATAACCTGAAGGTCGTAGGTTCAAATCCTACTCCCGCAACCAGCTTTTCCTACTACATCAGACACAACATACTCTGAACGTAGTGGAAAAACACGCGCAAGCCATCTGACCCAGCCCCCTGATCCGGTCCGTTCAGGTGTAGAACCCGTTCTTGTTTCTTTCTGTTGATTGGGTTGCGGTCAAGGCCTGCTGAGCGGAGCCCTTGCGGAGCTCAAGCGAGGCAGGCCGGGTGGCACGGTTGAGACTGGCGCAAACGGCTGGAGCCAGCCCGCCAAGTGAAGTGTGTGGTCGTTCAGTGTTGTAGTCGATCCTCCAGGTTTCAATTATCTTTCTGGCTTCGGCGAGATTGCCGAAGATATGTTCGTTCAGGCATTCGTCGCGCAGGCGGCCATTGAAGCTTTCGACAAACGCATTCTGCATGGGCTTTCCTGGCGCGATGTAGTGCCAACCAACGCCAGTGTCCTGGCACCATCGCAGCACAGCATGAGATGTCATTTCCGTTCCGTTGTCGCTGACGATCATGTCGGGCTGACCGCGTCTCCCATGTGCCGCGCGTATTCTTCGCAGAATACCTCGCAGAGCTTTTCGTTCATCAAATGATCGCGTAGCGACCCAAGCATGGTCTCTTCGAGCTCATCACGGGGAATCGTTTGCTTGTTGTCGCAAGTAGCCTTGTTCCGCGCGTTCGAGCAGCCGATCCGACCCTTCGACACGGTAGAGCCGCCGCCTCCACAGACGCCACACTTGATCAGATAGGCAAAGAGATTTTTTGGTCGGTTGGTCTGCCAGAGCTTTGGCTTGCTGTTCAGGCCAGCTTGCCGCGACTTCGTTTTCTCCCAAAGTTCTTCGGATACAATGCGCAGGTCAGGCACTTTCTGGATGATCCAATCATCTTCAGGGTTCAACTTTGAGACACGCTTGCCGGTCTGAGGGTCTTTGAGATACCTAAGGCGGTTCCAGACCAGCCGACCGATATACAGCTCATTGTTCAGGATACCGGTGCCACGTTGGCGATTGCCGTTGATCGTACTTTGCCCCCATCCTTTGCCAGACGGGCTCAAGATACCTTCCTTATTCAACGCGGCGGCAATCGCTTTAGGTGACTTGCCAGCGCCGCAGTCTTCAAAAATCCTGCGTACGACAGCAGCTTCAACATCATTGATGGTACGCTGACCGCGTTCTTCACCCGGAACGACATCGTAGCCGTAACACTTCCCGCCACCAGACAGGCCCTTTTCAACCCGACCGCGCAAGCCACGGCGGGTCTTGTCGGCCAAGTCTTTCAGGAACAGAGCGTTCATGGTGCATTTCAGGCCGATATGAAGTTGAGAGATTTCACCCTCTGACAGCGTTATGATAGCGATGCCTGCAAAGCTCAGGCGCTTGTAAACTGCCGCAATGTCTTCCTGATCGCGCGAAATTCGGTCCAGCGCCTCCGCGTAGAGCACGTCAAACTTACCAGCCGCCGCGTCCTGCATCAGCATCTGAATGCCGGGACGCATCAAAGAAGCACCAGAGACCGCATGGTCAGTGTAGCTTTGTTCGATTTCCCCGCCATTTGCCTTTGCACGTTCTTCGCACAGCCGGATTTGGTCTTCGATAGAAGACTGACTTTGTAGGTCTGTGGAGTATCGGGCGTAGATGGCAATGCGGGTAATGGTTGTCTCTTCAATGTGGTTTTGGCGGGTTCTTCGTTTCTTTCAGTTTCTTCGTTCGCTGGCGTTGCCGCCAACTTTCATGATCTTCATCTGCTGCACGCCTGGCAAGGTACTTTACCAGTTCACGTAGTTGCTGATCGGACGAGGTGCTGAGCCCATCGCGCAGGGCCGTTCGCCAGCTGTTATCTGAGCGCCGACGGGACATATTATGCCACTTTCTTGAATCTTTTGAGGCAAAAAATCTGTGGATAACTTTTCTGAGCCTCAAATTTCATTGTACCATGGCCAATCGCGCGACTGCAAAGAGCGTGGTGTGCTCCTCCTTTATTGCTGTGAGGGTGCATCATGACTGCGTTTCCCCCAGTTTCTTCCAGATGATGAGGGGGCAGTTGTCTTGTCCGTGTGTATCGAAAGACTCTGACACGACCGGAAGGCCGACATAGCGGCACCAGCTATGGCTTGCAGTGTACTGAACCCTCAAGTGCGGAAGGCCAAGCGTCAGAATGACAACAACAAGCGCAGCTGG
Organism: Epibacterium sp. ABZ3_068; assembly: GCF_056159265.1. Taxonomy (NCBI): domain Bacteria; kingdom Pseudomonadati; phylum Pseudomonadota; class Alphaproteobacteria; order Rhodobacterales; family Roseobacteraceae; genus Epibacterium; species Epibacterium sp. ABZ3_068. Next base: position 1,469,428 of record NZ_JBSWUV010000001.1, read on the forward strand.
TCCAACAGCCTGCTTCGATGGCAAAAGTAGGCCGAGCGCAGCAAACAGGGGGCGCAATAGCCGGCGCTTTGCACGTTTGACCATGCGCGTTCCGATGCGAGTTGCAGCTGCACCACTGCCATTGATCTTCAGTTTCACCTTTCCCAAGAAATGCTTGCCGTCATGCAGCGGATTGGCCGTTACGACCTTTCGCCACGGTGAAATCTCTTGATAACCTGCTTTTAAAGCTCGAATTGGCGGCAGGTTTTTGAGGAAGATTATTTGTTCATCATCTGGCAGACGGCGAACTTCGTCCGGCGTCATCAGCGGTTTGGTTCGTTTTCCGAGGCTCAAAGTTGGCATGCCAAGAACTTCAGCTCCCAGACCGAAACTTTCCGATGAAAGCTCCTCTTCACCCAACATTTTGCTGACGAGCTGAGCCGTCTCCAGCGATGACACCCCGAAGAATTGCTTCACGTCGGTTTGGCTCAAAATCGTTGAGAGCGTTTCGTTACCGTATGGAAGGAATAAGCCGTCCCCTGTGCCCATCTTTAAAATGGAAGAAGCAGCTTAATGATCAAGCCATTAAGCTGCTTCTTTTGTCTTGCGGTCCCAGAAGATGTAATCTGGTTTCCCTCTTTTGAGTTATCAGTCTCCTTCAGCTATACCAGCCGCCCGCAGGCGGGCCCTGCGCGCGCGGTAGCTGGGCAACACGACAAGCACAACTGCCAGAACCAAAAGGCCCAGTGTCATTGGGCGCTCCCAGATGAACGCAACACCATCATAAAGCTGCATGGAGCGCGCAAAGTTGTCTTCCATCATGCCACCCAGGATGAACCCGATCAGCAGGGGTGCCAGCGGATAGTCGGCAAATCGTAGCGCTGTCGCACAGACCCCAAATCCAACCAGCAGCAACAGTTCGGTTGCATTGTTCTGGCCAATATAGGCCCCCATAAGGGTAAAGAACAAAATGAACGGGATCAGATAGTTGCGCGGAACCGAAAGCACTTTGGCGATGTAAGGAATCAGCGGCAGGTTGAGGACCAACAGAACCAGGTTTCCGATGAACATCGACATGATCACCGCCCAGAACACCTGGGGTTCATCAATCATCAACCGCGGTCCTGGCGTGACATTCAGCGCAATCAGCGCTCCCAATAGGATCGCTGTTGTCCCCGAGCCTGGAATGCCCAAGGTCAACAGTGGAACAAAGGATCCGGTACAGGCAGCGTTGTTTGCGGTTTCCGGTGCTGCCAGCCCTTTGATGGAACCTTTGCCAAATTCCTCCTGCTCCTCCTTGGTGGCGATATTGCGTTCCACCGCATAGCCAAGGAAACTGGCGATTGTTGCACCCGCGCCTGGCAGAACTCCGATGAAAAAGCCCTGCAACGACTGACGCCCGATTACCGGCGCAATGGATTTCGCTTCGGCCCGTGTAATACGCAGATCGGAGATTTCACCGCCATCGCCGCTCATCTCTTTCTTCTTCAGAACCAGGAACAGCGCTTCGGGCAAGGCGAACATCGCCATGGCCAGAGTGATAAAGCCAAAGCCCGACTGCAGGTCCATGATCCCCATAGTGAAGCGGGGAAGATTGAACAGAGCCCCTTCGCCGACAGTGGCCATGATCAGGCCCAGCAGGGTCATCAACAGAGCTTTCGCCACTTGTCCGGTCCCGGCAAAGGCCGCAATTGCCGAAAGACCGACCACCATCAACGCGAAATACTCGGGCGAATGGAACAAAAGCGCGACGGACGAAAGCGCTGGAGCAAAAATCATCAACAGGATCGCGCCAATGGTGCCACCCGCGAAACTGGCGATGGCCGCCACGGTCAGCGCCTTGCCGGCCTTGCCTTGGCGTGCCATCGGATAACCGTCAAAACTACTGGCAACGGTGCCCGCAACACCAGGTGCATTCAACAGTATCGACGAAGTCGAACCGCCGAAAATGGCGCCGTAATAGACGCCCGCCAACAAGATTAGCGCCGCCGATGGATCCCCCATAGAGATCGCAACCGGGATCATAATGGCAATGATCGACATCGGGCCCAAGCCCGGCAACATGCCGATAAATGTGCCGATCAGACAGCCCGCGATGACCATCAGCAGGTTCTGTAGCGAGAGGGCCGTTTGCAGCCCGATCAAAAGTCCTTCGAGCATATCAGCCTCCTATGAACCAGGGCGCGGGGCGCAAGTAGATGCCCAAAACCTGCTGCACCAAATACCAGACCACAAAGGTAGCAATCGCCGCCACAACAGCCATGATGATCCAGCGCCGCTCTCCCAAAATGGCCGAGCCCAGCATCAGGAAAGCGATGGTAGAGAACAAAAACCCCATGGGCCGCAGGCACAGCGCATAGGCCACCATGAGCCCCAACAGCAGCAGCGCCTGTCCAATGTGGTAATCGCCAAGGCGGCGGTAATCGATATCGCCGATCTTGGCCTCACCTTTTTCAAGGCCCAACAGAATGATCACGGACGCAAGAATGCCCAAGATCGACAACACTTTGGGGAAAGTGCTGGGCCAGATCGGCGCGCGTCTCATGAAGGGTGCAAGGCTTGCGTCCATGGCGAACCAGGCCGCGTATCCATAGGCCAGGCAGACGCCCAGTAGCACTAGGGCGATCCAGCGATCAAGTGCCATTTCCCTCTCCCTTGGATTAGGAAGGGCGGGAGAGTGTCCCGCCCCAGATTGTCAGATTTTGCGAAACCGAAACGGGGTCTGATTTACAGAAAGCCCAGTTTCTTCATCAGATCGCCGATGACCTTTTCCTGACCTTCCAGGAAGGTTTTGAAATCATCGCCTGAATTGTGGATGTTGACCCAACCATTGCGCGCACGCACGGTTTCCCATTCTGGCGTGTCATACATTTTGGCAATCGCATCCTGATAGGTTGCAAGCTTGTCTTCGGGCAGACCCGGTGCCGCAAAGAAACCGCGCCAGTTCACAAAGCTGGTGTCGATGCCTTGTTCTTTCATGGTCATTGCGTCGGGTGCCGCATCAACACGATCCTCTGCGGTGACGCCGATGATCTTCACCTCACCCGCTGCGGCAAGGTCTACGGCCTCGGAAAAACCGGTCGACAGTGCTGCAATCTCGCCGGACAACAGGGCAGCCATGGCTTTGCCGCCTGCGTCATAGGGGATGTATTTGACACCCAGGGCGTCTTTGCCAGCGGCTTCCATCACCATCGCCGCCACCAGGTGGTCCATGCCGCCCGGCACCGATCCGCCGCCAATTGCGGTTTTTGATGGGTTCGCGTCATAGGCGGCCAGCAGATCCGCCATTGAGTTGATCGGGCTGTCTTTGCCCACCACAATTGCCGCATAATCGCCGATGGTGCCGGACACCAGCGTCAGGTCGCGGAAGTTATGCGGGAACACGCCGGTCAGGGACCGGATGACAATGGGCGTGGAGTTCACCATCAGCGTGCCATGGCTACTGTCAGCGTTTTCGATCAGGTATCCGATCGCCTTGCCGCCGCCACCGCCAGACATGTTTTCATAAGATGCGGTCCCCACCAGACCAGAGCCGGTCAGCGCTTCACCTGTCCCACGCGCGGTGCCATCCCAGCCGCCACCAGCGCCGCCGGGGATCAGGAAGTGGATGCTGTCGAGGACTTTTTCGCCACCCGCAAAAGCAGGCGCACCAAAGCTGAGCGTTGCAATAGCCGTAGCCATCAGGGCGCGGCGGCCCAGTTTGAACGTTGTCATAATTTTCCTCCCATTTGACAACTGGTCGCTTGGCGACACAATCGAGGCACCAGTGTTCACGTGAACCTGTCACAAACCTGTCGCGCCAAAAAAAGAGGCATCGTGTAAATGAAATTTCTCTTGGTCGAAGATAATGTTGAACTGGCCAATGCGGTGATCTCCCGCATTCAGATGGATGGGCATGTCATTGATCACGCGGAGAAAATAGAAGACGCTAAGTTGTTCTGTGACACTGGAGAATATGACCTTATTCTATTGGACATTATGCTGCCTGATGGCGATGGTCGTAGTTTTCTGGAACATCACCGGGCCAAAAATCGCAACACCCCTGTCATCGTTTTGACGGCCAGATCGGAGGTTTCGGACAGAATCAGCCTTCTGGATCTGGGGGCGGATGACTACATGACAAAGCCTTTTGACCATGCCGAATTGCAGGCGCGCTGTCGTGCAGTGTTGCGCCGCAACCACGGATCTTTACAACCTGTGGTCACAATTGGCGATGTCAGCTTTGACCCGGTTGCTGGACAGATGTCGGTCAAAGGCACCCCTGTGAAACTGAGAAATCGCGAGTTGAGACTGTTTGAATTACTGATCAACGCGCCGAACCAGATCTTTTCAAAACAAAAACTGTTCGATCGACTGTTCACCTTTGATGAAGACGTCTCAGAGAACGCCATAGAGGTCTACATTGGTCGACTTCGCAAACATCTGGAGCCGTCCAATGTGACCATCACGACCCACCGGGGATTGGGTTACAGGCTGGATCAGCGATGACTGAGGCAGAGCTGAGCGGCGACAGGGTCAATATTGCAGGTTCTTTGCGCAAAACACTGATGGTTGCATTGATCGGCGGAGCGGTTGTTTTGGCGGTGATCCTCTATCTGGTCGTCAGAACATATGCGGTCCAGATCGCGCAGTCGACGCAAGACCGGATTCTCAGCGCGTCGGTCACATCGATTTTGGACGCGGCCGCAATCCGAAATGATGTGCTGTCTGTTGAACTCCCGTATTCCGCCTTCTCCATCTTGTCGACACAGGCTGATGATCGGTTTTTTTATGCCATTCACCAGGATGGACGGTTTCTTTCAGGGTACGAACATATGGTGTTCACCAATGTCGAACCAGGAGATATCGCGTTTTACGCAGGTCGATTTGATGGGTCCGATCTGAGGATCGCCACCGGATCACGGCGGTTGGTCGGAGCAATTCAGCAAACAACACTGACTGTGACCGTAGCACAAAGTCAGGAGAGCCTTGCTGGTGTTTTGAACCGGATTTCACGTAATGCCGGCCTTCTTGGTTTGGGGTTCTTTGTGCTGATGACGCTTTTGTCTTTGTGGTTAACCTACGCAACAATCACCCCTCTCACGCGGCTTGCAGCTTCGGTGCAACGGCGCGGACCAGAAGATCTGCGTCCCGTGGCGGCACCCGTGCCTGCGGAAATGGCGCCTTTGGTCGAGTCTCTCAACAGGTTCATGCGGCGACTTGCACATTCACTGAACCAATCCGAAGAATTTATTGCCGAAGCAGCACATCGGGTCCGAACTCCGTTGGCCACGGTGCGTTCTTATGCCGAAACCACCTTGCAGCGGGTGGACAAACAGGAGAACCGCCAAGCGCTGCGAGCCATGGTTCGGGCTATTGATGAAAGCTCTCGAGCGGCGGGGCAGCTTTTGGATCATGCAATGATCACATTCCGTGCGGATCATCTCAGCAAGACACGATTGAATCTAGCTGAAATCACTGGTGACCTGTTTCAGGCCATGCGACCTTTGGCCGATATGAGGGATGTTGATCTTGACCTTACTACGACCAAAGAAGTCTGGATTGATGGTGACGCAATCCTGTTGCAGAATGCGCTCCGTAATCTGATCGACAATGCCTTAAAATATGCGCCCAGCGAAAGCGTGATCCAGATCTCGGTATCGGACAACCCTGCGAGCATTACCGTACGCGACTGCGGGCCCGGCTTTCCACCAGATGAGCTTCCAGAACTCTCGACGCGCTTTATGCGCGGTTCAAACGCTGCAGAGACGATCGGTTCGGGGTTGGGTTTGACGATTGCCCAAGACGTGGCTGTGGCGCATGGTGGGTCTCTTTCTCTTAGCAATCACCCGGAGGGCGGAGCATGCGCAACCTTGTCATTCTGATGTATTTGGCTGTTGCCACGGTTGTTCAGGCGCAGGACTGGGAGGATAAGAAAATCTTTGGACCGACCGAGGCCGATCTGACTTTACGGGTGCTTTCGAGTACGGATGTAATCTATCTTGAATTGGTTCTCGCGGATTTTGTCCGCGCCAACGAAGGCGTGCGGATCGAATATCTGGTGACCGGTACGTCTGATATTAACGATATCATTCGCAACGATCCGCTGTCCTTTGATGTGGTTATTTCCAGCGCGATGGATTTACAGATCAAGCTGACCAACGACGGTTTTGCTCGACAGCTCAAGAATATCGAACAGCCCGCATGGACGCATTGGCGTCAAAGTCTGTTTGGCTTTACGGCAGAACCCGCAGCCATTGTCGTAAACCGGGAAGCTTTCCAATCCTTACCTCTCCCGCGTACCCGCCAGGATTTTATCTCGCTCTTTCGGGCGAAACCTGAAACGTTTCGCGGCAAGCTGGCCACCTATGACATCCGCCAATCCGGATTAGGCTACTTCTTCGCGACGCAGGATGCGCGGGCATCCGAAACCTTCTGGCGTTTCACTGAGGTCATGGGAAGTTTGGGCACACGCCTCTATTGTTGCTCAGGTGAGATGATCGAAGCAGTAGCTCAGGGTGAGGCGCTGGTCGCGTATAATGTATTGGGAAGCTATGCAACGACGCAGGAAAGGGAGGATGAGCGCCTCCTTGTGATCGTTCCCGAGGATTTTGTGACCACGATGATGCGAACGATCTTTGTTCTAAAGGGCACGCGATACCCAGAGCTGTCGGAAAGATTTGTAAACCATGTGCTGGAAGCTGCGGAACAAGAGAACCATTCTGACAGATTGCAGCTGCCACCGCTGGAAAACGCCGCAGCTGCCCAACGACAGAAGATTGTGCCCTTGGAGCCGTCGTTGATGATCTATCTTGATCGCCTTGCTCGCGAAGCCTTTACCCAGGAATGGGAGAGCGCGATCATTCAATAGTCGCCACGGCTAAGGTGCGTTGGTATTTGCGTGAACGTGGGGGCTCGATCAGATTTGGTCTACCTTTTGGATGTGGTTTCTTATCGGTCTAAAAGCAGGGGGATGGCCGCCCTCTCTATTCTCCCATGCTTCTGTGAACAAGGGCTGCAACATCCAGAACCATAACCGTTTTGGACCCATCATTTGCGGCGTTTGTTTGCACCATTTCCCTCACGTCTTGAGAGCCCGGCCCATCAGAAAGCTGGGCAGATGTCGACTTGAAGGGGAGCACCTTGTCGGATGTGGTCATTATGATTTCGTTTACCCTATCCACAAGGACACCGTATTTCTGGCCAGATGTTTCGAACACCACGATCTTGTGGTTTTCTACATTCGCCTCGGGCAAGTCATAAAGGAGCCTCAGGTCGAGCAGTGTAATTATCTCTTCCCGAAGGTTGAACAGCCCTGCCACGGCGGTTGCTGCATTAGGCGGCTTCATCAATACCTCGGGGCAATCGATAACTTCGCGCACCTGATCGATATCCATAGCAAAATCAGTATCCGCTCTGAAGGTTATGAATGTTCTGCGCTTTCGCGACACGGTTGCTTGTTCTTCTTCCACCTCTGCCCCGTCAGGATAAAGTTCCTGACAGCATTGAGCAGCGGCCACCAAATCCGGTTGGCGCATGGTTTCAGCATGATCAAACAGCATGACCAATTCAGAGTTGTTCACCGGCAGGCAGCCTTTGAATATCGCCTCATGCGGCATGGCAATTTTCGAGATCGGCAGCACGTCCTTTTCATAAAATGGAATGATGCTATCGATCGAGTAAACCAGCAGCCCAATCTGACCTTCCTTAAGGTTCATGATCAAAATCTTGTTTGAGCTTGATGCGCGGATCTGCTGGCTGTCGCTTAGTTGTTTTCCGACAAAACCCCGAAAGTCCACAATCGGAACAATCCGCCCGCGCAGGCTAATCGAACCCAGTACATACCCGTGGGTCAAAAAAGATTGCTTGATCTCGGGGACTTCCATCACCTCCTGAACATGTTCCAGCTCAAAAGCGTATTTACTGTGTCCTACTTCAAAGGAAATACAATGCTTGCGCTGGCCCAATTGTGACCGGCGCTGTCTGTCGGATTCCTCCTTTTTGATCCGCGGGACTTTTTCTAAGTTTAAGACTTCATGGGGATCCAAAACCTGAAGAATACGCTCCCCACCATCGAGTTTCAGAACGCCTTGGGAAATAACGTCTTTGATCCCGTTGTCGCGACTTTGAAAAGCGACGCGTTGGGTCTGGCGTGCATGGATCACTTCACCGGTTGCATCAAAGACCAATCCCAGATGTGTTTTCCCATCTTCGATAATGACGATCTTGCGATTGCTAGACGATGTTGTTGGGGGAAACCCAAAAATCTCACGCAGGTCGATCATTGGGACGATCATACCACGCAGGTTAAACAGCCCTTTCATGTAAGAGGGGGAGAGAGGAATAGGAGAGACCGTTTCGGGTTCGTTAACAACCTCTTGCACGACGCTCACCGGCAACGCGAATTCCATGCCGTCGATGAGAAAGGACCCGTAAGTCTCCATTCTGGGGACTTTTGTGACAGGCGCGTCCGATAAGGATGATGACAGGATCGCAGCAGACTTATCCGGCACATCATGGGAATGGACATTTTCGGTCACGGCTTTGCTCCTTCCAGTCGGGGGATACTCACTATTTCATACTCTCCGGTCGTGCAGTCGATTGTAATCCGCCGCCCGTTTGTGCCTCCCAAATCGTCGTCCAGCAGCCGCAACCCTGCACTGCGTAATGCCTTGCGCGCGAATTTTGCATTTATGCTGCCAACAAGCTGTTCAGGCGGCGTATCCAGCGGCATGCTCATGTTCGCTCCCCCAGCCAGAACGACACGCAGTTGCCGACGTTCCTCTGGCTGTATCTCCATCATCGTCAGAAGAGATGTCAGAGCTTGATCCACGTGGCGTCCAGCTCCTTCTTTGGTCGACGGCTTTCCATTTGACTGCGACAACAAGCAATGAGCCAACCCGTAGATCGAACGCGACTTCAGGAAAAAACCGATACCAACACATGAGCCCAGGATCGCAGTTAATGTCTGTCCGGGGTGCCCGGTTTTGACCTGACCGATCCGGACATGTCGTTCTATTGCGTCTGGTTCTGACATGTTTTCAATCCAAATGAGGGCGATAGATCAGGGGGGCGACTTGCTCAAATGGACTGTCCAGCCGTGTCAGGCTTTCGCTTTCACCAATGATCAAAACAGAATCCGGATGCATTTGACGGCTGACATTCCAAAGAATCCGCTCTTGCTCGACTTTATCGAAATAAATCAGAACATTACGAAGAAACACGATATCAAAGATTTGCCCTCCCGGTAACTGCCTGATCAGATTATGCAGTCTGAAGGATATGCGACGTTTGATTTCCGGCGTGACGGAATAACCAACCGTGTCATCCCCCACCATGTGGGTTTCAACCAAGCCGGGTTGCTCTTTTTTAAGCCGGGCAATGGCTTTGCCGCGGTAGAGACCTTGTTCTGCCTTCTCTATCACACGAGAGGAAATATCAGTCCCCAGTATCGCGTAATCGAAACCTGACGCCTTCTGGCGCATCTCTTCGCAGATAAGGCCAATTGTATGCGCTTCTTCCCCCGACGAGGCTGCTGCAGACCACGCCTTCATCGCGCGGGGCAACTTCTTGGCGCGAAAGTTGACCAAAAAATCATCGCGGAAAAAATCCCAGATCCGGGGAGTACGGTAACAGTAAGTCTCATTCGTCGTGATACGGTTGATCAACTCCTGCATTTCACCCGCATCTTTGCTGACACGATTGAGGTAACCGTTGAAACTGGTTTCCTCAATCTCTCTCAGGCGTCCGCGTAGACGGCTCTCCAGCAGTCCTTTTCGGTTGTCTGCGATGGTGATCCCCGTGTTGTGGTGGATCACCGCCCGCAGTTTGTCGAAATTGCCGGTGTTCAGTTCGACGTCTCTTTCTGGCATAGGAAGTTTCTCCAAAACCCAGTTTTATTGTCCAAGTTTGGCAATCTCGCGCGTCAGTTCCTGAGCACCTCCGTTGAGCTCGTTGGTGGATGCGGCAATGGCATCTGAAGCAATGACGGATTGTTCCGTCGCATCGACAATGTTCTGGATTGCATCCGACACGTCCCTTGCTGCGGTTTGCTGTTCGCGTGCTGCTACGGAAATCTGCTTGATCGAATCTGTGGTGTCCTTGATCCCGTTCAGAATCTTCTTGAAAGCGTCACCGGCCTCTTTTGAGACTTCGCTCCCTTGGGAGACGCGCTTTACAGTCTCATTGATCAGTTTGCTGATCTCTTTGGTGGCCTGAGAGGAGCGTTCAGCAAGTTTTCGCACCTCATCTGCAACGACGGAAAATCCAAGACCATGTTCACCAGCGCGCGCCGCTTCAATCGCCGCGTTAAAAGCGAGGAGGTTGGTTTGCGCAGCAATTTCACTGATGACTTTTACAATCTCGCTGATCTCTTCAGATGATGCGTTGATCAGTTCCATCGATTCAATCGAGCGCTCGATAGCTTTGGCGCCAAGGTCGGCCTCTTCTCGGGTGCCTTGGGCGATCTCATCTGAATGCTTGCTGTTTTGTGCAATCGAATCGATCGATGCACTCAATTCCTCAATGGAGGCGCTGATCTCCTCGGTTGTACAGCCCAAGGACTGCGCGCCTTCGGCCACTTTCGTAGCCTGTTCGGAAATGTCACCAGACCGTTTGGCAAAATTCTCGGCTATTCGTGTGACCTCGCGTTCGAGCTCAACAGTTTTTGTGATGTCACTGGCGAATTTTACAACCTTGTAGGGCTTTCCATTCGCATTAAACACCGGATTATAAGACGCGTTAATCCAGACCTCTTTGCCGCCTTTTCCAAAACGTCGGTAGTTGCCTGTCGATAGATCGCCGGCAGCAAGTTTGGCCCAAAAGGCTTTATAGTCCGGAGAGTTGACGTATTCGTCGTCGCAGAACATGCGATGATGGCGCCCCTTGATCTCATCCAGGGCATATCCCGTTACACTCAGAAAGTTTTCATTGGCGGTCAGGATCGTGCCGTCCAGTTCAAACTCAATCACAGCCTGAGCACGGCTGATGGCGTCCATTTTGCCGGACTGTTCTGCAGTGCGTTGTTTTTCTTCGGTTACATTGGTCGCAAACTTTACAACTTTGTAGGGTTTACCGTTGGCGTCCAAAATCGGATTGTAGGTGGCGTTGATCCAAACCTCTTTTCCGCCTCGCCCGAACCGCTGAAATTCACCTGCTGCAAACTCACCTTGCGCGAGCTTTGACCAAAATGCGCTATAGTCAGGCGTTGCCGCATATTCGGGGTCGCAAAAGATGCGATGATGCTGCCCTTTGATTTCTTCCAAGCTGTAACCAACAGTGGCAAGGAAATTTTCATTTGCGGTAATGATTGTGCCATCCAGCTCAAACTCAATCACCGCTTGAGCGCGGCTGATGGCGTTTATTTTCCCGTTTTGCTCAGCGTTTCGCAGCTTTTCAGCTGTTATGTCACTGGCAAATTTCACAACTTTATACGGCTTTCCATCGGTGCCAAAAATCGGGTTATAGGACGCGTTGATCCATACTTCCGCGCCTCCTTTGCCAAAACGGTGGAACTCTCCGCTGGTGAACTCCCCCATAGCGAGACGCATCCAGAAATCCCGATACTCGTCCGATTGCGCATAGGCCTGATCACAGAACATGCGATGGTGCTTGCCGCAGATTTCATCCAGAGAGTACCCTGTGACGATCAGGAAGTTATTGTTTGCGGTCCGAATTGTACCGTCCAGATCAAATTCGATCACCGCCTGAACGCGGTTTATCGCATCCAACAGCGCCGAAGACTCATCGACGGTGTCAGGAGTATCTTTTTTTAGCGTGGAACTTTCGATTGTCATAACCCTACCTCACTTCTCACACAACCACGACGAGAATTGCTGGAAATGAATAAGGAAAAATTACCGGGTTCTGAGTTGAATTGTTATAGTTGTATTTAATATTTATCGCTCTCCCTATTAATGTTAAAAGTGCTGCTTCGGTCATTGCGTGAGCTCGGCCTTGCCCCGTGAAAGAGGCCCTCCAACTGGGCTCTGATGATGTGACCGCCCGCCGACGGCTTCGATGTGGCCAGGTAGGTCTGCAATGGTCCACAAAGGAGGACGGTCAGGTGGGAGATTATCACGGTCGGGTTCGATCTGGCGAAGAATGTGTTTCAGGTTCAAGGGGCAGATGGAGCGGGGCAAGCTGTTCTGCGCAAGACGTTGCGGCGAGCGCAGGTTCTGGAGTTTTCAGTCAGCTGCCGTCCTGCGCTGCCGCAAAGGAAGCATATGGCGGCGCGCATTTCCTGTGCCGCGAGATCGGCAAGCTGGGCCACGATATGCGACTGATCTCACCCGCCCATATGAAGCCCTTTGTGAAACGTCAGAGTGAGGTTAACAAGAAAACGATCCAGTGAATCGTTTTCCCGCAGAATGATGCAGCGGATGCCGAGATCGTCCGCTGCGCCAGGGACAACAAAGTGGCGCAGCGCTTGATGACAGTCCCGGGCATCGGCCCGCTGATCGCTACGGCCATCGCAACCCTCTCGTCTCCGCCCGAGATATTCCGCAAGGGTCGGGATTTTGCTGCTTGGCTCGGTCTTGCCCAGCGGCAGCATTCGACCGGCGGCAAGCAACGGCTCGGCGCGACGACGAAGATGTGGGAGCGGTCGCTTCGCCGTCTGCTGATCATTGGTGCCAACAGCGTTATCATCAAACGGCACGTCCATCGCGAGGCACAACCCGGCACTGGACCTGTCGCGTTTTTAGTGGCGCGCCAAGTGCTCGTTTAGGCCACTTTCCGTTCGAAAGCGACCGGGCTTTTCCACCCCAGTGCTGAGTGCCTTCGACGCGGATTATAGAAGCCATTGATGTACTGGAAGATGGCGGCTTCTGCCTCGCCGCGTGTTTGCCATGACCTGCGCCAGATCAACTCAGCCTTGATCGTTTTGAAGAACGTCTCGACGGCCGCGTTGTCATAGCAGTTGCCCTTGCCGCTCATGGATACCTGGAAGCCATGCTGACGCAGGAGCTTCTGATAGTCATGGGAGCAATACTGGCTGCCGCGATCCGTATGATGGACGCAGCCCTTCCGCGGCTGGCGTAGCGCGATGGCCATCCTCAAAGCCCTGATCGCAAGGTCGCGTTTCATGCGATTTCTGACAGCCGAGCCTACGACGCGCCTTGAATGCAGGTCCAACAGGTTTGGCGCAATGTTGAATTTGTGGTCACTATCAGTCGTCACCTTGTGTTTGCGGGTTCTGACAACGGATATGCCGTTCTGACGCATCCATTGCCCGACAGGCGATTTGGCAAAGCCAAATCTGCCGAGAGGGGACGGCCCACACGGCGATGACCGATCTGCGGTCATCCGTGGCCTACCTTAGCTGTCTAGGCTGAGACGGGACTGCTCTTTGATGTGGGCCAAAGTGACAAGATCAGACCGCTGCCTGCGACTAGCTGGCCGGTTACGGAAAGCCCGCAAGCCTCGGGGACTGACATCCATGACGTCACACAGCCGGTGGGTGGGAAAGCTGTTACGGTGTTCTTTCCCTCTCGGGATCATGCTGTGCATGACCCTGCCGGGCAGTGGATGAACCTAAACCTCATGGCTTTTGTCTCGCGAAGAACTGCGTTGCCTTCATCGGGGAAACGCCCCACTGGGGCCTTTCCTGATCCTCTTCAGTTTAGGATCTCCCTCTTGCCGCGGGCAAACAGTCCCCCGGACTGTTTACGGATCCTTGCAAGTCCTTGGGAATGTGGTTCTCGTGCCGGAGCACGTCATTCTCTTTCGCCAAGCTCAAACCCTCTGTCGAAACCACATCAGTGTCTCTGTGTGCAGTGATCCACTTGTTAAATGTCGACAGGCCAACATCAAGGTCATCAGCCACCTGTTTACGCGTCAGCCCGCCAGTCAGAGAAATTCGCACCGCACCCTAGCGAAATTCGTCCGCCCGTTTCAGTGCCATAGTCCGTCTCCTTTGTTGCAATAAAGGCTATCAAACGAGCGGCATCAAACCGCGAACGGTCCAATGCCCTGTACAACGATCGGAGAGTAGCTCAGAGCACCTGCAGAAAAGCATCACGCAAATCCGGTTCATAGGCCAAGATGTGTCAATTTAAACCTGTTGTACACTATTTGGCACGAGTGTCCCGGGTATCACCTATCTAACCTTGTGGAAAACTCGTGATGAATAACGTTTTTAAGATGGCCGCCGTTTGCGCGATAGGGCTGGCAACTTCTGCGAAGGCTGAGAGCATCAGTTTTTATACTGAAGACTATGCGCCTTTGAACTTCGCTCGGGATGGCGAGATTGTCGGTATCGCAACTGATCAAGTCCACCAAATGATGGAGCGCGCCGGGCTGGACTACAGCCTGGAGCTGACGCAATGGTCCCGGGCAATTAATCTGGCAGAGAAAAAGCCAAATACTTGCGTTTTTGCCACCACCCACACAGAGGATCGAGATGCACGTTTCCAATGGGTGGAGCCATTGAGCGTGGACAAAACCGTTCTGGTCAAGCTCAAGGGTAGTGACGTCATTGTAAATTCTATTGAGGATGCCCGTAAACTTCGAACCGGTACACAGACAGGTGATTATACAGTAGGTGTCCTGAATGATGCCGGTTTCGAACAGACCGATTTATCTCCCAACTTTGATGTTACTGTGAAAAAACTTATGGCGGGCCGGATCGACCTGCTGGTCACATCCGGAGCTTTTTATGATACTGCAGTCGCCGACGGGCAGCCAATGGAGGCGGTTTTGACACTGTCTGAGACTGTTATGTCAGTGGCCTGCAGCAAGGCGACAGATGCCGATCTAGTCAGCCGCATGCAGTCTGCCCTGGACGCCTTGATTGCAGAGGGTATTCAGGCAGAAATCCAGAAAAAATACGAATGATCATTTTTGGTATCTTGAAACTGGGGGCGGTCTTTGATCGCCCTTTTCGTTTCGCATATGAGTTGTGACCTGCTCCTCTTGGAGACCGTGCTTTGAAGTTAGCCGGTTCTCCAAACTAGGAGACAGACGATGAATATAAGCCGGTTCGACGGGCTCACACCGTGGCAGTATCACCTGCGGTCAAAAGAGGACCAAAACCCGAAAAGAGCTAATCCATAAACGCGGTTTCCAAAGGGAGCAGATCAGCAGCTGATGCCTCATCCTGAACTAGTCTATTAGATGTCCAAGGATTCGGTAATCCCCGGCCTTGTTGTACAAATGGCGTGAGCGGATTCATGTCGTGAAGCCAGTGTGATAGCTGGAGGTCATGACCAGTTGGGCACCGACAAGATACAAGACCACGAACTGGTCAGCTTACAATAGTGCGCTGAAGCAGCGCGGATCACTGACGATCTGGTCTGATCCCGAGATGACCTGGACACCCCCGCCAAGCGGCAGGCGCGGCCGACAGCGGAGTTTCAGCGACGCGGCGATCCAGACCTGCCTGACCCTGAAAGTTCTATTTGGTCTTCCGTTGCGGCAAACGACCGGGTTCGTGGAAAGTCTCCTGCGTCTGGTCGGTCTGGACTGGACGGTGCCGGATTTCAGCACACTGAGCCGCCGCCAGAAGACGTTGAACGTGCGCCTGCCGTATCGCGGCTCTATGGGACCGCTGAACCTTCTCATCGACAGCACCGGCATCAAGTCGGAGGGCGAAGGCGAGTGGAGTGAGGAGGGTCAGAAAACAGTCCGGGGAACTGTTTTCCCGACAAACGCGCAAGCATCCCTCTCACACATGCCAGCATGTGCTGCCGGGCAGCGGGCGGCCCGAAGCGGCGCATCTGGCGTAAGATCCACCTCGGGATTGATGCGGAAACACTGGAGGTCCGGGCTGTCGAGATCACTGGCAGTAATATCGGCGATGCGCCCATGTTGCCCGAATTGCTCGAACAAATTCCACCCGATCAGGAGATTGGGTCGGTCACCGCGGATGGCGCCTACGACACCCGCAATTGCCGCGAGGCGATTGCTGCCCGACACGCCGATGCCGTGATCCCGCCCCGCAAAAATGCCAAACCTTGGAAGCCCACGAGCGCCGGTGCCATCGCCCGGAACGAGGCAGTCCGGGCCTCACGATACCTGGGCCGTGCGTTGTGGCGAAAACTGACCGGATACCACCGCCGAAGCTGCGTCGAGAGCAAGATGCACTGTATCAAACTGCTTGGCCAATCCGTGATGGCCCGGGACTTCGACCGGCAGGTCGCGGAAATCCAAATCCGCATCGCCGTGCTCAACCGCTACACTGCTCTCGGCATTCCCGTCACAGAGCCCGTAGGATAAGTCCGCTCGGGGAAAGGGGAACTCTGCCCGTCACTGCATTTGTGCAACAAAGCCCTCTGGACTTACAACAACGACCGGCCCAACAATGGCCATTGGCAGCTTCACACCCGCTATGAAACTGAAAACAGCAGCGTGATTTCTACGGCTGAACCCCATTAAAAATGGGGGGATTACCGTTCGACCTGGGTTCCTATCCCTTCCTTTCTACCTGCTAAAGCGAGACCAGCAAAATTTGAATAGTTTATCGCCGTATATTTTCATTTTTGACATCTAAGTTTTCCATCCAATAACGCAGTATTAACTCTGGGATGCGACAACATGACTGAAGAAGTGATCTTCGAGGTGACGGATGTGTCGGAGAATGAATTGCGCCGGAGTGCTGGATTAATTGCCAAAGCGGGTTTGTTCTCAGGGAATCCTGCAAAATATTCCAGTCATCTTCTAGGCGCACACGGATCAAGAGAATCAACAAAATGCGGAATGCAGAAAGGTCTTTTGAAGCCGCAAGCGCATAGGTGAAAAACCTATTCACTCAAAGCCCTTTAACCGGGCCTAGTAGAACTGGAATATCTGGAATGGTTGCACCTCTTCAAGACCTGAAAAGTTCGATTCGGAAAACTATTGGCCGAATCAAGAATAACGTATCTAAAGGGTTACACTGATGCTGAAGTCCACTAGTTTCAAGAACATGCCGGTAAAGTGGAAAATCCTTTTGCCGGGTCTCTCGGGACTGCTTGTCATGATGTTTGTGATAACAGTCTTTTGGGCCAATACCCTTTCAAATGCTCTTTATGAAGCATTCGAAGAAAAGGTGTCCCTCACCAATTCTTATGTTGCAGCGCCGCTTGCGACGGCTGCTTGGAATTATGATAGTGAATTGGCAGACTCCACGCTTCAATCATTGTCCCTGCAGGACGCCTTCGTGTTTGCTCAAGTCGTGAGCGCAGGTGATGTTCTTGCCGAAGCTTCGAAAGCTGATGAAACCGATCCCGCATGGGAGGAAACCTCAGTTGGTATGCTGGAGAATGGTACACTGCGCCAGGAAGTTGGTGATCTGACTTTTTTCCAGACAGCTTTGTCATTTGACGGTGAAGCGGCAGGCAGTTTGATTTGGGCACTCGATACTTCGATCATCGCGCATGAAGTCAACGCTGCAAATCTAACGGCTACTGTTTTGGGGTTTGTGTTCTTTGCATCCTTCGCGGTTATGCTGTTTCTGATCTCGTCCGGGGTCGCAAATCCGATTTCCGCAGTTGTTTCCCACATCGATGCGTTACAGAAGGGTGATCAAGATCGGGAAATTCCAGAGGCTGAACGCCGTGATGAGATCGGTGCGCTTGGAAAGGCGCTGGTAGCCTTTCGCGACGCGAACGCCGAAGCCAAGCGTATGGAAGAAGAGAAGCATCGCGCAGATGCTGCACAGCAACAGGTTGTTGATCGGTTGAGTGATGCAATTGGAAAACTGGCCACTGGCGACCTGACCAATTCAATTGAAAACACGTTCCCGGAAAAGTATGAGCAGCTTCGCACAGACTTCAATTCATTGATTGATCGCCTGCGCGAGACGATTTCTTCGGTTGTTGGAACTGCCGAAAGCATTCGAAATGGTTCGAGCGAAATTACTCAAGCATCTGACGATCTGGCCCGCCGGACTGAGAGCCAAGCAGCGACACTGGAAGAGACCGCTGCGGCTTTGGATGAATTGACTGCCTCAGTCCGCAAGGCAGCGGAAGGAGCCTCGAGTGTATCCGAAACGATGCAAGGCGCAAAGAACGAAGCTGTAAACAGTAGCGAGGTGGTCAGCAGCGCAGTTCAGGCAATGAATGCAATTCAAGAATCGTCCAATCGCATTTCACAGATCATCGGTGTCATTGATGATATCGCCTTTCAAACCAACTTGCTGGCCTTGAACGCGGGTGTTGAGGCCGCGCGGGCAGGAGAAGCAGGTCGCGGCTTTGCCGTCGTCGCGTCAGAGGTTCGGGCGCTTGCACAAAGATCGTCCGACGCTGCGACCGAGATCAAAACGCTCATTGGTGACTCCTATCGGCAGGTGGAGCAGGGCGTGGATCTTGTAGGGAAGACTGGCGATGCTTTGCACAGTATTGTAAGCCAAGTCACGCAGATCTCAGGTTTGATTTCCGAAATCGCACAAGGCGCGAGCGAGCAGTCAGGCGGTTTGGCTGAGATCAATACAGGTATGATCGAGCTGGACAAGGTCACGCAACAAAACGCCGCAATGGTCGAGGAAGCCACGGCTGCAAGCCATATGTTGAAAGGTGATGCCGCCAACCTTTCTAGCATGGTGGCTTACTTCAAGCTGAACGAAGGAGCTGCTGTCGTGCAGCTGACTCAAAGCCAAACAGCCAGCCATGAAGACGAAAGCTGGTCCTCGCCTAAAGAAGCGCAAACCGCAGTCTCCGGTGGCGGACCAGTTGAATGGGCAGACTTCTGACCTCTATGGAACTTTCGCGGTTTGATGCCGCTCCTTTGATAGCTTTTGGTGCAACAAAGGAGACGGACTATGGCACTGAAACGGACGTGAACCGCCCCTTGTTTTCCGGAGACGCAGAATTAAGGATACTGGGTCCAGGGAAAGACGACGAACGGAACACGTTATCCAGAGGAATTGCGCGCCAGAGCGGTGCGGATGGTTTTGGATCACGAGAGCGAATACGCGAGCAGATGGGCAGCGATATTGTCGATTTCGCAGAAGGTTGGATGCAGCAGGGACAGTCTGCGCATTTGGGTGAAGCAGCATGAGACGGACACCGGCAAGCGTGATGGCGTGACGACGGCCGAACGTGATCGCATCAAGGAACTTGAACGCGAGAACCGGCAGTTGCGTCAGGCAAATGAGAACCTCAAAAAGGCATCTGCGTATTTTGCACAGGCGGAGCTCGACCGCCCATTCCGCAAATGATTGCCTTTATCAAGGACAACAGAGCGCTGCACGGGGTCGAGCCGATCTGCCGAGTTTTGCAGATTGCTCCGTCGACTTTCTATGAACGGATTGCCATCGAGCGTGATCCTGAGCGGGCATCGGATCGTGCCAAGCGGGATGCTTATCTGCGCAAGGAGATGACGGACATTTGGGAGCAGAACCGGTCAATCTATGGCGCACGCAAGCTGTGGCATGCGATGAAGCGTCAGAAGATTGAGGTCGCGCGCTGCACTGTAGAGCGGTTGATGCGCTAGCTTGGCATTCAAGGTGTTCGGCGGGGAAAGAAAATCAAAACCACCCAGGGCCAGCCTGCGGATCAGTGTCCGCTGGATAAGGTCAATCGCCAGTTTCGGGCTCCGATGCCAAACGAGTTGTGGGTGTCAGATTTTACATTCGTCTCGACCTGGCGCGGATTTGTCTACGTAGCCTTCGTGATCGATACCTTTGCGAACCGCATCGTGGGCTGGAGGGCATCGACGACACAGGACACGCAGTTTGTCCTGGACGCATTGGAACAGGCAATCCACGCGCGCAGGCCTGCTGAGAAGCTGATCCATCATTCGGATCGCGGCAGCCAAAACGTGTCGATCAAGTACACGGAACGGTTGGTCGATGCTGGCTGGAACCATCCGTCGGCAGCGTTGGTGACAGCTATGAGTTCCAGCAGGTCCGCGCAGCGGATCAAATGATCTGGGGGATCATTTGAATGCGCAGAACGCCCTGGCCGAGACGATAATCGGCCTGTTCAAAACCGAAGTCATCAATCGGTTGGGACCGTGGAAATCCAAAGATCAGGTCGAGTGGGAAACCCTCCAATGGGTCGATTGGTTCAACAAGGAACGCCTGCTTGCGCCGCTCGGATACATCACGCCAATCGAAGCTGAGGAGAAATACGAAGAAGCCTTGAAGTCACACAAAATCGCTGCTTGAAATACGAACTCTACAGTCTTCGGTAAAACCGGGGCGGTTCATGGAGCTGAACCTGAGGATCAAGCCGCGCAAACGGTTGAAGCGGGAAAAGCAGGACGAACTGGCTGTACCTGAGGACCCGAATGAGGTCTGGTCGATCGCTCCCCTCTCGCAGATGCAAAGCATGTACGAGAGGGGACTTCATGGCCGACAGGTTGGGGGATGGACGGCAATTCTGGCTGCTGAACGCGCTGGAAGACTTCAATCGTGAGGGGCTGGGGGGCGAGGTGGACTTCTCGCTTCCAGCAATGCGTGTCGTGCGCAGCCTGAACCAGATTATCGAATGGCGCGGCAAGCCCACCACCATTCGGGTTGATAACGGCCCCGAATATGTCAGTGGCTTGCTGATGCAATGGGCTGAGAAACGGCGCATTGCCATTGAATACATCCAGTCAGGCAAGCCCTAGCAGAACGCCTACATCGAACGCTACAATCGCACAGTTCGGCACGAATGGCTGGATCAAAGCATCTTTGAAACGATAGAGGATGCACAGGACTAGGCCACAAGATGGCTCTGGACGTACAACAACGACCGGCCCAACATGGCCATTGGCGGCATCACACCCGCTATGAAATTGAAAACAGCCGCGTGATTTCTACAGCTGAGCCCCATTGAAAGTGGGGGGATTACCATACAACGCTGGATTCACACAGGAAATCCCTCACCCCATTTGTGCAACAAAGCCCCTAGGACGGGCGAATAGCCAATAAGCGTTCTTCACGCGGCAACAGAGTTCGCAAGGCTTTTAGGCAACGATAATGGTTGTCGTTCAGTATCGCATTTGTAGCTTCAGCCAGAGAGCTGCGACTGTCGGGATCGGTAAAAACTTGGCTAAGTTCCTCAATTCGACGCAACATTGCTAGGCGATCTTCCTCGGGGTCTACGTCTCCGGTGAGAATCAATTGGGCTGCATAGCAGACACGACGAACCGGAGTGTTTGCATCCTCAGGATGAATAGCATCGCGTAAGCGCAAAATATTTGCGTCAGGGGTTACAATTGAAAGGCGGCTGCGGCGGTCCCCGTTTTCAATGACCGCGCCATTTACCAGAACACGCTCTTTAGGGGCCAATTTCAGGACCAATCCACTCATTTTCAGGTCGCTCCTCCTCGAAGGCCACGCAAAATGGCTGTGTTAACTTCAAGAAGCGGTTGTACTCCAGCTTCTCTCCGAAGGACTTTAGGGGTGTGTTGACGTGTGAATTCAGCGAGATAAACTAAATTTTCTTTCACGTTTGCGGGTAGTTGGTTGTCCTCGCTCAGAAGATCTTGTTCGAGAATACGCCAGAGCCTGCGATTGGTATCTAGTGCTTTAGCAAGTGCAGGAAATCCTTCTTTGCCTCTACGTGCCGCTTCCATAATTTCACGCGTGGCGCGGGCAATTACTTGATATTCGAAGCTCTTGGGTGTGCTTGTCGATGCGTTGGCAGCAGAATAGGCATTCTTTGCCTTCAATAGGGCATTCACGTGTTTTCCTAACGTATTACATCAGATTCTCTGAGGTCAGAGGATCAGGGCACCAGTGGCGCCCTGATCAAACTGTTTCTTAACGGAACAGCTGCTGCAGTGTGGACGGCGAAGAGTTCGCAATCGAAAGCGCTTGAACACCCAGCTGTTGCTGTGTCTGCAATGCTTTCAATCGTGCGGACGCTTCTTCCATATCGGTATCCACAAGTGCACCGATACCGGATTTGGTTGCGTCTTTCACCTTGGTGATGAACTCCATCTGGCCGTCGATGCGGTTCGCCGCAGCACCAAGCTCAGCACCTGCAGTGGTCAGAGTTTGCAGGTGAGCTTCAACAGCATCCAGCGAAGCATCAATTGTAGTCGAGCTGGTCAGGTCGATGTCTGACAGGTCCAGGTTGGAAGTGAAGTCCTGTGCCGCGACGGTGATGTTCGACGTGGTGATGCCGGTTCCGCCTGCGTTGCGGTTTACAGAGGACAGAACCGTCAGTTCGGTTGCGGTACCGTCTACTGTTGTACCCTTCAGGATGTTCGCGCCGTTGAACTGCGCGGCGTCAATGATCTGCGTGATCTGATCGCTGAGCTGAGTGATTTCGTTGCCGATCGCAGTGCGATCAACGTTTTCACCAGTTGCCTGAACAACTTTCTCACGAATGTCATTCAGAATGTCAGTGATTTGCTCAACGGCAGCAGTCGCAACGCCAACAGTCGAAGCACCCAGCGCCAGAGAATCTTCAACGGCTTCAAAGCTCTTTGCGTCTGCTTCCATTACTTTGGAGATGGACCAGATTGCAGAGTTGTCTTTGGCAGTGTTGATCTCTTTGCCGGTCGAGATGGCATTCTGAGTCTCGGTCAGGTTATTGTTGATCGAGCTCAGAGTCTGCAGCGCAACCATTGCGCCGTTGTTGGTCAGAATGCTGGTCATAGCATTTAATCCTTGTATGCGAGGGTTCTTTTTCCCCCGATTTATCCCTGCCCCAGATGGGGCGCTCTCTGACGTCTTTCTGACTGTGCGAACTGCCTGTTGGCTTCCGCGCCACCCCGTCATGAGGTGCAAGGTGACATTGCACCTGTAGTTGCTAATGGAGTGCTAAAGCCCAAATTTGGTTTTTTAGAATTTTCCCTAAATTGCTCGGACCTTAGGCGCGCTTCTCGAGTTTCACGCTTGAAGTGGTCGAATAGCTGTTCTTGCGACCGGCCTTGTCATAGACGTCCAAGCCTTTTCGAACATTGCGCAGTTCGTTCATGCGCGCGGCAACGGAACGAATGCCTTGCATAGCACTTTCCAACAGAAGTTGATTACGAGACACCTTTTCATGCACCGTTTCCAACGTTTCTTGCTCAAATCCCTCTAAGGAATTGAGCTCGGAAATCAGTGCGCCCTTGCGCTCTAAAAGGGCTTCTAGCTTATTAAGCTGGCCTTGTAACAGGGCCTCACGCTCAAGCTCCAGGAGTTCATCAAGTTCGTCAATCAGGTCCTGTGCTTCATGAATCGTCATTTTGGGCATCCTTCAGTGCATGATAAAGTGACTCGGCAAGGCCAATTCCACCGGTTTGGACGATTTGCTTGGCCTGCTCTTCTACGAGAAAACTCGAGAAATGATCCTCTCCCGCGCCGCCTCCAAAAGAATCCTGTGTTTTTCCCAAGCCCGCAGATTTCAACATTTCAGCCAAAAAAGCGCTTTCGAGATCTAGCGCTGCCTTACGGATTGGATCTTGAGACGCCGCGCTAGAATTGCCTGAATACGCGACGTTCGGGCGCGCTGAGTGTGAGAGAATTTCCATTCTGGACCTCAGATTCGAAAAGTTGGATTTGTTTCGACTTTTCTCAGAATAATCGCAGAGCAGTTAAAATTGCGGTAACCGCTTTCCGTTAATGTGATCTTGTCAAGATAGAATGTCTGGAAGCCGATGATGAATCCCGTGATTATTGGGCAAAATGCTGAAGCGAGTCATAACCGATTAGGTTCCAAGCCTGCGGAGACGGTTGAAACGAGCCATAAGAAAGGCTCTTTCGCGAACTTTTACGCTAAGGCCGAGCAAGATAACGCAACACCTGATGCTGCGGTTCAGGTTGTGGTTCAAGAGTTAGCTTCAGTTGAAACTGACGAAACTGTTGGGACTGATGAAGCTGTTACGTTTGATGCAGTGGAAATTTCAGAGGTCGAAACAGTACCAGCAGAATCAGCTGCTGAAGAAGCTATCGATGCCATTGATCACAGTAATCAGCCAGTAGAAGACGCAGCGGTTCAAACGGAACAACAGATCGAATCTGTTGCTGTGGACGAAGCGCCTAACCTTGTGGAAGTTTCTCCAGGCTTGAATGTCGAAGGCGAGAATGCTGTGGATGAAACACAATCCATAGTTCCAGATGTGAAACCAACTCACCCAGACAACGCGAGCCTAAGCGCAGAGGTGGAACCCGCCAACGGTTTGTCTGCGGCTTATACTCCGAACCTATCCGAAGAGAACGTTCGGAAAAACGAGACCAGTGGGAGCCGCCAAGCATTAGCCTCGGACGTAAAACCTTTGCCACAGGAAGCGAATGTTCAGCAGAAACCTTCGCAGATCCAGAATATTGCAGCGCAGGAAACTGTTGCCACTTCCCCAGATGTCGTCGATCAGACGACAGGAACGGTGATCAAGTCAAAGGACTTTAAGCCAGAAAACTCCGAGGTCGATGCGAAGCCGAATCTTTCCTTGCAGTCATCAGAATCAGTTGAGGAACTGCCGCTTGCATATCAGGTAAGGCTGGGAGCGCTTTCTCCGGCGACTCAAAAAATTGTGGATGAACATGCCGCAAAGATTGTCGATAATACCGATCCGAGCCTCACAAAGTTAGAATTGGATACAAAAGCCGCCGAGGCGCCAAGTGAGGCTAAGAATAATTTTCTGGCCACCGCGACGCCGCAGAAGGCGGGAGTTGGAAACAAGTTGGCTACGGATTCAGCTGTTCCATTGGAACAGGGTGAGGTGGAAGCTTCTGCGCTTGGGGACGATATTGAAACTCCCAAACAGCGGATTCTGACAGAAGTAGCCGCTGAAAAAACAACCACATATTCTGCTGTACCCCAGACGTCTTTTAATGTGCCCAATACCTCTTCTGGTTCGTCAGCGACTCGGGTTGAAAGCAAAGCAAATGATATCTGGGCGAACAACGAATCCAAGAAGACTGCAGATATTCAGGTGGTATCTGTCACTGGCTCCAACACACTGGATACCGGCACTTATAACGCGACATTGAGCAGCTCGACGCAGATCTCGCAAGCGGCACTGTTGAGCCAATCAGAAACATTTGTGAAGAGCGAGCGAAAGCTCTCGCGCGATTTTGAATTAAGAGCTGGGGGGCAGGCCATTGGCATCAGCCAGACACTCACCGAGGCGACCTTTAAACCCGTTGCAGTTCAGGGAGTAGACGTTGCGCAACGCGTTGCAGTCCAGTTAAGTGAGGCGTTTGCAGCCAAGGGTGAGCGTAAAGTTGATGTGATGTTGAACCCAAAAGAGCTTGGGAACGTCAAAATGCAGCTTACGACCAACGAAACCGGCGTGCGCGTTTCCATTCATGCTGAGCGTTTTGAAACCAGTGACCTGATGCGGCGCCACATTGGGGAGTTGGAAAAGGAATTCAGGGCGATGGGCTTTGAAAACATCTCGTTCTCCTTTTCAAGTGGCGACTCTCAAAATCAATCACATGGATCTGAGGGCGGTCATCCGTCATCTGCAGATGAACACGGCGTCCTAGCGGAAGACAAAGCGCAGGACGTGCAGACAGCACAACCTTTGAACCTGGGTGGATCCGGGTTGGATATGAGAGTTTGAACATATGACCACTCCAGTCACATCAAGTAGTAACACAACGTCTTCACTCTTTTCGTCATCTTCAAGCAGCTCAAGCGCCAGTGGGATTGCGTCGGATTTCGAAACTTTTCTTAAGCTGCTGACAACCCAAGCTGAAAATCAAGACCCTTTGGAGCCGATTGATTCCACCGAATACGCGTCTCAGCTCGCGCAATTCTCGATGGTGGAACAACAGGTTCAAGGCAATGAACTGTTGTCGGGAATGCAAGAACAACTGGCACTTTCTACAATTGCAACCGTGACGCAATGGGTCGGTATGGAGGCAAAGGCTCCTATCGCAGGATATTATGACGGGACAGATCCGATTGTTGTCGCACCGAATCCGTTGGCAAGCGCCGATGATGTACGTCTTGTGATTGAAGACGCAGAAGGAAACCAAGTTAGAAAAGTATCGCTGCCGGTATCCGCAGAAAATTATGAATGGGACGGAACCGACGCGGACGGAAATCAAGTCGAAATAGGTGAATACAGCTTTACACTGGAAAATTATCGTGACGAAACTCTCCTCGAATCTTATACCGCTGATGTTTACAGTAAAGTTGTAGAGGCGCGAATTGCGGGCAGCCAAGTTGCCTTGATAATGAAAGGCGGTTCGGCGATTGACACTTCACAAGTGACCGGGCTGCGAGAGCCAAACGCATAAGTTTGGGTCAACATGCGCTCGCAAGTGAACTGCTTTGGGGGCGCTGACCTATCTTAGTACCGTCTGACATTAGCCCGGTGTTTTGGGCATCCTTAAAGGCGAAGGGGTTTGATACAACGTCCCGGCAAAGGTTGAAGGGGGGGCGCTCGAATGTCGTTTTTCGGGATCATGTCTCTGTCCTGAAGATCTATGATCCGAACCGTTCCAACCCCCTTTTTGACAATGATCCTGATCGAGAGCGTCTCGTGCTCAGGGTGCTTGGGCAAACTGACCTTTGTCCCAGATTTCAGCATGGGGGAAAAGTCGATGGCCTTGATTGGCTAATGTACTCTCTGATCGACGGTGTTTCGTGGCAGAGCGACGTTGCGAAGGTTGCGCAATTGCTGGCACGTGTTCATACGCAGTGCGCGCCGAGCTTTGTCCCGAGAGGGGCAAATGGATCGTCCGACATCACCCGACAGGTGTTGCGCATTTTGAATTCCTGCCCGGTTGATCACGGTCTAAGAGCGCTTGAACCAGCCGGTACAGTGGAAAGTTCCGAACACGTTGCACTGCTTCATGGTGATCCTGTTCCCGGCAATATTCTGGTTTCAGGAGACAGGCTGCGGCTGATTGATTGGCAATGTCCTGTTTTGGGGGATCCAACTGAGGACCTGGCGATTTTCTTGTCACCTGCCATGCAATTCCTGTATCGCGGCGCAGTGCTTACGCTGCAGGAAGAAGAAGACTTTTTGTCTGCTTACCCCAATAAAGGCATTGTCCGTCGCTACGATCAGTTGCGGGCTTGGTACCATTGGAGAATGGCGGCCTATTGTGCGTGGCGAACACAGCGCGGTGATCCTGCCGACCATCAGGCGATGGAGTTTGAGTTGGATAGGCTGAAGTCCTTGAGCGCATAATACCCATAGGCCAAGGGCAAAAAAATACGTCGCTTTTGTCCCAGAGGAAACTGATGAGATGTCTGTACGACACTTGGGTGAAGAACCGTTGGTGTTTTCTCCTGAGCCAGATCTGAGAGAATGCGACCAGCATAGGTGCCCATCGCGACCCCGTTGCCGTGGTAATTTAGCCCGGCAAACATACCAGGTATTTCGGGTATCGCTCCGATAAAGGGGAGTAATCCTGCACCCAAGCTGACCAAACCGGACCACATATGAGTGATTTCCACATCGGACCAGGCCGGGAACAGGTGACAGAAGTGAGAGCGGAGTTGCCGCCTAATTCGTGTCTCTGCAGAGGGCGAGGACAAGAGGCCGCCACGCATTCCAAACAGGAAGCGCCGATCCGGCATCAAACGAAAATAGTGAAGCAGATGCCGTGTGTCATAGGCCATCTGATCGCTTGTCCATCCCTGAGACATAAGCTCTGCATCGGTGAGCGGGCGTGTGACGAGGACAGACGATTGGCTTGGCAAGTACCGCGATCGTAGCCATTCGGGGATATTCTCGCTGGAATAGCCATTGGTCGCAATGATGAGCTTTTTGGCACGGAGCACGCCGTTAGCGGTTTTCAGAACATGGGAGTTTCGCTGGTGGTCAACAGTGACAACAGGGCTTCTGGAGAACAGGTGAGCCCCCGCGTTTTGCGCAGCATCCGCAAGCCCAAACAGGTATTTTCGGGGATTGAGGCCGAAACCGATTGGAGCCGTCAGCGCGCCAAAAAATCGCCCATTCAGCCCATTGGCGGTGAGGTCCGACCGCTCGAGCAGGGTGACTTTTTCACCTCGTGCCATGGCGTTTTCCGCTTCGGCGCGTAATCCGGCCATTGCGCGCGCTGAATGTGCCATGACAGTTTCGCCGTCTGAATGGGTATCAGCTTGGATTTCAAACTTGGTTATCAGCTGTTCGACGAGATTGACTGCAGCCACTTCGCTTTCAGAATAGTCGCGTGCCGCTTCTGTTCCGTATCGTCGCGCGATCCCATCATGGGACAGTTTCGCACCGCCTAGGCAACAAAACCCACCATTGCGGCCAGATGCTCCCCAACCAGGTGTTTCGGCTTCGAACAAGGCGACTTCCATGCCAGCTTCGGCCAGATGCAGGGCAGCTGAAACGCCGGTAAACCCACCGCCAATGACTGCGACGTCCACCATATGGAGGCTCTCAAACTGGGGCCAATCCGGCGCTACAGTTGTCTCGTCCCACCAGCAATTTCTGCGCGGGCCGTCGCCATAGGCGAAGTCCGGGTAGATACGGTGCATCAGCTGCGCTCAGCCTCTTGTTCTTCCTGTTTCTGGCGCACCAATTGGCGTTTGGTCACCAGAGACGTCACAATCACGCCAAAGGCCACGATTGTGATCATGATTGTTGAGAGGGCATTGATCTCGGGGCTGACGCCCAGGCGCACGGCTGAAAAGATCTTGATCGGCAACGTTGTTGCAGACGGCCCCGCGGTAAAGGACGCGATCACAAGGTCATCCAATGACAGCGTAAATGCCAGAAGCCAGCCAGAAATGACCGCCGGAGCAATGATTGGCAATGTAACAAGCCGGAAGGCTTCTGTCGGCGTGCAGCCGAGGTCCAAAGCTGCTTCTTCCAAGGAGCGGTCAAAGGTGACCAAGCGAGAGGACACAACGACAGAGACATAGCACATCGAGAATGTGGTATGCGCCAGGATGATCGTGAACACGCCACGGTCAAGACCGATGCCGATGAAAAGCAGGAGTAAGGAAAGCCCTGTGATGACCTCAGGCATAACCAGCGGTGCGTAGATCATGCCGGAAAACAATGTCCGGCCGGCAAAGCGTCCGCCCCGCACCATTACATAAGCTGCCATTGTTCCAAGAACGGTTGCGATGGTCGATGACGCGACTGCAACTTTGATCGTAACCCAGGCCGCGTTCAGGAAAGCGTCATTGCCCAGAAGCTCTCCGTACCATTTGGTTGAAAACCCCGCCCAGACCGTCACCAGCTTGCTTTCGTTAAAGCTGTAGATAACCAGGATCACCATCGGAATGTAGAGGAAGGCAAAGCCAAGCGTGAGCGAGACCGTGTTGAACCAGCTCATCCGTGTCATTGTTCTGCCTCCTGCTGTTTTTGTTGGTTACGCTGGAACAGGACGATAGGGATGACCAAAAGGAGCAGAAGCACAACGGCAACAGCTGAGGCCACCGGCCAATCGCGGTTCGAGAAGAACTCCTCCCACAGTACCTTGCCGATCATCAGCGTGTCGGAGCCCCCCAGCAACGACGGGATAACGAACTCGCCCAAAGTCGGGATAAACACGAGGAAGCTGCCAGCGATGATACCAGATTTTGAAAGAGGAATGGTGACAAGCCAAAATGCGGAAAGACGGGAGCACCCCAGATCCTCGGCAGCCTCGATGAGAGAGCCATCCATACGCTCCAAAGCGGAATAAATTGGCAGGATCATAAAGGGCAGGTAGGTGTAAACGACGCCAATATAGACTGCGGTATTGGTGTTTAGGATCACCAGCGGTTCCGAAATAAGGCCAGTCCATAGAAGGAACTGGTTCAGGATGCCCTCGTTCGACAGTATACCCATCCAAGCGTAGACGCGGATCAGGAAACTGGTCCAGAACGGCAAGATGACAAGCATCATAAGGGTAGGCCGCCACTCTGACGGTGCGCGCGCCATGCCATAGGCGATAGGGTACCCGACCAGAAGCGTCAGTACCGTGGAGACAGCGGCGATCCGCAAAGAGCTTAGATACGCTTTCCAGTAAAGGTCGTCTTCGGTCAGCCAGACAAAGTTTTCGAAATCCAATTCGGCAAGGAACGCACGGATCCCTTCTGCCCAATCGAATTGGGGAAAGTAGGGAGGGCGCGCAACTGCTGCATCAGACAAAGAGATTTTGAGGACGATGACAAAGGGTATCAGAAACAGCGCCAGCAACCAGACATATGGGACGAGGATAAGAAACGCGCGCCGCATCAACTTGCCAACAACACGCCTGCAGTGGCGGTCCAGGACAGCCAAACAGTGTCTTCCCAAGTAAATGCGCGGCGTGAAATGCGGCGGGTATTGGCGGCCTGGGCCTTGATTACCGTGCCAGTTGGTAATTCAACATGGTATGTGGAGATATTGCCGAGATACGCGATGTCGAGAATCTTGCCCTGCACTGCATTGACGGCATCAGCTGGTCTTTCGGTTGAAATCGCAACTTTTTCCGGTCGGATCGCCAGATGGCAGCTTTGGCCATGGCTGAAGGTTGACGGAGAAATCGCCGTAAGCGGGCTTTGATTTTCCGACCAGGTCAGCGCATATGTATCCGAACCGCTTGGATTGGCCGATGCCGGGATAATATTCACCTCCCCAATAAAATCAGCGACATAGACTGAATTGGGCTCTTCGTAGATCTTGTCGGGCGTTGCGATCTGAATGATTTTCCCGTTGTCCATCACCGCAACACGAGAGGCGACAGTCATTGCCTCTTCTTGGTCGTGGGTCACAATTACAAAGGTGGTGCCGGTCTTTTCCTGGATGTCCATCAGCTCGAACTGTGTTTCTTGACGCAGCTTTTTGTCCAAGGCACCAAGCGGCTCATCCAACAACAAGAGTTTGGGCGCTTTGGCCAGCGAGCGCGCCAAGGCGACACGTTGACGTTGTCCGCCTGAGATCTGGTGTGGTTTTCGACGCGCAAAATTCTCCAGCCGGGTGAGGCGCAGCATTTCCGAGACGCGCTCGTTTATCTGTTCCTTTGGCATTCTCTCTCGGCGCAGGCCAAACGCAATGTTGTCCCAGATACTGAGATGGGGGAATAGCGCATAGGACTGGAACATCATGTTCACAGACCGGAGGTTTGGTGGAACCGCAGCGATATCCTGCCCTGCCAGGTTGATTGTGCCCTGTGTCGGGCTCTCAAACCCGGCAAGCATACGCATCAAGGTTGTCTTGCCGCACCCGGACGGTCCAAGCAGGGCAAAAAACTCTCGTTCGTAAATGTCGACAGTAAGATCGTCGATCGCAGTGAAGTTGCCAAAGAGTTTGGTGACGTTCTTAAACTGGATCAGGGGCTGCGCTGTTGGGTCGTCCCACGGCGCAAAGACAGGATTAGACACGCTGAACCTCTCGGAATTCATGGAAAAAAGTCGGGCGTCTACCCACCGGAGGTCGTTTGTGGCGAGTACATCCGAAACCAGGGCGCCAAAGCGCCCCGGTTGTTTTTGTTCCGAAGAGAATTAGGTCCCCGATTTAACCTTGGTCCACAGGCGCGTTGCGATGCGCTGAACTTTGGGCGGGTAGCCTTCTTTGATATAAAGGTTTTTGACGGTCTCATCGTTTGGATAGATTGCCGGATCCCCGATCACGTCTTCCACCAGGAACTCTTGGCTTGCCTTGTTGCCATTGGCGTAAAAGACATAGTTGGACGCCGTTGCCATATTCTGGGCGTCCATGATGAAGTTCAGGAATTTATGTGCCGCATCAGGGTTCGGCGCATCGACAGGGATGGCCATCTGATCGAACCACATCAGCGCACCTTCCTTGGGCGGGTTATATGCGATTTCTACACCGTTCTCGGCTTCGGCTGCACGGTCACGGGCCTGGAGGATATCACCGGACCAGCCGAAAGCCACGCAGATCTCACCATTTGCAAGAGCGTTGATATATTCAGAGCTGTGGAACTTTTTGATATAAGGGCGAACGGCCAGCAGGACAGCTTCGGCCTTGGCCACGACATCGGCATCCATGCTGTTTGGATCTTCACCAATGTATTTCAACGCCGCCGGGATCATTTCATCAGGGGCGTCCAGGAAGTAAACGCCACATTCAGCAAGTTTTTCCATGTTGGCCGGATCAAAAACCAGCGAGAGAGAGTCAATCGGAGCATCCGCGCCCAATGCTTCTTCTATTTTGCCGGTGTTTACACCAATGCCGGTTGTTCCCCACATGTAGTTTACGGAATATTCGTTGCCAGGATCATAAATCGAGGTGCGCTCTTCGATTGCATCCCACATGTTGCCAGAGTTGCTGAGTTTGGATGGGTCCAGCTTCTGGAATGCCCCTGCCTGAATTTGCCGTGCGAGGAAAGAGCCCGTTGGCACCACAACATCATAGCCGGACCCTCCGGCCAACATTTTGGTTTCCAACAGTTCGTTGCTGTCAAAAACGTCATAGATAAGTTTGATGCCGGTTTCTTCTTCGAATTTGGTCAGAAGGGACTCATCGATATAGTCGGACCAGTTATAAACTCGAACTTCTTCAGCATAGGCCGTAGCCGCGCTTAATGCGGCAGCGGCGGTCAGAGTAATTAGTTTCGCGGTCATTATGACACTCCCAATTGAGACCGGCTTCCTCGTCCGGCTGGTGGTAATTTGATCAAGTTTCGAAAATGTTCGCAACATCTTTGTGTTTCCTGCGACCATTTCTTGGTGCATTCTGCCAAAAAAGTAGGAGCACGCGGAACAGTGACGGCCCCAGTTTTGCAGGATGTGGAAACAGCAGAAGCAAGTGAAAAACGCCCCACCCATGAAGTGGTGTATCAACGCTTGCGCGAGAAAGTGCTGTTTGGAGAGCTGGCACCTGGCCAGGCAGTGACAATTCAGGGCTTGGTGGAAACGCTCGGCGTGGGCATGACCCCCGTTCGAGAGGCGATTCGTCGAATGATCTCTGAAGGCGCATTGGTCTTCCAGGGCAACCGAAGGGTTTCTGTCCCTTCTTTGTCCTGCGAGGACATAGATCAAATGGTTTATATAAGGAAATCAATTGAATGTGAGTTGGCTAGAAGGGCTGCTAGTCGCATTACAGAAGACGCGGTGGAGAGGTTGACCAAGCTTGATACCGCTTTGGATCAAGCTTTGGCCGAAGATGATGTCCACGATTATCTGGTGTATAATTACCAGTTTCACGCGGAACTTTATCGCCATGCGAATGCGCCGGTTCTGACCGACATAGCGGAGCGGATCTGGCTTAGATTTGGACCGTCTATGCGGGTTGTTTGTGGGCAATTAGGATCCGAGAGTTTCCCTGATCGTCACAAAGACATTCTGGAAGCGATGCGTCGTCGGGATGGTGAATTGGCAGCCTTGGCAATGGAGCGCGACGTCACGCAGGGCATGGAGCAAATTCGCCAGGGCCTATTGGTTGGCACTGATTCGATTGACAACGAATAATTTGATCATATTCTTGGGGCAACTTTGAAATGGGAGTCGCTCCATGTCTACGATTACTAACCACATGCCGACCGAGGAACTTCAGGCGCTGGATGCAGCGCATCACATGCATCCGTTTACATGTAACGGAGAGCTGGCGCAGAAAGGCGCACGCGTTATTACCCGTGCGCGCGGTGTGACCCTGACAGACAGTGAAGGCAACGAGATCCTGGATGCGATGGCCGGGTTGTGGTGCGTCAATATCGGCTATGGCCGTGATGAGCTTGCGGATGTCGCCGCGCGCCAAATGCGTGAGCTGCCGTACTACAATACATTCTTTCAGACCACGCATCGCCCAGTAATCGAGCTGGCTCAAAAAATCGCTGAGCTCGCGCCCGGGGATTTGAACAATGTGTTTTTTGCGGGGTCCGGTTCCGAGGCAAATGACACGAACATTCGGATGGTTCGGCATTATTGGGCGCTCAAAGGGAAGCCGTCCAAATCGATTATCATCAGTCGCAAGAATGCCTATCATGGCTCCACCGTTGGTGCCGGTTCCTTGGGCGGGATGACCGCAATGCACGAACAGGGTGGCATGCCCATTCCAGATGTTCACCATATCAACCAACCAAACTGGTGGTCCGAGGGCGGCGATTTAACCCCTGAGGATTTCGGGGTCGCCAAGGCAAAAGAGCTTGAAGAGGCTATTCTGGAGCTGGGAGAGGATCGGGTTGCGGCGTTTATTGCGGAACCTGTTCAGGGTGCTGGCGGTGTGATTGTGCCCCCCGAGACCTATTGGCCAGAAGTGCAGAAGATCTGCGACAAATATGAAATCCTTCTCATCGCGGATGAGGTGATCTGCGGTTTCGGCCGAACGGGCGAATGGTTTGGTTCTCAAACAATGGGCATTTCCCCTGACATAATGACAGTTGCGAAGGGGTTGAGCTCGGGCTATGCGCCGATTGGCGGATCAATTGTGAGCGACGAAGTGGCATCTGTCATTGCGACCGGCGAATTTAATCACGGCTATACGTATTCAGGGCATCCCGTGGCGGCGGCTGTTGCCTTGGAAAACCTGCGGATCCTTGAAGAAGAGAATGTCCTGGATCACGTTCGCGATGTCGCTGCGCCGTATCTAAAGGAGAAATGGGTTGCGCTCGAAGGTCATCCGCTTGTCGGCGAAGCCAGAATTGTCGGAATGATGGGGTCCATCGCTCTGACGCCAAACAAGGAAACCCGCGCAGCATTTGCAGCTGAAACAGGGACAGTCGGCTATATCTGCCGCGAACGCTGTTTTGCCAACAATTTGGTGATGCGCCATGTCGGTGAACGGATGATCATTTCCCCTCCTTTGGTGATTTCACGGGATGAAATTGACACTTTGATGTCCCGTGCGTTGAAATCTCTGGATGAATGCTATGCACAACTAAAAGCGGAAGGCTTGCTCCAGAGCGCATGACCTCGCGGGAAGTTGCCTAAAAAACAAACCAAAGCGCACCCTCGGTGCGCTTTTTCCGTCTTTTTGGAGGGCGGATAAAATTCAATGAAATGAAGGCGACAGCAGATTGGAGAGGTAGATTTGGCGCAAATCAATCACAAAGTGACGCAAATGATGCATTTCCTCTGAGGAAAACACCTTAACTCGGAGAACCAAGAATTCTTTGCCCAACCTTCATGATCAAGACCAATAGAGATGCGCTTGCACCGGGTTGGCAGAGATGTATGGTGAGTGAATAAGAGTGACTGACAGTCGCCGATAAACATAAAAACGGGGAGCCTAGATTGGCAAATTTGTCTCGTAACGACGCGTTCGTGGAGTTTGAACGCGTGCAAAAAAGCTATGACGGCGAGAATCTTGTCGTTAAAGACCTTAATCTTACTTTGCCAAAAGGCGAGTTTCTCACAATGCTCGGCCCGTCTGGTTCAGGTAAGACGACATGTCTAATGATGTTGGCCGGTTTTGAAACGGCAACACACGGTGACATTCGCTTGGATGGTGTTTCCATCAACCATATTCCGCCTCATAAGCGTGGAATTGGCATGGTCTTCCAAAACTATGCGCTGTTCCCGCATATGACCATTGCCGAAAACCTGAGCTTCCCTCTGGAAGTGCGTGGTTTGGGTAAATCCGAGCGCGAGAAAAAAGTTCAGCGCGCGCTGGATATGGTTGAAATGGGCGCATTCGGTGGCCGTCGTCCGTCCCAGCTTTCGGGTGGTCAGCAGCAACGGGTCGCCTTGGCCCGTGCGCTTGTGTTTGAGCCCGAGCTTGTGCTGATGGACGAACCACTTGGCGCGCTTGATAAACAGCTGCGCGAAAAGATGCAGTTTGAAATCACCCGCCTTGCACATGATCTTGGGATTACAACGGTTTACGTAACCCACGACCAGACCGAGGCATTGACCATGTCTGACCGTGTTGCGGTGTTCAACGATGGCAGAATCCAGCAGCTTGCGCCGCCGACAGAGCTGTATGAAGCGCCGATCAATAGCTTCGTTGCTCAGTTTATTGGTGAGAACAATACGCTGGAAGGTACGGTCAAAGAGGTCAACGGAAACCGCGCATTGGTCCAGTTGGACGATGGCGAGTTGATCGACTGTAAGCCTGTCAACGTGTCTAAGCCAGGTGAACGTACGCGGGTTTCCATTCGGCCGGAACGTGTCGAGTACAACAAGGAACGTATGCAAGAAGGCGTACACACCCTCAAGGCTGAAGTGCTGGAGTTCATCTATATGGGTGACATCTTCCGCACGCGGTTGCGGGTCGCTGGAAATGACGAGTTCATCATCAAGACGCGAAACGCGCCGGACCAAGTCCGTCTTAAACCTGGCCAGCAGATCGAAATCGGCTGGATGCCAGAAGATTGTCACGCGCTGGACGCCTGATCCGGCGCGCACCCTAAAAAATTGGCGGATACACTGCCCGGACCGCTAAATTCTAATAACAAAAACGGGCTTTAACTGGGAGTTTCTATATGAAAATCAAAACTGCACTTATGGCCACCGCGCTGACAACTGCTGCTGTTGCAGTACACGCGCAAGAAGTTACCGTGATGTCTTGGGGTGGCGCTTACACCAAGAGCCAGGTTGAAGCCTATCACAAGCCATTCGCAGCCGAGACCGGTATCAAAGTTGTCTCCGTCGACGCTGACAACCCTGCGACACCGATCAAGGCGCAGGTTGAAGCGGGTAACGTGACCATCGACGTTGCAGACGTTGAATTCTCCGACGCGGTTCGTCTGTGCGACGAAGGCCTGCTGGAAGAAATCGACATTTCCATCCTGCCGTCCGCACCGGATGGAACCCCGGCCGAGGACGATTTCATCCAGGGCGCGTTGCAGGATTGTGCGGTTGCAAACATCGTCTGGTCGACTGTTTTTGCATATAATACAGAAAACGTTTCTTCGGCACCGACCTCTATCGCGGATTTCTTCGACACTTTCAAAATCCCTGGCAAGCGCGGTCTGCGCAAATCCGCCAAGGCAACCTTGGAGATGGCTTTGATGGCGGACGGCGTGCCGGCTGCTGAGGTCTATGGCATCCTGGAAACAGACGAAGGTGTTGACCGCGCATTTGCTGTTCTGGACAAGATCAAAGACGACATCGTCTGGTGGGAAGCGGGCGCACAGCCGCCGCAGCTTTTGGCCGACGGCGAAGTGGTAATGTCCACCGCTTACAATGGCCGTATCTTCAACGCCGCTGTTGCTGAAAACCAGCCGTTGGAAGTTGTCTGGGATGGTCAGATCCTTGATTTTGACCTGTTTGTTGTCCCGAAAGGTGCTCCGAACAAGGACGCCGCAATGGAGTTCATTGCATACGCGACCGACACCCAGCGTTTGGCAGATCAGGCGTCCTGGATTTCGTACGGCCCCGCCCGTAAGTCCTCTGGTAGCCTGGTTGGGCTGTTCTCCGACGGTAAAACCGAAATGGCACCGCACATGCCGACAGCCGAAGCAAACCTGGGCAATGCTCTGGTTAACAACTTCGAGTTCTGGGTCGACAAAGACACCGAACTGAACGAACGCTTCAACGCTTGGTTGGCAAACTAATTTCATACCCCTGCGTTGCAGGGGTATGAGCCACAAAGGGACCGGGCCAGATGATAAGGCCCGGCCCACTTTCGGGGAAAAGGTGTAAGCCACTATGAGTGATTCTACTCTTTCAACAGCCGGGATCTCGGATAAACCGATCAGGCTGACAACGGCAGATGGTAAGCCGTTGAAACAGGCGCTGATGCGCGCGCAATCCCATGCACGTCGCCGCGCTTTTCTGCTGGTTGCACCGCTTCTGGCATTTATCCTTCTGACATTTGTGATGCCAATCGGGCAAATGCTGCACCGGTCTGTCCACAACGAAGGTTTTACTTGGCACGAAGACGTGACAAGCGGCGAACGTACACCGCTTATGACGAATTTGTCCGAGTGGTTTGACGAAAACCCGCTTGGTACAGAACCTGATGAAGCTGCTTATGCAGCCCTGGCGGCGGACTTTCTTGTGCTGCGCGAAGTCAAAGCGGCTGGCCAAGCAGGAACGCGTATCAACTACGAACGTTCCGGTTCCCGCTCGATGTTCACAAAGGCAGCTCGGAGTGCAAAAAAGCTGGAACCGCCGTTCAAAGAGGCGATTCTGAAGCTGGACGACGATTGGGCCGACCCGAGCCTTTGGCGTGTGATGCGTGATGCAAGTTCGTCGTATACAGCCAACTTCTACTTGGCGGCGCTGGACCGTACCAAAAATGCTGATGGAGACGTCGTCCAGGTGAACGAAAACCGTCAGGTCTATGTAAAACTGTTCAAGCGAACTCTTTTCCTGTCGACCATCATTACATTTTTGACGTTTGTCCTCGCCTATCCGATTGCGCATTTGCTGGCGACTCTTCCGTTGGCAAAGTCAAACCTTCTGATGATCCTGGTTCTTTTGCCGTTCTGGACCTCTTTGTTGGTACGGACCACCAGTTGGATGGTGCTGCTACAAAGCCAAGGCGTTGTGAACGACGCGCTGGTCGGTTCAGGCATTCTGGCGGATGAAAACCGTCTGGAAATGATGTACAATCAGGCAGGTACGTTGATCGCGATGACGCACATTCTTCTGCCGTTCATGGTCTTGCCGCTCTATTCTGTGATGCGCCCGATCAACCCGTCTTACGTTCGTGCTGCACGTTCGCTTGGAGCAACCAGCTGGACAGCCTTCCGTCGGATCTATTTCCCGCAGACCGTTCCCGGTATCGGAGCTGGAGCTCTGTTGGTGTTCATCCTTGCTGTGGGCTACTACATTACCCCGGCTCTTGTCGGCGGTGCTGACGGTCAGCTGATTTCCAACCTGATCGCCTTCCATATGCAGAAATCGCTGAACTGGTCGCTGGCGGCCGCACTCGCAGCCCTTCTGTTGGGTGGGATTATTCTTCTCTACTGGCTCTATGACCGGCTGGTGGGAATCGACAATCTGAAGCTGGGGTAATCGACATGGCACTTCCGACACATGCATCTCGCCTCGAGCGGATCTGGCACTATACTTATCTTGCAATCTGCGCACTGATCTTTCTGTTCCTGATTGCGCCGATCCTGGTGGTTATCCCGCTCAGCTTCAACGCAGAGCCGTACTTCACCTTTAGCGAAAAGATGCTGAAACTGGATCCAACTGGGTATTCAACACGGTGGTACGATCTTCTGTTAACCTTTGGGATGACAGACCCTGATGCTCCACGCGGTTGGAGCTGGTGGATGGACACCTGGACAAACGCAGCCTGGATTAACGCGACCAAGAACTCGATCATCGTCGGTTTCTTCTCCACGGTCCTGGCAACGGTGCTGGGCACAGTGGCGGCACTTGGCCTGTCGCGTCCAGAGATGCCAGGGCGCCGTGTTATCATGGCAATCCTGATCTCGCCGATGATCGTTCCGATTATTATCGTGGCGACTGGTCTGTTCTTCTTTTACTCCTCCATCGGTATCCAAGACTGGGGCATCCCGTATCTTGGTGTGATCTTGGCGCACGCGACCTTGGGCATTCCTTTTGTGATCATTACCGTCACCGCGACACTGGTAGGGTTTGATCATTCGTTGACACGCGCATCAGCAAGTTTGGGCGCGGATCCGGTCACGACCTTCCTTCGCGTGCAAATGCCGCTGATTTTGCCGGGTGTTATTTCCGGGGCGCTTTTTGCCTTTGTCACATCTTTCGACGAGGTGGTTGTGGTGCTGTTTGTCGGCGGACTGGATGAGCAGACGATTCCGCGTCAAATGTGGAACGGTATTCGCGAACAGATCAGCCCGGCCATCTTGTCAGTTGCAACGATCCTGGTCCTGATCTCGATTGCACTTCTGACAACAGTGGAACTGCTACGTCGCCGCTCAGAGCGCCTGCGCGGTATGAGCCCACAGTAAAAGCCCAGTTACTTTCAAAAAAAGAGGCCCCGCTTTGCGGGGCCTTTTTTGTTATCGAAGTTGTTTCAGTAGGGTCAGGGAAGGATATCCGTCCTGGGTCAGACCTTTCGACGCCTGATAAGCGCGTACGGCACTAATCGTATTTGGTCCGATTTTTCCGTCGACGCCTTGGGTGTCAAATCCCGCTTTTGTTAGGCGTCGCTGCATTTCCTTGCGCTCTTTGAAAGTCAGCGCGCGGTCCCCACGCGGCCATTTTGCTTGGATGGGCCCGGCACCTTTCAGGCGGTCAGATAGGTGGCCAACACCAATGACATAGGCATCCGCTGCGTTGTAGCGTTCGATGACTGCAAAGTTCTTGAAGATCATAAACGCAGCGCCTTGGCCGCCCGCCGGAAGCAGGATCGAAGCGCTGCCATAGTTTGGCACGCTGCGACCATCCAGCCCCTTAACGCCGAGCTTTGCCCAATCCGCCGGAGATTTCCGGATCTTGCGACTGGCCAGGGCGAAATTGAAATTACGGGGTAGTTGGACTTCGACGCCCCATGGCTGACCTTTGACCCAGCCAAATTTGGCAAGATAAGCAGCGGTGGATGCCAAGGCGTCCGTTGGATCGTCTGACCAGATGTCGCGTTTTCCGTCGCCAGTAAAATCGACAGCATAGGCCAGATAGGACGTCGGAATGAACTGGGTATGCCCCATGGCGCCAGCCCAGCTTCCGGTCATCTTGCGTGGCGCGACATCGCCGGCTTGAATGATTTTGAGCGCGGCAATCAGCTGTGATTCAAAAAAGCGTCCACGGCGCCCGTCATAGGCAAGTGTGGCAAGGGATTGGACGACATCATTGCTGCCCTTGTAAGTGCCATAGGCGCTTTCCAATCCCCAGACAGCGGCGACAACCTCCTTGGGCACGCCATAGTGTGCCTCGATCCGTTCTAGAGTGCGGCGATGCTGTCTGAGCGCGGACTTCCCATTTTTGATCCGGGTGTCCGATGCCGCGCTGTCCAGGTATTCCCAGATCGTTTTGGTGAATTCGGACTGGTTCCGATCGCGTTTGATCACCTCAGTATCATAATTCACGCCCTTGAACGCCCGGTTCAGCGTGCGGTCACTGATCCCTTGGTTGCGGGCACGGGTGCGAAAGCCGTTAATCCAATTCTGAAAACCGGGGTTCGCGGCGACGGGGATGGCCGTGTCCTCGGCCGTGACCACAGGCCGGGCCGTTGGACGTTGAATTTCGGCCGAAGACAGCACCGGATTGTCTTTTGCAACTGGCCGGGCGGTAGGTCTCAGCGACACTTCCGGTGACGCCATTCCGGATGTGCCAATCGCGACCAGCACAGCGGTTGTTGAAACCAACTTGATCATTCTGCACCTCAATAAAACTGCTGAATTTACTGTAGCGGTTCGACGGCATGCAAAAAAGGCTTCACATCCCACGAAGAGCCGCTTCGGCTATGAGTCGCGTAACGTGCATTGTTTGATTTTACGACGTTGTGATGATCAGCTAGCGGCGCTTGCGGACGACCTTCCTCTTGAGCTTGTCGTTTTTGATCTTGGACTTGGCTGCCTTGCGTTTTGGCGCTTGGCCTGCGGGGCTTTTTCGGCCACGGCTGGGTCTAGCGCCGCCGCGCCCTTTGGGCATGGTCGCGTTTTCCAGCGTCAACAGCTCCAGCTCCAAACCACCTGTTACCGGAGCGGCTTGGGCCAAGCGAACCGTAACGAGCTGGCCGACCGACAGGATAAGCCCGGTGTCGACCCCCATGAGCGTGCCCGCCTGGGCATCAAATTGGAAGAACTCGCGTCCGATGGTACGGATCGGTACCAAACCATCTGCACCCGTCTCGTCGAGCTTTACAAAGATCCCGAACCGCGCGACGCCGCTGATCCGGCCTTCAAATTCATTGCCAACCCGTTCTGAAAGAAAGGCGGCCAGATACCGGTCCGTGGTGTCGCGTTCAGCGACCATAGAGCGACGTTCGGTTTCGGAAATATGCTGCGCCGTTTCGTCCAACCGTTCGATGTCATCTGGTTGCAGGCCGTCATCGCCCCAGCCGTGGCTCGAAATCAGCGATCGGTGGACGACTAGATCCGCATAGCGCCGGATGGGGGAGGTGAAATGCGCATAGTTGCGCAACGCCAAGCCAAAATGGCCGAAATTCTCTGGGCAGTAATAGGCCTGCTGCATAGACCGCAGAGTGGAAATGTTGATCACCTCCGCGTCATCGGTCCCTGCAGCTGCATTCAGAAGCGCGTTAAGATGCCGGGTTTGCAGAACCTGGCCTTTTGCCAGCGCGAAACCGGCGGCTTTGGCAGTTTCGCGAAGCGCATCGAGTTTTTCTTCAGCGGGCTCCTCATGTACCCGAAACAGTTGCGGCGATCGCTTTTTGATCAGGGTTTCTGCGGCGGCCACATTGGCCAGTACCATGAATTCCTCGATCAGCTTGTGTGCGTCCAGACGGTCCCGGAATGCGACAGAGGCGACCTGACCGTTGTCATCCAGAACAATTTTGCGCTCAGGCAAATCCAGATCCAAGGGCTGGCGCGCTTTGCGGGCGTTCACAAGCGCTGCATATGCCGCGTAAAGGGGCTTGATCACATCCTCGAGGAAGGGGGCGCATTTCTCATTTGGGTTGCCGTCAAAGGCGTCTTGGACCTCCGCATAGTGGAGGGATGCCGCCGAGCGCATCAGGCCGCGCACAAACCGATGATTTATCTTGTTGCCGTCGGCGTCGATCTGCATCCGCACCGCAAGGCAGGGGCGTGGCACCCCTTCGTGAAGAGAGCACAGATCGCCTGACAGCCTGTCGGGCAGCATCGGAACCACACGATCCGGGAAATAACTGGAATTGCCACGTTTCCGGGCTTCGCGATCCAGGGCAGATCCGGGTTTGACGTAGGCTGCCACATCCGCAATCGCGACCCAGATGACATGTCCGCCTGGGTTTTTGGGATCGTCATCCGCATGGGCGTAGCAGGCGTCATCGTGGTCGCGCGCATCTGGTGGGTCGATTGTGACCAGTGGCATGTCGCGCAGGTCTTCGCGCCCGCTCAGCCCCATTGGTTTTGCCTGATCCGCTTCTTCAATGACTTTATCAGGGAAATGATCTGGAATCCCATGTTGGTGGATTGCAATCAGCGACACGGATTTTGGTGCGGATGGATCGCCCAGGCGTTCAACAATCCGGGCACGTGGCAATCCCATCCGACCTTTGGGGCCAGCTTG
Organism: Epibacterium sp. ABZ3_068; assembly: GCF_056159265.1. Lineage (NCBI taxonomy): Bacteria > Pseudomonadati > Pseudomonadota > Alphaproteobacteria > Rhodobacterales > Roseobacteraceae > Epibacterium > Epibacterium sp. ABZ3_068. The sequence continues at coordinate 1,512,129 of NZ_JBSWUV010000001.1, forward strand.
TTCGGCTTCGACCAGTTCACCGTCCTTGGCCCCCATCAAGGCTTCGGCTGCGACCACCCATTCCTTGTCGCTTGCTTTGTCGATGGGAATGATGCGCCCGCCTTCCGTGCCTTTGCGGAAGATGCCCAGAACACGTTTGGGGTTCGTGCCGATCCGACGGATCAGACGCGCCTCATAGTGATGGTCCTCATTCTGAACCAGTGTGAGGCGGGCAAGGATACGGTCCCCTTTGCCAAGAGCATGGTCAGAGGCGCGGGGAATAACCAACACGCGGGGTTCTTCCCCCTCACCATGCCATTCCATGGGCTGGGCAAAGAGATCGCCATCTTCGTTCGGGGCTTTGACCACCAAAACGCTGACAGGAGGCAAACGATCCGGGTCGCGGTATGTCTTTTTGCGTTTCTCCAGATGCCCCTCGCTCTCAAGCTCTTTGAGCACGCGTTTCAGGTCGATCCTGTCGGATCCCTTTATGCCAAAGGCTTTGGCGATGTCGCGTTTGGAGGTCTGGGTCGGGTGGGCGGTGATCCAATCGAGGATCTCGGCCTTGCTGGGAATAGAACTCATATCTCCCGCCTAGCACGGCAAGATGACAAGGTCATGAGCAAAATCGTCCTGTCAGCCTTGCAAGCGACGCAGATCTGCCACGGTGTCCACATCTGCCAATGTATCCACCAGTGCAATCTTCAGGTCGGGGAGAGTTGCCAGTGAATCAGACAGCGCGTGAACGGATGACCATCGCACACCTTTGAAAAGCGTTTTGGGCAAGCGTTTTGGATGCTTTGCCCCAACCAACCAGAACCCACCGTCTGGCGCCGGGCCAAAAACGGCATCATGATCCCCCAACGCCGAAAACGCACGGGCGATGTGGGCGCGGGTGATTCCGGGAATGTCTGCACCGATCAGGCATACCGCGCCGGTTTGAGATGCGGTCTTGAGCATCCGTTCCATGCGCTGGCCAAGATTGCCATTGCCCTGAGGCAACCGGGCATAGTCCGCAGGCCACACACGGGACGCAACCGCAATATCGGGTGCTGTCGCAAGAACAATGCGCCATCTCGGATCACGCAGCCGACGCAGCAAATGCGCAGACTGATGACGAAACCACCAGGCCGAGGCCGTCATGCCGATGTCTTTTCCCAAGCGCGTCTTTACGCGGCCAGGTCTGGGTTCCTTGATCATTACGACCAGGGTCTTTGTCATTTCAGTTCTTTCACCATGTCGCGATGGGGGATTCCACCGTCGTCATAGATGGGGCCAAAGGCGGCAAAGCCCAAGCGTTCATAGAACCCAATCGCGTAAGTTTGAGCACCAAGTTTTGCGCGCTTTACGCCTGCTGTATTTTTGGCAATGCCCAATGCAAAGATCATGAGCTCTTTCCCAAGCCCACTGCCGCGCGCGGGCTTGCTGATGCAGACACGGCCAATCTTGGCCGTTTCCTTCTGTATCACCACGCGGGCAGTTCCGATTGGGGTGTCCCCATTGAGGGCAAGGATATGAACTGCCTGATCATCCAGATCGTCCAGCTCATCTTCGACAGGAACACCTTGCTCGTGAACAAACACCTCCATCCGCAATGCGAGGCATTGGGACGGATCGTCGACCACTGCCATTGAGATTGTCATGCAAAGTAGTCCTTGAGGATGCGGCTATAAATCGCCTTCAGCTGATGGATCTGTGCGATGTCCACGTTCTCGTCCACTTGATGCATGGTCTTGCCGACAAGACCAAATTCAACAACCGGGCAATGGTTTTTGACAAAGCGTGCGTCAGATGTACCGCCGGTGGTCGACAGTTCTGGGCGCACACCGGTCTCCGCTTGGACTGCGGCTGAAACCAACTCGGACAAAGGGCCCGGTGGCGTGATGAAGCTCTCACCAGAGATTTTGATCTTTGTTTCGATAGAGATGTTGAATTCCGTCGCAACCTTTTCGGCCTCACCCAATAGCCAAGCTGACAGACCTTTGCCCGTATGGGCGTCGTTAAACCGGATATTGACCGCCGAAGTGGCCTGTGCCGGGATGACATTGGTGGCAGGGTTGCCTGTGTCCACAGTAACAACAGCCAGGGTTGAGGCATCAAAATGCTCGGTCCCCTGGTCCAGCTCGTGGCTTGCCAGTTTGTCCATCAAACGCACCATCGCGTTTAAAGGGTTCTTGGCGCGATGAGGGTAGGCGGAGTGGCCTTGGACACCAGTGACCGTAAACCATGCGGTCATAGATCCGCGGCGGCCGATTTTGATCATTTCACCCATGTGGTTGGGACATGTTGGCTCGCCGACCAGGCAGACATCCATGCGTTCTTGTTCCGCATCCATATAGTCCAGAAGCGCGGTGGTGCCGTCCGTTGCGTCGCCTTCCTCATCACCAGTGATCGTCAGAACAATCGCTCCGTCGGGTGGGCAATCTTTAACCAGATCAATGGCGGCGGCGGCAAAGGCTGCGACACCGGATTTCATGTCTGTTGCGCCGCGACCGTACAGGACACCTTCTTTTACTTCCGCTCCGAACGGTGCGACCGTCCATGCCGCTTCATCGCCAACAGGCACAACATCGGTATGCCCGTTGAACCCAAACGTCCGCTTGTGGCCTTTCGTGCCCCAGCGGGCAAAGAGGTTACAGGTGTTACCTCGATCTACGCGCGTGCATTCAAATCCCGCCTCGCTGAGAACGCGGTCCAGCAAAACCAGCGCCCCGCCTTCCTCGGGCGTAACAGAGGGGCAACGGATTAAATCAGCGGTCAGCAGTGCGGGGTCAGTTGTGGACATATGCGGCTCCTGAAATTCTGTTGCCTCCCGGCCTATCGCGGAATCCTTCGGGGTGCAAATGCGAGGTTTCGAATACCTGTGGCCAAAAAACAGCGCGGACCAAGAGTCTTCTCTTGACCGGCTGACTCTCAAATTAAGTTTGGTTAACGATTGCTTAACAAGACCCGAGGCAGGGCAGTTGAGCAGTTGGACAACCGAAAAAATCGGGCCAACTTCGAAAATGAAATGAGCACAGCAGCGGTATCAGTGTGCTCTGGTTTTGCATTTGTCTTCCAGACAGGTGCTACCTGCGTTTGCCTTGAACATTTCAATATCTGGCAATGTCCGGAAACAGGCAGAGGCACGGCAATGGTTGCAGCGTCGGAACTGAATTATGATACCTCCGCAACTGCGGAACAACTGGCTCAGACTATCTTTGGCGACGGGGTCTCCATCGAGAGTGCAACCTATACAGGGGATCCGCTGTCTTCCGCCATTTACTCTGGTGGTGATGCTCTGGCTGATGGTGCAACGCCTTCAGACACCGGTGTTATTTTTTCAACGGGGCGTGCCGCTGATTACACGAACTCGACCGGTGATGCGAACCAGTCTAACTCTCGCTCTACAAACACGTCCGGACAGACGGATCAGGCTGATTTCAATGCCGAAGCTGGAACACGCACCTTCGATGCGTCCTATCTTGACGTAGATTTTGTTCCCACCGGGGACACGCTGACAATGCAATTTGTCTTTGCGTCAGAAGAATACCCAGAGTTTCAAAATTCGGTCTTTCAGGATTTTGTAGGTGTTTGGGTCAACGACGAGTTTATCGAGATTGGTTTCGGCTCTGGTGACACGGATCCGGGGAACATCAACGACGTTTCGAACCAGAATCTTTATCTGGATAACTCGACAAGTGATTTCAACACCGAGATGGACGGGCTGACAATCACGCTGACACTCAAGGTTGATGTCAACCCGGGCGAAGTGAACTCTATCCGGATCGGCATCGCGGATGTCTCGGATTCGGCCTACGATAGTAGCTTGTTGATCGCCGCCGATTCCGTGCAGACGTCTTTGATTGCAAATCAAGACATTGTCCACGTGCAGCCCAACGAGAGCAAAACAGTGGATGTTCTCGCCAATGATGAAAGCAGCAGCAACGGAACGCTAACGATAACCCATATCAACGGGCAAGAAGTTAGCGCTGGGCAGACGATCACGCTGGGGACAGGCCAGGACGTCATTTTGAACGATGACGGTACGTTGACCCTGGTGGGCGACGGAGATTCGGAAGACTTCAATTTCACCTACACCGTGTCGGATGGTACGAATTCCGACGTTGGAATTGTCGAGGCCAGTACAATCCCATGTTTTGTCGCTGGAACACTGATCACAACACCACAGGGTGAACAGCGGGTCGAAACCTTATCCGTTGGAGATTTGGTCACGACACGGGACTGCGGAGATCAACCGATCCGGTGGATTGGAACACGCACGGTTGCAGCTAAAGGCAAACTTGCACCCATCCGCATTGCAGAAAATGCAATTGGCAACCGCCGGGAACTTTGGCTGTCTCCGCAACACCGGATTTTGATTGCCGACAGCACTGCGGAACTGCTTTTTGCGGAAGAGGAAGTTTTGGTTGCGGCACAAAGTCTGGTGAATGACACTACGATAATGCGCCACCCCGGTGGTACCGTTACATATGTTCATATGATGTTTGACACGCACCAGATCGTATTTTCCGAAGGGGTGCCAAGCGAAAGTTATTTGCCCGGAAGCCAAACAGATTCTTTGTTTGACCCCGAGGTTTTAGATGAGATTTGCACGATTTTCCCGGAGCTGGATCCTGAAACTGGCGACGGTTACGGCAAAGCGGCACGTCCGGTTTTGCGTACCTTTGAGGGGCGCCTTTTGTCGGCGCAACTCGGTTTTGGAACGTGATATCACCTTCAGGTTGCTGTGTGGGATCCATTGAAAACCACAGGCTAAGTGAATTTCAGTGAGCCGTTTGGCTCAAAGTAGTTTTTCAGCGAAAAAGCCTCTGTAATTATTGGGCGACCACGTAAGATTTGCTGGTCCATATTGCTTTCAGAGGCGCATATACCTTGCCTGAATAGTCTCTCCGCCGTAAGCATTCGCAAATGGTGACTATTCCATGAGGGTATTCTTGACCTTATTTCGCTCGATTGTGTTCTTGCTCGTGGTCAATTTGGCGGGCACGGCATCTGGACAGACATTTGTCGTGGACACTGTAACGCGGCCGCCATTTTCGATGGTTGAAAACGGCAAGGAAACCGGTTTCACTGTGAACTTGGTCGAAGCCCTGTTCGATCGTCTTGATCAGCCGTATGAGCTGCGTCGGTTGGACAGCTTCCCGCAAATGTTGATTAACGTTGTTACTGGCGAAGCAGATATGGCGGCGGCCAATATCTCTGTCACATCAACGCGCGAAGCGGATATGGACTTCAGTCATCCGATTTTCGAAAGTGGTCTGCAGATCATGGTGACGTCCGAAGATCTGCGGGAACCATCTTTGTTAAGTGCGCTGATGTCCAAGGATCTGGCGATTGCAATCGGTGTCGCCTTTCTTTTGCTGTTTGGCGGCGGGATGCTGATGTGGACAGTCGAGCGCCGCGCGCAGCCATATTTTGACCGCCCTTTGAAAGAAGCATGGTTTCCGTCCTTTTGGTGGGCGCTGAATCTGGTCGTGAATGGTGGCTTCGAAGAACGCGTTCCGCGCACGCCTATCGGGCGTATCTTTGGCGTGCTTTTGGTGATCTCTTCTTTGTTTGTTGTTTCTGTATTTGTCGCAAAAATTACAGCTGTGATGACCATTGAAGCGATCAGCAGCAATGTGAATTCGGTCAATGACCTTTACGGAAAACAGGTTGGAACCTTGTCCGGCTCAACCGCGGCCGGGTTTCTCGACAGGCGCGAGGTAGATTTTAAGGGCTTCAGCAACTTGCAGGAAATGCTCACGGCGTTTGAAGCTGGCGACATCCGAGTTGTGGTCTTTGATGCACCTGTACTCAATTATTACACCAGTCACGAGGGGCGTGGAATCGGTCAGACCATCGGACAAGTGTTTCTTCAGGAAAGTTACGGACTGGCTCTGCCGCAAGGATCACCCTTGAAGGAAGAGATCAACCGAGCCCTTCTGGAAATGAGAGAAGACGGCACATATGATGCGATCTATGCCAAATGGTTTGGACGTCCAAAATGACCCGTTCGCCGAGCTAATGAACTTCGGGAGTGTCGTGGTCGCCAAAAAACGGTGTCATCTGTGCCACGATCACCGCGTTTTCATCCAGAGCCCGCTTCATCAGATCCCGCTCTTCGTCGCTGATCTCGTGCCCCTCGGCTTCACGTTCGGCTAATGTACCGTATCCGGTAACATCCAAAGGAGCGGTATCCGCCTGTTTCAGGATGGCAACAGTTTCGCGCACTGCTTCGGCTTCATCCACACCAGAAGCGTAGACCATCAGGGCTGCGCCTGTTGCTCTTTGTGGAAGGCCATCCCCTTCTTTGCGGCCGATTTGGACCAGCAGGGTATAGACTTGTTGGCGGGATTTCTTTTTCTCTGTCATGGGACATGCCTTTGACGGGAAATGTATGCCGGGTCAAACGGAAAACCAGACCAGCGGCCAACGGAATGGCCACTGGTCAATGCATGGCATTGGGCATCGCCCAAGCGATTACTTAGTCACGCAGCAATTCGTTGATGCCGGTCTTTGAGCGCGTTTTTTCGTCAACACGCTTTACGATAACCGCACAATAGAGGTTCACATTGTTCTTGGATGGCATGGAGCCCGCAACAACCACGGAGTAGGGCGGTACCTCACCATAGAAGATCTCACCGGTTTCGCGGTCGACGATTTTGGTCGATTGGCCAATGAACACGCCCATGCCCAGCACGGAACCTTCCCGGACAATACAACCCTCGACAACTTCTGAACGCGCTCCGATAAAGCAGTTGTCTTCGATAATGGTTGGACCGGCCTGCATCGGTTCGAGAACACCACCAATACCAACACCGCCGGACAGGTGTACGTTTTTGCCGATCTGTGCACAGGACCCAACGGTGGCCCATGTGTCTACCATTGTGCCTTCGTCAACAAATGCGCCGAGGTTCACAAAGGATGGCATCAGAACCACGCCTGGTGCGATATAGGCTGATTTGCGTACAACCGCATTGGGAACAGCGCGGAAACCTGCACCTTTCCATTCGGTTTCGCCCCAGCCTTTGAACTTGCTGTCGACCTTGTCCCACCAGCCAGAGCCTTGAGGGCCACCGGATTGCTCTTCCATATCCTTGATGCGGAACCCCAGAAGCACGGCTTTTTTGGCCCACTGGTTTACATGCCAGTCACCGTTGTCCAGCTTTTCTGCAACGCGGAGTTTGCCGCTGTCCAATGCATTCAGTGTGTCTTCAATGGCGTCACGGGTTTCGCCAGTGGTTGCGGGGGTGATTGTGTCACGGGCCTCCCAGGCGGCCTCGATTGCGGCTTCCAGCTGTGCGTTGGACATTGGTGCTCTCCACGGGGTCAAAAAATATTAGGCTTTCTTAACTGCAAAACCTGCAAAGGTCATGCCTCAATCCGCCTCATTCGGTGGTAAATTCGCGCCCAATCATCGCACACGACGCAGATGCCGACGCATGATATCGCAGGCTGCCGCTGTTTCACGCTGGGATGCCGCTTTAACCAAAGCGGCGTGATCCACATCAGGCCGAGGGCGCCACTGCCCTTGCCAATAGGCGAACATGTGCCGCGCCGCGGCCATCTGGAGATCTGCGATGGTTTCCAATAGCCGCGGCATGACGCAAGGGGCCAGCAAAGCCATATGAAACGCGCGGTTTGCACGATCCCACGCCAACATATCGGCGGCGGTTTCACAGGCTTCAAAACACCTGTGCACTGCCGTCAAATGTTCTTCGGTCATCCGCGGGACAGCATGTGACAGTGCCAATACCTCCAGTGCTACACGCATTTCCACAACTTCGCGGATTTCCTGTGGGTCCAATGCGCTGACACGCATCCCGCGCCGGGGCAGTGATGTGGTCAATCCGTGCGATTCGAGGCGCAACAGCGCTTCCCGTACAGGAACATGGCTGGCGTCATAGTCCTGCGCGATGTGATCCTGTCGCAGCTTCTCTCCTGCTGGCAGATCACCGGTTACAATACGCTCACGCAGGGCATAGTAGATCTTGTCGGCAATGGTTTCGGTCATTCTTGCACTGTTCTGAGCTGTTTTTCGAATAAGGGGCCAATCCGCGGTTCGCACACAGTAGGAAAATTAGAATCCGACCGCAATTAATGCGGATTGTAAGTTGCATTGGTGTTTGCAGGGCTGGTCTCGGATTGGTCGTGTCGATAGGGTTTAAGTCTAACTTTTTAGACGAGGTCTCCTTATTCCATGACCGAAGAACGCCATAGCCGCTTTCCAGACGCCCATTCCGACCGTGATCGTGCAGAACATGTTCCGCTGACGCCGCAAACCGCTTCACCAGCCTATGCATTGGCCTTTGCGGACGAAGAGTTCCTTTGCCGGGATGAGTTGCGCCCTGTGCGGCTGCAGCTAGAGTTGCTGAAACCTCAGTTGATGCTGGACGAGCAAGGTGTCGAAAGCACCATTGTCATGTTCGGCGGTGCCCGCATCCCAGCCCCTGCAAACAAGGATCAGGCCCGTACTCAGACTCTGGCTGAGCTTTCGCATTTCTATGACGAAGCGCAGGAGTTTGCCCGTTTGATGACGCTGAAATCCCAGGAGAGCGGCGGTCGTCAAAACGTTGTCGTGACAGGCGGTGGCCCCGGGGTCATGGAAGCCGGTAACCGTGGAGCCATTGAGGCCGGTGGCCGCTCTATCGGTCTCAGCATTGTGCTGCCCCACGAACAGGCACCAAACGAATATGTGACGCCCTCACTCAGCTTTAACTTCCACTATTTTGCGATCCGCAAGATGCACTTCCTGATGCGCGCACGGGCGATTACCGTTTTCCCCGGCGGATTTGGGACGTTGGATGAGCTGTTTGAAAGCCTCACGCTCATACAAACGGGCCGGATGGAGCGGGTGCCGTTTATCCTGTTCGGACGTGAATTCTGGGAACGGATCATCAATTGGGAAGCCTTGTCCGATGCGGGGACTATCTCGGCCGATGATTTGAACCTTTTTAAGTTTGCCGAAAGCGCGCAGGAGGCAATGGAAATTTTCGAATCTTGGGAAAGCGCGCCGCCACGGGACAGTCTACCTGGCCGCGAGCGCTGAAAAAAAAGCCCGGCCATAGGCCGGGCTTTTGCTTATCCGTTGTTCATACCGGCTTCGGCTTCGATCTGTTTGCGTGATTTACGGGCGCGTTCGGTGGCTGACTTCAGCTGGCCGCAGGCGGCCATAATATCCTCACCCCGTGTCTTGCGGATCGGTGAGGCATAGCCGGCCTGATAGATAATATTGGCAAAGGCCCGGATCCGGTTGTTCGAGGATCGTTTGTAGGGCGCACCGGGCCATTCATTGAACGGAATCAGGTTGATCTTGGCCGGGATCTTGTAGCGCTTGATGTGGTCAATCAGGCGGTGTGCGTCTTCGTCGGTATCATTGACACCATCCAGCATCACATATTCAAAGGTAATCCGTTCAGAGTTCGATACCTTCGGGTAATCGGCCAGCGCTTGCAGCAGCTGGTCAATATTCCAGCGTTTGTTGATTGGAACCAGCACATCACGGGTGTCGTTGGTCGTCGCATGGAAGGAAATCGCCAGCAAACAGCCGATTTCCTCGGCGGTGCGGGCAATTTCGGGAACAACGCCAGAGGTCGACAGGGTGATACGACGGCGCGACAGGGAGATCCCTTCGGGGTCCATCGCAATCTTCATCGCGTCGCGGACGTTCTCGAAGTTATAGAGCGGCTCCCCCATGCCCATCAGAACGATGTTGGACAGAAGGCGTGTCTCATCCTTCGGCGCGCCAGGTACAGGCCATTCCTCCAGATCGTCGCGGGCCATCATGACCTGACCGACAATCTCAGCCGGGGTCAGGTTGCGCACCAGCTTTTGGGTGCCAGTGTGGCAGAAGGAACAGGTCAAGGTACAGCCCACCTGCGAGGAGATACAGAGCGTGCCCCGATCGTCTTCGGGAATATACACGACCTCGACCTCGTGGCCGCCGTTGATACGCACCAGATATTTGCGGGTGCCATCGGTCGACACCTGTTTGCTCACGACCTCGGGGATGCGGATTTCGAATTTCTCTTCCAGATCCGTGCGATACGCCTTGGCCAGGTTGGTCATTTCGGCAAAATCGCGCTTGCCCCATTGGTATATCCACTGCCAGATCTGCCCAACTCGCATTTTTGCCTGTTTTTCAGGGGTGCCGTTTTCGATCAGAACCTCCCGCATACGGTCGCGGGTCAGACCAACCAGGTTGATCTTGTCACCTTCCGCGTCTTTGCGGGGCAGGGTCAGAACGTCTTGCGTGATCGGCGCTTTGGCTGTCATGGCTCGGGACTCGGGTGCTGCAAAGGGATTGAAGGAGGCTGTATAAAGGAGAATACCGCAAGTTCCAAATGAAAGATGCAGCCAGAGTAGGACATATCCGTCATGCGAATATGTCAAATATGAAAAGACCGCCTCAATCGGGCGGTCTTTGGAACAAAACAGCCTGGATCATGCTCAGCTGTTGCAGCGCTTATCCGCATCCTCAACTGCGGCCGTAAAGCCGAGCAGAGAGAACGTATCCTTGGTCTGGGTGCCGCGCGCAGACCGCGCTGTCAGGATCGCGCTTGATCCACGTTTCATGGCGGCAATGATCTTTGCATCATCTGCGGATGTCGTCGGCCATGCCCATTCACCTTCTGTGATCAGAGTGAACTGTTCATCGCCAATCTCCAACGACACGGTCGAGCCAGGCGCAAAGGGATATCCGCCGGTGAAAGTGACCTGACCGTTCTTGGACGTGTTCGGGCGATAAAAAACAAAAAGCTGGATATCGCTTCGGCGCACGGCCACGACGCGCCCATCGCGGGTATTTACGGTTTCCTTTGGCGCGGAAACTCCCCAGCATTCCTTGGGGTTGTCGCCTTGAAACACGCTCCAATCGACATTGGCGCCGACGCGATTATCTGTTGTTGCTTGTTGTGCCACGGCCATGCTGGCCATACAGGCCATGCTCAGTCCCGCGATCATGCGGACGAGTTTCGATGCCATTTGTCCCGACTCCAAAGACTGTCTTCTACCTCAAATACGCAGGGCCTTGCGGCGTTGATGCACCGTCTCTACCCCTGTAACGCGCTTGCGCCACACAACCACATTAACGTATCAAGTGCTATGGTTGAAAGGGAGTTTGGCGGGAATTCGCGCAGAAATGAGGCCTAAAATGACGAACCCGGTTCCTATGGTGGAGATTTGGCGCGCAGATTTATGCGAGTCCGTGCATTTTGGCCATGCCGTCGTTTGTGACGCCACTGGGCAGATCGTGCAGTCCTGGGGTGATCCGGAGGCCATCATCTATCCGCGAAGCTCAGCTAAAATGATTCAGGCACTGCCGCTTCTGACCTCTGGCGCAGCTGCAAAATATGGGCTGAGCTCGCAGCAGCTCGCCTTGGCTTGCGCATCACACAACGGAGCTAAAATCCATACGGACCCAATAGGGCGCTGGCTGGATCAGCTTGGATTGCGCGACGCAGATTTCAGGTGCGGTGCGCACATGCCCAAGGACAAAGACGCGCGACGTTTACTCGTGAATTCGGACCAGAGCCCGTGTCAAATCCACAACAATTGCTCTGGCAAACATGCAGGTTTTTTGACTCTTGCGCAGCATTTGGGGGCTGGTCCCGAATATGTTGAACCTGATCATCCTGTACAACAGGCCTGTCTGTCCGCGTTCGAAGACGTGACCGATGCGACCAGTCCTGGTTTCGGGATCGACGGATGTTCGGCGCCTAACTTTGCGACAACCCTTCACGGCCTGGCGCGGGCGATGGCGTGGTTTGCCTCGTCTCACGTACGGTCTGACCGCGCGTCAGAAGCGGGTGCAACACTGGTCAATGCAATGGTGTCCCATCCTGACCTTGTGGCCGGAGAAGGGCGCGCTTGTACCGAATTAATGCGCGCCATGGGAGGGCGCGTAGCTATCAAAACAGGTGCCGAAGCGGTGTTTGTTGCCATCCTGCCAGAGCAAAAACTGGGTGTAGCACTCAAAATTCTGGACGGATCAACGCGCGCGAGTGAATGTGCAATAGCATCGATTCTCTCCAACTTGGGTGTTTTGGATCCGGCTCACCCGGCTACGTTGAAACGTATGAACGCACCCATCATAAATTGGCGCGGTATTCACTGCGGATCCATTCGACCCGCCGCAGCGCTGAGTTTTTGAACGTCTTAGGGGGCTACATCTCGAGGATCTCGGCGATCTCTACCGAGCCTGTTCCATCTTGGACCATTGGACACTCTTGCGCCAAACGGCACGCCTCTTCGATTGTGTCTACCGTTATCACTGAATAGCCAGAAATCGGGTTTGCCCCTTCGTTTTCAGCAACCCCACTTTGGCTGACTGTTTTGGGCAACCCGACGGGTGCACCGGGACTGTCCACGACTTCGCCCATTGCTGCAAACCAATCATTCCAAGCTGCCATTGCCCGCTCACAATCTTCCTGGGTCTCAGGTTTTTTCCCATTATGATAGGCAAACAAAAACTGGGGCATTTTGTGCTTCCCTGACGAATAAACCAAACACTGCGACTTCTGGGAGACCGTCAGAGAACCAGCGTTAAAGCATCTCCCAGAGGAGTTTTGCGGCCAAAAGGCATGACGTCGCGACCAGCAATGGTTTGATGAGACGTGACCCGATCTTCTGAGCCAAAACAGCTCCGCATTGAGCGCCGACAACCTGAGCTGCCGCCATTGCAAGACCTGTCAGCCACCAAGGCGTTGCAACAACTGCAAAGACCACCAATCCACCGAGGTTGGAGGCAAAGTTCAGCAGTTTTGTATGTGCAGTTGCCCGCAGCACCCCATAACCGGCAAGTGTGACAAACCCTAGCATGTAAAAGCTGCCTGCACCGGGGCCCAATAGCCCGTCATAGGCGCCGCACAGTGGAACAATCGTCATGGCAAACAGAAACGGTGTCAGCCGTTGGTGTCGGTCGGTGTCGTCCAGTCCCTTTTTCAAGGCAAAGAACGATGCGATTGCGATCAGCACTATGGGCAAAACCATTCGGATTGCTTCGGTTGGCAGGACCGATACCAGCAAAGCGCCGCCCATTGACGCCAGAAATGCGATCAGTGCAGTGGGGGCTTGCTGTCTCAAGTCCACGTGGCCGCCGCGTGCGTAGGACAAGGCGGCGGTGCCTGCACCAAACAGGCCCTGAACTTTGTTCGTTGCCAAGGCGGTTACTGGATCAGCGCCTACCAATAACAACATCGGCACGGTGATCAGGCCGCCTCCGCCTGCTATGGCATCAATGAACCCCGCTATGAACCCTGCTGCCATTAGCAAGGCCAGAACCTCAAATGTGACTTCAAACATTAGGAGGCAAAGTCGTCTTTGCTGTAGCCTTGGATATACAGCAGGGCAGTCAGGTTTCCGTGATTTATCCGGATATCGCATTCCGCGGCGACCGAAGGTTTGGCGTGCAGTGCAACGCCTGCGCCCGCGCGTCCCAACATGCCAAGGTCGTTGGCACCATCTCCAACGGCAATTACGTCTCGTTCGGTGATGCCAAGGCGTGTGGTGATTTGCTCCAGCGCTTCAACTTTGGCTTCGCGCCCCAGAATCGGCCGTCCCACTTCGCCGGTCAGCTTGCCGTCTGCCGTCAGCAGCGTGTTGGCGCGGTTCTCGTCGAAGCCGAGCTCTGAAGCGACTTTGGCGGTAAACGCGGTAAACCCACCAGAGACCAGCGCGGCATAGGCGCCATTCGCCTTCATCGTTGCCAGCAATTCCTTGCCGCCGGGCATAAATGTAATCCGCGTTTCAAGGACCTTGCCAATAACGGTCTCCGGCAGATCTTTCAGCAGGCCAACCCGTTCCGTCAATGCGCCTTCGAAATCCAACTCGCCATTCATGGCGCGGGCGGTGATGTCTTTTACCCGCGCGCCGACACCAGCCTCATCGGCCAGCTCGTCGATGCACTCCTGTTGGATCATAGTGGAGTCCATGTCCGCCAGAAGCATTTTTTTACGCCGTCCTTCAACGGGTTGAGTGATCATGTCGACCCCCATGCCCTGAAGGTCAGACCAGACGTCCCAACGATTGTCTGGCATTTGGGCGTGGGTGAATTCTAGCGCCTCATTCTGGGCCAACCAGACCACATCACCGCCACCCCAGGCATTGCGCAGCGATTCGGCTAAAGCCGGTTCGAGGGTGGTCGAAGCAGGGTTACACAGCAGGGTTGTGACAAACATAAGAGGCGCGTCCTTTGCGGTGATTCTGCCAATCTCATAACGAGGCGGAGCGATTGGAACCACCCCTGTTGAGGTCTTTGATCCGACACTTCGGAGAGAGAATAAGTTTCCTAAAGGCGAAATTTTAGGTCGCAATTGCAAATAGAATGGCCGGATTTGGTCCATTTTCCCTGTTGCTGATTACCGCAGCTCTCTCTATTCCGGTCGGTGGGACACCTCTCCCCAACGAGAGGCATTTATCTGGAAGGGTAGCATTGATGGCTATTTCTCAACCGGCAACGCGGCCGGCGAACCCGCGTTTCTCCTCTGGCCCTTGTGCCAAACCCCCCGTTTTTGAATTGTCCAAACTTTCCGACGCGCCTCTTGGCCGTTCGCACCGCGCAGCTGTTGGCAAAGCCAAGCTGAAGGATGCCATCGAAGGCACCCGCGAAGTTCTGGGCATCCCCGCTGATTACAAAATCGGCATCGTTCCCGCATCCGACACTGGTGCGGTTGAAATGGCCCTGTGGAACCTTCTTGGTGAGCGCAAGGTTGAGATGCTGGCCTGGGAAAGCTTTGGCGCGGGCTGGGTCACGGATGTGGTGAAACAGCTGAAAATCGATGCCGAGGTCAAAACCGCCGAATATGGTGAGATCGTTGATCTCGCGACTGTCGACCCAAAGAACGATGTTGTCTTCACGTGGAACGGCACCACCTCGGGCGTCAAGGTTCCCAATGGTGACTGGATTGCGGATGACCGCGAAGGTCTGACCATCTGTGATGCGACCTCTGCCGCCTTTGCGCAGGATCTGCCCTGGGACAAGCTGGATGTGACCACCTTCTCTTGGCAGAAGGTTCTGGGCGGTGAAGCGGCCCACGGCATGTTGATCCTGTCGCCGCGTGCAGTTGAACGTCTGGAAAGCTATACGCCAGCGTGGCCGCTGCCGAAAATCTTCCGCCTGACCAAAGGTGGCAAACTGATCGACGGTATCTTTACCGGTGCCACCATCAACACGCCGTCGATGCTGGCGGTTGAGGACTATCTGGTTGCTCTGGACTGGGCGCGGTCTGTGGGTGGTTTTGAAGGGCTGAAGGCCCGCGCGGATGCAAACGCCAAGGTCGTGTTCGACTTCTGTGACGCCAATGATTGGATCGCCAACCTGGCCGTGGACGGTGCAACCCGCTCCAACACTTCGGTTTGTCTGAAATTCACCGATGACCGCATCCAAGACGGCGCAGCCTTTGCCAAGGCGGTTGCCAAACGTCTGGAAGCCGAAGATGTGGCGCTGGACGTTGGTGCCTATCGTGACGCTCCGGCCGGTCTGCGCATCTGGTGTGGCGGCACGGTTGAGACTGCCGATCTGGAAGCCATGCTGCCTTGGCTCGCCTGGGCCTTTGAGGCCGAAATCGAAGCGCAAGCTTAACTCCAATTGATCTGGGCGCGCGGATCTGCGCGCCCTTCTGCACCCTATATTTGAAGGACCCAAACCCATGGCTCCCAAAGTACTCGTATCCGACAAACTGTCTGAAACCGCCGTCCAGATCTTCCGTGATCGTGGCATCGACGTTGATTTCATGCCCGACCTTGGCAAAGACAAAGAGAAGCTGGCCGAAGTGATTGGCCAATATGATGGTCTGGCAATCCGCTCTGCGACCAAAGTGACCCCGACCATCCTGGAAGCGGCAACCAACCTGAAAGTTGTTGGTCGCGCAGGTATCGGCACCGACAACGTGGACAAAGAAGCATCGTCCAAAAAAGGCGTGATCGTGATGAACACGCCGTTCGGCAACATGATCACCACCGCCGAGCACGCGATTGCAATGATGTTTGCGGTTGCGCGTCAGATCCCGGAAGCCTCTGCCTCGACCCATGCCGGTAAGTGGGAAAAGTCAAAGTTCATGGGCGTTGAACTCACCAACAAAACCCTTGGCGTGATTGGCGCGGGTAACATCGGTGGCATCGTTTGCGACCGCGCGCGTGGTCTGAAAATGAAAGTTGTGGCTTATGACCCCTTCCTGTCGGAAGAGAAAGCCGAAAAGATGCAGGTCGAGAAAGTCGAGTTGGACGAACTGCTGACCCGCGCGGATTTCATCACCCTGCACGTGCCGCTGACCGAAGGCACCAAGAACATCCTGTCTGCGGAAAACCTCGCCAAGACGAAAAAAGGCGTGCGCATCATCAACTGTGCTCGCGGTGGTCTGGTCGATGAGGCCGCGCTGGCTGAGCTGCTCAAGTCCGGCCATGTTGCGGGCGCGGCGTTTGACGTGTTCTCGGAAGAGCCTGCCAAGGAAAACGCCCTGTTCAACTTGCCGAATGTGGTCTGCACCCCGCACCTGGGCGCTGCAACCACCGAAGCGCAGGAAAACGTGGCCTTGCAAGTGGCCGAGCAGATGTCCAATTATCTGTTGACCGGCGCCGTTGAAAACGCGCTGAACATGCCATCTGTGACGGCTGAAGAAGCCAAAATCATGGGGCCGTGGATCAAACTGGCCGACCATTTGGGTGCGTTTGCCGGTCAGATGACTGATGAGCCGATTGAAGCCATCAACATCTGCTATGATGGTATCGTAGCGGACATGAACCTCGAGGCGCTGAACTGTGCGGTTATCGCGGGTATCATGAAAAAGGCCAACCCGGATGTGAACATGGTGTCCGCTCCGGTTATCGCCAAAGAACGCGGCGTTCAGATCTCCACCACGACACAGGACAAAACCGGCTCCTTTGACGGCTATATCAAGGTTACCGTTGTAACGTCCAAACGTGAGCGTTCGGTTGCAGGTACTGTCTTCTCTGACGGCAAGCCGCGCTTCATCCAGATCAAAGGCATCAACATCGACGCGGAAGTCGGTGCGAACATGCTTTACACCACCAACAAAGACGTTCCGGGCATCATCGGCACCTTGGGTGGCACCTTGGGGGATATGGGTGTCAACATCGCGAACTTTACCTTGGGCCGTTCTGATATCGGTGGCGAAGCGATTGCGCTGCTTTATGTGGATGCTCCGGTGCCAGCCGAAGCACGAGCCAAGCTGGCTGAGACGGATCAATTTACCCAGATCAAGCCGTTGGTATTTGACGTCGCTTGATGCGATCCCGGATGCAACAGTTCCAAAAGGCCACCTGCGAAGGTGGCCTTTTTCGTTGTTGCTGGGCGGCTAGTCGGCAAAGTTACCGCTGACAGGTTTGCCATTTTGTTGTGTATACCGCTTGAGCAAAAGGAATATGTGATGTCGGATCCGATCTACGCCATTGGTGATATTCATGGGCAGCATCAGATGCTGCAAGACGCATTGGCCTGGATTGACGCGGATGGAGGCGAGACCGCGCAGGTCACTTTTCTTGGCGACTATGTGGATCGCGGGCCAAACAGTTGCGGCGTTTTGGAAATGCTGAAAAGCGGCATAGAGGCCGGGCGGAACTGGACAGCACTAAAGGGCAATCACGACCGCATGTTTGAGTGGTTTCTGGAGGATAGCCCCCGCCCTGATCCCCATCTCAAAATCACCCACAGCTGGCTGCACCCTGACTTGGGTGGCATGCAGACTTTGGCATCTTATGGGGTGCGCGTTGAAGGGAGCGAGCGTTTGGAAGATGTTCACCAGCGCGCCAAGGAGGCCGTGCCACGCGATCACATCGAATTCCTTCAATCGCTCAGGATTTTTTATCAAGCCGGACCTTACCTTTTTGTCCATGCAGGTATCCGCCCAGACGTTGCGCTCGAAGATCAGAAGGAAAATGATCTGGTCTGGATTCGAGAGCCTTTCCTGAGCTACAGCGCCCCACATCCGTGGTTGGTTGTCCACGGTCATACAGCCCTCAAAGCGCCGGAAGACTGCGGCAATCGTCTTAACTTGGACAGTGGCGCCGGATACGGTCGTCCGCTGACGGTTGCGGTGCTTGAAGGTGAGAAAGTCTGGTGGCTGACAAAAGAGGGGCGCGTTCCCGTTCGGTGAGACGCGCGCCTCTGCGGTGGCAGAAACCGTCAGCCCGTCCAGTCGAGCACGACTTTTCCGGAGCGTCCGGATTTCATTTGCGCAAACCCTTGGGCAAAGTCCTCAACAGTAAAGCGGTCCGTGATGACCCGGCTGACGTCCAGACCGTTTTGCAGCATGGCAATCATCTTGTACCAGGTTTCAAACATTTCCCGGCCGTAGACACCTTTGATGGTGATGGCCTTGAATACGATGCGCGACCAATCCACAGGCGACTTGCCTGGCGGAATGCCAAGCAGTGCGATTTTTCCTCCCATTACAAGCGCTTCAACCATCTGGTCCAGTGCGATCTGATTGCCTGACATTTCCAAACCGACATCAAAGCCCTGAGACAGGCCGAGCTCGTGGATCACATCGTTAAGATCTTCGGTGCCGACATTCACGGGGCGGACGTTTGGCACCACATGTTCCGCGAGGGATAAACGGTCGGGGTTGATGTCCGTGATGACCACATTCCGTGCGCCTGCGTGACGCGCAACAGCTGCCGCCATAATGCCAATTGGACCTGCGCCAGTTATCAGCACGTCTTCTCCCAGCAGATCAAAGCTGAGAGCAGTGTGGACCGCGTTGCCCAAAGGGTCCAGGATGGCTCCGATTTCGTCCGGGATATCGTCGGGCAGGGGCACCACGTTAAAGGCAGGTAGCCGCAGGTATTGCGCAAAAGCCCCTTGAACATTAACCCCAATGCCACGCGTACCTGGATCCAGGTGGAATTTTCCGGCCCGAGACTGGCGGCTGTCATGTTCGATCAAATGGCCTTCTCCCGAACAACGCTGCCCGATCTTCAAGCCATTGACATCTTTTCCGATTTCGACAATTTCACCTGCGAACTCGTGACCTGTGATCATTGGGACTGGCACCGTGGCGGCCGCCCAATCATCCCAGTTCCAGATATGAATATCGGTGCCGCAGATACCCGTTTTGTTGACCTTGATCAGCACCTCATCGGGACCGATTTCGGGCACCGGAGCTTGCACCATCCACAGCCCTTCTTTGGGGTGAGATTTTTCAAGCGCTTTCATCGTGTTTGGACGCATCAGATCACCCCACAGGCTTTGCCAGCAACTTCAAAAGCCGCCAGCGCGCGTTCCAGTTCTTGCTGCGTCAGAGCCGCGTTCATTTGCGTGCGAATGCGGGCTTGACCACGGGGGACAACCGGGAAGAAAAAGCCTGAGACATAGACGCCTTCTTCAAACAGTCGTGCGGCCATGTCCTGGGCCAATTGCGCCTCGCCCAGCATAACAGGAACAATCGGATGGCTGCCCGGGAGCAGTTCAAATCCAAGGTTCTCCAACCCGTCTCGCCAGAATTTAGTGTTTTCAAAAAGTTTCGCGCGCAGATCCGTGCCTTCTTCAACAAGACGAATGGCTTCCAGTCCGGCGGCGACGATCGCGGGCGGCAGTGAGTTTGAAAAAAGGTACGGCCGCGCGCGCTGGCGGAGCAGATCAATTACAGGCTGAGGCCCGGCGATATAGCCGCCGATTGATCCCCCCAGGGCCTTTCCCAATGTGCCTGTAAGTATGTCCACTGTGACGCCAAAGTGATCCGGCGTTCCTGCGCCGTTGGGGCCCATAAAGCCGGTTGCATGGCAGTCATCCACCATGAGAACGGCGTCATACTGGTCAGCCAATGCGCGGATCTCCGGGAGATTGGCCAGGTACCCATCCATCGAGAACACGCCGTCAGTTGCAACCATGATGTGGCGCGCACCTTTGGCGCGGGACTCTTTCAGTTTGGCCTCCAGGTCAGCCATGTCGTTGTTGGCATAGCGGTAGCGTTGCGCTTTACAGAGACGAATTCCGTCGATGATTGATGCGTGGTTCAGACTGTCCGAGATTATGGCGTCCTCCGCAGTCAGCAGTGGCTCAAACAACCCGCCGTTGGCATCAAAACAGGCCGCAAACAGTATGGAATCATCTTTGCCAAGAAAGGATGCGATCCGCTGTTCCAGTTCCCGGTGAATGTCCTGTGTTCCACAGATGAAGCGCACGGATGCCATTCCAAACCCTCTGGGTTCCATCGCGCCCTTGGCGGCCGCAATCAGATCAGGGTGGTCGGCAAGGCCTAAGTAGTTGTTGGCGCACAGGTTGATAACCTGATTGTCGCCAACCTTGATCTCCCCGCCTTGAGGGGAGGTGATCATACGTTCGCGTTTGTAAAGCCCGTCAGCCTCGATCTGGGAGAGGGTGTCGGACAAGTGTGAGTAGAAGGCTTGGGACATGACAGAACTCCGCTTGTTGCAGAAATTCTGTCATATTGGATGTGATTCCGTAAAGGGGGAATTTT
This sequence comes from Epibacterium sp. ABZ3_068, assembly GCF_056159265.1. Taxonomy (NCBI): domain Bacteria; kingdom Pseudomonadati; phylum Pseudomonadota; class Alphaproteobacteria; order Rhodobacterales; family Roseobacteraceae; genus Epibacterium; species Epibacterium sp. ABZ3_068. The sequence continues at coordinate 1,532,528 of NZ_JBSWUV010000001.1, forward strand.
TGGATAGTGGAAAATTTTCCGTGATAGCGGATAACTTGCGCGGAATTTTGCGCCCGCCCTGCTCAGCACCCCAGCAGGGATTAACCGTTCTTCACAATTAGGAAGACACGGGCTTCTGCACCATTTGCAGAAATGGCATGTGAAACGTCTGCTGCGTATCGCGCCGTATCGCCTGCCTTCAGGACGTCGTCGGCGCTCCCTGATGTCAGCCGGACCTCTCCCTCTAGAACCGTGAGTTGTTCTCGGGTTCCGACGGTGTGTGGTTGGCTGATCAACGTTCCTGTTTCCGACAGTGCGATGTCGTAAACCTCATGTCCGCCGGCATCTTCGGGAGGGGACAGGATTTTGATTCTGCACCCCTGTCCCATGTTTTGGATGATTGGGACATCTGTTGAACGCAACACGTCAATGTGGTCCTGCTTTTGTCCAGCCTCCAATAGGCCGGCAAAATCCACCTGCAATGCACGGGTCAGGTTCCACAGGGTCGCAATTGTCGGGCTTGATTCACCGCGTTCAATCTGGCTGACCATGGATCGGCTGACGCCCGAAAGATTTGCAACGGCTTCCAAAGACAAGCCTTGCGCACGGCGTGCATCTTTCAGCCGGGCCGGCAGGAGGTTCAAAATATCGTCGGTGTGTTCCGTCATACTGGAAACCTTGAGCGTCATGCAAAGATTTGTCAAATCTGGCCAACCGGTCAGTTCGACCAATCTCGCGTCACAGAAGAGCGCTTACAAAAACGCTGAGAAGCACGCCGCAACCCAATCCGATTGTTGCCGGAACAATCCACATTCTGCCTGGTGTGCCGCGCGGTTCCGAGGCCGTTGATTGCTGGATCAAGGCTCTTTCTACCAAAGCAGGCAAACGCGGGCCAAACCGGGCAAGCACTTTAGCCGTCTTTGCCAAATCGGACGCAACAGCTTTGGGGCCGATGGAGGATTTGATATAGTCCTCAACAACCGGATGGGCGGCTTCCCAGATATTCATACGCGGATCAAGTGAGCGCGCAACACCCTCCACAACAACCATGGTGCGTTGCAACAATATCAGTTCGGTCCGTGTTTCCATGCCAAACCGTTCTGTGACTTCGAACAGGTAATTCAGCAATCGCCCCATGGAGATATGTGCCGCGTCCATGCCGAAAATTGGTTCTCCGACCGCGCGCAACGCACGGGCAAACTCATCCACGTCCTGAGAGGCGGGAACATAGCCCGCTTCAAAGTGGACTTCAGCCACACGGCGGTAATCACGTTTGATGAAACCATAGAGGATCTCTGCATAGACCCGGCGGGTATATTCGTCGATATGCCCCATGATTCCAAAGTCATAGGCAATGATGTCACCATTGGCGGCGACCTTCAGGTTGCCCTGATGCATGTCCGCGTGGAAATAGCCATCGCGCAGCGCGTGACGCAAGAACAGGGACAGGACCCGCTCTGCGAGTGCGCTCCGATTATGCCCGGCCGCATCAAGCGCGTCATTATCCCCCAAAGGAGTGCCGTCCGCCCAGCCCAAGGTCATCACGCGGCGCGATGAATAGTTCCAAAGAACCTGCGGAAGCTGGAAGCCTTCGTCATCCACAGTGTTCGCGGCAAACTCAGAGGCGGCAGCACTTTCCAGACGCAGGTCAAGCTCTCCCTGAACAACGCCGTCGAAATGTTTGATGACGTCCAACGGGCGCAGGCGGCGGGCGCCAGGGGCAAAGAGGTCGGCGATGCGTGCCGCCAGATAAAAGGCGTCCACATCCCGGTTAAAGGCACGCTCAATTCCGGGGCGCAGGACCTTCACGGCGACGTCCTGACCGCTGTCCACCAGACGCGCCTTGTGAACCTGTGCGATGGAGGCCGCTGCGATCGGTTCGCTGAACTCCGAGAATACCTCAGCCAAGGGGCGGCCCAGCTCATGTTCAACCTGCTGGATGGCCTCTTGGCGTGAGAATGGTGGCAGTTTGTCCTGCAGAACGCGCAGCTGCTGTGCCAATTCGTCTCCAACCACATCCGGACGGGTGGACAAGACCTGGCCGAACTTGATGTATGCAGGCCCCAGCGCGGTTAACGCGCGGGTGGCAGGGGGCATGTTTTCATCCCCTTTGTAGCCCAACCACTGAAAGGGCCAGCCGAGGGTGTATGCTAATATGCGCAAAGGGCGTGGGGCCTCGAACGCATCCAGAACGGCATTCATGGCACCCGTGCGCACCATCGTGGCGCCTGTGCGGATCAGGCGAACAATATTGTGTGGACCGCGCATGGATTAAATCTTCCAGCCAGAATGCAGGGCTGCAATGCCCATAGACAGGTTGCGGTATTTTGCGTTTTCAAACCCAGCTTCACGCAACATGCCAAGGAATGTGTCCTGGTCCGGGAAGTTGCGGATCGATTCGACCAGATATTGGTAACTGTCGTAATCATTCGCGATCAACTGGCCCATGCGTGGAATCACGTTGAATGAATACAGGTCATAGAGCTTTTGAAGACCTTCATTCGGCAACTGGCTGAACTCCAAGACCATCAACCGACCGCCGGGTTTTAACACACGATAGGCTTCTTTGAGTGCTTCCAGCGGGCGCGTGACATTTCGGATGCCAAAAGAAATCGTGTAGACATCAAAAGTATTATCTTGGAAGGGCAGGGCCATCGCGTCGCCTGTAACCCAGTCCAGACTGTCAGCCATTCGCGCTGCCTCAGCCCGTTTGCGCCCTTCTTCCAGCATGGGGCGTGTCAGATCCAGTACGGTGGAATGCCCATAGCCTGCGCGCTTCAGAAAGCGGAACGAGATGTCGCCGGTTCCCCCCGCGACATCCAAGAGTTTTTGCCCGGGACGCGGCGCAAGCCAGTCCATCATCGCGTCTTTCCAGACCCGGTGGATGCCCACGCTCATGACATCATTCATGATATCGTATTTCGAGGCGACCGAGTTAAAGACCCCCTGCACACGCCCGGCCTTTTCATGCTCGGGTACGGTTTCAAATCCAAAATGGGTGGTGTTGTCCTGAGTCTCGGTCATTCGGCTTGCCGTTTCCTTTGGTTCGCCCCAGTTATAGAGCGCAAATTGGTTGGCACAATGCGGCCGACCGTCATCTGTTGCAGGAGCGATGTAATGCCTGAGCTGCCCGAGGTCGAGACCGTGATGCGAGGTTTAATTCCTTCAATGGAAGGTGCGGTCATTGCGCGGGCACAGGTGAACCGTCCCGACCTGCGTTGGCCCTTCCCTGAAAATATGGCAGAACGTTTGACCGGTGCCCGTGTGATAGCGCTGAGAAGACGCTCGAAATATATTCTTGCGGAACTTGATCGCGGGGAAACGCTTTTGGTTCATCTTGGCATGTCAGGCCGGATGACTGTTTCCGGAGATCCGCTGGGGCAGTTTGTCCATGACCATCCTGCGCATCAAAAACATGACCATGTGATTTTTGACATGGATAATGGTGCACGTGTGACATTCAACGATCCGCGCAGGTTCGGTGCGATGGATCTGATTGCAACAGAGACGCTGCCGGATCACAAATTGCTGGCGGTGTTGGGGCCGGAGCCATTGGGAAACGCGTTTGATGAACGCTATTTGGTTGAGGCGCTCAAAGGTCGGAACTCACCGATAAAATCGGCCCTACTGGACCAGGGAATCATCGCGGGTCTTGGTAATATCTATGTGTGTGAGACCTTGTTCCGTTGCGGAATTTCGCCCAAACGGAAGGCGAGCCAGATTGCACAAACACGTGTTGCAAGCCTTGTTCCGGCTATTCGCGAAGTGTTGCAAGATGCAATAAAGGCCGGCGGATCCTCGCTTAAAGATTTCCGACAAGCCAATGGAGAACTTGGATATTTTCAACACAGTTTTGATGTTTACGGTAGGGAAGGCGAGCCCTGCCGTCGCGCAAATTGTGAGGGGAAAGTGGCCAGAATAACGCAGTCCGGGCGGTCCACCTTCTATTGCAGTCAATGTCAAAGATAACTTGATCCGAGACACGTGCATGGTAAGGAATCGAACTGAAACGGAACAATCGAAAGCAAAACCCTATGGCATATGAGACGATTAACGTCGACGTGCAGGACCATGTTTGCCTCATTAAACTGAACCGCCCGGAGGCGTTGAACGCGCTCAATACCGAGTTACTGTCGGAACTTTCGACTGCTTTGGAAGATGCAGATGCCAGTGACAAGGTGCGCTGCATTATTGTCACCGGCTCAGAGAAAGCCTTCGCGGCTGGCGCTGACATCAAAGAGATGTCTGAAAAGAGCTTTGTAGATGTATTCAGCGAAGATCTGTTTGCCAAAGTCAGCAACCGGATTGCCAAAATTCGCAAGCCGATCATTGCAGCAGTGTCTGGCTATGCGCTCGGCGGCGGCTGTGAACTGGCGATGATGTGTGACTTTATAATAGCATCTGATACCGCAAAGTTTGGGCAGCCAGAGATCAACCTGGGCGTTATGCCGGGAATGGGAGGCAGCCAGCGCCTGACCCGTTTTATTGGCAAGTCAAAAGCGATGGACATGAACCTCACAGGTCGGTTCATGGAAGCGGAAGAAGCCGAGCGTTCCGGTTTGGTGTCGCGCGTTGTGCCGGCCAAGAAGCTCATGGATGAAGCTACCGGTGCTGCACAGAAGATTGCTGAAAAATCTCAGCTGAGCGTGATGGCGACCAAAGAAGCCGTGAACCGGAGCTATGAGGTCCCGCTCGAGGAAGGGCTGCTGTACGAGCGTCGCCTGTTCCATTCGCTGTTTGCAACCGAAGATCAGAAGGAAGGCATGGGCGCATTCCTGGAGAAGCGTGCAGCTCAGTTCCGCGATAAGTAATTCGCGCAAGCCAGACTTCATCAAAGCCGACCTAACGGCTGGCTTTGATGAAGTCTAATCTGCACTTGCATTCTGTGTTTGATGTAGATAGAAGCCGCCGTCATACATGCGCGTGCAGCCCGCCTAGGCTAGAATCACACCGGTGAGTAGACCCCGGGTTTGGTTGGTATTGCGCCTTCGAAAAAACAAACCTTGTAGAGGTCCACACAATGGCAAATTCGCCTCAAGCTAAGAAACGCGCTCGTCAGAATGAAAAGCGTTTTGCAGTAAACAAAGCCCGTCGTTCGCGCATCCGCACCTTCCTGCGTAAAGTTGAAGAAGCAATCGAATCTGGTGACAAAGAAGCGGCAACCGCTGCTCTGCGTGCAGCTCAGCCTGAATTGATGCGTGGCGTCACCAAAGGTGTCTACCACAAGAATACTGCATCCCGTAAAGTCTCGCGCCTTGCTGCTCGCGTAAAAGCGCTGGGTTAATCAGACTACTGCTGGATGACGGATCCGTTTCGGTTCCACGAATTTGTGAAGCGCTGCTATTTGCGGCGCTTCTTTTTTTTCCCATGAGGACAAAAACTTATCGCAAAGGGCAGAGATTCTTTGGGAGCAAAGGCAGAGTCAACCGCATAGTTTCGTTGCTGCCACCTGTCCAAAATTGCTACCAATGTTCAGCGATTCATGCGCTTGGGGGACTGGCTGCCGAGGTGGTTTCTACAGGGTTCAGTGAAAATAGTATGGCCTGTTTGGCGTTGTCGGTAGAGAACGCTTAGGCATCTGTTTCTTAAGCCTTTTTGCGGGCTTTGTTGCAGAAGGTCATATGTTTCCCTAGCTCGGGCCGTGAAACGTTACGAGGTGATGTAGCTCACCGATTGTATGAAAAAATGAGACGGGAATAAGGGGTCGTACCCTTAGGCTTGGAAAGTTTGCAACTTTTCAGTCTTGGGAGCTTTTTTCCGTCATAAGCCCACAATTGGGCATGGGACTAAAACGCAAGCTTAAAGTAGCTGCGGCATGTGGGGACGCGAGAGGCGAAGAATGACGAACGATAAATGGGGCAGTGTCCGAAAAAGATTGCTAAAGACAGTCGGGCAGAACAATTTTACGACTTGGATCGAGCCTCTCGAGTTGCAAAACTTGGACGGTGGTATTGCTGTCTTTAATGTTCCCACGAATTTTATGGGGAACTATGTCGGCCAAAACTTCTCGGATTTGATTCTGCATGAGCTGAACATGTCCGGTGAGCACGTTCAGCGATTGGCTTTCAATGTGGCGGTGAATTCACCGAAACGTCCAGCGTCGAACGCAAATCAGCCGCTTTTTGAGGTTGTTCAGAACGTTGCGCCCGAAGAGAGAAAAGCCTATTCTGACGCGCCTGCACCGCAGTCAGATGAACCCTCGGCCCGTGTTGCGGAGACATCTTCGAATAGCCGAGATGCGCTGGAAGGTCTGCAGGCCGCGCCTCTTGATCCGCGTTTTACCTTTGACACCTTTGTTGTGGGTAAGCCCAATGAGCTGGCCCATGCCGCTGCCCGTCGCGTCGGTGAGGCCGGCCCCGTCACATTCAATCCACTGGTTTTGTATGGTGGTGTTGGCTTGGGTAAAACCCACCTCATGCACGCCATCGCGTGGGAGCTGAAACGCTCCAATCCGGATCTGAACGTTCTGTATCTGTCTGCCGAACAGTTTATGTACCGTTTTGTGCAAGCGCTTCGTGAGCGCAAAATGATGGATTTCAAACACCTCTTTCGTTCGGTTGACGTTTTGATGGTGGATGATGTCCAGTTCATCGCTGGCAAGGATTCCACACAGGAAGAGTTCTTTCACACGTTCAATGCTCTGGTTGATCAGAACAAGCAGATCATCATTTCCGCGGATCGTGCGCCCGGAGAAATCAAAGAGCTGGAAGAGCGGGTCAAATCTCGTCTGCAATGTGGTTTGGTGGTTGATCTCCACCCGACCGACTATGAGCTGCGTCTTGGCATTCTGCAAACCAAGGTTCAGCAACATCGCCAGACTTTCCCGGATCTAAAAGTTGCTGACGGTGTGCTTGAGTTCCTCGCACATCGCATTTCAACAAACGTACGGGTGTTGGAAGGCGCGCTGACACGATTGTTCGCCTTTGCGTCATTGGTCGGGCGCGAGATCGACATGGAACTGACCCAGGACTGTCTGGCCGATGTACTTCGCGCTTCTGAGCGCAAAATCACGGTTGAAGAAATCCAGCGCAAGGTCTCTGAATATTATAATATCCGCATGTCCGATATCATCGGTCCCAAACGATTGCGTTCCTATGCACGGCCGCGTCAGGTTGCCATGTACCTGTGCAAGCAGTTGACCAGCCGATCCTTGCCTGAAATCGGTCGCCGTTTTGGCGGTCGTGATCACACAACGGTCATGCACGGTGTGAAGCGTATCGAAGAGTTAAAGATGATCGACGGCCAGATTGCCGAAGATGTTGAAATGCTGCGTCGCTCGATCGAGGCATAAGCAACTCTCTGAGACTTTCTTCAAAGACGGTCCTGATACTTCTCAGGGCCGTTTTTTATGGTGCGAATACAGCGTGAGGGCAACGTTTCATGGCCTTCTGTAAATTAGCACCCTTTGGCCCCTTGACGCTGGTCATCTACAATTGGAGAAATCGAATAAAGTCTTGTCTTGGGGGCGCAAAAGGTTACCTTGACCTCCCGGGTTGACGACGGGCTGCTGGTGAAGCCAGACGAAAGGAATGAGGGATATGAAGATCAGTATCGAACGCGGCACCCTTCTGAAGGCTGTAGCTCAGGCACAGTCCGTTGTGGAACGTCGTAACACTATTCCGATCCTGGCGAATGTTCTGATCGAGGCCGAAGGTGACACGGTTCAGTTCCGCGCAACCGATCTGGATATTGAGGTGGTCGACAAAGCCAACGCTCAGGTTGAACGGGCAGGCGCAACTACGGTTGCAGCGACCACCTTGCATGAGATCGTGCGCAAGCTTCCCGATGGCGCGCTGGTGACCCTGAGCGCGGACGCAGCAACTGGACGTCTGACAGTTGAGGCGGGGCGCTCGAACTTTTCGCTGGCTACGTTGCCGCGTGAAGATTTTCCGGTCATGGCCTCGTCAGAGTATCAGTCAAATTTTGCAGCCAATGCCGCAGTGCTCCGCCGCTTGTTTGATAAATCGAAGTTTGCGATTTCGACCGAAGAAACCCGGTATTATTTGAACGGTGTCTACATGCATGTCTCGGACGGGAGTGCGGGTGGCCGGGTTTTGCGGTGTGTAGCAACGGACGGGCATCGTCTGGCCCGTATTGACGCGGATGTTCCTGCAGGTGCAGAAGATATGCCGGGCGTGATTGTGCCGCGCAAAACTGTGGGTGAGCTTCGTAAGCTCCTGGATGACGACGAGATGGATATCGCAGTTTCTGTCTCTGAGACCAAAATTCGTTTTGCAACGCCGAATATTACCCTCACCTCCAAAGTTATCGACGGAACTTTCCCGGACTACACGCGCGTTATTCCGGTTGGGAATACACGCCGTCTCGAAGTGGATGCGAGCGAATTTGCGCGAGCTGTTGACCGTGTTGCAACTGTTTCCTCGGAGCGGTCGCGTGCGGTGAAACTGCAGCTGAGTGAGGATCGCTTGATACTGTCGGTCAACGCGCCCGACAGCGGTGCAGCCGAAGAAGAACTGGCCGTAGCCTACAGCGACGAACATCTGGATATTGGCTTCAACGCCAAATACCTGTTGGAAATTGCAAACCAGGTTGATCGTGAAAATGCTGTGTTCATGTTTAACTCTTCTGGTGACCCGACTTTGATGCGCGAAGGCAGCGATGAAAGCGCTGTCTATGTCGTGATGCCGATGCGTGTGTAATGTGCCCGGCGGCACAGTCTGTGGCGAGATAGTCAATGAAAAGATGAAAGGGAGGGCAGGCCCATGCGTGCGCTGACCTCTTTGTCGATTTCCCATTTCCGCTCGCATTTGCGGGCGGACTTGCATTTGGATGGTCGACCCGTGGCGCTTTTTGGCAATAATGGTGCCGGAAAGACCAATGTGCTTGAGGCGGTGTCGCTGTTCTCTCCTGGGCGCGGGATCCGTCGTGCAAGCGCAGCAGAGATGGCGCGTAAACCGGAAAGCTTGGGATGGAAGCTCAGCGGTATTCTGCGTTGTCAGGATCAAAATTATGAGGTCGAAACCTGGTCCGAGGCAGGCGCGGCGCGGCAGGTCAAGATCGACAACAAATCCAGTAACCAGATTGCCCTGGGGCAGATTGCACGGGTCGTGTGGCTGATCCCGGCGATGGACCGGCTTTGGATCGAGGGCGCAGAAGGGCGTAGACGTTTTCTGGATCGGGTCGCGCTCAGTTTTGCGCCCGATCACGCCGAGGCGACGTTGACCTATGAAAAGGCGATGCGCGAGCGCAATAAACTGCTGAAGCAGGAGGTGCGTGATCCGGTCTGGTATCGTGTGGTGGAGCAACAGATGGCGGTGGCCGGCCACAAGATCCATCAGGCACGCTTGAACGCAGTTGATTATCTCCACCAGGCGCAGACCAACGCCGAGACGGGTTTCCCAACCGCAGAGCTGGAGCTTTTGCAAGCGGATGGTGACATGCCGCATTCGGCAGAGGATTTCCAGGCGGCCCTGGAGGAAAGTCGATTTCGGGATGTCGTGGTGGGACGGACCTTGGTAGGGCCGCACCGAACGGACCTTTTGGGCACCTACCGCGCCAAGGCCCTGCCGGCGAAGGACTGTTCCACGGGGGAACAAAAGGCGTTGTTGATCTCGCTCATTCTTGCAAATGCAAGGGCGTTGATGGAGCAGGACGAAGGTCCTCCTATCCTTTTGTTGGATGAAGTCGCCGCGCATTTGGATGCGGGGCGTCGGGCGGCGCTGTATGATGAAATTTGCGCCTTGGGTGTTCAGGCCTGGATGACTGGAACCGGTTCGGAACTCTTTGCTGAGATCGCGACCCGGGCGCAGGTGTTCGAGGTTTCCGAAGACGCCGGGCACTCTGTCGTCCACACGATATAAAGCCAGAAGTAAGCGCCTTGAAATTGCCAAGAAAATTGAGCTGTTCCACGTGACATTCCGGCGTGAAATTCGTATAAAATCGCAAAGCTAAAGCAGGAAATTGTGAATGTCCGAGAACGAGCAAACCCCAGCAGAATATGGCGCTGATTCTATCAAAGTTCTCAAGGGGTTGGAGGCCGTACGAAAGCGGCCTGGCATGTATATCGGTGACACGGATGACGGCTCTGGTCTGCACCACATGGTGTATGAAGTTGTCGATAACGGAATTGACGAAGCGCTGGCCGGTCACGCGGACGCGGTAACCGTCAAAATCCACCCGGATTCCAGTGTCTCTGTCAGCGACAACGGTCGCGGTATTCCGGTTGATATCCACCAAGAAGAAGGCGTTTCAGCGGCTGAGGTGATTATGACCCAGCTGCACGCGGGTGGTAAATTCGACAGCAACTCCTACAAAGTGTCCGGCGGCCTTCATGGTGTGGGTGTTTCGGTTGTGAACGCCTTGTCGGATTGGCTTGAGCTGCGCATCTGGCGTAACGGTAAAGAACACGTCGCGCGTTTTGAGCGTGGCGATACAGTCAAACATCTGGAAGTCGTTGGCGATTGTGGTGATCGTACTGGGACAGAAGTGCGCTTTTTGGCTTCAACCGACACATTCTCAAACCTTGAGTATGTCTATGAGACGTTGGAAAAACGTCTGCGGGAATTGGCATTTCTGAATTCCGGTGTGCGGATCATTCTGGTTGATGAACGCCCCGCGGAACGGATTGAGACTGAGCTGTTTTACGAAGGTGGTGTGAACGAGTTTGTTAAATATCTCGACCGCTCCAAATCGCCGGTTATGGACGCTCCGATCTATATCAAGGGTGAGAAGGACGACATCGGCGTTGAAATCGCCATGTGGTGGAACGACAGCTACCACGAGACCGTCCTGCCTTTTACCAATAACATTCCCCAGCGCGATGGCGGCACCCACATTGCGGGGTTCCGTGGGGCGTTGACCCGTACCATCAACAATTATGCGCAGTCTTCAGGCATCGCCAAGAAGGAGAAGGTGTCCTTTACCGGGGATGACGCGCGTGAAGGTCTGACCTGCGTACTGTCCGTCAAAGTGCCGGACCCAAAATTTTCGAGCCAGACCAAGGACAAACTGGTTTCCTCGGAAGTGCGTCCAGTTGTTGAAAGCTTGATGAACGAGAAACTGGCAGAGTGGTTTGAAGAGAACCCAAATGTTGCCAAGCAGGTTGTCGGTAAGATCATCGAGGCCGCATTGGCACGTGAAGCCGCCCGTAAGGCGCGGGAACTGACTCGCCGCAAAACCGCGATGGATGTGAACTTTCTTGCCGGAAAGCTGAAAGACTGCTCCGAGAAAGACCCCTCCAAGACCGAAGTCTTCCTGGTGGAGGGTGACTCCGCTGGTGGCTCGGCGCAGACCGGTCGTGATCGTCAGACGCAGGCGATCCTGCCTTTGCGCGGCAAGATCCTGAACGTGGAGCGGGCCCGGTTTGACCGAATGCTGTCGAGCCAGGAAATCGGAAACCTTGTGATGGCGCTTGGCACCGGTATCGGCCGGGATGAATTCAATATTGAAAAGCTGCGCTACCACAAGATCGTCATCATGACCGATGCGGATGTCGACGGTGCCCATATCCGGACGCTGCTTTTGACGTTCTTCTACCGCCAGATGCCTGAGCTGATCGAAGGCGGATACCTTTATATCGCTCAACCTCCTCTTTACAAGGTGGCGCGGGGCAAGTCCGAGGTCTACCTGAAAGACCAGAATGCTCTGGATGATTACCTAATTAACCAGGGCGTTGAGGGGGCTGTTCTGCAACTTGGCAATGGATCCGAAATCGCAGGCGCTGACCTGACCCGGGTGGTTGATGAAGCGCGCCAGCTGAAGCGGGTTTTGGATGCCTTTCCGACTCACTATCCGCGTGCGATTTTGGAACAGGCCGCTGTGGCTGGGGCCTTCGTGCCTGGCGCGGTTGATGCGGATTTGCAGGGCGTTGCGGACAAAGTTGCGGCGCGTCTGGACCAGATCGCTTTGGAATACGAGCGCGGTTGGCAGGGCCGGATTACCCAAGATCACGGCATTCGCCTTGCGCGTATTCTGCGCGGCGTCGAAGAGGTGCGTACATTGGACGGCCCGATGCTGCGCTCCGGTGAGGCTCGGAAAACCGGCAGCTTTACCGCTAGCCTTCAAGAGATCTATGGCTCATCTGCGGTTCTGCAACGCAAGGATCGCAGTCAGGCCATTCATGGTCCTTTGAGCCTGCTGAAAGCGATCCTTGAAGAAGGTGAGAAGGGGCTTAGCCTGCAGCGATACAAAGGTTTGGGCGAAATGAACCCGGATCAGCTGTGGGAGACTACATTGGACCCGGATGCGCGCACGCTCTTGCAAGTTCGAGTGGATGACAGTGTCGAAGCTGATGATCTCTTCACCAAACTGATGGGAGACGTGGTCGAGCCGCGCCGTGAGTTCATCCAGAAAAACGCGCTAAGCGTCGAAAACCTGGACTTCTGACGATCTGTAGGATGCCCCACAATCGTTCGCGACACCCATAAGTGTTCGCGAAGCACCTAAAGTTGTTCGCTTTGGTGAAATTGGGCGAGTTTCGGGACAGGCAAAAAAATGCCCCGAAATTCGCCAAAATCTGAAGAATTGACGAAGTCGGACGTCAGCTTTGTTGGCACCGCCAATATTCTCCATTGAGTTGTGTTTTTCGAGGTGAACCTACCTTTGCTGGATCTGTGCATTGGTGCCATTACTTTCAGTGCAATTGGGGTTCAAGCCAGTCCACATGAACGGCGCTCAGCTGCCATTCACGTCGGTTCATGCGAACGGCTGCTGCACCTTCCTCAGCAGCCATTCGTGCTCGCGCGGCATCGTGCCATATCGCAGAGCACTTCCAAGGTCCTTACGCGGGAAGACCTGTCGAGGATAGAACTTGGATATCAGCGACCGAAGCCGCCCGTGTTTTGAACGTTCGGGGAGAGCGGATCGTTGCGGCTGTCGCTTCGGGTAAATTAGAAGGCCGCCAGGCTCATTCCGGGCATGGGCACAAGCACACCATGGTGCTACGGGAGGTCGTAGAAGGCCTCAAAATCGACCGCGCGAGATACCTGACCGCAAAATCAGCAATGGAAATGCTTGGTGTCGGCAAGGCTCAGTTTCGCATTCTTCAAGATGCTGGGCTGGTTTCGCGTCTACCGACCTCAGATTTGCCACCTTTGGTCGAAGGTCCTTTCTTGTCCGATGATCTTTTGGTGCTTGTTGACGGCATCAGGGGCAATCAAAAAGCGGCAGGCTCCTCAGCGGAAACTCTGCGCTTCTCTGATCTCAATCTTCGGCGCACCACGCAGAAGTCGAAACTGATCGCAGTATTCAAGGCCATTCAGACAGGAGCGATCCAGCCTGTTTCAGCGCCCTCTGAACAGCCATTGGGATTGTTCGAGTTCGCTTGTGTAGACATCGACGCACGTTTCACCGAGGCCTCAAAACCCGGATTGTGGACAGCACATCAAGTCGCCGAGTTGGCCGGTTGGAAAGCGGAGGTTGTAACCCATTGGTGTCGCGAAGGTCTTCTTGAGGCCAGCCAGGAGAACGAAGGTCAACAGGTCAGATATCTGATTGACCCCAAAGCACTGGTCAGGTTTCAGCGCACCTTCATCCCGCTTGCTGATCTTGCGCGAGATCGGCAAACCTCGAGCCGTTCATTGAGAAAGAGATTGAGGCATAGCGGTCTGTCGATTTATGGCGAAAAGGCAGTAGGAAACACCAGCCGAGGTGCGCTCTTGCGAGTAGCAGATTTGGCATCCCCAGCTTCGGAACTTTTTGAGAAGGCAGCGTCCACCAATCAATGCCGTCAATCCTCTGATTTTTTGTGCCAGTCTAAACAAAGCTCCAAATAACTTCGTGCATCTGCTGAAAGCCTGTTGATGCCGGCCATCCGAGCGAGATCCAAGCAAGTGTCTTCACTTGATTTGAGGAACTCAGAATTTGCGTCAATGAGCGCCGCTATCTCCGAACGTGAAATATCCCGAACAGTTCGATCAAGTTCCGGGCGGAAAGCGATGCGTTCAGCATAACTGCCCTTACTCCATAGAAAATCCACCTCGCCTTCGCGACGAATTTCAACCTGCTCCAACGATGCGCGCACTTGTTCTGAGATCTTGCGGCCTGTCCTTTGCCACCCATGAAGAGTCGTAATACGCCTCGCAAGCAACGACAAAGGCATAGGCCCCTGTTGCGCCACGATTTCAGCGATTATTGTGCTCAGGATTGACCTGTAAGATGTTTCGTAAAACCTGTCGGGATCCGGAGTTGCGTGTTGTGGGGACTGTTCCGCGGGATACTGGCCAGACCCTCGTGCAACCAGTGGTTCACGTTCCCGCTCCTTCGCAGGCGCTGGTGGAGCAGGCGGTGTTTCAGGCTTAGGTTCATTCCTTTCATCCTCGGTTTCTGCTTTCTGTAGCGACACGCCGTCATTCAGAAGAGATTCCTCTTCTTCCGAATTCGGTTTGAGGCATACGGCCTCTTCCCTCGCAGCACGTTGCATGCGGTCAGCTTCCAGATGCTCTGTCAGCATCTTGTGAATTCGCTCAACAACAGAGCCTGGATTTTTGAACCAGTCCGTCGACCATATTCGGAGGATTGTCCATCCAAGGTTTTCAAGAACAGCTTGTCGCACTTTATCCCGGTCACGCGCAGTAGCGGAACCGTGGTAGGTTGCTCCGTCACACTCAATACCAGCAAGATAGACACCCGCATGATCTGGGTGCACCACACCAAGATCAATCCTAAAACCTGACACCCCAATCTGTGGCCGGAGCTCCCAGCCTTTTGCTTCGATTGCAGTCTTGACGGCGGCTTCGAACACATTCTCGACAGGACCCAAAGATCCATCGCTTTCTGCGGCAAGAGCAACCGGTCCACGCGCCGCAAAATCCAAGAACCCTTTCAGGTGTTTCACACCGAGTGATTTGGTGCGGTTCAGATCAATCTGATCTGCCCGAATAGAGGCAAAAATATGCAGCTCCTGCCGGGCACGTGTCACTGCAACGTTGAGTCTTTTTTCTCCTCCGTCGCTATTGAGCGCGCCAAAGGCCATTGAGAGTTTGCCAGCGTGATCCGGACCGAAGGTGATTGAAAACAGCATCAAATCCCGCTCGTCGCCTTGAATGTTTTCAAGGTTTTTCACGATTACTGGTTCTTCTCGGGCATCTTCGAAGAACCATTCGAGCTCCGGGTTTCGCCGCCGCTCTTCGTCAAGAAGATCTAATATCAATCCCTGTTGTTCGGAGTTGAATGTAATGACACCAAGCGTCAGTCGCTCTTCTTCGGGACGCTTCAGCCAAGCTTCCATGCGCTTGACTGCCATGCGGACAATTGCGCGGGCTTCCTCCTCGTTTGTTCGCCCCATGCCTCGGGCATAAGTCCCATCTATTTGATGGAGCTGGACTGCCTGCGAAGATGTTGCCGGGGATGGGAAAGTGACTAACCGGCCGCCGTAGTAATGCCAGTTGGAGAAAGCAATGAGCGACTCATCACGACTGCGATAATGCCAGTCAAGTTGCTTCGTGCGCACACCTGCAGCGGAGACCTCATCAAGAATCGACGCCAGATCCCTTTCGCTTTCGTGCAGCTCTTCGTCCGTATCGTCTGTTCGCCCAAAGAAATTAGTGGGCGGAAGTTGTTTCGGATCCCCGACAATTATTGCCTGTTTTCCACGCGCAATTGCACCAATCGCATCCCATGTCGTGATCTGTGAGGCTTCATCAAAAATCACGACGTCGAATGCCGCCTGACCTGCTGGCAGATACTGCGCAACTGAAAGCGGCGACATCAGAACGCAAGGCGCAAGTTTGAGGAATGACTCCGGCATTTCTGAAATCAGGGTGCGGATCGGCATGCTTGGTCTCTGAAGAGAAAGCTGGTGGCGGAGAGTTCCAAGTTCGGAACGGCGCGCGACACCATCTACGGATGGAAGACCGTGCTGAATTCTGTGCAACACCTGTTGAGCCGCCATTTCGGTGGCGCTGCTGTCAAGCCTCCTAAATCTCTCGATAAGGTCTTCGTGTGCCCAATGAGTAAACGATCGAAGTTCAGACCCGGAATCCATCGCGAGCGGTAGCCACCAGGCGGCATAGGCCGCCTCAAAGGCATCTTCCGTATTCGGTGACAGCTGATTGTTCTCAATGGCTTCAACCAGGGGTGCAAGACCGGCGGCAATCGCCTGATTGCGCACCTCCATCCAACGAGTCCAATCTTGGTATTGGTCGCGGCGCGCAATTGTTTCTTGCAACTGGTCGCAGAGGTTTCGGAGAGACATCACCCGCGGATCCGCCTGAGAGATCGCACTGAATGCTCTCGAGGCCTCAGACCAAAGTTCGAAAGCACCCTCAAACCTGACCATGGCTGCGCGCAGGTCGCCGGTCTCTCCCGACGCCAACGCGATCCGGGACTTTTCCCAGATGTCTGCTTCACCTGTATTGGCCGAAAGAGCTTCCAGTGTTGCTCTCAGGTCGGAGGCGGTTTGGCACCATCGCAACAAGTGCTGTCCATCTGTCTCTACACCGTTAAACGCTGGACAACCTACCAGTGACAAGCCTTCAATATCTTCGCGCAACTGCTTAGCCTGGGACAAGTTGTAGATATCGGTTTCGGGGTTGGACTTCCCTGCCACCGCATAGGTCTGCAGTAGCTTGCGGACTGCGGATCTGGCAAAAAACGAAATCGGCCAGATCTTTGTCTGCGCGCGTCGCCAGTCAGAATCCAGTTGATCAAGTGGCAGCGATTGCAAGCGATCCATTGGGTAAACCCCGGTCAACGCCCCTTCAGATTTCCGATATTCAGATAGAAGTGCAACACAGCGATCACTTTCCAGACGCAGAATACTCATGTCGATCGTGAGACCCAAGGTCAGGTCTTCGCTGGCTTCTGGGAGGCTGCTCAACTTGCAAAGACTCTCAATATGTTCAGGCTCGCAGTCAGGATTCGACTTCAAACCTGAGCAACTTGAAAGGTGTGATGCGGCATCCATGAGGTCACGGGAGGCGGTAAGAAGTTGCCCTGCGCGCTCCAAGAGATCCGCCTGCCAACCAAACGACCATTGCTCAGACTTGATCAGCGGAAGTGGCGGCTGATCCGCAACGACAGCATGGCAGCGGCCGGCTGCTTCAGACAGCCTTTTGAGATGTCTATAACTCTCTGCATCATGCGCGTCCTTGTTGTCGAACGCCAATTTGAAGGGTTGCTCCGCTCCGGCGGTCCGCCCGACAGCTTCAAAAACGCTGAATCCTTGCGTTCCAATCCTGTGAAGCGCTTCGACATAGGCATTCAGTTGATCTCGCGTGACCGAAAGGTCGTCTGTAACCTTAAGCCATTCGCTTTCGTTTAATTGACCTGCGCGCTCCCAACTACGGCCAAGTTGGGTAAGAACCGATTTCCGATCAGACTTGTTTGAGTGAAGCTCAAGCACTGCATCCGCCAGCCCATGTGTCGAAAGGCGTCGATGCACAACGTCAAGTGCAGCAGACTTTTCCGCTACAAACAAAACTGTTTTCCCTACGGCAAGGCACTGCGAAATGATGTTCGCAATCGTCTGACTTTTACCTGTTCCCGGTGGGCCAATCAGAACAAAATCATGTCCTTCCTGCGCCGCCAATACAGCTGCAAGTTGGGAGGAGTCTGCCGGTAATGGCGTGAACAGATCTCGCGGAGCCAGACGCCGATCGACATCTGCAGCTTCAGGAAGATCGCCGGGGCCTTCAGGTGTGAACACGTCAGTAGGATTGTCGACCAAGTGCTTCACCAACGCACTTTCGCGCAGGCTGTCAGTCCTTTCCACGAGATCCTTCCACATCAGGAATTTTGCAAAGGAGAACGTTGACATAGCCAGGTCTTCGACCACTTCAAATCCAGCAACATCCCGAACTTTCCTGCGCACAATCTCAAAGATCAGTGGCAGGTCGTATCCGCTTTCATCTCTGGGCAGATCACCCTCGAGTTCGGGGATCTTGAGGTCGAAATCGCGCTTTAGGAACTCAAGAAGTGTCGAATTGAACCTGACATCATCTTCATGATGCTCAATGATGAAGTCCGACTGAGCTGAGCGCCTCGATAACTTTACTGGGATCAGCAACAAAGGTGCCCGATAACTTCGCGAGTCTTGTTCAGTTTTCTTCCATCTCAGGAAACCTGCAGCAAGAAAAAGTGTATTAGTCCCACCTTCCTGCATGTCGCTCTTGGCTTTCCGGTTCAGGGCGACCAAGCGGTTGTTTGCGTCCTTTCGAGTCAGAGGGACTGCAATTTGTAATCTTGCAAAGGCATCCCGCGACACATCCTCGAGGATTTGCGTCTCCTGATTGGGGACCAAATCACGTTGCCCAATTGGATCTTCATCTTTGAGAGCCAGGGTCTTGAACTTTTTCCCGTCAGCAAGCTGATCTTCCAGACGAGAAACGTCGGGACAAAGGAACGGCAGAGTTTGTTTGGTGTCGCGAAAATTCAAAAGCCGGTTGCGCAATGAAAGGTCGAGCAACTTTCTCTGCCAACGCGAAATTCGGTCTGCCGGTGTATTTGCCTCCTCTTCAACCAAATCTCCAGGAAGGAACCCAAATTCCAGTGGTTTCGGCAATGCTGCCGGGCTGGCGGGTATGTCTTCACCAAAGCTCCGTTCTTCAATTCGGTGGGACGCCAAGGGACGTATCTTGGCAGCTCTCGCCCGCGCGATATCAACTGCCAAAAGGAAGGTATGCTCGTTGCGTTCTTCTGTGTGTTCCTTTGCTGCTTCAACTGCCTCCTCGAATCCGACTGTTGGACGCTTTGTCAGGAGCGTGGTTTCCATCATGACGAATTCTCGCGCCTGAACAGCTTTGCGCACTGTCATAACATCAGGCTCTGCCACAGACCCAAAATCTCGTTCCGTTAACCAGACTCCAACCCAAGCATGCCCCTCTGAGAACAAAACCACTGGGTTCAACCCCGCAGCTTCAAAACAGGCGGCGAGCAATAGAGAGGAATCAAGACACGTTGCGAGGCCTTCTGATCGTATGCGCCCTGGGTTTCGAATTTTCTGACCGCGTTGCTCAAACGAAGCTGGAGGAACCGCATAGGTAAGCCCCATTGCAGTTGCGGCAGACCAGATTGCCCCCGCGAGCATCCATGCACGCCCAGGGTCCTTCGACTGGTAGCCATCTATAGCGCCATTCCGACCTGCCCCTTCCAGGAGTCGTCCTGCATCCTTCAAGATGGACGCAACGACACCGTCATTGGGCGACACGTAGGCAGCCAACAGCTGCGACATATCTCCCACACCACCCCATTCATCACGGGCAAGCATCTCAATACGACTACTGTCCTTAATGAGTTCTGTGTCGCCTACATGCAGCGCAACGGTTATGTTGCCAAACTCAGCCTCGTTGAGACCTGCCAGCAGCGCATCATCGAGTGGAGTTTCCAGTTCACCCAGGTGCCGATCGTCGCCAGGTGCCAACCGGTCGATCATCCAGCTTTTCGTGCGAACAAGTGCCGGGCTGCACTCGAGTGTCACCTTCACATTCTCGATCGGGTCATCGCAGGAATTTTTGACCGACAATCTTTTGAGTATGGACACACCATTCTGAGCAGACGAGAAGTTGACCTTTGAAACAACGTCGAATTCAATTTCAACCAACTTTTCTTTGATATTTTCTAATTCAATTAGGTCTTCACCGGACATCGAGGTTCCTCACGGCAATAATGCTAAGTGCTGCATATGGTTGAACTCCTGTCAATGCGAGCAACTCAAAATGGTTCAAAAACGCTGGCTATAGATACAGCCACTGACAGCAAATGTTGAATGATCTCCGGGCTTCGGAAAGCCATTTTCTATTCTGAAAATTTGTTCTGCAGTCTCTGAGTTTCAGTCCAAGGATTCATCGTCGAAAACTTACGGCAATGATTATGAAATTGAAGCCGCTACAAAGTCGATCAAGGGATCGAACTCATAGCCATCTGCCGCGCGAAGTGCGTCAATATAGTGTCGACGATGGTCATTATCGCTTTGAAGGCTACCTCCCCCCGACCAGTCGAGGAAAAGATCATCGTCTATTCGACGCAGCAGCTCATCTGCCATAATCCTGGACCAACGTCCGTTGCCGTTCGGGAATGGATGGATGCTGACAAGTCGGTGGTGAAAGCGAGCGACTGCCTCGGCTGGTTCATAGACCTCGTTTTCGAGCCAAACCCTGGCGTCGTCCAGGCAGTATCGCATCTCCGTCGAGATGTGCCAGACCTGCACTCCGATGTTCTTCTCTGTCAAACGGTATTCACCCGCCCAAGTCCAGACATCGCCAAATAGCTGCCGGTGGATCTCTTTTGCAGATTCGTCGGTCAGGAGATCGAACCCTCTCGGCCGACGGTCAAGCCACCTGAGTCCTTGCTCAATATTGACGGCTTCAACTTCGTTGAGCTCGCCATGCGTCGTTATCCCTGGGAGTTTCAGCCCTTGAAGCTCGTCCGCAGTGAGCGGCGTTGCGCCTTCTGGCTGATTCAGAATGTCTGTCATTTCCAGAAGTCACGCGCCATTTCTCTTGCCATTTCTTCGGCGAGTTCCTCGATTGCTTCTTCCTGACTTTGCAAGCCTTCAGATTGTGCCTCAAGAGCCATATGTGCTCTTGTTCGTTTGATGATCCGCTTGGCCCTTTTACGTGCCTGGTTCATGACGATATCATCCATCTTTCCTTCGGCGGGGATAATCGCATAAACAAGCTTCCCACCCATGGCCTCGGCAACTTTGTCGATTTGTTTGATAGTAATAGAACCGTCTTTTTCTCTCGACTCCAGTTTCGAGACGGAAGGTCTGGAGACACCTACACGTTCGGCAAGATCGGTGATGCTCATCCCCAACGCCACTCTGAACCTCTCGATCCATCCTCTGCGACTTGGTGCATTGCTCATTGTCGAGCTTGCGAAGTCGATCAGCTCGACATTCCTACGTCTCACGGTGCTCTTAACGTTTCTCATTCTGGCATTCCGATAATGCGTGCCTTGAATGGCACGGTAGGCGAAAAATTAGAAGCTTATAAGCTACGATTTTCACCGGTTTCGTATCTTATAGAGCACGATAAATCAAGATAATGTAACTTTTGAGTTACGTTTTCTCGCTCAAGTCGTGCAGTGAAAGATACGAAACACCTAACGTTTTCTCGCTGGACCGATCCACTCAACGGAGCCATCAGCTCTGCGCACCCGACCATCTGGCGAATACCAGCGGTCTCCATTCTCGGGTGGGTGTTTCTTCGAGAAGCCAATCTTCCTGCCGGCGAAGCCGCCGCTCTTCACAAAGGCGTTCTCGCGCCTAAGATTAACAGCGGATACCTCGCTGTTTTCGAGCCTTCGCAAATCTTCAGCTCTGCTGCGAGCTTTCTCTTCCGAGCGCTCAGAGAATTTGAAAGACTTCTCCTTCATGCGTGGACTGTAGCAGTTCTCATTGTCACAGCGCAAAAGCGATATGAACGCTCTCGCCCCAACTTGCATAAATACCCACAGTGTGCGGGAATAGCTAAATGGACATTGAAACAGTGATTTTGATTGGGTGTGTGAGCTCGGGGATTGCATTCGGCGCCATCTTTTCGTGGAAATCGCGTCTCAGGCCAGCCCCCAACATCCACGAGATCGTCAAAGGCGCGCCCCATCATCTGCTACAGGAGGCCGGAAAATGACAAGCTTCGAAATCGCATTCAGCGTATGCGTGCTGCTGATCACAGCGGCTATTCTCCAGTATTTGCGTCACTTGGTCAGAACTTCAGGGAGCGAGCCAATCGACGACCCTGACCGCGTAAAGAGATTTCTGGAAAACGCCCCCTACCATCGTCTTCGAGAACACGGCACCAAAGCCCCAGGAAACGAGAAGACGTAGGCTCATGGCAGGTCAGTGGACCACGTGGAACCTCCTGGCGCCTCAATGAGGTCGACAAGCGGGTGGCCATTGCGCTCGTGCCAGTCGGAATGTTCCGAAAAAGCCTTGGCGTTTTCATCAAGCCATTTCTGGCGTCGAGCCTCGGCAGCCGCCTTCATCAAATTCGTCTCATTCACTTCGGGCACATTGACTCCCAGATCGGTCGCTCGATCAAGTAACTCAGCAACAACAGGCAGATTGGTATTCCGCTTTCTCGTATCTACCATTTAGACGCACTCCACTTTGAAGCCATGAGACGGCACCATACTACCTTTTTGAAGGATCCAGCGCCAGAAATCGCACGCTCTGACAGTTCATGCTTGAAGGAGAAACTTGCGTGCATTTGAGTTCGGCGCAGCCTGCGCCTGCCTATTTGACGACAAGATCTGTGTTGAGGTGAGCGAAGGTCAACTTCGTGCGCATCGACGGGAAGTTGCCTACCCTACAACAAATACTTTGTGGGGTAAGAAGTTGCCCTACATTTGCTGCTGTGGGTCAAAAAAGTGGCAACGAGGGCATCGCTGACATCGGAATCTGCCGATCACGCCTTCCCGCCAGGCAAAAATTACGCCGAAATTCTCGATTTTGAGCCCAAATTTCGCGCTTCCCAAAAGTCACTGATTTTGCTATCAAAATCTTAGGATACGGGTTCGTTTCGCCGAGTCGAGAAATGCCTTTTTTGAAGGCCAACCGAACGAACCATTATGAGAGCTTCGCGAATTCTTTTGGGAATCCAGCGCGAATTACTTTGGGTGCCTTCTGCGGAAATTTTGTTTGTATTACGGAAGCTGCCGCGAACGCGTTCGCGACGTCCTACAGACCTTCCAGAAACCAAGGAGCTCGACGGTTCGCCCCCTTTGGACAATGTGATAAGAATGCCCCGCCTGCCAATGCGGGGCATTCTTTGTTTAAGGGGCGTTGCAAGCTTACGGAGTGTCAGTCAGCGACTGAAAGCTAAAACTCTTGGCTTGATGGGGTGTGAAGGGAGCGCCGGTTTGTAGATCCGAGACGACAGGCGACGCGCTGAGACATGTTCCCCAGAAAGATGTCGCACTTTCAGAGGATTCAGAAACGCCCAAACGCCATCGCCCGGGAAACCGCCGCAATAGGGTTTCAAAGGCGGCATAGCCTGAACCGCATCTGCGGTGTTCCGGGAAAATGGTGAAGTCGGACAGTTCTTTCTGACCCTCGGGCAGAAGCAGAACTATGCAAAATCCAATCGTTCGGCCTTTTTGCTTTATCCAGAACGTGCTGTGGTCGTCGCGGTTCAAAACACGCCGTGCCTTTTGGAAGGCGTTGAGACGGCTTTCAGGAGCGATCTCGGACAAATAGCGAGACAAAACAGGCAAGAACCGGCAGTGCTCACTATCTGTGACCGTCTGCAAGGTCACTTGCGGCGCCAGGCTATCCGTCCAACTTTTTGTCTGTGGAGCCCACATATTGATAACTTCTGATCCCTTCAGTCTTTTGGTTCAAAGGAGCCTGAATTTATGCAGGGCACTGGGCGATTCTCTCTGTGGTATAAATCGTGACCGAAGACCTTTAATCTTCCATGTAGAATGCCTTTGGGAGCGCGCAGTCTGGCGCTAGACCACAACTATGAACACACGCCCAATTTTTATCGGACATGAAATTTACCGGCTTTCCAGCTATGGAAGCTCTCATCCGTTGCGAGTGCCGCGTGTTTCTACGGTTATGGATCTCTCCAGAGCACTCGGCTGGTTGCCTACCGATGTATTCATTCGCTCGCCTCGGGCCAAACCATCCGCCCTGCATCAATGGCATGCAGAGGAGTATATTGATGCTTTGCAAAAGGCTGAGAAAACCCAGGAGGTGTCAGAGAAAGTGCGGTCTCGACATCAGTTGGGAACGCATTCAAACCCGGTGTTTTCTGAAATGTTCAGGCGTCCTGCGACGTCTGCCGGGGCGTCGATCCTTGCGGGTGAGCTTTTATCACAGGGTGGAACGGTTTTCTCACCCGCTGGGGGAACCCATCATGGGATGCCGGATCGCGCAAATGGATTTTGCTATTTGAATGATCCCGTTCTTGGCATTCTGTCTCTGCGTCATCACGGAGCGCGTCGAATTGCCTATGTTGATATCGACGCGCATCACCCAGATGGGGTCGAAGCTGGTTTTCATGGGGACCCGAATGTTCTGATGATTTCCATCCACGAAGAGAACCTTTGGCCAAGGACCGGAAGACTTACAGATACGGCCGGCGGCTCTGCGGTCAACTTGCCTGTGCCGCGAGGATTTAACGACAGCGAAATGGCTTTGGCACGGGAAGGTCTGGTTCTGCCCTTGCTCACGCGGTTTGAACCGGATGCGATCGTGTTGCAATGTGGTGCGGATGCCGTCCTCGAAGATCCGTTGGCACATCTGGCCCTTTCGAATAACGCGCATTGGGAATTTCTGGAGCGTATTGTTGGCATATCTCCACGCCTTCTCGTGTTGGGGGGAGGTGGATATAACCCTTGGTCTGTGGCGCGTTTGTGGACAGGGTTATGGGGGACATTGAACGGTTTTGTTATCCCGGACATTTTGCCTCAAGAGGCGCAGAATGTTCTGCGTGCCTTAAAATTCAACGGCCACCGGCTGGGGAGAAACCCGCCAGAGCATTGGTTCACAACTCTTAGTGACACGCCACGACATGGCCCAATCCGGTTGGAGGTTTCTGACCGAATTGCGTATCTGAAATCCACGCTGAAACTGGACTAACATCCGGCGCTTTTATGAAAATGGGGACCCGTATTAATACGGAAACCTTTCGGGAACGTGCCAGCCGCAGAGCCGTGGTGTCCCCTGGGTTTCGCAAGGCACTGAAAGAATTCACTCATTTATCAAGTTTTCGGGTGGTTGGCTTAGAAGAGATTTTGCCGCAGTGCAGCAGGGGCGACGTTTGAACCACTGGCAATAAGCGCATTAAATTGATAGGTCTCGCCAACTGCAGCCGACTGGAGGACCGCCAATGAGCGCGACGGCCCGAAAAAAAGCTCCGAATGCCGAAGACATTCGTGCCCGCAAAGGCAAAGAGCCCCTTGTGAGTCTGACGGCATATACCACGCCGATGGCCAGCCTGATGGATGCGCATTGCGACTTTGTCCTCGTCGGGGACAGTGTTGGAATGGTCTTGCACGGTCTGACGTCGACCCTGTCGGTGACCATGGAAATGATGATAATGCACGGGCAAGCCGTCGCCCGTGGGTTGAGCAACGCCATGATGGTGATTGATATGCCATTTGGCTCGTACGAAGAGAGCCCAACCCAGGCATTTCGCAATGCGGCAAGATTGATGAGCGAAACAGGCGCAGCTGCGGTCAAGCTCGAAGGCGGCGTCGAAATGGCAGAGACCATTCGCTTTATTGTGCAGCGTGGAATTCCTGTGATGGCGCATATTGGGCTCACGCCGCAGTCAATCAATACCCTTGGTGGCTACAAAGTGCAGGGTCGCGATGATGCTGCTGATCAGGTACTGGCCGATGCACGGGCAGTTGAGACCGCAGGCGCATTCTCAGTGGTTCTTGAGAAAGTGCCAGAGAGTTTGGCAAATGAAATCACACAGGAGATTGCCATTCCAACAATTGGAATTGGCGCTTCCGCCGGTTGTGACGGGCAGATTCTGGTTGTGGACGACATGCTTGGTTTCTTCACCGCATTCAAACCTAAATTCGTGAAGCGCTATGCGGATCTGGGTCCGTCTGCCGAGGCCGCCATAGCTGAATATGCGGCGGAGGTCCGTGCGCGCAGGTTTCCGGCGGCTGAACATGTGTTCGCTGATGAAGCCCCAAATAAGAAAAGCCCAAAAGCATGACTGCCCAGATTCTGCGTGCGTTGTCAGACCTGCGTGCGTTGCACGGCAAGTGGATCAGATCAGGTGAGACAGTTGGTGTGGTGCCGACAATGGGTGCGTTGCATGACGGCCACCTCTCTCTGGTCAAAGAAGCCAAGGCAACGTGCGATCGTGTGATTGTAACCATTTTTGTAAATCCAAAGCAGTTCAACAGCCCGGAAGACTTGGCCAAGTATCCCCGGACTGAAGATGCCGATGCGGCCAGGCTTGCGCCGTTTGATGTGGATGTTGTCTTTGTGCCCGAGGCGGAGGAAATCTATCCGGATGGCTATGCAACGACGGTCTCGGTCAGTGGCGTCAGCGACATGTTGGAAGGTGCATTTCGTCCCGGCCATTTTGATGGGGTGACTACAGTTGTTGCCAAGCTGTTCTTGATGACGGGCGCTCACAAAGCGTTTTTTGGAGAGAAAGACTATCAGCAGCTCTTGCTGGTTCGCCGGATGGCACGGGATTTGAATATTCCTGTCCAGATTATTGGTTGCCCAACCGTTCGAGAGCCTTCAGGACTGGCAATGTCCTCTCGAAATATGCGCCTTTCCCCGGCGGCGCGCGCACAGGCGGCGTTACTTCACGAGGTCATGACAGCAGCCGCAGCCAAAGTCGCGGATGGGCAAGAGTGGTTGAAGTTGCAGGCGCAAGCCAAGGCGCAGTTGGCCGAGGCAGGATTTGGTGACGTTGAATATTTTGAATTGCGCTGCGCCGAAACCCTTGAACCTGTCAGCGGACACCAGCGACCTGCACGCCTTTTGGCTGCAGCTTGGTTAGACGGCGTCCGGTTGATCGACAATATTGCAGTTTCCGGACGTTAGGGCGATGTGATTTCCTGGTTCAGATCTGCAGATCGGGACCAAAGATCACATTGGCGTATTCTGCCAAATAGATTTTGAGCCATGGCGTAAAGCGCTCCGGATGGCGGCGTACCTCGGCCTGCAGGTCGTGGTAGTCGACCCAGCGGGTTTCCATCACCTCGTCTGGGTTAAGAGTGACGTTGATCGGCCGATGGGCGTGCGCAAGGAAAACATCGACCTCTTCATGTTCTACCATTCCGCTACCAACGTCAGCCCGGTATTCGAGCCTGTGACGAAACTCGGGGTACAGGCCCGAGATCCCGAGTTCCTCGCGCAAGCGGCGCATGGCACAGACAACAGGCT
This sequence comes from Epibacterium sp. ABZ3_068, assembly GCF_056159265.1. Lineage (NCBI taxonomy): Bacteria > Pseudomonadati > Pseudomonadota > Alphaproteobacteria > Rhodobacterales > Roseobacteraceae > Epibacterium > Epibacterium sp. ABZ3_068. The sequence continues at coordinate 1,559,274 of NZ_JBSWUV010000001.1, forward strand.
CTTCACCCCATTTGGGGTGGGTGCAGCAGCTGTTCGCCCATAGGCCCGGAGTATGGTATTTTCCAAGCGCACGCCGTTGCATCAGGATCTTCCCGGATTTTACGACAAAAACCGATACTGCTTTGTGCCGCAGCCCCTGTTCATGGGCTGCAAGCTTTTCGACGGGTTGCAATTCTCCATTTACCCAGGCTGGGATCAGATGGCTCATCTGCAAGTCATGTCCAAAAAGTGTTCGCGCAAGGCCGTTTAGACCATTTTAGAGAAGTACAGTAACAGGCAAAGTGCCAATCTTGCACTATAAAAGCCGCGGCCAGTGGTCGCGGCTTTTCTTTCATTCCGTTTGCGGCACTTGCGCCACCGTCATGTGACGAGCTTACTCAGCCACGACGCTTTCCAGATAGGCATATATATCCTCAGCACCCTTTTTCAGGCGGAAGGACATTTTCGATTTTGCAGAACCGTCACCCGTGACCTCTTTCAAGAAGCCATTGGGGTCTGCAGTAAAGGCTGCAAAATTTTCTGCGTCCCAAACAGCGCCCGCCTCGCCAGCTGCGACCATGGACGCGCTGTATTTAAAGTCTGCGGCAGTACCCAGAGTGCGCCCCGCAACGCCATAAAGGTTGGGACCGGTCTTGCCACCTTTGACAATGGTTTCACCTGCGTCCGACACGATCATGTGGCAGGCTTTGCATTTCTTAAAGCCTTTCTCTCCCTTTGCGGCGTCCCCGGCAAAGGCAGCGGGGGTGGCTAGCATGATCATTCCAGCGACTGTCAAAATTCGTTTCATTTCAGCTTGCTCCAGTAAATCCGGCTGCATTCTTAAAGAGCTTCTGACGTGCCGGAGTCAACGCGACGATGGTCGCGAAATTGTCGCATCACCGTGATCGGGACAATCTGCCCTATCGGTTTTGTGCAGCTTTCTGCCAGCTTGGCAGGAGGTCACCGTTTACCGGTTGTGCGTGGTAAATGGCGCGGGCAATTGCACGGCTGAGGCACAGAGATGATGCATGGCACAGGTCTGCCAGGGATTGGTCGGCGTCATCCAGATCGACACGCGCAGTTGACAGGGCAAAGACCAAGTCGCCATCAACAGGTGTATGGGCCGGAACGATCGCGCGCGCGATCCCGTCATGTGCAGCCGTCGCGAGCCGAAGACATTGTGCTTTTGAAAGGGCTGCGTCCGTTGCCACTATTGCAATCGTTGTATTGGCGCGATCACCTTCCGGACCGTCAATCAACTTGCGCATCGCGCGCAGTTTACGACTGTCTAGATCACGCCCCAAACCGGATGCCGGATCGGGGCCAAGGCCTCCGAATTCTGCATCAATTTCAAAGGGTGCAGCCCAAAAATGCCGTTCACCGGGTGTGGTCACAGAACCCATTGGATTGGCGGCCACCAGTGCTGCAACAGTGACGCCACTCTCCAGCACCAGAGAGGCAGAGCCGAGTCCCCCTTTTAACGTTGCGGTGGTGGCGCCACAGCCCGCGCCGGTGCTGCCGATTTCAAAACTGTCGTCAGCAGCCTCAAAAGCTGCCCGTCCTAAGGAGCGATATGGGTTTTCTGCCCAAGATTTGTCGCCCCCGTTTAACAGGTCAAAGAGTATTGCGCCGGGAACGATAGGAATAACCGTCGGCCCCAGCCGAAAGCCCCGCCCCGCCGCATGAAGCCCGTCCATCACACCAGAACAGGCATCAAGCCCAAAGGCAGACCCGCCGGAAAGAACCAGCGCATCTACCTTGGAAACGGATTTATCTGGCGCCAACAGATCTGTTTCACGTGTTCCAGGGGCTCCGCCCATGACGTGAACCGAGGCTGTGAACGGCCTATTCGCAGTAACCACAGTTGTGCCGGATTTTAGCCTGTGATCCTGGGCGTTCCCGACCAGAAGACCTGGTATGTCAGTCAAAAGGTTCTTGGGGCCGGGCTTCATCGATTCTCCTGCGCTCAATCGTCTTGCACACGGCCGCGCATGGTTTTCACCTCTGCCCGCTGCTTTTTGGCTTCAAGGCGGCGTTGAACTGATCCCCGTGTGGGTTTTGTTGCAATGCGGCGTTTGGGGGCAACCAGAGCTTTCTGGATCAGCTCCACCAGACGCTCTCGCGCCAAGTCACGGTTGCGTGCCTGGCTGCGGGTCTCATCGCAAAACAGGATCAGCGCCCCTTCTTTGGTCCAACGCCGTCCGGCCAATCGCCGTAGGCGTTTCTTAACGGCCGGAGGCAGGGAGGGAGAGCGTTCAGCTTCAAATCGCAGTTCTACAGCAGTTGAAACCTTGTTCACATTCTGCCCACCTGGACCGGATGCCCGGATGAACTGCTCGGTCAGTTCCCAGTCTTGCAGTGAAATATGATCTGAAATGCGCAGCATGGTCGTGGTCCTTTGCGCGGTTTATGCCGCGATATGACCGCTGTGATAAGGGGCAATACAAAAGGGCTGTTCGAAATAGCGCAACGAACAGCCCTTCTTGAGTATTCGGAGGTGCGCCGGTTAGGCGGTCACCAATTCAGGGTTAAACTCAGCTAAGGGCTGCCCTAGCCTTGTGCCTCCCGAACTGTTCCGACACCGATCTCCAAGTTCTCAATAGACACTAGAGCACCTCCTTTCTGAATGTTACGCGTAAGAGTAGCGTGCCACAGATTGGATAGATGTCAAAACAAAATCATGTGGCGTTTTGCGTAAAGCGCCCCACGATGATGCGGAAAGGAACAAGTGCGACTAACGCAAGGGCAAGTTTTACGCACCAATCCGCAAAGGCGAGCGAGACCCAAAGCGGCATCAAGGCACCGCCTCCCATAAAGGGAACGGCTTCCCAGGACCAATTAATGGCGGCGTCGGCGTCTGTGCCAAAAAGAGTCACCGACGCGGAAAATGCGATGCTGAAGAACAGCGCAGTATCCAGAGCCGAGCCGACCAAGGTCGAGATCAGGGGCGCGCGCCACCAAATCCCCGATTTGAAGCGGTCAAAAATCGCGACATCCGTCAATTGAGCAACCAGAAATGCGGTTCCAGAGGCGATCGCGATACGTAGGGGAACAGCCGGACCAAATTCCAGCATGATCTGGCTGCCAATCAACGAGCAGATCACACCGGTTACAAAACCTGCAAATACCACTTTGCGTGCGGCTGACACGCCGTAAATGCGATTCATCACATCGGTGACCAGAAACGCCAGCGGGTAGGTGAAAGCTCCCCAAGTCAACCAGCTCCCAAATAGGAATTGAACCAGAACATTGGAAGCGACAACAATGGCAGCCATCGCGGCGATGCCGGGCAGGTAGGTGCGAGACATAAATAAGGATCCGTTTTAGCAAGGTTTCGGAGACTTGGGCTGCTAAATGCAACCGATCCGTGCCATTAACCGGCATTGTGGATAAAATCAACTGGTGTGCTCCCGCCCGTCGCGAGGACTTTTGAAAAAAGTCCGCTCCCGTTGGGCTGGGCAGCGCGCAGGGCGCGCTGCGGGCGTTGTCTCACTCGGGCAGGAGATATTCAACAAGCTCGCTACGCTGAAAGGGCATAAAGTTGTTGTCGGACACCATTGTTGCGCGCAATTTCCCGTCTTCAGCGCGCCAAACTGACAGGCCTTCCAGATTGTCATGCGTACCGATCGACGTTGCAACCAACTGTGTTTCATTTCTCAGGCCTTTTGGGGTCAGGTCCCAACGGCGCAAGCGGCTACGGAATCCAACAATGACGAACTTACGCTCCAGCAGGTAAAACCGACCGTCCGGACCGATGTCCAGACCAACCGGCAGATAACCACGATCCTTGGGAATTGAAAACGGTTGCTGCCAGTCGGTACCCGTCCAAATCCAGACGGGGTATGCGTCGCCCGGGGCGTTTTCCGGAAGCGTATAGAGTTGTCCCGCCCCGTCCACTGCCAAAGCTTCCAGCGCCTTGTTATCACGAAACGCTGTGAACGCTTTTGGGCGTGGCAAATCCTCAGCAGCGGCATCGGCAGTCGCATAACGGCTGACACGGGCGCGCCCTTCAAAGGATACAAAAATCGTGCCATCTGAGCCCAAGGCCAGTCCTTCACTGTCAACGGAATCTCGGTCACTGACCATGGCTTGCCCACGCGTGTTTCGCAAATGTGAGTGTTTATCAAAGGAAACATGTGTGATTTTGCCGTCCGTTCGCGCGATCTGGCCGGAGACCAGATCTGAACGGTCCGTGAGGACAAAGACATTACGCCCGTTAGGACCCAAGACAATGGCCGAGAAGCCGCCAAACCATTTCGCCTTGGCACTCAATTCATAGCTGCTGAGGAAGCGGGCAGGACTCTGTTCGAGGTCCGCGCGACCTGCCGCATAGGCTGCCACCGCCAAGCAGGCAGCTATGGTGACAGGAACAATTATTTTGACTGCAAAACGGCGGCGCATTGTTGGGGCAAATCCGAAAGGGTGTAATCACGTCTGGGTTTAGGCTTTGGGGCATTCGGGTCAACGGGCTCTGGCGGGGGCGGGTTCAGAATGTCATTGACCCATCTTTGAGCATCTGCGCAGCCATCGCCCTTTGGTGGGGCGGCTTGGTCAACACAGCCCTTGGCCCCTTTTGGGCAGGCCAGACGGACGTGGAAATGATAGTGATGTCCCCACCAGGGCCGAATTTTGCGCAGCCAGCGGCGGTCGCCTTTTTCATCGTTGCACATTTGCACTTTGGCACCGGGGAAAACAAAGATACGCGCCACCCGCTTATCCTTGGCCGCTGCCTTGAGGATTGCGTGATGCTGACGGGTCCAGCTGCTGTTTACGTAGGCACCATTGGCGCGCCGCATGGATATGGACGAGATGTTTTCACGACTGTTTCGCGACAGGTTCAGCCGGTCCGCCGGGCGCATCCATATGTCGATGTCCAGACCAATTTGGTGGCTGCGGTGTCCCGATAGCATCGGCCCGCCACGGGGTTGGCTTATGTCGCCGATATAGAGCCCATTCCAGCCCTTTTGGCGCGCGGCAAACCGGCTGAGATCCTCAATGAAGTCAATGGTCTCTGGATGTCCCCAGTTCCGGTTGCGAGACAGCCGCATGGCTTGCCAGGTCGGGCCTGTCTCAGGCAGTTCAACCGCGCCGGCAACACATCCTTTGGCGTATGAGCCAAACGGGGCTGGACGTTGTTCTGACCCTTCAGCCTTGGCGCCGAACAGCTGTTTTGCCGGGGTCTCGGCCATTGCCGAACTGATGAAACTGATAAAAATGATTAAAGAGGCAAGTGCTGTTTTCAAACCTGATCTCCTTCTGCTCGGACCCACCGTAGCAGAAGAAGCCCCAGGAAAAAGAGCCCAATTAAAGGTGTAATGCCAAGCCGCGCGCTTTCGCTCAGAGTTGTGGCAATCCCGATCAAGAGTGGCGCAAGAAAGGCCGTTGCACGCCCCGATAACCCATAGAGGCCGAAACTTTCGGCCGCGGCTTTTAGGTCCGTGTGGCGCACCATCAGGCTGCGGCTGGTGGCTTGCAGGATGCCCCCAAAACCGCCGATTAAGACGCCGCAGGCAAAGAAGACAGTGTCCGGAAGGGTTGAGCCGTCTGCCAGTGCGATGCCAAAAATATGGTCTCGAGACATGCCCACAATGACACCGCAAACCACCATCAGAACCAAAATTGCAAGTACGATTACGGGTTTCGGACCAAACCGGCGATCGGCAAGTCCACCAAGCCAGCTGAAGGCTGCGGCGGAAATGGCTGAGACTATTCCAAAGACCCCGATCTGGGTGATCTCCCACTCCAGCACCAGTCGCGCATAGACGCCACCAAACGTATAAAGCCCGTTCAGCGCATCGCGATAGAGCATAGAGCCGGCCAAAAATGCTGCGAGGCTTTTCCGCTGACGCAGCGCTTTGATCGAAGCAATCACCTTGGCAATTGCGGCGCTTGGGCTGACACGTTGTCCACTTTGGGGCTTCTCTCTGACCCACATGGCATAGGGGATCATAAAGAGGGCAAACCACAGCGCCACGATGGGGCCAACGGCACGTGTGCCCTCACGTGCAGATGCGTCCAGTCCCAGAATGGGGTCGAGGCCGATCAATGTCTTGCCATTGCTCTCTTCCACAAACAGCAACAGCATAATGAACAGGGAGATCACGCCGCCTAGATAGCCAAAGGCAAAGCCAGAGCCTGAAATTGCTCCAACATCCTCGCGTTTTCCAAGCGAAGGCAGTTGCGCGTTCACAAAGATCGCCGCAAATTCGGCGCCAATAAATCCCAGACCAAAGCTGACAAGCATCAGATACAGGTTGCTGCCACCCGGATCGGTGAACCAAAGGCCGCACGCGCCCAATACATAGAGACCTGAGAAAGCGAAGATCCAGGGCAGTTTGCGCCCGGACCCATCCGCCATTGCGCCGATAAACGGGGCAAGCAGCCCAATCGTCAGCCCGGTCAGGGTCATACAGGCCGACCATAATGTCTGTGCCTGCGCTTTAGCGGCCTCGGTTTCGGTGCCCAGCCCCATAAAGTAATCAGTCGCAACGGCGGCAAAAAAGGGGCTGAAAACAAAGGTGATCAACAATGTGTGATATGGCTGACTGGCCCAGTCAAAAAACCACCAACCCCAAATGCGCTTGCGCGCAGAAATCTTACTCATGTCACCGCCCTCAGGTTGGTCTTGGGGCTGTTATGGTCCTGGCGCGGCGGACTGGCAACCCTGTCTGGCTATTGCGTCACTCTCGGTGGCCAGGGGCGCTCTGACTCTGCGTTGCACCAGGCTGCTACCCATTTCGGCAGGTCGGGGCGTGAAAGAGTTTCGCACAAGGCCTCCAGCAGGCGGTCGGGCGCGACAATGCCATTGTGGTCCGTTATGGCTGTGCGAAGCAGCGCGTGGTTGGCGCAGTCGCCATTTGCCTTCCACATGCTCTGCTCGACATAGATGAATTTGTCGTCCCAGCCGACACAGGCGGATCGCATCTCGATCCGTTCAAACAGGCGAATGCGCTTACGAAACCGAACCGATGTGCCAGCAACTGTGACAGACCATCGTTTTTGGCGTAGCACGCGGATCAAACCAACCCGTTGCGATAGCATCGTGCGTCCAAGGTCAAACAACGTCATGGTCCGCCCGTTGTTCAGCTCCAGCCAGATATCCAGATCCCATGGCCAGCAGATATGGGTTGATCGGTGCTCATCCAGCAGTGAAAGCGGCGGTTGCCGAGTGGCGACAATCAGATCTTTGATCATGCGAACAACAGGATACATGCCGTTTTCCTTGTATGAACCTGTGCCTGTGATGCCATGAGTTTACCGGTCGTCAACCGCGACCTCGCGGAAACCTTGCGCAATTAGATGCTCATGATTATCTGATGGATGGAGTTATTGAGGAAACCATCAGATGTTGGCAATTTATGGGCCGCTGCAGCTTGTGCTTGGCGTAGTTTACACAATCATGATTGTGCACATAATTATGAGCTGGCTCATAAATTTTCAGGTCCTCAATCTGCATCAGCAATTGGTCTCTCAGATTTGGTACGGCATAAACCGGTTGTTGGAGCCAATTTATCAACCGCTTCGGCGTATATTGCCCAATACCAACCCGATTGACCTTGCGCCTCTGGTTGCGCTTCTGATTGTAATCTCTCTGAGGCAATATATTTTGCCAACGATATTCGGTTTCGCTGGCTGATAGCGGCGCATAATGCCTGTCGAGCACCCTTGAACCGCGATTCGCCTTGTGAGATTGTGGCTCAAACCTGAGCAGAATTCTCACAACACGAGGCCCGAATGTCCGGCCCTACAGGCGCCACTCCGCTTTTGCGGGATATCTTTGGATTCGATGATTTTCGCCCCGGTCAGGGGGAGATCGTGGAGGCCGTGGCCAATGGTGAAAACGTTTTGGCCATCATGCCCACGGGCGGCGGAAAGTCATTGTGTTTTCAACTTCCTGCGCTGATGCGGGAAGGCATTACCGTTGTCATTTCACCGCTGATTGCCCTTATGCGTGATCAGGTTCGTGCCCTGCAGGAGGCGGGCGTGTCGGCAGGCGCGCTGACCTCGGGCAATACCGAAGAAGAGACCGAAGCGGTCTGGGACGCCATCGAACAGGGGCAGCTGAAGCTGTTGTATATGGCACCGGAGCGTCTGGCTTCGGGCGCGGCGCTGGGCACGCTTCGACGGATCGGCGTCAGCCTGATCGCGGTGGACGAGGCCCATTGCGTCAGCCAATGGGGCCATGATTTCCGCCCTGACTACTTGCGAATTGGGGAATTGCGCCGCGCGCTGGATGTGCCTTTGGCAGCCTTTACAGCAACCGCGGATCAGGAAACCCGTGAAGAGATTGTTCAAAAACTCTTTGACGGGGAGGCGCCGCGCAGTTTCTTGCGGGGGTTTGATCGTCCTAACATCCACTTGGCTTTTGCAGCCAAAGACGGCCCGCGTCGCCAGATTCTGGACTTTGCCGACGCACGCAAAGGGCAGTCCGGCATTGTTTATTGCGGAACACGAGCCAAGACGGAGGGGCTTGCACAGGCTTTACGGGAAGCGGGACATTCTGCCTGCCATTATCACGGCGGGATGGAGGCCGAGGATCGCCGTATTGTGGAAACCCGGTTTGCCCGCGAAGACGGGTTGATTGTGGTGGCCACCGTGGCCTTTGGCATGGGCATCGACAAGCCCGATATCCGTTGGGTGGCCCATGCAGACCTGCCGAAATCAATCGAATCCTATTATCAGGAAATCGGCCGCGCCGGTCGCGATGGCGCCCCGGCTGAGACGCTGACCCTTTATGGGGCGGAAGACATTCGTTTGCGTCGGTCGCAAATTGACGAAGGGCTGGCCCCTCCCGAACGGCGCACTGCAGATCATGCGCGCCTCAATGCGCTGTTGGGGCTGGCCGAGGCTTTGAAATGTCGGCGCCAGAGCCTCTTGTCCTATTTTGATGAAGCGGTTGATCCTTGCGGCCATTGTGACCTTTGTGACGCGCCGGTTGAGGTTTTTGACGGAACTACCGCCGTGCGCAAGGCGCTGTCGGCCATTCTGCGTACGGAAGAAACCTATGGCAGCGGGCATCTGATCGACATTCTGACCGGCCAGAAAACGGATCGTATCCGCGAACGTCGCCATGATGAGCTTTCGGTCTATGGCTGTGGTCAGGAATACAACAAGCGCGAATGGCAGGCCGTGTTTCGGCAGATGATGGGGCATGATCTGGTGCGCCCCGACCCGGAGCGCCACGGAGCGCTGAGAATGACCGAAGCGGCGTTGCCGATCCTCAAGGGGCAGGCCGGGATAGATCTGCGCCGGGATACTATTGCCAAGGCGACTCGGCGTCCGGCTGTCAAAGCGCTGGTCTCTGAAGAAGATGCGCCGCTCTTGTCTGCGCTGAAAGCCAAACGCCGCGTGCTTGCCGAGGTTCAAAAAGTTCCGGCATATGTGATATTCCCGGACCGCACGTTGATTGAGATGGCTGAAAAACGTCCACAGTCTCTGGATGAGATGGCCCGAGTTAACGGGGTAGGGGCCAAAAAACTGGACCGTTATGGCGACGCGTTTTTGACAGTGATCACTGGCGAAGCCGAACAGATGCACCCTGCACGTCGTAAACTTGCCAGTTCCGGGGTTGGGGATGTCTATGACGCGCTCTTGGAGGCGCAGGCACGGCTGGCACGAGGAGAAACTGGCCTGGACAAGCCACTGAGCTGTTCGGCTTCGATATTGGCAAAGGTCGCGCAGTTGCGCCCAAACGATGAATTTGCCGTGCACAAACTTCTGGGGGAGCGTCGCGCGCAACGTTTCGCTGCGGCGTTTCTGGACGTCTTGCGCGACGCAGGTTAGGTCTGACCAAGGATCAAAGAGGGATAAACCGAGATGTTGGTAGTTGTATCACCGGCCAAAAAGCTGGATTGGGCGGAACGCGCCGGAGACATGACCAAGCCTGCGTTTCAGGATGCGGCCATCGCTTTGGCAGAGGTCGCTCGGGGTTTGAGTGTCGCGGATTTGCAAAAACTCATGCACATCAGTGAGAATCTCGCCCAGCTGAACCACGACCGTTTCCACAGCTTTGCGCCTGAGCCTGATGAAAGGGAATTGCGCCACGCTGTTTTTGCATTTGCCGGAGACACCTATCAGGGGTTGGAAGCTGCATCGCTTGATCAGGATGAATTGAACTGGGCGCAGCGACATTTCCGCATCCTGTCCGGTCTTTACGGGGTGTTGCGGCCACGGGATGGGATACAGCCATACCGGTTGGAAATGGGATCCCGGTTAAAGAACCCCAACGGTAAAAACCTGTATGAATTCTGGGGAAGCCGGATCTCGGATGCGCTGAATGCGCAGGCTGAGGAGACGGGAAGCAATGTCCTGGTCAATTGTGCGAGTCAGGAGTACTTTGGCGCGGTTGACCTGGATGCGTTGAACCTGCGTGTGGTGACACCGGTCTTCATGGAAGACAAGGCGGGCACCCCAAAAATCGTCAGCTTTTATGCAAAACGAGCCCGGGGTGCGATGGCCCGGTATATCATTCAAAACCGTCTGAAGGAAGCACAAAGCCTGTTGGAATTTGACGCGGGCGGCTATGCCTACCAACCAGCGATGTCTGAACCTGACAAGCCCGTCTTTGTGCGCCGTGCCGAGGGTTAAACGCGCAAAGGCTGCGTGGTCTTTGGATGGTGAAACTCGATCCGTTCTTGGATCAGGTTCTTTCGCAGCGGTTTGGTGAGGTAAAAATCGAGTCCCGCGGCAAGGATTCCCTCGCTGTCGCCGGTCATTGCGTGGGCTGTCAGTGCGACAATTGGAACATGTTTCCCCGTGGTGGATTCTATCCGGCGAATTTCACTTGTGGCTTGCTTGCCGTCCATGATCGGCATGGAAATATCCATAAAGATCAGGTCTGGTTTGAAGTCCTGATACTGCTGCACCGCCTCGACGCCATTGTTGGCGAACTGCAGGTCAATGTTCAGCTCTTTCACCATCTTTCGGAATACCAGCTGGTTCGTTTTGTTGTCTTCGGCGGCCAGGATCCGCATTTTGGCGGCTCCCGAAACGGCTGCATGGGCCAGATCATCCCCGCTTTGTACTTCAACCGAAACCGTGTTGACCGGGGAGGGCGTGGTCTGTTCAGCTGCTGAAGATGGCTGCCCATTGCCGATTGCGGCGAGCTGTTTGAACAACTCCAGACGCGGCACTGGTTTGGTTATCACAGCATTGGCTAGGTTTTGCAAAACCTCGTCGCCAACAACATTCGGGGAGGCGCTGAGCACAAGCATGGGAACCTGGGGGTGCGCAGCCCGGATTTCCCTGGCCAAGGTAACACCATCGGATTGCGTCATATCGCAATCGCAAATCACCAGATCGACGCGGGACTGCAGCCTGTGCAGCGCTTCGTCGCGGTTTGTCGCGCGGTTGATCACGAGGCCAAGTTGAAGCAGTTGTTTTTCCACAATTTCCCGGCTGGCGTCCTGATCGTCGATGATCAGAACATGCTTCAAAGTGTCCGGCAGTTTGGGCACCGCCACAGTCTTGGGCTCGGAGATTGGAAGAACAAGGCGGAAGCCAAAGCAGGATCCCTTGCCCTCTTCGCTTTCGACCCAGATCTCGCCTCCCATCAGCTCGATCAGGCGTTTGGTTATGGCAAGACCCAGCCCTGTGCCTTCGAATTTTCGGTTGCGTTCGTCTTCGACCTGATTGAATTCCCCAAAGATATGCCCTTGTTTTTCTTCGGGGATGCCGATGCCTGTATCTTCGATGGTGATATGGATGGCGCAGCTGTTGTCATCTGGTGTCGGAACACCGGTTGCCCGCAGCGCCACATGCCCGCTGGTGGTGAACTTCACCGCGTTGCCCACCAGATTTGTCAGGATCTGCCGGATCCGTCCCGGGTCGCTGACAAAGGTGGACGGCAGGAACAGGTCGTAGTCAACCATGATTGACAGGCCTTTGTCACGCGCCGATGGCTGTAGCAGAGTGGCCACTTCGTGAATACTTTGTTCCAGGTTGAAAGGCTCTGGATGCAGGACCAGCTTGTCCGCCTCGATCTTGGAATAGTCCAAAACATCATTGATAATGACCAGAAGGGCTTCGCCTGAGTTTTTGATCGTATTGGCGTAGAGCCTTTGTTCCGGGGTAAGATCTGTGTCATCCAGAAGCTCTGCCATGCCCACAACGCCGTTCATGGGCGTTCGGATTTCATGGCTCATATTGGCCAAGAATGCCGATTTGGCCCTGTTTGCCGCCTCCGCGCGTTCGCGTGCTGTACGCAGCTCTTCTTCATATTGAACGGTGGTGGTGATATCGAGCGCAAGACTGACCATATCTCCGCCGTGGCCGCGCTGGTCGAGCAGCTTCAGATAGCGGTCATCCCAAAGCCGTACCACTACGGGTTCAGGCGAGGCGGACATCCACCGCTCGGTCATCATCTTGCGCCAGACCCCCATCGGCATGTCGCCCGTGTTGATCAATCCTTCGTCAGTCAATAGCTGAAGGATGCGGATGTAGGAAATCCCTGGTGTGACCTCTTCCAACCCGTCGAAAATGTTCAAATAGGCAGTATTGGCGCCAATCAGATTGCTGTCATTGTCAAAAAAGGCAAACCCGTCCTGGAAGGCTTGGATCGAGTGCCAGAGCCGTTGTTCAGCCTGTTCCACTTTCTCGTGGGCTTGTGTTAGATCGCTTTTGACCTTCTCGTTCTCGAAACGGACGGTCTTAACCTCTGCTTGGGTGACGCCAATTTGTTTGGTCAGCGCTAAAGCATGGCGCCCAAGTTTGCGGTTTGCAGCTGTCAGTTCCGCCTGCTTCAGCTCAAGCAAGCGCTCAGCGGCCAGTCTTGCGCGCCGTTCTTCTGCTAACCGGTTTGCAAGGCTCATCCCTGCGCAACTCCAAAACTTTGCCAGAAGGCGATAAAAACCAATGTGACCTTGGTCAAAATGTGACCCTGTCATGTCTGGTGTTACGGTAGAAATACTTGCTATGGCGTTAAGCACGTGCCAGCCTCCGCTGGAATGAAGGAGAGATTTATGCGGCGATTGCTTGTTGTCAGTTTTCTGGCTGTTACCCTTCCTCTTACAGCGCAATATGCTGCGGCGCAGGACGCAATCCCGACTTTTCGGTATCAAGGATTCGAGAATACCGACTTCTATGGTGCGGATCTCCAACCGCTTTTTGACACTGACCTGCAGACCTGCCAACGTTTGTGCGACGGGGATGACAATTGCGCAGGTTTTGTCTTTAATCGCGGTTCAAAGGCCTGTTTTCCCAAATCCGTGATGGAAACCTCGTCGGTTTATGATGGGGCGTTTTCTGTCGCGAAACGTAATGTTTCCGCAAATGTTGTCCGACAGGGCGAACTCCGGGCCGCCCAGCTGGATTTCCTGTCAAAACCCGATATCAGGGCGGCCAAAGCCTTGGCGCGCGACCTCGGGTTGCGGGTTTCCTGGCCGGATCAGAACTTAGAGGCGCTGGTGCAAACGGCCCGCCGTTTGGCGCGTTCCGGGCGCAATGGTGAAGCTGCACATGCCATGGCGCAGTCCATTTTGCTTACTGACCGGGCCGATCTTTGGGTCGAATATGCGCGCTATCTGCGCAAGGACGACACGGGATCGTACAGCGAAAAAGAAAGTCGGCGCAACAACGCGCTGTCTGCGGCGATTAATGGTTTTCTTCGCTCGGAAGACGAGGGCGGTCAGGCAACTGCATTGATGCAGGTCGCTCGCGTGTTGGAGACGCTCAATCGGGGGCGTGACATGATCCCGACATTGCGTTTGGCACAAAGCCTTGCCCCGCGTAAGGCCGCAGCGGATTTGCTGGATCAGGCGATTGGGAAATATGGTTTCCGGGTGACCGACAGCACAGTTCAAAGCGACAGTGCCCGGCCCGAGATCTGTGTGAGCTTCAGCGAAAAACTGTTGGGCGAGACGCAGGACTACGAACCCTTCGTACGCTTGCCCGCTTCTGACCTTGTGGTGCGCAGCAATGGGCAACAGCTGTGTATTGACGGGGCCGAACATGGCGTACGCTATGAGTTCACCCTGCGTCGTGGACTGCCCGCAGCCAGCGGTGAACTGCTCAACAAAGATGTGACACTCACCCACTATGTGCGGGACCGCAAACCTGTGGTGCGCTTCCCTGGACGAGCCTATGTGCTGGCCCGCTCAGGAACCGCCGCATTGCCCGTTGAGACCGTCAATCTGACCCAACTGGACCTGCGCCTGCGTCGTATCAGCGACCGGAACCTTTTGCGCAGTTTCCAGGAAGGCTATTTTGCCCGTCCCTTGTCCCATTGGGAAGAACGGGATTTTTCTACCGATGTCGCGCAGGATGTCTGGCAAGGCAGTGCCGAAGTCCAGCAGGATCTGAACCAGGAGGTCACCAGCCGCCTGCCCTTGGAAGAGGCTCTGAATAATCAGCCTGTTGGTATCTATGCACTGTCAGCACATATTCCGGGCGCGGATCCCTATGACAGCCCGGCAGCGGTCCAGTGGTTTGTGCTGACAGATCTGGGGCTCTCCACCATGTTGGGTGCTGATGGCTTGCACGTTCAGGTTCAGGGTTTGGGCGATGCCCACCCCCGCGGCGGCATAGAAGTGTCTCTTGTTTCTTCCGCAAATGCCGTGCTGGATACCGTAACGACGGATGACACCGGCTATGCACGTTTTGACGTTGGCAAAACGCGAGGGCAAAATGGCGCTTCCCCGGCTTTGGTTGTGGCCCGCGCCGGGGCAGAGGATTTTGCGTTTCTGTCGCTTCAGGATCCCGCTTTTGACCTGTCTGATCGCGGAGTGGAGGGGCGTGCGGCGCCGGGACCAGTGGATGTTTTCCTGGCAACTGAACGCGGCGCTTACCGGGCGGGAGAAACCATCCACATAACCGCTTTGGCACGGGATGGCCGCGCGCAGGCCATTGAAGGCCTGCCCCTGATCGCCGTGCTGACGCGGCCAGACGGTGTTGAATACGCTCGCCAAATCTCGGACAGTGGTCATATGGGCGGTCACGCCTTTGCCTTTCCCATTGCGCCGTCCGCGCCGCGTGGAACCTGGCAACTGGACGTCATGGCCGATCCCCAAGGCCCTCCCCTCAGCTCCAAGCGCCTGCTGGTCGAGGACTTCCTGCCAGAACGAATTGATTTCACGCAGACCGTCAACAGCGCATCTCTGACTCTCAACGAGGCCTCAGAGATGGAAATAGATGCGCGTTATCTGTTTGGTGCGCCGGGTGCGGATCTCAAAGTCGAAAGCGAAGTGACCCTGACAGCCGTCACGGATGTCCCGACCTGGCCCGGCTATAGATTTGGCCGCCATGATGAACCTGCGAGTCTGCGCCGCAACAGCCTTCCAGGGCAAATCACAGATGCAGAAGGACTGGCCACTGTTTCCGTGACCTTGCCGGATGCCCCAAGTGACGGCCGTCCACTGAAGGCCGCGATTGTCACACGTGTCAGCGACGGGTCTGCCCGCCCTGTGGAACGTGTGCTGACATTGCCCGTCCGACCGGCAACGCCCATCATCGGCATTCGCAAGGGCTTTGAGGATGTGGTGCAGGACGGGACGTCGGCACGGTTTGACCTCATCGCGTTGTCCCCTGATCTGACACCAACTCCGATGCCGGTCCGTTGGATTTTGAACCGCGTGGAGACCCGGTATCAGTGGTATCAGCTGCATGGGGATTGGAACTGGGAAGCCACAACGCGCCGAACCCGCGTGGCCCAGGGCGAGGCGACTTTGGGAACCGATCCTCTTAAACTGGATCTGCCGGTTGAATGGGGGGAATATGAGTTTGTGGTCGAACGCACGGATGGCGCGTATCTGTCCGCATCGCAAAACTTCTATGCCGGATGGTACACGGGCGCAGATGCTGGCGACGCACCGGACCGGCTGGAGATCTCGCTGAACAAGGATAGCTTTACCCCTGGTGACACCGCCAAAGTAAGGATCGTATCTCCGGCAGGCGGGACAGCATTGGTCTCGGTGCTGTCAAATACTCTGATAGAACGCCGTGCGGTGACCCTTCAACCGGGAGAAACCGTGATCCCGTTGGACGTCACGGCCGACTGGGGCAGCGGAGCATATGTCTCTGCGGCCGTGCTTCAACCCCTTGACCAAAAGTCTGATCAGACACCAACCCGTGCCCTTGGGATTGTACACGCCACCGTATCCCAACCTGGCCAATCGCTGGCGCTGAGCTTTGAAACACCTGAGATCCTGCAACCGCGCAGCACCCAAAATATCCGGCTCAAGGTGGAAGGCGCAGCGCCGGGCGATCAGGTCTTTGTGTCTATGGCGGCTGTTGATCTGGGGATCTTGAACCTCACCGGGTTCAAAACGCCGGATCCCAGCGGGCATTACTACGGTCAACGTCGTTTGGGAATGGAGCTGCGCGATCTCTACGGTCGGCTGATTGATCCGGGTAACGGTGCGCTTGGACTGGTGCGATCCGGTGGAGACGCGGGCAACGGAATGAAAATGCAGTCGCCTCCACCAACCCAAGAGTTGATGGCGCGCAGCTCCGGGATCATTGAGGTCGGATCTGACGGTTGGGTGACCTTCCCGTTCGATGTTCCGGCTTTCAACGGCTCTGTCCGCCTGATGGCCATGGCCTGGAGCAAATCCGCTTTGGGCCAGACAGAGGCCGAGGTGATTATCCGTGACCCGGTTGTTGTAAATGCCAGCTTGCCAAAGTTTCTGGCCCCCGGCGACACAAGTCGTCTTTTGGTTGATGTAACCCATGCTGACGGGCCCAGCGGCTGGATGGACTTCGGCCTGTCTTCCTCTTCGGCTGATGTAACTTTTGGCGACGTTCCAAACAGGCTGTCCCTCAATGAAGGGGAGAAACAGGTTCTGGAGATCCCCATCACAGCATCCGATACAGTTGGCCTGACAACACTTACCCTCGCGCTGACCACGCCAGATGGTGTTGAGCTGACTCAGGACTTGCAATTGGCCGTCGTTGACAATGATCCGGCTATCTCCACCACGCGCCGCTTCACTTTGGCGGCGGGCGACAATTTTGCATTCTCGGACGATGTCTTCACTGATTTTCGACCGAACACAGCGCACGCCATGCTTTCGGCTGGCCCGCTAGCGCGGTTTGATGTGCCGGGGCTCTTGTCTCAACTGGATCGATACCCCTATGGCTGCACCGAACAGGTAACGTCCCGTGCGTTACCGTTGTTGTATCTGTCCTCCGTGGCCGAAATGTCCGGCCTGGGTACGGAACCGGATCTTTCGGCGCGTGTCAATGATGCCGTCGACACGGTCTTGTCCCGGCAAACGCGATCCGGTGGGTTCGGTCTTTGGAACGCCAGCAACGGAGAGCAATGGCTGGGTGCCTATGTCACGGATTTCCTGTCTCGTGCGCGCGCGCAAGGGTACAGCGTGCCAGAGCGCGCCTTTGAACAGGCATTGGATAACCTGCAAAACCGGGTCAACTATGCAGCAGACTTCGATCACGGCGGTGAGGCGGTTGCCTATTCACTGTTGGTTCTGGCACGCGAAGGGGCGGCTGCCTTGGGAGACCTGCGCTATTATGCGGATGTAAAGGCAGATGCCTTTGCAACTCCGATGGCAGTTGCACAACTTGCGGCTGCTCTTGCGACCTATGGTGATCAGACCCGTGCAGATGCGCTTTTTGTCCGGGCGGGCCGCATGCTGGGTGGGCGTAGCTCCGAAACGCCAGTCTGGCGCGCGGATTTCGGCACCTACCACCGCGACACCGCAGCTGTTTTGGCGCTTGCGGCCGAGGCGGGGTCAACCGCGATCAGCAGCGATGCGCTCAGTCGCGACCTAAGCCAGGGAAATGGGCTCTCCTCACAAGAGGCGGCCTGGCAGTTGATGGCCGCGCAGGCACTGCTCGACCGCCCCGAGACGTCGGGACTGCGTGTCAATGGATCAGACGTGACCGGCCCCTTTGTGCAGTTGCGGGCAGGAGAAGCTGGGGAGGCGCAGGTTATCAGCGCGGCAACCGGGCAGACTGTTGACCTGACACTGACAACAGTCGGTGTGCCCAAGCTGCCGCCAGAAGCCGGCGGCTACGGGTATCGGATAGACCGCAGCTACTACACGATGGAAGGTTTGCCTCTTTCATTGGATACATTGGCAATCGGCACCCGATTTGTGACGATTGTTACAGTTGTTCCGTCGACCAGCCAAGGGGCTCGCCTGATGATCAATGACCCGCTTCCGGCAGGGATCGAGATCGACAATCCGAACCTCTTGCGCAGTGGGGATTTGAAGGATTTACAATGGCTTAACCCGTCAGCTGCCGAACATACGGAGTTTCGCAGTGACCGGTTTCTGGCGGCTGTCGACAGTCGGGATAGCTCTCCGATAACCTTGGCCTATGTGGCGCGCGCGGTTTCGCCGGGAGAGTACCATCTGCCCGCGGCCTCGGTCGAGGACATGTACCGCCCGGCCTATAGAGCAAATACTTCAACCGGACGTGTGACCATTCGATGAGGCACCGCCGCCATATTCTGGCGTGTCTGGTTGGCGTGATCCTCTGGTCGGCAGTAATGGCATTGGACCGATGGATCGAGGAGACCAACCTGCCGCCTCTTCTGGCGGAAACATCGGTTGAGGTGCGCGATCGCCATGGTGAGCTATTGCGCGCCTACCCCGTTGCCGATGGGATCTGGCGATTTTCGGTGACGACGGCAGAGGTCGATCCTGATTTTGTCGACATGCTTCTGCGCTATGAGGATAAGCGATTTTACGGTCATGCGGGCGTCGACCCGCAAGCAATCCTGCGCGCCGTTGGTCAGGCGATATGGAATGGGCGCAGGGTATCAGGTGGGTCAACCCTTACAATGCAGGTTGCAAGGCTGTTGGAAGATGGCCCGACCGGACGTTGGAGCGGCAAGCTGCGTCAGATGCGGTTGGCTTTGGCCTTGGAGCGGCGACTGAGCAAGGAAGACATCCTGACGCTCTACCTCACTCATGCGCCCTATGGCGGCAATCTGGAAGGGATCCGCGCCGCCAGCCTCGCATGGTTTGGCAAGGAGCCGCGCCGTTTGACACCGGCCCAATCCGCCTTGTTGGTCGCCTTGCCGCAATCCCCTGAGACACGCCGCCCGGATCGAGCGCCAGATGCGGCCCGGCTGGCACGGGCCCGTGTGGCGGCTCGGATGGCTGATGCTGGACTTTTGTCTGCGGAGCAATTGGCTGCTCTGGACGCCGCGGCAATACCATCCAGAATGCGCGCCTTCCCGAAGGTTGCGCCGCATCTGGCGGATCGGATGACTGCCCGGAACCCGGATTCCGGGCGAATTGCGCTCACAATTGACAAGGGGCTTCAGCGGGCTTTGGAAGATTTGGCCACCAGTGCCGTCCGCGATCACGATACCAAGCTCTCCGCCGCAATTGTGGTTGCAGATCACCAATCGGGTCAAGTTCTGGCAAGTGTTGGCTCGCCAGCCTATCAAAGCGCCCGACAGGGGTTTGTGGATATGACCGTTGCCCGGCGGTCGCCGGGGTCTACCCTGAAACCGCTGGTCTATGGGCTGGCCTTTGATCGTGGTCTTGCCCACCCCGAAACCTTGATCCACGACGGCCCAGTCAATTTCGAAGGATACGCACCGCAAAATTTTGACGGTCGCTTTCGTGGGGACATACGTCTGCGTGAGGCCTTGCAGCAGTCGCTGAACACACCCGTGGTGCGGATGCTGGACCACCTTGGGCCCACAAGGTTGATGGAGGCGCTACGGCGTGGCGGCGCGACAGCACATGTGCCGAATGGACGCCCCGGGCTTGCCATTTCATTGGGCGGCCTTGGCATCACCTTGCAAGATCTGGTGCAGGTCTATGCTGGCATTGCGGCCGGAGGGGAGGGGCCGGAACTGCATTACTTGGCGGGCACAGCACCGGCGCGAAAGGCGCGTATGATCTCTGCAGTGTCGGCTTGGTACCTGGGTGACATTCTTCGTGATCTGCAACCACCTCCCGGCGCCCGGCATGGAAGTTTGGCCTATAAGACCGGAACATCCTATGGCCACCGCGATGCCTGGGCGATTGGCTGGGATGGCGCGCATGTTATCGGCGTTTGGATGGGGCGTGCGGATGGCACCCCAGTGCCGGGCGCCTTTGGTGGCGATCTGGCGGCACCGTTGCTGTTTCAGAGTTTTGGTGCGCTCAAGCCCGAATTCACGCCGCTTCCGTCCGCCCCAGCTGCTGCATTAACGGTTTCAAACTCCGAACTGCCGCTCCCGATGCGCCGGTTTGAGGATCGTTTCACTGCCAAATCGGCTGCCGACAATCTGCAATTGGTCTTCCCTCCGAACGGTGCGCAGCTTTTGGCCTCTGACACTCTCACGTTGAAATTGCGAGGGGGTGAAGCGCCATTTACGGTCCTTCAGGATGGGCGTCCCGTTCTGACACGGGTGCAACAGCGGGAATTCGACATTCCAGTTTCAGACCATGGGTTTTCAGAACTCGTGGTTGTCGATCGGCTTGGCAACAGTGACCGCGTGGACATCCAGCTACGCTGACCCGCCGCAGGATTACCCGCGCCGACCTTCACGCAACCATGCCGCCAGAATCAGAAGGCCGCTCATCATCAACAGCAGCCAGCCCGGTAGCAAGGGGTGCTGGCGTACGGACAAAGTCTCATAGGCATTGCGCGGCGTAAGACCGATCCAACCACGTCCTGCCGCAGGCCGACCTGCACGCACATCGCGTAAACGTGGTAAACCGTTCTCAATTATCACATCTCCACCTTGCCAAGCGCCTAAAAGCGGAGCCAGCACGTCCCCGGTTGCGATGGTTTCCTCAAACTCTCGCGGTGCGGCGGGTCCAAGGCCGATGACGGTCTCCTCCTCGCCTTCTTGCAATCGGTAAAGACCGATGTCGGGTCCGGTAAACCGGGTTTCCCATTGCCCGGGCGATACCTCGGTCATTTTCAAGATGGTGATTGTCCCATCGGGATGAGTGACCGTCACGTCGCCAATACTGTCTTCCAGACTGCGTCGCAGGATCCGCATGGTCTGGCCGTTTGCCTCTGCCCAGAGCATGTCTTCCTCAAGATCCGGCTCCTTCATCATCCAATGGGCCAACCGGCGTAGCAATTCGAGCTGCGGGCCACCACCCTCGTACCCGCGGCTCCACAACCAGGCGTGATCCGATGCCAGAAGCGCCACACGCCCCTCTTCCACCCGGTTCAGCACCAAAAGCGGACGGTCGTCCACGCCGTTCATCAGAACATTGCCTTCGGGTGCATTCAGTTCAATCTGGCGCAGCCAGCGGCCCCAGTCCGCAACCCCTTCAAGGTCAGCGGTCACCGGGTGACGCGCACCAAGCTCGGATACCTTGGGCCGGAACGGGCGTTCTATCACCCGCGCGGTTGGCTGGGCGGGCAGCACCCGCGCCAAGGGTGAGCGATAGATACTGTCGGCACTGGCAAAGTCGGGCCCCGCTGCCACAAGAACCGCTCCGCCTCTGCGTACGTAATTGGCGACATTGTCCAAATAGACCGAAGGCAGAATTCCCCGACGCTTGTAGCGGTCAAAGATGATCAGGTCGAAATCATCGATCTTCTCCAGAAACAGCTCACGCGTGGGGAAGGCAATCAGCGACAATTCCTCGACCGGAACACCGTCCTGCTTTTCGGGTGGGCGCAAAATGGTGAAATGCACGAGGTCAACCGCGCTGTCTGATTTCAACAGATTGCGCCAGGTCCGCCCGCCAGGATGAGGCTCACCTGAAACCAGTAGAACACGCAACCGGTCCCGTACGCCGTTGATCTGAACCAAAGCCGTATTGTTGCGATCCGTCAATTCACCCGGAGCGGTTGGAACGGTAAACTGGATGACATTTCGCCCGCCATGGGGGAGCGATAGCGGCAGTTCAAAATCGACGCCAATGGGCAGGGTAAACTGCTGCGGCTCGTCTCCGTCGATTGATATGCCAAGCGGGGCCACACCGCCGGTGTCCGGTGCTGCGCCCTGGTCTTCGATCCGCAGTGTCAGGGTGACGGGCTCGCCGATGATCGCAAAACTGGGCGCTTTCTGCACCACCAGCCGACGGTCCCAATCGGTGCTATGCCCGGTTCGCAGCAGGTGCAGCGGTGCGGGTAATTCAGGAAGAGTGTCCAGATCGTGAACCTGGCCATCCGAAATCGCGATGATCCCGGCGACGCGCCCATTGGGTTCATTTGCCAGGGCCTCGGTTATGGCGGTGATCAGCTCGGTGCCCGCGTCATCCAGTCCATCGCCCAATGTCACTTCGCGCAGTTCTGTATTGGGACGGTTGGCAGCAGCGGCGCGAATGTGCTCCAGGGCCGTTAGGCTTTGGTTGCTGCGATCAGACAAATGCTGGCTGGCACTTTGGTCGCTGACCACCAGAACAATGTCGTCCAGTGGCGCGCGGTCTTCGGTCTGGGAAACAGGCCCGGCCAGAGCAAGCGCCAAAACCGCCGCGGCCCCGCCGCGCAAGGCCCATCCGGACAATCGTTTCAATGTCGCAAGCGCCAGCACTGCGGCACTGAGCGCGACAAGCACCCAGATCACAGGCCAGGGCAGCAAAGGGTCGAACAGAATTGTTTGGTTCATCTCTGCTCCTATTGCCCCAGCCGGTCCAGAAGCGCTGGTACATGGACCTGATCGGATTTGTAATTACCTGTCAGAACATGCATGACAAGGTTCACGCCAAACCGGAAGGCCAGTTCTCGCTGGCGCTCACCGGCAAATCCGCGCCCCACGGGCAAGCGCGCGCGTCCGTTTTCATCCACCGCCCAGGCCGAGGCCCAGTCATTGCCGCCAATCACAACCGGGCTCACCCCGTCATTGAGGTTCCGGAAGGGCAGGCCTTCGATCTGTTCTGCATCCGGCGGAGCGGCTTCGACCCAGACTGGCGCGCCGCGCTGACGTCCGGGGAAATCCTGTAGCAGGTAGAAGGCACGGGTCAGAACATGGTCTTGTGGCACCGGTTCCAGCGGGGGAATGTCCAGAGGACGCGCAAGGCGTTGCAGATACCGTGCAGTGTCACTAGTGGCCCCGACCCGCGCCAGATCCGCATCCCGGGTGTCAAACAGGATCATGCCACCGGACCGGAGATATGCGTTCAGTTTCTCGTATGCTTCGGCAGAGGGCAGCGGCTGCGTTGTCGATATTGGCCAGTAGAGAAGTGGATAAAATGCCAGCTCATCCTTTTCCACGTCGACACCAGCCGGGTTTGCAGGTTCGACGGAGGTGCGGAAATACAGCACATCGCTCAAACCTCGCAGCCCGTCACGAGCCAATTGATCCAGCTGCGCATCACCGGTCAGCACGTAGCCCAGCGTCACTTCGGATGCGAGCGCGGTTGGGTTGTCCGTCTCCTGAGCCTGACCTTGCTCCGCAGCAACCGCACAGAGACACGCCAGAACAACCGTGGCCGCACGACCCAGGCGCAAAAGGCCGGAAACGGCCAGTGTCGCCACAGCGTCAAGCGCCAGCGCCAATAGCGCAGCGGCAAGGAACCACCCTCCCAGCACACGTTCTTTCGCTTGCTCAAAACCACGCAATGCGACAGAGGCGGGCCAAACCGGTGCGCGCAGAACCTGTTCCCCATCAAGAACATTGCGCGCCAGACTGCGGCCATTGCTGGTATACACACCGGGCTGTAATTCAGGTCCCAAAGGGGCGGTGATCAAATCTGGTCCTGCGACGCCCGGCAGGGTGCTGGCATCACGGATCTGTCCAAAGCCATCCAGCACCTGCACCGGGCTCCAGACTGTTCCTTCAAGCTCGGCGCCGTTTGTGCTGGTATGGGCGCTCGACACGGCCAGACGCTCCAGCATTTCTACAAACAAGCCCGACAGGGGCAGGCTGCTCCATTCTGCATTGGCGGTGACATGGAACAGGACGATTTGCCCTTGTCCCAACGGTTTACGTGTGACCAACGGGGTTCCATCACCAAGTTCGGCAATCACGCGCTGTGCCAGATCAGGATCCGGTTGCGCCACAACTTGAGAGGTGACAGTGACTTCATCCGGGATAGACAAACCGTAAAACGGCGAGTTCTCGGCAAAGGGCGCAAGCGTTTTGGGTGCGCCCCAGCTCATCGCGCCGCCAAGGCTACGGCCGCCCACACGCAGCCTGACTGGCATCAGCGGATGTTCATCGCCGCGTGCCGTATCGCTTGCGGCCAGTCGGGGACCGGCAAAACGCAGCAGGAGACCACCATTTTCAACCCATTCAACCAATTCAGTTTCCTGGCTGTTGGGAAGACGTGCCACATCGGCCAATACAATGACATCCGGATTGGCCGGCAACAGATCGCTCAGGCTCCCTTCCAGCAAATCCGTGGTTTCCACCAGCGCTTTGCGCAGGTAGTGCAGCGGCGATAACAAGGCGAGCCCTTCATTGCCGCTGACTGAACCAATCAGTGCTACTTCGCGGCGGCGCAGGCTGTCATCCGTGAGCGCAACCGCACCTGCAGATCTCACAGATTGCAAGGTAAACCACTGCAAACGTCCCCGCAGCTCAGATGGTAACGAAAGACGCGTTGTGCCGTCGCTTTCTCCAGGTTCCATATCAATTGTCGCCGTGGCCAAGGTGCGCAATGTCCCGGCGGGATCCTTGCCTTGTGCCAGGACCGTCAACGACTGCGGCGCACTACTGTCGATACGCGTGGCACTCAGTTCGATTGCCCCATCGGCAAAAACAGGCGGGCGTAAGGCTACAACCGGCGTTGGCGGAGCCACAACGGTCACCGTCCCGCGTTGTTCCAGGGTTTCCAACAAGGCGTCCTGACCGTCAACCGCCAGCCCGTCGCTGTACCAAACCGTGTCAAAACCGCCTTCGATGGCCAGCACATGGCGCAGGCTATTCTCAATCGTGACACCATTGGCTGCCCAGGCTTCCGGCTCTAACCCAGGGACTTGTTGTGCCCAGACATCGGCTGCTTGAAATTGCAAGGGGGCAGGCTGTGTCAAACGCAGGATTCCAACGGGTCGGCCTGTCCGCCCGGCTTCGGTCAGATCATTTACCAGCTGCCGCTCCAAGGCGTTCCAGTGGCGCGCACCAGCCCAGCCGGCATCCAGAACCATCAACAGCGGACCTGATCCAGTTGACCGCTCCTGTGGGTTCAAAACAGGCCCGGCCAGCCCGACAATCACTGCGGCCACCGCCAGCATCCGCAATAGCAACAGCCACCATGGGGTGCGGTCTGTCTGACTGTCGTCATCTCTGAGCTCCAACAGCAATGTCACTGCAGGGAACAAGCGTTTGACCGGGGCCGGCGGCACCGCGCGCAACAGCAGCCACAGAACCGGCAGCACCACGAGCCCCAGCAGCAGCCAGGGCGCGGTAAACCCGATGCCCGCAATCACATTCATGCCGGGCTCCTTTGCAATGCGTGATAGATCCACATCAACCCGGCTTGCGCGCTTTCTCCGGTGTGGTGAATGCCCATGCGCCAGCCTGCATCCCGACACAGCCGGTCCAGAAGGTCACGCCGCTCTGCCAGCCGTTCGATATAGCGGTCCCTCAGCGCAGAGGCCTTCAGTGTTTCATGTTCCAACCCGCCAGATACGCTTTGGAACCGTGTGCGCCCGACAAAGGGAAAGGTTTCTTCGACCGGATCCAGAACCTGCAATAAAACACCGCGCACCCCGCGATCTGCGGCCTTGGTCAGGGCCAGCTGCAGCTCATCAAAGGGGCCAAGAAAATCAGAGATAAACAATGCCCGCGCGTGGGGCACCATGGCGCGATGTTCAGGGGGGGCATAATCGGTCTGTTCGTCACGGCTGAGCAGTTCGGTCAATCGCAACACCTGCGTATTGCCGCGCCGCGGCGGCAGCACACCCCCGGTCAGTCCGACGCGTTCTCCTGCGCGGATCATCAGAATGGCCGAGGCGAGTGCAAGCACCCGCGCACGATCAATTTTCTGCGGGTGCTGATCATCCGATCCAAACCGCATCGAGGCGCCAAGGTCGCACCACAGATGCACGGTCTGTGCGATCTGCCACTCCCTTTCGCGTACGAATTGCTGATCCCCTTTGGCGGACCGACGGTGGTCGATCATGCGCCGACTGTCCCCCTGTTGCAGCGGGCGATATTGCCAGAAGTCATCTCCCATGCCCGACCGGCGACGCCCGTGTTCTCCCAGCAGGATTGACCCTGCCAGATGTTCTGCCTGCACCAGAAGGGGCGGCAAAGCGCTGGCTTCTTCTTCAGCGCGTTGGCGTAAAACTCCGATTGGGGCGGGGGAGAGGCTCACGCCGCCGCACCTGTTCGCGGCTGCTCCTGGACCTCGGCGGCAATGGTCTGGATCAGCTCCGTGAGGCTGTCCCCGCGCGCCCGTGCAGCAAAGGTCAGCTGCATCCGGTGGCTGAGCACGGGAAGGGCCATGTCGATCACGTCTTCTGCATCGGGGGCCAGACGCCCCTGCAAAAGGGCGCGCGCGCGAACCGCCAGCATCAAGGCCTGCGCCGCACGGGGGCCAGGACCCCAGGCCACGGTGTCCCGTACCTTGTCAGCCACATCCTGGACATTGGGGCGGAAGGCCCGCACCAGATCCAGGATCAGCTCAACAACAGAATCGCCAACTGGCATCCGCCGCAGCAGAACCTGCGCCGCCATCAGCTCATGGGTGGTGAACACAGCGGTGGCCTCGGCCTCTTCGGTGCCTGTGGTCGCCAGCAGAATCTCCCGCTCGGTCTTCCGATCCGGATAGGGTACGTCGATCTGAAACAGGAACCGGTCCAATTGTGCCTCGGGCAGCGGGTAGGTGCCTTCCTGTTCAATCGGGTTCTGGGTGGCCAGCACGTGAAAAGGCGTGCCAAGCGATCGGGTTTCACCAGCAACGGTTACCTCACGCTCTTGCATCGCTTGTAGCAGAGCCGATTGCGTCCGCGGGCTCGCCCGGTTGATCTCATCTGCCATCAAAAGCTGGCAGAAAATCGGCCCCTGAATGAACCGGAACGCCCGGCTGCCGTCGTCCGTGGTATCCAGAACCTCGGACCCCAGAATATCAGCAGGCATCAGATCGGGTGTGAACTGAATGCGGTTTCCGTTCAGCCCCATAACTGTCGACAGGGTCTCCACCAGTCGCGTTTTTCCAAGTCCCGGAAGGCCGATCAACAACCCGTGACCCCCACACAGCAATGTGGCCAATGTCAGGTCTACGACGCGCTCTTGCCCGATGAACCGGCGTGTGATTGACGCCCGTGCCTCCTGCAACTTTGCTTCCAAAGTCTCGATTTCCGTCAACAATTCGTCGGGTTCGGACATAGCTTTCCCTTTGTACGGCCTATACACTGTTACTCTATCGCGCTTCTTGGAAATGGCAAAAGCAATGAGTGGACAAAAAACTGTGACGCCCTCGGCAGATGGGCTGGCTGCCGCCGCAAAAGCGGCCATCAAAGGCAAAAGCCTGCCGCCTGTGCATCTTTGGAATCCGCCCTTTTGTGGCGATTTGGACATGCGTATCGCCCGTGACGGCACCTGGTTCTACCTTGGAACACCAATCGGGCGGTTTGAGCTGGTGAAGCTCTTTTCCTCGATTCTAAAGCGGGAAGATGAAAAATATTTTTTGGTCACACCCGTTGAAAAAGTCGGCATCACGGTCGATGACGCGCCATTTGTGGCGGTTGATTTCGATGTGTCCGGCGAAGGTGAGTCGCAAACCCTAACGTTCACGACGCATGTGGGCGATCAAGCAAGCGCCGGATCCGCGCATCCGATCCGGGTAGAGCGTGACCCCAAAACCGGAGAGCCTTCGCCCTACGTTTTGATCCGCGCCGATCTCGAAGCACTGATTGACCGCAAGAGCTTTTATCGTTTGGTGGAGCTTGGTGTTCATCATGACGGATGGTTCGGTCTGTGGTCGGGCGGGCAGTTCTTCCCGGTAATCCCGTCAGATGAATTGAACTAGGCGGTGCCGAGAGGTGAAGTTCCCCTACGGCACATCCCGTAAGGCAGATTGAAAAACTGCTGTCCGACCCTCAGAGTTGCCGGGAAATTCACGACTTGGAAGACGCGTCTATGACGCAGGGGAGGATATAATATGACCCAGAAAATCGCCGTCGTCACCGGGGCGGCCCGTGGCATTGGCTTGGCAACCACCAAACTGTTTCTGGAG
This sequence comes from Epibacterium sp. ABZ3_068, assembly GCF_056159265.1. Taxonomy (NCBI): domain Bacteria; kingdom Pseudomonadati; phylum Pseudomonadota; class Alphaproteobacteria; order Rhodobacterales; family Roseobacteraceae; genus Epibacterium; species Epibacterium sp. ABZ3_068. The sequence continues at coordinate 1,587,245 of NZ_JBSWUV010000001.1, forward strand.
CAAGGCTGGCAGGTTGCCATGGTCGACCGAGACGGGGCTGAGCTTAAAACCGCTGCAGAAGGCCTTGCAGGAGGTGTGCCGTTTGAATTTGACGTCTCCATCCCGGAACAGGTCGCCGCGATGGTCGCCGCTATTTTGGACGCTTTTGGCAGGGTAGACGCTTTGATCAACAATGCCGGAGTTGCTGATTTCGGTCCGATTGAAGAGCATGATTTTACCAGGTGGCGCCGCGTGATGGAGACCAATCTGGATGGTGTTTTCCTTGTCAGCCAGGCAGTGCTGCCCGCGCTTAAAAAGACACAAGGGGCCATCGTCAATATCGCCTCTATTTCCGGTCTGCGGGCCAGCACCTTGCGTCTGGCTTATGGCACGTCCAAAGCTGCGGTAATCCAGTTTACAAAACAACAGGCCGCAGAGCTTGGTGAATACGGGATCCGAGCCAACTGCGTCTGCCCGGGGCCGGTGCGCACCAAATTGGCGATGGCGGTGCATTCACAAGAGATCATTAACGCCTATCATGATGCGATCCCCTTGAACCGCTACGGGACCGAGAATGAGATTGCCGAGGTAATCTGTTTCCTCTGCTCCGAGAAGGCAAGCTATGTCACCGGGCAGATCATTGCTTCGGACGGAGGGTTTGAAAGTACAGGCGTTGGCCTCCCGGCCTTGCGGGCATCCCAGTCGACTGAGCAGACCTAGGCACTCTGCCGTTATTGTGAAATTTTGCGATAAATTCCGGGTTTTCGCAGCCTTGGCGCTCCCTTAGGCTGCGACTACACCACGCTTGCCAACAACGACCCAGCAGGACGCCGATGCCACGCTTTGCCGCCAATCTGTCGATGCTCTTTACCGAGCTACCCTATCTGGAGCGTTTTTCTGCAGCGGCTGATGCCGGGTTCGAAGCGGTGGAGATTTTGTTCCCTTATGAGGTTGCGGCCAAGGATACCCAGCGGGCTTTGCTGGCGAACGGTTTGGAACTTCTGCTGATCAACGCGCCACCACCGAATTACACCGGCGGGCGCCCCGGCTATGCGGCCATGCCGGAGATGGAGGAGCGCTTTAAACGCGATATCAAACGGGTGATGCGCTATGCGGATGCGCTACGCCCCAAGATGATCCACGTGATGGCCGGCTATGCGCGAGGGCCTGAAGCGCGTGCCTGTTTTGTCCGAAACCTTCAATTTGCCGCCGACCTTGCGCCTGCACAGCAGTTCACGATTGAGCCTCTCAACAGCGGCGATCAGCCCGGCTACTTTCTGGAGGAATACGGGCTGGCCATTGAGATATTGGATGCGGTTGATCGGCCCAATGTTGGCCTGCAATATGACGCCTATCACGCGCAGATGATCCATGGCGATGCGATTGCAGTATGGCGAGAATTCTCCGCGCGCGTGGTTCATATACAGATCGGCGCCGCGCCCGGACGGATTGAACCGGGCACAGGTCCTATTGATTTTGAAGAACTTTTTGTCGCTATCGATGCGAGTGGGTATGCTGGCTGGATCAGTGCCGAATATACCCCAACGACTGCGCGGACTGCAGACTCTCTGCACTGGATGCGCTGATGAAAATTTGACCGGATCTTTCCTATTGTTTGGAATGGGATTGTGACTATTTAGGGCATATAACATATTTCGGAGTTCATATGTTTCCTGCGCGTTTCGCCCCGATCCTCTTTGGATTTTTTCTGTCCGGGATTATGTCCTGCATCGTTACCTTGGTGGCGAGCGTTAAGACCGTTGGGTTTGGGGAAGAAACCCTGACGGCTTGGCTCGGAGCTTGGGGTTTTGCTTGGCCTGTCGCCTTTTGCGTAGTTCTGGTTGTTGCCCCATTTGTGCGGCGCGTAGTTGCTAAATTGGTTCGAGACCCTGAAACTTCTGCGTGAGACGCATTAGGGAAGTACTCCCGCCCGTCGCTGATTTTAGATAAAATCTGCTCCCGTTGGGCCTGGCGCCGGGCAGACGCCCGGCGCGGTTGCGTTTGGTTTCACCGGTCTATGCGGGCCACCGCCGCGCCGCGCGTCTGCGCGGCGCCAGGCCCAACCGTGACCCCCAACTCCGTCAGGAGATGGGGAGAGTAGGCGGGAGCCCCACCTAAGGGGCGTTGGAAACCGGCCTAGTGAGCTTCGGCCCAGTTTTGTCCACGGCCTGCTTCCACCACAAGCTTCACGTCCAGATGCACGGCTGGATCAGCAGCGCCTTCCATGGTTGCTTTGGCGACTGCAATGGTCTCTTCTACAGCGGCTTCGGGCACTTCGAACAGCAGTTCGTCATGAACTTGCAACAGCATACGTGCCGGCAGATGCGCAATGGCCGCTGGCATCCGGATCATGGCTCTGCGGATCACGTCCGCCGCCGTGCCTTGTATTGGCGCATTGATGGCCGCCCGTTTGGCAAAGCCTGCCTTGGGCCCTTTGGCGGCGATCTCGGGCGTGTGTATTTTGCGCCCAAACAGCGTCTGCACGTAGCCGTGCTCCTTTGCGAACTCCACCGTTTCATCCATGTAACGGCGAATGCCTGGGAAGCGTTCAAAGTAGCGGTCGATAAAGCCTTGCGCTTCTTTGCGAGGGATGCGCAGGTTTCGGGCAAGGCCAAAGCCGGAAATCCCGTAGATCACGCCAAAGTTGATGGCTTTTGCCTGCCGCCGAATGTCTGGCGTCATCTCATCCAGTGGTACGTCAAACATCTCACTCGCGGTCATCGCGTGAATGTCCTGGCCCGCCGCAAAGGCCGCCTTGAGCGCATCAATTCCGGCCACATGGGCCAGAATACGCAGCTCGATCTGAGAGTAGTCGAGCGACAAGAGCACGTTCCCTGGCTCTGCCACAAACGCCTCGCGAATGCGGCGGCCTTCTTCAGACCGTACAGGGATGTTCTGTAGGTTTGGATCGCTGGATGCCATACGGCCGGTATTTGCCCCGGTCTGCAGATAGGAGGTATGCACCCGACCGGTATCCGGATTGATATGATCCTGCAAAGCGTCGGTATAGGTCGATTTCAGTTTCGACAATTGCCGCCAATCCAGAATTTTACCCGGCAGATCATGCTCGGTCGCGAGATCTTCCAGGATGTCCGCTCCGGTGGAGTATTTGCCGTTCTTGCCGCGTTTGCCGCCGGGCAGGGACATTTTGTCAAACAGGATCTCCCCTAACTGCGCCGGAGAACCCACGTTGAAACTCTCTCCGGCCAGCTCATGAATCTCGGCCTCGAGCTCCGCCATCTTCTGCGCAAACGTATTGGACATGCGGCTCAATGTGTCGCGGTCGACCTTGATCCCATGCATCTCCATTTCGGCCAACACTGGCACGAGTGGCCTCTCCAGCGTCTCATAGACTGTGGTGACCTGACGCTGATGTAATTTGGGTTTGAACCGTTGCCACAGACGCAGGGTGATATCCGCATCCTCTGCGGCATAGGCGGTGGCTTCATCAATTGCCACCTTGTCAAAGGTAATGGCGGATTTACCGGCTCCCAGCAAAGGTTTGATCGGGATCGGTGTGTGATCCAGATAACGTTCGGACAGTGTGTCCATCCCGTGTCCATGTTCGCCACCGTGCAGCGCATAGGACATCAACATCGTGTCATCGATCGGGGCGACGTTGACGCCGTAACGGTTGAAGATCTTGTTGTCGTATTTGATGTTCTGGCCGATTTTCAGAATTGCCGGATCTTCCAGAACAGGCTTGAGCATTTCCAGCGCCTCTTCCAACGGCATCTGCCCCTCGGCCAGCCCTTCGCCACCAAACAGGTCGTCTCCACCCGCCTTGTGGGCCAGTGGAATATAGCAGGCAGACCCAGCCTCGACGCAGAGCGAGATACCAACCAGATCCACCAGCATTTCATTGAGTCCCGTGGTTTCGGTATCCACCGCCACCCATCCGCGTTCACGGATCTGGTCGATCCATCCTTGCAAAGCCGCAGCGTCACGCACGCATTCATATTTCGTGGCATCAAAGGGAACCGCTTCCGGTGCCGCAACTGCTGCAGCCGCTGCTGGGGCTTCTGGGATATCCGGGGCCTCTCTGCCCAATTGGTCCGCCATTCGTTTCGACAAGGTGCGGAATTCCATCTCCGCCAAAAAGCCCAACAGCACATCCGCCTCAGGCTCCTTCACCTCCAGATCCTCCAGCGTGAAATCCAGCTCCATCTCACAGTCAAGCTGTACCAGTCTCTTTGACAGTTCAATCTGGTCGCGTTTCTCAATCAGGGTCTGGCGGCGCTTGGGCTGTTTGATTTCCTCGGCTCGGTCCAGCAGCTCTTCGAGCGAGCCAAATTCGTTGATCAGCAAAGCGGCGGTCTTGATCCCGATGCCCGGGGCGCCTGGGACGTTGTCCACACTGTCGCCTGCCAGCGCCTGCACGTCTACAACACGTTCTGGACCAACTCCGAATTTCTCAGCCACACCGTCCCGGTCAATACGCTTGTTCTTCATCGCGTCGAGCATTTCAACACCGTCGCCCACCAGCTGCATCAGATCCTTGTCCGAGCTGATGATGGTGCAGCGGCCTCCTGCGGCGCGGGCCTGACAGGCCAGTGTCGCGATAATGTCATCCGCCTCAAAGCCCTCAATCTCCTTGCAGGCGATGTTAAAGGCGCGGGTGGCAACGCGGGTCAGAGGAAACTGTGGCTTCAGGTCCTCGGGTGCGGGCGGCCGATTGGCCTTGTACAGATCATAAAGCTCGTTGCGAAAGCTTTTGCCCGAATGGTCAAAGATAACAGCTGCGTGTGTGGGGGCATCTGGTCCTGTGTTCCCCTCGACATACCGCTGCAGCATGTTGCAAAATCCGGAAACCGCGCCAATCGGCAACCCATCGGATTTGCGCGTCAGCGGAGGAAGCGCGTGATAGGCCCGGAAAATGAATGCAGAACCATCGATAAGATGCAGGTGACAGCCCTTGCCGAATTCAGTATTGCTCATGTCATTCTTCTCCAAGCCTCTTTGATCGTTTACTGACATGTTCCGCTTTGTTCTTCCAGTCGCTCTTTTGCATCTGACCGTTTCTTCCGGTCTGACGGCCCATGCAACGGACATACATTCACCGGATGCTACCGCGGCAACCCTGACCGCCGACCTTCAGGCTGGCTTGCCGCCCTGCGATACCTCGGTTCTGGGAGAGCGCGCCTGTATGCGGGTGCTGGCCTGTATCGGAGACGAGGGGCTTTACTTTGACGGTCAGGCGCGGGGCGACGGGGTTGGCATTATCCTTGGGCGTACCAGCGCCGGCGTGCAGTGTTCCGGCCATTGGAGCAGCATTGATGGCACGGATATCCGTGGCGAAGGGCGCGCGCGCCTGAAATGCGCGGATGGCTCCCGTTTCCATCTGGTCTATGATAGCCGGGATGAGCAAGACGGCACCAAGATCGGCGTTGGCAAGGACAGTCAGGGCAGAATGATCCGGGCCTGGACCGGCCATAATGTGCTGGGTTTCCTGGAAGATCAAAATCATCGCCCGACATTGAAATGCGGCAATACCATGGTCCCTCTCGAAGACACGGTCTGGGCTGAATGATTTTCGACCGTGCCAAGCGACCGTTGTTCTGAGGAAAAGAACAACGCCCCCTGACGGCACAAGCCTAACTGAGGGCACATACCCAAGTCACAAAAAACCAGGTCACAAAAAAAACGCGCCCTTGATACTGGGGCGCGTTCGGAACTGGCTGGGCCCGGATCAGGCCGCTTTGTCTGCAAAATCCTTGTGGATGTATTTGCAGTCGCAATAGGGGCATTCAACAAATCCCTCGTCGGTGGGGATCTGCAGATAGACGCGTGGATGGCCCAATGCGCCTTCGCTGCCGTCGCAGGCGACGCGGTAGCTATCCACGATCTTGGTTTCAGGCGCTTCGATGCTCATCGCTGGCGGTCCTCTCGAATTTCAGATAGTCGCATTTATGAGCCAAGCCAAAACCGGGGGCAAGTGTTGGGATGAGCGAAGATGCAATCCGTTTGGAAGCAGTGCGAAAAACCTACAAAGGGCGTAAAGGTCAGCCCGAGAAACACGCGCTAAAGGGCATTGACCTGTCCATTCCGCGCGGCTCGGTCTTTGGGCTGCTGGGTCCCAACGGTGCCGGAAAATCGACGCTGATCAATATCTTGGCCGGGTTGGTCCTGAAAACCAGCGGGCGGGTGTCGATCTGGGGATTCGATCAGGACACCAATCCCCGCCAGTCACGCGCTTCCATTGGGGTGATGCCACAGGAACTGAACCTGGATCCGTTTTTCACCCCGCGCGGCGCGTTGGAGGTGCAGGCGGGTCTTTATGGTGTACCCAAATCCGACCGTCGCAGCGATGAGATTCTCCAGATGATCGGGCTTGAGGATAAGGCCGAGGCCTATGCCCGCACCCTTTCCGGTGGCATGCGGCGTAGGCTGCTGTTGGGGAAAGCGTTGGTGCATCGGCCCAATATTCTGGTTCTGGATGAACCAACTGCAGGCGTGGACATCGAGCTGCGTCAGATGCTGTGGGACAATGTGCGCAAACTCAACCAGCAGGGCATGACCATCATCCTCACCACCCACTATCTGGAGGAAGCCGAGGAGATGTGCGACGAGATTGCGATTATCAATCAGGGCGAAGTTGTTGCCCGTGATACCACGTCCAATCTTTTGGGGCGTCTGGATGGGCGCGCGATGGTGGTGCATCCGGCGGCTCCGGTCGAAACCCTGCCGCAAGGTGCCGGGATCGAAGCCGAGCTGCGCGGGGATGGCGCGGTTGTGCTGCGTTATCGCAGCCAGATCACAACCGCCGAAACCGTGCTGGAAGCGGTGCGCACCGCGGGCATCTCGATCCGCGACGTCAAAACCGAAGAGGCCGATCTGGAAGATGTTTTCCTCGCGCTGACGTCTTCGGCGGCCTAAGCGTTGCGCCATCTGCGCGCGCCACGTTTGCTTATTTTTAATATTTAAAACAATGCCATAGGTTTCGCAGCGAAACCTATGGTGAGGTGCGGCATGCCTGAAAAAGGCATGTAATCTTCCCGGTCGTTGTATATGACGTGGGAAAACATAAAAGCGTGCGCATTCGGCATTCCCATTACGAAATCTCTGTGGCTAACTATGCCGCAGATTGAATTTGGACGATTTTCGCATGCCACAGCTTCCGCAAACAAACCTCTGGCAGACCAGTCGCAGCGAAACCTGCGATTCAGAACCGCTGTCAGGTGATCTCTCCGTTGACCTTGTGATCATTGGTGGCGGTTTCACCGGCTGCGCTGCGGCTCTGGAGGCTGCGACATCCGGAGCAAGCGTGGCGCTTCTGGAAGCCGAAACTATCGGCTTTGGCGGATCTGGTCGCAATGTGGGGTTGGTCAACGCAGGCCTTTGGTTGCCGCCGGGTGTTGTGATCAAACAAATGGGGCAAGAGGCGGGAGAAAAGCTGATCTCTGTCCTGTCCGAGGCCCCAGCGCGCGTGTTCGACTTGATTGACCGTCATGGAATTGCGTGTGAAGCCACACGCAAAGGCACCCTGCATCTGGCGCATTCCCCAGCTGGTCTGCGCGATCTGGAAGAACGCTTCCGCCAGGGCAACCAATATGGTGCGCCATTGCAACTTCTGGATCGTGCAGAGGCCGTGCGTCGTACCGGGTCGAACCAGTATCACGGGGCGCTTTTTGATCCGCGAGCGGGTACTGTCCAGCCGCTTTCCTACTGCACGGGGCTTGCGCGGGCGGCGCAGCATGTCGGCGCACAGCTTTTTTCCGGTTCACCCGTCTTGGACATCACGCGAATCGGGGAGGCCTGGCAGGTCAGGACGGATCAGGGACAGGTCACGGCCAAGGCGCTGCTTCTGGCGACGAACGCCTATTTCAACGGGATTGAAAGTCCCTATCGTCCCGCTTTCGTCCCGGTGTCGTACAGCCAGTTCGCAACGAAACCCTTGTCCGAGGCGCAGCGGGACAAGATCATTGCCGGAGGCGAAGGGTGCTGGGACACGGCACTGGTGATGTCGTCCTTTCGGATGGATCAGGCGGGTCGGCTGATACTCGGTGGGATGGGTAATGTGGATGGTCCGGGACGTTTGGTGCACGGTCAATGGGCACGTCGGAAATTGGCGCAGGTGTTCCCAGACCTGGCCGATCAGCCGTTTGAGCATTGTTGGAGTGGCCAGATCGCTATGACCAGTGACCACATCCCCAAAATTGTGGAGTTCGGTCCCCAAGCGCTTGCAATCTTTGGCTACTCTGGACGTGGTATAGGTCCGGGCACAGTATTTGGCACCAGTGCCGCTAAGGCATTGCTGTCGGGGGATAAAGAGCAGCTGCCCGTTGCGGTGGAGCTGGACCACCGTGAAACGCTCCCCTTTGCCCGCAGTGCATATTACGAAACCGGCGCAACCCTGATGCATCTCATCTCTGCTCGCAGCTAAGAAACAGGTGCTCCCGCCCGGATCTGGTTGCTTTGAAAAGCAACCGTTCCCGTTGGGCCTGGCGCCGCGCGCTGCGCGGCGGGGGCTGGTAATATGTGGACTCGCAATGAGAACAAAAGGGGAATATAATGCCCCGCGTTATGTCTGCTGTCTTTGTCGAATTCGCCTGCCTGTCCAATTTCACCTTCCTGACCGGGGCATCACATCCGGAGGAATATATCACCCGTGCGCTCACCATCGGGGTTGAGGCGCTGGCGATTGCGGATGTCAATTCCGTGGCCGGTATTGTGAGGGCCCATACAGAGGCCGCGGATATCGCCCGCCGGGTGCGGGAGCGGCAGGATTGGGACCGCAGACATAGCGCAATTGGACCGCCGCGGCCTGACCATGTGCCCCCCCCAGCCGAGAGCTTTCCGATCTATGCAATCCCGCGGCTGATTCCGGCGGCTCAGTTGCGTTTCACTGATGCGCCACCCGTGATTGCTTTGCCGCAAACGCGTCGGGGGTGGGGCAACCTTTCGCGGCTTTTGTCATTGGGGCGGGGGCGTGCAGTAAAGGGCAGCTGTCTTCTCCACCTTAAAGACCTTCTGGAATACGCCGAAGATCTCCACCTGATTCTGTTGCCACAGGTGGAACATATGCCGGGCGGCGCGGGCGGGTGGGGGCCACATATGGCCGCGTTGACGCGCCGCTTTGGGGGGCGCATGCATTTGATGATGGCACCGCGCTATGATGGGGCGGATCAGGTGCATTTCCGTGCGGTGACTGCGATGGCCGCCAAGCTGGGCGTGCCGACCCTTGCCAGCGCTTCACCGCAGATGCATCACGGGCGCAGGCGGCGGCTGGCGGATGTGCTCTCGGCCATTCGTCTGGGCCGTCGCGTGGACCGGCTGGGCCGTGCCGCATTGGCCAACAGCGAGCGGCGCCTGCGGTCAGGTACAGAAATGCTGCATCTGTTCAAAGGGTTCGAGGAGGCTGTCCATCGCACTGTTGCTCTGGCTGCGACGCTGACCTTTTCTTTGGCAGAACTGCGTTACGATTACCCGGATGAGGCTGAGGGCGAGACCCCAACTCAACGACTGCGCCGTCTGGCCGAGGAGGGCCTGCGCTGGCGTTACCCGGATGGCGCTCCCCCAAAGGTGCGCGGGATGCTGGAGCATGAGCTCGCACTGATCGCCAAGCTGCAATATGAATCCTATTTCCTGACGGTGCACGACATCGTCGATTTCGCCCGCTCCCGCGATATCCTGTGTCAGGGGCGCGGTTCTGCGGCCAATTCCGTGGTCTGTTTCTGCCTGGGGGTGACCTCTGTCAGCCCTGAGATGGGAACCATGGTCTTTGAACGTTTTGTCAGTGAAGCGCGTGATGAGCCGCCCGATATTGATGTGGATTTTGAACATGAACGCCGCGAAGAGGTGATCCAGTGGATCTATCAGCGCTATGGCCGGGAACGGGCGGGGCTCTGTGCCACAGTGATCCACTACCGGGGCAAACGTGCCATTCGTGAGGTTGGCCGGGCTATGGGCCTCAGCGAGGATACGATTGCCGCCATGGCCTCGCAATTGTGGGGGTTCTACGCCAGCAGTGCCGTGACCGAGGAGCGATTGCGGGAAATCGGACTGGATCCCAACGACCGTCGCCTGCGCCTGACCTTGGCCCTGGTGGAAGAGCTGATCGGCTTTCCCCGGCATCTGTCCCAGCATGTGGGCGGGTTTATCATTACGCAAGGACGGCTGGATGAACTGGTGCCGATTGAAAACGCCGCGATGGAAGGGCGTACGGTCATTTGCTGGGACAAGGACGATATTGATGCACTGGGTATCCTCAAGGTGGATGTTCTGTCCTTGGGCATGCTGACCTGTATCCGCAAAGCCTTTGACCTTATGCGACAACATCACCAGCTGGATTACGCCTTGGCCACTCTGCCGCCCGAAGTTCCGGCGGTTTATGACATGTTGTGCAAGGCGGACACTATTGGTGTTTTTCAGGTGGAAAGCCGGGCGCAGATGAATTTCCTACCCCGGATGCGGCCTCGTCATTTCTATGATCTGGTGATCGAAGTGGCGATCATCCGTCCGGGCCCTATTCAGGGCGATATGGTGCATCCCTATATTCGCCGCCGCAATGGCGAAGAACGCGTTGATTTCCCTTCCGATGAACTGGGAGAAGTCTTGGGCAAGACATTGGGCGTACCGTTGTTTCAGGAACAGGCCATGCAGATCGCCATGGTGGGGGCGGGGTTTACGCCGGAACAGGCGGACCGGCTGCGCCGCTCTCTTGCGACGTTCAAAAAACACGGCAATGTCGGCGAGTTCCGCAGCCTGTTCCTGCGGGGGATGGCCCGGAACGGCTATGACGCCGAATTCTCTGAACGGTGTTTTTCCCAGATCGAGGGCTTTGGATCCTATGGGTTTCCCGAAAGCCATGCGGCCAGTTTTGCGCTTTTGGTCTATGCGTCGGCCTGGATCAAATGCCACCACCCGGGCATTTTCGCCTGTGCACTTTTGAATTCCCAGCCGATGGGATTTTATGCGCCTGCACAGATCGTCAGGGATGCCCGTGAACATGGGGTGGAGGTGCGCCCGATCTGTGTGAACCACTCCTACTGGGACAATGTGATGGAGCCTGATGGACGGGGTGGGCTGGCGCTTCGGCTGGGGTTCCGCCAGATCAAGGGGATGAGCGACGAGGACGCCAGCTGGCTGACGGCGGCACGTGGCAATGGTTATCACGAGGTAGGCGATGTCTGGCGCAAGGCAGGGCTGTTGCCTCCGGTGATTGAGCGTCTGGCAGAGGCGGATGCCTTTGCCGGGCTGGGTCTGACCCGGCGCGAGGCCCTGTGGGCGGCCAAGGCTATTACCGCACGCCGCCCACTGCCGCTGTTTGAACGCGAAATGGAGGGGGAGGTGATTGCGGAACCTGCCTCCCATCTGCCCAAGATGACCCTGGGCGAGGAGGTGGTGGAGGATTACGTGGCCATGCGGCTGAGCCTCAAGGCGCATCCTGTCGCTTTGTTACGCCCTTTGCTGAGCCCGCAGAACGCTGAGGAACCGGGCACGCCGGGCGCGGGGGATTAAGTATTTGGGAAAAGATGAAAGAGGGGCCAGTGCGTGGCGCGAAGGAGGTTCCCCATCCGCGCGCAACTCTGTAGAAGGCAGCTAACCAAAGATTTGAGCCCTGAAAGGGCCTAGACAGCGCCGGAGCAAATTCATGAGTACACCCAAACCTGTTGTTCTTTGCATTCTGGATGGCTGGGGCAGCGCCGAAGGCGGTGCCGCCAACGCGCCGCATCTGGCAGAGACGCCGACCTTTGATGCGATTATGGCCAAAGGTCCGCAGGCACGGCTGATCACCCATGGTCCTGATGTCGGCCTGCCTACAGGGCAAATGGGCAATTCGGAAGTGGGGCACACCAATATCGGCGCGGGCCGGGTTGTGGCGATGGATCTGGGGCAGATTGATCTGGCGATCGAGGATGGCTCGTTTTTTGAAAACGCGGCTTTGCAGGCCTTTATTGCCAAGTTGAAAGACACCGGCGGTGCTGCGCATTTGATGGGGCTGGTGTCTGATGGCGGTGTCCATGGCCACCTCACGCATATCTTGGCCGCGATCAAAGCCATTCGGGACGCGGGCGTGCCGGTCTATCTGCATGCGGTGACTGATGGACGCGATGTGGCTCCGAAATCGGCGTTGGGTTATATTGCTGATCTAGAAGAGAAAATGGCGGACGGTGCCCAAGTTGCAACCGTAACGGGCCGCTATTACGCAATGGACCGCGACAACCGCTGGGAGCGGGTCAGCCAGGCCTATGAGGCGATGATAAAAGGCGCTGGCCAATTCACAGCCCACACAGCCATTGCGGCGGTGGAAGGGTCTTATGACCGGGAAGAGCTGGACGAATTTGTAAAGGCGACCGTGATCGGCGATTTTGCAGGGGTTCAGGATGGGGATGGGTTTTTCTGCCTGAACTTCCGCGCGGACCGGGCGCGGGAGATCCTGCGCGCTATTGGCGAACCGGGTTTTGCCGAGTTTGAGACCGGCGCACGCCCCGATCTGGCGGCTCTTTTGGGCATGGTGGAATATTCCGACGGCCACAACGCGTATATGACCACAGCCTATCCCAAGCGGGAGATTGTGAACACGCTGGGCGCATGGGTTGCCAAACAGGGCAAACGTCAGTTCCGTCTGGCAGAGACCGAGAAATACCCGCATGTGACCTTCTTTTTGAACGGCGGCAAAGAAGACCCCGAAGTGGGCGAAGACCGTTTTATGCCAAAGTCGCCGAAAGTTGCGACCTATGATTTGCAGCCTGAAATGTCGGCTCCGGAAGTGACTGCAAAATTCGTGGAAGCGATCGAAGCGGGCTATGACCTGATTGTTACCAACTATGCCAATCCCGACATGGTGGGTCATACTGGTGATCTGCAAGCTGCCATGAAAGCCTGTGAGGCAGTGGATCAGGGTTTGGCCCAGGTTGTGGCTGCTTTGGAAAAAGCCGACGGCGCGATGATCGTTACGGCGGATCACGGCAATTGCGAGGTCATGGTTGACCCCGAAACCGGTGGTGCCCATACGGCGCATACCACCAATCTGGTGCCGGTTGCGTTGGTAGGTGGTCCGGAGGGTGCAAGCCTGAGAAACGGGCGTCTCGCCGATCTGGCACCAACGTTGTTGGACCTGATGGGCTTGGAACAACCGGCGGAAATGACAGGGGAGAGCCTGCTGAAATGATCCTTGGCGCGGCGCGGTCCTTTTGCCTGATCATAGGTATGGTGGTGGCTTCGGCTGTGGGCGCACAGCAGCCTGCAGTGGCCGCCCAGGCTGCGGCAGAACGGTTGGAAGCGGCGGGTGAACGCTTGCGCGATGCGGACGGTGCCCGTGACCGTGTCAAAGCCCTGACCGAGACTGTGCAAGCCTATGAAGACGGGCTGGCCGCTATGCGGGACGGGTTGCGGCGCGTGGCGCGACGGGAAAGTGCGCTGTCAGCACAGCTGAAAGCGCGCGAGGGGGAGGTCGCGGATCTGTTGGGGATCTTGCAGACGATTGAGACCTCGGAACCACCGGTTCTGATGCTCCACCCCGCAGGCCCTTTGGGCGCGGCCCGGTCTGCCATGATGCTGGCCGAAGTGACGCCTGGGCTGCAGGCGCGGGTCAATGCGTTAAAGGCAGATCTGGAAGAAGTGAAAACCCTGCGCCTTTTGCAGCAAAACGCATTGGGCACTTTGCAGGACGGGCTGCAGGGCGTGCAAGAAGCGCGTTCCGCGCTGTCGGCAGCCATCGCAGATCGCACTGATTTACCCAAACGTTTCACCGAAGATCCTGTCCGTACCGCGATCCTGATTTCTTCGACAGAGACCCTGACCGGGTTTGCCAGCGGTTTGTCCGAAATTGCAGGCAGTGAGATTTCCGCTGATACCAGCGATATCAGTGACCGGCGCGGGGATCTGTCTCTGCCAGTGCAGGGGCTGTTGCTGCGCGGCTATGGTCAACGGGACGCTGCGGGTATCGCCCGGCCCGGACTGTTGGTGGCGACACGGCCGCGCGCCCTGGTCGAATCGCCCACCGCTGCCACGATCCGCTATCGCGGGCCTTTGCTGGACCTTGGCAATGTGGTGATATTGGAACCGCAGCCCGACATGCTGTTTGTGTTTTCCGGCCTCGCCGAGGTCTTTGGTGAGACGGGGCAGGTGATCCCTGAAGGCACGCCGGTTGGTTTGATGGGCGGTCAAACGCCACAAGCGGATGCTATTTTGTCACTAAGCGGTGAAGGGGCTGGAACTGATCGTTCAGAAACGCTCTATATAGAAGTGAGAATGGACAATAGCCCGGTGGACCCCGAAACTTGGTTCGAAACCGGCAAGAATGGATGACGTTCATGAAGAAAATCGCGATGGCCGCAATTGGCGGCACGCTGGCAGGTATTGTGGCAACCGGATATGTAACGGGGCCGCTGCTGGCACAGGAGGGCGCGCGCGAAACAAGCGTCTATGAGCAGCTGGATTTGTTTGGTGACATTTTTGAACGCATTCGCGTGCAATATGTTGAACAGGTCGACGACAAGGAACTGATCGAGGCGGCCATTTCCGGCATGTTGGCCTCTCTGGATCCGCATTCCTCTTATCTTTCGCCGGATGATGCATCTGCGATGCGGGTGCAGACCCGCGGGGAATTCGGCGGTCTTGGGATTGAGGTCACACAGGAAGAGGGCTTTGTCAAAGTTGTCTCTCCCATTGATGGCACCCCTGCAGATGAAGCCGGGATCGAAGCCGGTGATTTCATTACCCATGTCGATAATGAAAGCGTGCTTGGCCTCTCCCTGGATGAGGCCGTGGATCTGATGCGCGGCCCCGTCGGGTCTGAAATTGTGATCACCGTGGTCCGGGAAGGCGCGGATGAGCCCTTTGACGTTTCGATCATTCGCGACACCATTACCCTGACCGCTGTCCGTGCCCGGACCGAAGGGAAGACCGCGGTTCTGCGCGTGACCACCTTTAACGACCAGACCTATCCAAACCTGGAAGCGGGCTTGGAAGAACAGATCGAAGAGGCTGGCGGGATCGAGAACATCGAAGGCATCGTTCTGGATCTGCGCAATAACCCCGGTGGCTTGTTGAACCAGGCGATCAAAGTGTCCGATGCGTTCCTCGACAAGGGTGAAATCGTGTCGACCCGCGGCCGTAACCCCGAAGATGGTGAGCGGTTCAATGCAACGCCGGGCGATCTGGCCAAAGGCCTGCCGATGGTGGTTCTGATCAATGGTGGTTCTGCCTCTGCTTCCGAGATTGTGGCGGGCGCATTGCAGGATCATCACCGCGCAATTGTTGTGGGGACCAAATCCTTTGGCAAAGGCTCGGTTCAGACCGTGATGCCGCTGCGGGGCAATGGCGCGATGCGTCTGACGACTGCACGCTATTACACGCCGTCGGGTCGTTCGATCCAGGCGCTGGGTGTGTCACCGGACATCGTGGTGGAACAGCCGCGTCGTGATCCAAATGCCGAGGTCGAGGAAGAGACACCAAACCGCTTCCAGCGGTCCGAGGCCGATCTGCGGGGCAGCCTGAATAACGACAGCCTGACCGAGGATGAGATCCGCCAGATCGAGGAAGACCGTGCCAAGGCCGAAGCCGCAGCTGAATTGCGCGAGCAGGATTACCAACTGGCCTATGCGATCGATATCCTGAAAGGTTTGTCGAAACTGGCTCCGAACTGATCCGTTTCGGGAGAAGAACAGCAAAGGCCGCCCCTGATTTTGGGCGGCCTTTTTGTTGGAGATTTACAGTTTCTTGCCCGAAAAACGGCGTTGCGCATTGGTCCGTTGGGATAGGGTGTCGACATGATGATAGACCCTGTTGATTCCCAAACGCTGTATCAGGCGCTTTTGAACCGTGACGAAACCTATGAAGGGCGCGCCTGGGTAGGGGTGACCTCCACCGGGATCTTTTGTCGCCTCTCGTGTACGGCAAAAAAGCCCAAATTCGAAAACTGTCGTTTCTTCCCGTCTGTTGGCGCGTGTATTGATGCAGGCTTTCGGGCCTGCAAACGCTGCCGCCCGCTGCATCAGGCGGCGGGGGATGATCCGGTTGTGACCCCTTTGTTGGCGGCGCTAGAGCGTGAACCAACCCGGCGCTGGCGAGAGGGCGATGTTGTTGCGATGGGGTTTGATCCATCAAACGTGCGCCGGGTGTTCAAGCGCCAGTTTGGTATGACCTTCCTTGAAATGGCGCGCCAACGGCGTCTGCGCGAGGGGTTCACCACCTTGAAGGAGGGCGAGCCGGTGATTGCGGCGCAGGTGGATGCGGGATTTGAAAGTGCCAGCGCCTTTCGGGCGGCCTTTGCGCGCCGGATCGGATTGGCTCCGGGACAGTTTCGCGGTGATGCGCTGATGCGGGCGGACTGGATTGAAACGCCGTTGGGCACAATGGTTGCCATCGCCTGCCAGCATCAACTGCATCTGTTGGAGTTCTTTGACCGCAAAGCCCTGCCAACCGAGGTCAAAAGACTGCAAGAGCGTCAGCCCGGTGGCCTGGGATTTGGACGAACGCCTGTCACCGACCAGCTCAGCGACGAGTTGGGACTGTTCTTTGCGGGGAAACTGGACAGCTTTGCGACCCCCTGCTGCCTGCATGGCACTGCATTCGAGCGGGAGGTTTGGCGCGCACTTCGGGACATACCTGCCGGTCAGACCCGTAGTTATAGCGATCTGGCGCAAAGTTTAGGCCGCTCAAACTCCACCAGGGCGGTGGCGCGCGCCAATGGAAAGAACCAGATTGCAATCCTGATCCCCTGTCATCGGATCATAGCAGCCAATGGCGATCTGACCGGATATGGCGGTGGCCTTTGGCGCAAACGCCGTCTGATCGAAGTGGAAGCAACCTATAAGGAGAGACTGTCCGCATGACCTATGAAACCCGGGCCAAAGCCTTTGCCGCACTTCATCAACCAGGTGATCCGGTTGTTCTTTATAACATCTGGGATGCGGGCAGCGCGCGTGCCATTGCTGGGGCCGGTGCCAAGGCGATTGCCACTGGCAGCCACCCGCTTGCCGCCGCCCAAGGGTATGAGGATGGCGAACAGATCCCCTTGGACCGGTTGCTGGAAACAGCGACGCAGATAATTGGCGCGGTTGAACTGCCCGTGACCATTGATTTTGAGGGCGGTTATGCGCGTGGTCCCGACGCGTTGACACAGAATGTCACGCAGCTTGTCAAAACCGGAGCGGTGGGCCTGAATTTCGAGGATCAGATTGTGGGCCAAGAGGGGCTTTATAGCATCGCAGAGCAGTCAACACGGCTGGCGGCAGTCCGATCGGCGGAACCTCACCTTTTTATCAACGCGCGTACCGATCTGTTTCTAAAGGAAAAGGATACCGCCAAACATGCCGGTCTGATGACCGAGGCGCTAGAGCGTGCTGCCGCCTATGCGGAGGTCGGAGGCAGCTGTTTTTTTGTGCCGGGTCTGCGGGATCTGGATCTGATTGCCCGAATTTGTGCCGACTGTCCCTTACCAGTCAACGCATTTATGCGTGGGATCACATTGGAAGACGCACGCCAGGCGGGCGCGGCCCGTGCGAGCTTTGGCCCGATCCCCCATTCACAGCTGATGGAGATACTGGCTGAACAGTTTCAGCAAGCCTTGAGATAAGGCTCAGGCCGTATCGCGGCAGTGACGACGAAATGCGCGTTTGAGCATATCAAGCTCGGCGCGCAACAACTCTACCTCCGCCCTGAGGTCGTCATTGGCGGGTTCGCCGCCGATCAGGGTGAAACTGCCCAATGTGGCATCTTCCATGGTGTCAAAGACCACAAAGGTCTGCACTCCTTCGCCGACGGCCTGCATCGGGATCGGGATAGACAGGTTCCAGACACCGGGGCGATCCCCTTCGGACAGGTTCACATGCTCCAGCACTTGGTCAAACAGGCGAACCTCTATCATCGGGCGGCCGCCATAGGTGGGCTTGCCCTCAATCCGGCCTTCCCAAAGGCCATTGCGAAAGCGGGTTTTGCTGAGCGTCAGAGCGGGCATCGCGGTTCTCGTCTGTTTGGATCAAAGCGCAGCACGGGGCAGGCGCAGGAATGTAAGGTCCCTCAGGACCACCTGGTTCAGGTCGGGGGCTTCGAAAATCAGATCGAGCCACAGCTTTTCAATTCGTTTCTCATTGATGCGTGAAAAGGCCAGGTCGAATTCCACCATCTGGTCCTTTTGGTCCGACGAAATCTCCCGCACGAATTGTTCCGTATTGGGGCCGTGCTTGATATTGAGACGGGCAAAGATTTCAATCGGCTGCTCGCTCTCAACCAGGCCGGTCACGCGGATCAAGTGCTGTTTGTTCAGCCCCTGCGCGGCTGAGGCAGGGAGTTCGACCACGAGGCTGAGGAAAGAGCCGTCGAACTGGAAGACATCCATCTGCAAGCCAAAGGGTGCCAGATCGCTTTCACGGGTGTTTCGCAGCTGCCGCAGGGTGATCTCGGAGGAGGTGCAGTCATGGAACATCTGCACCTCCGAGCCCAGGCGCGCTTTGTTCTGGACCGACGCCAGCCCTGGGCTCGCCAGCGGGCCGCGCCACAACTCCGGTCGCCAGGACCAGTCTGTGCCATGGGGTTTAGGGAAGGCAGAAGAGCCGATTTGCGGCAGGGCCAAACGCCCTTCGGCGATATGCACAACCCGGTCGAGATGTTCACGCAGGCCTCGGGCCTGATCGAGCTGCCTGCGCAATGTTCCCAGCGGTGTCTTTGGCGCGTTTCGCGCGGCCTTGCGCCAGAAGCGCCACGTCTGACGGTGCCGAATCCGGTCGAGCAACTGACCCATATGACCCTCGATTTGCCTGTATCTTCACGTGGCTTGTGCCGCCGCTTTGGGGTGCAACCTACTCAAACCGGATCAGTTAAACAAATCTCCAATGCGCCAACGGCGCGAAAGATTTTTCGGGCGCGGAGCTTCGGCAACGGTTATGGGCTGTGGTGTGCCGGGGCGGGCGCGGGGACGTAAGGGACCGGTCAGGGGGGCGGCTTCGCTCTCAGGGACGGCGGTGGCCTGTGTCGGGCGGGCGGCAGGCCGCTGGGTGGACAGCGGTGCGCTGTCCAGTGGTAGCGCATCCCGTGACCGGATGTCCGAACGCCGCGCCATCTCGCGCAGAAGCTGCGCGCCGGCGGGCCCCAGAAACTCGCTGCCTTCCGGCGCAAACAGGGTCAAAGCAATCAGACGGTTGCCAACGGCCATGGCCCCGCGCCACTGCGTGGTGCTGGAGCCGGCAATGCCGGGAACGGCGGCTTCCATTCGGATCATGGGCATCAGGTCATCTGGATGTTCGGCCAGCACTTTCACAGGTGACGAAGCGGCAATCAGAGCCGCCACTTCAGGTGTTTGTGCGTTTTCGATGGTGCCTGAGATCGTGGCAGAGATCACAGCGGGATCTTCAGTGTTTTTCCCAAACGACAGCCGGTGGCGGGTCAGGGACCGTATGTTCTCGCAGCGCGCCAGCAAGGCAAACCCGCCACCGGGGCCGCGTTCCAATGTTTGTTGGTCAAAGCAGAAGCCTTCGGGCGCCGCTATGACAACCGGATCTTCACCCATTCGGATCTCTGTCAGTCCACGCGGCAGGGTGCGCCCGATTTCAGCCGACCGGGACGCAAAAGAAAACGCGCCAGTGTCGCTGCACCCGGCCAGAGCGGCGGCCATCAGGACAAAGGCCACAAGGCGGCGACCAGAAGAATTTGGCGTCGTCACGATCCGCGTCCTTTCATTTGGGCGTAAGGAGTCCCAAATGGGATAGACGGGCGGTCGCGAGGGATCAAGCACAGGCGTTCGCTCTGGTCTAACCCTGAGCCGGGGGATGCAGGGGCGACACAGTTGTAGTTACAGGCTGTATTTAAAGGCGCGGGTTTTCGGACAGAGTTTTTGGGACAGATTTTCGGACAGTGATTTTCGGACAGAGATTTGATGAAGCAGATATTGGACATTCTGGCCCCTCGATACGGGGCACACGGCAATCTGGTGGACCCGGCGCGCGCCTATCCGGCCCTGTGGCGCTTTTTCCTGGGGGTTGTGCTGATCATCGCGGTCAGCCTTGTGGGGACTGAATTGCTGTTCACTGTTGCTGCTGCTTTTGTCCCCGCCTTGCAGTATCCCGGCGAGGGCGAGACGTCCGGTGCAATGCTGGTTTTGTTGTTCAGCTTTGTGTTTGCCAGCATTGGCGTGGTTCTGGCAGCGCGGGTTCTGCATCATCGCGACGCGCTAAGCCTTTTTGGTCCGCTGCCACAGTTTTTCATGCAGTTTCGACGTGTCCTGGCCGGGCTTATTCTGTTGTGGTTGGTGGTGACCGTCCTACCGCCCTACGGGATGGAAGCCCCGTTGGAACCGAACCTGCCTCTGGGACAATGGTTACGGTTACTGCCTCTCGCGCTTCTTGGGGTTCTGGTGCAGGTGGAGGCAGAGGAACTGTTGTTTCGCGGATATATACAACAAGCGCTGGCGGCGCGCTTTGCATCGGGGTGGGTCTGGATGGGAATCCCATCGGCCTTGTTTGCTTTGGGGCACTACCTGCCTGCCACAGCCGGCGAGAACGCGTGGCTTATTGCGGTTTGGGCAGGATTGTTTGGAGTGTTGATGGCTGATCTGACCGCGCGGGCCGGGACGCTTGCCCCGGCAATCGCCGTTCACATGGTCAATAATGTAGTCGCTTTACTCATTATCGGCACTCCCGGCAGTTTGAACGGGCTTGCGCTTTATCTTTTACCTTACGAGTTGAGCGATGGCGCACAGATCCGCCCCTGGCTGTGGGTGGATTTTGCAATGATGCTCGTTTCCTGGCTTGTCGCGCGATTGGCGATCAGGGCTTGATTGCAATTGCGGTCGACTGGCCTTATTTGAAGGCCAAACAGCCCCATCTGAAGGCATGATATGAACTGGATCACCAACTACGTCCGGCCGCGGATCAACTCGATCTTTTCGCGCCGCGAAGTCCCTGAGAACCTTTGGCAGAAATGTAGTGAATGCGGCACGATGCTGTTTCACCGCGAGCTGAGCGACAATCAGAATGTCTGCACCCATTGCGGACACCATATGCATATCACCCCGCGCGCCCGGTTCGAGGCGCTGTTTGATGGTGGTATCTTCACAGAGGTTGATGTGCCAGAGCCGGTTGCGGATCCGCTCAAGTTCCGCGACCAGAAGAAATACCCTGATCGCATGAAGGCCGCGCAGAAGAAAACCGCCGAAGCTGAAGCGATGCTGGTGGCCTGCGGCGAAATCGGCCGTACACCGATTGTGGCGGCAGCACAGGATTTCTCTTTTATGGGTGGATCCATGGGGATGTTTGTGGGCAACGCAATCATTGCCGCCGCTGAGGAAGCCGTAAAGCTGGGCCGCCCGTTGGTGTTGTTCTCGGCCGCAGGTGGCGCGCGTATGCAGGAGGGGATCCTGTCCCTGATGCAGATGCCGCGCACCACAGTGGCCGTTCAGATGCTGAAAGAGGCCGGGCTGCCCTATATCGTTGTGCTCACCCACCCGACCACCGGTGGTGTGACCGCGTCATATGCGATGCTGGGCGATGTCCATATTTCGGAACCCAATGCGCTGATCTGTTTTGCGGGTCCGCGGGTGATTGAACAGACCATTCGGGAAAAACTACCCGAAGGCTTCCAGCGCGCCGAATATCTGCTGGATCACGGAATGCTGGACCGGGTGACGCCGCGCACGGAGCTGCGGGAAGAGCTGATCACCATCACCCGTATGTTGATGAACCAGCCTCCGCAGGTTGTGGGGGATCTGCCCGCACCGGTTGCCGAAACGCCAGCTGAGGCAGAGGACGGAACCGTCGTTGAACCTGCCGCAGATGAGACAGCGGAAAACGCCTGAGGCTTTTAAGATACCGTCCTTAAGGGCCCGCCTGTTTTTCCGGCGGGCTTTTTCATAAGAGAGCGATCCCGATGACCAAGACCTCTGATGACATTCTGGCCCAGATGATGGCGCTGCATCCCAAGATCATTGATCTGACGCTGGATCGTGTCTGGCGTCTGCTGAAGGCTTTGGACAATCCACAGGATAAGTTGCCGCCAGTGATCCATATTGCTGGCACCAACGGTAAGGGCTCCACCCAAGCAATGCTGCGCGCTGGCCTGGAAGGTTGGGGGAAATCGGTACACGCCTATACGTCACCGCATCTGGCGCGGTTTCACGAACGTATCCGGCTGGCGGGCGATTTGATCTCTGAAACGCAGCTGATTGAGATCCTGGACGAGTGCTATGCCAGAAATGGCGGCGAAAACATTACCTATTTCGAGATTACAACCGTGGCCGGGCTTTTGGCCTTTGCCCGGACCCAGGCGGATTACACGCTGCTGGAGGTTGGTCTGGGTGGTCGGCTTGACGCGACCAATGTGGTGAGGCCCGAGGTTTCGGTGATCACTCCGGTTTCCATAGATCACGAGCAGTTTCTGGGGGATACGCTGGCAAAAATTGCCGCGGAAAAGGCGGGGATCATAAAACGTGGCGTGCCGGTTGTGGTTGGCCCACAGGCGGAAGACGCGCTGGAGGTGATCGAAGATGTGGCGATGCGACTTGGCGCGCCAGTGATCGCCTATGGTCAGCACTGGCATGTCTGGGAAGAGCGCGGACGTCTGATCTTCCAGGATGAATGCGGTTTGTTGGATCTGCCGCTGCCCGCACTGTTGGGTGCGCATCAGATTCAGAACGCAGGGGCGGCGCTGGCGGTGCTGCGCCACTTGGGGGCGGATGAAGCAGCCTGTGAGGCAGCGCTGCGGGATGCGGTTTGGCCTGCACGGATGCAACGGTTGAAAGAGGGCCCGCTGATCGCCGCGGCGGGCCGGGCCGAGCTCTGGTTGGATGGCGGGCATAACGCGGCGGCAGGGCTGGCGCTGGCTGAGGTGCTGGCTGGTCTGCCCAAACGTCCCACCCATCTGATTTGCGGCATGCTCAACACCAAGGATGTGAGCGGCTATATGCGCCCCTTGGCAAAGCAGTCGACAACGCTCACGGCTGTTTCGATCCCGGATGAGATCAACACGCTGAGTGCAGAAGAAACAAAAGCGGCAGCAGAGAGTGTAGGCCTGCAGGCAACAACAGCCGCATCCGTACAAGAGGCGCTGGACCGCATTGTTGCAGCTGAGCCTGATGCACGCGTGTTGATCTGTGGATCGCTTTACCTTGCGGGTCATATCCTGCGGGAAAACGGATAAGCTGATCCGGCGCCGCAAGATCTCCCGCCCGTCTTCGATCTGAAGATCTCATCCCGTTGGGCCAAGCGCCGCTGACGCGGCGCAGGCGCGCTTGGCTGTTGGTCTTTCACCTTTGGGAAATACTTCGGGGTGAATTGGCCGCGAGGCCAAGAGGGGCAGAGCCCCTGCGTCTTAAACTTTGCCCCAGTCCTTGTCCTGCATCTCTCGCAAGCGGCTGGCGGTGCGTTCAAATTCAAACACACCTTCCCCTTCCAGATATAGAAACTCCGGCTCTGCCGCAGCAGAACAAATGAGCCGAACCTGTGCCTCGTACAAAGCGTCAATCAATGTCACGAACCGTTTGGCTTCGTTAAAGTTGCTGCGGCTGAGGCTCGGGATGTCTTCAAGGATCAGTACCTTTACCTCTTTGGCGATTTCGAGGTAATCCCCTGGCCCAAGCATTTTGCCGCAAAGGTCAAAGAACCGCGCCCGTGCCACCCCGTTGCGGAAGGCCGGAAGCTCGACAATCCGGCCCTTGACTTCCAGCTCCAGCGGTCCGGCAGGCCCACCTGCCAGATCCTCCCAGATTGACTGGATCTGCGCTCGAGCATTGGCATCAACAGGTGAGAAATAGACCTGGGAACCGGTCAGACGGTCCTGGCGGTAGTCCGTCGGTGAGACCATTTCCCAGACTTCCATCTTGTCCTTGATCAGGTCGATAAAGGGCAGGAACAGCTGGCGGTTCAGACCGTCCTTGTAGAGGTCGTCGGGCACCCGGTTTGACGTTGTTACCACGGTCACGCCCGCCTCAAACAGAGCCTCAAACAGACGGCCTACGATCATCGCATCGGTAATGTCGGTGATCTGCATCTCATCAAAGGCCAGGAGCCGCACGGATTGCGCAACCTCACGTGCCACAGGTGCCAGCGCATCTGCGGTGTTCTTTTGGCGGGCATCGTGCATCTTGGCGTGTATTTCCTGCATAAACGCATGGAAATGCACCCGGCGGCACGGAATACCACCCAGGCTTCCGACAAATAGATCCATCAACATGGATTTGCCACGTCCAACACCGCCCCACAGGTACAGGCCTTTAACCGCCTGGACTTGAGGTTTGCGAAACAGACCCCGTTTGACCGGTTCGGCCCGCAGGCCTTCACCAATGCGGTCGAATTCCGGGATTACAGCGGTTTGCGCGGAATCGGCGCGGATTTCATCTGCGTCGATCTTTGCCTGATAAAGAGCGTGTAGCGTGGTCATGGGCAGAAGCCTTAACGTCTGAAATGCGCAGTGAAAAGCGCTGCGAGACCAGGTTATTTAATGTTGCATCAAAAAAAGTGAACATGTTGTGCATTTTTCATGATTTGACCCACGGCCAAGGCCCGTTACGCTTCGCGTGCCCTCCAGAAAGGATTTTTAATGTCCCAGCAGCTTGCCCGGTCGCCCACGATGCCCCTGTTCACGCCTGTTCTGATGGTGGGCTGTGTTATCATTATGGTGAGCTTTGCGGTCCGGGCTTCCTTTGGCGTGTTTCAGATCCCGATTGCGGAGGAATTCGGTTGGGCGCGGGCCGAATTCTCTTTGGCCATTGCGTTTCAGAATCTGGCCTGGGGGATTGGTCAGCCGATCTTTGGCGCGTTGGCCGAACGGATTGGCGACCGCAAGGCGATCATTATTGGGGCAATCGTCTATGCCATTGGCCTGGTGCTGAGCGCCGGCGCGACAACGCCGGGCGAAATGCAAGCTTATGAGTGGCTGGTCGGCTTTGGTGTGGCCGGTACGGGTTTTGGTGTGGTACTTGCGGTGGTTGGGCGGGCCAGCTCGGACGAAAACCGCTCCATGTCGCTGGCGATTGTGACAGCTGCAGGCTCCGCAGGGCAGATCGTCGGCGCTCCGACGGCAGAGTGGCTGTTGTCGTTTCTCAGCTGGCAGATGGTCTTTGTGATCTTTGCGGGCACGGTTCTGGCTTTGATCCTGACATTGCCATTGATGCGTGCCCCCGCAATGGCCAGCAAGGCAGAGCTGGAAGAGAGCATGGGAACGATCTTGCGCAAGGCAATGAAGGATCCAAGCTACACGCTGATCTTCCTTGGGTTTTTCAGCTGCGGTTACCAGCTGGCCTTTATCACCGCGCATTTTCCAGCGTTTGTGACTGAGATGTGCGGCCCGATTGTACCAGGGAGCTTGCTGCATGGTCTGGGTGTCACCTCAACCTCTGCCCTTGGGGCGGTGTCGATTGCGCTGATCGGAGCAGCCAATGTGGGCGGCACGCTGATGGCGGGCTGGGCCGGGAAGAGATTCACCAAGAAATACCTGCTGGCGGGTATCTACCTTGCGCGAACCATAGTGGCCGGGGGCTTTATTTTGATGCCTATTACCCCCCTGTCCGTGATTGTGTTTTCAGTCCTTATGGGCGCGCTTTGGCTGGCGACAGTGCCGCTGACTTCGGGTTTGATCGCGCATATCTACGGGCTGCGCTATATGGGAACCCTTTATGGGATTGTCTTTTTCAGTCACCAGCTGGGAGGGTTCTTGGGCGTTTGGCTGGGCGGGCGGATGTATGACACCTATGGCGACTACACCTTTGTCTGGTGGATTGGCGTGGCGGTTGGGGCCTTTAGCGCCATCGTGCACCTACCGGTCAAAGAGCGCCCTTTGCGACAAGTCGTCCCCGCCTGACCTTTGGGCGCCTGCGCCGCGTCAGCGGCGCTTGGCCCAACGGGAGCGGGACAATCCGTGGATTGCCCCGAGACGGGCGGGAGAGCTTCGCCTTCGTTGTCACGTTTGGGCTTTGTCTCCCTGATGGTTCCAAAGGTCCAGAACATGGCGCGCGGTCATCAGATCCAGATGGGCACCGCCTCCGTTTTTGAACAAGGTGATCACATCTGGATCAAACCGAGGAAAAATCTCCAATCCGTAGAAATCCGCCAGCACGTCTTCACGTTGGATGGCACCGCTTGCCAATGGGATCATAAACTCGCCAATATGATCCAAAGTGGTGTCAAAACTGTCAGTAAAGATCTGTGCACGCGTCAGGGCAGTGTCGTCTGCCTCGCGCATGTCAGAACGATAGGCCCCGATCATATTCAGATGCTGGCCGGGGCGCAGCCATTCGCCTTTGATCACCGGATTTGAAGACATGGTGCAGGTCAATATAATGTCTGCAGCACGTACTGCCGTTTCCAGATCCGGCGCAACATGTGTTTCAGGGTATTCCCTGCACAGGGCCTCAGCCTTTAAAATTGTGCGATTCCAGATGCGGATCTGCGCGGCCGGGTAACAGCTGGAAAACGCCTCAACCAGTGATGCGGCGACTGTTCCGGCGCCCACAATCAGGATTTCACGCGCGTCTGGATCTGCAAGGCGCAGCGCGCCCAACAGGCTGTCACCTGCGGTCTTCCACTTGGTCACCAGATGGAAATCCACCAGCGCCTCCGGCATTCCTGTCTGATCCGCATAGAGCATGACCGCACCGTTGATCATCGGCTGGCCCCGGTCCGGGTTGCCCGGGAAGATATTGGCCGTTTTGACCGCCATACCCAGCCCGTCAATCCAGGCGGCCCGGCTCAGCATCGTGTCATTTCCCCGGTAAAGGAAGGTATCGCCAATCTCTGCCTTCGGATGTTTGTGCCCTGCTGCCAGGGCCTCAGCGAAGACTTTCCAGTCCAACAGGCGTTCGCCTTCTTCATATCCGATGCTTGGCAATGTCATACTGCGTCCTCGCGTGTCAAAAGCCCTTCCGCCACCAGACGGTCTGCCCAACCCTGTGGTGTTGTAAACAGATGGGTGTGCCACCCCCTGGCTGAGGCGGCTTCGATGTTTTCGGGGCGGTCATCGGCAAAGATAAGCTCGGTGCCTGTGTAGCCGCTGCCCTCCTCCAGATGCTGATAGATCTGGGCATCCGGTTTGATACATTTCAGATTTCCCGAGACATAAGTCTGATCAAACAACGCGAGGAACTCATATTCACGCGAAGCGATCTCAAAGGTTTCCACACCAAAGTTGGTCAGGGCCAGAACTGGCACTCCCTTTGCTTTGAGCGCGCGCAACAGCCGTTCCGAATGCGGGATCCGGGGCGAGGCCATGTCCAGCCAGTGATCATGCCACCAGCGGATCTCATCCTGCCAATTGGGGTGCTTCTCGGCAAGGGCATAGATCGTTTCCCTGAAGGGGTAGCCGCGGTCGACGTCCAGATTGGCCGCGTGTAGCGGTACCTCATCGAACAACGCGGTACGGCGGTCGACACCGATTTTTGCGTCATAGAATGCTTCGGGTTCCCAATTGATCAACACACGGCCAAGGTCAAATACAACAGCTTTGATAGAAGTTTCGGAAGTTTCGGAAGTCTCGGAAGTCACGATAAAATCCTTTGTAAATGTGTCAGGTGGCGCGGGGTCTTGGTCGGCTGGGAGGAATGTTCTTGCGGGTTTCTCGCCAGACCGAAACAAGGCCAGCCCCGATGATCAAGCCGGAACCGATCCAGACCGGAAGATCGGGCCATTCCTGGAACACCAGAACGCCCCAAAGCGTTGCCAGGGGCAGGGCTATGTATTCAAACGGGGCGACCAGCCCGGCCTCTGCCGTTTTATAGGCGTGGCTGATCAGAAACCCGCCAACCGAGCCCGCAAGCCCCGCGATAATGAACAAGGGCCATTCCGTGTCCGTGGGCCAGGACCAGGCGCGCAAGAGGAAATCAGCAATCGGTGCATCGCCGCTTGCCCAACGACCGTCCCCGAACCATAGGCCTGCCAGTGTGCTCACCAGAAGGAACCCACACATAGGGTAAAAGGACAGGGCGACGGTTGCATCTGTGCGCCCGATCCTGCGAGACAGAACGTGCATCCCGGCATAACCACAGGCCCCGACCAGCGGCAAAACAGCAGCCCATTGAAAACTGTCTCCGCCAGGGCGCATGATGATCAGAACACCCAAGAAGCCGATGCCTACGGCCCCCCAACGCCAGGCGCCAACATGTTCCCGTAAAAACACCACCGACAAGATCGTAACAATCAGGGGCGTGGAAAATCCGATGGCCACAGCTTCTGCCAACGGCAGCAGCGCCAGGCCCGAAAAGAACGTGATATTGGCAAACAAGACCATGCAGCTGCGCAAAATCTGCAATCCGGGCTGCGCGGTTCCCAGATTGCGATACCCTCCCATCAACGGTGTCAGCACACACAGCAAAAGCGCCAAGGCGACGGCCGTGCGGATAAAGACAACCTCATAAAGTGGATAATCTGATGACAGGAATTTGAACACCACATCAATGACCGAGAAACAGGCCGCACCGCCGATGGCTGCGGAAATGCCACTGATCTTGGCTCTATTGGTCATGCTCTGCATTAGCGCTCTCCTCTCTCGCTTGTGGCGCAAGCCGGGGAGAGAGGCAAACCTAATAAATCGTCGATACAATTTTCCCGCCTTGGGCCGCGTATCCAATGCAGGCACCCGGATCACAGAAAGCGAAGGGTGTTTGCACAGATTGTCATTTTCCAATTGCGAAATGCCGATTTAGCTTGGGGTGGCAGTCTCCGTTTGGGAAAGGCCAGCGATGATCACCTGTTACATCACCTATGAGATTGACCCGGAAAAACTCGCCGAATTCGAGGTCTATGCCAAAGCCTGGATCCCGCTGGTCGCGCGGTTTGGTGGCACGCATTTGGGGTATTTCCTGCCACATGAAAGCGCCAGTGATCTGGCAGTGGCCTTGTTCAACTTCCCCTCGCTTGCAGCCTATGAGGCCTATCGGAAGGCAAGCCAGGAGGATGCGGATTGTCAGGCGGCTTTTGCCTATGCCACGGGGCACAAGATCATCCGGCGCTATGACCGTCAGTTTCTGCGCCCGGTCCTGGATGGGGATCTGGAGAGCCTATTGGCAGATCAAGGCTGAGCGGCGCGCAGCTCACGTTCCAGTGCGTCCAGAAAGCGAGAGCGATCTGCTTTGGTAAACCCTTTGCCACCGCCCTGCATGCCCAGGGGATTTGCAGCCCGCAGATCGGCCATCAGGTCGCGCATGGCCAGCTGCTGACCGATATTGGCCTGCGTAAACCGTTCACCATTGTGGCGCAGAACCCGTGCACCTGCTTCGATACATTTGGCCGCCAGCGGGATGTCACCGGTGACCACCACATCGCCTGTTCCGCAGCGTTCAGCGATCCATTTATCCGCCTCATCCGCGCCTTCCGAGACGATAACATTTTCCACCAGAGGATTTTGCGAGGGGCGCAGACCGCCGTTGGAAACAACGAACATACGCATTTTGTGGCGTGTGGCGACACGCTCTGCCTCGGCCTTGACCGGGCAGGCGTCCGCATCAATGTAGAGCGCGCTCACTCGGCGGCCTTTGGGGTATCGGTGTCGCGGTTCGTCGGCTTTTCAGGGGGCTTCTTGGCCGCTTTCTTGGGCTTTCCCGCCGATGGCACTTTGTACTCTTCCGGGATTGGCATCCGGTTGAATGCATCAAGACCTGCAATCTTATAGGCTTCGGCCAAGGTGGGATAATTGAACGTGTTCTGCACAAAGTAATCCACGGTGCCCTGCAGGTTCAAAACCGCCTGGGCGATATGGATCAGCTCAGTTGCGCCCTCGCCGACGATCTGGACGCCCAGCACCCGGCGGGTTTTGAGGGAGAACAGCATTTTCAGCATGCCGTGTTCCAGGCCCATGATATGCCCGCGTGAGGTCTCGCGGAAGCGGGCGATACCGACTTCATAGGGCACGCCGCGCTCTTTCAGCTCTTCCTCTGACATGCCACAGGTGGACATTTCCGGAACGGAATAGATGCCATAGGGGTACCAGGGGCTTTCGGGAACGGTTGGCGTTTCCAACGCGTGGCAGGCGGCAACCCGGCCCTGTTGCAAGGAGGTAGAGGCGAGCGACGGGTGCCCGATCACATCGCCGGTGGCATAGATATGGCCCACTTTAGTCTGGTAAGTCTTGCGCTCTACCGCCAGACGACCGCGGTGGTCGGTTTCTAGCCCCACGGCGCCGAGGTTCAGACGGTCGGTATTGCCCATCCGACCAGCCGCAAACAACAGCATCTCGCCCCGGATGTGGCGACCGTTTTCCAGCGTGACTTCGATATGGCTGCCTTCGTCTTCGATCTTTTCGATGGCAGACCCCAGGCGCAGATCGACGCCGTTTTCGCGGATCTGATGGGTGAATTCCTGGATCAGGGTGCGGTCGATGAAATCAAGGAAGGTATCGCGGGGTTCGATCAGCGTGACGCGCACATCCAGCGCCGAGAACATGGTGGCATATTCCACGCCGATCACCCCGGCGCCTACCACGATCAATGAACGCGGGATTTCTTCCATCTCAAGGAATTCATCGCCGTCCAGAACAGTCTTGCCGTTAAAGGGCACATACTCGGGGCGATAGGTGCGGGTTCCGGTGGCGATCAGGAACTTCTCACCCGTCACGCGGGTGGTGTCGCCGGCCTCGATCTCGACCTCGACCTCGTTCGGGCCGATAAAATGCGCCATGCCCGCCAGGGTTTCCACGTGGTTTCGGTTGAACTGGTGCTCCAGCACGTCAACTTCGTAGTCCAGGGTCATATGCAGGCGCGCTTTCAGATCATCGGCTTTGATCTGATCTTTGACCCGGTAGGAGCGGCCATAGAAACTGCGCTCCCGCCAGCCGGTCAGATTCAAAACCGTTTCCCGCAGGGTCTTTGACGGAATGGTGCCGGTATGGACAGAGACGCCCCCCAACCGGTCCTTGCGGTCGATCACCAGCACCCGGCGTTTCAGCTTGGCAGCCTGGATCGCCGCTGTTCGGCCCGAGGGGCCGGAACCAATGACAATCAGATCATAGTCAAAGTCACTCATGTTTCAGGGCTCCTGGTTAGCTGTTGTAAAGCGCGTCGGCATGGAAGGCGACGTGCTCTTCGATGAAGGTGGAGACAAAGAAATAACTGTGGTCATAACCGGGCTGCAAACGCAGAGTGGCCTGTTGGCGGCGTGAATTCACCGCTTCTGCCAGCGCTTCAGGTTTCAGCAGATCCAGGAACTGATCCTCGGTCCCGGTATCGATCAGGATGGGACCGTTGAAACCACCTTCGCGCATCATCAATGTAGCGTCATGTTTGGCCCAGGCTGCTTTGTCCTCGCCCAGATAGGCACTGAGCTGCTTTTTGCCCCAATCGCTGGCGCTGGGATTGGAAATCGGCGCAAAGGCCGAAACCGATTTGAACCGGCCCGGCAAGCCCATCGCCAGGGTCAGCGCACCATGGCCGCCCATCGAATGGCCGGTGATGGCCTGACGATTGAGGTCAATTGCAAATTTCTCCCCCAGAAGGGCAGGCAGTTCTTCGGCAATATAGGTCCACATCTGGAAATGCGGCGCCCAGGGTTCCTGCGTGGCGTTGACATAGAACCCAGCCCCTTGGCCCAGATCATAAGCCTCGTCATCGGCGACGCTCTCACCACGTGGGGAGGTGTCGGGGAAGACAATTGCAATGCCCTGTTCCGCGCACCAGGCTTGGGCACCGGATTTGGTCATGGCGTTTTCATGGGTGCAGGTGAGGCCCGACAGATACCACAGGATCGGCACAGGGCCATCGGCGGCTTCTTCGGGCAGGAAAAGGCCAAAGGTCATGTTGCCCTCGGTTGCCGTGCTCTTGTGACGATAGACGCCTTGGGTGCCGCCAAAACACTTGTTTTCAGAAAGGGTTTCCATGAATCGTCTCCTACCTTGGTGTCATACCGCTATCGGGCCAGAGCCGACCCGTCCAGCGCGTGGACGCCAGCCAAAGCTGTTTTCGCGCCAATTGCTTTCTTTTATCTGAAACTTTGGCGTTAAAACGTGGAAACCCAGGCGATCACCGCAGGTAAGCTCAGGATTGACGCCACGGTCGAGAGGAAGATGGCAGCTGATGCACGCTGCGGCGCTACGCCGTAGTGCTGGGCCAGCATATAGACATTGCCTGCCACCGGCAGCGCAGAAGAAGCGATAGCAATCTGTGCGGGGTAGGTTGCCACCGGAAAAAGCCACAACGCACAGAACGCAACGCAGGCCGGGTGGATCACCAATTTACCAAAGCTGAGCCAGGCGGCGACCTGGAACCGTTCGGCGGATTTGATAGCCAGCGAGGCGCCAATGGCAAAAAGAGCACCTGGTGTGGCGGCACCCGACAGGATTGTCAGAAACTCATTCATCGGTGCGGGCACCGGGATTTCCCAAGCGGACCACAGAAGGCCAGCTGTAATGGAGAGGATCATAGGGTTGGCAATCAACCCTTTGACGGCCAACCAGAGCGCTGCCGGACGCAGGCCGTGGCCGCGGCCAAGGTTGATCAAGATGACAATCAGGGAGGAGAATATCACCAGATCGATCGCCAAGATCAACATCATGGGGCCGACGGAGGCTTCGCCAAAGAGAATTGCCATCATCGGCAATCCCAGAAACCCGGTGTTGCCGATTACCATACATTGCGCCTCAACCGCCGTAGTTGGCCCATCTTGTCGACGCCAGCGCGCAACAGCCATGGCAAGGACATAGGCAGCGGCAGATCCAAGAAGATAAGCCCAGAAGAGATCAGGATTGAAAATTTCTCCCAACGTCAGATTTGCGGCAAAGCGAAAGATCATTGCCGACAGGGGAAAGAAAAATACAAAGCGCGTCAGGGCTGCGGTTGCTGAAGGAGATAAAAAACCGGTCCGCCCGGCTCCAAAGCCGAGTCCGATGATGGCAAAGAAAGGCAGGGTTCTGAAGAAAATTTCAATCATTTGCCGTAGTCGTAACGAGGAATATTGACGCAGCAAAGGAAGATTTGAAACTGGTCAGGAAGTTTTACCAGTGTTGCGGATTTGATAGCCAAATGCTCCCGCCCGTCGCCAGATCACCCGTGTGATCTGCTCCCGTTGGGCGTTGCCCTGCGCCTTTGAAAGGCGCAGGGCGGTTGCGTTCTGTCTTTACGTTGCACCCATCGCAACCGCGCCGCGCCAAAGGCGCGGCGCTTGGCCCAACAGAGCAGGGTCAGGCTTTGACTGAACCGAAGCTGGCGGGAGTGCCTGTGTGTCCGCTATATTGCGGCGCTTCAGGCTCAACCGCTGCCGATCAACGCACCGGCGCCCAGAACCAATGCCCCACCAAGCACCACCTGAAGCGTTGCCCGCCAAAACGGCGTTTCCATATAGCGATTCTGAATCCATGCAATCGCCCAAAGCTCCACAAACACCACCAAAAATGCCAGAATGGTTGCGGTCCAGAAGTCGGGAATCAAATAGGGCAGCGCATGTCCAAGGCCGCCGACGGTTGTCATCACGCCTGATGCAAGGCCACGTTTAAAGGGGGAACCGCGTCCAGACAGTTGCCCGTCGTCCGAGGCAGCTTCGGTGAACCCCATGGAAATGCCTGCCCCAACCGAGGCGGCAATCCCAACCAGAAATGTGGTCCATGTATCCTGTGTCGCAAAGGCCGTGGCAAATATTGGGGCAAGCGTCGAAACAGACCCGTCCATTAATCCTGCAAGCCCTGGTTGGACCCAGGTCAGGATGAATTGCCTGTGATTGGTCGCATCCTCGTCTTCACGCGCTTCCTGTGAAAGATGTGTCCGCTCAAGGTCTGTGCCGCGGTGACTGTGATCCGCTTCTGCCGCGGCCAGGTCTCCCAGTAAACGCCGTGTCTCGGCGTCTTGGCTGCGTTGCGCGGCCACGTTGTAGAAACGTTCTGCACCCTGTTCCATTTTGTGCATCTGGTCGCGCATTTGACCGGGGCTCAGTGCTTTGTTCAGCCACACTGGGGAGCGGTCATAAAAACCCCTGACGTGCTCTCGCCGAAGCAGTGGGATGGCGTCGCCAAATCGCTTTTGGTGCAGCGCAATCAACCGACGTCTATGTTCATCTTCCTCTTCGGCCATCGCGCGAAACATATTGGCCGTTGCGGGATAATCCGCCGCCGTTTCGGCCGCAAAGCTGCGGTAGACGCGTGCGTCGTCTTCCTCTGAGGAAATGGCGAGCGCCAGGATTTCCTGTTCGGTCAGAGACGAAAAGGGTTTTCGTTGCCGCCAATAATGCATCTTACGCCTCTCTTTTTAGAATAATTCTAAACTAACAATTGAGAAGGCATTTACAAGAAAAATTGAACTCGGTTGTTCAGACCCCACCCGATGACTTAGATTAAGCAGGCACAGATGAAGATGGGAGAGGCGATGACCGCTGACAACGGCCAGCCGCAGTTGGAAAAACAGACCGCGACGATTCAGCGAACAGGGCGCAAATTCGACCAGGTTCTGGAGGGCGCGCGAAAGCTGTTTATGTCCAACGGGTTCGAGCGAACCAGTGTGGACGATATCGCGCGTGAAGCCTCGGTTTCCAAAGCGACACTTTACAGCTATTTCCCGGACAAAAGACTGCTGTTCAGCGAGGTCGTGCGGACGGAATGTCAGCGCCAGAGTGATATTGCTGGTGCGCCTTTGCCGCCGGGGTACCCACCGAGCAAGGTGCTGTATTCCATCGCGCGGCAGGTCATTGCCTCCTACACGTCAGAGATTTCACAGCAGATGTTTCGCGTTTGTGTCTCCGAGGCCAGCCGGTTTCCAGAGCTGGGGGAGCTCTTTTATCACAGTGGCCCAATGTCGATTCGCAATGAAGTGCGCGGGTATCTGACGTCAGCAACCAAAGCGGGCCTTCTCAACGTGGAGGATTTTGATACGGCTGCGGATCAGTTTGTGGAACTGTGCAAAGCAAATCTATTGCTGCGTGCAGTTTTCCTGAACGAACGTGATTTTCCCGAGGAGGATTTTCACCGTATCGCGTCAGCTGCGGTCGAGCTGTTTCTGGCGCGTTTTGGATGCGAGGACAGCTGACCCCTCCAGTTTGCTTCAATGCATACGGGTGTCTGGATACCAGCCCTCGCATAGGTTTAACTGGGTGTTCAAGCCAAGACCTAAGGGTGCCGGAAAGACCAAGGGGCGGTTTCGAACGCATGTGTCGCGCACCCGAAACCGCCCCCAAATGAGCGCTCCTTATGTCGGTAGGGCTGCAAAACATCTGAGTTGCAACCTGCCGTCTTTCTGCAACTCAGGCTGCCGGCAGGTTCACATCCTCCAAATCATGCGCCGCGTCCGGGAGGCTGATCCGGAAACAGGCACCTCCGTCTTCGTTGGTGGCCGAGATCGTGCCGGACATATCACGGATCGTGCCGAAGCTGATTGAGAGCCCCAGACCAGTGCCTTTTCCAGGCCCTTTCGTGGTGAAAAACGGTTCAAAAAGCTTGTCCAACACATCTTCGGGAATGCCGCCGCCGGTGTCACGGACTTCGATCACATGGCCCTGATCGGTGGCAAAGTCAGCTGTAATCGAAATCTCTCCCTTGCCGACCTCACTTGCCTCTATGGCATCTCGGGCATTGCTGATCAGGTTAAGAAGAACCTGCTCGAATATGACTTTTTCCCCCAGAACAATTGCGGATGTTTCGGGGAGGTTCAGTTTTAGAGAAATATCCAAGGTGTGCAGCTGGGTGCGTGCCAGAGCCGACATCTCTTGCAAGCTGTCGCGCAGATCAAACGGCTGGCTCACGCCTTCAGCTTTTCGGCCGAAGATCCGCATGTGATTGATGATCTGCGAGGCCCGTTCGGTCTGTTCGCCGATCCGGATCAGTTTGCCGCGAAGATACTCAAGGTCCGCCTTGTCTTTATCTATGCGTTTAACGCACGTCGTGGAGGCCATGCGGATCACGCCCAGGGGCTGGTTCAGTTCGTGGGCAACTCCCGTGGCCATTTCACCCAGGGTTGCCAGCTTCGAGGCATGGATCAATTGATGTTCTGAATGTCGCAAGTCGGTGATGTCCTTGGCTGACAGAACAGTCCCAATGCCCTCAACATAAGATTGAACGGTCAGGTGGATGCGATCGGGAGCGCGGCGGATTTCGCGCGGAACACCATGGGCGCGGCGAATTTGTTGTTCCAACCACGTGGCAGGATCGTCAACGGCCGGAAAGGCGGACTGATCAAGTCCCGTTTCCAGGAAATGGCGCAAGGTGAAATCATCAGGCAAGGCGGCCAGGATGTCTTTGTTGAAATCGCGGAAGGCTGCATTCAGGAACAGAACCTGGCCCTCTTCTCCAAAAATGGCGACCTGTTCTTCAACCTGATCAAAAGCCGAGATCAATTGCTGCTGTTCCTGACGGGCCAGTTCGATGGCTTGCATGGCATTCTGGAAGACCACGGTGGCCCGGGCCATATCGCCGATTTCATCCGGGCGGTCGGTGTCCGGCACTTCGATTGTCTCCCGTTGTTGCGAGATATCGCGCAGGCAGCCGACGAGCACCTCGACACGGGCGCGTTTGGCCAAAAGCTCGTCTTGTTGATCCTGCAGAATGCGGCGGTCACGGGCCAGGGTCCGGGCCATGTGGTTGAAACACTTTGCGGTATCGGCCAATTCATCGCGACCTTTGACCTCGATTTGGCTATTCAGATTGCCGCGCGCAATATCAAGCGCACCTTCGCGCAGCCACAACAGTTGCTTTGTCAAAACCGTACCCAGTCCAAAGCCGAACACCGCAACCAAAGACATGCCGATGATCGCGATCAGGATATTCCAATACAGAGCCTGTGCCAGTTCTTTTTCCACTGCCAGTGTCGAGAGGCCAAGTTGGATGGTACCAAAATCGACACCTTCCACCTGAATGGGCAGATCAATGTCAATCACATGATCGCTGCGCGCATCGTCAAAGCTCATGTCGCGGACAAAAGGCGCTTCAAGTGCTGATTCAGCACCGCCTTGTGAAAGCACCATACCCGTAGGGCTGATGACCCGCAGATAGGTCAGCTCTTCGCTGGAGACCGCTGTGCTGATCGTTGCATCCAGGGTTGCAAGGTCGGTTGCGATCACCGCATCGGCAATAGTATTGGCAAACACACGTGTGGTGGCCTCGGCCCGTTGGTACAGTTGCGTTGCGGCTGATCCGCCAAGTGCAAATTGGTTGATGGCAATGAGAACCGCCATGACCGTGAGTTCGATCAAGGCAATTCCGAGGACGGTTTTCAGCCGGAAGGACATGCGATCTCTCCTTCATGTTTGATACCCGTCTCGTCTCTTTCCATCCCAAGCGCGCGGACATCATCCCAGTCAGAATCTTGGGCTGAAACAAACCCCTTCATACCGATACCCTGAACCAGATCCGGGTGGGAGGAGGCCATGCTCATGAGCGCGGCCTGGATCGTTTGCACCAGGTCGGCCTCAACACTGCCGTGAACGGCTATAGCATGGGGCGTGAAATCATCGGTTTCGTATATGATGCGCAGTTGCGCCCGCAACTCTGGATCCAGCGCATTCCAGGTGCGTGTAACCCCGCCGCCCGCTGCCATCAGCCCTGCCGCGACGGCCCGGTAAACGCTGTCGTGGGATTTAACGTATGAGGGCGTAAAGGAGATGTTGCCCTGCTGCAAAGACGCCCGGTTGAGAATGCTTGCCCCAAAGGCGCCGGGTGACGGAAAGGCGATGTTCTGACCATCCAGACTTGAGATCTCCGTGAAGTCCGAATCTACGCGCGCCACCATTACGCCTTTCAGCCGCTTTCCCTCCTGATGAGCGATCGCGCGATAGGCGGCTTCGCTTGAGAAGATCGCGTAGTGCATTGGGTTCATATAGGCAAAGTCAAAGGCGCCAGCAGCCAGGCAGGCTTCAAAAGTCGGAATGTCCTTGGTTGTGCGAAAGCGGAAGGTGGTGCCGGTCTGGCGGCTCAGTTCGTCCAGAAACGGGGTCCACATGCGGGCAAGGCGACTCGCGGATTGCTGCGGTACGATGCCAAATGTCAATTGCGCCCCGGCGGGTGGCGTTTCTGCCAGGGCCGGTGTGGTCAACGTCACGCAAATGGCTGTAATCGATGCCAGTAGCTTTCTCATGCCGCATCTCCGTTTGACTGAAGGTTGGAAGTGTGGACTTCCTTGGTGATACGCTGAACTTTCTTGAGCAGGTCTTCACCTGTTTCGGCCATGGCTGGGGGCGCAGCTGCGGTGCCGGTCCTTTCTGCCCCGACGCGTACCGCTGCAATCAGCTGGTCGGGATCAAGAGGTTTGGATAGAAAGTCGACTGCACCCGTCTGCTGAGTAGACTTTTGCGCCGAAGGATCGCCGCTCAGAACCACAAAGCTCAGCTCGCGTTCCGGGAACCGGGCCTTTGCCCGCGACATCAGCTGGAAGCCGTTGGACGTGTCGCCCGAAGGGTCGACAAAGTGAACATCCGTCACCACGACGGAAATGTGGGGGTACCATTCCAGCACTTCGAGGGCCATATCGACGCTATCGGCGATGATGGCGTTCCAGCCCTCCAGATCCACAATGTCCTGCAGTTCTTCGAGGGCATCCTTATCATCATCCACAACAAGAACAGTGAGTGTTGGGGTGGCTTCGTTTTGTGTATCAAAAGTCATCTTTAACTCCATCCATGTGAACGTCTCCGTTTCACCTTGAGTTAAGTATGCAACTGCACACAATGGAATTGTCGCTCTTATATCCCTATGAATTTACTATCTATATCCGGAAGGTTAGGCCGACCTGGGCAAATGGATGAGGCGCGATACGAAGGACAGCCCCTAGGCAGTCCCTAGACGGCGGCGACGATGGCCTCAATCAGATCATCGGGATCGATAGGCTTGGCGAAACAGGCCACGGCTCCTAAAGACAAGGCCTCCTCTCGCGAGGTTTCCGCCCCGTGGCCGCTGACAACAAACATGGCGCCCTTGAAGCCAGTCTCCTTGAGCTGGCGCAGCAATTCCAGCCCGCCGATGTCGGGCATTTTCAGGTCAGTGACAACGGCGTCAAAGGATGTCTCAGCGCATTTTGCAAGGGCTTCGGGTACAGAACCTGCGACAGATACATCCAGATCCTCAAGCTCCAGCGCCTCCTGTAGTTCCTCCCTCAGAAGGGGCTCATCATCGACTATCAAAACATGGGTCATGTCAATACTCCAAAACATTTACTGCCATTGCTAGCATGTTGCAGCTTAAAGCAGCTAGGTATTTAGAAGGAAGACTTCGCAAAAACGTTTAGCGAAACAGGGCCTTTGCCCGGGTCACGATTGGCAAATCTGTCATGGCGGCACAGTTCCGCCAAGACACGAAGCTCATGAAAACCACTGGCGAATGTCATGGATGCCAAAGAGACCAGTGGCTCTGGAAACCTCGACCCAGTGGGGCCCAATCCAGCGTTTCAGTAACAATCAAGGTGGAGCCTTCAGGTCGGGCTGATCAGGTTCGGGCGGCCCTTCAAGGAAAAATCCCAGCCGATGTTTCGGCCCCGTCGTCAAAGCGTGACAAGTAGTTGACGATCGTCTGTCTGTTCACGGCAAACCCCTTGTAGTCTGCCAATTCAGGATCAATGTCGCGCAAGACCCGATGCAGCCTACGTCCCCATTTCGGTTGTGTCACAAGGTCTTCAAGGTTGCACAGATAGCACCGGATCGGAAAGGCAAGCGCGTTTGATCGCGGTAACCGCCAGAAGGATTGCAATTCGACACGCAGGAACTGTTTCTGGCCGACATTCTCTGAGGTCACGGTACGTTTCTCGGGCCCCCATTTGTGGTAGTTTTCGGGGCTGGTGTCCAAACGTGGATTTACCGTCATGGTCCAGTTCAGGCGGCGATAGCTTTGCTCTTGGGTGACCGCCAGCAGGAATTTGAGCGCCTTGTCAAACACCCCCATTTGCCCCGCTTTGGGCACAGGGGCATGCCACTCAAAAAAGTTCATGCCGACGTTGAAATCCAGGGACCAGTCCGCCTGACTGGTGATCATACCTGCGTCCAGCCACAGGTTGCCATCACGTTCATGCAGCAGGGCGAAATCCCCCTGGGCCTGGCGGGTGATGTATTCCATCGGTCCACAGGGCAGCGTTGAGGCGTCCAGGAACGTGAACCTCTGGTCGATGCCCAAAGGCGTGTTGATCCAGTGCCACGCCGTGCCGTTACGGGTCAGCGTAAACAGATCGGGATAATCGCGCGCCTTGGACACCATTATCAATTCAAGCAAGTCCCAACCCGCCAGCTCCATATGCGGGAGCGACTGACAGCGCATCGGATCTTCGGCCAGCGTTAACGCGCGATCCTGCATTTCGGCGACATAGTGTTCGTCCACGTCAAAGGCGAATTCGAACGGGCTGCCTTTGGGGCCGCCGGGGTGCTGCTCGATATTGACAGAATACATGTAGCTGTCCTGATCGAATGGGAAGGGAAAGCGGCGCACGGCTTCTGGCGAATTGTGATAAGAATAGTCGCCCCGAAAGGTCTCATCGTTAAACTGCATTGTCATCTTGGGATCTCCTCAGAGGTCGAGTTCCAGCCGCGCGCCTTTGAAACGCGACATGCAAGGCATGATTTTTGTCTGCGCGGCACGCTCATCCGGGCTCAGCCAGTGATCGTTATGCTCTATCTGTCCGTCGCAGATGGTGACGCCGGTTTCGCAGCGTCCGCAGGCCCCGCCACGGCAGGAATAGTTCACTTTGATTTCTGCGGCCTCAAGCGCCTCAAGCAGGCTTTGGTCTGATTTGACGTGGACGGTTGTTGCGCGTGATTTTACAAAGACATCAAACGGTTCTCCGGGTGGCGGCGCGCTGAACGCCTCAGAGTGGACCGCCGAAGCAGGCCAGCCCAGAGCGGCGGCCTGATCGCTTACCGCCTGAATCAGCCCTTCAGGGCCGCAGGTATATACATGTGCTCCCAATGGTTGGTCGTTCAGAATGGCCTCAAGGTTCATACGGCTGCCCTCGGCCGAGATATGCAGGTGTACATGGTCCACTTGCGGCAACAGACGCAGGGCGGCGGCCTCATCGCGGGACCGTGACGCATAATGCAATTCAAACGGCTTTTGTTCGGCCTGCAGCTGTTTCAGCTGAGACAGGAACGGGGTAATACCGATGCCGCCGCCGATCAGAACGTGTTTGCGCGCCCTAAGGTCCAGTTGGAACAGGTTCGCGGGTGGCGATACGGTCAACAGATCACCCTCATCGACCTGAGTGTGCATGTAGAGCGAGCCGCCACGGCCCTGATCCTCGCGGCGGACGGCGATTTCATAACCTGAGCCGTCATAAGGATCGGAAATCAGGGAATAGGCGTTTCGGCGGATCACATCCCCTTCGGGCATTTCTACGCTGATATGGGCGCCACCGGAAAAGACAGGCAAGGAGGCACCGGTAGGGTCTTCGAAACGGAACCGTTTGACCAAGGCGGACAGCTGTTCGATTTCAGTGACCTGAAGAGTCAGTTTGCTCATGGTTGGATCTCCACCGTTTCAGGCACAAAGCCGGGGGTTTCGGCATCGACGCAGACGCCCTGAAACACACCCAGCCGCCGCGAAAAGTGGTCCCGTACGAACAGAGACAGACCGCAATGGGAACAGGTGAACGGATCGGTGGTCACATCGTCGGTGATGCCTTTACAATGCACGCATTGCATACGGCGGGCGATTGTGCCGCGATGTTCGGCCTGAATAGCGTCAAGAGGCATCCCTTGCCCGAGAGCAAGCGACGTGACATGTCCGATCAGCCCCTCGGACCCCGCCAAATACAAAGCCGTGCCCATCCGCGCCTTCGACAAAAGCAGGTTCACATGGGGCGTGGCGGTTTCCAGATTGGGCAAACAATGCAGCGCGACAGCCGAGAGCGCGCCCAAGGCGTTCGGCATATCGCCGACAAAAACGATATGCGCGTGGTCCATCACCGCGCTGTCCGAAGCCGCCAGCGCACACAGGGCATCAGCACCTGCTGCATCCGCGACCATGATCGCTTGTGTCGCGCCTTGCGACACAAGCGGCGCATAGGTCGGACGGCTGGGAATCGATGGGGAAAATTCCGTTTGGGTCATGGTGGTGATCTCTCGGTATTCCTGTTGGAGAGGGGCAGGGCACCGGTGGCCCCAACCCCGCTTTCTTGGCTCAGCCCTTTGCGGTGCGGCGCTTTTTCTCAACGTCGTAGAACGGCATCGAATGTGCGATGGCTGTGATGTCACCGTCGGGATTTCGGACGGTCAATTCCGTACCTTCGACAGCACACTCCACCGGCATCCGCGCAATCCCGACGTTGTGCGCGTTCAGGGGCGAATACATGCCGATGGTCACAACTCCGACCTGTTTGCCATCTTTCAGCAGCGGCGCGCCTTCCACTGCGGGGATCGTGCCCTCAAGCTTGACGCCATAGATTTTGAACCGTTCCTTGCCCTGCAGGCGATAATGCTCTTCGGCGCCGCGGAAGCCGGTTTTGCCGGGAGAGACGGTGAAATCGAGCCCCAGTTCCCAAAGCGTGTCCCCCGGGCCTTCATCGTCAAACGGGTACATTTCCGAGTTGTCGTAGGGAAAGAACAACAGGTGGCTTTCGCTGCGCAGCCAATCCAGCGTGGTAAAGCGTGTCGGAATAATCCCCATCTCGCCACCTTCGGCGACGATCATGTCCCAAATTTCGCACGCGTCCTGGCGGCGGCAGAAAATCTCATACCCGCGCTCGCCGGTATAGCCGGTGCGCGAAATCATGACGGGTTTGCCAAACAGCGTGGTCTGGATGTGACTGAAATAGACCACATCCCGGATGCCGGGCACGTGCTTTTCCAGATAGTCCACAGCCAGCGGTCCCTGCAGGGAAATGTCGTGCAAGTCATCGTCAAACAGCACCGCGACATTGCGTCCTGCTGCAAACATTGTCAGTTGTTCGTGACCTGCGCCCGCACCGTGAACAACCATGAAATTCTGCGGTCCAAGCCGATAGATCACGCAATCGTCTATGAACTTGCCTGCATCGTTCAGCATCGAGGCATAGGTCGAACGCCCCGGCTTAAGCTTTTCGATATTGCGGGTCGTGGCCTTGTCGATAACATATTGGGCGTGAGGCCCCACGACATGGACCTTTTTCAGGCCCGATACATCCATTACCCCGGCTTTGGTGCGAATGGCTAGGTATTCCTCGGTCTGATCCTTGTCATAGGACCATGCGGTGCCCATCCCGCTCCAGTCTTCCAACTGTGAGCCCATCGCGCGGTGGCGGTCCGCAAGGGCGGAAAATCTCCAGGATGCGATCATGAAATTTGTCCTTTGGGTCGTACGTAAGTTTGATTTTGTCGGGACCGGCGGACACATTACTGCCGGTCCCGTTTCAGGCGCTGGGCCCTATTTTGTCTTGCTTGCGTTGTAGGCGTGCTCTTCGTGGCGCCATCCAAAGATGATGGCGATCACGATTGCAGCCAGGCAGATCATCAGCCACAGTCCTTCGACCGACCCGTATCCGGCATAGATTGCGCCGGTGATCCCGTCCCAAGTATTTGCACTAAAAGGGGCTTCCATTGGTTCGTCCTTTCCTGTGTTGGATTACTCAGCCGGGCTAACCGACGGATGGAGCGCTTCGGGATAGGCGGAGGCGGGCACTTTCACCGCGTCGAGGCCAAGGATCTCGGCGTCTTCCGGAACGCGCAGCTGACCTGTGATCTTGAGGATCAGAGACACGACATAGCCTGGAACAAAGCCCAACAACCCCATCACGATCGCCCCGACGAGTTGCCCGGTGAAAGAGG
Source organism: Epibacterium sp. ABZ3_068 (assembly GCF_056159265.1). Lineage (NCBI taxonomy): Bacteria > Pseudomonadati > Pseudomonadota > Alphaproteobacteria > Rhodobacterales > Roseobacteraceae > Epibacterium > Epibacterium sp. ABZ3_068. The sequence goes on from NZ_JBSWUV010000001.1 coordinate 1,630,768, forward strand.
TCTGGATGACGTCTTCGCCAAACATGGCCGGATAACCCTGTGCAGCGATGCCAACGGCGATCAGGCCCCACATGCCAAGGAAACCGTGCACCGCAAAGGCGCCCACCGCATCGTCAATGCCGCGTTTTTCGATGAACGAGGCGACGAATGGCATGGCGCAGGCGCCGACAAAGCCGATCACAAAGGCCATCGGCGGATACCAGAGGTCGAGGCCCGCCGCGCAGGAGATGATCCCGCCGAGTGCGCCCGACATCATCCAGAATGGATCGCGGGTCACCATCCATGCTCCGATGATCCCACCGGCAAAGCCCATCAGCGTGTTAAATGTCATGCCAGAGATGGTCATCGGCGTGCCGTAGATCGTGGCTTCAATGGATGAGCTCCACGACCAGGCTTCGCCCGGTACGATGACACAGCCCATCAAAAAGCCCCAGAAGCCGGCAATGATCAACATCAGTCCGATCAAAGTCATTGGCATCGAGTGGCCCGCGATGTGGTTTGCGGTGCCATCGGCGTTGAATTTACCGATCCGCGGCCCGAGGTTGATCAGAACGCCCAGGGTAAAGAAACCGGCGATCATATGTACAACACCGGCGGCGCCAAAGTCGTGATACCCGTATTTTGTGACCAGCCAGCCGTCTGCGTGCCACCCCCATGCGCCTGCCAAAATCCAGACGAATGCGCCCAGAACGATGGCCAGAACGACAAACCCGGTCAGCCTGATCCGCTCGATGACCCCGCCCGACAGGATCGACGCGGTGGTGGCGGCAAACAAAACAAACGCCCCCCAGAACACGCCCGAAGCGCGGTCATCAAGGTTGGGGCCCATGTATTGGCTCCAGGGGAGGGCGACGTCATTTGCGTAAGCCAGGCCAGAGATGCCCATTGCACCTTCTGACAGGGAAAGACCTGTCGGAAAGGCCCAGTAGATCCACCAGCCGATAAAGTAGAAAAAAGGAACGATCATCGCGAAGGCGAGGATGTTCTTGATGCCTGAGGCCAGCGCGTTCTTGGATCGCGATGCGCCCATTTCATAAGCGAGGAACCCGACATGGATCAGTACCATGAGCGGGATCGTCAGATAGTAAAAGGTTTCGGCAAACGTACCGTTGGTTGCGGCAACGTTGCTCTTTAGCTCTGCGACCGCAGCAGCCAAGGATGCAATTTCCTGCTCCAAGTCGTTCTCCCTGTTCCGAGGTTGACTTCAACACAATCCAGTCTGGTCCGGTTCATTTTTGGTTTGGACCAATTGTCAAAACTGGATCAATCGGTGAGCCTATGTGAGCGTGGAAAATCACCTTGGGTCAAACTTTTTTCCTGAAAGGAATTTTATGAGAGGTGAATACAGTGAGGAAATCTTAATAAAAGATGAAATAGTGGGCGTTTTAGCGCGCGAATCAAGCGATCTGAACAACTATTTGTCTTATTCATAAGGGCGCGTGCACAGCTCGGAGGTCCGGCTGCGGTGGAGATTCGGAGCGGATTCGCGAACCTTAGAGAGAGAACCGCTAACTTGTAATTGGTTGGTCCAATCAGTCTTCTTGAAGCAGTAGACGCTGATCTTCGATCAACGAGAGTTTCATGAATTCACTGGCTTCCTCAATGTCACGCGCGGAGATCGCGTTGAAAAGCCCGTTATAGCCACGTTGATAGATGGCGATCCGGGCCGGCGTCAGATGGCGGCGGTACATTGCTGCGCGAAAGCCCTGACGGCGCGCGTCCAGAACCAGATTGTAGCAGGCCACCAACAACGGGTTGCCGGTGCCCTCGGCGATCAGGCGGTGAAATTCCTCTTCCAGCCGGACAAAAGCGGTGGCGTCTGCTTGAACGCCCTCCATTTTGGACAGTACGACGGAAAGCGCTTCGATCTGTTTGGGCGACATATTGACGATGGCCAGCCGCACCATTTCGGGTTCCAGTATGCTGCGCATCACCTGAAGGTGCAGCGGTCCGGTTTCGGCAGCGACGGGAGAGGTGGCCTTGGATTCACCCGCGGGATCATAGGTTACAAAGGATCCGGAACCGGGTCTGCGACGGATCATACCGCGGGACTCCAGCTGGTCCAGCGCCTCACGCACTGTGTTGCGCGCCACGCCCAGATCCTGGGCCAGCTGCCGCTCAGAGGGCAGACGCTCTTCGCTGGCATATTCCTGTGTTACGATCCGCGTTGACAGCGTATCGATCACATTTTTTACGGTCGAACCCGGAAGATATGACCCGGAAGTGACGGCGGAAGTATTGGGCAAGCTGTGGTCCTTTGGCAATCGAGCCTATTAGACCAATTTCCGCCAATGGGTCCAGTGCTGTCCCGTTGCCAACGAAAAAGAGGTGCGAAACACGCACCCCTTTTCCGTGTAAACTGCCGCCTGAATGAGGCTATCAGCCCATCTTTTCTGAACTGTAGCTGCCGGGTGATGCGGGGAAGACCACGGTTTTGTTGCCGTTCAAAAAGACACGGTGGTTTGCATGGGCGTGGATGGCGCGCGCCAGTACCTGACTTTCGACATCGCGGCCGAGGGACACGAAATCATCAGGCGATTGGGCATGGGTGATGCGCACCACATCCTGTTCAATAATTGGCCCCTCGTCCAGATCAGCGGTGACATAGTGCGACGTTGCCCCGATCAGCTTTACCCCGCGCGCATAGGCTTGTTTGTAGGGGTTCGCGCCTTTGAACGAAGGCAGGAAGGAATGGTGAATATTGATGATCCGGCCAGACATCTTGGTGCACATCTCGTCGGACAGGATTTGCATATAGCGCGCCAGAACGATTAGTTCGGCTTTGGTTTCCTCGACCACTTTCATGATCGCTGCTTCTGCCTCGGGCTTGTTTTCCTTGGACACGCGAATGCAGTGAAACGGGATGTCATTGTTCACGACGACCTTTTGATAATCCATGTGGTTCGAAATCACCGCGACGATATCAACGGGCAGGGCTCCAATCCGCACACGGTACAGCAAATCGTTCAGGCAGTGGCCAAAACGGCTGACCATGATGACAACTTTCATCTTTTGGTTTTCGTCGTGAAAGGCAAATTGCATATCGAATTCCGACGCCGTCTGAACAAAGCTCTGTCTCAGCGTCGACAGGTCAACTCCGTTTTGCGAAACAAAGCTGATGCGCATGAAAAACTGACCGGTGTCCATGTCGTCGTATTGCGTACTATCGGTAATGTTGCAGCCGTTTTCGGTCAGGAAATTGGCAATAGAGGCTACAATCCCGCGTGTGGTTGCGCAGGCTACAGTCAGGCAGAATTTCATGATGGTCTCCGTTGGAAAGGCGCGCTGCATCCGGGCGCCGGACTTATGTTATGGGGCGATGCTATTCAGGCTGTCAGACCTTCGGGTTCGCTTAGACCGTTGGCGCGACAGCAGGCTGTGACGGTATTGGCCAAAAGGCAGGCAATGGTCATGGGCCCCACGCCTCCGGGCACAGGGGTGATGGCACCGGCGACGTGTGTCACGCTGTCAAAATCCACGTCTCCCACAAGTCGGGTTTTGCCCGTACCTTTTTCTGGTGCATCGATCCGGTTGATGCCCACGTCAATCACGGTGGCGCCCGGTTTGATCCAGTCCGAAGGCACCATTTGCGGTCTCCCCACGGCGGCCACGACAATATCTGCGCTGCGCACGACGGCGGGCAGATCCTTGGTGCGGCTATGGGCGATTGTCACGGTGCAGCTGTCGCCAAGCAGCAATTGTGCCATTGGTTTGCCGACGATGTTACTGCGCCCGATCACGACCGCGTTCATACCTGACAGGTTTCCATGATAGTCACGCAACAGCATCAGACACCCCAATGGGGTGCAGGGGACCATGGCCTTCTGACCGGTGCCCAACAGGCCGACGTTTGAAACATGGAACCCGTCGACGTCCTTGGCCGGATCAATTGCATTGATTACCTGATCCTCGTTCAGATGGGCTGGCAGGGGCAATTGCACCAGAATGCCGTGAACCGCCGGATCATTGTTCAGGTCGCTGATTAGCTTCAGGAGGTCAGCTTCGGGTGTCTCTGCAGGCAAACGATGCTCGAACGAGTTCATACCCACTTGGATCGTTTGTTTACCCTTTGAGCGCACATAGACCTGACTGGCGGGATCTTCGCCAACCAATACGACGGCCAGGCCGGGGGTAATGCCGTTTTCGTCTTTGAGGCGGGCAACATGTGCGGCGACCTTGTCCCGAACTGTTTCGGCAAAGGCTTTGCCGTCGATAATATCCGTTGTCACGTCTCAGTCCTCCAATCGGCGGGCCGCGACGCTCAGCGCATGCCACAGGGCACCCGCAAGCGTCCGCATCCCGATTACGGTCAGATGTTCCGGGCTGCGACGGATCAGGAACACGGTCATATGCTCAAGCCCCGTGCGCATCACCGCGCCGGTGCCCAATGCCTTGGGGTCGACGTTGACCAGTTTGCTCATGAGATTTTCTATCGGTTCTTCCCCGATGGCCGATGTGATGTCGAACGCGGCGAAGCCGTCGGTTTGTTCGCTGACAATGGCCTCGGGTGCGGCAGCGCGGACCTGAGCGGCAAAGTCTGTCTCGCCCAGATCCTTGCCCTCGATCATCCACTGATCACGGCCAGTCCAAAACGCCCCATAGCTTTCTGTCCCGGCGGTCTGTCCGATCTCTGGCAGAGTCATGTCGAAAAGCGTGGGTGCGCTCTGACCTTTGCGCAGCGCCAAAGACGCAAGGGCCAAGCGCGCGTTCTCGCGGATGGTCAGAGCGCCAAACGTCTGAACGCGCGCTGCCGCTGCGCCCAGAGCGGTGGTGGGAGTAAGATCAGTCACGCAAGCGTCCTCCGTCGGGGTCGATAAAATGGGCTGAGACAACTTCGGCTTTGACCTGTTGGCCTTCCAGAGGATTGGCCGCAGTGAGCACTTCGCCAATGCGATTGGCCCCATCTTTCAGATAGGCCAGCGCGATGTATCCGCCGACATGGGGGGAATAGCAGGACGATGTGACCCAGCCCTGATCGGTTTGCATGGTCTGGTCCTGTCCTTCGGCAAACAGATGGGACCCGGCAAGAACCTGCTCTTCGGCTTCTACCGACTTCAGACCGACGAGACGGCGGCTGTCCTGAAGGAGGCCATCGCGACGGGACATAACCGCGCCAATGCTGTCCTTTTTTGCCGATACCATTTTGCCGAGCCCCAGCATCTGTGCCGTTGTCTGACCGTTCAGCTCATTTCCGGCGGCATGGCCCTTTTCAATGCGCAGAACGCCCAGGGCCTCGGTTCCATAGGGGGTTACACCAAGGTCTGCGCCTTGTGTCATCAACCGTTCCATCAAGGCCTGACCATAGCGGGCGGGAACCGCAATTTCATAGGCCAGTTCGCCCGAGAACGAGATCCGGAACAGCCGCGCCCGCAGCCCGTTACAGATGTTTAACTCGGCGCAGGCCATAAACGGGAAGGCCTCGTTTGACAGGTCGAAGCCATCGACGATCCGCGACAGCAGTTCTCGCGACTTGGGGCCGGCCACGGCAATCTGAGCCCAGGCATCCGTGGTGGAAATCAGCTGCACATCCAGTTCGGGCCACAAGCATTGTCGTGCGAATTCCATGCGGGAATAGACTGTTCCGGCGTTCGCGGTGGTTGTTGTGACCACATAATGGTCCTCTCCCAGCCGCGCACAGGTGCCATCGTCATAGATCTGCCCATCCTCGCGCAGCATGATCCCGTACCGCACCATGCCGACTTTGAGCGTGCCCATCATGTTCGCATAGATGCGGTTCAGGAATTCCCCTGCATCCGCGCCTTGAACGTCGATTTTCCCGAGGGTTGTGACATCACACAGGCCGACACCGGCGCGTACGGCCAGAACTTCGCGATCAACGGTTTGGCGCCAATGGGTTTCGCCGTCCTGCGGGAAGTATTGCGCGCGCATCCATTGCCCGACTTCAACAAACACCGCATTTTGATCTTTTGCCCAATGATGTGTCGGTGTCAAACGCTGAGGGCGGAAATGCGGGCCGGTATCCCCACCGCCCAACACGGACAGCGACACACCGGTATAGGGCGGCCGAAAGATCGTTGTGCCGGTCTGAGGGATGTCCTTGCCCGTCAATTCAGCCATCACCGCCAAAGCAGAGATATTCGAGGTCTTGCCCTGATCCGTGGCCATGCCCAGTGTGGTCCAGCGCTTCAGGTGTTCAACCGGGCGCATGTTTTCCTGATGGGCCAGCTTGATATCCTTGACCGTGACATCGTTTTGAAAGTCGACCCAGGCGCGGCGCTTGCCTGGAACATGCCAAAAGGCCTCTTGGGCCGCGCTCGCATCTTCGGCCTGGGGGAGCTCCACTGCCGTCGCCGTCATGTCCAGTTCGGCCAGGGCGGTAATTGCGGCTTGCATCCCGTCCTGCAGGGCCTGTGCGGTTCCGCCTTTGCCTGCGGCCGCGCCCGCCGGGATCAAACCCGCCGGACCATCTGCACCAGGCACAAAGGCCAGAAGGGTTTCGTCCCAGACAGGACGCCCGCGGTGATGCGAGGACAGGTGCACATTCGGGTTCCAGCCACCTGCCACTCCCAGCGCGCCAACCGGATGCCATTCGGCGCGTCCGTTCTGCGTGATCTCGATTTGTGTCAGGCCCAGTCGTCCCTTGGTGCCCGTTACTGTTCCACCCGCAAAAACCCGGTAGTCGCCTGTTGCCTGCACATCCGGACGCGTGTCGATAACCCCCAGAACCTTGGCCCCGCGCGCCAGCAGATCGCGTGCTGTACGATGTCCGTCGTCCCCGTTGGTAAAGATTGCAATCGCATCCCCGTCGCGCTTGACTGGCGCGACCGCCCAGCGGTTCGCATAGGCACGCATAGCGCCCGACAGCATGATCCCTGGACGGTCGTTGTCGGCAAAAGGAATGTGCCGCTCGGTTGCGCCGGCAGCCAGAACCGCGCGTTTGGCCGTGATCCGCCACAGGGTCTGGCGTACCTGATCGCCCGGGGTTGGCAGGTGGTCTGTGACCCGTTCGACCGCACCAAACACGCCGTGATCGTACACGCCAAAGACAGTGGTTCGAGTCATGATGCGTACATTCGGCAGGCTATCCAGCTCTGCGCGCAGTTGCTCGACCCAGATCGCGGGCTGGACCCCGTTCAAAAGATCGCTTTCCATCAGCAGGCGCCCGCCCAGGCGGAAATCCTCATCCGCGAGGATCACATTTGCTCCTGTGCGCCCTGCGGTCAGCGCTGCCATCAAGCCTGCTGCACCGGCTCCGATAACCAACAGGTCGCAATGCAGGAACCCTTTGTCATATTGATCCGGGTCGGGCTGCATCGACAACCGTCCCAAACCGGCGGCATTGCGGATCAGCGGTTCATACAGTTTTTCCCAGAACGCCTTGGGCCACATGAATGTCTTGTAATAGAACCCCGCCGCAAAGAACGGAGCACACATATCGTTCACCGCCAACAGATCGCGGTGCAGAGGGCCGATATGGTTTTGTGAACGCGCGCTCAGTCCATTGTACAACTCGGCCACTGTGGCGCGGGTGTTCGGTTCCTGGTGGGCACCATCACGTAGTTCGACAAGGGCGTTGGGCTCTTCTGACCCGGCCGAAAAGACGCCACGCGGACGATGGTATTTGAAGCTGCGCCCAATCAGTTGCACGCCGTTTGCCAATAGGGCCGAGGCCAGTGTGTCGCCTTCAAACCCCTGATAGGGCGTGCCATTGAAGGCAAAGTTCAGCGGTTTCGAACGGTCAATCAGACCACCAGACAAACGGGTCATTTCACACCTGCGCGTTTCACATCCGAGGCCAGTTCCGCCCCGAGAATTTCATGGGTCACGGTATTGCGCGTCACCACCAACCAGGACCGGTCGCCCTGTTCGTGGAACCACAGCTCGCGGTGAATTCCCGCCGGGTTGTCGCGCAGATAGACATAGTCACAGAAGGCTGCCAGCGCGTCCGGCCCGTCCGGATCAGGCCGGTTTAACAGGGAGGCATCGCCTAGGTAGGTGAACTCTTGTGCGTCACGCAGGCCAAGCAAGGGATGAGGGATCAACATGTCGGGACCTCAGTGTAGGTTGGGCTGGGCGCCAACGCCCTTTTCGTCGATGACAAGACCGCGGTTGAACCGGTCGAACCGGAACGCGGTTGCGGTTTCATGCGGTACGTCCTGCGACAGCAGATGCGCAAAGGCAAAGCCCGAGGCCGGCGTGGCCTTGAACCCGCCATAGTTCCACGCGCCGTTGAAATAGAGCCCGTCAATATCCGTCCGGTCGATGATCGGAGAGCCGTCCATGGACATGTCCACAAGCCCACCCCAATTGCGCAAGAGGCGCGCCCGACCGATCATCGGCATCAGGGCCATCCCGCCCTCCAGCACGTCTTCGACAACCGGCATCCCGCCCCGCTGGGCATAGGAATTATACCCGTCCAGGTCGCCGCCAAAGACCAGTCCACCTTTGTCGGATTGGCTGACATAGAAATGCCCTGCACCAAAGGTTATCACGCCGGGAATGACCGGTTTCAGCCCCTCTGAGACAAAGGCCTGAAGAGCATGGCTTTCAATGGGAAGGCGCATGCCCGCCTGTGCCATCACGCGGCTGGACGATCCCGCCACCGCGACACCGACCTTGCCTGCGCCGATATAGCCGCGTGTGGTCTCGACCCCCAGAACCTGACCGTTTTCGATGCGAAATCCCGTGACCTCACAGTTCTGGATGATGTCGACGCCGCGTGTATCCGCGCCGCGCGCATAGCCCCAAGCCACACCATCGTGACGCGCGCTGCCTGCGCGATCCTGCAGCAGTCCGCCCTTGATTGGAAAACGCGCGTTGTCAAAGTTCAGGAACGGCACCATCTTGCGCAGCTCATCACTGTCCAACAGGCGTGCGCCCGCCCCGCTTAGCATCATCGCATTGCCGCGTCTGCGATAGGCGTCCCGCTGCGCGTCGCTGTGGATCAGGTTGATGATCCCGCGTTGGCTGACCATCGAGTTGAAATTCGTGTCCTGCTCGAGGTTTTCCCAAAGTTTCATTGAGCATTCGTAAAACGGCTGGTTGCCTTCAAGCAGGTAATTCGAGCGGATAATCGTCGTGTTGCGACCGACGTTTCCGGACCCGATCCAGCCCTTTTCCAGAACGGCCACATTTGTGATGCCGAATTCCTTGGCCAGGTAATAGGCCGTTGCAAGCCCGTGTCCGCCGCCGCCGACGATCACCACGTCATAGGACGGCTTTGGGGCAGGGTTGCGCCATAGCGGGCCCCATCCCTTGTGGCCCGTCAGGGCCTCTTTTACGACTTTGAAACCTGAGAATTTCATGCGGTTCGCTCCTTGAATGCCAACCGTTGTAACGGCATTTTTGCCTATTTTTTTCTTGTTTTGGGTCATATTATGTCGAATAAATGACATCCAAAAGAGACCCAGGAAGAAAGTGCACATGCGTCGAATCGCGTTTTTACTGGTGGATGGCTATGCGCTTTTGTCGACGGCTTCGGCGTTGGAGCCGTTGCGTGCGGCCAACCAGTTTTCACCAAGCCTGGCTTATGACATCACGCTGCTGTCCACCTCAGGAACTGAGGCGAAATCGTCGGTCGGGGCTCTTTTCGAGACCCGTCCTTTCCGTGATGTTGTACCGCTGTTTGATCTTATATTTGTGGTTGCAGGGGGCGATCCGGCCCGTGTTTCGGATCCTGCGCTGTTTGCATGGCTGCGGCAAGCGGATCGAAATGGCGCGGCACTTGGGGGGATTTCCGGCGGAGCCGTGATCCTCGCACGAGCAGAGCTGTTAGAGGGGCGCCGGTTTACTGTTCATTGGCATCATTATGATGATTTTCAGACTCTGCGCGGAAACTGGCTGCTAGAGCGGCGATTGTTCGTGATCGACCGCGATCGTTACACCTGTGCGGGGGGCTCGGCTCCTCTGGATATGATGCATGCGATCATCGCGCGCGATCACGGAACTCGCTTTGCTCAACGTATCTCGGACTGGTTTATCCAGACCGAAGTCCGAGGCACGGAAGCACCCCAGCAAGCGTCGATACAATCCCGTTACGGGGCCTTGCCGCGTTCCGTAGAGGCAGCGATCGAGTTGATGGAAAGCCATGTTGCAGACCCGTTGAACCAGGAACAACTGGCTGATTTGTCGGGTATTTCCGTCCGCCAGCTTCAGCGCCAGTTTCAACAGGGGCTCGGTCGATCTGTTATTCAGGAATATCGCCGAATACGTTTGGAGACGGGCAAGGAATTGATCGTTTCAACCCGACTGTCTCTGTCCGAGATCGCGCTGTTGACCGGTTTTGCCACACAGTCCCATTTTTCCGATGCGTTTCGCCGTCACTATGGGCACGCCCCATCGGGCCTGCGCAAATCTTCATAAGACTGGATCTGGCGCTGCAAGGGGAACCATGTGGCGCAAGCGAGGCGATCAGTCGCTGCCCGATGGAACAGCGAAAATTCCAATGCATCTAAGGCATAGGTTATTCAACATGGCCAAGGGTCAAAGCGCTCGCTAAGTCGGGTTTTACCCGCTGATGCCAAAGTTGACCAACTGCGCCCAGTTCTTCGATGAGGGTAGCACCATGCGCTTCCAGCCAGTCCAGAACAGATCCAAATTCCTGTATCTGCGCCTTCCCACTGCGAATGGCGACAACCGGCCAATCTCCGACAAGGGCATTGTCGATTCCATAGACCTCAGTCCCCCACCAGCGTGCCATTCCAAAGGCATGTGGCATGGTCCGACCGCGCTTCAATGCAGCAAGAACACCAGCTGTGGCGAGGCTGTCAGCCGTTTCCACAGCGCTGTGCCAAAGGTCCAATATCGCGGCGTACTCCCAGCTGACTGCTGTCCAGCCATCAGGAAAACGAGCGTTATAAGTGTCGAAAAAGGCTTTGGGGCGACGAAAGAAGAACTCGGCCTGTTCCAGGTGGGGATCGTCAAAATCGGGAAACTGGAAGGTGAAACGTTCCATAAAGGTGGCTGATGTCTGCGCAAGGAGCTTTTGATACTCATCACAGGTGCAGGCCAGAATTTGTCCCTGAAACCCTGCATCATGGGCTGCCACGCTCAGTGCCTCGATCATGGGCGGGGCAGACGAACACCAACAGAGTATATCCGGGTTTTCGGACATCATTGAGCGGACGATCTCATGGGCATCCGCAGTTGCAGGATCATATTGCACTTCGCTGACAATTTCACGTTGTGCAACACGAAAGGCCGCGCGGTATGTGGCCAACGACGGCAAGCCCATTGCATCGGTTTGTGAGCACAGCGCCACGCGGCGCGCCTGGGGTTGAGTGCGCGCCAACCAGTCAACTCCGGTCACATTAAAGAACGGGTGCACCTCGGCTGGCGCGATCAGGGTTGGATGATCTGGGGATAGATCCGACGGAAGAAGGGTTGCGGTCAACACCCGGCGTTCCATCAAATAGGCAAGCGCCAAACGCATGTCTCGCCCGCCCAAGGTCAGCATCAGCCGTATCTTTTCGGTCTCTACCATCCGGCGCGCGGCATCCAGAGCGGCGCGTTCACCTTGTGCACTATCGGCAACCACCAGTTCCACCAGATGGCGCCGCCCGCCAACCATCATGCCGCCGTGGGCATTGATCCAGTCGGTCCAAATGCGGCACCCGTCCAGACCTGGCCGCCCCCAGAATTCTTCATCGCCAGTGAGGGGCACCAAGGCACCAATACGAATCGGCGCACGCTCTTGCACGGTCAGGCGTGGCACGGTGCCCGCCACCATCAACCTCTGCGCCAGAGAACCTGTACCCATCATCATCCTCGCGCTCAAAAAACATCCATCTGCGAGGCTGAGCCCGGCGATATTTATATTCCTACAAAGAAAATTCGTTGACCACAGGAAAATTTTTGGACCATACCGGTATCAACCAATAGAACCAATAATCATTTTTGGTCCATACCGAAGATGAGCAACAGGAGACATCACATGACAAAACGCGTCGCCATCATCGGTGCAGGTCCTTCGGGTTTGGCACAGCTGCGTGCCTTTCAATCGGCTGCTGCAAAGGGGGGTGAAATTCCTGAGATCGTCTGCTTTGAAAAGCAATCCAACTGGGGCGGGCTGTGGAATTACACTTGGCGCACGGGCGTCGATGAAAACGGTGAACCCGTGCATTGCTCGATGTACCGCTATCTTTGGTCAAATGGCCCTAAGGAGGGATTGGAATTCGCCGACTATTCCTTTGAGGAACATTTCGGCAAACAGATCGCATCCTACCCGCCACGCGCGGTATTGTTTGATTATATCGAAGGCCGCGTTACCAAGGCTGACGTGCGCAAGTGGATCCGGTTCTCGTCGGTGATCCGCTGGGTTGAATACCTGCCCGAGACACAAGAGTTCGAGATAACCGTACACGACATGACCGAGGACCGTGTCTACAAGGAGAAATTCGACAATGTGATCGTGGCCTCGGGGCATTTTTCCTCTCCCAATGTGCCGGAGTATCCGGGCTTTGACCAATTCAACGGACGTATTGTTCACGCGCATGATTTCCGCGATGCGCGGGAGTTTGAGGGTAAGGATGTGCTATTGGTTGGCGCGTCTTATTCGGCCGAAGATATCGGTTCGCAGTGCTGGAAATACGGTGCGAAATCTGTCACCACTTCGTACCGGTCTGCACCCATGGGGTTCAATTGGCCGGAAAACTGGCAGGAAAAACCAGCGCTTGAGAAAGTCGAAGGCAAAACCGCCTACTTCAAGGATGGCTCCACCAAAGACGTGGACGCGATCATCCTGTGCACCGGCTACAGGCATTATTTCCCGTTCCTGCCCGACGATCTGCGTCTGAAAACAGCCAACCGCCTGGCAACTGCGGACCTGTATAAGGGCGTTGTTTATGCCCATAACCCCAAGCTGTTTTATCTTGGGATGCAGGACCAGTGGTTCACATTCAACATGTTCGACGCGCAGGCTTGGTATGTGCGCGACATTATTCTCGACCGGATTGAGGTGCCCGCCGACAAGATGGTCCTGCTGGCCGATGTGGCAGAGCGTGAAGAGCGCGAAGACGCCAGTGATGACGTGAAATACGCCATCAATTACCAGGCCGATTACATCAAGGAACTGATCGCTGACACCGACTACCCGTCCTTTGATGTCGACGGGGCCTGTGAGGCGTTCTTTGAATGGAAAAAGCATAAGGCAAAGGACATCATGGCCTTCCGCAACAATTCCTACAGATCGGTCATAACCGGAACAATGGCACCGGTGCACCATACCCCGTGGAAAGATGCGCTCGACGACAGCATGGAAGCCTACCTTCAGAACTGACGACATCCTCCTGCTTCCCCAACTGATCCGGGGGACTTTGTGCGCCCCCGGTTTTTTCACGAACGGAGATCTGTTTTGCTTGATCGTCTTGGCCAACCCTTTCGCGCTGGTCCTCCAACGGGCTCGTGGCCCCGGCGGGCGGCAGCCTTTTCCTTTGCACGGAATGAGGAACGATACACCGTGTCCGGCGGTGGCGCCGCCCTGATTGAGCTGCGTTCAGGTGACCGGATTACAGTCACAAATGTCGAAGGTGGTCAGCATTGCGAAATACTGGCCGCTCATGGTGGCGGCTGCGTGGATGCGGGCCTTCTGGGCCAATGTGCAAACACAGACGGTGCCGGACTTCGGTCGGTTCTGGCACAGGACCATTCCAGTCTTGCGCGCTTGCGTCTTGGCCTTGCCAAGCGTGGTATCGACGTGACCGACAGCCGGACGATCGGCTTGTTTTCTGACAGCAGTCCGGCGGGCGAGACGGCAGAGTTCACCGCCCAATCCGATGGGTGGACCATTATTGCGGCCCCGTCTCCGCCCCCGGATTTCGAACAACAGACAACCGCGACGCCTCTGCGGGTTTCGGTCTTGCGTGCGCAGCCAAGACAGGTTGGCCGTTTTGCCCTTCCTGATCCTTTGGCCGACCCGATGCAGGACCTGCGCATTTCCGCCGCTACAGCACGGGCTTACCTTGTGCGCAAGGGCGAGTTCATCCAGATCATGGATGTGGACGGTCGCCAATGTACCGATTTCCAGTGCTTTGATGCGCGCAAGGTTGATCGTGGCATTTTCCACCCGCTGGACGTTACCACCACCCGCACGATCCAGGGACATGCCTATCCGTTGCCGGGCCTGCACGGGAAATACTTCGACCATGACCTGACCCCGCTGGTTGAGGTCATCCAGGATACCTGTGGGCGTCACGACACTTTCGGACTGGCGTGTAATGCGAAATACTACGATGATATCGGGTATCCGGGTCATGCGAACTGTTCCGACAACTTCAACGCCGCAATTGCCCCTTATGGCATTGAGGCGCGCCCCGGCTGGATGGCTGCAAATTTCTTTTTCAACACAGGTATCGACGATCACGGTGTGATCTATGCCGATGAGCCATGGTCGCGCCCGGGCGATTACGTTTTGCTGCGCGCGCTGACCGATCTGATCTGCGTGTCGTCCTCCTGTCCGGATGACACTTCGGCGGCCAACGGCTGGCATCTGACTGACATCAACATTCGCACCTATGACGCCACCGAGCGTTTTTCGCGCGCCACCGCATGGCGCCCGATGCCAGACGAGGACCCCGTAATGACACGCGAAACCGCCTTTCATGACAAATTCGCGGCTCTGACCAGTGACTTTGCCGATTACAACGGCTTTTGGTTGCCAAACAGTTTCCCGCAATGCGATCCGGTTGAGAGCTATTGGGCCTGCCGCACTGACATGGTGCTGGTTGACTTGTCCGCGCTACGCAAGTTCGAAGTCACCGGTCCCGACGCCGAGGCGCTGTTGAATTGGGTCCTGACCCGCAATGTCGAAAAACTGGCCATCGGTCAGGTGGTCTATTCGGCTATGTGCTATCCTCACGGCGGGATGATGGATGACGGTACCCTGTTCCGGCTGGGTGAGCATAATTTCCGCTGGATCGGCGGCTCGGACGAAGGCGGCGTCTGGATGCGCGAAGAGGCGGCGCGACTGGGCCTGAACGTCATGATCCGGTCATCGACGGACCAGATGCACAATCTTGCGGTTCAGGGGCCAAAGTCGCGGGATCTGATCTGCGATCTGTTCTGGACCGCGCCGCATGTGACACCCCTTGCGGAGTTGGACTGGTTCCGCTTTGCCCCCGCGCGCCTTGGCGGGGCCGAGGGGCCTCCGGTTGTGATTTCGCGCACCGGTTACACCGGCGAATTGGGCTATGAGGTGTTTTGTGCCCCGAAAGACGGGTCTGAGGTGTTCGATGCCCTTTGGCAGACAGGACAGCCGCGGGGTATGAAACCCATGGGACTGAGCGGTCTCGATCTGGTCCGGATCGAAGCAGGCCTGATCTTCGCCGGATATGATTTTTCGGATCAGACCGATCCGTTTGAGGCCGGTATCGGCTTTACGGTGCCTTTGAAATCGAAAACCGCTGATTTTGTCGGGCGCGAGGCGCTGTTGCGGCGCAAGGCGCACCCGTGCCGTAAATTTGTGGGGATTGAGGTCGAGGGACAGAATGGCGTTGCCCACGGAGATTGCATCCGGTTGGGGCGGGCGCAGATCGGCGAGATCTGCTCGGCTATGCGCAGCCCGCGCACGGGCCAATGGATTGCCTTGGCACGGGTCGACGTCGCCCATGCTGAAATCGGCACCGAGGTCGAAGTTGGACAGCTTGACGGCCATATCAAACGATATGCCGCCCGGATCGTTGAATTCCCGCATTACGACCCGCAGAAAACGCGCCCACGGTCCTGACGAGAGTCGATCAGCTCCGATGTGAAGTTTTTCTCCGCTAAAACTGAGACCATTTCGGCAAATCCGGGCAACCAATGGAGACAGCGGTTAAGGAGCTTTATAGCGCTCTCGGGACGTCGTCTGCCGAGAGCGTTTTTTTCGAAGGCCTGCGGCTCAGAACCCTTTTGGGGCTGTCCGTGCTGACGCGTGGCGATTTGGCGGTTGGCTGGACATTGATCAGATCTAATGTGTTGTGAACTCGTGGCCGGGTTCCTTGTAGACTTGGTGGCAGGCGTGGCAGGCTTGGATCAGCGCGGGCAGGCTGCCGCGGAGCGTGTTTAGCGTGCGGGGGTTTATCCCGTTTGCGGCTTGATTTGCGTTTGCGGCATGGGTCTTGAAGTCATCCCAGTTAGACCAGATGCTTGCCTTTGCCAGACTATGGGGGTCGCGATGCGGGCGTTTGAAACGTTTCGGGATTGCGTCGGTTGTGGCCTTGAGCGTCTTGCGTGCTGCCTTTGCTTGCGCTCGATCAAAGGGGCGGCGCGTTGAAGCCATTTCAATCAGAACCGCAAGAGCCGCCTTTTGGGTGGTCATGAGATCCACCCTGGCTTGAACCTTGGGGTTTGAAACCCCGTGGCTGGCGCCAAGGCTCCCGGCGAGCGCCATTGCCAGCACAGCCGCAGCGGCAAAGACACTGGGCCAGAAACGCCGTATTGACCGAATCGCAAAGTGTGAACAAAAGTAGAACATGTGCGGATTTGCCCCTGCTGTTGCCAATAATTGACTATCAAAACCCGATCAAAAAGACCGACCGTGCCCATGTTAGTGTCCACGTCCAACCGCCGTATTCTGTCGCTTTGGTTTCCCAGACTCGGCGTCGAACGTATCCTGCGCCAAGAACGCGGCAGCATTACCGGTCCGTTCGCGGTCACAGAGGAAGTGTCTAACACACAGGTTATTTCGTCGTTAAACCGGGCGGCAGAAAATGCAGGGCTTTCGGCGGGGCAAAGCCTCAGGGATGCGCATGCGCTGTGTGCCCATCTGGTGACCCGCAGCCGAAACCCGGTGGCGGAGCGAAGCTTTTTAAATGCTCTCCAACGATGGGCTGGGCAATTCAGCCCCTGGATCGCACAGGAGGGGCAGGATGCACTGGTCATGGATCTGAGCGGATGTGCCCATCTTTTTGGAGGTGAAGAAGCGCTGCTGCCCCGGATTGAGGATGAGTGCGCGCAGATGGGGGTGAGTGTCGCGCTTGGCCTGGCTGACAGCCGTGGCGCGGCCTGGGCGCTTGCACGTTTTGCCAATGTGGATGTGAGCAGTGATCGGTCAGGCGATGCCATCCAGCAGGAAGCGCGCGCAACCCGCGCCCGAGCCCAGCCAATCGGTTCGGGGAAGGCGCATCCTAAGGCGTCTGCCAAGCGGCGCCACTGGATCCGCGGCGGTGCGGTTCCTCAGGATCTGGGTTCGGTTGGGGCGGCAATACAGGTGGCCCAGCCTGGACAGACTTATGGTGCGCTTGCGCCTTTGCCCATTGCGGCCCTTCGGCTCGAACCTGCCATGGTCGCGCAGTTGAACCGGTTGGGACTGCGCCGGATTGGTGATCTGTTGGGGCAGCCCCGCGCCGCTTTGGCGCGCCGCTTCGGGCAGGGGTTGGTGCTGCGCGTGGATCAGGCCATAGGCAGCGCGCCAGAGCCGGTCTCTCCGGCGGGCGCCGTAGAGCAATTCGCAGTGCGCATGACCCTGCCGGATCCCATTGGTCTGAAGGGGGATTTAATGGCCGCGCTGGACCGCATGCTGCCCCGGCTGTGTGCCCGCCTGGAAACAGGGGGGAAAGGCGCGCGGGTTTTGCGGCTGGAGGCGCATCGTACCGATCAGGCGGCCGAAGTGGTCGAGGTGACATTGGCCCGCCCAAGTCGCTTGCCCGACCGGTTGCGGCCCTTGTTGGAGATGAAGCTGGACAGTATCGATGCGGGCTTTGGGATTGATATGTTGCGGCTTGAGGTGATGCTGGCTGAACCGTTGCATCCCCGACGTCAGGTTGGGCATTTGGAAGCAAGCACGAGAACGCAAGAAGAAGATCACCGTTTGGAGGATCTGATGGGGCGGCTGGGCGCACGCATTGGAATGGAGGCATTGACCCGCTACCATCCTGTCGACACCCATGTGCCTGAAAAAACCGCACAAGCGCAGGCCGCTGTTTGGTCTGACCCTGCGCCGGGCTGGCCCACGCCAGGGCGTCCCCGTCCGCTTCTGCTGTCGCAGCCCGAGGTCGTTATGGCGCCGGAGGTGCCCGAGCTGTCGCCCTGTTTCCGTTGGCGTGGCCGTGAATGGCGTTGGGTGATGTGCGAGGGGCCAGAGCGTCTCGCACCGGAGTGGTGGCTGGATGATCCGAACTGGCGCAGCGGGGTGCGCGACTACTGGGTTGTTGTCACGGCCTGCGGCCAACGTTTGTGGCTCTATTTTGCGCATGGGGCAGCCAAGTCGCATGGCTGGTTCTGCCAGGGAGTCTTTGGATAAGCGTTTGCAATTTTGCGCATGAAACTGCGTCAGAGAAATAAACAATTTGGGTAAAAGACCTGTGCAGCCTGTTTCTCGCAGAGGAAACAGGCTTGATTAGACTTCAAAATACACGCAGGCTGTTGGTATGAGCTTTCAGCAACTTGGGCCGATGATGCGCCCCCACGACACGCAGGTGGCTTTTGACAAGCGTGAATTGCAGACTATCCTGTCGCTGTATGGCCGGATGGTAGCCGCTGGAGAATGGCGGGACTACGGCATATCCAACCTGAGAGATCTTGCTGTTTTTTCAGTGTTTCGTCGAACAGCTGAAAACCCGCTTTATCGGATCGAAAAACGCCCCAAACTACGAAACCGGCAGGGTCAGTACTCTGTTGTTGGCGTCGACGGGCAGGTGTTGAAACGCGGACACGATCTGCGCACGGTTTTGCGCGTTCTGGAACGCAAACTGATCCGGTCGGTGGAATGAGGCGCCTCTACAAGGTCAAGAGTGTGTTCAACGCTATGTAAAGGGGGATGGCGCCGGTGGCGCGGGTCCTTTGGACCCGCGCCCGGCGCCCGGATCGGATCGCCTTGCGATCCGACCGCTCTCTTGATCTGTCGGATATTACAGAGAAAGGCGTTTATGCGCGGTCACGGGGCCATCCCCTTGATACGCGATACGTTCAATAGCCTGGGCAATGCCTTCAAAGGCAACCGCCATATGGTGGACATTTGCGTGGAGCAGACGGTCCTGGGAAACGACAAGAGCGACATGGCCTTTCCAGAATAGCAAATCGCCCGCCTCATAGGTCGCATCGCGATCCAGAACCTTTCCCAGTTCCGCTTCCTGTTGATCGCTGTCACCGGGGCAGGGAATATTGCAGGCAAGACAGGATGCCTGGATCACTCCCGAGCAATCAATACCCCAGCGGCTGTTCCCCCCCCAAAGATAGGGCGTGCCAAGAAACAGCTCAGCCGTTTTGATCAAATTCGGTGCTGCCGTACCAACCGGCCGCAGATGCTGGATAGGCAAAAAGCCAAAAGGTGTTTCTGCGAACCGCGGGCCTTGTGAAAGAACCTGGACTTTGCTGCCAAAGCTGAGCGACAGGCGATCCTGCGATTTGAAATCAGCCGTCTCATAAGCATGAGTGGCGGGTGCGCAGATCCAGTGCGTTGGTTGGCCCATGCCCTTTGACACCTGTGATGTTGGCACATAGCCGACATAACCGTCTTTTTCGGCCTGCACAAAACACCAGCCTTTGTGGTCTTCAAAAACTGTCACGGCCTCTCCCAAAAGCAGCTGCCGATCGCGTGGACCTTCTGGACTGCGCAACAAATCAGCAACGGGAACAGACACATGTGCAGAGGTCCCGGTGACCAGTTTCTGGCCTTCTGCACGATCAGCTAGATCCGTCGCCGCAACACGGGTGTTGATCGGGCTACGTCTGGGATCCAAGAGCGGCATCGTCACAGGGACAGCATTTTGGGAAGGCTGGCAAACAGGGCGCGTACACCTTGGGTGATCCCGCCCTTGCCCAGGCCCGGTTCGGCACTCGGCGACCAGCCGTAGATGTCAAAATGCATATACCGAGCGTCGCCGGCGAACCGGCGCAGGAACAGAGCAGCTGTAATAGAGCCTGCAAAACCACCCGAAGGCGCGTTGTCCAGATCGGCGATCTGGGGTTCGATCATTGCCTCATAAGGGCTATGAAATGGCATGCGCCAGACCGGATCTGCCTGAGCCGGTGCAACCTCGGCCAGTGCCGCGGCATCCGCATCGTGGTCTGTGTAAAACGGAGCGAGATCCGGGCCAACGGCTACCCGCGCCGCGCCCGTAAGTGTCGCCATGGAAATCAGGAGATCCGGCGCGTCTTCCAATGCCCAAGCGAGGGCATCAGCCAGCACCAGCCGACCTTCGGCATCGGTATTATTGACCTCGACCGTTTGGCCGTTGCGCGCAGTGAGAACGTCGCCCGGGCGGAAAGAGGATCCGGCGACGGCATTTTCCACAGCAGGGATCAGAACGCGCAGCTGAACGTCAAGGCCCGAAGCCAGAATGAGCTGTGTCAGGCCAAGCACATTTGCCGCGCCGCCCATGTCCTTTTTCATCAGCCCCATGCTGTTGCCGGGTTTTAGATTCAGGCCGCCGGTATCAAAACATACACCTTTGCCGACCAGAGTTAACTTGGGTCCGCAGGATCCCTTGCGCAATTCGATCAGGCGCGGCGTGTTTGTGGCTGCGCGTCCGACTGCATGGATCATAGGGAAATTCTGGGCCAGCAGATCCTCACCGGCAATGACTGCAATCTCTGCCCCGTGCTCATCAGCCAATGTACGTGCGGTGTCTTCCAGCGCATCCGGCCCCATATCCGCTGCCGGTGTGTTGATCAGATCACGTGTGAGTGTTTCTGCCGCGGCCAGGTTTTCTATTTTTGCCGCATCGAGCCCTTCCGGAGCAACCAGTCGCGCCATGTTACCAGATGTGGATTTATACCTGTCAAACACATAGCCGGTCAGCAGCCAGCCCAGGGCTTCGGTTGCTGCGGCCTCTTTTGGAAGGCCGTCGACGATGCGGTAAACGCCTTTGGGCAGCTTGGCTGCGCCACTGGCCAAAGGAAACCGCGCGCGACTGCGCGCGGCTGCCGTTCCATACCCTAGCAGCGCGCCCATGGGCGCGCCTGTGGTATCTGCCACAACAAGGGACTGTCCCAGCCCTCCGGAAAACCCATTTGCCCGCGCCCAGTTCTGTACCGGGGCGGACTGTGTCTCCAGCCAACTGTCACAATTTTCCTGTGTGATAATGTAGGTTGGGATTGCAGAAGGGGTATCCTCGGCAAAGGCGAGTTTCATATGAAGGCTCCGGTCTGGGCGAATTTCCTCGCGTCAGAGTACCTTTACCATTGCGCGCTGCAAGCCTCAGTCGTGACAAAATGCATTTATCGGCAAAGTCTAAGACGCTGCCGGAATTCAAATAGTCAAATGCTCATGTCGTGTTGATCCCAAATTGCAGTCAAAGAACGCTCGCCCACCCGGATAAGGCGAAACAAAGTAGAGGCCACCGCTGGGTGGTCTTCGGCGTCGATCGCCAATGTGACATCACGCGCAATGTTGGACATTGCGGCCATGCCGATCTGTTCCGCGATCGCTATGAGAGAGCGCGCACTTTTCCTTAAGTTCACCATGTCTTTGTGACGCCACAGGCGTTCACAATGTGTCAGGCGTACCGCCAGTTCTTCGATTGCTCGACAAACAACGTCCTCCGCTCCGCGTTCACCAAGTTCTTCATAGAGGTCCGACAATTTGTCGGGATCCAGGCGCACGGTTTCTGTGTGCACAACAGTGAGAATATTAGCCACCACTTTCACCCCAATATTTATGTGCCCCCACGGCACACAGCACAATCTGCGCCTGAACAGTTTTCAAAAGGTTTCCACGGCCGTCCGAAATATCTCGAATTTACTAACAAATCAGGCTATCACGCTCGTCAGAAGTCAACTCAGGGACCGTGAACATGCAATTTGCCAAGCCTCTCCCGAGCTATCTGGTCACTCGTTACCATGGCTGGAAAGCCACAACATATAGTGAAAACCAAGGTTGGTACCGCCGTCTCGCCACTGAAGGGCAGCGTCCGCGGGCCATGGTGATTTCCTGCTGTGACAGCCGTGTGCATGTGACGTCTATTTTTGGTGCAGATCAGGGTGAATTTTTCATTCACCGTAACATTGCAAACTTGGTTCCGCCTTTTGCGCCGGATGGGGATCACCACGGGACCTCGGCTGCGGTTGAATATGCGGTCACCGCGCTGAAGGTTTCCCATTTGATCGTGCTTGGTCATTCTCAATGTGGTGGGGTGCAAGGCTGTATCGATATGTGCAAGGGCAACGCCCCGCAGCTGGAAGAAAAAACCAGCTTTGTCGGGCGTTGGATGGACATTCTCAAGCCCAAGTTTGAAGGTGTTGCAGATATTTCGGACGAAGCAGAGCAGGCGCGCCAATTTGAGCGTCAGGCCGTGGTTGCGTCGCTGGAAAACCTGATGACGTTCCCCTTTGTGGAAAATGCGGTCAAAGCGGGCGAGCTGAGCATTCACGGGTTGTGGACCGACATCGGCGAAGGTGGCCTGGAAAGCTATGATCCGAAGGCCGGCGGCTTTAGTCCGGTCTAAATAGGGGCTTCACGCCAAGGATTGCGCCGCTTGGGTATAGCCACCTGCGGCGCCGTCAACAAAGTGAATATGATTGTCATTAAACGCAGAGGGCACAATACATGTCAGGATGGCTTCATCCTGTTCGTGCCAGCCGAACCTGATCAGGCCTGCCGTTTTTGCGGCGTTTAATCGCTCCAGCAGCCGGTCACGCACATCCGGACTACAGTCGATTGTCATCTTGAGCCCATCGTCAAACTTTCGAAAATCGGCGTTGCGTGCCAGGATGCGCCGGTAGTGCACCGGGTCAAATCCTTGGACTTTTATCTTGAAGGTAAAGATCAGCCGCGCCAGCATCGTTCGCACGAGCAATGCCAAAGAGGCCAGCAGTGTCGGGGCCCGTTGCCGCATCAACCGCGCTTCGCTTTGCAAACTCTGTGTCGAAGGGCCAGCACCCGGGCCCATTTCCGGCACAGGATGCCCATGTCTCGAAAGTTCCCCTGCCAGAGAAAGAACGTCGTCTGCAACCTGGGCAAATTCCTGATGCCTGGTGTGATCGCTCGGCAGAACCAAAAGTGACAGGATGGTGCCGTTCTTTGATTTTATGTTGCTCCATCGGCAGGTCAGCCCGCTCAGATCCGGGGGGATGGCGTCACTGGATGCCGGGATTTCAAAGGCGCCCAGCTTCATTTGCTGTTCGACCCAGGCCAGTCCGCCGCCGCTAAACATGGCATAGTCGGCCTCGGGCCCTACGGCATAGCGGGCAACGGCAACATCATATCCTTCGTCGCGAATCCAATTCACCGGTGTCATGGCCGCTCTGAGGGTGATGGCGAACTCCCGGTCGACCCAGGCGCGTAGGCGCGCCAGCGTTTTACGCGCCAGATGTTCCCACTCCCGCGGCACTGCAAAGGATGCGCCATCTCCTGCAAACACATAAGGGAAAGGGCGATGCGACAATGCATTGAGCATCGCGGTAATCACCGCAGCGCTGATCATATTGACGGTGCGATATTGTCCTTTGGCAATCAATCCGCGGCTGTCGACAATATCGGTACAACAAATCAGCCAGTTTTCGGGCAGGGGCGTGAAACTCTCTGATCGCGCGAGGCTGGAAAACTCGTCCACGGTCGGTAGGTTTTCATAAAATTCGGTTTCTGTCTGCGCCATGGTACTGGGGAACCTATCAAAATGACTTGCCTGAATTTAGCGCTGCCTGGGGGCTGCGCCAATGGCTGCTTTTGTAACCTTGGGCCGAAACTCAGAGAGACCAGAATCGCATCACGATTGTGCAGAGCGGTAAGGGGGCTGCTTTTGCCATATTGCTTGGTACGATTTTCAAAAAACGATACAATATTGTGTCGTCTTTGCCGGAGCAGAGAGGTTGCCGCTCTTTAATTGTTCTTGTTTTACCTTTATCACGGCGACGCTGGCCATGGGGCCACATATATCTGGAGAAACAAAATGGGTTATCGCGTCGTAGTCGTTGGCGCCACGGGGAACGTGGGCCGCGAAATGCTGAACATTCTGGCAGAACGCCAGTTTCCGGTGGAGGAGATTGCAGTTCTGGCGAGCCGCAAGTCTTTGGGCACTGAAGTGAGCTTTGGCGAGACGACACTGAAGACCCAGGATCTGGCGACTTTTGATTTCGCGGGCTGGGACATGGCGCTGTTTGCCGTCGGTTCTGCTGCAACCAAGGATTACGCGCCCAAGGCGGCCGCGGCGGGTT
The DNA here is from genome assembly GCF_056159265.1 of Epibacterium sp. ABZ3_068. NCBI lineage: Bacteria > Pseudomonadati > Pseudomonadota > Alphaproteobacteria > Rhodobacterales > Roseobacteraceae > Epibacterium > Epibacterium sp. ABZ3_068. Next base: position 1,654,798 of record NZ_JBSWUV010000001.1, read on the forward strand.
GTGTGGTCATCGATAACTCTTCGCTGTACCGCTATGATCCCGCAATCCCGCTGATCGTTCCGGAAGTGAACCCTGAGGCGATCCACGACTATAAGAACAAGAATATCATTGCCAACCCGAACTGCTCAACCGCGCAAATGGTTGTGGCGCTGAAGCCGATCCATGATCGTGCCAAGATCAAACGGGTTGTCGTCTCCACCTACCAATCGGTGTCCGGTGGCGGCAAGGAGGCGATGGAAGAGCTGTGGGAACAGACCAAAGCAGTTTACAACCCAACCAAAGACGTTCCGCCGAACAAGTTCACCAAGGAGATCGCGTTCAACGTGATCCCGCATATCGACGTGTTCCTGGATGATGGCTCCACCAAGGAAGAGTGGAAGATGGTCGCCGAGACCAAGAAGATCATCGACACCTCGATCAAGGTCACCGCGACCTGTGTGCGTGTGCCCGTGTTCGTTGGCCACTCTGAGGCGGTGAACATCGAGACTGAGGATTTCCTCGACGAAGATGAAGCCCGTGACATCCTGCGTGAATCGCCCGGTCTGATGGTGATCGACAAGCGTGAGGACGGCGGCTACGTCACACCCAAAGAATGTGTTGGCGACTTTGCAACCTTTATCAGCCGTCTGCGTCAGGACCCGACCGTTGAAAACGGTCTGAATCTGTGGTGTGTCAGTGACAACCTGCGCAAGGGCGCAGCGCTGAACGCTGTGCAGATTGCTGAGCTTCTGGGCCGTGAGGTCCTGAAAAAGGGCTGATAGCTGCTTTGAAAGTAAGCGAAATACCATCAAAAGAATAGGGGGCGCTTCGAAAGAGGCGCCTTTTCTTCTTTTGCGGCTCTGTGTGAAGCGTTTGTTTTTCTTAAAATCGAAGGCAGAGATGTTTTTGGGTTTTGGGGAGAATGGTGATGTTCATCAGACATGAAAATTTTAGAGTGAACGCCAAAGATCATGCGGATCTGGGTCAATCGGCCTGGGCCAGCGCACGTGTCTGTAAGCGTCTGGACTCGGAATTGGCCATTCAGTTACGCATTCTTCTGAGACCAGAATTCGAGCAGGCGGAGAGCTGGGGGGACCTCCGGCGCGCCCTCCGCAACAAGGGGTTCAGTCTCCGGCTGGATCAGGGACGGCTGCGTTTGCTGGACAGTATCAGTCGCGTCGACATCTGTTCCAGCGGGTTTCTGGGCTTTCCATTGACCCGGTTAGAACAGGCATTTGGAGCGCCCCTGGAGCGCGTGGACAGGAGTGCCTGGTTGATTTGCTAAGGTAGTTGTTCGCGGGCACGAGGCAGGTCACATGCACACGACAGGGCAGCTTGTTCCCTGTTTCGCGCGGCTCCCGCCCGGTTTGTTTGCGGCAAAGCCGCCATCAAACCCGTTGGGCGTGGCAGCGTGCCGTTCCGGCACGCTGCGGGTTCGCTATCGTGGATCGCTTCCTCTGCGCCGCAGACGTCCCACAACCCCTTGTGGGAAGAAATAAACGCTGAGGATGAAAAGCAGGCCCAGCCACAACAGCCAGCGATCCGCGTTGAGGAGATTGGGCAACAGCGGCATGTCCGGCACCAGGCCAGCTGCCGAACCCATAATGTTTTGAAGGTAATTCTGCGCCAGAACAAAAACGGTTGCGCCGACAATCGCCCCATAAAGCGTCCCCATTCCGCCGATAACCACCATCAAGAGCACATTGACCATGATCTCCATCGAGAGCGTGGTTTCCGGGCCGACATACCGCAGCCAGATTGCATAAAGGGCCCCTGCACAGGCCGCAGCGGCCGCGGAAATGCAGGATGCCGAAACACGGTAGTAAATCACCGGAAAGCCAATTGCCTCGGCGCGGAACTCATTCTCGCGAATGGCCTTCAGGACCCGTCCAAAGGGGGAGTTGACGAGGCGCAGCAGAGCCAGGAACAGAAAAGCTGCGCAGAAAAAGACCAGATAATAGGCCAGAAGTTTGCCATTCAGCTTCACGCCAAACAGGCGCCCGTCCAAAGTCTCGGTTCCGAACTTGAATGCAGGTCCAAGAGAGCGGGGCAGTTTGAATGTAAGCCCGTCTTCTCCTCCGGTGAGTGACGATAACTGGCTGAACAGCACTGCCACGGCAGAGGCCACCGCCAGAGTGATCATCGCAAAGAAAATTGCCCGCACGCGCAAGGAGAACAGACCGACCGCCAAAGCCACAACCGCGGCAGAGCAAACGCCGCCCAAGGTGCCCAGACCCAGGGCAAGGTAACTTCGGTCTATGTGAATCAGGCCAAAGGCGACGCCATAGGCGCCAAGACCAAAGAACATTGTATGCGCAAAGCTCACTATGCCCGTATAGCCGATCAGGAGGTCATAACTGGCGACCAGAACCACAAAGATGCAGATGCGGGCGGCGGTATCAACGGTACGCACCCCGGGAAACAGAAAGGGTGCCAGCGCGAGGCATAAGACGATCACGATCAATAGCGCCGACAGGGATCGGGAGCGGGGCAGATCGTCAGAAAGCAGCGTTCGGATCATTTTGCCTTTACCACCGGGATCATGCCCATCGGGCGCCACATCAGGATCGCAACCATCAATCCGATGTTGGACAAAAGGGCGAATTTAGGTGCCAGAAAGGCGACGTAGTTCTGCATCAACCCCACAAGGAGGGCGCCTAAGAAACAGCCTTCGACAGAGCCGAGGCCACCGATGATCACGACGATAAAGACCAGGATCAGAGCCTGATTGCCCATATGGGCGGTGATCACCTCTTGGTACATGCCCCAGATCGCGCCGCCAAATCCGGCCAATGCACTGCCGGCCACAAAGACGCCTATAAACACCAGCCGCAACCGGTATCCAAGCGCCATTACCATTTCGCGGTTCTCGACACCGGCGCGGACGATCAGTCCAATTTTGGTCCGTCGCAGGATCCAGCGCATCATCACAAAGATTGCGAGCCCCAAGGAGACAACCAACAGTCGGAACTTCTCTATTGTGGCCCCTGCAACAATGATGGAGCCTTTCAGCATTTCCGGACGGGTGAAATAGATCTCTTCCGGGCCCCAGAGAACGATAATCAGCTGCTCGGCCACGATAAGCCCTCCCATCGTGACAAGAATCTGGTTCAAGTGATTACCGTAGACCGGCCGCACGACAACGCGTTCGAATGCCCAACCTGCCACAGCGCAGGCAGCCATTGCCGCGCCAACAGCAAGCAGAACCGCAGCAATATTCATCCACAAAACAGTGCTCTGGGAGAGGGCACCAAAATGCAACAGCACCGAAACACCAACAAATGCCCCAAGCGAAACAAAGGCTCCATGGCCAAAGTTGATGACGTCCATCAGCCCAAACACCAGCGTCAGTCCGGTTGCCATAATGAAATACATCATGCCAATGGCCAGTCCCGACAGCGTAAGTGTCAACCAGCTTGAGGTTGCACCAATTGCCAAGTATCCGGCGCAAATCAGCAGCGCGACAAGGGCCAAAGGCGCGTAAGAGCCAATCCGCTCGGACCAGGACTGTTGTTCAAAAACGGGTGTATGCTCTGGAGCTGCTGCCATAGATTGCGGCCTTTGATTGGAATGCGGAAGGACGTTCAGGTGTTTGCAAGGCTCAGTCCCATCAAGCGTTGCTGAAGCTCTGCGTCTTTGGAGAGCCGCTCCATGGAACCGGACCAGATCACGCGCCCATCATCCATCACATCCGCATAATCGCCGAGCGCCTTTGCCACGGCAAAATTCTGTTCCACCAACAAGATGGCAGCGCCCTGTCGCTTCAGATCTGCCAGAGCGCGGGCCATTGTGGTGACGATCGCCGGAGCAAGCCCTTTGGTCGGTTCATCAATCAGGTAGAGCTTGCGTTCCTCGATCATCGCCCGTGCGATCGACAACATTTGTTTCTGCCCCCCCGATAGGGTTCCGGCCTGCGCGCGCCAAAAGGTTTTGAGTGCCGGAAAGACGGAAAAAATCCAGTCCAGCCGCGCCGCGTCCATGGGACCGGAGAAAGCGGCAAGGCGCATGTTTTCTTCGATGGTGAGGTCAGAGAATACTTCCATTTGTTCAGGGACATACCCAATGCCTGCGCGCGCGATATCAGGGGTTGGCATTTTGGTTATATCCATGCCGTCAAAGAAGATTTTACCCTCACGGGCACGCCAATGACCGATGATTGAACGAAGGGTCGTTGTTTTTCCTGCGCCGTTTCGCCCCAGCAGCATGGTTACCGTGCTTGGTGGGACATTCAGGCTGACGCCGCGCAGGATGTGGTAACGACCAATATCCGTATAAACATCGTCAAGTTCCAGAAGCGCATTAGAGGTCATGCAATGCGCCTTCCAATCCACGCCCGATATAGGCCTCTTGGACAATGTCGGAGTGCATTACATCCGTCGGGGCGCCATCGGCCGCCAAGGTACCATTGTGCAGGACAATAATTCGGTCAGCCAGAGCCCGAATAACCTCCATCTTGTGCTCAACCAGCAAAATGGCGCGGTCTTGTCTCTTTTTAAGATGTTCGATCAGATCCAGAACAACCGGCGCCTCATCCATGCTCATCCCGGCGGTCGGCTCGTCAAACATGTAGACCAGCGGATCAAGCGTGATCAGCATCGCCACCTCAAGCTTGCGCTGATCGCCATGGGACAGCTCTGACACTTTCTGGAAACGCTGTTCTGTCAACTGTACCTGCACCAGGGCCTTTTCTGCGGCTTCGATCAAGTCGCGATGGCGGCTGGCCATGGACCAGACGCAGGCTTGCCGTTTGGATTTTGACTGCGCCACAAGCCGTAGGTTCTCCATCACCGTCAGGTCTGGAAAGAGATTGGTCAGCTGGAACGCGCGCCCGATCCCAGCGCGCGTCCGTGACGCAACGGTCAATCGGGTGATGTCGCGTCCATCTAGGAAAACGCGACCCGAGTTGGCATTCACCTGACCCGATATCAGATCAAAATAAGTGGTCTTTCCGGCTCCATTGGGGCCGATGATGGCGGTCAGAGATCCTGCTTCAAAGGCGCAGCTGACCGCATTGACTGCAACATGTCCGCCAAAGCGCGCGGTCAGATCTTCTGTACGTAACAATGCTGATGACATGGCATCCATATCTCCCGAGCATAGACCAGCGAAGGGGTGCGCGTTAAAAATCAACCATAAAAACCACGGGCCCGGAAACAGTTGGTTGCCGGGCCCGGATTTTGTGCGCCGCGTCGTTACTCGTTGCGCACAGGGACAGGAAGCTCGTCGATGGTAATTTCACGAACCAATGTGGGAATGGCCCATTCGACATCATCTTTGACATCAAGTTTGAAGTGATACATCGATTGCATGGCTTGGTGGTCCTGGGCGCGGAACTTCATTGTGCCCTTTGGGCTTTGCCATTCCATACCTTCCATTGCATCAATCAGGTCTTCGCTGTCGGTGGACCCAGCTTTCCTGATCGCTTCAACTGCGGCAATGCCCGCTGCCATCCCTCCTGCCGTAAAGAAATCCGGTGGGCTGTCAAAACGTTCGAAATGCGTTTTGACCAACCAATCATTCACTGGATTATCGGGAAGTTCGTAGTAGTAATAAGTGCCGCCCTCCATACCTTCGAAGTCGCGAAACCCTTTGAGGGCCGCAAGGATATTGCCGACGCCGGCAAATTCGATACCGAACCGCTGCGGGTTCATGGCGTTGATCTTGGACCAGGGATTGCCGCTGCCCGCCCACAGGATGAACAGCTTCTTCTCTCCATCCAGATCTTTCATCGCGTTGAAAATGCGTTCTGCAGCCGGGGTGAAATCAGCAGTATCCGTTGGTACGTATTCCTCGTGTACGATCCCGTGCCCCTGGCTTTCCAAAGCTTCCCGAAAGGCTGAAATCCCATCGCGGCCAAAGGCATAATCCTGCGCCAGCGTCGCGATATGCACGTTGTCTCCGGCCAGGGCGATTGCGCTTGCAATTGCGTCCTGAGACGAATTGCGGGAGGTTCGGAACACATAGCGATTCCAGTTGGAACCGGTTATGGAGTCTGCAACAGCCGGTTCAACAATCAGGATTTTCTCATATTCTTCGGCAACGGGAAGCATGGCCAATGCAACACCTGAACTGACCGGGCCAATGGCCAGATCCACCTCATCATCCCCATAGGCTTCCTCCAGCAGCGCACGGCCGTTTTCGGGTTTCAGCTGGGTGTCTTTCTCGATTACCACAATGGGCTCGCCCAATACCTGCATGGTACCGCCGGTTGCGTATTCCAGGCCCAGCATCAACCCATCATGAGACTGTTTGGCATAGGCTTCAAAAGGCCCTGTCTTGCCATAGATATGGGCAATCGTAATGTCCGCTGTCGCGGTAGTGGTCAGCGCAAACAGTGCTAATCCGCCAGCGAGAACTGCGTTCTTCATGGCTCCCTCCCTAGAATATTCAAAACTATCAGTTGAATATTCATACCCCTGCACAATCAAGGCTAATTGTCTCGTTATTTCCCGGTCAATTCCGCGTAAATACGTATCGGAAAAGGGAGGGGCTGTTCCCGGAGGCCACCACGACCTGATTCAGCCTTTGCACAATCACAAATGTCTGCGGGTCAAATGACACAGGATCTTTTTTGTTCTGAATGTTGTACATGGCTTGATCGCGTGCCAAACAGCCGCTTTATAACAGTGATTCCGACTTTTGATTGCTAATTGTTTGCGTTTGCCACGCAAGATTGTGATACTTCGACATGCCGCGCCGTTTGCCCAGTACCTCCCGCTCGTTGCCCATCGCGCTTTTGCGTGCCCGTGAACACGTCATGGGGCCTGTCCGTGCACTTCTCAATGAAAGTGGTGTGACAGAGCAACAGTGGCGCGTCCTGCGTGTGGTCGAGGAGAGCGGTGCCATTGATCCCACCCAGATCGCGGAAGAGACCTGCCTGCTTCTTCCAAGCCTGACACGTATCCTGCAGAAGCTGGAAGAAAAGGCACTGATTGCGCGGGCGCGCGACACCGAAGATCGCAGGCGCCAGCTGATTTCGATCACCGACGAGGGGCGATCACTGATCGCTGCCAATATCGACGCGGCGCTTGCGCTATCCGAAGAGGCCCGCAGCAAGCTCGGGCCTGATCGCTATGATCTGTTGCTGGATTTACTGCAGGATCTTCACCGGGCTGAAGATCCCGTGAAACAGGATTAGGCGGCTGGCATCAGTCGGGCAATCTCAGGAAAATCTGAAGATCTGCGACATTGGTTCCGGTGCCACCGGTAATCACCAGTGATTTGGCGACGGACAGCGCGGCATAGCTATCGTTGTTGTCCAGCAAGGCCTGCGGATCATAGCCAAAGTCACTGATCGCCTGCCACGTCTGCCCGTTTACAATACCGCCGGCTGCATCCGTCGGGCCATCGCGTCCATCGGTGCCTGCAGAAAGAAACAGCCAATTGCCGGTCAGCATATCAGCCCCCATCTGTGCCACCCGCAGGGCCAGTTCCTGATTGCGCCCGCCACGTCCGTCACCATGAAGCTGTACCGTGGTCTCACCGCCCCACAACAGCGCAACAGGACGCCGTTTCGGCGCGGCTTGCGCAGCCTGGATAACCTGTCGTGCAGCATCGCGAACATCCCCGACCAGCGCGTCAGAGACGACGGTGGTGTCCCAGTCCTGCTGCGCAGCTGCGGCAACCGCGTCCAGACTGAACCGGTTTGATCCGATCAGCGTATTCTTTGCACTCGGGCGCCGCGAACTGCCGTTTTCTTGTGACAGGTGATCTCGCACTGACTGGGGCACTTCGGTCCAAAGGGCATTCTTTTCCAGCAACTCACGCGCCGCCGCGCGATCTGCGATGGCGGCAACCGTCGGGCCCGAAGCGATGGCACGTAAGTCATCGCCAATCACATCAGACAGAATAAACGATGAAACCGGCGCAGGCGCTGCTTGACGCAGCAGGCCCCCCCCTTTGAGGTTGGACAATTGCTGGCGCACCAGATTCATTTGGTTGATGTCCAGACCAGCCCCAAGCAGCAGCGCATTGACCTTGGCTTTGTCCGCCATGCTGATACCGGCACTGGGGGCAATCGCCAGCGCCGACCCCCCGCCCGAGATCAGGGCAATCACGCGGTCACGGGCGCCAGCCTCTGCGACAAACTCCAGGATTGCTTGCCCTGCGGCTGCGCTCTTCTCATCGGGGACAGGGTGGCTGCCAAACATGACAGTGGCCCCGTCGACGTTTTCGGCATTCTCGCTGTTTGTCACCACCAAGGCCGTGAAGTCCTGGGTAACATGCGCCAGTGCCTCACGCATCATTGGGATTGCGGCCTTGCCCAGGGCAACCAGGTAATAGCGTCCCCCATCTGCCAGTTCGGGCAGAGGTTCCATCAACAGCTGCTTGCGCAGAGCGCGTGCTGGATCGGCACGATCAACGCCGGTCTGAAAAAGCTGCAATGCGCGTTCCTGTAGATCTTTCATCTGCGTCCCTGTCGGCTGTGCTTCTGTGTCTCCATACCTCCCAGCCGGATGTCGCCTGCACTGGCGGGGCCGGTTGCCATGGAAAAGAAACCATATTGTCGTGTCACGGTATTCTATGTCGCAACGTTCTCTGTGTCAGGCAGAAAAGCAGGGAAAAATCTGATTGGATCGTCTGCAGGGGCTTCTCTTTAGTCTGTGTCGCAAGGTTGAATGCCGCATCTGAACGGGGGCGCGTTCCTCGCAAACTACGCACGCGTCGGCCTGAAAGCAGGCGGCCATGATCTGTCAGGGTGTTTCATCCGCGTCGGACAAAAACAGGAAGGGTTCTCAGATGCAGGTAACCGGACAGCCGTCCCAATCGAGGTCATCCGGCAGGTGATCTGTCAGGAAATGGTCGGGTGTATGGAAGTCACACACCCGGTGGCTGGCTCTGCTTTGCCATTTGCTGGCATCGGCCAGCAACAGGCTTTGGCGTGCCGAGCGGTGGATGGTATTGCTGACATCTGCATCAAACTGCTTGTAATCCAGAACACCATGGGCAGGATCCAACGCACCACAGCTGACAATGCCAAAATCCGCGACAAATCGGCGATAGCCTTCCAGCGTTCCGGGCCCTACCAGATCGCGATCTTCGGTGCGCAGCTGTCCGCCCACCACATGAACCTCGCAATGGTCGACACCACACATGAGGCTGGCAACTTCCAGATTGTTGGTCACCAATGTGATGTCGGGGGTCCGCATCAACGCCTCTGCGGTGTATTGCACGGTGGTGCCAATCCCCAGCAAGACTGTTGACCCCGGTGGAATCATCGCGGCCGCAGCGGCGGCGATGGCACGTTTTGGCGCTTCGTTCAGAATGGATCGGGCGCGAAAGTTGAGATTGACCGGATTGGCAGGTGGCGCGACCCCACCATGGACACGTCGGGCCAGGCCCTGATCACACATCTCGTTGATGTCGCGGCGAATGGTCTGTGTGGCAACGCCATAGAATTCGGCCAAAGCATTGATGGATTGCTGGCCGGCTTCGCGCAACCGTTCGACGATGTCCCGTTGCCTGTCATTCAATTCGGTCATGCGGTGCCTTCTATGCCAAAGGGGTGCGTGCCGCTAGATCGTTGGTGCGATCCAATCCGGAATGATGCCGCTTTCGGCGATAAAGGGAGCAACATCCAGACCGGCAAACAGCCCGTGGTCCGTGATCAGAACACTTGTCCAGCCACGTGATTGTGCGCCCAGAACATCCGTATGCAAAGTGTCCCCCACCATCGCGATCCGTTTCGGATCTATTTTGCCCAGGCGTTGTTCAACCTCATGATAAACCGAGGGGAAGGGTTTGCCGTGAAATTCCACAGTAAGGTTCAATTTGTCCTGCAGGTCTTGCGCATAAAAACCGGGTTCCAGCGAAAGACCTGTTTCGCGTGGAGCCACCAGATCCGGGTTGGCCACAACAACGGGCCGTGGCTCCTGAACAAGGCTGGCGGTCAGCATGGCATGGCGATGTGCTGTCCAGTCCGCACTCGACAGCAACAGAAACCCGGCAACCCGTTCGTAGTCGGAGGCATCGTCCCCCAATGCAATCGCCCGGACCGGCAGTTCCTCTGGTTGAAATTCTGCGGGGGCCATGACACCCCACAAGCCCTGTGTCGCAAGCTGTTTTTCACAGACTTCGCGACTTGATACGATCTCATTGGCGGAAAAGTCGAATCCTAACCGGTCGAATTTTTCCACCGTCTGCGCGCGGGTGAAGCTGGCGGCATTGGTCAGGACCAGCACCTGTTTCCCTGCAGCACGCAAGGCATCAATGCGGTGGCGAGCTCCGGCCACAGGGCTGTCACCCACATTCAGAACTCCATACGCGTCAAAGACAAAGGCATCAAAGTGATCCGTGACCTCACCGAGGTTGGCAATTTTTTGCGCTCTCCCGCGCAGCCCGACGGCGGGCAGGCGGGGGCGGATTGTCTCATATCGGGCAAAGGCTTGTGCCGGTGTCATCAACGCAGTCATCACCTAACGTTCCTTGTCCCGCAGGGCGAGTGCCGCCCTTGGATCGTCGGTAATAACCCCGTCAACGCCGCGCGCCAGTTCTGCCTTTGTGGCAGTCTCACCGTTTACCGTCCATGTCATCACAGTCAGCCCCAGCGATTGCGCCTGTTCCAGAGCCTCCGGGGTAAGATCCTTGAAAAACGGGCTCCAATTGCGCGCGCCAATCTCTGCCAGTTGCGGCAGCATCTGTGCCGGATCATGGGACAGACCGTCCAGCCAGGGCGATCCTTCAAAAAGCGAGCCGTCCGGGTAAAACGCCCGGCTACAGCTCAGATAGGATCGTGCCCAATCCGGGGTAATTCGTGACGCCGCGCTGAGGATCTGCCAGTTGAAGGCATGGACATAGCTGTGCTCCATGACCCCATGCCGTGTCACAACATCTGCCACGATCTCGACAAAGCGTTCCGGTGCCGGAGACCAATCGGTGTCCGGTGCGTGTTTCAACTCTACCATGACCTGCAGCTGGCGGTCTGCATCGGCCACCAATGCAAGCACCGCATCCAATGTGGGTATAGAAGTAAAACCTAGCGCAGTCTGGTTCGGATGCTTTTGTGCGTGGGGTCCATTAGGGTGGCAGCTTCCCACATCAAACGCCTGCAGCTCTGCCAATGTCAGCTCGGCAACAGCCGGACCAACTTCGGTAAGCCACGCACCATCAGGGCCCTTTGTCGTATCCGAAAGCAGGTTCGGATTATGGGTCACCACGGGCACGCCGTCACGGGTCAAAAGCACGTCCAGTTCAATACCGTCCGCGCCCGCGTCAATCGCGTGCTGAAACCCGTTCAGTGTGTTTTCAGGAAGAACCGCAGGAGCGCCGCGGTGCCCAAAGATCAAAGGTTTTGACATGTGACTATCAATTTATGCGCCGCCCTGTCGCGCTTTCAAAAACATGTAAATGATCGGCACTTGCCCCCAGTGACAGGACCTCGCCGGCCTCCGGAGCGTGAATGCCTGTCAGACGCAGGGCCAACGGGTTTTCAACGCCTTTCTGGTAGCCATGAATCACGGTATCCGCACCCAGTTGTTCCACGAAATCAACGGTGAGTTGAAATTGTGCCACATCTGCGGAAACCGCTTCCAGGTGTTCCGGGCGCACGCCCACATCCACCTTGGTCCCGGCCGGGGTTTCCAGTCTCACCGGTAGAGGCAGCGCAGAGCCATCCGCCAGCGTCACAGAGGCCTGATCCGCCGCCAGTGTGCCGTGGACGATGTTCATGGCGGGGCTGCCGATGAAATCCGCCACAAACCGCGACGCGGGACGCAGATACAGATCCATCGGCGTGCCGATCTGTTCAACCTGTCCGGCGCTCATGATGATAATCCGGTCTGCCAGGCTCATGGCCTCGACCTGATCGTGAGTCACATAGACAAAGGTTGCGCCCAGACGTTTGTGCAGCGCCTTCAGCTCGGCCCGGAGCTGGGTGCGCAGTTTCGCGTCCAGGTTGGACAGGGGTTCGTCAAACAGGAAAACCTTGGGGTGGCGCACAATTGCGCGCCCCATGGCCACACGCTGGCGCTGGCCACCGGACAGCTGGCCCGGTTTGCGCTCCAGGAACTCTTCCAGACGTAGGGTGCGCGCGGCTTCTTCGATGCGGGAGGCGATTTCAGCCTTGTTCATGCGCTGGTTCTTCAACCCATAGGCCATGTTCTGGCGCACGGTCATATGCGGATAGAGCGCATAGTTCTGGAACACCATCGCAATATCGCGACGGGCCGGGTCGACGTCGTTCACAACCGCATCGTCAATCAGAATGTCGCCTTCGGTGACATCTTCCAACCCTGCAATCATCCGCAACAGGGTCGATTTTCCGCATCCCGAGGGGCCCACCAGCACGATGAACTCCCCATCGCGGATCTGAAAATCGGCCCCGTGCACAGCCTTATAGCCATTGGGGTAGGTTTTGCGAACGGTGTCGAGTGTGACATTTGCCATTTGCTTGGGGTCCTTATTTATCAGATTCCGTCAGGCCCTTGACGAACCAGCTCTGGAAGAAAACTACGATGGCCACCGGCGGCGTCATGGCGATGATCGCCAGCGCCATAGCCAGGCCATAATCCGGGATATTGGCGCCGATCCAGACCTGCATGATCTGTTTGATGCCGCGCACCAGGGTGAACATGCCTTCATCTGTCGTCATCAGCGTCGGCCACAGATATTGGTTCCAGCCAAAGACAAACATGATGATGAACATCGCCGCGATCATTGTCTGGCTCAGCGGCACCAGGATATCGACAAAGAACTTGAATGGCCCGGCCCCATCGATCCGCGCCGCTTCCAGCAGTTCCTCGGGAACGGATTTGAAAAACTGGCGGAAATAGAAAGTGCCCGTGGCCGAGGCGATCAAGGGGATGATCAGACCGGGGTAGCTGTTCAACATCCCCAGAGATTGCACCACCTCATAGGAGGGCAGGATACGCACCTCAAGCGGCAACAGAAGCGTGGTGAAGATCACCCAGAATGCAATCGTGCCAAAACGGAAGCGGAAATAGACAATCGCATAGGCGGCCATCATGGAAATGACGATCTTGCCCACGGCAAAGCCAATGCCCAGGATCATCGAGTTCATCAGCATCCGCGCGCCATCGACGGTTTTGGTGAACCCGCCCTTTTCAAACAGCGCTTTCTGGTAGTTCTCGACGAATTTGTCGCCAAAATAGAATTGGATGCCCTCTTTGTGGATGGTGACATTGTCAAAGGTTGAGGTGGTCAGCACCATCAACACCGGCAGTAGCATCAACAGCGACCCTGCAATCAGGATGGCGTGGTCGCCCACCAAACGCCATTTTATCGTCTTCTTGCGTTGCCCAGTCCGAGGGGCCGCGGCGGTCTGTACATCAGTCATCTCAGCTCTCCTCAATTATAATGAACGCGGCGTTCCATGAAGCGGAACTGGAAGACGGTCAGGACCAGTACAAGCACCATCAAGATCACTGATTGTGCCGAAGACCCGCCCAGATCATTGCCGCGGAACCCGTCCAGGAAGACCTTGTAAACAAGGGTGATTGGGTTGTTGCCCGGCTCACCTTTCAACACGATGTCGATCACCCCAAAGGTATCAAACAGCGCATAAGTGATATTGATGATCAGCAGGAAAAACCCGGTTGGTGCCAACAGCGGGAAGGTGATCGAAAAGAACCGGCTGGTTGCAGAGGGGTCATCAATGACCGCAGCTTCGCGAATGCTGCGCGGGATGGATTGCAGACCGGCGAGGAAAAAGATGAAATTGATCGGGATCTGCTTCCACACCGAAATCACGATGATCGCTGTGGCAGTATCCCAATAGTTCACACCAAGGCGCAACTCCCAGCCGAAGAAACCGGCCAGATGAGTCAACGGTCCAAGGCTTTGATCAAACAGTAAAATACCCATAAGCCCCGCTACGGGTGGCGCGATGGCATAGACCCACATCAAAAAGATCCGATAGGATTTGGCCCCGCGAATAATCGCATCGGCCTTCACGGCCAACAGCAGCGCCAGAGAAAGCGAGAAGAAGGCCACCAATAAGGTGAAAACCAACGTAAACTGCGCGATGGAGGCATATTCAGAACCTGTCACCGCATCGCTGTAATTGTCGAACCCCACAAAAGTGGAGCCAAATCCAAACGGGTCTTCCAGATAGAACGAGGACCGGATCGCCTCGCCCGCCGGCCAGTAAAAGAACAACAGGATGATTGACAGCTGTGGCACCAACAAAAGGTAGGGAAACAGCGGTCGGGAGAATTGGACTCTTTTCATTCTCGGCTCCCAGCAAAGCATTTCGAAAAAAGACGGCGGACCATTGCTGGCCCGCCGCGTGGGGGTGGGGCTTGGATTAGCCCTGGGTTTTTGCGAAACGAGCCAGCAGTTTGTTGGATTCGTCTTCGATGGTCTGGAACGCGTCTTCTACAGAGGCTTCGCCAGACAGGATCTTGCCGTATTCACGGTTCATTACGTCGCGGATCTGAACGTAAAAGCCCATGCGGTAACCTTTGGTGTTCTCACCAGCAGGCAGGGTCAGCTGCTTGATGCCAACTTCGGCGGCAGGCGCGCGGTCATAGTGGCCGTCTTTCTTGGCCAGCTCGTAAGCGGCGTTGGTGATCGGAACATAACCGGTTTCTTTGTGCCAGTAGTACTGGGTCTCAGGCGAGGTCAGGAAGCGGAAGAATTCGGCAGTTGCCTTGTTTTCTTCAGCAGATTTGCCGGACATCGCAAACAGAGCGGCGCCACCGATAAAGGTGTTGGTCGGCTCTGCGTTTACGCCTTCCCAATAGGGCAGGTAGGTTGCAGAGAACGGGAACTCAACAGTTTTGGACAGACCGCCAAACGAACCGGAAGAGCCCAGCCACATGGCAACTTCGCCTTGCTCGAAGGGCTTCTGGTTGTCGGCCCAGCCGGCGCCATAGTAACCGAACATACCATCATCAACCCAGCCCTTCAGCGCGGTGAAATGGGCTTTGATTGCGTCGTTGTTGACCAGGATCTTGGTCTCACCGTCGCCATAGCCATTGTCGTTGGATGCGAACGGCAGGTTGTGGCGGGACATGAAGTTTTCGGTGAAGATCCAGGGCAGGTGCGACTGCGCCATTGGCACGTAACCGGCCTCTTTCAGAGCGGGCGCGGTCACAGTCTGGAATTCTTCCCATGTCTTCGGAGCGGAAACGCCGGCTTTCTTCATGGCGTCTTCGTTGAAGTACAGGATCGGGGTGGACGAGTTGAACGGCATGCCGACCATTTTGCCCGCAGCGTCTGCATAGAAGTAGCGCACGCCCGAGATATAATCGTTTGCATCAAACGCGATGCCATTGTCGGTCAGCAGATCTTGCGCCGGAACAACTGCGCCTTTTGCGCCGATGATGGTTGCTGCGCCTGCGTCAAACACCTGAATGATGTCGGGCTGCTCGCCTGCGCGGAAGGCTGCGATACCTGCGGTCAGGGTTTCTTCATAGTTGCCTTTGTAAACAGGCACCAAGGTGTAGTCGTCCTGAGAGGCGTTAAAATCGGTTGCGATTTCGTTCACAACCTCACCCAGGCGACCACCCATGGCGTGCCAGAATTCGATTTCGGTTTTGTCAGCAAACGCTGCGGTACCAGCGAAAGCAAAGACGGAGGCCGTCAATACGGACTTCAGATTCATTTCTATCTCCTTCGACCAAGCTGGGCGCCATGCCGCAGCGGTCCCCTGTGACAGTTGTTCAGGTGGGCGGAACCACCCCTGGCTCGGGCAGTATGTGGTCAATGTAACGCTCATGTGAAGCTATTTGGGGTTCACTTGGACATTTTTGGCCGGGATGATCGAACGGATCGTCTGTTTTGACTTTTTATTTAAATTAAAACATATACTTATTGTCTTGTTATGCGGGTTCCGACGTTGCGTCCTTCCTTGAATTTAGGAGCGGACAAAAATGCTGAATTGAACAGAAAGCAGCCCTGAACCCGCCAGGAGGCAAGAAAATTCTGTTTTTTTCGTCCTGAAAGATTCGCTGCGCCTGCATCATAAGTGACGATCAAAATAGCGAAGTTGGCCCATGATTCGGTCTTTTTGGGGTGCGCACAGCTGTGAAATGGCGTGTCGTGAAAAGATGATCTTTAGTGAACAGAAGTGTTAGGTTTGAGCTTTATGATGTAAGCCACAGTCTCGCCTATGGTGGCGGGTCCGATGGTCGTCGTAAATCCACTGTAAAGACCGTTCTTCCCTGCGCTGCTCACTTGTGATGGAAGATATGTTCAAGTGAACATTTTCCGCCCCCCTAGCCGACCTGTTGCTTGCAAAAAGGGGCTCAAATCCTCCTGTTAACGAGCGCGTGAACATTTCCGACCATACATTGTGACCTAACCGAGAATGTGACAAGAGATCCACTTTGCGTGAGTAAGGTAAGCGAGCGGACGCTTGGATGAGCGAGATGAGGTTAGCGATGGCAGCGATCGAGGGACAAGGCTCAGAACCATTTGAACGGGTGCAGTCCCTGATTGCCTGGGTGGTTGATCGCGGCCTGAAAGGGGCCAGTCAGAAAGAGATCCTGCAGGGATATTGCGACCAGATGGTCGCCCTTGGGGTGCCGCTTTGGCGCTTCTTTCTTGCGCAGCGGGCGTTTCATCCGAAATTCGGCAACATCGGTTTCAACTGGATGGCCGATGAGGGTGTCACCTCGCAGGTTTTTGAATACCGTGAGACCCCGTCCGAGGATTGGTTGCAAAGCCCGCTCTTTGCCATGATGCAGCAAGGGTTAAACGAGTTGTGTTTTGATCTGGTGAACAGCACCGAGTATCAGGCGTTTCCGCTTCTTGTTGGTCTGAAGGAACGTGGCGCTACGGCTTATGTCAGTGCGGGGCTGATCTTTACCGAAGATGCGGTCACTTTTGAAACCAACACAGGCTCTGAAGGAGTACTGCTCAGCTGGGCAACCAACCACGAGGACGGGTTCTGCGAAAGTGATCTGCGGGTCATCCGGGCGACCCTGCCGCATCTTGGGCTTGCTCTCAAATCCTCTGCCAACCGGCGTATGGCAAGCGATTTGCTGAAGGTCTATTTGGGGCGGGACGCCGGGCGCCGGGTCTTGTCGGGTGAGATTCAGCGCGGATCGTCACGTGAGATCAACGCGGTGATCTGTCTGTTCGACCTGCGCGGCTTCACCAGCCTTGCTGAGCAGATCCCCGGTGCCGAGCTGATTGAGATGCTGAACGACTATTTTGGCGTTGCCGTTGGCGCGATCCAGGCACAGGGCGGCAATATCCTCAAATTTATGGGCGATGGGATCCTGGCGATCTTTGATCTGGCCAATCTGCAAGAGGGCGCGCTTGCGGCACTTGATGCGGCCAAGGCATTGGAAACTGCGGTCAGCGCCCGCAATCTGGAGCGCGCGTCCCAGGGGTTGCCAATCACCGACTTCACCCTCGCGCTGCATGCGGGACCGCTGCTGTATGGCAATATAGGGGCGGAAAACCGGCTTGATTTTACGGTCATTGGCCCGGCGGTGAATCTGGCGGCTCGGATTTCGGACATGCATGTCTCTGTCGGGCGCAACATTATCGTGTCTGAAGACGTTCAGCGCGTTGCGGCCGCCACCCATCATGATCTGGTGTCGCTTGGACGCTATCTGTTGCGTGGCGTGTCAGAACCGGTTGAGCTGTTTACAATCTACTCTCAGAAGCCGGGTTAACCGGAGACCCGCGTGGGACCGGAGTGTAGTTCCCCCGGTTTCGCAGCGAAACGGTTGCCTGCACCCCGCGCGGTAGGGTTGGACTTTGGCAAGACAGGTTAACGTAAGCCCATGGCGCACCACCAGTGCGCGACTTGGTGCAGCTCCTGACAGGTCAACGTTGACGCACCCGTTCGGGGGTGTCAGTGTCTGGCCTGCGTCTTTAGGAGTAAATACATGGTTTCTATTGTGAAAATCCGCAAGAAAGTCAGTGAAAAACGGGCAGCCGTTGTTGTTGCGGCTGTTGCTCTCTCACTGAGCGGTTGTGAGTTCGGTGGCCCTTATCCGGATGATGTCGTGGCGTCACAAGCTGTCAACGACGCAACATGGGCAACGCGCGGGCCGATCACCTCGGGCGGGAAACCCTATGTTTTGGCGGTTTCCGCAGATCGCGACTTTGCTCAGATAGCGCCGGGTGGAGAAGGTTTTGCCTATTCAGCGGCTGATCTGGAGGCCGCGGTTGCGTCTGAAACGGGCTGTTCCGCAGTGTTCCAAGGCGGGTTTCTGGACCGTTTGGACGGGTTCACACGGGAGACAAACCTGCGTCCCACCCAGGAACAGATGGAGAGCTTCCAACGCTGGCGCGTGGATCTGAGCTGTTAATCCAGCCCCTTTCCTTCCGCCCAATTTGTCTGCCTCACGACGGTTTCGAAACGGGAAACACAGCCAGAGCCAATCGTTCAGTCGCGCGCTTTATACGCGTCCCAAAGGTCGGGGCGGCGGTCCTGGGTGATTTTCTCGCTCATCTCGCGGCGCCATTTTTCGACGTTGCCGTGATGGCCGGACATCAGTACATCGGGGATCGTCCGCCCGTTCCATTCGGCAGGGCGGGTGTATTGGGGATGTTCCAGAAGGCCCGAGGAAAAGCTCTCTTCCTCTGTAGAGGCCTGATTGCCCAGGACACCGGGCAACAGGCGCACGGTGGCGTCGATCAGTGCCTGCGCCGCCAGCTCGCCGCCGGTCATGACAAAATCGCCCAGTGAGACTTCCATAATGCCATAGTGTTCAAGGACCCGTTCATCGACACCTTCGAAACGGCCACACAGAAGGGTAACGCCATCACAGCGCGCCAGAGTCTGCATCATCTGCTGGTCCATACGACGGCCGCGCGGAGAGAGGTAAATCAGTGGCCAGCTGCCTGTTGTGCCTGCCATTGTATGTTCAATCGCATTGCCCAGCACGTCCGGGCGCAGCACCATACCAGCACCGCCGCCTGCGGGCGTGTCATCCACGTTGCGGTGCTTTCCAACGCCAAATTCCCGCAGGTCGGTGGTTTCCAACTGCCATAAACCTTGTTGTAGGGCTTTGCCCGTCAAACTTTCGCCCAAAACACCGGGGAAAGCTGTGGGGAACAGGGTCATCACCTTGGCCTTCCACACGCCAACAAGATCCGGCGTCGGCGTCATCAGCTCACGCGGTTTCAAAGTGGGGCGAATGGCCTTGCGACCGTGGGATTTATTTGGTGCTGTCATGAGGAGGTGTTTAATTCAATCGCCCGCGCGCGCAATAGAAAGCTGTGATTTGAGATTGACAGATGAGACCAGCGATAATGCGGTTGCGCCGTTGTGGCCGTGGGAAGACGTCAAACAGCGCACCGAAGCGCTGTGGCCGCAGGTGGCGGAAGCCCTGAGGTTTCCCGTTGAAGGTGTCAGTTTCACCCGGATGAGTGTTAGCTCCCGGTTCGAGGGTCGGCGCTGCGTCCTAAAGGTGGATGTGCCTGGGCGTGGGCAATTCGTGTTGCGAGCTGAGTATCAAGACACCCGACTGGAGCGTTTTCAGGGGGTCGTGGATCGTCAGCAACAGGCAGCAACAGCTCTGGCAGAGGTGCCCGGAGTTGCGGTGCCAAATGTGTTGTGGCGTCACCCGGAGGCCCCGCATGTTTTAATGGAACTGTGTTCCGGGACCCCGCTGATACATGAGCTGGAGTATTGTGATCTGGGGTTTGGTGATCGCGCTCGGGTGCTGGAGCGGGTTGGTGCTGCGGTTCGTGCGCTTCATGCCTGCTCTGCCACGAGTCCGCGCAAACTGTGGCCCAAAGCGCATCTCAAGGGCATCTCAGACCGGGCGGAAAAGCTTCGTTCAGGCGAGGTTTCTATGCGTAGAAAGTCAAAATTTCTGGGGCTGTGTGCCTATGCGCATCGTGCTGCTCGCCGCGCGCGGGGGCTGGAGTTTGAGGGTTATCTAGCCCACGGCGATTTGCATCGCCGCAATATTCTGGTCTCAGAGACAGAGGTGTCGTTCATCGACTTTTCCAATTTCCATTCAAGCATAGGCCATAATGACGTGGTCAACTTGTGGCTGGCAAATTGTCCTGCGTTCCTTGCGGAGGCGGGGGAGGTCGAAGGATTTGGAGGGATCTCACAAGACGATTGGACGGCTTTTGAGCGGGGGTATGGGTTTGATTTCCAATCAGACCCCATCTTTCAGTTCTTGTTTGCCTGCAGGTTGGTGCAATTGTGGCAAAGGCTGCCGTCGCCAGAGGTTGAGGCGGATGCGCAGGAGATGGCGCGAGAGGCGGGCTATTTGCGTATTTTCAACTGGTTGTTGGCGCATGAGCCTGGGTGATCAGAACAGACCTTCAGGCGGGTCGGCGATGATGCGGCCTTTTTCCAGGTCGACCGTGGGCACCGCCGCAAGGGTGAAGGGCAGCAGCACCGTGGTCTTTAGACCTGCACCCTGAATTTCCAACAGATCGCTTGCACCGTGGTTCAGTACGGTTTTGACAGTCCCCAGCAGCGCGCCGCCGGTATCATAGACCTCAAGCCCCATAAGATCGGCGTGGTAGAATTCATCGTCGGGCAGGCTTGGCATGCGGTCGCGGGGGATAAACAGGCGCAGGCCTTTCACGGCGTCGGCTTGCTCCTTGGTCTCCACCCCGCTGAGGTGCGCCGCATAGCCGCCCTTGATCGCGCGGGTCAGCGTCAGCGAATAGCTTTTGCTGCCGTCTTCATTGGTCAGCGGCGAGTAGTCTTCGATCTCTTCGGGAACGGCACAGAAGCTCTTGAGGCGAATTTCGCCCCGGATGCCATAAGAGCCTGCCACGGCTCCCACACAGATCAGATCACTCATCGGTTCACTTTCCAACGCAATAGCCCGACTGGCCCCATTGGCCGCCGTTCTGGGCGCATAACTCGCGTTGGTGATAACGTTCAAACAGGATCCCTGCAACAAAGGTTGCACCAAGCAGGATCACCAACCGGATCAGGCGGAAGATGATCATCGTGTTTCGACAGGCACGGTGCCTTTACGGTTTTCCCAGCCGACTTGTTGCAGTTCCGGCGTGTCTGAGTGCTTTTCCGGGTGGCCGACACAGAAATAGCCGATCAATGTCCATTCTGCAGGCACATCAAGATCACGGTTCATCTGTTCGGGGTCCAGGATCGAGACCCAGCCCAGGCCGAGCCCTTCCGCCCGCAGGCCCAGCCAGAACAGCATGATGGCTGTAACAACCGAATAGCGGCGCATTTCCGGCATGGTTGCCGCACCAAGGCCGCTGCCCTGTTCGGTGCCGTCATCACAGTAGACCGCGATCTGCTCGGGGGCGTCGCGCATGCCCGAGAGTTTGAGACCGGCATAGGTTGCGGCCTTGTCGCCGCTATAGCCGGCCAGCGCGTCTGCGTTGGCGGCTTCGAAATTCTTCAGGGCGGCGGCGCGGGCGGCGTCGCTTTGGACCCGGATGATGCGCCAGGGTTCGCTGAGGCCAACAGAGGGGGCCAGCTGAAACAGATCGAGGCAGCGCATAAACGCTGCCTCGTCAATTGCATCTCGCTTGAAGCGCCGCACATCACGCCGGAGCTGCATAAGCAACTCCAGCTGGCTGCGGAAGTCGTCCGTAAATCCAGTTCCCTTCCGCAGATCCATGTGCTTACTCCGCTGTTGCTTCTTCAGTCGCTTCAGCTGCTTCTGCGGCTTTGGCTGCTTTTTCTTCGGCACGTTCCTGTGCTTTCTTGCCCGGAACGGCTTTTTCAGGGTTGTTGCGCTCTTTCTTGGCAACAACGCCCGCGGCTTCCAGGAAGCGGGATACGCGGTCGGTCGGCTGTGCGCCTTGACCCAGCCAGTACTGGACGCGCTCCATGTCCAGCTTTACGCGCTCTTCGCTGTCTTTCGGCAGGAGCGGGTTGTAGGTGCCCAGTTTCTCGATGAAGCGGCCGTCACGCGGCATGCGGCTGTCAGCTGCAACAACGCGGTAGAAGGGGCGTTTTTTCGAGCCACCACGGGCCAGACGGATTTTCATTGCCATTGTTCAAGTCTCCTTTGATGGCGGTGTCAGGGAAGTGGTCCCTGTTATTCCTGGTGTTTTTTATGGTGCTGAATGACTTCAGCGATAATGAAGTTCAGAAACTTCTTGGCGAACTCGGGGTCCAGGTCGGCCCGTTTCGCCAGATCTTCAAGACGCGCGATCTGTTGCTCCTCGCGAGAGGGGTCAGAGGGCGGCAGGTCGTGTTCAGCTTTGAGCCGACCCACAGCCTGTGTGTGTTTGAACCGTTCTCCCAGCGTGTAGACTAGGATTGCATCCAAACGGTCGATGCTTTCGCGGTGACCCTTGAGGATGTCTGCGGCGCGCATTGCGTCATCGGGTGCAGTGTCAGTCAATGGCCCATCCTTTTGGTTTGAACAGGGGGTCAGCATAGTGGCTGATTTCCATTTCGATACCATGCGCAAGCTGGCTGTCGAGCAGATCAGCAGGTGCTGGGTGTCGATATACGGCATCGTTGCCGTCAACGGTTGCGGCCTCTTTGTCCTTGGTTGCACCCAGACGTTCCGCAAGGCGGATCGAATCCAGGTTTTTGGGGTCAATGTAGCTGACCGCTGTTTCCCAACCTAGGGTTTTGTAAAAATAATTCCGTGCCGCATGGGTTGCTTCCAGCGCGTATCCTTTGCCGGCAGCACCCGGCCAGATGATCCAGGCGATCTCGGCCTCGGGCCAGCCTGCGGGCCGCCAGCCGCCGGCCATGCCGAAGGTCTCGTCGCTGATCTTGTCGTGGATCATCCACATGCCAAAGCCGCGCACCTGCCAATGACCGATCTCAGCCGCGAACAACATCCAGCTTTCGTAAGCGTTGAGCGGCCCGCCCATAAAACGCGACCGGTAGGAGGCGAATGTCGCCTCAAAATTCGGATAGGCCTCGGCGGTGGGGCCACGCAGGATCAAGCGCTGGGTTTCGAGTATCGGGATCATGGTGGTCATGCCGCGTTCCCCTCATTGGTGTTTTCCAATGGGTGACGCCAGATCTGGCAGGGTTTGCCAAAAAATTCGCGATCGCGTTCATGGGTCGCGCCAAGACGAGAGACCAAGGCCGCAGATCTGGCATTGTCTGGGTCGATGTATGAAATCACCCCGTCCAGCTTGTACTCTTGTGCACCAAAGGCACGTGCGGCGCGGGCGGCCTCAAAAGCATATCCTTTGCCTTCGGCCCCGGCATAAAGCTGCCAGCCCAGTTCGGGTTCGTCCCAGCCTTCGTGATAGATAAAGCCAACACGTCCGAGTGGTGTATCGTCCTTTTTGTCGGCGATCATCCACATGCCATAGCCACGCAGGACCCAATGGCCGATCCCGGAACAATAGCCGCGCCATGCGTTTGGGCGGTCTTGAGGGCCACCGACATATTTCGCACGGTCGGACGCCATGAACTCCGCATGCGCGTCAAAATCCTTTTTACGCGGGGCGCGCAGAACCAGACGTTGAGTTTCCAGTTCCGGGATCGGCAGGGTGAAAAACGCGCTCATGCGGCACCTCCTGCGATCAAACTGTCCCGGCTCGGGTGGCGATAGATCAAGGCGGGTTTGCCAGAAGGTGTGGACCAGTCGTCCTGCTCAAGCGTCGCACCAAGGCGTTCGGCCAACCGGATAGACCGTGTGTTTTGCGGTGCGATCACGCTGATAAGCGGATCCCAACCAAGGGTGTCATAGGCATAGCCGCGTGCGGCACTTGCGGCTTTGAATGCAATGCCCTTGCCCTCAAATCCTGCAAAGGCACGCCAGCCCAGCTCGACCTGCAGCCAGCCTTCCGGGTTCCAGAACCCCGATTGACCTGCGATGAGCCCGCTTGCCTTGTCGACCACAGTGAACAGGCCATAGCCGTGCAGCACCCAATGCCCGGTCTCACATGCAAAGCTGCGCCAAGCGGCTGCGCGATCCAGCGGGCCACCGGTCATATGGCTGCGGTCACTGTTCATAAAATCGGCGTAGGCGTCGAAATCACTGGCCTCGGGTGCGCGCAGCAGCAGCGTGTCGGTTTCGATCACCGGATATGAAAGCTGGGAGAGGCTCACGCGTAGGCCTCCACCGATCCGTCGACATCCGGGGCCGGGTGGCGATAGACACCTGTGACCTCTGGCAAATCCCCTAAAGCGAGGGGGGCGGTTTCGTCACGGGTCGCTCCCATCCGCGTTGCCAGCGCAACCGATCGCGTATTGGCGTGGTCGATGTAAGAGACCAGAGTTTCCAGGCCACAGGTTTCAAAGGCAAAGTCGCGCGCGGCGCAGGCGGCTTCGTACATGTAGCCTTTGCCCTCGCCCGCGGGCAGGACCATCCAGCCCAATTCAACCTCGGGGTAATGATCGGGTTTTTGCAGCACCACCTGACCCAGCATGCGGTCATCCGACGGGGTAGTGACGGCCCAAGAGCCAAATCCAAACAGTGCCCATTGCGCCACATCAGACGCAAAATAATCCCAGGCCGCGCGCCGCGAGAGCGGGCCGTTCATGTATTGCGCGCGGTCAGAGGCAAAGATTTCGGCATAAGCCTCGAAATCCTCGATCCGATGCGGGCGCATTATCAGGCGCTGGGTTGCTATGGTGGGCGCTTGGGTCACTTATTTCTTTTTCCCAAATCCAGACAGGCCGCCGGGCAGGCCCATGCCGCCGCCGAGACCCGGCAGACCACCGGGCATGCCGCCTTTGCCACCCATGGCTTTGGCTGCGGCTTCCAGTGCTTTGGGATCCAGCTGGCTGGGGTCCATGCCGCCCATATCGGGCATGCCACCTTTGCCGCCCAGCATGCCTTTCATGGCCTGCTTCAGCATTTTGCCTTTGCCCATTTTGGACATCTTCTTCATGACGTCCGACATCTGGCGGTGCATCTTCAGCAATTTGTTCAGCTCGGACACTTCCAGACCTGCACCGGCCGCGATGCGCTTTTTGCGGCTGGCCTGCAGCAGCGCGGGGTTGGCGCGCTCTTTTTTGGTCATGGATTGGATCAGAGCGATCTGGCGGTTCAGGACCTTGTCATCCATGCCGCTTTCTTCGACCTGTTTGGCCATTTTACCCATGCCCGGCATCATTTGCATCATGCCCTGCATGCCGCCCATCTGCTGCATCTG
This sequence comes from Epibacterium sp. ABZ3_068, assembly GCF_056159265.1. Lineage (NCBI taxonomy): Bacteria > Pseudomonadati > Pseudomonadota > Alphaproteobacteria > Rhodobacterales > Roseobacteraceae > Epibacterium > Epibacterium sp. ABZ3_068. The sequence goes on from NZ_JBSWUV010000001.1 coordinate 1,679,725, forward strand.
TTCAAGCTGCATCTTCAGGTCGTTCATATTGAACTGACCCTTCATCATGCGCTTCATCATCTTTTCGGCTTTTTCAGCCTCGATGGTTTCCTGGGCCTTTTCAACCAGCGCAACAATGTCGCCCATGCCCAAGATCCGACCAGCGATCCGGTCGGGTTCAAAGGTCTCGATGGCGTCCATCTTCTCGCCGAGGCCGACAAAGCGGATCGGCTTGCCGGTGACCGCGCGCATCGAAAGCGCCGCACCGCCGCGACCGTCACCGTCCATCCGGGTCAGGACTACGCCAGAGATGCCAACCTTGGCGTCGAACTCTTCGGCAACCTCAACGGCGACCTGACCGGTCAGACCGTCGACCACCAGCAGGGTCTCGCGCGGTTGAACCGCGTTGCGGACCTCTTCGACCTCGCCCATCAGGACTTCGTCAATGTGCAGACGGCCTGCGGTGTCGAGCATATAGACATCATAACCGCCCAGCATCGCCTGTTGTTTGGCGCGTTTGGCGATATCGACCGGTTTCTGGCCCTGAACAATCGGCAGCGTGTCGACACCGATCTGGGTGCCCAGAACCGCCAGCTGGTCCATCGCCGCCGGGCGATAGATGTCGAGGGAGGCCATCAGGACCTTTTTGCCCTCTTTCTCTTTCAGGCGTTTGGCCAGCTTACCGGTGGTGGTGGTCTTACCAGAGCCCTGCAGACCGACCATCAGGATCGGGGCAGGCGGGTTGTCGATTTTCAGAACGCCGGGATCAACGTCACCGCGCAGGGTGTCGACCAGCGCATCATGCACGATCTTGACGACCTGTTGGCCGGGGGTGACGGATTTGGTGACAGCCTGGCCGGTGGCCTGATCCTGCACCTTTTTAATGAATTCGCGGGCGACCGGCAGCGAGACGTCAGCTTCCAGAAGGGCGACGCGCACCTCGCGCAGGGCGGTTTTGACGTCTTCCTCGGACAGGGCACCCTGTTTGGTCAGCCGGTCGAAGACGCCGGATAGGCGTTCGGATAGATTTTCAAACATGCCCGCGGCCTCCTTTGCCGGTTATCGGTTGTGCCCCTAGATGTAAGGAGCGGATGATCCATACGCAATCGCCAGAAGTGTATCGCCTCAACGTAAGGGCGAGCCAACCGCAAGCGCCCCCACGGGCGTAACACGCTGGTGGAGGGCGATCCCTGACAATGGTCGGGGACCGGAAGATTTAGATTCTTCCGGATGTAGGGGGTCGCGTACGGGTTTTGCGGCCGTGAGTCAAGCTTTTGCCGCTGCGTTTTGCCGATCCACAATCCTGTGATTGGCCTTTGGAACGCTATGAAGTCATAATCCAGGAATTCTTTTGAGACCTGACATTTTACGGCACTGAATTTATTTTTTGATCTGGATAACTTTAGCTATGGAAAAACTTCGGGAATTTATTTGGGTTGCCTTCAAAGTCCTGTGGCCCGCGTTTGCCTTGGCGGGTGGTCTTATTGGCGTTTATTACGTTGTACTCCTGCTTGGAATTCCGACCATCGGTTCTGCCTTTCTGCTCGGGTTCCCGATTTTGGCGAGCTTTGTGATCTTGAAGTTACGCCCAAAGGGGCAGGCACACACGCTGGTGAAAGCAATCGCCTTTTTACTTGGGACCATGATGTTGTCCATTTTGGGCACAAATATTTCCGGCCTCGAAGGCTTGCTCTGTGTCGCCATGGCAATCGGGCCGCTTCTGTTTGGAACCCTGTTGGGTGGGGCGATCTATGTCCTGTACCTGCGCCAGAAGGAAGCAAAACGCAAAGGCGCAAATCTTGTCGTCATAATGCCCCTGCTTGCGCTGGTGGCATTGGATGGCGGTTTGAAGAGCATGGGGCCCACGGTCCACTCGATCTCGAACGAGATCGAAATCGCCGCACCGCCCGAGGTTGTGTTTGGTATGCTGAAGTCGATCCCTGATATCAAGCCCGAGGAAGTGCAGACTCGGTTCTCGCATCTGTTGGGTGTGCCCAAACCGACCGAGGCGCGCTGGGTGAGCGGTCCGGAGGGTGTCGTGCGGCATTCCCATTGGGGGCCAGAGGTTCATTTCCAGGAACGCATTGTTGAGGTCGTGGAAAACCGCAAGATTGCCTGGGAGTTCGAGTTTCCAGAGGGCTGGATATCGGAGCGGATCGAAGACCCGCATGTGCGTGTTGGCGGTGAATACTTTGACGTCTTGTCGGGGGGCTATGTCTTGCAGGACCTGGATGGGCGGACCCGTCTGACCCTGACAACCCGCACATGGGATCATTCTGGTCTGGGGTTCTACGCAACATATTGGCACCATTTCTTTATCGAAGACTTCCACGAGGTGGTGCTGGAACTGGTCAAGTCACGGGTCGAGGCATTGTGACGATGTAGCCGCTGGTGGGGGGAGAGCATGCCTCCGGTTGGCCTCTGTTCGGGCGCTTGTGCCTCTAACGGTGCAGTTGGGCGTGTGGATTTCGCGGGTCAACAGGTGCTGGGCTTGTCAAAACTGGGGCTGCCGATTAGTGCGAGACACAGCATATTTCGGGAGCCCACAGTATGGATGCATCTTCTCTTTATCAGGACAGCTTGCCGACAACATCAGATGTTCTTTTGTCGCAACTGGATGCGCTTGGGATTGCTTATGTTTTGCACAGGCATGTGCCATTGCGCACGGTGGAGGATGCCAAGTCAGTAGAAGCTGAGCTGACCACTCCTGGGGAGAAGGCCTTTCGGATCAAGAACCTTTATCTGCGGGACCGGAAGAAGCGCAATCATCTGGTGACGCTGGAACAGGATCGCGAGATTGACCTGAAGGCGCTGGCGGCAGAGCTGGGTTTGGGTAACCTGTCGTTTGGTTCAGCAGACAGGCTGTTGGAAAATTTGGGCATTCGGCCGGGCGCTGTCAGCCCGCTTGCCATGGTCAACGGGGTCCCAAATGGGGTGACCTTCTATATGGATCGCGCAGCGCAAGAGGCGGATGTGATCTATATGCATCCGCTGGTGAACGACCGGACGGTTGCCATGGCTCGGCAGGATCTCATGGAATGGTTTGACCGGATTGGATGCACGGTTCACTGGATCTGATCCGCAGCGACCGGTGACAAGCACGCAGCCAGACGTTGCGCATATGGGATAAGCACTTATATTCGCGCACGTATAATACATATTTAGGCGCGAGTGGCGGAGAGTATGATGGATAATTGGGACGAGGTTCGCACCGCCTATCAGGTTGCACGTATGGGAACCGTAAGCGGCGCCGCCGAAGTTCTGGGCGTGCATCATGCCACTGTCATACGCCATATTGATGCAATCGAAGCCCGGTTGGGTGTGAAACTGTTTCAACGCCATGCGCGTGGCTACACGCCCACCGAGTCCGGGCAGGATCTTTTGCGGGTGGCGCAGGCGACCGACGACCAGTTCAATCAACTTGTCGGACGGCTGAAGGGGCAGGGCGATGATGTCTCGGGTGAGCTGGTCGTGACCTCGGTTGAAAGCATGTCAACGCAATTGGTGCCTGTTTTGACGCGCTTTCAGGAGCAGCATCCCGGCTTGACCATCCGCTTTTTGACCGGCGCGCGCCTGTTCCGGCTAGAATATGGTGAGGCACATGTGGCGATCCGCGCAGGAGCCGTCCCGGATCAGCCAGACAATGTGGTGCAGCCATTCCGCAATCAGAACTTCGCGCTTTATGCGCATCGCGACTATCTTGCGCAGAACGGCCCGTTTGAAAGCCCCGCAGATATGGAAAACCATCGGTTTGTCACGGATGATGAAGCGGTTCCCAAAGCGCCTTTTTCCCGCTGGATGCGCAATCATGCGCCAGAGGGGACTGCGAATTTCCGGGTCAGCCATATGAACTCTATGGTGCATGCTGTGCGTTCGGGGGCTGGCATTGGCTTTATTGCCTGCTGGGAAGCTCAGCAATATCCGGAGCTGGTGCAGGTCATGGCCCCCTTGGATGAATGGCAGGCCCCCTTGTGGATCGTGACCCATGTCGATCTGCATCGAACCTCCAAGGTCCAGAGCTTCCTGACCTTTTTGAAGGCTGAGGCCAAAACGTGGGCTTGAGCCGCGCGGAATGGCAAGGCCATGCGGCAATGCTGGCGTTTTCCATTCTGGTGAGCGGTTCCTTCTCGCTTGGTGGTCAAGTTGCAGATGAGATTGCCCCGTCGGCGCTGAATGCGCTGCGCTTTGCGGTGGCTGCGGCCATTGTGGGTGCGTTGGTGGCGGTAACATCGGGCTTTCGCGCCGACAATTTTCGCGCGCCCTGGCGGTTTCTGCTGATGGGCACAATCTTTGGTTCGTATTTTCTGTTGATGTTTCATGGGCTCAAATATGCAAGCGCTGTGAACACCTCTGCAGTCTATACGCTGACCCCCATTCTGACGGCAGGATTTGGCTGGCTTTTGCTGCGCCAGGTCACCACCGCACGAATGGCTTTGGCTTTGGTGATTGGAGCGCTGGGCGCGAGTATTGTGATTTTCCGGGCAGATTGGCAGGCGTTTCTGCGCCTTGAGATCGGCAAGGGGGAGACAATCTTCTTCTTTGGTTGCGTGGCACATGCTGTTTACACACCGCTTGTCCGCAAGCTGAACAGGGGGGAGCCTGCGACCAGTTTCACCTTTGGCATGTTGGTCGCGGGGACCGTGGTGCTGACGCTGTTTGGCTGGGGGGATATTCAAAGGACAGACTGGAGCGCATTGCGGCCAATGGTCTGGGTCACCATTGTCTATCTTGCGATTTTTGCCAGTGCGGCGACCTTTGTTCTGTTGCAATTTGCCACTCTGCGGCTGCCCTCGGCCAAGGTGATGGCCTATAACTACCTGGTTCCCAGCTGGGTAATCCTGTGGGACCTGTGCTTCGGGATCGCGCCTCCGACCGGTCTGGTCTATTTGGGTCCAGCTTTGTCGATCTTTGCGCTTTTGTTACTGCTGCGTGGTGAGCCGGTTCATGTCGCCGATACAAAACGCGCCTAAGACTTCGGTTGGATCAAGATCGGATGACGAACATGATAGAGCTGACCCATCGTTTTTCGGCGCCCATAGGCACACGGTTTACAGCTCCGATGGGGATGATGACGCCGCATGCCGCGCCCGTTCGGTTTGCGATCGAAGGAGCTTCGGTCAGTGCCGTTGGCGTTCCCTGCTGTGGGCAAATGCTTGCGTTGGGGCAATCAGTGGCATCCGAGGTTGCCGTTAAGGTTCGGTTTGCCGCCACGGGCCCAGCCTATCCAGAGCAGATGTTTGCCCCCACAAACAGCCGTTACACCCGAAGTGCGGCGGCTTTGGCGGGGGAAACTCAGGCGATTGCGGAGGCGGCCGGAGGTGGAAAGGCCGGAATTCTGGCGATTGTGAACCACGTGGCGGGCTTGTTTGAATATGGCCATCCGGAACAGCGCTTCTATGACGGTCAGGATCAGCTGCCGCATCTGTGCGGTCTGGCCGAGGGGTCTTGTGTGGATATCAACGCCTATCTGATCGCAGCCCTGCGCACGGCAGGGTATGAGGCGGGGTATATCTATGGGGTTTTTGTGCCCGAAGAGAAAAAGACCTGGGCGGTTGACGGGCATTGCTGGGTGGTGACCCGCCATGCCGGAGAGTATCAAGAGTGGGATATTGCGCATTTCCTGAAGATGGGGCGGCGCGATATCGAACCCGGTCTGAACCCAAAACCTGGTGTGCGTCTGCCGATGGCGCATTCGATGGGCTGGACGGTGCCGGAACTTGGGATTGAGGACTTCAAATTGATGGGGCTACCGCTGCATTTGGCAGAAGATGGCGTGCGAGATTTCCCGGATATGCGCATTTCGCTCAGCGGGTATGAGGAACTGGCAGCGCGGGCTTAGGCCTCTGACGCGGCTTCGGGCTGCGCGTCGTTCAGTTCTCTTTCCAGAAACCGTTCGAAGTCATCGAGGTTTACCGGTTCAAACTGACCAAATCCCTGCATCCAGACTGATGCAGCGCGCAGGGCATCCGGCTGCAGCTTGCACCATTTGACCCGCCCGCGCTTCTCCTGCGCGATAAGGCCCGCACGGGTCAGGATCGACAGATGTTTGGAAATCGCAGCCAGCGACATTTCAAACGGCTCGGCCACGTCTGTGACGGCCATGTCGTCCTCTAACAGCATTGTCAGGATCGCCCGGCGGGTGGGGTCGGCCAAGGCCGCAAAGACTGTATCGAGGGTGTCGCTCATGAGGTTCACATCTAAACCGCAAGCTTCGGATCGACAATCCTGATTACGAGGTGGATAAGACCGGGGTACAATAGGAGAGTTGCCATGGCATTGCGGTATTGGCTGATCATTGTCCTGCTTGGCATTGGCTGGGGCATGTCGTTTATGTTCAACGCAATCCTGCTGCGGGAGGTTGGGCCTTTTGTCGTCTCGGCCGGGCGCGTTGGTCTTGGGGCCTTGGGCTGCTGGGCTTATGTGCTGCTAAGCGGTGCGCGCTGGCAGCTGCCGATCCGCAGGCTTGTGGCGCTTTTGGCATTTGGCGGGCTGAGCTATGCGGCCCCTTTTACCTTTTACGCGTTGGGGCAGCAGCATATCGCCAGCGGTGTGGCTGGGATCGTGAACGCGACAACCCCGGCCTTTGCAGTATTGGTGGCGCATTTCTGGCCGAATGAAGAGCGCGCGACCTGGCTCAAATCGCTTGGCGTCTTATCCGGGATTGTCGGGATTGTGGTTCTGTCCTGGCCTTTGTTGTGGGGCGGGCAGAGCTCAGCCGTCTGGGCCATTCTGGTGACCCTTGGCGCGCCGCTCTGCTATGCGTTTTCCGTCAACGTCGCGCGCAGTTTCCGTGACATCGCGCCTGTGGTTCTGGTGTCCTGGGCCCTGACCGGAGCGACCCTGTGGCAGTTGCCGCTTGTGGTACTGTTTGATGCCGTTCCCGGCACGTTGAGCGTTGCGGCATTGGGCGCCTTTGCAGTGATTGGGTTTATCCTGACCTCGGCGGCCTTTATCCTGTTTTACTGGGTGCTGCCAAAAGTGGGGCCAACCAATATGACCCTCCCGACAATGATCGCACCTGCCTCCGCGCTGTTCTTTGGGAGCTGGGCGCTGAGCGAGCCATTGGGCATTGCCCATGGTGCCGGACTGGCGGCAATCCTGTTTGGCCTCTTGCTGATTGACGGGCGGCTGTTCAAACGAGGCGGGGTCCGGCTTTGAATGGTAAAATCAACCAAACGGTTGAATATAGGTTTTGAGCGCAAACAGGGGATGGTGGACCTGCGGTGGTCATTCCTGGGATTTTGAGACCTGCATTAAGTTGTTGTATTTAAACAGATTTACGTGCGTCTTTTTGGTGAATCTGGGTCGTTGACTCTTGAACCGCCACCCCTTAGCAACCATGACAGAATTCGCGTGAGGATGGTGCCCGTGATTGACGACGACCAAAAGCAGCGCTTGGCGCGGCTGGAGGCGCGGTTGAGCGAGGCGCGTAAGGCCCAGGAGCCCAAGCCGCGCACGGAGGAACATTATACGATGGCCAATCAGGCTTGGCGTATGGTGACGGAATTGGTGGCCGGTTTGGTGATCGGCCTTGGCATCGGATACGGGTTGGACGTCCTGTTCGGGACAATCCCGATCTTTCTGGTGACCTTTACATTGCTGGGTCTGGTGGCGGGTGTCAAAGTGATGATCCGCAGTGCCAACGAGATCCAGGACACGAAACTGGCCGAAGAGGCCAACGAAAAAGAGACGCAAGGCCGGGATTGATCCCCCGGCGACAGGAGACACGGGACGATGGGCAAGATTTTCTTTTATGTGGCGCTCGCCGCGGTCGTACTTTCGGGGCTGCTCTTTGCTCCTGAAAAGGCTGGTCTGGCAATTCACCCCACCGACCAGTTCCTGGTGACTCCGCTGTTTGGCGGTGATCATGTTGGTATGATGACCCCGACAAACGTGACCTTGTGGATGGTTGTCGCGGTTGTTGCGATCTTTGCTCTGCTGGTTCTTGGCTCCTCGGGCCGCGCGATTGTCCCGTCGCGTGCTCAGTCGATTGCCGAACTTGCTTATGGCTTTATCTACAAGATGGTCGAAGATGTTGCCGGTAAAGATGCCGTCAAGTTCTTCCCCTATATCATGACCCTGTTCATGTTCATCGTGACCGCCAACTTCCTTGGCCTGATCCCGATGTCCTTCACTACAACCTCGCATTTCGCGGTAACTGGCGTGCTTGCGATCCTGGTATTTGTGATCGTCACCATCACCGGTTTTGTCCTGCACGGCGCCAAGTTCCTGTCGCTGTTCTGGGTCTCCTCCGCGCCCTTGCCGCTGCGTCCGGTTCTGGCCCTGATCGAGGTGATCTCTTACTTCGTGCGCCCCGTCAGCCTTTGCATTCGTTTGGCTGGTAACATCATGGCGGGCCACGCTGTTCTGAAAGTTTTTGCGGGGTTTGCCGCAGGTCTGGGACTGTTCTCCTTCCTGCCGATCTTCGCCATCAGCGCCTTCTATGCGCTCGAAGTTCTCGTGGCCTTCATTCAGGCTTACGTTTTCACCATTCTGACCTGCGTGTACCTGAAAGACGCGCTGCATCCGTCGCACTAAGCCACGGTTTGCAAAGGTCCGAACTCTAAATCCGCAACTTCCAATCGTAAGGAGATTTCACAATGGAAGGCGAACTCGCACACATCGGCGCTGGTCTGGCTGGCATGGGTACTGGTATTGCTGCACTGGGTGTTGGCAACGTAGCAGCTAACTTCCTGGCAGGCGCACTGCGCAACCCTTCTGCAGCTGCATCGCAGACTGCAACCCTGTTCATCGGTATCGCATTTGCAGAAGCTCTGGGCATCTTCTCGTTCCTGGTTGCTCTGCTGCTGATGTTCGCCGTCTAAGAACCTTCGGAACCTTTTTCCTTACGGCCGGGCGGGATGGTTTGCCATACCGCCCGGTGTAACGGCAAGTTCCTTAGGAGGACGACATGGCATCAAACTCGCATGACGCAGGTCACGGTGCTGCAGACGCAGCCCACGGTGCCGCTGACGCCGCGCACCACGCAGCAGATGCTGCGCATGGTTCGGGCGGTATGCCGCAGCTGGACTTCTCGACTTATGGTAACCAGATCTTCTGGCTCCTGGTCGCTCTTGTCGTGATCTACTTCATCCTGTCGCGCATCGCGTTGCCCCGTATTGCGGCAATTCTTGCTGAGCGTCAGGGAACCATTACAAATGACCTGGCTGCGGCCGAGGATCTGAAAGCTAAAGCTGTTGAGGCGGAAGACGCCTATAACAAAGCTCTGGCAGAGGCCCGTGGTGAGGCGCAGCGCATTGCTGCCGAAACCCGTGCTGCGATCCAAAAGGACCTGGACGCGGCCATTGCAAAGGCAGACGCCGAAATTGCAGCAAAAGCTGCGGAATCGGAAAAAGCCATCGCCGAAATCAAAGCGGGCGCTTTGGAGGCTGTGCAAACTGTTGCAGCTGACACCGCAGCTGAGCTGGTTTCTGTCCTGGGTGGCAAGGCGGATGCAAAAGCAATTGCAGCTTCGGTTGCTGACCGGATGAAAGGATAAGGACATGCGCACTGTTATCGCTCTTGCCCTGACTCTGGGTGCAGCAAGCCCTGCTCTGGCTGCTTCTGGCGGCAAATTCCTGGCGCTGGACAACACCGATTTTGTTGTTCTGCTGGCGTTTCTGCTGTTTGTCGGCATTCTTTTGTACGTCAAAGTTCCGAGCCTTTTGGGCAAGCAACTGGACGATCGCGCTGAAGGTATCCGCAAGGAACTGGACGAGGCGCGCGCGCTGCGTGAGGAAGCTCAGACCATTCTGGCCTCTTACGAGCGCAAGCAGAAGGAAGTCAGCGAGCAGGCAGATCGGATCGTTGCAACTGCACGTGAAGAAGCCACTGCTGCTGCTGAACAGGCCAAAGCGGACCTGAAAGTCTCGATCGAACGTCGCCTTGCTGCGGCTGAAGATCAGATTGCATCTGCCGAAGCATCTGCGATCAAGGAAGTGCGTGACCGGGCAATTGACGTTGCCGTAAGCGTTGCGGATGACGTTATCTCCAAACAGCTGTCTGCTGGTGAAGCAAACAAGCTGATTGATGCGGCTATCGCGGACGTCGAAGCCAAGCTGCACTGACCCTTGGTCCTGAAGTATGATTTAAGATAACCCGGCCTTTGTGCCGGGTTTCTTTTTTGCAGATTTGTGAATTTTTTGTAACAACGTGCTTTGTTAACGATGCCGCACCTTCGGGAATGTTAAACCCCCGGAGGATTAAACTGCGAATGAATCACTTGAATATGCTAGACGCGCACCCTCTTGCGGCTACTCCGGCTTTACGGCCGTTGTCGAAACATGCGAACCTTGTGGTTTCGATCAGGCAGCTTGGCTTGAACATTGGCAACCGGGCGGTACTTCACAATATCTCCTTTGATCTTCACGCTGGCGAAGTGCTGACCTGTGTCGGGACCCATAACGCCGGGAAGTCGGAGCTGCTGCGCTGTATCAACCGTACCGCAGAAGAGAGGCGGGCCGTCAGTCAAAGCGGGCAAATCCTGGTAGACGCCCGGGACGTGATGGATCCGACCTGGGACTTGCCACAGCTACGACGTATGGTCGCCTTGGTGCCGCAGCAGGCCAACCCGTTTCCCTCTTCGGTTTGGGAGAATATGCAGTACGCGCTTCGTCTTCACAGGCTGGTGGAGTCAAATGCGGATTTGACGAACCGGATTGAGGCGGCGTTGTGTGAGGTTGGGATCTGGGATCAGGTCAAGGACGGTTTGAAACGGGACCCTGTTCATCGCATGGTCCCCGAACTCCAGCGATTGGTCTGTATCGCACGTGCGCTTGTTCTGAACCCTCGTGTTTTGCTGCTGGATGAACCGTCAACCGGGCTTGGGGGACTCGACTTGAACCGACTCCACAGGCTATTGGCCCGGGTTAAACGGCGGGCACCTGTCCTGATGGTCACTCCGTCCTTGCAGGTTGCGGCCTCGGTGGCCGACCGGATTGCGCATCTTGATGCGGGACATCTTCTCGAGCTGGATACGGCTGAGCTGGTTTTGACCAATCCCCAGAATGCGATCACGAAGGCTTTTGTCGAATCCCAATGCTGATCCTTAGTTTAGCCCGGCTTCCTTTTGCAGCTTCTGACGGGCAATTTCGGCATTGCGCTGTGTTTTCTGGTCTTCCATCAGGCACAGTTTAACAAAGTCCAGATGGGCCTCCACGGCCTCTCGTGCGGCGCGTGCGTTGCGCGCTTGCAGGGCATCATTGATCGCCTTGTGCTGATCCAGCAGAGATTCACGACTGGTATCACGCTGGAACATAATGCGGCGGTTATAGAAAACCCCTTGATGCAACAACTCCAGCATAGAGCGCATCATATGCAGCATCACCACATTATGCCCGGCGTCCATGATGGCCGAGTGAAACTGTGCATCGAGTTTCGCCGCCTCTTCAGACATCGCGGGGTCACCAGCGGCAGCCATGCGATCAAAGATAGACTGGATGACTTTTAGGTCTTCGTCAGAGCCCATCCTGGCCGCGCGCTCGGCGGCGAGTCCTTCGATATCGCGCCGAAATGACAGGTAATCAAACACTGCTTCGTCATGGCGCGCAAAAAGATCCACCAGGGCTGGCGAAAATGCAGAGCCGAGAACATCCGCGACATAGACACCCGATCCGGCTTTGGCCGACAAAAGCCCGCGATCCTGGAGCTCTGCCAGTGCGTCACGCAAAGAGGGGCGGGAAACTCCCAGGCGTTCTGCCAGATCACGTTCCGCGGGAAGGCGGTCACCGGGTGTCAAAACCCCGCGCAGGATTAAAAGCTCAATTTGGCGAACAACAGACGCAGAGAGTTTTGCGGCTGTGACTTTCTGGAAGGGCATGTGGGTCCCGAAATTGAAAAATTGGTCAAATCATAGGACCACATTAGAGCCGAAGGCTCAAGTTCCTGGCAATCGGCCCATAGGATGCTTTTAGGTCAGAAATATTGACTTAATGGCGCGAATCTCATAGAAAGGAGACATCAACGCAAAGGTTAGTCATGGATTTCGGACATAAATTTTCGTCCCGTAGTGAAAAGATGAAAGCATCGGAAATTCGGGAGCTGTTGAAGCTGCTGGACCGTCCGGGAGTAATTTCCTTTGCGGGTGGGATCCCCGATCCCATGCTGTTCCCTGTCGGAGCGCTTGAAAAGGCGAGCGAAGCGGCATTGTCTGGACCGTCCTCTGCAACTGCGCTCCAGTATTCGGTCAGCGAAGGTTTTCTGCCGTTGCGTCAATGGATTGTCGAACATATGGCGCGACTGGGTGTCGCCTGTGAGATCGACAATGTCCTGATCGCGTCGGGCTCTCAGCAGGCGTTGGATTATCTGGGTAAATTGTTTCTGTCGCAGGGCGACACGGCCCTTGTTCAATGGCCGACCTATTTGGGCGCGTTGGGGGCCTTCAACGCGTATGAGCCGCGATTTGACCGCCTTCACCCGCGGGATAACAGGACGTCTAGGGATATTTCGGCAGAGGCGGCAGAACGGGGCAGCACGGTAAAATTTGCCTATGTCACGCCGGAATTTGCCAACCCAACCGGGATCACACTGACCCGTGAGGAGCGATTGAATATTCTGTCACGCGCCGAAGAGCTGGACGCGATGGTGATCGAGGACGCGGCCTATCAGGGCTTGCGGTATGATGGCGAACCGGTGCCGCCAATCCTGGCATTGGAACAGGAGAAGGGCGCTGCGATGGACAGCTGCCGGACGCTGTACTGCGGGACCTTCTCCAAGACCTTGTCCCCCGGTCTGCGGGTTGGCTGGGTTGTCGGCGCGCGGGCATTGATTGATCAGATGGTACTGATCAAACAGGCGTCGGACCTGCATTCCTCAACATTGAACCAGATGATGGTGGCGGACGTGGTTCAGCAGGGCTTTGATGCCCATATTGGCAAACTTGTCGAAAGCTATGGTGCACGCCGTAATGAGATGCTTGACGCGCTTGCGCGAGAGATGCCCGAAGCTGTGCAATGGAGCAGGCCGGAAGGAGGCATGTTTATCTGGTTGACGCTGCCAGAGCACATCGACGGCGCCGAGCTGCTGCGGTGGACGTTGGATACACATAATGTGGCCTTTGTGCCGGGGCAGGCGTTCTTTGCCGATGGCAGCGGTGCAAATACTCTGCGGCTCAGCTTTTCCTGCGCGTCGGCGGATCAGACAAAGACAGGGATCCGACGGTTGGGGCAGGCGATCAGACATTTCATGGTCTAGGCATTTCAACTGGCAGTTTTCTGACCGAAGCTGCCGCCTGCCGTTGCAGAGCCGTTCAATCCACGCTAGACGCCTGTGCTGAACCACCCTGTGGGGCTTTTTTTGATTGGATTGCACCAATTCAATGCGAGTTATCCACAAGATATAGGGTGTAGACCCCGATTTCAGGCTTTATATGGGGCGCGGCCACGTTGACAGCTCCCTATCAATTGGCTGAGATCACTGTTGAGTGTTGTCGAAAGAGGTCAATTTGCGCTTTTCCAAGCTTCGGTTGAACGGATTCAAAAGCTTTGTCGATCCGACGGAACTGATTATTGCTGATGGTCTGACAGGGGTTGTGGGCCCGAACGGGTGCGGCAAGTCCAATTTGCTGGAGGCCCTACGCTGGGTTATGGGCGAAAATCGCGCCAAGGCCATGCGTGGTGCAGGCATGGAAGATGTTATCTTTGCCGGTGCAAGCGCCCGCCCTGCGCGCAACTTTGCGGAAGTGAGCTTGCTTATCGACAACAGCGAGCGCCTGGCCCCTTCGGGATTTAATGACGCGGATCAACTGGACATCGTGCGCCGGATCACGCGCGATGTGGGGAGCGCCTATAAGGCCAATGGCAAGGACACCCGCGCGCGGGATGTTCAGATGCTGTTTGCGGATGCCTCTACGGGGGCGCATTCGCCATCCTTGGTGCGGCAGGGACAGATCTCTGAACTGATCAATGCAAAGCCAAAGGCCCGTCGCCGAATTCTGGAGGAAGCTGCAGGGATTTCCGGCCTTTATCAGCGCCGTCACGAGGCTGAGCTGAAGCTGAAGAACACCGAACAGAACCTGTTGCGGGTCGACGATGTGATTGAACAATTGGCTGGCCAATTGGGTCAGCTTGCGCGTCAGGCGCGTCAGGCCCAGCGGTATCGCAGTATTGGAGAAACCCTGCGCCATGCCGAAGGAGCGCTGTTGTATCGTCGCTGGCGCGAGGCCGATGAGGCGCGGCTGGGGGCCGAAGACGCGCTGCGCCTTCGGGTCACTCAGGCGGCAAAGGGGGAAGCTCTGGCGCGGGCCGCAGCTGAAAAACGCGGCCAAGCAGACCTGAAGCTGCCTCCCTTGCGTGAAGAAGAGGCAATTGCAACAGCGATCCTGCAACGTCTGGTCGTGCAGCGCGATGCGCTATCGGATCAGGAAGCACAAGCCCGTCAGACGATTGAGACGCTGAACAATCGTATTCGCCAGTTGGGCGCGGATATCGACCGTGAGAGCGGTCTGAACCGGGACGCGGGTGAGACGATCGAACGTCTGGAATGGGAACAGCGGGAGCTGGAAAAAGCGGGTGACGGTCAGGATGACCGGCTGTCTGAGGCGGGCGAGTTGATGCGTAATGCGACAACCGTTCTGCAGCGGCGCGAAGATCACCTGTCTCAGGTCACCGAAGATGTGGCGCGTCTTGCGGCCCGCCACCAGTCAGCCCGTCGTCTGGTCGAAGATTGCAGGCGCGCAGCAGAACGGGCCTTGGCAGATGGCGCAGCAGCACGTGGTGCAATGGATGCGGCGCGTGAGGCATTGGCGCAGGCCAAGGATCGCCGCGACTGTGCAATCGAAACCGAAGAAGAAGCACGCGCAGCCTCCGAAGAAGCCGAGGATGCACTGGCCGCTGCCGATGAAGCCCGGACCGATACGCAGGCGCGTGAAGCTGAGGCTCGGTCCCAACGGTCCGAGATTGATGGCGAATTGGGTGCATTGCGGGCCGAGGCAACAGCTTTGGCAAAACTTGTGGAACGCGATACGGCCGAAGGTGGTCAGATCCTTGATGATCTGCGCGTGGCACCTGGATATGAAAAAGCACTGGGGGCGGCTTTGGCCGATGATCTGCGTGCGCCGCTGGCGGATGTGGATGGGCCGTCGGGCTGGGTGACCCTTCCAGCCTATGACCGCGAAGCCAGCCTTCCAGAGGGTGTAAAGCCGTTGGCTGTGTTTGTATCAGGACCCGAAGCCTTGTCCCGGCGGATGACACAGGTCGGTGTGGTGGAAGGTGATCTTGCACGTCAGATGCAGCCGCGTCTGCGCCCGGGGCAACGTCTTGTCACGCTTGAAGGGGATCTGTGGCGCTGGGACGGGTATCGCACCTGGGCCGAAGACGCACCAAGTGCTGCCGCCCTGCGATTGGAACAGATGAACCGTCTGGAGGCGTTGAAACAGGACGTCGCCCGCGTTGAGGCGCGTGCTGAAGGTCTGGCGTCTGCGCATGAGGCATTGGTGCGCAAGCTGGCTGAGGTCACGCAAGCAGACCACGCCGCGCGCCAGGCGCGCAAGGCTGCGGATCAGCGGGTTGCGGATGCGGCACGAGCCCTCAGCAAGGCTGAAGCGGATTGCAATCTGGCAGAGGCCAAGCTTGAGACCCTTGCGGTGGCCATGGCGCGCCACGAGGAAGATGCCGAAGCCGCGGGGGAACGTCTGGCCGAGGCACAGGAAGCTGTGGAGGAGCTGGGCGATCTGGAAGCCGCCCGCTCTGCCGTGGAAGAGGTCAAGCACAGCGTTGAAGCGGCCCGGATCACCATGATCAGCCATCGCTCTGCCCATGATGAGCTGCGCCGGGAAGGGGAAGCGCGCATTCGCCGCAAGCAGGAAGTGATCAAGGAGCTGTCGGGGTGGAACCATCGCCTTGAAACGGCAGGGCGCCGGATTTCCGAACTGGCAGAGCGCCGCGATGCGAGCCAGGATGAGCTGGAAGAGGCCATGGCCAGACCAGCCGAGATCGAAGAGAAACGTGATGAGCTGAATGCCTCGATCGAAGAAGCAGAGGCGCGTAAATCCGCGGCAACCGAAACGTTGATCGCTGCCGAAGCTGCGCTGCGTGAAGCGACCCAGCACGAGAAGGAGGCGGAACGTCTCGCCTCTGAGGCGCGGGAAGAGCGGGCGCGGGCAGAGGCCTTGACCGACAGCGCGCGCGAAGCGGTTCAGGCCGCTGCGGGTCGGATTATCGAAGATCAGCAGGTGACGCCTCAGGCTTTGTTGGAGCGTCTGGCAGTTGATCCTGCTGATATTGAAGAAATTGATGTTCTGGAGGCGCAGGTTGCGCAGCTGAAACGACAGCGGGATTCGCTTGGTGCTGTGAACCTGCGGGCCGAAGAGGACTCCCGTGAGATTCAGGCCGAACATGATCAGCTGGTCGCTGAGAAAAGCGATCTGGAAGAGGCGGTCAAAACTCTGCGCGCGGGGATTTCCAGTCTGAACCGGGAAGGCCGCGAACGTCTGCTGACCGCTTTTGAGCAAGTGAACAGCAGTTTTTCCATGTTGTTTCAGCATCTGTTCGGAGGTGGTGAGGCCAATCTGGTGATGGTCGAAAGTGACGATCCGCTGGATGCCGGCCTGGAGATCATGTGCCAGCCGCCGGGTAAGAAACTGTCGACCCTGTCGTTGCTCTCGGGTGGGGAGCAGACACTGACCGCGCTTGCACTGATCTTTGCGGTGTTCCTGTCGAATCCGGCGCCCATCTGTGTTCTGGACGAGGTCGATGCCCCCTTAGATGATGCAAACGTCACGCGATTCTGTGACCTGCTGGACGAGATGTGCCGCCAGACAGATACGCGTTTCTTGATCATTACGCACCATGCGGTGACAATGGCGCGGATGGATCGTTTGTTTGGTGTGACCATGCAGGAACGAGGTGTGAGCCAGCTTGTGTCGGTCGATTTGAAAAAGGCAGAGGCACTGGTCGCGTAAGTGTATTCAGCATAACGTCTCTTTTGCGGGCGTCGTGTCGATTTGGAAGGATAGTTTTATGAACAAGATTTTTGGTGTAATCAGTGGCGTTGTATTGGGGGCCACATGCGTTGTTGGTGCGGCCCAGGCGGAGCAAGCGAATGTAACCGCGTTGACGTCCGACAGCCTTGCTGCGTTTCTGCAGGCCGAAGACATCAGCTATGAGCTGGAAACAGATGATGTCGGGGATCCCAAGTTCACCATTGATTATTATGGGATCGAATTCTCGGTCTTCTACTACGGCTGCCGCGACAATGTGGACTGCGACGCGATTCAGTTCTTCTCTGGCTATAATGTGAACGGCGGCATTCGCCTGTCCAAGATCAACACTTGGAACACCGAAAACCGTTATTCCCGGGCCTATCTTTCGGACGAGGGGGCTGTCTGGGTGGAACACGACCTGTTTTTGGGCCGCCACGGGATGCACCCGGATGATTTTGCGGGCGCTATGGGAGCCTGGGCCGGTGTTCTGAAAGAATTCGAAGAGTATATCGACTGGTAAGCGCGTCACATCAACGTGACCCCTGTTTCATGGTTTCCCGCGTAAGGTTCAGCCATGAAACATCTTCTGCTCCCGTTTATGCTCTGCTTGCCCGTCCCGGCTGTTGCCGGGGACTGGGCATTACGCGCTACTGATCGCCGGTTTTCACCGGATGAGCTGGCCACGCTTTCGGGGCGAATCTTCGTGTTTTTTGATGATGGTGAGGCGATCTATGGCTTAGATGGGGCCTATTCTTATACCTATTCACCCGAAAACGGAGGCGGCACGGCTTGGGGCAGCTACCGTATTGCAGCAGACGGTAGCGTCTGCGTGGAATTTGTCGGCGGTGCCTCGCGTTGTGACATCTATGTGCACAGCGGGTCGCGCATTGTCCTGATCACCGAAAAGGGTGAACGTTTCCCAGTCCGCTGACAAATTCAGAGCTGGTTGAGAAGGCTGGCTGTCGGCCAGGCATCAGCAGGAAGGCCCAACCGCATCTGTTCGGCGCGGACGGCGTTGCGGGTTTTGGCTCCGAGGATGCCATCAATGTCACCCACGTCATACCCACGCGCTTGCAGACGTTTTTGTAGCGCTTTCATCTGGGAGCCAGACAGGCCGACGTCCGGGTTCCTTGCGTCATAGACCGGAGCGCCTTCAAGCCGCGTGGCAAAATAGGCTGCGGTAAGGACGTAAGTAAAGCTTTGATTCCAATCGAAATATACGTTGAAATTTGGATAGGCGAGGAAGGCCGGACCTTTGTGGCCTTGGGGCAGGATCAGAGATGCCTGCATATCTTCAAACGGTAAGTCTCCAGAGCGCGCCTGCACGCCGACCTCGCGCCAATAAGACAGTGAATGGCTGCGCGCGACGCCTGTTTCTGTCAGATCCAGGTTCTTGGGGATGCGCACTTCCTGGAGCCAGGGTTGATCGGGCGTCCAGCCCAGCCCAGACAGCATCTTTGCCGCTGACATCAACGCATCGGGAGCGGAGGTTTTCAGCGTTACGTGCCCATCACCATCTGCGTCGACACCGTTTTCGATAATGTCACGCGGCAGCATCTGAACCATGCCGATTTCACCAGCCCAGGCACCGGTAGTTTTGGCCGGGTCAAAATCCCCATGTGAGTACAGTTCCAGCGCGGCAAAGATCTGCGGGCGAAACAATTCGGGGCGACGACAGTCATGGGCCAGCGTCACCAGTGCGTTACGGGTATTAAAATCCCCCTGAAACGCACCGTAGTCTGTTTCAAATGCCCAAAACGCCAAAAGTACACCGCGATCAATGCCATAGGTCGTTTCGATCCGGCGGAAAATGCTGTCAAATTTGGATGACATGGCCTTGCCACGATCAATCCGGTTCTGAGAAATCAGACGGCGCGAGAACTCGATAAAGGGTTTTTGAAAAACACCCTGCGCGCGGTCGGCTTTCAGCACTTTGGGGTCTTGTTGTACGCCACGGAAAAAATTGTGAACGGTCTTTTGCTCAAAGCCCGCATTGACCGCCTCGTTCTTGAGGTTCATCACAAAGTTCGAAAAACTGCCGCCACATTGGGCCGCCGCCGTCAGCGGAGCCAGGGTGAGGGCAAGGGTCAGAGGCAAAAAACGCATCGAGTCGTCCTGATTAGATCTCGGGCCACTTTGTGCTAGAAGAGCAGAGCCAAAGCAACCGTAACCAACAGGAAGAGCGCCCAAACTTTCCACAGGACGGCCGTTGTACGGCCTATGTCAGCGGCTGTCAGCTCTTTGCGGCCCGTTGGATGCACCCATGCAAATTGCTGCATGACCCCGTCGTAGGAGCGCGGCCCCGCCAAAGAGATGTTGAGAACCCGCGCCATGGCTGCTTCGGGCCAGCCGGCATTGGGAGAGCGGTGACGGCCTGCGTCCTGTGCGATTTCGGGGAAGGTGCGCAGTTGCCGTCCAAGTAGGGCAATCAAGAGCGCCGTGAGCCGCGCAGGGATCAGGTTCAGCACATCATCCAGACGCGCCGCCGCCCAGCCAAAATCGCGATACTGGTCATTTCGGTAGCCGATCATACTGTCGGCCGTATTGATGAATTTGTAGATCAAGATGCCAGGGAGGCCCGCAATCAGAAACCAAAAGGCTGGCGCAATCACCCCGTCCGAGAAATTCTCTGCCCCGCTTTCGATGGCCGACCGTGCAACCTGGCTTTGGGTCATCTGTCGGGTATCGCGGCTGACAATCATGGCAACCGCATCGCGGCCGGCTTGCAGGTCAATCCCAAGTCCTTGGGCAACGGCCTCGACATGTTCCACCAGCGATCGCTGCGCCAGTAGAATGGCTGCAATCAGGATGGAGGGGATTGGTCCCAGAAGATTGAGGCCATAGCCCAGGGTGCAGGCCGTGATCAAAAGCACCACAACCGCGCAAACACCTTTCAAACGTTTTGCAGACCCATGATTGAACGCCCTGTCCAGCTTCCCGACTAGCCGTCCCATCAATACCGCCGGGTGGGGGAGGCGTGACCAAAGCCATTTGGGCTCTCCCAACAGCGCATCCAGCAAAAGTGCCGGGATCAGCAGAATGGCCGTGATCACAACGCCGCCTCAAGCATGTCCCATTTGTCAGCAGGCGGCAGGCCCAATCGTAAGTATGTGTCAGAGTATGGGAAGATACGGCTCCATACATGGTGCCGGGCCATGTGGGTTTGCCAGTCCTCCGCTTTGTCGACCTCATAGAGCCTGAACAGATCTGTTCCGCCTAGAAGGCGCGCGCCACGGTTCTGCACAAGGTCGTCCAAACGCATACAGTCGCCCCTTAGGCGGGCGCGTGTTTTATCTGCCCAGTCAATATCTGACAGTGCGCGTGCCCCGATCCGCAGGGCCGGTCCCGACACGGCCCAGGGACCCTGCCAGTCAGATAAACGTCTGATCAGGGCAGGGTCCCCGATTGCAAACCCGAGGCGCAGCCCCGCAAGTCCCCAGAATTTTCCGAAGCTCTTCAGAATTATGGTGCCCGGTTTTGCAGCCTTGTCCATCAGTGACCTATCCGGGCAGACGTCGCAAAAGCTCTCGTCGATGATTGTCAGCGGGGCTGAAATGTCCTGTGACGTCCACAAGCGGCCATCGGGATTGTTCGGATTCACAATCACACGGGCCTCCGCATCAGCGGTATCGGTCACCTCCCAACCGTGATTGGCAAAGGCTGCTGCGTGTTCGTTGTAGGTGGGGGTGGTGATTTGTACACGCCCTTTGACCGCCAAAGCCGGCAACATGGCGATCAGTGCCGAAGCGCCGGGGGCCGAAAGGATGTCCACCTCATCCGGCACGGCCCAAAATGTCCGTGCGGCTGATAGCAACGCGTCTAGTTCCGCCTGATCCGGCAGCGCGCTCCAGGCGTGAGGGCCCAGGTCGCCAATGGGGTAAGGATCGGGGTTGATGCCTGTTGACAGGTCGATCCAGTTGCGACGCTCACCCCCAAAACGCGCCACCGCGGCAGACAGATTGCCACCGTGATCACGCGGTGTATTCGGATCTTGCCCTGCCATGGTCAGCCTTGTCCTTTACCAATGCCTTTTGCGCAGGCGGTATGCCGGAGGCTGTCAGGTTAAACAAGAAACTTTGGCCGACTGTGGCAATTCACGCCATCTCATCACGCCCGTGCGGAAGATCCCAATCCAGTGTTGGATTGATGGGCAGGATACGGCTCGGGTTAATTGTGGCATGGCTGAAGTGGTAGTGGCGCACGATATGGTCAAAGTTCACGGTCTGTGCAACGCCGGGCCATTGATACAGTTCGCGCGTATAGGCCCAGAGGTTCGGGTAGTCAATCAGACGCTTCTTGTTGCATTTGAAATGCAAGTGATAGACGGGATCAAAGCGCACCAAGGTTGTGAACAGGCGCCAGTCGGCTTCGGTTACGCGATTGCCCATCAGATAGCGATGCTGGGCCAGCAGATCTTCTAGCCAATCCAGGCTTTCAAACAGCGGATGTACGGCGGCGTCATAAGCCTCTTGCGAGGTGGCAAAACCGCTTTTGTAGACACCGTTGTTGACCGTGCTGTAGATGCGGGCATTTACGGTTTCGATCGGCTCGCGCAGTTCTTCCGGCCAGAAATCCAGCGTATTGCCGGTTATCCCGTCGAAGGCAGAGTTGAACATGCGGATGATCTCGGAACTTTCGTTAGAGACAATGGTGTTCTGTTCTTTGTCCCAAAGGATCGGAACCGTCACACGACCGCTGTAGTTCGGATCGGCTGCGGTATAGATCTGATGGGCGAATTCCTTGCTCATCAACGTGTCACCGGTTGCCCCTTTGTCGTCCGGTTCGAATGTCCAACCCTTGTCGAGCATGTCAGGATGCACCACGGATGTTGTGATGTGGCTGCTCAGGTCTTTCAGTTCACGAAAAATCAGTGTGCGGTGCGCCCAAGGGCAGGCGAGGGAGACATAAAGGTGATACCGTCCGCTTTCCGCCGCGAAGCCTGCGCGCCCGGAAGGACCTGCGCTGCCGTCAGCCGTGACCCAATTGCGAAATTGCGCTGCCGAGCGTTTGAATGCTCCGCCAGTGGATTTCGTGTCATACCACGTGTCGTGCCAGACGCCGTCAACCAAAAGTCCCATGTGTCGCTCCGCTTTTATCTCCCTCATACTTAGGCGAGGAAGATACTTGCGAAAACGCGACCAGGCGCGCAGATCCTCTGTATTCCTGCACAGGAAAGCACTGGTGAGGTGCAGCGACCTAAGATTCGGTTTATTCATCAATTTTTATCGAATAACACTAAGATTGTAGAACACCCTTACGCAGACCAGAAGGTTCACCGGAATGACGACTTATGTTCCTAAAGCAGTGCAAGACGCGCTGGATGCGGCGCGGATCGACAATTTGCGGAAGAAAAGCCGATTGCGAGTCGAGGTCGACGGGGAATATTTCCCGGTCCTGCGTCTGTGGGATGATGGGTTTTCAGTGGACACCGAAACCGTGCCGCAACTGCGGGGGTTGGTGGACCTGTTCGACGGCGCACGCCAGCTGTCGCAGTGCCTGATCGTTGCCTCTGAAGAGGACGCAGGCGAAATGCGCTATGAATTCAAGCGCTCCACAGCTGCGTCAGAGAAGGCACCGCTTGATTTTTATCAGGCACCAGATGCGCCCACGGGGCTGATCGAATCGCATAAGGACTAAATCGCGTTTTGGCCCCGCCTATGGGCAGGGCCAGGTCTTTTGTTACTGCAGGTCGCCAAAGGCCTGTTTGAGACGCTGGCAGGCGTCTTCAATCCGACTGCGTTGAGTCGCGAGGTTGAACCGCAGGAAGTTTTCGCCACCCGTACCAAAGGTGGTTCCGTGGTTGGCTGCGATTTTGGCGCCCTGTTCCACGCGTGTGGTGAATTCCGCGCGCTCCATTCCAGTTCCGGTAAAATCTACCCACGCAAGATAGGTGGATTGCAGTTTCATCGATGACAGGCCGGGGATCTCGGCAATTGCGGCGTCAAAGATCTGGCGGTTGCCATCCAGATACGCCAGCTGAGCATCCGCCCATGAGGCGCCTTCAGGTGAGTATGCGGCAGCGGTTGCAAATTGACCCAGCGAGTTCGGAGCGAGTGACAGCGCAAACATCCGTGCCTGGAACTTGGCCCGTAGATCAGGGTCAGGGATGATGACCTGTCCGGTATGGAGGCCGGCGATGTTGAACGTCTTGGAGGGCGCGGTCAGCATCAACAGGCGGTCCACGATATCCGGCGCCGCATTCGGCATCGGAATATGGGTGTGCCCGTCAAAGACCAGATCTTGGTGGATCTCATCCGAAATCAGCATCAGGTCGTGACGTTTCGCAAAATCGGCAACGGAGCGCAATTCGTCCTGGGTCCAGACCCGACCGCCGGGATTGTGCGGAGAGCAAAGGATGACCATCTTTTCCTTGCCGGTCATTTGTGCGTCATAAGCATCGAAATCCAGCGAATAGAAACCGTCGGTGTTGACCATCTGGCATTCCACCACCTCGCGCCCGGCATTGCGAATCACCTTGGCAAAGGCATGATAGACCGGTGTGAACAGAACCACGCCGTCGCCGGGCTGCGTGAATGTGTCCAGACACATGCCAACACCGTTGACCAGTCCGGTCGTGGTAAAGATCGCATCTCGATCCAGATCCCAATTGTGCCGCGTCTTCATCCACCACTGGATTGCATCGCGATACGGTCCTTCGGCATCGACGTACCCCAGAATGCCCTCGTCCAGGACGGTGCGCAGCCGGTTGGAAATGACGTCGGCGATTTTGAAGTCACTGTCGGCCACCCACATGGCCAGACCTTCGTCATTCGGGACCCCATAGATCCGCTCCATCGCGTCCCATTTGTTGCAATAGGTGCCGCGACGATCCACCAACTCATCAAAATTCATGAGGTGCTCCCTAAAAAAACTATTTCGCGAAGCTATCGTCTGCGTCAGCAGGCGCAAGGGGCGTTGCGAGCCTTGGTACAATCGAATAAATGGCTTTGGTATGAAGCGCCCAATTTTGATCCATCCTGATCCCCGCCTGAAAAAGGTCTGCGAACCGGTTGCCGATATCTCGGATGAGCTGCGCAGGCTGGCTGATGATATGTTAGAAACCATGTATGACGCACCGGGCGTTGGTCTGGCCGCGCCGCAAATCGGTGTGCTGGATCGGGTGATCGTTCTGGACTGCGTCAAGGAAGAGGGCGAAGCGCCGCGCCCCCTGCAGATGTTTAACCCTCGCGTGATCGCATCATCTGACGAGACAAACGTCTATGAGGAAGGCTGCCTGTCGATCCCCGAGCAATACGCCGAGGTAACCCGTCCCAAAGTGGTGGACGTGGAATGGATCGACCGGGACGGCAATCTGCGGACTGAGACCTTTGATGACCTTTGGGCGACCTGCGTACAGCATGAAATTGATCACCTCGAAGGTAAATTGTTTATCGACTACCTGAAGCCGATGAAACGGCAGATGATTACGCGCAAAATGCAAAAGCTCAAGAAAGAGCGCGCCCGTCAGAAGGACGTATAACCATGGCGATCCGTGCTTGCTTGCCGTGGCCCGATAAACGTCTGCGCACCTGTGCTGCTGAGGTATCCGAAATCACCGACGAGATACGTGCCGTTTGGGATGATATGATCGACACGATGGAAGCCATGCCCGGCGTGGGGATGGGAGCCAATCAGATCGGCGTGCTGTTGCGTCTTGCGGTGGTGGATGGCTCAACCGAGCGGGGCAAGGCCGTGCGTATGGCGAACCCTGAGATCCTGCATAAGTCGATCGAGCTGCGCGAACACGAAGAGGCCAGCCCGAACTTGCCGGGTGTTTCGGCCAAGATCAAACGCCCCCGGGCTGTCACCGTACGATATATGGATGAGACGGGTACCTGGGTAGAGCGGGACTTTGTTGGAATAGAGGCCACAAGTGTTCAGCATCAGATCGATCATCTGGACGGAAAGCTGTATTTTGATCATCTGTCCAAGGTGAAACGCGACATGCTGATCAAGAAATCCAAGAAAACCACTGGCTGAGGTATTCCGAAATGCGCGTCGTCTTTATGGGAACTCCTGATTTCTCGGTCCCGGTGCTGGACGCGCTGGTGGAGGCGGGGCACGATATTGCCGCGGTTTACTGTCAGCCTCCACGGCCTGCGGGCCGCGGCAAGAAAGACCGTCCAACACCCGTCCACGCCCGCGCCGCGGCCTTGGGATTTGAAGTGCGCCATCCCGCGTCGTTGAAAGGTGAGGCGGAGCAGGCAGAATTTGCGGCGTTGAATGCGGATGTGGCAGTTGTTGTTGCTTATGGGCTGATCCTGCCGCAGGTGGTTTTGGATGCCCCTAAACATGGGTGTTTGAACATTCACGCAAGCCTTCTGCCCCGTTGGCGCGGGGCTGCGCCGATCCATCGGGCGATTATGGCGGGCGATGCCGAAACCGGCGTCTGTATCATGCAGATGGAAGCCGGGCTGGACACCGGTCCTGTGTTGCTGCGCGCAGCAACCCCCATTGGCGACACGGTAACCACCGCCCAATTGCATGACCGCCTGTCCGAAATGGGCGCGGATTTGATTGTAGAAGCGCTGGCCACATTGCCGACCCTCACGCCGGAGGCGCAGCCAGAGGCAGGCGTGACCTATGCGCAAAAGATCGACAAAAGCGAAGCGCAGATTGACTGGTCCTTGCCTGCCATTGAGGTGGATCGCAAAATCCGTGGCTTGTCCCCCTTTCCCGGAGCCTGGTGTGAGGTCGATGGACAGCGGGTGAAACTCCTGGCGTCCCGTCTGGCCAAGGGGAGCGGCGCTGCGGGTCATGTGTTGGATGAAACGCTCACCGTGGCCTGTGGTGATGGGGCGGTGGAACTTCTGCGCTTGCAACGTGCAGGCAAAGGCGCGCAGGATCGGGATGTGTTCTTGCGGGGCTTTCCCATCACAAAGGGCACGCAGCTTTAATCTGCGGAAGGTGCACATATGTTTCTGGCTCTTTTCGGGACCGTCGTGATTGCCGGGATCATTGGCTATGCCTCTGAGCGCACCGGCTGGACCAACAATGGTGTAATCCCGTCAATCATCATCTGCGTAGGCGGTGCGTTCCTGTTCTATTTCGTGCGGATCATGTTTGGCATCGGCTTTTCAGCGCCAGGGTGGAACGCAATTGCCTCTTCAATTGGTGCCTTAATTGTCGTGCCGACTCATTGGCGGAGGCGATAACATGCTCAAGGGGAGACATCTGCGATGTCTGTAGTATTTCTGATCATCATTGGTGCCGCTGCCGGTTTTTTGGCTACACGCTTTATGAAAGTTGAAACCGATCTGATCACCACTGTCGCGATCGGTATGGCAGGTGCTCTGGTTGGCGGGTTCCTCTTACGCGGTCTTCTCAGCGTGCTGGGCCTGTTGTCCGGGCTTGTTGGCGCGGTGCTGGGCGCAATGGCGTTGATCTGGCTGTGGCAGACTTATGGTCAGAAGAAGTAGCGTTTACTGGCGTGGCGGGCGGCTTTTGTAGACAGGCAGGTGCCAGCCAAAAGCGATGGATCCTGCGCGCAAAACCCAAGTCACGCCGGCACAGAACAACAAGGCGGTTGTCAGCTCTGCCCCTCCTTCCAGAGCGGTCAGGGTAGAGATTGCACCAAACATGGCGCAGGAGATATAAAGCTCTCCCTGTTTCAGGACCAGCGGTACCTCGTTGCAGACCACGTCGCGCATCAATCCGCCAAGGGATCCGGTGGCCATGCCCATCAGCACCACAATGACCGGATGCTGGCCGGTTTCCACGGCAGCGGCGACGCCGGCCGGAACAGCGACCGCCAGGGCAAAACTGTCAAGCCAGACCACCCATCTCATTCGGCTTTCAAGCAGGTGGGCGGTGAAGAAAATCACAACTGCAGCCCCCGCAGCCCAAAGGATATAGGCTGGATTGTCGATCCAGAATACCGGGTGGCGATCCAGCAGCAGGTCGCGTATCGTGCCGCCCCCCACAGCCGTGAGGCAAGCAACAAAGGCAAATCCCACGATGTCCAGCTGTGCCCGACTGGCCACCAGCGCGCCGGTAAGTGCAAAAACCACAACCGACGCGGGGTCCAGAAAGGTGAGCGGGGTCATTGTTATCCTTTGGCAGATTTCTTGAACGGGGCCATACCCGCGCGGGCCAGTTCATCGGCTCGCTCATTCTCAGGGTGGCCCGCATGGCCTTTGACCCATTCCCAAGTCACTTTATGGCGCGCTTGGGCTGCGTCAAGGCGCTGCCAGAGTTCGACGTTTTTCACAGGCTTTTTTGCAGAGGTTTTCCAGCCGTTTTTCTTCCAGCCAAAGATCCAGCCGGTGACGCCGTTTTTGACATAGGCCGAGTCGGTGACCACGGTGATGGTCGAGGGGCGGCTGAGGCTTTCCAGCGCGGAAATAGCAGCCATCAGCTCCATCTGATTGTTGGTGGTGGTGGCGTCGCCGCCTTTGAGCTCACGCTCTTTGACCACGGTGTCGCCGTCCATTGCACGCAGCAGAACGCCCCAGCCGCCGGGGCCAGGGTTTCCGGAACATGCGCCATCGGTGTATGCATAAAGGTCTGCCATGTAGGCGAAGTGCCAGCGGTCGGGCGAGAGGTCAAGCCCGTTCCAGAGCTAGCCTGCCTGCCAAGAGTGCAAAGACACCGGCAAAGCTGCGATTGAGCCAGGCCATGGCGCGTTGATTGGTGAGCAGCATGCGGCGGGCTTGTGCGGCAAAGACCCCGAAGAGGGTGAAGATCACAAAGGTTGCGAGCATAAAGACGGCTCCCAGTGTCAGCATCTCATACGGGGCTTTGTCCGGAACTCCGGTGAGGAAAGGGGGCAGGAGGGCCAGAAAGAACAGCGAAAGTTTCGGATTGAGGATATTGATCAACGCGGCGCGCCGTCCAATGTGCCACCCGCTGCTGTCGGTGCGTTCGGCGCGCAGGGATAATGTTCCGCCCTCTTTCACAGCCTGATAGGCGAGCCAGAGAAGATAGGCGACGCCCAACCATTTCACAATTGCAAAGGCCAGCGCCGAACTGTGCAGGATCGCGGCCAGACCAAAAATCGCAGCCATCAGATGGGGTACAATGCCAAGCGTGCAACCCAAGGCCGCCCAAAGCGCGGCGCGGGCACCCTGACCAAGCCCAATAGCCAGCGTATAGATCACGCCTGTGCCGGGCGCGACAACCACAACCAGAACCGTAATCAGAAACTGAGTTGAAATCATACCGACCCGTCCGTGTTTGCCTGCGTATGGCCGACGATAGGCAAGCAAACGGCGGATGTCACCCAGTCAGAGCGTCACGCAGGTGCGCGCAGGACACGGGGCACTTTGAATTCGACCCGTTCAACGGCGGTCTCGACTTGTTCCACAGTCACGTCATACCGTGCGCGAAAGGCGTCGATTACCTCATTCACCAGCAATTCAGGCGCGGACGCCCCGGCGGTGATTGCGATGGTTTTGATACCAGCCAGCGCACGCCAGTCGATATTCTCGGCTCTTTGAACCAGTTGAGCATAGTTGCAGCCATTCTTGGCTCCAACTTCTACAAGGCGGCGGGAGTTGGAAGAATTCGGAGCGCCGACCACCAGAAGCGCGTCAGCCTTGGGCGCGACTGCCTTCACCGCTTCCTGGCGGTTCGTGGTGGCATAGCAGATGTCTTCCTTGTGCGGGCCGATGATGGCAGGAAAACGAGATTGGAGCGCGGCAACGATGTCCTTGGTGTCGTCGACAGACAGGGTGGTTTGGGTCACAAAGGCCAGACTTTGAGGGTCGCGCACATCAACGGCGGCTACGTCGTCAACGGTTTCCACCAGCAAGACTTCTCCATCTGGAAGCTGTCCCATTGTGCCGATGGTTTCCGGGTGGCCTTTGTGGCCGATCATGATGATTTGCAGCCCTTTTTCGGCATGGCGCTCTGCCTCTATGTGGACCTTGGAGACCAGCGGACAGGTGGCATCAACATAGACCATCTGGCGGGTTTCCGCAGCAGCCGGGACGGATTTGGGAACACCATGTGCGGAAAAAATCACCGGTCGATCATCGGGGCATTCGTCAAGCTCCTCGACAAACACCGCGCCTTTGTCTCTGAGGCCGTCGACAACAAATTTATTGTGCACGATTTCGTGGCGCACATAGACCGGAGCCCCCCATTTCTCGAGCGCCATTTCGACGATCTTGATTGCGCGATCCACTCCGGCGCAGAAACCGCGTGGAGCAGCAAGATAAAGTGTGAGGGCTGGCTTGGTCATTTGCGGCGTCTCCTTACTGGCGCAGAGGTAAGGGTTTAACGTGGCTGCGTCCAGAGTGGGAAACGGGCAAAAGAAAAGGGAGCGCTTGGCCCCCTGATCTGTCGTTGATGAAGAATGCCCGGTTACGGACCTGTCGCAACTGAAAGCGGACGTTCCTCCCCAGGAACATCGCGCGGCGGTCGGCCAATCACGTCTTTGAGCTCTTCCAGTTCGATGAAATTATCTGCCTGGCGGCGAAGCTCGTCGGAAATCATCGGAGGTTGGCTGCGAATCGTTGATACCACGGATACCCGCACACCTTGGCGTTGGAGGCTGGCAATCAGCGGGCGGAAATCCCCATCGCCCGAAAACAGCACAATATGATCCACACGCGGTGCAAGCTCCATTGCATCAACCGTCAGTTCGATGTCCATGTTGCCTTTGACTTTCCGACGCCCCATGCTGTCGGTGTACTCTTTTGCCGGTTTTGTCACCATGGTAAAACCGTTGTAATGCAGCCAGTCTACCAAGGGTCGTATGGGCGAGTACTCATCGTTTTCCAAAAGCGCGGTGTAATAAAATGCGCGCAAGAGTTTTCCGCGGCGCATAAATTCTTGCCGCAGGAGTTTGTAGTCGATATCGAAACCGAGCGCTTTGGCTGCGGCGTACAAATTCGACCCGTCAATGAACAGCGCAAGCCGTTCGTCCTTGTAAAACATTAAACTTGTCCTTCCGGTATAGCCCACGTCGTCATTATTTTTGAGTGTGAGTGGTATTCGACTTAGCGGGGTGGGTGCATATAAATTAGATTTTTTGCGAGCTGCCGCAAGTGTATCATCTTTGTGAAGTAGGGTCAAAAATGACAAAAAGACTACCCAGAGCTCTTATTGCCCTCGGAAGTAATCTTCCTAAGGGGGGTATTCTCCCAAAGGATATACTGATTCATGCTATTTCTGCATTGAACGCGGCTGGTTTGAAACCTGCAAGAATCTCACGATTCTTCACGACTCCGTGTTTTCCCAAGGGCGCAGGGCCGGATTATGTGAATGCGGCGATTGCCGTGGAAACGCATACACCCGCCGATGAGATCCTCGATTTGCTGCATCAGATCGAAGCCAATTTTTCACGCAAACGGGAACAGCGTTGGGGAATGCGCACGCTGGATCTTGACCTGCTCGCAGTTGATGACATGGTCACGCCAAATCTTGAGACGTTTTCGCGCTGGTTGAACCTACCGGTCAAAGAACAGGTAGCTGTGGCTCCGGAACAGCTGATTTTGCCCCATCCCAGAATACAGGACCGCGGATTTGTGCTGATTCCCCTGCGTGAGGTCGCGGCAGATTGGGTACACCCTGTGCTGAAATTAACCGTGGCAGAGATGGCGGAGCAGCTACCGCAAGAGGAAATAAACGAGATTGTTCCGATTTAGCGGCAGACAGGCTGCTTCTGCGCTTGTCAAGAGAAACCATAGGTATTACATCCATCATCTCTGGATCCATTTGCATTGGAGAGTCGCCTATGGCCCGCGTGACGGTTGAAGACTGCGTCGATAAAGTTCCCAACCGCTTTGAATTGGTGATGCTCGCCGCACATCGTGCGCGCGAAATCTCGGCGGGTGCGCAACTCACCGTGGATCGTGACAACGACAAAAACCCGGTTGTGTCCCTGCGTGAGATCGCTGAAGAGACCCAAAGCGCGGACAGCCTGCGTGAGCGCATGATCGAGAGCAACCAAACTCAGATCGAGGTGGACGAGCCGGAAGAAGATTCCATGGCACTGCTCATGGGCTCTGACAGCGACAAGCCTGAGGTGGACGACATGTCCGAAGAGAAATTGTTGCGTGCATTGATGGAGGCCCAGGGTCAGGGCTGATCCGGGCGCCACAGCTAATGAAGATTGCGGACCACATATGATTTCTGCCGAACGTCTGATCGAGCTGGTCCGCACTTATAACCCCAAGACGAACGCCGAGAAGATCGCCGCGGCCTTCGAATTCGGCAAGCAAATGCACGAGGGGCAATTTCGCCACTCGGGCGAGCCCTATTTTACCCACCCCGTGGCTGTTGCCGCCATCCTGACCGAGCAGCGTCTGGATGATGCGACAATTATTACAGCGCTTCTGCACGACACCATCGAAGATACCAAAGCCTCTTACGAAGAAGTGGCCGAACGGTTCGGGGATGAGGTCGCAAAGCTGGTCGATGGTGTGACCAAGCTGACCAATCTGCAGCTGTCCAGTCGCGAAACCAAACAGGCCGAAAACTTTCGTAAGCTGTTTATGGCCATGTCCAAGGATTTGCGGGTGATCCTGGTCAAGCTGGCCGACCGTCTGCACAATATGCGCACAATCAAGGCGATGCGCCCTGAAAAACAAGCGCAGAAAGCCCGCGAAACCATGGATATCTATGCGCCGCTTGCCGGTCGTATGGGGATGCAATGGATGCGCGAAGAGCTGGAAGATCTGGCGTTTCGGGTGTTGAACCCCGAAGGGCGTCAGTCGATCATTCGCCGTTTCATTACGCTGCAGCGGGAAACCGGAGATGTGATTCATCGGATCACCGGTGACATGCGCGGTGAACTCGACAAGGCTGACATTCAGGCCGAAGTCTTTGGCCGCGCCAAGAAACCATATTCTATCTGGCGCAAGATGCAGGCCAAGGATCAGGGCTTCTCCCGCCTGTCGGATATCTACGGCTTTCGTGTCATTACCCAATCCGAGGAAGACGCCTATCGCGCGCTGGGAGCCATCCATCAGCGCTGGCGCGCTGTGCCTGGCCGGTTCAAGGATTATATCAGTCAGCCAAAATCCAATGGCTATCGCTCGATCCACACAACTGTTTCGGGGCGCGATGGCAAGCGGGTTGAAGTCCAGATCCGCACCCGTCAGATGCATGATGTGGCCGAATCTGGTGTGGCCGCGCATTGGTCCTATCGCGATGGTGTCCGAGCCGAGAACCCGTTTGCCGTTGACCCGGCCAAATGGATCGCGTCCCTGACCGAACAGTTTGATGCCGAAGAAGATCACGATGAATTCCTCGAAGCGGTCAAGCTCGAGATGTATTCGGATCAGGTCTTCTGCTTCACCCCGAAAGGGGATGTGATCAAACTGCCCAAAGGGGCGACGCCTATTGACTTTGCCTATGCGATTCACACGCGAATTGGGCATGCCTGTGTAGGGGCCAAGGTTGACACAATCCGCGTTCCTTTGTGGACGCGGCTGCGCAATGGTCAATCGGTTGAGGTTATCACGGCCGAAGGGCAGACGCCGCAGGTCAGCTGGCTGGAAATCGCCACTACGGGCAAAGCACGCACGGCCATTCGCCGGTCTCTCCGTGAAGCGGATCGGGAGCGTTTTGTCAAACTTGGTCATGAGCTTGCGCGTTCGGCCTTTGAACATGTGTACAAGAAGGCCACCGACAAAGTTCTGGAAACTGCAGCCCGTGCTTTGCGCGTGAGTACCGCAGAAGAGCTTCTGGCGCAGCTTGGTGCAGCCGAGATTACAACCCATGATGTTGTGCAGGCGGTCTATCCGGAACTCACGGCAAGCGAAGGAGATGAGATTTCTCCGCGTCGCGCTGTTATCGGTCTGGAGCCGGGGCAAAGCTTTGAGCGCGCGCCGTGCTGTCAGCCGTTGCCGGGAGAGCGGATTATTGGGATTACCTACCGCGGGCGCGGTGTGGTGATTCACGCTGCAGATTGCGATACATTAGGTGAGTTCGAGGAACAGCCCGAACGTTGGGTGGATGTGAACTGGCACAGCGGAACACATCCGGCGGCCTATGCAACCACTTTGGAACTCACAATTGGTAATGATGCGGGCGTTTTAGGCCGCATCTGCACATTGATTGGTGAAAAGAAGGCAAATATTTCTGATCTTGAGTTCATTGAT
Organism: Epibacterium sp. ABZ3_068; assembly: GCF_056159265.1. Taxonomy (NCBI): domain Bacteria; kingdom Pseudomonadati; phylum Pseudomonadota; class Alphaproteobacteria; order Rhodobacterales; family Roseobacteraceae; genus Epibacterium; species Epibacterium sp. ABZ3_068. Next base: position 1,712,674 of record NZ_JBSWUV010000001.1, read on the forward strand.
CGGAAACCAGACTTTTACAAGCTTATGGTCAATGTGGAGTTCCGGGATGTAGAGCAACTGCATTCCGTAATGTTGACTTTGGAAGCTGAAAGCGATGTCGCTGCCGTTGCCCGTTATAGGGCGAAACCCGAGAAACCGGGCTGGAAGGGATAACGCTCTACGCGGGAATTGGGAAGGAACACGCGTTGGTATTCAAGCGCCGGGACAGGCGGCCGCTTTTTCGGATCATCGCCGACTTTCTCTGGCCGCGTACCGGTTGGGGGCGCGCCTTCCAATATGTAAAACATCGCATTCGCAGGCTGCCTGACTCGCCCGAGCGCATTGCGCGTGGTGTGGGGGCTGGCGTGTTTACCACCTTTACCCCTTTTTACGGGATGCATTTTGTCGTGGCGGCTATTGTTGCGCGGACCATCAACGGCAATCTTCTGGCAGCGCTCAGCGGTACGTTCTTTGGAAACCCGTTATCCTATGTCCCGATCGGCGTGATTGCGTTGCAAACGGGCCATTGGATTTTGGGGAATGACTTTGTCGAGGATGTGGACGAGTCTCTTGTCTCCAAATTCATCGGCGCCGGAGGGGATCTCAAGAACAACTTGATTGCGCTGTTCACTGACAACCACGCAGATTGGACGGGGCTGATCCGGTTTTATGATGAGGTGTTCTATCCCTATCTGATCGGGGGGCTGCTGCCCGGTATCATAGCCGGTACGATTGCCTATATGCTCAGCTTTCCGGTGATTAAAGCCTATCAGCAGCGTCGCCGCTCCAAGATCAAAGCCAAGTTTGATGCCATCAAACGCGCAGCCGATGTCCGCGATGCAGACCTGGACGATGTTGTAAAAGCGCGCGTTGAACCGAAACGGGACGTGGCAAAAGCCAAACCCTTGCGTAAGGCAAACTGATCCGAGAGCGGCGGGTTTGGCCAAGGCATATTGTACCGATTTGCGTGCGCCTACTTGCTCTTGCACACACGAACGCTAATCTCCGCGCAAAATGTGTCACCAAAGGACTGATGTCATGGCGGAAAATCTCCTGCGTCTGGGTGTAAATATCGACCACGTGGCAACTGTGCGCAACGCGCGCGGCGGCTCAGTGCCAGATCCCGTGCGTGCGGCTCTTCTGGCGCAAGAGGCAGGCGCAGATGGTATTACCGCGCACCTACGTGAAGATCGCCGTCACATTATGGATGGCGATATTGAAGCCTTGATGGGGCAGCTGCATATCCCATTGAATTTTGAGATGGCTGCAACGGAAGAAATGCAGGCAATTGCGCTCCGACATAAACCGCATGCGGTGTGCATCGTCCCCGAAAAGCGGGAAGAGCGCACAACTGAAGGCGGTTTGGAGGTTGCGCGTGAAGAGAATAAGCTGGCCCATTATATAGCGCCTTTGCGGGATGCAGGGTGCCGGGTCTCCATCTTTATTGCGGCGGATCAGAAGCAAATCGAAGCGGCGCATCGGATCGGGGCTGAGGTCATTGAATTGCACACAGGTGCCTATTGCGAAGCGCACGCCGAAGGGGACTTTGTGACCCGTGACCGAGAGCTGGATGCTCTGCGCGAAATGTCTGCTTTTGCCCATTCGCTGGGACTGGAGGTCCACGCGGGCCACGGTCTGACCTATGACACCGTAAAGCCGATCGCGGCCTTTCCCGAGGTACGCGAATTGAACATCGGGCATTTCCTGATTGGAGAGGCCATTTTTGCCGGTCTTGCACCGGCGATCCAGGAGATGCGCCGTCTGATGGATGAGGCCCGCGCATGACCGTCAATCTGCGCCGCTATGCTGCGGTCTATGTTGTGACGCTGATTGTATTCGCAGTTCTGATTGCGGCGCTGCGCCGATATGCCGGCCTGGATCTGGCGACATCGTTCATTCCTTTGCTGCCTGCCATGTGCGCAGCCATGTATGAAGGCAATAAACAGGCCATCGAAGGCGCGCCCGCTCCCAAAGGCAAAGCGGCCTGGATTGAATGCGCACGGATGACCGGCATTGCGCTGGGGTTTAATATTATTCTGGGTCTTGTTGTCTTTACCAGTGTGATGCGCGGACAATTGCAGACGCAGCCGATCCTGTGGTTCCTGGGCTTTCTGGCGCTTTATGGGGTCTTGTGGTTGGTGACCAATCGGATCTGTTTGGGTATAGGATACAAAAACGCCTCTTCGGCAGCAAAGAAGAGGTGACATGATCCTTGGCATCGGAACAGATCTGGCCAATATCGAGCGGATCCAGGGCACTTTGGACCGGTTTGGGGACAGGTTCAAAAACCGGGTCTTTTCCGAGGTTGAGCAGAGAAAAGCCGAGCGTCGATATGATGTTGCGGGAACCTATGCCAAACGCTGGGCAGCCAAGGAAGCCTGTTCCAAGGCCTTGGGAACAGGTTTGCGAATGGGGATCTCCTGGAAAGACATGGCGGTTTCCAACCTCGACACCGGCCAACCCGTCATGCATGTAACGGGATGGGCCAAAGACAGGTTGGACAAGATGACACCACAGGGCCACCAAGCGACCATTCATGTGACCTTGACCGATGACCATCCCTGGGCGCAGGCCTTTGTTGTGATTGAGGCGCGACCATTAAACCCTGACTGATTTTGCTCGCAGCGCTTGACTCGGGGCGGCGGGCTGCGCATGAAGCCACGGACTTTCTATTTAGAACTTGGAGAGCCTTATGGCCGCCAAAGCAAAGACCCAGAATCCAATCATCGAGACGATCAAGACCATTGTTTATGCTCTTTTGATCGCGGGTGTGTTCCGCACGCTCTTTTTCCAACCGTTCTGGATTCCGTCTGGGTCGATGAAGCAGACGCTTCTGATCGGCGATTTTCTGTTCGTGAACAAGATGGCCTATGGGTATTCCTATGCCTCTTGCCCGTCGATCCGTCTGGCGCGGTTTGGTGTCAATATCGACGCCAAGGACATCTGTGGGTTTATCGACGGGGACAACACCCGAATCATGGGTGGAGAGCCGCAGCGTGGGGATGTGGTTGTTTTCCGTCACCCTGTGCACGGCGCTGATTTTATTAAGCGCCTTGTCGGTCTGCCGGGTGACACCATTCAGGTTAAAGACGGTGTGCTGCATATCAATGGCGAAGCGGTGAAGCTGGAAGACGACGGCGTTTTCTCCGAGATTTATGATGCACAAGGTCCTCAACGCTCTGCTCCGCGCTGCGAGAACGCGCCGGTGGGCCGTGGCGGGACCTGCACCAAATCCCGCCAGCTGGAAACCTTTCCGGGCGGTGAACCTCATGCGATCCTGAACATCGGCAACCAGCCGACCGACCACACCGGAGTTTATCAAGTCCCCGAGGGTCATTTCTTCTTTATGGGAGACAACCGCGATAACTCTACGGACAGCCGTTTGACACAATCCGCTGGCGGTGCAGGATTTGTCCCTTATGAGAACCTGATTGGGCGTGCAGACCGCATCATGTTCTCATCTGCGGGTAAGTCGATGCTGTTCTTCTGGACTTGGCGCAGTGACCGTTTCTTCAAGGCGGTCAAGTGAGGCTGTCCAAGGAACTGCGTGCGTTTGAAGAACGCATCGGGCATAAATTCAACCGCCCGGACCTGCTGATGCGGGCGGTGACGCATGCCTCCATGTCGTCGCCAACCCGGCAGGACAACCAGCGGCTTGAATTCCTGGGAGACCGGGTGCTGGGGTTGGTCATGTCCACAGCGCTACTGGAAGCCGACAAGCAAGCCACCGAAGGCCAGCTTGCTCCGCGGTTCAACGCTTTGGTGCGCAAGGAGACCTGTGCCGAAGTCGCACGCGAGATTGACCTCGGTGCAGTGCTTAAACTGGGGCGGTCGGAAATGATGTCGGGTGGACGCCGGAAGCAGGCGCTTTTGGGGGACGCGATGGAGGCCGTCATCGCGGCCGTTTACAAAGACGCTGGTTTTGAGGCGGCCCAAGACTTGATCCTGCGCCTGTGGGGCAAACGCGTCTTCACCGTCGAAGAAGATGCACGCGATCCCAAAACGGCCTTGCAGGAATGGGCGCAGGCCCGAGGCCAGAAACCGCCCAGCTATACCGAGGTGTCGCGCAGCGGCCCTGATCATGCCCCGGTCTTTGTGATTGCGGTGCATCTGGATGATGGCCGGACGGCTCAGGCAAAGGCGGGATCCAAACGTCAGGCCGAACAGGCTGCTGCCGGCCTTTTGTTGACCGAAGTCGAAGCGGTGGCAGATTAGTCTGCCCCCAAAAGATCACGTTACACGGATATAACCGGCAAGCCCTGTTTTCTGGTGTTCGATGACATGGCAGTGAAACGCCCAGTCCCCCGGATTGTCGGCCACAAGCGCAATGTCGAGGGTTTCGTCCTTTAACAGCAGCGCAGTATCGGTCCAAAGCGGGGGCAGCGTGCGCAGGTTCGAACGGAGCGGAATAAAGGCCAGCCCGTGCAGATGGATCGGATGCAAATTGGGGCTCTCGTTCCGCAGACGCAGCACATAGCTTTTGCCGCGGTCCAGTGTTGCCAGTGGTCCGGTGCCTTTGGCCGCATCCCCCGGCCAAGGTGTACGGTTGATGGACCAGAAGCTATAGCCAAGAGATCCGCAAAATCCGTCGTTGGGGGCTCCGCCTTCGGGTGTCCAGCCAAAGACAAACTCATGCAGTTGGGCTTTTTCCAAATCCGGCACGGCAAGTAGATTGCCGTCAAGAGGAGCCAATTCTGCAAGCCCCCGGCCGACGCTGGAGCCGATGCTGCGCAACGACGCCATGATCTGTGTCCGCCGTCCCGGAAGCTCGGCGATCAGCTCAACGGTCTGGCCTTCGCTCGCAGGCATCTGCACCGCAAAATCGACACGTTGACCCGGTCCGACCAGAACGGGTGTTTCTTTGCTGGGCATCGGCAGGTCCTGGCGGACCGGGTGGCCGTCCCATGCTATGATCCGGGCCGCTGCCGCTCCCAGATGTAACCGGTAGATCCGCGTGGTGTCTGTATTGGCTACGCGCAGGCGAACCAACGTCCCGGCGCCATGATCATAGACCGGACCCTGCTGCCAGTTTGCGGTCAACACATTGCCATGTGTCCCCCCTCGCGCAGCCCCCCGCGCGGTGTAATATGGCAGGAACTGCCCGTCCTCTTTCAGGCGAAAATCACGTAGGTTTATGACTTCTTCGCTGTCAAAGCCGGGGGGGTCATCTTCTTCAATGACCATCACACCGGTCAACCCATGCGACATCTGCGCCATTGTCATGCAATGCGGGTGATACCAATAGGTGCCGGCATCCGGCGGTGTGAACTCATAGTTGTAGGTCTCGCTTTCGCCGATGGGCATCTGTGTCAGATAGGGCACCCCATCCATCGCATTGTCGATACGAAGCCCATGCCAATGCATGGCCGTGTAATCCGGGGTCGCATTGCGAACAGCCAAACGCATCGGTTGACCACGTTTGCCGCGCAAGACGGGCGGCGGCGCATCAGGGCTGAGACTGACCATCCCTTGTGTCGCAGCACCTCGAAACATGTAGGAAGCAGGCTGGATAACAAGATTCTCTGCGGCAGGCGCTGCGACAGCTAATCCGGTCCCAAACCGTGAGATCGCGCCAACACTGCCCACAGTGGCCAGCCCCCCAGCCAGAAACTTGCGACGATTCATCATGCTTTGGTCCTTCTTGGTCCAGTTTGCGTGGACATTTGGGCGCGCGCATCCCATGTCTCTTGTGTCTCAGACAAAGGTCGCAGACTATAGTACAATGGGTCGCAGGGCGGTCAGGGCCTCTACAATTGCCCTCTGGCCCCGCATTGCAAACTCTTGTATGGCTGCATCGTTTCACACAGGATCAACACCATCATGACCACACGCGCGGGCTTTGTTGCCCTGATTGGCGAACCAAATGCCGGGAAATCCACACTCACCAACCTGATGGTGGGGGCGAAGGTTTCTATTGTGACCCATAAGGTCCAGACCACCCGCGCGCGGATCCGTGGCGTTGCCATCGAAGGTGATGCGCAGCTGGTCTTTGTTGACACACCAGGGCTGTTCAAACCGCGCCGCCGCCTGGACCGGGCCATGGTTGCGGCGGCCTGGGGTGGGGCCGCGGACGCAGATGTAGTGGTCCTTATGGTCGAAGCCCACCGTGGTTTGACAGAGGGTGTGGAACGTATCCTTGAAGGGCTTGAGGAAATCGGCCAAGGTCGCACTGTTGCCCTGGCAATCAACAAGATCGACAAGGTCGAAGCACAGGATCTGTTGGCGCTGACCAAGGATCTGAACGATCGCTATCAATTTGCCGAAACCTTCATGATCTCGGCCGAGCGGGGCCACGGCGTAGAATCGCTGCGTAAATGGTTGTCCGACCAGCTGCCCGAGGGGCCTTGGCTCTATCCCGAAGACCAGATTGCCGATCTGCCGATGCGCATGATCGCCGCTGAAATGACGCGGGAGAAACTGACCCTGCGTCTGCATCAGGAATTGCCCTACCAGATCACGGTTGAGACCGAAAACTGGGAAGAACGCAAAGACGGGTCCGCCAAGGTGGATCAGGTGATCTATGTTGTGCGTGACGGGCACAAAGGTATCGTATTGGGTAAACGCGGCGAGACTGTCAAAGCCATCGGTCAGGCTGCCCGCGCCGAGCTGGAAGAGTTCATGGGCCGCAAGATCCACCTGTTCCTGCAGGTCAAGGTGCGCCCGAACTGGCTTGAGGAATCCGAGCGCTACTCAGAAATGGGCCTCGATTTCAAAGACGGGAATTGACGAAAATCGCGCGGCTTTTCATCTTTTCCCAAATACTTCCGCCGGAGGCTCCCGCAGGTTCAACCATTCGGGGCCTTTATTGCAAACCACCATCAAGGACGCCGCATGGCCCGTCTCACTGCTGAATTCTGGGTCCAGGCCTATCTGGCGCGCCTGCGGTTTCAGGACATTCCGGCCTTTGTCACGGCGCATGGCGATGACACGGCAGGCGCGGTTTTGGTCAAGCTCAACACTCTGGATGGTCAGGCGGTGGCGTTTCATCGGACCTATGATCTGATGAGCGGCGCGCGCACCTGGGATCAACTGGCCAGTGGCCCAGAGGCGGAGGTGGACGCCAGCATCCGCCGCCAGCAAGCGTTTGATCCGGACCTTTGGGTGATTGAGGTCGAAGATCGTCACGGACGCCACCTTCTGGATGAGCCGGGGCTGGAGTAGCCGATGGAATGGCGTGACCAAGGCATATTGCTCAGCACGCGCCGCCATGGGGAAAGCGCTGTCATAATTGATGTGTTCACCCGTGACCATGGCCGTCACGCCGGTTTGGTGCGGGGGGGAGCGGGGCGAAAGCTGGGCCCGGTCTTGCAGCCTGGGGCACAGCTGGATCTGACATGGCGGGCACGCCTTGCGGACAGTCTTGGCAGCTTTGCGGTCGAACCCCTCAGATCGCGGACCTATATGGCGATTTCGGATAGGCTGGCGCTGTCGGGGCTGAACGTAGTCTGCGCGCTCTTGTCCTTTTGTCTACCGGACCGCGAAGCCCATATTGACCTGTTTCAAAATACAGAGTTTCTGCTGGACTTGTTAGAGCACCCCGAAGTCTGGCCGCTAGCCTATGTAAAATGGGAAATGCAGCTATTGGAGGAGATGGGCTTTGGTCTGGATCTTACCGTCTGCGCAGTAACGGGGGTGACGCAGGATCTTGTTTTTGTTTCACCCAAAACGGGCCGCGCGGTGTCCCGTCTTGGGGCAGGAGAGTGGGCGGATCGGTTATTGCCACTGCCCCCTGTGTTGCGTGGAGTCGGCGATGGAAACCCGACGGAAATTGCACAGGCTCTGCAAACAACAGGGCATTTCCTAGAACAGCACCTTGCGCCCAGCCTTGGCAACCGCCCGGTTCCAGATGCCAGGGCACGGTTCTTGGAAACACTTACCCGCGTGGACTAAAGACCATTTCCAGCCCATCATCGGACCGAAGGATCAGGACGTCGCCCGAGACTTCGGACTGGGTCATGTTTTGCAGCATGTCCAGTAGCTCCTGTTCACGGGGTAATGCGTCACAAGCTCGGCGGGTGATCGCGATCTGAGACAGGGAAAACCACGGATAAGGCGCTGTATTCCGGGCATTGAACCGGTTGCAGGGGGCCTCTCCCGTCACGGTGCCATCATCAAAAAAATGCAGCGTGAACTGATCGTGGTTTGTCGCCCCACCTGTTTCGACCAATTGCCATGGGTGATCCGTTCCGCCATACGCCGCAACGCTTTCATCATTGGCGCAGGCCATCAACGGAATCAGGCAGGTCCAGAGCGCGAATATGTTCTCTATCATGAAATCACCGATTGGCTTGGATGGTTTCGGACAGGCGCAGACCAATGGCGCGGCTTCCCTTGATTGAGGGGTGAACCCGATCCATGGCATGGAAGCTCAGATCCCCCTCGGGAACAAGATCGGCGAGAGAGACAAAAAACACCCCCTCATTTTCCTCGGCAAAATGAGCGATGCGGGCTTCCATCTTGTCTCCTTCTTCTTTGCAGGCATCAATAGGTGAATCGCGTCCCGGTGTACGCAGATAGCCCATAAAGATCACCTGCGCGCCTGTTTCGCGGAGCTGGCGCAGCAAGTCCGGGATGGCACCTTCTGTGCTGTCTTCACTAACAAGTCGGTTCAGTTTCCGAGTGCAGCGATGGCAGCCACAGCCGAGCCACAGGTCATTGCCACCACCGTTGACCACGATCCACTCCCAGGGCCCTTTCCGAAATTGCTTTGGAATATTCAGGCCCGCCGCGCCAGAAATGGGCAAGTTATAGATCATGCGAGCGGCGGTCGTTGCGCGGTTGATGACCGGCTCTCCCAACGTGCGTTCTATCACGTCCGGAATCGCGCGGTCCGAAACAGCGTGCCAGGTCATGAGGGAATCACCCATCACAAGAATGCGCGCGTCCGGCTCTTGTGCAGGGCTTTCCGCACAAGCCGCGAGCGCCAAAAACGGCAGTAGGATCAGTGCAATCGCGCGAGTCATGAGCTTCATGTACCACCATTGCGGGGTGAGATGGGCACAGATCTTGTAGCACGGCAAAAAAATGCCCGGCACTGCAAAAGCGGGCCGGGCGTAGTTTGGGATAAGTTGGCCTTTAGGCCAGCAGGCGGCGTGCAATCACCTGCGCCTGAATTTCAGCAGCTCCTTCAAAGATATTCAGGATCCGTGCGTCGCAAAGCACACGAGAGATCTTGTACTCCAGCGCAAAGCCGTTGCCGCCGTGGATTTGCAGCCCGTTGTCAGCCGCAGCCCAGGCAACGCGCGCGCCCAGAAGTTTTGCCATCCCGGCTTCAAGGTCGCAGCGACGTCCGTGGTCTTTCTCCCAGGCAGAGAAATAAGTGAGCTGGCGAGCCACCATGATCTCGACTGCCATCATCGCAATTTTTGAGGAGACACGCGGGAAGTTAATCAAGCTTTTGCCGAATTGTTTGCGGTCTTCAGCGTATTGCAGAGCAATATCCAGCGCCGATTGCGCCACGCCAATGGCGCGGGCCGCAGTCTGGATGCGGGCGCTTTCAAAGGTTTCCATCAGCTGTTTGAAGCCTTTGCCCTCTTCGCCGCCCAGCAGGTTTTCCCCTTTGACGTGGAAGCCGTCAAAGCCCAGCTCGTACTCCTTCATACCGCGATAGCCAAGCACCTCGATCTCACCACCGGTCATACCGGGAGTGGGGAAGGGGTCTTCGTCCGTACCGGGTGTTTTTTCCGCCAGGAACATCGACAGACCTTTGTGGTTGTCGGTCTCGGGGTTGGTCCGGGCCAGCAGGGTCATCACATGGGTTCGCGCCGCATGGGTGATCCAGGTCTTGTTACCGGTAATCTCATAATCGCCATCGGCGTTTTTGACCGCACGGGCGCGCAATGAGCCGAGGTCAGAGCCGGTATTCGGTTCGGTAAAGACCGCAGTTGGCAGAATTTCAGCTGAAGCCAGACGCGGTAGCCAGCTTTCTTTCTGTGCGTCGGTGCCGCCGGCAAGGATCAGCTCTGCGGCAATCTCGGACCGGGTGCCCAAAGAACCCACGCCGATATAGCCACGCGACAATTCTTCGGAGACAACACACATGGAGGCTTTGGTAAGGCCAAGACCGCCGTATTCCTCAGGGATGGTCAGGCCAAAAACACCCATTTCCCCAAGCTCTTCGATGATCTCCAGCGGGATCAGCTCGTCTTTCAGGTGCCATTCGTGGGCGAAGGGTTCTACCTTTTCCTGCGCGTAACGGCGGAACTGTTCGCGGATCATCTCCAGCTCTTCTTCAAGGCCGGAGGCCCCGAACATAATGGCGGCCTGACCCTGTTCCCGGATCAACTCAACCAGACGGCCACGGGCGGCCGGGGAGTTTCCGGATTGAATCAGCGTCTGGACTTCCCCTGTCAAGAACGCCGCCGCGGGATCGCTTGCCAGTCCCAGATCCTGGAGGCGAATGATTTCACCCTGGTTCATCTGGATGCCACCCGAGATCTGCGCCAGATATTCGCCAAAGGCAATCTGATGCAGCAGTTGCTCCATTTCACCAATCTTGCCGTCACCCTGCAGCGTTTCGGCCCAGCGTTGCATTTGACGCAGCGCATACACATAGGTGGCCAGCCAAGACAGGCCGTGTGCAGCGTATTGATGCTCTTCAACCAGTTGACCTGAAACACGGCCCTCTGCGGTCACTTGCTCTTTGACTGCCGCGGTTGCTGTCTCCAACAGGGCGTCCAGCGGCGCAATCGTTGCTCCGGTCAGTGTAAGCAGATCCGGCAGAATGGTCGGGGTCATGGCAATGTCCTGTCCATCATGGGGCATGAATCATATCCTTTCTCGGCTGGCCCCTTTGGTAGATTACTTCGCACCTGCAGCGCAACAAAAATTCACAATATGCGACGTTTTGGTTGGAAAATTACCCGACGGTTTTGCCGGTGCAGCATGGCACGGATGTGGTACAGAGGCAGCTATGGATATGTTTTTCTCTTTCATGTCACCGGGACACTGGGTTGTGGCCTTCGCTGTGGCTTTGGTCGCTGGAACGGTCAAAGGCATGGTGGGCTTTGCCTTGCCCATGATTCTGATCTCGGGTCTCAGCTCGTTTATTTCGCCGGACCTGGCCCTGGCGGGGCTGATTTTCCCAACGCTGATCACCAATGGTATGCAGGCAATGCGACAGGGGCGCGCGGCGGCCTTTCAGTCGATAAAGCGGTTCCGTATGTTTCTTTTGGTCGGCTTGTTCTTTCTGCTGATCAGCGCGCAGATGGTGCGTGTGCTGCCGCAACAGATGTTGTTGTTGATCATTGGCGTACCGGTGATGGTTTTTGCGCTGATGCAGATTGCGGGGCGTAACATCATCCTGCGCAGCGCCAACCGTCGGGTTGAGGCCGGGGTTGCAGCCTTTGCCGGGTTGATCGGAGGTGTATCAGGGGTCTGGGGACCGCCGACTGTGGCGTATCTGACAGCGCTAGGCACGGAAAAGACGGAACAGATGCGGGTGCAGGGGGTGATCTATGGGCTTGGCGCAATTGCCTTGCTTTTTGCCCATATCGGATCCGGCGTGGTTCGGTTGGAAACGGCGCCGTTTTCCCTTGCAATGATTGTGCCGGCGGTTATCGGCATGTGGATCGGTGGGAAGTTGCAGGACCGGATTGATCAGGCAGCGTTCAAAAAGGCAACGCTTTGGGTCTTGTTGATTGCTTCTGCCAATCTGATCCGCCGTGCGCTAATGGGTTTCTAAGGAGAGAGCAATGGCAATGGAATGGGACCGCCTTCTGAGCGCGGGATGTTTATGTCGGCCGGATTATGAACACCAGCCAGAGCGGCCGTTTTATCAGCAGGATTACGACCGTATCCTGTTTTCTGAACCCTTCCGTCGTCTGGCGCAGAAAACGCAGGTGCACCCGCTGTACGATAATGACCATGTGCATCATCGGATGATCCACTCCATGGAGACTTCCAGTGTCGGGCGTTCGCTTGGCATGGAAGTGGGGCAACGGCTCGTCGAACTGGGGCGGCTGCGCGAGGGGCAGCAGTATCAAATGGCCGGTGTCGTGCAGGCGGCATGTTTGGTTCATGACATCGGTAATCCGCCCTTTGGCCATTCCGGCGAAGAAAGTATTGGCGACTGGTTTTCCAAACAGTTCCGCTTTGACACCGGGCTTGCCGGCGGCATCTCCACATCGCTGCGGGCAGAGTTTGAGGCGTTTGAAGGAAATGCGCAGGGTTTCCGCATTGTGTCCCGGCTGGAACATGCGCAGCGAGACGGGGGAATGCGGCTGAGTTATGCAACGCTTGGGGCCTTTGCCAAATACCCTTGCACGGCAGAGGTCAAAGCCATCTGCAAAGAGGATTACGTCGGGCTCAAGAAATTTGGCGTGTTTCACGGGGAACAGGGGCTGTTTGCAGAAGCCGCCGAAGCGCTGGGGCTGCCACAGGAAGGTGAAGGGGCAACCCGGTGGTGGCGCCGTCATCCGCTGGCCTTCCTGGTCGAGGCATCAGACGACATCTGTTACCGTATCCTGGATATCGAAGACGCGGCCACGGTGGGGGATCTGGACCGTGACACGGTTATGGATCTTCTGGAGCAGATCACAGGCAAACCTAACGATCTCCGCTCTGCCGAGCTGAGCGTCAAGGATCGTGTCGGTATGCTGCGGGCCATGGCAATCGGGTCATCTATTAAGGCGGCGGTTGATGCCTTCCTCGAGAACTATGACGCCATCATGTTAGGAGAGTTCAACGACGGTCTGATGGAGGCATCCTCCAAAGCTGACGCTTTCAAACAGCTCAAAGACCTGTCAAACGCCCGCATCTTTGTGGCGCGCCGCAAGACCGAGTTGGAAGTATTGGGCCGTCAGGTGCTGCATTCCGTGCTGGATCATTTCCATGAGCTGTTTGTGGATCTGCGGGCCTGCGGCTGGGATCAGGAGCGTTTTCTGAGCACCCATGGCTATTGGCAAAAACTGATCCGCGCGGTGGATCTGGATCTGCGAGGCGTTCAGGATGACTACACCGCTGCCCATGCGCTTGGCGATTTTGTGTCAGGCATGACCGACCGCTATGCGGTGCGGGTGCAGGGCATGATTGCAGGTCGGGTCTGAAACAACAGGGCTAGCGGGGCAGGCGGCGTTCGGCCCAATCCTTTATATACTCGTGCTGATGACGCCAATCCTGCCATGTGGCAGCGGCCCAGTCGCGCACCTTGGCGGAATGCAGATCGCCCCCTGCGTGCGGTAAAACATCGGCAATGGTCATGGAGTATTGTTTGGGTGGGTCCAATTTCGCCAATGTGGATTTGTCATTGGCAAAGCCCTTCATGATTTCATTGGTGTCGCGTGGCGGGGTTTCATAGGTCATCTGCACATAGAGCCGTGCCAGATGTAGCCCGACGGATTGGATCTGTGCCCGCAGGCTTTGATCCCCCGGATGTTGTACGGCGTAGGTATCTACCGTCAGACGATGGGTCTGGGCCAGGCGGTAGTCCTGATATTCATAGGCCAATACGCTGGTAAACGCCTGAAAACACGCGGGACTGGAGGTCATGTAGTCATGAACCGGACCCTTGATTGTGGGCAAAACAACGCCGCATCCACAACAGCGGGAGAACTTGGGGGTTAGAGAAGAATCCTGTGACATAGCCAACGTCTAAGGGTGCAACGCAGCTTCAGGCCGTGTTTCTTTGTCAGGGTACATTTTTGCGCGGGGTTTGGCTCATATTATGAAGGCGATTGGGCCTGCGACTGAGCTATATGAAAAAACTGATCTACCGAAAAATAGAAAAAGCCCGCAGCGCGAACTGCGGGCTTTGCTGTGCGTTCTATTTTGAACTGCTATGACTTAGCCAATTGCAGAGGCTTTCACATCTTCGTCGATGTAGGGCAGGTACTGTTCAAAGTTGTCCGAGAACATCTGAACCAGTTTTGCAGCCTGCGTGTCATAGGCGTCTTTGTCACCCCAGGTGCGGCGCGGATCGAGCAGAACCTCGGCGACACCCGGAACGGAAACCGGCACATCAAAGCCAAAGTTCGGATCCTTGCGGAACTCTGCCTCGGCCAAGGAGCCGTCCAGCGCTGCGGTCAGCAGGCCACGGGTGGCTTTGATCGGCATACGTGAACCTGTGCCATAGGCGCCGCCGGTCCAACCGGTGTTCACCAACCAGCAGGTCGCACCATGCTCTGCGATCTTTTCACGCAGCAGGTTGCCATAGGCTTCCGGGCGGCGCGGCATGAAGGGCGCGCCAAAGCAGGTGGAGAATGTCGGTTCCGGCTCGGTCACGCCACGCTCGGTTCCGGCCACTTTGGAGGTGAAACCAGACAAGAAGTGATACATGGCCTGCGCAGGCGTCAGACGTGCGATCGGAGGCAGAACACCAAATGCGTCACAGGTCAGCATGATGATATTCTTTGGGTGGCCGCCACGTGCGGTTTCCGATGCGTTCGAAATGTAGTGCAGCGGATAGGCGCAGCGCATGTTTGCGGTCAGGCTGTCGTCGTTGAAATCCAGCTCTTTGGTTTCGCTGTCGAACACCATGTTTTCGATCACAGTGCCAAATTTGGTTGTGGTCGCATAGATTTCCGGCTCGGCTTCGGCGTTCAGGTTGATGGTCTTGGCATAGCAGCCGCCTTCAAAGTTGAAGGTGCCGTTGTCCGCCCAGCCATGCTCGTCATCACCGATCAGAACGCGATCCGGGTCCGCAGACAGGGTGGTCTTACCGGTGCCTGACAGGCCAAAGAATACGGCAGTGTCAACCGGATTGCCTTTGGCGTGGTTGGCAGAGCAATGCATCGGCATGATGCCTTTTTCCGGCAGCAGGTAGTTCAGTAGGGTAAAGACGGATTTCTTATTCTCACCTGCGTATTCGGTGCCGCCGATCAGGATCAGCTTCTTGTCAAAGTTCAGCGCGATCACTGTTTCGGAACGGCAGTTGTGCTTTTCCGGGTTCGCCTGGAAGCTGGGGCTGTTGATGATGGTGAAATCCGCCAGGAAGCCATCCAGATCTTCGCGATCGGGACGACGCAGCAGGTGGCGGATGAAGAGGTTGTGCCATGCCAGCTCGGTCACCATGCGCACGTTAATGGCATGCGCCGGGTCTGCGCCTCCGACCAGATCCTGAACAAAGAAATCTTTGCCCTTCATATGCTCCAGCATGTCGGCATGCAGAGCGTCAAAGCCTTCGGCGCTCATGGCGGCGTTGTTTTCCCACCAGATGCTGTCTGCAACGCTGTCAGTTTTGACAACGTGCTTGTCTTTGGGGGAGCGGCCCGTGAACTTGCCTGTGGTGACAAGGAAAGCACCGCCGTTGCCCAGGGTGCCTTCGCCGCGCTTGATCGCTTCTTCGATCAGAGCCGGTTCCATGAGGTTGTAATAGACATTTCCAAGACCCTCGATGCCCTGATCTTCGAGGCGGAATTGCGGGTTAACCCGACCGTATGTCATGTTGTGTGTCTCCTGTAGCGGCGAACGGCACGGATAAAAACTCCGTGCAATGGGGCAGAAATTATTTGGAAGCATGTTCCGTGCGGGAGGTCTTAACACGATGGTTTTGGAGAAGAATAGCGTCGTTTCGTATCGTTAGCGCCATCGGTAAAACATTTAGCGCCACCATAGGCGCTTTATCGCAAACAATGATCCACATAGGAAATTTTGCGCACTCGACTGAAACAGTTTGTAAGGCGTTTGTGCACCACAGTGTGTCAAAGAAATGCCCGATTCGTTAATGGGGATTGATTCGTAGGCCCAGAAAAGCGAAGAAGGAACAAAAATACATATAATGAGCAGATATAGGGGCGAACCCAATGTCAAAGATTGCACTGGTCGATGACGACAGAAATATTCTTACCTCGGTGGCCATGACGCTGGAAGCCGAAGGTTTCGAGGTTGAGACATACAACGACGGCCAAGCCGCGCTGGATGCGTTCAACAAGAAACTGCCGGATATGGCGGTATTGGACATCAAAATGCCGCGTATGGACGGGATGGATCTGTTGCAGCGCTTGCGACAGAAGACCCAGATGCCGGTCATCTTTCTTACGTCGAAAGATGATGAGATCGACGAGGTGCTCGGCCTGCGTATGGGGGCGGATGACTATGTCAAAAAGCCTTTCTCCCAACGCCTGCTGGTCGAACGCATTCGCGCACTTCTGCGTCGGCAAGAAGCCGTGAACGGCGAAACCGTTGCCACCACTCCGGAAACCAAAGTGATGGAACGCGGAAATCTGCGTATGGACCCGCTACGTCATGCGGTTGCTTGGAAGGGGCAGGATGTTTCGTTGACAGTCACGGAATTCCTGCTTTTGCAAGCTCTGGCGCAGCGCCCGGGTTTTGTAAAAAGCCGCGATCAGCTGATGGACGTTGCCTATGATGATCAGGTTTATGTGGATGACCGGACCATCGACAGCCACATCAAACGTTTGCGCAAGAAAATGCGCAGTGTGGATCCTGACTTCTCAGCGATAGAAACACTTTACGGCATCGGTTATCGTTACAACGAAGAGTAAAGTCCCACGATTGGGAACTTTGGGAGACATACACCCATGCGGGATACCGGGGTGAGCAACGGACAGCAATCCGCTGAAGTTGTTCTGGGCGATGATTGGATCGCTCCGGCGACGTCAGTTGAACAGGAAATGCAGGCGAAACGCGCGCGGCGGGGCTTCTTCTCGCTGCGTGGATCGCCGTTGACCCGTAAAATCATTACGTTCAACTTAATCGCCATCACCTTGCTTGTTGCCGGAGTGCTCTATCTGAACGCGTCCCGCAAAAGCCTTGTTTACCAAAGTGCAGTAACCTTGGTGTCCGAAGCCTCTTTGGTTGCGGATGTTTTTGAAGCGCAGATACCGGGCAGCGGCTCGGTTAATCTGGCGACGTCCGATGGTATTGATGCGGCCGAGACTTTAGCGCAAATCAACCTTCGCGAAGGCGTCGATGTGCTGGTTTTTGACGCAAGCGGTAGTTTGGTCACCCAGGGGCAGGGGAAAAGCCCGCTCAAAGCGCTGGTACAAAGGGATGCAGCTTCTGAAAATACATTGATTTCCGACGCATTGTCTCGCGTGTGGGAAAGTATCGGTGGGGTGTTCGGGAATTCGACGCCAGTCCAGCGCCTTTCGTTAGAAAATCAGATCGCAAAAATGGTTCAGACATCTTTGGGCGGAGGAGAAGTCACTCAGGCGATACTTGAACTTCCCGCTGGCAAAGTGTTTTCGGCCGTTGCGCCAATCTACAAGGGGAATCAAGTGTTTGGCGCCGTTGCGCTGGCGACTCCCACGGGCGAGATTGACAAACAAGTGCGCGCCGGGCGTGAACAAGTGCTGCAACTGTTTGTCGTGGCGCTCTTGGTTTCCGTCGGGTTGAGCCTCGTTCTGGCTTCTACGATTGCAAACCCCCTGGCGGATTTGGCGGAGGCCGCGGAACTCGGACGTGACCGGGATGCGCGCAAGGCAAAAAACGGACGGATCCGCATTCCGGACCTGTCAGCGCGCCCGGATGAGATCGGCCGCCTGAGCCGGGCTTTGCGCGGGATGGTAACGGCGCTTTATACCCGGATCGACAGCAACGAACAGTTTGCAGCTGACGTCGCGCATGAGATCAAGAACCCGCTGGCAAGCCTTCAATCCGCCGTGGGCACCCTGCGCATGGTGAAACGGGATGAGCAGCGTGAAAAGCTGATGGACGTCATCGAACATGACGTTCGCCGCCTGGACCGTTTGGTCAGCGATATTTCTAATGCCTCGCGTCTTGATGCAGAGCTGGTCAAAGAGGAAGAGGAAGAGTTCAATCTCCTCACAATGCTCGGAAATTTGAACCAGTATCTGGGAGAGGATGCGCGGAACAAGGGCATTGATTACATCACTGACCTGCCTGACAAACCGATCATGATCCAAGGCTTGGAAGCGCGACTGGCACAGGTCTTTGTCAACCTGATCACCAATGCGATTTCCTTCTGCGAGGATGGCGATGCCATCCGCGTCTGGGCACGCCGCCGGGACAACCGTGTTTTGATCGTTGTCGAAGACACCGGGCCCGGGATTCCCGAACAGGCGCTGACCAAAGTGTTCAAACGCTTTTATTCGCAGCGCCCGGTAGAGCATTTTGGCAATAATTCTGGTCTTGGATTGGCAATTTCCAAACAGATTGTCGAAGCACATGGCGGTGTTATTTGGGCGGAGAACATCCGTCCGACCGAAGCTGACGCGACTTCTGAACCTCTTGGCGCGCGCTTTGTGGTTGGTCTTCCTGTCTGATTGACCGGGCTGTGTCGCATGTGCTCCACGGAACCTGCGTCGCTTTCAGGGGCAGGGCTCTGCTGATCACCGGCGCGTCGGGAACTGGAAAATCGGCACTCGCGCTTGAACTTCTGGCCCTTGGAGCCTCCCTAGTGGCGGACGATCAAGCCGTTCTGACGCGAGAGGGCAAAGACATATTTGTCACAGCGCCCGCCGCAATTTCGGGTCTGATTGAAGCGCGGGGCGTGGGCATTCTGCGGGCTCGGCCCTGCGAAAAAGCCACGCTTTGCGCTATCGTGACCTTGGATAAGATTGAGACCGAGCGTTTGCCGCCCAAACGATGTATGGACATACTGTCGGTGGCGGTTCCGGTGTTGCATCGTGTTGATGCACCCTATTTCGCCGCGGCGCTGCTGCAATACCTCAAAGGCGGAGCTTTGGATCCTGATGAACACCCGTGAACAATCGCGGCTGAAAATTGTATTGGTCACTGGCCCGTCGGGCGCAGGCCGCAGCACAGCGATCAATGTGCTGGAGGATCTTGGTTTCGAGGCGATCGACAACTTACCTTTCAGTCTTTTGCCGGGCCTGGTGGACAGCGCACCGACCAATCGTCCTGTTGCGTTGGGAATGGACAGCCGCAACAGGGACTTCTCCCCTTCAGCCTTGCTGGATGCAATCAGCTTGATTGCCCAGCGTCAGGATGTGGAACTGAGCGTTCTGTATATGGATGCCCGGGCCGACGTATTGCTGCGGCGGTTTTCGGAAACGCGTCGTCGCCATCCGCTTGCCCCAGCCGAATCGCCTGAGGTTGGTGTGCGCCGGGAACTGGCGCTGATGACAGAAATTCGGGACCGCGCAGATATATTGCTTGATACGTCCGATATGAATGTCCACCAGGCGCGCGAGGAAGTGGAGAATATCTTTGCCCCCAAAGGGCGCACCCTGGCGGTCTCCATCCATAGCTTTTCCTATAAACGCGGTGTGCCCTACGCCAGTGATCTGGTGTTTGACTGTCGTTTTCTGAATAATCCTTATTGGGTGCCAGAGTTGCGCAGCCTGAATGGTTTGGACCCATCGGTACAGGACCATGTAAAGGGCGATCCGCGCTTCCAGGAGTTCTTCGACCGGGTGCTGGACATGACCCGTTTTCTGTTGCCAGCCTACCGTGAAGAGGGGAAATCGCACCTCTCGATCGCTTTTGGCTGTACGGGGGGACAACATCGTTCCGTCACTCTGGCGGAAACTCTGGCGAATGCCCTTGCAGAAGACGCTCCGCAGGTGTCAATTAGACATCGCGAGCTGCAAGGCTAGCGGAACTGAATGAGGCCGATTTGATCGGAATAGTAATCGTAGCCCATGGGGGCTTGGCGCAAGAGTATCGTGCCGCAGTGGAGCATGTTGTGGGGCCTTTGCCCTCACTGTTGACTGTGGCGATCGGTCCCGAGGACGACCGCGCCGTCAAACAAGAAGAGATTTGCAGTGCCGCGGACAGGGTTGATTCCGGCGGTGGTGTCGTCGTGGTGACAGATCTCTTTGGCGGATCGCCGTCAAACTTATCGTTGCGTGCCTGTCGACCCAGCAATCGTCGCATTCTTTATGGCGCTAACCTGCCGATGTTAATCAAACTGGCAAAATCCCGTGATCTTCCGGTATCAGATGCAGTGCGGCAGGCCATGGAGGCCGGTCGTAAGTACATAAACAGTCAAAATATAACCCCCGAAGGGGAGCAAGCGCAGTAGATGGTTCAGAAAACGCTCGAAATCGTAAATGAAAAAGGTCTGCACGCGCGCGCGTCTGCAAAGCTGGTTGAGGTTGTTGAAGGCTTTGACGCGACGGCAGAAGTGTCTAAAGATGGTATGTCTGCTTCGGGGGACAGTATTATGGGGCTTTTGATGTTGGCAGCCTCCAAAGGAACGACTATTGACGTCGAAACTTCGGGCCCCGATGCATCAGCCCTTGCGGATGCACTGGAAGCTTTGGTCGCTGACAAGTTTGGCGAAGGCTTTTAAATTCCGGGACCGGCGGCAGAAGACGGGACGACAAAATTGGCGGATACCGCGCACGACAGTAACAGTAGGAGCACTGCTCCAGCCGAGGCCAGCACAGGCGAGGTTTATGACCGTCGCACCCTGACCTATGCGAATTCCTTTGATGATCGCTGGACATCACTTGCCATCAGGACGATGGAGTGGATGACCGGGAAATTTACCATTCTTCGGATGGTGAAGAAGTTCGAGAATCAAAATGCTCTCTATCGCGGTCAAAGGTTTTGGCGCGGTGCGCTCAACGTTATGGGTATTGAGCTGACCACGCCAGAGGAACAAATCAACAAGATTCCCAGTGAAGGTCCAGTTGTTGTTGTCGCTAACCATCCACACGGAATGGTGGACGGTATGATCTTTGCAGACATTATCGGGCGCGTGCGCGAAGATTACCGCATTCTGACCCGGTCCGTTCTGACAGGTCTGGACGAGGCGGCAACTTCATTCATGATCCCGGTGCCGTTTCCCCATGATCCGGATGCGCAGCGCAAGATGGTCGAGATGCGCGCCAAGGCGATGGCGCACCTGAAGGCTGGCGGTGTCGTGGCTCTGTTCCCGTCGGGCGTCGTCAGTTCTTCCGACAGTTGGTTTGGTCCGGTGATCGAACGGGAATGGAACGTCTTCACTGCGCAGCTTATCCGACGTTCGGGCGCACGTGTTGTCCCGATGTTCTTTCCGGGATCGAATTCGCGCTGGTATCAGATTGCATGTCAGGTTTCCCCGATTCTGCGTCAGGGCTTGTTGCTGCATGAGATCGTGCGGTCCTGTAATAAGCCTCAAGCACCGGTCGTTGGGGATCCGCTTACGGATGCTCAGATGGAAGCCCTGCACAGTGATCCACGCGGATTTATGGCTTGGCTCCGCGATCACACATTGGCCCTAGGGGCAAAAAAGGCCTGAGGCTGCGCTTCGCCTAGTGCCTCGGACAGAGAATAACAAAAGGCGGCGCCGGGACACGGCAGCCGCCTTTTTTGATTTTGCGAAACGGTTCAGCGGGTCGGAACCGGAACATCCCCGCGATAGTCGTAAAAACCACGTTGGGTTTTGCGGCCTAGCCACCCAGCCTCCACGTATTTGGTCAGCAGCGGGCAGGGACGGTACTTGGTATCAGCCAGACCGTCATGCAGAACGTTCATGATCGCAAGGCATGTGTCCAAGCCGATGAAATCAGCCAGTTCCAATGGTCCCATCGGATGGTTTGCACCCAACTTCATGGATTGGTCGATGGATTCCACGTTTCCAACGCCTTCATAGAGGGTATAGACCGCCTCGTTGATCATCGGCATCAGAATGCGGTTCACAATAAAGGCCGGGAAGTCTTCGGCGCTGGCTGCTGTCTTCCCGAGCCGTTCCACAACCGTTTTACAGGCTGAAAACGTCTCTTCATCCGTGGCGATCCCGCGGATCAGCTCCACCAGCTTCATCACAGGCACCGGATTCATAAAGTGGAAGCCCATAAAACGTTCAGGGCGATCTGTGCGGCTGGCTAGGCGCGTAATCGAGATTGAGGAGGTGTTCGAAGTGAGAATCGTCGTGGGTTTCAGATGCGGCAGCAGGTCTTCAAAGATCGCCTGTTTGACGGTTTCCCGCTCTGTTGCGGCTTCGATCACCAGATCTGTCTGTCCAACGTCTTGCAGGGCCAGTGTCGCGCGGATGCGTTTTACAGCATCGTCCATTTCCGCCTGTGAGATCTTCTCGCGGCTGACCTGACGCGCCATGTTCTTGTGAATTTGACTGACCGCGGCATCCAGAGCCTGCTGGTTTACGTCATTCAAAACAACGTCATAGCCCGAGAGTGCCATAACATGGGCGATGCCGTTGCCCATTTGGCCTGCGCCAATCACACCAACCGACTGAATGTCCATGCTCACTGCCTTTCTGGTTTGCTGCGCTGCGATAGTATCGGGGGTATCTCTGCGCGCCAAGGGTGATACGGACCGTTTTTACGCAAATGCAAACTTTAGCGAATTTGCAATTCTTCTGCCCCAAGATGAAATTCAGGCGAATATTGGTGAAATAGCATGAGCTACGCTTCGGGAAATGCACCGCAGAGGGATGTGGAAAGTTGCAGATACGGATCTTCTCGACTTTCGGTGCGGGGACCTGCGCGAGAATTGGATCGGCCTTATCTTGCGTTTTTGGGCAGTACCGAGGTCTACGGCCGCTTTATTGATACTCCGTTTCCTGAAGATGTCGAATCCTTGCTCGGTGTTCCTTGCGTGAATTTTGCTGCGGTTAACGGTGGGCTGGACAGCTACTTCTTTGATCCGACACTGCGCGACATGGCTGCCAATGCGGATGTTGCCGTACTGCAGGTGATGGGCGCACAGAATATGTCGAACGACTACTACAAGGTGCACCCGCGCCGAAACGACAGATTCCTATGTGCGCATCCCGCTCTCCTGGCGCTCTACCCAGAGGTCGACTTTACCGAGTTTCATTTCAACCGCCACCTCCTGAGCCGGTTGGAGGACATCGACCCGACACGTTTCGCCATTCTGCAACAGCATTTGGAGGAAGCCTGGGTCGCCCGAATGGGGGAGATGATCGATGGGTTCAATGGAGCAGTTGTGTTGTTGTGGCTTCGGTACAGTCTGAACCTTGATGGGGAGTTCTCTCAGGAGCCGGTTCTGGTCAACCGCAGAATGGTTGAGGCTCTGCGCCTGGATGTAACAGATATTATTGAGCTTGATGTCGCAACAGCGGGAGAAGCTGATGACATCAGGGGAATGGCAGTCGAGCAGACCGAGCTGCAGGCGGCGCAGTTAATGCTGGGCCCGCGTGAACAACATCGGATTGCATGTTCCGTTGCGGAGCGTCTTCAGCAGGTGATCTGAAGCGTTTTGTGGCGCACAAACGAAAAGGCCCACCATTTGGCGGGCCTTTCCACGTAAAAAGCACTCAGCGTTTAGCCAAGTTTTTCGGTCAGTTC
This sequence comes from Epibacterium sp. ABZ3_068, assembly GCF_056159265.1. Taxonomy (NCBI): domain Bacteria; kingdom Pseudomonadati; phylum Pseudomonadota; class Alphaproteobacteria; order Rhodobacterales; family Roseobacteraceae; genus Epibacterium; species Epibacterium sp. ABZ3_068. The sequence continues at coordinate 1,735,797 of NZ_JBSWUV010000001.1, forward strand.
GGGTACCGCCTCAAAGAGGTCGGCCACCAGGCCAAAATCAGCAACCTGGAAGATCGGCGCTTCTTCGTCCTTGTTGATGGCAACGATGATCTTGGAATCTTTCATACCTGCAAGGTGCTGGATTGCACCGGAGATACCAACGGCGATGTAGAGCTCAGGCGCAACAACTTTGCCGGTCTGACCAACCTGCCAGTCATTCGGCGCAAAACCGGAATCGACTGCGGCGCGGGATGCACCAACGGCCGCACCCAATTTGTCTGCCAGAGTTTCGATGATTTTGAAGTCTTCTTCAGACCCAACACCGCGACCACCAGAGACCACAACACCAGCCGATGTCAGCTCAGGACGGTCGCTTGCGGCGACCTTGTCCTCAACCCATTCGGACAGACCAGGGTTGTCAGCTGCTGCGATGGTCTCGACAGAAGCTGTTCCACCTTCGCCTGCGGCGTCAAATGTCGAGGTGCGGAAGGTGATGACCTTCTTTGCATCCGCGGATTTCACAACCTGAATGGCATTGCCGGCATAGATCGGGCGTTCAAACGTGTCTGCATCCACAACCGCGGTTACATCGGACAGCACCATCACATCCAGCAGTGCCGCAACGCGGGGCAGGATGTTTTTGGCATCGGTGGTCGCAGGCGCCACGATGTGGCTGTAGTCGCTGGCCAGACCTGCGATCAGCGCCGCCGTTGGTTCCGCCAAGCGGTGGCCCAAAGACGCATCTTCGGCGACCAGAACTTTGGCAACACCGTCGATCTTGGCGGCTGCTTCACCGGCTGCGGCTGCGGTAGCACCAGCAGCCAGTACGGTTACATCACCCAGATCTTTGGCCGCGGTGACAGCTTTGGCGGTGGCGTCCAACGCCAGTTCACCATTTGTTACTTCTGCGAGAAGAAGAACAGACATTACACAGCTCCTACTTCTTTGAGTTTCGCCACCAGCTCGCCAACCGAGCCGACCTTGATACCAGCTGCGCGTGCTTCCGGTTCTTTGGTTTCCACCACGGTCAGGCGCGGTGTCACGTCAACGCCGTAGTCCGCAGCGGTTTTCTCATCCAGCGGCTTTTTCTTCGCCTTCATGATGTTCGGCAGCGACGCGTAACGCGGTTCGTTCAGGCGCAGGTCCACGGTTACGATGGCCGGCATCTTGACGCTGATGGTTTGCAGACCGCCGTCTACCTCACGGGTGACTTTGGCGGTGTCGCCATCGACATCCAATTCCGAAGCAAAAGTCGCTTGCGACCACCCCAGCAGAGCTGACAGCATCTGGCCGGTGGCGTTCATGTCGTTGTCGATGGCTTGCTTACCCGCCAGAACCAGACCGGGCTGCTCTTCCTCGACGATTTTGGCAACAATCTTTGCAACGGCCAGCGGCTCGATGTCCTGATGGACGTCGTCTGCAGCTACAACCAGAATTGCACGATCCGCACCCATGGCCAGTGCGGTCCGCAGGGTTTCCTGGGCCTGCTTCACACCGATGGAGACGGCGACAACTTCATCTGCCTTGCCGGCTTCTTTCAAACGGATGGCCTCTTCGACGGCAATCTCGTCAAAGGGGTTCATCGACATTTTTACGTTGGCGAGATCGACACCGCTGCTGTCCGCTTTGACGCGAACCTTTACGTTATAGTCAATCACGCGTTTTACAGGTACGAGGACCTTCATGGGCGCTATCTCCTTCACAATGTAGCCGACCCAGTGCTTGGGCGACCGCTATGCTCTCGCAGCGTTGATAGCCGTAGAAATGGATGATCAACAGGGCAAAATCGTCACGTTATGGTCTTAGGACGTCGCGTTTGAAAATAATTCCATGGAAAAGCCCATAAAAACTTGGGCTTCCATAAAAGCTACGGCCTTCGTCGAGAGGTAATAAAATTGCCTGAAATTGGAGTGTCCAGCAACTAATCTGCGCATCGAGTGATTCGGATTGTGCTGCGACGCAGAAGGGTTCTGTGCACGTTCTGGGCGATTTCTGAATAATCAGCGGTTTGCGCCGGGTACCCACAAAACGTCGTCTGCACCATTTGTATTGGCAACCCGAGACGCGACAAAAAACCAGTCTGACAGACGGTTCAGATAGGTAACAGCGACAGGGTTGATCGCTTCGGTTGTGGACAGTTCTGTCGCCAGCCGTTCAGCGCGCCGGGCGACGGTGCGGCAGACATGGAGGTGTGCAGCCAATGGGGCGCCGCCGGGCAGAACAAAGCTGCGTAAAGGTGAGAGATTGCCATTCATTGCGTCAATCTCAGTCTCAAGACGATCCACCTGAGCCTGCACCATGCGCAGCGGCGGATACTCGGCATCGGCGTCTTTCTCCATGTCGGGGCGGCAGAGGTCTGCGCCAAGGTCGAACAGGTCGTTTTGGATCCTGGCGAGCGCCTCGTCGGTTTCTCCTTCGGCGGACAAACGTGCGACACCCACAAATGCGTTCAACTCATCCGATGTGCCGTAAGCGTTGACACGGGCGGAGTGTTTGGCGACGCGGTCCCCATTTCCAAGCGCGGTGTCGCCCTTGTCTCCGGTGCGGGTGTAGATCTTGTTCAAAACAACCATTTCACTGCCCTCCCTGGCTGCGCAGATATACAAACCCTAATACTGCGACGACTGCGATGAACTGAAACAATATCCGCAGGCGCATCAACTTGTTTGAGTTCTTCTTGTGAAACCGTCCGCCCGCGCCAAAACTTCCAATTCCGACAACCAGAACAATAACGGTGGCCCCAACGGCAAGAACTCCCAGAATATATAGCGGATCTAACATCTCGGCCTCTTCATCTGTGCATTTGTTATATCATCTAATGGATCGGTCGCGTTTTGCGACCGGTGGCCTCAACGTAAACGCATCAGAATGCGGTCGATGGCACGCGTTCCAAGTATCCGTTTCAGACGCCCGGCAATATGGGTCGGCGTTGTGACATAATAGCGCGCGCGGGGGCGACGTGCTTCACAGGCGTGTGCCAGTTTTGCGGTCACCGCAGAAGCGGGTAGCTCAAACCGATCGGGCCCATCGCTATGATAGAGACGTTTGAGCAAGGATTTTTCATAGAGATCGCGAAGAGGAGAGTTTTCCCAATCCACGAAGCGTTCGAAATGCGGAATAGAGTTCTGGCGGATTTTGGACGTAACGGGGCCAGGCTGGATCAGCGACAGGTGGATATTGGTGTCCGCCAGCTCGACTCGCATCGAATCCGTGAGGCCTTCCAGTGCGAATTTGGTTGCCACATATGCGCCGCGCCACGGGAATCCGACAAAGCCAAGGATCGAAGAATTGTGAATGATCCGCCCGTGCCCCTGGGCCCGCATTACGGGGATTACGGCGCGGGTCAACGTGTGCCAGCCAAAGAAATTGGCTTCAAAGATCGCCCTTAACGCCTCGGTTGGAAGATCTTCGACCGCGCCGGGCAATCCGTGCGCGCCATTGTTAAACAAAACATCCAAGGTGCCGCCGGTTTCGTTAAGCACCATTTCAAGGCCTGAATGGATGCTGGCTTCTTCGGTGTAGTCAATGCGGGGGCTGATAAAACCCTCGGCCCGCATCCGGTCACAGTCTCGCTGTTTGCGGCATGAGGCAAAAACGGTCCAGCCGCGCTCACGCATGCGGCGCGCGGCGTCCAGTCCGATGCCCGATGAGCAACCGGTGATCAGCAGTGTTTTTGCCATGAAACAGCCCTTTGAACAGATCCTGTCTGGAACTTATGGGGCTTTCTTGGTCAGCAGGGAAGCGGCAATCCACCCCACACGGCCGTCGTTGTCGGCTTTTAGCCGCAGCCAGCCTGTTCCGTTGTCTTCCAGAACAATGACTTTGTCATTCGCCAACAGGCGGGCTGTCACGGAATAATTGGTTCCCGGCCCCTGGCGCATGTTGACGCGCGATGCGCTAACATAACGAACGTCTGCTTGTGCGGCGTCCGGGCGTTCTGCCGTGGTGATCAAGGGCGCTGCGGGTTGGGACGTAATCGCGCTCAGCCCACCTTCCAGAGATACCAATTGTAGCCCACCTGTCGGAATGCGGTTGTCGAAGGCAGCTGCTGAGTTGAGGATGCTTCCAGCTTGGACCAGACGCTCACGTGCCACCTGCTGGCGCAGGTCAGGATTTGCCAATGGGCGCTCAACGCGACCGACTGGAACGACTTCTTTGGATCGACGATTGGCGGAGGCAGATTCGAGCGCGGTACGCTCAGGCGCAGGGCCTGGTGCTTCTGCCTGAACGTCAGCAACAAGTTCTGGACGTTCCTGTGGCTGGAAATCCGCACCGCCGCTCAATTCATAAAAGGCCCACCCAAGGCCTAGAAAAGACACCACAACAAAGCGCGAAGACATGGCGCTCACTCCCCCAAAGAATTAAAATAATATGGCAGCACGCGGCCGCTTCTGTGCCGCGTAGACCAGCCTCCCCCACGAATCGGCGGCTGGTAGTTGTTATCTAATCATATTTTAACGATTCTCGTAGGGGAGAACGCCCAGAATGCTCCCCCAAGTCTGGAAACAATCTATTGATACGAGGGCATCTTAAACGAAAGCTTTGGTTTAAAATCTGTGGACGAAATTCATGACCGCTTTACCACGACGGGGCAGGGCAGTATCACAATTCCATGACCGACCTGGTAGATGACCCCGATATGCCGTCCTCCCCGGAAGAGGGAGAGATCCTGGAACCTTTGCGCCGCGCGATTGGAGAGCGGTACCTGACCTATGCGCTCAGTACCATCATGCACCGCGCGCTGCCGGATGCACGCGATGGTCTGAAGCCGGTGCACCGCCGCATTCTTTACGCCATGAGCCGACTGCGGTTGTCCTCGACCGGCGGTTTTCTGAAGTCTGCCAAGATTTCAGGCGACACGATGGGTGATTTCCACCCCCATGGGGACGCTGCGATCTATGACGCGATGGCGCGTCTGGCCCAGGATTTCAACGTGCGCTACCCGCTGGTGGATGGCCAGGGGAACTTTGGCAATATCGACGGCGATAACCCCGCGGCCTCGCGCTATACAGAAGCGCGGATGACCTTTGTCGCCGAAGCGATGCTTGAAGGTCTGAGCGAGGATTCGGTTGATTTCCGCGACAACTATGATGGCCGTCTGACCGAACCGGCGGTTCTGCCGGCAACCTTCCCGAATATTCTGGCCAATGGTGCGGCAGGGATCGCGGTGGGCATGGCGACCAATATTCCGCCCCATAATATCGCGGAACTGGTGGACGCCTGTATCCACCTGATCAAAACGCCCGGTGCCCATGATGATACGCTGCTGAACTATGTGCCGGGGCCGGATTTTCCGACCGGTGGCGTCATTGTGGAACCGCGTGAAAATATCGCCAAGGCCTATAGCACCGGTCGCGGTTCGTTCCGACTGCGCTCGACCTATGAGGTTGAGGATCTGGGTCGTGGGCAGTGGCAGATTGTTGTCACAGAGATCCCGTATCAGGTTCAGAAGTCCAAGCTGATCGAAAAGATCGCCGAGCTGATCCAGACCAAGAAAGTGCCGATTCTCGCCGATATTCGCGACGAATCCGCAGAAGACATCCGTATCATCCTGGAACCGAAGTCCAAGAATGTGGACCCAGAGGTTCTGATGAACATGATGTTCCGTAACTCGGATCTCGAGACGCGGTTCAGCCTCAACATGAACGTGCTGATTGATGGGGTCACACCCAAAGTCTGCTCGATGAAGGAGGTTCTGCGCGCCTTCCTGGATCACCGCCGTGATGTTCTGCAGCGCCGTGCCCGTCACCGGATGGAAAAGATTGACCACCGGTTGGAGGTTCTGGAAGGCTTTATCATCGCCTTCCTCAATCTGGACCGCGTGATCGACATCATCCGTTACGATGACGACCCAAAAGCCGCGTTGATGCGCGAAGACTGGAGTGTCGATCACCCGCGCGCCTTTACCGAAGCGGACTATGTTACGCCGGGCGAGGGTGTGGGCGAGCTGACCGAGGTCCAGGCCGAGGCGATCCTCAACATGCGCCTGCGCTCCTTGCGCAAGCTGGAAGAGATCGAGCTGACCCGCGAACGCGACGCCCTGCGTGAGGAACGTGCCGGGCTGGTTGAATTGCTGGGTTCCGAAGATATCCAGTGGAGCCGCATCACTGAACAGCTGCGCGAGACCAAGAAAAAATTCGGCAAGGATTTCGCCGGTGGTGCACGTCGGACCCGCTTTGCCGAAGCGGCGGAAGTGGAAGATGTGCCGCTTGAGGCGATGATCGAGCGCGAACCGATCACCGTGGTCTGTTCCAAGATGGGTTGGATCAGGGCTATGACAGGTCATATCGACCTGAACCGCGAGCTCAAGTTCAAGGACGGCGACGGCCCACGGTTCGTGTTCCACGCTGAAACAACCGACCGCTTGCTGGTCTTTGGCTCCAACGGACGTTTTTATACAGTGTCGGCGGCAAACCTGCCCGGCGGGCGTGGCATGGGTGAACCCCTGCGCCTGATGGTGGATTTGCCCAACGAAGTCGAAATTGTCGACCTTCTGATCCACAACCCCGAAGGAAAGCTGTTGGTGGCCTCTGATGCGGGCAACGGGTTTATCTGCGCCGAGAAAGAGATCGTCGCCCAAACCCGCAGCGGCAAACAGGTTCTGAACGTCAAGGATGAGGACAGGGCCAAACTCTGTATTCCGGTGACCGGTGATCACGTGGCTGTTGTCTCCGAGAACGGCAAGTTTCTCGTCTTCTCGGTTGAGGAGATGCCAGAACTTAACCGTGGTAAAGGTGTGCGTCTGCAAAAGTACAATATGGCGCGCGGCAAGCAGGGGGCGCTGGAGCTGGACGGTGGCCTGTCGGACATCACCACCTTTAACTGGGAAGACGGACTGAGCTGGGAGATGGGCGGTGGCAAAACGCGTCACGAACCCGACTTGACCGAATGGCTTGGAAAACGGGCCAGTGTCGGCAAGCGACCACCCTATGGCTTCCCGCGGAACTACAAGTTCAAATGACTCTGTAAAATATGTGACCCGCGTGCCACCCGGCGCGCGGGTTTTTGCTTGGGCGGCTTTGCGAATGCGTAAAAACCCCAGTAAACCGTTGCTGATCTTGACGTTTAAAGGACGTATCCATGGCCCGAATGCTCTCTCTTCTTGCCGGACTGCTGATGTTGGCGGCCTGCGGTTCGACCCAGGTGGACGAAGCGCCAGAGGATTTGGGGGCCTTCAAGGCCCGCGTTTTGCATGTCTACACGGAAAAGGCTCTGCAATGGCCGCTGTCGCGCGATGCCGAGCAAAGCGAATGGCAGGAACCGATGGAGCGTGCCCTGAACGCGCGGCTTGGTCGCTATCAGGGTGAACAGGAATATGATGTTGCCGTTACGCTGGAGGGGTTCATGTTGGCCCCGGGCGGCGTCCCTATTGTCTTTTCGCCCAAAAGCGTCGCGGTGGTGAATGTCTTTGTCTATGACGTCGCAGGCAAGCTCTTCCTCGCCGAAAAGGTGCAGATGGAGATCTTTGAGGATACGACCGGCGAAAGCGCGCTTCTGGGGTCTGGTCACAGCCGTACCAAACAGGAACAGATCGACGGTCTTGCGCTCAATATTGCCGACAAGATCGAAGAATACATCGCCGAGAAACACGCCGAAGAGGGTTGGTTCAACCCGCGCGCCGCAGATGCGGCAGCTGATGCAGACGTACAACAGGCAGGCTAGACGTCGCAGCAGACAGGAAGCGACTTGATTTTTGTGCGCAAACCAAATAAGCCGCGCGCGCAGAGGAAACCGGGTCACGGATGACCCCCCAAAATTCAAAAGGGCGCCTAGAGAATGGCAAAGGAAAAGTTTGAGCGTACAAAACCGCACGTCAACATCGGCACCATCGGCCACGTTGACCACGGTAAAACCACGCTGACCGCAGCGATCACCAAATACTTTGGTGACTTCAAGGCCTACGACCAGATCGACGGCGCACCGGAAGAAAAAGCACGCGGCATCACCATCTCCACCGCCCACGTGGAATATGAGACCGAAAACCGTCACTACGCACACGTCGACTGCCCCGGCCACGCTGACTATGTGAAGAACATGATCACCGGTGCGGCGCAGATGGACGGCGCGATCCTGGTTGTGAACGCCGCTGACGGCCCGATGCCGCAGACTCGTGAGCACATCCTGCTGGGCCGCCAGGTTGGCATCCCGAAGATGGTTGTCTTCATGAACAAAGTTGACCAGGTCGACGACGAAGAGCTGCTGGAACTGGTGGAAATGGAAATCCGCGAGCTGCTGTCTTCCTATGACTACCCGGGCGACGATATTCCGATCGTTGCAGGCTCCGCTCTGGCGGCGATGGAAGGCAACAAGCCTGAAATCGGCGAAGAGAAAATCAAAGAGCTGATGGCGGCTGTTGACGACTACATCGACACCCCTGAGCGCGCTGTTGACCAGCCGTTCCTGATGCCGATCGAAGACGTGTTCTCGATCTCTGGTCGTGGTACCGTTGTGACCGGTCGTGTTGAGCGCGGCGTGATCAACGTCGGCGACGAGATCGAAATCGTTGGTATCCGCGACACCTCCAAAACCACCTGTACCGGTGTTGAAATGTTCCGCAAGCTGCTGGACCGCGGTGAAGCAGGCGACAACATCGGCGCGCTGCTGCGTGGTGTTGACCGTGAAGGTGTTGAGCGTGGCCAGGTTCTGTGTAAGCCCGGTTCCGTGAACCCGCACACCAAGTTCGAAGCAGAAGCCTATATTCTGACCAAAGAAGAAGGTGGCCGTCACACCCCGTTCTTCGCGAACTACCGTCCGCAGTTCTACTTCCGCACCACCGACGTCACCGGCACCGTTACTCTGCCCGAGGGCACCGAGATGGTTATGCCTGGCGACAACCTGAAGTTCGACGTTGAGCTGATCGCACCGATCGCGATGGAAAACGGTCTGCGCTTCGCGATCCGCGAAGGCGGCCGCACCGTCGGCGCCGGCGTTGTGTCCAAAATCACCGAGTAAGTTTAAGTTTCCTTGGGAAACTTAAACAAGTGAGGGGCAGGCGGTTTCCCACCGGGAAGTCGCCAAGACTTTACCCGGTGCTGAATGAAAAAAAGGCCGCCTTCAGGGGTGGCCTTTTTGTTTATGCGAGGCCCTGCCTCGCGCTCCGAAGTATTTAGGAAAAGATGAAAGTGGACGGGCGGTGGCGTGCTTGTTCGATTTGCATTTCTCGCCTAAGGGTTGTGTGAATTCGACTGGGCACTGGAGGAGCATTTTGGAACAAGAGACCGCGATGTGTCGCGAGGATGTATACAAATCATTGAATTACTGGGTTCAAGAGGCCAGCGACGCACGACGGGCGGCTGCGTTCGTTCGGGGTTATGTAACCGTTCAGCGGGAATATCTTGACCGTAAAGCGAAAGCTGGGGGAGAGCTTTCAAATCCTCAGTATTCTGCTGTTGCTCGCGCCGCATATGCTAGGCTCTATGCAACAGAACGCGAGTTGGTTCTATTTGTTTGCCGATCGCATCAGGATACTGATGAGAAAGCCTTTGGGGTTGGGAAGGTTAAGAATGCTCTCTGTGACCTTGTTAGATCTCGCTGCCCTCGCATCGACAGGGAAATGGGGCAGCTGTTTGTAGAGTTTCGCAAACAATACAAAGAGCGGTTGGAGCGTATTGGAGACTTGCGTAACAATGCCATGGCGCATTCGGATCGTGAGATTGTTCTTGGACGTTGTACGAATGAGGTAGAGGTTTTCGAGTTTGTCGAGACTACGGAGGCGATTTGTCTGCTTGTTGAGAAACTATGTTCCGTTTTCTTAAACCGGTGTGAGCCAACATCGGAAGAAACAAGCAGACTCATTCTCTATCGTGAGGTGGCGGCCGAACACGATGGTGTTGCATTTTGGAAGCACAGCTTTCGGGAGTGGGCGAAGTAATCCGATGTGCACCAAATCCTAAACCCACCGCACGCCCCATGTGCAACGCGTTTCGCTGCGAAACCCCCTTGCCATATGACCATTTCAGGCGTAAAGAGCGCCATCCCGCTCTGCGGGGCAAAGGCGGGGTGATTCCCGCCTTTTGGGTTCGATGAGGGTTCGTGATGGTCACATGCCCTCCTCTCAACTCCAACGCCTGGATAAAAAGGCATACTTATGCAAAGCCAAAACATCCGTATCCGGCTGAAGGCATTTGACTATCGCGTTCTGGATGCCAGCACGCAAGAGATCGTCAACACTGCCAAGCGCACCGGCGCCACCGTTCGTGGTCCGATCCCGCTGCCGAACAAGATCGAGAAATTCACCGTTCTGCGTGGTCCTCACGTTGACAAGAAATCCCGTGACCAGTTCGAGATCCGCACACACAAGCGTATGCTCGACATCGTTGATCCGACTCCCCAGACCGTGGACGCGCTGATGAAGCTCGACCTCGCCGCTGGTGTTGACGTCGAAATCAAGCTGCAGTCGTAAGATCGGAGGGTAATTCATATGCGCTCTGGTATTATCGCAAAGAAAGTGGGCATGACCCGCTTGTTCATGGAAGACGGCAAGCAGATCCCTGTCACCGTTCTTTCGCTGGACGGTCTGCAGGTTGTTGCACAACGGACCGAAGAAAAAGACGGCTACACCGCAGTTCAGCTGGGTGCAGGTTCCGCAAAGGTTAAGCGCGTATCCCAAGCGATGCGTGGCCACTTTGCTTCTGCCAAGGTTGAACCCAAGCGTAAGCTGGTTGAATTCCGCGTTCCTGCCGATGGCCTGATCGAAGTTGGCGCAGAAATCTCTGCCGAGCACTTCCTGGAAGGTCAAAAAGTTGACGTCACCGGTACCTCTATTGGTAAAGGTTTCGCAGGTGCGATGAAGCGCCACAACTTTGGCGGTCTGCGTGCGTCGCACGGTGTTTCGATCTCGCACCGTTCGCACGGTTCGACCGGTCAGTGTCAGGATCCGGGCAAAGTTTTCAAAGGCAAGAAAATGGCCGGTCACATGGGTGCAGCCCGTGTTACCACCCAGAACCTGGAAGTTGTGAAAACCGACGCCGATCGCGGTCTGGTCTTCATCAAAGGCGCCGTACCTGGTCCGAAATCCGGCTGGGTTACCGTTAAGGACGCCGTGAAGAAGAAAGCCCCCGAGGGTCTGCCGTTCCCGGCCGCTCTGAAAACTGCGGAAGCTCCCGCGGAAGGTGGTGAAGCATGAAACTTGACGTGATCAAACTCGACGGTGCCAAAGCTGGCGATATTGAACTGTCCGAAGACCTGTTTGGTCTGGAGCCGCGCGCAGACATTCTGCACCGTGTGGTTCGCTGGCAGCGCAACAACGCACAGGCCGGTACCCACAAGGTTCTGACCCGTTCGGAAACCAGCTACTCGACCAAGAAGATCTATCGCCAAAAAGGCACCGGTGGCGCACGTCACGGTGACCGTAACGCGCCGATCTTCCGCAAAGGTGGCATCTACAAAGGTCCGACCCCGCGTTCGCACGGTCACGACCTGCCGAAGAAGTTCCGCAAGCTGGGTCTGCGCCACGCGCTGTCCGCAAAAGCAAAAGCGGGTGAACTGGTCATCATCGAAGATGCAGCTTCCGAAGGCAAAACCGCTGCTCTGGCAAAACAGGTCAAGAACCTGGGCTGGAAGCGCGCGCTGGTCATCGATGGTGCGTCCGTGAATGAGGACTTCCTGAAGGCATCGCGCAACATCGAAGGTCTGGATATCCTGCCGACGATGGGTGCAAACGTCTATGACATCCTGAAGCGTGACACCCTGGTGATCACCAAAGCAGGTGTCGAAGCACTGGAGGCTCGCCTGAAATGAGTGCCAAGGCAGAACATTACGACGTGATCCGCAAGCCGATCATCACCGAGAAAACCACTCTGGCGTCCGAAAATGGCGCTGTGGTCTTCGAAGTGTCGATCGACGCGGCCAAACCACAGATCAAAGAAGCTGTAGAAGCGCTCTTTGGTGTGAAGGTCAAAGCGGTCAACACCACCATCACCAAGGGTAAGGTCAAGCGTTTCCGCGGCCAGCTGGGCAAGCGTAAAGACGTGAAAAAAGCCTATGTGACCCTGGAAGAAGGCAACACCATCGACGTGTCCACCGGTCTGTAAGATCGGCCTTCTTGAAAAGATCAAACAGCCCCTCGCCACCGGCGGGGGGCTTTTTTGTGCCAATGGCGTTCTGTTTAGGGTGTTTCCGAAATGGAATTTCGACCACTTGCTGCGTTCCCCACTTCAGAAATTTTCACGTGATTGGTGGCTTGCGGTGGGGTGGCATGTCCCAATGGTGTTTGGCTTTGCAGGGCGGCTCTTCAGTTTGGGGGTTTTTCTACATAAAACTACTTTTTTACGAGGTTTTTGATTGACGCCAAGGCCAACTGGCCTCATGGATGACGTGCTACGTTTTCGTTTCTCGACTCTTTTCCGGCCTTGCGGCGATAGGTATCGATGTTGCCTCGACGCGGCCGTGCTGCCGCATGTTGCGGGCAGCCCCATATTGAAAAGGATACGCGGAATGGCTAATGGCACCGTGAAATGGTTCAACTCTACCAAGGGTTTTGGTTTTATCGCACCCGAAGATGGCGGCAAAGATATCTTTGTTCACATCTCTGCGGTTGAGCGTTCTGGTCTGACCGGTCTGGCAGACAACCAAAAAGTCACCTTCGACATCGAAGCTGGCCGTGACGGTCGCGAAAGCGCCACCAACCTGGAACTGGCATAAGCTTTTATCCAGTTGCTGGCCTCTGGGCTGGTCTTGGGAAAACCTCTGCAATTGCAGAGGTTTTTTTGTTTTTGGGAAACGGTTTTTGCTTCGTCCGCATCAAGGATTCCACCAGTTTGTAAAAGACTGCCCTTCTGGAAGATGATTGAAGCGCCCCCCACCCCCCGGACGTTGGCATTTACTTGTTTACACATAGCGTTAGGTTCTTTGCATAGAACAGTGGGGTTCGCGCATTGTCAGACTATCATATGCTTTATGGTTTGCTTTCTCGGGTTTTTGTCGAGATCCGTGCCGCGTCAACGTTGAAAAAGGCGTAAGGGCTGGCCGACATCGTCCACAACGTCCCTGATGAGATCGAAAGAGGGGTTGCTGCAGCTGAAATTCTCGCCCGTTTGCGTCTGCGTGCGGAACGGATAGGCGCGGGTGATGTGATTGAAGGCTATATCAGATCAATCGCACGGCCGAACACGCGCAAGGGGAGATTGGGGGATTTGAAAGCACGCGACGCAGGTAACTGAGGACGCGTGGTCTCGAACTAGAATTTCGGTAATGTTATTCAGACCAAGTTAGAATGATAGAATGCCTAAATAGTGGGTGGTGATATGTTATCAGAATTGCAAGACTGGTTTGCGCGACAGTGTGATGGAGATTGGGAGCATCAAGGAGGGATCAGTATCGAAACGGCTGACAGCCCAGGATTGTTTGTGTAAGTGGGCTTGAATGGCCTGAATTGCGCTAAAGCTCTTGCTGTGGAGAAAGAAAACCACCACAGATCGGATTTCGATTTTTTAACCTTTAAATTCGATCAAGAGTGCGAGTCTTTATCTCTGGCATGTGGTCCGAGAAACTTGGCGGTCGGGTTGGATGTACTCGTTCAGTATTTAAAGTAGCACAGTATCTCTGCACTTCTTCCTTTAGAGCTGAGTCCTCTCATTTTGTTGACTTCATCTTAGGTCATTTCAATAAACTCCCTCCAATTGCAGGAAATTCCTTATATTGTTCGCAGTCCATTGGCCGTAGGGTCTGGCAAATCAGACGTGAGGGGCGGGGCGATGATAGCGCGGATCTTGATTGCAGTTGCGGTTTCTCTGGGGCTCGGTAGCCTCGTTTACGCGCAGATCTTTGACGAACACGCCTATGGGCCACATTCCAGACATCGCATGGATGTCTATGCACCCAAAGCGGCCGAGGGCGCGCCGGTGATCTTGATGCTGCATGGCGGTGGCTGGCAGACGGGCAGTAAACGGGTGCCCAATGTCTGGTTTCATAAATCCCGTCATTATACATCCAAGGGCTATGTCTTTGTCTCCACCAACACCCGGCTGATGCCAGAGGCGCATCCGTTGGAGCAGGTGCAGGATCTGGCCCGCGCGCTGGCCTATGTGGAGGAGAACGCAAGACACTGGGGCGGCGATCCCAATCGGATCATCCTGATGGGCCATTCTTCTGGCGCGCATGTGGCGACCCTGTTGGCGCTCAGGCAGGACCTGCTGCAGGCTGCGGGGGTGCGTGCGCCAATGGCCGTGGTCTCCCTGGATACCGCCGCCCTGGACGTGGCCCAAGGCATGGCCGGCGTTGCGCGGCGCTGGCTGGGACCGGTGTTTGGGGAGGATCAGACCCAGTGGCAGGCGGCCTCACCAGCGACCTATATCGACGCTGAGGATCCGCCCCTGCTGATCGTCTGCTCCAGCACCCGCAGCTGGCCCTGCCCAACGGCCGAGCGTTTTGCGCAGCCCTTCTCCCAAGTCGACGTGTTACCCGTGCCGCTGGCACATCGTGCAATCAATGGTGGATTGGGGCGGAGGGGGAGTTATACTGAGGCGGTAGATACGTGGCTCTCGGAGGCAGGAGTCCACGAAGAGTTTGAGTGAGAGCAGTAGTAAAAAATATTGCTATAAGTCGGCAATGCGCTTTCCTTTTACTTGATTGGTATAGTTCTATACTCCAATAGGTTGTCATTCTTTTTTGAGCGAATGTAATGTGGAGTGTGAGAACTTGAGAAGAGCTTTAGCCGGACTCTGTAGCCTGCTTGTAATTGTCGGATGCGGAAACTCCCTTGATACCGCCATCTATAGCGGACAGAGCACGGCGTTTCTTTGGGCTGCACAAAGTGTGGAGCGTGACCCAATCAGGTTGTCAATTATTGAGGCCGAATTGGGTAGCCGAGGAGAGTTCAGCTCTGGCACGTATAGGTACATTGGTAGTCGTTCGAGCGCTGCAGTTGGCAGTACAAGATATCGGCGTGCGAGCGGTGCCAATCCAGTTAGGGACGACAAAAACTGCAGTGACTTCTCTAGTTCCGCTCTAGCTCAAAAATTCTTCTTAAAGTCAGGTGGTCCGGTTCAAGATTTGCATGGGCTGGACAGAGATGGTGACGGGTTTGCTTGCGAATGGGGTGAGAAATTGAAACGTACCGCTTCAAAGTATAGCTACAAACCTCGAACCACTCGTAGCTCATCCTCTCGTTGCTACACCGGTCCACGTGGCGGTACTTATACACTTACGGCTGGTGGGCAGAAAAATTACAACGGTTGCTAACTTCCATTTATCGAGAATGCGGCTCCTGATAGAAAAGGTTTGCGCGGATCGCAGTCTATCGCCCATTGCCACCACCCCGCCTTTCCGTTATATCCCGCTCATTCTGTGGCCTCGGATTCGTTCCGGGGCCTCTGATATTTGGAATCGGGGACCTTCGGGGCCCTAAAACTTTGGTCACCTGAACCCGTCGCACCACGATTACGGCGCAGCAAGGCAGGGGGCTTTCACATAGCGGTATCCTACTTCTTCCTCGGATATCGCACGCTAAACGGAAGACAGAAAGCATGGCACTCAAGTCGTATAAACCGACTACGCCGGGCCAGCGTGGGCTGGTTCTGATCGACCGTTCGGAGCTTTGGAAAGGGCGTCCGGTTAAATCTCTCACTGAGGGTTTGACCAAATCGGGCGGCCGGAACAACACCGGACGGATCACTTCACGCCGCCGCGGCGGTGGCGCAAAGCGTCTCTACCGGATCGTTGACTTCAAACGGAACAAGTTTGATGTCGCCGCAACTGTTGAGCGCATCGAATATGACCCTAACCGGACTGCCTTCATCGCACTGGTGAAGTATGAAGACGGCGAGCAGGCATACATCCTGGCTCCGCAACGTCTGGCAGTTGGTGACAAGGTCATCGCCTCCAGCAAGGCCGACATCAAGCCGGGCAACGCAATGCCGTTCTCGGGCATGCCAATCGGTACCATTGTTCACAACATCGAAATGAAACCGGGCAAAGGCGGCCAGATCGCCCGTGCAGCCGGTACCTACGCACAATTCGTAGGTCGTGACGGTGGTTACGCTCAGATCCGTCTGAGCAGCGGTGAACTGCGCATGGTCCGTCAGGAATGCATGGCAACCGTTGGTGCGGTATCCAACCCCGACAACTCGAACCAAGACTACGGTAAAGCCGGTCGTATGCGCCACAAAGGCAAGCGTCCGTCGGTTCGTGGTGTTGCGATGAACCCGATCGATCACCCGCACGGTGGTGGTGAAGGCCGCACATCTGGTGGTCGTACTCCGGTTACACCTTGGGGTAAGGACACCAAAGGTAAGCGTACCCGTAACAAAAACAAAGCGTCGCAAAAGCTGATCATCCGCTCGCGTCACGCCAAGAAGAAAGGGCGGTAATCCATGACTCGCTCTGTTTGGAAGGGTCCTTTCGTTGACAGCTATGTCCTGAAAAAGGCTGAAGCTGCACGTGAATCGGGCCGCAATGAAGTGATCAAAATCTGGTCCCGTCGTTCCACCATCCTGCCCCAATTCGTGGGTCTGACATTTGGTGTTTACAACGGTCAGAAGCACATCCCAGTCAACGTCTCGGAAGACATGATCGGTCAGAAGTTCGGTGAATATGCACCGACTCGGACCTATTACGGTCATGCTGCGGACAAAAAAGCGAAACGGAAGTAAGTCATGGGCAAGGCAAAGAACCCCCGCCGCGTGGCCGAAAACGAGGCAATGGCAAAACTGCGCATGCTTCGCACCAGCCCGCAGAAACTGAACCTGGTAGCCGCAATGATCCGTGGCAAGAAAGTCGAGAAGGCGTTGACCGACCTGACTTTCTCGAACAAGCGGGTCGCACAGGACGTGAAGAAGTGCCTTCAGTCCGCAATTGCGAATGCTGAAAACAACCATAATCTGGACGTCGACGAGCTGATCGTTGCCGAGGCCTATGTGGGTAAAAACCTGGTCATGAAGCGCGGTCGCCCGCGTGCACGTGGTCGCTATGGTAAGATCCTGAAGCCGTTCTCGGAGCTCACCATCAAGGTGCGTCAAGTTGAGGAGCAAGCCTAATGGGACATAAAGTCAATCCGATCGGCATGCGCCTTCAGGTCAACCGCACCTGGGACAGCCGCTGGTACGCCGATACCAAGGATTACGGTGATCTTCTGCTGGAAGACATCAAGATCCGTGACTTCATCAAAGTTGAGTGCAAACAAGCCGGTGTTGCACGTGTGATCATCGAACGTCCGCACAAGAAGTGCCGTGTGACGATCCACACCGCACGTCCGGGTGTTATCATTGGTAAGAAAGGTGCAGACATTGAAGTTCTGCGCAAGAAGCTTGCCGCGATGACCGAGTCCGAGCTGCACCTCAACATCGTTGAAGTGCGCAAGCCCGAGCTTGATGCACAGCTGGTTGGCGAGTCCATCGCTCAGCAGCTGGAACGCCGTGTGTCCTTCCGTCGCGCAATGAAGCGTGCCGTACAGAACGCAATGCGCATGGGCGCCCTGGGTATCCGGGTGAACGTCGCTGGTCGTCTGGGTGGTGCTGAAATCGCGCGTACCGAATGGTACCGTGAAGGCCGCGTGCCTTTGCACACTCTGCGTGCTGACATCGATTACGCACACTCTGAAGCCATGACCCCCTACGGTATCATCGGGATCAAGACATGGATCTTCAAAGGCGAAATCATGGAGCACGACCCGCAAGCGCGTGATCGTAAATCGCAAGAAGTCCAAGACGGCCCGGCACCTCGCGGTGCAGGCGGCAACCGTCGCGACCGCTAAGGAGAAGATACAATGCTTCAGCCAAAGCGTACAAAATTCCGCAAGATGCACAAAGGCCGGATCTCCGGTCTGGCAAAAGGCGGCTCTGATCTGAACTTCGGCACATTTGGTCTCAAAGCTCTTGAGCCCGAGCGTGTGACCGCGCGCCAGATCGAAGCTGCTCGTCGTGCGATGACCCGCCACATGAAACGTCAGGGTCGTGTTTGGATCCGTATCTTTCCAGATACTCCGGTCACCTCAAAGCCGACCGAAGTTCGTATGGGTAAAGGTAAAGGTTCCGTCGACTATTGGGCGTGCAAGGTTAAGCCTGGCCGCGTGATGTTCGAAATCGACGGTGTCGACGAAGACATCGCCCGCGAGGCTCTGCGTCTGGCGGCGATGAAACTGCCGATCAAAACCCGCGTTGTGGTTCGCGAAGACTGGTAAGTCTTTGCGCCCAAATTGGGAATGAACAAGAACCCCCGCCGGGAAACTGGCGGGGGTTTTCTTTTCCTTTGAGGGCATTGTCCTATTCTAAGGTCAGCGTGCCGCTCACGATGTTGGTATAGGCGCCATTGCCGTCCACCCCTGAATCAAACGCGGGCCTCTTGCCATTTTCCGGTGCCACCCTCCACAGTCCAGGTGCCTTGCATCCGCCCATTAGAGGTCATGGATCTGGCGTGCCAGGTGATCACAACCTCTTCGCTGTCCAGATCCGTATAAAGGCAGACATCGGTTCCCGTCGGGGTGCCGGAATGGATTACCACTGTGCCGGTACAGGGACCGGTAACTTGGGCCAACGGATTGCCGGGGTCGCGCCCTTCAAATCCTGAATATTCAGTGTGAATGTTGACTACAGTCAGCCGTGGTGTGAGCTGGCGGATGACCGACTGCACCTCTCCCAATCCGATCCCCGCGACGTCAAAGGTCTCTGCAAGGCCCACGGTTCCTGTGACAATCATTCCCGCCGCAAGGCTGGTTCGCATCCAGCACATCTGACTTCCCCCGTTTCTGGCAGCTGCCTCCTCGCAGCCGATACATAAAATACCAGAAAGGGGATATTTGGTCGATTACACCATATGATCAGGGGTGCGCGGGCTGTTTCGCGTCTGCGGACGGGACGCCATAGGCCAGCATGTCATACAGATGCCAGGTCGCATGGCCCAGCAGGGGAAGGGTGACGAACAGGCCCAGAAAACCCGGCAGCATCGACACTAGCGTCACCACACCAATAAAGGCGGCCCAGGGGATCATGACGCCCGGATACAGCTGCACATAGGTAAAGCTGGTGATCATCGCAGTGACAAAGTCGATCTCGCGATCCAGCAACAGGGGCAGGGCGAGGACCGTGATCATATACAACAGCAGCGCAAAGGCCGCGCCGATTACAGTGCCAAAGCCCAACATCTTGATCCCCTGCAGCGTGCCATAGACCTCAAGCGAGGAGGAGATATTGGTCATCGCCGAATGGCCCAGAAACAGCGCAAAGATCATATGCGCCAGAAAGAACCAGAACAGGAACATCACCACGATGATGGCGCAGATGGATGGCAATTGGCGTTTGGATTGCCGAAAGACCACCGTCAGCGTCTTGTTCATATCCATCGGCGCACCGCGGGCAAATCGACGGCTCACATCATAAAACGCGACCGCTGCAAAGGGGGAGAACAGCGGGAACCCGACGGCGGCCAGAACCAGCCAGTATGTTTGTCCTGTGGCACGTGTAACCCAGACCATCACCCAGCCGATCAGCACATAGACCCCGGCGATGGCCAGTGCAAAAAGCGGCGCGCGGGTCATGTCTTGCCAACCGCGCCGCAGCGCCTCGCGCAGCACTGCTGGGGTCACGGGGGCAAGATCCGGCACACCGGGTTCCGGGGGACGTTGTGGTTGCCATTGCATCGCTGTTTCCTCCTCCTCAAGAAATCCAGCGCACGTTTCCGAGGATGAGCTTAACACGGAACCGGGATCTGTCGACGGGCAGGCGCAAGATTTATGCAGTTTCACTGCATGTTTAACGCCCCTCGTCAGGTGGCAGCTCTTGCGCTAAGACAGGCCCATGGCACAGATCGATTCCCTTTTTGTCACCCGATTCTATCGCGCAAGCCTGTCCGAGCACGGTCCCAAGATTGATGCGGCAGAGCTTGAAAACTCCTGCCTGGTCATTGCCGAAGATGATGAAGCCGGTCAGGACTGGTGCGAGGAGAACGGCTACCCCGGCTATACCTCTTATGCGTCGCTGACGGATCTGCCGTGGCGGTTCCCGATTTTTGAGGATCTGAAGACATCTTTGGACGCCCATGTGGCCGCCTTTGCCAAGGATCTGGAGCTGGATCTGGATGGGCGCGCGCTGGTTCTGGAAGACCTGTGGATCAACATCCTGCCCGAAGGCGGCACCCACGCCAGCCACATCCACCCGCATTCGGTGATCTCCGGCACCACATATGTTGCGATGCCCGAAGGAGCCTCGGTGTTGAAGCTGGAGGATCCCCGTTCGGCCATGATGATGGCGCACCCGCCGCGCAACAAGGATGCCCGCCAAGAGCTGCGCACCTTTGTCTATCAAACGCCCAAAGTAGGCGACGTGCTGTTGTGGGAAAGCTTCATCCGTCATGAGGTGCCGTTGAACATGGCCGAAGACGAACGGATCTCTGTAAGTTTCAACTACCGCTGGGAATAATCCCGCAGACGCAAACCGGCTCTGAAACGCGTGGTGTGCGCCCATGAAAAAAAGCCCCGCTCTGGCGGGGCTTTGATGTCTTTGCGCCAGCCCGCCTATCAGGCTTGTTTGGACTTCTTGCGACGCTTCAGTGCGGCAAATCCGGCGAGGCCTGTAACCAGCAGCGGCAGCGCGGCAGGGACAGGGACCGGGGCAGGTGGTGCGCTGCTGACAGATGCAAACAACACATCGTCCAAGCCGGTGGTATCGCCAGTGTTGCCGTTCAGGTCTGTGAACACAACCGACCGGATATCCGGGATATCCGAGGCAATCCCCATGAAATAGCGATTGTTGCGCTGGAAGTTAGCGCTGATCGAGCTGAAAGATCCGAGAGAAGCGCCAAATTCGTCAAACGCCTCGATGGTCAGGCCGTTGTTGCCGCGCGGGTTGAAATAATCGATGATGAACAGCCCGGCGCCTAACACATTCTGCGCAAAGGTCATGGTAAGAGAGGAAAATCCGTTCGGGTCGAACAAATAGTTCGAAACCGGGTTTAAACCCTCGCCCGAGCTCAACGGGGTTGCGCCAGTATTCCCCTGTCCCGGGCCTGCACCGTTGAGTATACTGCCCAGACCCACGCCGGACAGGGTCACCCCGTCGGAACCGGTGTAAAACGACCCATCCAGCGGCTGGCCAGAGGTCATCCCCTCAAAATCAACGTTAGAATTGACCTGACCACCAAACCCGGTAACGGCGTTTGTCCAATCGGTCGAGTTGGTTGTTGGGTTGCTAACAAATCCAAAAGTCGCGGCCTGCGCGACAGCAGCGGTCGACATAGCAACGACAGCAGCCAGCGTTATTGACTTCATACTCATGATAAACTCGCATTTTCTTTATACTGAAAACATCCCCCCCCACGGGGCACGCGCAGTTTCGCAATTTGGTGAACGATTTGTCAATAAATTGATTAGCCATTAACGCTTTTGGCTGCATTTTAATCGTTGATCGTAAAGTTTTGAGAAAATTGATCCGGTTTTTTTGTTTTCGCTTAATTATTTATGGCGGGTTTAGGGGATTTGTGCAGTCGGCAATAATTTGTAACCGTGACAGTGCGGGGGTGGGGTAAGCGAGGCAGTTAACGCTAGCATGTCGACTTTATATGTGATTCTTTGGACGGACAACGCGCCTGAATAAGGAAGGCCCGCCAATAGCGGCGGGATTTCTTGTTTTTGCCGGGGTATGATCACGCGCAGTGCAGAGCCTGCAAACTGCATTCGCGCCTGTTGCAGAGTTTACGCGGCCACAATCCGGGCCGTCAGTGGCGCGGCCCCGTCGATAATGGCCAGCAACAGATCAATATTGGGATGCGCGCCGGGACGGTTCTTGGCATCCTCGGTATGTTCGCCAAAGACCTCAACTCCATGGGCGGCCGCGGTGGCGTCCAGTTGCTGAAAACTCTGCGCGAGATATTGATAGACTGCGAGCGATCCCTGTTTGCCGGGTTTGTTTTCAATGCTGGCCACAATCGCCCCGCTTGCATCCAACAGTTCAATGCGGGCCAGCCCGTCGATAGAGGGCAGGAGGGAGAGGTTGTCTTTGAACGTAGGCGACGGTTGGATCATGGTTTGGTCCTTTGGCTGTTTTATGAGCCGCTGGTTAACAGTTTGCAGCGCATGAAGCCAAGTGGTGCTGATCCCGATAGGGCGGAGCCAAGCATCGAAGATACTCGGCCCCTCAGTTAGTTCCGGCTTTCAAGCTTATTACTTTACTTTGATGGAAACGGGATCGCCAAAAAGCTCAAACTTCATTTTTCCTTTTCGCTCGGCGATAAACACTGCTTCGACAACCGGTGTGGCGCCTCCACATGATTTGCTATTGCGAACACCTGTTTTGCCTGCAACGATTTTACCCAGCTTTAGCGCCCCGTATTGCCCCTCCATCTTCTGGATGGCGCCTTTACTGGGAGGCTTTCCGCACTCGCCGCGTAAGCCATGAACAACAATCTGTTCACCTACGTTAATCGTCACTTTCTTATTGTAAGGTACGTTGTTGCTGCTATCGGCAATCGCTGCGGTGCCAAGGGCAACAGTCAGCGAAAAAGCGATCACGCCTAGTTTCCGGTTCATTGAAATTCTCCACAATTAATACGCAGCAAAATTAACGGAAATAGTGCATCTGAACTCAAGTAAATGTTTTGCAAAGCGCAATTGTTTCTCGGAAAAGTAAATGGGCTACGCGGATCAGTGTGCCTGTGTTAACTGAATTGCATCCCTCAACTTTCCCTTGCCTCCAACCTCTTATACCCTTATAGGAGCCTATCGCTCATGGGGTTTGCCTTGCGAATCCCTTTGGGCGATATATTTTTTCGGGGCTAAGCCATTGGTGCAGCACCGGAATTTACATAACCCACCAGGTGAATGAGTTACCCGCCATAAGGGGCTCTCTGGTGCCAAGGAAAGGAACGAAAGGCGATGAACGCCAAGGATCTTCGCGATAAGACCGTGGATGAGCTCCGCGATCTGCTCGCTTCTTACAAAAAAGAGAGCTTCAACCTGCGCTTTCAGCAGGCAACCGGTCAGTTGGAAAACACTTCGGGTATCCGTGCGGCACGCCGCAACGCCGCCCGTGTGAACACCATCCTGAACGAAAAAGCTGCAGCAGCAGCTGAATAAGGAGCTTCAAAGATGCCCAAACGTATCCTGCAAGGCGTCGTGACCTCCGACGCAAACGCTCAGACCGTCACCGTATCGGTTGAACGTCGCTTTACGCACCCCGTTCTGAAGAAAACCATCCGTAAGTCCAAGAAATACCGGGCCCACGATGAGCAGAACACATTCAAGGTTGGCGACAAAGTCCGCATCATCGAATGCGCACCGAAGTCGAAAACGAAACGCTGGGAAGTTCTGGAAGCCTAAGAGTCTGAACCTTCAGACTCCTGGCGACTAAACTTGACAGTTAGTCGAAACCCTGGGGATCCCAGCACGCATCGCTGCCCCATAGGTCGGGAGAAACCACATGATCCAGATGCAAACAAACCTGGATGTTGCTGACAACTCCGGCGCTCGCCGAGTTCAGTGCATCAAGGTTCTGGGTGGCTCCAAGCGTAAATACGCTTCCGTTGGCGACATCATTGTTGTCTCGGTTAAAGAAGCCATCCCGCGCGGCCGCGTGAAAAAAGGTGACGTCCGTAAGGCCGTTGTCGTTCGCACCGCCAAAGAAGTACGTCGCGAAGACGGCACCGCGATCCGTTTTGATCGCAACGCTGCCGTAATCCTGAACAACAACAACGAGCCGGTTGGTACCCGTATCTTTGGCCCGGTTGTTCGTGAACTGCGCGCGAAGAACTTCATGAAAATCATCTCGCTGGCTCCGGAGGTGCTGTAATTATGGCTGCTAAACTCCGCAAAGGCGATAAAGTGATCGTCCTGGCTGGCAAGGACAAGGGCAAAGAAGGCACCATCGCCTCTGTTGACCCGAAGGCCGGTAAAGCCGTGGTTGAAGGCATCAATATCGCCATCCGCCACACCCGTCAGACGCAAAACGCTCAAGGTGGTCGCCTGCCCAAGGCAATGCCGATCGACCTGTCCAACATTGCTCTGCTGGACGCAAACGGCAAAGCGACCCGCGTTGGCTTCCGCATGGAAGACGGCAAAAAGGTTCGTTTCGCGAAAACCACCGGGGAGGCTGTATAATGCTGGATGATGCAAACTACACCCCGCGCCTGAAGGCTCTTTATGCGGAAACCATCCGCGCAGGCCTGAAGGAAGAGTTCGGCTATAAGAACGAGATGCAGATCCCCAAGCTGGATAAGATCGTTCTGAACATCGGTTGCGGCCGCGCTGCTGTCAAAGACAGCAAAAAAGCGAAATCCGCACAGGCTGACCTGACCGCAATTGCTGGTCAAAAAGCTCTGACAACCGTTGCCAAAAACTCGATCGCTGGTTTCCGCGTTCGTGAAGGCATGCCGATGGGTGCAAAGGTTACTCTGCGTGCAGATCGCATGTACGAATTCCTGGACCGCCTGATCACAATTGCGATGCCTCGTATCCGCGACTTCCGCGGCGTATCTGGCACCTCCTTCGACGGTCGTGGCAACTATGCCATGGGCCTGAAAGAGCACATCGTGTTCCCGGAAATCGATTTCGATAAAATCGATGAAGCCTGGGGCATGGACATCGTAATTGCCACCACAGCGAAAACCGACGCTGAAGCAAAGGCACTGTTGAAAGCTTTCAACATGCCCTTCAACAGCTAAAGCGCGGGAAGGATAGAGACATGGCTAAGAAAAGCATGATCGAACGCGAGAAGAAGCGGGAGCGCCTGGTGGCCAAATACGCTGCTAAACGCGCCGAGCTGAAAGAAATCGCAAACGACGAAAGCAAGCCGATGGAAGAGCGTTTCAAAGCGCGTCTGAAACTGGCGAAGCTGCCGCGGAACTCCTCGGCAACCCGTCTGCACAACCGTTGCCAGCTGACCGGCCGTCCGCACGCTTACTATCGTAAGCTGAAGATCAGCCGTATCGCGCTGCGCGAGCTGGGTTCTGCTGGTCAGATCCCTGGCATGGTCAAATCGAGCTGGTAAGGAGAGAGCATTATGAACGATCCTATCGGTGATATGCTGACCCGTATCCGCAACGCACAAATGCGTGGCAAATCCGTTGTTGAAACTCCTGCGTCCAAACTGCGCGCATGGGTTCTGGATGTGCTGGCGGACGAGGGCTACATTCGCGGTTACGAGAAGACCACCACAACTGATGGTCATCCGGCGATTGAAATCAGCCTGAAGTACTACGAAGGCGAACCTGTTATTCGCGAACTGAAGCGGGTCTCCAAACCCGGTCGTCGCGTATACATGGGCGTCAGTGACATCCCGCAAGTCCGTCAGGGCCTGGGTGTGTCGATTGTCTCCACCCCCAAGGGTGTGATGTCGGACGCAAACGCACGCGCAGCCAACGTCGGCGGCGAAGTGCTCTGCACCGTCTTCTAAGGAGGTATTCGATGTCCCGTATTGGTAAAAAACCAGTAGACCTGCCCAGCGGCGTTACTGCCACTGTGTCCGGCCAGACCATCGAAGTGAAAGGCCCGAAAGGCGCCCGCTCCTTCACGGCAACCGACGATGTTACAATCGCTGTTGAAGACAACGTGGTCAAAATTGATCCGCGTGGCATGTCCAAACGTGCGCGTCAGCAGTGGGGCATGGCCCGCACCATGGTCCAGAACTGTGTTGTTGGTGTTACCACCGGCTTCAAAAAAGAACTGGAAATCAATGGTGTTGGTTACCGGGCTCAGATGCAGGGCAACACCCTGAAACTGAACCTTGGTTACAGCCACGATGTCGACTTCACCGCACCTGATGGCGTTACCATCACTGCGCCGAAGCAGACTGAAATCGTTGTGGAAGGTATCGACCAACAGCTTGTTGGCCAAGTTGCGGCAAACATCCGCAAATGGCGCGCACCTGAGCCCTACAAAGGCAAAGGCATCAAGTACAAGGACGAA
This sequence comes from Epibacterium sp. ABZ3_068, assembly GCF_056159265.1. Classification (NCBI taxonomy): domain Bacteria; kingdom Pseudomonadati; phylum Pseudomonadota; class Alphaproteobacteria; order Rhodobacterales; family Roseobacteraceae; genus Epibacterium; species Epibacterium sp. ABZ3_068. Next base: position 1,761,601 of record NZ_JBSWUV010000001.1, read on the forward strand.
TTTATCTTCCGCAAAGAAGGTAAGAAGAAGTAAGGACGCTCACCATGGCAAACAGCAAACGTACACTGTTTCTGAAACGCCGCCTGCGCGTTCGGAACAAACTTCGCAAAGTAAACGCAGGCCGTCCGCGTCTGTCCGTACACCGTTCGAACAAGAACATCTCTGTTCAACTGATCGACGACGTACGTGGCGTGACACTGGCCGCAGCTTCGACCCTGGAAAAAGATCTGGGTTTTGTTGGCAAGAACAACATCGAAGCGGCGACCAAAGTAGGTGCCGTGATCGCAGAGCGCGCAAAAGCCGCTGGCGTATCAGAAGCCTACTTCGACCGCGGTGGTTTCCTCTTCCACGGCAAAGTGAAGGCTCTGGCCGACGCTGCGCGTGAAGGTGGATTGAAGATCTAATGCTTTCGGGCGCTCTTTCGGGGGCGCCCGGACATTTCTAATGTGGGGTGGTTTTGGTCATCCCCGATGATCCGGGCAGGAATGTTCTGCACCAGGATTGGAAAAATCAGGATGTGATCCGTCACATCCACGTTCTGAAAAGGAATGCCAAATGGCAGAACGTGAAAATCGCCGTGGCCGTGGCCGCCGCGAAGAAGAGACACCGGAATTTGCAGATCGTTTGGTTGCGATCAACCGCGTCTCCAAAACCGTAAAAGGCGGTAAGCGCTTTGGTTTTGCAGCTCTGGTTGTTGTTGGCGACCAAAAAGGCCGCGTCGGCTTCGGCAAGGGTAAAGCGAAAGAAGTACCTGAGGCGATCCGCAAAGCGACCGAGCAAGCTAAGCGTCAGATGATCCGCGTACCTCTGAAAGAGGGCCGCACTCTGCACCACGACATGCACGGCCGTCACGGCGCAGGCAAAGTTGTTATGCGTACAGCACCTGAAGGTACCGGTATCATTGCTGGTGGTCCGATGCGTGCTGTGTTCGAAATGCTGGGCATCAAAGACGTGGTTTCCAAGTCTATCGGCACTCAGAACCCTTACAACATGATCCGCGCAACCATCGACGGCCTGAAAAAAGAATCGAGCCCGCGCTCGGTTGCTCAGCGTCGTGGCAAGAAAGTTGCTGACATCCTGGGTAAGCGCGACGAAGCACCGGCACCTGCCGCTGCAGAATCCGCTGAAGCGTAAGGAGACTGAACCATGGCTAAAACCATCGTCGTCAAGCAGATCGGTTCCCCGATCCGTCGTCCCGCCGACCAGCGCGCTACTCTGGTAGGTCTGGGCCTGAACAAGATGCACAAAACCCGTGAGCTGGAGGATACTCCTTCGGTCCGCGGTATGGTCAACAAGATCCCGCATCTGGTTGAGATCATCGAAGAGCGCGACTAATCGCGACTTCTGATTAAAGATCAGAAACACCCCCGTTGGCTTTGCTGACGGGGGTGTTTTGCTTTGCTGTCTGTTCAACTTACAGGCTGTCCGATTTACCGGCTGCCCGATTTACGGCTGCCCGGTGTTCTGAGGAACCCGCATTTCAGGCCGCCGCCGCGGCGGTCCTTCAATTTCGGTCACGCCAACCGGAAGCCAAATGATACATCCCTGTTTCGGAAAGTTGTCACGTAAATAGCCTAAGCTACGAAAAATAAGGTGATTTTTCATGGCTACGATTCAAACTTGGCGTGACGTCTATCACGCGCTTAGAGAAGATATTCGGGCAGCGCGGTTTGAGCGCGGCGGCAAATTGCCGTCTCAATCAGAACTGTCCCGTCGTTACGGCGTGTCTCGCCATGCTATTCGGCGGGCTATGCGGACTCTTTCCGACGACGGTGTTATTTCTTGCTGGCAAGGCCGAGAGGCAACGGTGCTGGCCCGACCGATCATCTATCAGATTGGTCACAAGACCCGGCTGGCCTCCGGGCTAAGAGCGCGCGGGCATTCCGTGCAGGTGACAACGGTTCAGACGCGCTCGGATCGTCGGCTACCGGCGCCGATTGCCGACATGCTGGATATGACGCCGGGGGAAAGCGTTCCATTTGCCGAATTTATGCATCATGTGGACGGTGTTCCAACCGCGCTGGGGCGCCATTACTTTAACGTTCGGCGGTTCCCAAAAATTCTGGAAGACGCAGCAGGTGGTGCCCCATCTGTTCCCGATGCTTTCTCTCGCAACGGTGTTGCTGAGTATTTCCGTGCTGCAACCTTTGTTGAGGTGCGCCAACCAACAGCCCAGGAAGCGCTGAAGCTTGAAATCCCCTCGTCTCAGTCGGTCATCTGTTTGCTGGGACAGAATGTGGACCAAAGCGGCGTTCCAATCGAAGTGACCGAAGCCGTTGTGCGGGGTGACACGGTCACTTTGCAGATCGATCCTCACCAAGTTTCCAACTTGGCGTGAAGCTTTTGTGGCGACTGTCAGCGACCGCTAAACCGTCAAAATCCTTTAACAAAAAGTTGATTTGGTCCCGGCATGGAGTCAAGCGGCCGTGGACGACTCCAGCTGGATAAACCTCGACCAAACGGAGAACATTCATGTTCCGATTTACCCTCGCAGCAGCGACAGCGTTAACGCTTGTTGCCGCCACTGCCCACGCAAAGGTCACGATCACCTGCTTGACCAATGCCGGGCACCTGACTCGTCAGCATGAGCCGCTGATGAAAGAATTTAACGCGATGCAGGACGAGATCGAAGTCCAGTATGCCGCGCCTGCCAAGAACTATGGCGATACACATCTGAAGCTGTTCCGCGGTTCGGCCACCAACACCCTGCCGGATTGCGCGTTTCAGGCCTATAATCAGCTCCCGTCACTGGCACGTGCTCTGGCCGAACGTGGACAGATTGTCGACATGGGTCCGCTCATCGAAGCCGAAGGAGACGGCTGGGCGGAAGAGAACTATTCCGACGCGATGCTGGATCTTGGACGTATCGATGGTGTGCAGTACGGCATGCCGTTCAATGCTTCGGTTATCCAGTGGTACTACAATGCGGACCTGTTCAAAAAAGCAGGCCTTGACCCCGATAAATTCCCAACCGACTGGGATGGTTTGATTGATGCCGCGCAGAAGATCGACAGCTTGGGGGATGATATCCTGCCGATGTTCATGTGGTTGATCAACGGTGATGACTGGGGCTTCCAGACACTGATCCTGCAGCAGGGCGGCCGTATGATGTCCGAAGACGGTCAGTCGGTTGCGTTCCACGAGAACTCACATGCACTGGAAGCCATGAAGATGGCCAAGCGTCTTCATGATGAAGGCGGTCTGCGTACCGATATGGATCGTGAAACCCAGTTTGCCGCTTTCACCGAAGGTCGGATGGGTCTTTGGGGGCTGTCGCCTGCAGGCGCGCGCAACATGCAAGAGCGTGTCGGTGGTGCCTTTGATCTGCGCTCCCATCCTTTCACCGTTTGGAACGATGCCGAGGGAAAACTGCCGACGGGTGGCAACGCGGCAATCATTACCACACAAGACCCAGAGAAAGTCGCGGCGGTCTGGGAATACATCAAATTCGTAACCGGCCCGCGCGGTCAGCAGGTCACAGCCGAGATCACAGGCTATCTGCCGACCAACCGTCAGGTTTTGAAAACCGAATATATGGGCGCTTTCTACGAGGCAGAGCCATATTATGCGACCCCGGTCAAACAATACGATCGTGCCGGTCCCTGGTCCGGTTACCCGGGAACGCAGTCTGAAAAGATCTGGCGTGAGCAAGCCTCGACCATTCGTGCTGTGATGGAAGGCGAAGTCACCCCCGAAGACGGTGCAGCGGAGCTCAAGGCGATCGCTGAAAAACTGATGACGCGCTAAGCGCACCCCAATGCCCCGGGCTTTTCTGGTCCGGGGCATTCCTTTTTAGCGATCAGAGACCCCATTCATGGCGCAGCTTCAGCTCAGAAATATCAAAAAGTCTTTTGGCGATACTCCGGTTTTGCACGACATCTCACTGGATGTGGCCGATGGGGAGTTTGTCTCTCTTGTTGGCCAGTCGGGTTGTGGCAAATCCACCTTGCTCCGGATTATTGCAGGGTTGGAAACCCCTGACAGCGGTGAAATTCTGATTGACGGACGATCAGTCACCGAGAGCGCGCCGAAGGATCGCAATATCGCGATGGTGTTTCAGGACTACGCGCTCTATCCGCATATGAGCGTGGGTGAAAACATGGCAATGCCGCTGGTCATGGCGCGTTTGCCTCTCTACGCGCGTCTGCCTGGGATGCGGAGCATCACGCCAGTGGGACGCAAGACCCAGCCCGAGATCCGTGGCGAAGTTGAAAAAGTCGCCAAACAGCTTCGGATTGATCATCTTTTGGACAGGAAGCCCGCCCAGCTTTCGGGGGGGCAACGACAGCGCGTTGCCTTGGGGCGTGCACTTGTGCGCAACCCACAAGTGTTCCTGATGGACGAGCCTTTGTCGAACCTTGACGCCAAGCTGCGTGGCCAGGTCCGCACCGAAATTACCGAACTCCACGCGGCGTCCGGTCTGACATTTGTCTATGTGACCCACGATCAGGTCGAGGCCATGACGATGTCTGATCGTGTTGCGCTGCTTCAAACAGGTCATCTGCTGCAGGTCGGTGCGCCCAACGCGCTCTATTCCAACCCCGAAACCCTCGATGTTGCCCGTTTTATCGGAAGCCCCGAAATCAACATTGCCGCCGGTGAACGTGTTGCCGGTGGTGTGCGATTGGGCGATGTGACTTTGCCGGTTGCGCTGAACGGCTCGGGTCCTGTGCATGTGGGAATCCGCCCGGAGGCCTTTGCGCTGCCCGACACGGCAGGGCTCATCTCAGTCCCGAGCCGCCACGGCCCGTCCCTGATACTGAACACGCGCTTGGTCGAGGATCTTGGACCAGAAATCCTGATCCACGGCCATTTCGACCATGCTCCGGATGCGCTGATCCGCATAAGGGCGCAAAAAAGCGACACCTATGTCCAAAGCAACACTCTGGCTCGTGCCAGTCGGATTTCTGTGGTCCTGAACCTGCAGCAGGTCCTGTTCTTTGACACCGACGGGCAGCGATTGGTCGCGCAGCCGCACAAAGCCGTGGAGACAGCATAATGGCTGTATCTCGATTGCAGCAGGCGCAGACCCGTTTGGCCTATCTGCTGGTTCTTCCGGCAAGCCTTCTTATTCTGGTGATCTATATCGTCCCGATTGTTCTCGTATTTCTGGCAAGCCTGACGGATTACACTCTCGTAAGTGACTATTATGAGTTTGTCGGCCTTGAGAACTATCGCAAGATGTTTGACGACGAGAACTTTGCCAACGCCCTCCATAATACGTTCTTTTATGCGGCGCTTTTCTTGCCCGGTTCTTTTGTCATCAGCCTGGTTCTGGCTATCGCAATACAAGAGCAGAAAAAATTTCGTTCCGTTCTTGAGGTACTGTACTTCTTGCCGGTGACCTCGACACTGGCCGCGATGGCGCTGGTTTGGGCCGCGCTGATGGACAGCGGGCAGGGGGTGATCAATAACTCGCTTGAAACCTTTGGCCTGCCGGGTGTGAACTGGTTTGGGAACGAAGACGTCGTCCTTTATTCTCTGGCGATCATCTCACTCTGGAGCATCATAGGCTTTAATATGGTGCTCTTCCTTGCTGGGCTGACGGCAATTCCGCAGAACCTATACGAGGCGGCCGCGATGGATGGTGCGGATCATCCGGTGGACAAGTTCTTTAGGGTGACCTGGCCGATGCTGGGACCGACGGCGATGTTTGTTGCCGTGACCTCGTCTATCACGGCGTTCAAGCTGTTTGATACGGTTGCGATCCTGACACAAGGCGGGCCGGACCGCGCGTCAGAGGTGTTTCTGTACCTCGCCTTCCTGGAGGGGTTTGAATATTTCAACATGGGATATTCGGCGGCTCTATCGCTATTTTTCCTGGTGATCATCTTCCTGTTTGCGGTGATCCAGGCGCTCTTCACTGAACGGAATGTGCATTACTGATGGCCGAAATTTCTGCCCCCTCCGCCTCGTGGCTTGACCGTCTGCGTCCAAAGAACGCCAGCCGATTTGTAACGACCGCCCTGCTTTTTCTTGGCGCATGGGTGATGGTCTTCCCGTTCATTTGGATGATTTCTTCCAGCCTCAAACCTACGGATGAGGTCTATGACAGCGAGTTTTCCATCATTCCAAAGACCTTCAAGGGCTGGGACAACTATTATGGCGTGATCTTTGAACAGCCCTACCTTGTCTTCCTGATGAACTCGATGATCGTTTGTGTCGGGATTCTGGTGATCCAGTTGCTCACCGCGATTCCCGCCGCTTATGCCTTGGCCAAGTTGAAGTTCCGCGGATCAACAATCCTGTTCGGTACAGTCATTGCTGCGATCACGATCCCAATCAACGTGACCTCTATCCCTCTCTATATCGGGCTGGTCCGCGTCGGGTTGTTGGATACCTATTTCGCGATGATGTTTCCCTTTATTGTGTCGGTCTTCGCGATTTTCCTGTTCCGTCAGTTCTTTCGCGGCTTCCCGGACAGCATCATTCAGGCCGCCCGTGTTGATGGGTTTTCCGAAGTCGAGATCATCCTGCGCCTGATCCTGCCGTCCGCGCTGCCTGCCATTGCCGCGTTTAGTGTCTTCAGCTTTGTGGCCCATTGGAATGACCTTTATTGGCCGCTCATCGTGGTGCAGAGCCAGGACAAGATGACCGCAACGCTCTCGATGATGCAGTATCAATCGGCCTTCGACACGGACTATGGCCGCACCTATGCCTCTGCCACAGTGGTGACAGCGCCGATGGTAATCGCATTTCTATTTGCCCGCCGCCTTTTCATACGCGGCATTACAATGACCGGAGTCAAAGGCTGATGCTTAAATTCGTTGTACTAGCTGACATACATTTGGTGCCTGAAGGAAAATTGAGCCACGGGCTCGACACGCACGACAGGCTTGAAAAGGCCGTTGCTTATGTCAATGATGTGCACTCTGATGCCGAATTTGTTGTTTTTGCAGGCGACCTCGCAGATCACGGAGAGGCCGCAGCATACGCCCGGTTCAAATCAGCGATTGCAAATCTGACACCCAAAACCCTGCTGACACTGGGCAATCATGATCACCGGCCAACCTTTCTGGAAACCTTTGATGGCCTGGCAAACCCGGAGACGGGTTGTCTTGATCACATTGTAGATGAGGGTGGCTATCGCACAATTGTGCTGGATAGCTCCGAACCGGATCTGCGCGGGTCCGGTCGCCTGTCACAAGGTCAGCTCGACTGGTTGAAGGCCCGGCTGGACGAGGTTCCGGATACGCCTGTTGTTATTGTTCTACACCACAATATCGCTCCGTTCTCTGTGCAAACAGATTTCATTATCCTTGAGAACAACGATGAATTTGCCGACGTCGTATTGAGCCACAAAAACGTTCGTCAGGTGATTTCCGGTCATGTGCATATGACAACGTCCGGAAATTATAAGGGCGTGCCGTTCTGCACATTTGCAGGCGCGCATTACAATATTGAACCCATGAGCATTGAAAGATCGGGCCCTGTCCCATCCGAGAGCCGCAGCTATCTGAGCCCCGTTCCGCGTCGCGAAGGCCCGGGCCAGCTTGCTGTTGTTCTCTGCAGCCCCGGCGGCGTTGTTGTTCACATGGAGAACTTCCTGGATCGGCATCTGGTCCTGGCTCCGGAGCTCTTTGCCTGGAACTAAGCGGGGCGGTCGGTCGAAAGGTGCGCTTGTAAAAGCGGACAACAGACAATCGCGCCTTGGGGTGGCTCTGTTGCACAAACCGTGTAAGGGAGCCATCTCGTGAGTATATGAGACGTGCATCTCCGTCGCCTCACAAGACCAGGAACTGGCAGGCCTATAATGAAACGCTCAAGCGCCTTGGCCCGGGGCGCTTGTTTTCTTGCGCTCAGTTGGTCCGAGGCCGAGTCAAGTGTGAACCGGCGGTCCACAGCCCTTTCGCCTAAACTTTGATGCCATCACCAAAAGGGTGCCTGCGTTTTGGGCGCAGGCTGCATATGGCGGGAAGCCACGTTTTTTGCCGCTTAGAACAGTGCGCGGACGTCCTGCGGTCTTAAATATATGGGAGGCTGACGTGGCGCCCTTGGCTGAATTGACGGCCAGCTGGTCTTTCAGCCACACAGCGCGCCCTGCTAATCATGAACAAATGGTATACCTATCTATGCTGCAAGTGCATAACGGACAGTCCAAGCTGGCAATTGTTAGCGTGCGACAGTGCGTCTACATTTAGGGTGTCAGTTAGGGAGCCTGACGCGAGGCGCCGGAATGGGTCCGGGCCTGACACGAAAGGTAAGACATATGACCATCGCAGTATTGAACACCAACGCCGCCGCACCATTCGCCCGTTTTCAGGCCGTAGCGGAAATGATCTCCACTTACGTTGCTCAGCATCGCAAGTTTAACGAAGTGCGTCGTGAACTGCAGGCGCTGTCCTCCCGCGAACTGGATGACATCGGTATCAGCCGCTCCGACATCCCGGCTATTGCCCGCGAGCACGCCAAACGCGTCTGAAAAGCTGCGTGACATCACACCTTATTTATCGGCGACGTGCATTGGGCCAAGGGTCCGAAAGCGTCGCATTCAAAAACGCCCAGCCTCTGCGCTAGGGCGTTTTCGCGTTTGAGATGTAGCGATGTTCTGCGCTTTTTCGTTAAAGGCGGGGGAAATGCCGAAAATCAATTCAAGATTGAGTGGCGCTATCATTAAACAATCCAAATACTATTTGCTGTCCAAAAGAATCATGTAAGCTCTAAGAAGGCGAGGGGAGGCAGCCTTTATGTGGTATGAGTTGGATGTAAATGACCGTATTATAGCGGTAAGTGATGATTGGGATTTGTTATCTGCAACAGCAGACCTTCCTTCGAATATGTTCGAAGCAATCAAATTCAGACCAGTATGGGATTTCGTAGAAGGCGAAGAGACGCAGCGCTTCCTGCGGGCGATGTTCTTTTGGGCGCGCAATAAGAACCGCCATGTGGTGCTGCCATATCGTTTGGATGGTATCTGCGGGAACTCTTTCTTTCGCATGCGGATTGAGCCCCTCCATGATCGCGGTCTCCATATCGCCCATTCCCCCGAGAACCTCTTGGCCGCCCACCCCCATCCCGTGGTTTATGACACGGGTGATATGAAACGGTGTTCTCAGTGTTTGAAAGTCAATATTGACGAAGTCTGGTATTCGGTTGAACCAGTAGAAAACCCGGCGCAGCAGGCGCAATGGTGTGTATGTCCGGCTTGCAAAGAACAGGCCCTTAGCCTGCTGGACAGAAAATTCGAAGCGCCCGTTGCCTCCTATGCGTACGCTGGATTTTCAAAGCTTTAAGGGGTCCATCATAAATTTACACCTGTTCATGAACACCGGTCGGGCCTGACATCCCCGGCCACCGGATACGGACCCCGGCCTGACAACCCGGGGTGTCAAAAGACGTCTTTTGCGATGGTTGACCCCATCCCACTTTCCACCCGGCGGCGCCGCCACCCTTTATAGAATGCGGTCCAGCCCAAACCAGACACAGATCATGCATCCGCAACCGCGCTTTCGATAGGGAAGCCGCGGGCAAAGGGCGTTGGTCTCATGGCAGGTAGAGGTTCACAAAGCGGTCAACTGTCTTTCCCGCTCTCAGACCTTGATCCGCGCGGCCATCCCGTCTATACGCCCCCGGTGGTGTTTCGGCATCACAAGAATCAACAAGCAAGAAAAGCCGTGGTTGACCTGCTTACGCTTCATTGGGTCACATCCGGCAATGGAGAAGCGATATGAAACTGAATGAACTGCGCGACAATCCTGGCGCCTCCCCGAAACGGACCCGTGTTGGCCGTGGTCCGGGTTCCGGCAAAGGTAAAATGGGTGGCCGTGGTATCAAAGGTCAGAAATCCCGTTCCGGTGTAGCCATCAATGGTTACGAAGGCGGCCAAATGCCTTTGTACCAGCGTCTGCCAAAGCGTGGCTTTAACAAGCCGAACCGCAAAGAATACGCTGTCATCAACCTGGGTCTGATCCAGAAGTTCATCGACGCGGGCAAACTGGACGCAGCTAACGTCACCGAGGACACTCTGGTCGAATCCGGTCTGATCCGTCGCAAGCTGGACGGCGTTCGCGTTCTGGCAAAAGGTGAAATCACTGCAAAAGCCACCATCTCAGTCACCGGCGCGTCCAAAGCAGCCGTTGAGGCCGTAGAAAAAGCTGGCGGCGCTCTGACCGTGGCAACCGCGGCTGCGGCCGAGTGAACCGGCTTATGAACCTTGTGGGCGGTGGCAATGCCGCTTACATAAGGGCCTAAGTTTTCCATCACGCCGTCCGAGCCGGAAAATGGTTCTGGGCGGCGTTTTTGCAAGAAGAGACCAATTTCATGGTATCAGCAGCTGAACAAATGGCCGCGAACACCAGCTGGGCCGCCTTGGGCAAGGCCACAGATCTGCGTAATCGCATCCTGTTCACCATCGGACTTTTGATCGTCTACCGGCTTGGCACATTCATTCCGGTCCCGGGCATCGACGCAAATGCCTTGCGTCAATTTATGGAATCCGCAGGTGCGGGCATTGGCGGCATGGTTTCCATGTTCACCGGCGGTGCGCTGGGGCGGATGGGCATCTTTGCCCTGGGCATCATGCCCTATATCTCGGCCTCGATTATCGTCCAACTGCTGACCTCCATGGTGCCTTCGCTTGAACAGCTCAAGAAAGAAGGCGAGCAGGGTCGCAAGAAGATCAACCAATACACCCGTTACGGCACCGTGGCGCTTGCAACCGTACAGGCCTATGGTCTGGCCGTGTCGCTGGAATCCGGTGATCTGGCGCATGATCCGGGCCTGTACTTCCGTCTGGCCTGTATGATCACCCTGGTCGGGGGCACCATGTTCCTGATGTGGCTGGGTGAGCAGATCACCAACCGCGGCATCGGCAACGGTATTTCTCTGATCATCTTTGTCGGCATCATCGCCGAAGTTCCCGCCGCATTGGCGCAGTTCTTTGCATCGGGCCGTTCCGGTGCGCTCAGCCCTGCGGTGATCGTTGGCGTCATGCTCATGGTCGTGGGCATCATTATGTTTGTGGTCTTTATGGAGCGGGCGCTCCGCAAGATTCATATCCAGTATCCGCGTCGTCAGGTTGGCATGAAAGTCTATGACGGCGGATCGTCTCACCTGCCGGTCAAGGTCAACCCGGCCGGCGTGATTCCTGCAATCTTCGCGTCCTCGCTGCTGTTGCTGCCGACGACGATTGCGACATTCTCATCCGACGCAGCCACAGGTCCGGTTATGTCCTGGCTTCTGGCGAACTTCGGTCCCGGACAGCCGCTGTACCTGTTGTTCTTCGTGTCGATGATTGTGTTTTTTGCCTATTTCTACACCTTTAACGTGGCGTTCAAGCCCGAGGATGTGGCGGGTAACCTCAAGAACCAGAACGGTTTTGTTCCCGGTATCCGTCCAGGTGCAAAGACGGCCGAATATCTTGAATATGTGGTCAATCGTATCTTGGTCCTGGGGTCCGCTTACCTTGCGGCAGTTTGTCTCTTGCCGGAGATTTTGCGTAGCCAGTTCACAATTCCGTTCTACTTTGGTGGCACTTCGGTTCTGATTGTGGTCTCGGTTACAATGGACACCATTCAACAGGTGCAGAGCCACCTGCTTGCGCATCAATATGAAGGTCTCATCGAGAAGAGCCAGCTGCGTGGGCGCAACAAGAAACGGACGAGACGGGGACCGGCACGTCGATGACAAATATTATTCTTTTGGGCCCGCCTGGAGCGGGCAAGGGGACACAGGCCAAAAACTTGGTCGACACCCGTAACATGGTTCAGCTTTCGACCGGGGACATGCTGCGTGAAGCGCAGGCCTCCGGGACCGAGATGGGTAAGAAGGTCGCGGCCATTATGGCCGAGGGCAAACTGGTCACCGATCAGATTGTAATTGGGCTGATCCGCGAAAAGATGCAGCAGGGGTCCGAGGGTGGTTTCATCTTTGACGGTTTCCCGCGCACCTTGCCGCAGGCGGATGCTCTGGAAAAACTGATGCTTGAGATGGAGCTGAAGATCGACAGCGTCATCGAGATGCAGGTGGACGATGACACGCTGGTAAAGCGGATCGTCAACCGCGCCGAGGAAGCCCGCGCTGCGGGTCAGCCGGTGCGCGCTGATGACAACGAAGACAGCGTCAAGATCCGCTTGATGGAATACTACAAGAAGACCTCGCCGCTGATTGGCTACTACTATGCCAAGGGCAACCTGCAACGGGTCGACGGTCTGGCTTCGATTGACGAAGTGCAAAAGTCCATCGCTTGGATCCTGGGTGACCGCTAAGACAAAGCTCTGCTTTGATGAAACATTTCAAGGGCTGCTGTTGGCGGCCCTTTTGTTTTTGTCGATCGCCAATTGTGCGATATCCCGGATGGCCTGTAACTTTATCGTTCGGGGGCTGACGGGGCTAAGCTGTGCCAGACGATAGGGCAGGCCATTGTCCTGATGACCCAACAGGTGAAATCCCATGCGCCAGTACCCAAACAATCGCGCTTCAATCTCGTCCGACCAGATATCCGAATAGCTGTAGATCCGACCGTCTTTTGCGATCTTCTGTGACAGATCCAGCACCGTGCTGCGCTCCCCTTCGAGTATCTGAAAATACTCATACTCGTCGCGGACCAAAAAACCCGTAATGTCATTAGCGGAATTAAACACAGTCGATGTCCGCATAATGTCCAGATCATGGACGGTGAACGGCGGATAATTTGCCTTGGCTCTATATAAAAGGCGAAACAGCATAACGCGCTGACCTTGATGGAATCACTGGTATCGTTCCAAGTGTATAGGTTTTCCGCCTTAGCGTTCAATTTTCCCGAAAACCAACGAAGGATAATGCCAATGTCAGGCTATGCCCAATGCTTTTCGATGGTTCTGAGGCAGAGAAATCGTGCCTGCTGATCAATTAGGCGGAATGACGAAACTCTTGTGTGGTCGGGATCTGCTGATCATTCTTGATCTGGCGCAGGCCCAAGGTCTGCATCTCAGCCAGAACGGGTTCAACCGAAAGATTTCCAGGCGATTTCAGGAAGGCGTCGATTGCGTCTTGCTTCGATCTAAAAGGCGCCTGCTCGTGATATCCCATCGACCAGGCGGGGTACTGGCGTTCGCGGATTGTACAATAGGACAGGATCTGGAACCCAAAGGCGCGATAATCCTGCGGAACGCGGGTTAAAAGGGATTCGACCTTATCGTCCTCCCCCTCCACAACGCTCAGATATGTGTTTTTATCGCGCAGCAGGAACCCTGTGATCCCGTCGCGTTCATTGTTGCGCATTGCCGCGCGCATTATCTCAAGATCGCTGACCGAGAAAATTGGAAAGCGTGCCTTGGCTTTGAAGAAAGACCTAATCACGTTGAAATCGCCTGTTTAACGGTAAACTTAGTTAACTTACTTAATTAGTAGGATTACCGTAAGTTGTGCTTTGTCTCAACACTAAAACTGACGCTGTATCGCATCACAATGCTGTTGACAGACCATGTGCCGAATTTTGCACACTCTGCTATTGGAAATGGGACAAGTTCCGCCGATAATGAGGGTCGCGCAGGAAGAGTCGATTTCACCCTTGACGGGTTACGTTGAACCTCCTAAGCAGAATTCCTCAATAAGAATCATTTTTAACCAGCATTTTAGATCCTCACGGAGAGCTGGGAAAGATTCGTTAGGCCCGACGGCGCATCGCCTTCGGGCTTATGTTGTGAAAAAAGGTTCTGGAGCTACGGAACCGCAACTGAAAAAGGAACGTATAACGTGGCACGTATCGCCGGCGTAAACATCCCGACTGCAAAGCGGGTTCCAATCGCCCTCACTTATATCACCGGTATCGGCCCTGCATCGGCCAAAGCCATCTGCGAAGCTGTAAACATCGAGTCGACCCGTCGTGTAAACGAACTGTCCGACGCCGAAGTTCTGGCCATCCGTGAGCACATCGACGCAACCTACACCGTAGAAGGTGACCTGCGTCGTGAAGTTCAGATGAACATCAAGCGCCTGATGGACCTTGGCTGCTATCGTGGCCTGCGTCACCGCCGTAACCTGCCCGTTCGCGGTCAGCGTACCCACACCAACGCTCGCACCCGCAAAGGCCCCGCAAAGGCCATCGCTGGTAAGAAGAAGTAAGGGAGGGTTTGATCAATGGCACGTGAAAAGACTCGTACAAAGCGTAAAGAGCGCAAGAACATCGCCTCTGGCGTTGCACATGTGAACTCTTCGTTCAACAACACCAAAATCCTGATCTCTGACGTTCAGGGTAACGCGATTTCCTGGTCCTCCGCAGGTTCCATGGGCTTCAAAGGCTCGCGGAAGTCGACACCATATGCTGCACAGATGGCTGCTGAAGATGCAGGCAAAAAAGCGCAAGAGCATGGTGTTAAGACACTGGAAGTCGAAGTTCAGGGCCCAGGCTCCGGACGTGAATCGGCCCTGCGTGCGCTGGCTGCAGTTGGTTTCAACATCACCTCTATCCGTGATGTAACTCCGATTGCACACAACGGCTGCCGCCCGCCGAAACGCCGTCGCGTATAATCACATAAAACTGCTGGGGTCCTGCGTTTGTGCCGGGCCCCTGTGCGCTTCACATAAACCTCGGGCGTTCGCCCCTATTGGGACATGGGGGGTGAACAGGAATGGAGGGAATGCATGATCCATAAGAACTGGGCCGAGTTGATCAAGCCTACACAGCTTGAGATCAAGCCAGGCAACGACCCCGCACGTCAAGCCACCATTATCGCCGAACCGCTGGAACGCGGCTTTGGTCTGACGCTGGGCAACGCTCTGCGTCGCGTTCTGATGAGCTCGCTGCAAGGCGCGGCCATTTCGAGCGTACAAATCGATAACGTTCTGCATGAGTTCTCCAGCGTCGCTGGCGTACGTGAAGACGTGACCGACATTATCCTGAACCTCAAGCAGGTTTCCCTGCGCATGGAAGTCGAAGGCCCCAAGCGCCTGTCGATCTCTGCAAAGGGTCCGGCTGTTGTGACCGCAGGTGACATCGCCGAAACCGCCGGTATTGAGGTTCTGAACCGCGAACACGTGATCTGCCACCTTGATGATGGCGCGGATCTGTTCATGGAGCTTACCGTCAACACCGGTAAGGGCTATGTCTCTGCCGATAAGAACAAACCTGAAGATGCGCCCATTGGTCTGATTCCGATCGACGCGATCTACTCTCCGGTCAAGAGGGTCTCTTATGACGTTCAACCGACCCGTGAAGGTCAGGTTCTGGACTATGACAAGCTGACCCTGAAGGTTGAAACCGATGGTTCGATCTCCCCTGATGATGCGCTGGCTTACGCAGCTCGTATCGTTCAGGATCAGCTGTCGATCTTCGTCAACTTTGACGAGCCGGAATCCGCAGGCCGCCAGGACGAGGACGATGGTCTTGAGTTCAACCCGCTTCTGCTCAAGAAAGTGGACGAACTGGAACTGTCTGTACGTTCGGCAAACTGCCTGAAGAACGACAATATCGTGTATATTGGCGATCTGATCCAGAAAACCGAAGCAGAAATGCTGCGCACCCCGAACTTTGGCCGCAAATCTTTGAATGAAATCAAAGAAGTGCTGTCGGGCATGGGGCTGCACCTCGGCATGGACGTCGAGGACTGGCCGCCGGACAACATCGAAGATCTGGCGAAGAAGTTCGAAGACAGCTTCTAATCCAATCCGAGGGGGGCCAATGGCCCCCTTCACAAATTCCCGGGGTTGGCCGGGGACAATATGGGCATCTGCCCCAAGGTGAGTGGCTGACACGCATCAGCTGCCTGACAAAGCAAAACACGCAAGATAAGGAATTAAACAATGCGTCACGCACGTGGTTACCGCCGCCTGAACCGTACTCATGAGCACCGTAAAGCCCTGTTCTCGAACATGGCCGGCTCGCTGATCGAGCACGAGCAAATCAAAACAACCCTGCCCAAAGCAAAAGAACTGCGCCCGATCATCGAAAAGATGATCACCCTGGCCAAGCGTGGTGATCTGCACGCACGTCGTCAGGCCGCGTCCAAGCTGAAGCAGGAGCAGTATGTTGAGAAACTGTTCGAGGTTCTCGGCCCCCGCTACAAAGACCGTCAGGGCGGCTATGTCCGTATCCTGAAGGCAGGCTTCCGCTATGGCGACATGGCTCCGATGGCGATCATCGAATTTGTTGATCGTGACCGCGACGCCAAAGGCGCAGCTGACAAAGCACGCCTGGCCGCAGAAGAAGTTGCTGCTGACGAATAATAACGTCTGAGATCGCGCGATCTCAACTTGTGACCCCGCTCTGGCAACAGGGCGGGGTTTTTCGTTGGGTTATGTTCGCCGGTTTAAGTCATTTTGTCAGAAACGTGCGGAAACGCTTTGCCGATGGGGAAATCAGGGATACCCCAAGGGCATATTGTCATAATTTAAAGGTTGTCCAATGAAATCCCTGGCCCTTGTTGTTTTTGCAATCCACGCGGTTCTGGAGGTGTTCTTTGGCCTCAATGCGCTGATTTCCGGCGGGTTTTCGTCGTTGTCAGCGGAGCAGCTGGCAAATATGCCGCCCGAGGTTCGGGTGTCGGCGCGGTTTCTGGGGGCGGCTTTGCTGTCGTTGGGTCTGATGGGGGCCTGGGTGATTTTCTGGCCAGGTGTGCGCAGCCCCGTGGGGCGTCAGATGGCGCTTCTGTTGGCCGGGTTTCATCTGATCGGATTGGCGGGGTCAGCGTTTACCGCCCTTTTTTCGCCCGCCCTATGGATCAGTTTTCACACCTGGGGCGCGATGGTCATTCACGGGCTTCTGGGCCTTGGATTCCTGACCATTTCGCGCGGGGGTGAGCTGAAGCGGTGAACCGCTTCGAGCGCTTTGTTAGACAAACGGAATGGCGTGGAGCGTGGCGGCATAGGTCTTGTCCTCCACGATGACTTCCAAACCTTCGGCAGCCTCTGCCAGATCAGAGCGGATCAGCGCGTGGCCGATGGTTCCGCCGAACCGTTTTGAATACGCAAACTCCGCCACATGGCCGACCTCGACCCCGTTTTGCAGCAAAGGCAGCGGGTGGCCGGGCAGGGGGGGATTGTCCGCAATCACCAGCCCCACCCGTTGGCGAGCCGGGCCTTTGCTGGCGTGCGCGCGCAGGGCGTCGCGGCCGATGAATTCATGGCTGTCCAGAGAGACCAGAGCCCCCAGGCCGATTTCATAAGGGGTCGCGCGGTGGTCTTGCCAGCGGATATCCGCACCATATGACACCAAGCCGCTTTCAAGGCGTTCGATATCATTGGGCGCACCGGGGCCGATGTCCCAGGGCTGACCAGCAGTTTTTACAATGTCCCAAAGCGCGGTCCCCTGGCTGCGGTCCATCAGATAGAGCTCATACCCGCCCTGTTTTGACCAGCCGGAGCGGGCGAGAACAAGGGGGATGCCTTCAAGCGTGCATTCCTTGAAACCAAAGTATTTCATGTCGCGCACCCAGTCTCCAAACAGGGCGGATGCCACCTCAACCGCCTTGGGGCCCTGGATGGCCAGCGGAGAGACATCGGGTTCGCTCACTTCGACATCCCAGCCCTTCTCGCGGCCAATGGCAGCGGCCCATAGGTGGATGTCACAATCGGCGACAGAGAGCCAAAAGCGGTCCTCGGCCAGTTTCAGCAGCACCGGATCATTGATCAGCCACCCGTCGTGGTCGCAGATCGGCACGTAACGCCCCTGACCGATTTGAGTCTTAGACAGGTCGCGCGGTGTCAGATATTGCGCCAGCTTTTCGGCATCGGGTCCGGCGATCTGCACCTGACGCTGGGCGGCCACATCCCACATGGCGACGCCATTGATCAACCGGTCGTATTCCGCCTCGGGATCACCGAAATGCGCCGGGATATACATATGATTATAGACCGAGAAGCTGCGTACCCCGTCGCGAACGGTGGCGTCGAAATAGGCGGATTTGCGGATATTGGGGCCAATTCCGATTGCAAAAGCCATGGGGATCTCCGGTTCTATGGGCTGATGTGTCAGGGGCGTTCTCTGTCACCTGTGGGGGGAAACTGCAAGTTGTCCGCTGCCTGTTTCCTGCTCATTGCGTTAATAAAATGCCTGTTATGCGGGCAGATCATGGGGTGAAAAGGTTCGTCCGGCGCCGAGCCGCACAACGGGATGAGCAATCCTGCGGAGGACGCTTGCGCTGGCCAAGGGAGCGAGGTATGTAGATCAGCATTGCTGACCTATTTTCCTCCTCCTCAAAAGGATCAGCCATGACAGGAAAACGTGGACTATTTGACGTCCAGGGGCTCGCCATTGGGGTGATCCTCTGTGCGCTTGGCATCTTGTTCTTGAAATCGGCCGGTTTGGTGACCGGGCAGGCGGCGGGGTTGGCCCTGTTGTTGTCCTATGTTTTGCCCTGGGAGTTCGGGGTCTTGTTCTTTGCGGTTGGGGCTCCGTTTCTTGTGCTTGCATGGGGGCGTCGCGGGCCGGTGTTTACCCTTCGCACGTTGATCGTTGTGATCGGGATTTCCCTTTCGGTGGAAGCTTTGGGCCGTGTGGTGCTGATTGCGGACCCTGGACGCCCCCTTGCGGCGCTTTTGGGAGGTGTGTTGATCGGAATTGGTGTTCTGGCCGTGTTTCGCCACAATGCATCGGCCGGAGGGCTATCGATCCTGTCTCTGGTGATCGAGCAAAAGACCGGGATCAAGGCGGGCTGGGTGCAGCTGGGAGTGGATGGGCTGATCTTTATGGCGGCTTGTTTTGTACTGTCACCGGGGCAGGTGATCTATTCCTTTGTGGCGGCGGCGCTGATGAACCTGATCATTATCTGGAACTTTGACATCAGACAGGCCCGCAGCGGAGGGCCCCTGGTGGAAGACAATGCCAAGACTTGAGCTTCTGCCGCGGAAATTTTCACCAAACCGGTCGCGCAGGCCGCAACTAAGTTGACATGTCAACAAAATAGAGAGACGTAGGGCCTATATCGACTCCCGAATACAGCACAGATTTGATGAGGCCGCCCCATGCGTTCACCAATTTCCTTTTATGATGTTCAAGGCATCGCCTTTGGCATTTTGATGTGTTCCCTAACGCTGCTGTTCCTGAAATCGGCAGGGCTGGTCACCGGGCAGCTGGCAGGGCTGGCGTTGCTCTTGTCCTATGTTCTGCCGCTGAACTTTGGCACGCTGTTCTTTCTGGTGGGCCTGCCGTTCTTTGTTCTGGCCTGGTTCAAACGCGGGCCGGATTTCACTCTGCGGACCATTGCTGCGGTTGTCGGGATCTCGCTTCTGGCACCGCAACTGGCGCGGTTCATCAGCTTTGACAACCTTGATCCGATGGTGGCGGCGGCAGTTGGCGGAGCATTGGGCAGCATCGGTGTAATTGCTTTGTTCCGCCATGGGGCATCGGCCGGCGGGGGCACTATTTTGGCACTGGTGGTGGAGCAGAAAACCGGCTTCAAAGCCGGGTGGTTTCAGCTGTGTGTGGATGGGGCGATTTTCCTGGGCGCGGCCTTTGTACTGTCCTGGGATTTGCTGATCGTCTCCTTCCTGGGGGCGGCGGTGACCAACATGCTGATCGCCTGGAATTTCGACATCAGCCAGGCGCAGCGCAAGACTGCAACCTGACCGACATTGAAATCATTGGGAAAATTTCCTGTCGACAGGCGCGCGAATCTCCGCTAGCGTTTGCCGCATGACACAGACCTTTGCCTCCTTCTGGTACTTTTATTATCCGCGCCAACAGGCGGTCGGAGGATCTGTCGCGTTCTGAATATACTCAGGGAAACGCACCATCCACACCAAACCGCCTCGCTCCCGCAGGCGGTTTTTTTGTTTCCGCCGCCCAAGGGACCCGAGGCTCCGTACACCACGATACAGGAAGCCCCGAGATGACACAGCAAACCCAGGATCTGCGGATCACCAAGATGAAAGAACTGACCTCGCCGCAGGAGCTGGCAGAGGCAATCCCGGCCACCGCCGAGGCATTGGAGACGGTTGTTGAAAGCCGCCGCACCATCCAGAACGTGCTGCACGGGCGTGACGACCGGCTGGTGGTTGTGGTGGGTCCGTGCTCGATCCACGATGTGCCGGCAGCGATGGAATACGCCCGCCGTCTGGCGCCCCTGCGCACGGAACTGGAGGATGCGCTGGAAATCGTCATGCGCGTCTATTTCGAGAAACCCCGCACCATTGGTGGCTGGAAGGGGATGATCAACGACCCTGGCATGGATGAGAGCTTCCGCATCAACCTGGGTCTGCACCGGGCGCGTCAGCTGTGTCAGGATATCAACGCTCTGGGCCTGCCGGTCGGGACTGAATTCCTGGACGCCCATGTGCCACAATACATCGCCGATCTGGTGGCCTGGGCCGCAATTGGCGCGCGCACAACCGAAAGCCAGATCCACCGCGAGATGGCATCGGGTCTGTCCTGCCCGGTGGGCTTCAAAAACGGCACCCGTGGCAATGTACAGATCGCGATTGACGCCGTGCGCTCGGCCGCGCGCCCGCATCATTTCATGGCGCTTGCGCCCTCTGGTCGGGCAGCGATTGGCGGCACCGCAGGCAACCCCGATTGCCATGTGATCCTGCGCGGCGGCGGGGGCACCAACTTTGACGCGGATTCGGTGGATGCGACCTGCCGTATGGCGGAAAAGGACGGCATTCGCGGCCATGTGATGATTGACGCAAGCCATGCCAACTCTGGCAAAGATCCGGAAAAACAGCCCGAGGTTCTGGCCGATGTACGTGGACAGATCTCGGTGGGCGACAGCCGGATCACCGGTGTGATGATCGAAAGCCATCTGGTCGCCGGTCGTCAGGATCTGCCCAAAGACGGCGACCTGTCAAAACTCACCTATGGCCAGTCGATCACCGATGGCTGCATCGGTTGGGAGGCCACAGAGGTGGAGCTGAAAAAGCTGGCCGAAGCCGTCCGCAATCGCCGCACAGCCTTGTCCCGTCTGGCGGGATAGGCGCTGCCGTTCTCTCTCCCCCTGACCCCAGGAAAATGGGGCACCTTGAGCGCGTCGATCACGGCGCGCTCTTTTTGTTGATTGGACCAGATGCGTTGGCCTCCTTAATTCTGAGGGAATTTAGATTTTTAATTTTGGGGATGGTTTTTTATGGCCTCTGGAAGTTCAATTGTCGCAGCGCAAATGGAGCCGCAAGAGTTCGGTGTTTATTTCGGTGGAAAGGTCATGCCACCAAAGGAAGAGGCCCCTGATGGGGGCTCTTGGGTGGCAAAACATGAAGTGACCGGGTGGAGTGTCATCAATACGCGCGACACAACCTTTGCGGATCGGTTCGTCAAAGACAACGCAGCTGATTTTGATGGTCCGTTTATCGCGTTTTCGGCGTTTTTGGACAGCGATCAAAGCCGGGTGGCTTATTATGAAGGCGGGGAATGTGTTTGGTCGGTGGCCCATGATGGCGCGTCCGGGTGTAGATACCACCTCGAGATTGACGGCACTCCGCCCAAATTACTGGATGCTATCGTCGCAGAATATCACAGTCTTTTGGACGAGCATGGCGAGACAGATCCGACGGACTGGGGGCGCGAAATCCCTGAGGCTTTGTTGGAATCGCTGATTGGGATGAGCTATGATGTGCTGCTGTGTGAGCCGGAGGTTCTGCGGTACTACGAGGTGCGACGCGACGAGCAAATGGTGAACTTGGATGACTGTGAACTGGTCGTGCCGGACCAGTCTAAAGGCTTGAATATCCGCAACTTGATGAACATATTCCGCTCCAAGTAATTGGGGAGTTTGAATGGTGCGGAAGGTATTGGGAGCGTTGGCTGTTGTTTTGGCCGGGGTTGGACTCTTAGCTGGGCCTTTGGAGGCGGAAACGCGGGTGCCAGCTTCGCAGGCGGAGATCGCATTGGGCTTTGCGCCGCTGGTCAAAGAGGCCGCTCCGGCGGTGGTCAATATCTATGCCAAGATCATCACGGAAACGCAGGCGCGCTCGCCTTTTATGAATGATCCGTTTTTTGACGATCTGTTCCGGGGCTTTGGCCAGCAGCGTCGGCCACGGGTGCAGAACTCGCTGGGGTCCGGGGTGATCCTGTCGGCAGATGGCTATGTGGTGTCGAATTACCATGTGGTGGGCACCGCCTCGGAAATCCGGGTGGTGACAAATGATCGGCGCGAGTTCGAAGCGCAAGTGGTGCTGGCCGATGAAGAGTCTGACTTGGCGATCCTGCAGTTGGATGAGGCGGAGGACCTGCCGTTCCTGACCTTGCGGGACAGTGATCGTGTGGAAGTCGGTGAGCTGGCGCTGGCGATCGGCAACCCCTTTGGGGTGGGGCAGACGGTGAGTTCGGGCATTATCTCGGGTCTGGCGCGGTCTGGCACTGCAACGGGAGCGGGGCGCGGGTACTATATCCAGACCGACGCGCCGATTAACCCCGGCAATTCGGGTGGGGCGCTGATTGATGTGAACGGCGATCTGATTGGGATCAACACGCGGATCCTCAGCCGATCAGGGGGCTCTAACGGGATTGGTTTTGCCATCCCCGCCAATCTGGTGCGCGAATTTATGCGTCAGGCTCAGGAAGGCGTCGAAGGATTTCAACGCCCCTGGGCGGGCATGTCAGGTCAACCGATGGATGCGGATCTGGCCGAGAGCCTGGGCTTGGGTCTGGTGGAAGGTATGATGATTTCCGACCTGCATCCCCAAAGCCCCTTTGGTCGTGCCGGGTTTCAGGTGGGGGATGTGATTACCCAGGTGGACGGGGAGCCTGTGAACTCTCCGCCAGAAATGGTGTTTCGCATGACCGTTGCCGGGTTGGGACAGACAGCTGTTTTTACCCGCCTGCGTGACGGGGTTGCCGAAAACGTCGAGGTGGCGATGCTGCCAGCGCCCAATGATCCCCCAGCCGAGGCGCTGGCGCTAGGCGAGCGGTCGGTCTTTCCCGGGCTTGAGATCGCGCGGATCAACCCTGCGGTTGCCTCTGGCATGGGGCTGCCCTTTACCGCAGATGGTGTGGTGGTGACCCATGCAGGACCCTATGCGGCGCGGGCTGGAATCCAAGAGGCGGATATTCTGGTGCGTGTGAACGGCCGGGACATTGAACGCCCCACGGATGTGGAACAGGCTCTGCGCGAGAAGACCCGCTGGATGCAGGTGGAGCTGATGCGGCGCGGGCAACGGGTTGTCTTGCGCTTCCGCCTGTGATCCAGATGGGGTGTTATGGCAGACCTCTTTGACAGCCCGCCCCCCGAAGGCATCCCCGAAAGGGACCTACCCGAACCGCCGCGCCCGCTGGCGGATCGCTTGCGCCCGCAAACTCTGGGAGAGGTAATCGGCCAGGCACAGGTCCTGGGGCCCGAGGCGCCCTTGGGGGTGATGCTGGCGTCGGGGTCTTTGTCGTCCTTGATCTTCTGGGGACCGCCGGGCGTGGGTAAGACCACCATCGCGCGGCTTCTGGCGGCGGAAACGGATCTGCATTTTGTCCAGATTTCAGCGATCTTTACCGGCGTGCCGGAGCTGCGCAAGGTTTTTGAGGCCGCCAAGATCCGCCGCCAGAACGGGCAGGGGACCTTGTTGTTTGTCGACGAGATACACCGGTTCAACAAGGCGCAACAGGATGGGTTTCTGCCGCATATGGAGGATGGCACCATCCTGTTGGTGGGGGCCACCACCGAAAACCCGAGCTTCGAGCTGAATGCCGCGGTTCTGTCCCGATCACAGGTTCTAGTGTTGGAGCGGCTGGGGTCAGAAGATCTGGAAAAGCTGACCCGGCGGGCCGAGGATGAGCTGGGCCGTGCCTTGCCGCTGACGGCAGACGCGCGGGAGGCCTTGTTAGAGATGGCCGATGGCGACGGGCGCGCGCTTCTGAACCTGATTGAACAGGTTGCGGCCTGGCGCACGGCTGCGGATCTGGGACGGGATGAGCTGGCCAGCCGGTTGATGAAACGCGCCGCAAAATACGACAAGGGCGGGGATGAGCACTATAACCTGATCTCGGCACTGCATAAATCCGTGCGCGGTTCGGACCCGGATGCGGCACTTTACTGGTTCGCGCGGATGCTGGAGGGCGGCGAAGACCCGCGGTATCTGGCGCGGCGGCTGACCCGGATGGCGGTGGAGGATATTGCGCTGGCCGACCCGCAGGCGCAGGCGGTCTGCCTGCAATCCTGGGAGACTTATGAACGGCTGGGCAGCCCCGAAGGGGAGCTCGCACTGGCGCAGGCGGTGGTCTATCTGGCGCTCGCGCCCAAGACCAATGCTCATTACATGGCCTATAAGGCGGCCCGGCGTCTGGCCAAGAAAACCGGCAGCGCGCCACCGCCCAAACACATCCTGAACGCGCCGACCAAACTGATGGAAGATCAGGGTTATGGTGCGGGCTATGCCTATGATCATGATGCCGAGGATGGGTTTTCCGGGCAGAATTACTTCCCCGACGGGATGGAGCGGCCGCAATTGTACAAACCCGTGGAGCGCGGGTTTGAACGCGATCTGAAGAAACGTCTGGAATATTTCGAACGCCTGCGCGCACAGAGGGGCGGCGATTAAAGCGCCCCTGCGGGGCGCGGCCTCCGGCGGAAGTATTTGGGAAAAGATGAAAGCGGGCCGCATAGCCGCGCCGTCATGTGTGTGGCGCAGAGCAGGCAAAACTTGACATCTGGGCCCACCTGCGCGACTGACCGGCCTTATGGTTTCAACAGTGGCATATGTGGCGCTGGGCGGCGCGATTGGCGCATCGTTCCGGTTTTTGGTGGGTGTGTGGATTACCCGCGCCTTTGGCGTGCTTGGCTTTCCGCTGGGGGTGCTGAGCGTCAATGTGCTTGGCTCCTTTTTGATGGGGGTTTTTGTTGTTGTGGCGGCGCAGCGGGGGGTAACCCACTTGTCGCCCTTTGTGATGACCGGGCTCCTGGGAGGCTTTACGACGTTTTCGGCCTTTTCATTGGAAGCGGTTACTTTGGTGGAACGCGGGAATTTGGGGCAGGCGGCCGTGTATGTCGCGCTGTCTGTTGGCCTCTCGATCGGGGCGTTGTTTTTGGGCCTGATGTTGGCCAGAGGGGTGCTGTGAGATGAGCGGCGTGCAGAATATTACCGTTTCCGAGGATGATGCGGGCCAGCGGATCGACCGGTGGCTGCGGCGGCTGTTTCCCCATGTGAATCAGGGCCGGATCGAGAAGATGTGTCGCAAAGGCGAGCTGCGGCTGGATGGCGGTCGGGTCAAGGCCAACACACGGGTGGAAGCGGGACAAACCGTGCGTGTGCCGCCCCTGGCTGCAAGCGATCTGAAACCTGCCGCTCCGCGAGAGGCGCGGATTTCCGAAGCGGAGGCCAAGATGATCCGCGATTGCGTGATCTACAAAGACGACGCAGTGATTGCGATCAACAAGCCTGCAGGTCTGGCGGTGCAAGGCGGCAGCGGCACGACGAAACATGTGGACGGTCTGGCCGAGGCGCTGAAGTTCGATCTGGACGAAAAGCCACGTCTGGTGCACCGGTTGGACAAGGATACATCAGGTGTTCTGATCCTGGCGCGCACCCGTCTGGCGGCGCAGGCGCTGACGGCGGCGTTTCGCCATCATGCGACGCGAAAGATTTACTGGGCCTTGGTCGCCGGCGTTCCGACACCTTACTTGGGTGAGGTGAAATGCGGGCTGGTCAAGGCGGGTGGTCATGGGCGCAGCGGTGAAGGTGAGAAGATGATCGCCGTGCATCTGAACGAAGTGGACAGCACGCCGGGCGCAAAGCGATCCCACACGCAATATGCAACGCTTTATCGTGTGGCGAGCCGGGCGTCCTGGGTGGCGATGGAGCCGATCACCGGCCGGACCCACCAGCTGCGCGCCCATATGGCCGAGATTGGCCACCCCATTGCTGGGGATGGCAAATACGGTGGCTCGGGGCAGGATAATATGGGGGACGGCTGGGGCGCGCAGATCGGTGGCGTGATCTCCAAGAAGCTGCATCTGCATTGCCGTCGCATGGCGTTTGAACATCCGGACACCAAAAAGCAGGTCTCTATCGTGGCCGAACTGCCGGAGCACATGAAAGCAAGCTGGGACACCTTTGGTTGGACCGAGGACCTGGCGGCGGATGATCCGTTTGAGAGCCTGCGGTAATGTCGGACCTGCGGCTGGTTCTGTTTGATGTCGATGGCACGCTGGTGGACAGCGAATCGACCATCATTAGCTGTATGCAACAAGCTTTCGATCTCTATGAGAAGCGTCTCGCTCCACAAGAAATCTTGTCCATAGTTGGGTTGTCGTTGCCAGAGGCAGTGGAAAAGCTTTCGCCTGAGCTTGATTCTGAAAGTCGTGAGATTGTTATTTCACTCTACAAAGAGGCTTTCTTTAGAACGAGAGCTGAAAAAGGAGCGAACCACGCTCCTCTATTCCGCGGTGCTAGAGAGTGTTTGGAGACACTGAATGCGGTGCCTGAGTATCTGTTGGGCATTGCTACAGGTAAGTCCAAACGCGGGCTCGATGCGTTGATTGAGGGACACCAGCTCAATATGTTTGTCACCCGGCAAGTGGCCGATCACCACCCGTCGAAACCACACCCTTCGATGGTGATGACCGCGATGGCGGAAACCGGTGTTGCACCGGAACAGACTGTGATGATCGGTGACACTTCCTATGACATCGATATGGGCCGTACGGCGGGGGTGACGACGATTGCGGTCGACTGGGGGTTCCACCCGGCGGACCGTCTGGGTGCGGATCATGTGGTCAGCCGCTTTGATCAATTGCCGCCCCTGTTGAACGAGATTTGGAAAGGCTGAACAGATGAGCGAGTGGAAACAGAAACGGTTCTGGACACAGGCCACAGCCGCAGAAGAAGCTGCGGGGTTCACCGTTTTGCTGGACGGGCGCAAGGTGAAGACACCTGCCAAGGCCGCGCTGATTCTGCCAACCCAGACAATGGCACAGGCGGTTGCTGCGGAATGGGAGGCGCAGGTTGAAACTGTTGATCCGCGCACGATGCCCTGTACCCGCTCGGCAAATGCCGCCATCGACAAGGTTGCAGTTCAGCACGCGGAAGTCGCTGACATGCTGGCAGAATACGGTGATTCGGATCTGCTGTGTTATCGGGCCGAAAGCCCCGTAGAACTGGCCGAACGTCAGGCCGAGGCCTGGGACCCGGCTCTGGATTGGGCGGCTGAGACCCTGGGGGCGCGACTTGCTTGCCGTAACGGCATCCTTCACGCAGGCCAGGATCCCGAAGCTCTGGCCGTGCTGAAGGCGAAAACCCATGCGCTGACCCCGTTCCAGCTGGCCGCGTTTCACGATCTTGTGTCTCTGTCGGGTTCTCTGGTTCTGGGCTTTGCTGCGGCACTGGATTGGCGACCCGCCGCCGAGATCTGGACGCTGTCGCGTCTGGACGAAAAATGGCAGGAAGAACAATGGGGTATTGATGAAGAAGCTGCGGAATTGGCCGCGCATAAAGAAGGCGAATTCCTGCACGCAAAACGTTTTTTTGATATGGCATCGTAAACCATAGATACCTCATACCTTGCGGACTCCTCTGACGTCTGTGGTCGTTCTCGATGCAAAATGCTCATTGAAACATCGAAAATCCTGATCACGCACTTGACGTTTGTTGATGATTAATCACACACTCGGATCGAATTTGGGGCAAACTCAGGTTCAATCTGATCCGGGGGGGAGCAATTTTGTCCCGGAAATAACCGCCAACAGGGCGGAAAATCAGGAAGAGGTTAAAATGAAAAAATCCGTATTTTTTGGTGCTATGACCGTTGCTGGTCTGGCTGCCGGTGCGGCTGCAGCTGGTACCCTGGATGACGTCAAGTCCCGCGGTAAACTGAACTGCGGTGTGTCCACTGGTCTGGCTGGCTTCTCCGCACCGGATGCGAATGGGGAGTGGACTGGTTTTGACGTAGCCGTGTGTCGCGCTGTTGCAGCAGCGGCGCTGGGTGACGCAAACGCAGTTGAATTTATTCCGACTACCGGCAAAACCCGCTTCACCGCGCTGGCCTCTGGTGAGATCGATCTGCTGGCCCGTAACACCACTTGGACCTTCTCGCGCGATGTCGACCTGAAGTTCGACTTTGTTGGCGTGAACTACTACGATGGTCAGGGCTTCATGGTTCCCAAGGAACTGGGCGTGTCCTCCGCAAAGGAACTGGACGGCGCGACTGTTTGTATCCAGACCGGAACCACAACCGAGCTGAACCTAGCGGATTTCTTCCGCATCAACAACATCAGCTATGAGCCGGTGCCGATCGAAACCAACGCAGAAGCGCAGCAGCAGTATCTGGCTGGGTCTTGCGACGTTTACACCACAGACGCATCCGGTCTGGCGGCAACGCGCGCAACCTTTGACGACCCGTCCGCACATGTTCTGCTGCCGGAAATCATCTCCAAAGAGCCGCTCGGCCCGCTTGTTCGCCACGGCGACAACAACTGGGGTGACGTCGTTCGCTGGTCCATGAATGCGCTGGTTGCAGCCGAAGAGCTGGGCATCACCTCTGCCAACCTGGCTGAGATGTCTGCGGGCACCAACAACCCGGAAATCAACCGTCTCTTGGGTTCCGAAGGCACCCTGGGCGCGATGCTGGGTCTGGACGCTGACTTTGGCGCCAAAGCAATTGCTGCTGGCGGCAACTACGGTGAAGTCTTTGCCAAGAACATCGGCGAAGACACTCCGATTGGTCTGGCACGCGGTCTGAACGCTCTGTGGACCGAAGGCGGCCTGCAGTACGCACCGCCGTTCCGCTAAGAACTATTGGGACAGGGCGCGGTTTCACTCCGCGCCCTTTTCTCATCAAAAAAACGCTGCGGGAACCTACGGATCGGGGACATACCCCGACAGGACACTTTTACCGCTAGCTTCGGGGATTTCACAATATGTCAACTTTGACTGACCCGCCGAAGGCTTCCACCTTCCGGCTGTCGATGCTGATCAACGATACGCGATACCGTTCGTTGACATTTCAGGCATTGGCGTTTCTCGCCCTTGCACTGTCTTTTCTGTATCTTGGTAACAATCTGGTCCAAAACCTGCGGGCCGCTGGTCTGAACATCAACTTTGGTTTCCTGGGCGACACCGCCGGGTATGACATCAACCAGCGACTGTTGGATTATACCAACCAGGATAGCCATGCGCGCGCCGCTGTTGTTGGCTTGTTGAACACGGTTCTGGTCGCCTTCCTTGCCTGTATCACTGCAACTGTCTTTGGGGTGATTGCGGGGGTTTTGCGCCTGTCCAAGAACTGGCTGGTGTCCAAGCTGATGGCCTTTTACGTCGAGATCTTCCGGAACATTCCGGTTCTGATCTGGATCATCATCATTTTCACGATCATGACTGCGGTCATGCCGGCCCCGCGCGCCTTTAAGGGCGATAATGCAACGGCGAGCATGGTGCTGGATGCGTTTGCCTTTACCAACCGCGGTATCTATACGCCGATGCCCTGGTTCCAGAACGGTCTGTTTGCAAATCAGAGCCTGAACTGGCTGCTGGTTTTGTTCGTTGCTGGTGGCTCGTGGTTTGCTGCGCGCAAGATCAAACTCTGGGCTAACCATAAGCAGGAAGACACCGGTGAGCGTCCAAATACTCTGCCGATGGTGCTGGGTGTCTGGCTGGTTCCATTTGTTATTCTGATGCTGACCATGGGGCTGACCTGGGAATATCCAGAGCTCAAAGGGTTCAACTTCAAAGGTGGCATCAAAGTTGGCGGCCCGCTGATCGCCCTGTGGTTTGCTTTGTCGATCTATACTGGTGCCTTTATTGCCGAAAACGTCCGCGCTGGTATTCAGGCCGTGTCCAAAGGCCAGACCGAGGCAGCCGCGGCCCTGGGGTTGCGTCCCAGCAAGGTCATGAACCTTGTGGTTCTGCCCCAAGCGATGCGGATTATCATTCCGCCGCTGATCTCTCAATACCTCAACATTACCAAGAACTCGTCCCTCGCGATTGCGGTGGGTTATGCGGATATCACGGCCACATTGGGCGGGATCACGCTGAACCAGACCGGCCGTGCGATTGAATGTGTTCTGTTGCTGATGGCGTTCTATCTGACCGCATCCTTGCTGATCTCAGCCGTGATGAACGTCTATAACGCATCAGTTAAGCTGAAGGAGCGTTGAGGATGACTGAGCAAACTACAAACTCTGTTGCCTTTGTCGCCGATGGCAACATCCCCCAGTCGCCGCCTCCGGCGCGCGAAAGAGGGGCAATCAAATGGATGCGGGAGAACCTGTTTTCCACTTGGGCGAATGGTGCCCTGACCCTTGCTGCGATCCTTGTCATCTACATGGTACTGTCGGATGCGCTGCCCTGGATCTGGAACGGCATCTGGACCACCTCCAGCCTGTCTGAGTGTCGTGAGGTGCTCAACGGCAAGGTTGGGGCCTGTTTCTCGGTCTTGGCGGAACGTTGGAACCAGCTTCTGTTCGGGTTCAACTACCCTTCGGATCAATATTGGCGTCCGGGTCTGGCCTTTGTGCTGTTGGCTTTTGCTGCCGCACCGGTGCTGTTCTTTGACCTGCCGCGCAAGATGCTGGCCTTTACCGCGATCTACCCTTTCCTGGCCTTCTGGCTGATCTGGGGTGGTACCATCCTGGCGCCGATTGTCGCGTTCCTGGGTGTGGCCGCCGGAGCAATTGTGTTTCAAACCTTTGGCAAAGGCAGCTTTGCAATCGGCTTCTTTGGAGCGATCGCTGCGGCCTTTGTGATCTGGTTCATCGGTGGGGCGCTGATCCCGGATGGCGCGTCCGAGAATGCCATGTTGCAGGCGGTTCCCTCGCGGGATCTGGGTGGCTTTATGCTGAATATGATGCTGGGTGTGACCTGCGTTTCGCTGTCGGTGCCCTTGGGCATTGCGCTGGCGCTGGGGCGTCAGTCCAATATGCCGCTGATCAAGTGGATCTGCGTCATCTTTATCGAGTTCGTTCGGGGCGTGCCACTGATCACACTTCTGTTCGTGGCCTCGGTGATGCTGAGCTATTTCTTCCCACCGGATGCAAATGTTGACCTTTTCCTGCGTGTGGTGATCATGATCACCATGTTCTCGGCGGCCTATATCGCCGAGGTGATCCGCGGCGGTCTGGCGGCTTTGCCGAAAGGTCAGTATGAGGCAGCAGACAGTCTTGGGCTGGATTACGCGCAGGCGATGCGTCTGATCATTCTGCCCCAAGCGCTGAAGATCTCCATTCCCGGCATCGTGAACGTGGCCGTGGGTCTGTTCAAAGACACCACGCTGGTCTCTGTTATCTCGATGTTCGACCTGGTGGGGATGATCCGGGGCCCGATCCTGGCGTCCACCGATTGGAATGGCGTCTACTGGGAGCTTTACGGCTTTGCCGCTCTCCTGTTCTTCGTCGTCTGCTATGGCATCTCTCAATATTCGCAGTGGCTCGAGCGTCGCCTCGCCACCGATCATCGTTAAGGAGTTCAACCCATGTCTGAATTGGCAATTGAACGTGAAATCGACCGCTCGAAAATGTCCGTCTCGGATGAGGTGGCCATTCAAATCACCGGCATGAACAAGTGGTACGGCCAGTTCCACGTGCTGCGGGATATCAACCTGACCGTCAACCGGGGCGAACGGATTGTGATCGCCGGCCCGTCGGGGTCGGGTAAATCCACCATGATCCGCTGTCTGAACGCTCTGGAAGAGCATCAGGAAGGGCAGATCATCGTCGATGGGACTGAGCTGACCTCGGATCTGAAAAACATCGACAAGATCCGCTCGGAAGTGGGCATGTGTTTCCAGCACTTCAACCTGTTCCCGCATCTGACGATCCTGGAAAACTGCACGCTGGCACCAATCTGGGTGCGTAAAACCCCCAAGAAGGAAGCCGAAGAGCTGGCGATGCACTTCCTGGAAAAGGTGAAGATCCCCGATCAAGCGCATAAATACCCCGGCATGCTGTCCGGTGGTCAACAGCAGCGGGTGGCGATTGCGCGCTCCCTGTGTATGAAGCCGCGCATCATGTTGTTTGACGAGCCGACATCGGCCCTGGACCCTGAGATGATCAAAGAGGTGCTGGACACCATGATTGAACTCGCGGAAGAGGGGATGACCATGCTCTGTGTGACCCACGAGATGGGCTTTGCCCGTCAGGTAGCGAACCGGGTGATCTTTATGGCTGATGGTCAGATCGTGGAACAGAACGAGCCGGAAGAGTTCTTTAACAATCCGAAATCCGAGCGTACCCAGCAGTTCCTGAGCCAGATTCTGGGTCATTGATCTGCAACACAGCTGTTATTAAACGGGAAGGCCGGGCGTTTGCCCGGCCTTTCTGGTTTAGTCGCTTGCGCTCCGGTTGGCGTTTGGGGCGGGCGTTTCTGCGGGGCTACGTCTGTTGGGCGCTCATTTCACCGGTCAGGAACGGTTCAGGGCTTTCGATTTCCTCCAGTTTCCCGCGGTTGATGAGCCAAAACCGGTTGCCGACGTTTCGCAAGAAACTGCGGTCGTGGCTTACAAGCAGGCAGGACAGGTGATGCGTAATCAATTCCGCCTCGAGCGCTTCTTGCCCTTCGATGTCCAGATGGTTGGTCGGCTCATCAAGGAGATAGAAATTCGGGTTCTTCAGGCGCAACAGCAACATCGCCAACCGTGCCTTCTGACCGCCGGAGAGGGCAGAAATACGGGCATCCTGCATCTGTACCTTGAGGCCCGCGCCAGCCAGAACGGCCCTGGCCCGTTGATCTCCAATGGCACAATTTCCTGTGACTGCGGCCATCGGTGTCGGGTGGCCGGACAGCTGAGCCAGATGCTGATCCGAATAGGCGGGAACAACGGATGGCGCGCATCTGACAGGCCCGCCGTGGCCATTCAGCGCGTTCTGGATCATTTCAACCAGCCGTGTTTTCCCGGTTCCATTGGCTCCGAGGAGCACAATACGGTCGCCGGGTAGGATCCATTTTTGACCCGTCTGGTAAAGCATCCGGCCATCCGGGCTTTGCACTGGAATGTTGTCCAGCGTGACCAGCGCTTTTGCATGTGTGCCGCTGTTTGCCAGTTTGATCTCCCCGGCGCTGCGGTCGCGATATGCCGGTTTGGCCGTGGCTTCAATCCTTTCGGCTCGTTCGGTGAGCTGCTTGGTCTTGGTGACCAGAAGATCAGAGCCTGAGTTGATGCCGATGTTCTTTAACTTGGCCGCTTGTTTGCGCAACTGCTCCGCTTTGTTCAGATCATTTGCACAGCGCCGCTGGTCAGCCGCATCGGCGTCATCAAGGGCTGTGCGGGCGGGCGAGAAGGGGAGCGAAAACACACGCGAAGAGTCGGCCCGCAAGAAAAGCGTCCGGTTGGTTGTTGCGTCCAGAAACGCGCGATCATGAGAGGTGATGACAACGGGGACATCCCGCGGCAGGGCTGACAGCCAGTTCTGCAATAGCCCGATGCGGCGCAGGTCCAGATGGTTGGTTGGTTCATCCAGCAACAGAAGATCCGGCTCTCTGATCCAGGTGGCGGCCAGAAGTGCAGTGCGTTGCCAGCCTCCGCTGAGTTCCTTCAGAAGACGTGTCTGCAGCTCATAGGGAACCGCGAGCTCGCCCAGAGCGACGTCCACCCGCCAGCTTTCATATTCGGCCTGTTCGGGAGGGAGGTTGCTTTGTACCCAGTTGTAGAGGGTCTGGTTCAGCGCATGTTCTGGGACATATTGCGTGACATAACCAATCCGCAAACCGCGGGCACGGGTGATGTTGCCATTTGTGGGTTCAGAAACACCGGCCAGACACTCCAACAGGGTAGTTTTCCCCTGTCCATTTGGGGCGACCAGCCCGATACGGTCGCCCTTTGAAATTGTGAGGCTCAGGTTTTCAAAGAGGGGTTCACCAAGTATTACGCCCAAGGCGTTGATGTTCATAACAGTCATCGCAGTCAGTACTCATAGATAGAGGTGCCGCAGCGCGGCTTTTGAGCAGACCGATTGAGATATTATGCCTCGGGTCCGCCCTGTAAACGGATTTACAGGGCCAGACGGGGACCATGCTGAAGTCGGCGGATGATACGCATGTTCAGCTTGTGCCCTCCCGTTGTAGAATGTGACTGTCTGGAGTGATGTTAGGAAACACCGTCCCTTTGCGCAAGTGCGGCGCGCAGCGGAGGCAGTCTTATTCCCCCAGTAACTCCCGTGGAACAACGAAATCGACAGTGCGACCGCTGTTCCAGCTGAGGGCGCTCCAGCTATCGATGGGGAATTCGGCGATCAGCGTAGCGCCGGTTGGGTAATCCTCGAACCGGGAATGGACCGGGGCATGGTGCAGGACCGCATGGGCAAAGGCCGCTAAGCCGGGGTTGTGACCCAAGAGCATGACGTTGGGGTGTTCGGCTTCCCGGAGAACCTGGAAAATCACCTCTGAACTGGCGTGATAGAGCCGTTCGATAAAGGTGGCAGGTGCGCCCAATTCCATCATCTCATAGGTTTCGCGGGTGCGCTGCGACGAGGATGAGATCACCAGATCCGGCACATGGCGACCGTCTCTGAGCCAGGCACCAAGTGCGATCGAAGACCGGATACCGCGTTTGTTCAACGGGCGGGCGTGGTCGCTGGGTGCATTGGTGTCCCAAGCGGATTTGGCGTGGCGGGTCAGGATCAGGGTGCAGGTCATGGCGTGTGAAAGTACCTCATATGGTGCGCGGATTGGGCTGGGGTGCGGTCTGCTCCGTTCGATAACGGGCATACGCGACGGGCCAGGCAGCCTTGGTCCAGACACTCAGTTCCTTCTTTAGTTTCCAAATGGTTATGGCAGGCTGCCACCTTATAGGGACCGCCGTCAACCATTGCCTGCGCCGGGCAAGTATTAATGCATGCATAAGTGGTGCAGCTGAAGCAAGGGGAGCTGTCCAGCGGCGGCTGGGGTATGGGAATTTCATCCTCAAGGTGGAGCGCTCCGCGGTAGGAGATCATCAGACCTACCTGATCATGCACCAGAAATTGCGACGGAGATGTGAAGGCGCGCCCTGTTGCAAGGGCCCAGTCAACAAAGGGCGCATAGGGCGGGCCTGAAAAAGGGAAGTGGACATCAGCACCGAACTGGCGGGCAAGGTCGCTGATGATGCGTATGGACCAGCGATCAACAGGATGCGGCGCGCCGTCCTGCCATTCCGGCGCCTGCAGAAGCTGCGGCCAGAACGCACCGGCCGCCCCCAGCAGGATCAGAGTGCCCCCTGTGACCGGTCCCGAGCGTGGATGCAAAGCGCCATAGATGACCAATCCCACAGCCTGCGCTGCGGCGTCAATCCGGCTGTAGAGATCACGCGTCATGGGCTGCCCTGTCGAAGGAATACCAACAGGATAGCAGCCCAAGGCCGGGGGCCAAAATGAATTTAGGTTAATGCGCTAATCCGTGCGGTTAGGCGCGGATCATGGAGCCTGCGCCGTGGTCAGTAAACAGTTCCAGCAGGACTGCGTTCTGCACCCGGCCATCCACGATGGTACAGGCCCGGACCCCGCCGCGCACCGCCTGAAGAGCGGTCTCGGTCTTGGGGATCATGCCCCCAGCAATCACGCCTTCGGCCGTCATCGCCTCGACATCTGCGGCTTTGAGCTCCGTGATAACATCTCCGTCGGCGTTCTTTACACCCGCGACATCGGTCAGCAGCAGCAGGCGATCGGCTTGCAGACATTGCGCGATGGCGCCGGCAGCTGTGTCCCCGTTGATATTGAGCGTGGCCCCATCCCTTCCCACACCAATGGGGGCGATGACCGGTACCATGTCCTTGTCAAAGAGGTTTTTCAGAACCGTGGGATCCATTTCGGCGGGTTGACCGACAAAGCCCAGCTCAGGGTTTGGCACATCACAGGTAATCAGGTTGGCGTCCTTGCCCGAGAGCCCTACGGCGCGACCACCCTGACGGTTGAGCGCGTGAACAATCCGCTTGTTGACAACGCCCGACAGAACCATCTCGACCACTTCCATGGTGGCCGCATCTGTGACGCGTTTGCCGTTTACAAATGTGCTTTGGATCTGGAGCTTTTCCAGCATCGCGTTGATCATTGGTCCGCCACCATGGACGATCACGGGGTTCACGCCGACCTGGCGCAACAGAACGATATCGCGGGCAAAACTGTCCATGGCTTCGTCGCTGCCCATGGCGTGACCGCCCAGTTTGACAACAACAATCGCATCATCATAGCGCTGCAGATACGGCAATGCGCTGGAGAGTGTTTCGGCGGTAGCAATCCAATCCCGGTTCATATCCTGTTTCTTCATCGCTCTATCATCCCTTTGACGGGTGGGTTTAGGGATAATTCACACCGCTGCCAAGGGCCGGGAGCGTTATTCCATTGCAGCGCCCCCCGCAATTGGTAGATTTCCGATAATTCCAGACAGGAGAGACCATATGCGGCAAAAGACTCTACTGCTGACGGGGGCAAGCCGGGGAATCGGTCATGCCACCGTGCGCCGGTTTCACAATGAGGGGTGGCGGGTGATCACCTGCTCTCGTCAGGCCCATCCAGAAGAATGCCCCTGGGGTGGCGGAGCCGAGGATCACGTTCAGCTGGATCTGGGTGACCCTGCCGATACGATCAATGCGGTGGGGCTGATTCAAGAGCGTATTGATGGCAAATTGGATGCGCTGGTGAACAACGCGGGCATTTCACCCAAGGCCGACGATGGCGGCCGGTTGAACACATTGAACACAGATCTGGCCGATTGGGGGCGCGTGTTTCACGTGAACTTCTTTGCCCCGGTTGTGCTGGCGCGTGGTCTCAAGGATGAACTGGCGGCGGCCAAAGGATCGGTGGTGAATGTGACCTCGATTGCAGGCAGCCGTGTGCATCCTTTTGCGGGCGCGGCCTATGCGACCTCCAAGGCCGCACTGGCGGCGCTAACCCGTGAAATGGCCCATGACTTTGGCCCTATGGGGGTGCGGGTCAATGCAATTGCCCCTGGTGAGGTTGAAACCGCGATCCTGAGCCCGGGAACCGATAAAATCGTCGAGAAACTGCCGATGCAGCGTCTGGGCCAGCCGTCGGAAGTCGCGGATGCGATCTTTTACCTTTGTTCCGATCAAAGCTCCTATATTTCGGGTGCAGAGATCGAAGTGAACGGTGCCCAGCACGTATAAAACGCCGCCGCCTGTGCCTGTTGCGGGGGTGGGATTTTAAGTATTTGGGAAAAGATGAAAAAGAGTCTCCCTTAGAATGCCTCTGTTCTATGCTGAGGCTATTTGCTTTCATCTTTTTGAAAATACTTATGCGTGTCCTAAGGACTTGGAACCAAGGTTAAAAAAGGCCCGCATACCGCATGGGTTGCGGGCCAGTTTCGGGCATGGATGCCTGTCGCAAGCGTCATGCAGGGCACCAAAGTCGGCCTGCATTGGTCTGACTGGGAAGGGACGTCGACGCAGAGCATCCGTGCCCGTCGGCCTGGTGTGAAACAGGCCGACATAGCAGAGCGAAAGGTTAGCTAAGCGCTCGTTTTAGAACCGGCAGATTGCTCAGCAACAGTACGTCCAGTGCCAAAACGACCAGCAGTGTCACCCCCACAAGCGGGAAGGCCAGTGCGCAGAACAGACCAACAAGAAGGGCACCTTTCCAGAACGGTAGGTCTGCGGGCACAGGCGGAGCAGCCAGACGTGCTGCGCCGCTCGGGCGGCGTTTTACCCACATGACAATGCCCGAGACGCTGATGAAGATGACTGAGAGGCAGAACACAAGGTTCAGGACAAAGTTCCACGTGCCCATCAGCCCCATATGGAAGGGGATGCCAACGGCCATGGATTTGCCGGCCCAGGAATAATCCGCATAGGCCACATCAGCGAGGATCTTTCCGCTGTATTGATCCACATGGATGGTTCGGTCGATGAAAGGATCATCACTGTCCGATGACATGCTGTCGCGGTTGATGGTCCACACGCCTTTGTCGCTGCCGGGATAGGCCAGGCGGAAACGGCCTTCCATCCCCAAGGCGCGTCCCAGGGCGATGACGGTTTCGGCTGTAACCGGTTCACCATCGGCAGTGCCGGTGATCCCGGCCTCCGAGCCCGAGGCAGGCATTGGCGTCTGCTCCAGCGCCCAGGGCACATCATTGGTGTGGCCGTGGTTCAGATGTGCGGCGTGGGTTGTGTCCGACAGGGGGACCGCATCCCATTTCTGCGCCGGAAAGGTCGACCAGGCCTGCACAAACTTACCGCCCCAGATACCCGCCCAGGCAAGACCTGAGATCAGGAAAACAATCAACAGTGCGGACATCCAGAACCCAACCACC
The DNA here is from genome assembly GCF_056159265.1 of Epibacterium sp. ABZ3_068. Classification (NCBI taxonomy): domain Bacteria; kingdom Pseudomonadati; phylum Pseudomonadota; class Alphaproteobacteria; order Rhodobacterales; family Roseobacteraceae; genus Epibacterium; species Epibacterium sp. ABZ3_068. The sequence continues at coordinate 1,799,602 of NZ_JBSWUV010000001.1, forward strand.
CCGTGCAGATTTTTCCAAAGGGCGCGGCGCCGCGCGGAAAAGTCGGGCAGAAGAGCAGCGCGCCAGTTGCCGCGCGGCCACCAGATATAAAGCCCGGTCAGAACCAGCAAGAGGCCCAGACCGGCTGCGATCTCAATCAGCCGGTCACCGGTATCGCCGATCAGAAGTGAGCCGTGCAGATTGTCGGCCCAATCGTACCAACCGGCGCGGCGGTCCCAGACCTTGAGCACCTCACCGGTGTATTGGTTCAGGGCAACCAGACGCTGTCCGTCTTCGGTCTTGATCCGGAAAACTGTGGCCAGCGTGTTGGATTTTGGGCCGATCCATTCAGCCAATGTTCCGGGCTGGGCGCCAAGCGCGGCGGCAGCCTGCACATCATAGGGTAGCGCCTGCTCGGTTATGGTTGTCAGCTGGATCTTTTCACCGTCGCGGCCGTCAAACTGGGTGATCAACATCATCATCAGCCCGGTAACAGCAAGCATGATCATAAAGGGGACCACATAAAGTGCAGCATAGAAATGCCAGCGCCAGGCGGCGAAATAGAATTTTTGCGACAGTTTGGACGCATCATGCATTTGTGCGTCCACAGACTGCGGGTGGCGAGGTGCCAATTGGGGTTCCATGCGGAAAACTCTCCATACCAAATAGGTCCGGGCCTTGTTCAGTAGGCGCCGGTGAAATCAAAACAAATGGGTCAAGATATCAGGAGAGTGTGGGTGGGCCGCGCGCATCATAGCGCCAGTGAAACCCGGCACTGTGGTGGGTAAATGCCTCATCCGCCCAGGGGGAACGGCGCGGGGACAGGTCCAGAGGCAGCTCAGGACCGGCCATCAGCATGGCGGAGTGGCTGAGCGCGCCAAAGGGGCAAATGCGGTCGCTGTCGAGATCGCCCGTGTCGTGGTCCGGGGTGTCCCCGTCAAGGTCCACCCACTGTTCCACATCCCCTTCAGAGGTACAGATGACCATCAGGACTTTTCCGTCCTCTCCCACTGCTGGCATCCATCCAGCGGGGATCATCCCGGCAACAGCCAGGGCAATCAAAAGGAGATATGTGGACAGATGATTCATTCTTAGGGGAGGTTGGCGATAATGGCTCGCAATGTCGAGATCCCATCGCCTTTTTCCGACGAGGTCAGTACGATCTCAGGATAGGCAGCAGGGTGTTTTGCCAGCGCGCCTTTGACCTGCTCGATCACTGCCTCGCGCTCTTTTGCCTTTACCTTGTCGGCTTTGGTCATCACGCATTGGAAGGTCACCGCCGAGGTGTCCAGCAGCTTCATGATGTCCTCATCCACCTTTTTTACCCCGTGGCGGCTGTCGATCAGAACAAAGGCGCGGCGCAGGTTCTGGCGGCCAGACAGGTATTTCTTTAGCAGCTTCTGCCATTTCTCGACCACATCCAGCGGCGCATTGGCATAGCCATAGCCGGGCAGGTCGACCAGATAATGCTCGGGGCCCTGCGTGAAAAAGTTGATCTCTTGTGTGCGTCCAGGCGTGTTGGAAGCACGGGCCAACCCTTTGGTTCCGGTCAGCGCGTTTATCAATGAGGACTTGCCCACGTTTGAGCGCCCGGCAAAGCACACCTCGGTTCGGTCGGCCTCAGGCAGGCCATCCATGGCCACCACGCCTTTCAGAAACTCGGACTGGCCCGCAAACAGCTTGCGGCCTTCTTCGGTTGAGATCTCATCCGGCGCTTCGGCCAGGGTAAATTGCATCTGCATCACAGGACTTTCACAGGGTCGCCCAGTTGGATTGCGCCGGGGCGAACAACCTCGGCACCAACCGAGAAATGCTGGTGGCCAAAGTTCTCTTTGAGTGTTTTCAGGGTCTCGGCGTCGCGTTCGCCAGTTTCCGGGTTGGCGGTGGTCGCCATACAGCGTTGCATTCGCTCGCGCACGGCAAAGACGGCGCTGCCGATCTGGACTTCGCGTCCGATCCAGTCTTCTTCGGCCCAGGCGTCACCCAGATCAAACCAGAGGTTGCTACGCCAGCGATGACGCGACAGGGACGTGCCAATGGCATCTTCCACCGCGCGGTGTGATGCCAGATTGGCCAGCGTCACCGAAGGGTAATCCGTATCGGTCATCGCCTGTGTATTGGCGCGGACGATGCGGGCGGGCGCCGGACGGTTTTCCGCCACCAGGGGGCGAACCCACTCCAGAAAACCGGACGCATTGCCATCTGGCAAAAAGGTGATTTGCCCGGCGGTTGGATGGGTCAGCGTCAGCTCACCGGTTTTTTCGTTAAAGCGCGAGGCAATGGCCATCAGTTGGGGCGAGCCGGCCGCGCGGGTAAAGTTGCGGCAGGGCGCCCATTCAGAGCCATCCACATCTTTGGCCTCCTCATGCGCAACCGCCCAAAGACGATCGCCGGGCAAAGCTTGCCCGGCGGTCAGGGTTACCTGCTCCAACGACTCACGACCGTGTGCTTTGATCGTGTGACGCCAGATCTCTGTAACTGTGTGGCTCATTCGGTCTCCGATTTCGCCTTGCGCTTAAAGCTGCTTTTGATGTTGCCAAATACATCCGGTTTGAACCCGTGGCTGCGCATAATGATGTACTGCTGGCAGAAGGTGATGGTGTTGTTCGCAATCCAGTAAACCACCAGACCGGACGCAAAACCACCCAGCATGAACATAAAGACCCATGGCATCCAGGCAAAGATCATCTGTTGGGTCGGATCTGTTGGTGCCGGATTCAGTTTCTGCTGCAGCCACATGGAAATACCCAGAAGGATCGGCAGAACTCCAATGAAGACCAGCGCAAGGACGCTGTCCGGTGCCGGGGAGGCCCAGGGCAGGGCGCCAAACAGGTTGAACAGCGATGTCGGATCCGGTGCGGACAGGTCCTGGAACGGGCCAAAGAAAGGTGCATGGCGTAGTTCCAACGTGACAAAGATCACCTTGTAGAGCGAGAAGAAGATCGGGATCTGAATCAGGATTGGCAGACAGCCTGCGGCCGGGTTTACCTTCTCCTTCTTGTAGAGCTCCATCATCTCCTTTTGCATCTTCTGGCGATCGTCGCCTGCGCGCTCCTTCAGCTTTTCAAGCTCGGGTTGCAGTTCCTTCATCTTTGCCATGGAGGAGTAGGATTTCCACGCCAGCGGCAGCACCAGAACCTTGATCAGTACGGTCAGGCCGATGATCGCAATACCCATGTTGCCGATTATCTGGTTCAGCCAGTGCAGAACAGCAAAGATCGGTTTGGTCAGGAAGTAGAACCAACCCCAGTCAATACTGTCAAGGAAACCCGCGATGCCGCCTTTTTCATAGGCTTTGATGGTTGCCCATTCCTTGGCGCCAGCAAACAGCTGGGTGGTGGTCGCAGCGGATGTGCCATCGGCCAGCGTTACAGTCGGCATGACCACATCGGTTTGGTAAATATCGCGACGCGGGTCAAACTTGGCGATTGAACGGAAAGCCTGACCATTTGCCGGGATCAACGTCGCCATCCAATAGTGGTCGGTAAAACCGATCCAGCCACTGTCTTCGACCGCGATGGAGTCGGTTGCCGCGCCATCACGCGGGTCGACGTCGAAATCCTGCATCTTGTCGTATTTGACTTCGGACAGTTCACCATCGGCTTCGCGCACCAGACCTTCGTGCAGAACAAAGAAGTTCTTCAGATCCGCCGGCTGGCCGTGACGGGCCAGCGTGCCATAAGGCGCAAGCGCAACCGACGCGCCGGACGCGTTGGTCACGGCCTGGTCGATTTTGAACATGAAATCTGCATCAACCGAGATGGTACGGGTAAAGGTCAGGCCTTTGCCATTGTCCCAGCTGAGCGTGACGGGCGTTTCCGGGGTCAGCGTCACATCCGCCGGTGCGGACCAAAGCGTATTGGCGCCCGGAACGTCTTCGATGCCCAGACCAGCACCCGGCGCCCAGCCATAAAGCGCATAATAGGCATTGGCCTGACCAACCGGTGTCAGCAGTTTGACGATGTCGGACGTGGGATCATTGGTGACGTGATAATCTTTGAGTGCAAGGTCATCAATGCGGCCGCCCTTGAGCGAGATCGAACCTTTCAGACGCGGACTGTCGATCACAATTCGTGGCGCATTGTCCTCTGTGTCAGCTGTGGTCGTGACCGCCTCGGCTTCAGCTGCGTCTGCGCTGACCGCGCTCGGAGCCGATACCGGACCGTTTGCCGGCGGCGTCAACTCTGACTGAGCGAGCTCCGTCGGCGCGGGTTCCTCCGCGGGCGGGGGAAAAAAAGTGTACCAACCGAGCAGCACCACGGCGCTGAGTGCGGTTGCTAGAAGAAGATTTTTATTCTGATCGTCCATGTGGGACCGCCACCTCGTGCATGCAAATGACAGGGTGGTTCAACAGACATGGCTCCCAAAGGTCAAGTGGAAACCGGGCCGCCGCGACGATCCGCGGGCCCTATTCGCCGGTTTCTCGGATTAAAAGGGGTAAAATCGAAGGATATTATCCGTTGCCACCAATTGCCGGCGGTTCTTTAAGTTTGGACAGATGTGCAGAGATCCAGTCCAGCGTCTGGTCAAAGGGGACGGGGCGGCCGATGCCGTAGCCTTGTACATGGCCGCAGCCCAGCTGAGCCAGCAGCGCGTGTTCGCCGACAGTTTCCACCCCTTCGGCCAATGTCTCAAGCTCCAGCCGTTCCGCCATGGTGAGGATTGCACCAACCATTTTCTGTTGCTCGGGATCGCGGTCCGATTTGGTGACAAAAGAGCGGTCAATTTTGATGCGGCGGACCTTGAAGCGGCGTACTGCGCCAATAGAGGCATGGCCGGTGCCGAAATCATCCAGGTCGATACCGCAGCCCAGTTCACCCAGGGCGACAATATTGCGTACGATCATATCATCAGGTGCATCACTGACGACGGTTTCAAGGACTTCGATACACAGGCGCTGAGGTTCCAGGCCAAAACGTTCCAGGTCCCACTTGATACGTTCCACAAGTCCGGGTTTGCGCAGTTCGTTTGCGGCAAAGTTCACACCCACCTGCGGTACGGATACACCAGCAGCATCCCAGGCCTTGATTGCGGATAATGCCTGATAGACCATCACCTCGCTCAGCCGTTCCATCAGGCCCGCATCCTCGAGCGCAGGAAGAAAGGTGCTGGGGGGGATCATTCCGTGGACCGGATGGACCCAACGCGCGAGGGCCTCAAACCCGGATATCTGGCCGGTGTCCGTGCTGATCTGCGGCTGGAACCAAGCTTGGATCTGTCCGCTTTCGAGCGCTTGGACAACTTCGCCATGCAAATTGCGGCGGCGATTGGTGCGATGGTGCAGCTCCGCCGAATAGGCACGCATTCCAGATGGGCCGTTGTGCTTTGCCTCTTCCAAAGCCGCAAAAGCCGCCCCAATCCAGGCGTCGGCCTGGTCTTCCGGAGCGTGGCGTCGGCTGCAGAAGCCGATAGAACAGGTCAGGTAAACCGATATGCCATCCAGCGAAATCGGTTCTTCCAGTTTTGTCTGGTATCGGCTTGCCAGTTGAATGCACAGCTCCAGATCCAGATGCGGCATTGGACTGAGGCAAATTGCGAATTTATTGTCCGCGATGCGGGCGATGCAGTCGCGGGTCCGTGTAGCGTCACGCAGACGCTGACCAAGCTCACGCAGGACGGTTTCGGCTGACTGGGAGCCATATTCGCTTTCGAGTTCGTCAAACTGTTCGATCTCGATAACAAAGACAGCGGAGTTCTGTCCCTTTCGACCGGATGCGTTGAATACATCATGGGCGATCATTTCAAACCCGTCGCGCAGCACAAGGCCGGTCGTTGCATCCTGCGGGACATTGCCGCTGCGGGAGAACATGCCGATGCCGGCAAAGAAGAGTGGCAGACCCAGTGCGGCGCATAGCAATGCGTACTCGCCCCCCATCCAATAGGTTCCCAACGTCACGGCAGGCAAAAAGGCCAGCACAGGGGGACCCAATAGGACAGGCGCCAGCGCATTACGCAGTTTTGCTAGCATGCCTGAGTTCGACGTATTCATTTGCGGACCTTTCACCTTCTAAACGGCTTGGGTCCACACTAGGGGGGCTGTTCTGACTGAACCTTTAACGCAGAGCGGGAATCTCTTCAGATTCAGTCAAATTCTCCGCTTTTTTTGTGGTCAGCTCAACGAAATCGAACAGCTTGGGGTCAAGCAAATGGGACGGGCGCGCATTCATGAGGGCCCGGAACATCACCTGTCGGCGTCCGGGACTGTTTGATTCCCACTGGTCCAGAATTTGTTTGACCTGTTGGCGCTGTAGCCCGTCCTGGCTGCCGCATAGATCACAGGGAATGATGGGATAATTCATGTCACGTGCGAATTTTTCGCAATCGGCTTCGGCCACGTGGGCCAGTGGACGATAGACAAAAAGATCACCTTCCTCATTGACCAGTTTGGGTGGCATCGTGGCCAGCCGTCCCCCGTGAAAGAGGTTCATAAAGAAGGTTTCCAGAATGTCGTCCCGATGGTGACCGAGTACAACCGCAGAACAGCCTTCTTCACGTGCAATCCGATACAGGTTGCCGCGACGCAGACGGGAGCAAAGCGCACAGTATGTTCGTCCCTGAGGCACCTTGTCCATCACAATGGAGTAGGTGTCCTGATATTCGATCCTGTTTGGCACGCCCATTTTTTCCAAAAACTCTGGCAGCACAGTGGCTGGAAATCCCGGTTGCCCCTGATCCAGGTTGCAGGCGAGCAAATCCACCGGCAGAAGGCCGCGCCATTGCAGCTCATACAAGACCGCCAGCATGGTGTAGCTGTCCTTGCCGCCGGACAGGCAGACCAGCCATTTGGGGCGGCTGCCGTCGTCGCGCTTTTCCACCATGCCGTACTGCTCCACCGCCTCGCGCGTGTTCCGCACGATCCGTTTGCGCAGTTTCTTGAACGCAGTTGTGGCAGGGGCTCCGGCAAAAAGCGGGTGGATTTCGTCCAGATCATCATCAAGCATGTGCGCCCCCGTAGCCGAGGTATGCGGTTTTGCCAAGACAAAAGGCGCGTTATCCGTCGCGAGACTCAGTGATCCAGGTGGCTCAGCGGCCCGTATGCACTCTGTAGGGCAAGTGCGCTCACAACAGGAGACTGCGATGCCGAGATCGATTCTACGCGTATTTGGACTATTGGGGATTGGCCTTTTGGCCGGTTGCGGAAAACCTGCACTGACGGATGAGAAGCTCAGCCCGAGGGATTTGAATCTGGAAGAGTATTTTGCGGGTGAAACAATTGCCTATGGGCAGTTTCAGGATCGTTTCGGAACGATCCGTCGCCGCTTCAAGGTTGAGATTGCAGGCACTTGGGATGGGACGTTCTTAACGCTGGATGAACGGTTTTTCTACTCTGACGGACAGACAGAAAGGCGGGTCTGGACGCTGGAGAAGACCGGCGCTGTTGTAAAGGATCAGACTTGGACAGGAACTGCAGATGGGGTTCGCGGTGTTGCATGGGGAGAAGAGCGGGGAGATACGTTCAACTGGCGGTATGGGTTTGCACTGCCCAAGCCGAATGGCGGAACGCTCAATGTGAAGTTTGACGATTGGATGTGGCTTCTGGAAGACGGGCGTCTTCTCAATCGTGCCTATGTCAGCCGCTTCGGGGTAACCTTGGGTGAGGTGACGCTGGTCTTTGAAAAACAATAGGTCACTTCTGGTCGTGGCTGTGACTGTGACCCTGGCAGCTGCAGCCCTTTGGGGTCTCATTGTCAGGAACCGGGTCAAAACCACTGCCACCAAAAGGGTGGCAACGCCCAATGCGGCGCAGGGTCAGCCAACTGCCTTTAATGGCGCCGTGTTTTTCCAGGGCTTCCAGCGCATAAGCCGAACACGTTGGTTGATATCTGCAGTTAAACCCAACCCAAGGGCTGAAGATCAGCCGATAGGCGCGCACGGGCAGGGAAAGGACAAAGGCCAAAGGTGTCATGCCCTGTTCAATAGGCGCAGAACGTCAGCAGCGCAATCCGCGCCGCGTCAGCGGCGCTGGGCCCACCGGGGGCGGCGGCTTCTGTGAAGCCTCCGACACGGGCGGGAGAACCACGGGCAAATGCGCGCGCGTCGGCTTCGCGCTAGCCGTGTATCTTTTTCAGGGCGTAGATCAGGTCATGTTGCAGGCTGTCAAAATCGCGTGTCGCGGTGGCCTCGGCGCGGCCAATCAAGACATAGTCCCAGCCGCGGCGCCCATACTGCGGCAGGATCAGCCTGGCGATTTCCCGCAAGCGGCGTTTGGCGCGGTTCCGGGCCACGGCGTTTCCGACTTTTTTGGAGCAGGTGAAACCAACCCGGGCAGGGCTGTCATCGCCGCGGTTGCGCCCTTGCAGCATCATCGCCTTGGTGCCCTGACGTTTGGCTCGGGCAGCCAGCAGGAAGTCACTGCGTTTGGTGATGATCTCCACGCCACCCAGGTTCTTGACCTCTTTGGCGCTGGCTTCAGCGCAAACGGAAACCGCCGGAGGCGTATTCCCTGCGATGTGATCATCGTCCATGGGAGCCTCCGGCGGTTTCAATTCCGTTCCTGACGGACGTCACCAATGGCGTAGAATTACGCGCTCAGCGACTTGCGGCCACGTGCGCGGCGTGCGTTCAGGATCTTGCGGCCTGCCTTGGTGGCCATGCGCGCACGGAAGCCGTGGCGGCGTTTGCGAACCAGGTTCGAAGGCTGATAGGTGCGTTTCATCGCTCCGGTCTCCATATTCGTTGCGGGAACAGTGCGGAATCACACACGCCCGGGGTCAATCTCGAAGCCCGGTCTTTAGAAGTGATCGCGTCCCAAGTCAAACCCCTTTCCCGTGCTTCTTTCGGGAATCCCCGCAAAACTGCAATATTTCTGTCAAAAAGGTTTCAAAATACCGCCTCCAACGCCCCCAAGACCCGGTAAACTGTTGCATATCTCACGAAATGGAAAGCAGGGATCAAGGGGGCGTGAGGCAGAGCGCGCGCCTCTCGCTTTGGACATATTTAGCACGTAGCACAGTAAACACCAACTATGACCCACTCCAAGCAAGATGAGCCAGATCATCCCAGCCAAGCGATGAGGACCGCCATGAGCGACACAACCGAAGCCCAAACGCACCCGACCAGGAAGGGCGGGCTTACACGTCACCTGCCGCTGATTGCAGTTCTGGCGGTGGCCGTAATCGGGGCCATGACGCTGAAAGACTATCTGAGTTTTGACACGCTGCGCGACAACCGCGAGGCGCTGGTGGCGTTTCGGGATCAGAACTTCCTGACCATGCTGGGGCTGTTTATGGCGATCTATGTGGCGATTGTGGCCTTCTCACTGCCCGGCGCTGCGGTGGCTTCGGTTACGGGCGGGTTCCTGTTCGGGCTTGCGGCAGGCACCTTTGCCAATGTGGTGGCGGCCACGATCGGGGCCACAGGTATCTTTCTGGCGGCGCGCTGGGGGCTGGGCACATATCTGAACGCCAAGATCGAAAACGCTGGCGGGCGGGTCCAAAGTCTGAAGAACGCCCTGCGCCAGAACGAGATTGAGGTTCTGTTGCTACTGCGACTGGTTCCTGCGGTGCCCTTCTTTGTCGCCAATCTGCTGCCTGCGCTGGTTGGGGTAAAGCTGCGCAATTTCCTGTGGACCACTGCTGTGGGCATCATTCCCGGCGGTGTCGTTTTCACCTGGATCGGTGTCGGCATGGGAGAGGTTTTTGACCGCGGTGATGAACCTGATCTCAGCCTCCTGTGGGAGCCACATGTAATTGGCCCGATTCTGGGCCTGTGTGTCCTGGCGGCAATGCCTATTGTGATCAAAGCCATTCGCCCGCCGTGCGGGAAGGGGGGCGCCCAAGGCCCATCCGGTCAAGGCGTGTCGGATAAGGCGGAGTAAGGCGATGGAACAACTGACCTGCGATATACTGGTAATCGGTGCCGGCTCCGGGGGGCTGTCCGTTGCCGCCGGAGCCAGCCAGATGGGCGCAAGTGTGATCCTTCTGGAAGGGCACAAAATGGGCGGGGATTGCCTGAACTTTGGTTGTGTCCCGTCCAAGGCGCTGTTGGCAGCGGGCAAGGCGGCTTATGGTCAGGCCCATGCGGCGGCCTTTGGAGTGGCGGATCAACAGCCACAGGTGGATTATGCAGCCGCCAAGGCACATGTGCATGAGGTGATTGCCCAGATTGAACCGATGGACAGCCAGGAACGGTTCGAGGGCTTTGGCGTCAAGGTGATCCGCGAATTTGGCCGGTTTGTGTCGGCAACGGAGGTTCAGGCAGGCGCGCACCGTATCACCGCCCGTCGGGTGGTGATCGCAACCGGCTCCTCGCCGCTTGTTCCGCCGATCCCGGGGCTGGACAGCGTGCCCTATGAAACCAACGAAACACTGTTTGACCTGCAAGATCAGCCAGAGCATCTGTTGATCATCGGCGGCGGCCCCATCGGGTTGGAGATGGCCCAGGCGCATGTGCGTCTTGGGTGTAAGGTTACCGTGCTTGAAGGGGCCAAGGCGCTGGGGAAAGACGATCCTGAAATGGCCGCTGTGGTGCTGGAGTGTCTGCGCGCTGAAGGGGTTGAGATCGTCGAAAACGCAATGGCCGCCGAAGTCCGGGGCGAGGCTGGTGCGATTGAGGTTCTGACCCGGGATGGCGCGACCTACAAGGGGTCGCATCTTCTGATAGCGGTTGGTCGCTCACCCAATATCGACAAATTGAACCTCGATGCCGCCGGGATCGAAACAACGCGCACCGGGATCAAGGTCGATGACAGCCTGAAGACCACAAACAAGAAAGTCTATGCGATCGGTGATGTGGCAGGCGGGCTGCAGTTCACGCATGTGGCGGGTTATCATGCTGGCGTGATCATCAAATCCGCGCTGTTTGGCATGCCCTCCAAGGCGAAGATCAATCATATCCCCTGGGCCACCTATACCGATCCCGAACTGGCGCAGATCGGATTGACCGAAGCCCAGGCGCGCGAGGCCTACGGGACCAAACTGGAGGTCGCGCGGTTTGAATATCACCACAATGACCGCGCCATAGCAGAGCGTAAGACCAAAGGGCTGATCAAAGTGATGGTGGTCAAAGGGCGGCCTGTGGGTGTCTCACTTGCGGGACATCAGGCCGGGGAACAATGCGCGCTGTGGTCTATGGCTCTGGCAAATAATATGAAGATGAGCCAGATTGCGGCAATGATAGCGCCCTATCCAACAGTATCGGAACTTAACAAACGGGTCGCGGGGGCCTATTTCTCTCCAAAGTTATTTGAAAGTCCGTTTGTTAAGCGCATGGTAGGGTTTGTTCAGCGATGGATTCCCTGAATTTAAAGACAGGACCAAAGGGAGCAGAATGCTCAATACGCTTTCAGGAAGATTTCTGATCCTGACCACGGTCTTTGTGATGCTGGCCGAGGTACTGATCTTTGTCCCATCCATTGCTCGTTTTCGCCAAGAGTACTTGCAGGACCGGTTGGAGCGCGCGCAGATCGCATCGCTGGCGCTTTTGGCGGATGATATGCTGGATACAGAGCTGGAAGCCGAACTGTTGCAGAATGCCGGCGTCTATAACGTTGTGCTGCGACGGGACAAGCTGCGCCAGCTGATGCTAGCCTCACCGATACCAGAGCCGATTGCGGAAACTTTTGATCTGCGTGATGCCACTGCGATGGTGCTTATCCGTGATGCGATGATGCGTTTGGTCAGGAGCCAGAACGAGGTCATCCGGGTCATTGGCGAACCAGTCCGGGATGCGGGGCTGCTGATTGAGATTACCATTGCAACCCAGCCTCTGCGTATGGCGATGCTGGATTATGGCCTGCGCATTCTGGTTCTGTCCGCGGTGATCTCTGTGTTTACGGCCATCCTGCTGTTCTGGGCGGTGCGGCTTCTTCTGGTACGCCCCATCAAAGGGGTGGTTGGCTATATGCAGCGCTACGCTCAGGCCCCCGAGGACGCGCGCGGCATTATCACGCCTCATGCCCGCGTGGTGGAGCTGCGCGAAGCCGAGGAGGCCTTGCAGCAGATGCAGGTGGAGTTGACGCATGCCCTGAAACAGCGTGAACGCCTCGCCCAGCTTGGCGGCGCCGTGGCCAAGGTCAGCCACGATCTGCGCAACATACTGACCTCCGCGCAGCTGTTCACCGATCGGATCGAGATGAGCGAAGATCCAACGGTGCGCCGCCTTGCGCCCAAGCTGGTCAACTCGATCACCCGCGCTGTGTCCTTGTGCGAAGGCACGCTGGCTTTTGGCCGCGCAGAAGAACCGGCACCGACGCTGACCATGATTCCCCTGCACACTGTGGTAGATGACGTCGTCGCCGGTGAGACCCTGGCCGAGGACAGCGGGCTGGTCTCCATCGCCTCAAAAGTGCCAGGTGATCTGGTGGTCCGCGCGGATCCTGAACAATTGTTCCGCGTCATTATGAATTTGGTCCGCAATGCCCGTCAGGCGATTGCTGCCACTGGCAAGGACGGCGAAGTGCTGATCGAAGCCGGGGAAATTGGCTCTGACTGGTGTATCCAGGTTGTTGACACAGGCCCCGGCCTGCCGATGAAAGCGCAGGAGAACCTCTTTACGCCGTTTCAGGGCGGTACGCGCAAGGGAGGCTCCGGTCTTGGCCTGGCCATTGCAGCGGAGCTGGCGCGGGGTCACGGTGGTCAGGTGCGTCTGAACCGAACCGGTGCTGACGGCACATCGTTTGAGATAATCCTGCCCAAAGGAGACGGTGCATTGGGGGCGATTGTTTAACCGCCGATTGGCTGTTTGGCAGGGCGGATGAAAATTGCGGGACGGTTTTGTAATTTATTTCGTTTTTGGGGTTGCGACTCCTGTCGGCTCGCTTTAAACCCCGGCTCCACAGTGGACCGATAGCTCAGCTGGATAGAGTACTTGACTACGAATCAAGGGGTCGGGGGTTCGAATCCTCCTCGGTCCGCCACTTCCCTCTGATCGCAATTCCAGGCGATTGAAATGACGCGGATAGGGGGCGTCAGACGGCAGAACCGGGTTTTCCCTATGGATCTGCGGCAGAATGGACCGATAGCTCAGCTGGATAGAGTACTTGACTACGAATCAAGGGGTCGGGGGTTCGAATCCTCCTCGGTCCGCCATTCTGTCTGTGTTGAACGTCAGACAACTTTGACCTTTGCGTCACAAACTGACCCAATTTCCTCATTTCATGCTCCTGCAAGCGGTTTCGTTTGATCTGACTTCCCATTCGGAAAATCAGGGCTGATTTGCAGATCAGACGGCAAAGCCGCCTGTTCCTGCTGATCTGCCACGTGGCGAACGCGGGAGGGGGCGAGGCAATGCTATTCGACAGGGGTGGTGCGGCCCGCAGGCGTAGCCGAGGACACGGCCCTGTCTAATAGGGTTACTTTGACGACGAATGTACCGATGCCCTGTGTTGCGTCACCGGATCGTAACCAGAGCCGCCCCATGGATTGCAACGCGCGATACGATAGACGGACAGCCACAGACCGCGCAGAGGACCATGGGTTTCCAGCGCTTCGATCGCATAGGCGGAACAGCTGGGTTGAAACCGGCAGGCATGGCCAAGCCAGGGCGACAGAAACGACCTGTAGGCCCGGATCGGTAGGATAAGAAGCCAGACAGCAAGGGCTCTCATGCGCGCACCCTCCAGCGGCTTTCGCCATTCACATCTTCGACCTCGATCCCCAGTTCTGTGAGTTCATCGCGAAGTGCATCCGCACGCGCCCAATCGCGCGCTGTACGGGCACCGCTGCGTTCGGCCACCAGCGCCTCAATCCGGTCCGTATTCCCTGCCCCGGCCTGTGCCCAGACAACCGCATCCTGTCCGAGCAGCCCCAGAAATGCCCCGGCTTTGCGCAGAGCTGCCGCCAGTTCCGCCCGGCGATGCGGATCGGCCGCCGCATGCACTTGCCCCGCAAGCGCGTGCAGCGCAGCCAAAGCCGCCGACGTGTTCAGATCATCGTCCAGAGCGGCGATCACAGGGGCCATATCCTCGTCCAGCGCAGAGGATGGCGGCTGATCGCGCAGCGCACCGTAAAGACGGTCAAGCGCCGCCCGCGCGGCCCGCGGGGTTTCTGGCGTCCAGTCCAGAGGTTGCCGATAATGAGCGCTCAACAGCGCATAGCGGATCGCCTCCCCCGGCATGTCGGCCAGCAGGTCGCGTACCAAAAGCACATTGCCGAGGGATTTGGACATCTTCGCTCCCGAAACGGTGACATGCCCATTATGAACCCAAAAGCGCGCCTCTGTACCCTGCGCAATTTCATTTTCATGATGCGGAAAGCGCAGGTCGATCCCGCCGCCATGAATGTCAATCCGCGCCCCAAGATGCGCCCGGACCATCGCCGTGCATTCAATATGCCACCCCGGACGGCCAAAGCCCCACGGGCTGTCCCACCCCGGCTGTCCCGCGCCGGAAGGTTTCCATAGCACAAAGTCACGCGGATCGCGCTTCCAAGGAGCGACCTCAACCCGAGCTCCGGTCAGCATCTCATCAGGGTTAGCACCGGACAAGAGCCCATAGGCCGGAAAACTTGGAATATGAAACAGAACATGCCCCTCAGCTGCATAGGCGTGCCCGGCAGAAATCAGATCGGTGATCATCGCGATCATCTCCGAAATATGACCTGTCGCGCGCGGCTCAATATCCGGCGGCAGAACCCCCAAGGCGCTCAGATCGGCATGATAAGCCTCGGTGAACCGCGCTGCGATATCATCACAACTCACACCTGCAGAGGATGCCGCAGCGATGATCTTGTCATCCACATCCGTAATGTTGCGCGCATATGTCAACATTGGAAACCTTGCCCGCAGAAGCCTTGTCAGGACATCGAAAACGACCGCCGGACGGGCGTTGCCGATATGGGCAAAGGAATAAACGGTCGGCCCGCAAACATACATTCGCACATGGTTCGGATCTTCAGGCACGAAAGCTTCGAGCTTACGCCCCATGGAATTGAAAAGATGCAGCATGGCTTAGAGCGCCATCCCGGCGCGTTGACCCGCCTTATCTTGAGCGACGATGTAGACCTTCATTACGATGCTTGCCTCTTTACATTGCCATCATTCTTACCCACAAGAATGTATGTTATAACATATCACATCACAAGAGGCACAAGACACAGCCATGCCACAATTGGAATTTCAGCCCCGAAAATCGGTCGAGCAAGTCGAAGAAGGCACTGATTTTGCACCAAAGTTCGACGCAAGTGGCCTTTTGCCATGCGTCACAACAGATGCCGTGTCAGGCGAGGTGCTGATGCTGGGCTGGATGAATGACGAAGCACTGCGACGGACGATCACCAGCGGCGAGGCGCATTACTTTAGCCGCTCACGGCAAGCCGTCTGGCACAAAGGGGCCACGTCCGGTCTTGTGCAAAATGTGATCGAGGCCCGCATTGATGACGATCAGGACGCCCTCTGGCTGCGGGTTCAGGTCGCCGGGTCCGGCGCATCCTGCCATGTGGGGTATCGCTCCTGTTTCTATCGTGCGGTCCCTGCCGGCAAGGATGCGGGGCAGCCGCTGACGTTTCAGGAAGACCACAAAACCTTTGACCCCCAAGACGTCTACGGCGATGCCCCAAACCCGACACAACTCTGATCTTCTCTGGATGCAGCGGGCGTTGAACCTGGGCGACAGGATGCGCGGCCATGTCTGGCCGAACCCGCCGGTCGGCTGCGTGATCGTCAGGGATGGCAAGATCGTCGCCGAAGCAGCCACTCATCCCGGCGGCCGCCCTCATGCGGAACGCAAGGCAATCGAACTAGCCGGATTCGGAGCAAAAGGTGCAACGCTGTACGTCACTCTGGAGCCGTGTTGTCATTGGGGGAAAACACCGCCCTGTGCCGATGCAATCATAGAGGCCGGTCTCTCCCGAGTCGTCTGTGCCGTTCAGGATCCCGACCCTCGTGTCCACGGCGGAGGCTTTGCCAAATTGCGGGGCGCTGGCATTGAGGTGCAGGTCGGCCTATGCGCGGAAGAGGCAGAACGCCTGATGTCAGGCTTTTTCCACCGTGTGCGCCTTGGTGAGCCAGAACTGTTTGCCCTCGAGCAGCCCACAAAAGAAGTTCCCATAGGTATCGATGCACTCCTGCGCTCGTCCCGTGAAACAGTTCATCTTGTGACACGGCGCAAGTTGCCGTCTGCGGATCTTGACTTGTCAGCCTATCCGAAAGCCAGGCTGCTGTCGCATCTGGCCGAGATGGGCCTGACCTCCGTGGCCATTGCCCGCGACGATCCTCTTGCTGATCGCCTGATACAGCGGGCAAGTGAGCCTGCCAACATATACCAAAACTAAAAAGCGAGACAAGCATGGCCCATTACGATGTCATATTCAAAAAC
Source organism: Epibacterium sp. ABZ3_068 (assembly GCF_056159265.1). NCBI lineage: Bacteria > Pseudomonadati > Pseudomonadota > Alphaproteobacteria > Rhodobacterales > Roseobacteraceae > Epibacterium > Epibacterium sp. ABZ3_068. The sequence continues at coordinate 1,815,833 of NZ_JBSWUV010000001.1, forward strand.
GGTACGATTGCCAATCACGACGGCGTCGCAGAGGCCGATCTTGCCGTACACAATGGACATATTGCGGGCCTCGGCCATCTTGCATCGGACACGGCGGATCATGTCGTGGACTGCAAAGGCCTGCACATCCTGCCTGGCGTCATCGACACACAGGTTCATTTTCGTGAACCCGGCCTGACGCATAAGGAAGACTTTGAAACCGGCTCGCGCAGTGCGGTTATGGGCGGTGTGACAGGCGTATTCGAAATGCCGAACACCAATCCCCTGACCACGACCCGCGAGTCTTTCGACGCCAAAATCGCGGCTGCAACCAACCGCATGCACTGCGATTTCGCATTCTACATCGGCGGCACCCATGACAATGTGGCAGAGTTGCCCGAACTTGAAAAACTCCCCGGATGTGCAGGCATCAAAGTGTTTATGGGCTCCTCCACAGGCTCCCTTCTGGTGCAGGACGATGCCGGTGTCGAATCAATCCTGAACGCCATTTCACGCCGCGCGGCCTTTCACAGCGAAGATGAATGTATGCTGGAGCGGCGCAAAGGACTGCGTGTTCCCGGGGATCCGTCAAGCCATGCGGCCTGGCGCTCGCCCGAAGTTGCCCTGAACTGCACCAAGCGGCTCATCGCACTGGCCCATAAAACCGGCAAACGCATTCACGTGCTGCACATCTCGACCGGAGAGGAGATGGCCTATCTCGCCGATCACAAGGATGTGGCGAGTGTCGAGGTCACGCCTCACCACCTGACGCTGGACGAAACGGCCTACGCACGCCTTGGCACCTACGCCCAGATGAACCCGCCGATACGCTGCAAGGATCACCGCGCGCGGATTTGGGGCGGCGTGACCAATGGGGTGGCCGACATTCTCGGCTCCGACCACGCCCCCCACACGCGCGGGGAAAAGGACCAGCCATATCCGCAAAGCCACTCGGGTATGACCGGTGTACAAACGCTGGTGCCAATCATGCTGGATCACGTCAACGCAGGCCGGTTGAGCTTGGCTCGGCTCATAGACATGACCAGTGCCGGCCCCAATCGTCTGTTCGGGATCGCGGGAAAGGGGCGCATTGCCGTGGGCTTCGACGCCGATCTGACAATTGTGGATCTCAAACGTCGCGAAACCATCACCAATGATTGGATCGCCTCACGGGCAGGCTGGACCCCTTACGACGGTGAGAGTGTCACCGGTTGGCCGGTCGGAACCGTGGTGCGCGGCCATACCGTGATGTGGCAGGGCGAATTGAAAACCCCAGGTAAAGGGCAGCCGATGCGGTTTCTTGAGGCTTTGCCCCCGGTGTCTCGTTAGCTTACCGGCACTCTGGGGCCTTACTTCCCGTCACGGAACCGGCCATTCGTTATGCCTGCAAGATCGACAAGTCACCCAAGATCAGAACGGTAGTCGAAACGATATCATGTATCTGCCACTCTTGTAGGAGCAGCACAGCAACGCCCGACACGACGACACAAACTCGGTTTGTGGTTCTTCGCACAGTTCAGAGACCTCCTCTTCGCAATCGCCAAGCAGATTTGTCTGCGTGTCGTGGGACAGCCGGTTGAACAACCAATCGCACGCCAAGCGCTCTGTACCAATCACGCACGATGCAAAGCCTGCCGTTGGACGTTAGAAATCCCAGTCTTCGTCTTCCGTCGCAACGGCCTTGCCGATCACATAAGACGAGCCGGAGCCAGAGAAGAAATCATGGTTCTCGCTATCCGGGCTGAGCGCCGCCAAGATCGCCGGGTTCACCTCAGACACTTCTGGTGGGAACAGTGCCTCAAAGCCTAGGTTTTGCAGGGCCTTGTTTGCGTTGTAGTGCAAGAAGACCTTCACGTCCTCAGTTAGCCCAAGCTCGTCATAGAGCTCTTCGGTATATTCGTTTTCAATGCCGTACAGCTCAAACATCAGTGAAAAGGCATAGTCTTTCAGTTCTGCCTGTTTTACTTCCTCCAGTTTCTCAATCCCTCGCTGGAATTTGTAACCGATGTAATAGCCATGCACAGCCTCATCGCGGATAATCAGGCGGACAAGGTCAGCGGTGTTGGTCAGCTTGGCACGGCTTGACCAATACATCGGCAGGTAGAAGCCGGAGTAGAATAGGAAGCTTTCCAGAAACACGCTGGCGATTTTGCGCTTCAGTGGGTCGTTGCCCGGCGCGTAGGTGTCGAGAATGGTTCGCGCCTTGGCCTGCAAGTGCGGATTTTCTTCGGACCAGCGGAAGGCTTCGTCGATTTCTTTAGTGGAGCATAGCGTCGAGAAGATCGAAGAATAGCTTCGCGCGTGCACAGCTTCCATAAAAGCGATGTTGGTCAACACAGCCTCTTCATGCGGTGTGACAGCGTCGGGCATCAGCGACGGCGCACCAACGGTGTTCTGGATAGTGTCCAGCAGCGTTAGGCCGGTAAAAACACGGATGGTAAGCTGCTTTTCCTGATCGGTCAGAGTCGCCCAGCTTGGGATATCGTTGGAAAGCGGCACCTTCTCCGGCAGCCAAAAGTTTACGGTCAGGCGGTTCCAGACCTCTAGGTCCTTCTCATCGTCCATCCGGTTCCAGTTGATCGCGCGGGTGATCTGGGTCTCAGTCAGGTCTTTCATGTTTCTCTCCGATCACAGCGAGCAGGATACGCAGCCCTGAACCTCGGTGCCCTCTAGGGCTTCCTGGCGCAGGCGCACGTAGTAGACGGTCTTGATGCCCTTCTTCCAAGCATAGATCTGGGCTTTGTTTATGTCGCGGGTTGTGGCCTCTGCCGGGAAGAACAAGGTCAGCGACAGGCCCTGATCCACATGCTCGGTGGCCGCCGCATAAGTGTCGATCAGAGCCTCGGGGCCGATCTCATAGGCGTCACGGTAGTATTCCAGATTCTCATTGTTCATGAAGGCGGCAGGGTAGTAGACGCGGCCGATCTTACCTTCTTTACGGATCTCGATCTTGGACACGATCGGGTGAATCGAGGAGGTCGAGTTGTTGATATAGGAGATCGAACCGGTCGGCGGCACAGCTTGAAGGTTGCGGTTGAACAACCCGTGTTTCATCACATCGGCTTTCAAAACCGCCCAATCCTCCCGCGTTGGAAGGTCAACACCGTCAAACAGCATTTTGACGGTTTCGCTTTCGGGCAACCAGTCGCGGTCGGTGTATTTGTCAAAGAACACGCCAGAGGCATAGTTGGAACACTCAAAGCCCTTAAAGCTTGTGCCACGTTCCTTGGCAAGGTCACAGGACGTTCGGATCGCATGATAGGCCACAGCAGCAAAATAGACCGACGTGAATTCCACACCTTCAGCGCTGCCATAGTGCACCCGTTCCCGAGCCAGGTAGCCATGCAGATTCATCTGCCCAAGACCAATGGCGTGACTGTCATCATTGCCTTTGCGCACAGATGGCACAGAGTCGATAGCCGACATTTCAGAAACCGCGGTCAGCGCGCGGATCGCAGCACCCACGGTGCGGCCAAGGTCGTTGCCATCCATTGTTTTGGCGATGTTCAGCGAGCCAAGGTTACAGGAAATATCACTGCCCATTTTGGCATAGCTGAGATCATCATTGAACTCAGACGCCTCGTTTACCTGCAGGATTTCGGAACACAGGTTGGACATGTTGATCCGGCCCGCAATCGGGTTCATCCGGTTCACCGTGTCCTCAAACATCACGTAAGGGTAACCACTCTCAAACTGGATTTCGGCGATTGTCTGGAAGAACTCGCGCGCGTTCACCTTGGATTTACGAATGCGTTTATCGTCGACCATTTCCTCATATTTCTCGGTGACCGAGATCTCGGAAAACGGCACGCCATAAACCTTTTCCACATCATGCGGAGAGAACAGATACATCTCCGCGTTTTTCTTGGCCAACTCAAAGGTGATGTCCGGGATCACGACGCCAAGCGACAGGGTTTTGATGCGAATTTTCTCATCTGCGTTTTCACGCTTGGTATCGAGAAAGCGCATGATGTCTGGGTGGTGGGCGTTCAGATAGACCGCACCGGCCCCCTGACGTGCGCCGAGCTGATTGGCGTAGGAGAAGCTGTCTTCGAGCAGCTTCATGACCGGGATCACTCCAGACGATTGATTTTCAATGCCTTTGATCGGAGCGCCGTGTTCGCGGATGTTGGTCAACAACAGCGCCACACCGCCACCACGCTTGGATAGTTGCAGCGCCGAGTTGATGCCTCGGCCGATGCTTTCCATGTTGTCTTCCAGCCGTAGTAGGAAGCAGGAAATCAACTCCCCACGTGAGGCTTTGCCAGCGTTCAGGAAAGTCGGTGTCGCAGGTTGGAAACGGCCTTCAAGAATTTCCTCCATAAAGGACATCGCCAGCGCTTCGTCGCCACGCGCCAATGTCAGAGATGTCATCACGACGCGGTCTTCATAGCGTTCTAGAAACCGCTGCCCGTCACGGGTTTTGAGCGTGTAGGATGTGTAATACTTGAACGCTCCAAGGAAGGTCGGGAAGCGGAACTTCTTTGCATACGCCTCATCCCAGATCTTGCGCATGAAGCTCTTGGAGTACTGATCCAACACCGCCTCTTCATAGTAGCCTTCGCTGACAAGATAGCCGAGCTTTTCCTCCAACGAGTGGAAGAACACTGTGTTCTGGTTGACGTGCTGCAGGAAATACTGGCGCGCCGCCATGCGGTCAGCGTCAAATCGGATTTTGCCGTCCCCGTCATAAAGGTTCAGCATCGCGTTCAAAGCGTGATAGTCCAAAGTGCTCAGCTCACGGTCGAGCATAGGTTGCCCCCCAATTTTCGCAGCCCGTCTGTGACGCGGGCGATATCCGTTTCAGTGCCTGCCAGCTCCAAAGTGTAGAGCAGCGGCACGTTGCATTTTTCAGAGATGATGCGGCCCGCAAGCGCGTAGGTCGTACCGAAGTTTCGATTGCCTGTACCGATCACGCCACAAATGTGCCTGCGCCGCCGCAGGTCATTGAGAAACCGGATCACCGGTTTGGGCACCGCTCCTCTGCCTTGTCCATCCGCATAGGTCGGACACACCAAAACAAAAGGCACATCCACCGTCGGCAGCGGCGCTTCCGGCTCTATCGCGATGCGCATAGAAACCCAACCGAGCCGCGTCACAAAGCGGTGTGTGTTGCCAGAAGCGGACGAGAAATAGACAAGTGCCGGATCGCGGCCCGCCACGTTAGGAGGCCAAACGGGCAATCATGTCTGGGCGGAAGCCAGACCAATGTGCTCCGTTGGCTTCCACTACCGGGGCTTGGCGATAGCCCAGTTCAGTCACACGGGTCAGCGCGGAGGTATCTTCGGTCAAATCCACTACATCGTAGCTGATGCCTTTAGCATCTAGTGCACGTGTTGTGGCAGTGCATTGTACGCAAGCGGGTTTGGAATAAACGATGATGCTCATCTGTCCTCTTTCTGTTTTCTGTTGTCAAAGTCGAGGACACAGTGCAGGACAAACCCATTGCACGCCCCCGAACCCTCCGTTCGTGGTCTTTTTTGTGCTGACGGCAGGTCTCCTGACTCGCGGATCTATGCTTGGCTGGCCTTCCCGAAAGCAGCACTTTCAGTGGCGTGTTCAACCTTGCTCACCGCTTACAGTTGCGGGGGCAGTGCCGGATTTTCACCGGCTTCCCTCTTAGCCTTCGAGTAGAATCGAAGGAACCGAAGCAACACCATATTGGGTATATAGGAAGGCCACCGTCAACATATAGGTTTGGGTTGACATTTTCTTTTTTAACCCCGGAAGGCAGCCAAAGCTACACAGAGAACGGAACTGGGTACATTGCTTGTGAAACAATCGAGTGCAAAAAACTGATTTGGGATCGTTTCGACCAAATTGCAGCCCGTAATTTTAGACACATCGCACATGGCTTAGTCGAATTCGAAACGGTAGGGCTTTCAACAGAGTCTTCATGTGATACGGGTAAACAACTCTAGGCGAAGCAACCGTTCGCGCAGGCCGCAGCGAAGGGTTTCGCTTTCAGTTGATTCTGTGGAAAAACAACGTGTTGCTGGCGCAGAAAATAGCGTTTCAAACAAAGCGCGAGTACCTTTCTGATCAGGCTTTGCGCGTTTGCTGCGGTGCAGGAAAGATCTTCGCCAGTTTGCGGAGGTTTTGGGCGGTGGCGGCGAGGAGGAATTCATCGTTTGCGCCGCATGGACCGCGCAATCGGAGCCGCCCCAACCCGAGGATGCGTTTGAGGTGGGCAAAGAGCATTTCCACCTTCTTTCGTAGTCGCATCGAGATCGCATATTGCTTTGTTTTGGCAATGTCGCGGGCGACCTGACGGGCATCTTCGTATTCTTCGTGAGTGATCTTGCGTGCGTCGGCGGTGGGACAGCACTTGGCTTTGGATGGGCAGGCCTGACAGGTCAGCTTAAGGGCGCGATATCGCGAGACAGCTTTGCCGGTTGGGCCCCGGTTCGGGTCAGAGTAGTTGCGGCAAAACTGTTTATGCAACGTAGAAATCTGCGGGTGCATTGTCTGGCGTGGCGCAGTGCGGCTTTGAACTTGGCCATTTATGGTAGATGCAGCTAGACAAGAGGACAAATTCTCAGGCCGCAGGACTGAGCTGCCGTTCGCCTTAAAGATGACAATGGCTTTCGTCAGCCTCAAGCGAGCTTTTCGCCTTGTTCATTGGCGTAGAAAGGGAACCTGAGATCGGTGTCGATGCCGAGATAGAATATGCCACAGATCGAACGTGGCACCCGGCCAAATATCAGCGAAAATCTCCAAAGTCCCCGGCGTGATAAACCAATGGCCGCGCGGCTTGATCGCATCTCAAATGGGTAACAGCCCCAAGAAAAATCGTATGATCCCCGGCATCCCATTCATTGGCTATATCCGCACTTAAAACAGCTGATGCACCGCGTAAAGTGGCAAGGCCCTCCGCGTCCTCAAAGAGGTTTTCCATTTGACTGTAGGTTTGTCCTGCAAAATGCAAAGCATGTTGCCGCATATCATGGCTAAGGATGTTCACGGCGAACCGGCCAGATCCCCGAAGCTTTTCACGCAGCTTTGACCGCTTGGAGAGCGAAATGGCGATCAATGGCGGATCGAGAGACACGGACATAAACGCGCTGACGGTTGCGCCGTGTACACCGTCCAACGTGCGCGTGGTGACGACGGTCACACCGGTTGCAAAACGCCCGCAACAGTCGCGAAATGCACGTGGATTAATGGAGCGAGGAGTGGGAACGTCATACATTGTGCATACTTTTGACAGGTCGGGGAGATGCGCTTGCCTACGTGGGGTGGCAAGCGTGTTTTTCTGAAGGGGCGGCTTGGCTGGGCGCACTTAGGCGGCGGCCGAGTGGCCCGCGAGTTCTTTGCGGATGATCTCCGCTCCTGCACCTAAGGCGTACAGCTTGCCTTTGGCAACATCGCGAGGCAGCGGTGCCATGCCGCAGTTCGTACAGGGGTAAAGCTTGTCCGCATCCACGTATTTCAATGCATCGCGCAGGGTGCCTGCAACCTCTTCGGGGGACTCTATGGTGTGGGTGGCCACATCCACAGCGCCCACCATAACCTTCTTGCCCCGGAGCAATGCGATCAACTCCAGCGGAACATGGGAGTTATGACACTCCAGAGAAATCAGATCGAGCGTGGATTTCTGGAGGTTCGGGAAAATTTCCTCATACTCACGCCACTCGGATCCAAGCGTCTTTTTCCAATCGGTATTGGCCTTAATACCATAGCCATAACAGATATGCGCAGCGGTTTCGCATGTGAGCCCTTCACTGGCGCGCTCTAAGGCGGCAATGCCCCAATCATTGGCCTCGTCAAAGAACACATTAAACGCGGGCTCATCAAACTGAACGATATTGACACCGGCTGCCTCCAGCTCGCGCGCTTCCTCGTTGAGGATAACAGCAAATTCCATCGCCAGCTTTTCGCGGCTTTTGTAGTGCTCATCATAGAGGGTGTCCACCATGGTCAGCGGCCCTGGAAGCGCCCACTTGATTGGGGCATCCGTCAGCGACCGCAGGTATTTCACGTCGTCGACAAACACCGGCGTGTCGCGAGATACCGCGCCCACCACCGTTGGCACGCTGGCGTCATAGCGGTCGCGGATGCGCACGGTTTTGCGCTCGTTCATGTCCACGCCGGTGAGGTGCTCGATAAAGGTTGTCACAAAGTGCTGACGGGTTTGCTCGCCATCACTAACGATATTGATCCCGGCGCGTTGTTGTTCCTCAAGTATCAGACGCAGCGCGTCCTTTTTGCCTTCGACAAGCGCGTCGCCTTCCAGCTTCCAAGGGGACCAGAGTGTTTGTGGTTCGCTGAGCCAAGCGGGTTTGGGAAGGCTGCCTGCGGTGGAAGTGGGGAGAAGATTGGACATGATAGATTACCTCGTGCGTTTCGTATGTTTATGCGCTTATTGAGCCGCAAATTGTGCGGACCATGCGTCCAGTGCGGCGCGGTGGGGCTTGATGAAATAGGTTTCGGCAAATTTGCCCTGTTCAATCGCCAGTCCAGTGCGTTCTTCCCGATCGTAAACCACCTGTGTGAGGGAGAAATCCTGATGGCAGAGGCTCGGCCGAAAGCACTGCCCGGCAACAGAGTTCGCATTGTAAATCTCGGGCCGGTAGATCTTTTGGAAGGCTTCCATTGTGCTCAGCGTACTGATCAGCTCCAGATTGGTGTAATCATTCAGCAGATCGCCGATAAAATAGAACGCAAAGGGCGCCACGCTCTCAGGCGGCATAAAGTAGCGCACCTTGAGGCCCATTTTCTGAAAATACTGTTCCGTCAAAGAAACGGTATCGGGCGCGTATTCCACGCCCAGAACAGGGTGGGTATTGGCCGTGCGGGTATAGGTCTTATTGTCTGACACGCTCAGACAGATCACCGGAGTCTTACCGAAATGAGCTTTGTAGGTATCAGACGACACGAAAGCCTTGAAGATCTGGCCATGCAGGTCGCCAAAATCATCCGGCACGCTGAAGCCACTTTTGCCTGCATTGTATTCGCGCAGGCGGATGCTGAAATCATAGTCGCGTACATAGGACGAAAAGTTATTGCCGACGATGCCCGCGATCTGCGCTCCGGTGTGATTGTCATTGATCGTTGGCTTGAGCACTTCGATCGCAGGAAAACCCGCCTCTTGCCCCGGGACCTGAATTTCGGCTGATATTATATCCAACTGCACAGCATAACGGTCACCTTTGGGGTTATCCCAATAGGCCAGATCGTTGAACCGGTTTTCGATCATCTTGAGCGCGTTGCGCAGGTTCTCTTGACGATGCGCGCCCCGCGCCAGATTGGCGAAATTTGTTGTTAGCCGCGTGTTTTCTGTTGGTTCATAGGTTTCATCAAAGGGAATGCTCTTGATCATAAAGTCAAAACCGCTGCCCATATTTCATTCCTCTTACAGTCCACTCTGCGCCATCGCGGGTGCCGCGAGACCTGTGCTGTTTATGAGGGAGGGAGGTCGCTAAGAAAAATGACTTCTCTTTGGGTGAGCATGACACCTTGTCATGCGTTTAGGTTGACCGTTCAGCTTCGGCCGGAAAAGGCGGAAATTTGTCAAATTGCAATGGTGCTCGCCAGATCCACGAACCCTTGGAGATAGTCCGCAGCATCATCCTCACGAAATCCAAGGTTGATCGATTTTGTGATGCCAGTGCCGAGGCGTAAGCCCCGCACATCCGCGACCTCTCGCACCAGCCAATCTGGCGTTGCACTGACCGCTTGCCCCGAAGCCACAAGCAGCAACATCAGATCGGTGGTTTCAACCGTGCGGTGGCGGCGCGGCATGGCATGTGCAGGGGCGAAAAACTGCGTGTAGATATCCAACCGTTCTTTGGCCACGGGATAGGTAATCAGCGTTTCGCGAGACAGGTCTTTGGGTTCCACAAAAGACTTCTTTGCCAACCTGTGTCTCTCGGAGACCGCCAAGATCAGCTCGTAGTCAAACACCGGTTCGAAGCAAAGCCCGGGCCGCGCTAACGGGTCGGGCGTGACCAAGAGATCAATTTCATGACCCTGCAGCGCGGCCAATCCACCAAACTGAAAGGCTGAAGTGACATCCAGTTCCACGTCCGGCCATTGGTTGAGAAACTCATCTACCAAGCGCATCAGCCAGTTCTGACAGGGGTGACACTCCACACCAATGCGAAGCGTCCCGCGGCGGCCATCTGCATAGTCTTCAAGCACTTTGGCGCTGTGCTCTAGCTGTGGCAGAACACGGTTTGCGACACCCAATAGGAAATCGCCCGCGGGGGTAAGGCGCAATTTCCGCCCATCTCTGGCCCAGAGCTTAACGCTGTGACGTTCCTCAAAACGGCGAATGGCATGGCTCACTGCGGATTGGGTCAAACACAACTTGTCTGCTGCAAGCGTGAGACTGCCGGTTCTCGAGATTTCCCGAAGGATCGCAAGAGGTTGAGTGTCAATCATGGGATATATCGACCTGTTTTGGCTAATGGTGTGTCGCGCGACATCTCTTCAGCCGCCAGACCGAGACGACGCGGCGGTTTGGACCAATCGCATGGACGTACGGCCCGTTTGACCGTTCGCTGCACAGGAAAGATGTAGTCCGCCGTCATTGTCTTCGAATTGTCGGCTTCCAACACGTGCAGTGCTCCAATGCCCCGTGCAAAAAGCGAAAAGGCGCACCGGATGCGCGGTTTCGGCCTGGATCATCGCGGTCAAACCCATGTCTGCGTTTCTTTCATTGTGCTGCGACCTCATATGTGATGGTCCGTCCCGCCTCCATCGTGACGACCCGATCCGCGAGATGATTGAGAAAAGCGCTGTCGTGACTGACCACAAGAACCGCTGCGCCATGATCAGCGATATCGCGCAACAACCGGCAGACAAGCCAAGTGGACGGGCTGTCTAGCGCGCTGGTAGGTTCATCCGCTACGATCAATGCCGGTTCAGAGATCGCTGCACGGGCAAGGGCCACGCGCTGGCATTGCCCGATCGACAATTCGGATGGCCGCGCCTCAGGGTCGATCTCGCCAAGTCCGACACGCGCCAACGCCTCTGAGACCTTCTTGCGCATCTCGGTGCGTGGTAACTGGCGTTGGTCTGCTGCGGTCAATGGTTCCCTCACCGAGCGCCAAATAGGCCAATGGGGCACCAAACTGCTAACCGGGTCCTGAAAAACCGGGAGGATTGCGCCAGCGCGTTTCAAGCTGTCAGCACGCCAGATGGTTCCGCCTGTTGGACGTTCGATCCCCATAGCGAGCCGCAGCAACGTCGACTTTCCGCAGCCCGATGGCCCTTGGACCCCGATGATATCGCCGCTACTGACTGCAAGGTCTGCACTTCTGAGCGCCGACGTGCGCCCTTTGTTGTAGCTGGCGCTGACGCCCTCCATGCGCAGGATCGGCGACGCATTGGTGGCTCGTTTTCGCTCGGGCAACCTCTCCAATGCAGCCAAAAGACGCCGGGTTTCGGGATGTTGTGCGCGGGTTTTTAATGCGGAGGGTGCGCCTTGCTCTACCAAATGTCCGCCATGTAGGATACCGACCCGATCAGCGTTTCTGAGCACCAATCCGATGTCATGGCTGATCAACACAACAGCTGCGCCAAGCGACCGCAGAGCGGTCAGTACGGATTGCGCCCGGTCTGCGTCAAGCGCGCTGGTCGGTTCATCGGCAATCAGGATAGGTGGTGTAAGGGCACTTGCGGCCGCGATGGACGCACGTTGAAGCATCCCACCGCTCCACGTATGCGGATGCTGATGCATCCGGGCCTCCGCCTCAGACACGCCCAGGCCCGACAACCGCTCCGCAATCTTGGACCAGGACGTCGAAAGGCCCTGACACCGCCAAGCCTCGGCCACGTGGTCGCGCACGGGACGCAAAGGATCGCAACTCTCCCAAGGGTTCTGGGCTACAAAACCGACTTGCCCGCCGCGCACCGCCCGCCAGTCCCGCGCGTCGGCACGCGTCATTTCGCGACCCTTAATCAAGAGAGACCCACCCACCTTTGTCCCGCAACGGTGGAGCCCTGCAAGCGCTTTTGCGATGGAGGACTTACCTGCACCCGACCCGCCAACAAGGGCGAAGCACTCGCCGGGTTTCAAAGCGAAAGATACTCCACGAACTGGCGTCGCCCCGCTTGGATAGGTGACTGTGAGATCTTCGCACTTGAGCACTGCCTCCATCAGAACGCCTCCTGCGGGCTTGCGACGTCACGCAATGCATTGCCGAGCAGGTTGGCCGACAGGATCGACAAAAAGATCGCGAATGCCGGTGCAATCAACAGCCAAGGTGCAATCGGAAAGAAAAGACGCGACTCCGACAAAAGCGCCCCCCATTCGGCAGCTGGCGGTTGCACGCCTAGGCCTAAAAACGAAAACCCGGAAATGATGCTGATCATGATCCCAAGCTGCAACGTGGCGTATATGCCCAGTTGCAACGCGACGCCGGGCAGGATGTGACCCCAGATGATCCGCCAACCTGGAACGCCGGCCATCCGGGCCGCGATCACATGGGGGCGAGCGTGGGCATCTAGCGACAGCGACCGAGCAAGCCGCGCATAGTAGGCCCATTCGCCAATCAGGATTGCGATGAGCAGATTGAAGAGGCCGGGACCAAGAAGTCCAAGCACGACAAAGCCCAGCACCAACGGCGGCAAGGTCATGGTGATATCGACCAGACGCATCAACAAGACATCCGTCACGCCGCCCGCAAGGGCCGCGAAGATGCCCACGCACAGACCAATGAGGAAAACGGCCCCGAGGACCAACAAGGCCGCGCCGACGGAGCGTTGTGCGCCATCCATCACGCGGCTGAACATGTCGCGCCCCGTCGCGTCGGTCCCGAACAGGTGAGACGGGCTTGGCGGCTTCAACGCGTTTGCATAATTCGGCAGGTCTGGAGGATGTGGTGTCCAAACTGTACCCAAGAGAGCAAACAGCAGTAGAAACGCTCCGAGGAGCAGCCCGGTGTGACCCGAACGGTGCCGCCAGAGCCGCTTGAGTAAACTGCGCTCTGCAACTGTGGAAACGGAGGGCCGTACAAGCTCCAGCACTGTCATGAGCCTTGTCTCCTCAAACGAGGATCGATGACCATGGCCACAACATCCACAAGCAGCGATGCCGCCACATAGGAGAGGGCTGCGATCAGCACATAGCCTTGGATCACCGGGTAATTGCGGGATATGAGCGCTTCCAACAGGTAAGCCCCAAGGCCGGGCCAGGTGAAAATTGCCTCAATGAGGGGGGTGCCACCGATCAGCGCGCCAAGGCTGATCCCGATAGCCGTGAGGAAGGGCAACAGGGCATTGGGCAAGGCATGGCGCAGAAGGATGCGCCATTCTGAGGCCCCGCGTGCGCGGGCCACCTCGCTATAGCCGCTCGCCATCGCCTCCAACAATCCTGCGCGCAGCAGTTGGGTCCAACTGGCCGCGCGGTCCAAACCGATAATGAAGGCAGGGATGAGCGCGGCAGACCAGGACGGTTCCGCCAAAACGCGACCGAACTGGAAGCCCACAACGACGAACGTCAGCGCCAAGAGTGCAAAGACAAAGGTCGGAAGCGCGGCACCAATCTGCGTGTAAAGCCGGATCAGATGGTCGGGCCAGCGGTCTTGGAAGGCGGCGGCGATCACCGCTAGGACCAGCGAAAAGGCGATCGAGAACACCAAAGCAAGCCCCAGCAACATCAGAGTCGCTGGCAACCGCTCCATGAGCTCCTGCGTGACCGGCGCCTGGCTTGTAAAGCTTTGCCCCAGATCACCCTGAAACACGCCACTCAGCCAGGTTATGAACTGAACAACCAGCGGTTCGTTCAATCCCAGCGCTTCGCGCGTGGCTTCGATTTCCTCAGAGGTAATGTCTTGCATGCCCCGCCCCAAAAGCACCCGTTCGGCCACATCGCCGGGCGCAAGCGGAAGGATCGCCCAGACGATCACACTGGCGGCCAAAGCCGTCAGGAGGGCCTGGGCGGTCCGCAGGAGGACAGCGACCGCAAGGCCGCCGCGCTCTATTATGGTTCGTAACCAAGTCACTGTTTCGGAGCGGTATCGTACTTGATATGGTTCCACGCCACGGCGGGGACGTAATTGGACCAAGCATCGCTTGTGAGCGCGCGTTCAACCAGGATCGTTGCATTGAACACATAGGGATCCTCGTCAACAAGGATCGTTTGAATCTCGCGCAGCAATTCGTAGCGCGTTTCCTCGTCAACAGTCACATCCAGCGTCTCAATGAGCTTTTGGATACGATCGTTGCAATAGCCGCCGTAGTTCCGGTCGCCCTCGCAAGCAACGTAGCGGTTCAGGAAACCGCTGACCGAGCCGACAGTGGCAGTGCCCGTTGCAACCATTGCCAGGTCCCAGTCAACCAGATCGTTCATGGTCGCTTCCGTGACGCTATCGACCGAGACGATCTCGGATTGGATTCCGATGGCGGCCAAATACGCCTGCATCGCCGTCGACAGTGGGACCAGGTCGGGCTGCTGCGGATAGATCATCAACGTGACCGACAATGTCTCCCCGTCACGCCTGCGCGTGTCTCCATCGCGGAGCCAGCCCGCCGCGTCGAGGAGCGCATTTGCCTCATCCACGTCATAGCGATAGTTTTCAACCGCCCAAGGGAAGCGGGGGTTGTACAGCGATGTGGCCGGAATCTTTGCGCCATGAAATACATCGTTTGCAAGCTCCTCGTAGTTCACAGCCAGCATAACGGCTTTGCGCACCGCAATCTCTTCGAAGGCACCGTTGGTCACATCCATGGCGGAGAGGAACCCGCCCGTTGAGGGGGCCCCAAGAGCAAGGTTCACGTTGGGCGTCACCGCAAACACCGGGGCGGCGGCAATGGGCGGATAAAGGGCGATGTCCACTTCGCCGTTTTGCACTGCCAGAATGCGTGCGTTCACATCCGATACAAACCGCAGCTCAAGGCCGGCCATAGCTGGGGTGCCTTGCCAATAGTCATCGTAGCGCTCTGCAATCATACGCTGGTCGTTCAGGTCCACAACCTTGTACGGTCCTGTGTGGATTCCCGCCCCCTCAAGCGCCTCATAGTCCTCACCTGCGGCCAAAACCGGCGCCACATCGATGATCATAAGACGGCTCTCATGGGCCAAGATGCTGGGCATCTCGGGAACCGGCACGCCGGTATTCACGGTGATTTCCAAAGGGCCCGTCTGCGTGAATGTCGCTTCAGCAGGTAAGACGGCCTGTGTACCCGAATTGCGCGCGCGGTGGTATTCGATTGCTGCCAATACAGCGGGGACGTCCATGACCTTGCCGTTCTGAAAAGTGATGCCGTCTCGGATCGTGATCACCCAGGTCGTATCATCGGTACGTTCAACGCTTTCAGCCAGCCAGGGCGTGATCGTCCCATCAGGCTGAAACTTCATAAGCAGTTCACCTTGACCGAACTCTTGCATCCAGAACCCTTGGCTGACCGGGTCCATGGACCGGATCTGAAAGCTTGTCGCCATCTTAATGATGTCCTCAGCCAGGGCGGGAACCCCCGCCAGCGCAACCGCGCCGCCGAGCAAGAGGGATTTGAGTGTCATGGATTTGTCTCCTAAATTTAGGCCAGTGTCGCGCATGCCGCCTTGGCCGTATGAAATCTGAGGTCGTCCGCAGTGCCGCCATATACCAGCACCTCGCGCACGAAACGGCGCGTGGCCGTAACGTCGGGCAGCCGGTACCAGTGGCCATGCGGGTAAAGCGCCAGCACAGGGCCGCGATTGCAGGGGTAGATGCAACCGGTTCGCGTTGTCAGGCAGCGGTCGAAAACACCCGCCGCCTTCAGCTCGTCTTTCAGCATATGGGTGAAAGACGCCGCCCCATGGATCGCACAGCGCGGCCCAGTGCAGACCAGAAGGTGAAAGTCAAAATCGGGAGGATCATTCCACCCGGGTTTGCCCAAGCGCGGGGTCACCCCCTCAATGGGTTTGGACGGATCAGGATGCGCCAGAGAGGCTGCCGTGAAGGCCTCCAGAGCATCGGTGTGGCGTGCAGGGTCCGGCCCCAGCTCCAACCACGTATCCGCGTTTTGCCCGCGCGTTCGCCACTCCGCCATAACGCCCGGCAACCACGCCAAAAGGCCTTCTGGAAATGGGATACCAAAAGGCTGCACCCGGATGCGACGGTGACCTTCGGCCCGCATAGCATCCAGAGCGTCCATCAGGCTTGGGCCGCCTTCTTCCAGACGGATAAGGCGCGCAGGGCGTGACGTGGCATTGAGTGCGGCCGCTTCGAGCCGCTTCAAAGCCCCTTTGCTCAACGAATACGCTGACACCACTAACAAGATCGCGTCCGCATCAGAGGCTTTGCCTAGCCGGTGTTGGGTGACGTCCATCCGATCCTCCGCGACGATGCAGGGGACCAAAGGAATCCGAAGCTCAGTAAAGGTAATCTGGCCTTTGTCATCTCGGTTCTCCTTCCCGGACACCCCGCCCGGTTTGATTTGCGTTGAAGCACCAAAGGTGCCCGAGATGGCAGGTCTCCTGACTTGCGGGTCCTTGCTTCCTCAAACCTTCCCAGGCCACAAACGTTTGGGCCCAGTGGTGTTTCAGAGGTCGCTCACCGCTTACAGTTGCGGGGGCAGTCACGGAGTTGGCGCCTTTTGGCTACACCTCACCGTGTTCCCTTTTCATCCCGGCAAAGGCTTGTGCCAACCGGGAACCATCGGCGCCAATTGAGATCAAATTGCGAACACGGTCAAGATCAAGAATAAGCAAAACGGCCAAAAGTGTTTTGTAATGCTAAGTTACAATCTTAGCCCCGACTGAGCGGCGACCCTGTTCACCTCGTGCATTTTGTTCGAGCCGTGAATGTCCCGTGCGGTTACAGCGTTGCGCCGCTCGATTTGAGGTTTTGTGGCTTCACGATAATGCTGCGCTTGCACAGGTCCAGATTGCCCGCGTCTGGTTGGTCTGATCGCAGCTCGACGAGAACAGGGGCGACAATCGAAATTGACGTTGACGAGTAGCTGCTCTGACGACACATTCCGCACTGAAGATAGATCGGCGCGACAAGGGCTGTGTTGCACAAATCGGTGCTTGACCGAACTTCGCCTTTCCCCGGACAGACTTATCCTACGGGCTCTGTGACGGGTATGCCAATAGCTGTGTAACGGTTGAGCACCGCGATCCGAACGAGAAGTTCGGCAACTTGTCGGTCGAAGTCTCGAGCCATGAGGCCTTGGCCGAGGAGTTTGACGCAGTTCATCCATCGACCGGCAGTGCATTTCGGCACGAAAAGCCACGAGAGGTTTCATTTCTGCGCGGCTGCGGCGGTAATAGCCGGTCAGTTTTCACCATAAGGCGCGACCGAGATATTGGCACGCTCTCTCGGCTTCGTTTCGTGCGATGGCGCCCGCTGTCTTCGGCTTCCAAAGCTGCGCATTCTTGCGCGGAGGGATGATGGCGGCGGGTCTCATGCACGCAGCCCGGACAGTCGCGACCACCCTTCCCGAGATTGGCTCAAAGCGTTTACCGCAGGGATTTCCCCCTATCTTACAGAGGGCGAGCGCATTGTTGGTGAGAACCTCTACGCGCGCCACTCTGTCGTATATGATAAGCTGCTCTCATACTTTTGGGCTTCGCTTGGATCGTGGATGAAGAGGTTCAACCGTCGGATTCGACTTTGGCTCGGTTTGAAGAATTGCGCGTGCAAGTGGTTACGACGCTCTATCGCGGCCCGTACCGGAATGGCCTTTTTGACGACCTTGCAAAGTCGCTCGATCTGACGAGGCAGGAGGGGTTCGTAGCTCGCACGGCAGAAGCATTCAAGGAAAGGGCGATGCCAGAAAACGTGGGTAAGTATGTGAGGGAAGGACACGTCCAGTCAGAGGTCCATTGGATGAAGGCCGAACCCATACCTAACAAGCTGGCTGACTGAACAGCTGCTTTGTCCGCATGGTCGCCCTTGATGAATAGCATGTTAAATGTCCGCTGTAGCGAACATCGATAGTCGCACGATCTTGCTACGATTGGACCTTACCTCATCAACAACCGGGGTGTTATTCGCGGCTAACTGTGCAGATGAGAGACATTCCGATGCAGTTACCTGATGATGGGGGCGAATATCGGGGATACATTCGATCTATGATATATCAACTTATAACCGGTTATATCGCATGCTGGATGTAACCGGCTATAGGTCATGTTGACCAATACTGCGCTTTGCATGAGTGACCGTACCGGATTTTAAGGTGTCCTCACTCCACATTAGCCAACGGCCCTAAAAAAAAGCCGTTGGCATGGTTGGGTTACGGTTTAGGAAATATGGCTTTCTTCACCGAATAGGGCAGTCTTGGGATTTTTGAAAAACGAACCGATCTGGAACGCATCTCCACCTGAGAACCGGATCAAGAGGGCGCATGCGGCTAGAAATGCAAACTCTCTTTTGATCGCATTGAGGTTGTCCCAGACTGACTTGGCCAGATCCAGTTTACCAAAGCAGTAGATTGCTAGAACTACAAACGCGGCAATTGCAGCAAATCGTACCGCGTGACCAGATAGCAGTACAGCGCCAATTGCGATGGAAATCAGCGGGAAACCAATCCAAGACTTCACATGGTCGAGACCAAAGAAAAACCCGCCTGCAAGAAAGACAATGCCGACGGAAAGGCGCATTAATAACCCTAAGGAGGCCCAGCGGTCGGACACGGTCACCGATCCGCGACCAAAAAGCGAGTGGTCTAAGCTAAACTTTCCTGATCCAACCATGGCTAGGGCAAAGCAGAAACCAGACAGACCGATGTCTCGGATTTGCACGATGAGCGCTGGCGTAAGGTAAGTTGCATCGGTCAGCACTTGGTTTGGCGTCGTGACGACGGGAAGGGCAGCTACAAAGGACCACATCAAGAGTGCGAATATTATTGCGAGCGGACGGATAAAAATACCCAGAAACAGGGCAACCCCGGCGAACAACTCGAATCCTGATAGGGCTGTCATAAAGGCCCAAGGCGTCAGAGAACCATCCGCGAACAGGTAACTTTGGAAGAATTCGTTGATGTAGCCATTGGGTGCTAAATAGCGGCTGGTCAAGGCCTCGGCGCGGTCTGGATCAAGAGCACGGGATAGTTTCCACCAGCCGCCGACAATGAATACTGATCCAATGCCAAATCGCAAAACAAGCGCGATCAAGCTGATGTCTTGCAGGGACAACTGACTGGGCCCTGCCGAGCTGAGGTGTTGCCATAGATTTTTTGCGTCCAGCATGGACGTTTTTTGCTGTGTCATTCAGACACTCCGAAATATGAATGTAGGAGGAAAAGCAGCCGCTTGCGGCATGCTTGCGACGTTTAAGCGTATTTCGGAGGCTTTGGTTCAATACAGATGGCATGCCCGACGAGCGCTAGAGTTAGGATGGGCCAGTTTACAGAACAGGCCTTGCGCACCAGAACGATCTTGGTCGGGGTTGCAGATACACACGCGTTCCCATTACACAACATACTATCGACAACGCACTGACCGTTGCAAGGCGACACTGAATGATCGCCCGTAGTCTGCTCAATGGTAGCTGAGTCACTTAAGAACTGATCGGAGACCTGCGATCCCCATATGTGCAAATTGCCAATACATAGAATGCCCGCCAGGGCCATCCAACAGACAATATTGCGCGAAAAAAGTACCAGATTCTTCGACATAACGTGCTTCTCTACAGTTAGTCAGCTACTGGACTCTGCATAAAAACTATTCCTATGAGCTTCAATTCAAACAAATGTTATTGCCAAGCTGATTGACCCAGCCCCTTGATCCGGGCCGTTTGGGTGCAGAATCCGTTCCTGTTTCTTCCTCGTGATTAGGTTGCGGTCAAGGCCTGCTGAGCGGAGCCATTGCGTAGCTCAAGCGAAGCGGGCCGGGTGGCACGGTTGAGATTGGCGTAAACGGCGGGAGCCGGCCCGCCAAGTGATGTGTGTGGTCGCTGGGAGTTGTAGTCGATCCTCCAGGTTTCAATGATCTTCCGGGCTTCGGCGAGATTGCCGAAGATATGCTCATTCAAACATTCATCTCGCAGACGGCCATTGAAGCTTTCCACGAACGCTGTGCAGCATTGTTTCAATCTTTCGAAGCGGTCTGAAAGTCCGCTCTTGGGAAAATCGCCGATTTCCTTCGCGCCTGCAGCAGTGGCACTGATCCTTCTTGCGTGAATGTCTCGAAAGGGCTGCCTGCCGTCATCTGTGATGGCGTCAGCTCAGATGAATCTGGCAAAATCTGGCGCTGCACCGCCGCAAGGCAGCTTTGGGCTTATTCAGTTGAAAAACTCGCCGATTTGAATGCTCGGTTTTGATCTCGATATCTGCACAGCCGAGACCTTGATCATATGGCGGGTGTTGTTTGGGGAGCCGTGATGAGCTTTGCGAGTTTTCTGAGGTTCTGGGCGGTGGCGGCGAGGTGGAATTCGTCGCGTGCGCCGCATGGACCACGTAATCGGAGGCGTCCGAGACCGAGGATGCGTTTGAGGTGGGCAAACAGCATCTCGACCTTCTTCCTGAGCTTGCAAGAGATCGCGTATTGGGTGGTTTGGGCGATGGCGCGCGCCACGTCTCGGGATGGTTCGTGGACCGACCGTGTTACCTTGCGCCGCGGCTCTTTCGGGCAGCATCGGCTTTTCAGGTTGCAGGCGTCGCAGTCGGATCTGCGGGCACGATAACGAAGGATGCCGTCCTTGTCCGGTTTCGGTTCCCTCGGCTTTGTGAAGGCCCGGCGGTATTGTTTGAGTTCCTTGCCACCTGGACAGATGTACGCGTCATTCTCAGTGTCATAGGTGAAGTCGGCTCGCTCGAAGGTCCCGTCGTTGCGACCGGATTTATCGATAACCGGGATATACGGAGCAATGCCATGATCGACAAGCCAGCCAAGCATGGGTCCCGAACCATAAGCCGTGTCTGCGATCAACCGTTCCGGCTTGAGATCATGGCGCTGGTGCACCCGACTAACCATGGTTCGGGTAGCACCGACCTCAGCCTGTCGGATAGACCGAGTTGCTTCAACATCCAGGATCACACCGTTGTCGGTGTCGATCAGATAGTTGGCGGAATAGGCAAAATAGGCGGGTCCACCCCGTGCCCCTGTCCATTGCGAGGCTGGATCGGAATGTGAGGTGAACTTCGGCTTCACCGGGCTTGCAGCACCAAAGGCGGCTTCATCCAACGTCTCTAGGTATTCCCTGACGGCGCGGGGTGCATCTTCAGGGACGATCTTCTCAGGTGCCCAATCCCGCTGCGGTGAGGAGTTCTGCCGATTGGCATCAGCCTGGATCAGGCTGGCGTCAGCTGCGAAACGCTGCCCACTGGCCAACCCTTCCTCGATACAGCGCGTAACAACCGTCTCGAACAAATGCCGCAAAAGGTCACTGTCTCGGAAACGGCCGTGCCGGTTCTTCGAGAAGGTCGAATGGTCCGGCACCGGATCAGTGAGATCGAGGCGGCAAAACCAGCGGTACGCGAGGTTGAGATGCACCTCGTCACAGAGCCGACGCTCAGATCGAATGCCCATCACGTAGCCCACCAGCAGCATCCGGATCATCAGTTCCGGATCAACTGACGGTCTGCCCGTTGAGCTATAGAAGGGGGCAAGGTGTCCCCGGATGCCTGAAAGTTCGACGAACCGGTCTATGCCACGGAGAATGTGATCCTGAGGAACATGGTCCTCAATCGAGAACTCGTAGAACAACGCTCCCTGCGCTTCCTGCCTCGGCCCCATCATCGCGGTCAATCTCCTGCAACGTCGCAAGAATTGAACCAGTCAATCCAGCACCAAACAAGAAGAGTTTTTCAACAGAATAAGCCCATACTTACCGATGCTGCGCACTGCATGGATGTCCACTGTTTCGCAACTAGGCCTCCAAGCCGTTGATGATGAGCGACCTAATAGACCTTATCGCGTGTTCGCTTGGCTTGATCGTTGACAGCCCGCGCAAGCCCACCCCGTCAAGCGCGTCGAGCACCATGCAGGCTACAGCGCGCGGATCGTCATATGGCACGAAGATGCCCGACTTGGCACCCTTGTTCAGGCAGCTGACCAAGGCATCAATCAATCTGCTGCGGTTCGCGCCGAAGACCTCGGCGATGGCCGGATTTCGCAGAGCCTCGGTCAGGATCTCGACGCCCAGCAACGCATTCTCCGGGCGCGCCGCATAGGCTGCGTATTGATCAAAGAACTGTTCCAGTGCGGCCCGAGGATTGTCAGCATTTGACAGAAGTTCGATGAAGCCGGACAGCTCCTCTCCCTCCAACTCGGCGATAAAGGCGAGAACAGCGTCCTTGCCTTTGAAATGGTTGTAGAGATTGCCCAGGCTGATCCCAGCCTGTTTGGCAATGTCGCGGACACCCGTCTGATGATAGCCATGCTCCAGAAAACAGGCCACCGCAGCATGTGTTATTTCGAGCTTGCGTGGATGGATAGACGTTTCAGTTTCAGGCAATGGCTTGACGCTCCGACGTTTGGCGACTAGGTGGTGAACGATCGTTCGTTCATATCATTGAGTGAACTGCGAAGAAAAGGGTAAATCATGACGTTTCAAAAGCACTGGTACCTTGGGTTTCTTGGCCTGATCGGGGTCTATGAACTCCCAAAGCTGATTGGGGTCTTTTCCGCGGATGGATCATGGTGGGATCTCACGAGCGCACTTTGGTTTCTTTGGTTTCTCTACTTTATCCCCGAAACAAGATCTGACGCCTCTGATACCGCACCCTGATCCCGCCGGTATCACGGCATCCTTATGATTTCCGACTTTCAACAGATGCCGGAAGACCAGCCAAACACGCCAGTTGCGAAGTAGGCAGACATGATGAAACAGACCCAGCAGCCTCCCAAGAACAACCGCCTCGAAGGCCTCGACCTGGCGCGCTTCCTGGCGTTTGTCGGCATGGTCATCGTGAATTTCAAGATCGCCATGGGGGCTGATGGGGGGAGCGGTGTTCTCAATCTGCTGACCACCGCCCTTGAGGGGCGCGCCGCTGCCACGTTTGTCGTTCTGGCGGGCATAGGGCTGGGTCTGGCGGGCCTCAAGGGGCTGGATCAGACGGTCTCAGTCACCATCAAACGTGCGGTATTCCTGCTGGTGATCGGCCTCTTGAACATGACGATCTTTGACGCCGACATCCTGCATTACTATGCGTTCTACTTTCTGTTTGGCGTCTTTGTGTTACCGCTGGGCTCGCGGGCGCTCTTCGGGGTTCTCGTGAGTCTCAACATCGCCTTTGTGACGATGATCCTGACACTGAA
This sequence comes from Epibacterium sp. ABZ3_068, assembly GCF_056159265.1. Lineage (NCBI taxonomy): Bacteria > Pseudomonadati > Pseudomonadota > Alphaproteobacteria > Rhodobacterales > Roseobacteraceae > Epibacterium > Epibacterium sp. ABZ3_068. The sequence continues at coordinate 1,838,952 of NZ_JBSWUV010000001.1, forward strand.
CTATGACGCAGGCTGGAACTGGGATGACTACACCTACACCGGCTTCTGGACACCCTTGGGCTTTGTGCGCAACCTTTTCTTCAACGGCTGGCATCCCGTAATCCCGTGGCTAGGGTTCCTTCTGTTCGGCATCATTCTCAGCCGTATGTCCCTCGCGGAACGCGCGACGCAATGGAAACTCGTCCTTGGGGGTGTGATTGCCTTTGTCGTCGCTGAGGGCGCGAGCGCGTGGCTTATGGCCCGGCTCGGACCGATTGACCCGGAACTTGCAGTGCTGGCATCCACGGCCCCCGTGCCGCCTATGCCACTCTATACCCTCGCGGGCCTTGGCGCTGCCTGCGTTGTCGTGGGGGGCTGCCTGCTGGTCTCGGATCGTCTGAAGGCAATGGGCGTTCTGCGTGTGCTGACCCCTGCGGGGCGGCAAACTCTGACGCTCTACATAGCCCACATTCTCGTTGGTATGGGGACGCTAGAAGCCTTGGGCATGCTCGGCGGGCAGACCGTTGCACAGGCGGTTGGGGCATCCCTCCTGTTCTGTTTCGTAGCAACCGTCTACGCGCTGATCTGGGCGCGCTGGTTCAAACGTGGACCCGTTGAAGCAGTGATGCGAAAGCTGGCAGGCTAGCGCCCAACGTAGGCAGCCACAATGAATGCGCGTTGCAATGCGGCCATTGGAGCCGACGCAACGAAAGCACAGTTTGTCCGCTCCTTTCCCGTTCGATGACACTTGGTGGCTGGTTGTCCAGAATTCCAAGCCGATGCAGGCTGTCGTGTTCAAATACGTCCAGCTCAGCCATCAATAATCGCGGGTCCGGCGCGAGCAAAACATCAACCAGCATACTGTCCAATGTGACACCAAGCTGTTCCAATGTGTTGATCTGTTGCTGTGCCCAATTGGCACGGTCCGTATAAAATTGCGCGTTGCCTTGCCCGTATACGAGGCCTGCAACCATCAAAAAGCTGATGCACACCGGGGCTGCCACTGCAACACATATGCGTGCGCCCAACCTCATCGCGCATCTGCAGTTGTTGCTTCCACCCACAGATCCCAGTTGCCTGTGGCATCGATCTGCAGATTGTAAGCGCCTTCGGTTCGGGCGTGAAACCGCTCTGTGCTGGCGCCGCCGATATGAAGGTTTTGGACGACGTCCTGTGCAGCATTCAGAACAGTCACAACCATTACAACATCGCGGTTTCGAAACACCAATGTGTCCGTTGCCGCAAGATCGATATGTTGGAACTCTGCGCCACCATGGCCCGTTTGATGAAATCTCAAACCACCATCCGCAAGTGCATCATAACAGGACAGGCGTTCATCCGCGTTCAAGATCCCACGACACGGGCCAAGCGCCAGTTCTGTTGTATGTCCCGTAGAATGCGCAAGTCCAAAACCCAGCGCCAATGGCACAAAAACACGTTTCATGCTCTTTTCAAGCACGAACCAATCCGCCGACAAATTGGACTTAGGTCGAAGAGGCTCAATGCCGGCTTCGCTCAAAGATGGGACCGCCAAGCGCAAGGCGGGTACAAGAACAGATGATACAAACAACCTCTTTGTCTTCGTCATTCCTGTCTGAACTGGTCGCGGCGAAAGTGGAACCCGCAAACGGTCGGTCTGGAGACATGCCCTCTGCGGCGGCGGTTCGGTCGCCGCAGGCGCGGCGAACGGCGGCTTTTTTTGGTCGTCGTGCAGCGTGTGATTGCTGCCCAGCTGGCAGGAACTAGGGCTTCGCAAAGATCACTTCTTCCCCTTAGCAGAAAAATGGTTGAACCGATAAGCCCACCTTTCCCTGATAGGGGGGTGGGCGCGCCAAAAAACCTAGTGTTTGGAACGGCCGAAAATGACCTGATTGGAGGCTACCAAAACATCCTCGTTCAAGACTCAAGATCTTATTGCAGTTTTTTGAACGTCTCCTGACAGCCGACATTCGCTGCGAAGCCGAAATCTTGAAACCTGGGCTCAAAGCATGCGTAATTGGGCTGCCCTCTATTCTGAGGTCGAGCTCCCGATAGGATCACAGGATATCTGTGAACAAGGGAGATAGAAGATGGAATACTTTTCTGGAATAGACGTATCGCTACGATCCTGTGCGCTTTGCATTGTCGATGGTAAGGGAACCGTACTGCTTGAGCGAGAGCTACCATGCGAGGTCCGCGCCATCACTGAGTGGCTTGGAACGTTTCCCCATCCGATTGAACGGGTCGGTTTTGAAGCGGGCACGATGAGCCAACATCTGTTTTTTGGCTTGAAGGCAGCAGGTTTTGACGTCGTTTGTATGGAGGCGCATCAGGTCAATGCGGCGCTGTCGGCGATGCGCAACAAGACAGACAAGAATGATGCGCGTGGCATCGCTCAGGTCCTCCGCACCGGTTGGTTCAGCCCGGTTCACATGAAGAGCCGCGAAGCGCATGGCGTTCGCGCTTTGCTCAGCACACGCAAGGCACTGCTCAAGAAGACGATGGACCTCGCCAATGAAGTACGTGGGCTATTAAAGATCTTTGGCATTCGTCTTCCCATGACTGTGAAGCACGGCAGCTTTGACGGTGTCGTACGGCCACTGATCGAAATGGACGAAGTTTTGGTTCATGCTTTGGTGCCGCTGCTAGATGCACGCGTCGTCCTGTATGAACACTTTTGGGAACTGGATCGCAGGGTCAAACGCGCCGCCAGCCAAGATGAGGGGTGCATGCGAATGATGACGGTTCCAGGTGTCGGGCCGATTGCCTCGCTCACCTTCAAAGCTGCAGTCGATGATCCCACGCGCTTCAAACGGTCACGGATTGTTGGTGCGCATTTTGGTCTGACACCGCGACGCTATCAGTCTGGCGAACATGACAATCCCGGCCGCATATCGAAAGCTGGAGATCGAGATGTCCGCGCAACACTGTACGCTGCCGCCAACGCTTTGCTTATGCGCACGATGGCGGGGTCCCAGATCAAATCATGGGGCATGCGACTGATGCGGACCAAAGGACGCCGTCGCGCTGTTGTTGCGGTCGCACGGAAACGCGCCGTCTTGCTGCATCGCATGTGGGTTGATGGCGCGGAATTTCGTCAGGATCAGGTAGGAGGCGAGGCATGACTTAATACGCAACCCATCCCATCCTAACGGGGTCGTCCCTCACCGGACGAGGTCTGTGGAAGAAGCCGAAAAAGTCGGTTGCGCAAGTTGAAGCGCGTCTCAGAGCAAGGTTCTCCACTGCCGATCCGACATAGGCGTGCAGCGATGCCACCAAAGAGCATCATCCAGACTGCGAAGAGAAGCGTGACCCGGATGAGCGACACTGACCCAAAAGAATGAAGGAAAACGAGCTTGACCCCAACACCCAATTAGAGAAGCCGCCTGGCGGCGCTGCGGCAGCAGAGGTGCAGCGAATCCGCACCTGATCCATGCTGCCAGATGACGCCAGCCAGCCCAAAGCGGTCCCTTACACGACAGGCTTTAGGCTCGACGCTGCGTCTGCGAAATTTGAAGGTCAGTTTCTCATAAGCAGACACTCAACCGTTTCAGGCCGCCCGATCTGATGCTGAGCCATCTACCGATGTCTGCGAAAGGCAAGATAGCGACATTTGCAAAGTCGCAGGGTCTGGCCGTTGAGAGGCGGGCGCATGCTGCACGCACAATGGAAGGAGCGGACCTTCGCCGCGGGTGCACTCACTCGCTTGGTACCGCCTTGAGGGTCGCTGCCTCCTTCTCGGAGGCAGCTGCCACCTCTGGGGATTTCTCCCGCCATTCCTCAGCCCGCTGTTCTTTGAGGCTGCGACGGTTGATCCGCTCGTCAAAGCCAGCCATTTACAGAGCGGCGTTGGCTTTGCCTGTCGGACCGAACGGAAATCCGAACAATCCTGCCTTGAGAGCTGGGTTGAACCGATCACGGTTTAAGTCAGATCAGGGCTTGTTGGGGTAGCTTTCCCGCGCATGATCGATATCCAGCATGTTAGGCCCAATCCCACCATGTGACATGCGCACGTATTTGGTGCGGATCTGGCGGCGCGCTTCCTCTGGCAGGCTTTGCCCCGCAATCATCATGTCTACCATCGGCTGCAGATCAGGCGGGACGGCGACTGGAGCGTCCCGCAATGGAACGCCTGCCTGCCGTGCGCGCGCCAGCATCGCCATATAGCCCGCAGTCCAAAGTCCAGGCTCAATCATCCGGCGATAGTTGTAGTCCCAATTGCGCATCAACAGGTCAACGTTGTTCGACGGGGGGATCCCCTGCCGATAGGCCGTGTCCCAATATCCTCGTTCCAGCAGGAAACGGGGCGGGTTCAGCGTATCTTCGACATATTGAGCAGGCGGGGTCGACCCACCGATATCGCCATGGTTTCCTGGCATCACCACCTCAACCCCATGGCCGGGCTTCACACTGGATGACGGGAAAAACGCGCGGAACTCATCATCGGCGACGATGTGAAAGACATGCGCCGCAGTGTCGGCACGAATATCAAGATCGGCGACTTCCTCGGACGGCAAAAGCTTGCAGATCGGACTAATGACAAAAGAAACCTCGCAGGCAACATTGGCGATATCGTCCCCTATCTCATATTCTCTATCATCGCCGGGGATACCAAACGAACCAACGGTGTCATAAAGTCCCAAAAACCGCACCTCGGCATTGGGCAAGTCCCCCTGCGCGATCAGATTGGCAAAGACCCGCGCCGTCGCCGCCCCCCGCGAAAATCCGAATATGTCGATCTTGATGGAACGGATGGAGGATGAGCCGCCGAGTTCGTCAATTGTTAGATTAAGGGCTCTGGTCGCTTCTTCCAGCTTCTCTTCCAGACCGGATTGCCCAAGCCCCGTCGCAGCTGCCAGACCCTCATCAGGCGCACCTGTTCTTGTCCCGATCCCTGGTATATATCGAGAACGATAAGCTTGATCTGTTCCCCCACAGCTGTTGCGAGTGCTATCTTCCGGTTGAAAATACTCCCCGCTCAGTCGCGCGACGTTGGTGACGTAGTTGTCATAGCTACCACCAGTTTCCGCGGTCGTGCCACTGTTGAACGCAGCCACATTTGCCGCGTTGTTGTAAGTTCCGTCAAAGAACACACCAAAATTGAGCGCAACATTCGGGCACGTCGCAATGATGGAACCAACGTCTGAGTTTGCCGTGGTTGAGGTGTCAGCCATAATAGCTTCGGCCCGCCCCCAAATAGATGGTTTTTTCGTATCGTCCATAACGCATTACTTCTCTGGTTCAGGGCAGCGTGGAGTGGGAACAGGTGTCGTTCTTTTGGCTTTCAAACGCTCCAGATCTACGCCCCATATCCTGTCCAGTATCGCCTCTACCTTTGCTGCACTCAGCGGCAGCGTGTCGATAAGCTGCGCACAGGTTTCAAAAGCAATGGGATAGTCCTCGAGGGTCGGCAAAGTAGAGGTTGTTCGCGCCATTGCACCCTCCCACCGGTCTTCCGAAATAACTCGGATTACAAAGCCACCGTTTGGTTCGAATGTCATATAAAGTGGAATGCTTCCATCGCCGAACCAAGGATAGTCGGCCTTATCTATGCGCGTCTGGGTTTTATACTGACGTCCGGTCCAGATATCTGTCCATTCCAGTTTTATGTCCAACTTTGTGTCAGCGGGTACAGATAGGGCGGGAACTTTCAAAATAATCCCGCGACTGCCAACAGGCGGTATCCGCGTCGCACCAAAATCTGCGACATCTGGTGAGAACAAGACGCTTCCATTTATGGTCAGCGTGTAAATCACAGGCGCACCGGCATGGGCACCAACCTCATATGACACAGGGATCGGTCTTGGGGGCTGTGATGTCGGCCCGGGCGGCTCTGATAGTGCGCGCACCATAAAAAACAGCAACAGGCAGAGTACGGCGAAAAGGCCAAGGCGGGGCAAAGTCATCCAGGTATATCTTTCAAATAACACATAAATTCAGCAATCCAGCCCTTCAAATTCAGGGCCACTCGTAAATCGAGCTTGAGCTCCATTTGTGCCCCCATTCGGCTGCGCGAGCAATGGCAGAACGCTCTAAATGCGACGAGCGCAAGCCCCGGCCTGGTTTGTGGGACTTTCCTGAACCTTCCCATCTCTTCGATCTTGCGACCCGTTGGGCCAGCGATATGCGCGGATTTGCGATCTTCAGCCAGCGTCCTTGCCACGCCGCCGCTGGCGGCGGCCCCTCCCTCCTCCACGGCCCTATGTCGTGCGGTGTCAACACGGGTTTTGCAGACGTTGCAACTGGGTCAAAAGCTGATATGAACACACGCAATAATTGATTTGTTTAGGTTTGATACGTTGGTTCTGAAGTTTTCAAAAGGTCAATTAGGGGCCTTTGAAGCAGACGCCGCATTGCGATGGGATCGAGAGACAGCTCAGGCTGTACTGGATCTATACCCAGCGCATATGGCTGCTTTGGGCGTGTCTCTGGATCAAGTCGCAGCCTTTGTGCGGACCGTTCGCGATTATGCACAAGCCTACCACATCACAACCAAACGCGAGACGTTCAAGCTGGTTGTGATCAGTGTTTCACTTGGTGTGCATTTTCCCCATGACCCTCGGTTTGAGCAGGGAGTTGCATCTTCGCTCGGTCGCACAGAAATCCCGCAAGACCGCCGCCTTGTGTTGCTAAGCGATTTTGTCGAAGCGTGGCTCAGTGCGACCTGGACGGAAGAGGGCCTGGATGTCATCGGTGCACGTCTGGTCGAGCGTATCAAACGCTCCTTGGCACCTGAGGATATGCTGCATGGGCTCGTCCCACAAAGCCCGACGATAGCAACGCAACCGCGGCGAGATGCGTTTCTGACAGCCTGCCTGTCCCATGCAGATGGATACGGTTTGCGTGATCCTCAAAGGCGGGCGGCCTATGTCGGCGGGGCGCTTATCCATGGAATATACTGGTTCGACAACCCGCTGATGATCTCGCTTCGCCGCATTGTGGAAGGGGCGGAGACGACGGGCCAGATGCATGAGCAGATGAGCGATTTCTATCGGGGGTTTGCCTGATGGGTCCGAACGGAAATCCGAACAATCCAGACCTTCACACGCAAGGGATAGCTGCAGCAGAAGGCCAGCCCAATGGTGATGTTGGCCAAATCTGCGAAACCTGCCCTGACAATTGGGTTGAAGCCGGCGCCGTTGATGAAAGCACCGGCCAACCAATACCGGGCATAGGATACCGCATCTATGATATGATGAGCGGTGATCGCGTGGCCTCCGGGGTACTCGACGAAGAGGGGAAATCCCCCCGCCACACCATCCCGATGCCAGCCACACAGCTCTATGTTGTCTTTGGCACAGAAGAGGCCATGGACGAGGCCGAAGAGCAGATCGGAGAGCGCCAGCGCGAACATGCTCTTCAAGCCAATGCGCGACCCGATTGGAATGGCATTCCGGCTGGTTTGGATGAGAGTTCTTTCAACCAGGCCTTTAATAACAAAGCGATTGAGACGGGGCGAATCCCAACCCGAAGGCCCAGTTTAATTGGGGCGTCCTTGGCAGGCTGGAAATCCATCTATGACTTCGTTTCCTCGGGATTTGATGGCGATGCGACTCGACGAGAGTTCTATCTCGACGAACGCGCACGCAGTTTTGACGAGTATCAGCTCGTTACCGGTGCGCGGGAAGCCTCTCGCTGGGAAAGCGTCTGGGGCGGCGCAGGTCAGGGCATTTCTTTTGGCTTCGGCGAAGAGGGCATGGCGAAGCTCGACAACCTGTTCTCGGGGCGCTCTTACGAAGAAGCCGTCGCTGCCCGCCGACAGATAATGGAGGCAGAGCGTCTCGCCAACCCCGGACACTTTATCGGTGGTGAGATTGCAGGCGCGGTCCCAACGATATTCGTGCCGGTAGGAGGCGCGGCCGGACGCGCAGTGTAAGCGGGCAAAGGGGCGACAGGCGCTATCCGTGCGGGGGCCACGACAGGAGCCGCCACAGGTGCCCTGTCAGGGGCCGGACACGATGAGGGCGGCGTGCTCGACCGCCTCGATGGGGCCGCCGTCGGAGGCCTCACCGGGGGCATGGCCGGAGTCGTCCTATCCGGTGCAGGCGTGCTGATTGCGCGCGGCGTGTCACGGACGCGGATTTGGGCGAGAACACGCGGAGGGCGCATTCCTCAAGGTTTAACTGAAGAACAGTTTCGGCGCGCATCGGAACGCGTTCGTGCTCATGCTGATGAAATGGGCCTCGGGGACGATATCTTTGTTCAGGGAAGCCGTGTGGGTGGAACAGCGCGCGCCGGGTCAGACATGGATATTGCAATTCGGGTTCCGCCTGACCGTTTTGACGAAATACTCAACGATCCGAACATTGTTCCCAACCGCATTCTCAATCCCAACCCTGGAACGGCGGCAGAAAGAACGCGAAATATGATTATTCAACAAGGTAGGATACACAGAGGTGAGGCCGGATTGCGCGGTCTTGCACGCGAGTTACAGGCTGAGCTAGGCATGGACGTAGATGTCTCGATTATTCGCGCAGGCGGCCCGTTCGACAATCCACCAATGATTCCTATGCAATGAGGCCACCAATGACAGACCTAACCTGCCGCCTTTACGTCGATGGAAGTGCCAACTTGGAGGAGCTAGCGACACAGTTGTTACAAATCGTCGACGGCAAACGGGTAGGCCGTACAATATCAACGTCCAGCTTTGAGATCGACCTTGAAAAATCTGAAGATTTCGATCCAATCAGATCGAATGAGGAAGATGGGTTTCTTTATTGGTCAATGGGAGCGTACCTTGAACCAAGAAGTAATAGTGTCTCCGAGAATTCATATATTGCGGCAGTGTCGACAATGATCAAAGAAATGCGAAAGCGAGGACTAAGGGTAGTAGCCTCATGTGATTTTGAGGATGACATCGCCCGACTGACCGGATGGAACTGGTCCGAACGTACACCTGTGCATCCATGATGTTCGACGACGCGGCGTACGAATACGCAACCCTTACGAGGAACTTGTGGCCGAACGCCGTCAATTGATGAACGCCCAGCGGCTGGCCAACCCGAACTGGTTTGTCGGCGGCGAGATCGCCAGGCGCAGTCCCGACGATCTTCGTTCCGGTCGGAGGTGACGTATGGCACGATGAGGGCGGCGTGCTCGACCGCCTCGATGGGGCCGCCGTCGGAGGTCTCACCGGGGGCATGGCCGGAGCCGTCCTCTCCGGTGCAGGGGTTATCATCGCAAGAGGGGTATCGCGGACGCGGATTTGGGGGAGGGTTGCACGCCAACTTTCTCGAACAAACGTGGATGAACGTAAGTTTTCAGACTATGTTTTCCGTCCAGGAGCAACCCATGGGAAGAACAAACCTTTTGAATCACTAGGCTATTCTAGAGAACACAGCGGCGAGCTAGCGGAAATGTGGAGGCGTCGAGCGGCTCAGAAAGTTGCGCAAGGTCAGTACACATTGGGACGGGCCGATCAATATGGGCAGCGCATCAACGTCGAGATCGCTGTCCCAGGCCGCGGTGATGCAGCAGGTCGAACAAGCTATATGAATTCGGGTTGGATGCTTGCTTCTGACGGCTCACTGCGTTTAAATACTCCGTTTCGGGTTTTACGAGGTAGACAATGCAGCAACTCAATGAGTTCGACACGGTACGTTATATAGGCCCATTTGATCGGGAATTAGCTTTGGCTTCTGGCGAAGTTGGGATTACTTTGGATGACTATCGTGATGGAAACTATGAAGTTGAATTTGCTCTTCCAGATGGAACGACGTGGCTTCAATGTGCATTGCCAAGTTCCCTACTGGAATTGATGCCTCAAGGTTCCCAACCCGTGACACCTATCGCTTCTGCAATTTATTCAGTCATCGAAGCATTTGAGCGAGGAAACGCTGTACTTTTTGATTATCCACCAACTGGTGAGAGACTTACTGTCAAGAGGATCCCTGATGGGGGATTGGTAGTGACGACCCCATCGCTTGGCACCGTGGCGTCTGTGGCGCGAGCAAGGCGACTATGATGCCCCCTACAGCTAACCATGTAGAAAGGGCGTACAACCTTGCAAGCGCGGCCCATCACGGACAGGTAGACAAGCTTGGCGTCGACTATATGTCCCATGTCCTTGCAGTTGCAGCTGCCGTAAGTCACTTTGGTGAGATTTATGAGGTGGTCGCATTGCTGCACGATACTGTTGAAGACTGTGAGGATCGCGACATCGTGAGCTTGCCCATGATTGAAGAGATGTTTGGGAAAGAGGTCAGAGATGCTGTAGATTGCATCACAAAGCAACCAGGTGAAGAATACAGTGCTTATCTTAATCGCATTTTGACCAACCCTATTTCTACTGCAGTTAAACGCGCAGATCTGGCCCACAACCAGTCAAGGCTTCACTTGTTACAAGATAATGAGCAAAGAGCACGCCTCGAGCGGAAATACTCAACCGCCCAAAAGGCGCTTCTTTCTATCACGTAAGCGCCCCCAAATGACACGGTAAAGCCCCCGAAAATTAGGGGTGTGCGGAAGTAGAGTTTTCTCGAAGATGAAGGAGGAGATTCTGATGAAGAAATCGAAGTATGATCCTCCCCCACTGAAGTGGTCCTCCGCTATGTTTAGGAAAACGGAGGAAACACATGGCCAACAAGCGACCAAAGCCCGAAGGGATTGTCACGAAGTTACGGCAGGTTGAGGTTCTGACGGGACAAGGGATGCCGCGTCTGGAAGCTATTCGATAGATTGGTGTGATTGAACAAACGTTCTATCGTTGGAAGAAGAAGTACGGCGGAATGGGCACAGACCAATTGAAGGAACTGAAGCGGCTTCAGAAAGAGAACGAGCGGTTGCGCAAAGCCGTTTCTGATCTGACGCTTGATAAGCTGATCCTGGCGGAAGCTGCAAAGGGAGTGATGGGCGTCTAGGAATTGATCCTGTGGATCAATTCAGGCCAGAACGGGCGGAGCCCCTGAGCCCCGCTCGTCGTCGCGCCTGCATTGACCGTGTTCGTATGGAGCTCATGACCTGCCCCCCGAGGCTCCCTCATTCATAAAGAGAGTCTGCGGGTCTGTTTTTCATAATCTTGGGTTTCGGTTTTGGGGAACTTGCCTACTAAATCAATGCCAAACCCGTAAACTGCAAGAAAAGTATCATCCACCGATAAACACGTCTCCAGACCCGCTTGCGATGGAACCGCCGCAGTCGATGGCGTCGCCGACGCGGCCAGCGGGTTGGCCGTTGATGAACACGCTCCCGGACCCGGCTGAAAGTGCGCGTCCGTGGGGTGGGTGTTTGGGCTTTGCGTGCGGCGCGAAAGGGTCCCCTTTGCGCAGCGCGGGTTTGCCATTGGCGTAAACATCTCCGCTTCCAGCCGTGGCCGGTGTGGGCGGGAAGCCATCGTGTCCAGATCCTGTATCGCCTTTGCGGCCTGCTGCGGGCAACTTTTCATCCCTCCGTACGGTCTAAGAGAACAAACACACTCAATGCCGCTTGAATGGCATAGATTGGATTGTGATTCACAATGTCAAATATCAAGGGCACTACATTTCCGATCTGATATTCTAGGTCGAACTCTTTGATGAAACCGCCGCTATTGCCAAAGGGGAAGGTTTCAATCCGGTTGGCTGCAAGCATGTTGCCTGCAGAAGGGATGAAACCGGGAGCAAAAGTCACAATGTTGTCGATATTGCGTATGCCATTGGGGTGGCCACTGCTGTCTACAGGCTCATAGCCAGGCAAACGGAAACGGATTTTGTAGGATGACGTTTGGAAAGACATTGTCGGGCGTGCTAACGCATTGACACCGTCCAAAGTCTCGACAGCTCTTTGAATAGAAGTGTCTCCTTCCGGGCCGGGCGCGAGTTGCCCCGTGCCCTCTTCAATTATCGCCATTGGGTCACCCCAGATCCGCACCAAAGCGTTGCCGTCCAAATGGCGGACCGATCGCATCGAGAAATGTTGATGCACACGCCGAAAAGAGTTCGGAGGAACCGTGTCATTGATGTAAATTTGCCCCACTGCAATCGTGTCGGAACCTCGGGTCAAAAGGCTCTCTTCAAACCGACGTTCGCGGCGAAACAAAGTTTCCGTGTTCGCCATTGCAGGCCGAGCTATATCGTCATTGGGTATGGCGCATGCAAAAGGGCCATACCCAATGTCCTCGGGCAAAGCCAACGCAGGACTTCCAAACATGTCCAATCCGTCTTTGATACCCATTTCATTCAGCCTTTGCGCCAGTGTCGTTACTAGGTACAGTGCCAAAATCAGATTTTGAGATAAGCCCCCAATACGACGCGCGGACCAGCCAATCCTTTTGCAGTACATCACGCTCTATCCCCGTGACGCCACTGCCACACACCAACGGTGCGGATTCTAGCTTTTCGGTCGCAGCAAGGGGCACAGTGGGGTTAACAGCAAAGTCGCACAACACAGGAGAACTGGCTAGAAAAGGTTCTGGTAAGGCATTGATAGTGTCTTTCAGACACCCTCTTTCTTCACCAGCTAAGGTGCAGGTCAGCGCTGCCTGCAACAGGAAATCAATGTCCCCTGCATAGCGTGGCTCTAGCTCATTGATCTGCATTTGCCGCCCTAATTGCGCGAAAGAAAGCGCTGAAATGGATGTCTTCCGTATTTCCGCATCGTCAATTTTGGCAACCTGTAGTATCGTTTGCATACGCAGCCCCTTGCAGGCGTCGACATTCAGAGCTTTCACGCCCTGCCTTAAGTCCCTAAAATAAATCGCAGCATGGATAGCATCAGACACCGTAATCAATGTGTCAGGCGTATCTGCACAGAAATACAACTTTGGTGAAAATTTATCTGCAACAGCTGCTCCTGCCCAAATGACGCTCATTAGAGCGAGAGCGGTTGTTAATTGAGCCATATGGAAACTCCATTCACCGTGATCTTGGCGCCGCTAATAGCGATGTCACCATTTGGTTTGAGCATGATTTCGGCAGTCCCACAGCGCAAGATCATTGCGCCATCCGATGCCATTACCATATTGCCTGCCGCGTATTGCGAAATGGTTTGGTGCGACGTTAGCTTTACGTCATCTCCTGAGGTAACAGAGAATATGTCTTTGGCGCTAAAGGTGATACCCTCGTGGCTGCCGACTGTGTATTCTCCTCCCGATTGGATGGCGATTTCGGTTGCTGCGTTCATAACCATTCCGCCCGGTCGCATTGCAGAAAGCGATTCAGGGTCTTGCAACAACGCTGACATTGCGAAACCAAGAGTGCCACCGTTTCGGAAGTATTGGCTATTCACTACCGCAAGTGGGCTCGTCCGGCCACTTTCAGGTGTGACCGTTCCGCCCGCCGTGATCATTCTTCCCAGTCCGGCATATTCAATAGAAAGACCTGCAATTACTTCTCTAGGGGGCTTATGTTTATTTCCACCCATTTTCCATTGCCGACTTCTTTCGCCGCAAAATACGTGAGCGAGATCAAGCGTCGCCCAGCCAACGACCAAGCACCAAGAAGAACCCCGACAAGGTACCCTTTAAAACCTCCTATCGCTGACATCGTAACGAGTGTCACAACAAAAGATACGGCAAACCCATTGTAATATGAAATCCGAAGAAACGTCTTTGTTGCTTTAATCATTCTTCCCACCAAGTCTCATTCATAATGTCATGAATGACATCAATTGGACCATTTATGTCATCGAGATAAATCTCATCTATCTCCCCGCTCAATACCCGGAGTGTGATTGCATCACGAATATCGTCTTCCTCATCCTTAATAGCAGAATACATATGACCGAAGACATAAACACCAAGTAATCCCATGGCGCCGCCTCGAGATCCAAGTGCCACGACCCCGCGACCCTTCGTCGCCGCTTGTATTACGCCGCTCCCACCGGACATCAGGCGCTGCCCGCCAGCTTTAAACCCATCTGCAATACGTTTGGGTGCATTGCCCTGACTAGCAATGGCATTTTCAACGCCTTTTCCTAAGACGCCATCGATACTCCCGTAAGCCACTCCAGCACCGACAATTCCCACGACCATTTCAAAAAGCCCTGTAACAATACGACGCCAACGATATCCCGTCACAAGATCGTCCGGATTTCCCATTGTCAGCCGTCGCCACTTGGAGTGATACACGATCATCTCGGCCCGTACCCGGTAATATGATCCGCGAATTGTGCCACCTTGTGACCCCCAATTGAGCGCCAAACCATCTTTAATGTGAGGCCAAAGCCCTTCAATCTCTGATAGCGGGAAGTACTCGTTGCAAAGGTCGTCCAATTCATTCAGCGCGGCCGCTCTGTCACGGCGTCCTTCAATTGCCGGAAAAATGTACAGCCCGGTAAACAGTTGCAGCGCGGGGTTTTGCAATTCCTCAGGGATCTCATCGAAAGGTGCATCAAAGAGGTTGCAAAGGGCAATCAGGTAGTCACGACCATTTTGGTTTGGTTGAACAATCGGTGGTGGGACAAAATCTTGCATCAGTTTAGGTCTATCCTTGGGGCTTCAATCTTGACTGTTTCTTCACCCGAAATTTTTATATTCTTGCCAGACACTACAATCGATCCGTCAGAGTTTAGTTCTATTCTGCTAGCACCTGATCTGAACACTGTGCGCTCTCCTACATTTAGATCATAGAAGGTTCCAACACGTTCCGTTTTGGATCCTGTCACAGTTGCAGAGTCATTCTTCAAAATGTGAGCACGACGAGACTTCCCGACATTTACGCTGTAATTTCGCCCTACGTTCTCGTGGGTATCTGTTCCCGACGCCCTGACGCTTTGTCTACTCGCGTGTAACATCATGCTATCGCCAGCGGATGCAGTTATATTGAGATCACCCATTATATTTATGTCGCCGGGTCGGAAACGCGCGACATAGGCATGCTTGAGCGCGTCTCCTGTGCTAGATACTTTGCCGAAGAAATTTCCAAAGCCACGCATCAACGTCTCTTTCAAGGCTGTCGGACCGGAAGAAATGTTTATTCCACCGAAACTCGTCATTACAGTGACGCCAAGAGTTTCCGTCAGGCGGTTTCCCTTAACGGTGTCCACCGACTGACCAGAAACGACACTTGATCGATCGTGTTTGATAACTGTATTGAAGTCTTTTTCGGCATGGAATCGAATTTCTTCTTCACCCTTCTCATCCTCAAAACGCAGCTCATTGAACCCGCGCCCTTGGTGGGTTTCCGATCTGAATGTCGATCGTGTCTTATGCTCCGGCAGGTCATACGGCGGCTTGTTTTTTCCATTATAGACACATCCCGTGACGATCGGTTTGTCGGGGTCGCCGCGGAGGTGTTCTACGATGACTTCCATGCCGATGCGGGGGATGACCATGCCGCCCCAGCCTTTGCTGGCCCAGTTCTGGCTGACCCGCACGCGCATGGAATGCGCGCCGTCGAGGTCCCAGTGGTAGCGCACCAGAATGCGGCCGTGTTCGTCGCAGTCGATCTCGCCTTCGCCCACAACCACTGCCGTCTCGGGCCCCTGCACCCGCGGGGCGGCGGTGCGCCGTTCCGGTCGGAAGGGGGCGCTGTCGGGCATCAAGACATAAGCGCCCTCATAGGGGGTCTCATCGCCGCCTGCGTCGCCTGAGCCATAGCCCTGCGCGCGGAATTGGTGCTCGGCCCGCAGGCAGACAAAGCTCTGCCCCGTGGCGCCCGACACCGGATCACCCGCAAGCGTCACCCGCCAGCCCGCGCCCAGCGAGACCACATCGCCGACCGCCTCGTGACGTGGGGCCTGGCCGCGTTCTTCGTCAAGGCGGCGGGTCACAACCTGGCGGCCCTCATCCTGGGTCAGATAATCGCCGGGCCAGTCATAGCTTTCCACATCGCCCTGCGGATGCGCGGCATCGCCCAGCTGGTCAACCTCTTGGGTGGCATGGGGAATTTTGAAATTATACTCGGTCAGCCGCACCGCGCCGGTGGTGATCCGAGCGGCTGTTGACCATTTGCGGAAATGTTCGTCCTCGTGGCGGTGAAACCCCTCGACCCCGTAAAAGGGGCGCGCGCCACCGGGCACTTCGGGCAGCTGAACAGCGGCATCGCTCAGCACCAGCGTGTGCGAGCCAGGGGCGTGTTTCCACGACCAGCTGATGCCATGGCGCTCCAGCTGGCGGCGGATGAAATCCGCGTCGCTTTCGCCATATTGGACGGTGTATTCCAGCACCGGATAGACGCCAGAGGTCAGGATCTCCAGATGCGGATTGCCCATGGCGCCATAGGCTCCCAGCACCTCTTCGATGATCTCGATCACCGATTTATTGTGAAAGATCCGCATGTTACGCCGCAGAGAGGCAACATGCAGCCAGGGCCGCAGCACCAGATCATAGCGAAACCCGTTCTCAAACGCGCCCCGGCTTCTGGCTTCGCAGACAATCCCGTCAAAGGCACGACGGCCCTGGGCGTGGTCGATTTCCACGGTCGATTTCCACGGTGGCATGGGAGCCCAAAAGCGCGTTCAGATCGATCTGGTCCTGCAGGGACAGCGCCTCAACGCGCCACTCAAACGGCCCCGAGATCTCCTCACGGCCATCCATGCGCAACAGCACCAATTGGTCCCCGCCAAGCGCGGTCATCAGCCGACCCTGGCGGTCCTGCTGCGAAAAATGCCTATTCAAAATATGAGTCCAACAAACAGTTAATGCCAAAGGAGGTAGCAAGCCGAACGTCCGCACGCAAGACGTGTGTTAAGCGGTATTGCTGCAAAACAGCCCCAAAAACACAGCGCAGCATTCGGTAAAAGGGGCTCAAAGCCGCCTTGCGGCGGCGCGGCAGCACTGTTGCAGCAAAACAGCGCTCGATCCTAGAAGTCTTATGACGCCAGCCAGCCCTTTCGGGACATTCACGCGAGGCGGATCAGTGCCACTGCTGCAGGCGCGAAGGAAACCGACGGGTTTCCCAAGAGAGGACCTTCAAACATACTCGACAGATTGGAACGATGTTGCGCCTCGCCCGAATGTCAGCGAAGCGCAGATACCGTACTTTGCAAAGTCGTCGGATTTGGCCGATTAGGGACCGTCACATGCTGCAATGCAAAAGGTCAGCTCTATCGGACGGGCACAAAGCGACTGCCGTAAACGCAGTTAACAGAACCGCCGGGATTCTGCCGGATTGGGTCATGGTTTTTTCACTTCGAAGTCACACAAGAGTGATCGCTCAACAGCGCTAGATTTCGAAAAACTCGCAAAACGGCCTTGAGCCAAACGCCCTTTATTATAGGGAATTGCTGAAATAGGCAGGTCAAGCGCTGCTGCAGCAGCGGTCGCAGCAGTTACAAGTTATGGAACCCGCCATGCTGTCCGCGATCTTGTGAATAATATTGCGCGGCGGTTGGCAGCAATCCAATTTCCCGATACCACCCTCAACGAGAGCCGTCCTGATGATGAGGCTCCTGATGATGATGGCGCCGCTGAGACGGAAGATGAAACAGAGGGTTCGCCGGGAAATGGTTCACCTCAAGATCCGGATCAAGATCTGACCCAGCCCCCTGATCCGGTCCGTTCAGGTGTAGAACCCGTTCTTGTTTCTTTCTGTTGATTGGGTTGCGGTCAAGGCCTGCTGAGCGGAGCCCTTGCGGAGCTCAAGCGAGGCAGGCCGGGTGGCACGGTTGAGACTGGCGCAAACGGCTGGAGCCAGCCCGCCAAGTGAAGTGTGTGGTCGTTCAGTGTTGTAGTCGATCCTCCAGGTTTCAATTATCTTTCTGGCTTCGGCGAGATTGCCGAAGATATGTTCGTTCAGGCATTCGTCGCGCAGGCGGCCATTGAAGCTTTCGACAAACGCATTCTGCATGGGCTTTCCTGGCGCGATGTAGTGCCAACCAACGCCAGTGTCCTGGCACCATCGCAGCACAGCATGAGATGTCATTTCCGTTCCGTTGTCGCTGACGATCATGTCGGGCTGACCGCGTCGGCGGATCAGTTCATCCAGTTCTCGGGTCATGCGTGAACCCGACAGCGAGCGATCCACGACCGTAGCCAGTGCTTCTCGGGTGCAGTCATCCACGATGCACAGCACGCGGAACCGTTGGCCGTCTGCGAAGGCATCTGACACGAAGTCCAACGACCAGCGCTGGTTTGCCCGTTCAGGCACCAGGATCGGCCTGCGCGTGCCCAGAGCCCGCTTACGAGAACGCCTGCGCCGCACGGCCAGCCCTTCCTCGCGGTAGAGCCGGAACAGTTTCTTGTGGTTCACCTCAAAACCCTCTCTGGCCAACAGGATGCCCAAACGGCGATATCCGAACCGACGGCGCTCGTTCGCCAGTTCACGCAGTCGTTTGCGCAGGGCGTCATCGCCCTGATCCTGCTTCTCATATTGAAAAACAGACCGATGCAGGCCCGCCAATTCGCACGCCCGACGCTCAGACAGGCCGTGCCGATCCATCACGTCCGACACGGCCCTGCGCTTCACATCAGGCGTCAGTAGTTTTTTGTCGCGAGGTCTTTCAAGGCCGCATTGTCCAGCATCGTATCTGCCAACATCCGCTTCAGACGATTGTTCTCGTCTTCCAGCGCTCTCAGTTTCTTCGCATCGGACACGTTCATGCCGCCAAATCTGGCTTTGTATTTGTAAAACGTTGCATCGCTGATGCCGTACTTCCGGCACAGCTCTTGGGCTTTCACACCGGCTTCGTATTCTTTGATCATCCCAATGATCTGTTCGTCTGAAAATCTGCGTTTCATAGTCCATCCTTTGCTTGGACGGATTACTAACACCTCAGTGGCCGGAATTCAGGGGGCTGGGTCAGCGGGCTTGAATGGCCGCTAATCCTTCTTGAGCGTGAGCCTCTCGCATACGCGGCGAATGACGGCTTCCCGCCGTTTCTGCTAGACTTCTCGCAGTCGCGGCATGGATCGTGCTGTCCCGGTAATCGGCTTACTCGCGTCCGCAAGGGGATCCTTTACCGGACGGTTTTGAATTCGCATCTGGCCTCCGCTGCTGCTGGGGAAACATTGTCTCGATAGATTGGTACGATTTGTTTATCGCTGAGCGGACCTCTTGCGTTATATTTCTCCTATGACAGACCTTCGCATCGGCTATGCCCGCTGTTCTACCGACGCTCAGGATCTGGCTGCGCAACGTGCGGAGCTGGAATCCCTCGGCGTTGCCCCCGATCGCATTTACACCGACCATGGAATCACTGGGCGCAACCGCGACCGACCTGGACTAGCTCAGGCGTTGGCTTCCGTGCGCGCGAGCGACACGCTGGTTGTTTCCAAGCTCGACCGGTTGGCCCGCTCAGTCCCGGACGCGCGCGACATCGCCGACGGGCTAGCTGAGCGCGGAGTGCGCCTCGCGTTAGGAAACACGGTCTACGACCCGGCCGATCCGATCGGACGGATGTTCTTCAACGTGCTGGCGACCTTCGCTGAGTTCGAAGCCGACCTAATCCGGCTTCGCACCCGCGAGGGCATGGCGGTGGCCCGCGCCAAAGGGAAGCTGAGGGGCAAGAAACCCAAGCTTTCCGACCGGCAGGCGGCGGAGCTGACACGGATGCACGCAGCTGGGGAGTATTCGGTGTCGGACTTGGCCGAGCTCTTCTCTGTCTCGCGGCCAACCGTCTATCGCACGCTGTCGCGGCAGGGGCCGAAACGTTGATGGCCGACGATCCCTTCCAACCCTTTACAGCCGACCCTTCCAGCGACAGCACGGAGTCCGCCGTGGGCAGGATCTGGCGGTTTCCGGAAGTTCGCCGCGTCTGCGAGAGGCTCATGTTCAAGAAGGATTAGCGGCCATTCAAGCCCGCACTACCCTTGGATCGATGCTGCACACTGCACTAAGGTCAGCAATGCGCAGATTGCGACCTTTGCAAAGTCGCGGGATCTGCCTCCCGGGCGGCGGTCCAATGCTGCACGAGCAATGGAAAGAACAGACCTTCGCTGCGCGTGCAGCCGTCAAACATCATTTAACGGTAGAGTTGCGGGACGTTGCCGACTTTCACGGCGGCTGCGCGAATGACTTCTCTTGCGTGAACTTGTACTTTAGTATCTTTTCTTCAAACGGCTTTTTAGTGGTCCAATTATGAAGTTTTTCCAAACTCTACTCCTGTTGTTGGCAACCTCAGCTGCTGCGGTTGACAAAACGGAACTAGCCCAAGCTCTGGAAGCCTCTGGAAAGCACTTCTTTGAAGATGAGAAGCGTGAAGTCCAAGGATTGCGTACGTCAAGTGGGGTTTGATAAAGGCGAAGTCATGGCGGCATGGCCCTAGCCAAGTTTGCGGCGTCTCTGCCTGAGTTCCTGAGACATTTTAATATTAAGGGCGGCCCGTTGAGCCACCCACAAACGCTGATGCACATGCGAAGTTATTGGTCAAAACTCGTATTGCACAAAGGCTCCAATCGTCAGCGGTTCTCCTGATTTGGCGAAGGTCGTTCCTGCCTGGTCCAGACGCGTCGTTGCATATTCTTCGTCAAAGATATTGCGCACGTAGAGACCTGCGCTGAACGGTCCATCAATATAATTCAGTTGCGCATTGACCAGCAGCGCATCGTCCGTTGAGAGCGTATTTTCCGCATTTGTGAAGGTCGACCCTGTATAGGTTGCATCCACACCTAAGGAGAGCCCATTTCCAAAACCATAGCTTGCGCCAATCGAAGCCGTCGCTTCAGGGGTGTTGGGCAATGAGTTGCCGCTTAGGTTGGAACTGTCACCGGCAATAAAATCAACATACTCTGCCTGCAGCAGGCCAAGCGATCCATAAACATTAAAGCTGGGAGCCACATCGTAGGACACAGAAAATTCCGCGCCGTAAAGCTCTGATTTTCCTGCATTCTCAATCAAAAAATCAGATTGACCAAGTGAATTGGTAAAGTCGCGACGCACCTGCTGATCGGACCAACGCGTGTAAAAGACGTTCGCATTGGCTATGAGGCGCGACTCCAAAAATTCACCGCGGAAGGCCAGTTCGATATTGTCGGTGAATTCTTCATCAAATTCACTGGCGGTCCCAGTCACCGCGTTAAAGGCAAAACCTCCTGCCCTGTATCCGCGCTGATAGGTCAAGCTCGTGCTCAGCCCTTCACGCCATTCAAAGGTCGTGCCAAGCTTTGGCAAGAAGGCTTCGAACTCGCGCGCAAAGGACACATCGACCGGCGTAAGCACGTCAAACCCAAATGTGGTCGCCGTCGCAAAGGAGTTCAGTCCCACCTTATCGCGGTCGTATCGCGCGCCCAAAGTAAAGGATAAGCCCGGCAACCAACGGTCTGCATCCAGTTCGACTTCACCAAAAATAGCGGTATTGCGGGAGGTATTGGTAGAGCCGCCGTCAGTGGTCAACTGGCCAAACTGCGCGCCGGTAAACGGGTTGATTGGCAATCCGACGCCTTCAAATTCCTGTCTGGAGCGGCGTTGATACTCGGTTTCGGCATAAAACAGACCAGCCACTCCACGATAGCCCGTGCCTTCAAACAGCAAACGGATGTCTTGTTCAAAGACCTCAGCTTCGCCCGTACCTGTTGTGAAGCCGGTTTCCAGCGAGGTTCTATCGCTGTCGATGAATTCAAACAAACGGTCGGAATAGTGACTGCTCTCAAACTCCAGTTTGAGAGACGGAGAGAAGCTGTATGTCGCGCGCAGTCCAGCGGTTTCTGTATCCAGTATATTGGATGTTGACAGTTCGGACGTATTCACGACCTGTCCCGGAAACAGATCATTGTCGATCCGGGTTTCACCGATCACATTCTCCTGTTCGGCATAGGAAAAGATCACCTCCAGATTTTCTGTTGGATTGACCCGCAATTTTGTGCGCCAGCTGTCCGCACGAACTTCACCAAAATCGTCACGACCCAAGGTCGGGTTGTCGACAGGGCCGTCTTCGCTGATTGTCTGAGCCGCAAAACGAAAGGCGACACGGTCCTGAACCAGAACCTTGTTCAACGATACTGCAGCCTCATAGGCATCGCGGCTGGCAAAACCCGTTCTAAAGCGATACTCATCTTGGTAGATCGGATCACGCGTACGGATCACAACTGCACCGCCCAATGCATTGCGCCCTTGTTGCGTCGATTGTGGCCCGCGTAAAATCTCAACCTGATCTACGTCCCAAGTAGGATATTGCCCACGAGTTATCGCGGTTGTGTCTGGCAAGGCGATCCCATCGACCTGCGTGGAGATCAAAGGCGACGACGACGCCCGTGCGACACCGAATTGGCTGACGCCCCGAATTGAAATACCCTCGTCGCCGCCTGTCTGATTAACGTTTACAGTCCGTTCGATGGTATCAAACAAATCCCGATCACCGCGGCGTTCCAGAGTCTCGCCACGCTCCACGGCAGCTGAAGTGGGGCTGTCTTGAAGACTACGCTCCAATAGCTCCCCCCGGACTACGATCTCTTCCAACATCAAAGCGCCGTCCTCAGACACTTCGCCTACATCTTGTGTTTCCCCAGTATACAAAACGGTGGAAGTGTCGCCGCTGTTAGAGCTCAAGGTTTGAGCCGAGGCTGCCGATGCCAAAATCGGAACGGCAAGGAGCGTAGAGGCCAGTATTCTTGAACGCGTACAATGCAAAATTGCATGCGAGTTATGCAATGAGGGATTAGCCATCACTGTCTCTCCAGATCAATTTCAATTTTGGGTGAGTCAGCGAAAGGCTTAACCTGCCTATTTCAGCAATTCCCTATAATAAAAGGCGTTTGACTCAAGGCCGTTTTGAGAGTTTTTCGAAATCCAGCGCTGTTGAGCGATCACTCTTGTGTGACTTCGAAGTGAAAAAACCATGACCCAATCCGGCAGAATCCCGGCGGTTCTGTTAACTGCGTTTACGGCAGTCGCTTTGTGCCCGTCCGATAGAGCTGACCTTTTGCATTGCAGCATGTGACGGTCCCTAATCGGCCAAATCCGACGACTTTGCAAAGTACGGTATCTGCGCTTCGCTGACATTCGGGCGAGGCGCAACATCGTTCCAATCTGTCGAGTATGTTTGAAGGTCCTCTCTTGGGAAACCCGTCGGTTTCCTTCGCGCCTGCAGCAGTGGCACTGATCCGCCTCGCGTGAATGTCCCGAAAGGGCTGGCTGGCGTCATAAGGCGGGTAGGATCGAGCGCTGTTTTGCTGCAACAGTGCTGCCGCACCGCCGCAAGGCGGCTCGGAGCCCATTTTACCGAATGCTGCACCTGCTACGAACGGCGGCTTTGAAAGAACTGTGACACACCAAAATATTCGGGCTATCCCGCATAGCGTCGCAAAGACTACTTTAAATTCAAGTATACATTTGGGTCTAGGGTCAAATTGGATCGTGAACTACAGCAAACCCTTAGATATGATTATATCGGGTCATTCAGTCGTCGAAATTTGAAAATAGGTAATAGAGACGTGGAAGCCAACTCGCGATGATGTTGCATTGAAGCTGTCAGTCCTGGCTACACTGACTTCGATCGTAGCGGCGGGGTGGCAGTCCAGTCGAGGAGTGACTCTAGCCGCCTTGCCATCTACAACAATAGCATATCAGCGTGTTCGGAAGTTCCTATTGCGCATCGCAAGTTTTTTTTGCAGTTGATGAACGCTCCAGACCTACCTTTTAGCCTATACTATCCTGGTGAGTTATCGTCGTTTGAAAAATCGAAGGTCGATCTTATAGATGTGCTAAACAGGCTTCAGTCAATTTCCTCTTTGTTTGAGACCGTCTCAGAGAGATATCTTAGGGTCAGGACTCATAGCCAATAGATAACGAGTGCTGCGAGGGCGATTGCGGACAGGAAGACCTTCGGGCACCTGTCGTATCGGATTGCCACACGCCGCCAATCCTTCAACCTTCCGAACATGATCTCGATCCGGTTGCGCCGTTTGTAGCGACGCTTGTCGTATTTCACCGGTTTCTTCCGCTGCTTCCGGCCAGGGATGCAAGCTCGTATCCCTTTGTCTTGCAACGCTTCTCGGAACCAGTCGGCGTCATAACCGCGATCCCCAAGCAGCCAATTAACCTTCGGAAGGCTGCTGAGCAATGCCCGCGCGCCGATATAATCGCTGACCTGTCCTGCCGTGACAAACAGATTGAGAGGGCGTCCTTGACTGTCGCAGATGGCGTGCAGTTTGGTATTCATGCCGCCCTTGGTCCGGCCGATCAGGCGTCCACGCCCCCCTTTTTCGCGGCCATACTGGTCGCCGTTCGGTGGGCCTTCAAGTACGTGGCGTCGATCATGACGGTCTTTTCTTCGACGTGCTCGGCAGCCAGACCCGCCATCATCCGGGCAAAAACACCCTTATCACTCCACCGCTTCCAGCGGTTGTACAACGTCTTGTGCGGCCCATAGACAGTGGGGGCGTCGCGCCAACGCAAGCCATTGCGATTAATAAAGATAATACCGCTCAGCACGCGCCTATCATCAACACGTGGCTTGCCGTGGGACTTGGGAAAGAAGGGCTCAAGACGCGCCATCTGCGCATCCGTCAGCCAGAATAGATCAGACATGTTCACCGCTCGATTTTCGACCCGTGAATCACGTAGCCAAGCGGAAATCAATGGGTCCAGACCCTAAAGGAATAGGACTTCATTTTACCAGCCTTCGTCCAGCGAATGATGTCCTTTGGAGCAGCAAGCAGGTCAACTTCTTCCGAACCTCTCGCGGATAGAGTGTCCACCAAATCAAGGCACATGCAGCCAGCTTTAAATTCAAAATGCCTCATATGACACTAGTAATACAGGTGTCAGATTCGATCTACTAGTTTCCGAACTAAACGTCCGCTTTGTCCGCATCACTTCCGTTCGATGTTGGTTGGCGGCTGCACGCGCAGCGAAGGTCCGATCCTTCCTTTGCTCGTGCAGCATTGGGCAGCCGCTCAACTGCCAGATCCTGCGACTTTGCAAATGTCGTTAACTGCGCATTGCTGACATCGGTGTGGTGCGCAGCATCGCTCCGAGGGTTACGCGGGCTTGAATGGCCGCTAATCCTTTTGAGCATGAGCCTCTCGCAGACGCGGAGAACGGCAGCTCTCCGCCGATTCTGTTGAAAAACAGCGTGTTGCTGTTGCAGAAAGCTGCGTCCAGACGGTGCGCGAATGCCTTTCCTATCGTGCTCTTCGCACTTTCTGCGGTGCAGGAAAGATCTTTGCCAGTTTCCGGAGGTTCTGGGCGGTGGCGGCGAGGAGGAATTCGTCGTTTGCACCGCACGGTCCGCGTAATCGGAGCCGTCCGAGGCCCAGGATGCGCTTGAGATGGGCAAACAGCATCTCGACCTTCTTCCTAAGCTTCATCGAGATGTCGTATTGGCGGGTTTTGGCGATGTCGCGAGCAACCTGGCGGGCGTCTTCTTGTTCTTCGCGGGTGATCTTGCGCGCGTCTGCGTTCGGGCAGCACTTCGCTTTGGATGGACATGCTTGGCAGGTCAGTTTCAATGCGCGATACCGGGCGGTGCCCTTTCCGGTCGGGCCACGGTTCGGGTCTGAGTAATTTCGTCGGAACTGCTTCAGGGCGTGACCCTCGGGACAGGTGTATTGATCGTTATCGGCATCCCATTCAAAGTCCGCCCGGGTCCATGTCCCATCATTGCGACCGGACTTGTCGAAGACAGGGATATGAGGCGCGATCTTTCGATTGACCAGCCAGCCGAGCATTGGCCCGGTGCCGTAGGCCGTGTCCGCGATCAGACGTTCGGGATGCAGATCGAACTTGTCCTTCACACGCTTCAGCATCGTTTTTGTTGATCCGACCTCGGCCTGCCGGATTGAGCGGGTGGCTTCGACATCAACAATGACGCCGTGATCCGTGTCGATCAGGCAATTGTCGGAATAGCTAAAGAAAGCAGCGCCTTTACGCGCCGCTGTCCATTGACTGGCCGGATCAGAATGGGAGGTGAACTTCGGTTGCACCTCGCTCGCTGCGCCAAATGCCGCCTTATCCAGCGTGTCGAGATACTCACGGACTGCGCGGGGCGCATCTGCCGGGGCGATGCCTGATACGTCCCACTCTTCCTTTGGTGTGGAATTCTGTTTGTTTGCATCTGCTTCGATCAGGCTGGCATCGATTGCCATGCGCCGACCGCTCACCAGACCTTCCTGGATGCAACGCGCCACCATTCGCCATTGCCGCTCGGACCAATGGCGCGACATGGCTCATTCTCAAACAGATGGCGCAGCAACTCGCTCTCGCGGAAACGGCCGTGCCGGTTCTTTGAAAAGGTAGAATGGTTGGGGACACGGTCGCTGAGATCGAGGCGGCAGAACCAGCGGTACGCCAGGTTCAAATGCACCTCTTCGCACAGTCGGCGTTCCGATCGAATGCCGAAGCAATACCCAACCAGCAGCATGCGGATCGGCAGCTCAGGATCGATAGAGGGACGACCTGTGTGGCTGTGAAGTCTGCGAGATACGCACGGATGCCTCCCAGATCGACGAAACGGTCAATTGACCGAAGCAGATGATCCTGAGGGACATGGCCCTCAAGAGAGAACTCGTAGAACAATGCCCCCTGCGCTTCTTGCCTCGGTCCCATCATCAGCCAATACCTCCCTACAGGAGGAATTGAATCAGTAACTTAGCCTTCGATCAATAAAGAGTTTTTCAACGAAATAAGCCCGGTCGTGCACAAAACGCGGATTTCATCAAGCTGACTGAGATTACCGTAGATGTGACACGTTGCGCGCGGCCAGAGGCAAGAAATCTGACCAAAAAGGCAGAACTATCTGACAATTTACAGGAAATGAGAAGGAGCACAAAGTTTTGCCTCTGACGTTGAGTTTTTCTCTTTAAAATCAAAGAGGCGAAAATTTTTGGAACAGCCGAATTTGCCTCTTTGGTCAGATAAGTCTGCCTCTCAGATTGCATGCAGTCTCATTGCGAAAGCCCAACAAAAAGGGTTCCGAGAAATGTGGGGAGCTGATGTGACTTCAAAGAAAGCAGGCGTTCGGCATCGAAGATCTAGATGGCCACTATGCGGACAGAACTGCCGTTGCCTCTTTCAAAACAAACGGCTGCTGTGCACGCTTTGCGACAGCAGCGAAAAACAGCAAGGGCAGATTCCGGCCATTCGCTTCGAGTGCTGCCTTCAAAAGCTAGACCTGCAAAGCGGCCATTTGTTTCACCGAATCCACTTACATGGTGTCGGACGGTTTCTCGAAGATTTCACGCGTAACTGCGACCACCATCTTACCGTCAACGAGTACAGAAGAATACTGCGTCGTCATGGTTTTCAGGTGTCCCCCTCTCATCCACGTAAACATGAGCAGCCCAAGCAATGTATGTCAGGCAAAGGGAAACGCTAGGAATGGGTTATGAAGCGCCATCAGTCTGAGCGAAAATGGCGAAAGCCGTGACAGAAACCTTCTTAAAAATATTGAAGGCAGAATTCATCCGGCGGCAAACATTCTACACAAGACGTCGGACTGTGGCCGCATATATGAGCATCAGAACCGGAGCTTAAACACGGCAGGTCCAAGTGCCCCCAGTCCAAAGCGAGAGTGAGTAGTTTCGACTGGATCGACAAAATTCCACAAAAAACACCTACCGCCTATGTGCGTTAATAGTTCATTAACCGCACGAGTATTCTGTCCATTTTGAAAAGAGCTGGAGGATACGATGACAGCGAGTAACCCGACACAGTTCAATGCACCTTCGGCCGGTGGGTATGTAGAAGGTGACAACGCAGCCAACGTCATTTTAGGTTCAATGTTCTCAGACACTCTTTATGGCGAAGGTGGTGACGACACGCTTGCGGGCGGTGACGGCGATGATCTGCTGAACGGCGGCCAGGGCAATGATCACCTCACCGGCGGCGCAGGGGTGGATCGCTTTGAGGTGCAGCTGGAGTTTGACGGGATCGACTACATCAGCTTTGGCCAGGATGTGATCCGCGACTTTGGCGATGGCGATATGCTGGATCTGATGAGCTTTGGTGGCACACCCATCACGCTGGATGTGAGCTACAGTGCGACCGATACGGTGCTGACCTTTGGTCTGGGCACTGCTTATGAAAGCACGCTGACGCTGGAAAATTACATCGTGCCCGAGTGGGATCTGCCCTTTGACGGGCTGGTGCATGGGCATCTGACGTTCATGGGCACGCAGGACGGCATCGTGGCGGATGATTATCTGGTTGGTCTGCCCGACAGCCCCGACTACCTCTATGGTGGCGCGGGCAATGACACTTTGGACGGCTTTGGTGGCGGCGACCATCTGGATGGGGGATCCGGCAACGATAGCCTGTCGAGTGTGGGCAGCAGTTTTGCGGGCGGCTTCAACAACCTCTATGGCGGCACCGGCGATGACACGCTTGCGGGCGGCCAGTTCGAGGACTGGTTGTATGGTGGTGCGGATCAGGACAGCCTGATCGGTGGCGCGGGCATGGACAGCCTCTTTGGCGAAGATGGCGACGACACGCTTGCGGGCGGTGACGGCGATGATCTGCTGAACGGCGGCCAGGGCAATGATCACCTCACCGGCGGCGCAGGGGTGGATCGCTTTGAGGTGCAGCTGGAGTTTGACGGGATCGACTACATCAGCTTTGGCCAGGATGTGATCCGCGACTTTGGCGATGGCGATATGCTGGATCTGATGAGCTTTGGTGGCACACCCATCACGCTGGATGTGAGCTACAGTGCGACCGATACGGTGCTGACCTTTGGTCTGGGCACTGCTTATGAAAGCACGCTGACGCTGGAAAATTACATCGTGCCCGAGTGGGATCTGCCCTTTGACGGGCTGGTGCATGGGCATCTGACGTTCATGGGCACGCAGGACGGCATCGTGGCGGATGATTATCTGGTTGGTCTGCCCGACAGCCCCGACTACCTCTATGGTGGCGCGGGCAATGACACTTTGGACGGCTTTGGTGGCGGCGACCATCTGGATGGGGGATCCGGCAACGATAGCCTGTCGAGTGTGGGCAGCAGTTTTGCGGGCGGCTTCAACAACCTCTATGGCGGCACCGGCGATGACACGCTTGCGGGCGGCCAGTTCGAGGACTGGTTGTATGGTGGTGCGGATCAGGACAGCCTGATCGGTGGCGCGGGCATGGACAGCCTCTTTGGCGAAGATGGCGACGACACGCTTGCGGGCGGTGACGGCGATGATCTGCTGAACGGCGGCCAGGGCAATGATCACCTCACCGGCGGCGCAGGGGTGGATCGCTTTGAGGTGCAGCTGGAGTTTGACGGGATCGACTACATCAGCTTTGGCCAGGATGTGATCCGCGGCTTTGGCGATGGCGATATGCTGGATCTGATGAGCTTTGGTGGCACACCCATCACGCTGGATGTGAGCTACAGTGCGACCGATACGGTGCTGACCTTTGGTCTGGGCACTGCTTATGAAAGCACGCTGACGCTGGAAAATTACATCGTGCCCGAGTGGGATCTGCCCTTTGACGGGCTGGTGCATGGGCATCTGACGTTCATGGGCACGCAGGACGGCATCGTGGCGGATGATTATCTGGTTGGTCTGCCCGACAGCCCCGACTACCTCTATGGTGGCGCGGGCAATGACACTTTGGACGGCTTTGGTGGCGGCGACCATCTGGATGGGGGATCCGGCAACGATAGCCTGTCGAGTGTGGGCAGCAGTTTTGCGGGCGGCTTCAACAACCTCTATGGCGGCACCGGCGATGACACGCTTGCGGGCGGCCAGTTCGAGGACTGGTTGTATGGTGGTGCGGATCAGGACAGCCTGATCGGTGGCGCGGGCATGGACAGCCTCTTTGGCGAAGATGGCGACGACACGCTTGCGGGCGGTGACGGCGATGATCTGCTGAACGGCGGCCAGGGCAATGATCACCTCACCGGCGGCGCAGGGGTGGATCGCTTTGAGGTGCAGCTGGAGTTTGACGGGATCGACTACATCAGCTTTGGCCAGGATGTGATCCGCGGCTTTGGCGATGGCGATATGCTGGATCTGATGAGCTTTGGTGGCACACCCATCACGCTGGATGTGAGCTACAGTGCGACCGATACGGTGCTGACCTTTGGTCTGGGCACTGCTTATGAAAGCACGCTGACGCTGGAAAATTACATCGTGCCCGAGTGGGATCTGCCCTTTGACGGGCTGGTGCATGGGCATCTGACGTTCATGGGCACGCAGGACGGCATCGTGGCGGATGATTATCTGGTTGGTCTGCCCGACAGCCCCGACTACCTCTATGGTGGCGCGGGCAATGACACTTTGGACGGCTTTGGTGGCGGCGACCATCTGGATGGGGGATCCGGCAACGATAGCCTGTCGAGTGTGGGCAGCAGTTTTGCGGGCGGCTTCAACAACCTCTATGGCGGCACCGGCGATGACACGCTTGCGGGCGGCCAGTTCGAGGACTGGTTGTATGGTGGTGCGGATCAGGACAGCCTGATCGGTGGCGCGGGCATGGACAGCCTCTTTGGCGAAGATGGCGACGACACGCTTGCGGGCGGTGACGGCGATGATCTGCTGAACGGCGGCCAGGGCAATGATCACCTCACCGGCGGCGCAGGGGTGGATCGCTTTGAGGTGCAGCTGGAGTTTGACGGGATCGACTACATCAGCTTTGGCCAGGATGTGATCCGCGACTTTGGCGATGGCGATATGCTGGATCTGATGAGCTTTGGTGGCACACCCATCACGCTGGATGTGAGCTACAGTGCGACCGATACGGTGCTGACCTTTGGTCTGGGCACTGCTTATGAAAGCACGCTGACGCTGGAAAATTACATCGTGCCCGAGTGGGATCTGCCCTTTGACGGGCTGGTGCATGGGCATCTGACGTTCATGGGCACGCAGGACGGCATCGTGGCGGATGATTATCTGGTTGGTCTGCCCGACAGCCCCGACTACCTCTATGGTGGCGCGGGCAATGACACTTTGGACGGCTTTGGTGGCGGCGACCATCTGGATGGGGGATCCGGCAACGATAGCCTGTCGAGTGTGGGCAGCAGTTTTGCGGGCGGCTTCAACAACCTCTATGGCGGCACCGGCGATGACACGCTTGCGGGCGGCCAGTTCGAGGACTGGTTGTATGGTGGTGCGGATCAGGACAGCCTGATCGGTGGCGCGGGCATGGACAGCCTCTTTGGCGAAGATGGCGACGACACGCTTGCGGGCGGTGACGGCGATGATCTGCTGAACGGCGGCCAGGGCAATGATCACCTCACCGGCGGCGCAGGGGTGGATCGCTTTGAATTCATTTTTACCGACATCGGTTCAGGCTATGAAAGCACAGGAGCAGACGTTATCTCCGATTTTGGCGATGGCGATATGTTGGAAATTATAGGGGCTGGCATGGGTAGCCTAGATGCGATGTTTACACTCCAAGGCGACAACACGGTGATTGAATTGGAAACAGGAACCAGCCATGCAAGCACAATTACTATTGAGAACTACCACGTTAATTCAGACGACTGGATCATTTCGGGAGAAAGCTTGATGATTTGGGGCGTTCACGACTCGGAAGTGTTCTAGTGGCCACTTCATACTGATCTAAGCAGCCCGCCGTCGCAACTAGGGATATAGTTTATCGTCCGCTGCGAATGACTGGATTGGCGGCCTGCACCGCAGCATCTGACACATAGGTCCGAAGGCAGCT
The DNA here is from genome assembly GCF_056159265.1 of Epibacterium sp. ABZ3_068. Lineage (NCBI taxonomy): Bacteria > Pseudomonadati > Pseudomonadota > Alphaproteobacteria > Rhodobacterales > Roseobacteraceae > Epibacterium > Epibacterium sp. ABZ3_068. Next base: position 1,870,298 of record NZ_JBSWUV010000001.1, read on the forward strand.
AAGGGCCGTCCTGATCTCGGCCAACGACGGCTTTCTGCGGTCTTCCACCGTTGGTGCAGCGTGCAGCATTTTGCACTTTGGGATCGAAGCCGTCATTGGCCGCACTTAATACGAAGAGCGACTTTTAGCGGTTCAGCATTCTTCATACGAAGCCAAGTTTATTATGTACTGGGAGCTAGGTGCGGAGTGTGCAACCAATTTGCATAATCATTGAGTGTGCGTATTGTGCGTGGTGCATTGTGAACTGTCGCGATGTCCGTGCAGATTAGAGGGGCAGTTTCGCTTGGGTTCAGTCCTACTCAGCAAAACCGTGATGGGGGAATTGTTATGGCTAAACGTACCCTTGAAGAGTTCAACCAAAACCTGCCCAAAGCCATGCAGGATGCCTTGAACGGCCCAGTTTTTATAACTGATAGCGGAGAACTAACTCATGTGCTGATGAGTTATTCGCAGTATCTGCAGATCATCTCTAAAGGAGTCGATATCGTCCAAGCCCTGTCTATGCCAGGGTTGGCTGAAATTGATTTCGAACCCGAAAAGTCTTCCATTTCGGCGAAGCCAGTAGACCTCTAGTGTATTGATGTTCGAACAAAGACCGCCTTCAGTACCTTACACAAAGGCACATGAGCCTTTGTAGAGAAATGGACCGAAGACGAATTCATTGCTGGATCCAAGGACCTTTGGCGCGGCCGTCTCTACGTGTACTTGCACATCTTGATCAGTTAATTTGAGCGGTTAGCTGGGTAAGCGATAGCTATTTCGGCCAAACCGCAGCACCTCCGCGCTCGGCAAAGTTTTTGCTTCGAGCATGTGCCGTGAGAATTTCACGTCTCTTAAAACGGCCACCATCCGTGGTGTACGCGCTCAGCGATGACGAGGCCAATTCCAAACAAAGAAAGTGCGATGGACGTTGCTGCAATTTTGGTGTCAGTAGACATGCTATACCCCTCCATGGGTTTATTTGTTGGTGTTGGGTCTCGCCTTTTCATTCACGCTACACGTTCATTACGCGTCGCGCCAGAATGACTTTCGGGCGTTTTAAAGAACATCGTCCCGTCTGAAAATTAAACGACATTTAGGACCAAGAGGAAGCGGCTTTATGTCTTGATCCAAACGAATGACAGCCTCAGCACCAGGCAGTCGGCCAGTTTGGTTTGAAAGCTCAACGACAGAGATGTATCGCTCTCGAAACCGTTCCATTGATTTCGCGCAGACGTACCTGCGTTTTCTGCCAGTCTGAAGTTCGGTTACTTGTTTTGGCTTCAAGAAATTCTGATCCAGCAAACCTCGAATAGTGCGGATGTTTAACTCAAGGATTTCAGCAGCGCGTGTCGGTCGAATTGCTCCTTCATGGTCTTTCGCGATGATTTCCTTCAAATCTTCCAATGCAACCTGAAACTCCGGAAACTTAACCGCTTCAGGATCTGAAATCGCCAGCGCAATCCGGTTTCTCAGGATGATTTCGACCACCCGTTCTGTTGGTATCCGCACCCAGTGCGATGCTGAGGGAATATCGAGGTAGGATTTTCCAGTAATTTTTACAGCGATCAAATCGCGTAGCAATGTCAAAAAACGCTCGATTTCTCGTGGGTGATAGTGTGGGTAGGCATTCTTGTCGGCGAAGTATTTGGAGATCAGTCCCGCATTCGTAAGTTTGGTAAGCATGAACCGCTCGATCCCAAGCTTTGAAGCAGTCTCTCCAGCATTCAGCAATGCATCGAAATCCGTTACAATGTCATTGATGACTTCGGTTGAAACATAGCGCTTCAGCACAAAGCCTCGGCCAGACGCATTGCGGGTCGCTAGACCCATTGCCTCCAATCGTCGTGCGAGCTTCCAACCAGAAATCCCATAGCGGCTGCGAGCGGTCGAAAGCGAATGCACGTATTGTTCAGGGCAGGGCTGCCCCAGAACAATTGCCCCTTCTGCTATCGGGAAATTCTTGAAGATAAAGTCTCGTACCAGATCACGGATGACGTCGAATGCTGGATCGTCATCCCTATGACGCAACCACTCAAAAAACACGCGATACCGCGTGCGGTAGAGGGTGTTGTCCACTGGATGTGTCTCTTGGATTTCCTTGAGCTTGCGTCGAAATGCATCAGGGCCTTTCCTCAGCACTTCAAAACCGGCGCTACCCGCTCTTGCCCATTGAGCTGGGGTTGCATCATCACGTTTGAATTTCGGTCCCAGTGTCAGCAACAAGCCAAAGCCTTCGCAGGTTTGCGCCGCGACGTGGAATGGTAACTTGTCCAACCAAGAGGAGCCTGGACCATTCTCAATCCGATTGCGCAGGTAGTTTTCCAGTTTGAGATCAGCTTCATTAGCGCGTTCAGAAGGGACCGGATCGTATTGATCGCACAGATGCATGAAATCAAACGTGTCCTTGTTGCTGCGCGCCTTGGGCATTGGCACCAAATAACAGCCGTGGCGTTTGCAGGTCCGTACAGAGGTGAGTTGCCAAATGCCAAAATGTGCCGCGTCCGTCGACTTTGTTGCCCCCTTTAAACATTCAGGGCAGGCCTTGAGCGCAGTCCGGTTGAAGGCCGTGAACTTGATCGTTTCCGCGCCCAGTTTGAACCAGCCAGGAGACGTTAGCTGCGGTGTGCTGTGCTGAAGATCCACGGCAGAGCAACCGGCCAAAGATGCTAGCCGGACTACATCGTCTGGTTCGCCGTTGGTAACTCCAAGATAAGTAAGGCCCACGTCGGAACTGAAGGTGATGGCCCGCGGTGCACCATTCCTACGGGCCAAGCGCGACGCTAATGACGAGGCTGTCTCACCTTGCTGAAACTTCACTGAAAGAGGTAGCGCTTGCGGCTTGGCGAACATCATGTATCCGCCTCCGGGAAAACCTGGCGGGGATCGATCCTGTAAAAATCTTGGATGACAAAGGGATTGAGGGTGTCGTCGCAGGCAGATCTGCAATGATAGGCCTTGGCAAAGTGCTCCCGCCGTAGGTTTGAAGACGCTTCAAGAAAGGCCTGTTCAAGCGCTGCAATTGTCAGCTCGATCACCAAACCGAATTGGTTTGCGGCCGCATGAATGAGGCGTTCGCCCATCGCCTGTTCCTGAGTGCTCTCGTGGGCTGATACCTGCGCAACATCACAATATGCCCCAATTAAATCGACTGCGTTTTCCGCGTCTGAGATAGGAGAGAGACTGTTAAATCGGACGGTCTTCATGCGCCGTGCAAGCTGTGGGTCATGGTTCAAGATACCCTCCAGCTCCAACGTTCCGGAAAGGATAATGCCAACCGGCCATTCAGGATCAGTCATAAGCGTTTTCAGCATGGAAGCGACAGAACCCAATTCATGCTTGGTGCCGCGCGATGCGAGTTCCTGAGCTTCATCGAGAAGAATAAAGGTAACACCCAACTCCTTGAGCTGATGGCGCACCAAATCCCATATGTACCACGCCTGCCGTTCAGAGCTGATCTTGTAGCCAAGTTCTCGTAGCAGGGCTTGGCCAACGGATTTCTGTGTGGCCGGTGATGGCACGCGAAAGCTCACTATACACCTGTCGCCATGTCCTTCCGCTTGCAACCGTTCCTGAGCTCGCTTTGCAAGGAAAGACATGGCTGAGGTCTTGCCCGCGCCAGATGGCCCTGAAAGGGCCATGCCGTGAGCTTCATTGGTTTGTCCGGCCTCGATGTCTGCCAGACGTTTCTCAAGCAGGAGAGTAAATTGGGCCTCAAGCGGCTCAAAACGTTCATGGTTGATGAAGTAATTGCGTAGGTCTGAAACGCGCTTTGCGGTGTGTTTGATACGATCATTGGCCATTGTTGAAGGTCCAGCGTTTGCGGCGCGCGGGCGCGCCTGTGTCCGAAGAATTGGGGGGGTGTTGTACCGGCGAGGATTGCGTCTCAGTGGCGGGCCTGATTTCAATGCCGCTAGCGAGTGGGTCATCGAAGGAAGGCTTGTTATCCAAGCGGTCGGCATCTGATCGCATCGCGTACTGCAGCGCGTCTTCATGGCGTTCGACCTCTTCGGTCGTGATGTGAAACGGTGTCAGCTCACGAAGAGTGAAGGCGCGCTGATTGGCTTCAGAAATCCTCTCAATGGCGCGGCGCACAACGGGCGCATCCAGCTCCGCGTTGCGCTTGTTGCGAAGGCGGATAGATCGCCTTGCTTCAATCAACTGTTCATAGGAAACCCCATCGAAGCCTGATTGATTGGCTATCGCGGGATGCCAGTCTGCACCGAACTTCACGGCAATCCAACCGATATCAGATAGGTCGGCACGAGTTTCCACTTTGCGGGTAGGAGAATGTAAGTAGGCTTCACGAAGCGCGTCACAGCTGTAAGTAATGCCTGCAAACAGCACACCATCGCCGCGCAGTTTACGGGAAAGTGGTCGCCCAAAGGCTTTCCGCATCGTGAGGCCGTCTGGAACAGGCAAAACGCCATGCTTACCAGTTAAACGCTCCCAAGTTTGGTTGGGTGTTTCCCCGTTGAGCGAGCCATGCGGCTCGTTGTGGTAGATGTCCACAATATAGGTCAGCAGGATTGTGATCAGATCATCATCGCAAAGGCACGCGAGTTGTTCTGATGGGTAATCGCCGCGTTCTACAGTGTCGAAGAAGGTCCGCCCCAAGAGGAGCGGCATCAAACGATGACCAAGGGTCCGAAAGAAGGATTCAATATGGCCGCGTAGCCAAGGCGTGCCCGCTGGCGGGAGGTGCGCTGTGATCCCAAGAGAGCATACCGTGCCTTGGAATTCATCCGAGACAAAGGCAGACCCCATATCTGTTACCAATGTCTGCACACCTCCGTGATGGTGCCATGTGCTTTCGCAATCAGCGGCTTGTGCGATTGGCGTTTTATCTCTGAAGATGTCGCGAAGTGCGCGGATCGCATCATCTGAATTTGGGTTTTCGGCCAACCTCAACGACAAGACGCATTTGGTGGCACAATCGATGGCGATGTAAATCCAGCGCCGTCCGCTCTCCAACTTCTCTCGGCGCTCCGGTGGCAGGTGATCCCAGATGCCTGCCAATGTCAGCAGCGTGATTACGTCGAGCTTATTTTCATCCATCTCCACCCGCTCGAGCGGCATTACGACATCGGGGCCGTTTTCAAAGAGAGTGAATTTCTTGTTGGCCGCTGCTGTCCCATAGCGTTTGGCGTAAACGTAGTAGGGGTCAGCCAAGTTCAAACGACGACGGATTGTGGCCGCGGACGGGATCACCAGTGCCGCAAGTCCTGCTTTTTCACGCCGCTGGTTTTCGCTTTCGAACAGCGCGCGTGTATCGGCCACAGCTTGCACTTTTGTCGGGCGCTGGGTGTTGGCATAGATTTCGATCACCTGGTTCATCAGGGCTTCCGACCTTGGGCACCACCGAGGTTTTCTGTTCCCAGACCGATGTGTTTTAGGGATCAGGGCAAGTGCGGAGTAGCCAGCCTTTTCATAGGCACGCAACCATTCAAGTGCCCTCCGACTCCCGGGCAAGTTGCTTATCGTTGTCGTTGCGCCAGGTTTCTTCGAACTGGATGAATATTCACCTTCGCCCAACTGTTTTCGGACGAGCTTGCCAAGTTTATCTTTTATGCGCTTGTAGCTGGCGTGAGTTCGAAAGAACTCTGCAGTGGTTCTCAGTTGCAGAAGGGCATCGCAGACCGCTTTGCGGAAGAGGGTAATCGCACGCGTTTTTATCGGTAGTTCATTGATGGTTGCGACATTGCTTTCGGCGCGAGCCTTCTGGCTGGCAAGATCAAAGTAGCTTGGATGGAACTTGGTATCGGGCCGCTTAAGGAGGTTGCTGAGGTCTTCATCTGAGAGCCATTCAACAATGCCGGGCTGAAGAACACGCTCATACAGCCCGCCACCTCGTTGTTTTTCAATCAGCCGTATTGCGGGGCTTTTGCCTGCGATCATATCTGATTTTGAAATCCGATAAGGAGTAATCATGTCGCAACCTCCGTGAGGGAGGGGCGAAGCGCTGCAAGTTTTCGTGCGGCTTCCGCCGCCTTACGGCGATCAATTTGTTCGTCCGTTATGAGGCGGACGCGGTCGGCAAACTGCTTTGGCACGCTGCTCGTGACATGTTCTAGCTCGCTTATAAAATTACGGGATAGCACGCGATCCATAGGTTTGATCGCGACCGCAATTTTTTCACCGTTCGAACGCGTGACCAGAAAGTCAAATACGTGGTTTGCAGGGCGGCCATCAGCGCCAATGAAATGGATCGCTGGAGGTTGGTCCCAAATGTGATGGATGTCATCACACACGAGCATAAGGCACAGAAAGGCATATTCGAGTGCGCTTTCAAACTGCAGGATGCGCGGGCGGTCAAAGCCTGGAAGCTTTGCGACCATGCTGCCGCGCAGGCTTGCCGTGGATCGTCGCGGAATGCGACGGGTTGCGCGACTACTTTCTGGGTCGCGGTGAATACGTACTGCCATATTTTTTGGAGCGCACCTGTTTCGGATCCGCGAGATCACGCGGAATGAGACAGGCGCTGTCTCCCCCTTGATAAAAAGTTGAGTGTATCCGCCCCGCCGAAACCACTCCGGCGGGTTGACTTTTCTTTCGTGTCGGGGGATGAATAAGGCGTCGGGACCAAACGACGCTTTATTCCGAGAGGCCTTCCTGTTTGCGCAGGAAGGTCTGTCACTTTCCCAGACTAGTTGTGCTTAGTGTCCTCCTCGCTTGGTTTGCAGTCTGGAAACAAGTCGGTTCGTTCAGCGCCAATAGCCGCGGCAAGCGCAGTCTCGATGCGTCTGGAGCGTGTTTTTCGTTGGCTAACCAAAGTTACGGTTGATGGAAGAACGCCCAGGTCACGGGCAACAGATGCGATACTCTGTGACTTTAGTCGGAGTTGCATCTTGAGCCACTCGTGTTGCGGATTGACCATTGCTTTAGCAACCTTGCTTGTTTCGATGACCATAAGAATCAAATGTCACCGAATCGGTCAATGTGGTTTTTGAAAATAAATATTGAAAACAATAGTTTGCGTGGTGTTGCATATGTTTCGCTAGGAAACGTATGTTTTGAAGCGTGAGATATTTGACGCTTTTGAAACCTATGTTTGCGCTCAATTGTGATGTTGGACAGGTATGCTCGATTAGCCAATTCTTTGAATGACTTAAGCTAAACGCGCCCAATCAGCCCCCGGAAGGATGGGTCGCATTGCGGCAACTAAAATTGGTCATTGGTGCTGCCATTTGAGTTCTTTTTTGCGAAATCGATAGGCCGATATTTTTTTGATAGTTGCGTTCTTTGTGGGCCGTGCTCGATCAATTGGAGCCGAGAGCGTGTTTCGTAGGGCGGATTATGGTAATGATTTTGTGAAGGATAGGGGGCTTTGAGATGGCTGACGATTTGGAACGAACTGGCAAAGTAGCGGGGTTTGATGCTGCTAAACTGGCGCGCGTAGAGGCGGATCAGGCGGAGGCCACAGCTCTCCATACCCGAATAGCACCCATTTTGGAGAAGGTGAAACAGCTCGGTGAAAACGATCCCGACTTCGACATGAAAGGCTTCACAGATGAAATGTGGGGTGGGTAATCCGCCTTCAGGGGCCACTTGTTTACCTGTGCTGCGTTCAACCAGAAGTCGGTTTACATAACACCCATTAACAGATGTTCCGTTTTTGTTATTGTGACGCGGCTCACCTCTGAGTTGCGCTGGATTGCACGCCAATCAGTGCAGTTACGGCCCAGAGCTGCCTTCCACCCATAGTCCGCGATGCCGCGGTCGCAGCCCGCTTTCCTGACATTCGCTGCGGGAGCGAAATCCGGATCTGAGTGAACTCACACATCGCGGGACGATGCAGCCCTTCGCCGCGATTATGGCAATGACCGCTTCTTCATTCAGGCAACAAATCGACTTCCCAATCCTCGGTCGCGATGGCCTGAGTCCCTCTTTCCAGAAATGTCGATAGTACGATGTAGCTTTTGGTAGTTTGGACGCCCGAGTTCTCATAAAGCTTCGCCAAGAATAATTCCAAGGCGTGTGCGTCGCGTGTTCTGACTTTGACGATCAGGCCGCTGTCCCCTGCTACAGAGTGGATCTCCTCGACCTCGGGGAACTGGTCGATCTGCATGAGTTTGCTGGACTTCCCCCAACCGACAAAATCAACAAATACGAAGGCCAGGAACGGTTTGCCGACAGCGACAGGATCAATCTTGAGCGTTGAGCGCTGAATCGCTCCACTTTCACGCAGTTTCTTTACCCGCGCATGTACAGCGGGTGCCGAAAGGCCGACCTGGTGTCCCAACGCTTCGTAGGACATACCAGCATCTTCGACCAGAGCGTTTAATATCTTTCTGTCAAAGCCATCCATAACTGGCCTTCCCATCCTTGCAGGTGAATGTCATTCGTATTTTCGATCAAATGACGAAATGCGGTTCTCAGTCTTGCCATTCTCTCATAGCACCATATGAAGCACAGCATAGGAGACAAGCGTGAAAACCCGCAAGATCAACGCCCCAGACAGCCACGACTTAAAGTCAAAATACTCTCAAGCAGTGGAGGTGGCAGACGCCAAGCGGACCTTGTACGTCAGCGGCCAAATACCGGTCTCGCCAGAAGGTACAGTCCCAGAAGACTTCGGCGATCAGGCCCGTCAAGCCTGGGCAAACGTGGAGGCACAGCTGCGCGCGGCCAATATGGGATTGGACAATATCGTCAAGCACACAACCTTCCTCGCCGACCGAACCTTCCGGGCGGAAAACTCCCTGGTCAGAAAAGAATTCCTGGGCGAGAGAGAGCCCGCGTTGACTGTCATCGTTTGTGACATCTTCGATGAAAAATGGCTTTTGGAAATTGAGGCAATCGCCGTCGCCTAACCTAGTGAGCTGACGTTCAGCCATCTTGCAGCATTCGTGACTTTGGGCTCAGAGTTGCCTTGCGGCGGCGCGGCAGCACTGTTGCAGCAAAACAGTGCCTGATCCTACCCGCTTGATGACCCCAGCCAGCCCCTTCGAGACATTCACTCGGGGCTGATCAGGGCCACTGCTGCAGGCGCGAAAGAAACCGACGGGCTTCCCAAGAGCGGACCTTCAGACTGTCTCGACAGATTGGAAAGATGCTGCGCCTCGCGTGAATGTCAGCGAAGCGCAGTTAGTGACATTTGCAAAGTCGGCGGATCTGGCAGTCAATCGGCGGTCGCATGCTGCACGCGCAATGTGAGGAGCGGACTTTCGCCGCGCGTGCAGCCACCAACCATCATCGAACGGAAGGGAGGCGGACGAAGTTGTCATTCGCCGCAGTTGCGCCAATGTCAGCTTTCGGTTTGCATCGACCAGTCGAGTGCTTTGACCTCAAGTGCCTCGTCTCTGAAGTAGAAATGGAAGTGCCTAGTGCCCAAGCCCTTCATTGCAATCCAGGGTGTTCCGTCGTGGTCATCACGAGTATCGCCCAGTACTTCGTAGAACTCTCCCCAAGCCGGAGCGAGGCCGCTGAAACGACACTGCCCATCATACCAGCCGTGATCATTTATGCTTGTAATTCGGTATCTTTCGCAGTTTTCAAACCTAACCAATATGAACGAGACACGCTCGAATTCAGGATAAACGAATGAGTTGGGTCTAAAGCGAGCAACGAGCGAAGTATCGCTCTGCCAGACTTGGAGTTCAGGCGCATTTGGTTCCACATTCCAGTCAGTGTTCAGTTGGATGAACTTCAGCATCTTCAATTAGTCTCTTTCGATATGCCCAGAATCTGGATAGCAGACCTTTGTGAAGGGTGCAGCATCCTTTAAAAAGGGCCAACACCGGACTTGCGGCGGTGCGGCTGCAAGGTTGCAGCGAATCCACACCTGATCCATGCTGCCAGATAACGCCAGCCAGCCCTTTCGAGACATTCACGCGAGGCGGATCAGTGCCACTGCTGCAAGCGCGAAGGAAACCAACGGAATTCCCAGGAGCGGACCTTCAGACTGTCTCAACAGATTGGAGAGATGCTGCGCCTCGCATGAATGTCAGCGAAACGCAGGAAGTGATCTTTGCAAAGCCTTGGTTCCTGCCAGCAGGGCAGCAATCCCACGCTGCACGAGCAGCAAAAAAAAGCCGCCGTTCGCCGCGCCTGCGGCAACCGAATCGCCGCTTCGGAGGGCATGTCTCCAGACCGGCTGTTTGCGGGTTCCACTTTAGCCGCGACCAGTTCAGACAGGAATGACGAAGACAAAGAGGTTGTTTGTATCATCTGTTCTTGTACCCGCCTTGCGCTTGGCGGTCCCATCTTTGAGTGAAGCAAGCATTGAGCCTCTTCGACCTAAGTCCAATTTGTCGGCGGATTGGTTCGTGCTTGAAAAGAGCATGAAACGTGTTTTTGTGCCATTGGCGCTGGGTTTTGGACTTGCGCATTCTACGGGACATACAACAGAACTGGCGCTTGGCCCGTGTCGTGGGATCTTGAACGCGGATGAACGCCTGTCCTGTTATGATGCACTTGCGGATGGTGGTTTGAGAATTCATCAAACGGGCCATGGTGGCGCAGAGTTCCAACATATCGATCTTGCGGCAACGGACACATTGGTGTTTCGAAACCGCGATGTTGTAATGGTTGTGACTGTTCTGAATGCTGCACAGGACGTCGTCCAAAACCTTCATATCGGCGGCGCCAGCACAGAGCGGTTTCACGCCCGAACCGAAGGCGCTTACAATCTGCAGATCGATGCCACGGGCAACTGGGATCTGTGGGTGGAAGCAACAACTGCAGATGCGCGATGAGGTTGGGCGCACGCATATGTGTTGCAGTGGCAGCCCCGGTGTGCATCAGCTTTTTGATGGTTGCAGGCCTCTTATACGGGCAAGGCAACGCGCAATTTTATACGGACCGTGCCAATTGGGCACAGCAACAGATCAACACATTGGAACAGCTTGGTGTCACATTGGACAGTATGCTGGTTGATGTTTTGCTCGCTCCGGACCCGCGATTATTGATGGCTGAGCTGGACGTATTTGAACACGACAGCCTGCATCGGCTTGGAATTCTGGACAACCAGACAACGATGGAGCTGTCTTTTGTGGACGCCGACGAACGCGAAACAGAAGCAAGTGAGCGCGACAGGCCTGCTGTACTGCGCGCGGAGCTTGAAGAACTGCTGGTTTTGACGCGTCACCTGCTGCGGGCACGTCTGACTGCTGAACCGACCCAGGACCGCTCCCCGGATCTAGCCGTGTTGTTGGAGCGGCATCAGGCCTTTAACCAATTGGTGCAGGACGCGCTCGCGGATGAAACAGAAGAGATCGCAGCTGCCAATGCGGCGCGGGCCGATTGGGTGTCACGACAACAGGCCATAGTGGTGGCCGGACTGTCTGCAAGCCTCGCCTTGGCAATGGTGCTGACCCTGCCTTTGCTGCGAAAATTGCGGCGCCAATTTTATGCGGTGAACACGCATTTTGCCATGTCAGGGGTGCCCATGGACCCAATGGAAAACGGTGAACGTCAAGAGCTGGACCGCCTTTCTGAGCGTGTTGAACACATGGTCCTGCACTTCAAGAACGCCAGCGCGCAGGCGCACCAAGATCGCAAGGCCCTGGCGGAAAAACTCGAACGGCGCACCATGGAGGTTGAGCTGAGCAACGCCCGGCTTCGAGAGATCGACCAGACGCGGCGGCGGTTTTTAGGAGATCTGGGGCACGCGCTGAAAACCCCATTGGCCGTGGCCCGTGGCAGTGTGGAGAACTTGGCTCTTGCGCATCAAAATTTGGATAGCGTCCCGATTGATCGGGCATTGCGCGCCGTAGACGCTGTTGGCGCACGGGTGGCGGCGTTGATTGATCTCGCGCGGTCCGATGATGGCCAATTGATTGGACAGACACAGCAAATAGAGCTGTTTGAGTTTCTTGATCAACGCGTTGCCGCGCTCAGGATTTTGCCTGGGGGTGCGCGTATTAGATTGACGAGCCATGCGGACGGGCCAACAGAGGTTCTGTGTGATGCCGGTGATCTGGAGCGGATGTGTGATGCGGTTTTGGAGAATGCATTGGAGCATTCCGAGGGCAAAGGGGCAATCAACGTCACGCTGGATACCCACGGGCAGATGGCTCAGATCACTGTGCGCGACCACGGTCCCGGTCTCAATGGTCAATCCCCCGAAGATCTGTTCGCGCGCTACAACAGCTCTGGCAAAGGTCATGGCATCGGCTTGTCGATGGCCCACCAGATTGCTTCGGACATGGGAGGAATGATCGAATTGACGAACCCGGTTGCGGGCGGCTTCAGTGTGACCCTGAGGTTGCCAATAAAGAGTTCACGCCATGCAGCTACTGATTGTTGAAGACGACCCGGATATCGGAACGGTTCTAACGGAAGCCCTGCATATGGCGGGTCATCTGGCACACCTTTGTGCCGATGGGGAAACGGCATTGGAGCGCGCCGTCGACCCGGCACTGTCTGCGATTGTGCTGGATGTGATGTTGCCCGGATTCAGCGGGTTTGAGATTTGCCAACGCCTGCGCGAACAAGGGGTTACGACCCCGATTTTGATGCTGACCTGTCGCGACCAGGAAACTGATATGTTGCGTGGGTTTCGCTTGGGTGCCGATGACTATATGTCCAAACCGTTCTCTACTGCAGAGTTATTGGCACGTCTTGAAGCGCTGCATCGCCGATCTGGGACTTATGCCATCCAGAAAACTCAGCAGATTGGGCCATTGACGATTGACGCATTGGCCCGCACGGCCACCTGTAATGCACAGGCTTTGGATCTGTCCCACCGCGAATTTGAGCTGCTCAGTTTTTTGGTAAAGAACCGTCAACGGGCTGTTAGCCGGGATGAATTGCTGGATCAGGTCTGGTCTGACAATGGTTCCCACACAACCAATGTTGTTGATGTCTACATCGGGTATCTTCGCAAAAAATTGTCTCTGACCGGGGCCAAAGGGTGTTTGCGAACGATCCGGGGGTTCGGCTTCCAGTTCACACCAGAGGCCGCCCAATAGAACTACGACCATGGTCTGCCGCCTTCTTAGGGAATTCTCAGAGTTCTCTCAAAACTGTCTCAGACTGAGCTTCTAGGCTTGTCCCATACAGCTTGGCCTTGTGCCGAAATGGGAGGAGACAAATGAAGACACTTCTGAAAGTCACAACCGCTGCGGCCATGTTATTGGCCCAACCGGCCCTGTCCGACGTGACATGGGACGACATTGCAAATGATGCCGAGACAACAGGCGATGTGCTGATGTACGGCTTTGGGCCCAAGGCGCAGCGTTACAGCGCGCTGGATCAGGTGAATGTGGACACCGTGGACCAGCTGGTGCCTGCCTGGTCCTTTAGCTTTGGTGATGAACGTCAACGCGGCCAGGAAGTTCAGGCAATTGTGCATGAGGGTGTAATTTATGCAACCGCATCCTACAGCCGCATGTTTGCCTTGGACGCCAAAACCGGCAAGAAACTGTGGCAGTTCTCTGCGCGCCTGCCAGAAGGTATCCGTCCCTGCTGTGATGTGATCAACCGGGGCGCCGCGATTTATGGCGACAAGGTCTATATGGGGCTTCTGGACGCTTCTGTCGTGGCGCTGGACAAGAATACCGGTGAAGTCGTCTGGCGCAAGAAGTTCGGCGACTACAAAGTTGGTTATACGATGACCGGCGCGCCGACCATCATCCACGACAGGGAAACAGGCCGCGATCTGTTGATCCACGGCTCGTCTGGCGATGAGTTCGGCGTTGTTGGCAAGCTGTTTGCCCGTGACCCGGAAACCGGCGAAGAGATCTGGATGCGCCCGTTGGTTCAAGGTCACATGGGCCGCTATATGGGTGAAGAAAGCACGCCGACAGGCGACCCCAATGCGCCCAGTTGGCCACGCGACGAAAACGGTGATCTGGTCGAAGCCTGGAACCATGGCGGGGGCGCGCCTTGGCAGTCTGCAAGCTTTGACGTCGAGACCAACACAATCATTATTGGTGCGGGCAACCCCGCTCCTTGGAATGGATGGGCACGCTGGCCGGGTGATAGCCTCTTCACCTCGGGTCAGGCCTATGTCGATCCCTCCAATGGTGAGTTGATCGGGTTTTACCAACACACGCCGAACGATACATGGGACTTCTCTGGCAACAATGAAATCGTGTTGTTTGACTACACCGACAAAGATGGCAACACCCACCGCGCTGGGGGTCATGCAGACCGGAACGGCTTCTTTTATGTGACGGATATTGACGCGCTCTCAAAACGGGGGGGCGACATTAACCGCCCCAATGCGTTGTTGAATGCCTTTCCATTTGTGGATGAAATCACCTGGGCCACAGGCATTGACCTTGAAACCGGTCGTCCAATTGAAGTTCAAGGCCAACGCCCGCCGCCGCCTCTGCCGGGCGAAAAAAGGGGCAAAGCGGTCCAGGTCTCGCCTCCCTTCCTGGGGGGGAAGAATTGGAACCCGATGTCCTACAGCCCCGATACCGGCCTTTTCTATATCCCAGCCAACCACTGGATGGAGGACTATTGGACTGAAGAGGTCAAATACGCCCCCGGCGCCGCGTATCTCGGCATGGGATTCACCATCAAACGCCTTTTTGAGGACCATGTGGGAATCTTGCGGGCAATGAACCCGACCACCGGCGAAGTGGTCTGGGAGCACAAGGAAGACCTCCCGCTTTGGGCCGGTACCATGACCACTGCGGGGAACCTGCTCTTCACCGGGACCTCGGATGGATACATGAAGGCGTTTAATGCCGAAACCGGCGAGGAAGTTTGGAAGTTCCAGACCGGATCGGGCATCATCTCCAATCCGGTGACCTGGGAAGACGACGGCGTCCAATACGTTGGTTTCGCTTCGGGCTACGGCGGCGCTGTGCCTCTGTGGGGCGGCGACATGGCCAAGTTGACCCGGGATGTCCAACAAGGCGGCAGCTTCTGGGTCTTCAAGCTGGCAAGCTTTGAAAACGCAGCGCTGGAGTAATCCAACACCAATGTGTCCGGGCGACGCGCGCCCGGACGCCCAAAACGGGAGGTGAAGATGGTACAGTTCAAACACTCACTTACGGCTGCATGTCTCGGGGCCCTGATGCTCCTGCCCGGACCGGTTGCTGCATTTGACGAAGACGTGGACTATGGCGACAGCGGCTGGACTTATGACGGTCCACAGCCGGGCGCAGACGGGGTGCTGGTGATCAATGGCTGCCGTTTGGAGCGCAAGACCGAGTGCCCCGGTGTTGACCTGCGCCATGCTGATCTCTCTGGCCTGGATCTCTTTGGGGCCAATTTTCGCGGGGCCAAACTGGCACGTGCGAATTTTACAGATACCAACCTCAAATTTGCCAATCTTGATGGGGCGGATTTGAAAGGGGCCACCTTGGTCCGCGCCTTTATGCAGAAAAGCAAGGCGCGCGGAGCCGATATGCGTGGTGCTAATTTCGAATACGCCCGCGTCTCGGCTGCGGATTGGTCCGGCGCCGATTTGACCGCGGCAAATCTGGAAATGGTGCGTGCCAACAAGCTTCAGCTCAAAGGTTCGGTGCTGATCAGCGCCAACCTTCAGGAAATGAAACTTTATGACAGCAACCTGGCAGACGCGGTGCTGGACGAAGGCACAGTTGTGACCTTCGCGATCTTTCAGGACGCTTATATGGAGGGTTGCCGTGGCTGCCCGTTCGACTGGTGAGGTTGGGTGAATGAAAGACATGGATGAAAACCCCAGCCTGTTGGCACCACCCCGCACTGTTTCAAAGCAAGGCGCGTCAACGTTTAGTTGGGTTGCGCAGCTGCACCCGCCGAAATTGTGGCGTACCATTGCCGCAGGCTCCAGCGCCATGGCCTTGATCCTGGGCGCGGTCCTGTGGGCACGTGGTGGCGACACAAATCATCAGCTTACCCAGATCGATGAGATGCAACGCCAAGTCGCGATTTTGCAAAGCCAGCACAATGCGGGCAGCTCAAACATTGCCGGTATCCAGGGCCAATTGGCCGGTCTCCAAACCCAATTGCTGGTGCTGCAAAACCAAATGATACAATTGCAACGCGGGAACCCTCTCCCTCTCGCCGCGCAACCTGCATCGGCCCCAACGCCCCCGGCACGCCCAGCCGGTGGGGTCGATGCACAAATCCCTGCGGCCTCGCCCGTGCAATCCGGAAACACGCCGGTGACGGACGTTCAGGCCACACCGCCAAGTGCTGCAGATTTGTCGCAGCTGATCAACGAGGGCCTCAAAGGCAAGGATCGCGCAACCGACCCGATCTATCAGCAGATCATGTATTCGGCTTTGGATCTTGGCTCGGCCTATCAGGTCTCAATTGCAGCTTGGGGGCCAAACCCGTCGCCCATGGCCAAGGTCCTGCAATCAGCCCAAATAACCGATTTTTCGTTTAAGAAATCAAAAAGCGGCCGGGCTGTTCTGATTGTCCCTGCAAATGAAGCGCTTGCGGGCAAGCTACGTCAAATGGGTGCCACAGAGGAAACGATCGGTAACACACTTGGCTATGTCTTACGATGAGGTGCAAGTTAAAGAATGTCCAAAACAGATGCTGAACAATCGGCCACAATCGTAATCGCGTTTTCAACCGTCGCGCTGCCAAACGATCGGTAGCCCAAGCGCACGCTGGATTACACTGTCAGCAGCCATCCCCACAACGTCCGTTTCTTAGGGCTCCAAGCCGTCGTTGGGTGCATCTGTCCCGAATGGCGACTTTGACGCAACGGCCAGAGTTTGCAAATGTCCCTATCTGCGCTTCGCTGACATCAGCGGTGGTGCAGCATAGTTTCAATCTGTAGAGACGGCCTGAAGGTCCGCTCCTGGGAAACCCGTCGATTTCTTTCGCGCCTGCAGCAGTGGCACTGATCCGCCTCGCTTGAATGTCTCGAAAGGGCTGGCTGCGGCCATCTGGCCGATGTGGCTTGAAGACGATTGTGCTGCAGTCGTGCTGCCGCGCCGCCGCAAGGCAGCTCAGAGCCCCTTGTACCGGATGCTGCCCGCAGCACGAATGCCCGCAGTCAGGATTGCGCTGTGTCCATTCGACGGAGTGTTGCAGCCGCAAGTATCGTCGCGACCTCTGGAGCGTAGTGGAGATGTAAGTCTGGATCGCAAAGCTCTAACTCAGTGCAAATGAACTTGTCCCCGCGCATGACACCGTCAACACGTGCGCAAAGAGGCGCTCCAACAAACGCCATGATTTTTTCCGCTGCTGATCGGGCAGCATCTGGCGGCTCTGCGGCATCAATTGTTGGACCGAAGCGTGAATTGATACGGAATTCTCCAGACATCGGTTTCGCATGGACCGCGAGTTCAACCTTGCCGTCGATGCATGTCATTTTCCACTCACCATCTCCGATTTCTGGTAGAAACTCCTGCACCATGATTGGACGTCCTGGCAGGTGTTGTTGAATCTTTGCTCGCGTCGTTTCAATTTCAGAGTAACTTGTTTGTTCTACGCCGATACCGTCGCCGCCGAACGCAGGCTTTAGCACAAATTTATCTAATTGGCCCGGATCTCCTTGGCTTGCTATGGCATCCTCCACCGAACGGAAAGTCGTTGGAATTTGAACTCCGGCCTCCTCTAGCTCAATAAGCGTTCGCTTGTCGTTGTTCCATATGGCCAAGTCCGGACGCGTTTCAATTTGACCACCGTTCGCATGAAGCCTGACCAACCAAGCCGCAAAGCCGCCGGGATCGTTTTGGTAGTCCCAAGTCTGTCTCAATAGGGTGAGGTCGCACGATAGAAAATCTGAAGCAGAATGTTCATTCCAGTTCAGAACAGACACACGCGCACCGGTTGCTTCCAAAGCCAATTGCAGGGTCTTGTTTGAAGAAGAAAGCAGTGGGTTTGTCCGACAGGCTGCAATAGCAATGTGCATAGATTTCCTATTCTTCGAGTGGTCGCAAATCCCTGAACGTCGTACGCGAGCAACGTAACGGATTTATGCTGGCTATAAGAACGGATTTCCCGAAGCAAACCTCCGTCACGCTACACCGAAAGGTCGCAAAGTCCCGCACCCCTTCCGTTCGATGATGATTGGTGGCTGCACATGCGGCGAAGGTCTGTTCTATCCATTGCTCGTGCAGCATTGGACCGCCGCCCGGGTGGCAGATCGCCAGACTTTGCAAAGGTCACTAGCTGCGCATTGCTGACATCGGTGTGGTGCGCAGCATCGCTCCGAGGGTTACGCGGGCTTGAATGGCCGCTAATCCTTCTTGAGCATGAGCCTCTCGCAGACGCGGAGAACGGCAGCTCTCCGCCCGTCGTGCACAAAGCGCGGATTTCAGCAAGCTGACTGAGATTACCGTAGATGTGACACGTTGCGCGCGGCCAGAGGCAAGAAATCTGACCAAAAAGGCAGAACTATCTGACAATTTACAGGAAAGTAATGGTGGAGCCTAGGGGAGTCGAACCCCTGACCTCTTGCATGCCATGCAAGCGCTCTCCCAACTGAGCTAAGGCCCCATCATGGCCGCATGGGCTTCGTCCCTTGCGGTGTGAGAGGTCGTTTAAGCCGTCTCCCTTCAGGCTGCAAGAGGAAAATGCAGGAGGGGCGGTATTTTTCCGCGTTTCACAGCCTCCTTGGGGCAGCCTGGCATGCTGGTTCGAAAAACGGGGCAAAGCCTCTGTATCAAAACGCAAAAGAGGAGGCACTTGAGGCCTCCTCTGACGTCATCCACCCCCTTGGGGATTGGGGCTTTTGCGATTCCGATCAGGAATCGTCATCTGGCGTGGACATATCCGCGATGTCGTCCAGTGACACGTTGTCCTCGTCATCTTCTTCGAGGATATCATCGCCCAGATCTACATCCACGTCGTCGTCATCATCCAGTACGACATCATCGGCGTCTGCGCTTTCCTTGGCCTTTGCGCTGGCCGCATCTTCGGCATCCGCTTCGATCATGCGCGATTTGCCTGTGTTCAGCTCAACGATCTCGCCCGTATAAGGGCTGACGATCGGGTCTTTGTTCAGGTCGTAGAAACGCTTGCCGGTGGTCGGGCAGACGCGCTTCACGCCCCATTCTTCCTTGGGCATGTGATGTCCCCTTGATTATGCTGTGAGTCGTATCGACGATTCAGGTGCCTTGCCATATGAGGGTTTGACTGTCAAAGCCTTTGCGAACAAGGGACGCCAAATGACCAATCATCATCTGCCCGGAGATCCTCCGATCCCGCTCACGCTGCGCCGTTCGGCGCGGGCGCGGCGGATCTCGTTGCGGGTGTCTGCACTGGACGGGCGGGTGACGCTGACCATGCCGGAACGGCTCAGGGCTGAAGCTGCGCTTGCGTTTGCGGCCGAGAAAGAAGACTGGATCCGTAAACATCTGGCGCGACAGCCAGAGCAGGTTCAGGTGGGGATCAACACGATGTTGCCCGTGGATGGCACCCCGCGTCGGGTGGTGGCTGCGGAGGGGCGTCGCGTGGTGCTGGAACCTGAAACGATCGCCGTGCCCACGGCGTCGCTGGGGCGCAGTCTGGAACGGTACTTACGTGAACTGGCACGGGACCGGCTGGCCGAGGCCTCTGATCACTATGCGCGCCGTCTGGGGCGTGACTACAGCCGGATCACCCTGCGCGATACACGCTCCCGCTGGGGGTCCTGTTCGTCGGATCGGGCGCTGATGTATTCCTGGCGGCTGATCCTCGCTCCGCCGGACGTGCTGCGTTATGTGGCCGCGCATGAGGTCGCCCATCTGGCTGAAATGAATCATTCTCAGGCGTTCTGGGATCAGGTCACTCGGCTTTTTGGCAATTATGAACCGCCGCGCCAATGGCTTCGGATCAAAGGGGGCGAACTGCACCGCTATCGGTTTGGGTGATCAGGGGAAAACGGTCGGCGCATCCCCTGCCTGCCATTGGGGATACTTCTCCATCACGGCCTGAAAGCGATCCGAGGTCAGAAACCGGTCCAGCCAGCCGTGTACTGCAGGCCAGTCCTGCGCATCAAACCGCGGCTTGTCGATAAAAGCGAACTGGCGCACAAATGGCAGTATTGCGTAATCCGCGAGTGTTGGCCGATCAAAGATCCACGTCTCGATCTGCGCATTCAGCCGGGTCAGGAACGCATGTGCGGTCGCGCGGTGGGCTTCGGGGTCTTCGCCGGGATAGCGGGTCGCGTATTTCGTCCGGTCCAGCGCCTGTTTGAATGGGCCATCCGCTTCCGTGATGAGTGTATGGCCCTCCTCGGGCATGTTCAGCCATCCGTCGGGGTCGCAGTGTTGCAAGGCCCAGATCATAATGTCCAGGCTCTCGTCGATCACGTCAGATCCGGCGACCAGACAGGGTACCGTGGCAGAGGGTGATACGGCCAGAAATTCCGCTGGTTTGTCACGTAAAACCACCTCGCGCAGTTCGACTTCACGTCCGGATGCGGCCAGCCCAAGGCGGGCCCGCATGGCATAAGGGCAGCGACGAAAGGAATAGAGGAGCGGTGTCTGGGTCATTCCCTTTGGCTATCGCAAGCCACCGCCTCAGGCAACGGGCAGCTGGGGCGATCCTGTACACGAATCCCAGGAGACGTGTAATTGTGGTTGACCCTTTGGGTTTTTGTGATCACATGCTCCTCCATGACATTGAATAGCCGTTCCACCGCCCCCTCTGACGTTACCACCGCCGCGCATGATCGCGTCTACCGTGCCTTGCGTACGCGGATAATGCATGGAGAGATCGCCCCGGGCGAAGCGCTCACCCTGCGGGGCATCGGGCGCGAGTATGAGGTCTCTATGACACCCGCGCGGGAATCCGTGCGTCGGCTGGTTGCCGAAGGGGCGCTGTTTCTGTCCTCCTCGGGGCGGGTCTCAACGCCAGAGCTGAGCAATGAGCGGATCGAAGAACTGGCGGCGTTGCGCGCGCTGATCGAGGTCGAGCTGGCCTCGCGTGCCTTGCCCCGCGCCCATATGGCGCTGATTGACCGGTTGCAGGACATCAACACCAACGTGGCCGAAATGATCTCGAAACGTGACGCGGTGGGGTATATCCGCACCAATCTGGAATTTCACCGCACCCTTTATCTGCGTGCTCAGGCGCCTGCGATGCTGGCAATGGCGGAAACCGTCTGGTTGCAGCTGGGGCCCACCATGCGTGCCCTTTACGGACGCCTGCGCCGCACCGAACCGCCACAGGATCACCGCCTGATCATCGCCGCGCTCAAGGCCGGGGATGAACCGAGCCTGCGCCTTGCGGTGCGCTCTGACGTGACAAAAGGGTTACGACTGCTGGTCGGGTAGGGGCGGTTTCTTTACCGGGTGCACAGATAGGCCAATGCGGCGTTGCTTTGGCGCAGAGCCTCAAGTGGCGCACCGGTGCGCGCCATGACCCGATGCCCGACGTATTGGTTGACCAGAAGATGGGCGAGACCCTTGGCGTTCCGGGGGCGACTTGAGGCCTGGATTGCAGTCTGGAACCCATTGTGCATCCGCTGCAGCGAGGCCGCGACGGCAGCGCCGATATCCGGGTCAAAGGCGGCTGGACCAGCTGCTGCCGAACACAGCAGGCATCCGCGCCGGTCTCCTTGCTCCACTACATCGGTAATGACCTGAAACAACGTTTGGATCCGTGTCCAGCCATCCGTGCCGGGGGTGGTCAGAAGGTCAACCGCTTGGGTGACCGCTTTTTCATCATATTGACGCAGGACACGCAGGTATAACGACTTCTTGTCTGTGAACGCCTTGTAAAGGCTGCCGCGTGTCAGCTTCATACCCTCCAGAAGGTCGGGCAGGGACGTCTCGCCGTATCCTTTGTCCCAAAACACATCTAGCGCCAGTGCCAGCGCTGTGTCGATGTCAAACTCACGGGGGCGTGCCATCGTTACCTCGTTTCGCTCCATAGTTTGGAACCAGTTGGTCCATTATCACGAAAATGCGATTTGGAACTGATCGGTTCCTAATGTTATGCAGCCTGTACAGAGTTTTCAACCGGCAAACGTTTGCCCCAAGCCTCAGTCAGGATCACGACATGAAATCGGTTATTGTAAAATCCCTTGGTATTGTCGCAGCCGCGATGATTGCTTTTGCTCCGCTTTCCGCAACGGCGGGTCAGTCCAAAACTCACGGAGAATTCACAGGAGCCAGCGACCACGTCACCACCGGCGGCGTGAAGATTGTCAAAACCGCTGACGGTGGCGCAGTTGTGATCCTGGATAGCGACTTCAGCCTGGACGGCGCACCGGACCCGCGGGTTGGTTTTGGCAAGGACGGTGTATTTTCAGACAGCGCAGACCTTGGTGCTCTGCAGAACAAAACCGGGGTTCAGGTCTATATCGTTCCCGCCAGCGTCAATGTCGATGACTTCAACGAGGTCTACGTCTGGTGCAAGAAATTCTCGGTGCCGCTCGGCGTCGCCGCGCTGAAGTAAATCACTCACGGAACTTCGGCGATTGGACAGGGACGTCTCTCACCAGACGTCCCTGTTTCCATGCTGTGTCAGGCCGACCAGGCGACCCCCGGTGCCAGATGATACCCCCAAGGCAGGCCCCGGTTGCGCCAGCCGTTCACAGCACGAACCCCGTTTGCGTCCTTGTCTCCTTCGAACCCTTCGGTCAGGTTCCAGACATTGGTGAACCCTGCTTCCACCAGCATCCGCGCTGCAGCCGCTGACCGGCTGCCCGAGCGGCAGGTGACAAACAGCGGGGCGGATTTGCTTTTGCCTTTGCCTCGAAGAAGGGCTTCGAACTCCGCCACCACATGCGGGTTGTGCGCCATCTGATATTGGCCGGTCTGCGGGTTCACCTGATGTGTTGCCACGTTCAGCGGGATGATCTTGTCCAATCCGGCGGGGTGGCCGACAAAGGAGATTTCAATCGGATCGCGCACATCCACAAGCAGGATACCCGGGTCCTGCGTCATGGCCTGATGGGCAGCACTGGGGGACAGGTACAGGCCCAGGGGCGTGGTTTTTGACGCCGGGAGCACGTCTGCGTCAATGTCAGAGGAAATCACTCCGGCGGCCGCGCCACTTGCAGCTCCCGCTGCCGCCAAGGCGACGCTCGCGCCAATAAACCCTCTGCGTGAAAACTCGTCCATTTCCGTCATCCTTTGCTGGCCGCTTGCTGAGATGGCAGGCGACACCCTGTGTTTGTTTCCAGAATAACAGGGGGATGGGGTGGCCAAATGTGACTGCGTCACGCTCCCCATACACACGATGTCGTGAGGACCGGGTACAGAAAAACCCGGCGCCAGGGCCGGGTTTGACAGGTTCGACAATGGCCTGGTTCAGGCAGCCAGACCTTTGGAGCCGATTGCAAGAAACTTGGCGCGGCGATCCTTGATCAGCGCATCCGCGTCCAGGCCGCTCAGTTCGGCCAGCATGTTGGTGATGGCGCCCCGCACCGAAGCATGTGTCGCCGTGCGGTCCCGATGTGCACCTCCCAGCGGTTCCGAGATAATGCGGTCGATGACCTCCAGCTCCAGCAGATCCTGGGCCGTCAACCGCAAAGCCTCTGCGGCCTCGCGCATCTTTTCGGCGTCCTTCCACAGGATCGAGGCACAGCCTTCCGGGCTGATCACCGAATAGACGGAATGCTCCAGCATTGCGACCCGGTTTGCGGTGGCAAAGGCCACAGCGCCGCCAGATCCGCCTTCACCGATGATAACCGAGATCAGCGGAACGCCGATTTTCAGGCACATTTCGGTAGAGCGTGCAATCGCTTCGGATTGGCCGCGTTCTTCCGCGCCCTTGCCTGGATAGGCGCCGGCGGTGTCCACCAGGGTAATAACGGGCAGGCCGAACCGGCCGGCCATCTCCATCAGACGGATTGCCTTGCGGTAGCCTTCGGGGCGGGCCATGCCAAAGTTATGGGTGATGCGCCCCTTGGTGTCCGAGCCTTTTTCGTGTCCGATCACAACAACCGGCTGGTCGTTGAACCGTGCCAGGCCCCCCATAACGGCGAGGTCGTCCGCAAAATTCCGGTCCCCTGCCAGTGGGGTGTATTCGGTAAAGAGTTCTTTGATGTAATCCTTGCAGTGCGGACGATCCGCATGACGGGCGACCTGACATTTGCGCCAGGGCGTCAGATCCTTGTAAAGATCCACCAGCAGCTGCTCTGCCTTTGCATCCAGTGCGGCCGCTTCTTCGGCCACGTCCATCTCTTCATTCGCCCGCGCCAAAGCCCGCAGCTCTTCGGCTTTGCCTTCGATCTCCGCCAGGGGTTTCTCGAAATCGAGATAGTTGGTCATGGATGCCTCTCCGCGCACAGTTTGCGAAGGCTATATGACCCTGGCTGAAGGCAATTGCAACCGGGCAGGTAAGGCTCGTATGGCGATGGGCTATATGATTGCGATGCTTCTTCCTCCAAAAGGGTGTTCTCCCGCCCACGCGGGCCGCGTCCCAAAGGGACGGACCCTTGCGGTTGGGCGTAGCACCGCGCCTTTGGCGCGGTGCTACGCCCAAAATCCACCGGCCGCTCTGGCCTCAGGCCAGAGGTGCGCGTGTGGATGCGGGAGCGTTCGCCCTCTCGTGTTCATAAAAGGTCCGTGCCTGAAGCTCGCTTGCCCCCTTCTTCCTGCAAACTCAGCAAGATTTGGTAAGCTCTCTCGTGGCACTCCCAAATCAGAGACTGACTAAAACAAGGGCTTCGATCTCATGACCACGTTCTCCCAGGAACCGCAGCCGAACGCCGCGCGTCAGGCGCACCTGCGTGCAACGGAAAAGCGCCTTCTGCGGGTGGTTGAACACATCCATACGGCCGCGCCTGATGATCTCTCGCTCGACCGTTTGGCCGAGGTGGCCGCCATGTCCCGTTTTCACTTTCACCGGGTGTTTCATGCGGTGACTGGAGAAACCGCGGCGCAGGCCACCCGGCGCATCCGCCTGTATCGGGCGGCCATGCAGCTGGTGGGGCAGGATATGGAGATGGATGCCATTGCAACCGACGCGGGCTATGCCACCGTCCCAGCTTTTTCGCGGGCCTTTCGCGCGAGCTTCGGCCTGCCTCCCGGTCAGTTTCGTCAACAAGGGAGATTGGGTCCCGAGCCCCGTCCCCGCAAACCAGGAGTACCTAAAATGTATGATGTTCGTTTTGAAACATTGCCGGACCGCCGCGTGGCTTGCCTGTCACATACAGGCGATTACATGGAAATTGGCAAAATCTTTGAACAGCTGAGCGTCCTGGCCAGCAGCCGTGGCTTGTGGCCCGATGTGCAGGCGATGATCGGGATCTATTACGATGACCCCGATGCCACGCCGACAGAGGCGTTGAAAAGCGCTGCTGCGCTTGAGCTGACGGCAACGGCCCAGGTCAGCGCGCCGCTGACAGAAGGTAAAATACGGGGCGGTCAGACGGCGGTTCTCTTGTTCAAAGGGCCCTATGCAGGGCTGCATGAGGCCTACAGATACCTTTATGGCGTTTGGTTGCCGCAATCGGGTGAAGAGGCGCGCGATGAACCGCCATATGAGGTCTATCTGAATAGTCCCGCCGACACCGCGCCCGAGGATCTGTTGACGCAGATCTGTTTGCCGCTGGTGCATCAGCCGCATCTTCAACGGGCCAGGACTGACGGTCTCGTCTAAAGGTACAGAAGGGTTTATTTCAGCAGCAGCGCCGCAATCAGAGAACAGACCAACAGCGCCGCCATCACGCCATTGAACAGGCGCAGGCGCAAGGGGTTTGTCAGAAAACGGCGCAGCTGCTGGCCCAATACTGTCCAGGCGGTGGTCGAAAAACAGGCCATGAGCACATAGGTTCCAGCCACCCAGAGGATCGCGCCCAGCGTGCGGTCCGTGGCATAGAGAGTGATCGCGCCCAGAGCCATGGCCCAGGCCTTGGGGTTGACCCATTGAAAGGCCGCCGCCTGCATGAAAGTCATCGGCGTGCCGCCGGTTCTTGCCTCACCAGGGGCCGCGGCATTGGCGATCTTCCACGCAAGCCACAGCATATAGACCAGCGAGATTACCTCCATCACCCGGATGAGCGGCGGATAAAGGCCAAACAGCTGCATTACTCCCAAACCCACGGGGACAATCATCATCGGAAAGCCCAGACCGACCCCCAACATGTGCGGAATAGTGCGGCGAAACCCAAAGTTCGCCCCTGACGCCATCAACATCAGATTGTTGGGACCGGGGGTGATGACGGTGCCCAGAGAAAAACCGGCAAGTGCGAGAAAGATGTCATAAGTCATTTGATGAATTTGCTTGAAGATCGGCCAAATGAAATTGTGTTCTGCAGCGCATTTTGTCATAACTTGCAACAAATGGCGAAAATTGACCGAATAAATCAACAGATATTGCATGAGCTCAGCCGCGATGGTCGGGTCTCCAATCTGGAGCTGGCGGACCGCATTGGCCTGTCACCCTCTGCCTGTTTGCGAAGGGTGCAGGAGCTGGAGCGTCAGGGCGTGATTACGGGCTACCGGGCAGTGCTGGATCGGGCCGCGATGGGGCAGGGGTTTGTGACTTATATCGGGGTCGGATTGGGTGAACATACCAAAGAGGCGCAGGAGACCTTTGAGCGTGCGATGGATCATGCGCCCGAAGTGGTGGAATGCCACAATATCACCGGCACCATCGAATATCTCTTGCGGGTCGAATGCGCGGATCTGCCCAGTTATAAACAGTTTCACACCGATGTGCTGGGGACCGCGCCCTATGTCACCTCGATTACATCTTATGTGGTGATGGGATCCCCCAAGGATCTGCGCAGCTGATGCCAAACGCCCGCGCCCCGAGGTGTTGCACCTCCGGCGCACGCCCCGGTTGCCGCTTGTTAAGACCGTTTTGGCAATTTGGTGCGTGATCGATCACCGGTGCGGGCCTGACATCCCCGCGCCACCAGGAAACGGCCCCCGGTCTGGCACACAGGGGAGAGAAGAGACGTCTGTTCTGTGGGGTCTCCCACCCATCTTCCGATTTGGCGGCGCCGCCACCTTATTGATGATGTGACTAAGGCGCGAATGCACAGGAATAAAGCGCGTGGCGAGTAAGTAGACCAAACCGGCCGGGGGATGCTCCCAGTCGGCTGGTAGTGCTGTTGGACACAAGCCCGATTGCGAGAATTAACTGGGAAAGCGCGTGCCGCGATTCTGAGGTGTCAGGGCCAAAGGCAACAAGAAAGAAAAAGGGGTTGCGCTGCGCGATGCGCATCGCCAAGGGGGCGGGGGCCGCGCCTTCGGCGCCCCCCGCCCGGCCCAACGCTTTTCGAACGTGCCCTTGGCACTTTGAAAAGGGACGGGAGGAGACTGCCCGCCGCAGGCGAGATGGAGGAGAGTTTGAGATAGCCGTGCGTAGTACCGCCCATCAGCGGTGCCCGGGGATGTCAAATAACTCTCAGCTGCTTTGTGCGATTAACTCGGACTGGGCTACGATGACCTCTGCCTGTTTGATCGAGGCGATGTCTACCAGGCGTCCTTTATATACGGTTGCACCGGCACCAGAGGCCTTGGCCTCTTCCATCGCGGCCAAGATTTCGCGTGCTTCGGTCACAGCCTCCTCGGATGGAGTAAAGACCTCATTGGCCAGGGCGATCTGTTTCGGGTGGATCGCCCATTTGCCAACCATGCCCAACGTCGCGGAACGTTTGGCCTGCGCGATGTAGCCTTCGTCATCTGAGAAGTCGCCAAAGGGGCCGTCGACGGGCAGCACCCCATGGGTGCGGCAGGCGGCGACAATCGCGGCCTGCGCCCAGTGCCAGGGATCTGACCAGTGCTTCACACCTTCGCGCAGCATATAATAGTTTTCCTGCGTACCGCCGATCCCGGTGGTCTGCATCCCCATAGAGGCCGCAAAATCCGCTGCTCCCAGCGACATCGCCTGCAGGCGGGGGCTGGCGGCGGCAATCTCTTCCACATGGGCGATGCCGGCCGCAGATTCGATGATCACCTCAAAGGCAATCGGCTTGCTGCGTCCCTTGGCTGTTTCGATCGCAGTTACCAGCGCATCCACCGCATAGATGTCCGCAGCGCAGCCCACCTTGGGGATCATGATCTGATCCAACCGGTCGCCGGCCTGTTCCAACACGTCCACCACATCGCGATACCAATAGGGCGTGTCCAGCCCGTTGATACGCACGCTGAGATGTTTGGTACCCCAATCTACGGTGTTGATCGCTTCGATTACGTTGGCGCGGGCCATATCCTTGTCTGAGGGCGCAACGGAGTCCTCAAGGTCGAGGTTGATCACATCCGCCGCCGAGGCTGCCATTTTGGCAAAGAGCTTGGTGTTGGATCCGGGGCCGAACAGCTGGCAGCGGTTCGGGCGGGCCGGGGCGGTGGGCTGAATGCGAAAGCTCATCTCGGGGCTCCTCAGAGTGATAGAGTCGTAAAGGTAACGATATGTCGTTTTGCGTTGCTTGATTGATATATAGTTTCGCATCGGTGTGCAATCATGATTTTGCACGCGCAGCATTGTTCACAAACTGCCCAAAAATTAATCACACCCCTTGCGAAGACTTCGGCGGAAAGTTGCTCCTTTTTGGAATAATCTTCGAGTATTTTACGTTATGGTCGAGGAAAGTTTCAAATTTTGAGAGTTTCCGGCCGAACTCAGGGAACCCCTCGCGTTTCGAATCCTATATGTTTCCTTGGACTTTAATTCTATGCGGAGCGCACTGAGATGATTGAGACACCCTATCTCCTGTTCCTGGGCGACGCGCCCGATATGCTGGCAGCCAAAGTGGCGATTGGTATCCGTGACTGGCGTCCGGATCACGCTGTTGGTCAGATTTCCCTGCCGGGCTGCGGCGCGGATCTGGGCTTGACCGAAATGACACTGGAACAGGCAAAAGAAGCCGGTGCCAAGACACTGGTGATCGGCGTGGCCAACCGGGGCGGCGTGATCTCTGCGGCGTGGAAAGAACTGCTGGTCAAAGCGCTGGAGATGGGCTTTGACATCGCATCCGGCCTGCACAACCTGCTGCGTGACGAAAACGAGCTGGTTGCTGCTGCGCAGACCCACGGCTGCACCCTGCACGATGTACGTATCCCGACCGTGGCCTACCCGATTGCAAACGGTAAGAACCGCACCGGCAAACGTTGCCTGGCTGTTGGTACCGACTGTTCAGTTGGTAAAATGTACACAGCCTTGGCCATGGACGAGGAAATGCAGAAACGTGGTATGAAATCCACCTTCCGCGCCACTGGCCAGACCGGTATTCTGATCACCGGCCAAGGTGTTCCGCTGGACGCCGTGATTGCGGACTTTATGGCGGGTGCGGTTGAATATCTGACCCCTGACAATGACGACGACCACTGGGATCTGATAGAAGGGCAGGGCTCCTTGTTCCACATCTCCTACTCGGGTGTGACCATGGCGCTGGTCCACGGTGGTCAGCCGGACGCGCTGATCCTGTGCCACGAGCCAACCCGCGAGCACATGCGCGGTCTTCCGGGCTTTGACCTGCCGACCCTGCAAGAGCTGCGCGACACCGCACTGCCGCTGGCGCGGAAATCCAACCCGGCCTGTCAGGTTGTCGGCATCTCCGTGAACACGCAGCACCTGAGCGAAGAGGAGGCGATCGCCTATCTGGCAAAGGTCGAAGAGGAAATGGGTCTGCCGGCGGTTGACCCCTATCGTCAGGGTGCGGGCCGTCTGGTCGACGCACTTGCCGCGATCTGATGAGACTCTTTCCGATCGGGGGTGCCTGCGGTGATCGTGGGTGCCTCCGGCGGAAGTATTTATAAAAAGATGAAAGACGGGTGGCCCTTTGATCGGGTGCGCCCTAGGGTGACCGCCGAAAAGGCGCATCCAATTGGGGGTATTACATGCAGTTGAGTGTCACCGCAGACGTATTCAAGCTGGCTCAGGTCTTTACCATCTCGCGCGGGTCGCGGACCGAGGCTAAGGTGCTGACGGTCAAAGTTGAAAAAGACGGTCATGTGGGCTGGGGCGAATGCGTGCCCTATGCACGTTATAATGAAACGCTGGATAGTGTGACCGACGAAATTCGCGGCCTGCCAACGGATTTTGATCGCGCGGACCTGCAAGGGCTGTTGCCATCCGGGGCCGCTCGCAATGCGGTCGATTGCGCGCTTTGGGACCTGGAAGCCAAACAGGCCGGGAAACGCGCCTGGGAGCTGGCTGGCCTGCCCAACCCCGGCCCGGAAATCACCGCCTATACGCTGTCACTTGCGGAACCGGCAGAGATGCAGGCGCAGGCGGCCAAAAATGCATTTCGTCCGCTGTTAAAAATTAAACTGGGCACGCCGGACGATATGGCGCGTTTGGAAGCTGTGCGTGCCGGTGCGCCGGACAGCACCATTATTGTTGACGCCAATGAAGGCTGGTCAGCAGAGGTCTATGCGGATCTGGCACCGCATCTGGTGCGTTTGGGCGTGGCGCTTGTTGAACAGCCTTTGCCCGCAGGCGAAGATGACGCGCTGATTGGTATGGACCGGCCCGTGCCTGTCTGCGCCGATGAAAGCTGCCACGATCGCGAGAGCCTGGCTAAGCTCAAAGGCAAATATGATGTGATCAACATCAAACTGGACAAAACCGGCGGTCTGACCGAAGCGTTGAAGCTGCGCGAAGCGGCCTTGGCTGAGGGCTACAAAATCATGGTCGGCTGCATGGTCGGCTCCTCGCTTGCGATGGCCCCAGCGACCTTGGTGGCCCAAGGGGCCATGGTCACAGACCTTGACGGCCCGCTTCTGTTGGCCGAAGACCGTGAACAACCGTTGACTTTTGATACGGCAGGCGTGCACCCGCCGTTGGCCGATCTGTGGGGCTAAGGAGACTGAGATGACCCGTACAGTATATGTAAATGGCGAATACCTGCCAGAGACCGAAGCCAAGGTCTCGATCTTTGATCGTGGTTTCCTCTTTGCGGATGCGGTTTATGAGGTGACATCCGTTCTGGATGGCAAGCTTATTGACTTTGAAGGGCATGCCGTGCGCCTGCAGCGCTCGCTGGACGAGCTGGACATGAAATCCCCCTGCAGCAAAGAAGAGCTGCTGGAGATCCACCGCAAGCTGGTGGCGGAAAACGGCATCGTCGAAGGTCTGGTGTACCTGCAGGTGTCCCGTGGGTCCGATGGCGACCGTGACTTTGTCTTTCCCTCCGAGGACACGCCGCCGTCCTTGGTGCTGTTCACCCAGAACAAGCCCGGTCTGGCCAACAGCGAAGCGTCGAAAAAGGGTGCCAAAGTCATCTCGATCGAGGACATCCGCTGGGGGCGTCGCGACATCAAAACCGTGCAGCTGTTGTACCCGTCAATGGGTAAAATGATGGCGAAGAAAGCCGGCGCCGATGACGCTTGGCTGGTGGAAGACGGTTATGTGACCGAAGGCACGTCGAACAATGCCTATTACGTCAAAGATGGTGTGATCGTGACCCGTCCGCTGTCAAACGACATCCTGCATGGGATCACCCGTAAGGCGGTTCTGCGTATGGCAAACGAGGCGCAGATGAAAATCGAAGAGCGTCTGTTTACCATCGATGAAGCCAAAGAGGCGGATGAAGCCTTCACAACCTCGGCCTCTGCCTTTGTGATGCCGGTTGTGGAAATCGACGGTGTGCAGCTTGGTGACGGCACACCGGGCCCGATCGCCAAGCGCCTGCGTGAGATCTATCTGGAAGAAAGCCTGAAAGAGGCGATCTGATCCGGACAGACGGCGAAAGTGTTTCAAAAAGCAAAGGGCCGCCCCTGAAATAAGGGACGGCCCTCTTTGATGCTGACACACGCGCGTGAGTGGTGGTTTTGCTTTTTGAAAGGTGTCAGCAAAATCCGATGTCTTTGCGTTATTCTTCCAGGCGCTTCTTTGCCTGTTCCAGAGCCTTTTTAGCGGCTTGAAAATCGAAATTCCGCGCACAATCTATGGCGTGGTCAACCAAGGGCTTGAGGCCCGGTTCCGCCAAAGGCTGTGGTCCTACTCCGGAAGCATCCGTCTGGGACATTTTGGGTGATTTCGAATGAAGCATTGCAGAGTTTAGTGGTTTTAGACCTCAGATTTCATTAAACTTTGCATCAGTTGTTCGGACAAAAGCAATCGAAGCGATAGATTAATACATGACAAAAATCGATATATCGCAGATCAATGGTCAAACATTACGCGTTTTTCTGGCGGTTTATGACGAAGTTTCGGTCAGCCAGGCCGCTTTGAAGCTGGATGTCAGCCAGTCCAGTGTGAGCCATACGCTTGAAAAACTGCGGGGTGTTCTGGGAGACGAGCTGTTCCAGAAGTCCGGGCGCGGGATCGTTCCAACGGCGGCGGCCACGCGGATTGCGCCGCAGATGCGCAAGATCATGGCTGATCTTCAGGCGCTTGGCGAAAACGAGGAATACTTTCCGATCCAGGATCAAAACCCGATTGTGTTGGCCATGAACGGTGGCGCCATGGCAATTGCGGCGCGGACGATCCAATCGGCCATCTGGGACAGTGTGCCGATGAAACAGGTGACCATTCGGGAATTGGGCGCGCGGGACAATCTGGAAGAGAGCATGCACCGGATGGATTTGGATGCGGCGCTTGTACCGCGTCTGAACAGCTACCCCAAGACGCTGCGTTCCGATGGGCTTTATGTGGATACCTCATCCGTCTTTTACGATCCCAGCGAACGCGGGCCGGTGACTACGGTCGAAGAATATGGCGCCGCGCCCCATATCATTCTGGACTTTGGTGGGCGGACAAAAAGCACGGTGGAGCAGCGTCTGGACGAATTTGCGATCCGCCGTGAGGTCACAATGGGGGTTCCCAACGTCTGGCTTCTGGCCGAGGCGATGCGGGGAACCAAAATGGTGGCAACCTTACCCAGTAAGCTGCATCAGGGCGTCTTGGCCGAATTCGCAACCTGTCCGGTCCCTTTTGCGATGCCGGACATTCCCTTTGATCTGGTCTGGCACCGGCGCCATGAAAACTCACCGCGCAACCGCTGGATCCGAGAGGTGATCCAGCGCAGTTTTGCAGGCTGAGGGTCAGCCCTTGTTGGTGACGTTTTCCGTGAACGCAGTCTCAAACGCGGCTTGTTTTTCGGCGCTGGCGTCGGTTTGGTAATTCGCCTTCCAGTCCTCCATGGTCATGCCATAGAAAATCTCGCGGGCAGTGGTCTTGTCGAGCTCGATGCCGCGTTCATTTGCGGCTTCCTGATACCAGCGGCTCAGACAATTGCGGCAGAAACCGGCAAGGTTCATCATGTCGATGTTCTGGACATCGGTGCGGTCCTGCATCAGATGTTGCTGCAGGCGACGAAAGGCGGCGGCTTGCAGTTCAATCTCGGTTTGCGGGTCGATGTTTGGCTGGTCCATGGGGTTCTCCGGCGGAAATCTTGGCTGGTTCAAGGGGTAGCAGGCAGTCTGGTTTCAGGCAATGGGATCACGCAGGCCTGATCGGGGTGTTACATCAGTTGCAAGGCCAGCCAGGGGACAAGAGCAGTGACAAAGATCATCAGCTTATAGGTGCCCAGCCAGCTATAGATCACGCGCCGCACCTCCTCCTCTGGGATGGCGAACATGCGGGCATGCAGCTCTGCCGCCACGTTCTGTAGGATCAGGATCAGCGTTGCAGTCAGGCTGAACACGGCCAGATGTACGACCGTCAGCCAGCCAAAGAATGCTGACAAGGTTTCCAAAGTCATGTGCCTCTCCTCGAAACGACGCGCCTCACTTTAGTTATATGGGGCGCGCCGGAGGTGAGGCAAAGCGGGCGCGTCTAAAGACCCGAGGCGGCGAGGGCACGGGGGAGGGCAGCGGCCAGACGTTCTGCCCAGGCGCGCTGGCTGTCCGCATCTGCCACCAGATCATTGCGCAGCTCAATCAATGTGTTGGGGCGGCCCGGTTTGGTCGCATGGGTGTCGATCGCATCACCAGGCAGATAGCCGGTATAGGGCTCATTGGCTCCCACGCACAGGTCCGCGTCCTCTTCCAACGTTGAAATCAGATGCGGCGAAAACGGTTCGTCATCCGGGTACAGCACACCGATATGCCAGGGGCGCGGCGCACGACCGCGCAATTGGCGGGTAAAGGAATGCATCGAGATAATGATTGTGTCGTCCCGCCGGGCGGCCAATTCGGCGAGCTGCGCATGATATGGGCGATAGCAGGCGTCAAGGCGGCGTTCGATCTCGGCGGTGTCCGCGTGCCGGTTGGCCGGGATGAGGGTTCCGTCATAAAGTTTCATCAAAAGCGTCGGATCGTCTTCTCCGCGGTTGGGGTCGATAACCAAACGTGAGAAGTTTGAGGCTAAAACCGGGGCATCCAGGAGCTCTCCCAGAAGGCAGGACACAGCATAGGCGCCGGGATCATAGGCGATGTGGCGGTTCATATCCTCGGGCGGCAGGCCAAGGTCGCCGCCATTGACAAAAGGCGGAACAAAATTTGTTGCGTGATCACAGGTGATCAACCAGCGTGCGGAACGTTCGGTGCCGTGTGTGAAAAAGGGTGAATATGTCATGGGCCTGTCATCGTTTGATGGTCGAGCTTTACGGGAGTTGCCAGCGAAAGGGAATTGGGCGATAAGGGCGGCGAGTGTGTTTGCGATAACATTTCCGCATGTGTACAGACGCAAAAGCCGCGAGGAGGGCGTCGCGTCGGCTGGTCGATTGGCCGCCGGGGCGGGCTGGGGCCTGAAGGGTCCGAAACACGAAGGAGAACGTCGATGCGACGACAGCGTAATGTAAAGATCGTGGCCACCCTGGGCCCGGCTTCCAATGATTATGACACCATCCGCGCTTTGCATGAAGCCGGCGCAGATGTGTTCCGCCTGAACATGTCGCACGGCAGCCACGAGGAAATCGCCGAACGTCACAAGATCATCCGCAAGATCGAAGCGGATCTGGACAGCCCGATTGCTATTCTGGCGGACCTTCAGGGGCCGAAACTGCGTGTCGGTGTTTTTGCCAATGATGCCGAAGAGCTGGAAGAGGGCGCAAGCTTCCGCATGGATCTGGATGAGACACCTGGCGATGTGACCCGTGTGAACCTGCCGCATCCGGAAATTTTCCAGGCGCTTGAGGTCGGGGCTTCGCTTTTGGTCAATGACGGGAAGATCCGCCTGAAGGTGGAGCGCTGCGGCGAAGATTTTGCCGATTGCGTTGTGGTGACCGGTGGTACGATCTCCAACCGCAAGGGTGTGAACGTGCCGGATGTGGTGTTGCCCCTGGCTGCGCTTTCCGAAAAGGACCGCGCGGATCTGGAATTTGTCTGCGCGCTGGGCGTGGACTGGCTGGCGCTTTCCTTTGTGCAGCGGGCCAAGGATGTATTCGAAGCCAAGGGGCTCGCGGATGGCCGTGCCGCCGTGGTTGCCAAGATCGAAAAGCCTGCCGCAGTCGACAATATCGATGAGATCCTGGATGCTGCGGATGGTATCATGGTGGCGCGTGGCGATCTGGGTGTAGAACTGCCTGTCTCGGCCGTGCCGCCGATCCAGAAACGTCTTGTGCGCAAGTGCCGCAAAGCAGCCAAACCGGTAATCGTCGCGACCCAGATGCTGGAAAGCATGATCGAAAGCCCGATGCCGACCCGCGCCGAAGTCTCTGATGTGGCCACTGCGATCTACGAGGGGTCTGACGCTATCATGCTCAGCGCGGAATCTGCGGCCGGTCAGTATCCCATCGAGGCGGTTCAGACCATGGATCAGGTTGCCAAAGAAGTCGAAGCAGACCCGACCTACCGCGATATTATTGCAGCCTCCCGCTCTGCCAAGGGCACCACAATCGCGGATGGGATCGTGGCCGCGGCGCGCGAGATTGCTGAAAAGACCGACATTAAGGCGATCGCCTGCTACACCCAAAGCGGCACAACCGCGCTGCTGACCGCGCGCGAGCGCCCTGCGGTTCCGATCCTCGCGATGACCCCGGTGATGAATACGGCCCGTCGTCTGGCGCTGAGCTGGGGGTGCAACTGCATCCAGGCGGATTCGGTGGAACGGTTCAAAGGCGCCGTGGTCGGGGCTGTACGGGCTGCCCGCTCTGGCGGGTTTGCCAGCGAAGGGGATCAGATCGTGGTGACGGCCGGCGTGCCCTTCAACGTCTCTGGCACCACCAACATCCTGCGCATCGCCCCCTGTGACGAACGCCAGATCTACGCAACCGACCCTGAGTAAACGGCACCTTTTGTGAGCCAAGAACCGTCGCAGGTTGCGTGCCTGCGGCGGTTTTGTGTTTTGGTTGCGGCAGAATGGTCGCAAAAAATGAAGGTTTTGCATACATTTTTTGCGGTCCATTGCCGGACGCGTCAAACTATTGGTAAACTGCGCGTTAAGGTTTGTTTTTGGGGGCCATGTTATGGATCCAGATCTTTGTTTGATCGTCGGGCTGGGGCTTGCGTTACTGTCGGTTCCGGCATTGTTGTCCGCCATAAGCGATTCCCGTGCGCCGCGCGGCGGTGGGGTGACCTTGTTGGTGGCTGTTGGCCTGGTGGCCTATGCGGTGAACCAGAAGCCCGGTGGATATGCGATTGACCAGATCCCGGACGTGTTTTTTCGCGTTGTCGGCGGTATGTTCTGACCCCTAGCGGCGCATGAAATACGGGATTATAGATCATACTCACAAAAATTGTGCCAATGTCTGCGCCAAAGCCGAACACCGGCAGGCTGATGTCAAATACGGTGTCTGGGGCTTTGTCCTGATATCAGGGCACCGCCGACGGTGGAAGCTGCGGTATGGTTTCAATCTGCTTCTTGGTTGGGCAAGCATAAGAGACCGGGATATTTTACATTGAGGCTTGCGTTTGTGGCAGGGAGCGTCTAAATGGCGGCTCCCATCGCGCGTCCGGCTAAGTGGCATGCCGAGTCGTGTGGATTGCGAACCTGCATTGAAGGAGACGGAAATGCCCAAAATGAAGACAAAATCGAGCGCCAAGAAGCGCTTTAAGGTTACCGCAAGCGGTAAGGTAAAAGCAGGTCAGGCCGGCAAACGCCACGGCATGATCAAGCGTACCACCAAATTCATCCGTGATGCCCGCGGCACCACCACCCTGTCCAAGCCCGACGCAAAAACCGTCAAGGGCTACATGCCCTACGACCGTTAAGAGGAGATCTGAGATATGTCCCGCGTTAAAGGTGGTACCGTCACTCACGCCCGTCACAAGAAAGTCATCAAGGCTGCAAAAGGTTATTATGGCCGCCGCAAGAGCACCTTTAAGGTCGCGCGCCAGGCCGTCGATAAGGCCAACCAATATGCAACCCGTGACCGTAAGAACCGCAAGCGGAATTTCCGCGCGCTGTGGATCCAGCGGATCAACGCTGCCGTCCGCAGCCACGACGAGGCGCTGACATATTCGCGCTTCATCAACGGTCTGAACCTGGCTGGCATAGAAGTGGACCGTAAGGTTCTGGCAGATCTGGCCGTGCATGAGCCCGAAGCGTTTGGCGCAATCGTCAAGCAAGCTCAGGACGCTCTGGCAGCCTAAGCTGTTCAGCACGTAGAGAATGAAACCCGTCGGAGTGATCCGGCGGGTTTTTCTATGCTTGCAGTTTCGGATGCGGGATCAGGGCTGTGTGCGGTGATCCGGCTCGTCACAGCGACGGCTGAACAGCCAGCCAAAAGCCAGAAGCGCGCCCACCGGGAAGATCGCCCAGGGGCCGGAAAAACTCATTAGATTGACCGCGATCAGGAAGAGAACCAGTACCCAGATCCGCACGGGGATGGATTTGTAGGTTCTGAACCCAAGGGCGCGTTCGCCATAGCGCAGGCCATAGACCAAGGCGATGGCTAGAATTGGCCAGGCCACCCAGAAGCCGCCGCCGCTGATGAGGTTCAACAACACGGCCCCGCCGACGCCAAAGATAAACCAGCGCTGGGTGGAGGTTTGCAGGGCAATCCGATCCAGTTGCGAAGGCGTTTCCGGAGCGGCTGTGTGGTCGGACGCGCTGTGGTGGTCCTCGAAGTCATCGTCCCAGACCTGCGCCACCTTGGACAGTTTGCGCGGTCTCGTCCCCTCGCGATGCAGCCGGGGCTTTACTTTTTCGAAACGGGCAGCCCCTTCGGCTGCGGTGGTGATCCGATAGACCGAGATATCCTCGGGCAGGTTTTTCGCGGTTTTTTCGCCCAGGTATTCAAAACCGATCGTCAGCTTGTTGCGAACCTGGTCATAGACCTGGCGTGAGATCAGAATACCGCCGGGTTCCGCCATGGATTGCAGGCGCGCCGCAAGGTTTACACCGTCGCCCAGAAGATCGTCGCCATCACAGATCACATCGCCCAGATGAATGCCAATGCGGAACCGAAGCGGGCTGTCTTCGGCGGCCAGTTCCTGCTGGACCTCAATGGCGCAATGGGCCGCTTCGACCACGGACGGGAAATCCGCAATCAGCCCGTCGCCGGCCGTATTGGCCACCCGGCCACCGCGCCGTTCGATCAATTTGAAAAACACCGCACGGGCCGATTTCAGCGCGGTATAGGTGCCGACCTCATCGGCCTCCATTGCCGCGCTATAGCGTTCGGCGTCCGCCGCCAGAATTGTGGTGAGCTTGCGTGTAACAGAGGTACTCATCAAATCGCGTCCCGGGAAAATGCGCGGCCACAGGTCTTGGCTCCAAGATGGGCCGCCGCGACGTCAGATGCAAGCCATGCATTCCACCATGAGGCAGGTTTTGCTGCAACGGCTGGTCCTGAGTGGGGGCACGGCGCCTCAGCCCCCTTGCGTTTGGCGGCGCGTATGGTAGCAGAGCCTAAGCAGAATTCGGGGGACCGTCATGGACGATCTTAAGGC
The DNA here is from genome assembly GCF_056159265.1 of Epibacterium sp. ABZ3_068. Taxonomy (NCBI): domain Bacteria; kingdom Pseudomonadati; phylum Pseudomonadota; class Alphaproteobacteria; order Rhodobacterales; family Roseobacteraceae; genus Epibacterium; species Epibacterium sp. ABZ3_068. The sequence continues at coordinate 1,908,733 of NZ_JBSWUV010000001.1, forward strand.
AAAATATCTGGGTCAGATTGCCGAGGCCGCAGATGAGAGCGCGCTGGAGGCGATCCGCCTCGCCGCTGTTGGTAAAAAAGGCGAAGTTGCGCTGAAGATGCGCGAGCTGGGCAAGATGAGCGCGGAGGAACGCCAGGTGGCGGGTCCGGCGCTGAATGCCCTGAAGGATGAGATCAATTCAGCCCTGGCCGCAAAAAAGGCCGCGCTGGCCGATGCGGCGCTGGATGAACGCCTGCGCTCAGAGTGGCTGGATGTAACCCTGCCGACCCGCCCGCAGCGCCGCCAGGGTACGCTGCACCCGATCAGCCAGGTCAGCGAAGAGATCACCGCGATCTTTGCCGAGATGGGCTTTTCCGTGCAGGAAGGGCCGCGTATCGACACCGATTGGTATAACTTTGACGCGCTGAACATCCCGGGCCACCACCCTGCGCGGGCGGAGATGGACACGTTCTACATGAGCCGTGCCGAAGGCGATGACCGCCCGCCGCATGTGCTGCGTACCCATACCAGCCCCGTGCAGATCCGCTCGATGGAGAAACTGGGCGCGCCGTTGCGCATTATCTGTCCGGGCGGCGTGTACCGCGCCGATTACGACCAGACTCACACGCCGATGTTCCACCAGGTCGAAGGGCTTGCGCTGGACAAGGACATCTCCATGGCGAACCTGAAATGGGTTCTGGAAGAGTTTGTGAAGGCCTTCTTTGAGGTCGACGGTGTGGACCTGCGCTTCCGCGCCAGCCACTTCCCCTTCACGGAACCATCTGCCGAGGTGGACATCCGCTGTTCCTGGGAAGGGGGCACGCTGAAGATCGGTGAGGGCGACGACTGGCTGGAGATCCTTGGCTCGGGCATGGTGCACCCCAAGGTGATTGCAGCGGGTGGTATCGACCCCGAGGTCTATCAGGGCTTTGCCTTTGGCATGGGGATTGACCGGATTGCGATGCTGAAATACGGCATCCCTGACCTGCGCGCCTTCTTCGACAGCGACCTGCGCTGGCTGCGTCACTATGGTTTCCAGTGTCTGGACATGCCGACCCTGCATGGTGGTTTGTCGCGGTGAACTGGGAAGCAAATAAGGCAAGAGTTCATAAGCTCTTGTCTTTTTGCTATAGACAAACTGACTACGGGAAGTCCTTTTTTATCGACGCAAAAGGCATTTGGGTCGAGGGCGATGCCGATGAGAGACGCACTATACCTGTTGAGGAGTTGCCGTTCACTTCTGAAGAACGAAGCCACTATTTCAAGTGCATGATTGATCAAGGTTTTTTAGAATCTGAATTCGATTATGAGCAGGATTCAAGATACGGGGATATTGAGTGGTTTCGTCTCACAGACAAGGGCATGGTTTTTCTTGGTGAGATGAAGCCCCTGCGTCGTTTAAAGCGCCTTGTTATTGATCAGTTTATTTTTATCCTGGGTGGAATTCTAATCGGCGTCCTGACCGGCATTTTGCTAAATTATTTGGCTGGAAAACCTTTGGAAAGTCAGCGGTTTCCACAAGAAGATGTTCTAAGCGAATAGGCTTTCAGTTTGGTCGCTTGCTGCTCGGAACTTGCCTGCCCGCTGCTCCGTCAAACCTATGGTTTGCCTTCGGCAAAAGGCGGGCGCTGCTTTGTGTGGTGTGCGGTAACACACCCTTCATCAATGGGTGATGAGGGAATGTAACAGTTTTGTAAAATAATAGCCCTGACGGGGTGTGCTGCGCGTTGTGGTTGTGCATGTGACCTGCTATCGGCTGCCGGGATTTTATCCTTGGAGGCGAGCATGCCTAACAACGATCTTGATGCGCGACATCTTGAGACGCTGGACCGCGATCTGGGGCGACTGTCCAATCTGGAAATGGCAACGGCTTATGTCGGCCGCCCTTTGGTGGGGCCGGGACTGGCATTTGTCTTTATCCTGCTGACCTGTCTGGCGGCGGCGCTGCTGTTTGGCCAGTCCTCCAATACAATGATTGTCATTATTGCAGCGGGTTTTGGTGCCTATATGGCGCTGAACATCGGGGCCAATGATGTGGCTAATAATATGGGTCCCGCGGTGGGGGCAAATGCGCTGACCATGGGCGGGGCGATTGCCATTGCTGCAGTGTTTGAAAGCGCAGGCGCGCTTTTGGCCGGGGGAGATGTGGTTTCCACCATTGCCAAGGGGATTATTGCGCCGGACAGCATGCAGACGGCCAGCACCTTTATCTGGGCGATGATGGCGGCGCTTTTGTCGGCGGCCTTGTGGGTCAATCTGGCGACCTGGATTGGCGCGCCGGTGTCGACCACACATTCTGTTGTGGGCGGTGTAATGGGAGCGGGCATTGCCGCGGCCGGATTTGCGGCCGTCAACTGGGCTACGATGGCCAAAATCGCGGCGAGCTGGGTGATCTCTCCGGTGTTGGGAGGGGTGATTGCCGCCGCCTTCCTGTGGTTCATCAAATCGCGGATTATCTATCAGGATGACAAGATCGCCGCAGCCCGGCGCTGGGTTCCGATGTTGGTTGGCATTATGGGCGGAGCCTTTGCCACCTATCTTGCGCTCAAGGGGCTGAAGAAGGTGATCAAGATTGACCTGGTGAGCGCGCTTGGCATTGGCGCGGTGGCAGCCCTGGTGATCTGGGTTGTGATGATCCCCGTGATCCGCCGTCAGTCCGAGGGGTTAGAGAACCGCAACAAGTCGCTGAAGGTTCTGTTTGGCATCCCCTTGGTGGTGTCGGCTGCACTGTTGTCCTTTGCCCATGGGGCCAATGATGTGGCCAATGCGGTGGGACCGTTGGCCGCGATTGTGCAGGCGTCAAAATCCGGCGATTTCACCGCTGCGGTGTCGATTCCGCCCTGGGTCATGGTTATCGGAGCTATGGGCATTTCCTTTGGCCTGTTTCTGTTCGGGCCCAAGCTGATCCGCATGGTCGGCAGTCAGATTACAAAGCTGAACCCGATGCGCGCCTATTGCGTGGCGCTGTCGGCTGCGATCACCGTGATTGTGGCCAGCTGGCTGGGCCTGCCGGTCAGTTCGACCCATATTGCCATCGGCGCAATCTTTGGCGTGGGGTTCTTCCGCGAGTGGGACGCCAGCCGCCGGATCAGACGGGCGCAGATTGTTGTGCCCCAAACCGCGAAACAGCCCGGAGAGGAACGTCGTCGCCGCAAGCTGGTGCGTCGCTCGCATTTCCTGACAATTGTTGCGGCCTGGGTGATAACGGTTCCAGCGGCAGGGATACTTTCGGCAAGCCTGTTCTGGTTTATCACCTTGATCGCCTGAACCAGCAGGTTTCACAAATGTCTGAAAAGCGCTGTCCTGATCCGGCAGCGCTTTTTTCCGTGAGCTGATAGATATGTGAAGTGACCGCAACCGCATAGTTTTTTAGGGTCCGGGATATGAGAGTCACCCTTGCCCTTCTGGCCGCTATCGGCCTTGCCGCCCTTGTTCCGCAAGCCCAGGCCATGGGACCCTGGAAATCCTCCGCGTGCCAATTGGATCAGCCCTGTACAGTAGCTGGCCGGTCCTATCACGTGATGGAACCCGAAGGGTGGGACGGGGAGACCGCATTGCCGGTTCTTCTTCATTTCCACGGGTGGGGGCGCGACGGTGTGAATGCACAGCGCAGTGATCGGATCGGAGCTTCAACCAAACGCCGCGGAGTGCTGCTGGTCACACCCGATGGGCGGCGCAACTCCTGGAACTTCTGGGGCCGTGATCCGGAGGATGTGGCGTTTGCCAATCGGGTGCTTCAGGATGTGGCGTCACGCTATCCGATTGATACTGATCACATTTATGTTTCGGGCTATTCCTATGGCGGAGCAATGGCCTGGCGTTATGTCTGCGAGAGCGGCAATCATGTGGCGGCGCTGCTGGCGATAGCGGGTGCAATTCCCGCTGATGAGAACTGCGCGGAGGCGCCCCGGAATGTGCGCCATGTCCATGGCACCAGTGACACGGTGATGAGCGCCCCATACAGCCCAATCGGGGCAGGGGAGCCGATGGCGCTGTGGCGGAACAAGCTGGGGTGCGGCAGCGCAGAAGACAGCGGCAATTGGCAGGCGCGCTCGTTTCTCACCTTTTCCCGTGAGAGCTGGACCTGCGATCAAGGCACGGTGGTTCTGGATCTCCATCCGGGTGGGCATTTTGTCCCGCATGGCTGGATTGGTCGGCAGCTGGACGAGCTTTTGGGTCTCACCCCGTCGTATCCTTGAGGTCGGGGCGCGACCAAGGCTTGCACCTTGGGCCATTCTTTGCCATTGCCTGCTGGAACACGCATGGCTTGCCAAGGGATCCCTGACCGATGAAATTCACGCTGTCCTGGTTGAAAGAACATCTCGACACCACCGCAACTGTGGATGAGATTTGTGAAGCACTTACCGACCTCGGTCTTGAGGTTGAAGATGTGGTGAACCCGGCAGAGGCGCTGAAAGCCTTTACCCTGGCCAAGATCGAAGCGGCTGAACAGCACCCCGATGCGGATCGTCTTCGGGTTTGCAAGGTGATGACGGATGAAGGCGAAAAGCAGATCGTCTGTGGCGCGCCAAATGCGCGGGCTGGCATCACCGTGGTGCTGTGTAAACCCGGTGATTATGTGCCGGGGCTGGATTTCACCCTGTCAGTGGGCAAGATCCGCGGCGTTGAAAGCCACGGGATGATGGCATCCTGGCGCGAATTGCAGCTGGGTGAGGATCACGACGGGATTGCCGAACTGGACAGCGGCGACGTGGGCGACAAGCTGGTGGATTGGCTGGCCGCCAATGACCCGGCCAAGGTCGACCCGATGATCGAGATTGCGATCACGCCGAACCGCCCGGATGCGCTGGGGGTTTATGGCATTGCCCGTGATCTGGCGGCGCGGGGTCTGGGAGAGTTGAAAACCCGCGATTACAGCCCGTTGCCGGGCATGTTCCCGTGCCCGATTAAGGTTACCATTGACGACGACACGCTGGATGGCGCGCCGGTCTTTGCCGGTCGTGTGATCCGGGGCGTGAAAAACGGACCCAGCCCGAAATGGCTGCAGGACCGGTTGACCGCCATTGGTCTGCGCCCGATTTCGGCGCTGGTGGACATCACCAATTTCTTCACCTTTGATCAGAACCGCCCGCTGCATGTGTTTGACGTGACCAAGGTCGCGGGCGATCTGCGGGTGCACCGCGCCAAGGGCGGGGAAACCCTGCTGGCACTGGATGAGAAGGAATACACATTCTCTGCCGGGCAGATGGTGATTTCGGACGACAATGGTGTTGAAAGCATTGCTGGTATCATGGGCGGTGAGGCCACCGGCTGCACCGAGGAGACCGTTGACGTCTTCCTTGAAAGCGCGTTCTGGGACCACATTCAGATTGCGACCACAGGCCGTGCGCTGAAGATCAATTCCGATGCGCGGTATCGGTTTGAACGGGGCGTCGACCCGGAATTCACCGTCGAAGGCTTGGAGCGCGCGTCGCAGATGATCCTGGATCTGTGTGGCGGAGAACCGTCTGAGATTGTGATTGCAGGCGACGTGCCAAACCACGCGCGTGCCTATGCGTTAAAGCCCGAGCGGGTGCAGTCCCTGGTGGGGATGGAGATCCCCGAAAGCGATCAGCGCCAGACTCTGACCCGTCTGGGCTTTCGTCTGGAGGGCAATCTGGCCCATGTGCCCAGCTGGCGCCCCGATGTGCAGGGCGAGGCCGATCTGGTCGAAGAGGTGGCGCGAATTGCATCGCTGAGCAAACTTGTTGGCCGTCCGCTGCCTCGTCTGAGCGATGGTATCCCCAAGGCGGTTATGACCCCGCAGCAGCGTCGTATGCAGATGGCGCGCCGGACCTCGGCGGCGCTGGGGTACAATGAGCTGGTGAGCTATACCTTTATCGACCAGGCCGCAGCGGCGCTGTTTGGCGGTGGCAATGAGGTGACCAAACTTGCGAACCCGATCTCATCCGAGATGAGCCATATGCGCCCCGATCTGTTGCCGGGTCTGTTGCAGGCAGCCGCCCGCAATCAGGCGCGCGGCTTTATGGATCTGGCGCTGTTTGAAGCGGGTCCGGTGTTCCATGGCGGTGAGCCGGGTGAACAGCGCGAGCAGATCGCGGGCTTGTTGGTCGGTAAAAACGGTCCCAAGGACGTGCATGGCGCCTCCCGCGATGTGGATGTGTTTGACGCCAAAGCCGATATCGAGGCGGTACTGAGCGCGATTGGCGCGCCGGCCAAGGTGCAGATCCTGCGCGACGGCGACGCCTGGTGGCATCCGGGCCGTCATGGTCGCATCTGTCTGGGCCCGAAAAAGACACTGGGCGTCTTTGGCGAGGTGCACCCCAAGGTTCTGGCGGAACTGGGCCTCAAAGGCGCGGCTGTTGCCTTTACCATCTGGCCCGAGGAAATCCCGCTGCCGCGTAAATCCGGAACCAACCGTGGGGCGCTGGAGATCAGCGACTTGCAAGCCGTTGAACGTGACTTTGCCTTTGTTGTCGATGCCGGGGTTGAGGCTCTGACATTGGTCAATGCGGCGGCAGGTGCCGACAAGGCGCTGATCACGGATGTGCGCGTCTTTGATGAATTCATCGGTGGATCGCTGGGCGAGGGTAAGAAGTCTCTGGCCATCACCGTGCGTCTGCAGCCGACAGACAAGACATTGAAGGAAAAGGACATTGAAGCGGTGAGTGAGAAGATCATCGCCAAAGTGACCAAAGCCACGGGTGGCGAATTGCGCGGCTAAGCGCGGCCTCAGTTTAATCTACAGAACGCGCTCCATCCGGGGCGCGTTTCGCTTTTCTGCGGGCGCCGGGGGGGGCAGTGTTCCGGGTCCGTCCTGCCGCCGTTATGTGTGTTTCTTCTGCCCCAAGACCTCAGCCAGAACATCAAAGACCAGGCGGATCTTGCGGCTGGTGTGAAGTTCCCGGTGGGTTGTGAGCCAAATCGGAAAGACCACGGGATCCATCTGCGGCAGGATGCGATGCATTCCGGGCGTGTTGTCACCGGCGTCAGAGGCCATGATGGCGATGCCAAATCCCTGACGTACCAGCTCCCAGGCGACCAGCCCATTGTGAGTGTTGAACCGAAAATTTTCGGGCGTGGTCTCAATTCCCAGAGGTTTCAGAAAGGTGATCATATTTTCCACATCGCCAAACCCAATGAATTCATGCTGGCTGCACTGGGCAAGTGTCTGGGGGGCTCCGTGGGTTTTGATGTAATCTTCAGAGGCATAGAGATGGGCCCGCGCCTCCAGAACCAGGCGCGCGACCAGATCGGGTTGCTCGGGGCGGACGTGACGGATGGCGATGTCAGCTTCGCGGCGCATCAGGTCACGCAGGTCGTTGTCGGCGACGATCTCTACCTTCAGGCGCGGGGCGCGCTCTGCCAGAATCCGCAGGGCCTGGGGCAGCACATAAACCGAGAAGACATCGGAGGCCGTGATCCGCACCAGCCCCTCTACTTCTTGGGATTGGCTGTTGGCGGTTATTGCAAAAGCCTCGGCTGCGCTGCCCATCTGGCGCGCATGGGCCAGAAGCTCGTGGCCGGCTTCGGTCAGCTGCAGGGCACGTCCCACACGCTCAAACAGCATTACACCCATGTCTTCTTCAAGCGCGGCGACCTGTCGGGACAACGTCGGCTGTGTCAGGCGCAGGTGCCGGGCAGCAGCCGACAGGGAACCGGTCTCGGCGGTGGCCAGGAAGGCGCGGATATGGGTCCAGTCGGGTGTGCTCATACGTTCCTGTATATGGGCTCTGCGGATTTAGGCAATTCATTGGATGTCGCAAGGCGCCTATGATGTGCTGAATGATGGAGAATGAAATATGTCAGTAGATGCAAAGTTCTGGGATGATCTGGCCGAGAAATACGCGGCGCGTCCGGTCCAGGACGAGGCGGCCTATGCCCGGACGCTCGATCGGGTCTCGCACTATCTGGATCCGGCTTACCATGTGCTGGAGCTGGGTGGCGGCACCGGAACCACGGCGATCAAACTGTCCGGGCAGGTGGCATCCGTGACGGTCACGGATCTTGCGCCTGCGATGCTGGCCATTGCGGATCAACGCGCGGCAGAGGCTGGCGTGACAAACGTCAAAACCCAGGTGGCAGTTGCGCAGACCGCCCCCGACGGGCCGTTTGATGTGGTGATGGCGATGAACCTTCTGCATCTGCTTCCCGAGCCTGATGCGGATCTGGCCGCGGTTGCCCTGCGCTTGCCCGTCGGCGGTTTGTTTATCTCCAAGACACCTTGTCTGGGGGAGGCCGGGCCCATAAAGCGGGCTTTTCTGAACGTGATGATCACCGCAATGCGTTGGGTCGGGAAAACCCCTGAAACGGTTCGCTTCCTGACCATTGCAGCGCTGGAGCAGAAGATCCGGCGGGCCGGTTTTGAGGTTCTGGAGACCGGAAACTACCCCGTGCGCACGCCGGGACGGTTTGTGGTCGCGCGCAAGATTTCGTCGGTGGATTGACGCGCGCGCCTGCGCTAGGACTTGGGGTGACATGCAATATGCCCCAGCTGGGCCAGGCACAAAGGACAGATCCCATGATGAGCGTTTACCTTTCCGGAGAAATTCACACCGATTGGCGGGAGCAGATCGAGGAGGGCGCAGATGGGCTGGGGATCCTGTTCAATGCGCCGGTCACCGACCACGAGGCCAGCGATGATTGCGGTGTGGCGATTCTGGGCAGCGAAGAAAATAAGTTCTGGCACGACCATAAGGGGGCCAAGATCAATGCCATCCGCACGCGTAAAGGCATCGAAGAGGCCGATGTGGTTGTGGTGCGTTTCGGTGATAAATACAAACAGTGGAACGCGGCTTTTGATGCGGGCTACGCGGCGGCCTTGGGCAAATCCATCATTGTGCTGAGCCCCCCTGAACATCAGCACGCGCTGAAAGAGGTCCATGCGGCAGCGCTGGCCGTGGCCCAGACCCCTGCGCAGGTGGTACAGATCCTGACCTATGTGGCCGAGGGCACATTGCCCAAATGAAGGCGCCTGAGATCCGCACTGATCGGCTGATCCTGCGTGGCCACGGGCTGCAGGATTGTGGCGATGTGCTGCGGATCTGGTCCCAGCCTGAGGTGGTTCACTACATTGGCGGCGTAGCGGACACGGCGGAAACCGCCTGGGCCAAGCTGATGTTTCACATCGGTCATTGGGCGGCGCTTGGTTTTGGCTATTGGGCCATTACGGCGCGCGATGGCGCTTATCTGGGTATGGCAGGGTTCTGCATCCTGCCACGTCTGACCGAGCCACCGCTCAAGGAACTGTTGCGCACAGATCCGATAGAAGCCGGGTGGGTTCTGGACCCGGCCGCCCAGGGGCAGGGGCTTGCAGCGGAAGCTATGGCTGCCCTGCTGGCTTGGGCCGATACGCGCCCTTGGCCGGAGACCTTTGCCATGGTCGCTTCCGGCAATAGGTCCTCCCTGCGTTTGGCGGACCGTCTGGGCTATTGTGCGGTGGGGCGTGCCCGGTATCACGGTGTCGAAAATCACATTCTGCGGCGCCCGACCCTGTCCTGATGCCTTTTCAGCACTGGCCCAAGGATTTGGGCCGATGCAGATTTGGTCAAACAGATGCGAGAGCAGAGCAACCGCGCCCCGCCGCAGGCGGGGCGCCACGCCCAACTGTGTGCGGGCCTTTTGGGCACGCTGAACAGGCGGGAGCCCCTGCGCTTTGTGGTGACCACAGGGATCTGAAATCAGAGCCGAGGCGATCAGGTCTGTGACATTTCACTGCTGCGCGTTGATACGTCGAAGCGCAGCCTGATCAGCCTTTCTTCAACGCGTCCCGTATTTCCAGAAGCACGTCCAGCTCGCTTGGACCTTTGGGTGTTTCCTCTTCGGCCACGTCTTCCTTGCGCTCCATGGCGTCCTTGGCCTTGTTCACCGACCGCACCATCATAAAGACAACAAAGGCGATGATCAGGAAATTCAGCACTGCCATGCCAAAGGCACCATAGGCAAAAACGGCCGCCCCGGCTTCACGTGCCGCTTCAAGCGAGGCGTATTCGCCATCCCCGGACAGAACAACAAAGTTATTGGTAAAATCGATCCCACCGGTGAACAGCCCGATGATCGGGTTGACCAGGTCATCAACCATGGATTTCACAATGGCCGTAAAGGCCGCCCCGATGATGATCCCGACGGCCATATCCATGACGTTGCCGCGGGCGATAAATGATTTGAACTCGTTGAACATGTCGCGTTTCCTTTTGTCCCCTTTGATTTACCTTGGGTCACCTTCTTGTTTCTGTTGGATTTTCCAAGGTGCGCATAGCCTAGGGTATCAGGGCTGCTCCTGTAAATTGCATATATATGCAATTCAACCTATGCGTTTGGGGAAAAGAAAAAGCGTTTTGCTCTAGCCCGGCACGTTTGGGAGAGGCCAGGCAAAGAGCAAAACGCCAGTCTGTGCGCAGCCTCGGACATGAGTAAGGCTGCGCAGGAGGTCCGTTAGAAACGGTTTATTTGATTGCGGTTTCTGCCGAGATCACATCAAGGCCCAGAGCTTTGCCCACGGCTTCGTATGTCAGCTGGCCCGAGTGAACGTTCAGACCGTTCAGCAGATGCGGATCATCGGCACATGCTTTTTTCCAGCCTTTGTCTGCCAGGTTCAGCAGGAAGGGCAGGGTTGCATTGCCCAAAGCCAGGGTCGAGGTCCGTGCAACAGCGCCCGGCATGTTGGCCACACAGTAATGCATGATGCCGTCAACTTCGTAGATCGGCTCTGCATGGGTGGTGGCTTTGGAGGTTTCAAAGCAGCCGCCTTGGTCGATTGCGACGTCAACCAGCGCTGCGCCCGGCTTCATTTCGGCCAGATCCGCGCGTGAGACCAGTTTCGGAGCTGCCGCACCCGGGATCAGGACCGCGCCGATGACCATATCTGCTTCGCGCACCAGTTCCGCGGTGGCACCCGCAGTTGCATAGCGGTTTTTGAAATCACGGCCAAAGACGTCATCCAGATATTTCAGACGGTTCAGTGAGCGGTCCAGAACAGTGACATCTGCGCCCATGCCTGCGGCAATTTTTGCTGCGTGGGTGCCAACGACACCGCCGCCGATGACAACAACTTTGGCCGGGGCCACACCGGGAACGCCGCCCATCAGAACGCCACGGCCGCCGTTTGCTTTTTGCAGGGTCCATGCACCCACCTGCGGCGCCAGACGGCCTGCAACTTCGGACATCGGTGCCAGCAAAGGCAGACCGCCGCGGCTGTCGGTCACGGTTTCATAGGCGATGGCGGTACAGCCAGAGGCCAGCAGGTCGCGCGTTTGGGCCGGATCCGGTGCCAGGTGCAGATAGGTGAACAGCAGTTGCCCTTCGCGCAGCATTTTGCGCTCCACTGCCTGCGGCTCTTTAACCTTCACGATCATGTCGGATTGGGCAAAGATCTCTTCGGCGGTGTCCAGAATGGCCGCGCCGGCCGTCTGGTAATCCGCATCGCCGAAACCGGCACCCAAGCCAGCACCTTGTTGAATGTAAACCGTATGGCCGTGGTTCACGGCTTCACGGGCGGCGTCCGGGGTCATCCCGACCCGGAACTCCTGCGGTTTGATCTCAGTAGGGCATCCGATTTTCATGATGGCACTCCTAGAAGCTCTCTCTTTTCCCATTGCATCGAGGGTGACGCAGCTGCGACAAAATGTGCTGCTTTTTCGAGTATATTTACTTTGTGGCTGTGGGAGATTATTCGATGATTTAGGGTAATGTGCGAAAGGATCTTCGGCAAATGTTGTTAGATGAAACAGATCGTCGGATTCTGAAGGTTCTTCAGGACAGAGGACGTATCTCTAATGCGGATCTGTCCGAGGTCGTAAATCTATCGCAATCAGCCTGCCACCGACGTGTGCAGCGGTTGGAGAAGGAAGGTTTTATCCGCAAATACGTCGCGCTTCTGGATGCGCGCAAGATGAAGGTGCCGACAACGGTGTTTGTTGAGATCACCCTGTCGACGCAAGCGGATGAGGTGTTGGATGCCTTTGAAAAAGCCGTGTCATTGATTCCGGATGTTCTGGAATGTCATCTGATGGCGGGAACGGCCGATTACATTCTGAAAGTGGTTGCGGAAAACACCGATGATTTCGCCCGCATTCACCGTCAGTATCTGGCGCGGCTGCCCGGCGTGGCCCAAATGCAAAGCTCCTTTGCTCTGAGAACGGTTTTCAAAACAACAGCGCTGCCTGTTTGAGCATTGCGCAGTGTTTCCCTACACTGGATGCGGAGCGATGTGTTTTCGGGTTTCAACCTTTGCGGGTTTGGCGCTAAGATTTGATCTTTGACCGTGCGTAGAGTTTCGGTTTTTGGCCTGATTGACATGAAACGATCATATGAGGGCGCTATGGCCTCGTAGGATACAGCAGTTTGACGAAGGAGATCCCCGTGACCAGCGAGATGGACAATAAATCCCTGGATTGGCTTGAGGCCGAGTTGCAGGACACGCTGGATGAGGATTTCGAGATCGAATTTGCCGAACCCATGCTGTCCATGGAGCTGCGCAAGATCTACAAGGCGCAGCACCCTGAGATGCTGGATCGCAAGGTTTATTTCCAGAACCTTTTGCGCCTGCAGGCCGAGCTGATCAAAGTGCAGGATTGGGTTCAGCACAGCGGTGCCAAGGTCTGTATCCTGTTTGAAGGGCGTGACAGCGCGGGCAAAGGGGGCGTGATCAAGCGGATCACCCAGCGCCTGAATCCGCGGGTTGCGCGGGTTGTGGCCCTGCCAGCCCCGAGCCGCCGCGAGCAGAGCCAATGGTATTTCCAGCGTTACGTGCCGCACCTGCCGGCCGCCGGTGAGATCGTGTTGTTCGACCGCTCCTGGTACAATCGCGCCGGTGTCGAACGGGTTATGGGATTTGCGACGGATGATCAGGTCGAACAGTTTTTTCAGGACGTTCCGGAATTTGAACGCATGCTGGTGCGATCCGGAATCATTCTCCTGAAATACTGGTTCTCGATCACCGATGAAGAGCAGCAGTTGCGATTCATGATGCGGATTCACGATCCGATGAAACAGTGGAAACTGTCGCCAATGGATCTGGAGAGCCGGATCCGCTGGGAGCAATATACCAAAGCCAAGGAAGATATGTTCGACCGCACGAATATCCCCGAGGCTCCTTGGTTTATCGTGGAAGGCAATGACAAGAAGCGTGAGCGTCTGAACTGTATCGAACACATCCTGACCAAGATACCTTATGAGGATGTGCCAAGCGAGAAAGTCGCGCTGCCGGATCGTGAGTATAACCCGGATTACGAACGTCAGTATCTTCCGGATGAGCTTTATGTGCCGAAGATTTACTGATCACAGCCTTCATGTATGCACAAAAGACCCGGCCATTTGGCCGGATCTTTTGTGTCATGGGCGAAATTTTTCCTGATCTTCCTTGCCGTGGAAAGCGCCTGGGGGACTGCTGAGTGTCAGCGGCCAGGAAGATCAGGGGCGAGAGCTGATGCGCCCTCGAAGAACTGCGTGCCACCCGCGAGCTTTGGGACATAACGGCTGGGGCACGTCTTTGCCTGCGGTGCGGCAAGCGGGAGGTCAGAACAGAAAGTCGGACGCGTCGATGTCAGAGAGCGCTGTGTTCTTGATTACGAGCCTGTCGCCATCGTCATCAGTGATGCGCAGATGTCCATTGGATTGTTCGACAACGTGATGTGCAATCAGGTCGGCAAAACTGTCGATCCCGTCTGCGGCGCGCAGGTCAATGATGTCATCAAATCCCCCGGTGTCAAAATCGAAAATGCGGTCAAACCCTTGCGAGAAAACAAAGGTGTCTTCGCCGCGCCCGCCTATCAATCTGTCATTGCCGCTGCCCCCGTCGAGGGTGTCGTTACCCTGGTGGCCTTTTAGCACATCGCGGTGTCGGCCGCCGTTCAGATAGTCGTCGCCGCCGCCTCCAAGCAACCGGTCGTTGCCATTGTTTCCAAACAGTTCGTCGTTGTCGGCGCGTCCTTTGAGTGTGTCGCGCCCAGCCCCACCTTTGATAGTATCTTCACCCAAGCCACCAACCAGAGTGTCAGCGCCCCGACCACCCAACAGTCTGTCTTCTCCAGCCCCGCCGGTTATGGAATCCGCACCGCCATTGCCGTGAATCGTATCATTACCGGAGCTGCCAGTTGCAGTGTCATTGCCTGCCAGAAGTTTAATCAGGCCGGGGCTTTCCAGGATGATGATGTCATCGTCAGAAGTTGGCGTGCTCTCGGGTGAATCCCCTGTGGTTGAGGTCCCTCCGGACGTTCCGGTTTCCGACGGTGGGGTGTCGGGCTCTGTGGTTGGGGCCGTTGAACTGCCTTCGTCCAGCTGCAACGGAGCAGAGGTGCGGGCGAAATTCTGGGTAACCATTACGGCGGTGTAGCCGTTGAATTCTCCCAATTCGATACCGATGCCGATGACGGTGACATTGGGGTCCAGAATATTTGCGCGGTGGCCGGGGCTGTTCATCAGCGCATTGTGCAGATTGATGACGTCATCTTCGAGGCCGGGGTCGCCCCGTTCGCTTTGCCAAGCGATGTTCTCGCTCCAGCGCCAACTGCCGGAGAAGACAAAACCAGCGTTTGCCATCCGATCACCGGCAGAAGATCCCCCGACGCCTGTGTGGGAGAACACATCCTGTTCCAGCATCCAGCTGCTGTGATCCTCAGCGGATTCGTTCAGTCGCAATTCGAGTTGTACCGGATCCAACCCATTTGCAGCGCGTTCAGCGTTGACCAGTTCCAGCATCTGGCGTTCAAGGGCGCTTGCTTCACTCATTCGTATGTCTCCTAGGCACCTCAGTCATGAGGGTGTTTCGTTAACTTTTACGATGGGATTAGCGCAGAAATAGGGCTGTCAGCCGAGGTGTGTTTAAAATCCTAAACAATCGGTAAATCCCTGCCGTTTTGGAGTGAGTCGGGTGGCGTATATTTGACTTTGTGAAACACAAGGCAGCGAAAGGCAGTAAATCGCCTGTCAAATTTCAAAAAACGAGTGTTTTCTCGCCTAACGCTGACAGCAATAGCGGTGGCGAAAACGGTTGGATTCGGTCAATTGTGCGGGGAATGGGGCGCAAGTTTGACAAAACAGTGCCCGGGTCGGGTTCTGTTTGCGCTCCTAAAACTGGCGCAATTTACGGAGGTTTCTTTCGGCAAAACACCTGTGGCAAAAACAAACCCCCGAAGCCAAAGGCTGCGGGGGTCGTTATACTTTACAGTATCCAGAAACAAACTGGAGAGGCACCGTCGGCACCGAACGCGTCGGGCTCCGGGCCACAAAGGTTCCTTATCAGAGGAGACCTTCGCGCTGTGCTTTTTTGCGTGCCAGTTTACGGGCACGACGGATCGCTTCAGCTTTCTCACGCGCTTTTTTCTCGGACGGCTTTTCGAAATGTTGCTTGAGCTTCATTTCGCGGAAGACGCCTTCGCGCTGCAGCTTTTTCTTCAGGGCACGGAGTGCCTGATCGACGTTATTGTCGCGAACACTAACCTGCATGTGGTTGTCACCACCTTTCTAGATAAGAGTTGCAAGGGAATTGCAGGAGCTGGCCATATAGCAAGGCGATGTTATTTTGTCTAGTACAGGGGAGCGAGTCCTCACACGGGCAATGCGGATATAGGGAGAATACTATGACAGAAGCGGATCATAACGCGGTTCGGGCGCAGCTTTTGGAGGCTGCGGTGATGCATGTCCCCTTTGACGGCTGGAGTGAGGCCACGTTTCAGGCGGCGATTCGCGATGCGGATGTGGCTCCAGCGGTGGCGCGTTTGGCCTGCCCGCGCGGGGCAGTGGATTTGGCGCTGGCTTATCATGCGGCCGGTGATCAGGCGATGGTCGAGCGTTTGAAAGCTGCCGAGCTGGAGGGATTGCGGTTTCGCGATAAGATCGCCCTGGCTGTCCGGTTCCGGCTGGAAGTGGTGGAAGACAAGGAGCTGGTGCGTCGCGGCACTACGCTGTTCTCGCTGCCTCATCACGCAGGCGACGGTGCGCGGGCAATCTGGTCTACCTGTGATGCAATCTGGAACACGCTAGGAGACACCTCGGAAGATGTGAACTGGTACAGCAAAAGGGCAACCCTGTCGGGGGTGTATTCGGCGACGGTTCTGTATTGGCTGGGTGATGACAGTCTGGACCACCAGGCCAGCTGGGATTTTCTGGACCGGCGCATTGATGATGTGATGCTGTTTGAAAAGGTCAAAGCCGGGGTGCAGAAAAACCCGTTGCTGAAACCGTTCCTTGCGGGACCGAACTGGCTGGCCAGTCAGATCAAGAAGCCCAGGGTCCGCGATGACCTGCCTGGTGCGCGTCGATAAGAGACGGTCGGCTGCGGGTTTGCAGTCGGCACCGCTGGAAAGGTGCGCGGACCCGGAGGCGCGATGTCGCAGAGCGGAGCAATCTCTGGTCAGGGTTGTGTCCTGTCCACTAAGGATGTTGGAACAGATTATTGGGAGGCGGAGATGACAGAGACAATGCGCGCAATTGAGATTTCGGAACCCGGTGGGCCGGAGGTGTTGCGGCTATGTAACCGCCCGGTGCCGTCCCCGAGCGTCGGGCAGGTTGTAATCAAAGTAGCCTATGCCGGGGTGAACCGGCCGGATGCGTTGCAGCGTGCCGGGTCTTATGCGCCGCCGCCGGATGCCAGTGATCTGCCGGGGTTGGAGGCCGCTGGCGAAGTGATTGCCATCGGGGCAGGTGTTTCTGGCGTCGCGGTCGGCGATCAGGTTTGTGCCTTGCTGCCGGGCGGGGGCTATGCGGAATATGTGGCAACGCCCGCGGCCCATTGCCTGCCCGTGCCTGCGGGGCTTGATCTCAAACAGGCGGCTTGTCTGCCAGAGACGTTTTTTACGGTGTGGACAAATGTGTTTCAGCGCGCAGGCCTCAAGGCAGGAGAGCGGTTTCTGGTGCATGGCGGATCTTCGGGTATTGGCACAACGGCGATCCAGCTGGCGCGGGCGCTGGGGGCACGGGTTTTTGCGACGGCGGGCTCTGAGAACAAATGCCGGGCCTGTCTGGATCTTGGAGCGGAACAGGCGATTAACTACCGAGAGGCGGATTTTGTAGAGGTCTTGCGGGGCGAAGGTGGAGCGGATGTGATCCTGGACATGGTTGGCGGAGACTATATCCCGCGCAATGTAAAAGCGCTGGCAGATGACGGACGGCTTGTGCAGATTGCTTTCCTGTCGGGGCCAAAAGTTGCGCTGAACTTTGCGCAGGTGATGATGCGGCGGCTGACAATTACAGGGTCTACGTTGCGTCCACAAAGTGATCAGGCGAAGGCAGAGATTGCATTGGATTTGAAGCGCGTGGTCTGGCCTTTGCTGGAAGCCGGAACGGTGGCGCCAGTGATGGATCAGTGCTTTGGCCTGGAAGAGGCCGCTGCCGCCCACGCGCGGATGGAGGCCTCTGAACATATCGGCAAGATTGTTCTGAAGGTTTCAAGCTAGTTTTATTCGGTACAGTTGTTGTTCCGATAGGAGCAACAGCGCCGCGCAAGCGGTGTGGATAGGCCACCAGTCGACGATACACATGCCATGTGGCATTGCTGAGGATTGGCGCAATAGGGATAAGGCTCAACAGCCGCCGCGGGGACCGCAATGGCAAAGCCAAGGGTCATCGGCACGAAAAGCGGAAAAGAGCTGTCCGGGCGCGGCGATAGCAATCATCGCTGGCCCGAGTGAGGGTGAAGAATGACGGTGAATATAGCGCCGCTTCGACACGTTGCAAAATCCAGGGCCCCGAGGCGCGGGCCTCTGTCAGATCCTATATCGTCAGCCTGCGAATGTGTGGCGTATCGGTGCCGGGGGGTCGGATTTCTTCCAGCGAATCGCCTCAATGCTGCCCGGCTTCGCTGAATTGTTTGGCCAGCCAGCTGACCGGGTTGCCGATTGTGTTCCGTGACTTCTGTCTCCCTTTCCCTGGGAAACTGTGGAGTGCCGTCTGGGCGGGCCCTGTCTAAGGACGGTGTGGTTGGCCATGGGTGAACTTATCGAAAGCATATCGCCAGATGGATTTTTGACTTTCAAAAGGCGGCATGGGGTGTGTTCGGTCAACGAATTGGAGTGAACAACGCGTCTTTAAGCTGGCAGTCCCGGATCACATCGCGGCCGCAGGGGACGGGCTTCAAACCGCCACGCGACAGGCAGATGCGGGCTTCTTGGATATGGCCGTTGCGGCAGGTGATCGTGAGGCTGTTGTGATCAAGGTCCGGGTTTACCTTTAAAAACGCATCCTCCACCACAGAGGCAGGCAATTTCACAACCTTGTCCAATTTGCGAAAGATCTCTGGGCGCTGGATGCTGGCATAGGCCTTGCGGGACAGGTCGAAATAGCCGGATGCGGACAGGCCGGAGCAGGTGCCATGTTTCTTCCACTGGTGCCAGGCGAGGCCGGACGTTCCCATAATGTCGGCCATGGTTTCGGTCATGCGCCGGGTTGGCGCTGGTTCGGTTGTGCGGCAGTAGCTGGGCCAGCCTCGATGGAACTGGGGCCACAGCCCATGTAGCACCCAGCCGTGATCATGGCGGGGATCACATTGGTCTGAGCCTTTGGCGTCCCCTTCAACTTCACACCAGTTTGGAGACCAGCTGAGGGCCAGAACGTAATAGTCAAATTCGCCCGCCTTCTCGCCATTCGCCCAAAGGGGAGTGACAAGCCCTGCGGCTATGAGTGAAATTGCATAAAACAGAGCGCGCATTGGCCTCTTTCCTTATCAAACGAAGGCGACTATATAGGGCATAAGTTCCCCGACAACGGCAACCTGTCCCAAATTTAACGGGACCGCCTATTTCAGGCGACGGGAAAGCTATATCCGGGGAGAAGGCACGAGTGAAGGAGAAGACGCATGGCAAAACCGTTGATGGCCAAGGCGACCGCCGTGTGGCTGGTGGACAATACAACGATCAGTTTCAAACAGATCGGCGATTTCGTCGGCATGCATGAGCTGGAAATTCAAGGCATCGCTGACGGCGAAGTGGCTGTGGGCGTAAAGGGCTTTGACCCGGTCGCAAACAACCAGCTGACCCAGGAAGAGATCGACAAGGCAGAAGCAAGCCCGCTGCACAAGCTACGCTTGAAGTTCAACCCCGCCGCAGCCGGCGAAGAAAAGCGCCGCGGCCCGCGCTATACTCCTTTGTCCAAGCGGCAGGACCGTCCGAACTCTATTCTGTGGCTTGTCAAGTTCCACCCGGAGCTGTACGACGCGCAGATCGCCAAGCTGGTGGGGACGACCAAGCCGACGATCCAGTCGATCCGCGAACGGACCCATTGGAACATTGCCAATATGCAGCCTATTGATCCGGTTGCGCTGGGGCTGTGTAAGCAGTCCGAACTGGATGCTGTGGTTCAGAAAGCGGCCGCAGCCAAGGCTGCCGAAGGCGGCGTGATGAGCGATGACGAGCGTCGTAAGCTGGTTTCCACGGAGCAGTCGCTGGAAATGGATGCTGAGCCGAAGATGCCCAGCGGGATCGAAGGTCTGGAAGCCTTTACTCTGGGTGGCAACCCAGTGGAAGAGAAGCCGGACTCTACTGATCCGATCGTTGATGCCGACAGCTTCTTTAACCTGCCTGCCGGTGGGGGTGACGACGATGACGAGGACGACGACAGCCGGATCTGATCCGGTGGCCTACAGCCTTTGAGAGTATCAAAGCCGCAGCATGAAAATGCTGCGGCTTCTTTGCGGGGAGATGGTGCGTTTGCATGGGGGCTAAACAGCACTGGTAACCCCCGCTAATAGAAGAACAAAATATACCCAAAAAATCAGTGCAAATTACCCGATGCAAGTGAACTTGCAGCTTAAGAGCCTTGAAACCTAGCACTGTTTAGGTGGTGCGTCTGGCGCGACGGTGAATAGGACCGTTCCAAGACGCGATGCGCTGGCGATTTGTGGTCATGTCAGAGGACGCAAAGACTAATCCCTCTGGTCCATGTGGCGTATTGCGTACAATCGATCTTTTGAATTTCCTGTCAAGATGACGTTAGAGAAGGGTCAAAAGCAGACCGCATCGGAGTCTAACACCGAATGGGCTGTTCAGAAGAAAGCTGTCACAAGAAACGATTCAAGTTTTGATACCAGGAGGCAAATCATGAGCCAATACAGCTCCGTTAATGCAGTTGGAGATGCTGCAGAGGTCCTCTGTGATCTGCGCAGCGATACTGTGACGCGTCCAGATGCCGGAATGCGCAGCGCAATGGCTGCCGCAGAGGTCGGTGATGATGTATATGGGGAAGACCCTACGATTGCGCGGCTTGAATCTGTGCTGGCGGAACGTCTGGGGAAGGATAAGGCCCTGTTTCTGCCGTCGGGAACCCAGAGCAACCTGATTGCGATGCTGGCCCATTGTGGTCGTGGTGAAGAGGTTATTACGGGGCGGGACTATCACGTGTTCAAATACGAAGCGGGTGGGGCCTCGGTTTTCGGAGGATGTGTTCTGGATCCGTTGCCGGTGGCTGCCGATGGTGGGCTGCATCCTTCAGATATTGAGCAGGCCGTCAAAGAAGATGATCCCCATCACCCGGTCAGCCGCCTTGTATCTCTGGAAAACACGCATAACGGCAAAGCGGTTCCACTGGCGCGCTGCGCTGAGGTTGTCAAAGCTGCGCGGGCTGCGGGTCTGTCGACCCATTTGGACGGGGCGCGGTTCTTCAACGCCAGCGTAGCGCTGCAATGCGGTGAAAAGGCGCTGGCTGATCCCTTCGATACAGTATCGATTTGCCTGTCCAAAGGTCTGGGTGCCCCTGTCGGCTCCGTTCTTGTCGGTGAGGCAGAGCTGATAGCAAAGGCGCGCCGTCTGCGTAAAATGCTGGGCGGCGGAATGCGGCAGGCCGGCGTATTGGCGGCGGCCGGCCTTTATGCGCTGGATCACAATGTGGCGCGCTTGGCAGAGGATCATGCACGGGCGCAGGAACTTGCTGCTGCATTGATAAAAGCTGGCATTGGCTCAGTGGAAAGTGGTACCAATATGGTTTTCCTGGACCCCGAAATGGAAGTTCGAGCCCTGCTTCTTGATGCCCTTGGAGCCGTTGGCATGAAGCTTAGCGGTGGAGAGACAGGCGCAATTCGTTTGGTTTTACATAAGGATATCGGGGATGAGGGCTTTAAGGCTCTGCTAGCTGCTATTGTGCGATTTGGTGGCTGATACACGTCAGGGTTCTTACCCAGGCATCGCTCCCGCCCGTCGTCGGCAATCACAGATTGCTGTCCTCCCGTTGGGCGTAGCGCCGCGCCTTTGGCGCGGCGCTACGCCCAAGGTTGCGGAGAGGTCTGGCCGATAGGCCAGAGGGCTTTGGCAGACGCGGGAGGGCCTGCCCGAAACTTGGCTGAACGTTTGATTTGTCAGGTCCTAAACGGCTTCGGAGCGGTGGAGGTGACCGGTTTAAAAGGTCTTGCGGGCTTTCAGCGCGGCTGAAATTGTACCCTCGTCGAGGTAATCCAATTCGCCACCTATGGGAACGCCCTGTGCCAGTGAGGTGAGGGTGATCTCGGGAGGCAGCATATCTGCAATATAATGGGCCGTGGTCTGGCCATCAATTGTTGCATTGAGCGCCAGGATCACTTCGCGTATGGATTCGCTGGCCAAACGGTCGACCAATTGAGGGATGCGCAGTTCGTCCGGCCCCACGCCTTCAAGGGCTGACAATGTCCCGCCCAGCACATGATAACGCCCCTTAAAAACGCCAGCGCGTTCCATCGCCCAGAGGTCAGACACGTCTTCGACTACGCAGAGTTCGCCGTTGGCGCGGCTCTGGTCCTCGCAGATGGTGCAAATTTCACGGGTGCCTACGTTGCCGCAATTCAGACAGCTGCGCGCGCTCTGCGCAACCTCCTGCATGGCCGCCGCCAGAGGAGAGAGCAGCAATTCCCTTTTGCGGATCAGATGTAAAACCGCCCGTCGCGAGGACCGTGGTCCAAGACCCGGCAGTTTCGCCAGAAGGGCGATTAGACGTTCGATTTCTGCTGTGGAGTTCTGGGACACGGGGCTTGGGTCGTCCGGCTGTTGGTGGCTGTCTGTTGCTTATAGGCCAGCAGACCGGGGGCGGCGCAAGGGGAATGTTCGACCTTTGTTTCATCATCCCAACCCTGCGCGTGGCCATGGTTCAGGGCGGCTTCGGGTCATGTCTGTCCCGAAGCCGCTTTGTCGGGAAGGCTTAGAACGGCAGCTTCATATCCGCTGGCAGGCCCAGACCATCGGTGAGCTTCTTCATCTCTTCCTGAGACTTCTCCGCCGCTTTTGTCTGCGCATCCTTGATGGCGGCCAGGATCAGATCTTCCACCACTTCTTTGTCATCGCCGGAGAAGATCGACGGGTCGATGTCCAGCGCGGTCAGCTCTCCCTTGGCGGTGGCGGTTGCCTTGACCAGACCAGCGCCCGCCTCACCAGTGACGGTCACATTGGCGAGATCATCCTGCATCTCCGCCATTTTGGTCTGCATTTCCTGGGCTTTTTTCATCATCCCGGCCATATCGCCGAGCGCACCGAGTCCTTTGAACATCGGGGTCTCCTTTTTTTCTGTGTGGCACTGGGCCATGTCTTGGCCTCTAGATACGGAGCGTCGCGTGTTTCGGCAAGGGGGAGCGCATACAGACGCGGGTAACCGCACGAGATCCTGGTGGCTCGAATTATGAAAACTTCGTCTTAGCCGCGTTTAAGCGCACAGGCGCTGGCTACTATCGCGAGCAGCGCCGTGGTGGCGATGGTCAGATGGGGCGGGCCAATGCAGTCTTCTTGGATGGCAAAGTCGCGAACATCGCTTGGGTCCGGCAGCAGTGCCTCAGAAAGCAGGAGCGCGGTGAGCGCGACCAAAAGCAGGGCAGACACCACCCAAAGCAGGCGCCAGCGGATCAAAGCGCTGATTAGCGTGGCCGCAATACCAAGCCAGACAATTGGTGAAGCAGCGAGATTGATAACCTCGTCGACTGCTGTAACAGGTCCTCCATCCCAGAAGGGCCGCTCCTTATCGCAGACTTCGGCAAATGCGATCGAAGGGAAGGAAATGCCCGCAAGCAAGACCGTTTGCAGGCGCTGAAAATCAGTCACAGGCCGCAGTGACGATCATCTCAACCTTCAGCTCAGGACGGGCCAGTTTTGCTTCGCCACAGGCGCGGGCAGGGGCGTGGCCTTCAGGAACCCAGGCATCCCACACTGCATTCATCTCGGCAAAATCTGCCATATCTGCCAGCCAGATGACCACCTGCAACATCTGCTCTTTTGAGGAGCCTGCCTCCTCCAGAAGGGCCTCGATCCGGCGGATACATTCGCGGGTTTGATCGGCGACGCTGTCGTCTGCATTGCCAACCTGTCCGCACAGGTAGGCGGTGCCATTATGTTTAACGATCTTGCTCATCCGCTGGCCGGTGTGAAGGCGTTCGATCATGGTCGTCTCTCTGGTTCATTAAATGTTAACTTGCTGCAAGCGGCTATTCTTCAAACGGATCCCATTCGTCTTCAACCTCGGGGAGAGCCTCGGCCTGAACTTCGGCTTCCAGCTCTTCCGAGGTGCGAATGCGCTTGATCTTTGCTTTTGGAAAGGCGTCCAGAACAGCCTGCACCAGCGGATGTCCGGTGGCTTTGGCGCGCAGGGCGTTTTCCGCAGCGTCGCGCAGCTCAGCAATGGTTTCTGCGTCACAGCCATCCACAATGGAGACGACCCAGCGATTGCCGGTCCAGTTCTGCAACGCCGTTCCAAGACGTGCGGCCAGGTCGCGCGGGGCAGACGCCGAGGGGGTGAACTCAATCCTCCCCGGCTGATAGGACGAAAGCCGGACACCGCCTTCGACTTCGACCAGAAGTTTCACAT
The DNA here is from genome assembly GCF_056159265.1 of Epibacterium sp. ABZ3_068. NCBI lineage: Bacteria > Pseudomonadati > Pseudomonadota > Alphaproteobacteria > Rhodobacterales > Roseobacteraceae > Epibacterium > Epibacterium sp. ABZ3_068. The sequence continues at coordinate 1,932,415 of NZ_JBSWUV010000001.1, forward strand.
CGCGATGTTTGCGGATCAGCTCGACCACATGTTCAAACGTAGGATACCGGGCCAGGGCCAGATTGGTTGCGGGCGCCAGGGCGGCCATCGCGCCAGAGCCTGCTTGCGACAGGGTTGGGCCGCCATTTGGGCTCCCCCCCGGTGCACCTTGCGGCGCGGCTGAGGCGTAAGCCGAAGCCGCGCCCCCCCCGCTTGCCGCAGGCGCGCCCATGCTTTGCATGGGCATCCCGCCACCTGGGCCGCCAGAGGGTGGGGGGGGCGGAGTGTCTTGCAGTTTCCGCAACAACTCTTCCGGGCTGGGCAGATCGGCCACATGGGTCAGGCGGATTACCGCCATCTCTGCCGCCATCATCGCATTGGGTGCCGAGGAGACTTCTTCCAACGCTTTCAACAACATCTGCCACATACGCGTCAGCACCCGCATCGGCAGGGCTTCGGCCATAGCCTGACCCCGCGCGCGCTCGTCCGGGCTGATGGTCGGGTCTTCTGCGGCATCCGGTGTGATTTTAACCACAGAAACCCAATGAGTGATCTCGGCCAGATCGCGCAGCACCGCCAGTGGATCCGCGCCTTCGGCGTATTGTGAGGACAGTTCTGTCAGGGCTGCCGCCGCATCGCCGCGCAGGATCATATCGATCAGGTCCAGAACCCGGCCCCGGTCTGCAAGCCCCAGCATGGCACGGACCTGATCCGCGGTGGTCTCACCCGCGCCGTGTGAAATGGCCTGATCCAACAGCGAGGTTGCATCCCGGGCTGAGCCTTCGGCAGCGCGGGTGATCAGTGCCAGCGCATCTTCCGCAATCTCGGCCCCCTCAGAAGTTGCGATTTTGCGCAAAAGGGCAATCATCACCTCGGGTTCAATCCGACGCAGATCGAACCGCTGGCACCGTGACAGCACCGTGACCGGCACCTTGCGGATTTCAGTGGTGGCAAAGATGAATTTAACGTGGGCCGGCGGCTCTTCCAGCGTTTTCAACAGCGCGTTAAAGGCTGAGGTCGACAGCATGTGCACTTCGTCGATGATATAGATCTTGTAGCGCGCAGAGGCCGCGCGATAGGCGACGCTGTCGATGATTTCGCGGATGTCATTGACACCCGTGCGTGAGGCCGCGTCCATCTCCATCACATCGACATGCCGGCCTTCCATGATCGCCTTGCAATGTTCACAGACGCCGCAGGGTTCTGTTGTGGGCCCCCCGGTGCCGTCGGGGCCGATACAATTCATCCCCTTGGCGATGATCCGCGCGGTAGTGGTCTTGCCGGTACCACGGATGCCGGTCATCACAAAGGCCTGCGCGATCCGGCCCGTTTCAAAGGCGTTTCTGAGGGTGCGCACCATTGCGTCCTGGCCCACCAGATCGGCAAAGGTCTCGGGCCGGTATTTGCGCGCAAGTACCTGATATTTGGGCTGGGTGCCCGCCTCTGCCGCAGGGGTGTCAGTCATAATGCTCCGCCGGATTCGCGTCGTTTGATCATTTGTCACAAACTAGGCAAGCGGGCTGTATTCGTCCACTGCTCATCTGGCGGTGGGATGGCATATTGGCAAACGACCCGGGATCCAGCCGTTTTTATAAGAAAGTTCTAGGTTTATGACATATTCCAGAGTTAGAGTTTAGGGGTGGGAATGGCGGAACTCTAGCCCAGCTGGGGAGGCGCTGATGCGGATGGAACGCACGTCAACACCGGCCAAAGGTTCAGGACCAATTGAACCGGGTCAAAACACGCTGACAATACATGCCCTTTCGGTGGCGAATGGGAACTTGGCCTTGTGCCGATTGCCCGGAGCAACTGGCGATTACTGGGCGGATTTGCAGCACATAAACGATTGGAAACCGGGGCTGGTCCTGTCAATGACCACTACGCCCGAGCATGAAGCCGTGGGCGCGCTGACGCTTGGCTCTGACATTCAAAGCATGGCCAGCCGGTGGTTTCACTTGCCGGTGCCCGATTTCAGCACGCCGCCGCCGGATGTTTTGTTCAAATGGCCCAAGGCCAGCCATGCAGCGCGCAGGGCATTGGTTGGAGGCGGTCGGGTTCTGGTTCATTGCAAGGGCGGATGCGGCCGGTCGGGGATGGCGGTTTTGCGTTTGATGATCGAAGCCGGCGAACAGCCGCATTCAGCGCTGAAACGGCTGCGCGCGATCCGCCCCTGTGCTGTAGAAACGGACGAACAGATGGCCTGGGCCATCGGCGCGCGCAGGGTTTAGGACGCAAATCTCAGCCGGGGCGAGTGGCAGATATCCGCTCCTGCAGCACGTTCTGGGTCTTTGCTTTATGTGGAATGGCCTGCGCAAGCGCCCGTGGCCGCGCCGGGAGAGGGGCAAGTGCAACTGCGTTGGCGCCGTCTTTGCACAGCATGACATCTGCAAACAGGTCCAGATCAGATTGATCCGCGGTGTCCTCTACGTCGCAAAACACCCGAATGCGATAGTGCGATGCCACAAACCGGGCCATGCAGCCCTCGGGGCAGGCGTTCAGCTCGGCCTGCCCGGTCATCTGAAAGTTATCTTCGGTTACACCCTTTGCTGTCGTCATGCTGGCGCTGAGCGCCTTGATCATTCGCATGACAGCCGGGCAGGGGCGGCCCAGTTTCATACAATGTGTCGCCGCACAATCATGCGTTTCATTGGTCCAGATCATCGCGCCCTCCGCGCATTTGGGTCGGGTAATTGGGAACGTAGACCGGGCGTTTTTGCTGTGGTTCAGCCATGCGCAGATCCCGTCCCGGAGCACCCCGCCCGGTTTCGAGTTTCAGTACGGATGGCAGGTCTCCTGACTTGCGGGTCAATGCGTCCCCGAACCTTCCCGGCCAGTGTGATCTCTCACCAAAGGGCCAGTGGTTCATTTCGGGGCAGCTCGCCGCTTACAGTTGCGGGGGCAGTCTCGGACTGGGAGAAACCTTTGCAACGCGCAAAGGGGCTCCGCACCGTGTTCCCTTTTCATCCTGTTCCACAGCAGTGGGCACAAGAACCATCTGCACCATGGCTAGCGGGGGCGGAGGCGAGTCGTCAAACGAAATCTTGTGGTGCGCAATTGCGCTCCGACCACATGCTGATGGGTTTGTGTGCGGAGATAAGGTGAGAGGCTGGACATCGACCCAAGCGGGGCTCGTTGTGGCTGCTTCCTTCCGGACCTGACCAGGTTGGCGAGGCGCTCGCCCGCGCCAACCTCTCGAATCCGGATATAGAGCGCGGATCAAAGAATGACAAGGGGATGACAAAAAACAGGAACAGTTCCGTGCAAAAGAGGGGCTTGCCGCGCGCAGTCAGGTTAGAGCTGCAGGCGCAGTTCCAGAAACCCTTCGGAATTAACGGGTAAGAGTGACACACGGCTGGCAGGCAGCTCGTCCAAATGCTGGGTGGCTGCGGGGCCAGTCAGGGCAATCGCCTGAGTGGCCTGGCCGATCGGGGAGAAATGCCATGGAGAGGGAGCGTTTTCCAAGGGATCCCGGCGCAGATGACCGGCAATATAGTCGCGGATGACGTCCCGCAGATGTACCGGCGGCAATGAGACCTGCGGCGCATATCGGACCATATTGAAATGCCCGCCGCCACTGGCGCGGTAGCTGTTTACAGCCACCAAGAAGCGCTGATCGGGGCGAACGGGGGCTCCGTTCCAGCGCAGGTTGTGAATGCGTCTGGCGGTTGGGTCGACCAAAATTCCGGTTGCGTTGAAGCGTATGGGCTGGGTCAGGTCGATGTCGTACTCCACGCCAAAGATCACATCATAGTTGTGACCAGCGCGTTGATCATTGACCAAAGGGTGGTTCTGGCTGCCTGGGGTGATACGATTAAATATGCCCGAGGACATTTCAAGCCAGTCGGCAAGCTCGGTGCCGGAAATCTCCACTGCGCGCAGCTGATTTGGGAAGACCTGCAAATCGTTTACATGGCGCATGGTCACCGGGCCCGTCGGCACATCGGTGTAATAGCTGGGGCCGGCGCGGGCGCCGAATTTTCCCGGTGCAACCGCCGACAACATGGGTAGGTCCGATGCCGGCGTGCCCTGGATATAGACTCGCAAGGCGGCCGCTTGCGCGCAGGCGGTCAGCTCCAGCGACCGGTCATGTGAGAAAAAGGTGAAAAACGAGTGCAATGGTTGAGAGAGTGTACCAACCGGTTGGTCGAGCCGTTTGCAGGCTTTTTCATGGTCATCCATCAGCGCGTCTCTGAGCGCAGTCTCTTCTTCGACCAGTTCACCGTTACTGAGAGCAACCGCGCGCAGTGAAGCCTGAGCCTCTGTCAGACGCCAACGGTCATCAACCCAGCTCAGTGACAGGTCGATAAGGCCCAAATGGCTGCCAAATGCGCCGGGCATCACCACCGCGCTGTCTTTGGGTTGGGTTTTGTCCGGCAGCGCCAAATGGGTATGGCCCGCAACGATTGCATCGATCTCGGGTAGGGCGCTGAGCGGGTGAAGGGCGTTTTCCATGTTCAAAACAGCGTCATGTTCACCCAGACCCGTATGCGCGAGGGCAACCACCAGATCGCATCCCTGCGCGCGCAGCGACCGGGCGACATCCCTGGCCGCGTTGACCATGTCCTGAACAACAACCCGACCTTCCAGGTAATGGGCGTCCCAGACTACGGTTTGCGGAGGCAAGACCGAAAGCACGCCGATACGGACAGGCGGCTTGTCGGGCATTGCCGGGATCTGTCGTTCCAGAATGGCGCTGTCTTGGAAGGGGAGTTCCAGACCTCTCTGAATTGCGCTCATGTTTGAACAAATTGCAGGGCAGGGCGCATCTTTCAAGAGCCGGCCCAAAGTGGTCAGACCGTAATTGAAATCATGGTTCCCGAGCCCCATCACATCGTAATCGAGAATGCTAAAGGCAGTGATCAGAGGGTGTTTCTGTTTCTCACCCTGCAGGATGTTTTCACCGATCGGAGCGCCCTGAAACCCATCTCCATTGTCCACCAATACCGTGGCGGCGCCCTGTTGGGCCGCTTCGGTACGGGCGTGTTTGATCAAGGTTGCGACACGTGTGAGACCTAAAGCGATGTTCGAATTGTCAGAATAGTAATCATGGGCAATAAGATGGGAATGTAAGTCGGTTGTTGCCATCAGGCGCAACCGGGCCACCGGATTATTCGGAGGCGTTTGCGTTCCTGTCATTTTGCCGTAGCCTGGCGCATTTCTGATTTGCCCGCCCCTGGATTTCTTCGGTGTTCTCACCCATTGAAACAGTGTTTAAAGCATGTGCAAAGTGTAGAATCTTAACAATTCACCATTTTTGGGGGGGTGTCGCAACCATAGGGGGAAGTTTCCGGTAAAATGTTGGCAATGAAACGATTTTTTGCGAAAACTTCGCTGTGGGATAATTTGAATGGGGTTCCAAAAGGTTAAATCGCACCTCAAGAAATTCCAAAAAACAGGCAAGTGATAAAGAGCATATGAAACACGCAGAAACAGTGACCTTTGGTGGCGGCGGGCTGGATAGAGCGGCCCATTTGCGCACCGATGAAGCCCGGCTCGGCTCGCTTTGGGAACAGGGCGGTCAGGTGCTTTTGTTGTGGGAAGGCAAGCCGCTGGCGCGGCGTACGGACTGCTCGGAAGGGGACGAAACGCTGCCACCGGATCAGCTTGTCTTTTTGGCTAGCAACCATGCGCTGGTTGCCGGAAGCCAGTCGCGTTCAGTCTTCCTGGGTCTGGACAAGCAAGGGCTGGGAGTATTTGCAGCCGAACTGGCCGATTGGGAGCCCGCAGGCGAAGACCTGAGCCAGATTGGTGCATTTCGAGATCTCAGCGAACAGCAGCATCCCGAATTGCCAACAGGTCATGTTTTTGCCGAATTGCGCAGCATTATGGCGGCGCTTTCCCCATTTGATGCAGAAGTCGCCGCAACAGCCAAGGCCGTTCTTGCCTGGCATGAAACACATGGTTTCTGCGCGAAGTGCGGCGCGAAAAGCGATATGATTGAAAGCGGCTGGCAGCGTCTGTGTCCAGCCTGTGGAACCCGGCATTTCCCGCGTACGGACCCTGTTGTCATCATGCTGATCACGCGGGGTGATAAGGTTCTGGTTGGCCGGTCTCCGGGCTGGCCTGAGGGGATGTATTCCCTGCTGGCCGGGTTTGTTGAGCCGGGTGAAACCCTGGAAGCGGCCGTTCGGCGTGAGGTTCTGGAAGAAACCGGTGTGAACGTTGGCGCCGTCGGGTATCTGGCCAGCCAGCCCTGGGCTTTTCCGATGTCATTGATGTTCGGGTGCTGGGGGGAAGCGACCAGCGAAGATATTACAATCGACCCCGATGAAATCGAGGATGCGATCTGGGCCAGTAAACAAGAGATCATGGAATCTCAGGCAGGCTTGCATCCAAAAATTCGACCCGCGCGCAAAGGAGCGATTGCGCGTTTTCTTCTTGATAACTGGCTTGCGGATACACTGCGCTGAACGTGCGGGCTCCGCTGCCAACTTAAACCGTTGCGAACAGGTGAAATTAAATGGAACTGAAAGCATCCGAAGACATTGATGCCCCGATTGACCAAGTCTTTCGTGTCCTGTCGGATTTCGACGCTCTGGAGCGCCTTGCCGCGCGACGGGGCCTGGATGTGGAGCGGCTAGGTGCTGGTGACGTTCAGGAAGGCGCGCAGTGGCGTGTCGCTTACAGTCTGCGTGGTAAGGAGCGATCGCTGGGTTTGACGTTGACCAAGATGCAGCCTTCCACATTTATGGGTGTCACCGGTGAGGGCAGCGGCGTGTCCGGTCAGTTCGGAGTTGAACTGATGGCATTGACGCCCAAATGCACGCGGGTCGTGATTTCAGTTGATCTTGCGGCGACGACCCTGCCGGGCCGCCTCATGTTGCAATCATTGAAACTGGCGCGTGGCAAAGTCAAAAAGCGGTTCCGCGAACGGATCAGCAAATTTGCAGCCGTCCTTGGAGACCGGCTGAGCGATTATGCCTGATGCACACAACTGGTTGCAGCGGCTGATCAGTGCCGCTGCATGCTGGCTGGGAAGGTTCCCAACACTTTGATATTGGTGGTGAAATAGGCAAGCTCGTCCATCGCGAGCTGGACATTCGGATCGTCAGGGTGGCCTTCAATATCGGCATAGAACTGCGTCGCGGTGAAGGAGCCGTCGACCATATAGCTTTCAAGCTTGACCATGTTGATGCCGTTTGTGGCAAATCCACCCATCGCCTTGTAGAGGGCCGCAGGAATGTTGCGGACCTGAAAGACGAAACTGGTCACCATCCCGTGTTGACCGCGACGTTTGTAATTCGCCTCGCGGTCCATAATCAGAAAACGGGTGGTATTGTTGCCGTTGTCCTCGATATGGCGGGCGAGGACTTGCAGCCCGTAGATTTCGCCGGCCAGTTCACTTGCAAGCGCAGCAACGGTCGGATCTCCCCGTTCGGCAACATCTCGGGCGGCGCGGGCATTATCGGGGCTGACGCGGCCAATGATGTTGCGTTCTTTCAGGAAGCTCGAGCACTGCGGCAAGAGAACCAGATGGGAATGGGCCTCGCGGATGTCAGAAAGGGAGGCACCCGGAACGCCAAGCACGTTAATATGAACGCGCACGAAGGCCTCGTCTACGATATGCAGGCCGGATAGGGGCAGCAGGCGGTGAATGTCAGCGACCCTGCCATAGGTGGAGTTCTCAACTGGCAGCATGGCCTGATCCGCAGCGCCAGAGTTGACGGCATCAATTGCCTGTTCAAAGGTACGGCACGGCAGGACTTCCATATCCGGTCGTGCAGTGCGGCAAGCTTCGTGGCTGTAGGAGCCGAGCTCTCCTTGAATGGCGATTTTGCGGGTCATTTAGGTCTCATCTGCAGAAAAGTTCAATAAACGGGCATTTCGTCGCGCTGTCTATACCTTGTCAGAATATAGGGGAAGCCTTAGACAAACGGGCAGACAGCTAAATGGACAGCGATCATGTTTGACACGATGACCCTTACCAAAGCGACCGCAGGATTCTGCGGTGCGTTTCTCGTATTCCTGCTCGGCAAGTGGGCAGCGACTGAGATCTATGCAATGGATAGCCATGGTGAGGCGTCCTATGTGATCGAAGTTGCAGAGTCTGGCGGTGCCGAGTCAGAAGAAGAAGTGAGCTTTGAAGAGCTCCTGGCCGCAGCAGATGTGGGCAAGGGCGCCAAGGTTTTCAAGAAATGCGCAGCTTGCCACAAGCTGGAAAGCGGTGCGAATGCAACCGGCCCCTATTTGTTCGGCTTGGTTGGACGTGAGGCGGGGTCCGCTGCAGGGTTCGGATACTCCGGCGCGCTGCCAGCAGGGACCTGGACCGAAGAGGCGTTGAACGCCTTCCTGACAAAACCGTCTGACTATGCACCTGGCACGTCGATGAGCTTTGCCGGTCTGAAAAAAGACACCGACCGCGCCAATCTGATCGCCTACTTGGCCACGATCAAGTAAGAGATCGCTTTACGCGCAACAGTTTTGAGGCCGTAACCCCGTTGGGTTGCGGCTTTTTCTTTATCCGGATGCAGTTGTCCTCTTCACGGGGTGTTCACATTCTCTAAACTTGTATTAGCTGTGCTTTAACACATAAGAGTAATCCATAACTCTGGCAGTAGAACCCAAATGGAGGATCCGTCGATGCAGTCACCCCGAGCCGAGGCCCGTGTAGCTGTCGCCCCGCGAACTGGAACGCTGATGAGGTGGATGGGCCTGGGGGTTGGTGCGCTGATCCTGGCAGCAGGTATGGCGCGAGCCGAAGATGGCATTATCAAAAGCCATGGTTACTCATACTTCGGCAACCTCGATTATCCGGCCGATTTTGAGCATCTGGATTATGTGAACCCGGATGCGCCCAAAGGGGGTGAGATGGCTCTGGCGGCGTCTGGAACCTTCGACAATATGAACCCCTATACGGTCAAAGGGCGTGCTGGCGCGCTGACGACGCTGCAATATGACAGCCTGATTGAGAGCACTGTAAACGAGGTTGGACAGTATTACGGGCTGCTTGCCGAAAGCCTGGAATATGACGAGGATCGCAATTGGGTGATCTTCCACATGCGGCCCGAGGCGACGTTCTGGGATGGCACACCGGTCACGGCAGAGGATGTAGTTTACAGCCACACGCTGTTCATCACCCAAGGGCTGCCATCCTATGCGGCAGCGGTCAACCATATGGTCACCGGTGCCGAGGCGTTGGATGATCACACGGTCAAATTCACGTTTAACCCGGATGTGTCGCGCCGCAGCTTGATCGAAACCGTTGGCAATACGCCGGTGTTCTCCAAGGCCTGGTTTGAGGCGGATGAAAGCCGCCGTCTGGATGAACCCCGGTACGAGGTCGCGGTTGGGTCCGGTCCTTATAAGCTGGAGAGCTATGACGTGAACCGCCGTATCGTTTACAAACGGCGGGATGATTATTGGGGCAAGGACCTGCCAATCAATGTCGGCCGCCACAATTACGATACGATCCGGGTTGAATATTTCGCTGACCAAACAGCATCTTTTGAGGGCTTCAAAGCCGGAGAATATACGTTTCGGATTGAATCCGATGCCAAAGTCTGGGCGACGGGATATGACTTCCCAAATCTGAGCGACGGCGTTGTGACCAAGGAGGAAATCCCTAATCAAAGCGCGCCGAATCCGACGGGTTTTGTCTTTAACCTTGGGAGCCCCCAATTGGCCGACAAAGAAGTGCGCGCCGCGCTGGCCTTGGCGTTCAACTTCGAATGGGTGAATGAATCGCTGCTGTTTGGCCTGTCGACCCAGCGCAGTTCTTTTGTGGAAGGCACCCATCTGGAGGCCAAGGATGTGCCGGCGGACGGAGAGCTGACGTTCCTGAATAGCCTTGGCGATGTGGTTCCAGCGGACCTTCTGAACACACCGGTAGCGCTGAGCCATACATCAAAACCCGAACGGCTGCGGGATCGCCGCAACCTGCGCAAAGCAGCCAAGATGCTGGATGCGGCGGGCTGGCCTGTCGGCGAAGACAAGCTGCGCCGCAATGCTTCGGGCGAGACGCTCAAGATTGAAATCCCCTATGCCACCAGCATCCCGGAAACCACCGCCACAATGATTGAGACCTATGTCCAGAATCTTCAGGCGCTGGGCGTGGATGCCAAAGCCGAGAAGGTGGATCCCTCACAGTTCACCCTGCGCCAGCGAGAGCGGGATTATGATATGGTCTATTCCTCGCGCTACGGCTGGTTCTTGTCCACTGGCGAGGGGCTAAAGCAGCAATATGGTTCCAGAGAAGCCGAATTTAGCGTCTTCAATCCCGCAGGGCTTGCCAGCCCCTTGGTTGACGCCATTATCGACGCGTCTTTTGAAACCACCAATCAGGCCGATCAGGATGCGGCGCTGATGGCCCTGGATCGGGCGTTGCGATATGAATTCTTTGTCATCCCGGATGGCTATGTGCCCAATTACTGGGTCAGCTACTTCGACATGTATGAACACCCTGAAAACATGCCCAAGTTCGCGCTGGGCTGGTTGGATCTGTGGTGGGTCAACCCTGAAAAAGAAGCCGCATTGAAAGCCAAAGGCGCGTTGCGGTAACCATGGCAGCCTATATCCTTCGACGACTGTTGTTGGTGATCCCCACGCTATTGGGGATCATGATCGTGAATTTTACCCTTGTGCAGTTTGTGCCCGGTGGCCCGATTGAACAGATTATTGCGCAGCAGCAGGGGCAGGGCGATGTCTTTGCCGGTTTTTCCGGTGGCGGAGCAGAAAGCAATCTGGAACTGGACAATGACCTGACACTAGGCGGCGGTGGAGACGGAAAATACGTCGGCGCCCGTGGTCTCCCGCCCGAGTTCATCGAAGAGCTGGAGCGTGAGTTCGGTTTTGATAAACCGCCGTTGCAGCGTTTTCTGTTGATGCTGGGAAACTACGTGCGGTTTGATTTCGGCGAAAGTTACTTCCGCAAAATAGGTGTGATTGATCTGGTGCTGGAGAAAATGCCCGTCTCGATCACGCTTGGTCTGTGGTCGACGCTGATTGCCTACCTGATTTCTATTCCACTGGGCATTCGCAAAGCGATGCGGGACGGGTCGCAATTCGACACCTGGACAAGCGGCGTGATCATTGCGGCCTATTCAATTCCGGGCTTTCTGTTTGCAATTCTGTTGCTGGTTCTCTTTGCAGGCGGATCCTATTGGCAGGTCTTCCCACTGCGGGGCCTGACGTCGGACAATTTCAGCGAACTGAGCCTGATTGGTAAAATCGGGGACTATTTCTGGCACATCGCGCTGCCGGTCCTAGCCTCGACAATTGCGAGCTTTGCAACGCTGACACTGCTGACCAAAAACTCCTTTCTGGATGAGATCAAGAAACATTACGTCATGACAGCCCGCGCCAAAGGGCTGAGCGAGAACCGGGTGCTTTATGGACATGTGTTCCGCAATGCGATGCTGATTGTGATTGCAGGATTTCCGGCTGCTTTCATGAGTGTGTTTTTTGGTGGAAGCCTGATTATCGAGACGATCTTCTCCCTTGATGGGCTGGGGCGTCTCGGGTTTGAGGCCGCCGTCGCGCGGGATTATCCGATTGTTTTTGGCACGCTCTTTATCTTTGGTCTGATGGGGCTGCTGATGGGGATTATCTCTGACCTCATGTATGTGCTGGTTGACCCGCGTATCGATTTTGAAAGCCGGGAGGGGTAAATGGCACTTTCACCGCTCAACCAACGCCGCTGGCGTAACTTCCGCAGCAACAAACGGGCCTATTGGTCGCTTGTTCTATTCTCTGTTCTCTTTGGCCTCTCGCTGCTGGCAGATGTGCTGGCCAATGACAAACCGATCCTGATTCAGTACCGGGGACAGTTCTATGTGCCCGTGGTCACGTCCTATGCCGAGACGACCTTTGGCGGTGATTTCGAGACCGAAGCCGCCTATCGCGATCCAGAGGTGCAGTGTCTGATACGCTCTGGTGGATTGGAAGAGTGTTTCGACGATCCAGAAGCCGTGATCGAAGACATCAGCGCAGGCACTTTCGAAGCCGAAGGGTTTGACAAAGGCTGGGCGATCTGGCCGCTCATCCCTTACTCCTTTGACACGCCCGTGGATCGCCCCGGTGCGGCCCCCTTGCCACCCAATGGGGAGAACTGGCTGGGTACCGACAGCCGCAAGCGGGACGTTCTGGCGCGTGTTATCCATGGGTTCCGACTGTCGATCGTCTTCACGCTGATGGTTACAACCGCAGCCACTTTGATCGGGATTCTGGCCGGTGCGTTACAGGGCTTTTTCGGCGGCTGGCTGGATTTGATCTTCCAGCGTGTGATCGAGGTCTGGGCATCGACGCCTTCCCTTTATGTGATCATTATTCTCTTTGCCATTTTGGGGCGCAGTTTCTGGCTTCTGGTTCTGCTGAGTGTGCTTTTCGGATGGACCACATTGGTTGGCGTGGTTCGGGCAGAATTTCTGCGGGCGCGCAATCTGGAATACGTCCGGGCGGCCAAGGCACTGGGTGTCGGGAATATGACCATCATGTTCCGCCATATGCTTCCGAACGCCATGGTTGCGACGCTGACCATGCTGCCCTTTATCGTGACTGGCACCATCGGAGCACTGGCAAGTCTGGATTATCTGGGCTTTGGTCTGCCGTCTTCTGCGCCCTCTCTGGGAGAGCTGACCTTGCAAGCCAAACAGAACCTCCAGGCTCCCTGGCTGGCCTTTACCGCCTTTATCACCTTTGCTTTGATGCTGTCGCTTCTGGTCTTCATCTTCGAAGGCGTGCGCGATGCCTTTGACCCAAGAAAGACCTTTTCATGAGCGCAGTATTGCAAGTGAAAGACCTGACCGTAGCCTTTCGTCAGGATGGCAAGCGGTTTGAGGCGGTAAAAGGTGTTTCCTTTTCGGTTGACAAGGGGGAGACGGTTGCCCTGGTGGGGGAGTCCGGGTCCGGGAAATCGGTTTCAGCGCTTTCAACCGTATCGTTGCTCGGCGAAAGTGCCGAGGTGTCCGGCTCGGTGACCTATGACGGGATGCAGATGGTTGGTGCGGATGATGCGCAGTTGCGTAAGGTCCGCGGCAATGACATCTCCTTCATTTTTCAGGAACCGATGACATCGCTCAACCCGCTGCATACCCTGGAGAAGCAACTGGCCGAGAGCCTCGCGTTGCACCAGGGGCTGGTGGGCGCGGCGGCGCGTAAGCGGATCCTTGAACTGATGGAACGAGTTGGAATTCGGGAGGCCGAAAGTCGGCTGAGCGCCTATCCGCATCAACTGTCGGGCGGGCAACGTCAGCGGGTCATGATTGCGATGGCTTTGGCCAATAAACCGGACATCCTGATCGCGGATGAGCCGACCACGGCATTGGATGTGACCATTCAGGCGCAGATCCTTGAACTGCTGGCCGAGCTCAAGGAGAGCGAGGGGATGGGTGTTCTGTTTATCACCCATGATCTGGCCGTCGTCCGCCGGATCGCTGACCGCGTCTGTGTGATGAAGGATGGAGAGATTGTGGAAACCGGCCCCACGGCCGAGATCTTTGCCAATCCGCAGCACCCCTATACGCAGAAACTATTGGCGGCAGAGCCATCGGGCACGCCGGACCCGGTCCCCGCAAATTCACCAGAGATGGTGGCCACCGAGGATTTGAAAGTCTGGTTCCCTATTCAGCGTGGGTTCCTGCGCAAAACAGTGGGTCACATCAAAGCAGTAAACCCCTGTTCGATCTCGATCCGTGCAGGAGAAACTCTTGGCATCGTGGGAGAATCCGGCTCAGGCAAGACGACGATGGCCCTCGCGATCATGCGGCTCATTGCGTCAGAAGGCGCGGTCCGTTTCCAGGGGCAGGATCTGAGGAAATGGTCAACGCGCGAGCTGCGCAGCCTGCGCAAGGACATGCAGATCGTGTTTCAGGATCCCTTTGGAGCGTTGTCTCCCCGGATGACCTGTGCGCAGATCATCGCCGAAGGTCTGTCCGTTCATGAGGTCGATAAAGGCCGAAACCCGCGGGAACTGGTGGCCGAAGTGATGGAAGAGGTGGGACTCGATCCCGTTGCCATGGATCGCTACCCGCATGAGTTCTCAGGCGGGCAGCGCCAGAGGATTGCAATTGCGCGTGCCATGGTTTTGCGCCCCAAGCTGGTGGTTCTGGACGAGCCGACGTCGGCGTTGGACATGACGGTACAGGTGCAAATTGTCGAACTGCTGCGGGACCTGCAGAAACGTTATGGTCTTACCTATATGTTCATCAGCCATGATCTCAATGTGGTGCGGGCAATGTCACACCAGGTGGTGGTAATGAACCAAGGGGATGTGGTCGAGCGTGGCAGCGCCGAAGAAATCTTCACGGCGCCAAAAGCGGCCTATACCCAGCATCTCTTGGCTGCGACAGCTCCGGTAACAGACTAATTCTGCTTTGGCCGGGTAAGGGGCGAAGATCTCCCGCGCCCGCGGTTGCCTTGCCTTTGGCAAGACAACCTTTGCGGCCTTGGGCCAGGCTCGGCGCGAAGCGCCGAGCCTGGCCCAACGGGAGCGGAGCATGTTTTACATGCGACTGCGACGGGCGGGAGGGCCTGGATGGCGAGGCTTGACGTTAGATTGCGGCGCTGTGCCCGGCCTTGCTGAGATCATAAGCGTCGAATTCTCGCGCGATGACACGGGTCAGCGGGTGAGCGCGCTCAGGGATTGAAAACACGTGGCCTGAAATCTCCACCATCCCTGGGAATTGCACTGCAACCCGTTCGAACAGAGTGTTAAGTTCAGTTGCAGATATTCCGAATTGTTCCTGGATCTCAACGCCATTCACGCGGAAGTCACACATCAGCGCTTCGATCAGGCGTGCCCGCAGCTTGTCCTCACCGCTAAAAACGTGGCCCCGGGATGTGGAAAAACGGCCTTGTTGTATTGCGGAGGTGTGAGCAGATGTCGCCGGGGCGTTTTGGGCATAACCTTGCGGAAAGCGGGAAATGGAGGATGCGCCAAGGCCGATCAAAACATCTGAGCGGTCATCCGTATAACCTTGAAAATTACGCCGCAGCTGCCCAAGGGTCTGAGCTACCGACAAGCCGTCTTCTGGGCGGGCGAAATGGTCAATCCCGATTTCCTTGTAACCGTCCCATTGGAACAGTTGCTGTGCGGTTTCAAAGAGTTCCAGCCGTGCTTCTGGTGTGGGCAGCGTTTCAGAGGGGATCATGTTCTGACGGCGCGCCATCCAAGGCACATGGGCATAGCCATAAAGCGCAACCCGATCCGGCGAGAGCGACAGCAGTTTTTGCACACTGTCAGCCATGCGCGTGTTGGTTTGATGCGGCAGGCCATATAGAATATCCGCATTGAGACTGTCGATCCCATTCCCCCGCAACAAATCAACCGTGGCGCGGGTGGTCTCATAGCTCTGTGGCCGACCGATCGTTTCCTGAATTTCGGGGTCGAAGTCCTGCACCCCAATCGAGGCACGGTTCATCCCGGAAGCAACCAACGCTTCGACGCGGGCGCTGTCGATTTCATTTGGATCGATTTCAACCGAAAACTCTGCATCCTCCGCCAAAGGGGCGACCGAGAATATCGATTTTGCGAGGTCGCGCATCATGTCAGGCGGCAATAATGTCGGGGTTCCGCCCCCCCAATGCAGGCGGGAGAGGGTTACACCCTGTGGCAAATGCTGGGCCAACAGCGCCAGTTCGGCCTTCAAAACATCCAGATAAGCCCGCACAGGAGAATCGGACTGCGTGCCTTGGGTACGGCATGCGCAAAACCAGCATAACCTGCGGCAAAATGGTACATGCACGTAAAGCGAGATCGTGCTTTGGGGCGCGATTTCGCTGATCCACCTTGTAAACAACGCTGAATCCACCGATGATCCAAAGTGAGGCGCGGTTGGGTAACTTGTATAGCGCGGCACTTTGGCATCGAATAAACCGAGGCGAGCCAATTGTGATTTTGTATCCATGTCTCTATTTTACGAAGCGTAACGTCCCCAGGTCATTGACCCAGATCAATTGGAAACTTGCATGTCTGCTCCTGTCCTTACGCATGTGAAATGCGCTGATTGTCCGATCCGGCACCGGGCTGTTTGCGCGCGGTGCGACGCTGACGAGCTGGATGAGTTGGACACCATCAAATATTATCGCAGTTATGAGGCCGGACAGCCAATTGTCTGGTCAGGTGATACTATGGATTTTGTCGGTTCTGTGGTGTCCGGTGTAGCCTCATTGACCCAGACCATGGAAGACGGACGCACCCAGATGGTGGGCCTGCTGCTGCCATCGGATTTTGTAGGGCGGCCCGGTCGCGATGGCGCAGCTTATAACGTGGTGGCGACGAACAACGTCATGATGTGCTGCTTTCGCAAGAAACCATTCGAAGAGATGATGGCGCGGACCCCGCATATTGCCCATCGTCTTTTGGAAATGACGCTGGATGAACTGGATGCCGCGCGCGAATGGATGCTTGTTCTGGGACGCAAAACAGCGCGTGAAAAGATCGCAAGCCTCTTGTCAATCCTTGCCCGTCGGGATGCTTCACTTGTCAACGCATCCTCGAACCAGGTGGAATTTGAATTGCCGCTGACACGAGAAGCCATGGCCGATTATCTGGGTCTTACACTGGAAACAGTAAGCCGCCAGATCTCCGCCCTGAAAAAATCAGGCGTGATAGAGCTGGAGGGCAAGCGCCATATTATCGTGCCCGATATGAGTGTTCTGATGGAAGAAGCGGGCGACGACAGCGACGGTGGTTATCTGGTTTGAACCGGTGTTCCGTTTGGGACTGGTTTTTCCGGCAACGCGTTTCTTTCGCTTTGCATGAGCCGCATCATAGGTTGAAAACATGCGGCTCACTCAAAGACCCTGTACCTCGTAACAGGATGCAGAATGTAACGGCATCCTGTGAACAGATCTTGGTGGCTTCTATCAATGAGCCATGAGTACGGGCCGGTCTGCCGCCTTCAAGATGTTGCGTGTTGCGCCGCCCAAAATAGCTTCGCGGAAACGGGAGTGCCCATAAGCGCCCATCACCAACAGATCCGAATTTGTGTCTTCTGCATGACGCATCAGCACGTCTGCCGTGCGGGGCAGGGACTTGGCCAGAACATTCACTTCGCAGACGACGCCATGTCGGGCCAGCATTTGGCACAAGAGCCCACCAGGATCCGATCGATCAGGCCCATGGCGCGGCGGGTCGATGACCACCACATGCACATTGTCCGCAGCCTTCAGGAAGGGCATGGCTTTGCGCACAGCCGACAAGGCTTCGGCACTTTCATTCCAGCCGATCAGAATGCGTTTCGTCTCAGTCATGGGTTTGGCGCTTTCCGGAACTACCAGAACGGGCGCGGCACTTTCAAACAGGCCAGCTTCTACAATCGCCTCGCCTTCTATGGGAGCTCCGACGCCATAGGGTTTTGCCACAACCATCAGATCGCAAAACCGACCACGGCGGGCGACATTGCGGGTAATCTCACCCACAGGGGCGACGCTGCTTGTGATGGCAAAGGGAAGTCCCTCGCGGCCAAGGTGTTCTTCGGCAAAGGCCTGTAGCGAGGTCGCTTCGTCCCGTGCAACTTGCAGGGACTGCTGCAGAATCATCGCGTTGGCCATGCCATAATCATAACTGGTCTGGCTTCGGTCTATTCCCAGGCAGAGAGCATCAGTGTGGGCGTCAAAGCGGCGCGCCAACACGCTGGTTTGGTCCAACGGGGCCTTGGCCCGCTCCGCATCACTGATAACGGTCAACAAAGTCTTATAGCACATCTTGCACCTCATACGGTTCAAGGGGGATCGCACGTTTCTCACCTATCAATGCCATGGTTCGATTGTCGGAGTTTTGATGCAGATCAAGGCTCTCTTTTTCTGATTGAGGCATCAAGCCTGCGGTCTGAAACCGCCCGAAGTCGCCTAAGAGAATCGGCAAGGGCAAGGTAAAGGGACGAGAAATGTCTAACTATATCAAGCTGATAGTGCTTGGTCTCATAACGCTTTTTGCGATGATAGGGATCAATTTTGCACGCGATTTGGCCTATCAGGTGCATGCTGTGATCATCATGCTGGTGGCGGGAGGTCTGTTCCTTCACACTTTGCGCCAGACAGATGAGCCACGGGCACCTGTACCAACACACGAATACCTGGATGGCGTTGTGCGCGCGGGTGTGATCGCCACCGCTTTCTGGGGTGTTGTCGGATTTCTGGCGGGGACGTTTATTGCGTTTCAGCTCGCGTTTCCGGCGCTGAATTTTAACTGGGCCGAAGGCTACGCCAACTTTGGCCGTCTGCGCCCGCTACACACCTCGGCGGTGATTTTTGCTTTTGGCGGCAACGCGCTTTTGGCCTCATCGTTCTTTGTGGTGCAACGGACCTCGGCTGCGCGGCTTTGGGGCGGGAACCTCGCCTGGTTCGTGTTCTGGGGGTATCAGCTTTTTATTGTGCTGGCAGCGACAGGCTACCTGCTGGGCGGCACCCAGTCCAAAGAATACGCTGAGCCGGAATGGTATGTGGACCTTTGGCTGACTATCGTCTGGGTTTGCTATCTGGCGGTGTATCTGGGAACCATCATCAAGCGCCGTGAGCCGCATATCTATGTGGCGAACTGGTTCTACCTCGCGTTTATCGTCACCGTTGCGATGCTGCATGTGGTCAACAACCTGACCATTCCTGTATCGATCTGGGGTTCGAAATCCGTGATCGTCTGGCCCGGTGTGCAGGATGCAATGGTGCAGTGGTGGTACGGTCACAACGCTGTGGGCTTCTTCCTGACCGCGGGATTTTTGGGGATGATGTACTATTTCATCCCGAAACAGGCGGAACGTCCGGTCTTCAGTTATAAGCTGTCGATCATCCACTTCTGGGCGCTGATCTTTATCTACATCTGGGCGGGTCCGCACCACTTGCATTACACCGCGCTGCCGGATTGGGCGTCGACCCTTGGCATGGTGTTCTCGATCGTTCTTTGGATGCCGAGCTGGGGCGGCATGATCAACGGTCTGATGACCCTGTCTGGTGCCTGGGACAAACTGCGTACCGACCCTGTACTGCGGATGCTTGTGATCTCGGTTGCGTTCTACGGCATGTCCACATTCGAAGGCCCGATGATGTCGATCCGCGCTGTGAACTCGCTGTCGCATTACACCGACTGGACCATTGGTCACGTGCACTCCGGTGCGCTGGGTTGGAACGGTATGATCACCTTTGGGGCGCTCTACTATCTGACACCGGTTCTGTGGAAACGTGATCGCCTGTATTCGCTGTCACTTGTCAGCTGGCACTTCTGGCTCGCCACCATCGGCATCGTGCTCTACGCCGCGTCGATGTGGGTGACCGGTATCATGGAAGGCCTGATGTGGCGTGAAGTGGATGCCAACGGGTTCCTGGTGAACTCTTTCGCTGACACCGTTGCCGCGAAGTTCCCGATGTATGTGGTGCGCGGTCTGGGTGGGGTCATGTACCTCAGCGGTGCGCTGATCATGTGCTACAACCTCTGGATGACTGTCCGTAAGGCCCCGGCTAAAGAAGCCAGCCTGTCGGTTGCAGTCCCGGCTGAATAAGGAGGGCCGGAGAGATGGCAATTCTTGATAAACACAAGATCCTCGAAACCAACGCAACACTCCTGCTGGTCTTCTCTTTCCTCGTGGTGACAATTGGCGGTCTGGTTCAGATCACCCCGTTGTTCTACCTGGAAAACACCATCGAGAAGGTCGAGGGCATGCGCCCCTACACGCCGCTAGAGCTGGCGGGGCGCGAGGTCTACATCCGCGAAGGCTGTTATGTCTGCCACAGTCAGATGATCCGCCCGATGCGAGATGAGGTCGAACGCTATGGTCACTACTCCCTGGCGGCAGAGTCCATGTATGACCATCCGTTCCAGTGGGGGTCCAAACGCACCGGGCCTGATCTGGCCCGTGTGGGTGGCCGTTACTCGGACGATTGGCATGTGGACCACCTGCGGGATCCGCAGTCGGTGGTGCCGGAATCCGTGATGCCGAAATATGGCTTCCTGGAACGCACTATGCTTGAAGGTGAGTACATTGGCGACCTCATGGCGACCCAAGCGATTGTTGGCGTGCCTTATACTGACGATATGGTTGCGCAAGCGCAGATCGATTTCCGTGTCCAAGCTGACCCGGACAGCGACTATGACGGTCTGCTGGAACGCTATGGTGAAGACATCAATGTGCGCAACTTTGATGGCCAGCCCGGTGTTTCCGAAGCCGATGCGCTGATTGCCTATCTGCAAATGCTGGGAACGCTGGTCGACTTCTCGACCTTCACCCCAGACGCCAGCCGCTAAGGGAGGGGAAAAGATGGAATCTTATACGCTCCTGAGGCAGTTCGCAGACAGCTGGATGCTTTTGCTGCTGTTCACTTTCTTTATCGGCGTTGTTGTCTGGGCCTTCCGGCCCGGCAGCAGCAAGGTCTATTCCGACACCGCCGATATCCCTTTTCGCCATGCGGATAAACCCGCCGAGCCCGAGGAGACCCGGACATGAGTAAGAAACCGGTCAAACCTCACGATGTCCCAACCACAGGTCATTCCTGGGACGGGATCGAGGAATTCGACAATCCGATGCCACGTTGGTGGCTGTGGACCTTCTACCTCTGCATCATCTGGGCGGTTGGATACACGATTGCCTTTCCTGCCTGGCCGCTTGTGAATTCAGCAACATCCGGCCTGCTGGGCTGGTCGACCCGCGGCGATGTAGCATCCGAGATTGCCGCCGTTGAAGAGGCCAACGGCCCAATCAACGCACGTCTGGAGGCCGCAGATATGACGGCGCTGACCGCTGATCCGGATCTGCATGGTTACGCGGTTTCAGCCGGTGCTGCGGTGTTCAAAACCTGGTGCGCCCAGTGCCACGGTTCTGGCGCGGCTGGTGCAGTCGGCTATCCCAACCTGTTGGACGACGACTGGCTGTGGGGAGGGACCATCGAGGAGATCCAGACCACGGTCACACACGGTATCCGCAACGAAGAAGATGACGACGCGCGCTATTCTCAAATGCCCGCCTTTGGTCGCGATGAGTTGCTGGAAAAAGGTGAGATCGCCGCGATTGCTAACTATGTCGTATCGCTGTCCGGTGACCCGCAGGATGCGTCTGTTGTGGCGGATGGCAAGGTCCTGTTTGCCGACAATTGCGCGTCTTGCCATGGTGAAAGCGCCGAAGGTGACATCTCTCAGGGTGCGCCGAACCTGGCGGATGCGATCTGGCTCTATGGCGGGTCCTATGAGGATGTCGTGGCAACCATCACCAACGCCCGTTTTGGTGTGATGCCGCCCTGGTCCGGTCGTTTGAGCGAGGCTGAAATCCGCGCGGTTACCGCCTATGTTCACCAGCTGGGTGGCGGTGAATAACCGCAAGTTTCAAAAGCAGATCGGGCCGCCCTTGGGCGGCCCTTTTTTGTTTGGGATATGTTAGTCAGAATTTTCCGCCGGTTTGACGCAGATCAAGGTCCCCTCGACGGGATCATGGGACAAGTACATGTGGATCATGTGCTGGTTCTGAACCAGCGCCCAAAGCAGATCCTTCGCTTTTCGTGCTTCTCTATTGGCACGATTTCGACGCCGGTGCTCCGTATTGTTCGCGCGTTTCCCGGAGCACTGGCGTCACTTTTTTCCAAACTTCAAACTTAAAACGGCGTTTTTTCCGCCTTTTCGGAATGCTGTCATCAATTGGTGGCAGACTGTCGGTATTGAAACCTGCTGCTGTCAGGAACACATGAGAGTAAACGCTGGTCAACATGATCTTTCTCCTTTGTCTGGCCGGTGTTAACTGACGTCTACCCTTGCTCATTATGGCGGGGCATGCGACTCAAATAGAATTTCGATATGTAAGTTGAGGTTAAGTATGGACTGGATGAAAATGCCGCCCCTGTCTGCGCTGCGGGCCTTTTCGGCCTTTGCTGAACAGGGAGGCGTCGCCGAGGCGGGGGCCAGTCTCAATGTCAGTCATGCAGCAATCAGCCAGCAAATCAGGGCGTTGGAAAAGCATCTGGATGTGGCGCTTGTGGACCGCCAGGGGCGTGCTCTGGAACTGACACTTGCGGGGCACAAACTGGCACAGGCGCTGCATTTGGGGTTCGGGGCGATCGAAACAACGGTCCGGGAGATTGCCAAACATGGCGATACGCGTCCAGTTCACATCACTTGTACGCCTATGTTCGCCGCCAAATGGCTGATGCCGCGCCTTTCGGACTTTCGCGAGAAACATCCTGAAATTGATCTTGTCCTGGATCCGACAGGCGCCGTTGTCGACATGCGCAGTGGCGGGTTTGATCTTGCCATTCGGTACGGCGATGGCCAATGGCCGGGTCTCGAGGCCGAAATGTTGTTGCCGGTCCAGCGCATTGTGACAGCTGCGCCAAAGCTGCTGAATTGCCAGACGATCACCAAGCCAGAAGACCTGCTGGATCTGCCATGGGTTGAAGAGTTAGGCACCACTGAGGCGTCGTCCTGGTTGCGCGGGCGCGGCGTAGAGGCGGATCTTCGTGGTCCAAGAATTCGCGTGCCGGGTAATTTGCTTCTGGAGGCGGTGTTGAGCGGTCAGGGGGTGGCTGTCAAAATCCGGGATTTTGTTCAGGATGAGCTTGACAGCGGCCGTCTGACAGAGCTGTTCCATGAGGAAGACGACTGCGGGTATCACATCGTTACGCGACCGGGAGACATGCGCAGCTCTGCCCGGCACTTTGTGGCTTGGCTGCGGCGGCAGGGCCAAATTTAGCCGTGCCGCGACAATCCGCGCAGGGAGTACGGCCCCAAAACATCCATTGGCCATACCCATTTTGATCCACGTCAAAGTCTGAAAATCGCATATTTGGCAGAAGTCGGCTTGGTAATGCAGTTATTCTTGGAGCACGCCCGTGAGCGATTCCAGCCCGACCCCCAGCCTTTATGCCGCCAGGGAGCCGATTTTCCCGCGCCGGGTTTCCGGCAAGTTTCGGAACCTGAAGTGGATCATCATGGCGGTGACCCTTGGTATTTACTACCTAACTCCGTTTCTGCGTTGGGATCGGGGGCCGAACCTGCCAGATCAGGCGGTTTTGGTGGACCTGGCCAATCGCCGTTTCTATTTCTTCTGGATCGAAATCTGGCCGCACGAGTTCTATTTTGTTGCGGGTCTGCTGATTATGGCGGGGTTGGGGCTGTTTCTGTTCACCTCGGCTTTGGGGCGTGTCTGGTGTGGATATACCTGCCCACAGACCGTGTGGACCGATCTCTACATGCTGGTAGAGCGCTGGATCGAAGGCGATCGCAACGCGCGTCTGCGTTTGCACCGGCAGGAAAAACTTGACCTTCGCAAGATCCGCTTGCGGATCACCAAGTGGGTGGCTTGGTTGCTGATCGGTCTCGCCACTGGCGGCGCTTGGGTGTTCTACTTTGCCGATGCTCCAACCCTGGCAGTTGATCTGGTGACAGGGCAGGCGCACCCGATTGCCTATTCCACAATTGCGATCCTGACTTTTACCACCTTCCTGTTTGGTGGCTTTGCGCGGGAGCAAATCTGTATCTATGCCTGCCCCTGGCCGCGTATTCAGGCTGCAATGATGGACGAAGATACGCTGACCGTAGGTTATCGTTCTTGGCGCGGGGAACCCCGTGGCAAACACCGTAAATCCGAGGATGCCGAGCAAAAGGGCGATTGCGTGGACTGTATGGCCTGCGTGAATGTTTGCCCGATGGGGATCGACATCCGCGACGGCCAGCAGCTGGAATGTATCACCTGTGCGCTGTGTATTGATGCCTGTGATGACATTATGGCCAAGCTGGGAAAACCGCGCGGTCTGATCGACTATATGGCGCTGTCTGACGAAGGACGTGAAAAAGCTGGGCAAAAGGCAAAACCGGTCTGGTCCCATATCCTGCGGCCGCGCACCATTTTGTACACGGTAATGTGGTCGATGGTGGGGGTGGCACTGGTCTATGCGCTGTTCATCCGGCCCGAGGTCGATCTGACGGTCGCCCCGGTGCGTAACCCAACCTATGTGACGCTGTCTGACGGATCGATCCGCAACACCTATGACGTACGCCTGCGGAACAAACACGGCGAAGTCCGCCAATTTGAGGTCACGGTAAGCGGCGATCCCGCCTATCGTATCGAATTGGAAAATGAAGACGACACAGTCGTAGACGTGCCTGCGGATGCAGCGCATCTGCAGCGTGTCTATGTGATTGCGCCAAAGGGGACGGAACCTGCATCCGGCGAGGCCACTGATGTGCGTATCTGGGTCGAAGATCTGGAGAGCGGTGAACGCGCCTACAAAGACAGCACCTTTAACGGACGAGGGCAGTAACGATGGACAAGCCGCAACGCGAATTTACCGGTCGCCATGCATTTATGATCTTTGCCGGAGCCTTTGCGATTATCATCGCAGTAAACATCACCCTGGCGGTCAAAGCGGTGAAGACCTTCCCCGGACTGGAGGTTGCGAACTCCTATGTTGCAAGCCAGGAGTTTGATGCACGCCGCCACGCTCAGGAAGCGCTGGGATGGGAGATCTGGGCCGAGGTGCAGGATAACATCCTGCGCCTGTCCATCACGGATCGGGAGGGGCAACCGGTGGAAGTTGCCAAGCTGAACGCGACCTTTGGACGGGCCACTCACGTGAAGGACGACCAAACACCCGAGTTCACCTTTGACGGCAGCGCCTATGTAGCGCCTGTCACTGTTGGCGATGGCAATTGGAACCTGCGGATGGTCGCACGCGCCACCGACGGGACCGAGTTCACGCAGCGAGTGATCATTCATGTGCGTGAGGACAAGGAATGAGCGCCAACGCAGATCCCCACCAGTCACATCTTGCGGTCTGCCCAGGCTGCATTGCAGCGCCAAGCGAAGCAATAGATACCGCGCCCACTGAGGCGCGGCTGGCGCTTTCGTTGCCGACGATCCACTGTCAGGCCTGTATCTCCAAAGTGGAGCGCGGATTGGCCGAGGTGCCCGGGATCCGTTCTGCCCGCGTGAATCTGACGCTGAAACGGGCTTTAATTGAGGCAGACCCAGACCTGCACGCAGCTGATCTGATCCCAGTGGTCGAAGGGTTAGGCTACGAAGCGCACGAACTGGATCTGGCGCAACTTTCCAGCACGGCAACGGACAAAGTAGGGCGCGATCTTGCGATGCGCCTTGCGGTTGCGGGCTTTGCCTCGATGAATGTGATGCTGCTGTCTATTTCGGTGTGGTCCGGTGCGACCGACGCAACGCGGGATATGTTTCACTGGATTTCAGCAGCGATCTCGCTTCCGGCTGTGGCCTATGCCGGGAAGCCGTTTTTTGTAAATGCCTGGGCGGCCCTGCGTGTCCGCCGCCTGAATATGGATGTTCCGATTGTTTTGGCGTTGGTACTGGCATTGGTGACGTCCCTTTGGGAAACGAGTCTGGGGGGAGAACACGCCTATTTTGACGCGGCCTTGACGCTGACGTTCTTTCTGCTGGCTGGTCGCTATCTGGATCAGCGCACTCGGGCTGTTGCGCGCTCGGCAGCCGAAGAATTGGCCGCTCTGGAAGTGCCCCGGGCCATTCGGGTCTTGGATGGAGAAGAGACAGAAGTTGCGGTAACAGAGCTGTCTGTGGGCGATCACGTGTTGGTCAGACCCGGTGGTCGGATGCCCGTTGACGGGGTGATCCAGGAGGGTCGTTCTGAATTGGATCGCTCACTTTTGACTGGTGAAACCGTGCCTGTATTTGCCGAGCCCGGACAGGTCGTATCGGCGGGCGAGGTGAACCTGACCGGGCCTTTGACCGTGCGCGCAACGGCTGTGGGCGAAGAAACCTCACTCCACCGCATGGCGGATCTGGTGGCAATCGCCGAAAGCGGCCGGTCGCGTTATACCTCGCTCGCGGATAAGGCGGCCAAACTATATGCGCCGGGTGTTCACATCCTGTCGGCCCTGTCATTTGTCGGCTGGTTCCTCTGGACCTATGATACGCGCATGGCACTGAATATCGCCGCCGCGGTTCTGATCATCACCTGTCCTTGCGCGTTGGGCCTTGCCGTTCCGGCGGTAACCACCGCTGCATCCGGCCGGTTGTTTAAGAAAGGGCTGTTGATCAAGAACGCAACGGCACTGGAACGGCTGGCCGAGGTGGACACCGTCATCTTTGACAAAACCGGTACGCTGACCGAAGGCACGCCCGAAGTGACCAACATGGGGGACCATTGCCGCCGCGATCTGGAAATTGCGCTGGCGCTGGCCGAGGTCTCATCGCACCCATTGGCGCAAGCTTTGTCGCGGTCGGCAAAGGCTGCCGGTATCAAGCCTGCCAAATTACAGGCCGCCGAGGAGCTGCCAGGTTTTGGCGTGGAGGCGCTGCTTCATGGCCAGCCTGTACGTTTTGGGCGCGCAGAATGGGTAGGAGGCACGTCTTCGACCGAAACCGCAGCTTACCTTGACAGCGGAGACGGAAAAATCTGCGCCTTCACCTTCGAAGACAGTCTGCGTACAGGCGCGCAGGAGGTTGTGTCTGCTCTGAAAGCTTCCGGAAAGCACGTGTTGCTTCTGTCTGGTGATACTGAAGGTCCCGTGGCTGCTTTGGCGCAACGTTTGGGCATAGAGGACTGGTCCTCTGCAGCGTTGCCGCAAGGCAAATTGGCAAAGGTGCAATCTCTGTCTGAGCAGGGCCATAATGTGCTGATGGTGGGCGATGGCTTGAACGACACGGCAGCTTTGGCGGCTGCCCATGTCTCGGTCTCTCCGGCGACGGCCTTGGATGCGGCGCGGGTTGCTTCCGATGTCGTTTTGCTGGGTCGCGATCTGGCACCGATTGCGGACGCCTGTTTGACGGCGCAGAAAGCAACGCGGCGCATCCGGGAGAACTTCCGCCTCGCCACGCTTTATAACGTAATTGCCGTGCCTTTGGCCGTGGCAGGATTGGCAACCCCCTTGATTGCGGCCTTGGCCATGTCGCTGTCTTCCATTACCGTTTCGCTGAACGCGTTGCGCCTGCGTTGAACTGGATGATCTGACCCAATGACCGTCGTCTCTTACCTGATCCCGATTTCTCTGATCCTTGGTGGGCTGGGGCTTGCGGGTTTTATTTATACGATCCGTTCAAGTCAGTACGAAGATCCCGAAGGGGATGCTCGCCGGATTCTGAGCGACGACTGGGACGAACACCCCAAGCCTTGACCACCATCACAAAGAAAAAGGGCGCCTGTTGGGCGCCTTTTTTTGGTTTTGTTTTTGCTTTGTTGTTTGGGCTCAAAGCATGCGTAATTGGGCTGCCCTCTATTCTGAGGTCGAGCTCCCGATAGGATCACAGGATATCTGTGAACAAGGGAGATAGAAGATGGAATACTTTTCTGGAATAGACGTATCGCTACGATCCTGTGCGCTTTGCATTGTCGATGGTAAGGGAACCGTACTGCTTGAGCGAGAGCTACCATGCGAGGTCCGCGCCATCACTGAGTGGCTTGGAACGTTTCCCCATCCGATTGAACGGGTCGGTTTTGAAGCGGGCACGATGAGCCAACATCTGTTTTTTGGCTTGAAGGCAGCAGGTTTTGACGTCGTTTGTATGGAGGCGCATCAGGTCAATGCGGCGCTGTCGGCGATGCGCAACAAGACAGACAAGAATGATGCGCGTGGCATCGCTCAGGTCCTCCGCACCGGTTGGTTCAGCCCGGTTCACATGAAGAGCCGCGAAGCGCATGGCGTTCGCGCTTTGCTCAGCACACGCAAGGCACTGCTCAAGAAGACGATGGACCTCGCCAATGAAGTACGTGGGCTATTAAAGATCTTTGGCATTCGTCTTCCCATGACTGTGAAGCACGGCAGCTTTGACGGTGTCGTACGGCCACTGATCGAAATGGACGAAGTTTTGGTTCATGCTTTGGTGCCGCTGCTAGATGCACGCGTCGTCCTGTATGAACACTTTTGGGAACTGGATCGCAGGGTCAAACGCGCCGCCAGCCAAGATGAGGGGTGCATGCGAATGATGACGGTTCCAGGTGTCGGGCCGATTGCCTCGCTCACCTTCAAAGCTGCAGTCGATGATCCCACGCGCTTCAAACGGTCACGGATTGTTGGTGCGCATTTTGGTCTGACACCGCGACGCTATCAGTCTGGCGAACATGACAATCCCGGCCGCATATCGAAAGCTGGAGATCGAGATGTCCGCGCAACACTGTACGCTGCCGCCAACGCTTTGCTTATGCGCACGATGGCGGGGTCCCAGATCAAATCATGGGGCATGCGACTGATGCGGACCAAAGGACGCCGTCGCGCTGTTGTTGCGGTCGCACGGAAACGCGCCGTCTTGCTGCATCGCATGTGGGTTGATGGCGCGGAATTTCGTCAGGATCAGGTAGGAGGCGAGGCATGACTTAATACGCAACCCATCCCATCCTAACGGGGTCGTCCCTCACCGGACGAGGTCTGTGGAAGAAGCCGAAAAAGTCGGTTGCGCAAGTTGAAGCGCGTCTCAGAGCAAGGTTCTCCACTGCCGATCCGACATAGGCGTGCAGCGATGCCACCAAAGAGCATCATCCAGACTGCGAAGAGAAGCGTGACCCGGATGAGCGACACTGACCCAAAAGAATGAAGGAAAACGAGCTTGACCCCAACACCCAATTAGAGAAGCCGGGTTTAGGAGCGGGGGCCAATTGTTTCGCAGGGGGTGTTGCGCGCCTGCAGTCGGCGGCAGGCCAACTCGGCGTTTTCACGGGTCATGCCAAGGAAGTTCGCGTCAAACCCGCGTGGAGACTTCACGACCTTGCGCAAGGATCCGTTCAACGTCGACATTTCGGTCAATGCTGTTTTCAGCAGAACTTTTTCTGCCTTAAAGCGGTTGGTGTAGCGTCCCACATTAATGCCCCAATACCGCCCACCTGAGGTTGACAGCCGGGTGACAACGATCGGTTCGTCCAATTCGTTGTTTACGTTAATAAATTTGTCGGGTCGGGCCTGGGGCCGCAAACCGCTGCGATAAGGTTGGACCAGAGACAATCGCTGTTCACCGACAGAGGCAACCGCAGCAATAACCTGTGCGTCTTCCTCAGTTGCTGGTGAGACGTCGATCTGTGCGGCTTCAACAACGGCGGCTTCGGCAATCGCATCTTGAATACTGGCCTGAAGATCGGATGTCTGATCCGGCGTGGTTTTATTGGCCGCCAAAAGCGAGAAGGCGCTGCCCGTAGAAGGCGCAACGGTTGGTGCTGTTTCAGCGGGTTGGCCGGGTCTCAATTTCGGGCGCAGGCTGGTTTGCACCAATCCGCTGACACGGATAGATTTGCCACTGCCGGTTTGCGGCGTTCTGCTGTCGTCCGCGGCTTCTGCAACGCGAATGCCCTGATTGCCCTGATAGGGAGGAAGTGCTGGTTTGCGCAGTTTCGCATGTGTTGGGGCGCGACGGAAACCGAGGTCCAGAAGCTCTGCAACTTTTGCATTACGGGACGTTGACGATTTCCCACCAAAAACAGTTGCAATGACGCGCTCATTGCCACGCTTGGCGGAAGCAACAAGGTTAAAGCCCGCAGCATTGGTGTAACCGGTTTTAATCCCGTCGGCGCCTTTGTAGGCGGCGAGAAGGCGTCGGTTGGTGTTGGCAACGGTGCGTACCCCTGCATCGGCAGAGGTGCGTGAAAAGAGGTTATAGTATTCGGGGTAATCATACAGAATATGACGTCCCAGAATGGTCATGTCACGCGCGGTCGAAAGGTGCCCCTTTGCCGTCAGTCCATTGGCATTCTTGAAAGTTGTACGCGACATGCCAAGCGCCTTGGCAGTTCGGTTCATCCGGCGGGCAAAGGCTGCCTCGGAACCCGAAATCGCCTCACCGATGGCGGTGGCCGCGTCATTGCCAGACTTGATCGCAGCAGCACGGATCAGATAGCGCAGAGCGATTTTCTGTCCGGTTTTGAGGCCCAGTTTTGACGGGGGTTCCGCAGCTGCGTTGCGCGAGATCTTAACCTTGGTATCAAGCGTAATTTCACCATTTCGGACCGCTTCAAAGGCGATGTAGAGCGTCATCATCTTGGTCAGGGAAGCCGGGTGCAGGCGGGTGTCGGCGTTGCGGGAATGTAGAACTTCGCCGGTGCGCGCGTCCATTACCATCGCCGCATAGGGAGCGGCCTGTAGCGCGGACACGGTCAACAGACACAAGAAAAGGCTGGCTATGATTCGCCTGGCGCCGTCTAGCGCCCCGCGTTGTGCAACAAAGAGAATACCCCTAAAGGGGCGTGGTTTCCGGGCGTTGGGAACCTGCGCGATATCTGCCATGTCTGCCTCTGGTGTCGCCGATTTTCGGCTGACGAATTTTTTGCTCGAGAAGAAGCTAACACAGGGATGGTTAATAATAAACCGCCGCGGATTTGTGCTGGTCAGGTCCAAAAGATCGGTTTGGCCGGCATCTGGTGGGTGGCGTTTTGTGTTCCACAAGATGCATGGTTTGTTAATGCCCTGTTAAGTAAAAAAACTTGAACAATCGGCGAAATTCCGGCGCAAAACTATCAGCAAATCGGCAACTGATGCGTGGATGCCACAAGGTGCGATGGTGGATCAGGCCTGAACAGATTGATAATAGGGGGACAGAAACGCCAGATGCACGTTCAGAAGCGTGCCAGTTGGAATCAGTGGCGTCAGTGCCGCTGCCAATGCCTCGCTTAGACCCATCATAAAGGCATCGTTACGATGCGGCTTTTTCAATACAGCAAGACGCAGCAAAACATGGCTGTGATGGGAGACCGCAATGGGATAGGCGCGGCCCTTGCACAGACCGGAACTGGGATCGTTTTCCTTGATCACGTCTTCGATCACGGCCAGTGCTTGGGTGGCGTCGAAATCGAGGTCGGCAGAGTAAGAGAGGTCAGCCTGTGGCATGTTTCGATCCTTTTACACTTGCGCAATAAGCGCCGGAAGTTTGCCGAGGTCATCAATTTCGAAATACCGGGTGTGGTTTTCGGGTGGTTCAGCATGTTCGTGATCCCACACCAGCCCGTGTGGAACAAAGGCGGCCCAGCCACCGGCCGCCAATACTGGAAGAATGTCAGAACGCATTGAATTTCCGACCATCATTGTTTGTTCCGGGGCGTGCCCGTGGCGGCGGAAGATGTCGGCGTAAACCTCAGGCGTTTTGTTGGATACGATTTCCACAGCATTAAAGAAGTCACCCAAACCGGACTGTGCCAGCTTGCGTTCCTGGTCGAGCAAGTCACCTTTGGTGATCAAAACGAGGTGATGGTCTGCGGCCAGCGCGGTTACGGCCTCGCGCGCGTGTGGTAGCAATTCGATTGGATAGCTCAGCATCATTTGACCGGCTTCCAACAGCTCTTGGATCACCGACGCCGGTACACGTGAATCAGTGACCTCGATTGCGGTTTCAATCATCGAGAGGGTGAACCCTTTCACTCCGTAACCGTACCGGCCCAGATTGCGCGTTTCCGCATCCAAAAGCAGGCGATCCAGCTGCGCCGCGTCCATGTCCCCAGGCGTATGGTCCATCAAAAGTTCCGCAAAACGGTCTTGGGTAACCCGAAAGAAACGTTCGTTGTGCCAAAGGGTATCATCGGCATCAAAAGCTATCGTTGTGAGCGTCTTTGACATTCTATTTCCCTTCGGTGTCTTTTCCTGCCGCCAATAAAGGCTATATAAGCGCCCTGAGAATTTCCATGCTGGATCGAGACGGCCTGCACATGACCTTTGAACCTATTTTGCTGTCGGACAAGTCCGATGACGAAGGTGAACTGGACCTTCTGACCAAGACCAAGCCCAAAACGCAGCGTCCGCCGCGTTACAAAGTTTTGCTGCTGAATGATGACTACACTCCGATGGAGTTTGTGGTGATCGTGCTGGAGCGTTTCTTTGGTATGACACATGCTCAGGCGTTTGAAATCATGCTGGCGGTACACAAGAAAGGTCTCGCCGTGGTTGGTGTCTTCAGCCATGAGATTGCAGAGACAAAGGTCGCGCAAGTGATGGATTTTGCAAGACGTCACCAGCATCCGCTGCAATGCACGATGGAAAAAGAAGAATAATCAAAGAGAAAGGGGCGCGTTGATGTCCGTTCGCCTGTCGCTGGCTTTGGAGGCAGGCGGTTTTGCCGTGCCTGAAACCGGTTCTGTTTTTGTGTTTCACCCCTCGGTTGATTTGGATCTGTCTGCGCTGCCCATAGATCGGGTCAAGGTCATCCAGCCTCTGCGTCCGGCGTATGAGCGGTTCGCCTCTCTTGGGTATGACTGCGTGCCTGTCTGGGACGGAGAGACCCGCGCGGTGGCCTCAGTTGTGTTTGCCACCCGCGCCAAGGCGCAGGCCCGCGATATTATTGCGCAGGCTGCGGCAGCAACAGACGGGCCGGTTCTGATTGATGGCGCAAAGACCGACGGAATTGATTCGTTTCTGAAGGACTTGCGCAAACTGGCAGCGCCTTCCGCTCCGATCTCCAAAGCTCACGGCAAAGTCTTCTGGATTGAAGGTGGTGCAGATTTGCCCAATTGGCGGGCAACCGAAGGCTCGCTGGTCGAAGGACATAAGACCGCACCCGGTGTGTTTTCGGCGGACGGAATCGATCCGGCCTCGCGCATGCTGGTTGAGGCATTGCCCAAGAAACTGGGGCGCCGCGTAGCCGACCTTGGGGCTGGTTGGGGGTATCTGTCCGGGCAAATCCTGTCCCGCGACGCGGTTGAAACAGTGCATCTGGTGGAAGCCGACCATATCGCGCTGGAATGCGCCCGCGCGAATGTAACAGATGATCGGGCACGGTTTCACTGGGCCGATGCAACCAGTTGGACAGCGCCAGAGCCGTGCGATGCAGTGATTATGAACCCGCCGTTTCACACGGGCCGCGCTGCGGAGCCGGCATTGGGCCAGGCCTTCATTCGCACAGCGGCCAAAGTGCTGACGCCGGGTGGTCAGGTCTGGATGGTGGCGAACCGGCATCTCCCCTATGAGGTGACGCTGGAGCAGAGCTTTGCCAAGGTCGAAGAGATCGCGGGCGATAACCGGTTCAAAATTCTGCATGCACAACGCCCGCGCCGCGCAAAAGCTTAGGGGCGTGTGAGGTTTGCAGTCGCGCCCAACCTGTATAAGGTCGGCCAAAACCACTCACTTTAACAGAGGCATGTCATGTCCTTTTCCATCTCAGGTAAGACCGCCATCGTGACGGGGGCCTCAAGCGGCATTGGTCTGGCGATTGGCAAGCAATTTGCGGATGCAGGTGCAAATGTCATGTTCGTCGATTCAAATGAGGCCGCCTTGGCTGCGGAATTGGGAGAGCCTGAAGAAGACAGCAACATTCGTTTTTTCGCGGGCGATCTGCGCGAACGTTTGACAATTGCCAATCTCCTGTCCGCCACAATTGATGCCTTTGACGAGATCGACATTCTGGTGAACGGCGCGCGGCAGGTCGAGCAAAGCGACGCTTTGGATCCCGAAGATGAATCTGTGGATCGGCTGTTGAACCAAAACTTGTTGCCGACGCTGCGCCTGTCCCAACAAGTGGCACGTCGTATGATAAAACAGGGTGAGGACAAGGACGAGGATGCACCACGCGGCTCGATCATCAACCTGTCATCCATCGCAGCGCGGCGTACCCATCCAGACCTTTTGGCCTATTCCATCGCCTCAGCGGCGCTTGATCAGATGACGCGGTCGCTTTCGGTGTCTCTAGCGCCACACCGCATTCGCGTGAACTCAATCGCCTTTGGTTCTGTCATGAGCGCTTCGCTGCAGTCGACGCTAAAAGACAATCGTGCGTTTCGCGAAGACATTGAACAACACACCCCATTGGG
Source organism: Epibacterium sp. ABZ3_068 (assembly GCF_056159265.1). NCBI lineage: Bacteria > Pseudomonadati > Pseudomonadota > Alphaproteobacteria > Rhodobacterales > Roseobacteraceae > Epibacterium > Epibacterium sp. ABZ3_068. The sequence continues at coordinate 1,965,997 of NZ_JBSWUV010000001.1, forward strand.
ACGGATAGCTGCGCCTGGCGAGTTGACAGAGGCGGCCCAGTTTCTTGCCTCAGAGGCGTCCGGTTTCATGACTGGTCAAATCATGACCCTGGATGGCGGGCGTACCTTGTTGGATCCGGTTGCCGCAGCTGTTCACTAAGTTCAAATATCTGCGCATGGTGTCGCGCGGCGAGAAAATGGAAGAAAGACTATGTCGGCCGAAATGCAATCCGAAAAAGACCGCGCCTCAGCCTGGTTTAAATCTCTGCGTGACGAGATTGTTGCAGCTTTTGAGGGGCTTGAGGCCAGCCACGACAACGGGCCTTTTGCCGATCTTGAGCCCGGTACCTTCGAGGTGAGCGAGACCACGCGGACCTCTGAAGATGGTTCCGACGCTGGCGGAGGGCTGATGAGTGTCATGCGCGGCGGGCGCGTTTTTGAGAAAGTTGGCGTCAATATCTCAACCGTTTACGGAACCCTTGGCGAACGTGCGCAGAACGCGATGGCCGCGCGTAAAGGGATTCCCGGCATGAAGGAAGATCCGCGGTTCTGGGCCTCGGGTATTTCGTTGGTGGCGCATATGCGCAATCCCCATGTCCCGGCAGTTCATATGAACACCCGTATGTTCTGGACACCGCATGCCTGGTGGTTCGGTGGCGGCTCTGACCTGAACCCCTGTATCGAATATGACGAGGACACGGCCCACTTCCACGACCAGCAAAAGACACATCTTGAACCGCATGGCGCAGAGCTCTATCCAGAACTGAAGGCTTGGGCGGATGAGTATTTCTTTATTCCGCATCGTGGTCGTGCGCGCGGTGTAGGCGGTATCTTCATGGATGATCGCAACACCGGGGATTGGCAGGCAGATTTCGCGCTGACGCAGGACATTGGCCGTGCCTTTCTGCCTGCCTTTGTGCCGCTGGTGGAAAAGCGCCGGCTTCAGGCCTGTGATGACGCGGACCGTGATGTGCAGCTGGTGCATCGCGGCCTCTATGCGGAATATAATTTGGTTTATGACCGGGGGACCAAATTTGGTCTGGAAACCGGTCATGATGCCAACGCGGTTCTGATGAGCCTTCCTCCCTTGGCCAAATGGGTTTGAATTCTTCACCAAAATGCCGATTGGCGAATTGATGCCTTATTGATGTTGCTTTGATCGACCAAGTCCACGCACTGCCCTAAACTGCCACAGACGGATGGCAGAGGAGGACAGGTCATGCGGCGGGTTTTGGTTGCATGTCTTTTCTTGGTTGGGCTGCTGATGGCCTGCGCCCAGCCTGTGGTTGCGCCGGTGTCGGTTGTAAACCCATCTCTTTCGGGGCCGGGTGCTCATGTGGAGCTGGTCAAATACCCTGAGTTTGGTGACAGTGACCCGGTTGACTGGGAACGCCGTTCCCCGCGCCACTACCCGATTCACGGAATTGACGTGTCCCGCTGGCAAGGAGAAATCGACTGGCCGCTTGCGCGACGGTCTGGTGTATCATTCGCTTATTTAAAGGCGACCGAGGGCGGGGATATTCTGGATCCGCAGTTCAAGTCCCACTGGCGCGCAGCAAAGCGAGCGGGGGTTCCACGGGGCGCTTACCATTATTTCTACTTTTGCCGATCAGCGGCTGAGCAAGCGCGTTGGTTCATCCGCAATGTTCCTAAGGATGCAGTAGCACTTCCTCATGTGCTTGATATGGAGTGGAACCACCACTCCAAAACCTGCAGCAAACGGCCTTCTGGATCAAAGGTCAGAGCCGAGGCTCGTCGGTTTCTGGCAATGCTGGAGCGCCACTATGGGAAAAGGCCGGTGATCTACACAACTGTCGATTTTTACCGTGATACAGGTATCGGATCTGTATCTGGGACAGACTTCTGGCTGCGGTCGGTCGCTGGCCACCCTAAGGAGGTTTATCCAGGGCAGCACTGGACGTTCTGGCAATACACCGGAACCGGTTCAGTTCCGGGCATCGTAGGAGATGTTGACATCAATGCTTTTTCTGGCAGCCCGGACCGCTGGTTGGAATGGTCGGGTACGACGCGTTAACCTGTGATTTTCACGAGCTTAAAGTTTGAGGTTTTGCGCTCCGCTTTGCGGAACGCTGGGGGGCAGGCCGCGCCTTCGGCGCGGCCTGCTGGGCCCAAGGGCCCAAGAGCTGCCTTTGGCAGCTTGAAGGGCGCGCGGGAGCGTTTTGTTGTGATCAAAGAGCTAAACTTAACGCCAGTCGAAAAAGCCGGGACCTGCTTTTGCCAGAAGAACCTGTGCCATTTCTTGACCAAGCGCTTCTGCATCTGAGAGATCGCCGTTAAGCGTTGCGTTTATCGCTTCCGAGCCATCAGGGCGTAAAACTTGACCTTGCAACGTCAGGCTGGATCCAATGACAGTGGCCAGGCCTGCAATCGGCGTTTCGCATGACCCATCCAAACCGGCCAGTAATGTGCGCTCGGCTGCCAGTCGTTGCGCAGTTTCTGTGTGGTGAATGGCTGCCAGCAAATCTGCGGCACGTGAATCATCAGAGCGGCGTTCTATGCCGATTGCCCCTTGGGCGATGGCTGGCAGCATGTCGTCGACCTCAACCGGTGTTGCGGGGACGCTCTCCATTGACAAACGGTTCAATCCGGCTTGCGCCAGAAAAGTGCAGGTTGCTACACCATCAGCCAGTTTCTTCAGCCTCGTTTGCACGTTGCCGCGAAATTCTACCACTGTGAGGTCCGCGCGTTTGTTCAACAGTTGCGCCCGGCGGCGCAGAGAGGAGGTGCCGACCACCGCCCCTTCTGGAAGATCCGCAATGGCCGAATAGGCCGGGGACACAAAAGCGTCACGCACGTCTTCGCGGGGCAGGAAAACATCCAGAATCAGCCCCGCTGGCTGCTCAACGGGCATGTCTTTGGAGGAATGCACAGCAATATCAATATGACCTGCCAGCATGGCCTCTTCGATTTCTTTGGTGAACAAGCCCTTGTTGCCGATCTCTTTGAGCGGCCTGTCTGCCTCAATCATGGCGCGGTTGTCGCCGGTGGTTTTGATCACCACCACCTCAAATGCCTCTTCGGGCAGATCGAACGCAGCCATCAGTCGCGACCGGGTCTCATACGCCTGGGCTAGTGCCAAAGGCGAACCACGTGTGCCGATTTTGAGGGGCGAGGCGGGGGAGGGCAGGGTCAGTGTCATAGGCGAGATCATTAGTCGCGGCGATTTGCCATGGCAAGCGCCGCTGCTGCTGCCCTTGACAATTTGCCGCTGACAGCGGACCTCAGGGAGACGCGAATGTGAGGGATACCCGATGGTCGAACAAAAGAAACTGCTGCGCGCGCTGGCTGGTGAAACCCAAGAGGTGCCGCCGATCTGGATGATGCGGCAAGCTGGACGTTACCTGCCGGAGTATCGCGCGACCCGTGCCGAGGCTGGGGATTTCTTGTCGCTTTGCTACAACTCCGATCTGGCAGCCGAGGTCACATTGCAGCCCATTCGCCGCTATGGATTTGATGCGGCAATCCTTTTTGCTGATATCCTGCTGGTGCCCCAGGCGCTGGGGGCGGATCTGTGGTTCGTGACAGGGGAAGGGCCACGCCTGTCCACACTGACAACCCAGTCCGAGTTCGACAAGCTCTGTGGCAAGGATGACATTCACGAAACTCTCAACCCGATCTATGAGACGGTGAAAATTCTCTCGCACGAGTTGCCCTCAGAGACGACCCTGATCGGCTTTGCCGGTGCGCCCTGGACCGTTGCCACCTACATGATCGCAGGTCGCGGCACACCGGATCAGGCCCCCGCACATGCGTTGATGCAAGAGAACCCAGCCGTGTTTGATGCGCTGATGGAGCGTATTACCATTGCCACAATTGAGTATCTGTCGAAGCAGATCGAAGCGGGTGCGGAAGTGGTGAAGATCTTTGACAGCTGGGCGGGATCCCTCAAAGGGGATGCCTTCCAGAAATATGCTCTGGAACCCTGCCGACAGATTACAGCGGCCTTAAAAGAACGCCACCCCACGGTGCCCGTGATTGGTTTTCCGCGTGAGGCGGGTGAAAAATACGTGGGTTTTGCCAAGGCGACCGGCGTGGATTGTGTGGCATTGGACAATTCGGTTGATCCGGAGTGGGCTGCCGCACATGTGCAGATCGATGGTTGCGTACAGGGCAACCTGGCATCGCGCCATATGGTGACAGGCGGGCAAGCGTTGGTCGACGATACTCGCCGCATTGTAAGAGCTTTCAGCCAAGGGCCTCATATCTTTAACCTAGGCCACGGAATTACACCGGACGCCGATCCGGATAACGTGCAGCTGATGATCGATACGGTGCGTGAAAGCCGGGTGTAAGGGGAGTAGGCTTCGATGGATTACGGACGGATGGGTGCGCCAAAGATCGGCTCCAACAAGCCGCGCCATAGGGACCGGGATGCAAAGATTGCTCCCAAGGTCACAGATGCGCAGCGTGAAAAGAAGGCGGAATTGCTGAAACGGATGAAGGCCGCTTCTGCGGCAGCAAAATCCGGTTCAAAACCGCAATAGTTCAAATGTCGCCCTTTGGGTCAACTACGCTTTTAGTTTAAGCGCAAATCGGCTGGTCTTGTGCTAGACTCTCTTTAGGCGTGTCTTCTGATGGAGGAGAAGGGGCGCCGATAGGGAGGAAACAGCATGAAGATGAACGATCAGAAGGAGATCGCAGCGGATCCGGCAACTGTTTATGCCGCGCTGTTGTCGCCCGAGGTTTTGGTGCAATGTGTGCCCGGTGCCAAAGAAGTCACAGGCAATGTTGAAGAGGGCTATGCCGCTACTGTGACACAGAAAGTGGGCCCGGTGCAGGCGACCTTCAAAGGCCGTGTGGAGATGTCGGACCTTGTTGAAGGTCAGAAGTTGACGTTAACCGGCGAGGGCAAAGGCGGCGCAGCGGGGTTTGCCAAGGGGCAGGCTGCGGTTACACTTGAGCCATCCGAAAAAGGAACGCTCTTGTCCTATGATGTAGAAGCCAAGGTCGGAGGGAAGCTGGCGCAATTGGGCAGTCGTTTGATCGACGGATTTGCGAAAAAGATGGCTGATCAGTTCTTTGTCAATCTGCAGGAGGCGTTGGAGCCGGAAGTTGCTGGTGAGCCAGCGCAGACAGAAGAGGCCATAGAAAAAACCGCCGAAACCTTGGAGGAGGTGCCTCAAAAGGGCTGGTTCAAACGGATCTTTAACTGAGATTTTCGTTCTGGAACGTTGGGCGCGTAAGGAGTTCTCCCTGCGCTACAAGCCTGCATTAGCGCACAGAAACCTGCGCGTGGTGGTCTGTGGTGCGCAGGTGGCAGAGCAGTTAAGGTCTTGGACATCAAGCAATTGTGAACGGAGGCCACATGCCTGCCATTCTGTCTGTCCGCGACCTGCGCAAGGCCTATGAAAATGGGTTTGAAGCGCTCAAAGGCGTAAATCTTGAAATCGAAGAAGGGGAGATCCTTGCGCTTCTTGGCCCCAATGGAGCGGGAAAGACGACGCTGATTTCCACCATTTGCGGGATCACCCTTCCGACAGGTGGTACTGTGACCGTTGGCGGGTTTGACAGCCAGCGCGCGTTCCGCGCGGCGCGCAACCTGATTGGTCTTGTTCCACAGGAAATCAACCTGGAACCCTTTGAGAAGGTCATCAATACGGTTCGTTTTTCACGGGGATTATTCGGAAAGCCCCGTAACGATGCCCTGATAGAAGAGATCTTGAAGAAGCTGTCCTTGTGGGACAAGCGCAACGCCAAGATTAACGAGCTTTCAGGCGGCATGAAACGCCGGGTCTTGATCGCCAAAGCGTTGAGCCACGAACCCAAGATCCTGTTTCTGGACGAGCCGACGGCGGGGGTTGATGTCGAGCTTCGTAAGGACATGTGGGATATCGTTGGCGAGTTGAAAGCTGCTGGTGTGACCATCATCCTGACGACCCATTACATCGAAGAGGCGGAAGCGATCGCAGATCGTATCGGTGTGATCCGACGCGGGGAGATCCTGCTTGTTGAGGATAAACAGCGTTTGATGGCGCAGATGGGGCAGAAAGAGCTGGAGGTGCAGCTGACCGAGCCAGTGGCAGAGCTGCCACCGGCGCTTTTGGCGTTTGACCTGTCTCTAGGGAACGACGGCAGCTCGCTGATTTACACCTATGACACCAAAGGGGCCCGGACCGGGATCACAACGTTGCTCAATGCCATTTCAGAGTCTGGATTGGTGCTGGCGGATGTGCAGACCCGACAAAGCAGTCTGGAAGAGATCTTTGTCGGGCTGGTCCATGAAGGGGAGCATGCGGCATGAACTGGCACGGCGTATATGCGATCTACCGTTTCGAGATGGCCAGGTTCTGGCGCACGCTTATGCAGAGCTTCCTGTCACCAGTCCTGTCGACATCGCTTTATTTTGTGGTGTTCGGCTCTGCAATTGGCAGCCGGATCGAGGAGGTCGAAGGGATTCAATACGGAGCCTTTATCGTGCCGGGCCTGATCATGTTGAGCGTGATGACACAGGGCATCTCCAACGCGTCTTTTGGTATCTACTTTCCCAAATTCCTGGGAACGGTTTACGAACTGCTGTCCGCGCCCGTTGATCATCGCGAAATTGTCTTGGGCTATGTCGGGGCAGCTGCAACCAAATCCTTGTTCATTGGTGTGGTCATCTTGGGAACCGCAGCTCTTTTTGTGGATCTGCCGATTGCGCACCCCGGGGCAATGATTTTGTTCATGATACTGACCAGTCTCAGTTTTGCGCTGATGGGCTTTATCATCGGGATCTGGGCCCGCAGTTTTGAACAGTTGCAACTGGTGCCGCTTTTGGTGGTTACACCTCTGGTGTTTCTGGGAGGGGCATTTTACTCAATTTCTATGTTGCCGCCGATCTGGCAGAGTATCACCCTGTTCAATCCAGTTGTTTACCTTATCTCAGGTTTTCGATGGTCCTTCTTTGATGCGGCGGATGTACCGGTGGTGATTAGTCTTGCGGCGATTGGCGGGTTCACAATGCTGTGCCTTGCGGTTATCGCATGGATTTTCAGGACAGGCTGGCGGATCAGATCTTGAACGCGTCCCGCATCTCGTCTTTCTGCACAGAGCGGTGACGCTCCCGCCCGGTTTAATGGCCCATTGGGCCACAAAACCCGTTGGGCCAAGCGCCGCGCTCACGCGCGGCGCGGTTGCGCTGCTTGTGCTGCGTTTCGCGTACAAACCCCAATGGAGCGGATAAGCGTTGCAGGAATGCTTCGGCCTTGCGACCAAATTGCCAAACAGTCAATTTATCGACCAACCCTGACCTTGTTTCGTAGGCTTCGGCTCTCTACATGGGCGCCATGACACTCAAGCTGCCTTTTGTGAAAAAACCACCCCTTGTGGCCGTTGTTCGCCTGTCTGGAGCAATCGGCGGTGCAGGCCGTGGCACGCTGAATGACGCGAGCCTTGCCGGCGTTTTGGAAAAAGCCTTTCGAAAAGGAAAGCCCAAGGCCGTCGCCCTGCAAATCAATTCGCCCGGGGGATCGCCTGTTCAAAGCTCGCTCATCGGGGCGCGTATTCGCCGTTTGTCCGAAGACCTGGATGTTCCGGTTTATGCCTTTGTCGAAGATGTTGCCGCATCCGGTGGTTACTGGCTGGCCGCTGCTGCTGATGAGATTTGGGCCGATGAGTCTTCGGTGGTGGGGTCCATCGGTGTGATCTCGGCCGGCTTTGGCGCCCATGTGTTTCTGGCACGCCAAGGGATCGAGCGTCGCGTTCACACGGCGGGCCAAAGCAAATCGATGCTGGACCCCTTCCGCCCAGAACAGGAAGAGGATGTCACGCGTCTGAAGACACTGCTGGGCGATATTCACGAGACATTTATTGCCCATGTCAAAGCGCGGCGTGGTGACAAGCTAAAGGAAGATGCGGATCTCTTCACCGGAGAGATCTGGCTGGCCAAGCGTGCAAAGGCGCTGGGGCTGATTGATGGCATCGGCCATCTCAAACCGCAGATGCAGGAACGGTTCGGGAAGAAAGTTCGTTTCCGTGTTCATGGCGTAAAACGGCCGTTGCTCAGCCGTCTGGGTATGCGCGTCGCGGAAGATGCCCTGACACAGATCGAGGAGCGTGCATCGTTTGCACGCTTTGGTCTTTAGAGGTGCTTTCGAAGATCGTTGCCCTTTTTTTGGTTGCTATGGCTGTGTTGGCCATGTTCGGGAAATTGCGCGTTCCGGGAAAGGGGAGGCTTGCGTCTCCGCGGTGTCCTCGGTGTAAACGCTTCAAAATAGGCAAGGGCCCCTGCGCCTGTGAAGATGGAGGACGTGGCACATGATGCCATGGCTTTACTCAGCCTTTGGGCTGGTGGTCCTGCTTTTGGCAGGCGATGCGCTGGTGCGCGGAGCGGTAAACTTGAGCCTGCGTGTTGGTGTGCCTGCGCTGATCGTCAGCTTGACAATTGTTGCATTCGGGACGTCCGCGCCTGAGCTGCTGATCGCAATTTCAGCCGTGGAAGACAATGCGCCGGGGATCGCCCTTGGCAATGTGGTTGGCTCAAATACGGCGAATGTCTTGTTGGTCTTAGGGCTTCCAGCGGTATTTGCGGGGCTACACACCAGCGAATGTGACACACGCAAGAACTACCTTCTGATGTTGGGCGCTACGATTTTGTTTATCGCGCTGGCCTTTCTGGGAGAGTTCACGGTGTTCTCCGGGATTATTCTGCTCGCTGTGCTTGCGGTGATCCTGTTCATGGCAGCGCGAGAGGCGCAGCGGCATCGCAAGAATGGTGAAGCCGAGGAACTCGAAGATCTTGAAGAAGCGGACCCTGATATGCCCTCCTGGCGTATTGCTGCTTATCTGTTGCTGGGGTTGATCGGTTTGCCTTTGGGGGCGGATCTTTTGGTCGACAATGCAACAATCATTGCCCGCACCTACGGGATAAGCGAAACGGTCATAGGGTTAACATTGGTTGCGGTTGGTACGTCTTTGCCGGAGCTGGCAACGACGTCCATGGCGGCGATCCGCAAACAGGCGGATGTGGCGTTGGGCAATGTGATTGGCTCCAATATGTTCAACCTGTTGGCGATCATTGGCATCACGACATTTGTGGGCAAGATCCCTGTAGACCCCGAATTCCTGCGTTTTGATCTTTGGATTATGCTGGCGTCATCTTTGATTCTGATCCCCTTTGTCTTTTTAAAGCAGGATATAACGCGCTCTTGGGGGATTGGCCTCAGCGTGCTTTACGTGGCCTATCTCGCAGTTCTGCTTTAGGGTGAGACGCTGGGAATGCGAGGGTTCGAAACGTAAGTTTCGGACCCTTTTTTACGTAAAAACACTGTAAAAACATTGTTCTAGGTGCAGATGTCCACTGGGGAAACCTGCACGAATGGAGCCTGATTTGCGTTTAAATATGTTAACATAACCTTAACGCGGCGGAATAATGTACATACTTCACGCTTTCGTAGTGTGGTCGTTACAAAACAGTCACCTGACTCAATGGCTTACCGGAACAGTAAAAAAATTCCTTTGAAAATATGACCTTATGTTGTTGATTAAAAATTAGGCAAATCACCAAAGCCTCTTTGAAATAAGGGAAAATGGTAGATAGCCAGAAGATATCATCAGGTTTATCCCCAGGTTTCGTGGACTTGTTTCGCCTTGCCTTTTTGTGCGGATCATTGCAGCGGCCGACGGGGGATTCTATGAGATTGAGTATGACAGAATTACCTCCGAATACCTCTGATGCGTCACAGCCGGAAAGCAGACCCAAAACCGGATATGATGTGATCCAGCGCTATGTCAGAACACTGGACGGATCGCCCGGTGTGTATCGGATGTTGGACGCCGAGAGCAGGGTGCTTTATGTGGGTAAAGCTCGCAATCTGAGGGCACGTGTCAGCAATTACACGAGGCCCGGCAACAGTCCCCGGATCGAGAAAATGATCTCGCTCACGGCGTCGATGATGTTTTTGACAACACGGACGGAAACGGAGGCGCTGCTGCTTGAACAGAACCTGATCAAGCAGCTAAAGCCGAAATATAACGTGCTGCTGCGGGACGACAAAAGCTTTCCGAATATCCTTGTTGGGAAAGAGCACGGATTTCCGCAACTCAAGAAACATCGCGGGGCACGTAAGGAGAAGGGCAGCTATTTTGGTCCTTTTGCCAGCGCAGGCGCGGTGAACCGTACCTTGAACCAGCTGCAAAAGGCGTTTTTGCTGCGGAACTGCTCGGACAGCATGTTTGAGACCCGCTCCCGTCCCTGCCTGCAGTATCAAATCAAACGCTGCTCTGGCCCCTGTGTCGGGCTGATTTCCGCAGAAGACTATGCCCAGAGCGTGCGGGATGCAGAGCGGTTCCTGTCCGGCCGGTCCACCAAGGTTCAGGAAGATCTTGCCGAGCAAATGATGGCAGCCTCCGAAGCGATGGAGTTTGAGCGCGCAGCGGCCCTGCGCGACCGGATCAAGGCGTTGACGCAGGTGCAATCGAGCCAGGGTATCAACCCACGGGGCGTTACCGAAGCGGACATCATCGGTCTTCACATCGAGAAAGGGCAGGCCTGTGTGCAGGTCTTCTTCATTCGCGCCAATCAGAACTGGGGGAACCAGGATTTCTACCCGCGTATCGACGCGGACAATTCCCCGGCGGAGGTGATGGAAGCCTTCGTCGGCCAGTTCTATTCCACCAAGGAGCCGCCGAGACAGCTAATCCTGTCGGATGCCATGGAGAACGCTGATCTGATGACCGAAGCGCTGACGGACAAGGCGGGCCACAAGGTTGAGATCATCGTGCCCCAGCGTGGGGAAAAGACAGAGTTGGTGGCCGGTGCTGTGCGCAATGCCCGCGAAAGCCTGGCGCGTAAGATGTCGGAAACCGCCACCCAGGCCAAACTGCTGCGTGGCATTGCCGAAGCCTTTGGCCTGGAGCAGGCGCCGAGCCGGATCGAGGTCTACGACAACTCGCATATTCAGGGGACGAACGCGGTAGGCGGAATGATTGTGGCGGGTCCCGAAGGGTTTATGAAAAACGCCTATCGGAAGTTTAATATCAAAGGAGACGATCTGGTTCCCGGTGATGACTTTGGCATGATGAAAGAGGTGTTGAACCGTCGCTTCTCGCGTCTGTTGAAAGAGGATCCCGACCGCGACAAAGGGATGTGGCCGGATTTGCTGCTCATTGATGGTGGGGCAGGTCAGGTCAGCGCCGTGGCAGAGATTATGGCGGAACACGGGGTGCAGGACATACCGATGGTCGGTGTTGCCAAAGGCGTGGATCGTGATCACGGCAAGGAAGAGTTCCACCGTATTGGGCAGCGCCCCTTTGCCTTGCAGCGAAATGACCCTGTTCTTTACTTTATTCAGCGTATGCGGGACGAGGCGCACCGGTTTGCAATTGGGACACATCGGGCGAAACGGGCAAAGGCCATGGCTGCAAACCCGCTGGACGATGTGCCGGGCGTGGGCTCTGCCCGGAAACGCGCATTGCTGAAACACTTTGGCAGCGCCAAGGCGGTTACTAGGGCGAACCTCTTGGACCTCAAAGCGGTGGACGGTATTTCAGAAGCACTGGCTGAAAGGATCTATGATCACTTTCACGGGGCTGAATAAGGCGCGGATATCGCACCTTCTCCCTTTGGGGTATGGTCGCCAGGTGTGTTCCTAAGTATGGTGTGATTTATGCCCGTTTCGCTAACTGTGAAAACCGTGACCTATGAGACTTATTCAGTGAAGGGTAAGACCCTTACTGACATTGCCAAGAGCATCAAAAAATCCGGTCCCAAAGATCCCAATGACAACAAGAAGGTGGCGTTTCTCACCACTACCGCGCTGGATGCGGAAGTCACCAAGGGCAAATATGGGGCCGACGGCAAGCCCAAGGTTGACAAGAAAACCGGCTGGTTTGAGGTCACGTTCAAAATCAAAACGCTGAAACTGATCCTGACGCCTTCGATCAAATGCCCCAAGCGCAGCGTCAGCGGTCTCTCCCCGCGTGCCTTGGTGGAATGGTACAGGTTTTATGCGGCTGCATTGGTGCATGAGGCCCAGCATGTCGACAAGGCAAAAAAGGAGAGTGAGAAAATTGCCAAAGAACTCGACAAGTTGCGTGGCAAGGGGTTGGCGGAAACTGAACGCGATGCCGAGAAAATGGCCGAAGAAGACCTGAAACATTTGATCAACAATTACTTTTTTATCGAACGGGAACGTCTGAACGAGATCCACCGTAAACTCGACCACGCGACCCATCACGGAGAGAAACGGGGCGCCTTGCTGGACACATCAATCACATAGTGTTCTCAAGCCGAAGTCCTGTGACAGGTCTTATGCGGGCATATGTGCCAAGTAGATAGTTGCACCATTCTGGCGACTGCGGTGGTCTGTCCGCATGCACCGTCGAGAGGAGAGGCAAATCTTGGGGAACATTGCCCGGACCACCTGGGCAGCCTGCTTGATCAACACTTTCTTGGTCAAAATGCCTTAGCTGGGGCGATGGCTCTTTTCGCAGCATTAACCACGCTGTAGGAAGGGAACCATGAAATGGAACCTGCCAAATATTCTGACCACCCTGCGGTTGCTTGCAGCGCCCGGTGTGGCGATCATGTTTCTGTATTTCGCGCGCCCATTGGCCGACTGGCTGGCGCTGTTACTGTTCATGGGGGCGGCGATCACCGATTGGTTTGACGGCTACCTTGCGCGTGCCTGGAAGCAGGAAACCAAGATAGGCGCGATGCTGGATCCGATTGCAGACAAGGCGATGGTTGTGGTCGCACTGATGGTTGTTGTCGGCTATTCGGACATGAACTGGATCCCCTGGTTGGTGCTGCCCGCGACTGTGATTTTGTTCAGGGAGGTCTTTGTCTCGGGTTTGCGCGAATATCTCGGCGATACGGCGGGAACGCTAAAGGTCACAAAACTCGCGAAATGGAAAACGACGGTTCAGATGGTGGCCATCGCTGTTTTGTTCAGCCGGGGAATCTTTGAACACTATCTCGGCATGTCGGTCTGGGGCATGGACCAGGAGATGGTTGATCAGATCATGGCAGGAAAGGTCGAGGACACGCTTAATATCCGTCTGATGTTTGAAGGGCTGATTTGGAGTGGCCGTATTGGGCTTTGGTTGTTGTGGCTCGCAGCAATCCTTACCTTTGTGACTGGCGCGGATTACCTGCGCAAAGCGTTGCCCCATTTGAAGGAACCTGCATGATGAATGTCCTCTATTTTGCCTGGGTGCGGGAACGGATTGGCCTGCCGCGGGAACAGATCGAGACTTCGGCGGTCACAGTGATGGATCTGGTGGAGGAGCTGAAAACCCGGGAGGAGCGTTATGAGGCAGCATTTGCTGACATCTCGGCGTTACGGGTCGCTTTGGATCAAGAGTTGAGCGACTTTGATGCTCCCTTGGACGGCGTGCGTGAAGTGGCCTTCTTCCCTCCGATGACAGGAGGCTGAACCGATGCGGGTCGAAGTCCAGGCAGCACCTTTTGATGTGGGTGTTGAGACGTCTGAATTCACCTCAGCTGCAAAAGGCGCTGGGGCGATTGTGACCTTCACTGGTGTGGTGCGCGAAGCTGATGCTGGCGCTATGACCGTGATGGAGATAGAACATTACCCTGGCATGACCCAAAAGGCGCTTGAAAAGATTGCGCAAGACGCAATTGACCGTTGGTCACTGGTCGATGCGCTGGTTATTCACCGCCATGGCCGTCTGTCTCCGGGAGATCAAATTATGATGGTCGCTACAGCTTCCCGCCATCGCAAGGATGCCTTTGAAGCGGCGGAATATCTGATGGACTACCTGAAGTCCCGCGCGCCGTTCTGGAAAAAGGAAATCCTGAACGACGGCAGCGCAGATTGGGTTGCGGCGAAGGACGTTGACGAAGCTGCGTTGAAGAGATGGTGACATTATCATAAAATAAGGTGTCATCGAAACGGTGCCCGCCCGAGTTTCATTTACGTCATCCAATTCTTAACCTTAGAGTCATCAGACTACGCCCAGTTTTTTTGTAGTGTGTTGTGTCGTAGGTGTTAAGAATGGACGAGATCGAACGATTGATGGCCGTCGCCGCAAACCGTGTCTCTGTTTCATGTATAAGCGTCGCTTTTCCTGATTTTTCTCCGGAGACTCCGCCACTTTCCCTATGTGTCGGGGTTTTCAATGACACAGAAGACGTGCTTCGCTGGCAGTCGGTGCCGGGAGCTGGTTCATATTGCGCGCAGGTCATGCGTGGTGCGGAAATGATTTCCGTTTCAAACACAGGGTTCGCCGGTTTCCCGCGCTCATGTGATGTGATGAACGCCCGGAGCGCGTTTGCCTATTTGGGGGCACCTATTCCCGCGGCAACGGGTGGGGCAATTGGTGCCCTGGCATCATTGAGCTGTGTTCCCCGTATCTGGTCCCGGCAAAACAAAAAGGATATGCGGCAGATCGCACGGGCCATCGGAGTCCTTTTAGCGCCGCCTGATATGAAACACCGTATGAACGCGCGCGGGTAAAGCCGCGCATCTAGGTGTCAGCGTCCCAGCTGGTTGCGCAGCTCTTCCGCTTCGCGGCGGGCATCGCGAAGACCATCCATGGTCGCGCGCAATTCTGCATCCGTCTGTGTCAGCTGGTTTACCAGCTCAGCCTCGCGCTGCTGCAAATAGGTTATGGCCTGATCACGGGTCTCTTCTGCCGCATGCAGCTCTTGACTCATCCGGTCCAGATCCGCCACGTCACTTTGTTTGACGCGTGTAAAACGATGCACCAGCCAATTCGCAAACCAGCCTAAGGTAAAAGCCACGAAGAGAATAATCGCGGTGGTGATGATAAACTCAGTCCGGTTCATTCTGTGGATCCTTCGATTTCGCCGTCTTCTTCTGCTGCGGTCTGTTCGATGGCGTCAGTGCTTGCCTCAGCTTCGTCCTCAACCGTTTCTTGACTGTTCAGGACTTGAAAGACAATCCGCCGGTTGGCTTCGCGACCGTCTTCGGTCTCGTTATCGGCGATGGGCTGTGTTTCGCCATACCCCCTGGCGACAAAGGTCAGGGTTGGAATGCGGCGGGCCCGCAGCTCATTCAGGACCGATTGCGCACGAGATTGGCTGAGGCGTTCGTTCATGGCCTCGCGGCCTTGGCTGTCTGTATGGCCCTGGATTTCCAGCTGTATAGGGCCGCAGTTTTCAAGAACGGCAGCGATCTGGTCCAGTGTCGAACTGCTGCCTGCGGCTACTGTTGCCGATCCAGGCTCAAAGGCGATTTTGCCACTGTCCTGAATAGCGGTAAGTTGTTTTTGGCATTGCTCTGGAGTCAACGGTTGGTCGTCGGGGATGGGCGGCTCTTCATATGTGATGTCCAGCTCATACGAGGCCCGTTCGCCCAGGCGCGTGGAGAAGAGTTTTGCCATCTCGGCAGAGGCATCTTCATTAAAGCTCACGCCCCGTACCACAATGAGCTGTGGCGTCACTGTTACCAGCCCGCGCTGCAAATAAGACAGAGCTTCGAGCGCTGACAAAACCTGCATGTTCCAGTCCACTGGCAACTGTTCCATCAGGCGGGCGGCGCTGTGTACGCGCCCGGCGCCGAACCGTGCCTGTGCGAAACTGTTGGTCAGAGCGCGCTGGGTTTGATCAACAACATAACCGCGCAGCAAAACCTGCCCTTCCGGGCTGAGAGTTGCTGTGAATTCTTGAAGCTCTTCGTCCCCTTGGGCTTCTGGGGGCGGGAGAACGGCGTGCAGGGCAAACACTTCGGGCAGTTTGCTTTCCAGCTTGCCGACCACTCGGTCAAACAGGGCTTGGTCCGTACCCTGAACTGCGGCCAATGTGATATCTGCATTGGCCAATGTAACGGTGCCCGCGCCAAGTTCCGTCAGGCTTTCCAGACTTTCGCTCACAGCGCGCGACCAGTTTGGGGAAGGGACCCCCATGCCGATCGTGCACTCTTCTCCGGCGCTCAGCCCGGCTTTGCGCGCGGCGCGCAGGATAAGGTCGCGGCTTTCTTCGCTTTCGGCGGAGCAGGAATCAAAGTGACCGCCATTTTCATCGAGGGTAAAGCGCAGGGTGAAGGGTGTGATAACCGGTCGTGGCGCTTTTATATCCAGCGACAGGCGCAGGCCACCGGTGGCCATCCGGTTCAGGCGCTCTTCCAGTTTGCGCTTTTCCTCAGGGCTGTTTGTCGTCGCCGTAATCGCGACAACACCCGGTT
Source organism: Epibacterium sp. ABZ3_068 (assembly GCF_056159265.1). Classification (NCBI taxonomy): domain Bacteria; kingdom Pseudomonadati; phylum Pseudomonadota; class Alphaproteobacteria; order Rhodobacterales; family Roseobacteraceae; genus Epibacterium; species Epibacterium sp. ABZ3_068. The sequence goes on from NZ_JBSWUV010000001.1 coordinate 1,982,085, forward strand.
TGACTGATATTTTTGAACTTGGAAGGATTTCAAGCGCCTCAAGCCCAAACCGCATTGCTGCGGGCCAGCCCTTTGGCGCTGCATAGGTGGTCGATTCCAGGAAATCCGCGACGCGTGTTGGACCCACCAGATGTTCCATACGGCCGATCACGCGTTCTCTGTCCGTGCCAGAAGGCACCAGTCCAATGATGGAAATTCCGGAATCATTCCGCAGAATTTCGGCTGAAAACTTGGGAGGTGCTATGCCCCGGGACGGGGTGACATGCATCTGATCAATGATCCGGGAGGTGTCGACCACGGTGCCCACCTGGCTCACAGCTCCAAAACGACTAGCCTCGTCAGGGGCCGTACCTTCCAGGACCACGCGCAGCCCGTCTGCTGTTACTTCTGCCCAGCCAAAGCCACCTTTGTCCAAAACCTGCCGGACTGCGGTTTCACTCCCGCGCTCCATACCTGTGGCCGCAAAACCGGCTACCACTATGCTCAGCGCGGCGGCTGTGGCAAAGGTTGCCCCCGTAATCAGCACAGAAGGTAGCCGCATAAACTGGTCAGTCCCTTAATTGTTCGCAAATGTCATAACGGCGATATGTTTTGTTTTCAATCAGGCGAACAGGGCCAGAATTAAGAAGATAAGCGGAATCAAGCCGGTATCTCGGTTGAGGCGAAAAAGTTGCAGCAGCCTCTCGTTGTTCTGCGAATCAAAACTCCGCAATTGCCATGTCATATGCCATCCCATTGCCCAAGGAGCTGCCAATGCAAGGGCCAGCGCAATCGGAGAGCCATCGGTTCCAAGTACTGCCAATACGGCCAGCGCCATGATGGAGACTGTTGCAACGATAAAGCGGCGCAACCACTTTGGGGTCTCGTTTTCAAACAGACGGGCGGTGGACTTCACGCCGATCAAAGCGTCGTCTTCGGTGTCCTGATGCGCATAGATCGTGTCGTAAAACAGCGTCCAGGCGATGCCTGCAATATACAGCAAGACCGGTGCCCAATGCAGACTGCCCGTGTGTGCGACCCAGGCCAGCATCGCTCCCCAGTTGAAGGCTAGCCCCAAAAAAACCTGTGGCCACCAAGTGAAGCGTTTGGCGAAGGGGTAGATCAAAACCGGGATCAGTGACAGGACCCCCATTGCGATGGCCACCCAGTTAAACGTAAATAGGATCGCCGCTCCCAGAAAAGCTTGTAACCCCATCCAGAAAACGGCTCCTTTGACGGTAACCTGACCGGAAGGAATGGGGCGGGATCGGGTGCGTTCAACTTGCCCATCAAATTTGCGGTCGGTGATGTCGTTCCATGTGCATCCGGCCCCCCGCATCAGCCAGGCTCCGGCAGCGCAGCCCGCCGCGATCCATAGATCTTCCCAACGTGGTGTCTGATCCGACAGGATGGCAAGCGCCAGTCCCCACCAGCAGGGGATCAACAACAACCAGGTGCCGATAGGACGATCCGCCCGGCTGAGCCGCAGATAGGGGCGGCTCCATTCTGGTGCGAGTGTGTCGACCCAGTTCCCTTTGACCGCATCTGCGACCTGACCATCTGGTGTTGGGGCGTTGCCTTGCATATGTAAGCTTCCATGAGTGCAAAAGTCAGACTGTATGTAGAGCACCCCTTGGGGGCAGGGCAATCGGTTCCTCTTGATCGGGAGCAGGCACATTACCTCTTTGGGGTGATGCGCCTTGGAGTGGGCGCAGATGTCGCACTGTTCAATGGGCGGGATGGGGAATGGACGTGTAAAGTCGCCGAGGCGGGCAAGCGCGCCGGGCTGCTGAACTGCGTGGAACAAACCAAACCGCTGCAAATGCCACCAGACCTTTGGCTGCTGTTTGCGCCAATCAAAAAGGCGCGCACCGATTTTATCGTGGAAAAGGCCGCCGAGATGGGGGCGGCCCGAATCTTGCCTTTGCAGACGGAGTTCACCAATTCCGAGCGGATCCGTCAGGACCGGTTGCAGGCCCATGCGGTTGAAGCGGCCGAGCAATGTGGCGGTACCTATGTGCCCGAAGTGGCAGATCTGCAAAAACTGGCACGCCTACTGGATCATTGGCCCGAGGAACGCCAGTTGATGTTTTGTGACGAGGCGGAGGCCGGCAATGCGCTGGAACTCGCGGCAGACGTCCACAGGGACGCGCCATGGGCTATTCTGATCGGCCCTGAAGGTGGCTTTTCTGACGGGGAACGGAACCGCTTGCATACGCTCAAACAATCGCATGTGGTAAGCCTCGGTCCCCGTATCCTGCGGGCCGATACTGCTGCCGTGGCGGCGATGACGCTTTGGCAGAAAAGTTTGGGAGATTGGTGAGATGTGGCGCGCCGCAACAGAAGAGGATTTGGGTTGGGTCGAACGGTTTTTGTTCGATCATGTTCAAAGCTCTATGTTTTTGCTCATCAATTTGCGCGATCACGGGTTAGGGTCGGAGGCGCCCTATGGTTTGAACCTTTGGGTGTTGGAGAGCCAGCAAGGCGTCTTTGCGATTTCGAACTCCGGTAGTGTTTTGTTGCAGGCGCCGGGCGTAGAACGTGAGGTTTGGGCCGCTGCTGCCCAGCTGATCCGAGGCCGCAAGGTGAGCGGGCTGCTGGGAGATGCGCCCCAGATCCGCGCCTTTTCCGTTGCGGCTGGGTTGTATTGCGCGCCGATGACGCGGGATAGCGATGACCTTGGATTTCACCTCGAGTTGGATCAAGTGCAAATCGGTCCGCGTGCGGGTGATCAACTGGTGCCTTTGGCGGCAATTGACCGCAGCCTTGCTGTGAACTGGCGTGCCCACTTTGATCGTGAAGCTCTTGGGGTGGGCAAAGAAAAGGCACGAGAGGCTGCGCAGCGGGAAGTTGAGAGATACCTTGCGAAAGACAGTCACCGCATTCTCCTGGTTGAGGGGGAACCCGTTGCAATGACTGGATTCAGCGCGAATATCGGCGGCGTCGTGCAAATCGGCGGCGTGTTCACGCCACCAGAATTACGTGGACGGGGACATGCACGCCACGCGGTTGCGATGCATTTGGCCAAGGCCCGCGAAGCCGGTGCGACACGGGCGGTGTTGTTCGCAGCAAATGAGGCGGCGGCGACGGCCTATCGCGCGGTTGGCTTCCAACCGGCGGGAAAATTTGCGCTGATGCTGTTTCGGGAAGCACAAACCATCCGCACAGTCACTGTGGAGGCACGCACATGAGCTTTATTCGACCCGAAGCCCGCGCCGCAATGTGGCATTGGCGTGAATTGATCGCTGCGGCAGCTCTTGCTCTTGTTGGCCTGCGCTGGGTGTTCTTTGGGTTTGGGTTCTGGCAGGTCACGGGCTGGGCTTTCCTGCTGATTGCCGTTGTTGTTGCCGTCATTGGCGGACAAAGGCTTCGCTTTCGCTTGGGCGGGAGCGGACCTGGAGTGGTGAAGGTCGATGAAGGGCAAATTGCCTATTTTGGACCGCTTACCGGGGGGGCAGTGGCCGCATCCGAACTCGAAAGGCTGCGTTTGGATCATACTGCGAAACCGTCCCACTGGCTCTTGGAGCAGCCGGGGCAAGCACCCTTGGCGATTCCGGTCAACGCAGCAGGGGCCGACGGGCTTTTTGATGTGTTTGCAAGCTTGCCGGGCCTCAAGACAGAGCGCATGCTGGAGGAACTGCATCGCAAAGGACCTCACCAGGTCGTGATCTGGGAGCGCGCTCCCAGTCGCGACGCCCACTATCGGCTGCATTGACACTTTGGGCGATTCCGCCCACTTCTGCGCAACGAGACAGACAACGGACGGAGTTTCCCATGTCCATCCCACAATCCGGCGGCGGTCCTATCGAACGCCATGAGCAATTGGCGGAATACCTAGCGTCGGGCTGTAAACCGAGTGCCGATTGGCGCATCGGTACCGAACATGAGAAATTCGGCTATTGCAAAGATACGCTGATGCCTTTGCCTTATGAGGGGCAGCGCTCCATCGTGGCGGTCCTTGAAGGGCTGCGCGACACATATGGCTGGGATCCGGTCACCGAAAGCGGCAAGCTTATTGGTCTCACCAAGGATAGTGCCAATGTCAGCCTGGAGCCGGGCGGTGCCCTGGAGCTGTCAGGCGCTCCGTTGGAGACTATTCATGAAACCTGTGATGAGGTGAACGAGCACCTGCGCGAGGTAAAAGACATCGCCGACAAAATCGGTGTGGGCTTTATCGGATTGGGCGCTGCGCCGATTTGGTCGCATGAGGAAATGCCGCTGATGCCCAAGGGGCGGTATCGCCTCATGAATGACTATATGGAAAAAGTCGGCACCATGGGGCGCGCGATGATGCGCCGCACCTGTACAGTACAGGTGAATCTCGACTTTGGATCCGAGGCTGACATGGTGCAGAAGCTGCGCGTCGCTCTGGCGTTGCAGCCTGTGGCGACCGCGCTCTTTGCCAATTCGCCGTTCTTTGAAGGCAAACCAAACGATCATAAGTCTTGGCGCAGCCTGATCTGGCGCAATCTGGATGATGCCCGCACGGGCATGCTGCCTTTTGTGTTTGAAGACGGCATGGGTTTCGAACGTTATGTGGAGTATGCACTGGATGTGCCGATGTATTTTGTCTACCGCGACGGTGAATACATCAACGCGCTGGGCCAATCGTTCCGTGACTTTCTGCAAGGCAAATTGCCTGCCTTACCTGGGCAGACGCCAACACTGTCGGACTGGGCGGACCATCTGACGACGGCATTCCCTGAAGCGCGCATCAAGAAATACATGGAAATGCGGGGTGCAGATGGCGGCCCGTGGAGCCGTCTTTGTGCATTGCCGGCCTTTTGGGTTGGTTTGATGTACAACCAATCCGCGTTGGATGCGGCCTGGGATCTGGTTAAAACCTGGGACGCAGAAACCCGTGAGGCACTGCGGGTTGGTGCATCCGTTTCCGGTCTTCAGGCCGAAGTTGGTAACATCAAGATGCAAGCGCTGGCTGGCCAAGTTCTGGAGATTGCGACCGCGGGTTTGCAAGCGCGTGGTTGCAAGAGTGCGGGCGGGTTCGTCCCGGATGAGACGCACTTCCTCAACACGCTGAAAGAAAGTGTCGAGACGGGCAAGGTTCCGGCGGATGAACTGTTGGATCACTACCACGGAGACTGGGGCGGCGATCTGACGAAGATCTACGCTGAGTACAGCTACTGAGAATTGACGTAGGAAAGGGGCGCCGCTGAGACGCCCATTTTTCTTGAGCGGTCGGTCTGGGCGGCGTTCTCCAATGGCGCGTTTGTGGCATTGGCCGCGCCGCCAGCTGATAAAAATAGCCGACATCGGAAACCGATGTCGGCAAAGCACCTGTGATGGGCAGGCTAGGAGGTGAAGCGCGTTATTGCGCCTGCAGCTCTTCTGGGGTTTTCTCTCCGATTTCATCCCAGTTTACGTCTGCACGTTCGATAAAGCCCGGAATGTCGCCTTCCCAGCGTTCCTGAATATCTTTGGAGAGGTTCAGGTACAGAACATCGTCCACGATTTTCCAATAGGTTGGGTCTCCGTCAAATTTGAAGCCCATAGCAGCGCCAAATGCGCAGTATCCGCCGTATGCCGGGATATAGGCTTCGGGGTTCTTTTCAAATGCAGCTTTGTTTTCTTCGGTGGCAAAGCGATAGGTCGCTTCGTCAAATGTGGAGGTAATTTTCCAGTTGCCCTTGGTGGGCGCGCCATCGGTGAAATAGGCTACCGGATCATATCCTTGCAGTGCGAGGCCGGTAGAGGTCGCGTTGTATTCAACGCCAGCTGCAAGAGTAGACGTTGCAACGGCGACTGAAAGTGCGATGCCGCCCAGGATGGATTTTGCCTTGATCATGATATGATACCTTCTTGTGCCCAGGAGGCGAAAATTGCCTCATAAGCTTGGAGTTACGAGTGGTCGGGCAGGACGTTCACCTGCCGCTTCTCAGATGTGGGAGGTGCCCAAATCTTGTTCAAATCAACTGAAATTGATTGTGCACTTGCGCAGGTGCGAATGAGAAAAAGCGCACCTTAACTGATTGGTTAATGTTTCGAGATCACGTAAAAAGATATATATTTTTCAAATGGTTGTATTGTCAATTGGTGAATGAGAAAACACTGATCGACAGGAGAGGTTTTGGGGAATTATTTTTGCCCGATCTTGGGTTCTGCTCCCGCTAGAAGCCGCTTTATGTTGGCCAAATGACGCCAGATCACAAATCCCGTGAGCAAAATTGCAAGCGATGTCACGTTTCCGTGCCCAAGGAGCAGTGCCCACAGGGGGGAGGATACAGCCGCGACAAGTGCGCCCATCGAGGAAATACGGCTGAGCGCGGCCGCAGCCAGCCAGGTCAGGCAGCAGGCAACCCCAACCGGCCAGGCCAAGGCAAGCATAAGGCCGAGAAAAGTGGCAACGCCTTTTCCGCCGTTAAATCTGAGCCAGACCGGAAAGCAGTGCCCAACAAATGCCAAAAGTCCGGCCAGCTGCGCCGCGTCCTCACCTGCCAGAAAACGCGCCGCGAGGACCGCCGCCGCGCCCTTGCCGCCATCCAAAAAGAGTGTCAGTGCCGCAGCGGCCTTGCTGCCGGTGCGCAGCACATTGGTTGTGCCGATGTTACCCGATCCAATCTCGCGCAGATTGCCGAGTCCCATGGCCCGGGTCAGAAGCAGGCCAAAAGGGATTGATCCCAACAGGTATCCGATTACACCCCACAGGAGCAGAGCGGGCAGGGCGATCTCGAGACTTGGCATGGTTTACCTTTCAAATACGCATGTTCCGGCAACATAAGTCGCCAGCACATGCCCTTGCAATTTTTGCCCGTCGAACGGCGTATTCTGTGACTTTGACCGCAGGTTGAACCGGTCCAGAACAAAGGGCACATCCGCGTCAAACATCACCAGATCTGCCGGTGCGCCGGTGGCGAGCCGCCCGCTCTCCAATCCCAACCGTTTGGCCGGGTTCAAAGCCATTGCACGGAACAATGTTGGTAAATCCAGCAGATCCGAGTGATACAGCCGCAGCGCGGCGGGCAAAAGCGTTTCCAGCCCGACGGCGCCCGACGCGGCCTCTTCAAACGGGAGGCGTTTGCTTTCCTCGTCCTGTGGCGTGTGCATCGAGGAAATTGTATCAATCAGACCGCTGCGCACTGCATCCACCACGGCCAGACGGTCTTCTTCACTGCGCAGCGGCGGCTTGACCTTGAAGAACGTGCGATAATCCGCAACGTCCAGCTCGTTCAGCGTCAGGTGGTGGATCGAGGTGCCCGCGGTGATGTCCAACCCGTTCTTCTTTGCACGTTCCAGTGCTGGAAGCGCGCGTGCGGTTGTGATCTGGTCTGCGTGGTATCTGGCGCCAGTCATCTCCAACAGTGCAATATCCCGGTCCAGCCCCATCCGTTCTGCCATCGGGGAAACAGCAGGTAAGCCGCGCAAGGTTGCAAACTTGCCAGATGTCGCTGCCGCTCCAGCACTCAGCGTTGGTTCCTGGGGGTGGGCAATGACCAGCGCGCCGCAGGATTTTGCGTAAGACAGCGCGCGGCTGAAAACCTTGGTATTTTGTACGACCTTGTCACAGTCCGAGAATGCAACTGCACCGGCATCCAGCAGAAAGCCGATTTCCACCATTTCGCGCCCCTCGCGCCCTTTGGTCAGGGAGGCCATGGCCAGCACGTTGACAGGTGTATCAGCCTGTGCGCGGCGGGTTACAAATTCCAGCGTTTCGGGGGTATCGATCGTCGGAAGCGTATCGGGGCGTGTGACAATTGTTGTTACGCCCCCGGCAGCAGCAGCCAGACCCGCGGATTTATAGCTTTCTTTGTGACGCTCACCGGGCTCGCAAACCTTTACGCCGATGTCGACGATACCAGGGGCCAGGCATTTGCCTTTGCAGTCCACAACCTGTGCCGCATTTGGCAGTGCGTCGCCTTCATTCAGGACAGCTGCGATCTTGCCATCCTGAACCAAAAGGTGCCCCAGGCTGTCGCTCCCAGCTTCCGGGTCAATCAGGCGGGCATTGGTGAAAAGAAGCGTCATGTCTGAGGTTCTTTCAAGTCAAAGGTCACAGGATCAGCGTGGCAAGGATGAGGATAAAGAGGCTCATCACCACCACAAAAAAGATAAAGCCTAGGCGGCGCGCTTCGGCGCGAGCCTGGCGGGGGGGAAGTTTTGCAATGGGTTTCTGTGGTTTGGCGCTGTCAGCAGTCACAGGGCGCGCGCTCCATGTGGCGGATGCTTCGGGATAGGTAGCCACCAGAGAGACCTGGTCCGAAGGGGTCAGGCGCGTTTCCTGCCCGGCAAAGGCGCGGGAGCGCAACACCAGCATCGGACCGGTCAGAGATGTCAGTTTGGCGTGTTCGGAGTGCAGATCTTCGACCGCGACCCCGCATCCTTCGGTCAGATACCCAGCCAGTCCAAGGTCTTCGAGATCGGCCACATCAAACAGATCGGCCTGCGCCATATCCAGCGTTTCCACCCCAAGGATCTGCGCCAAGGCCCCGGGCTCATCACGGACAAAGGCCAGTTGTTCCGGGCGCATCTCCAGTTGGAAAAGGCGAATCTTGCCGTGTTCCCCGGCCGGGATCACGATGTCGTGGTCTGAGCTGCTGGCCTTGGGCGCCGTCATGGATCAGGCGGCCTCACCTTGGCGGCGAAGGCGGAGGTTTCGCGCCAGAAGGTCCATCGCAGCCATGCGCACGGCCACACCCATTTCGACCTGTTCCTGAATGACAGAGCGGTTGATATCATCGGCGATTGTGCCGTCAATTTCTACTCCGCGGTTCATCGGGCCAGGGTGCATGACAATGGCATCCGGTTTCGCCAGCGCCAGTTTTTCGGCATCCAGGCCAAAGCGGTGGTAATATTCACGTTCGGACGGGATAAAGCCGCCGTCCATACGTTCTTTTTGAAGGCGCAGCATCATGACCACGTCAACATCCTTCAGGCCTTCGCGCATGTCGTCATAGATCTCGGCCCCGAACTCTGCAAAATGGCCGGGCACCAGCGTCGGCGGGCCGATCAGACGAATGCGGTTTTCCATCTTGCCCAAAAGGATCAGGTTGGACCGCGCCACGCGACTGTGGGCGATGTCACCGCAGATCGCAATGTTCAAGCGGTGCAGGCGTCCTTTGGCGCGGCGAATGGTCAATGCATCCAGCAGGGCCTGTGTCGGGTGTTCGTGCTTTCCGTCGCCTGCGTTCAGCACCGCACAGTTGACCTTTTGCGACAGCAGATCCACCGCGCCGGAATGGGGATGTCGAACCACCAGCAGGTCCGGATGCATCGCATTCAGCGTCATGGCCGTGTCAATCAGCGTCTCGCCTTTCTTGATCGACGAGGCCTGCATGGCCATGTTCATCACATCCGCGCCCAGACGTTTGCCTGCCAGCTCAAAGCTCGCCTGCGTCCGGGTAGAGTTTTCAAAGAACATGTTGATCTGTGTAAGGCCCGCCAGCGCATCCGCATGTTTCTGGGTCTGCCGGTTCAGCTCAACATAGGTATCTGCCAGATCAAGGATCTCGGTGATTTCCAGCGGGTGCAGTGGCTCGATTCCCAACAGATGGTTCTGGCGGAAATAGGTGGGCGCATCGGACATGGGCAGTCTCCTTTTGGGGGCAGGCATTGCGGTTTCAATGTCCTGGCTCCGGCGGATTTGGCGGCACTTATAGGCGGCACATTGGTTTGGGGCAAGGTGCTGAAACAATGGTAAAGAGAATGAGCTATGTGGGAGAGATTTCCGGTCGGCGTATTTGGCAATAGATGGAAACGCGGGTGGTTTCGCTCAGGCGCGTGGCAGGGTAGCTTAACGCATGGAATCGGCAATGGATTATTGGAGCGCCAAGGCGCTGTTGGAATGGCAGGTGGAGCTTGGGGCGACCGACGCGTTGTGCGATGCGCCGGTTGATCGCTATGCTTTGCAAAAAACTGCGCAAAAGCCTGCCAAACCCGATGCTGCTCCTCAGATTATCAAGCCAAAAGAAGTCGACCCTGTCGTCGAGGCAAAAAAGGCAGCGGCCGCCTGCAATAGCCTGCCAGCCCTAAAGGATGCCTTGGCAGGGTTTGACCATTGCCTCCTGAAGCGCGGTGCCCGCAATCTGGTGTTTGCCGATGGGCAGGCGGGGGCACGGGTGATGATCATTGGTGAGGCGCCGGGGCGCGATGAGGATTTGCAAGGCAAACCCTTTGTCGGTCGGGCTGGCCAGCTGTTGGACAAGATGCTGGAAGCCATTGATCTGAGCCGTTCGGAAAACGTGTACATCACCAATGTCCTGCCTTGGCGACCGCCGCAAAACCGCGACCCGGAACCCGCAGAAATGGCGATGATGCTGCCGTTTCTGGAACGACATGTAGCGTTGGCAAAGCCCGATGTTCTGGTTCTGATGGGGAACATCAGCTGCCAGGCTGTGCTGGGTCGTCGTGGGATCACCCGTTTGCGCGGCAAATGGGATCAGGCCTGGGGCAAACCGGCAATGCCGATGTTTCACCCGGCCTTCCTGTTGCGCCAGCCTCAGCAGAAACGACAGGCCTGGGCGGATCTTCTGGACCTGAAAGCGCGCCTGAGGGCGCAATGAAGCCATGATTGACGCAATTACACTTTTGACCTTTGTACCGGCGGCACTGGCTCTGAATGTCACCCCGGGCGCTGATATGCTGTTTTGTATCGGTCAGGGGACTCGTTCAGGTTCGCGCGCTGCCGTACTTGCCAGCGCAGGTGTGGCGGTCGGCGCAATGATTCACGTGACGCTTGCAGGGCTTGGACTTGGGGCGTTGGTTGCGCAGGTGCCCGTCGTGTTTGAGGTGATCCGCTGGGTCGGGGTGGCCTATCTTCTGTATCTGGCATGGGGTGCGTTTTGCGCTGTGCCCAAGCGAAAGGCGCAGCCGGTTGAGGTGGCACAGGGCGCGGCCTTTCGCAGCGGCCTGATTGTAAACCTGTCAAATCCCAAGGTTATCCTGTTTGTTCTGGCCTTCTTACCGCAGTTTATCTTGCCCGAGGCCGGATCCATACTGGGGCAGTTCCTGTTGCTTGGGGCGATTATTTCTGTAGGTGGTTTTTTGGTAAACGCCACTGCCGGAATGATGGCGGGGCGGCTTGGGCGTGCATTGTCGGCAGGGACTGGCCTGTCGGTCTGGCTAGATCGGATCACCGGCGGCATCTTCGCGGCATTGGCGGTTCGACTGGCCATCATGGAAAGGATCTGATCGCCATGTCCCGTATTGATGAAAGCAAAGAATTTATCCCTGTTCGCATTGCCATTCTGACCGTCTCGGACAGCCGCAACATGGAAGACGACCGCTCTGGTCAGGTTCTGGTAGATCGGTTGACTGCCGCAGGACATGTTCTGGCAGACCGCAAGATCCTGCGTGATGAACGCGCGGAGATTGCGGACCAACTGCGCGCATGGGTGACGGATGACGATGTGGATGTTGTGATCTCTACCGGGGGCACTGGGCTGACAGGGCGTGATGTCACGGTAGAGGCGCACCGTGATGTTTACGAAAAAGAAATCGACGCGTTTGGGACTGTCTTTACGATCATCTCGATGCAGAAAATCGGCACATCGGCGGTGCAATCTCGCGCGACCGGAGGTGTGGCGGGCGCGACTTATCTTTTTGCACTGCCGGGCAGCCCCGGTGCATGCAAAGACGGGTGGGATGAAATCCTCTCAAAACAACTTGATTACCGGCATTTGCCTTGTAACTTTGTTGAGATAATGCCCAGATTGGACGAACATTTGCGACGGAAGTGATCCACTGCTGCGTGAAAGCTCGTAACAGACCGGAAGAGTTGATAAACTTTCCCGAGCTATTTCGGTGGAATCCTGCCACTGAATGCTAAAAAAGGATCTTGGGATGCGCTTTCTGCGGCAAAGCCTTGTGGGGCTCTTTTTTACAGCGCTGGCGTTGGGGTTTTTGGCCTATTCAGGCCAGATGGTTTACACTGCGATAGAGGCTTATCTGAACGAGGAAACCAACCAGCGTCCGGCGCGTGAACGGGTTTTTACCGTAAATGTGGTTACGGCCGAGGTCAGCGAAGAACATCCCGAATTGGTGGTTTTTGGCCGGATCGAAAGCCGCAGACGGTTGGAGCTTCGGGTTCCGGCATCCGGCCGCGTTGTAACTTTGTCTGATGCTTTTGTCGAAGGTGGGAGTGTCCGGCAGGGCGAAATCCTGGCACAATTAGACCCTGCTGATGCGCGCGCTGCTCTTGCAAGTGCCGAAGCCGATCAGATGGACGCCGCTGCTGAGACACGGGATGCAGCCCGTGCTTTGGACCTGGCACGGGACGAGTTGGCCGCCGCAGAGGAACAAGCCGACCTGCGCACCCGCGCATTTCAACGTCAAAAGGACCTGCAGTCACGCGGTGTCGGCACGGCTGCAGCCGTCGAGGAGGCGGAGCTGGTTGCAGCGCAGGCGCGCCAATCCGTGATTACCCGTCGACAGGCGCTCAGCCAGGCTGAGGCGCGCGTGGATCAGGCCGCAACAAGTGAAGCCCGCGCGGCCATCGCCGTAGAGACCACAAAACGCGATCTGGAAGACATGACCGTTGTGGCTGAATTTTCCGGCAACCTGGAAGAAGTGTCCGTGGTTAAGGGACGGCTGGTCTCAGCCAATGAAAAACTTGCTGAGCTTGTGGACCCCCGACAGCTTGAGGTCGCCTTTCGGGTCTCAACTGTTCAATACGCCCGTCTTCTGGACGAAGAGGGGCGATTGCTGCCGTTGCCGGTTTCGGTACGGCTTGATGCGACCGGCGCAGACCTTGAAGCGACCGGCGTGATCTCCCGCGACAGCGGTGCGGCGGGGGGCGGGCAGACAGGGCGTTTTATCTATGCCCGCATTGATAGGGCTCCGGGGTTTAAGCCGGATGACTTTGTCACTGTTTCAGTGCGCGAACCGGCAGTCCGTGGCGTAGTCAGGGTGGCCTCTTCAGCGCTAGGGTCGGACGGGACAGTTCTGGTGCTGGACGAGGACAATCGCCTGCTCAGCCTGAATGTTGAGCTGGTGCGTCGTCAGGGCGATGACGTTCTGATCCGCGGATCAGGCCTTGTGGGGCGGGAGATTGTGGTTGGGCGCACGCCGCTTTTGGGCAGCGGGATCCTTGTGACCCCCTTGCGGCAGAACGCAGATGCTGCTGAAATCCAAAAGCCTGACATGATTGAGTTGACTGATGAACGACGCGCGCGCCTTGTGTCATTTGTCGAAGGCAACCCGCGCATGCCCGACGAGGCCAAACAGCGCGTCTTGGGCCAGCTCGCCCAATCCCGTGTTCCTGCGGCCTTGGTGGACCGGATCGAATCCCGGATGGGGGGATAACCCATGGTGAAGGATCTGCCAGATCAGGCCAAAGGGCTTTTGTCGTACTTCACCCGACACAAAACAGCCGCAAATCTTTTGTTGGTGGTTCTGCTGATCTTGGGAGCGGCCGCAATTCCCAATATGCGGGCGCAGTTCTTCCCGGATGTGATTGTCGAAAGCGTTTCGGTCAGTGTCACTTGGGATGATGCCGGTCCCGAAGATGTGGATGCCGCTATTGTGCAGGCTCTGGAGCCTGCGCTTCTGGCCGTGGATGGTGTTGTCTCAACCGAGTCCAGTTCACGGGAGGGGCGTGCGTCCATAAGTTTGGAATTCGAACCCGGTTGGGACATGTCACGCGCGTCAGATGACGTGCAGACCGCGGTTGATGCGATCACCACGTTGCCGGAAGAGGCAGACGACCCGTCCGTGAGCCGCGGTGGGTGGCGTGACAGAGTAACAGACATCGTCATCTCTGGCCCGATCGACCCGGAACAATTAGCGCAATTCGCCGATGAGCTGGTTGTGCGTCTTTTTGATGTAGGTGTGACACGAACTACGATTCGTGGCCTTGCTGCGCCCCAAACCATTGTCGAGGTCACGTCCGCACAACTTGTTGCCAATGACATCACTATGGCGGATATCGCAAGCGCTATCGCAGGTGAGGTGGACGCGAACCCGGCGGGGGAGGTGGAAGGCGCAAATGCCCGTGTCCGAACCGGCGTTGAACGGCGCAGCCCGGAAGAATTGATTGAAATCGTACTTCGCGTGAACGACGACGGATCCGTCCTGACCGTGGGCGATGTGGCGCGGGTTCGGGTTGATGGGGTCACGCGTGAGCGATCCTATTTCGTAGACGATGATCGTGCGATGTCAATCCGCGTGGATCGCTCGGATAAGGGAGACGCGATTAAGATTCAAAATACCGTACAGGAAACGGTTGATGCCTTTCAGGAAACCCTGCCAGAGGGTGTCTCTGCCCGTCTGATCCGCACGCGGGCAGAGGCGATTTCTGGCCGTTTGGATATCTTGTTGGACAACGGTCTGATGGGACTTGGATTGGTGGTTCTGCTGCTGTTTTTGTTCCTGAATGCACGTATCGCAATTTGGGTGGCCGCCGGGATTCCGGCGGCGATGTTCGCGGCCATTGCCGTGATGTATGCAGGTGGTCTGACGATCAATATGATCAGCCTGTTTGGCCTGATCATAACCCTTGGGATTGTCGTGGATGATGCCATCGTGGTGGGCGAACACGCCGATTTTCGTGTCCGGAGATTGGGGGAAAGCCCGGTCCAGGCCGCCGAAAATGCCGCCCGCCGAATGGCGCTGCCGGTGATGGCAGCGGCGCTCACGACCATCATCGCGTTTTTTGGCCTGACAAACATCAGTGGCCGATTTGGAGATCTGATCCGGGACATTCCCCTGACGGTTATCGCCGTCCTTGCGGCCTCTCTTGTGGAATGTTTCTTTATCCTGCCCAACCACATGGCTCATGCGTTGTCTCATGCCGGCAAAGGCAATTGGTATGAGTACCCAAACCGTATGGTGGACAAAGGGTTCCGCTGGTCGCGCGAAAATCTTTTCCGTCCTCTTATGGGGGTGGTCGTGCGCGCGCGCTATGCGGTGTTTGCAGGTGCCGTTCTGCTGCTCGCTACTCAGATGGTCCTGTTTATCAACGGCGATGTTCAATGGCGGTTCTTCAATGCGCCGGAGCGCGGTTCGGTTACTGGCAATTTTGCAATGGCCGAAGGGGCAACGCGCGCGGATTCTCTGGCGATGATGCAGGAGATGCAGCGCGCGACCGAAGAACTGGGCAAAGAATACGAAGAGCGTTATGGCCTTAACCCGCTGGAATTTGTGATGGCCGAAGTCGGTGGCAATGCCGGGCGTGGGTTGGGGGGTGTCGACAGTAAGGATGCCAACCTATTGGGCGGGATTTCGATTGAACTGATTGATGCAGACCTTCGCCCCTATTCCTCCTTTGCTTTTGTGGGAGAATTGCAGGACCGCGTCCAGCGCCACCCGCTGGTAGAGGTCGTTTCCTTCCGTGGCTGGCGCTCTGGTCCGGGTGGGGATGCACTGGATGTGCAGTTCTATGGTCGCGATCTTGACGTCCTGAAAGCTGCGTCCGAAGACCTTAAAACTGCACTTGCCGAATTTGGTGAGGTCTCAGCGGTCGAAGATACGCTTGCCTATGACAAGGAGGAGCTGGTTCTAGACCTTACTCCCCAGGGGCAGGCCATGGAGTTCTCCATTGATGACCTGGGCAGTGTTCTTCGTGCACGCCTTGGCGGGATCGAGGCTGCAACCTACCCGGACGGTCCTCGAAACGCTGAAATCCGGGTGGAGCTGCCTGCAGGTGAGCTATCAGCAGATTTTCTGGAAACCATGCAGTTGCGCGCACCCAGCGGCGCCTATGTACCTTTGGCCGACATCGTCTCGGTCACCCGACGCAGTGGTTTCACAACGGTACAGCGTGAAAACGGCCTGCGGGTGCTAAGCGTGACAGGCGATATTTCCGAAGATGACCCGGCCCGCGCTGCGGAAATCATAGAGCGTTTGGAGCAGGAAATCCTGCCGGGTATTGCCAGCGAACGACAGGTGGAATGGCAATTGTCCGGCCTGAGCGAGCAGGAAGATACGTTTCTGCTGGATGCGCGTGATGCGCTTGTCTTGGTCCTCGCGGGTATTTACCTGGTGCTGGCCTGGATCTTTGGCAGTTGGACGCGCCCGTTTGTGGTGATGGCGATTATTCCGTTCGGCCTCGTCGGGACGATCTGGGGGCACTATATCTGGGATGTCCCTCTGTCGATGTTTACCGTTGTCGGGCTGCTGGGGATGACCGGGATCATTATCAACGACTCGATTGTTCTGGTGACAACCATCGATGAATATGCCGAGACGCGCGGCTTGCGCCCGTCGATCATCGAAGGCGCCTCTGACCGATTGCGACCGGTGCTGTTGACGACATTGACCACGGTGCTTGGTCTGGCTCCGCTGATGTATGAAGGGTCCCAGCAGGCCCAGTTTTTGAAGCCGACCGTTATCACGCTGGTCTATGGCCTTGGGTTTGGCATGGGGCTGGTCTTGCTTGTGGTGCCGGCTCTGATTGCCATTCAGGAAGACCTGCAACGGGTGCGCATCGCACTGCGCCGGGGATTGCGCTATGCTGGCTTGTCGCCGCTGTTGGGGGGCGCGTCTTTGGTGATGCTGTGTCTTTTTGCACTCACCCTGGGGTGGGTCATGGTCACAGGCCATCTTTGGCCACCGTTGGCGCAGGCCTTGCCGCAGGCCGACAGGATTGCGCCCTTATCTGTCGCCTTTCTGCTCTTTGTGCTGAGTGCGGCAGGGGTCTGCCTTTTGGCCTATGGGGTGGGAGCCTTACGCTATCTTTCGCTGCGCAAGACCCGCGCCTGAGCGGCACGGGCAACATCCGCGACCTGCGGGAGGAGATCGAGCCCCAGGCGTTCAATCTCTTCAACCGAAACCCAACGCGCATCGTCGGCATCGTCCAGCGGCGTCGGTGTGCCAGAGCGATAGGCGCAAAGCACCGCGCCCAGAACATAATGCAGGATTACTTTGCCACTTTCGTCATGCTGGATAACGTCCACGGGCGGGAAAACCTCAATCGCCTCAGCGCTGACACCTGTTTCTTCCAGAAGCTCACGCACAGCGGCCTCTGACAGGGCTTCTCCCCATTCGACATGGCCACCGGGAAATCCCCAGGCTCCGCGGTTGGGGTCCTTTCCGCGCTGAACCAGGATCACATGGGCTGCTCCGTCAACTATATGGCAGACAACAGCAATTGCGCCCAGTACTGGCCGTTTGGGAGAGGTCATCCGGTGGTGCAGCCCTGAATATCAACCGCGTGCTTCTGGCCCAAAACCGTGATCCGCACGGCGGAACGATCAACAGAGATCAACGTATCATCCACACTGTAGAACTCGGTCTCTGCGACCAGAACACGCCCTTCGCGACGGGCCTGCGTTTCGCCTGCCTGCAAGAAGGGGGAGCCGGGCTCGATTACAGCAATTTCTGTTCCACCGGCCGAGGGCATGGTGATCCGTGCGGTGACTTTCATCCCGTATTGCGTCGGCGACAGGCGGCAGGTTGCGGATCTTACCCCCCCTTCGCGCGCTGAAAACGGGCGACTGGCAAGGGCTGCGAGAATGGCCGGGTTGCGGTTTGCCTCGCCATCCAGCGCATGGTCAAAGCTCAACTGCGATGGCACACAGACCTCCCGGCAGATCCCGATGCCGATCTGTCCCTTCAGGCGCACAGGTCTTCCCTTGGTTTTGGGGGTCACTTCAACGGGCAAGACCATCTGATCGTGATAGCCAAGTGTACGCAGGCCAGAGGTCAGGAACACCTCTGGGGCAGGCCAGGTAATTTTGACATCCGCCACATTCTGCGACCCTTTCCAGGAGAACGTCGGCGGAATCCCGGCGTCTCCGGGGGTGCGCCAATAGGTCTTCCAACCGTCCGACAGGGTCACCCGTAGGGCACCCATGACCGTGCCTTCTCGGGTCGTGCCGCCATCCAGAACATCGATCTGAACCAGATCATCGGGCAAACTTTGTGCATGCGCTGACGTCCCCAAAAAGAACGACGACAGGGTCAAAACAGTTGCAAGGGCAAGATATGTGGAGGCGGAAAACTTTGTCATGCCTCCTTACATGAGCGTTAATCATCCAGAATCCAAGAAGGCAATTCTTCAAGTTGCTAAACTATCGCGTGAATTTGTTTGCGGGCTAAGCTCTTGCACGATGCACGTGCGGGGGGCATTGTGGTGAGGTCAATAACAACAAAAGCGAGCATCAGTCTATGGATCTGACCGGTAAACTCCTGATTGCCATGCCTGAAATTGGAGATCCCCGGTTTGACCAATCCCTTGTCTATCTTTGTTCCCACACGGAAGAGGGAGCAATGGGGCTGATTGTCAACAAAGCTGCCCCCGGTGTGGTCCTGGGCGATATCCTTGAACAACTGGACATAGAGATCACAGAAGCCCCCAACCGGCAGATCCCTGTGCGTTTTGGCGGGCCGGTTGAGACCCAGCGTGGATTTGTTCTTCATTCTTCAGAATATGAATCAAATGTAAGTTCGCTGGCGGTGGCCGATGGGTTCTCCATGACCGCCACACTGGATGTGTTGGAAGACATTGCCGGGGGCTGCGGGCCTGAGCGATTTATTATCATGCTCGGCTATGCGGGCTGGGGGCCCGGTCAACTGGAGGCAGAAATTGGTGAAAACGGCTGGCTCACGACCGATGCATCGTTCGAACTGATCTTTGACACAATTGATGGCGACAAATGGGTTGCCGCGCTCAAGACCTTGGGGATTGATCCGATCGTCTTGTCGGCCCGGGCGGGGCACGCCTGAAATTTCTCACTCGCGCGGTGCTGCCGCGCGCCGTAACCTGTCATTTATTGCACGTCCCAGACCATGGTCTGGGATTGAAGCCACTGCAATGGGGGCGTTTTTTGCATCCAGCTGGTGGAGATAGTCAAACAGATTGGCAGCGGCCTCAGCTAGGTCGCCACCGGGGGAGAGGTTCAGGTCACCGTCCACCGCACCAAAACCCAGAAACAGCTCTCCTGCTTGGGGCGCATCTGCGAACAAACGCATTGTCGCATTTGGGGCGTAATGAGAGAGCAACTGCCCTGGCGCCGTCAGCGGATCTGCCTGATCGCGGTCCATAACGCTTTGCTTTAGAACCTTCTCGATCTCTTCAACAGCGAGACCGCCGGGGCGCAACAACACAGGCTTGTCATGAACAAGACCGAGGATGGTGGATTCAAGTCCCACGCCACAGGCCCCGTCATCAACAACAGCAGCAATTTTCCCATCAAGCCCAGAGTGAACATGGGTTGCAGTGGTTGGACTGATGCGGCCGGATGGGTTGGCAGATGGGGCAGCCACGGGCCCGCCAACCAAAGAGAGCAGGCGCTGCGCTGTCGGATGGGCAGGCACGCGAACGGCCAGTGTCGAAAGTCCGGCTGTTACCAGGGAGCTGACGCCATGCCCCTGGCGTAGCGGTAGGACCAGTGTCAAAGGTCCGGGCCAGAAAGCATCCGCCAGCCGTTGCGCAAAATCCGACCATTGGACCAATTCCTTTACCGCATCCACATCCGCTACATGGGCGATCAGGGGATTGAAACTAGGTCGTCCTTTGGCCGCGTAAATAGCTGCGACGGTCTTACCCACCAGCGCGTTGCCGCCCAGACCGTAAACGGTTTCTGTCGGGAAGGCGACCAGTTCGCCTTGGCGCAACAAGGCGGCGGCCTGGGCCAGATCGGCCTCGGACGGGCCAAGGCTGAGGGTTGAAATCGGGTTCATGCTGTGACGCGGCGTTTAGGTTGATCAGGAGATTGGGGCTTGTAGGTATGATGTTCAGGGTGGCCCTGTGTACCGCCAAGACCTCGTGAAGCCAAGGGTTGTCGCGCTGTTCAATGCCCGCATCGCCGGGGCCTGCGTCCATGTGCGATGGCCCGACATCTGTAGTGACTATAGGAAGGGACGCAATGACCTATCGCGCCGCCACATCTGAGTATGAGTTCATCCTGAACACGATCATCGGCTTTGAAGAGGCCACCGCGACCGAGACTTTTGCCGAGGCTACGCCGGATCTGGTGACAGCGATTCTCGGCGAAGCGGGGCGTCTGTGTGATGAGGTCATGGCCCCTCTGCAACGCGGCAGCGATATGGAGGGCGCGCGCCTGGAAAACGGCGTTGTGCGCACCTCACCCGGTTTTGCGGACGGCTGGAAAGCGATTACTGAAGGCGGCTGGGTTGGTATGAATGCAAGTCCGGAATATGGCGGGATGGGGCTGCCTTTTTCCGTGACAACCGCCGTGAACGAGATGATGGCAGGGGCCTGCCTCTCTCTGCAACTGGCCCCCTTGATGAGCCAGGGGCAGATCGAAGCGCTGGATGCGCATGCATCGGAGGCGATCAAGGACCTTTATTTGCCGAAACTGATCTCTGGCGAATGGACCGGCACCATGAACCTGACCGAACCGCAAGCGGGGTCGGATGTGGGGGCGCTGACGTCCAAAGCCGTGGACAATGGCGATGGCACCTATGCGGTAACCGGGCAAAAGATCTATATTTCCTGGGGAGACAATGATTTTGCCGAAAACGTGGTGCATCTGGTTCTGGCGCGCCTGCCTGACGGGGTGCCGGGAACCAAGGGGATCTCGCTTTTTGTGGTGCCGAAATTCATCCCCGATGAAAATGGCAAACCTGGAAAGGCCAATGATCTGAAGGTGGTCAGCCTTGAACATAAAATGGGGCTGCACGGCTCCCCGACCTGTGTGATGCAATATGACGGGGCCACCGGCTGGCTGGTGGGCAATGAGCATGGCGGTATGGCGGCCATGTTCACCATGATGAACAACGCCCGCCTTGGCGTCGGGGGGCAGGGGGTCGGCACCGCCGAAGGCGCCTATCAACACGCGCTGGCCTATGCGCTGGACCGAAAGCAAGGGCGCACGGCGTCAGGAACCATCGTGGATCACGCGGATGTCCGCCGTATGTTGATGGAGATGAAGGCAGACCTTTTTGCCTCTCGGGCGATCATGCTGGCCAATGCCCATGCGATCGACATGTCTCACGCCACGGATGACGCGACCTGGGCAACCCGCGCGGCCTTCCTGACTCCGATCACCAAAGTGTTCGGCACAGAAGTTGGCATGCGCGTGGCTGAGACCGGCGTGCAGGTCTTTGGCGGCATGGGTTTCATCGAGGAAAGCGGCGCGGCGCAGTATTATCGCGACGTCCGTGTGACCGCGATTTATGAGGGGACGAATGGTATCCAGTCCATGGATCTTGTGGCGCGTAAGATGATGGACGGCGGAGAAATGGCCGGCCGGCTGTTGGATGAAGTCGAAGACCTTGCCGAAACGGCTCGTGCGACCAACCCCAAAATGACGGATGCGCTATGGAACGCCTGCGAGGCGCTTCGCGATGCAACCGACTGGCTGGTGAAACAGGACATGCAGGATCGGTTTGCGGGAAGCCTTGCCTATCTGCGCGCCTTTGCCCGCGTGTTGGGGGGGTATTATCATCTGAAGGCCGCCCAGGCCGATCCAGGCGGTCCTCGCGAAAAGCTGGCACGTTTCTATATGTCGCGTATGTTGCCCGAATACGCCGCCCATCTGGCCGCTGCAACCGCGGGCAGTGAGGGCGTATTTGCCCTTACGCTCGAAGAGCTTGCAGGATAGATCATGACCAGCGTTCCCGACGTCACGCTCAAGTTTCCTTTTGAAACCCCACCCGAGGAAGGCGCGGCGATTGAGGTGGCCGAGGGGGTTCTTTGGCTGCGCTTGCCTTTGCCGATGAAGCTGGATCACGTAAATATCTATGCGCTGGATGAGGGCGATAGCTGGACGATCATTGATACCGGCATCAACTCCCGTCGCTCCCGCGCCCTTTGGGAGAGGCTGATGGCAGGCCCTTTGGGCGGAAAACCCGTGGGTCGCGTTGTGGTGACCCATCATCACCCGGATCACGTGGGTCTGGCCGGATGGTTTCAATCTGAATATGGTGCCGAGCTTGTCACCACCCGAACGGCCTGGCTGTTCTCCCGCATGTTAACGCTCGATGAACAAGAGGTCTGGCCCAGAGAAACATTGGCCTATTATCGAAGCGCGGGTATGGATCCGGAGATCTATGACGCGCGTGCGTCGGACCGGCCGTTTAATTTTGCCGATACCGTTTACCCGATGCCCCTGGGGTTTGCCCGCGTCAAACAGGGAGACCAGATCCAGATGGGCGGGCGCATGTGGGATGTCCATATCGGCAATGGACATGCGCCCGAACACGCAACTTTTTGGAGCAGGGATGACAATCTGGTGCTGTGCGGTGACCAGATCCTTTCGTCCATCAGCCCCAATATTGGTGTTTATGCAACCGAACCCATGGCGGATCCGCTGGCCGATTGGCTGGAGGCTTGTGAGCGCCTGTCGCAACTCACGCGCCCCGAACATCTGGCCCTGGGAGGGCACAAACTGCCGTTTCAGCGTCTGCCTCTGCGCATGCGTCAGCTGATCGACAATCACCATGGTGCGCTGGACCGCCTGCGAGAGGCTTTGGACGAACCTCATACTGCCGCAGATTGTTTTCCTTATCTCTTCAAACGCAAGATCGGCACTGGCGAATATGGGCTGGCGTTGGTTGAAGCGGTTGCCCATGTGAACCATCTCTTCCATATGGGAGAGGTAGAGCGTTGGGCGCGTGAAGATGGT
Source organism: Epibacterium sp. ABZ3_068 (assembly GCF_056159265.1). NCBI lineage: Bacteria > Pseudomonadati > Pseudomonadota > Alphaproteobacteria > Rhodobacterales > Roseobacteraceae > Epibacterium > Epibacterium sp. ABZ3_068. The sequence goes on from NZ_JBSWUV010000001.1 coordinate 2,004,545, forward strand.
GCCTGGCTCTATCGCCGTAAAGGGTAGAACGGGTCTTTGGGCCAGAAGGGGAAGAGCATGGACAATAAAATTGCAACCAGTGAAGAAGTCGCAGAATCGGCTGTACTGCCGTGTGTTTACGAGGTGCACACCGACCCGGACGCCTGCGCCGCGCTGACCACAGTGCCCAAAGAGCTGCAAAAGCCGGTTGAAACCAAAAGCGCCGCCCGCTGGGCCTATGAACGCCTTGTGCTGTACATCCAGAACTTTGAAAAGCAGCTGGACGCGGAACATGAAGTGGCAATCGGGATGACCGGTGGGGATGTCGGCGTGCTGCGGATCGAAGGAATCGGCTATTTCGATCCTGATATTATTACATTTTACGGCACCGATACCAGCGGTGCGCGGACCCAGCTGGTGCAGCATGTTACCCGGCTGAATGTCATGTTACGGGCCACCCAAAAGCCGGTAAAAGAGGCACCCGCCAACCGCATAGGCTTCCGGTTGGCCAAGGATCTGGAAAACCCCTCCGTCTAGTTTGTCGTCACCTTACGGTCACAATTTCTGTGATTGGCACAATACTGTGATATTTCGACCAAAAGCTAAGGTGACATCAGGCGGTTATTTCAGTATCCAGAACACATTGATTAGGGACGAGGACCTGTAAGAATGGCTGAACATAAACACGGAACCATGGATATCACCGTTCAGGAACAAACCTATGCGGGATTTATTTCGTTTGTGACCCGTTTCTGTGTGGTTCTTGTGGGATTCGTGATCTTCCTGGCAATTTTTGCCATCTGATCTTTCGGAGCACTTCTCGTGAAAAAACTGTTGTGCCTGGGCGTTGTGCTTGTGGCTTTGGCTGGTTGCGCGGCGCCGCAACAACCAAATGCGGATTTGGCAACCCTGCAACGGGTCGCTTACACTGATCCTGGCGCACCAGCGCTTACACTGATCACCGTGATCAACAATCGCACGGGGAAGGGCGGGCACACTGCACTGATGGTCAGCGGCTCGGAGCGGGTTATTTTTGATCCGGCGGGATCGTTCCATGCGGATATTGTGCCGGAGTACAATGACGTCCTGTATGGTATTCGCCCGGCGGTCTTTCAGGCGTATCGCAGCGCGCATGCGCGTACGACGTTCCACGTGAAGACTCAGCGTCTCGATGTGACGCCGGAACAGGCCGAAGCTGCGTTGCAGCTTGTAAAAGGTAATGGTCGCGTACCTGGTGCCTATTGCGCCAATGCAACGTCGCGCATTCTGCAGCAGGTTCCGGGGCTGGGTCCAATTGATGTGACGTTCTACCCTGAAAAGCTCGCAAAGCAGTTCGAGACACTTGGGAACATTCAAAGCGAACTCTACTACGAAGGCGATGACGAGGACCTGAAAAAAGGTATCGCCGCCAGCAATGCTGCTTTGAACGGGTAAGGTATTTGTCTCAGCCGATCAGGCTGAGATATCCCACCAACAGAACCGCGCCCGTACCCATTGCGGCAAAGACATTACGCGTGAAATAGCCTGCCGCCAATGTTGCACAGCCAACGGCAAGATGGATTGCACTAGGCTCGCCGCCTGTTGGCGTTGGCCAAACCACCAGTGGCGCAACAAGGGCCGGGATGATGGCCACAGCCGTATAGCGCAGGTGACGCATCAGCCATTCCGGCATCGCGCGACCACCCATAATTCCGATAAATGCAAATCGAAGGGCAAAACTGCCGACCGCCAGGCCAATGATCACAGTCCATAGGGTGATTGGATCTATATTGCTCATGCCTGTGTCTCCTGTGTTGCTGTGCCAGTTGCGCCATTTGGACTGTGACCGCCAGCTGGGGGTAAATGCAGCTCTGCCTGTGCTCCGGCAATCATGCCTGCCAACCCTGCGACGATCAGGCCGAGGTTGTAGGGCAGCATGGAAGCCGGCAGGGAAACGGCGATTGCGGTGAAGCAGGCCACAACATGGGCTGGTGTGCGCAGCATCGGACCAATCATCGCCAGAAATGCCAACGGCAGGACAAAGTCGAGGCCCCAGCTTTCTGGAACCTGATTGCCCAAAACTGCGCCCACCACCGTGGCCAGCATCCACATAGGTGCGACCAGCCCGTTGGTGCCAAAGAAATACGCCAGCCTCTGGTTCAGGCTCAGCGGTTCTCCGGTCTCAAACTGCACAATTGACAAGGCATAGGATTGGTCCACCGTGAAATAGGCGGCAAACGCCCGTTTCCACAGCGGTGCCTCACCCAAATAGGGTGTAAGAGAAGCCGAATACATTGCGACCCGAAGATTTACCGCCAAAGCGGAGATCAGGACAATTGCCGTAGGGGCCTGTTCCTGCATCAACTGCAAGGCCGTGAACTGCGCTGACCCCGCAAAGACTGCCATGGAAAAACTGAATGCCGTCAGCACATCCAATCCGGCTTCACTCGCCAGAACGCCAAAGAGCAACCCAAAGGGGCCGGAGACCAGCATAAAAGGCGCACCGTCGCGAAAGCCCTTCCAAAATGCCGCACTGGTGGTGGAGATTGCCATGGGATACCTTTAAATGAATGCTATTTGGTCTAAGTCCGTTCTGGGAGTAATTCAATTGGCGAAATATGAAGAGCCCGTCGGATATGTGATTGCTCCTGACCCAATGAACCCGCGTCTGACCCGCACGGTCAGGGGCGTAGACCAGAACGGAGAGATAAATGAAATCTCTGTTGTGGAAGAACGTCCGTTGACCATCTTCTTGAACTCACAAGAAATTGTGACAGCGATGACCATTGGAGACTACCCGGAGTATCTCGCGCTTGGGTTTCTGAAAAACCAGGGCATGCTGTTGGCCACGGATGAGGTTACCGGGATTGATTATGACGAGGATCTGGAAACCGTTGTGGTGCGCACCGCGGTTGAGACCTCGCATGAAGAAAAGCTGAAGAAGAAGACCCGCACCTCTGGCTGTGCGGTGGGCACGGTTTTTGGCGATATGATGGAAGGGTTGGAGGGTGTGAGCCTGCCCAGTGCCGAACTGCGAACCAGCTGGCTTTATGGGCTTGCGCATCAGATCAACCGCACGCCGTCGCTTTATCTGGAGGCGGGGGCGATCCATGGAACTGTGCTGTGCCAGCAAGACCGGCCGCTGGTTTATATGGAGGATGTGGGCCGCCATAATGCGGTCGACAAGATCGCTGGTTGGATGCTCTCTGAAAATGTTTCGGCTGCGGACAAGATTCTCTATACAACAGGGCGCTTGACCTCTGAGATGGTGATCAAAACCGCTATGATGTGCATTCCGGTCTTGGCGTCCCGGTCCGGGTTCACCGCCTGGGGCGTTGAAATCGCGCGCGAAATCGGTCTGACATTGATCGGCCGAATGCGCGGGCAACGGTTTGTGTGTTTAAGCGGTGACGAACGCCTGGTCCGGGATATGGACCCTGCAGATGCACCGGTCGAAGAGAAGAAAAACCGCCGAAAGAGCGCAGATTGAACGCGCGTGCGCATTTCGGGCCCATCGAGGGCCGCTCAACGCGCGGCCTGTCCGGGACAGGCCCGGCGCATCTGGCAAAGGACGTGAGACATGACTAACGGTCCGCTTGGGGTCATCCTTGCAGGGGGACTTGCGACACGGATGGGCGGGGGCGACAAGGGCTTGCTGAAGGTTGGAGGGCAAAGCCTTTTATCCCATGTGGTTGACCGCCTGTCGCCGCAGGTCGCGGGGCTGGTGTTGAATGCAAATGGGGATACAAAGCGGTTTGCCGATCTGGGCCTGCCTGTTGTGCCTGACAGTGTCGGTGGCTACGTAGGGCCGCTTGCAGGTGTGTTGGCCGGTTTGGACTGGGCGGCAGAGCAGGGGGCTGAGGCAATTGTCACCGCGGCAGCTGACACGCCGTTTTTTCCCGATGATCTGGTTGCACGCCTGGTTGCCGCTTCTGAGGGCCAGACCCGTCCGCTTGTACTGGCCACGACCCCGCGGACTGGAGATGAACTGAAATCTGGTGGCCGCAGCAAGGTGAACCGGCACCCGACTTTTGGGCTTTGGCCTGTGGCCTTGCGAGAGGATTTGCGGGCAGCTTTGCAGGCGGGGCTGCGCAAGGTGGTTCTGTGGACCGATAAGCACGGTGGGCGCGAAGCTTTGTTTGAGGCGGACCCTTTTGATCCTTTCTTCAATGTCAACACGCCCGAGGATTTGCAACGGGCAGAGGAGCTTCTGAAATGAAGGTCTATGGTGTTACTGGCTGGAAGAACAATGGCAAGACCGGGTTGATGGAGCGGCTGGTGGCCGAATTCACGACGCGCGGTTTTACAGTATCCACCCTGAAACACGCGCATCATTCCACGGATGTGGACCAGTCCGGAACGGACAGCCATCGTCACCGGGTAGCAGGCGCGCAGGAGGTGGTTTTGGCCTCTGATCAACGTGTGGCTATCATGCAGGAGTTGCGCGGGGCAGAAGAACCTACGCTGACCGCGTTGCTGGCCCGTATGCGCCCGGTCGACCTGATTCTAGTCGAAGGCTACAAATGCGAGAAACATCCCAAGATCGAGGCGCACCGTGCCGCAGCCGGGCAACCGTTGATCGCGCCGCAAGACATGACAATCCGAGCGGTTGCAACGGATACGCCTTTGGATCTGGAGCGTCCGCAGTTTGATTTGAACGACACCAGAGGGATTGCGGATTTCATCGCGGCTGAGCTTAACCTGAAGGCCGAGAAGGGCAAAAAGGATGTCCCCCAATGACATTAAAGCCACCGCCATTGCGCAACGATTGCTTTGCTTTGCCCGCCGGTGTCAACTGGACGCCCGTGGATGAGGCGCTTGCCCTGCTGCGAGAGCGGCTGCATCCGGTGACAGATATTGAAACGGTGCCATTGGCCGAGGCTCTGGGGCGCGTGCTTGCCAAAGATGTTGTGGCGCAGCGCTCCAACCCGCCGCTGCCGAACTCTGCTGTTGATGGCTATGGATTCGCGGGCGGGCTGGAAAAGGGAGAGCATCTCCTCCCACTGGTGCCGGGACGTGCAGCTGCCGGCTTGGCCTTTGAGGGGGAGGTTCCTGCTGGACAAGCGATACGCATTCTAACCGGGGCCAGCCTGCCCAGAGGCGTGGACACAGTGATCCTGGAAGAGGATGTGACAACGGACGGAACATCGATTGCCTGCAGGGGGCCTCTGCGGCTCGGTGCAAACGCGCGCAAAGCCGGCGAAGATGTTGGAGCAGGTGACGTGATCCTCCCGGCTGGGCGCCGGGTAACAGCTGCTGATCTCGCGTTGGTGTCAGCGACAGGCAGCGCAAAGCTCATGGTGAGGCACGCGTTGAAAGTTGGTGTGCTCTCTACAGGGGATGAGCTTGTTGAAGCCGGAGGCAATGCCCGGCCAGGACAGATTTTTGATGCAAACCGACCGATGCTGTTGGGGATGTTGCGTCAGATGGGGCACAGGCCTATTGATCTTGGACGGGTGGCGGACGACCGGGATCGCCTACAGGCGTGCCTGAATGAAGGCGCGGCACAGGTGGATGTGATCCTGACCAGCGGTGGAGCTTCGGCTGGCGATGAAGATCATATGTCAGCTCTCTTGCGTGAGGCTGGAGCGATGCAAGAATGGCGCATCGCGATCAAACCGGGTCGTCCTTTGGCCCTTGGGATGTGGAACGGTGTGCCTGTCTTTGGTCTGCCGGGCAATCCCGTTGCCGCATTTGTTTGCAGTTTGATTTTTGCACGCCCTGCGATGGAGCTTTTGTCCGGGGCAGGTTGGGTGGCGCCGCAAGGCTTCCCGCTACCTGCAGCATTTAGCAAACGTAAGAAGCCCGGACGGCGAGAGTATCTGCGGGCGCGGGTTCGTGAAGGGCGCGTAGAAGTGTTCAAATCCGAAGGTTCAGGCCGGATCAGCGGGTTGAGCTGGGCGGACGGGCTTGTGGAGCTGGATGATGGCGCTGCCGAGATTTCTGAAGGCGACCCAGTGATGTTTTATCCCTACACCGGCTTTGGGTTGTGGTTGTAGGCCGATGAGCGAACCATGCGCTCCCGCCTGCTTCGTCACATCCCTTGTGGGATGCGCTTCGCAGTTGGGCGTGGCACCGTGCTTCGCACGGTGCGGGTTGCGCCTGAGGCTGACTGCAGCGCTCCGAAGGAGCGCTGCCAAGCCCAACGGAAGTCGGGCCGACAGGACCTGACGACGGGCGGGAGCACTTTGGTCAGTTTATCAGTCAAATGTCCCGGCAACTCTGCCCAATAGCATAAAAGCGCGTGCGGTGCGGGTTTCACTGAGGGCCGAGATTTCTGAGTCAGATGCATCGCCTTCAAACTCGGAAAACATCTGATCGAAACGGCGCAGGAAGTGATGTGCTGCATCGCGGAAGATCGGATCCTGTTTCATCCGGGCTGACGCCAGCGCAAGTGCTGCACGGTCCCGAACGCCTCCCAGTGCGGCGATTTCCCGGCCGCGTGCGCCTTGGGCAAATTGACGCCAGACTTCTGGGCGGGACATATCCGGGCGCAGATCATCCATATAGATCCCGTCCTGGCTGAGAAGCGTTAGTACATCCTGCGCCGCCTGAATGACCTGACTGGCTTTGCGATCCTGAAGCGCCAGTCGCAGTGCGACAAAGCCATCTTGATCCTCCGCCGTTTCTGGGAAGTTCATGGCTCGGATAAATTGATGCACAGGTAAAGGCGGTTTCATATCCTCTGCCGGTGTGCCCAAGGCCAATGCGCCCTGATCCTCGGCGGGTGCAGGGGGGGGCGCTGTGCCACCCCCGTCGCGATGGGGCTCGCGTCGGCTGCTTTGGAATGTCGCCAGTGCGGTTTCCGTATTGCGGGCGGCTTCGATAATTTCTTCCAGCTTTTTGGTCATCGACGGTTCAGCGACGGCCGCATTTTGCTGTGCCTGCGTCAGATAGGTCGTGCGCAGATTGTCAATCATCGCATGAAGCCGCTCACCTTCTGCCTGCACCAGGCGGGTCGAGCGGATCGACAAAGCCGCCACCCACAGCATCAAAACGGGCAACAAGAGAGCGAACAGAGACTGCACAGGGTCAGTCCAGCTGGCCACTCCGGTGCCGTCACCGTTCAATGCCCCGCTTAACAAGAAGAAGAGAACCCAAATAAGACTGAGGCCCGCCGCCACCCATTCTGCGAGCCCCAGAGGATGTACATCACTGCGTTCAAACACGGGCAGGGCGTGCGAACTCGAGGGCTTGGTGTTGGTTGGCGTCGTGCCGGTCATGAGGGCAAAGCTCTGATAAGAAAGGACTTAGGCGTAAACGATCGAAAGGATCTCGTAAGAGCGCACACCGCCGGGCGTCCGCACGTCTACACTGTCGCCTTCTTCCTTGCCAATCAAGGCCCGCGCAATGGGAGATTTGATATTCAACAGGCCTGCTTCGATATTGGCCTCATGTTCGCCCACGATCTGCCAAGTCTTTTCTTCATCGGTGTCTTCATCAACAACCGAAACCTTGGCACCGAACTTGATAGAGCCGCTCAACTTGGCTGGATTGATAACATCTGCCAGCGACAGAATGCCTTCCAGCTCTTTGATGCGGCCTTCGATGAAAGATTGCTTCTCTCGTGCCGAGTGATATTCGGCGTTTTCAGACAAATCGCCCAGCTCGCGTGCTTCTGCAATCGCCTGAATGATTGCAGGGCGCTCGACCGATTTCAGGTTTTTCAGCTCGGCCTCAAGCGCGGCAAAGCCAGAAGGCGTCATTGGGATTTTTTCCATAGGAAGGTCCGGCGTCTTTTTGTGGCTGTAAACAGCGGTTGTTATTGCTTCGAACGGGTCCGCCCCGCCGCAGGGGGTGCGGGCGGGGCGATTGAACGAGTTGGCAGATACCTGACCCAATCCTGAGGCAGATTGCAAGGGGGCGACAAGGGGGCACGTGTGAGTTTTCGCAAGGAAACTGTCCCATCCAGCGGCAAACTGCCGAGAATTCGAGGGGCTTTCACACGGCCTTTCGGCAATTCTGAATCAACCGTAGTTTACAATTTCAAACTCGATCCCGTTTTCATCGCGGAAGTAAAACCGGCGTCCGGGCTCGTAATCGTGATGTTCGCCGGGCCTGAAACCTGCGGCTTTTACGGCCTGTTCTGTGCCTTCATAGTCTTCCACGATGACGGCGAGATGGTTAAGCCCGCCGCGTGTCTTGTAGCTGACTGGAGCCTCACCCAGTGCGGCATCCGGAGTGTAGAGGGCAAGGTAGCTGTTGTCGTTGCCCACATGGACACTGTATCCGCCATCCTTGGCCTCTCCCTGCCAGCGGATGTCCCAACCAAATACGTTCTGCATCCATCCTGCGGTTGCGATGGGATTGGCGACGGTCACGTTCGCATGTTCTAAAACGGCACTCATTTTTTGATCCCCTTTTCAATATTTGACCTCTGTTTCACCTCACGCTAATTTCTAAACCTAACTTTAGGTCAAGGTTTTTCGTGAGGGAAAATGGCGCAATCCGCAGGTGTTTCTATTGGCTATTTGGCAGAACGCACCGGGCTGGCGGTTTCTGCGATCCGGTATTACGAGGCACAGGGGCTGATTACGCCCTGGCGGAACCCAGGCGGTCAGCGCCGCTTCATGCGCGCAGATATCCGTCGGCTCTCTTTCATCATGATCGCGCAGCAGTTCGGGTTTACGCTGCCGGATATTCGCGGCTTCCTGGCGGACCTTCCCGGCAATCGGACCCCCACCCCAGAGGATTGGGAACAGATCTCGCTCAATTTCCGGGACCATTTGGATCAGCGAATCGCTACTTTGCAAAAACTCAGGAACAATCTGGACGGTTGCATCGGTTGCGGCTGCCTCTCCTTGCCGAAATGCAAACTCTATAATCGTGATGACAGCGCCCGCAGCAATGGTCCAGGGCCCAGGTATTTGATGGGAGACCGCCCTTTGCCGCAAAGCAGCGATTGAATGTCGAAAATAACAGAACGTTAAGTCACCTTTGCTGCGACGCATCGTTGCAAACACAGAGTTTGGATTGACGGCTTGCTTATGCAGACGCTAAGCAACCGCGAAAGAATATTGCGCCCAGCTGGGGCCGTAGCGAAATGTAGCCAGGGAGCACCGCAAGAATGGCCGAGATTGAACGTGAGATGATGGAATATGATGTCGTGATCGTGGGCGCTGGTCCCGCTGGTCTGTCGGCAGCGATTCGTCTGAAACAATTGGACGCAGATCTGGACGTTGTGGTCCTGGAAAAAGGGTCCGAAGTCGGCGCACATATCCTGTCAGGTGCTGTGCTGGATCCTTGTGGCCTGGACGCGCTTATTCCCGACTGGAAAGAAAAAGGCGCTCCGCTGAATACGCCGGTCATCGAAGACAATTTCTATATGCTGGGTGAGGCGGGCAAAATTCGCATCCCAAACCTCCCCATGCCGCCGCTGATGAACAACCACGGCAATTACATCGTGTCGATGGGTAATGTCTGCCGCTGGATGGCGGAGCAGGCCGAAGAACTGGGCGTTGAAATCTTCCCCGGCATGGCCTGTTCCGAACTCGTTTATGGTGACAACGGCGAAGTCAAAGGCGTGGTCGCCGGTGTCTTTGGTCTTGAGGCGGACGGATCGCTGGGTCCGAATTCTGAACCCGGCATGGAGTTGCACGGCAAATACGTCTTCCTGTCCGAAGGTGTGCGCGGGTCGCTCTCCAAGGAGGTAATCGAACGCTACGATCTGCAGTCTGGCAAAGAGCCGCAGAAATACGGCATCGGCATGAAAGAGATCTGGGAGATCGACCCGGCCAAGCACAAAGAGGGCACTGTCACCCACACTATGGGCTGGCCGCTGGGCTCGAATGCGGGCGGTGGATCCTTTATCTATCATCTGGAAAACAATCAGGTTTATGTCGGCTTTGTGGTGCACCTGAACTACAAGAATCCGCACCTGTTCCCCTATATGGAATTCCAGCGCTTCAAGCATCACCCGATTGTTGCGGATCTCCTGAAGGGCGGCAAACGCGTGGCCTATGGCGCGCGCGCGATCACCGAGGGCGGTTGGCAGTCAATGCCGAAACTGGTCGCGTCCGGCGTGGCGTTGCTGGGTTGTTCTGCAGGTATGGTCAACGTGCCGCGCATCAAAGGCAACCACAACGCCATGCTCTCGGGCAAAGCGGCAGCCGAAGCCGCCTATGCCGCGATCCAGGATGGCCGCTCCGGTGATGAGCTGCACGCATACGAAGAAGACGTGCGCAAAGGCCCGATTGGCAAAGACCTGAAAATGGTGCGCAACGTCAAACCGATGTGGTCCAAATGGGGGCTTGCAGCTTCGCTCACCCTGGGTGGGTTCGATATGTGGACCAACAACATCCTTGGTCTCTCGCTGTTCGGCACCATTGGCCATGGCAAAAATGACGCCCAGTCCACAGAACCGGCGGCGTCGCATAAGCCCATCGACTATCCCAAACCCGATGGTGTTCTGTCGTTTGACCGGCTGACCAACGTCTCCTTCTCTTTCACCAACCACGAAGAGAGCCAGCCCGCACACCTTAAGCTGGCGGATGCGAACAAGCCGATCTATGACAACCTGCCCATGTATGACGAACCTGCGCAGCGCTATTGCCCGGCAGGCGTTTATGAGGTGCTGGAAAAAGACGGCGTGAAAGAGTTCGTTGTGAACTTCCAAAACTGCGTCCATTGCAAGACCTGCGATATCAAGGACCCGGCGCAGAACATTACATGGACAACACCGCAGGGCGGTGATGGGCCGAATTACCCGAATATGTAAGCTGTTCGGCCCAGGTCGGACGAATGTACTGAATAGACCGTCGGGGACCCGGAGCCCCGGCGGTTTTTCTTTGGAATTTCTAAATTTCCTGCCCATAGATTTTGCAAAAGCCTCAGCGGATGGCGGCAAGTTGATCCAAGTGCCATTGCCTCCGCTCGCTCAAGCGCCTAGCTTGGAAGTTGAGATTTGCCCCTTTGAGTAGGAGACCCGTGTGGCCTTTCGTTTTATCCGCTCCCTGACCTTTGCCGCCACATCTGCCGCGCTGCTTGCGACGACCTCTACGATGGCCGTCTCGCAAAGCGCTTCGCACGGGCTGGCCGGGGCCTATCTGGCAGGGAGAGCGGCCACATATGGCGGTGATTATGCGGCCACTGCGGATTACTTTTCCCGTGCTTTGGCCCGTGACCCTGAAAATGCGGTCCTGTTGGACAATGTGGTCTTTTCGCGCATGGCTCTGGGGCAGTTGGACCGCGCCGAACCGATTGCCCGCCGCCTGTGGGAGCAGAAAGCCGTTAGCCAGATCGCAAATGTCGCCGTCGCCGGGGCAATGGCCAAGGCTAAAGATTTTGAAGGCCTTCTGGCCCGTGATCTTAAAACCCAAGGAACTGGCAACCTGACGGATGGGCTGATCAATGCCTGGGCCTATCTTGGAACAGGCGCTGTCAGCAAAGCGGTCGAAGAGTTGACCACTTTGGCAGAGGACAAGAATTTGATGTTCTTTGCCAACTATCACCTTGCGCTGGCGCTGGCTTCTGTCGGGGACTATCAGGGCGCTGCTGATCTGATGGAAGCCGAAGACCAACGCCTTGCCCGCTCGTCGCGCCGTGCCGCTTTGGCCTATGTTCAGATTCTGTCTCAGCTGGATCGCAATAATGAAGCCATAGCATATATGGATCGTGCGTTTTCTGGGCGGTTTGACCCGGCGCTGAGCGCCGTGATGGGCAAACTTCAGGCTGACGATACTTTGGTGTTTGATATTGCCCCAACTCCTGTGGACGGGCTGGCAGAGACGTTCTTTACTTTGAGTGTTGCCCTCAGCGGTGAAGCAAGCGCTGATCTGTCACTGATTTATGCTCAACTGGCCGTGTCACTGCGCCCAGATCACGTAGATGCGCTTTTGCTCAGCGCGGATGTTATGGACCAACTTGGCCGCTATGACCTGTCGATCGAGGCCTATGGCAAAGTGCCTGCGACCCATCCGGAATATCATGCTGCCGAACTGGGCCGCGCCGAGGCGCTGCGCCGCTCTGACAAGCCTGACGCCGCAGCCGAAGTCCTGAGCAGCCTGGCCAAAGCCTATCCTGATGATCCAACGGTTCATATGGAACTGGGGGATCTCTTGCGTCAGCAGGAAGACTATGCGCGGGCGCTGCCCTCTTATGACCGTGCGCTGGAACTGACCGAGGAAGGCACATCCCGCAGCTGGATCCTGCATTATGCCCGTGGGATCAGCCATGAGCGCCTGAAAAACTGGGAAATGGCCGAAGCTGATTTTCGCGCCGCACTCGACCTTAATCCGGATCAGCCCCAGGTTCTGAACTATCTCGGCTATTCGCTGGTTGAGAAGCAAATCAAGCTGGACGAAGCTCTGTCGATGATTGAACGCGCCGTCGCAGCAGAGCCGGAGTCCGGCTATATCGTCGATTCGCTTGGCTGGGTTTTGTATCGTCTGGGACGTTATGAAGAAGCTGTTGGGCACATGGAAAACGCCGTTGAGCTGATGCCGGTGGACCCTGTGGTCAATGACCACCTGGGAGATGTCTATTGGGCCGTTGGCCGTGCGCGTGAAGCGGAATTCCAGTGGCGCCGGGCTCTGTCGTTTATCGATCCCGAAGACACCGGTGGTGAAGCTGATCCGGACCGGATCCGTCGCAAACTCGAAATCGGCCTGGACGCGGTTCTGGCAGAAGAGGGTGCGGAGCCGCTGAAGGTCGCACAGGATGGCTGAGGCCTTTGCGCCCGCCAAAATCAACCTGACTCTCCATGTCACCGGCCAGCGCGAAAATGGCTATCACCTGCTCGACTCGCTGGTGGTGTTTGCAGACGTTGGTGATCGGATCACGGTTGAGAAACAGCCCGTTGGAACTGGGTTGAGCTTGTCTGTTACAGGCCCGCTTGCAGCGGGGGTTCCCACGGATGGCAGCAATTTGGTTCTGAAGGCTGCGCGGCTCGCAGGCGTGACGGATGCGGCGATTTTCTTGGACAAGCATCTGCCTGCAGAAGCTGGCATCGGGGGCGGCTCCTCTGATGCCGCCGCAACCCTGCGGGCATTGGTCGAGACCTTTGGCATGGCGGTCCCGAAGCAATTGCAGTGTCTCGGCGCTGATGTGCCTGTGTGCTTCAAGGCCAGCGCTGCCCGAATGCGGGGAACAGGGGAGCAGGTTAACCCTGTTTTGGGGCTCCCCGCACTCCCCGCGCTTTTGGTCAATCCTCGCATCCCGGTTGCAACACCGCCGGTTTTCCAGGCGCTTGGTCAGAAAGACAATGCACCCATGCCAGAGAGTCTGCCTGATTTTTCAGGTCCCGTGGAGTTGTCCGACTGGTTGATATCGATGCGAAATGATCTGGAAGCACCGGCCATTTCGCGGCACCCCGGTATCGCAGCTGTGCTGGAAGCGCTGTCTGGGCAAGAGGGTGCCTTGTTGTGGCGGATGTCCGGGTCAGGCGCCACCTGTTTTGCCCTGTTCGCGCAGAATGCGCAGGCAGAGAATGCCGGTAAATGCCTGCAAGCTGCATTTCCCGAGTGGTGGATTGCGCCATGCGTGCTGACCTGAAACCATGCGCTCCCGCCCGTCCTTGAGCCCTCATGGGCGCTTGGCCCATGGCTGTTTGTCTAGTTTTGCCCATGCAAAACAAGACACAGGCGCGGGAGCGCTCCGGGCAGTAGGCGTTTATTTCAGGCGGGCTACAACGTAATCGGCAAGATCCGAAAGGATCTGGCGCAGCGGGTGATCTGGCAGTCTGGCTACCGCGGATTGCGCCCTGGCAGACCATGCCAGCGCATCTTGGCGCGTAGCCTCAAGCGTTTCGTATTTAGACATCAACGCCAGTGCTTGTTCGAGATCACCCTCTTGCTGCTTACCCTTTTCGATGGTGCGTTTCCAGAATTCGCGCTCTTCGTCAGTCGCCTGTGCCACGGCCTTGATCACCGGCAGAGTTAGTTTGCGTTCGCGGAAATCATCACCGACGTTCTTACCTGTGACTTTGCTATCCCCCTGGTAATCCAGCAGGTCATCGGCAATTTGAAATGCAATTCCCAGCGCATCGCCATAATCAAACAGTGCCTGAACCGCATCCTCTGAGACGCCCGCAATCACACCGCCCACTTCGGTTGCGGCTGAAAACAGAGCCGCTGTCTTGCCGCGCACAACTTGCAGGTAAACATCCTCATCCGTGCGCAGATCGCTGGCGGCCGTCATCTGCAGCACTTCGCCTTCAGCAATGGTTGCCGAGGCATTGGCCAGAATGTCCAGTACCCGCAAGGAGCCGGTTTCGACCATCAGCTGGAAACTGCGTGAAAACAGGTAATCGCCGACCAGGACCGAGCTTTTGTTATCCCACAAAAGGTTGGCCGTTGGGCGTCCGCGCCGCTGGCCGCTTTCATCGACCACATCGTCATGTAACAAAGTTGCCGTGTGAATGAACTCAACCGTGGCGGCCAGTTTCAGATGGTCCTGCCCCGCATAACCACACAGCTTTGCCGCGGCCAAAGTCAACATCGGACGCAGACGTTTGCCGCCTGCCTCTACCAGATGCGCTGTCACTTCGGGAATGCGCGGTGCATGTTTTGATGCCATCCGTTCGCGGATCAGCGCGTTGACAGCCTCCATCTCTGTGTCCAATTGTGCTGCCAGCTGTTCATGCGGCTTTTGCGCGTTGACCTGATCCATCATTTTCCCGTCTGCAAGGCTCGACAATTGCGGGTCCTTGGCCTTAGATCCATCCCCATGAAAGAACTTTTGCGCAGCACAGATCCAACAATCCTTGCCTTTGCTTCAGCCCTTCTTGAGGGAGAGGATATAGACTGCTTTCAGATGGACGTAAATATGAGCGTCCTTGAGGGAGGGATCGGAATTTTTCCACGTCGGCTGATGGTTCATCCGGATGATTATTCCGCGGCAGAGCTGGTGATGCATGACAATGGCATCCCTTTGGGGCGTTGATCCGTGTTTGCACCGGATGCTCTGACCCGTGATGCCTTCCTTGGGGGGCAAGTTACTCTGCTGCAACCCAAAAACGGTTATCGTGCGGGCGTGGACCCGGTGCTTCTGGCCGCTTCGGTGCCTGTCAAATCGGGGCAAAGCGTGCTGGAGCTTGGCTGCGGAGCCGGGCAGGCGTTGATATGTCTGGGGCGACGGGGCACAGATCTGGCGCTCACAGGGGTGGAGTTGCAGCCTGCCTATGCGGATCTGGCGCGGCAAAATGGCGCTTTGAATGGTTTGGATCTATGCGTGGTGCAAGCCGACCTAACGGATCTTCCGAATGACTTGCGTCAGCGCCGCTTTGATCACGTGATCGCAAACCCGCCCTACTATCGCGCAGGGGCGCACAGTCAGGCCGACGACGGTGGTCGCCGCATCGCCTTGGGGGAAGAAACCCCGCTGGACATGTGGCTCGACACCGCCAGTCGCAGGCTTGCTCCAAAGGGTTACCTGCACCTGATCCAACGCGCTGACCGGCTTTCGGATGTGTTGGTTGCTTGCGCAGGGCGTCTTGGCAGTCCCGAGATTTTGCCCATCGCACCGCGTATTGGTCGCGCGGCTGAACTGATCCTTTTGAGGGCGCGAAAGGGGGGGCGTGCGGACTTGCGCCTGCATGCACCGTTCGTTTTGCACGAAAAACCCACTCACCCGGGAGACCGCCCGGATTACCGCGCCGAAGTCGAAGGCATACTGCGTCACGGCTGTGCGCTTGCGTGGCCAAAGTGACAGGAGGCTTGCACAATTTGCGTAATTTTCGCCAAAATTGGCGTAAAATCGGCATCTATGCGCCGATCCGGGTGAGTTGAGTCGAATTTCTTGCAGCTGCAGCGTGACAGGGGCGGTCCTTCTGTGGTCCACTGTCTACGCCCGGCGCGGTCGGGATCATTCAACGCTCAACAGGAGGATTGCCATGAGCCTCAGCTCGCATCTTAATGAACTGAAGAAAAAGCACGAGCACCTGAGCAATGAGGTGGAAGTCGCCCAGCGGTCGCCAGGTACAGACGGTCTGGAAATTGCTTCCCTCAAAAAACAAAAGTTGAAGATAAAAGAACAGATCTCCCGTTTGTCGGCGGATTGACGGTAGGGGCGTAGCCTCTGAACGGCGTGGGCTATCGTCGTTGAGACAGAAATAGGGATAGAAGTAAAAAGGGTCATCCGCAGGTGGCCCTTTTCATTTGATACACGGGAAACAGCTGGACCTACCGGGCGTGCGCGCGGGCGTCACGGCTGGCCAGTGTTGCCAGAACGGCGGCGGCTGTGATCAAGCCTGCCGCCAGCGCGAGGCTCCAGCTGAAGGCGGCAAATCCCGCTGCCACCAGAACCAGCGTGGACAACAAAGGGGTGGCATAGGACATTGTGCCAAGCATTTGAATATCACCCTTCTTGACGCCTATATCCCAGACAAAGAAGGCCAGCCCTACAGGCCCCAGTCCCAGCCCGATTGCGGACATCCAGCTGACGGAGCTGTTGGGCCAGACTGTGTCTTCGATTGCGAAATGTAACCCCCACGACGCCACAGCTGAGACCATGCAATAGACCGTCACCGCGCTTGTTGGGACATCAGAAAACCGTCGTGACAGGACGGAATAGCCGGACCAGGTCAGTGCACATAACAGAGCCAGCCCATAGCCCGGCAGATAAGCTGTCTGAAATCCGGCGCCGCCTCCGGTGACAATTATCCCGGCCCCGGCAAATCCAAGAGCCGCGCCGACCAAATGCCCGGCCCGAAGATGTTCTCCCGGCAACAGTCCGGAAAATAGGACAATCAACAAAGGCCAGAGGTAAGCGATCAACCCGGCCTCGGCCGCGGGTGCAAGGCGCAAGGCTGAGAAATAGAGCGCGTGATAACCAAAGAGCCCGACCGAGCCAAAGGCATAGATTTTCCACGAAATCTTCCGCAGGTCTTGCAGGCTTGCGGTTTTGGCGGTCCAGATTAACCCCAGCGCACCACCAATGCTGAAACAGATCGCATTCAAAAGCAGTGGGGGCGTCGGCTCTGATCCGACCGTGAACAGCGCCAAAAGCGCCCACAGAAGGATCGCGACAAAGCCGATGGCGGTTGCGCGGGGTTTGCTCATGGCGGGGGAACGTCCTCAACCGGAATAATTTCAAAATCGTCCGAGATGTAGGCTGTCTTTGCCATTTCAGCAATAAACCAGTCCCGGAATGCAACAACCTGAGGGCGGGTCTCGCTACCTTTTGTGCTGAGCAACCTGAAGTGGGCTTTGGTTTGCAGCGCGGTTTTGAACGGAGCCACCAGACGCCCGGTGTGCAGATCGGTTAATACCATGCTACGCCGCCCCAAAACGACCCCTGCACCGGAAATTGCCGCGTCCACCGCGTGGTCGGCCTGTGAAAACCGCAGCCCATGGGTTGGGGTGTATCCGATTCCTTGGGTGCGAAACCACGCGGGCCAATCACATGGGGGATCCAGAAAAGCAATGGATTCATCAAAGATCAATGGCGCCGCCATGAGGCTTTCAGGCGTGGGGTATTGTTTGGCCAATTCCGGCGTCATAACCGGCGAAACCCATTCCGGCGGTACCGGTACAACATTCAGCCCGTCGTCGGGACCCAGTCCAAAGCGTAACGCAATATCCACATCTTCGCGTTCCAGATCCACCATGCGCAGTGTGGCGGAGAACCGCAGATCAATGTCCGGGTGGCTGCGGGCAAACTCATAGAGCCGTGGCGCCAACCATTTCGCTGTCAGGGCAGGGCCGGCTGTCACGGTCAGGGTTGTATTGTCCTGCAGCCGCCGAGTGGATTGCCACGCTTCTGACAGGTTCAGGAAACCATTAGCCACGCCCGGAGCCAGGGTCCGTCCAGCCTCGGTCAGCTCTACCGCCCGGTTCAGGCGGCGGAACAGCTTGTCTCCCAGATGCTCTTCCAAGGTCTTGATCTGAAAGGACAGGGCCGCAGGTGTCACGTTCAGTTCCTCTGCCGCCTTGGCAAAGGACATGTGCCGCGCTGCCGCATCAAAGGCGCGCAAAGCGGTGAGGGGAGGAAGCCGATCTGACATCTTCACACAAGTAATACTTAACTGAAGGCAGGAAAAGTCTCGTTTGTCCGCAATAAATAAAAGGGGCATCCTGGACACAGTAAAACCAAGCTAATCCGAAAGGAGGCCAAGATGATTGAAGCAACCACTCAGGCGCATCTCGCGAAAGCCATGCATCGTGCACATCAGGAACGGGCCAAGGCGTTTTCGGCCTTTTGGGATATGCTCTGGACACTTCCGAAACGACGCAGCCGTGTTTCCTCTTCCCGCTGGGCCTAGGCGCCATGTCCTTACGGGATTCAAAAGGGCCGCTCGTAATGGGCGGCCCTTGCTGGTCTTGAACGGAAATGCCGCTTAGACGACGAATTGCGCGCCATTTGCCGAGATAGTCGAACCGTTGATAAACGACGCATCATCAGAGGCCAGGAAGGCCACGCAGCGTGCAATCTCTTCAGGCTCACCCAGACGCCCGGTTGGGATTTGGCCAATGATCATATCACGGACTTTTTCAGGCACTGCCATCACCATTTCAGTGGCAATGTAACCTGGGCAGATCGCATTGGCCGTGATGCCTTTGGCCGCGCCTTCCTGCGCCAAAGATTTGATGATGCCCAAATCACCTGCTTTGGTCGCGGCATAGTTCACCTGACCAAACTGCCCCTTCTGACCGTTAATCGACGAGATCACGATCACACGGCCAAAGCCACGTTCGCGCATGCCGGGCCAGACAGGGTGCACAGTGTTGAACACACCTGTCAGATTTGTATCGATCACTTCTTGCCACTGTTCTGGTGTCATCTTGTGAAATGGCGCGTCACGTGTGATGCCGGCGTTGGCGACAACAACGTCGATCCCACCCAAATCTTCTTCAACTTTTGCGATACCGGCTTTGGATTCTTCGTAGTTTCCAACGTTCCACTTATAGGTTTTGATTCCCGTCTCTTCGGTAAAGCTGGCGGCGGCTTCGTCATTTCCCGCATAAGTCGCTGCAACGGTATAACCCTCTGCTTTTAGGGCTTTAGAGATAGCAGCGCCGATTCCGCGGGACCCCCCGGTGACGAGTGCAGTACGTGCCATGATAATCTTCCTCCACTTGGATAGGCTCTTGGTAATTAAATTGCAAAATTCTGCATCGCAGCGCAAGCAAATTGCGAAGCTGATTTTGCTTTTCCCAAATTTTATTTTGTATGACTTATCGTAACGACCAGGTGTCAAAACAAAAGGGCACCCCAAAGGGTGCCCTGATTAATGATGCTTCTTTAATCGTTTACGGACGTTCGACGCACAAAGCGACACCCATACCACCACCGATACACAGCGTTGCCAGACCCTTTTTGGCATCGCGGCGCTTCATTTCGAACAAAAGCGTATTCAGAACGCGACAACCGGAGGCTCCGATCGGGTGGCCAATTGCAATTGCGCCGCCGTTTACGTTCACAATGGCCGGATCCCAGCCCATGTCCTTGTTTACAGCACAGGCTTGCGCGGCAAAGGCTTCGTTTGCTTCGACCAGATCCAGATCGTTCACGGACCAGCCCGCTTTCTCCAGAGCTTTACGGGATGCATAGATCGGTCCTACGCCCATGATGGACGGATCCAGACCTGCGGTTGCATAAGAGGCGATTCGCGCCAGTGGCTCGATGCCGCGTTTTTCAGCTTCGTCCGCGCTCATCAGCAGGGTGGCCGCCGCGCCATCGTTCAGGCCGGACGCGTTTGCAGCTGTGACAGAGCCGTCCTTTGCAAAGGCTGGGCGCAGTTTTTGCATGCCTTCGATCGTGGCGCCATGACGGATGTATTCGTCCGCGTCCACGGTGATGTCACCTTTGCGGTGCTTTACGATGAACGGAACGATCTCATCCGCAAACTTACCGGCCTTTTGGGCGGCTTCGGCTTTGTTTTGCGACGCCAGCGCAAATTCATCCTGCATCTCGCGGCTGATCTGCCATTTGTCGGCAACATTCTCGGCGGTCTGACCCATGTGATAGCCGTTGAAGGCGTCCCACAGACCGTCACGGATCATGGTGTCGATATACTTCATGTCGCCCATTTTCTGGCCGGCACGCAGATGCGCGGCATGGGGGGACAGGGTCATGTTCTCTTGACCACCCGCTGCAACTATCGACGCATCTCCCAGCTGGATGTGCTGTGCCCCAAGAGCGACGGCGCGCAGGCCGGACCCACAGACCTGGTTAATACCCCAAGCGGCACTTTCCTGCGGCAGGCCAGCGTTGATATGCGCCTGACGGGCCGGGTTTTGACCTTGGGCCGCGGTCAGAACCTGACCCAGAATGGTTTCCGATACTTCTGCTTTGTCGATCCCGGCGCGCTCAACCACGGCTTCCAGAACGGCGGCGCCCAGATCGTGGGCTGGCGTATTGGCGAATGAACCGCCAAAGCTTCCGACTGCAGTGCGTGCAGCGGATGCAATTACAACGTTGGTCATGACTTTTGGTCCTTTGACATCCATATATTACGGAAGCGGGTCGCAAGTTTTAAGCTGTCGATCGACCGGCATTCCCCCTCCCATCAGCGGCACAGTAAACGAGTTTCTGCACCTGCAGCAATTTGCAAGGTGTCGCAGCCTTTAGTCGAAAGTCAACTGAAACCGCTGCATTCAGCCGTGTGGTGGGGGAAATTAATTCCGCATAGGTTGTATTTCCTGCGGGCTGTGATCACACAAAACCTAGGCGCGACTGCGCTTTTTCAGTTCTTCGACCCAAGGAGCGCGGACGGTTGGAGCGCCGAACAAATACCCCTGCAAGCAATCGACACCAATGGAAACGAGGAAATCCGCGTCAGCCTGGGTTTCAACAGATTCGGCGACCGTCAACATGTCGAACTGCTTTGCGACACCGACAAGCGCGCGCACAACGGCCTGATTGTCAAAGTTTTCGCTGATCTTGCGAATGAATTGCCCATCCAGTTTGACCGCATCGAAGAAGAACTGGCGAAAATGGGCAATCGACATGCTGCCTGCGCCGAAATTATCCATGGCAAAGGCGATGCCGTGTTCCTGCATGCGTGTCATGAAATCCAAAACCAGCTCAGGAGCACCCTGGGTCGAGGATTCGGTGATTTCCAAAAGAAGCCGCTCACCGATGGAATTATCATTGTTGATGAATCGCTTCAGAGCCTGGTTCCAGCGCTCGTACCCGATGGAGCGTGCAGACATGTTCACCGAAAGGCGAATGTTGGGATGTTTAGCCAAGGCACGCAGCCCATGCTGCAAGGCCAGGCAGTCCAGTTCGCGTCCCAATTCGGTGTCTGCCACCACATCCATGAAATCACGGGCAGGGATCACACGCCCGGTGGCGTCCAGAACCCGAATGTAACCTTCATAAAAGGCCACATTGTTGGGGGGCATCGCCTGCATAATCGGCTGATATGCCAGCATAGTCTGGTCATATTTGATCGCGTCGGCCACCATATCCAATGTTGACCGGTCCCGGTTCGCCACTGCTGAGTTCAGCGGCGTGTCGGTTCCGTCGGCCATATCTGCCAGCTTGATGCGAGTCTTGTTCACCGAAAGGCTCCCGATGGTTATGCGCATAGTATACGTCAATCCACAGGATCCCGCAAAAGAGTGAAGCGGTGATTAAGTATAGAGTTTTAAGCAGTTTGGGAGCGCCAGCTATGCTGCAGAAAGCCTCCCGCCTTGCCTCTTCCGTCACATTTGCAGCCCGCGTGTAAAGGTCGCGATAAGGATGCCGATCAGCACGTGTTTATTGGGCGTCAATCATAGCCTGAACAATTGCCTTGGCGCTGTCTGAATTCCATTCTGCGTCTCCTAAAAGTCGCGCAACCTCTTTGCCGTCCCGGTCCAGCAATACCGTAATCGGCAAGCCAATCACTGCCATCTCCCGTGCCAGGCTCTGTTTTGCATCCTGGTGGCGGGGCAGGTTGGTAATCCCGTTTTCGTCAAAGAACTTGCGAATCCCCGCGGGGGAATTGCGTCCCGTTGCGATCGTCAGAACCTCAAAGTCTTCGCCTCCGAATTCAGATTGCAGTTCAGCAATCTGGGGCATCTCTTTGCGGCAAGGGGCGCACCAGGTGGCCCAGAAATTCAGCAGAACAACCTTGCCTTTATAGTCCTGCAGAGTTGCCGTGCCCGCATCATCGGCCAAAGTGAACGGCTGGTCCGAAACGTCCTTGGGGGCGCTATGCACCACGAGGCGGCGCAGGCTGTCCTCTCGGAGCGCTTCCAAAGTCGCCTGATCAGCGGCCATTGCTGTATTTGCACCGAGAGCAAGAGCCATATAAAGGGTGAGGTGACGAAACAGACGCATAATTTCTCCAGGGTTCCACCATGACAGATCAAACCTCGAACCAGATGTGGGGCGGCCGCTTTGCCGCAGGTCCAGACGCGATCATGGAGGCAATTAATGCCTCGATCGGATTTGACAAGCGGATGGCGGCACAAGACATTGCCGGTTCTAGGGCCCACGCGGCAATGCTTGCCGCCACAGGCGTTATAACGGATAATGACGCCGAAGCCATTCGGGAAGGTCTGCTCACCGTTTTGTCAGAGATTGAAACGGGAAAGTTTCAATATTCCACCGCCTTGGAAGACATTCACATGAATGTGGAGGCGCGTCTGAAAGAAATTATCGGCGAACCCGCAGGCCGTCTGCACACTGGCCGCTCACGCAACGACCAGGTGGCGACCGATTTCAAGCTTTGGGTGCGGGACCAGTTTGATGCGGCGGAAAAGGGTCTGTTGGCGCTGATCGCGGCATTGGTCGATCAGGCAGAAGCCGGCGCCGATTGGGTGATGCCGGGCTTTACTCACCTGCAAACCGCACAGCCGGTGACCTGGGGCCATCATATGATGGCCTATGTGGAGATGTTTGGCCGCGATCTGTCTCGTGTGCGTGACGCGCGCGCCCGGATGAACGAATCACCGCTTGGTTCGGCGGCTTTGGCGGGCACCTCCTTCCCGATTGACCGGGACATGACAGCCAGCGCGCTTGGCTTTGACCGTCCAACCGCAAATTCGCTGGATGCCGTCTCGGACCGGGATTTTGCGCTGGAATTCCTGTCGGTCGCCTCGATCTGCGCCATGCACCTGTCCCGCTTTGCCGAAGAGCTGGTGATCTGGTCTTCCGCTCAGTTCCGATTTGTGACGCTGTCGGACCGTTTCTCCACCGGCTCGTCGATCATGCCACAAAAGAAAAACCCCGACGCGGCTGAGCTGATCCGCGCCAAGGTTGGCCGGATCTTTGGCGCCAACACCGCGCTGATGATGGTGATGAAAGGACTGCCGCTGGCCTATTCCAAGGACATGCAGGAAGATAAAGAACAGGTCTTTGATGCCGCGGACAACTGGATGCTGGCGCTGGCTGCGATGGAAGGCATGGTCAAGGATATGACCGGCAACCGCGAAAGCCTTGCGGCCGCCGCCGGCTCTGGCTTCTCCACTGCCACGGACTTGGCCGACTGGATGGTGCGGGTGCTCAAGGTGCCGTTCCGCGACGCGCATCATGTGACCGGCACGCTGGTGGCCATGGCAGAATCCCGCGGCTGTGATCTGCCGGATCTGAGTCTTGAGGACATGCAGGGCGTGCATGCAGGCATCACCGATGATATCTTTAGCGTGCTTGGCGTGGAGAACTCGGTAAACTCCCGTATGAGCTATGGCGGCACCGCACCGGCACAGGTTCGCGCGCAGGTCGCCCGCTGGAAAGAAATCCTGAACAGCTGACCCGAAAGGGCGCGCGTGTGTAAAAAAGAAGGAGGCCCGATATGTCCAAATTGTTCTGCCTGATGGCGGCTTTGATGGTTCTGGCCTCCTGCGGCGCGGATGGCGAACCCGTCCGCCCGACCTTTGGCGTTGGCGTCAATGTCTCCAGCAGCGGTGTGCATGTGGGCAGCAGCGTTGGCGTCAGCAAAGGGCCGGTGTCTGTCGCTGTTGGTCTGTGATCGGGCGACGTGGCAGAACGCACGGCATAACAAAAAAGGATAGTCCCTTGCGAACTCTTTGTCTCTTGTTTCTCCTCGCGCCACTTGCGGCTTGTGAAACAAACCCGCGCTATCCTGAGGCCCAACCGGACAAGTCAGACCAAACCCCTAAATCCGGCATCACGATTTCAGGCAGCGCACAGGTTGGTGTCTCGGGCAAACTGTAATCGCGGTTCATGTCTTAGGCGCTATTGTGTTGATCCACTCAGAAAAGATTGATCCCCCGCGTCCTTTTCCCTAAACGCGGATCTATGGATCATTTTCTCTACCGCGACGGCGCGCTTTACGCCGAGGACGTGCCGGTGGCCGAGATTGCGGCCTCCGTAGGCTCCCCCTGTTACATTTATTCCACCGCCACTTTGTTGCGGCATTTCCGCCTCTTTGATGAGGCTCTGGAGGGGACGGATCATCTGGTCTGTTATGCCATGAAGGCGGCCTCCAATCAGGCGATCCTGAAAACCCTGGCCCAGGCGGGCGCAGGCATGGATGTGGTGAGCGAGGGCGAATACCTGCGCGCCAAGGCTGCAGGCGTTCCGGGGGACAAGATCGTCTTTTCCGGCGTTGGCAAGACCGAGGAAGAGATTCGCACCGCCCTCACCGGTGGCATTCGCCAGTTCAACGTTGAATCCGAGCCGGAAATGGTTGTGATAAGCCGCGTTGCTCAGGAATTGGGCAAAACCGCGCCGATCACCATCCGGGTCAACCCGGACGTGGACGCCAAAACGCATGCCAAAATTGCAACCGGCAAATCCGAGAACAAATTTGGCATTCCGATCTCGCGCGCAAAAGAGGTCTATGCGCTTGCGGCCTCTTTGCCGGGGCTCGAGGTGGTGGGGATCGACTGCCACATCGGCTCGCAATTGACAGAGTTGGAGCCTTTCAAGCTAGCGTATCAAAAAGTTGCGGAGCTGACCGAAAACCTTCGTCAAGAAGGGCACAATATCCGCCGTCTTGACCTCGGCGGTGGTCTGGGTATTCCGTATACCCGCTCCAACGAAGCGCCGCCTCTGCCATCTGAATACGGCCGGTTGATCCAAGACACATTGGGCCACCTGGGCTGTGAAATCGAGATTGAGCCCGGACGGCTTATCGCGGGGAATGCAGGCATTATGTTGTCTAAAGTAATCTACGTGAAATCCGGTGAAGATCGTGATTTCTTGATTATCGACGGTGCCATGAACGACCTGATCCGCCCGGCCATGTATGAGGCGCATCACGACATCGTACCTGTGATCGAAGCCGCTGCGGGGGTTGAAACACACCCCTATGATATCGTCGGGCCGGTCTGCGAATCCGGTGATACTTTTGCCAAAGGCCGTAACATGCCCCCGATGGAGGCTGGTGATCTGGTCGCCTTCCGCAGCGCCGGGGCTTATGGTGCGGTAATGGCCAGCGAATACAACTCTCGCCCCCTGATACCAGAGGTTCTGGTGAATGGAGATCAATTCGCGGTTATTCGCAAACGCCCGAGCTTTGACGAAATGATAAATCGCGATACCATACCAGAGTGGCTCTGAAGCATTCTGCCTTTGGAGCATCCGGAGGCAGTTTTCTATGTCCGAACATGACAGCCAGAACAAACCCAGCTCCAAAGCATGGGAAAAGGCGCGGGAACGGCGCAAGCCGATCTGGGCTGCGGGTCTTGATCCGCGCCTCGAACCTGTTGCACGTCAGCTTTGGCTGACACGGCTGGGATTGTTCAGCGAAAACCTGATGCGGGCCTTCTGGCCTGCAGCCTCTGTTCTCTTTTGCATACTGGCCGCCGTGATGTTGGGCGTTGCGGAACTTCTGCCGGTCGAAATATTGTGGGGAAGCTCGGTTGTTTTGGGGCTTTCTTTCGTGGCGGCGACAGTTTGGGGTGCGCTGCAACTGCGCTGGCCCAGCTGGCAGGTGGCGCAGGCACATCTGGACCAAACCTTGTCGGGACGCCCCATTGCTGCGCTTTTGGACGATCAGGCAATCGGGCAGGGGGATGCTGCATCGGCCAGATTGTGGCGATTGCATCAAAGCCGTATGGCAACCCGCGCGGCCCGATCCTCTGCTCCGGTGCCCAACCTGCGTCTGACATCCGCTGACCCCTTTGCACTTCGGTACATGGCGCTCACCCTTCTGGTGGTAGCGCTTCTCTTCGGGTCTATTCTCCATGTGGGGAGTTTGCAGATACTGGCTCCCGGAGCCGCGCAGGCCCAGACCGGCCCGTCATGGGAAGGTTGGCTGGAGCCGCCGCACTATACTGGCCTGCCGGTGCTTTATCTGGCGGATCAACCGGGTGAGGCGCTAAACGTGGCTGAAGGCAGCACTGTGACCTTGCGGTTTTACGGTGAAATCGGAGATCTGACTCTGGCGGAAACGGTTTCGGGCCGGACCGACGCGCTGCCCTCTGCTGCCGATTCCGAACAGGCATTCGAGATCACGCAAAGCGGGACTATTGAAATCAACGGACCCGGCGGCCACCGTTGGGCTGTGAACGTGCTACCTGACACGGCCCCGCGTGTTGAAGTGGCGGGCGCGCCGGAAGTCTCGGCCAATGGTCAGATGCAGATGCCGTTTACCGGGACAGATGATTATGGAATCGAACGCGGGCAGGTCCGGATTGATCTGGACCTTCTGGCGCTGGATCGACGTCATGGGCTTGCCATAGACCCTGACCCGCGCGAGGCGATTGTTCTGGATTTGCCGCTGCCCCTGACCGGCGATCGGAGTAATTTCACTGAGCTTCTGGTTGATGATTTTTCTCAGCATCCCTGGGCCAATATGCCAATGGTCTATAACTTCTCTGTCGAAGATGCTGCGGGTCAGACCGGTAAAAGCGCAGGCTTCGGCGCGCCGCTGGCAACACGTCGGTTCTTTGATCCGCTGGCCGCGGCCGTTATTGAACAGCGGCGCGACCTTTTGTGGGCCCGCGCCAACGGACCCCGCGTCGCCCAGATCCTGCGGACATTGACCCATAAACCGGATGATCTCTTTCGCGCGACCGGTGATTATCTGCGGTTGCGGGCGATTCTGCGACGGCTGGAAACCTACGTCAGTACTGGCCTGGACACGTCTGAACAGGACGAAATTGCCGCCGCCCTTTGGGATTTTGCGCTGGAGTTGGAAGAGGGCGACATTGCCGACGCCTTGGAACGGATGCGGCGTGCACAAGACCGCCTGAGCCAGGCGATGCGTGATGGGGCCTCCGATCAGGAGATTGCCGAGCTGATGCAGGAGCTGCGGGAGGCCACGCAGGACTATCTGCGCCAGTTGCGGCGACAGGCCGAAGCTGACGCCGAGGATCTGGAGCGCGGTGAACGCGGCGAAAATTCTCTGGAACTCAGCCAGGATGACCTTCAGGCGATGATGGACCGCATCCAAGAGCTGATGGAACAGGGCCGCATGGCCGAGGCCGAACAGGCCCTGCGCGAATTCCAGGAATTGATGGAGAACATGCAGGTCACCCAGGGTCAGCAGGGGCAGGGAAGCTCTCCGGGCGATCAGGCGATGGAAGGGCTTGCGGAAACCCTGCGGCAACAGCAGGGGTTGTCTGATCAGGCCTTTCGCGACCTTCAGGAACAGTTCAATCCCAATGCCCAATCCGGCGAAAGCGGTCAGAACGAAGGGCGCAACGGCGGTCAGGGGCGTGGTCAAAGCCACGAGCCGGGGGGGGCGCAGAACGGGCAAGGTCAGGCAGGTGAGGGGTCCGAAGGTGTGCCGCAGCAGGGCCAGGGCCAGCGTTCTTTGGCGGACCGTCAGCAACAGTTGCGCGATGAGCTGCAACGCCAGCAGGAGGGGCTGCCCTTTAGCAGCTCTTCTGAAGGAGAGGACACGCGCGAGGCGCTGGACCGCGCCGGACGGGCAATGGAAAACGCAGAAGAGGCGTTGCGCCAGGGCGATATGGCCGAGGCGCTGGACCGCCAGTCCGAGGCGATGGAAGCCCTGCGCGACGGTATGCGTGCCTTGGGAGAAGCCATGGCCGAACAACAGGATAACCCGGGCAGCCAAGGGCAGACTGGCCAGCAAAACCGGGCCGAAGGGACAGACCCCCTTGGGCGGGGCGGTGCTGGCGCCAGCCAGGGTGGTACGGTTGGGGAGGAACAGGCCTATCGCCGGGCCTGGGATCTGCTCGAAGATATCCGCCGCCGTTCCGAAGAGAAGAACCGTAGTGAGACTGAGCGAAACTATCTCCAGCGGCTGCTGGACCGTTTCTAAACGGGTCGGGCTATAACAAAAACGGCTTACTGCGCAGGGTCTTTTGCCAACTGCTCCACCTGTGTGTGCAGCCAGACACGGGAGGCGTTCACCCAATCCACAAATGTCTCAAGCGCAGGTGCCGCTCCCGGCAAACGGGTCGAGATCGGGTCTGCGTTCTGATAGATAAGCGCCGCGGCAATGGTGAGAAGGATCGCAATTGTAAAACCGCGCAAAAAACTGCTGCGCTGGCGTCCGACCGTTTCGTCATACTGGAGCGCATCAGCCGCCGCCGGGACCTCATATCCGCCACGTAGGGAAGAGTTGATTTCTTCAATATCCGGTAAAAGCCCCCGGCGCGATCCGGTGAACTCTTCCTCAACAGCATTCGGGTCTTCGCCGCGCAGCCGAGCCATTCGTTCCCGTGTTTGTTCGGCGCGCCTCTCCGTGTCGCCGGAACTGGGCTGCTCCAATCCCAGATCTGGCTGGGTCTCCAAACCGCTAGCTTCCGCCGCGCGCAGGGCGCTTTCGCGTTCCGCTTCTTCCCGAAGAATATCCGTGACCGAGGGTTCCAGCTTCCGTCGTGGATGCTCCATTTGTGGCGCGGGGGCTTCGGTGTAATCTTCTTCGATCTCGTCGTCGTCTTCTGACCAATCCTCAGCCGAGGTGTCTTCAGTGCCGAAGGATGGGGTCACTGGGGGTGCATCCCCCTGACTGTCGCCTGTCGGATCTGGTGCCGTCGCAAAATCTTCTTGCTGTTCCCCTTCCGGTTCCGGCGGGTCAAAGGACGGTGCCGCAACCGGTCCGGTGCTGTCGGGTGCTTCCGAGAATGGGCCGTCCTGAAACCAGGTGGTGCCACAGTCTGAACATTGCACATCACGCCCTTCAGCAGGGATGACATCATCGGGAACCTCGTACTGGGCTCCGCAATTTGGACATGTGAGGCGCATTAGGATCTCCTCGGGCGCGGATGGCATTTCCGCACACCACCTTTGATTTTCCAGAAATCATAAGCAGTTCCGGGCTTCCACGAAAGACACAATTGCCACAAGTCTTGGCCAAGCTGCCCCACAAAGTCCCCAGTGACACGCCAAGGCAACAGCAGCCATTGAAACCCGCCCCCGCGTAGGGCAAAACTGGCGCGTGAATTGAGGGGGCAGCCGTGATCGAGCTGGACAATGTGGCCTATAACTATGGCGGTGGAGAATTGCTGAGCAACGTCTCGGTACAACTCGCGCCTGGTGCATTCTATTTCCTGACCGGCCCGTCCGGTGCGGGTAAAACGACTTTGCTGAAACTCTGCTATGGGGCGCTGGCGCCGACTGCGGGGCGTGTGCGGGCCTTCAATATGGACGTTCAGGGACTGGACCGGGACCAGATGGCCTTTTTGCGCCGCCGGGTTGGCGTGGTCCATCAGGACTGCCGCTTTCTGGACCATCTGACCTTGATGGAAAATATCGCCCTCCCATTGACTGTGTCGGGTAAAGATCTGAGCCAGGAAGAAGCCAATCTGCGTGAGCTGCTCAGCTGGGTAGGGCTCTCGGAGCGTGCTGATGCGCTGCCGCCCGAACTCTCGGGCGGGGAACGCCAGCGCGCGGCACTGGCGCGTGCGGTGATCTTGTCCCCGGATGTCATCATCGCGGATGAACCCACCGGAAATGTTGATTGGGAAATGTCCCAACGTCTTTTGCGTCTGCTTGTGGAACTCAACAACATGGGGAAGACGATCCTTGTGGCGACGCATGATCTGCCCTTGATCCGCGCCGCCAAAAACCAGGTTCAGGCGCGTGTCCTGCGCATCTCCAACCGGCAATTGGCTCTTGCGGGGGTTGACCTATGAGCGCGCGTAACCTGATCCTGGGAGACGCACAGGCCGACCGGGTCGTACCACCCAGCGGATTTACGGCGCAGCTGACCCTTTTTGTGTCCGGGGCGATGGCCTTCTTGACCGTCTTTGCACTGGCGCTTTCGGTCGCTTCGGGACGTCTGGCGGACCGTTGGGCGGATGAGCTGGCCGGGGCTGCAACCCTGCGTATCAACGCGCCGGCAGATCAACGCCAAGCTCAGACCGACGCGGCCGTCACCATATTACAACAAACTCCCGGCGTTGCTGATGTGCGGGTGATCACCCCCGAAGAACAGGCGGCGATGCTGTCGCCCTGGTTCGGCTCGGACCTGCCTCTCGACAGCCTGCCGGTACCGCAGCTGATCGAAGTTCTGGCCGGCGATCCGCCTTATGATACCACTGGCCTGCGTCTGCGTCTTCAGGCAGAGGTGCCCGGCGCGGTGCTGGATGATCACACCCGCTGGCGTGAACCGCTGGTGGATGCAGCCCGTGCACTGCGCCTTCTGGCGGTGATCTCCATCCTGCTGATCGGAGGCGCAACCGCAGCCATGATCACCTTGGCGGCCAATGCTGCCCTTGCCGCGAATTCTCAGGTGATCGAAGTGCTTCGCTTGGTAGGCGCGCTTGATACCTATATCGCCCATGCCTTTATTCGTCGCTTTACTCTGCGCGCCCTGATCGGGGCCGCAGTTGGTGTGGCCTTTGGCATGATCGGCGTTTTACTTCTCCCTGCCGCGTCCGAGGAAGGCGGCTTCCTTACCGGGCTTGGCTTTACCGGCTTCAGCTGGCTTTTGCCGCTGACCATTCCCCCGCTCGGCGCGCTTGTGGCCTTTGTCGCCACCACCCGCGCGTCCAAGAAACGACTGGGAGAGCTGTCGTGATCCTTATCCAATGGCTGCGCTCACTGATCTATGTGGTGCAGATCTACGCTATGATGCTGATCCTCGGCATTCTCTTTTCTCCTTTGGCCATCCTGTCCAAATCCGGTGCCAAACTCGCCTGCAAGGTCTACTGCGCCTGGGTCCTGTGGTCAGCACGTTGGATGGTGGGGATCAAAACCGAAATCCGAGGCACCATCCCCACTGATGAGGTTGTCGTAGCCTCCAAACACCAAAGCTTCCTCGATATTCTGGTGCTCTTTGGCCGGATGCCCTGGCCCAAGTTCATTATGAAACGCGAACTGATGTGGACACCGGTCATTGGCCTTTATGCCAAACGGCTGGGCTGTGTTCCGGTGAACCGCGGCAAGGGCGGCACAGCCATTGCCAAGATGGTGCAGGACGTGGCCAAGGAGTTCGCCGAACCCGGCCAGCTAGTCATCTATCCTCAGGGCACCCGCGTCGCACCGGGGGATTTCAAACCCTATAAAATTGGCGCTGCGGTCCTTTATGAACAGTTGAACCAGCCTTGTGTTCCTGTTGCCACAAACGTGGGTCTGTTCTGGCCCCGCAAAGGCATCCTGCGTAAACCCGGCACGGCGGTGGTGGAATTTCTCGACCCGATCCCGGCGGGTCTGCCCAAAGACGAATTTATGAAACTGCTGGAGGAACGGGTCGAAACCCGCTCCGATGCATTGATGAAGGAAGCGGGATTTGACCCAGATGGATTACATCGAAACAGTTGATCAGCTAGAGGCGCTTTACGGTAAACCGGGAGCGCCTTCTTTACGTAAAGTGGTAACTCAGATGACGCCACTGTATCGCAAATGGATCATGGCGTCGCGCCTGTGTATGCTGGCCACCGTCGGGCCCGAAGGCACCGACGACAGCCCGCGCGGCGACGATGGCCCGGTGGTGATGGAGCTGGATCCCAAAACCCTTGCGCTGCCCGATTGGCGCGGTAACAACCGGCTGGATTCCTTGCGCAATATCGTTCGCGATGGCCGTGTATCGCTGATGTTTCTGGTGCCCGGCTCCAACAATGTGATTCGCGTCAACGGCACGGCCAAGCTGACTGCAGACGCTGATCTGCGCGCCCGGTTCGACAAGAACGGCAAGCAACCCGCCACCGTGATTGTCATCACCATCGCCGAGATCTATTCCCAATGCGCCCGCGCCCTGATGCGGGCCAAGACCTGGACCTGCGGCGATGAAAGCGAAGGCCTGCCAACGGTGGGTCAGCTTCTGGCAGAGGCCTCCGATGGCGAATCTGGCGGTGAGGCCTATGACCGGGAATGGGCTCCACGTGCTGCAAAAACCATGTGGTAGCCCCGCGCAAAACTGCGTGGAACAAAAGTCAGAATTTTGCGACGGAATTGCACAGTCGTTCCGTTTTATCCCTATCGACACATATGTCCCGGTGTCGTGTTCGTTCCTAATTTGGCTCAGACCCCCAAAGAGAGCCCTAGGAAACTGGCCGGTGATTGAATTCACCGGCCCTTTTTGCATGCGAAATCAGGCTAGGACCTCACCAATCAGCATCTGCGGCTGAACATTGGTGAAATTCGGAATGTCTTCCAGCGCGGCGCCTGCATTCCCCAAGGCCGCGTCCAGCGCCGCCTGATCGGCAAAGGTCATGGTCGCCACTGCATGAAATGCGGGCGGTACATCTGCTCCGCCTGCGATGCCCCTGGTCACCACCACTTGATCGATATGCGGCCCCATATCCCGCTCGACAATCGGAATATGTGTACCGACGTAGTAATCATAATCAAATCGGCTCTCGTCCGAGACCGGATAGATCACCTGTAATGAAACGGCCATTTTTAATCCTCCCAAACCCGGACAACATGTCCAGGTGACACGAGCCTAGCGTAGGGGCGACATCAACAAAAGCCAGCCTTTCGGAGGATATTGTGCAGGTGACGGGACGGCGTCATCTTTCATCGGGATGCCGAACATAGGCAAGAGCGCTGCCCTGATCTGCGCCGGGTTCCAGCATCACAAAGGAAAAGACCCCCCAGCGATCCCAAGACCCACTGGGGCCTTTCATCCAAACCGTTGCCAAATCTGGGGCGCCCCATGTGGAATTTGGTTCATACTCCAGCTCGGGAAAACGCTCTGGCAAAAATCGATCAAGCATTTCCTTTAGCGCGGCTCCATCCTCACGGTTCAAAGGATCCTCGCGCGGGGTCGTGATCGTGCATCGGTTTCTATCGACGTATAAATACGCACCAGACGTGTCATCGAACCAGAAAGGGCTGTCGCCGGTCGGCTGAACGACCTTCTCCAGATTTAAACGAAGCTTTGCCTGCAGAAGGAGCGAATAGTCCGGCAAGCAATATGTTGTAAATAACGACATGATGCGTGCGGCTCGGCTATCGTCGGCTGACGCTGATACAGCGCCAAACATCACAGTGACGGCAAAAATAGCCGCCGAAATCAGGCTTTTCATAATAAATAAATCCAATAAAAAGCCCGCTCAAAATGATGAGCGGGCTTTGGTGTGTTTGACTTACGCGTGGATCGCGCCGTCGCCGCAGGCCAGTGCGGCTTCGCGCACGGCTTCGGAATAGGTCGGGTGGGCGTGGCAGGTCAGGGCGATATCCTCGGCAGAGGCGCCAAATTCCATCGCTACGCAGATCTCGTGGATCATGTCACCGGCGGCGGGGCCAATGATTGCCGCGCCCAACACACGGTCGGTTTCCGCATCCGCGATGATTTTCACAAAACCATCGGCCTGACCCACCGCCTTGGCGCGGCCATTGCCCATGAAGGAAAACTTGCCAACCTTGATCTTGCGACCTTCGGCCTTCAGTGCATCCTCGGTGGCGCCCACATTGGCCACTTCCGGCGTGGTGTAAACCACACCCGGGATCACACCATAATTCACATGACCATGTTTGCCCGCGATCACATCAGCAACCGCCATGCCTTCGTCTTCGGCCTTATGGGCCAGCATCGGACCTTCGATCACGTCGCCAATGGCATAAATGCCGGGAACATTGGTGGCCCAATGGGCGTCCGTCGCGATCTGGCCGCGCTCGGTCAGTTTGACACCCAATGCGTCCAGACCCAGACCCTCGGCATAAGGCTTACGACCGGTGGCAACCAGCACCACATCCGCGTCGATCACTTCCTCATCGCCGCCTTTCTTGGGCTGGTATTTCACCTTGGCTTTGGTCTTGGTCGCATCCACGCCCTGAACCGCCGCGCCCATGATGAAGGTGAGGCCCTGCTTTTCCAGGATCTTCTTGAAGGAGCGTTGAACGTCCTTGTCCATGCCGGGGCAGACCGCGTCCATATATTCAACCACGGTGACTTCGGACCCCAGACGCGCATAGACCGAGCCAAGCTCCAGGCCAATGACGCCCGCGCCGATGACGACCATCTTCTTTGGCACTTTCGGCAAGCTCAGCGCGCCGGTCGAGTCGACCACAACGCCCGTGTCATTGTCCACGGTCACACCGGGCAGGGACGAGGGAACCGAGCCTGAGGCGATCACGATGTTCTTGGTCGCGTAGGTCTCTTCACCCACCTTGACCTGACCGGCGGCCGGGATCGAGGCCCAGCCTTTCAGCCAGTCGATCTTGTTCTTCTTCATCAGGAACTCGATACCGCCGGTGTTCTGGCCGATGACCTCATCCTTATAGGATTTCATCTGGTTCCAATCGACCGAAGGCGATTTGCCTTTGAGGCCCATCTTGGCAAAGTTATGCTCTGCCTCATGCAGCTGGTGCGTCGCGTGCAAGAGCGCCTTGGAGGGGATACAGCCCACATTCAGGCAGGTGCCGCCGAGCGTT
Organism: Epibacterium sp. ABZ3_068; assembly: GCF_056159265.1. Taxonomy (NCBI): domain Bacteria; kingdom Pseudomonadati; phylum Pseudomonadota; class Alphaproteobacteria; order Rhodobacterales; family Roseobacteraceae; genus Epibacterium; species Epibacterium sp. ABZ3_068. The sequence continues at coordinate 2,039,075 of NZ_JBSWUV010000001.1, forward strand.
TCGCGACCCTCAACGATGGCGGTTTTCAGGCCCAGCTGGGCGCAGCGAATAGCCGACACATAGCCGCCTGGGCCTGCGCCGATGATGATGACGTCATATTGGGACATGGTTTGCTCCTCAGCCCTAGTTCAGAAGGGCTACTTTAGGTCTGTTGTTTCTATTGTGTCAGGTGATGCGATCCATTTCCAAGCTGCATAAGCCAGACGGCATGGTAGCAATATGGAGATGGTAAACATGAGCGTCGCGCCGTGTTGGATAATAAGCGGTGCGAATGGTTCCAGCGGATTGATATCCCATATGTATCTTGCTGCAAAATAGGCAACAAAAAGAAGAAAGATGGCGTTGTTTGTCCACTTGGATTTGCGCTTTTCGACTGTGTGCTTCTTTGCGCGGTAGTGGTCAATAACGGTAAAACCGACAATGAGCGGTACGATCCAAAAGAATAAAATCGCGAACCCCATAAGGCTGCTCACACCTGAGGTAAATACGCCAGCGAATGCGCTAACGCATGAAATACACGCCATTCCTAATCCGCAAAAGCCAATAAGGCTCTTGTTCACTTGCGTAGATGAAGGTGGAAGGAGGGTCATCGTTTGATCAATGGTGCATCAGCTGTGATTGAAAACTGCCCGGCATCGCCGGGCAGCGCCCGACCTTCTACAGCAAAACTGCGCCGACCTAGGCTCAGGCGCTGTCTACTGTGGGAAGGTCGGGGACCAGATTACAGATCCATCAACAGACGACGGGGATCTTCCAGCGCTTCTTTGACGCGGACCAAGAAGGTCACGGCGCCTTTGCCATCGACGATGCGGTGGTCATAAGACAGGGCCAGATACATCATCGGGCGGATCTTGATCTCACCGTTGATGACCATCGGGCGGTCCTGGATCTTGTGCATGCCGAGGATGCCGGACTGCGGGGGATTCAGGATCGGCGAGGACATCAGCGAGCCGTAGACACCACCGTTGGAGATGGTGAAGGTGCCGCCCTGCATCTCTGCCATGGACAGTTTGCCGTCGCGGGCGCGCTTGCCTTTTTCGGCGATGGCTTTTTCGATGTCGGCAAAGCCCATTGCGTCCGCGTCTCTGATCACCGGCACAACCAGACCAGTGGGGGTGCCGGCCGCGATGCCCATGTGGACGTAGTTCTTGTACACGATGTCGGTGCCGTCGATCTCGGCGTTTACTTCCGGCACCTCTTTCAGCGCGTGGCAGCAGGCCTTGGTGAAGAAGGACATAAAGCCCAGACGCGCGCCGTGCTTCTTCTCAAAGAGGTCTTTGTACTCTTTGCGCAGCGCCATCACCTCGGTCATGTCGACCTCATTATAGGTGGTCAGCATCGCGGCGGTGTTCTGGCTGTCTTTCAGACGCTTGGCGATGGTCTGACGCAGGCGGGTCATTTTGACACGCTCTTCACGGGCGGCATCATCGGCCGGAACCGGGGCGCGCACGGCAGCCGGTGCCGGAGCAGGAGCCGGGGCGGCAACCGCAGCGGCAACCGCACGGGCGACGTCGTCTTTCATGATGCGACCGTCGCGGCCTGTGCCTGCAACGCTGGCGGCGTTCAGACCGGCCTCGGCCATCGCCTTTTCCGCCGATGGCGCATTGGCGACGTCCTTGCCCGCAGCTGCCGGAGCGGCGGTTGCAGCAGGCGCAGCAGCCGGGGCAGCTGCCCCCGCCGATCCGCCAATCACACCCAGTTTGGCTGTGGCATCCACGGTGGTGCCTTCGGGCGCTGTGATCTCGGTCAGGACGCCCGCTGCCGGGGCAGGCACTTCGACGGAAACCTTGTCGGTTTCTAGTTCACACAGCATCTCGTCCTGGGCCACGGTGTCGCCGACCGCTTTGAACCAGGTTGAAACAGTTGCCTCGGTCACGGATTCGCCCAGGGTTGGAACCATAACGTCGGTCGCCGCACCGGCATCCGCTGCCGGCGCCGCCGCTGGGGCGGCGGCAGGTGCAGGCGCTGCGGCTTCGCCACTGGCGGTGATCATCGCCAAAAGCGCATCCACACCAACGGTTTCGCCTTCGGGGGCCACAATCTCACCCAGGGTGCCAGCCGCCGGGGCAGGCACTTCTACGGTCACCTTGTCTGTTTCCAGCTCACACAGCATTTCGTCCTGCGCCACCGCGTCACCCGGTTTCTTGAACCAGGTGGCCACGGTTGCTTCAGTCACGGATTCGCCCAGGGTGGGCACGCGCACTTCAGTGGTCATTTCTCTGTCTTCCTCAGATGCTTAGCGCTTCGTTTACAAGCGCGGCTTGTTGGGCTTTGTGTTCGCTGGCCAGACCTGTCGCAGGCGAGGCCGAGGTGGCGCGACCGACATAGGCCGGGCGCGAATGTTTCGCTTTGATACGGGTCAGCACCCATTCGATATTGGGCTCGATAAAGGACCAGGCACCTTGGTTCTTGGGCTCTTCCTGGCACCAAACCATATGTGCATCTTTGAACCGCTCCAGCTCCTTCACCAGTGAGATCGCCGGGAACGGATAATACTGCTCGATCCGCATGATATAGATATCGTCGATGCCGCGCGCATCACGCTCTTCCAAGAGGTCATAGTAGACCTTGCCGGAACACAGGACGACACGCTTGATCTTGTCATCCGACACCAGTTTGGTCGCTGACGCACCCGTCTCCGCATCATCCCACAATACGCGGTGGAAGCTAGAACCGGTTGTGAATTCCTCTGCCTTTGATACCGCCAGCTTGTGACGTAGCAGGGATTTCGGAGTCACCAGGATCAGCGGCTTGCGGAAGGTCCGGTGCAGCTGACGGCGCAGGATGTGGAAGTAGTTCGCAGGCGTTGTGCAGTTCGCCACGATCCAGTTGTCCTGGCCACACATTTGCAGGAACCGTTCCAGACGTGCCGAAGAGTGTTCAGGACCCTGGCCCTCAAACCCATGTGGTAGCAGGCAGACAAGACCGGACATCCGCAGCCATTTGCTTTCACCGGAGGAGACGAACTGGTCAAACATGATCTGCGCGCCATTGGCAAAATCACCGAACTGGGCTTCCCACAGGGTCAGCGCATTGGGTTCCGCCAGCGAGTAGCCATATTCAAACCCCAGAACCGCATATTCCGACAGGGCCGAGTCGATGACCTCATACTGGGCCTGACCGGCGCGGATGTTGTTCAGCGGGTAGTAACGCTCTTCGGTGTCCTGGTTCACAATGCCGGAATGGCGCTGCGAGAAGGTGCCGCGGGTCGCATCCTGACCGGCCAGACGGACCGGATACCCTTCGGTCATCAAAGAGCCAAACGCCATCGCCTCACCAGTGGCCCAGTCAAAACCTTCGCCAGTTTCAAACATCTTGGCGCGGGCACTCAGGAACCGGTTGATGGTTTTGTGCACCGGATAACCTTCGGGCAGGTTGGTCAGGCCACGGCCCACTTCGGCCAGTGTTTCCGGCTTGATCGCGGTCTCACCGCGTTGGTAATCCGCGTCCTGCTTATCCAGATGTGACCAGCGCCCATCCAGCCAGTCGGCTTTGTTGGGTTTAAAGTCTTTGCCGGCCTCGAACTCTTCGTTCAGATGTGCCTGGAACGCGGCCTTCATGTCCTCGATCTCGCCTTCCGGGATCAGGCCGTCCTTGACCAGACGCTCGGTATAAAGCGACAGAGTGGTTTTGTGACCCTTGATCTTCTTGTACATCAAGGGGTTGGTGAACATCGGCTCGTCGCCTTCGTTGTGCCCAAACCGACGATAGCAGAAAATGTCCAGCACCACGTCCTTGCCGAATTTCTGGCGGAACTCGGTTGCTACCTTGGCCGCATGCACTACGGCCTCGGGGTCGTCGCCGTTCACGTGGAAGATCGGGGCTTCGACCACCAGCGCGTTGTCGGTCGGGTAGGGGCTCGAGCGCGAGAAATGAGGCGCGGTGGTAAAGCCGATCTGGTTGTTCACAACGATATGGATGGTGCCGCCCGTGCGGTGACCGCGCAGACCGGACAGGGCGAAACATTCCGCAACCACGCCCTGGCCCGCAAAGGCCGCATCACCATGCAGAAGGATCGGCAGAACCTTGGTACGCGACGCGTCGTTCAGCTGGTCCTGTTTGGCGCGCACTTTGCCCAGAACAACCGGGTTCACCGCTTCCAGGTGCGAGGGGTTCGCGGTCAGCGACAGGTGCACCTTGTTGTTGTCAAATTCACGGTCGGACGAGGCGCCAAGGTGATATTTCACGTCACCAGAGCCATCCACGTCCTCGGGTTTGAACGAGCCGCCCTGGAATTCGTTGAAGATCGCGCGATAGGGCTTTTGCATCACATTCGCCAGAACCGACAGACGGCCCCGGTGCGGCATGCCCACCACGATCTCCTGAACACCCAGGTTACCACCACGTTTGATGATCTGCTCCATTGCCGGGATCAGGCTTTCACCGCCGTCCAGACCAAAGCGTTTGGTGCCCATGTATTTGACGTGCAGGAACTTCTCGAAACCCTCGGCTTCGACCAGTTTGTTCAGGATCGCCTTGCGCCCTTCACGGGTGAACTGGATTTCCTTTCCGTAGCCCTCGATCCGCTCTTTCAGCCATGCAGACTGTTCGGGGTCCGAAATATGCATGTACTGCAGCGCAAAGGTACCGCAATAGGTGCGGCGCACAATGTCCACAATCTGGCGCATGGAAGCGACCTGCAGACCCAGAACATTGTCGATAAAGATCGGGCGATCCATATCCGCTTCGGTAAACCCATAAGCGGTCGGGTCCAGCTCCGGATGTGAGGTCCGCCCCTGCAGGCCCAACGGGTCCAGATCAGCTGCCAGGTGGCCCCGAATGCGGTAGGCACGGATCAGCATCAACGCGCGGATCGAGTCCAGAACGGCGCGCTGAACCTGCGCGTCCGAAATCTCGACACCTTTGGCGGCGGCCTTTTCCTTGATCTTCTTACCAGCGCCTTTGGCTTCAGCCGGGGCCACCGGCCACTCGCCAGTCAGCGCTGCGGTGTCTTCATCCGCAGGTACCGGCGGCCAGTCACCGCGCGCCCAGGACGGGCCCTGCGCTTCGGCTTTTACGTCCAGCTCTGCATCGCCCATTTGGCGGAAGAACTCAGCCCAGGCCTGGTCAACGGCATTTGGGTCATTGGCGTATTGGGCATAAAGCTGCTCCAGGTACTCCGCATTGTGCCCCTGCATGAAAGAGGAGGCGTGGAAGATGTCATTTGGGCTTTGTTCGGTCATATTAGGCTCCCGAAGAGACGGTATACGGGTGAAGGGCGCGGATCAGGGTTTGCATTCAAACGTCACCTGTTCCTTGGTCGGGTCTAGGGCCGGTTCCGGTCCGGATGTGATGGTGATGGAACCGGCGCCCTTGCAGATTTCATTTGCAAGCCGGGCTTTGATGTCTTCGATCTTGGTGCCGGGTTCAAAGTTCAGCACCCCCTGACGCGGCGCGGTAATGGCAGCGGCTGAGGTGACGGAAAACAGCACACAGCAAAAAGCGGCGGCTCCAACGGGCAATGGATTTAAGATACGAATGGAGCAAGTTGTCCTGGTCATTGGTGTGCCTCGTTCGGGTTCGGACCGTATCTTTTCAGTTCAATTGCGGCAGCGTGGCCTTGAAGGGGTTTCAGAAGAATGAAACCCGGACCGGATCGCGCTGCGAATAGGGCACTTGTGCCCGATTGGCAGCACAATCGTACAGGTTGCTGGGGCGCGCAGGCGCAGAGGCGGGCGCAAAACGCCCACCCCAATTCTTCAGGTCGAGCCTGTCAAAGGGACAGTCTCGGTTCGGCATTACTTGCCGATCGCTTTCAGAACAGCTTCGCCCAGACCAGCGGGGCTGTCGGCAACAACGATGCCAGCGGATTTCATCGCTTCGATCTTGTCGTCTGCGCCGCCTTTACCACCGGCAACAATCGCGCCTGCGTGACCCATGCGACGGCCCGGAGGGGCGGTACGGCCAGCGATGAAGCCAGCAACCGGCTTCCAGCGGCCTTTTTTCTTCTGCTCGGCCAGGAATTCGGCGGCTTCTTCTTCCGCGGAACCACCGATTTCACCGATCATGATGATCGAATGGGTCTCATCATCGTCCAGGAACATGTCCAGTACGTCGATGTGCTCGGTGCCTTTGATCGGGTCGCCGCCGATGCCCACAGCGGTGGACTGGCCCAAACCGATGTCTGCGGTCTGTTTAACCGCTTCATAGGTAAGGGTGCCGGAACGGGACACAACGCCAACCGAGCCACGCTTGTGGATGTGACCAGGCATAATGCCGATCTTACATGCATCAGGGGTGATCACGCCGGGGCAGTTGGGGCCAATCAGGCGCGATTTGCTGTCTTCCAGCGCGCGCTTTACCTTCATCATGTCCAGCACCGGAATGCCTTCGGTGATGCAGACAATCAGCTCCATTTCCGCGTCGATCGCTTCGAGGATCGAGTCAGCTGCGAAGGGCGGGGGAACATAGATCACAGAGGCATTGGCTTCGGTCACGTGCTTTGCTTCGTGAACAGAGTTGAACACGGGCAGGTTCAGGTGGGTCTGGCCACCTTTGCCGGGGGTGACGCCGCCAACCATTTTGGTGCCGTATGCGATGGCTTGTTCAGAGTGGAATGTGCCCTGCGAGCCGGTAAAGCCCTGACAGATCACTTTGGTGTTTTCGTCGATGAGGACTGCCATGATGTCCCTTCCTTTCGATTATGCGGTTTGTGCCTGTGCGGCAGCCGCCGCGCTGTCGTCGGTGAATGTCCGGTCGGCATAGGTCACACGCGTCAGACGCGCGGCCCCCGTGACCAGACGAAGGAGTTGCAGGGGCACGGCTTTCAATTCCGCGATGCCCCGCAGGCGTTTTTGACGTTTCAAAAGCTCTCCCGAAGGCTTGCGCGCGGCATGCCCCAGAAAGCTGCCTTCGTCAGGAGGCGTATTGCCCTGTTTGATCAGGGCAGGTGCGATTTGATAAGGCTTCAGATCCCGTGCAGGCGCGGAAACCATCGGATTGAACAGAAGCGCATCCACCGTCATGTCAAACGGTGCCTGCGCCAGCATAACCTCGGCCCCTTGGCGCGTCAGCATATAGCCGGCGGCACCAGGATAGCGGGACAACATTGGCGCAATCTTGCGACCCAGATGAGAGCGCGAAGACGCCCCCAACAGAACCCGCATTGATTTGCTGCGCCAGAACTCCAGGCTGACCATCTGGCAGCCTTCCGGCCACCAGCTGAGGTCCTCAAGCCAGTGATGCAGTTCCGGCGACAGGAAGACATCATCCTCCAGCACCAGCGCCACATCCGCATCCGAGGCCAGAAAAGTCTCCCAGACTTTTGCATGGCTCAGCGTGCAGGCCATATTGCCCGGCGCAAACACACCCCAGGGGCCAAAGCTCTTGCACTGCTGCAACAGCTTGTCTTCCGGGGTGTCCTGCAAATCCACCGCCTCGACGTAATCCGCCTCCACCTGCGCCTCCGCAAGCGTCACGCCCATCTGGGCATGTCGCCCGGTCGCCCGGGTCAGAGATATGAGATACGTCGCGAGTTTCATAAGTTACCGTTGTGACAACAGGCTTAGCTTGAAGTAATTCAATCCGTTCGATCGCGTGGGGTCAGTCAGCAAAACAAGCGTTGTCTTGCCGCCGCTTTGGTAGCCTGCAGTCTGGCCAAGTGGCGTTTGTGCAATCGGTCCAAAGGTTTTTTCATATGCAGCGAATGCCACGTCACGTGACTGTTGGCTCGCGTATACAAAAGAGCAGGACCGACCAGCGCCAGGGCCGTTGAGAAGCTTTACCGAAGCGTCTTCGCGGATGTTGAAAACAGTTCCAGTCGGTTCTTTATGAGTAAACCCGTTCTGCACCAACTTGGACTTCAGGTTTGCAAAATTCGGCAACGATGCACCGCATGTTGCCTTGAAGAGGGCTACAGCACGTTCCGCGGAAATTGGCTGAACAGCTTCGAGCGGAGTGTTATCGTTTTGCACAGGAACACTTGTTGTGGTCTGGCAAGCAGCCAGACCTACAAGTGCAGCAACGAGAAGTAACGGTTTCAACATCTGCAACGATTAACCCTTAACCGCCTTCACGATTTTCTCGGCACCGTCGGACAGGTTGTCCGCTGCGATGACGTCCAGGCCCGAGTTGTTGATGATCTCTTTGCCGAGCTCAACATTGGTACCTTCGAGACGCACAACCAGCGGCACTTCCAGACCAACTTCTTTTACAGCCGCAATCACGCCTTCTGCGATCACGTCGCAGCGCATGATGCCACCAAAGATGTTGACCAGGATGCCTTTGACGTTCGGGTCAGAGGTGATGATCTTGAACGCCTCGGTCACTTTCTCTTTGGTCGCACCGCCACCAACATCAAGGAAGTTCGCAGGCTCAGCACCGTACAGTTTGATGATGTCCATTGTGGCCATCGCCAGACCCGCACCGTTCACCATACAGCCGATCTCACCATCAAGCGCGATGTAGTTCAGGTCGTATTTCGACGCTTCCAGCTCTTTGGGGTCTTCTTCGGTCTCGTCGCGCAGAGCTGCGATATCGGCGTGGCGGTAGACCGCGTTGCCATCAAAGCCCAGCTTCGCGTCCAGAACCTTGAGCGTACCGGTGTCGGTCACGATCAGCGGGTTGATCTCCAGCATCTCCATGTCCTTCTCAACGAAGGCTTGGTACAGCTGCCCCATCAGCTTGACGCATTCTTTGACCTGTGTGCCTTCCAGGCCCAGGGAGAAGGCGATGCGGCGGCCGTGATACGGCTGGTAACCGGTGGCCGGATCAACAGAGAACGACAGGATCTTCTCAGGGGTGCTCTCGGCAACCTCTTCGATGTCCATGCCACCCTCGGTGGAGCAGACAAAGGAAATGCGCGAGGTCTGGCGATCGACCAGCAGCGCCAGGTACAGCTCGGTCTGGATGCCAGAACCTGCTTCGATATAGATCCGGTTGACCTGCTTGCCCGCCGGGCCGGTCTGATGCGTGACCAGGGTGCGGCCCAGCATCTTCTTGGCTTCCTCAGCCGCTTCTTCCACCGATTTGGTCAGGCGTACACCGCCTTTTTCGCCGGCGTCTGCTTCCTTAAAGGAGCCTTTGCCGCGACCACCTGCGTGGATCTGCGCTTTTACAACCCAAAGAGGGCCGTCCAGCTCACCTGCTGCGGTTTTGGCGTCTTCTGCTTTCAGTACAGCGCGACCTTCAGATACTGGCGCGCCATAGCTCTTCAAAAGGGCCTTGGCCTGGTATTCATGGATGTTCATGAGAAACTGTCCCGTCTGGCTACAATTGTCCATCTGTATTGAGACCAGATAGACCCAAGGGTTAAAGGATTATTTGACCGGGGTAGAAGAAATATTGAAGATTTTTTGATTTTGTGATCACGGTATTTCTGGGTGTGATCACAAGCGCTGAAGCGATGGGCGCTAACGTGATTCGCATGTCTCAATATGTTCGTTTTAGTCACGAAGGCCGCCAACTGGACGTGGCCAGTGGGTAGAGATTTGCATGATATGTTCTTCAGGAGTGATGCGGTGCGGGACTTCCAAGAGTCTGCTTGTGCGGACTTGAAGCGAATTGCCCCCTAGGGCATTGAGGGAACGAATTGTACCTGTCTTTTGGAACTTGCACAGTTTGCAGTAGCCGCGAAGTTGGGAGCGATGATAACAACACCTGTGATGGTCATGCAGGAGAACTAAGATGCGTTTCTGGAATAAATGGCGTAAAAATAAGGATTTACGCCTTTGGGGTACCGTTACCACGGCGCTGGAGCCCACTCCTTTGTTGATCAGTTTCGTTGCGTATCATTTGTCAATCGGCGCGCGGGAAATGCATCTTTATCTAGAGCGTTCCGACACGACGCTTGAGGAGTTGGTCGCAGGCGATGACCGGGTCAAAATCACCGTCACGGACCAGACATACTGGGAAAATGCGCATAAAGGAATGCGCCCCGACGTGATCATTGGTCGTCAGAAACACAATATGCGGCATGCGTTCAAACACAGCAAATGCCAATGGCTGTTACACATAGATGCAGATGAATTCCTGATCGACAGCGACAAAGTTTTGGGAACTCTCGCTGATTTGCCAGAGGATATTTTTGTTCTATCCATCCCAAATGCGGAACGCGTGTATTTGCAGTCTCGGCCGCCAAAAGATGTTTTTGACGGGGTGTTTCGTTTGCCGTTTGTGCGAGAAAGCGAGAAAATAAGCGATGCAGATGCTGAGTTGTTTAAGGAAATTTATGGTGCGCATACAGGGCTTTTGCACCGAGGCCTTTCGGCCTACAGCGGTTATAAATCCTTTTTCCGCCTAGGCGTTGGGCTGCTCCCCGATGTGCATCAACCTGCACCGCGGGCGGACTGGGCCAATAATCCAGCTCGGATCTATTACCCAGAAGCTGCATTGTTGCATTTTGATAGTTTTACCAACGCTCATTGGGCCAAAAAAATGCAGCGACTGGTTTGGCGCTACCACGCCAAGCAAAACGACCCCAGTCGTCCAGGGCTGCAACCAAGCCGAACCAGAACCATTAGTCAAATGTTAGATGTTCTGAAGAGGGAAGGCCCAAAAGGGCTCGATCACCTGTTCAATGCGGTGCAGACCGTGGATGATTTTCAGGCGCAAAAGCTTGAAGCACACGGAAAATTAATGCGCAAACGCTTTGATCCTCGTCCCGCCATTGAAAGTACTTGGCCTGGTCTGAGAGTAGACCTGGATGAAAAAAGCTTTGATGCGGCCTTGAGCGCGACACATAGTGAAAACCCGACGCCAACGGAAGCTAGCACAATTGCGGGCGCAGAAAAGTAGGCGTCTGCGTAACATATGCCATGTGCTAAAATTTATCCGACTGTAGTTTAAACGAACAAAATGCAAAATAGGGACATCAGATGTGCCCCTATTTTTTCTGTTTTGCCTGATGGCTTACGCCAGCGAGCTGTCGATGCTTTTGCAGGCTTCAACAAGACCTTTAACCGCGTTGACAGAGTTGTCGAACATTTCCTGCTCTTCTTTGGTCAGGGTGATGTCTACGATCTTCTCGATGCCGCCTGCGCCAATTACGGTCGGAACGCCAACGTACATGTCCTTCACGCCGATTTCGCCGGTGCAATAGGCCGCGCAGGGCAGAACGCGCTTTTGATCTTTCAGATAGGCTTCCGCCATCTCGATCGCCGAGGTTGCGGGGGCATAATAGGCAGAGCCGGTTTTCAGCAGGCCAACAATTTCTGCGCCGCCGTCACGGGTGCGCTGAACAATCGCGTCCAGCTTCTCTTGAGTGGTCCAGCCCATTGCAACCAGATCCGGCAGCGGGATGCCTGCAACGGTGGAATAGCGCACAGACGGAACCATGGTGTCGCCGTGGCCGCCCAGAACAAATGCAGTGACGTCTTTCATGGAGACATTGAATTCTTCGGCCAGGAAGTGGCGGAAACGGGCCGAATCCAGAACACCGGCCATGCCGCAGACTTTGTGTGCCGGCAGACCAGAGAACTGCTGCAGCGCCCAAACCATCGCGTCCAGCGGGTTGGTGATGCAGATTACAAATGCGTCCGGCGCGTTGTCGCGGATGCCTTCGCCAACGGATTTCATCACCTTGAGGTTGATGCCGATCAGGTCGTCGCGGCTCATGCCGGGCTTGCGCGGTACACCTGCGGTCACGATTACAACATCCGCGCCAGCAATGTCGGCGTAATCCTGGGTGCCTTTCAGTGTGGCATCAAACCCTTCCGACGGACCGGATTCAGCGATGTCCAGCGCTTTGCCTTCGGGGGTGCCTTCTGCAATGTCAAACAGAACAACGTCACCAAGTTCTTTCAGGGCTGCGAGGTGCGCCAGGGTGCCGCCGATCTGGCCAGCGCCGATAAGGGCAATTTTGGGTCGAGCCATTGGAATGTATCTCCGGTCCGGTTGAAAGTCATGAGGATGCCTAAGGACTTCCGCAGCATCGTGCAAGGGTCGAGCCACATCCAAACCGTTTCAAACACTTGAAATTACCCCCTTCGCAGCTGCAAAAGAATCTGCAAATAAAGTATTTTCTGCGCTATCGGAGGGTGAGGGGCTGCCGAAGATTTTTGTGCTGAAGCGCGAGAAATTGCGCAAAGATCTGCACAATTTTCAAGCTGTTCGCGCTAGCGGTCGCTTATGGTGCTGCACTTGCACAGGCGATTCTATTACCTGTGATCACGCCTTTTTCGCCCATATCTGCCAACCGAATTGCATTCGGATCCATTTTAAAGCTCAGACTCAGATTCATCATAAGCCCTAACCCGGTCTGATGTTGTCTCGGACGTGAACTCAATAATCAGGTTCGATATGGCACATAGGGAAATCCACCTGCGCAAAAGCGGCGGCTCCGCATTCGCGGCATTCGCATTTTGGCGCCTGTGACATCGGGCCAGCCGACCGGTCCCGCACGAAATCTGCACACAGGATCAAACCGTTCGCGCGGTGACTGGCATGGATGAGCCCGCAGGTACAGGCCCGGGCTGGACGGTTTCACGCGTCTTTTTCTGGATCAGGCACAACTTCAGCCAAGGTCTCATAGGATTGTCCCGAAGCCACTAGGCAAGTCACGCCGGTTGGCATGGTTACGGTAATGGTCCAGGTGCCTGTGTCTTCGGACGCAAAGGTTTCCATCACGGTGCCTTGTTGGCCGATGCCGATACTTTTACGGCTTTCGCCGTATTTTTCGGCCAGACGCTGCACAACAACTTCACGCGGCGCGCAGTTGCGGTTGGAACTCTGGGCCGAAGCCATTGGCGCTGTCGAAACAGTTGCGACCAGCGCGGCGATTACAGCCATAGTCGTCTTCTTCATGGGTTTTACCCTTTCCGGAACGGCTGTCGGCAGAGGTGCTTTCCACGCCCCCGTAACGCCCTGCGAACAAGCCGGTTTGACGAATAGGCAGGTTTTCCTGCCAACGGATCCGCCTGCACGTGGTCGATGCAATGTTTTCGGTTCCGTACTGAAAACTTTCTCAGGAAGTCCCTGAAAACAGGTTAACGCCGCGCGCGCTGCTGTCGCAACGACAAAAAAGACACATGATATGATCAGGCTTTGCACAGTTTTTCTGCACTGCAGAGAATTTTGTGTTGAAATCATATTTCGAAAAAGGTAGCTGATTGGCAACTTTATGACTTGATGGGAGAGATCCATGACCGCGCGCAACCGCCCATATCGCTCTGTTTTGTACATTCCGGGCTCCAGGCCCCGGGCGTTGGACAAGGCGCGCAGCCTGCCGATGGATGCGATAATCTTTGATCTCGAAGATGCGGTTTCACTGGAGGAAAAGGACAACGCTCGTCAGACCTTGGCAGAAGCGCTCGGGGCCGGCGGGTTTGGTGCGCGGGTCAAAATCGTTCGTATCAACGGGCTTGATACAAAATGGGGCCGTTCAGATGCGGAAGCGGCAGCCAAAATGGGCTGTGATGCGATTCTCTTGCCCAAGGTCGACAGCCCTGCCGATCTGGATGCGCTGGCAGAGATCACCGGTGATATCCCCCTGTGGGCGATGATGGAAACCCCGCGCGGCATGCTGAATGCAGCCGCGATTGCCGCACATCCAAAGCTAGAAGGTTTGGTCATGGGCACCAATGATCTGGCGAAAGAGTTGCAAACCCGTTTCCGCCCCGATCGTCTGCCCCTGATGGGCGGTTTGTCCCTGTGCCTCTTGGCGGCCAAGGCTGAGGGCAAGATCATCGTCGATGGTGTCTATAACGCGTTCAAAGATGCCGAAGGCCTGGCCGATGAATGCACCCAAGGTCGCGATATGGGGATGGACGGCAAGACACTGATCCATCCGGCGCAGGTTGATGTGGCCAATGCCGCCTTTGCCCCGTCCGACGAAGAAATCGACCTCGCCCGCCGTCAGATCGCAGCTTTTGAGGAAGCCGAAGCCGCCGGGCAGGGTGTCGCTGTTGTGGATGGTAAAATCGTCGAAAACCTCCATGTGGCCACAGCGCGTGAAATTCTTGGCAAAGCTGATGCAATCGCCGCGCTCGAGGCCTAAGTGTTCAGCAGATTTACATATCTGCGGAGACTGACATGGCACTTCTTGTCTTAGGCATCCTGCTCTGGTGGGCGGCTCATCTGTTCAAACGGCTGGCCCCAGCCGCGCGTGACCAATTGGGCGACAAGGGCAAAGGGCTGGTTGCCCTGGCTCTGGTCGCCAGCATCGTGTTGATGGTGCTGGGCTATAGATCGGCCGAGGTCTACGACCTGGCTGCCCCCAATGCGGCGCTCAAAGGGATCAACAACCTTCTGGTACTGGTTGCCCTCTTTATGATGAGCCCGGCCCCGAAGAAGGGCGCGCTGCTGAACGGAATGCGCCACCCGATGCTGATGGGGTTCGGTCTCTGGGCCGTTGCGCACCTTTTGGTGAACTGGGACGCGGCCTCGTTCCTGCTCTTTGGGTCAATGCTGGTCTGGGCCGTAGTTGAGATCAAGGTGATCAACCGCGCCGAACCCAACTGGACACCTGGGCCCAAGGGTACAATGGCCAAGGACGGGATGTTTTTTGTCGCCTCAATTGTCCTGCTGGGCGCTATTGGCTATGTCCACGGGCTTGTTGGCCCGTCTCCCTTTGGGGGCTGATTGGCTCGAATGGAGGGTAAGACAATGAAACTATATCGTTTTCTAAGCGAAGATGACACATCCGCCTTTTGTCACAAAGTGACCGCCGCCCTGAACAAGGGCTGGGTGCTGCACGGCGAACCGACCTATGCTTTTGATGCCGCCAAAGGTGTCATGCGCTGTGGTCAGGCCGTGGTGAAAGAGGTGGAAGGAACCTACACCCCTGACACAAAACTGGGAGAGCACTAATGGCAAAGACCAATCCGGGCCGTTTTTTCGAGGATTACAAAGTGGGCGATGTGATCAAACACGCCGTCCCGCGCACCGTATCCGGTGGCGAGCGGGCGCTGTATCACGCGCTCTACCCGGCGCGTCACGCGCTTTATTCTTCGGATGAATTCGCGCGCACGGTTGGTCTGCCCAAAGCGCCGCTGGATGATCTGGCGGCGTTTCATATCGTGTTTGGCAAGACCGTGCCGGATGTGTCGCTCAACGCGGTGGCCAATTTGGGCTATGCGGAAGGGCGCTGGCTGAAGCCGGTTTATGAGGGCGACACGTTGCGTTCGGATTCCGAGGTTATCGGCGTTAAACAGAACTCAAACGGCAAGACCGGTGTGGTTTATGTGCGCACGCGCGGTCTGAATCAGAATGATGATGTGGTGATGGAATATGTCCGCTGGGTTATGGTGCGTAAACGCGACCTGAACGCCCCGGCTCCGGACCCCGTGATCCCGGAACTCAGCAAGGTGATTGCGCCCGGTGATCTGATGATCCCTGCGGGCCTGGATTTCACCAATTATGATTTTGATCTGGCGGGGGAAGCACATCGCTGGGGGGATTACGAGGTCGGCGAAACTATCGACCACGTGGACGGCGTTACCGTGGAAGAGGCTGAACATATGCTGGCCACCCGCCTGTGGCAAAATACGGCAAAGGTCCATTTTGACACCACCGCCCGCCCTGATGGCACCCGCTTGATCTATGGCGGTCACGTAATTTCCATGGCGCGGGCCCTGTCGTTCAACGGGTTGGCCAATGCGCAGATGATCGTCGGTCTGAACGGCGGCGCCCACGCCAACCCGTGCCTGTCAGGAACAACCATCCGAGCCTGGTCCGAAGTGCTGGACAAGGCGGAGACATCCGCGCCTGGTGTCGGCGCTATCCGGTTGCGTCTGGTCGCGACTTCCGGTGGTGACGTTTTTGCTCTGAAAGGCGAAGAGGGCAAATACAAGCCCGAGGTGCTTTTGGATCTGGACTACTGGGCGTTGATGCCGGTCTGACGGAAGCCAAATCCTTGATTGAGCGCCGAAACTCCAGAACTTCCGCGTAGGTATAATTATGTGATCACGCAGGGGTTCTTTTGTGCAACTGAACTGCTTTCCGCTTTGGCACCGCTTGGTCAGGGCGGTTTCAACCACCCGCGCAGGACCAGTCTTGCGTGGGTTTTGAGCGGCGCTTAGGATTGGGCCTGCGACATTTGGCTGAATTGATCCGTTTTCCTGCGGTTCTGCCTGCCACATCGGTCGCATTTGGCTGATTCCTACCCGACTAAAATGATCAGAGAAAATTTGTGATCACTTAACATGTTCGTGTGATCACAATGTATACTTTTTAGCGCCAACAGGGGTGCTGCAGTGCAAAATTTACTCCCCCTTAGCGTGACAGGACGCAAAAATCCGCTAAAACGACGTCAGCTAACCGGAAAGGAGCCAACATGGCCGATGTGAATCGGGGCAACCGCCCGCTTTCACCGCATTTGTCGATCTACCGCCCGCAGATGACTTCCGCATCTTCGATTTTCGTACGGGTGACTGGCATTGCAATTTTTGTTTTGTCGTTGTTTGCGGTTTGGTGGCTTCTTGCTGCTGCAACCTCTGAAGACGCATTTTCCGGGATCGACGGGTTCCTGCGCAGCTTTATCGGTGACCTCTTGTTGCTGGGCGCGACTTGGGCACTTTGGTATCACATGCTGGGCCGCCTGCGTCACGTGATCTGGGACTTCGGCTACTGCCTTGAGGTCGAGGTTTCTGAAAAGATGGGACTGGGCATGTTTGTTGGTGCCACCGTCCTGACCGTATTCACCATGATTGTGGTCTGAGGAGCGAGCCATGCGATATTTGACAGACCGTAAACGCGCTCAGGGCCTCGGTGCCGGTCGTGAAGGGACCAAGACCCATTGGAAAGCCTTGGTGACTTCGACCCTTTTGGTGCCCGCAGTGACGTGTTTCATATTCACAGTCGGTGCTGGCATTGGCGGCACTTACGAAGAAGTGCAGGCTTATTTCTCCAACCCGGTGATCGCCATCATCACAGCTCTCAGCATGATCGTAATCGTCATGCACACGCTGCATGAAGTAAATGAGGCGATCGAGGATTATATGCACGGCGTGGCAGAGCGTATGACCTCCATTGCGGCGACTGCATTTGCTTACACGGTCATGGCTGCTGGCCTTTTGGCCTTGATTAAGCTCGCCCTTTAAGGCCGCCCACGAAGGATTGAAAACATGACAGCAGCATATGAATATGAAACCCACGAATACGACGTTGTTGTCGTAGGTGCGGGTGGTGCAGGTCTGCGCGCGACTCTGGGGATGGCCGAGCAGGGTCTGCGGACGGCATGTGTGACCAAAGTGTTCCCGACCCGCTCGCACACCGTTGCGGCGCAGGGTGGTATCGCGGCGTCCTTGTCCAACATGGGCCCCGATAACTGGCAGTGGCATATGTATGACACCGTCAAAGGCTCCGACTGGCTGGGCGATACAGACGCAATGGAATACCTGGCCCGTGAAGCGCCCAAGGCGGTTTACGAGTTAGAGCATTACGGCGTTCCGTTCTCGCGTACCGAAGAAGGTAAAATTTACCAGCGCCCCTTTGGCGGCCACACCACCGAGTTTGGTGAAGGCCCGCCGGTGCAGCGGACCTGTGCGGCGGCGGACCGGACCGGTCACGCTATCCTGCATACGCTGTATGGTCAGTCGCTGAAGAACAACGCGGAATTCTACATCGAGTATTTTGCAATTGACCTGATCATGTCCGAGGATGGGCAGTGTCAGGGTGTCGTCTGCTGGAAGCTCGACGATGGCACAATGCATGTCTTCAACGCCAAGATGGTGGTGCTGGCAACCGGTGGTTATGGCCGCGCCTATTTCTCGGCGACCTCTGCGCATACCTGCACTGGTGACGGTGGCGGCATGGTGGCCCGCGCAGGCCTGGCGCTGCAGGACATGGAATTTGTCCAGTTCCACCCGACCGGCATTTATGGTTCTGGCTGTCTGATCACCGAAGGTGCACGGGGTGAGGGGGGCTACCTTACCAACTCCGAAGGCGAACGTTTCATGGAACGTTACGCACCGAACTACAAAGACCTTGCACCGCGTGACTACGTTTCCCGCTCCATGACCATGGAGATCCGCGAAGGTCGTGGTGTTGGCGAACATGGCGATCACATTCACCTGAACCTCAGCCACCTGCCGGCCGAAGCGCTGGCGGAACGCCTGCCAGGGATTTCGGAAAGCGCCAAGATCTTTGCCGGTGTTGACGTCACCAAAGAGCCGATCCCGGTTCTGCCGACCGTGCACTATAACATGGGCGGTATCCCCACCAACTATTGGGGTGAGGTTCTGAACCCAACCAATGACGATCCAAATGCCGTTGTTCCGGGTCTGATGGCTGCGGGCGAAGCGGGCTGTGCCTCGGTGCATGGGGCCAACCGCCTCGGCTCCAACTCTTTGATCGACCTGGTGGTCTTTGGTCGCGCGGCTTCGATCCGTGCCGGTCAGGTGGTCGATAAGGACGCGCCGAACCCGGTTTTGAACAAGGCTTCAATCGACAAGGCGTTTGATCGTTTCGACGCGCTGCGCAATGCAAATGGTTCCATGGCAACGGCAGAGCTGCGCCTGGAAGTGCAGAAGACCATGCAGTCTGACGCCGCCGTGTTCCGCACCGACAAAACCCTGAAAGAGGGTGTCGAGAAGATGACCGCGATCGCGTCCAAGATGGACGACCTGAAGGTTACTGACCGCTCGCTGGTCTGGAACTCTGACCTGATGGAGACGCTGGAACTCGACAACCTGATGCCAAACGCATTGGCTACAATTGTTGGCGCAGAAGCGCGTAAAGAATCCCGCGGTGCCCACGCCCACGAGGATTACGCGACACGTGACGATGAGAACTGGCGCATCCACTCGGTTACCCGTGTGGAAGGCAATAAGGTCGATCTGAGCTTCCGCCCGGTGGTTCTGGACCCGCTGACAACCGAGGACGAAGGCGGCATCTCGCTGGCCAAAATCGCGCCCAAGGCAAGGACTTTCTAAGTGGGGCTGTCAGAGTTCGAATCTGAGCATCTGAGAAGGGCATTTAAAGCTGCCGGACCAAAGATCCGGCAGCACCTGAAGCCGATTTTACCTCGTTCGGTTGTTGCCTTTGATGACGTGGAATTGATGGTAAATCCCAGCGACAATTTCACGGAACAGTTCTTGTGGGTGAACGGCCGCCCGCCTGAGGCCAAGTCTTTAGAACGTTTAAAGCACATTGTTTCTCGCAAGAAAGCGCTTGTGCTGGATATTGGTGCCAACTGCGGTTTGTATTCAGTTGTTCTGGCAAAATGCGCGGGGCAGGGATCTGTGATAACATCATTTGAGCCAAACCCGATTATGGCGGCGCGGCTTTACGAAAACCTTCGCCGCAACGCGGTGCTTGACCGGGTACAGGTTCAAGGCTGCGCACTCGCTGATAAAGAGGGCGTGCTTAACCTGCGTTTGCACGAAGAAAACTTTGGGGAATCCACTCTTAAAGTCAGTGACAAGGCTGGTTACAAGGATGAGATCCCGGTTCAAACCCGCCCTATTGCGCCGTATTTAGACGCTGTCGGCGACTATGATGTATCGGTTCTTAAAATCGATATTGAGGGATTCGAAGATACAGCCCTGATGCCCTTGTTTGATGCGGTACAGGGGAAAAATCTGCCCGACGCGATTTTGATTGAAACTGCGCATGCTAAACAATGGCAGTGCGACTTGGTTGGTCGGATCAAAGCTGAGGGGTATCAGGAAACGTTCAAAGGTGAGGGGAACACGTTGTTTGAAAAACAGGTGTCAAAGCGCTGGTTTCGTTAAAACGCGTGCCCATAAAAATAGATAGCGACAGCTCACACTGTCAGCCAAAGATGTAGGAGACGTCCAGATGGTCGAATTTGCACTCCCCAAGAATTCCCGGATCACCACGGGTAAAACCTGGCCCAAGCCAACGGGTGCCAAGAACGTCCGAAAGTTCCAGATCTACCGCTGGAACCCGGATGATGGCAAAAACCCAAGCGTGGACACATATTTCCTGGACATGGATAAATGTGGTCCGATGGTTCTGGACGCGCTGATCAAGATCAAGAATGAGATCGACCCAACACTGACCTTCCGCCGCTCCTGCCGCGAAGGGATCTGTGGTTCCTGTGCAATGAACATCGACGGCATCAACACGCTGGCCTGTATTTATGGTCTGGATGAGGTGAAGGGCGATGTGAAGATCTATCCGTTGCCGCATATGCCGGTGGTAAAAGACCTGATCCCGGATCTGACGCATTTCTATGCGCAGCACGCTTCGATCATGCCATGGCTTGAGACCAAGACCAACCGCCCGGCAAAAGAGTGGAAGCAGTCTATTGAGGACCGCAAAAAGCTTGATGGTCTTTATGAGTGCGTGATGTGCGCCAGCTGCTCGACCTCATGCCCGAGCTACTGGTGGAACGGTGATCGCTACCTTGGGCCGGCCGCGTTGCTACATGCTTATCGTTGGATCATCGACAGCCGTGACGAGGCAACCGGTGAGCGTTTGGATGAGTTGGAAGATCCGTTCAAACTGTACCGTTGCCACACCATCATGAACTGCGCAAAGACTTGCCCTAAGGGTCTGAACCCAGCCAAGGCGATTGCCAATATCAAGAAGATGATGGTCGACCGCGCGCTCTGATCTAGGCCTGCCGAACTGATTTTCAAGACCCTCGCCCAGACATCTGGGCGGGGGTTTTGCGTATCAAGTGGGGGTTTTCCGCCATGCGCAAAGTTTTGAAATAGCGTTATAATTTCAGAATTCAGTGAAAGTAGGGTGATGCTATGTTGCGGTCGATGGGGCGCCGGTTTCTGATTGTGGGTTTGTTGGTGCTGCTTATGTTTGTGCCTCTGTTTTTTGCGGCAGAGATTGTAGAGGGACGAAAATCCTTTTCTGCGACGACCATTGAAACGGTCGGGCGGGAATGGGGCGGGGCGCAGGTCTTGTCCGGTCCGCAGCTGGTGATTCCCGTGGAACGCACCGTCACGAAGTTCAGCAGTCGCCCCAGGGTGGATGCACGGGGAACGGTTATTCTGGATGAACACGGCGAAGAAGTTACGGAGCGGTTCGCCGAGGAGGTGACCGAACGCGCTGCACCTGTTTTTCTGTATCCCGAAGATTATCAGGCTGATCTGAGCACAAATGCCCAGATCCGTAAACGCGGCATATTCGAAGTGCCTGTCTATCAGGCGAAGTCAAATTTCTCTTTTGATTTCAATTCGGAGGCTGCAACGGCGGAGCTGGAGGGGAACGAGGTTCTCTTGTGGGACAAAGCTGTTGTGCAATTCTATGTTTCGTCCAATCGGGCTCTGCGCGGGGCGGCGGTGCTAAAAAGCGCGGATCAGGTGTTCACGCTTGAACCCTCTGAACGGGGCAACGGTATTAAGGCGATGGTCGGTGATCCTCGTGCGCTTGGCAGGTTGACGCTGGATCTTGAATTCAACGGTGCCCAGTATCTGAGAGTTGCCCCGGTGGGGCGCAATAGTTCTGTCAGCTTTTCCAGCGATTGGCAGCATCCCTCTTTTGACGGAGCGTTTCTGCCGGATGAGCGGGAGGTCAGCGAAGCCGGATTTACGGCCCAGTGGCGCATCCCACATCTGGCGCGCGCCTTGCCGCAGGCGGCACGGGACAATCCGGATCTCTTCGCGCGCAATGATTTTTCCTTTGGGGTCACCTATCTGCGGCCCAATGATTTTTATCAAAAGGCCTATCGCGCGGCGCGCTATGGCATCCTGTTTATTGCGCTGACTTTTCTGACGATCCTTTTGGTTGAGAAGGGCCGGGACAAGCCGGTGCACCCGGTGCAATATCTGTTGGTTGGTTTGGCTCAGTCGCTGTTTGTGTTGCTGATGGTGGCCTATGCCGAGTTGATCGGCTTTGCTTTGGCTTATGTGTTGTCGGCCGGGGCGGTTGTGGTTTTGTTGACGGCCTACGGCTGGATGGGGCTCAAGCTGGGACGGCGGACGCTGGTTCTGGGAGCGGTTTTGGTGGTTGTCTATGCTGTGCTCTATTTGATCCTGCGCTCGGCCGACTATGCGTTGATGGCCGGAGCCACACTGGCATTTCTGGCGCTGGCGCTCACAATGTTCGCAACACGAAACGAGGATTGGTTTGGGCCCGAAGGGTCCAAGGCGCCCCGCAAGCGGGCACCCCTTTGGCCCAGTGTCGAGAAGGACGCCGCCGAACAGCCGGCTGCAAAAGGGTAACCCATTCTGAAGTTTTCACACAGCTTGCGGTGTCTTTGTGGCCCGCAATCGCAAAGAAAGCAGCCGCCGGAAGTGGTGCGGAGAGGTCGCAGGGCCGGATTGTGCCCTGCCACTGGATCCATTCTTTCTACGTGACAGGCATTCTACAGGTCCAGAGCGTGGCAATGGGATTAGCAGCGGGCATCGTAGGTGGCGCGGGCGTCTTCTACATCCGGCAAGCGGGTCACGGCCCAGCTCATCAGACCCTTTTGTAGATCTGCAAGCTCTTGCCCCAATGGTGTGAGCGCATAGATCACCGCAACTGGCGGGCCGGGATTCACATCGCGGGTAAGGTAGCCGTCTCTTTCCAGATTGCGCAGGTTTTCGGTCAGCACGCGCTGGGTCACATCGCCAATGGCGCGGCGCAGCGCATTGAAGCGCAAGGGACCGTGCGACAGCTCATACAGGATCAGCATATGCCACTTGCCAAGCGCCCGGTTCAACACGTTGCGCACCGGGCAGTCGCCGGTTTTTGTTGCGGGGGCAGTATCCTTTGCCATACCTGGTCTCCTAAAGGTGCGTAATTGACGCTTGGTGCGAATTTGATACCACATGGGCCATCACGTGACCAGACACAGGACAGGAGAGTGAAATGGCTGTGAAGGAAATCGTATTGGCGGCGGTGACAGCGCTGTTTGGAAATTATGATGTGGATGCTGCACGGGACCTGCTGGCACCTGATTACATCCAGCACAATCCAGGCGTTCCCACCGGCGCAGAGGCAATTTTGGGCTTTGTGCCCGCGCTGAAGGAGATGGGGTTGAAGGCCGTGCCGCATCGGGTGCTGGCCGAAGGCAATCTGGTGGTGCTGCACGCCACTTATGAAAACGCGCAGGCCTTTGGCGCTGATAAGCTGGTAGCCTTTGACGTGTTCCGGGTTGAGGACGGCAAAGTGGCAGAACATTGGGACAATGTGCAGCCCTATGTCCCCGCGTCGGAAACCGCTTCGGGCCGGACCATGGTTGATGGCCCCACAGAGATCGTCGATCTGGAGAAGACCGCTGAAAACAAGGCGCTGGTCGAAGGCTTTGTGGACGCGGTACTTTTGGGTAACGCGCCAGAGACGATTACGGATTACATCTCAACCGAGACCTACCATCAGCATAACCCTCATGTGGCCGATGGGCTGGAGGGGCTGGGGGCAGCCTTCGCCGCCTTTGCCGAGCAGGGGCTTCAGGTGAAGTATAATCAGGTGCATCTGGTAGTGGCCGAGGGCAATTTTGTCTTTACAGCCGCCGAGGGCATGTTCGGTGACCAGCCCACCGCGTTTTTTGATTTGTTCCGGGTGGACGCGGGTAAGATTGTTGAACATTGGGACGTGGTTTCAGCCATTCCAGATGAATTTGCCCATGAAAACGGCAAATTCTAACATCTGACAACGCGCCGTCTCAGGTCTGCTTGTGCGAGGCGTCGGCAGGCCTGTTTCTCGCGCCATGGGATGCACTCCATTGGTGCTGCGTTGCAGCGAGCGCATAGCGAGACTGCAAAATCGTCTGATGTAACAGAAGCGTAAAAGGCTTTTATTGAACCCCATGGGAGCTTGAGTCCTTTGAAAGGGAAGATGAAATGTCTGAAGCTGTTCAATTTGTTGAGAAAAAAGACGCGCAAGCTGCGCTGGACATCTTGGCGGAAGCTTGGGGATATTACATGCCGGAAGCGCTGCCGACCAAAGAAGAAGCCGCACAAAAAGACGGCTACGTTGAGTATTACTCCGAAGCGGCCTAATTTCGCGCGTTCGGTTTTACATATTCGTTTGGGATAAGGCCCCGCCATTGATATGGGGCATTTCCCTGGTGTAAGTGGGCAGAATGCCCGTTCTTCTCCTTCTTTTGTTTCTGGGTGTGTTTGGCTATCTGTTTTGGAAGCGCAAGACCACCACGCTGACCCGCAACTGCCGCTGGCGTAAATCTGCCGTTGTAGGCGGCTGGCGCTGTGCCTATTGCGGGGCGGAAACGACCGAGGCTGGCGCGCCCAATTGGTGTGCCAACCGGCGCGGTGCTTCCTAGGCTATTGCTTCAGGAGGCTTGCATTCCTCAATTTTCCCGGTCTTTCTTGGGGAAAACAGGGAATGAATTATGACCAATGACACAGTGACTTCACAACCGGATGATGCCGCCGCGCGCCGGGCTGTAGCGCCTGTAATCTGCTATCCCAATGAGACGCTGCCCAAAGTTCCGATGGAACTGTATCATGCGGCGCGTCAGTCCGCCAAAAAGGTTGATGAGGTACGCGTTGAACCACGGGATGCGGTTTGTTTCACGGTGCCGGAAGGGTGTTTTTTTCGCATCACCAGCATAGAGGGCCCGCAGGTGGGGGATCTGAACCTGTGGAATGCCAATGATCTGTCAGAGCGGTTTTATTCCGGAAAGACCCGCGCGCTGCATGGCACGCATCTGACCACTGGGGAGCGCATGTGGAGCAGCTTTCCGCATTTGCGTCCGATGGCAACAATCACTGCCGATACGCTGGGCTGGTATGGGATTGATGAATTTGGCGGCTCGGTCCACGACGTGATCGGCACGCGCTGTGATCCCTATACCGGCAAGCTATTGTCGGACGTTCAGTACCATCACTGCTGCCATTCCAACCTGACACGGGCCTTGGCGGATCATCTGGGCATCCCGCTGGAGGAAGCGGAACCGCATGTGCACGACGTGTTGAACGTGTTCATGTGCACGGGCTTTACCCGCGATACCGGCCAGTATTTCATGAAGGCGAGTCCAGTGCGGCCGGGCGATTACCTGGAATTTTTTGCCGAGATTGACCTGGTGGGCGCGCTGAGCGCGTGTCCTGGGGGCGATTGCTCTTCGGAACACACAAGCGATACGGCAGCCTGCTATCCAATGCTGGTAGAGGTGTTCAAACCGGCAGATGCAGCGCTGGAAGGGTGGGCTGCTCCGGCCAGAAACGAATATGACCGTAGTCACGGGCGATAAGCCAGGAACCTGACGGTTGATCCCAAGGCGGTGCGAGTGGTGCCCGCCTTGGGGGTATGTCTTCAGGCAAAAGCCGCCTTGAGCGCAATATCGACCATGTCGCCAAAGCTGCGTTCGCGCTGGTCTGCTGGCAGTGCGTCGCCGGTCTGCAGGTGGTCAGACACGGTCAGTACAGCCAAAGCGCGAGCCTTGTGGCGGGCCGCGAGTGTGTAGAGTTCAGCCGCTTCCATTTCGACACCTAATACGCCGTGGCGCACCATCTGTTCGTTCAGGTCGGGGCGCTCGTCATAGAAGGTATCAGACGAATAGATCCCGCCCACGTGGACGCCGACATCCAGACCCTGCGCAGCCTGAACTGCTGCCTGAAGCAGGGACCAATCGGCACAGGGGGCAAAGTTCACCTCGCGAAAGATGCTGTCAGAGGGGGAGCCCACGGTGGTAGCGCTCATCGCAATAATGACATCGCGAATATTGACCTGTGGCTGCATGCCTCCGCAGGACCCTATGCGGATCAGGGTTTTGGCCCCAAAATTGCGCAATAACTCGTTGGCGTAGATCGAAAGAGAGGGCATTCCCATGCCGCTGCCCTGGATCGTCACCGGGTGGCCATTCCACGTGCCGGTATAACCCAGCATCCCGCGCACTTCGTTTACCAGTTGCGCGTCGTCCAGAAACGTTTCTGCCGCCCATTTTGCGCGGTAAGGGTCACCGGGCATCAATACCGTTTCGGCAATGTCGCCTGGGGCGGCTCCGATATGAATGGTCATTGAGTCACCTCGGCAAACGGGATTAGATTTCCAATTCCGAGATATCAACGCCAGCCGTCAATGCAGCATGGACCCAATGGGGTTTCCGTCCACGCCCGCTCCAGGTTTCGTCTGGATTTTGGGGGTTACGATACTTGGCTGCGGCTTTTCCTTTTTTAGCGCTGGTACGCGCCGTCGCTGCGATCTCTTCAAGCGAGAAACCGAATTTAGCTGCTGCTTCTTCGGCAGCGCGCAGGGCTTCGCTCCGCTCACGCTCTTCCGCGTGTTTGATCGCCTCGTCCAGATTGGCCCGTAATTCAACGAGTTCCATTCTGGACATGGTCGAAAGATCGATTGTCATTGGTCTTCTCCAAATTAGTTCCGCCTTAATATATGGCGTGCTCCGCTTTATGAAATAAAACGGAACATGATTACAGCTACTAATTTGGCGATTTTTTGCTTTTTTTTGATGAATTAAGTCTCCAACTCCCCAGAAATAGCGAGGCTGGTAATGTCGCTCATCATTGTATTGAGCTCAAAATCCTTTGGAGTGAAAACTCGGGAAACCCCCATTTCCTTCAGTTTCGCCGCGTCTTCATCGGGAATAATGCCGCCGACAATCACCGGGAGGTTTTCCATCCCGGCTTCGCGCAGGCGTTTTAGTGTTTCTTCCACCAAGGGCAGATGGCTGCCGGACAGAATCGACAGACCTAATACATGGGCTTTGTCATCCTGTGCGGATTGGACCAATTCCGCCGGGGTCAGGCGAATACCGTCATAGGTAATATCCATGCCACAGTCACGTGCCCGGTATGCGATTTGTTCCGCACCATTTGAATGGCCATCAAGGCCGGGCTTGCCGATAACAAATTTCAGGCGGCGGCCCAGTTTGTCGCTGGCTGCGTTCACCAGATCGCGCAAGTCCTCAAGGTTTTCGGTTTTATTGGAAACGCTTGCCGACACGCCAGTCGGGCCGCGATAGATGCCGTGAACGCGGCGCATTTCTTCGGCCCATTCGCCGGTGGTGACGCCCGCTTTGGCGGCTGCAATCGAGGGCTCCATAATATTATTGCCGTTTTGCGCCGCTTCGCGCAGGTCTTTCAGCGCTTTGGTCACAGCGGCTTCGTCGCGTTCTGCACGCCAAGCGTTGAGGCGGGTGATCTGCTCTTCCTCAACGGCAGGATCGACAACCATAATGCCACCGTCTTCGGTTTGTAGTGGCGAAGGCTCACCTTCGGTCCATTTGTTGACACCAACCACAATAGTTTCGCCGCGTTCAATGCGGTTCAGGCGGTCGGCGTTTGATTCCACCAGGCGGGATTTCATATATTCGATGGATTCAATTGCTCCCCCCATCGAGCCTAGGTTTGCCAATTCGGCCCGCGCGCCTTCTTTCAGCGCCTCAACCTTGGCATCCACCACCGGGTTGCCGTCAAAAAGGTCGCCATATTCAAGAAGGTCAGTTTCATAGGCCATGATCTGCTGCATGCGCATGGACCATTGCTGATCCCAAGGGCGTGGCAGGCCCAGGGCTTCGTTCCAGGCAGGCAACTGTACTGCGCGCGCGCGCGCCTTCTTGGACAGCGTAACTGCAAGCATTTCAATAAGAATTCGGTATACGTTGTTCTCCGGTTGCTGCTCGGTCAGACCCAGAGAGTTCACCTGTACGCCATACCGGAACCGTCGGAATTTCGGGTTTTCAACCCCATAGCGTTGCTGGCAGATCTCGTCCCACAGGTCGACAAAAGCGCGCATTTTGCACATCTCGGTCACGAAGCGGATGCCTGCGTTTACAAAGAAAGAGATGCGGCCCACAAGCGCCGGGAAATCTTCGGCAGCAACACGGGGTTTCAACTCATCCAGGACCGCCTGCGCGGTGGCGAGTGCAAAGGCAAGCTCTTGTTCCGGCGTCGCTCCGGCTTCCTGCAAGTGATAGGAGCAGACGTTCATCGGGTTCCATTTAGGAATATGACGATAGCAGTATTCAGCAACGTCACCGATCATTTTCAAGCTGGGTTTGGGCGGGCAGATATAGGTGCCGCGGCTCAGGTATTCCTTGATCAGGTCGTTCTGGACAGTGCCTTGCAGTTTCGAAATGTCAGCGCCTTGTTCTTCGGCCACCGCTACATAAAGCGACAACAGCCAGGGTGCGGTCGCGTTGATAGTCATGGAGGTGTTCATCTGTTCCAGCGGGATCTGGTCAAACAGGGTCCGCATATCGCCCAGGTGACAGACAGGCACACCCACTTTGCCCACTTCGCCGCGCGACAGAATATGGTCACTGTCATAACCCGTCTGAGTGGGCAGGTCGAAGGCCACCGAGAGGCCCGTTTGCCCTTTGGCCAGGTTAGAGCGGTACAGCGCGTTTGACTTGGTGGCTGTGGAGTGTCCGGCATAAGTGCGGATCAGCCAGGGGCGGTCAGGCTTGGTCTCGTTCTGCGTCTGCGACATGGCGAACCTCGTGGATATCCGTGGGTAATTTTGTTTCGTTGTATTGATGTAGATAGCAATTAAACACCTTTGTCAATTCGCTGCATTGCGGCACGCCGGTCCATCTTTGGTCGTGGATCATCGCCCGATCACGCAAACGCTATTGCTGTTAGGCAGGCGGTTTTTCAGGGGGGAGGCAACTTCGAAAGTGCGAGGGGCGGAAAGTTCATCGTGTGTCGGATGAAAGTATGCCTGATTACCAATTCGCAAATGATAGGTAAGTGAGAGCGCGTAGATATATGAAATGTGTCAAAAAAAAGGCGAGCTCAATAATGAGAAACGCTGAAAGAGTTGTTTCCTGACGTTGCGGAAGAAGCGGTGTGTAAAGCTGAAAAGATACATTAAAATAATTGCATGAATTTGACGCGCGCTGAGACGTAAATCCAATTTGGGAAAAGCGGCGTGCAAACTCATAAAAGTGACGGCTCAGTTTCGTGACGTCAAAACCATCTCGGCAAATGGCTCGGCTGGAAACCAGGAGGTGTTTCTTTGTGTCTTTGTGCAAAGTTAGGGTCAGGACCCATTGATTTCCGCCGGGCGGCATGAACACGAAACTGCATGCCATCTGTGACAGTCAAGGACGCCCGTTGAACCTGTTCGTGACCGCAGGACAAGTCAGCGATTACATCGGTGCACGCGCTTTGGTGGGCAGTTTGCCACGGGTCGAATGGCTGCTTGGCGATCGCGGCTATGATGCTGATTGGTTCAGAGAAGCATTAAAAGACACAGGGATACGCGCCTGCATCCCAGGCCGGAAACAGCGGAAGAAAGCGGTGAAGTACGACAAACGTCGATACAAACGACGCAACCGGATCGAGATCATGTTTGGTCGGCTCAAAGATTGGCGACGCGTGGCAACCCGATACGACAGGTGCCCGAAGGTATTCCTATCCGCCATCGCACTCGCCGCACTCGTCATCTATTGGCTATGAGTCCTGACCCTTCTGTATCTCTGATCAGTTATTGTTACCCCATCACCGGGCTTGGCGAAGATCGGTGATGGGGCGATGTATGGCGTCTGAGCCTTGTGGCCTGACCACGTTTGCTAGCGAGCCAGCACCGTCTCTCTTCATCATCTCGAACAGTTGAAAGTAGCCGGTCAGGACTGCTAAGCAGAAGGACGAGAACATGGATACGGTAACACAGGCTGCAATCGTTGGCATAGATGTCAGCCGCGATTGGCTGGACATTCATTGTCTGCCAGGTGGGCAACGACAGCGCCTGCCCAACACTGAAGACGGCCACGCGCAGATTGTCGAATTGGCGGCTTCACACAAAGCGCTTGTGTGCTTTGAGGCGACCGGTGGTCAAGAATGGCGCTTGTGGTCTGCCCTCGATGCGGCAGCAATCACAACGCGACAATTGCCGCCAGCGCAAATCAAAGCCTTCGCGGCCAGTCGCGGCACGCGGGCCAAGACGGATCGGATCGACGCGGAATTGATCGCGCGTTTCATGGCGTTTCGCCCTGATGCTGGGCGCGCCCTCCCACATGAAAAGATACGTCTTCTCAGAGCGTTGACATCCAAGCGCGGGCAACCCGTTGAAACACGAAAACGGCTTCTGGCTCAGATTAAGGCGCACAGAAAGTTAGGATCGGCGGACTTTTTTGAGGCCATGGATGGTGAACTCAAGACCATGCTGGATCGTCAGACTGCCGGGCTCGAAGCTCAGATCGAACAGACCATCGCCAATTATCAAAGCCTCGACAATGCCGCCGACATCCTGCGTTCCGTACCCGGCATCGGTCCGGTTGCCAGCACGTTGTTAATCGCGGAAATGCCTGAACTCGGCCAGATCACCGGGGAACAAGCCGCCGCGCTCACCGGGCTTGCGCCAATCGCAAACGACAGTGGAGGCATGCGTGGAAAGCGTGCCATTGGCGGAGGACGACGATTGCTGCGGCATGTGATGTTCCAGGCCGCTCTCGTCGCAAGCCATCACAATCCAATCCTGAAGGTCTTCGCAGACCGCCTTCGCGCAGCCGGAAAACCGCACAAAGTCGTCATCACAGCCGTCGCCAGAAAGCTCGTCACAATCGTGAATGCGCTTCTCAAATCAGGCCAGAAATGGTCTCATCACGCCATTTGAGAAATACAGTTGCTAGGAAAGGGCGTGCCACTAGCATACGACCATAGTCTTGGGGGGCGCATGGAAATGCTGCGTGTGCAAAGGATTTCCGCGTTTACAAAGTCATAAAATTACAAAATGAGCATCAAAGGTGTTGCAATATTACTTTGCCATTTCTATCCCTATGAGGGAAGGCCGCGATTCTGCAATGCGGCAATACTGTTTGAGGGAAGGAGGCCAAGATGGCTTTGGATAACGAAAACCAGACTCTGGAATATGATGCGCCAGAGAAAGACCTCTATGAGATGGGCGAAATCCCTCCGATGGGATATGTGCCGAAACAAATGTACGCTTGGGCGATCCGTCGCGAGCGTCAGGGCGAGCCGAACAAGGCGATGCTGCAAGAGGTAGTCGAGGTCCCTGCGATCGACAGCCACGAAGTGCTGGTTCTGGTGATGGCCGCTGGCGTGAACTACAATGGTGTCTGGGCGGGTCTCGGTGTGCCGATCTCCATGTTCGACGTGCATAAGCAGCCCTATCACATCGCGGGATCTGACGCGGCTGGTATCGTTTGGGCCGTCGGCGACAAGGTTAAGCGCTGGAAAGTGGGTGACGAGGTTGTGATCCACTGCAATCAGGATGACGGTGACGACGAGCATTGTAACGGCGGGGATCCGATGTTCTCGGACAGCCAGCGCATCTGGGGCTATGAAACGCCGGATGGATCCTTCTCGCAGTTCACACGGGTTCAGGCCCAGCAGTTGATGCCGCGACCCAAGCACCTGACCTGGGAAGAGAGCGCCTGTTATACTCTGACTTTGGCAACCGCTTATCGGATGCTGTTTGGCCACGAACCACATGATCTGAAACCTGGACAGAACGTTCTGGTTTGGGGCGCATCCGGAGGTCTGGGGTCCTATGCGATCCAGTTGATCAATACTGCGGGCGCCAATGCGATTGGCGTGATCTCGGACGAGAGCAAGCGTGACTTTGTCATGGGTCTGGGCGCCAAAGGTGTGATCAACCGCAACGACTTTAACTGCTGGGGCCAGCTGCCGACGGTGAACACGCCGGAATACAACGATTGGCTGAAAGAGGCACGCAAGTTCGGCAAGGCGATCTGGGAAATCACCGGCAAGGGTGTGAACGTTGATATGGTGTTCGAACATCCGGGCGAGAAGACCTTTCCGGTCTCCTCTCTGGTCTGTAAGAAAGGCGGCATGGTTGTGATCTGTGCCGGGACATCCGGGTTCAACTGTACTTTTGACGTGCGCTATATGTGGATGCACCAGAAGCGCCTGCAGGGCTCGCACTTTGCCCATCTGAAGCAAGCCTCGGCCGCGAACCAGCTCATGGTGGAGCGCCGCCTGGATCCCTGCATGTCCGAAGTCTTCCCCTGGGCCGAGTTGCCGGATGCACATATGAAAATGCTGCGCAACGAGCACAAACCGGGCAACATGTCGGTTTTGGTTCAGTCCCCTAAGACCGGGTTGCGTACCCTCGAGGACGTACTGGACGCGGGTAAGTAAACCCGAGATCGATCAAAGACTGTCAGGGCTCTGCCATTTCCCGATCCCGGGGAACGGCGGGGCCCTTTTTGCGTGTTTTCCACTTTTTGAATATTTGCATTAGTTGAATGTGTTGTCCGATCGTAGAAAAATATTGTTCATAATGTGAACTTTTTGATAGAGAATAAGAACAAATTTAAGGACTTAGAAATGTTTCCTTTGACCGAAAAAGGTTAATACGCAAAACGTTAGTGATGTCAGGGACTAAGAAAAAGGTGCAGGCGAAGACGCGCAGAGCCGGTTGGAACGGCGCGGTTTAGCGATAACGCTTCAATAAAATATGGAGAAACGGGACGATTTGGACCAAATTCTCGACGCGTTGGCCGCCACGACGACCCTGTCTGGACTACAACAAATCGTCGAAAGCCTGACGCAATATCTGGACGTCGATCATGCGGTGTATCACTGGGTGGACAGTCTGGGCGATCATTACCATTTTGGAACTTACCCCGAGAATTGGGTGGACCGATATCAGGATCAAGAATACGTTCGCGTGGATCCTGTTGTGGCGGGATGTTACCAGAGTTTTCACCCGGTGGACTGGCGACGTCTGGATTGGAGACCGCGCAAGGTTCGCGCGTTTTTGCAGGATGCGCTGGTGCACGGCGTCGGGAACCAGGGTTATTCTATACCGATCCGCGGCCCGGGCGGCCAGTTTGCAGTCTTTACGGTCAGCGGTAACGCCAATGATTCTACCTGGGATCGATTTATTGCAAGCCACAACCGCCAGCTGCTTTTGTTGGCACATTTTTTCAACCGCAAAGCACTTGAATTTGAACCCGGCCGATTGGATCTTTTGGACATCAGTCTGTCGCCACGCGAAGTGGATGCGCTGACATTGCTGGCCCAGGGGCAAAGTCGGGCGCAAGTTGCGCGGGCTTTATCCATATCTGAGCATACTTTACGGGTATATATCGAAAGTGCGCGATATAAGTTGGGTGCTGCGAACACAACTCACGCGATTGCACGCGCCACAAGCATCGGTTTGATCGTTATATGATGAGAAGCTGACTTTCTTTTAATTTTAGGTCTTTGGCCGCAGCCGCTGGTGGTGCCTACTGTTCCCGTTTCAAGCAATAGGGGACAAACAATGCTTCGTTACATCTACCGTCATGACCTTCATCTTTTTCCGAAACTGGCACGTTCGATGCACGTGGATCGTGCGGATCAGTTCCACACGCGTTTGGGGTGGGAGGTCAATGTCGACGTCAATGGGGAAGAGCATGATCAATACGATCAGCTGGATCCACTTTATGTCATCTGGGAGCAGCCGGACGGCAGCCATGGGGGCTCCATGCGGTTTTTGCCCACCACTGGCCCGGTTATGGTTAATGACTTCTTTCTCGATCTCACAGGAGGGGTGCCGCTGGTCAGCCCTCTGATCTGGGAAAGCACTCGGTTCTGTCTGTCGCGTGAAGTTAAGGGGAATGTGGCAGGCGCATTAATGCTGGCAGGGATCGAGGTGATGCGCAATTTCGGAATTGGGCATTTCGCCGGAGTCTTTGACCGTCGTATGGTGCGGATCTACCGTACGCTGGGTTTCAGCCCTGAGGTGATCGGGCGGCGTGGCGAAGGGCGCGAACAGATCTGCTTGGGGCTGTGGGAGTATACGCCCGAGGTCTATGCCCGTGTGTCCGAGCGTGCCGAAATTTCCATGGAGACCTCGCAGATGTGGTTCGATCATTCCTTCGGGCCTGTCACACCTCAGGTTCCAGTGAATCCGGCCCAGTTCGCGGCTGAATAAAACAACACTTTCAGTCGGTGACTGTTTCTTGGCGTCTGGTGCGGCCCGCACCATACCTGTAGGGTCGCGCCATGACAACGACACCCATACAGTTTTCCGACGATCAGGCCACGGCCTTTGACAGTGTGACCGAAGCTTTGCGCCAGGCCGGAGTGGACCTGGACGATGGTCTTTTGCAATCTCAGATGGGGGAAACTGGGGTACATGCGGTCATTGGCAAAGCTGGATCCGGCAAGACTCTTTTGCTGGCAGAGCTTTATAAAGCCTTGGAAAATTCCGGGGTTGAGGTCGTCTCGGGCGATTATGAAAGTCGCAAGAAAAGCGATCGTCGTACGCTGGCTATTCTGGCCCCCACAAACAAGGCGGCGAGTGTTCTGCGTCTGCGGGGCGTTCCTGCCACCACCATTCACCGCATCCTGTATACGCCGGTTTACGACCCCGAGTATGAAAAGATCGCCGAGTGGCTGGCCGGCCATGACGAGCAGCCCGAGATCGAGGGGCTGACCGAAGAGGCGCTGGCCCGCGCACAGGCGTTTTATGAGAAGAACAAGTCCATCCCCGGGGCTTTGGCTGTTGCTGGGCTGCGGGGATCGGACTTTATTACCGGATGGAAACGGCGTGAGGAGCCGTTGGATATCGGTTTTGTCGATGAGGCCTCGATGCTGGATGATCGCCAGTTTGATGACCTCAAGGAGATCTTTCCCAATCTGGTCTTGTTTGGAGATCCGGCGCAGCTGGCGCCTGTCAACCAGTCCGGATCTATGGTGTTCGAAGGGCTGCCCGAGGAACGCCGCCTGATCCTGAACCGGATCCACCGCCAGCAGGCGGACAACCCGATTCTGGATCTGGCCCATGCGCTGGCGGATCCACAGTTGGGGTTCGAGGAATTCGAGCGGATGATTGAGGACACCGCACGTCGGGATGAACGCGTTGTTTGGGGGCAGCGGGTCGAGGTCGACCTGATGGCGCGCTCACCTGTGTTGGTCTGGCGCAACAACACACGGATCCGTCTGATCAATGCTTTTCGCGCCGTCTATGGCGCTCCCGAGGATGAGCTGCTGCCAGGTGAGCCACTGATCTGTGACGGGATCGAACTGCCGATGAAGCACCGCAAGAAACGTCTGGACCTTGAAGCGCGCGGGCTGATCAAGGGCGCTCAGGTGATCTATCTCGGGCCTGGACGCAAGCCAGGGTTTTCGCGGCTGCATGTGATGGGGGCTGAAGATCCGCAGGTTTCGGCGGCATCCATTGTGAAGATTGAGAAACCTGATGAAGAAGAGCCCTTTATTCCTTTTGCCGCGCGGATGGGGGCCACTTTTCTGCATGGGGCGGCGGTGACGATCCACAAGGCGCAGGGCAGCCAATGGGATACGGCACAGGTCTTTGCACCGGACATTTATGCTGCAGCGCGGATGGGGCGGGTTGAAGCTGGTCAGCCGTTGTGGAAGCGGCTCGCCTATGTGGCGATCACGAGGGCACAGGAAAGATTGATCTGGGTGGTGCGTAACCGTCTCGCCAAGCCAAGCGAGACGCTGAGGGTTGACGATCTGAAAGTGGCGCCTGTGGCGTTGCAGCTGGAGGCACAAGGGGAGGAAGAAGCAATATGAGCCGGACGATTGTGATCACCGGGGCGAGCTCCGGGATAGGGCAGGCCACGGCAGAGTTGTTTCTTCGCTCCGGCTGGACGGTCGGCCTGTTGGCTCGGCGGGAAGAACGGTTGCAGGCAATCGCCAGGGGGCATCGCCGTGCCATCGTGCTGGCGGCGGATGTGACCCAGTCAGCTGAAGTGAAGGCGGCATTTGCCCGTTTTATCGACCAGACCGGGCGGCTGGACGTGCTGTTTAACAACGCAGGAATTTTCACCGCGTCCGGCCTGATTGATGAGATTGATCTGGATGATTGGTATGGTTCTCTCAATGTAAACCTCTCGGGCATGTTCTTGGCAGCCAGGGCCGCGTTTTCTCAGATGCGTAGACAGGATCCCAAAGGGGGGCGGATTATCAACAACGGTTCTATCGCAGCCCATGTCCCGCGCCCTCAGTCGACGCCTTATGCCACCACCAAAGCGGCCATCACCGGTCTTACGAAATCCCTGTCTCTGGATGGACGGGCATTCAATATTGCGTGCGGGCAGATTGATATCGGCAATGCGCGCACGCCTATGGTGGAAGATCTTATTGCCCGCGCGGCCGAGGCCGATCCGCATGCGCCAGTGATGGAGAGTTTCGCGGTGGAGGATGCGGCGAAATCGGTACTGCATATGGCGGAGCTGCCGCTGGAGGCCAATGTGCAGTTCATGACGGTTATGGCAACCAAAATGCCCTATGTCGGACGGGGGTGACATCCGGCCAAGCAAGGGCTCCCGCCAACCCGCGGTGCAGGCAAAGCCTGCGCGCTTGGGCTGTTGGGCGTGGCCTCTGGCCTGCGGGGCGCAGCCCAGAGGCGGTTTCGCCTGAAAGGACCGGCTGCTGACCGATCAGCGGTTGCGCAGAAGGGTGAAGAGCGCTGAGGCTCCCCAACCCGCAACCATTGCAATCACCAGCGCCAGGATGCCATAGGCCAGCGGCCGTTCGCGCGACAGGTTGAAGAGGAAGCGCTCCAGGCCCACTTTTTGCACCTCGATCGTGCTATCATGGTCGGCGATGACCTTTCCGCCGCGTGTCAGAAGAATGCGCGCGGTATATTTGCCTTCTGTCAGATCCGGCGGCATTTTGATGTCGGTGCGAAAAAGGGTCTGTTGATCCACCTGGACCGCCCCTTCGAGCAGCATATATTTGGCCTGTGTCTCGCGGATGCGCACCAGAGCCTCAATGTAATCTTCGGCCTCTTCATGGGCCACTTTGGCCCCAATCGACAAGATGGCCCGTTCGATGGACACGCGGTAGCGACGATCATTGGATTGTCTGAGGATTTCCTCGAAGGGCGCGCTGGTGGCCACCGCATAGAAAATAGGCGCGCGGTCAACGGTGACGGAATCCACATTGGTCCAGATCCCGAGCCGTTTTCCTTTGCGTCTTACCACCGCCGGGACGGAGGGACCGGAAAGGGTGACCAACACATGCAGGGGATCGCCTTCTGGAATAGCGTGTTCACGTTTGACTGCGCCAAAGATCAAAATCTCTGATCCGTCGAAGTCCGTGGTAATTTCTACCTGGTTCTGGCTGAGGCCAAGCACAACCTCTTCCTTGGGTTTACTTTGTGCATGGGCGGCTCCGAAACCAAGGGTCAGACAGCTGATGAGAGTGAGCAGGAGCCGCATCTTAACCCTCGCGCACATTGGTGATGGAGTAGAGTTCAGACGGTTCCAGCAGGAGATCGAGCCCCAGTTTGCCGCAGACCGCAAGCACTATGAGTGCCAAAAGAATGCGCAGCTGTTCGGCCTTGAGGTAGGCACCCAGCCGGGTTCCAAATTGCGCACCGATGACGCCACCGATCAGCAAAAGCACGGCAAGAACGATGTCCACGGTCTGATTGGTGACCGCGTGCATCAGCGTTGTAGCCCCGGTCACGGTAATGATCTGAAACAGCGAGGTGCCAATGACCACCTTGGTCGGGATCCCAAGCACATAGATCATTGCGGGCACCATAATAAACCCGCCGCCGACCCCCATGACCGCAGTCAGGATGCCGACCAGAAATCCGACCATGATTGGAGGGATCACCGAGATATAGAGCTGCGATGTGCGGAAACGGGTCTTGAACGGCATAGAATGGACCCAGCCGCGCTGTTTACGCTGGGGCGGAGCGCCGCGGCGGGATTTTCGCAAGGCATTGACGCTTTCAATGAACATCAGCCCGCCGACAATGCCGAGGAAAACCACATAACAAAGCGTTACAAACAGATCGACCTGACCAAGGGACTTCAGATAATTGAAGATCGCAATACCGCAGGCCGCCCCCATCAGGCCTCCGAGCTGTAGGATGATCCCCATTTTGAAATCCACGGTGCGCCTGCGCAGATGTGCGAGCACCCCAGAAACTGACGAAGCAACAATCTGATTGGCACCGGTTGCAACCGCCACTGGGGGGGGGACACCGATAAAAAACAGCAGAGGCGTCAGAAGAAAACCGCCGCCAACACCGAACATTCCCGAAAGGACTCCAACAAGCCCGCCGAGACCGAGCAACGTGAAAGCGTTGACCGAGATTTCCGCGATGGGGAGGTAGATATTCATGTCCTTTGTTAGACCTCTGTGAAGGACAAAATCAACATAATTTGCTGTTGTGCAGCACGGGCTTTTGTTTTGGGAGAGAGAGGGCATTACCCTCTCTTTTTGTTGCGGACGACTAGCGCTCTTTTACATATGGGATCCCGCCGGCCTTGGGCGGGATTGCTTTGCCGACAAACCCTGCAAGGATCACCACGGTCATGATATAGGGCAGGGCGCCCAGAAACTGTGCCTGAATCTTGATTTGGAAAATCGCCTCCAATACGTCTGGGCGCAGTTCGAGCGCTTGGAACAGGCCGAACAGCAGACAGGCCCCCAATGCGTGCCAGGGGCGCCATTTGGCAAAGATTAGGGCGGCAAGGGCGATGAAGCCACGTCCAGCAGACATGTCTTTGACAAAGCCGGCCTGAAGCGCAGTTGAAAGATATGCGCCGGCAATGCCACATAGAACGCCACAGATGCCCACAGCGGCAAAACGTAGGCCGACAACCGAGACGCCGGCCGTATCCACGGCTGCTGGGTTTTCCCCGACAGCGCGCAGGCGCAGGCCGAAACGGGTGCCAAACAGCAACCACGCGGTAAGCGGCACGGCAAGGAACGACAGGTAGACCAGAATTGAATGGCCCGAAATCAGTTCGGAATAGGCTTGTTGAAGTGGTCCTGCTTCGGCGAGAAGCTGTGATAACGGGCGGCCTGCTGCCTCGGCTTCGGTCGGGCCGATGGCAAAGGGCAGTTCGATAGGGTCAAAGCGGCCGCCGCTCAGAAGGGACGGGGTGCGGCCGCCTTGCTGGAACCAGTCCTGTGCAATCAAAACCGTTAGCCCTGCCGCAAGGAAGTTGATCGCCACGCCAGAGATCAGCTGGTTGCCCCGGAAGGTAATGGAGGCGACGCCATGAAGGGCAGCCAGAACGAGGGATGCTGAGATGCCCGCAAGCAGCCCGATCCAGGCGTTGCCAGTTGTCGCTGCAATCGCTGCGGATAAGAAGGCTGCTATCAGCATCTTGCCCTCAAGGCCGATGTCAAAGATGCCTGCGCGTTCCGAAAACAGGCCGGCCAGGCAGGCCAGCAATAGCGGGGTGGCGAGGCGGACAGAGCTGTCGAGGATCTGAATGAGTGTCAGAAATTCCATCAGGCTTGCTCCTTCCGGAGAGCGACAAAGAGTTTTTCCAGCGGCATCCGGACCATATTGTCGAGCGCGCCGGTAAACAGGATCACCAGGGCCTGAATAACAACGATAAGCTCACGCGGGATTGAAGTCCAAAGCGCCAGTTCCGCGCCCCCCTGATAGAGAAATCCAAACAGGATTGCCGCGAGAAAAACGCCAAACGGGTGATTGCGCCCCATCAGCGCCACGGCGATCCCAATGAAACCTGCACCTTCTGTGGCGTTCAGGACCAGACGCTCTGCCTCGCCCATGACGTTGTTGATCGCCATCATGCCACACAGCCCGCCAGAGATCAGCATTGCAATCATGGTGATCTTGAACGGGGACATGCCGGCATAGCGCGCGCCGGTCTCGGACTTACCATACGATCGGAGCTCATAGCCAAGCCAGGTGCGCCAGATCAGCAGCCAGACCAGAACACAGGCAGCGAGAGCCACCAACAGGCTGACATTGGCGGGCGCGGATTTGGAGAAGTTAATGCCCAACGGCAACAGGATCTCGTGCAGGGACGGAAGGTGCACGGTTTCAGAAAAACGCGCGGTTGCGGGGTCCATCTGGCCTGAAGGCTTCAATACGTTGACCAGCATATAGTTCAAAAGCGAGGCTGCGATGAAATTGAACATAATGGTGGTGATGACCACATGGCTGCCGCGTTTGGCCTGCAGATAGGCCGGGATCGCAGCCCAGGCCGCACCAAAGACACCGGCGGCAACGGTGGCAAACAGCAGCGCAATGGTCCAATGGGGCCAGGGGATAAAGAGACAGACATAGGCAACACCAAGCCCGCCCAGCATAGCCTGACCCTCGCCGCCGATGTTAAACAGCCCCGCATGATACGCGACCGAGACTGCAAGCCCGGTAAACAGGAAGTTGGTGGCGTAATAGAGCGTGTACCCCCAGCCATAAGTCGAGCCGAGCGCGCCCTCGATCATCAGGTTGATGGCCTCGGCCGGGCTTTCACCAATAGCGAGGATCACCAGCGCAGACAGCGCAGCAGCAAGCAACAGGCTGATCAGAGGGATCAGGACGACATCCGCCCATTTTGGCATCTTTTCCATTAAGCAGTCTCCGCTGTCATGCCTGCCATCAGGAGGCCCAGCTCTCTTTCATTCGTGTCCGCTGCTGGGCGTTCGCCCATAATATGACCGTCAAACATTACGGCAACCCGATCTGCCAGCGACAGGATTTCTTCGAGTTCGACCGAAACCAGCAACACCGCTTTGCCCTGATCGCGCAGGGCGACGATCTGTTGGTGGATGAACTCGATCGCGCCGATGTCCACGCCGCGGGTGGGCTGGCCGACCAGAAGCAAGTCCGGGTTGCGCTCAATCTCGCGGGCGACGACAATTTTCTGCTGGTTCCCACCAGAGAAACTTTTGGCGGCAAGCCAGGGGTCTGGGGGGCGGACGTCGAATTTTTCCATCTTGGCTTCGGTATCTGCGCGCAAGGCGGCGTTGTCCATCAGGAGGCCCTTTTGGAATTCCGGAGCGCGGTGGTAACCAAAGGCCACGTTCTCCCAGGCGTGAAAGTCCATGATCAGACCTTCGCGCTGGCGGTCTTCGGGTACATGGCCAATTCGGGCGGCGCGCCGTGCGCGCCCATCTGCCCCGTGGCCCGTCAGTGGCAGAGGCTGACCGTGGAGTTTGATCACGCCCTGTCCTGCTCGCATGCCGCCTAACACCTCCAGCAGCTCGGACTGGCCATTTCCGGCCACCCCAGCAATCCCGAGAATTTCGCCCGCGCGCACGGAGAGATTGATCCCCTTGACCCGCTCCACGCCCGCGTCATCAAAGACGCGAAGGTTCTCGATTTCCAGAATTGGTGCGCCGGGTTGGGCGGGCCGTTTGTCGACCTGCAACAAAACCTTGCGGCCGACCATCAGTTCCGCCAGATGCTCGGGGCTGGTCTCGGATGTCTTAACCGTTGCGGTCATCTTCCCCCGTCGCATCACGGAAACGGTGTCGGTATATTCCATGATCTCCCGCAGCTTGTGGGTGATCAGGATGATGGTTTTGCCTTCGCTGCGCAGCCGGTCAAGAATACGGAACAGCTGGTCAGCCTCAGCCGGGGTCAAAACGCCTGTGGGCTCGTCCAAGATGAGGATGTCGGCATGGCGATAGAGCGCCTTGAGGATTTCGACCCGTTGTTGCATTCCGACGCCGATTTCGTCGATGCGCGCGTCGGGGTCGACGTTCAACTCATACTCTGTGGCCAGATTTTGCAGTGATTTTCGGGCCTTGGCCAGCGAGGGGCGCAAAAGGTCGCCGTCTTCGGCACCAAGGATAATGTTTTCCAGAACGGTAAAGTTTTCCACCAGTTTGAAGTGCTGGAACACCATGCCGATACCCGCCGCAATTGCAGCCTGGCTGTCGGGGATCTCAGTGTGTTTGCCGTTAATCCAGACCTCTCCTTTGTCGGCTTTGTAAAACCCATAAAGGATGCTCATCAGCGTGGATTTTCCCGCGCCGTTTTCGCCGATTATGCCGTGGATTGTGCCGGGCTGGACCTGGATTGAGATGTCCTTGTTGGCCTGAACGGGGCCAAAGGATTTAGAGATGCCTTTGAGCTCGATTGCCGGTGCAGTCATCGGGGCTCCTATTGTTTGTCTTGGGCTTGAGGCAAGCCGGGGTCGCAGGGGCGCAAACGGCCGGATGGGGAATGTTCCGTTGCCATATCGTGAAATAACGACAACCCCGGAGGGCGAATATGTCGCCCTCCGGGAAAACGGGACCGGGGACCCCCCGTCTTGGTCAGGATCAGAAGCTGAGTGCGGGGCAGCTTTCGTCGGTGGTATAATCATGCACCGGCATCTCTCCCGATGCGATCTTGGCCGATGCACCATCCACCAGCGCTTTCATATCGTCAGACACGAGGCTTTGGTTGTTTTCATCCAGCGCATAACCTACGCCGCCTGAGGCCAGACCAAGGGTAAAGACGCCGGTTTCCAGATCTTCGCCCGCTTTCATCGCGTCATATACCGCCACATCAACGCGTTTCAGCATGGAGGTCAGAACCTTCCCCGGATGAAGGTGGTTCTGGTTGCTGTCCACGCCGATCGACAGGATGCCTTCGTCTGCGGCAGTTTGCAGAACGCCAACACCGGTACCGCCAGCAGCGGCAAATACGACGTCAGCGCCTTGGGAAATCTGCGCTTTTGTCAGTTCGGAGCCTTTCACCGGGTCATTCCAGGCAGCTGGAGTTGTGCCGGTCATATTGGCGATAACCGTAGCGTCCGGATTGGCGGCTTTGACGCCCTGAGCGTAGCCACAGGCGAATTTGCGGATCAGCGGGATATCCATACCGCCGATAAAGCCAACAGTTCCGGATTTTGACGCTTTGGCTGCCATCATGCCTACAAGGAAAGAGCCTTCCTGCTCGGCAAAGGCGATCTGGCGAATGTTCGGGGCGCTCAGCCAGCTGACGTCAATGGCAACAAATTTTGTGTCCGGGTAATCCGGCGCAACAGTTGCCAGTGGGTCGGCCATCGCAAAGCCCATTGTGATGACGGGGTTTGCGCCGGCTTCGGCAAAACGACGCAGGGCCTGTTCACGCTGTGCTTCGGATTGCAGTTCGATCTCACGGTACTTGCCGCCGGTCTCTTCTGCCCAACGCTGCGCTCCGTTATGAGCGGCTTCGTTAAACGATTTGTCAAACTTGCCACCAAGATCAAAGATCAGGGCAGGTTCGGCAGATGCCAGACCAGCGGTGATGGCCAAAGTCGCTGCTGCGCCCAGAAAGGATTTCATCAGGCTCATGGTGTTACTCCCGGATTTGTTGCTTCTGATCGGTCTATAGCATCCAGATCAGCGCATTTTGATTTTATGACATAGGAAATAAGGGCGCAGCTCTGCGGCGGGGTCAATGGTTTTTTGACCAACTGGTCGGC
This sequence comes from Epibacterium sp. ABZ3_068, assembly GCF_056159265.1. NCBI lineage: Bacteria > Pseudomonadati > Pseudomonadota > Alphaproteobacteria > Rhodobacterales > Roseobacteraceae > Epibacterium > Epibacterium sp. ABZ3_068. Next base: position 2,081,907 of record NZ_JBSWUV010000001.1, read on the forward strand.
GGGTGGCAGTTTTCTCTTCAGGACCTTGGGTCAACTTTGCGCGGAAAATAAGCGCTGGAGAACATTTGCATCCACTTTGGTGCCGTCTGAACGGTTGTAATACCCTGTGCGGGTCGCAATGATTTCATAACCGCAGGATAGATACAGCGCTTGGGCTGCCGTATTGTCAGCGGCCACCTCCAGAAACCCTTGTGATGCACCGCGTCTTGCAGCTTCTGCCTGCCAGAAGTCCATCAACCGGCGAGCAAGACCCCGGCGTTGATGGTCGGGGTGGGTGGCAATCGTCAATAACTCAGCTTCATCGGCCACCACCCGTATCAGGGCAAAGCAGCGTGGGTCGCCGCAGGGAAAGACAAAGTTGCTGTTCAAAAGCCCTTCGAACTCGGCCTTGGACCATGCGCGGGTCTCGTCAAATGCCGCCTGATGCGTGGCGGCCATCTGTGCGGGAGACAGGCTGTCAGTCATCCAGCAGCGCCGGTGGCTTGTCCTTGGAGGGCGCCGCGTCTGCCGGTTTCAGGTAAAGCGGCGCAGGCGGAGGAGTTGTCCTCTCTGCGCGATCAGACGCGATCTTGGCAATGCGGCCAGCGATTCCGTTTGGGCTTGCGGCACATTCCAACGTCAGCCCGGCGCCGCGGGCGATGTCCTTTGCGTCTTGCAGGGGCATTAGACGCGGCGCTTCCCCCGGTGGTGTCACATAAACATGGTCGCGTGGGGCCGGTATGGCTGGCAGAATGCCGTCGCTTTGACGGGCGTCAAACCCATCAATGCCCACAGCCGGGATATCAAGTCCCAGCGCCAGGCCGCGTGCGGCAGAGATTGAAATGCGGATTCCGGTGAAATTGCCGGGGCCAACGCCAACGCCAATTGCCGTCAGATCCTGATAGGCCAATCCGGCCTCTTCCAGAACTTCTTCCAAAAGCACCATCAGTCTTTCCGCCTGGCCGCGTGCCATGGGCTCCAGGCGCTCTGCAACAATCTGGTCACCACACAGAACTGCGGCCGCGCAATGCGCGGCCGAGGTGTCAAATGCCAGAACCTTCGGAACGGCCGCGGCGGTCTCAGACAGCAACGGGGCGTACCTCAACCACTTCGGGAATATAATGGCGCAAGAGGTTCTCGATCCCCATCTTCAGTGTCAGGGTCGAAGACGGGCAGCCCGCGCAGGCCCCTTGCATGTGCAAATAGACCACACCGCGGTCAAAGCCGTGGAATGTGATATCGCCACCGTCCTGTGCCACGGCCGGACGTACGCGGCTGTCCAGCAGTTCTTTGATCTGGTTTACAACGTCTGCGTCTTCACCCGTATGTTCTGCGTGGCCAGAGGAGTGTTCAACGTCCGAGCCCATAACTGGCTGGCCGGATTGGTAATGTTCCATCACCGCACCCAGAATTGCCGGTTTAATGTGGTCCCATTCCACGTTGTCGGCTTTGGTCACAGTGACAAAATCATTGCCAAAGAACACAGCTTCGACACCAGACACCGCAAAGATGCGGGCGGCGAGGGGAGATTTCTCGCCGGCCTCTGCGGTTGGGAAATCGGCTGTTCCCGCGTCCAGAACCGTTTGGCCTGGAAGGAATTTCAGCGTCGCCGGGTTGGGCGTGGATTCGGTCTGAATGAACATGCGGGAGCCTCCGTTGGAATGCCCTATCGGATATGCGCTTGATGCAGCAATAAGTCAAGTTTTGGAATCGTTCTAAACAGCAAAAACGGCCACGCGGGGCAGGCATGGCCGTTTCACAGTTTCAAATTCCGCTGCGGGCAGAGCTGGGCTTAGAGCGCTTTCAGCTCGGCCAGGGCGGCGTCGTAACCGGCCTGCGGGTCTGCGGTCAGCAGAGAGGGTTGATAGCGGACGGTGTTGACGTCTTTGATACCGATGGTCTCCAGCCACCATTGCAGGTAATTGGAATGGAAATCGGTGCCGTATTTCGCATCCGCACCGGGCGCCCAGACGCCGGAGGACACAACCAGCGTCGCCTTTTTGTTTTCCAGCAGGCCAAAATAGCCTTTTTCAGGATCAAAACCAAACAGCATTCCGGGCTGGGTGATGATGTCGATGTAGTGCTTCAGCCGGTAGGAGATGCCGCCGTTCCACATAGGAGCGCCGATCACGATATGGTCTGCGGACATGAAGCGCTGGGTGATAGAGGCCACCTGATCCCAGGCTTTTTCTTTTGCCGGGTCCATTTCACCAACGCCAAAGAAGGTCATCTTGGCCGCAGCTGGGTCTCCGTCAAATGCGGGCAGCTCTTCGGCGAACAGGTCCAGGACATCAACTTCCAAGCCTGGGTTCTTTTCTTTTTGAGATTCGACAAAAGCCGACGCCAGAGCGTTGGATTTCGATTCTGCGCCACGCGGGGAGGCAACAATATGCAGCAGTTTGGTCATGGAGTATCTCCGTAACTATCTATATGACGTTTTAACGGTTACTCGCGACTCGCGTAACTTGTCAAACTCTGTTATGGTGGTTGCAGTGAAGCACACGGAGTTGTGAACTCCTTGAACGTAAGGTGAAAAAATGTCGTCTGATTTGCCCGCTCCCTATCTTGTTGCCGACCACAAGGGGCTTGAGATCGTAAATACGGTTGGTGCGCCCTATGGAGAGGAGTTGGACTGGATCGTGAATGGAACCGAGCTTCTGTCCTGGATGGAGGCGGTTGCACTTATCTCTGAGGAGGAGGCCACCCGTCTGGCGCGTGATCTCGGGGAGCAGGATCTGGACCGAGCAGCGGCAGAGCTGCGGGATCTTCGTGAGGAGATGCAGGCGAATATACCCGTGGCATCGCCCGCGTTTCTGGAGCGGATCAATCAGGTGTTACGTGGAGGGCGTGGACATTACGCAATTACAACGACCGAGGATGGTAGCCGTAGCATGCGGTTTCAGCCGCAGCTGGATACGGCGGAAGATTTGATCGTGCGCGTGGTGGTCGAGATTGCGGAACTCTTTTGCCTGAATATGCCCGAGCGGATGCGCGAATGCGACGGGCCAACCTGCACCTACTGGTTCCACGACGCGACGCGAAACAACCGCCGTCGCTGGTGCAGTATGGCGGTCTGCGGCAACCGCGCCAAAGTGAAAGCCCACCGGGCCCGGAAATAGGGTGTATTTCGGCGGTTGCTCCCTTCTCACCAACTTGTCCTAAGCGGAGCTGCGCACAGGTTTAGCCCGGCCTTTGGGGGCCGGGCCGGCTGTCACGTAATCTCTTCCAGTTTTTCCTTTGAAAGATCGCCAGGAACGATGGTCACGGGGACTGGCAGGCTGCCGGATGATTTCGAAAGCTGATTGACCAGCGGGCCGGGGCCTGAACGCTCATTGCCGGCGCCAAGTACCAAGACGCCAATCTCTGGATCTTCGGTAATTTGAGCCAGGATTTCAGGCACGGCCTCACCCTCGCGTATCACCAGCTCTGGATCCACGTTCTGGCGGTCACGCATCCATTTGGCGAAGACCTCATAATGGGCCACAATCCGTTCGCGGGCCTCTTCACGGATGACTTCGCCGACACCGATCCAGTGGTTAAACTCATCTGGTGGGATGATCGACAGGATGGTCACACCGCCTCCGGTATGAGCCGCACGCATTGCCGCAAACCGCATAGCGTTCAAGCACTCGCGGCTATCGTCCAAAACAACAAGGAATTTGCGCATCCGATATCCATTTTTGTTGTGTCAGGCGATCATGACGTAAGCGGGCGATCTGCGCAATAGAAGCCGCAGCGGCACACTGAAAGAGAGCGGCGATCATTGGCGTATATAATAGGTAAGTTTCATTGGCTTTGCCTTGTGCCAGCAGGGGCGCAGTCGTTATAGAAGCGCCAAACCAGCATATGACAGGACCGTGCCCCATGTCTTTTGACCGAAAAATCAAGATTGCCCCATCCATCCTTTCCGCGGATTTTGCCAATTTTGGCAAAGAGATCCAGGCGATCGAAGCGCAAGGCGCGGATTGGGTGCATGTGGATGTGATGGACGGTCATTTTGTGCCGAACCTGACTTTTGGCCCCGCGGCGGTGAAATCCTTTCGCCCGCATGTAAAGACGGTGATGGATGTGCATTTGATGATTGCACCAGTTGATCCCTATATCGACGCCTATGCCGATGCTGGGGCTGATGTGCTAACCGCGCATGTGGAGGCAGGGCCGCATATTCACCGCACCCTCCAGGCGATCCGGGCCGCTGGGATGAAAGCTGGTGTGGCGTTGAACCCCGGCACTCCGGCCGAGGCTGTAGAGCATTTGCTGGATCTGACCGATCTGATTTGTGTCATGACTGTGAACCCGGGCTTTGGCGGTCAGAAGTTCATTGATATGACCGCCAAGATTCGCAAGCTGCGCTCCATGATCGGGGACCGTCCCATACATATTGAGATCGACGGTGGCGTGGATCCCAAAACAGCGCCGCTGGTTGCGGAAGCAGGAGCGGATGTTCTGGTCGCGGGCTCGGCCGTTTTCCGCGGCGGATCCGTTGATAATCCCGAGGTCTATGGGGAGAATATCAAGAACATCCGAGCGGCAGCAGAAGGTGTTTGGACCTGATCCCTAAGAAATCCGTGCCGGGGAATTTGTAAGGGGTCGCTTTTTCAGAAGCGGCTCTTTTGCTTTTGGTGGTGGTGCAGAACAGGAGGTGACAGCGATCACTTCGTTGTCGGTGCTACTATGAGGGATCTTGCGGGTAGAGCATGCGCGCATCATGTGCACACGTGTGTTTTACGATCATAAAACATTTACCAAGCTGTCACAAATGTTTTGGGCGCGATGATTAAGACCTCCGGCAAGTTAGATGGGGGTCACCGGTGCTGCGTATTGAAAAACTTACCAAACGGTTCGGGGGCAAACTCGCCGTGGACAGCGCAACGCTGGATATTGCCAAGCCATGTATGTTGGGCATTATCGGACGTTCTGGCGCTGGTAAATCGACCCTGCTGCGGATGATCAACCGTTTGGGAGATGCGACTGAAGGGTCCATCACCTTTGAAGGTCGTGAAATCACCACGTTGAAAGGATCGGCCAAACGCGCATGGCAGTCCGAATGTGCGATGATCTTTCAGCAGTTCAATCTCGTGCCGCGTATGGATGTTGTGTCCAATGTGTTGCACGGAACATTGAACCGCCGGTCGACGTTGGCGACTATGTTCAACCTTTACCCGATGGAAGACATCCACCGTGCCATCGACATTCTGGACCGTTTGGGCATTGCGGAACACGCACCCAAGCGCGCGGAGGCCTTGTCCGGCGGCCAGCAGCAGCGGGTAGCGATTGCACGTGCGCTCATGCAGGACCCCAAGATTATTCTGGCAGACGAACCGATTGCCTCGCTTGACCCGATGAACGCGCAGACCGTCATGCAGGCACTGCGTCGTATTCACGAAGAAGACGGCCGCACAGTGATTGCGAACCTGCACACTCTGGACACCGCACGCCGGTATTGTGATCGGGTGATCGGCATGCGCGATGGGCGCATCGTGTTTGACGGCCTTCCTGAACAGCTGACAACCGGCGTTGCCCGCGAAATCTATGGCGCTGGCGAGGAGTTTTCGGAAGCGGCGACATCCACCGAGATTGAGACGCTGGAAAAGACCGCACACGCAATGAGCGCGGCGGTTCCAGCCCAGTAACACCCCCGTGTTTTCATCCTCCCGGCGTGAAAGCACTCCGGGATAACCAACTTGGAGAGCTTTTCGAGATGAAAAAAGTAATCGCGGCCGTTCTGGCCACCACCGCACTGACCACCCCTGTTTTTGCTGAAGGCATTGACCAGTTCCGCATCGGCATTCTGGGCGGCGAAAACGCACAGGACCGTTTGAACTCTTATGAGTGTCTGCGTGCCTACACCGAAGAAGCGCTGGGTGTCGAAACCAAGCTGTTTGCTCCTGCGGATTATAACGGTGTGATCCAGGGTCTGCTGGGCGGAACCATCGACATGGCATGGCTGGGCGCATCCGGCTACGCAAAAACCTATCTGGACGATCCGGAAGCGGTCGAGCCTGTCCTGGTGAAAATCAACCTTGACGGTTCCTATGGCTACCACTCCATCGGTTTTGCACGCAAAGACAGCGGCATCGACAGCATCGACGCGATGGAAGGCAAAGTCTTTGGTTTTGGTGATCCGAACTCCACATCCGGCTACCTGATCCCGTCGATTGAGATCCCGACCTACAAAGAAGGTATCACCATGGAATCCGGTGAGTACTTCGGCGAAGTGAAATTCACCGGTGGTCACGAGCAGACCATCGTTGCGGTAAACAACGGCGACATCGATGGCGGTGTAACCTGGGCCGACGGTCAGGGTGAATGGGAAGACGGCTTTAACTCTGGCGCGCTGCGTAAAGCGGTTGACGCAGGCCTGATCGACATGAACGATCTGGTTGAAATCTGGCGTTCGGCTCCGATCCCGGAAGGCCCGATTGTTCTGCGCAAAGCTCTGCCAGCAGACGTAAAAGCCACCATGACCGCACTGGTTGATGGCATGTACGAAAAAGATCAGGACTGCACCTATGCGATCTCTGCCGGTGAATCCCTGGGCTTCGACCCGATCACGCACGACGCCTACCTGTCGATCATCGAAGCACGCAAGCTGAAATCCAAGTAATTTAAGCACTGCGCTTCTGCGGGGTTCCGGCATCAGCCGGGCCCCGCAATTTTCTTGTCGGCACACGGCAAAACCCGTGGCCGATTTTGCGTCAATATCAGGACGAATTTCATGGCAGAGACACCGGTCTATTCGGGGGCTCCTTCGGGCCTAGGCGTGTCGCAGATCCGCGAGGATTATGTGGCGCTCACACAGCGCAAGCGACTTTACGGCGGTATTCTTCTGGCGCTTTTTGTGGCAATGATGGTTGCGGGTTTCCGCACAGCAGATAACCGCAATGCCGGCTCTTTCTGGGACGGAATAACCCATGTTTTTGACTATCCCGCCGAGGTTCTGAGCGAAGCCAGTGAGAAAGTGGCTGAACTGCCCAAACTGGTGGTGCAGTTCTTTCCGGCCCTGATCGAGACGTTGAATATCGCGGCCGCGGCCACTTTGTTTGGCGCGGTCTTTGGAATTTTACTGTCATTGATGGCAACCCGTGGGATGGCCCCGTGGCCGAAGCTGATGCCAGTGTTTCGCCGCATTTCGGACATGTCCCGCGCAATCCCCGAAATTGTCATTGCGCTGGTGCTGATCTTTGTGATTGGCGGCGGTCCGGTGCCTGCTATGCTGGCGATTGCTATCCACACGGCTGGCGCCTTGGGTAAGCTGTTTTCGGAAGTGAATGAAAACGCCTCTCTGAAGCCGGTTGAGGGGTTGTCTTCCGTTGGCGCAAGCTGGGCGCAGCGGATGATCCTGGGCGTCTTTCCGCAGGTTGGGCCGAACTATGTCTCCTACGCGCTGTTGCGGTTTGAAATCAATATCCGCGCCTCGGCGATCCTGGGTTTTGTGGGGGCAGGCGGCATTGGTTATGAGCTGAAGAACGCGATGTCATGGGGCAAGGGCCGTTATGATGAAGCTGCGGCGATCTTCCTGATCCTGTTCCTGTCGATTGTTGTGGTCGATCAGCTGTCTTCTTATCTGCGCAACCGCCTGACCCATGGAGCGAAAGCATGACCTCCTTTGATACTACGCTGGATGTTGGCCAGATCAAAACCGACATGGGCGGCCTTTTTCTGCGCAAGCGGATGATGAATTTTGGTCTGCCGCTTCTGGTGCTTTTGTACCTTGTCTATGTGTTCTTTGCCTTTGATGTGCCGGGCCTTTGGGCCAAAGCCAACATGGAAAACGCGAAGACACTGGTGAGCGACAGTTACAGCTACAAGACCCATGTGACTCGTGACAATCGCGATGGCGCCGTGAGCGTGGCCATCGAAGGGGAGCGTAAGGGTGCCTATGCCGAAGGGCAGTCGCCGGAATGGGTTACTCTGGGTGAAACCACAGTGATTGATCTGGACGACGGTCATGAAGTGCGTTTCGGCCCAGAGACGATCGAATATGACATCCCAGGCTATGGCACCGTGCGGGCCACGCCATCTCGCAGCAAGGGCATTCAGGCCGAGTTGCCATCTGAAGAAGTGCCGGAATTCATCAACCTCTCGCGCAACCGCATGACAATCAAAACCGAAGCGGGCCGGTTGACGGTGACCCGCAACCGCTCTGAAGTCTTCCGCTATTTTGCTGGGTGGGAATTGTTCTTCTTTACCCTCGACAGCCCTTACCATGGTTTGTCCGTGGGGCAGGTCTTGGGCAAGGCTTTCAGTGGCGAGGCAGGCGCAATCCTGAGTGACATCTGGAACAACAAGATGTGGCGGCATGGCGATGTGGCTTGGGCGATTGCAGAGACATTGCTGATGGCCTTCCTGGGCACCATGGGGGCGGGGATAATAGCGCTGCCGCTGGCATTCCTTGCGACGCGGAACTTTATGCCAATCAAATCCCTGCGTTTCGCCACCCGCCGTCTGTTCGACTTTGTGCGTGGTGTGGATAGCCTGATCTGGACCGTTGTTCTGGCCCGCGCCTTTGGCCCGGGTCCACTGACCGGGGCCCTTGCGATCCTGGTAACGGATACAGGGACTTTCGGAAAAATCTTCTCGGAGGCGCTGGAAAATGTCGACCAGAAGCAGATCGAAGGGATCCAGTCCACAGGTGCCAAACCTATTCAGCGATACCGCTTTGGTGTGGTGCCTCAGGTGACGCCGGTGCTCTTGAGCCAGCTTCTGTATTTCCTAGAATCCAACACCCGCAGTGCGACCATCATTGGCGCGATAACCGGGGGCGGCATCGGCCTGTTGCTGACGCAGGCGATCATCACCCAGAAAGACTGGGAAGAGGTGGCCTATTATATCGTGCTGATCATCCTGATGGTGGTCCTGATGGATTGGTTCTCTGGTTGGTTGCGCAAGCGGTTGATCCAAGGGAAGTAGACAGGATATTTTGATATTTGGGCAGGGGCGCAGGGGTAACCTTGCGCCTCTTGTCCTGTAAGCTTCATGGAGGGGCGTTTGAAAAGAAATCAGGCACTTCCGTGTTTATTGTCTGGTTTTAGGATGGCCCGAAAGAATGGAGGGCATGATGGCGAAACTCTCCCCCGATAAGCCGCTTGTCAAAGCAGAGTGTGACGTAGTGAATTCCCGTTTCGGTCGCTACGTTGAAATTGGTGTTGGGACACGCTTGGCCAATGTGGAGATGGGCGATTATAGTTATTGTGATCGGCTGTGCGATTTGGCGAATGTGCGGGTTGGGAAGTTCTCAAACATCGCCAGCTGCGTGCGCGTTGGGGCAACGGATCACCCGCTCGACAGGGCCTCGCTCCACCATTTCCTCTATCGGTCGGCGACCTACTGGGACGAGGAACAAGATGACGCGGGCTGGTTTGAAAAACGGGCCGGGCGTTTGGCGATCATTGGGCACGATACTTGGATTGGTCACGGCGCGATGATCAAGCCGGAAGTAACGGTGGGCAATGGGGCCATTGTTGCCTCGGGTGCGGTCGTGACCAAGGACGTGGAGCCGTATACAATCGTGGGCGGCAATACGGCCAGGCTGATCCGTCGCAGGTTTCCGAAGGCAACTGCAGATGCGCTGGAGGCGCTGGCATGGTGGGACTGGAGCCACGAGGTGCTGCGCCAGGCGCTGCCGGACTTTCGGACGCTATCGATTGAAGCGTTCCTGGCCAAATACAGCTGACCCAATGTCCTGCAAAGCGGTTGCTCCCGCGCCGATTGGCTGCCCTTTCGGGCCGCCCAGATCGCCTTGGGCCCAGCAGCCCGGCCTTTGGCCGGGCTGCTGGGCCCGCTCGCGGCACGCGCACGCCCCGCGTCAGCGGGGCGCTTGGCACAACGGGTTTTGACGTTGTTTTAAGAACGTCAAAACTGGGCGGGAGAACAACTGTTCTTTTTGGGCGGCTGGAGTGCCTTAGAACTCATTTGCGGACAGGGTCAGAGTAATCCGCTGACCTGCAAAATAGGTGGTTCCGAACTCAATCGGATACCCCACAAGATCTGTATTAACACTGACAGATCGCAAAAGAGGGTCGCCTTCCTTTAGCATCAGATGTAGCGCTTGGGTTGGGTTGGCGGCCACCGCGGTCAGTCGGGTCCAGGCGCGGGTATAGTCGGCTATGCCCAGCTGCTTAAAGCTCTCCGTCACGGATTGCGTCTCACGGTGGATCTCTGGGAAACTGGCAAAGCGTGCGGCAGGAAAGCAGCTTTGGGCCACGGAGACGGGCTGGCCATCCGACAGTGAAAGTGAATCCGTCACATGAACCGGATCGCCTGGAGAAAGCTCCAGCGCCTCTGCTTCTTTGGAGTTTGCGCCTCGTGTCGTGATCGCAAGAAGTTTGCCACCAGGCGTGCGTCCCGCCGCACGCAGGCTTTGCCGGAAGCGCACGCGCTTACCCAACGGGTAATCCGTAGGCGCAGAGGCCACAAACACACCGGCCCCACGGCGGGCGTGAACCAGGCCTTTCTCAGCCATTTCGGCCAAGGCGCGCCGCACCGTGTGTCGGTTCACGCCAAATCGGGCCGAGAGCTGTGATTCAGGAGGTAGCTTCTGCCCGGTTTCATATTGGCCCTGGGCGATCTCTTCTGTCAGGGAAAGGGCGATGGATTTCCAGATCGGGGTTCCCGCCATGGGTCTGACTCCGCAGCCGGTTTTGCCCGACCGTCTTGAAAGTTTCACAAATTGCCGATTGGCCCGGAGAACCGACTCGGCTATTATTTGTATAGTTGTATATGACAAGTAGACAAGCTTGCCAAGGGGTAAAATGAGATGATGAAAGATGCGGCGACAGAAACCCGCAAAGCCTGGATGAGCCTCTTGGCCAAGGCTGCGCCAGAACGGCTGGCAGAGTTGTGGGGCGGCTTTGACCAGGATCCGGCTTTCACTTGGCTGCGTCCTCCCGAGATAGGCGGCGTGATGGTGCGCGGCCGAATGGGCGGTACAGGTGCACCTTTTAACCTTGGCGAGATGACCGTGACACGCTGTGCGGTGTCGCTTGAGACCGGCGCCATTGGCCATGGCTATGTGCAGGGGCGCGACAAGACCCATGCGGAAATCGCAGCCAAGGTAGATGCTTTGATGCAAGGGCCCGATGCCGCCGCTCTCGAGGTGGCTGTTCTGACTCCGCTGCGTGAGGAGCAATTCGAGGCGCGTAAAAGCCGCGCAGCAAAGGCTGCAGCAACCAAGGTCGAATTTTTCACTTTGGTGAGGGGAGAGGATTGATGCAGGCGGAGCACACTCATTTTGCGGGGGGCTTTACGACACCCGCCACAGATGCGGCCCATGCGTTTCGGGCGGCGATGAACGCCATGGCGCGTCCCGGTCAGAGCTTTGACATCACAGGCGCAACCCCGCCTGCTGGGATCTCAATCGCTGCAGGCACACTGGTGCTGACGCTGTGCGACCCGGAAACAAATGTGTTCCTGGCGCCTGATGTGGACAGCGAGGCCCTGCGCGCCTGGGTTACCTTTCATACCGGCGCCCCCATCGTTCCGGCCAAGGACGCGGACTTCGCGCTTGGGGGTTGGGCTGCGTTGTTACCGCTTGATCAATATAAAATCGGCACATCGGAGTATCCGGATCGGTCAGCCACGCTGATTGTGGATCAGCCGGAGTTCGCCCCCCCCAATGCATCCCTGAGCGGTCCGGGTATCAAGGATCAGATTGCCATCGGCTTGCCGGATGTGACGCTTTTGCAGCGCAATTCGGTTCTGTTTCCCTTGGGGCTGGATCTCTTTTTTACCGCAGGCAGCCAAGTGAAAGCGCTGCCGCGCTCAAGCCATATCAGCGAGGAGATGTAGGCCATGTACGTTGCAGTAAAAGGCGGCGAACGCGCCATTGATAACGCTCATGCCTGGCTGGCCGAAGAACGCCGGGGGGATACGTCGGTTGCAGAACTGGGCATTTCCCAGATCCGCGAGCAACTGTCGCTGGCGGTGAACCGGGTGATGGCTGAAGGGTCCTTGTATGATCCAGATCTCGCAGCGCTGGCGATCAAGCAATCCCGTGGTGACCTGATTGAGGCGATTTTCCTGATGCGCGCCTACCGCACTACCTTGCCGCGCTTTGGTTATTCCGTGGCGGTCGCAACGGCTGAGATGGCCTGTGATCGCCGGATTTCCGCGACGTTCAAGGACGCGCCGGGCGGGCAGGTTCTGGGGCCGACCTTTGACTACACCCACCGCCTTCTGGACTTCAAACTGGCCGCTGATGGTGAGGTGCCCGAGGCCCCCACTGCCGCGCCGCGGGAAGAGCCAACGCCACATATCACAACCTTCCTGAAGGGGGAGGACATCATACAGGACGAACCTCAGTCGGATGAGGTTCCGGGCGATTTGACACGAGAGCCGATTTCATTTCCTGCAGGGCGGGCGCTGCGTCTGCAATCGCTGGCGCGGGGGGACGAGGGGTTTACCCTTGGTCTCGCCTATTCCACCCAGCGTGGCTATGCGCGCAATCACGCATTCGTTGGCGAATTGCGCATCGGTAAGGTTGCAGTGGAAATGGAGATCCCAGAGCTGGGGTTTGCCATTGAAATTGGTGAGGTTGAGCTGACCGAATGTGAGACCGTGAACCAGTTCAAAGGCTCCAAGACCGAGCCGCCGCAGTTTACCCGTGGCTATGGGCTGATCTTTGGCCAGTCAGAGCGCAAGGCTATTTCCATGGCATTGGTGGACCGCGCGCTGCGCTGGGAAGAACTGGGCGAAGACAATCTGGGTGCCGTCGCGCAGGACGAGGAATTCGTGCTGAGTCACAGCGACAATATTCAGGCTACGGGTTTTCTGGAGCATATCAAACTTCCCCATTACGTCGACTTTCAGGCCGAGCTGGAATTGGTCCGCAAACTGCGTGCCGAGGCAGAGGCCAATCTGGCCGCGTCTGAGCAGGCGCAGGAGGCGGCGGAATGACCAACATCGATTTATCCTGGGTTCCGAACCAAGAAAGCTGGGTGGATAAGTATATTGATGATCCTGCTTCACCGTCTGCTTTGATCCCACACCTACAAAACCGGGATTGCATCGGCATAGATGAGTTATCGAAAATTGCGATGATTAAAAGCCGACGCCGTGCTCGGTTAGTGTCGCAGAATTCGGATTGCTGTGTGCGTGAAATCACTCGGTTGGCATTCGATGTCTCAAAAATTTCAGACGAACAAGTCCGTATCGGGCTTTTGACCTCTCTGCATGGTGTGCGTGTCCCGATGGCGTCTGCTGTTTTGTCTTGGGTATGGCCCAGCCGCTGGGCAGTGATCGATCGACGAGCTTGGAGTGCGCTTGCGTACTTCGGTTTGGTCGATGGTAAAAAACGCAACCGATTGAGTGCTTTGGACTGGGTGACTTATTGCCAGATCGTAGATCAAGCAACGGCAGAAAACGGTTGGACACCTCAGAAACTGGACCGTTGGCTTTATGGTTTTGCGCGTGAAAAGGGGTTGGGAGAGTAAAAATGTCTGACTACAACTTTGCATATCTCGACGAGCAGACCAAGCGGATGATCCGTCGTGCGATCCTGAAGGGGCTGGCGATCCCTGGTTACCAGGTGCCTTTTGCCAGCCGCGAGATGCCGATGCCCTATGGCTGGGGCACCGGTGGCGTTCAGGTCTCAGCCGCGACGCTGACGCCGGACGATACGTTCAAAGTGATCGACCAGGGTGCGGATGACACGACCAATGCGGTCTCGATCCGCAAGTTCTTTGAACGCACCGCTGGTGTGGCCACCACCGAGGAAACGGAAAAGGCGGATGTGATCCAGACCCGGCACCGCATCCCCGAGGCGAAGCTGCGCGAGGATCAGATCCTAGTTTATCAGGTGCCGATCCCGGAGCCACTGCGTTTTCTTGAGCCGCGTGAGACGGAGACACGCAAGATGCATGCGCTGGAAGAGTACGGCCTCATGCATGTGAAGCTTTATGAGGACATCAGCCAGCACGGTGCGATCTCAACTGCCTATGCTTATCCGGTAAAGGTTGAAGGGCGCTATGTAATGGACCCAAGCCCGATCCCGAAGTTTGACAATCCCAAGTTGGAAATGCCTGCGATTCAGTTGTTTGGCGCGGGGCGCGAGCAGCGGATCTATGCGGTGCCACCCTATACCAAAATCGTGAGCCTTGATTTTGAGGACTACCCGTTTGAGGCCAGCAAAGCAGAACATGCCTGTGATCTCTGCGGTGCCGAAGACAGCTATCTCGACGAGGTGATCCTGGATGATCAGGGCAACCGGATGTTTGTGTGTTCAGACACAGATTACTGCCGCTCTCGCCGCGCCGCAGGGCATGTAGGCCGCCTGGGCACTGAAAACGAATTGGAGGCAAGCGCATGACGCCTTTGTTAGAGGTGCGGGATATCCGCAAAACCTATGGCAGTTTTGTCGGCTGTACGGATGTGAGCTTTGACCTTTATCCCGGTGAAGTGATGGGAATCGTGGGCGAAAGCGGCTCGGGCAAGTCCACGCTGTTGAACTGTCTGGCGGGGCATCTGGAGCCTGATCAGGGGCAGGTGGTGTTTGACACGCTGGCCGATGGGCCGGTGGATACGGTGACGATGTCCGAGCCGGAGCGCCGCATGCTGAGCCGCACCGACTGGGCCTTTGTGCACCAGCATGCGCGCGATGGTCTACGCATGTCGGTTTCGGCCGGTGGCAATATCGGTGAGCGTCTGATGGCGGTTGGCGATCGCCACTATGGCAACATCCGCGACCGTGCGATTGACTGGCTGGGCCGGGTGGAGATCAAGGAAGACCGGGTGGATGACCGCCCCACGGCGTTTTCTGGCGGCATGCAGCAACGTCTGCAGATTGCGCGTAATCTGGTCACTGGCCCACGTCTGGTGTTCATGGATGAGCCGACCGGAGGCTTGGATGTCTCGGTTCAGGCGCGTCTGTTGGATCTGTTGCGCGGATTGGTGCGTGAAATGGGATTGAGCGCCATTATCGTGACCCATGATCTGGCGGTGGTGCGCCTGTTGGCCGATCGTCTGATGGTGATGAAGGACGGTCATGTGGTGGAAACCGGTCTGACCGATCAGGTGCTTGATGATCCGCAACATGCCTATACCCAGCTGCTGGTCTCCAGCGTTCTGCAAGTATGAGGGTGCCTGCAATGATTGAACTGAACAACGTGAGCAAAAGCTTCACACTGCATAACCAAGGCAGCGCGGTGATTCCGGTGATGGAGGGCGCCAGTCTGAAGGTGGCACCGGGAGAATGTGTGGGGCTTGTCGGTGCATCTGGGGCCGGGAAATCCACCCTGATGCGGCTGATCTATGGCAACTATCTTGCTGCCAGCGGTCAGATCCTGATCGGCGATGTGGATGTGGCTCAGGCCGAACCGCGCGAGATCTTGGCGCTCAGGCGCGAAACCTTGGGATATGTCAGCCAGTTCCTGCGCGTCGTCCCACGGGTGCCGACACTGGATGTGGTGGCCGAACCTTTGCGGGCCGTAGGTGTCGACCAAGACACGGCGCGCGAAAAGGCCGCAAGCCTTCTGGCGCAGCTTAATATACCTGAACGCCTTTGGTCGCTTAGCCCGACAACTTTTTCAGGTGGCGAGCAGCAGCGCGTCAATATCGCGCGCGGCTTCGCCTATGAGTATCCGGCGATGTTGTTGGACGAGCCGACCGCAAGTCTGGACGCCAAAAATCGCGCCACGGTTCTGGGGCTGATCAATGCCGCCAAGGCGCGTGGGGCGGCCATTGTCGGTATTTTCCACGATGAAGCGGCGCGCGAAGAGGTCTGTGATCGCTTTATCGATGTCACCGGGTTCTCGCCACAGGTGGCCGCATGACGGATGATATCTCTTTGGGGCCGGTGATTGCGATTGTCGGCCCCTCGGGTGTGGGCAAAGACAGCCTTATGGAGGCACTGGTCGCGGCTGAGCCGCGCCTGTCTTTGTTGAAACGTGTCATCACCCGTGCACCCGAAGCCGGTGGTGAGGATTACACACCGGTGACTGAGGCCGAGTTTGCCCAGCGTGAGGCTGCGGGGGAGTTTGCGCTCCATTGGTCGGCGCATGGGCTTTTGTATGGTGTGCCAGCAGCTGCCGTGGTTGCACAGCGCGCCGCAGGGCGGGGGGTTTTGGTGAACTTCTCCCGCGCCATGCTGGTCGATGCACAAGATGTCTTTGGAAACTTTGTGGTTCTGAACGTGACCGCAAGCCCCGAGGTTTTGGCCGCGCGCCTGGCGGGGCGGGGCCGTGAGAGCGCAGAAGAACAGATCAAACGTCTGGCGCAGGCGTCCAAACCGCTGCCAGAGGGGCTGCACCATGTGTACCAGATCGACAACAGCGGGGAGCTGAGCGCCGCCGTTCAGGCTGCGCTCGCGGTGATTTATCCCGATCAGCCGGAAAGGGCGTAGCGGTGGATCAGGTGGAACCGGCCATCCTCAGCCTCTCCCATCAGGGCAAGGTCGCGGATCTCAAACGGGCGGGGCAACAGTGGGGCCAGCGCCTCGCCCAGGGCTGCTTCGACCGCTGGCAACTCCTGCTTGGGGAGCTTGCCGGACAGGGTGATGTGAAAGCGGAACTGGTCCAGCACATAAGGGTAACCCCATTGCTCCAGATGGGCGTCTTGCTCCGGGCTCAGCCCATTGGCGCGGCGTTTCTCCAGGTCGGCGTCAGAGAGCGGTGCCCGAAACGGGTCAAGTTCGGTCACGCACGCGGCGGCCAATGCATTGAGCGCGGTTTGGTCGCCAACTGCGCGCAGCGCCAGAAACCGGCCAAGTCGTGCAATTTCCAGACCGTCCAGCAGCACCGGTTTTTGACGCGCGGCCAGGGCCTGACAGGCCACATGCAGCGCCTCAACCGTTTGCCCGTCAGCCAGGCGCATCGGCGGCTTCATCGTTGCGTGCAAGCCGTATTTGCGCGGCGTGGCGGTGACCGCGGCCACGTCAAGTTCAGGGAAATCGGGATGCGCGACCTCGGCCCCTTTTTCCATGTCCCAGCCCAGCCAACTGGCTCCGAATGTGCTCCACGCCGCATCGGCGGGGGGCGCGTAGTAAATCGCGTATCGCGTGAATGTCACAATGGCCTCCTAATACGTGGCCGTTCCCATAGCCCGAAAGATGTGAAACCGAGATGACAGAAGAATTGATCCTTGCCAATGCCACGGTTGTTTTGGCTGATGAAACCATCCATGGGTCCGTAAAATGTGTGGGTGAGACCATCACAGACATTGCCGAAGGCACCAGCGTGCCTGTTGGTGCGATCGATTGTGAAGGGGATATTGTCAGCCCCGGTCTGGTGGAGCTGCATACCGACAACCTGGAACGTCACATCCAGCCGCGCCCCAAGGTCGACTGGCCCCATGCGGCGGCGATTATTGGCCATGACGCGGAACTGGCGGGGACCGGGATTACCACAGTTTTTGATGCACTGCGGGTGGGATCCGTGCGTCGGGAAGAGGCGAACTACGCCAAATATGCCCGTGGTCTGGCCAGTGAACTCTGGGAGCTGCGTGAGGCCGATGCGCTCAAGATCAGCCATTTTCTTCATCTGCGTGCCGAGGTGTGTTCGGAAACATTGGTGGAAGAACTGGATGAATTTGGGGCTGAAGACCGGGTGGGACTGGTGTCGCTGATGGACCACACGCCGGGGCAGCGACAGTTTCGGGATGTCACGAAACTAGAAGCCTATGTGAAGGGCAAGCACGGCTTTGACGACGCAGGTTTTCAGCGCCATATCGCAGAGCTGAAGGAAATGCGCGAGCTATATGGTGAGAAACACGAAGCGGAGACCGTGAAGGCCGCAAAACGCTTTGGCGCGGTATTGGCCAGCCATGATGACACCACCGAGGAACAGGTGGGAGTCTCGGCTGGATATGGCATTCGCCTTGCAGAGTTTCCAACAACGGTTGAGGCCGCACGCGCCTGCCATGCCCATGAAATCAAAGTGATGATGGGGGCACCGAACCTCATTCGCGGTGGCTCGCATTCGGGCAATGTTGCGGCCAAGGAGCTGGCAGGTCTGGAGTTGTTGGATATCGTATCGTCCGACTATGTGCCGGCTGCTTTGCTGATGTCGGCAGTCATGTTGGGGGATATCTGGGGTAGTCTGGCGCGCGGTCTGTCCACCGTGACCTCTGCACCGGCAGATGCGGTGCGACTTAGTGATCGTGGGCGTATTGGAATTGGCAAACGCGCCGACCTGATCCGCTTTCGCATGCGTGGCGGAACGCCCGCGTTGCGCGGTGTCTGGTCTCGTGGGTATCGGGTCGCATGACACCAAGCGGAGTATCAAACAGGCCGCTCCCGCCCCCTGATCCTCGCCCCAGCCTTTGGGCTGGAGCGAGGTCGGGTGTTGGGCCAAGCGCCGCGCTAAAGGCGCGGCGCGGGTCGTGCCGCAGGCGCGAAATGCCTTTGCAGAAACTGCGCTGTCAAGCAGCTGGGGCGCGGTAGAACATATAGCGCCCTTTGGGAATGTCGCAGGGTTCAGGCAGTTGTTCAAAGCCAGGGAGCTCTTGGTCTGAAAGGATCAACCCACCGGGGCGCATGACCTTCGCCAAAAGTGGTGCGAGCATTTGTGCCAAGGCGCGATTGTGCTCAACCACGCCGGTGC
The DNA here is from genome assembly GCF_056159265.1 of Epibacterium sp. ABZ3_068. Taxonomy (NCBI): domain Bacteria; kingdom Pseudomonadati; phylum Pseudomonadota; class Alphaproteobacteria; order Rhodobacterales; family Roseobacteraceae; genus Epibacterium; species Epibacterium sp. ABZ3_068. The sequence continues at coordinate 2,100,422 of NZ_JBSWUV010000001.1, forward strand.
CAAGGTCATAATGGGCAAGCGAAACCTGTGCGCCGGATGTGATCAGTTTGTCCAGCATCGCATCTGCATCGCCTTGCAGAAAGTCGGCCTCTGGCGGTACGCAGTCCGGATGGCATTGCAGGTTGCGGTCAATCACCCAGATCCGACGGTCGGGCATCAGACTGCGCAGGTGGTCATAGGTGCGCCCGTTTCCAAGGCCAAGCTCCAGCGCGTCGCCTGGCATGTCCTTGAGCTGCTCGGCAGCCCAGTTCAGCCCTGCGCGTTGGGCCGTTAATCTTCGAATTACACTGTCGAGCCGGCTCATGTCTTCCCCTTTACGTGTGATGTGAACCTGCCTCTGTCGGCAGGTCTGACGCAGAAAAGCGCCAAGGTGTTGCTGGGCCTTCCAGGAGGCGGCTGATCAGTGCCTCGGTAAAAGACCAAATTGCGGTGTCGTGAACCAGATGGTGGGTCAGGATGCCAAAGGGCTCGGACATGTCTGATTTGTGCGTGCGGCGTGCCACCAGATTGTCGGTGACCTGTTTGATCAGGGTGTCCGGGTCCAGAACAGACCGGTCTCCACGCCAGTTGATCGGGTCCAGATGTGTGTTGATCTGGGCGAGACCGTCCGCGGCATCTGGACGTGACCGCGGTCTGAAGGTCGAGATCGAAGTATATCCATGTTGCGACAAATTCGGGACCAGGTCTGCTCCGATCCTGTTCCACGGCGGCACAAACATTGGCAACAGGCGTTGGCCGAATAGTTCGCGCATTCGGGCGAGGCCTTCTGCGGCATCGCTGCACCGTTTGGAAAGGTCCCGTGACGTCGGGAATTCAGATTTCTTTTGCCCGGCGAGGGCGTGAGACACATGAGCCCAGCCGTGAACAACAGGGATAAAATGATCCGGCAGCCCGGTGCCTAACGCGTGGCTGGCCTGGGCGGGAATGATGGCAAGATGGACGGGCATGTCAAAATGACCCGCCAACGCAGAAAGACGGTCCAGGGCTTTGCTCGGCGCAATTGCGTCATCATCTCGCCACCACAGCGGTAGCGTGAGCTTGTCCTGGCACCAGTGGCGAAGCTCAGTGTCCAGCGGTGTCCAATCCGGTGAGCCTGTCATGATCTGCCGCGTTTTTCTGCAAGCAGGCGGCGTGTCAGGGCTGCAGTCTGTGCTGCGCCATCAAATCCCCTGAGATCCATGGATCTGCTGGGGGTGTTTCGCAGGTCTTCCAGCGAGTCCAGCAATTGCTGGGCGGTCAGTGTCGCGCGGCGCAGGGTCTTGACCCCGCCGAGTTTGCCCAGGGCTTCGGCCCGGATGGCCTGTTCCACCTCGGTGCCAGCGTCAAAGGGGACAAAAATGGCAGCTACGCCGGATTGCAGAACGTCCAGAGCGGTGTTGTAGCCACACATGGAGATAGACGCTCTGGCATGGCACATCATCTGGCGAAAATCGGGCCGTGCCGCTTCGATGATTGCGGGAGAGCTTTTGGCCTGGAACGCTGCGATCCGCTCTGCCGCATCTGAGCCTCCAACCAGGAGCCGCCATGTGAGGTCGGGCGTCATACGCGCAGCCTCCATTGCGGCTTCAAAGATCTCGTCCCCGACTGATCCGCCGCCCGAGCTGACAAGGATTTCGCCTTTGCCGATCCCATCCGGTTGCGGGGTAGGAGCCGCTGGGGCCACATATCCAGTGTAATGCAGCTTGGCGGCAAGGGCGTCTGTTACGGGCCAGCTGAGGTCCAGTTGTGTGGTTTCCGGATCCGCGTGGACGAGGACGCCATCATAGAGATCTTCCAGAATGGCGTGGCACTCCTCGACCCGTTCCGGCTTGGTCGGGGGGGCGAGTATGTCGCGGATGGACGACAGGACCAGCGGTTTCTTGTGGGCTGCACTTGCGGTTTCAATCAGGTTGCGGAATTCCACACGCAGGGTGCGGCGGCCAAACGGGTAGAGTTCAGTAATCAGAACATCGGGTTGAAACGCGTGGAAGGCATCGCGCAGCGTTGCTTTGCGGCGCTCAAAATAAGCCTCATCCGCAAGGTTGCCGGTTTCACCCAACAGGCGCTTGAAATTTACACCATCCGATTTCAGCGGTGGAAGCTGCACCAATTCGACACCATCAGTGGAAAGCTGTGGGACGGGAAAACCGCCTGAAACCACCTGAACCTCATCTCCTGCATCTGTATAGGCGCGACCAAGGGTAAGCGCCCGCGCCAGATGGCCAGCTCCAAGGAGATGGGTGACAATGATCTGAACCTTCATGCTGTGTCCTTTGCGATCAGGCGAATAGGGTCTGGGACCGGGGTAAGGGTTGTGCCGTCGATTTCAACCACAAAAAGCCGGTTGCGTTTGACCGCGAACGGAGCAGGGCCATCGAAGTCCCATCCGTAAGCGCGTGCCAGGATCACCCGCATGATACCAATGTGGCATACAGCAATTGTGTCGCGGCTAAGGGCAAAGAGCCAGGGCGCGAGGCGCTGCCAGACTTCGTTGGGGCTTTCTCCGTCTGGCGGGCAGTAGTCCCAGCCCCACTGTTCGATGTCTTTGAAACCACTGGTCGGATCTGCTTTCAGGTCACGCCCGTGCAGACCTTCCCATTTGCCCCAGTTCATCTCGATCAGGTTGGGGACACGTTCTGCCGGGCGGCCTGAGACCAGTTCTGCCGTATGCCAGGCACGTTCCAAAGGGCTGGAGACCAGATCTGCCGCGATCCAGTCTGAAGGCAAGCTTTGTGCGGCAAGCTCAGCCTGCGCGGCAATGTCCAGCGCGATGTCGCTGCGTCCCTGAATACGTCCCATCCGGTTCCAGGGTGTGTGCCCGTGCCGAAGCATTGCAAGACGGATCATGGGCGTCTCTCCAGAAGCGGGGTTATCGCCTTCATAAAATTGTGCGCGGCGGCGTTCAGCAGGTGATGAGATTGTATGTAGCCGCGTGCGTCCTTTTGGTGGCGCTCACGCAAATCCGGATCACTGAGAAGGTCAGACAATGCCAGTGCCAGAGCCTGCGAGCCCCCGATCGGGTCCGGTGCACGGGCGCGGTTTTCTGGCGATAGAACCTCCTGCACGCCAGGGCGGTCTTGCGCAACGACCGGCAGCCCATAGCTTTGCGCCTCAAGGTAAACCATGCCAAACGCCTCGTTTACGCCCGGCCAGAACAAGAGGCATCCGGTCTGGTATTCTTGGGCCAAAGCGTCGCGGCTGAGTTGGCCGAGGAAGTGCACGCGGTCTTCAAAAGGGGCCATAAGAGCGACCACGTCCTTTCGCGCGGGCCCGTCACCTGCAATGTTCAGTTGCCAGTCTCCCCGCAGATTTTTCAAACTGTCCGCGATCAGTTGATAAGATGACAGCTTGTCGCCCGCTCGCATCATTCCAACCGCGAGCATTGGTCCCGTCAGTTTCGAGGCCGGGGGTAATTGGGTTGTTGGTAAGAAGGGGGGCAACACAGACAGAGATTGATCCCCGAACCGATCCCGGATCAGGGTTTTCTGGTCCCGTTGGGTCATTGACAGGATGAGATCGGCCTGGTCCGCCGCCGCGTGGGCGGCACGGGCAAACCGGTCCCAGGCCCCGCCCAGGCGTTTGTTGGCGCGTGTGCTTTCAATTTGCACATAGGGACGACCGCACATCCGGGCGAGGGCAGGTCCAATGAGGTCCGGCGCCTTGTAATAATTGTGATAGGTCACCCAAAGGTCAAAGGGGGGCAGGTCAGCGGAGAGCCTTGCGATTTCCTGCTCGGCTTCCTGAAAAAGCTGGTTCTGGACTTCGTGATCGCCCGTTTTGTCGCGGCATCGCCAGTTGCTGACCAGTTGGACTTCGCAGCCAGCTGTCTCCATCATCCGCATCAGGTTACGCGCCAATTCTCGATCTCCGGAGGGAACCGGATGATGCGGTGACTTCATAGGCGCATAAAAGGCGATGCGGGGCGCCGGGGGCATGGCTACTGGTCCTGCAACAGAGCGGCTAGGCGGGCTTTAAGCTGACGAATTCCGGGCATCATGCCAAATTCCTGGCGCAGGCGACCCAGCGCGGCTTCTGCCATTTCCGCAGCTCGTTCTGGTGCGCGAGCGATGTCCACAATTGCAGCAGCCAGATCTTTGGGGTGATCGTCACTTAGCCGACCGTGGGTGCCGTCGTCGATGAACTCGGGGATGGCAGAGACTGGCGTGGACAGGATCGGAAGGCGCTGTGAGGCGGCCTCCATCAGCACATTGGGCAAACCATCCCGATCACCGTCTTTGGCCACCCGGCTTGGAAGGACAAACAGATCGCTACTGCGCATTTCGCCAATGACTTCAGGCTGGTCGCAGGCCCCGCGCCAGGTGATGCGGTCAGAAATGCCTGCCTCGGCCGCTTGTTCCTGAAGTTTTGCGCCCAAGTTGCCACCGCCGATATGGGTGAAATGCCAGTCCAGATCACCCGGCAGCAAAGCAAGCGCGGCAATCAGGTTGTCAAAGCCCTTTTTCTCGACCAGGCGTCCAACAGACATGAGTTTGAGCGGGGCATCCGCCGTTCGCCAGCTGCGTTCCGGTGGTTCAGGAAACCGGCGTAGGTCGAGACCGTGATAGATCAGATCGACTGGAGTGCCATCCGACATCTCTTGCAAGTGTTTTGCGCCAAAACCGGTGCAGGTCGCACCAAAGGCTGCGCCATATGTTTTGTCCGAGAGTTTTTCGGAAATTTCCCAATCGGGGGAGGTCCAGATGTCCTTGGCGTGGGCTGCAAAGCTCCAGGGCATGCCGCGCATGATCGCCGCGTAGCGAGCGACCGAGGACGGCGTGTGCAGAAAATGCGCATACATCGCAAGAACGTCATCTGACATCTCTGCCGCCAGAACGCAGGCCTGCCCGAACCTGCGGACACGGTTCGGTGTGATGTCGCGGCGCAGATCCGCTCGGTAGATTTCATAGGCCTTCGCATAGCCCGGCATTTGTTGCGCGGCCTCGCGTGCGGCCCAGACCCGTTCCGGTTCTTGATATAGGTATTCCGGCAGGTAATGCACCTGTGCCTTCAACCGGTCATGCAGCGGATGACGTTTGATGTCGGTGGGGTGGCGCAGGGACCAGATTTCGAAGGTTATGCCGTCTTCTTCGAGTGCAACAAGTTCCTGGGCAATGAATGTCTCGGACAGGCGTGGCCAGCCTTTGACGAGCACGGCGAGAGGGGGTGTATTTTTCATTCAGCGGCCTTTGGGGCACGTTCAGCCAGAAGGCGTTCGACACGTGCAGTCACATAGTCCAGCCCATCCAGCAGCTCGGCGTGTTTGACTGCGGCTGAAGGCGGTTTTTGATGTTCAAGTGCGCGGATGGCGCGGATCATGGAGGCAGGTGTAAGCCCGTCGCGGTTTTCGTCCAGCATAGTTACCAGCCCCAGCTCTTCTGCGCGGCTGGCCCGGATCCACTGTTCCAAACGGGGTTTGGTGCGCGGCACGATCACGGCGGGTTTGTCAAAGGACAATAGCTCGCAGAACGTATTATAGCCGCCCATGGCAACCACGCCCTGCGCGCCGGCAAAGAGCGTCTCGATCTGGCTTTCAAAGCCAACGGCGGTCACCCGACCATCCAGACGGGAGACACGAGTTTCAAATTCCACCCGTGTTTCGCCGGACAGGAAGGGGCCATAAACCAGAATGGCGCGCGGTCCAAGGGTCTGATCCTGCTCATAGGCCGAGAGCACCAGATCCACCATTGTCGCTCCATCGCCGCCGCCGCCGGGGGTGATCAGCACATAGGGTTGCCGTGGTGGTGGGCCGACCTCACCCAGGTCACGGCGCAGATACCCTGTCCAGTGCATGCGGTTGTGCGTTTCCGGTTTGAGGGTCAACCCTTGGGTTGGATCGTAAACAGACCGGGAGCCATAGACCCAGATTTCGTCGTAGTAAGTCTCCATCGCGCGCAGAGCGTCTTTGCGCTGCCATTCGGCGGCAAGGATGGCAGGTTCATCGAGGACATCGCGCAGACCAAGGACCATTTTGGCAGAGCCGTCACGCTTGAGCCGTTCAAGTGTGGGCAGAAGCTCTCCACGAAAACCGCTGGGTTCCTTGTCCACAATCAGAATGTCAGGGGCATAGGTCTCTACGGTAGACAGGATCAGATTGGCACGAAGTTCAGTGGTTTCTTCGATGCCCATGCCAAGGGTGCGCGACGCATAAGAGCCATCGGATCGTTTGATGACACCGGGCAGACGCACATGGTCCACGCGCGTCGGGAACGCAAAACGGCCTGCAACCGGAGATCCCGTCAGGATGAGCGCAGATGCTGAAGCATCTGCGGATGTGATCGCCTCGGCGAGTGCCCGCGAGCGGCGCAAGTGTCCCAATCCAAACGTGTCATGACTGTATAAAACAACGCGTGGACCGCGGACACGGCTTGCTGAAATCTCTGCTGACCTGATTGAGCTGGTCGTCATGGTAGCATCCTTAACGCAACTGATGCGATCCCACGATCTCCAAGGAAACGACAGATGCCGCCCGGTTTCAGTCGCCCGAATTCGTGACCCTTGTCTTTGGCCATCTTGTGCCCCGGTTCTGGCGAGGTTGCCTTTTGTGGCACCTGGCGCTTGTTCTTTTCTACCAGCTTTGGCGGGTAGGTGACGTGTGGCCCAAATTTCAGGCGCTCTTATTTCTTATGGGAGTAGTCGTCTTGAAAATGCTATAAAAGCGCTATTCCCGCTCGCCAGCTATACCGTGAGAGTTGCTAAGTTGCAATCAAGCTTAGGCGTCACCCAATCATAACAAATTTACCCTTTGGCCTTGCAGCCAATTGGTCGATACTCTTCTGAGTTAGGTTTGATTTATATAAAAGGTGGCGAAATGTCAGGCATTTTGCGCGCAGTTCTCGGTGTTGTGATCAGTCTTGCGTTCTCCGTGGCGCTGCATGCGCAAGAGGCCGCGCCCGAGAATGACGCTACATTGCGCCAAGCGATTGAGCAGGCTGTCGAAAGCGGGTTGGGTGTCATTGTCATTGACCCACGTGGAAATCCGGTCACCTCAATGCCCTCTGGTGGCGATGATGTCGCAACTGACCACCCGATGGAGGGACCATCGCGCCTGATGCAGGCCCAGTCCAGAGTGGATGCCTTTAGGGTTGCATTAAACAGTCGCCTGGAAGCGCTGCCGTATTCGGTTTTTGAATTTAAATATATCCTCCGTCAGACAAGCCCCGACGGGCGGATCATGAGATATATAGAGGTGCTCGGCGCGGCGCTGGTGCTGCTGTTGATCGGCCGTTGGCTCTCTGTCGAGATCTACGGCAAACGGATTGCCAAGAAATTTGTTGTCGCCCGCATAAAAGACGCTCCGCAGGGGTATGCGGAGAAAATGCCGTTTTTGGTCATGCGCTTTCTGACTGGTGTTGGCGCCACGATTTTTGCAATGTTGTTTGTCGCGATCACGGCGCTGATCTTCTTTGGTCGGGCAAATGATACGTCAATCCAATTCACAATTATCGCGATTTTTGCGGCGTTCTTCCTGTCGCGGACGGCTTCGGATTTGTGGCGCATGGTGCTGTCGCCGTTCTTGCCACAGTATCGCATTCCAATCCTGAACGACCGGGATGCGACGCGGCTATATTATTGGGCCTCAGCGCTTGCGACTTATGATATCTGCACGGTCCTGTTTGCCACTTGGATTGGTGATTTCGGCCTGAATTATAACGTTTATGCCCTTGTTTATGGTGCCCTTGCTTTGGCGGGAACTGCTGGCAACCTGTTGATGGTTGTGGTGAATGGACGCGCGATTTCCTGTGCCATTCGCGCAGGCAAACGCAAGGAAGACTGTTCCTGGCTGGTGCGTATGCTGTCTCTCGCGTGGGGACCTCTGGTCATGGCCTATATGGTCTTTGGCTGGCTGAAACTGACTGCAGACCTTGTTCTGGAACGGGATGTGTCTATTCCGCTGATGGCGGGCACATACATTGTTCTGACCTCCATCCTGGTGGTTTATGGTGCCATCAACTTTGTGATTGAACGCTATTTCCAGAGCAGGATGCAGCAGTCTTCGGCTGCAGAAGTTGCTGGCGACGCCGAGGGCGACGTAGCGGATGACGATGATATGGAAGAGATCGCGCTGCGGCGGCACCCGGTTGCCACCTACGAAGATCTGGCTCGTCGTGTTGCGGGGGTTCTGGCCTTTGTGGTTGGTGTGATTGCTCTGATCTTTATTTGGACACCCAATGCAGAATGGATGACCCGGCCTTGGGCTGAAAAAGGGTTGGATATTATTGCGATCCTGTTCATCGGATACATTGTGTACCACATGTTTCGGATTTGGATCGACAGCAAGATCGATCAGGAAACCAGCGATATGCCAGAGGGCGAATTGGGGGACGAAGGTGGTGCTGGAGGGGCCAGTCGTCTGGCCACGCTGTTGCCGTTGTTCCGCGGCGCTATTCTGGCTGTGGTGGTTGTGTCAATCATTCTGATCCTGTTGATGGAAATTGGCATTAACGTCAGCCCCCTGTTTGCGGGTGCCGGTGTTGTGGGCCTGGCAGTTGGCTTTGGTTCACAGACCTTGGTGCGGGACATCTTTTCGGGGGCGTTTTTTCTTTTGGATGATGCGTTTCGAAAAGGCGAATATATCGATATTGGCGATGTCAAAGGCACTGTTGAAAAGATCTCGGTCCGGTCATTCCAGTTGCGCCACCACTTGGGTGCATTGCACACAATCCCCTTTGGAGAGATCAAGGTTCTGTCCAACTACTCGCGCGATTGGGTTATGATGAAGCTGCCGCTGCGGGTGACCTATGACACGGATGTGGAGAAGGTCCGCAAGTTGATCAAGAAACTGGGCCTGCGACTGATGGAAGACCCGGTGATTGGCGATAACTTCATTCAGCCATTGAAATCCCAAGGTGTGATTGAAATGCAGGATTCTGCGATGATCATCCGGGTCAAATTCATGACCAAACCGGGGGATCAATGGACGATCCGTAAACGAGTGTTCCAGGAAATTCGCGATCTGTTTGCACAGGAAGGTATTCGGTTTGCGCATCGTGAGGTGACCGTGCGCCTTGCGGACGATCAGGTTGAAGAGATGACACCTGAACAAAAAAAGAAAGCCGCAGTGGGCGCTGTGCAAGCGGCAATTGACCACGATCTTATGGATTCCAATCCTGGCGAGGGGGATTAAGACGCAGCCGTTGACAAGACAATCTGGCTGCTCCCGCCCCTCTTTGACCCGCCAGAGGCGGGTCGCATCCCGTTGGGCCGGGCCGCTGTGTCCCTGACGGAACACAGCGGCGGATGGTGGCCCACGTCAGGAACAGTATGATCAGTTGAGTTGAGAAACGCTCCATTCGGCAGGGTGGCTGCCGCAGGCCTGAGCGGGGTTCTCCCAGAGGAGAGTTGTTTTACCAACGTGAAGCGGAGATTTGAGGCGGTGTCCGGCTCCCCAGCTGCTGTGTTCCTTCGGTGGTGCAAAATCCGCCTCGTCCCAAGCGCTTATGTCTGGGCCGCTGGCGTATGGCTCCAGTTGGTTCAAAGCTTCCGCAGTGCGCGCCAAGGAGAGATGGGCCGTGCCGACTGCCGCGCCGCCGGCGGCTGAAGTCAAGCCGGAAAGGACGGCGGCGGCCATTAAATAGCCCGTCGCGTGATCCAGCGCCTGAAAAGGCAAGGGTAGGGGGCGGGTGGTGCCAGCCCACGCCATGCCTGTATGGGCAATGCCGCTGCTCATTTGCACGAGGCTGTCGAACCCGCGTCTGCGGGCCCATGGGCCGGTCCAGCCATAGGCATTCAACGTGACTTCGACGCAATTTGGCGCAAGCGCATCGATAGAAGCGCGGTCAAATCCAAGGGCAGCCAGCGCACCGGGGCGATAGCCGTGGACAAATACGTCTGCGGTGGCCAACAGGGCGGCGAGCCTCTCGTGACCCTCGGATGTTTTGAGATCCAGCGTTGCCATTGATTTGCCAATTGAGATGTCGGGGATCACACCGGGTTCATCCCAGTCAGGCGGGTCGATGCGCAGCACTTCTGCGCCAAGGCCTGCCAGGGTTCGCGTGGCAATGGGACCTGCAAGGACGCGGGTTAGATCCAGCACACGCAGCCCTTTGAGAGGCCGCTCGATTGTTGCGTTCGGAGCGGGGCGATGAGAAATACGACGTGGTGCCTGCCAATCGACCAAGGGATCTTGTGCTACGGCGCGGCCTTGGGGGTGTAGGGCCCATTCTGCTTGGCTGCGCAGGGCCGCGGCAACTCCACCTTCTGCGTGGATCGCGTCTTCGACTTCGGCACCGCGAATGCAGCGCAGCCTTTGGGAGATACTGTCCCGATCTTCGGCACATTCAAGTGCATCAATGGCGGCCTTGCGATGGTGAGGCAAGTTTGTGTGCAGGCGAATCCAGCCGTCGCGCGTTTGATAAATGCCTGCCAGTTCATCCCAAAGATCCGCCATCTCCCGGCCGTCTGGACGAAAACTGTATTTGCTCCAGAGCGTGGCAAGGCGTTGATCAACCGTGACCTCTGGCAGATGTGCCGTGAGGTTTGTTGCCATCATATACTGCGCCAGTTCCAAGCCGACCGCCGCGATAGAGCGGGTTACCAGATCGGTAACGGCAAAGGCGCTTGGCGCAGTCCCGGTGCCAGTGCTGCTAAAGCGGTCTGGTGTGGGAAGGGCATCCAGTAATGTCATTGTTGATAGGGGTCCAGGCTGTCGCGCAGCCCATCGCCAAGGAAGTTAAACGCAAGCACAACCACAACGATCGGCAACATGGGGATGGCGGTCCAGGGGTAGATCTCGATACTGGCGAGGTTCTGGGCATCGTTCAGCATCACCCCCCAGCTTACGGCCGGAGCACGCAGACCGAGACCCAGATAGGAGAGGGCTGTTTCACCGAGGATCATTGCAGGGATCGACAACGTGGCAGAAGCGATCAGATGGCTGAGGAAATTTGGCAGCAGGTGTTTGCGGATCACCCGGCCAGAGCTTGCGCCCATCATCTCGGCGGCGCGGACGTATTCTTCTTCGCGTAAAGAAAGGAACTTGGCGCGGACAGATCGTGCCAGTCCCGGCCAATCCAAAAGGCCGAGAATGATCGAAATCACAAAAAACACGGCGATGGGGGACCAGTTGGAGGGTACCGCCGCCGATAGCGCGAGCCAGAGGGGCAGTTCTGGTAGGGAGCGCAGGACTTCGATCATCCGGTTGATGACCCAGTCGATTGTTCCACCGAAATAGCCGGCAATAGAGCCAAAAAATATGCCCAGCACAAAAGAAACGGTGATCCCGATCAGGCCGACGGTCAGTGAGAGCTGTGCGCCATAAAGGATGCGGCTGAAAACATCGCGGCCCAGTCGGTCCGATCCCCAGAGGAAGAAGGGTACAACCTCTTCATCCAGTGTCTCAGGCGGGCAGAACAGATGCGTGTCCGACCGGATCAAGCCTGCGATCTTGTAGGATTTGCCTTCGCAAAAGAACCGCAGTTTTCGGGGCGTTTCCAAATCAGGAATAAACTCCCATTGGAAAGTTTCCAGATTGGCCTCGGAAGTCATCGGATAGATGAAGGGGCCTAAAAACTCGCCCTGGTGAAAGAAGTGAATGCTTTGTGGTGGCGAATAAAGATGTTCAGCGTGGCGCTCGTTTGGGCCGTAGGGCGCGACAAACCCGATAAATGGCAACAAAAGGTAGCAAAACAGCAGAAACGCGCCGGACACCAGTCCCAGACGATGCGTGCGGAACTTGCGCCAGATCAGAAGCCAGTTCGGAGCATCCAGATCCTTACGCTCAATCTCTTGCAAGGCCGGGTTCGGATCAAATGGCGCATCGCTTACATAACGATTGTCGGGGGACTGGGTCATGATTTGCGTCCCTCATATCGAATGCGCGGATCAAGAAGCATCAAGAGCACGTCCGATATCATCGTGCCGATCAAGGTCAGCAGGGCGACAAACATCAACACAAAGGCTGAAAGGAACATGTCCTGTGATTTGAGCGCCTGCAGAAGATCGGGTCCAATTGTTTGCAGGCCAAGGACGACCGAAACAAGAACCGATCCTGAAACCATTGAGGGCAGCAGGTTCCCGATATCCGCCACAAAGGGGTTAAATGCAACACGCAGTGGATACTTCATCAACATCCGGCGCGGTGGCATACCTTTGGCAATTGCTGTTTCAACATAGGGTTTGCCCAGCTCATCCAGCATATTTGCGCGCAGGCGCTGCATCATGGCAGAGGCCCCCGATGTGCCGATGACAAAGGTTGGTACGATCAGGTGTAAAAGGATCGATTTTACCTTGTCCCAAGACATCGGTGCGTTTTCGTAAGCCGGATCCATCAGCCCGCCAATCGGCAGATTCAGATGCTTGTGACCATAGTAAAACAGGATCAGCGCAAGCAGGAAATTGGGAGTTGCGAGGCCGAGATAGCCGACAAAGGCTGATGTATAGTCCACCCACGAGCGTGCACGTGCCGCGGCGAGAACGCCCAAAGGGAGCGCCACAAGGTAAACAAACAGCACCGCAGCCAAGTTTACCATGACGGTCATCCAAAGGCTGTCGCCCACGATCTCGGCGACGGGGGCGTCAAATTCGAAAGACCAGCCAAAGTTGCCCTGGATCAGGCCTGAAAACCCATGTGGCCCCGGGATGAAGCCGATCCAGATCAGATATTGCTGCCAAAGTGGCCGGTCGAGTGCGTATTCCTGTCGGAGAAATTCGGCCTTGGCCACGCCTGCTGATTGGCCGGAAGCCTGAAGCTCCGCAATCTGGTTGGACAAATAGTCGCCCGGGGGCAGGTTGATGATGATAAAAATCAGTACTGACACCACCCAAAGGGTCAGCAGCATGGTGCCTAATCGGTAAAATGCATAGCGCAGGATCTGCATCAGCCCTTGCCACCTTCAAAATAAAATTCATCCATCCGGTGGATGCCAAAATGCGCGCCGGGATCCCAGGCCCAGATGCCTTTTTCCGGGACATTACGTAGCTTGCGATTGATAACAACTGGCTGTGGCGCGCCGGCCACCAACCCGATGCCATAGACTTGTTCCGCGTGAATCATCAGCATGTCGTGCCAGATCCGGCTCCGGGTTTCATTGTCTGTGGCGTTGTTCCATGCGTGCATCAGATGCATGAGTTCTTCGGCTGCGGGATCATCCGGCGCTTCGCCGACTTGCCCGCTGGTCTGATAATACTGCCCCCATTTGGGCCAGGCCAGGAAAGTCTGATCTGTTGGCGCAAGGAAAGATGGAGAGGTATATGGTCCGGGTAACCCGTTGTCCCAGCCATACCAGACCGAGGCCATAGTGGTGCCGGAAAATACGCGGTTTCGCAGGATGTCCCGATCCAGAGGGCGCAGGATCAGTTTGATACCGATGTCGTTCCAATCGTCTGTGATGATCTGAAGAGCGTTCTCCACCTCTTGGCGTTCGCCTGCGGTCTCTACCACCAATTCCATCTTGCGCCCGTCAGGCAGGTAACGAATGCCATAGGCGTCTTTTTCCGTGAACCCAGCCTCGTCCAGCAGTTGATTGGCAAGATCCGGATCAAAGGTAGACCAGGCGCTGCGCATCTTGTCTTCGTAAAACGGGCTTTGTTCCAGCACGGCCATGGCACCAGGGTGTCCGAGCTTAAAATAGAGCGCCTTGTTTATAGCGCGCCGGTTAATGGCCAGAGAAAGTGCACGGCGAACACGCACATCGCGCAGGGTCTTGCGCCAGACCGGATCATTTACGTTCAGATTCGGATAAATGGCGATCTGGGATGCGGCTCCGCTTTGCCACAGAACAGCGCGGTAGTTTCCACCCTCATTTTCCCCTTTGCGCAGGATGGGAATGTCGCGAAATCCGAGACCCCGGGCCTGAAGGTCGGCTTCTCCGGCGTTCGACTTTGCGGCAATCAGCCCACCTGACACAATCTCCATTTCGACCGTGTCGATATATGGCAGTTGCACCCCGTGGCTGTCGACGCGATGATAAAAGGGATTGCGGACAAACTGGTGGCGGATCTTTTTACCCGACGTGGCGTTCATCCACGGCTGCAAGGTTGGCAATTCGTGGTTGTCGAACTTGTACATATTATCGAGTTTGTTATGCAGGGCCGCCCAGGATTTTACACGGGCATAGTCGACCTCTTCCTGCAATTCCTCGGCAGAGGTGAAATCTGCGTGGAACTTCTTCAGATAGTGTGCAGGGCGATAGATAAAGGGAGGGCGCGCCTGTGCCAAGCTCTGCATGAAATTTGGATTTGGTGTGGACCACTCATAGATCACTGTGGTCTCGTCCGGGAAACTGACATTTGGCAGTTCGCCATCCACGCGCAGGAAGTCGGGCGGACCTGCCGGGCTGAGGAGCGGATTGTTCGCGACGTCTTCCCACCAATAGCGAAAGTCTTCGGCCGTAAAAGGTGTTCCGTCGGACCATTTGTGGCCGGGACGCAGGCGCAGCGTGTACTTGCGGTTGCCTTCGTTTTCACAGGCCAAAAGCAGATCGGGCGCCAGGTTATAGTGTTGGTCATATCCGACTAGGCGGGCATAGCCATAGACAACCATCTGTCGGATGTCTTTTGATCGGCTGACCATTGTGTTGAGAGTGCCGCCTTGTATGCCAAAACTGCGGCCCTTTGCCTCCAAGTCAACAACCAGCGGTATGTCCGGCAGGCGTTCCTCGATCGGGGGCAGGTGTTTCATGTTCACTTCGGATTGCCAGAAGGAGCTTTCTTGCAAAAGCGGCAGTTGCCCCGTTTGAGACTGTGCCACCTGAGGAGCGCAGGAAACGCCCAGTGCGACAAGGGCAAGTGAACGCAATAGATTAAACATGGCACCTCACCTTATGCCCCGGTTCGACCTGGTTGAGGGGCGGCGCATCGTTACCTTCAAAGCGGAAAGCATCCGGCCAGCAGTCCGGCGTGCCAGCGCCCTGTGCCACGAGTTTCAGGTCGATGGGGCGGTTCACCGCGGGTTCGGGTTGAGCGGCGATCAGTGCTTTTGTGTAAGGATGTTGAGGATTATAAAACAACGTGTCCGGAGGTGCCTGTTCAACCACCAATCCACGCCGCATTACGGCAACTTCATCCGCGATACGGGCGACCACGGCAAGATCATGACTGATAAAAAGGTAAGACAGGTTCTTGCGGTTTCGGATTTCTTCCAACAGCAGGAGGATCTGCTCTTGAACCGAGACATCCAAAGCAGAGGTCGGTTCGTCACAGACCAGCAGTTTGGGATCCAGCATCAGCGCCCGCGCGATGGAAAGCCTTTGCCGTTGCCCGCCGGAAAACGCATGTGGATACCGCAACAGCATGTCCGGGCTGAGGCCAACAAGTCGCAAAAGCTCTGCTGCCTGGGCGCGCTGGTCTGAACGGGTTCCGATCCTGTGGATTTCCAGCGGCTCTGTCAGCGCATCTTGGATACGCATGCGCGGGCTCAGCGAGGAATAGGGGTCTTGGAACACCATCTGTGCTTCGCGCTGAAACCTCATTCGGGTGCTGGCATCCATGTCATGGACCGGCACAGCGTCCGCGTCTGGAGCGCCGCGAAACAGAACTTGGCCACCGGGGTCAGGCAGTTCGGCCCCCAAGGCTATGCGCGCAGCCGTGGTCTTGCCTGATCCGCTTTCGCCCACAATTGCAAGTGTCTTGCCGCGGGGTAGAGCCAAATCCACACCACGACAGGCGTGAACCATCAAGGGCGCAGACCAGCCGCGTCCTGCACGCAGTTTATACGTTTTCGCGACTGATTTCATTTCCAGAATCAGATCGTGACCCGAGATTGGCTGCACCGGAACCGGTGCATCGGGAATACAGGGTGCTGCGTTGATCAGCGCCTTGGTGTAGGGGTGCGCAGGCGCGGCCAGAATGGGTTTTGCCTCCCCCGCTTCCATCACCCGGCCCTTGTGCATGACCACAACTTTTTCAGCCATATTTGCCACAACGCCCAGGTCATGGGTTACAAGGATCATGGCCATGCCGGTTTGCTGTTGCAGATCCTTCATCAGCCCCAGCACCTGAGCCTGTGTGGTAACGTCCAATGCCGTTGTCGGTTCATCCGCGATCATCAGCTTAGGGCGAGCAACCATCGCCATTGCGATCATCGCGCGTTGCAGCATACCGCCCGAAAGCTCAAAAGGGTACGACCGATAGGTGCGTTCAGGATCTGGAAAGCCAACTTGCGCAAAGACATCCAGGACTTTTTGCCGCGCCGCCTGCCCCATGGGGCCGCCATGAAGGTGCAGCACTTCGACCACTTGATTGCCGATCCGATGCAACGGTGAAAGGGACCGCATGGGTTCTTGAAAAATCATCGACACCTGATTGCCACGGATATCGCGCAACGACCGCTGGTCGAGGTGCAACAGGTTCACAGTGCCATCGTCGAGTTTGAGGTTGATCTGACCAGAAGTAACCTTGGCCATGCGGGGCAGGATTCCCAAAGCCGAGCGGCAGGTTAGCGTTTTGCCCGAACCACTTTCCCCGACCAAAGCAAGCGTTTGGCCCGCCTCCACGTCAAAGCTCACGTCCTCCACCACCGGCGCATTACCGGAGAACGAAATGCTCAGATTATTCACCGACAAGAGGGAGGTCATAAAACGGTGGTTCCAGTACACCAATTCAGAGGTTGCGGGAAATGAAAGGGGTTTGGCAGGTGCATGGTCGTCCTAAGTGTCTTTCCAAATTCCAACATCGCGCGTAACCACACTTCAGGTCAAATCTTTTGCCGTAGCGTTGCTGCATTCCTCGGCAGGTTTTTGTGTAACTGTCGTATTATTGAATCTACGCAGTAACGATAGAGTATCGAGGGGAAAAACCAACGGAAGAGTCTGCGCAACTGCGTTCAAAGACCGGTTTGGTTGTCGAAGCATCTCACGCGTGTGGCTGCGGGTAGTGGATCGCCAAGTTGTTCAAGCGCGACTGGTTCCGAGATGCTGCTCAGCGGATGTCAAACGCTGTCGCCGCCAACTGAGGTTGACGGGTAAGTCCAAGGTCGTGACAAAAAAGTTATCAATGCGTGGGGTAATAATTCGTCAAGACAGCACAAAAACACACCAAGCCCAACCTATTGCAAGGTAAGTCGCCTGATGAAGAGCCTGATCCGCGCCCATTGCCCACCAAAACAGAGGTTGCGTCGGCTTTAGGGACTTCTTTTCATTGTAACAGGCTTTGCCAAAGTCGATGTGGAAATGCACGATCCATTCAATAATGCAGATAATCACTGCGAATTTGACTGGCGCCCCCATCAAGGCCAGGACAACGGCTGTGCCAATTAAGTGCACGCTCACATGTTGCGCACGCCCCATATGAAAATACAGGTTGCGGCCAGAAAGCATGCGCGGGGTCTGAAGAAAAAAGTCTGCAAACATGTGCTTGACTTGCAACAAGAATAGCAACGCAAGCAGGGATGCGACGTGTTCTGACAATGGTTTGTCCTTCTTCAGACCTAGAATTCGTTTGAACCTTACGGTTTTTCATCGCATTGGCAAACACTCCTGTTTGCGATCATGCACAGAACTTACAAAACGATCAGGGGTATGACAGTCTTGGCGTGGCGTCATTCCGGGGCTAAATATTCTTGGCCGATGCCATTATCGGGAGCAGGGTGATCGAACGTTCTCTTTTTAAGTTTATTTGGAAGTACTCAAAGCGCGACCAGTTCATATTGCTTCTGGTGACTTCCTGTTTGTTCCCGCTGCTCTATCTCACGCTTGAGCTGCCCAAACGGATCATCAACGACGCGATCGGTTCTCAGACGTCCACCATTGCTGTGATGGGGTATGAACTGGAACAGCTTCATTTCCTGTGGTTGCTGTGTGGCGCTTTCCTGTTTTCGGTCTTGTGTCACGGTCTGCTGAAGATGCGGATCAACACGATGAAGGGCATTCTTGCCGAACGGATGCTTCGCCGGTTCAGGTTCCAGTTGATCGAACGTATTCTGAGGTTCCCTCAACCCTATTTCGAACGGGTGAGCCAGGGGGAGCTTGTGTCAATGGTCACCTCGGAAAGCGAGCCGATGGGTGGCTTGATGGGAGATGCAATCAGTCAACCGGTGTTGCAGGCCGGTCAAATGCTGACGATCCTGTTCTTCCTGTTTTCCCAGAATGTCTGGTTCGGATTGGCGGCCGTTGCGCTTATTCCATTGCAGGGATGGCTGATTCCTATGCTTCAGCGCCGCATCAACCTGTTGAACAAAAAACGCATTCACCAGGTCAGGGCGCTGGCCTCTGAGATCGGCGAAAGTGCGGCAGGTGCGTCAACACTGCGGATCAACGGCGGCTGGCGGTATCGGCTTGCGATAATTACCGAGCGGTTGGGACGGCTTTATGATATCCGTTTCGACATCTATCGGAAGAAGTTTTTTATGAAGTTTCTCAATAACTTCATTACGCAACTGACGCCATTCTTCTTTTACGCCGTTGGTGGGTATCTTGTCTTGCAGGGCAAGGTTTCACTGGGCGCGCTGGTCGCCGCCCTTGCAGCCTACAAAGATCTGGCTTCGCCCTGGAAAGAGCTCTTGGCCTACTACAACCAGACCCAGGATATGTCCGTACGCTGGGATGTTATTCTGGAACGTTTTGCCCCTTCTGGCATGATAGATGCAGAGCTTATGCGAGGCGATCCAGAGCAGGTTCACCGTTTGAACGGCGATGTGATTTTGGAAAAGGTGAACGTAAGGGACGCTGATGGTAATCTTGTTCTTGAAGATCTGAATGCCACCCTGCCTCAGGGGAAGGTGATCGGAATTGCGGCGCCATCAGAGGAAGACCGCCGTGCGCTGGCGCAGCTTTTGACCCGCGAGATCCTGCCTGTATCAGGGCAGGTGACCATTGCAGGTCATGATTTGCGGCAATTGCATCAATCCGTGCTGGCCGCACGTGTGGGTCATGCGACGTCTCGGCCTGTGTTGTTTCAGGGGTCCTTTGGCGACAATGTTTTAATGCCAATGCGACCCAGACCCCAGGGTGCCGCGCACGACGAACGCCGCAATCTGGATGCCATCAAAGCGGGCAACAGTGGTGACCCCTTTGATGCTGCTTGGCTCGATCCTGGATTGGCGCGGTTAAACAATGAGGGTGAGTTGCGCCAGTGGTGGTTGCAGTTGGTCGAGGGGATCGGCTCGCAAACGGCTTTGTTCCGTCGCGGGATGGAGCAACGTTTCATGCCAGATGCGCACCCCGTGTTGGCCCGAAAGATCGTCCACCTCAGATCCGAGATTCAAGCGGAGATTCGTGAGGCAGGCTTAGAGGATATGGTGCATTTTTTTGAACCTGGCTCCTACAACGCGGCAATGCCTGTCGCTGAAAACCTGCTTTTTGCAACAACATATGTGCCGCTTACAGATGCGCAGTTGCTCCAACAAAGGGATTTTCTGGAGCGTTTGTCGCAATTGGGGTTGGTTCAGGATCTGGTTGGTCTGACCCAGGATGTGGTCGATATGTTGCGCCAGACCTTTGGTATCGACGGAGTGGATCATCCGCTGTTTCGCAAACTCGGGATTGGCGTTGACACTTATGAAACGGCCCTGTCGCTAACGGAAAAGACCCGTAAAAGCGGCGCAGATGCGCTGGACCTGAAAGAGTTGGCACAATTGCTGATTGTTCCGTTTCGGATTTCAGCTGAAAAGATCGGTCCGGCGTTTACAGATGAGATGAAAGAAAGGGTGTTGGAGTTTCGTCGCGCAAACGGGCATGAGATGCGGGAAACGCTGCACGAAGGCTTCGTGCCGATTTCCGTGACAGAATATGCACCCGGTCTTACCGTTCTGGAAAACGCAATATTTGGCAAAATCTCTGACGGTGCAGGGTCAAAAGGGGAGGAATTGCGCAAGCTGGTCTCTGGCCTCTTGATCAAAAATGGGTTGCGTGATCTGGTGGTTGAACTGATTTTTGATCTTCCTATCGCGGTGGGAGGGCAGGGGTTGCCTGCAAGTTTTGCCGAACCTCTGGCCTTCTCGAGGGCAACGGTCAAGCGCCCGGATCTGCTGATCCTGGATGGAGCCATGGCTAGCTATGATCTTGAAACCCGGATTTCCATTCATAAGAATTTGCGCAGGCTTTTGCCTGAGGCAACACTCGTTTACTTGGGTGCGGAATTCGCGCATCCCGACGTATTCGATGTCTACTATGAGCTCCGCCAAGGGCGGCTTGTGACCGACGAAACCCAAGAACTTGCGGTTGAGGATGGTGCGGCCAGTGCGGATCTATCGCGTAAACTACGGGCACTGGAGCAGACAGAACTGTTTTCCGGGCTGAATCGCCGACAATTGCGGCTTCTCGCCTTCGGCGCACGTTGGTTTGAAGCTGAGGCGGGGCAGACTGTGTTTCGCAAGGATGATGATGCTTCGGACGGAGCCTATATGATTCTGGAAGGGGAGGCCGACTTTTACTTGCCGCACCCGGATAAAACAGACCGCTATATCGTAACGTTTGGCCCCGGTCGCCTTGTGGGAGAACTGGGACTTATCCGGCGCGAGCCGCGTGCGTTGACGATGGTGGCAAAGACCGATTTGACATGCCTTCGGATCGGCGAGGAAGAGTTCCTGGCAGTTGTCGAAAACGATGCCTCAACGGCATTCAAGTTGTTACAAGTCGTTGCTGGATACGTGTCAAACTAGGATGCGTTCTCTACAGCGTTTACATCTTCCGTCTGGTTCTCGCAGAACATTTTATAAAGAAGCTCAAGGATTTGGGCTGCGTTCTGATCTTTGAGGCTGTAATAAACAGTTTTTCCTGCGCGGCGCGTGTGAACCATGCCTTCGTCACGAAGACGAGCCAGCATTTGACTAACTGCTGCTTGCCGAAGGCCAAGCAGGTCTTCCAATTCGCCGACAGAGCGCTCGCCGTCTACCAGATGGCACAAAATCATTAGCCGTCCCTGATGCGCCAAGGCTTTCAGGAACGCTGCAGCAGCTGCTGCGCTCTCCGACATATCCTCGGGCGCGGGCTTTGTGTTTTCAGTTGAGATATTCATAATCGTAAAGGTTTCGTTGCTCGTCATGAAAGATTGTCGACATATTGCATAAAAAGTTGAGCTAATGCCAGAGCTTTGGTTGCGTCCTATTGACGTTACGTTAAGCTGGGGATCGACCCGTCTACATCCGGGCTTTCACGAGATTTTGTTCGAAATAGCGATGCCTTATACGTCGATTTCGGTGGAATCATTTTAACCTGCCACAAACTGAAACTCATCGCTTAATGACAGTTATATTTCACAAAAGTGTAAAGGCCGCGCAGAGACTGAGCGCATCTTGGGAATGGTTTTGCCCGGCTTTGCCTTGCGCTGTGCTTTCAAACCGCGAGGCGTTCAGAAACCCTTTCCGCAAAGCTGATCGCCTCTGCAGGTGCATGGCCGAGTTGCAGGTCAGCATGAAACACGTGGCTGAAGTCTTGGTCCGGAAACGCTTTAGACGCCAGGACGTGCAACGGAGATTTCTGGGCGATCGCGTCCTTACATAGGGTTTTTACGGTGTCCTGAGCTTCAGGGCGCGAAAGCGACTTGCACAATGCAAAGGTCAGCGCCTCGGCATGGATCAGGCCGAGGTTATCCGCCAGTTCGGCATTCATTTGGTCAAGGTTTGGGGAAATTGCCTTGCTCAGCGCAGCGGCGGTTTCAGCCGCTGTAGCAGAGGTCAGAACAATTTGCGGCAGGCTGAGCCATTCCGAAAACCACGCAGAGGCGTCCCGTTGATATTGGTGGGTGGCACTGGCGTGCAGGCTGGTGTGGAGACCAGTGCTGAAATGGGAGAGGGATATCAGCTTGGCCGCGGCTACCGGATTTTGTTTATGCGGCAATGTGGAGGATGCGCCGCCATCTGCAAGCGTCAGGGTGTTGATACCGGTTTGCGTCATCCCATGGCAGTCTTGCCCGATTTTACTCAGAGCAAGCGTCACATGGTGCATCCACCCGACCAATCGCAAAATTGGGCTGCGGTCGGTATGCCAGCTGCGCTTTGGGTCATTGAGAGCCAATCCTGCGGCCAGTTCCGAGCGGGTTTCAATCGCTTTTTCTCCCAGTGCCGACCCGGTTCCAGCCGCGCCGGACAAAGAAACCAGAACAGACGTTTCCCTTAAATTGGGCAATTCATCCAAAAGGTTCAGAAGCGGGTTGCCCCAGCTGGCGACAACCGCGCCAAAAGAGGTCGGGCATGCGTGAAGGCCGAAACTGCGGCCGGCCAAGGGCTGGGCCGCATGTGTTTTGGAAAGTGTTGCCAAGGTGCGCAGAAGGTCGTGGAGCTTGCCTTCAATCAAAGTGAGGGCTTGGCGCATACGCAACATCAGGGCCGTGTCCATGATGTCTTGGGAGGTGGCGCCCCAGTGTACGTATTGCGCATGCTCCGGTGCATTCATCTCTGCGCGCAGCGCGGCCACAAGAGCGGGAACAGGAACTCCGTTGATTCTTGTTTCAACGCGTAACGCACCGGGGTCAATCGCAACTTCCATGACTGCGCGTTGGATCGCGGCGGCGGCTTCTTGCGGGATCACCCCCAAAGTGCCCTGTGCCTTGGCCAATGCGCCTTCAACCAGAAGCATGGCGCGGATTTCCGCGCTGTCCGAAAAGAGCCGCCCCACGTCTCCGGTTGCAAACAGACCGCTGTACAGCTGGCTTTCGAAAAGGGATGCAGCCATCGGGGAGGCCTCCAGTTATATGTCTTTACGCAGCGATATGGCCGATCTGGCGCAAAAAGGCCACCAGATGGTTTGCAAAGGCATCAGGCTGTTCCACGCAGGGCATGTGGCCGGATCTGCGGATAAGTTCGAAACGGCTGCCCGGTATCAGATTCACGGTCTCTCGTACAAGGTCAGCAGGGGTCGAACCATCTTCGGTTCCGCAGATGCCCAGAGTTGGCAGGCGCAACGCGCTGGTAGGGGTGTAGAAATCGGTGCCGGAAATTGCGGCGCAGCAGCCGGTGTATCCCTGTGTCGGTGTGGCAAGGATCATCTCTTTCAGGTGATCTGCCAATGCGCCATTGCGATTGCTGCGGGCCAACCAACGCTCCAGCGTGGGGTCAACAATGGTCTTTAGGCCCTTCTCCTCAATCTGGTTGATCCGGTGCTTCCACATCTGAGGGGTGCCGATCTTTGCCGCTGTATTGGACAGGACCAGCGCCCGGATCTGGTCCAAGCGTTTCACAGCAAGACCCTGCGCAACCATGCCACCGATTGATAGGCCAACGATCACAACATCGCGCAAGTTTAAGGCATCCAGGAGCGTTTCGGTATCCTTGACGAGGCTTCCCATCCCATAGGGTGCATCCGGTGCGGACGACAGCCCATGCCCGCGCAGATCAAACCGGAGAATGCGCAGCCCATCTGGAAGCCGGGCGATCACAGGATCCCAAAGGCTTTGATTGGTGCCCAGTGCATGAATAAAAACAAGAGGCGCGCCGTCCTCTGGCCCTTCCAGGGAATAGTTAAGCTCTATGTCTCCGATCTGTGCGATTGGCATGTGGGTCTCCAGCAATATTGCACTGCCATGTGCCGCGCCTCTGCCCATGATGCAAGCTTATACAAAACATGTTTTGACTGCCGTATCTGAAGGAAAACGGGCTGCGGTCAGCATGGGTACGCGCGCAGCGCCGTATGGAAGGTGGCCGGGTCCACATTCCCGCCGGTGGCAACAGCAATGACCGTGTCTTTTTCAAAGGCGTCCCCATGAAGAAGCCCGGCTGCCAGAGCGACGGCCCCGCCGGGCTCGATAACGATTTTCAGCCGAAGGAAGGCCTCTGCCATCGCGCGCAAGGCGTCCCCGTCCGAGACCGCAATACCTGCGCCCACTAGGCGCGACAGGATCGAGAATGTTGTCGGGCCTGGCTCAGGTGTCAGGATGGCGTCACAGACCGAACCGGTCAGGGAGGCGTTTGACTGGATTTTTCCAGCGGACAATGACCGGGCAACATCGTCAAAACCCTCTGGTTCTACGGGACGGACACGCATGTTTGGGGCGTATTTTTCCAACGCGAGCGCAACCCCAGACGTCAGGCCGCCCCCTCCGCAACATACGGCAACCTCGGCCTCGGTGATCCCCAGGTCCGCCGCTTGTCGTGCGATTTCAAGGCCCACGCTGCCTTGGCCAGCAATCACATCCGGATCTTCGTACGGGGTGATCAGATGTAGCCCGCGTTCTTCGGCTATGGCGGCACCTACTGCTTCACGGCTTTCGCCACCCACCCTGTCATAAAGAACGACCTCTGCGCCCAAAGCGCGGGTATTGTCGATCTTGAGCTTTGGGGCATCTGCAGGCATTACGATGACGGCGGGCGTTTTGTGGGCCCGTGCTGCAGCGGCCACACCCTGTGCATGATTGCCACTGGAATAGGCGATGACTCCGCGCTTGCGGGCGTGAAAGCTCAGCGCGGATACTGCGGACCAGCCGCCACGGAATTTGAACGATCCGGTGTGCTGAAGGCATTCCGCTTTCACCAGAACTCGTCGGCCTGCAAGCTGATCAAGGTCAGGAGACCACAGAAGCGGCGTGACCCTTGCATGTCCGTGCAGTCGAAGGGCTGCGGCTTCGATTTTTTCTATTGTGGCCATATGGCATGCTCCAAGACAGTGTGAATGGTGGACAGGGAGGCGGGTTCATCGAGGAAGGGTACATGGCCACGGTTCGGGATCTCTTGCAGCTGCGCCTGAGGGAGGCGTGCACCCACTTTCTCAAAAGTTTCACGGCTCAGAATGTCTGAGTTTTCACCGCGCAGGACACCAAGGGGCAGGCCATCAAGCGCTTGAAAAAGCGGCCAAAGATCCGGGGGCGGGCCAGCCTCGGCCTGTTTCAGAAGGGCGTCGCGCAGCTTGATGTCATACCGCAGTTCCAGACCAGAAGGGCCTTGTGTGTAAAAGGTAGCAACCTCCTCGTACCAGCGCATTTGCGGCACGTCCGGAAAAGCCGTCTTCATGGCAGAGGCAAGCTGTTCTGCCGCCTGGTCCAGGGTTTTGGCCGCCGGTTTGCGGCCGAGATAGTCCATGATCCGCGCAATCCCCTTTGAGGGAATTTCCGGACCAACGTCGTTGAGCACCACCGCCGCCAACCGGTCCTTGGCCGTAGCCGCAAGTATCATGGCCACCAGTCCGCCACGGGACGTGCCCAGGATGGCTGCTTTCTTGAGGGACAGGTGATCCAAAAGGGCGACTACATCCTGTGCCTCTTGCAAGACGTTGTAGTTCATAAAGTTCGGGTCATAAGCGGATTGTCCCCGGCCCCGAGAGTCGAGGGTAATCAACCGATATGCGGAGGCGTGAGGCGCTAAGTAGCGAAAATCGCGGCCGCAACGGGTCAATCCGGGGAGGCAGACAAGCGGGAGGCGGGAGAGGGCCGATTTGTCCTGTGTTGCTGTGTCCGTGAAATGCAGCGTTAACCCATCAGAGGTCTTGAAACCCGTCATATTACGCGCTCGCAAGGTCAGGAATTGGGTACAGGTCTTCCAGAGTATAGTCGGGGTGCCAGGGGAGCCTGTCAGTTGGCTCATTCATGCGGTTTGCCCAAGCTGTTGTAAAACCATACCCAGTTGCCGCAGCTGCGTCCCAGCCATTGGACGAGACAAACAAGACCTCATCTTTGGTGCAATTGAACCGTTGTCCAACAAGATCGTATACAGCAGCGGCGGGTTTGAAAACGCCTACGCTTTCGACGGAAAGCACATCGTCAAGCGATGCAGCGATACCCGCGGATTGGACTGCTCCATCAAGCATATCGGGTGAGCCATTTGATAGGATTGCAACATTGAAACCTTGCTGTTTGAGCCTGTCCAGAACAGCCGGAACTTCCGGGTAGGCTTGAAGCTCCCAAAAGAGGTCCATCAGGCGCTCCTGCAGTTTGCTGTCGCCAGACAGGCCGCAGGCCTCGATCGCCCAGTCAAGGCTGTCCCGCGTCACTTGCCAGAAGTCCGTGTGGTCATTGGTAATTGCACGCAACCAAGTGTATTGAAGCTGCTTTAGTCGCCAGTGCGAAGCAAGCTGCTTCCAATGGTCTTGTAGGTGGGGGAATTCCGGTTCCTGCGCTGCTCTGCGGGCGGCAGATGTTACGTCGAAAAGTGTTCCGTAGGCGTCAAAGATGCAAGTGGTGATGGGCATGGGGCAATCTCCTGTCCGAACAATTGCATAGTGTCCGGTGCCTCGCAAAGGGGCAAATCCTGAGGCGGCCGTTTCACTCCGGTTCCGGAGGGCTCCCGCCCATTGCGGCGTAGCCGAAGTCTGCGTCCTCATCGGTTGGGCGTGGCAGCGCGCAGGCGCGCTGCGGGTTCACGCTGCAACCAAGGTGTCGGGTAGAAGAACCAAAAAAAGGCAGCTCGAAAGCTGCCTTTTATCAAGTGATATTGGTGTCTTGGACTTCTGCTTAGAGGTGGTCCGGTTGGGGCATGCCCAGCACATGGAAGCCACCGTCAACACGCACAATCTCACCCGTTGTGCAAGCGCCCGCGTCAGACGCCAGGTAAACAGCCGTGCCACCTACCGCATCGAGCGTGGCGTTCGACCGCAATGGTGCGTTCTGATCCGTGTGTTTGAAAGTTTTACGCGCGCCACCGATGGCCGCACCGGCCAATGTCTTCATCGGACCTGGTGAAATTGCATTCACCCGGATGCCTTCAGGGCCCAGATCGTTTGCCAGATAGCGGGTGGCAGATTCCAGCGCCGCTTTGGCCACGCCCATGACATTGTAATTGGGTACAACGCGGTTCGAGCCAAGGTATGTCAGCGTCAAAAGCGTGCCACCGCTGTCCTTCATCAACGGATAAGCGCGGCGGGCAACTTCGATGAAGGAGTAGGCCGAGATATCCATCGAGTTTTTGAAATTCGCGCGGCTGGTATCCAGGAAGCGTCCAGTCAGTTCTGACTTGTCAGAATAAGCAATGGCATGCACGACAAAGTCAATGGATGGCCAGCGCGTGGACAGTTGTTCAAAAGCCGCGTCCAGGGAGGCGTCGTCGGTGACGTCCACATCCACCATAAAGTCGCTGCCGACGCTTTCGGCTAGCGGTTTTAGGCGGTTGCCAAAGGCTTCACCCTGATAGGTGAATGCCAGTTCAGCCCCGGCGGCGTGCATTGCCTTGGCAATGCCCCAGGCAATCGAACGGTCATTGGCCACGCCCATGACGAGGCCGCGTTTGCCCTCAAGTACTCCGGTCATGGAAGTTATCCTTTGTATTTGCTGAGGACCATCGATCCATTGGTGCCGCCAAAGCCAAAGCTGTTGGTCATCACGGAATCAATGCCAGCGTTTTCGACGAGATCTGTCGCAACTTCGCCCGGCAGAATGCCTTCGGCGAGGGTTTCGACATTGATCGAAGGGGTTATGAAATCATGTTCCAGCATCAGAAGGCAGAAAATGGCCTCCAGAGCGCCTGCAGCCCCCTGCGCGTGACCGGTCATCGACTTGGTCGAGGAGATCGGTGGAACATTCCCTTCGCCAAATACGCGGCGCACGGCTTCCACTTCGCCAACGTCGCCCACCGGAGTGGATGTGCCGTGGGCGTTGATGTAATCAACTTTGCGACCTTCAGGGAGCGTCTGCAGTGCAAGGCGCATGGCGCGCTCTCCGCCCTCACCTGACGGGGCAACCATATCGTGCCCGTCCGAAGTTGCGGCAAAACCGGTGACCTCGGCATAGATCTTTGCACCGCGCGCAAGGGCGTGGTCCAGATCTTCCAGAACGACCATCCCGCCACCGCCGGAAATCACAAAACCATCCCGGTCCTGGTCAAACGCACGGGAGGCTTTGGTCGGGTCGTCATTCTTTTTGGACGACATCGCACCCATCGCGTCAAAGAGGCAAGACAGGGTCCAGTCCAGTTCTTCGCCGCCGCCTGCAAACATGACATCCTGTTTGCCCATCATGATCTGTTCGGCCGCATTGCCGATGCAGTGAAGAGAGGTCGAGCAGGCAGATGTAATCGAGTAGTTGATGCCCTTGATCTTGAACGCCGTTGCAAGGTTCGCAGAGATCGTCGAGGACATGCATTTGGGAACTGCAAACGGTCCGATACGTTTGGTTGCGCCGCTTTTGAGCACGGTCTGATGAGCGGTCAACATGGCGGAGGTCGAAGGCCCACCGGAACCCGCGACCAAACCGGTGCGTTCATTCACAACCTGATCTTCATCGAGACCAGCATCCGCAATTGCCTGAGACATCGCGATATATGCATAAGCCGCGCCAGGCCCCATGAAACGCAGGGTCCGTTTGTCCACCAGCTCTTTGACATCAAGGTTGATGGTGCCGGCAATCTGGCTGCGGAAACCATGTTCGGCCATTTCAGGGCTGGCTTCGATACCGGATTTACCGGCCTTCAAAGAGGCCAGAACTTCCTCTGCATTGTTCCCGATCGAGGATACGATCCCCAAACCGGTGACGACGACACGACGCATACGTGCTCTCCCTTTTCTGCTAAAACCTTACTATTCATTGCGACAGGGAGGTGCAAGGTGAGCTGCATGGTAAAGCTCATTTGCTCATATGGCTAATTGCCTCTTTCCGGTAGCGAAAGTTGTTCCCTCACCAAGCGTATGCCTCAGGCGAGGGCGCATTGCGCAACGGTTTACCGCTATGGATGGGGAATATTTGATCCAATTCCGCAAGTGTTTCTTGAGACAACTGTAAACTCACAGCGGCGTCCAGCCCGTCAAACTGTGCAGGTGTACGTATCCCGACAATGGCGCTTGTTACGGCGGGGTTCGCCAAAGTCCAGGCGATGGCTAGGGTGTTGCCACTTACTCCAAGCTGTTGGCACAAATCCGAAAAGGCATGCAATCGGGGCCCAAAGGTGCTTTCGTCTAGTCCGTACCATTCCATCACCGCCTGTGCCCGGCTGCCGACAATCTGACGGTCTCCTCCTGCCAGAAGTCCTCCCGCCAGAGACATATATGCCAAAATACCTATGCCAAAAGCTTCGGCTCCGGGGATAACATCCAGTTCCGGATAACGGCAAATTAGGCTGTACATGGATTGCTCGGATACAAAACCCAAATCACCCTGAGCGAGGCCTTCCATCTGGTGTTTGGCTAGTGCCCAACCACAATAATTGCTGGTCCCCGTATAGGTGATTTTTCCGGTGTCTTTCAGTCGGGACAGTGTTCCCCAAAGTTCTTCACCTGAGATGCGGCGGTCTACATGGTGCAATTGGTAGAGGTCAATATGGTCGGTTTGCAACCGCCGTAACGACTCTTCAACTTGTTTACGAATTTTGTAGGCAGATAGTCCTGCCTCTTCGTTTAAGTTACGTGGTTCCGGCTTTTCTTGAAATACTTTAGTTGCTAGGACGATTTTGTCACGGTTGGCAGGTGATTTCGCGATCCAACGCCCAATTATTTCTTCTGTCTGCCCCCAGGCGGGGTTGCCGTAGTCGTTGGATGTATCAATTAAGTTGATCCCCATGTCCACGGCTTGGTCTAAGATGCGATGCGCCTCCGCTTCAGTCGTGCGCGGTCCAAAAGTCATTGTACCCAATGTCAGTCGGCTTACTGTAACGTTTGATCTACCTAACTTCCTATATTTCATGATAATCCCTGCTTCCAAAGCGCTTTGGGAGTAGGGTTAGCCTCTTGCTGCTGATTTTCAAGTTTTCAGACAGAGTTGGTACAATTTGAAGTGGATGGACTGGAGGTGGCGTGTTTAGCCTGTATGTGTGCCCGGTATTAGACTGGCCAAAAGAAATAGCCCCCGAACGACCGGAGGCTATTTCCTTAAATCCTAAGTCAGCTAGATGGTCTCAGCTCTCGCTGAGTGCCACTTTCATGTCTTTGACTTGATAGATCACTTCGCCATCAGCTTCGACGATACCGTCGGCCACGCCCATGGTCAGGCGGCGGGTTTGGATGGCTTTGGTGAAATCGATTTTAAAGGTCAGCATCTTGCGGTCCGGGCGGACCATGCCGGTCAGTTTGACTTCGCCGACACCCAGCGCATAGCCGCGACCTTGCCAGCCACGCCAGCCGAGGTTGAAGCCTGTCAGCTGCCACAGACCGTCCAGCCCAAGACATCCCGGCATGATCGGGTTGCCGGGGAAATGGCAGTCAAAGAACCACAGGTCTGGAGTGATGTCGAATTCCGCGATCACGTGACCTTTGCCATGGGCCCCGCCGTCGCCGCTGATGTCAGTGATGCGGTCCATCATCAACATCGGCGGTGCAGGAAGCTGCGCATTGCCGGGGCCGAAAAGTTCGCCACGGGCACATTTCAGCAGATCTTCCTTGTCGAAGCTGTTGGGGTATTCGGCCATGCTGGCGCGTCTCCTGCCTGGTACATCACACATATCTGGCCTCCTGTAACATCGGCAGAACCAGTCCTGCAAGGGCAGAGGCAGCGATCCGAGCGTGAATTAGACGCAGTTGCGAGTGAATTTCATTTGAACTTTGGGAGAGGGTGCCCTTATATATACGATCAGCAATAGGAGCCAAGAACCGACATGACGCCCAATAGCGTGGAAAAGGCGACCGACTGGCTGGTGACAGCAGGTTTGCGTCCAACCCGGCAGCGTGTTGCCTTAGCTGAACTGCTTGTCGGAGACGGCAAGCATCGTCACGTAACGGCTGAAAGCCTGTTTGAATCGGCCAAAACTCGTGGTGCGGCCGTCTCTTTGGCGACTGTTTATAACACTTTGCGTGCGTTCTGTAAGGCAGGTGTTTTACAGGAAATCACGGTGGATGGTTCCAAAAGCTATTTCGATACGAATACCCACGATCACCCGCATTTCTATCTGGAAGATGTCGCAACCCTGTCTGATGCACCCTCCGACGAATTGGTGATCAAGCAACTTCCCAAAGCCCCCGAAGGGTTTGAGATTGCATCAGTGGACGTTGTGATCCGCTTGCGGAAGGTTTGATTCGCTGTCCGGAACATTCCGGCGCGTTTGAAATCTTAATATATCGATAGAATTTTCGCTCCGCATAGCTCCAGTAGTAAACCCAGCAGTCGTCCTTTGCCGAGGCATGGTTTGGACGGAATGGTTGGCCAACATGGCGCAGGGAATGGAACAATGAGCTGTGATGCGTTATCTCAAGGTGCTGTCGTTCTGCACTTTGGCGCATGCCATGGGACAGCCTTAAATCCGTGAAGGTAAACGCCAGCAGAATGCCCAAAAGGGCTGCTAGTGCAGCCATCCAAGAGGCCGCCTTTGGGTGGAAGGTCAAAGCTGTATTGTGGAGAGCCATCAATACAGCCGCCGTACTACAGGCCCCAAAAGCGCCCAGTAGAGCCAGAATGTAGCTCAGTTTCGGTTCGCTTATTACAGTTGTGACAGCAAAGATGGGCAGTATGGGTGGAAAGAATACTATTGATATTCCGGAAAAACCGCCGACAAAGAATCCAAATAAGGTAACTACTGCAGATACTTGATAGAAAATGGGCAGCCAAAAGGGGATTGGCAGTCCTGCCCTTCGCGCTTTGATGTGTTTCCAGATTGGAACGCCCCACCAAATCGACGGAACGCTCAAAATAAGAACCAGCAACAAAAGGGCTTCGGTCAGGTGCTCTGTCAAAACCACTGCCCCGGTTCCATAAGCCCCAAGTCCAACAGCTGGCGGGAATGCCATTCAAAGGGCGTTGAGTTATGCCAGCGAAAACTGTCAATCGCAAAACTTGAACCCGGGTTGCGTTTTAACGCTTTGGCTGTGCGGAACGAACAGATGGCCGCTGTCAGATTGTGATGCCAAGGGCAGGCAAAGGTATTGTATTCTTGGTCATTGAACGTGTGATCGTCTTTTATCTCCAGCCCTGCCTTTGCTTTAAACAGGGCGATGCGGTCAATTTTGCGGCTTGCTTCGGGGATATGCTCTTCGAAGCGCCAACGGACACCTCCAAAGAAATCAAGTTGCCTTTCGCGCGGCTGTCCCGTTTGGGGGTCGTTGCGGGACTGTGCGTAATAGCCAGACTTGTCCAGATGCGCATGCTCCAAAGAAACCGCAGTGGGAGAGGCCAGCAAATCGCCCGCATATAGGTCGATGACGTAAGTCAGCATGGCATCGCGGCGTTCTTCAGCGTGAAATGCCAGCATTTCTCCAATACCTCGGGTTTCGCAGAACGGGTAAAACAGAAACTCGGCATTGTAGCAGTAATAGAGCCAACACGTTGCGGGCACCTTTGAGATGACGGCGTTGATCGCGTTTCTCACGGCTTCCGCAGGGCTGCAATCAAACGGCACGCGGTGGACCTTGCTCGCCACATCATGCGGGATGTCAAAAGCATCGGGGATTAAAGCAACCACATGTTTGAAGCCGCAATCCAAGTGGTGTCGCAAGGTGGTTGGGATCTCTACATTGTCCTCGACAAAGATCAGTGCGATCGGTCCTTTGCCCAATTGGGGTGCCTGTGAAAGAAAATCGTCAAACGAGAGATACATGGTGCCTGTCATTGTGCCCGGTCCATAAAGCCATTCTGGTCTTTTGGGACAAAATCAGGTAATTGCGCCTCCATTGCAAGCGGCACGGTTTCGCGCTATGTGCCGCCGCTGATCTCACCCCGTTTGGAAGGCAGACCGCGATGAGCGACCCAAAGAAGCTGTTTATCAAGACCTATGGCTGTCAGATGAATGTCTACGACAGTGAACGCATGGCTGAAGCGCTGGGCGGTCAGGGCTATGTCGAGACGAAGAGCCCGGAAGATGCGGATATGATCTTGCTGAATACGTGCCACATCCGGGAAAAAGCGGCCGAGAAAGTCTATTCGGAATTGGGGCGCTTTAAGGGGCTGAAGGCGGAGAAGCCGGATCTGAAAATTGGCGTGGCTGGCTGCGTCGCCCAAGCCGAGGGTGAGGAAATCATGCGGCGTCAGCCGTTGGTGGATCTGGTGGTTGGACCCCAAAGCTATCACCGCTTGCCAGAGATGGAAGCAAAGGCCGGAAAAGGGCAGAAGGTGCTCGACACCGATATGCCCGAGGAAGACAAGTTCGAAAAACTGAAAAGCCGGCCCAAGGCAAAGCGCGGCCCAACGGCCTTTCTGACCGTTCAGGAAGGGTGCGATAAATTCTGCGCCTTCTGCGTTGTGCCTTATACCCGTGGCGCTGAAGTCTCACGCCCGGTGGACCGTATTCTGACCGAAGCGCGCGATCTGGTTGAACGTGGGGTGCGTGAGATCACCCTTTTGGGCCAGAACGTCAACGCTTATCACGGAGAGGGTCCTAACGGCGCCGATTGGACGCTGGCGCAGCTGATCTGGGAGCTCGACAAAGTTGACGGTCTTGAGCGCATCCGTTTTACCACCAGCCACCCGAACGACATGCAGGATGATCTGATCGAGGCGCATGGCTCCTGCAAAAAACTGATGCCCTATTTGCACCTGCCGGTTCAGGCGGGGTCGGACAAGATCTTGAAACGGATGAACCGCAGTCATACGGCCGAAAGCTATATCAAGCTGATCGAGCGAATCCGTGCCGCAAGGCCTGACATTCTGATTTCTGGCGACTTTATCGTAGGTTTCCCGGAGGAAACAGAAGAGGATTTCCAGGCGACCCTCGATCTGATTGAACAAGTGAAATACGGCACAGCCTATTCCTTTAAGTACTCGACACGTCCTGGAACGCCGGCCGCAGAGCGGCCACAAGTTGATCCGGCGGAGGCAGATGACCGTCTGCAACGCCTGCAAGCTCTGCTGAACAGGCAGCAGCGGGAAGTACAGGACAGTATGGTTGGTCGCGAAGTTGGTGTGCTGTTTGAAAAAGTGGGACGCCTGCCGGGGCAAATGGTTGGCAAGTCAGACTATCTGCATGCCGTACACGTTGCCGATTGCAATCGTGAAATCGGCGACCTTGCACGTGTAAGGATTGTCTCATCAGGTGCCAACTCTCTGGCTGGCGAGTTGATTGACTGATCCTGCTTTGGATGTCTCGTATCGAAACCGCCGCAATCGCGGCGGTTTTTGTTATTTTACCCTCAAAGTGAGTCCCAATTGCATCGGTGGTCGCAACAATTTGGGTAAAAATGTTTTAGTGTTCTCAATTCTGATTTAACTTCATTGAAAATACTTGAATTGTGCCACGCTTGACGCAACGAAAGCAGCTATGGTGGCGCGTAAGTGGGTCTGGGGCTTTGAGCACTGTGATTCAGGTGAGGGTAACGGAGCGAAGGATTTCGGGTCGTGTGGATTGAAAAAGCAAAAACATTGGGTGCTGTGGTTGCAGCGGGAACGCTCGCTCTGGCTCTTGGGGTGTCAGCTGCGGCGGCGCAGACACGGACGATTATCGGCGAACGTTATATTCCTACCATCTGGGTGGATCCCGACGGGTGTGAGCATTGGGTGATGGATGACGGTGCCGAAGGGTTTATGACGCCGCATGTTACACCGGATGGCAAGCCGGTCTGTCGTCGAGGCGAACTCTGTGGCATGATGCCCACTGATCAGTTCTTTGCCACAGACAAGCATTACATCAATGCTGCGGGCCGCAAGCGTCTGGAAGACTTCTTCAATTCCAAAAAGAGTGGTTTCCGTGGTTTTGTTGTGGCTGGGCATACCGATAGCCGTGCGTCAGACGAGTATAACATCGCCCTGTCTCAACGCCGTGCAAATGCGGTTGCGCAGGTCGCCCGTTCTGTTGGTGCACGCCTGTTTGATATTCGTGCCTACGGTGAACGTGACCCGCGCAAGCCGAACACAAGTGCTGCAAACATGGCGGAAAACCGTCGCGTCGAAATTTACTGCCTGCGCTAAGGGAGAGAGAGTATGAAAGTTACCAAAGTAATCGCCCTTGTCGCAGTTGCAGGTGTCACCGCCGCCTGTTCCTCGGGGCATGGTGTTGTTGGGCCAAACAAAGGTATCGACCGTGGTACTGATAACAAGGATCTATCTCAGCTGACTGCAGGGATCTGGGTTGATCCAAATGGCTGTGAACACTGGATTATCGACGATGGTGTCGAAGGGTATGCGGATTTGCGCCGCACGCCTGACGGAAAGCCCGTCTGCAACAGTGAGTTGCCGCGCAATGTGGCAACCGGACCTTTCAAGAAAGGGTCTCCAATCGCGGACAGCCTCTGATCTACAAGCAAAAAAGTGCTTATTTGGCCGCCTTTTAGGGCGGCCTATTTGTTTCAATTCCATGAAATCTTCTGATGGGTGCTTGCGCGCGGCGGGCGACGGATGCAAACTTAACTTGTAACGCCGGAAACAGGAGAGCCGCTTGGCCTTTGGTGCCCCGAACCCTGCAGAAGACCAGACCGCAATTCATGAAGTGCTGCTGGAATTCCCTGACAATCGTTTGTTGATCGACCTTTGTGGTGAATACGATCGACACCTGGCTGAAATCGAACAAAAATTAGGTGTGCAAATCATCCGACGAGGCAACCAGCTTTCGGTCATGGGTGATCCAGCCATGCGTGAGCAGGCGGCTGCCGTGTTGACCGCGCTTTATGACCGGCTTGAAACCGGGCGTAGCGTCGAAGTTGCCGATGTGGATCGCGAGTTGCGGATGGACACCAGGCCGGATGAAGAACCTGAAACTGGCGACCAGCTGGAAATGTTCCGCGGTGGAAAGGTCGAGATAAAGACCCGCAAAAAGCTGGTGGAACCGCGTACTGACGCTCAAAAAGCCTATGTTCAGTCCTTGTTTGAGCATGAGCTTGCATTTGGTATCGGCCCTGCCGGAACAGGTAAGACATATCTGGCGGTTGCCGTAGGTGTGTCGATGTTTATCACCGGCCATGTGGACCGGATTATCCTCAGCCGTCCTGCTGTCGAAGCAGGCGAAAAGCTCGGTTATTTGCCTGGCGACATGAAGGATAAGGTCGATCCCTATATGCAGCCCCTTTATGATGCTCTGAATGATTTCCTTCCTGGTAAACAGCTTGCCAAGTTGATCGAGGAAAAACGGATCGAGATTGCGCCGCTGGCCTTTATGAGAGGGCGGACGCTGTCCAATGCTTTTGTGGTTTTGGATGAAGCGCAGAACGCGACGACTATGCAGATGAAAATGTTCCTGACCCGCCTAGGTGAAGGCTCTCGCATGGTCATTACTGGCGACCGTAGCCAGGTCGACTTGCCCCGTGGGGTGAAATCCGGGCTTGCGGACGCGGAACGTCTTCTGACGTCGATACCCAAAGTCAGCTTTAGCTATTTCACGTCGCGAGATGTTGTGCGCCATCCGCTTGTGGCCGCGATCATTGAAGCCTATGAGGCCGACGAAGCGCAGGGATAACCCTGCGCCGTCACTGCGCGCGTCAAGAGGCTGATTATGTTGGATATCGAATTCGAAGACGACCGCTGGCATGCGCTTGAGCTGGAGGCGCTTGCAACTGAGGCGGTCAAGGCAACATTGTCGCATATGGCGTTGGATTTTGATGAATGCGAGTTGGTAATCCTAGCTTGTGCGGATGATCGCATCGCAGAGCTCAATCAGGAGTTTCGCGACAAGCCGACACCCACAAATGTTCTGAGCTGGCCATCCGAAGACTTGGCAGCTGATGAACCAGGCGGGGTGCCTGCGTTGCCAGAACCGGATTTTACCGGTGAGATTGCTCTTGGTGACATTGCGATTGCCTTTGAAACTTGTGCACGTGAGGCCGCAGAAGCAGGCAAGCCTATGGCTGATCATGTGCGACATCTGGTCATTCACGGAATTTTGCATCTTTTGGGCTATGATCACATCCGTGACGAAGATGCCACTTTGATGGAAACTATTGAGGTTGAGATACTTGGCAAACTGGGTATCCCCAACCCATATGATGTTAACGACGACCCCATGGTGGGGCCTGAACGGATAGGATAGATGGGCGACATAGAAGGCAGTTCTAACGCAGCGCAACGCGCGCTGCAGAACGAAACCGATGACGGGATGAGGCCAGAGCAAAGCGCAAAGGCCGGATTTTTAAGCCGATTTTTTGGAAACCTGTCCAGTGACAAGCCCGTATCAGCTGAGGTAAACGGTTACGCGCCCGTTGTGCCCCAACCCCACGGCATGATGAACCTTCGACGTTTGCGTGTCGAAGATGTCGCGACGCCCACAGCCGAGATCGTGTCGGTTCCTGTTGGAATTTCTAAAGACGAATTGGTTCAGGTCTTTCGTGACAGTGGTTTTACGCGAATCCCTGTCTATGAAGGTACGCTGGATACGCCAATTGGTATGGCTCACCTCAAGGATTTTGCGCTCACCCATGGATTTAATGGCGAGTCGGGTGATTTTGACCTGAGCCAGATGTTGCGCCCGTTATTGTTTGTTCCGCCTTCGATGCCAATCGGGGTGCTTCTGACCAAGATGCAGGCCGAACGTCGCCACATGGCCTTGGTCATTGATGAATATGGCGGTGTGGATGGGCTGGTTACAATCGAAGATCTGATTGAACAGGTGGTCGGAGAAATCGAAGACGAACATGACGCCAATGAGCTGCAGACATGGTTTCTCGAAAAGCCCGGTTGTTATGTGGCACAGGCCCGCACACCGTTGCCCGAATTTGAGACGGAGTTGGGGCGATCACTGACCGCACATGAGGATGTGGACGAGGAAGAGATCGACACTTTGGGCGGGCTGGTCTTTGTGCTGTCCGGCCGCGTCCCTGCGCGTGGCGAAGTGATCCGCCACCCCGAAGGCATGGAGTTTGAGGTCATGGATGCCGACCCTCGCCGGATCAAACGTCTGCGCGTGCGCCTGCCGCAGGCCGCTGCGGAGTAAGCCCGCGTGTTAAGGCGCTTCGGCCCATTTGCCCTTGCTTGTGCCTGTGGTGCATTCATGGCCCAGGGGCTTGCACCGCAGAATTGGCTGTTTGCCGGACCCTTGGCGTTGATCGCAATTGCGCTGCTGTTTTTGCGTGAAACCGCGAGCCAGCGAACGGGCTGGCTTGGCTGGTTCTTCGGCCTTGGCTATTTTGCAACGGGGCTGTCCTGGATTGTCGAACCGTTTCAGGTGGATGCCGCCACATACGGGTGGATGGCTCCTTTTGCTTTGGTTCTATTGGCGGCTGGCCTTGCACTGTTTTGGGGCGCGGCTTTTGCCATCGCACCGAGGCTGGCCAGGGGGCACTGGCGCATTCTGGCACTCATTGGCCTCTGGTCCCTGGCCGAATTCGTGCGAGCTTATGCGTTGACCGGGTTTCCGTGGGCGGCACTTGCCCAGCTTGGTGTCGGCGATATCACGTTTCGTTTGTTGCCCTGGGTTGGCCCTCATGGGGTTGCGATGATCAGTCTCAGTGTTTTTGTGCCGTTGGCATTGTTGGGCCAGCGACAGTATTGGGCCGCGCTCCCCGCAGTTTTGGCCGTTGCCGCTGGGGCGACGGTGCTCCCGCCTTTGCCTACTGAAGACAGCGTTCTTCAAACAGAACACATTGTGCGACTGGTTCAACCAAATGCACCACAGGATGAAAAATGGGATCCGGACAAGCGCTGGGATTTTGTGCGCCGTCAGGTCAGCTATTCAGCGCTTGAGCCCAAACCTGATATGATTGTCTGGCCCGAAACCGCTGTGCCGCAGTTGCTGAACTATGCTGAGGACACGCTTCAGACCATCTCCGAATCCGCAAATGGTGTGCCAATATTGTTGGGTATCCAACGCGAAGAGGGTGGGCAGTACTTCAATTCAGCTGCCATGCTGAACCGCGAGGGCATTCCAACTGCGACCTACGATAAGGTTCATCTGGTGCCATTTGGTGAATATATGCCGTTCCCGGATCTTGTGGCCCGCTTTGGCATCTCGGGGCTCGCTGTTCGGGCGGGGTCTGGCTACACTGCGGGTGCAGAACAGACTGTTTTGACCTCTCCGGTCGGGCGCTTCCTTCCATTGATCTGCTACGAGGGGGTTTTCCCTCATGAGGTGCCAACAGTCGCGGATCGCCCGGATTTTCTTGCCTTGATTACCAATGATGCGTGGTTTGGAACCTATTCGGGTCCGCAACAACATCTTGTTCAGGCGCAAATGCGGGCCGCAGAGCAGGGTTTGCCCATGGTGCGTGTGGCGAATACGGGGGTGTCAGCTATGATCGACCCCTTTGGCCAGATCATTCCAGGCGCGATGATACCATTGGGGCAGGCGGGTTATGTGGATGCGGTTTTGCCTGCACCATTGCCCGCGACGCTGTATGCGCGAACGGGAGATCTGCCCTGGGCCTTGCTTGCTCTCTTTTTGACGGTGATTTCCGCGCTTTTTCGCCGAGAACCGACCTGGCGCAAAGAAGTGGTTAAGCTCTGATCCGTAAGATGTTGACCTTGAAGCACACTCCGCCTATGCGGTGAGAACACTCTCGTCACAACGGCTTCCTGGCGTGACGGGCAATTCACAATGGAGCACCTCCCAATGGCACGATTGAACTACACCTTTACTTCGGAATCGGTATCCGAGGGTCACCCGGACAAAGTCTGTGACCGGATTTCCGATGCTGTGTTGGACGCATTTCTGGCAGAAGAGCCGGAAGCCCGCGTTGCGGCAGAGACCTTTGCCACCACCAATCGCGTGGTCATCGGGGGCGAAGTCGGCCTGTCCGATCAGGATAAGCTGCACGATTATATGGGCAAGATCGATGAGATCGCCCGCGCTTGTATCAAAGACATCGGATACGAGCAGGACAAATTCCACCATGAGACCGTGGAAATCACCAATCTGTTGCACGAGCAGTCTGCTCATATTGCGCAGGGTGTTGATGCCGCCGCTGACAAGGATGAGGGCGCCGGCGACCAAGGGATCATGTTTGGCTTTGCCACCAATGAGACCGAGGCGCTGATGCCCGCTCCGATCCAATATTCCCACGCGATACTGCGCCGCCTTGCCGAAGTTCGCAAAAACGGCACCGAGCCAGCGCTGGGGCCGGATGCAAAATCTCAGCTGTCGGTGAACTACCGTGACGGGAAGCCTGTTGGCATCAGTTCGCTGGTTCTGTCCACTCAGCACCTGGATGAAACACTGACCTCCAACGACATCCGTGCTATTGTTGAGCCCTATTTCCACGAGGTTCTGCCTGAAGGTTGGTTGACGGATGAAACCATCTGGCACGTTAACCCAACAGGCAAATTTGTGATTGGCGGACCAGACGGCGACGCAGGTCTGACCGGCCGCAAGATCATCGTGGATACATATGGCGGCGCGGCGCCTCATGGTGGCGGGGCCTTCTCTGGTAAAGACCCGACCAAGGTTGACCGTTCGGCAGCCTATGTTGCGCGCTATCTGGCGAAAAATGTGGTTGCTGCCGGCATGGCTGAGCGCTGCACCATTCAGCTGTCTTATGCCATCGGCGTGGCCGCTCCGTTGTCGATCTATGCAGACCTGCACGACACCGGCAATGTCGAGGCCGCTGCCATCGAAGCCGCAATCCCAAAAGTCATTGATCTGACGCCGCGCGGCATTCGCACCCATCTGGGCCTGAATAAACCGATCTATCAGCGCACGGCTGCTTATGGTCACTTTGGTCGAACTCCTGATGCGGATGGCGGCTTCAGCTGGGAAAAGACAGATCTGGTCGATGCCTTGACCAAGGCGGTTTAATCCCTTCTCAAGGCAGAACACTCTGAAGCGGGCCCTTTGTGGCCCGTTTCTTTTTTTGCGGCCTCCATTTTGCCATCGCAGGCACAAGAGTTTGCGGGTAATCAAAGGCGTATGGATCAAGCAACTGACTTCGAAATTTTTCTGATGGTGCCCCCAGGGCTTGAACACCCGCTTGCCGCCGAGGCGCGCGGGCTTGGGTTTAAAGTCTCCAAGATCATTCCGGGCGGGGTGATGACCCAAGGGGCGTGGCCTGATGTGTGGCGGGCCAATTATCTGCTACGCGGGGCAACTCGTGTCCTGGCCCGTATCGGAGAATTTCGCGCGTTCCATTTGGCGCAACTGGATAAACGGGCGCGCAAGTTTCCTTGGGCCGATGTTCTGCGCCCCGATGTACCGGTGAAGGTCGAAACGACAACAAACAAAAAATCAAAAATCTATCACGCAGGTGCAGCGACCGAACGGATTGAACGCGCTTTGGCCGAGGAGTTGGGCGTTGAGATCGCAGAAGACGCTCTGATCACGGTAAAACTTCGGATCGACGATAATACATGTGTATTAAGCGTGGATACGTCTGGTGAGCCGCTGCACAAACGCGGGCACAAAGCGGCCGTCGGCAAGGCGCCGATGCGAGAAACGATGGCTGCGATGTTTCTGCGCGAATGTGGTTTCAACGGGGAGGAACCCGTTGTTGACCCAATGTGCGGAT
Organism: Epibacterium sp. ABZ3_068; assembly: GCF_056159265.1. Lineage (NCBI taxonomy): Bacteria > Pseudomonadati > Pseudomonadota > Alphaproteobacteria > Rhodobacterales > Roseobacteraceae > Epibacterium > Epibacterium sp. ABZ3_068. The sequence goes on from NZ_JBSWUV010000001.1 coordinate 2,141,401, forward strand.
CTGGAACATTTGTGCTTGAAGCTGCGGAAATCGCCGCCGGTCTGGCGCCTGGGCGCAGCCGCAGCTTTGCATTCGAACAATTGGCAACCTTTGATTCTGAAGCCTGGCAGATGGTCAAGCAGACAGGGCCAGCGGTCGCAACGGCTTTCCGCTTTTACGGCTCTGACCGGAATGCGGGCGCTGTGGAAATGGCCCTGCAAAACGCAGAACGTGCAAGCGTCGCTGAGCTGTGTACTTTTCAGCCGCAGGCGATCAGCGATCTGTATCCCCCAGAGGGGCCCAAAGGGTTGGTTATGATCAACCCACCTTACGGGGCACGTATCGGCAATAAAAAGCTGCTTTATGCGTTGCACGGAACCATGGGAGAGGTTCTAAAGGAGCGGTTCAAGGGCTGGCGTGTCGGGATCGTGACCAGCGACACGAGCCTCGCCAAGTCAACCAAGTTACCTTTCTTGCCAACAGGTGCCCCTGTTGCGCATGGCGGTCTAAAGGTGCGTTTGTTCCGAACCGCCGCACTGACGTAGCTCCGCACCACATTCAATTTTACCTATTTTAGTATCGCAAAGCGAGTGTGGCGCTCGAAATTAGAGCAATACCTTCAGATTTGCGAGTTATAACAGTCCTTATGCGCTGGGGCGGTTCCCAAGGTTGATTGGTCTTGTGAGGTGACGATGGTTGAAGCGTTGAACGATCGTGAAAGGGTGATTATGGGCACGGCCGCCAGTCACTTTGGGCGAGATGTGACCAGTATGGAAGCATTGAAAGACTCCGCTTTCTCGTCGTTGCGTATCCATTTCGCAGGTGAAACCGTCATCGCTACGCAGCGTCGAAACTTTCGCCGGACGCATCTTGAAGGGCTGATCTTGGAACAGCTTTCGCCGATTTGCGACGACATTCCAACCTACCTCGGTATGACTGACGGTATTTTGTTCCAGTCCGATTTGGGTGGCACACAGCTGAGCGATGAAGTGCTGGAACACGATCATGACGACCAGCTGGATCTCGCCGCAGAAGCGTGCGCTTCTATCTTTCGATACCAGTCGGCAGCCAGGCAAACAGGCCTAGGCGGGATGGTTCCCAAAATAGGTACAACGCAGGAGTGGATGGAGAACCTGGTTGGGTCCGTAGATTCACTTCAGTTGTTTTCCCACGGAATTCCTGAAAGTTTCGATTATCAAGCCGTTGCGGATTTGATGACCGTGTCCAATTGGCAGTTCGTCAAATGGCATTGCCGCCCGAGCTATGCAATTATCTGCGACGATGGGTTCCTGCGTTGGAATGGGTTTGAGCTTTCGGGAGCGCGTCACGGTGCCGAAGATCTGGCATGGCTGATTGGGGACGAATGCTGGCCAATTGCGCCGGATGATATGATCAAAGTTGTTGAGGACACGTTTGATCATACGATGGATGTCCCATTTGAAGAATATCTGGAGTATCTTGCAGTCTATACAGCGTTGCACTGTGTCCAGCGTTTTAAACTCATCATTCGCGATGCTCAGGAAAACGGGTGGCATTGTTCAAACAGTGACGCGCGCAAAGAGCAGCCCGGAGTCGATCCGGCCTTTGCGAAACAATTGTGCCATGTGGGCGCGTATTTTTCCCAACGCTCAAAGCTCACCCGGATGCTTGCTTCCAATTTTGAACAGGCCGAAAATGTTATTGCAGCAATTGGTGCGTCAGGCTGATTCCGCCCCGATTTTGATGTGGCGTTGTCTTGTTTTGCGTAACCCCGCGAGGGTCATGTCGTCTGTATCTGCCGCGATAAATGGCAAGTATTGGCTTTCGAAGGCCGCTGCATAAAGGGCGCGTTTGTCAAACGGAGCGAGCAATGCAAGGTTTTGCCCCAACCAATACGGGCGTGTCGCCGCGAGTTCGGCACCAATTAAATATCCCCAGCCCAAGGCCGCAGCGTCATTTCGGGGGGGCTGTGTAATTTCCGCGTCAAAAAGCGTGCTGCTTAACCGCACCGCCAATGCCTCGGGCCGAGACAGGCTGTCTTTGACAGCGTCCTGTAGCGAGGCCATATCATTACAGCTTTCAAACCCAAGAGATTTACCCATTTGCGGCGTAAGTGTTGACGCGAAACTCACAATCTCATCTGCGCTTACCAAAACCCAATAGCTTCGGTCCGCTAGAACGATACAGATCACACCGTTCCAATTTGGATTTAACGAAAGGAAACCTGCCACCATGCAAGCCGGCTGCCCCAGTTGCCCAAAAGGGTCTGCTTGTATGACATTTGCAAGCCCATGTACTGGCGCAAATCGGCCGGGCGCAGTTTTGATGGGCAGCTCCACTGCGGATGTCGGAACATTGGCTGTAACAGAAGTTTGAAGTCCACATGCATAGATCGGAGCAGCATCCCAGCCTGTCTGGGATAAGATCTCACCAATCTCGTCGGCGGCAATATCGCGGGCACATTGCACTGTATGAAGATCAACCGCTTTCTGATCGTGCATTTTCCAAAGGCACAAGGTCTCAGATGCGAGGCTCGCGGCGATCCACTGGTCTGAATTAACCTGCAGGGGCATGGGGGCCATCCTTTTTTAATCCAGCCCGTCACATACAGATAATGCCTTTGGGGGTAAACCTCTATCCTTTGGCTGTGGATGAGAGGGTGCGCGTCCAAAGGTTTTCGGAGCTTGGGCAAACCTATTGGGTACAGCGCTGTACCAATGCCCGTTCTTTCTACGCGTCCGCGCGGGCATAACGTTTCTCCAAAAAAATAACATCACAAATGTTGCGATCGAATTCGAAGGATCCAGCGGATTTTGGAACTGCGGCTGCAAAGTCTGGCTGCAGGTTCGGTGTTATATTTTGGTGAGTTTTGTAAATGTTACATGGCGTAAATAGCGAAATAAGCAATAATGCACCTCTGCGTCGGCCAGCGCTTTTGGTGCAGGAAGTTATACGGCGAATGGCGTTGCGAGACATCTTCATTTCCGGCACTGCGATCAGTCGCCTGTCCTCCAAAACCCTGCTTGAGACGGGTGATCCTCAATTGTGCTTTCGGGAGAGCGCAGAGGTTTTTGAACGTTTCGCACGGCTTACAGGGGAAGCCGACTTTGGGTTTACTATGGGCTTGCGGCGGGAGTTCCGTTTGATGGGGGCGGTTGCCTATTCTGCATTGAGCGCCCCAACACTCGCAGATTTCTTTTCCGCCTTCTGTCGCGCGGTCTTCTGTTACTCGGATGGAATGGATTTGAGTTTTTCCCATGATGGAAAATTGACTTGGGACGTTCATGGCGCAGCGGCGTTTCCGCACGGTCAGTATCTGGAATTTTTGGCGACAATGCTGCTAAAAGCAGCGCGAATTTATGTCGAACCACGCTCCGGCGCACTCCCACTGAGCGCACAATCGGTTCGGATGAATTTACCTGCGCACGCATCTGGAGGTCCGCGTGACCGATATTGGGGGTGCCGGGTGACGGTTGACGCTGGGCGAAATGAAATTCAATTCTCCAGCTCTGACCTTCAGCGAAACATGCGCACCGCTGATCCACACTTGCACGCGTTAATGGGTGAATTCACTCGCATTCAGGGCGAAACGGACTGCCGCGAAGGGCAATCCCTCGAATTTCGATTGCGAAAAGCATTGCACTTGAATTTGTCACAGGGAAAGCTGACGCAGAGCGACATCGCACGAGAGCTTGAAATGAGCACAAGGACGCTTTCTCGGGAGCTTCGAGCGCGCAATCAGAGATTTTCAGAGATTCTGGATGATGTTCGCAAAGATATGGCACATCGGTATTTGTGTGATACGACCCTCGGACTAGAAGAGATTTCCGCCGCTTTGGGATATGCCAGTGTGGGAAGTTTTAGTGAAGCGTTCAAACGCTGGACAAGTTTCACGCCCGCTCGTTATCGACAAACGATTAAGTCCGGGTGAGCAGCCGTACTTTATGATTCTCCAAATGACGTGGGTTTATTTGTAAAGTGCCTATTTTGATGGAAGATATATACCTTTGCGGATAATCCTCATGCAAAAGGTTAATTGTTGCCATCGTAGGGGGTGATCTTAACTAAGATTTACACTATGTTACTCCCAATCCGTATTTATGAAAAACTGTCTAAGAAATTAATGTAAGCATCTATGCGAAGCAATATTCGCGCTTGCGGATCAAAAACCAACGGGTTTGACGAGGGGAGCAAGGTACTTTGGTCAAGTGCACGTTTTAAGGTGCGCACAGGGAGCTGTTCCCTGTCTATGTGGCGTTCGGTGTTGAAGATTTTTTTGGTGTGGGGGCATTGGGGGTGTCATGAATGAAATATTATCGCGCAATAAGGGGGACGGCTTTGTCGCTGAGGCGGTGGCCAGCCAGCCGATCGAATCTGGCAATCAGACGGCGCGGCTGAATTCTATTTATGCGCGTTTTGGCAAACGCTTCTTGGACGTCTGCATTGTCATTCTCAGCGCGCCCATCTTTCTGCCCATCGTTCTGCTTTGCGCGCTAGCGCTTTGGATTGAGAGCGGTCTTCCTTTCTATACCCAACAAAGGTTGGGAAAAAACGGCAAGGTGTTTGCCATCCTCAAACTGCGCACAATGGTGCGAAACGCGGATGCTATGTTGGAAATTCATCTCCGGTCTGATTCAAAGCTAAGAGCCGAATGGAATGCGACACAGAAGCTGAAGAATGACCCACGTATCACACCCATCGGAAAGTTTCTTCGCGTGACCTCTTTGGATGAACTGCCCCAGGTTTGGAATGTTATCAAGGGGGACATGAGCTTGGTTGGACCGCGCCCGATGATGCCCGATCAGTTGGAATTATACGGTGATCCGGAGGCGTATTTTGCGGTTCGCCCCGGGATAAGCGGGAAGTGGCAGGTCTGTGCACGCAACGAGAGCAGTTTCACCTTGCGCCAGGTCTTTGATCGCGAATATGCGTGTGGCATGTGCTTCACTGAAGACGCGCGCATCATAAAGCGCACGGTTGGCGTCGTGCTTCGGGGGACTGGGTATTGACGAGATGTTGCTGTTGCGTAGAACACAGTCCTGTGTTTGTTTTTTATGGCTCCGAGAGCATGTCATTTTCATCATGAAAGATCTACGTGATTTGAGCAATCCAGCTCCTGAAGCTAAACAAGAATACCTTGATGCTGGCTAGGGTCAGGAGGCGGTTACTGTGTCTAAGTCTAACGACATAAAGAGTTTTCATCGGCGTGCTGTGCGTACAGAGGCAGATTCGAAGCCCCCAGAGCCGTCCGGTTCGATTGGACCGCCAATGCTCCCGGGGGAACAGGAGCCTGAGTTTGTTGTCGCGCCCGAGGCCAAGCTTCCTGGACCGCATATACCGCTTTGGGATCAATTAAAGGCGATCTCTGTCGATACCGACCAGGCTGTTAGCCGGGCACTGCCGCTGGTGGATCGTTTTCGGGATACGGAGAGCGCCAAGGCAATTGATCTTTTACGCACGCGTTTGTTGCATACGCTCAGGGCGCAAGGGTGGCGGCGCGTTGCTATTGCTGCTCCAACCAACGGATGCGGAGCAACCTGGATGACAGTGAATCTGGCGCAGGGTTTGGCGCGTGTCCCGAATTCGCGCACCATCGTCATGGACATGAATTTTCGCAAGCCCGGAGTTGCCGATGCTTTGGCGTTGGAGGCAGAAGGCGACATGGCTGGCTTTCTTTCGGGGCGCCTGCCAGCACATGAGCATCTGTTGTGTGTCGCAGATGGTTTGGTCGTCGGTCTAAATGGGGCCACCGGACAACTGTCCGGCTCTGAAGTGCTTCATAATCCGACCGCTAGCAAAGCCATCGATGGGATCATGGAAGAGAGCCGCGCGGATGTCGCCTTGTTTGATCTACCGCCGGTTTTGGAATATGATGACCTCACAGCTTTTCTACCTCAGGTGGATGGTGTTCTTTTGATTGCAGATGGTACGAAGACAACTGCCAAGGACCTGGCTGCTTGTGAAAAAATTCTGGCAGGTCACACGCAGCTGTTGGGAGTTGTGTTGAACCGTGCTCGGACGAGGTCGTAGTTTTTTGGATGAATTGGTTTTTTTGTCATAGATTTGCCTGCTTGCTATGGTGCAAACGAGCTTAAACGCTGCAGATGTGATGCAGTTGGTATTATTAAAACGGTTTAGAGTACATTATGGGTCCGATCTATTCGCTGCGAGATTTTCTCGACATGCTTCGTCGTCGCGTGCACCTGATCGTGACGTTGACAATTTTGGGTGTCCTTGCATCCATATGGGGGGCGCTTCAAAAAGAGCACACCTATGAATCTTCGGTAGTGATCCAAGTTGCACAGCCAACGATTGCGGATGATCTTGCCAAATCCACAGTGGATGGCTCCTCTGCGCGCCGTATTCAATTGATCGAACAGCGATTGATGGCGCGAAGTCAATTGCTTGAGATCGTGGATAAGTTCGATCTCTATGCGGAAATGCCCCAGTTGAAGCCTTCGGAAGTTGTCGGGCTGATGAGGGACGCAATCTCTATTACCGGGGTTGCAGCGGCACGAGAAGGTTTTGCGGATGACGGGACGATTTCGGTCCTGACCGTTGTGGCGACAATGGACACACCCGAGTTGGCACAAAAGGTCGCGAATGAGTTTGCCGAGCGCATAATCGATTTGAGCGTTCAAACCAGAATTGAACAAGCCCGCGAGACGCTGCAGTTTTTTGTAGAGAAAGAAAGCGCGCTGAGAGCCGAGCTGGTTCGGTTAGAAGATGAAGTTGCAAAATTTCGCTTCGAGAACGATGTTTCGCTTCCAGGCGTCGTAGAGCTTAGGCGGGGTGAGATTTCGCAGTTAAACGAAAGCCTTTTGGAAATAGCGCGGGATAAAATCACCCTGCGTCGATCAGCTGCTCAGATCAGTGAAAATGAGCGCCCGGCAACCGCCCGCCGAAAGCTCGCAGAGATTGAAGAAGAGCTTGCCACGTTGGATGAACAAGAGGCGCTGCTGACCGCTCACAAAGAAGAGCTTGCGGATGGGTTGCAAACCACGCCACAGGTCGAGCGTCAATTGGGAGCTTTCGAGCGTCAGATCCAACAGCTGCAAACGCAACTCGGCACGATCGTAGAGCGCCGTAGCGAAGCGGAGGTTGGGTTTCGGCTTGAGAATTCAAGCCAGTCTGAACGCCTTACAATCATCGAAGCAGCGTCCTTGGCTGATTATCCGGTAAGTGGCGGTCGAAAGAAAATAGCCGCAATGGGCGCCCTGGGGAGCTTGATGGCAGCACTTGTCGCGGCATTTGGCTTGGAATTGTTGCGACCTGTTTTGCGTACTGCTTCGCAGATGGAGCGAGAAACAGGTTTGATGCCCGTCGTGTCTGTTCCTGAGCTTAAAACAGATGCGCGCTCCATTAAAAAACGAAGCAAAATGCGCAAAAGAGAACTGGCGGCTCGTGCTGCTGGCGCAAGGCGCAGTTAAGGCTTGAGAGTGTCGATCATCGACATGATTACCTCCCAATGAAGGTTGAGCGCAAACGCGCCCACCACCATTGATAGGGACATCATTGTGATGTCATGGAGCGGATCCCAGACCCGGTGTTTTACCGCCAAAGCAACAATGACAGGGTAACTGATCAATAACGCTGCTCCCATCGCAACGATTCCGCCGGGCAGACCAAACCAGATGACACCGAATAAGAACAATGTTGTCTGGGAGATTGCGCGCGTTGCTCCAACGGCAAAGAAGGTCTTACTGTCACCCGCGGCCAATGCCGCTTGATCATATGTCATCACAATGATCGCTGGCGCTAGCGCCAGGGCCAGTGGGACAATTATCGCTCCGGCCATTGTATATCGGTCATCATAAAGAAATTCGACGATCCACGGGCCTACAAGAGCCATGATCCAGACCAGGGAAAGTATCCCCAGCGAAAGACCAAATCGCAGGAGACGTTGCTTGCGCAGGGCCTGCCCGTTGTCGTTTAACGGTGTGTCGCGATACACAGGGATCATGAGGCGTTGATTGACTGCATAGCCAAGCGCCATAGGGAAACTCGCCAGAAAAAAGGCGATATTGTAGATGCCCAAAGTCTCTAGTGGGATGAACTTGCCGAGGATTGCCCGGTCGCCCTGCGACGTGACAAACCAGAATGCGGTGGAGAAAAATATCCACTTGCCGAATTTGACCAGCTCATGAGCCGAGCTCTTTTCCCAGTAAATGCGGTTGCGGTGTCCCGGTAAATAGAAGCTGGTAAACAACAAGTATGTCACCGATTGCATGATTGTGCCCAATACCAATGCAAGTACAGATTTGGTTGCAAGGGCGACGCAGACCATAATGGCGAGGCTTAGAAACTGGCTGGCCAGTTCCAGTTGGGTCACGCGCCCGACCATCAAATGGCGGTGGGCTGTTTCAATGCGTGTCGGCTTGAAGCCCTCCACGGCGAGCATGGAGCCAGCGATTGGAAGGATATAGACCAGCTCCGGCACCTCATAAAACTGCGACACCGGCCAGGCGAGAAGGAAGGTGACCCCCCAAAGGCAAAACCCTCGGATCACCTGAATGGTCCAAGCCGTGTCCAGAAACTCTGGATCATCGCCTTTCTTGCTTTGCAGGATGGAGGGACCGATACCGACATCCGAGAACAGGACCAGTCCGGTTACGATGACCGTGACCAAAGCCATCATGCCAAAGGCTTCTGGAAACAAGATACGGGTGAGGATCAGGTTGGACGCCAACCGCATGGCTTGGCTGCCGCCATAACCGATGATCATCCACGAAGCTGACCTCAGCGCGCGAGCCATCAAACCCGAGCCCTGCAGCCGCGCCATTACTCCTGCCATCAAAAGATTTCCCTCGTTACGTCATCACAAGCTAGGGAGGGATGCAGTGGGGGTCAATTCCAGTGCGCGTCCTTCCAACCTGCGTTTCTTTGCTGACTTGGTTTCTGGAACATTTCAATCGAAAATGCGAATATTTGCATGAATTCCACGATGAGCGCGGCGCAAAATTTTGCACCTTTCGCGGTCTCGGGGTAGCTTGCCGGTAACAACACACCGCCTGAGGCTTGTAGATTTGAAAATTGCATATGTTCTGAATACTTATCCGCAGCCATCCCATTCCTTTATCCGGCGGGAACTACACGCTTTGGAGCGGCAAGGATTTGATATCCTGCGCTTGGCAATGCGCCCTAGCGAGGCACCGTTGGCGGATGGCGCAGATATAGCGGAGGCGGAGCGGACCCAGTATGTACTGGCTGCAGGAGGCCGGGCGCTGGCCAGCGCCTTGTTCCGCGAAATGGTGACACCGAAACGCTTTCTGTCAGCTTTGAAAGATGCGATTACGATGGGGCGTCGTTCCCCGGCTGGTGTGCTTAGGCATCTGATCTATCTTGGCGAAGCGGCGTGGGTTAAACAGCGCTGCCTTGCCGAAGGTGTCCAGCATATGCATGCGCATTTTGGCACGAACTCGGCAGCCGTTGCGATGCTGGCACGCTCACTTGGGGGGGCAAGCTTCAGCTTCACCGTACATGGACCGGAAGAGTTTGACGCCCCGCAGTCCCTGTCCTTGGGGCGCAAAGTGAATGCATCGGCTTTTACGGTTGCGATCAGCAGCTTCGGACGCAGCCAGTTGAGCAGGTGGGCGGCGTTTGATGCCTGGGAGCGTATCAAAGTTGTGCACTGCGGAATCGAACCTGCCAAGTTTGCAGAACCTGCTCCGATGCCGGGGGGAGATTTAAGGCTGGCTGCCATAGGCCGTTTCGTGGAGCAGAAGGGCCAGTTGGTTCTGGTTCAGGCAATGGCACAGGTGGTCGAGCGGCAGCCAAATGCGCAGTTATTCCTTATTGGGGACGGGGAGATGCGTGCCGACCTGGAGGCGGAGATCAAAAAGCTGGGGTTGCAGAATAACGTGACGCTGACCGGATGGTTGGACGAAAGCGGCGTGCGTGACCAATTGGCCAAGTCACATGCTTTGGTCATGCCGTCTTTTGCGGAAGGCTTGCCAATGGTTGTGATGGAAGCCATGGCTGCGGCACGTCCGGTGATTGCAACATATATTGCGGGAACACCCGAACTGGTTGTGCCCGGCGAGACTGGGTGGTTGGTGCCGGCGGGGAATGCGGACAAACTGGCAGATGCAATATTACAGCTGGATAAATCCTCGACGGACAAGCGGGCCGAAATGGGCAAAGCAGCACGCACGCGTGTTTTGCTGCGCCATGACAGTGATTTAGAGGCCGCCAAACTTGCGGATCATTTCCGGGCGGTTATTCCCTAGCGCCCGCGTGTCCAGCGCGTTTTACTCTGAAAAAGCGGCGTTTTGACCGCAAGGGTTACGGCCGCATACACCAGAAACCCGAATGGGGCGGTCGCAAAGAGGCGCATCACCTCAATCAGGTCAGGCGCAAATTTATCGTCATTATCCAGTAGCGACGGGTACTTGTGCGCGATCTCGTTCACGCCTTCGTTTTGCCGCCGCCTGACACGGACCAAATTTCGAAACCCCTGAACCAGAGGCCATTGGTAAGACCCGGCAACCGTATGGCGCTCGGTTGGTGCAAACATCAGCCGTGCAAAGGTGTCATCGGCGATAATCTGCGGCCAGTCCTCCCAACGATCGCGCCCAGCCGTGTTCATGGCAAAAAGGCCAAAGCCCGGCACCCCGTGGGTGACAAAGGGAAGCTGTCTCCAAATGTGGCCGTAGGCGCGGCTGACGAGTGATTTTCCCGCGATCACGTCTGGTTGGCCAGAGGCATAGGCCGGCGCATCCATAGTCAGACAGTTGTAGAGATTTGCGATCAGCGGTGGAGAGACGCGCACATCAGCGTCAAGGTAGATCCGCACGTGTCCTTGAACCATCTTGTCGCCCTGGTTCAGGGCGTTCAATTTACCGCCGGCGGCAATTTCCACAATCTTCATGGACCAGTTTCGCTGAACGGGATGGGCCTTCGCCAGCGCGACCGTGTTATCCGTGCATCCGTTGGCCAGCAAAAGAACTTCGGCGCTGACATTATCCGGCAACGGGTCCGAGGCAAAAACCGCGTCAAGGCATTGCGCAATTTCTAAGGCCTCGTTGTGGGCGGGGATCAGCACACTGAGACCACAAGTGCCGGTCATTTTGCGGCCTCCAGCACCGCCCAACGCGGGTTTTCATCCGTCAGTGTTCGCAATGCGCCCCAGCTGCCCCATGGTCCGGGCGTGTAGACATCTGCGTAGGCGTTAAACAGGGTGCCCCCCAGTTCTTTCCAACCTGCCAAAAGCTCCTGATAAAGCGCTCCCATATCCTCGGAGTAATTGTAGTGGACAAAGAAGTCGGTCAGCGTTTCATCCTCCACATGTGGGCCGACCCCGACGATATGGCTGCCACCTTCATACATGATCAGGTCGAGGTCATAGGTCTCTGCGACTTCGGCGTGATAGGGCAGGATGCGGTTTAGCAGGTCCGCAAGCGTATCAGCTGCCTGGCCTGATATCAGCCCATCGCGCAACTCGGCGGTCGCCTGGGCCGTGGCGATGTCATATTGGTGTTCACGTACAAAGGCGCGCAGCTCCGCGCCAATTAACCCCTTTTGGCGTCCGGCCTCATCTGCGCGTGCACGACTGTCGGCGATCCATGCCCGCACCACATCCACATAGTCATCGCGCCCAAGAACGCCCCCGAAATATCCAGTAACAGCATAAGCGTCGAAATAATCGGCCGGTCTTCCGTGGCGAGGATCCTCACTGCGCCACAAGGGTGCTTCCAGCAGTTGTTCTTCCAGACCCAGCCAGCCGGTTTGGGTGGCGATCACGCGCACCAGACGATCCGTTGCATCGCCCGAGAAAACCTCACCCCACAACAGGGCCATTTCCGCAGCCCGTGTCCCGTAATATTGCATCCAAAGATTTTCGCCGCCCCAGCGTTTGCGACCTTCGACCTCGGCCCATTGGGCTTGGGCAAATTGCCAGTTCCAGACTTCGTTGGAGTATTCCACGTAAAGCCGCAGATCCTCGTCCAGAAGTTGATGCGCCAGCCGCGCGAAATTGCGCATGTAAACATCGTCTGCTTTGTGAGGCATGGAAAACCACGGCGCGATGCCAAGCTCATTTGCCAGGCGGATCATAACTTCGGCAGGGACGCCTTTCAGTGCCCAGCTGTAATCGTCGACCAGCGGGCGGTCTTCCCAGCCGGTTTGCTCCGAGTCATTGGTCTGCATCCAATCCATAAAGCGCAGGACTTCAAAACCTTCCAGCACATCCAGCCATCGCGGATTGAACAAGCGCCCTGCGTCAAACTCATCCAGATGTTCCTGTTTCACAACCGTGATATTGCGCACGTAGTCACCGGTTCCCTGTCGGTCTGTCCGCTGAATTCGAATTTCGACAATCCCGGGGCCAGGGGTGTAGTCAAACCAGACTTCACCTGGGGCATAGCGCACATTTTCGGCACGTCCGGACACTTCGACAATACCGTCGCCTTCAAAGCGCAAGCGATATCGCCCGGCGAGACTGCGTGCGGTCTCAGGCAGATCCGCCAAGATAACGGTGCCGATCGAGCCCAGCTCCTTTGGGAGGGCGATGGGCCAGCCGTCCGGGTCCAGGTAACCTTTGTCGCGGAGCTCGTCGGCAGAGAAGCCCCCCCAGCGTCTGGGTAGGTGGCCGATCCAAGCACGCGCTGTTTTGAAATGATCCAGGAACGGCGCTTGTGGAGACCAGTCAGCAATTGCAGTCAGGTTTATCGCGATGGGTTGTTGGACCTTTCTTTGCGCGGCAGCTTGTGTCGCATTTCGGTCCTGATTGAGGCGTATCGGTCCCGGGTCCAAAGGCAAAGGCTGCGGTTCGGGTGGCAGGGCCGTGCGGAGTTCATCATTTCGCGCTGCCCGTTCGGCTATTTCCTGCAAGCGCTCGGCGAGCGCAGGGGGAGGTGCCTGATAATCTTGTCCCCAGTGATCGCTCAGCTGGTATGGCAAACCTTTGGGTGATTTGCCGGTCAGAGCGGCGTATTGGAACAGGCTCAGATAGTAGAAACCAATGTCGTTCGGGTGGATGTCATCTGAGAAAACATCGCGAATGCTTGTCAATCCGGGGACGGTTCCGGCAATGATCGCATCATCAAGGCGCGCCATCGCTTGTCCTGCTTCCAGCACATGAACGGTGCCACCGGTTGCGGCGCTCACATCGTCAGCAACGGCGTGCCAGTGCGCCAGATCCTGTGCAAGGCGTTCACGCCAAGGGATACTCATTCCGTCATCAAAGGAGATCGCAACGCCCGTTCCACTGTCCAGACTGTGCCATGTTTCCTGAAGGTAGAATTCAACATCCGGATTGGCGCCACGGGCAATCTCATAAAACTGGGTGACAGCTTCGCGGGTATTGCTCCACTTCAAATGGTTTGCCAACGGAATTGCTTCGGTCACAATGACTGCGTCCACACCTTGTGCCAGCCGGTCGCGCGCATTTATCCCCTCGGCATTGGCTGCATGCTGCCAATTATAACTAAGTGGAGCGCCGTTGATGATTTGGGCTTCGACTTGGGCAGGTTGGGCCGTGTCGAGAAGCTGGTCCAGCATCTGCGGATTGTCATGCCCAAAGAGCGAGTGGCCAACAAAGACAAGTGACGCCAGAACATCCGAAAAAATCATTGGCTGACCTCGGAAACGGAGAGGCCTGTTCTTGGATGTGCTTTGACCACGTCCCAGACGATCTCTTGGATGGACCGCGCAGCTGGTTCTGAGAACGCCTTGGCCGAGGTTCCATCCGGCAAGCTGAGCTTATGCGGAAGGCCCACGGGGCTTTTGTGATAAAGTACGGCAAAATGGGTTAGCGCCACGACATAAGCCCCCAAGTCGTTCACGTGAATCATATCGGAAAAGAGAGCGCCGTGCGAGGCAACACCGTCGATCTCTCCCTTTTCAATTGCGCGTGCAACCGCTGCCATAACCTGTCCAGCTGGGATCAGGTAAACGGGATTGTCGGGGTTTCTCCGGCTGTCAGAACCAAGGACACGCCCAAGCCACAAACTGTCCAGATCCGCGTCCAGGCGGTCTAGCCAACCGTCTGGATCGTCCAGATTGTGCCAGGTTTCATAAAGGTATGTTCGCGGCGGCGTGGGGGCAGTGCGTGCAAGATTTGCCCAACGACGTATATATTTTGCGGATCCGAAATATTTGATTGCGTCCCGCAATTCGACCATCTCTGTCAGAACCACTGCATCATAGTCGCCTGAACCTATGGCTTCATGGGCATCGCGATAGATTGGTGCGTGGTTGGTGATCTCAAAATCGCGAATGGCAAGTTTGGGTTCCCAATGTTCCTTGAGCGAAGTGCCAGACCCCAATTGGCTGTTCCAGCTGTGCCCCGCAGGTGCGAGCTGCGCGAGCATATGTGGCATGACAGGTCCGACAAGGGAGTGCCCCAGGTGATAAACGGACATAGGCGCGTCAGGCGCGTGAAGCGGCGGCACCGGGAACGGTGCTGCATGTACAGGGGGAAGAAATGACCCCATCGGCATCAATGCAAGAAAACCGAGAATGGCACGTCGTCTGGTCATCACATCTCCTGCGTTAATTGGTCCGCATTTGGCCGAGGCAGTTCAGCGGTTGTGATAATGATGCCAGCCCCGATCGCAAAACGTCCGGCGATTTCATAGCCAACTGAAAACGGGTGCTGATCCGCGGTAAAACGCGCCAGAAAGCGTTCCGTGTGGGTGTCGATTTCCAGCTCCATCCCTTCAAACCCGTAATATTTTCCGCTCAGCGCATATTGGCATTTATATGCGGCTTCTTTGGCAGAGAAGATCAGTTTGCCCATCTGGCCTGGATCGCCTTGCGACCGCATCCAAGCCTGTTCATCAGAGGAGCAGATCGCGTCCCAAAGATCAGGTTTGAGTGGGGTGTCTTCTTCGACGTCTATGCCAAGCCCCGCATAGTGATCAGCCCGTGCGACCGCCGCCATGGCGCAGCTTTTGGTATGGGTGATGGTGCCGACCAATCCGGAGGGCCAAACCGGAGCGCGGGTTGCACCCACCGGAATGGCTTGTGCTGGAAATCCAAGTTCGATCATGGCTGCGCGTGCTGCTGCGCGTCCAGCCGCAAACTCCCGTTGTCGCTTTTCAACGGCACGGGCAGATACGCCCGCCGCTTCGCTCGGCAGCGGTTCCGGTTGCGGAGTTTGCGGGTCCCTGACGCAGGCACATACGCCCGCGCCAAAGAGTGGCTGAACGAGCTTCAGCCGCGCAGTCGTCAGATCCGAGAGCACTGCTTGAATCACGCGCGGGTCTTTCTGTTTGCGCGCATTGCGCGGCGTTTGGACATTCGATCCGCCCGTGCTGCTTCCGCTTCCTCATCCATCTGGGGAGCGGCAGGTTGCGGCCCGCCGTTGAGCCCGTCGATATGATCCGCAAGACCTGACAAAGTTGGAAAACGGAAGATGTCCGTGATCGAAAGTTTGGTCACGCTGAGACCTTCGCGGATTTCCCGGTGGGCCTGAACCGCCAACAATGAATGTCCGCCCAGGGCAAAGAAGTTATCTTGCGCGCTCACATCCGAAACGCCAAGGATACGGGACCAGATAGCTGCAATTTGTGCCTGTGCCCCTTCAGAAGGGGCAATCGCTGAGGCTTGTGCCATGCGTTCAGGCTTGGGATCCGGCAGGGCTTTGCGGTCAATTTTCTTATTCGGGGTGAGTGGGAATGCATCTAGCGTTACGATATGCGCCGGAACCATTACCTCGGCCAGTTTCTCGGACAAAGCCAGTTTGGCGGCACTTTCAGAAATCGGCTGAGACGCGGTGACATAGCCAACCAAACGCTCGCCTTCACCAATTTTGCGAGGCATGACAACGGCGGCCGTTACGCCCGGGAAGGCAGCCAAAGCGGCCTCAATCTCCCCCAGTTCGATCCGTTGACCGCGGATCTTGACTTGATGGTCTGTGCGACCAAGAAAGTCGATACGCCCATCTGCACGCCAGCGCACCAGATCGCCAGTGCGGTAGAAAGTACCGGGCAAGTCAGGCACTTCGACAAAACGATCAGCTGTCATTTCAGTGCGTTGCCAATAGCCAGGCGTGACACCTGCGCCGCCAATCAACAGCTCCCCGGGGGCGCCAACTGGTTGCGGGCGTCCGCCGTCATCCACAACCAGAATAGTGGTATTTGCGATAGGTGTCCCTATGTCCGCGACACCGGATGGAACATCGTCCAGCGTCTGGACCGTGGACCAAATCGTGGTCTCGGTCGGGCCATACATATTGTGGATTCTGGCATGTGTGTTTTCCCGCAAAGAGGCCACCAGATCGCCTGGCAATGCTTCGCCTCCGACCAAAAGATGTTGCAAACGGCCCGTTGCCATGCGCGCTTCGTCATTCATGGTGATCATGCGTGCCATAGAGGGGGTACATTGCATGTGGCTTACATTGTGCCGGATCATCTGCGCAGCGAGTGAGAAGTCATCTGCGGCCAGTTCCTGCGGTGCATTGGACAGACGAAGGACTTCGGCCAAGGGGATCAGTCCGTCAAGCACCACGTCAGGCGCAATGCCATAATCAATCAGGCAGGCAACCTCATCCACGCCAATGCGTTTCAGCTCCTCAACACGTTGAACCGCATCGGAGATGGTTCCAAAGAGACCAGACTCTTCGAAGTAGCGTTCAAAGGCAAAATCCAAAATGGCTTCCAGCTCTTCGCCGGAGAGACTGCCGAGGTCCATTTCAAACGGATTTTTCACACCTTCGGGGCGTTTGAACGCCGGAAAGGCCCAGGCGTACTGCTTGATCAGGCCAGCGGCTGAACGCAGGTAGTCCTTCATTGGTTCGCGCGCGATCTTGCGGGCTTGTTCGCGGGTTTCGGCCAGGTAGGTATGCAACATCAAAGTGACTGCAAAATTTGCCGGATCATGGCCCGCCTCGCGCAGGGCCTCATGATAGATGCGGATCTTGCCCGCGACTTCATCAATGCTTTGCCCCAAAAGGTGGGTGAGAACGTTTGCGCCAACCTTACCTGCCTCGCGCCAGGTTTCAGGATTGCCTGCGGTGGTGACCCACACGGGCAACTCCTTTGACACCGGTCGAGGTTGCGACAGAACGCTGTGTTCACCGCCGTCTTTACGTGGAAATGCGACCTCCTCACCGCGCCAGAGCTTGCGAACGGTTTCGATGCTTTCAAACATGGCAGCTTTGTTTTCCGGGGGGGTATTCTCCGGCCGCAGAATGAAATCATCTGGTTGCCAGCCTGAAGCAAACCCAATGCCCGCGCGCCCGTTGGTCAGATTGTCGATAACGGCCCATTCCTCGGCGATACGCGCGGGGTGATGCAGCGGTGCGACGCAGGAGCCCGCCCGCACGCCAATGTTTTGGGTCACGGCCGCAACGGCTGCGCCGGTCACAGATGGATTGGGGTAGGGGCCGCCAAAGGCATGGAAGTGGCGCTCTGGCGTCCAGACCGCATTAAAGCCGTGCTTGTCGGCAAACTTTGCACCTTCCAGCAAAAGTTCATATTTCTTGGGGCCCGCACCGTCATCATTTCCCCAATAGAACAGGTTGAACTCCATTTTGCGGTCGCTCATCGCGATAGGACCGTTGGACAGTTCCAGACGGCTTTCATCGCTGGACAGAACCAGTTTGAGACCGCGCGACAAGGTCCAGAAAAGTTCCAGCACCGAAATGTCAAAAGAGAGAGAAGTGACCGCCAGCCAGCTGTCGCCTTCCTGGAATGGGATGCGCTGATCCATTCCGGTAAAAAAGTTAGAGACATTTACGTGTTTGACCATCACCCCTTTGGGCAGGCCGGTAGAACCAGAGGTGTAGATCAGATAGGCGAGATTTTCGCCAGTCGCGCCGCCATTAATGTTGGTGTCCAGCTCCGCGTCTGAGAGCGAGGCGATGTCCAAAACAGACGCGCCGGATTGCGGCAGGCTGTCGGCCAAAGCCGTCTGGGTGATAATGACGCTGGCCGCACTGTCCTTGACGTAATGGGCAATGCGGTCGGCGGGGTAGGCCGGGTCCAAAGGCACATAGGCTCCACCTGCTTTAAGCACACCGTAGGCTGCGACCACCAGATCCATCGAGCGGCGGATAAATAGCCCCACATGAGCGCCCGGCTTGACGCCCATATCCTGAAGGCGCTGGGCCACGGCATTGGCACGTGCGTTCAGTTGGCCATATGTCAGCCTCTGCCCTTCAAAAACCAAGGCAATTGCATCTGGTGTTTTTGAGACTTGCGCCTCAAACGCGGCATGAATGGTCAGATCCGGCGCATAATCGCAGGCAGTTTGGTTCCAGTCTTCCAAAACCAGTTTGCGCTCTGCTTCTGGCAGGATGGGCAAGGTCTTGATTGCCTTGGCTCCATGCGCTGCCACATTATTCAAAACGAGCTCAAGCCGTGATTTTAGCAGGGCGATTGAGCTGGGGTCCAATGTGTGAGCGTCGCAATGTAAGGTGGCGGATCCCTCCATGACGGTTAGGGTTAAAAGCGCGCCTGAAACAGGACCTTCTACGCCCAGTGAAACCGCAACGGGCGGTACACCCTGCGGGGAAACGTCAGGTGCACGGGCGATCAGATCACAAGGGAAGCCGCCGAACCGCTGCGCTTTTTCGATCTCGTTTTCGATGCGGGAAACCGCGTCTGAGAATGCTTCGTCGCGCCGTGTTTGCAGTGGTCCCCAATCTGTGACGCATCCAGGAACATCGGTCATTCTCGACACCCGCAAAGCGATGTCACCAAATTCCTCGCCCGCACTCAGTAGCGCCCAAGCGGAGGTTGCAGTTGCAATTTCCGCCGGTGTTAGCCCGGTCGGGACAGTGATCGCTTCGGTAATCCACCCCTCTGAACCGGTTTCTTTTGCCAAAGGGACTGGAAGTGGCTGCATCTTGGCAAGGGCTTTGCGCCAATAATGTTCACCGTTCTGGGCGGCCTTGAGCGCTGCATCTATTTCAGAAAGCGCAGGACCGTCAGGCACAGCCAGCGTTGCGCCTTCTGTGACGAGCTTGCTCAGGTCCAAACTGCTGCCGTCCGGTCGGGTTACGGAAGACAGGCGGATCGCTCCGTCTTTACAGGCGATTGTGAGTGAGCTTCTTTCTAGTTGAACAACGGTGCCCGGCGCGCCTGTGGCCTCTGCCGTTTTCGCTTCGCCGACAATAAGAACTTGGCCGTCAAAGATTAGCTTGGGCGCACAGAGAGGGTTCCAATATTCTCCAAAGTCCAAGGCGCGTACAAGGCGCGCCAGATCTGCAGCAGGCTTGTTAAAATCAAGTGTTCCCCCTGCAAAAGGCCGATCCGCCTTGGCAAAATACCGGCGTAGACTCAGGTCTTGTGGTTGCCGTTTCAGTTCACCGGCTTCCAATTGCGCAAGCACGTCCGGAAAGCTATCCATCGCAGCGGCATAGCATTTGGAGTTCAGGCTGAATGCCGTTTCATCTGAGGCGACTTCAAACATACGCTGAGCCAGAATATCCCCTTCGTCAACTCCGCCTTCGATGACATGCCAGGTAATACCATGCTGGGGCTCACCGTTGATCAAGGCCCAATTGGGCGTGTTCAAACCGGCATAGGCGGGCAAGGGGCCATCGTGGAAGTTGACCGCTCCGCAGGCTGCGCGGCTCAGTACTGTTTCGGGGATCATCCGCAGGTTTGCGATGGACAAAAGCCAATCAAACCCTTCGGTAATCTCAGCCGGGTGGGCGAGCACAGGTATGTCCTTGCCAGCTGCCCAAACGGCAATGTCCGCTTGCTCCGACACCACCGCGCGGATTTTGTGACCACGCGCCAGAACCTGGTCCGCACAGCCAATCAAAAGCGATTCATTACCAATCAAAACGGCGGAAAAATGTGTCATTTCGGCTCCTTCGGCTCAGACGATAGGGGGCGCGTTTCAAATTCATGTTTTGGACGGAGCTGCTGGCACATATGGGCCAAGAGGTCGCGGCAAAATCTATCGGGGTTCATCTGTGGTTTGGTCTGGAAAATACGACGCAACCCGTAAATCGCATTTCCAGCCAGAAGGGCAAGTGTTGCAGTAAAAGCGTATCCCCGCCCATGGAGCTTCACAAAGTAATGCCAACGCGAATTAAACCAATAGCTGGGCGTTCGGGTCCACGACTTCATTCCTGTCGACACCGATCCCACATGCGCAATCCGGCTGTCTGGCACGTAATAGGTCTCCCATCCGGCGCGTGCTGCCCGATGGCACAATTCCGTTTCCTCGAAATAGAGGAAGAAGGTTTCATCAAACCCACCCACGTCCTGGATCACGTCAGAGCGGATCATGAAGCTGGCCCCGGCTGTCCAGTCCACCCGTGTGGACGTGGTTGGCAACTCCATCGGCACGCTTACATTGGGCAGGAGCCGAGTGATTAACCCGGTATGCGCGGCACCTTCAAATTCGCTTGCAACTGTTGGAAACCGGAAGGCGGTGCAATGTGGGTCTCCTTCGAGGCCATGCACATAGGACCCCGCGATCCCGGCTTTTGGTGTGTCCGACATAAAGGCGCGCAGGGCTTCGATTGTATCCGAATTGCAAAAGGCGTCCGAGTTCAGAAGATAATAAAACGCTGGGCGGCTGCCGTCGGACAGGCCTGCGTTTATGCCTATGTTCATACCTGCCCCAAATCCGTGATTGACCGGCGACTGGATTAACCGAAGCCGCCCGGTGGCCAGCCAGCCCGCGTGCTCTGCGGCCGCGTGGATTTTATCAAGCGAGCCGTCACCAGAGTCATTGTCAATCACCACAATTTCGCCTGACAGATCCTCCATTGCTGCCATCGCAGCGCGGAGAGATTTGATCGTCATCTCAGGCGTTTTATAGTTGAGTAAGATGACCAGAACCGATTGCTTGTCCTTGGCTTGAGGCTGGTTCACTCGGCCGCCTCCTTGTGTTTGGTGGCTGAGGCGCGCGCTTTCAGATCTGCCTTGTCCAATACCGTTTTTACATTGCCTGCAAGAACCGAAACATTGGGAACCAGAACCATACTGTCATGATCGCCAGGGACCTCGATCACATCCACATTCGCAGCCCAGCGCGTCCAATCGTTGTCTGCAAATACATACTCACGCGCGGCAGAGACCCATTTCCCGTTGCTGACCTGCCAATGGCGATCAAGCGGTGGCCGGAATAGGGTCATGTTTCCCTTCCAGGGTTGAAGTTCATAGACGCTGATTGCCTCGCGAAAGGCCAGTTCGATCTTGCGGTTGTTGAATTCCGGAGCATGCCCGCTTTCGGCTGGGTTCGCCCTACGTTTCTCAAATTCCCAGGCGATGCGGGACTTGGCCCATTCCAGCAGGTAGCCAAAGCCTTTTGATTTCAACTCCTGAATTTTGATCAGGGCCTTATCCTGACGAGACAATTCCGGGCGCATGGGTAGCGGCGTATCAAGAAGGACCAAAGCGGCCGTGTCGACCCCTTCAGATTTCAATTGCTGCGCCATCTGATAGGCGGTCAAACCACCGCCCGAGAAACCACCCAGCAAATAGGGGCCATCAGGCTGGATCGTGCGGATTTCTTCGATGTAGGCGCGGGCGGCATCTTCCAGACGCCTGTGCGGCTCATCCGAGCCAATCAGACCTTTGGCTTGCAGGCCATAAACCGGACGGTCCTGCCCAACCATCAGCGCCAGGTGGCGAAGGTTCAGAACATTTCCAAACATACCTGCAACCAAGAAGAATGGCCGCCGACCTGTTCCGTCGCCGGAATGGAGCTGCACCAGATGCTTGTGCGAGACAGCGGGTTCTCTAGCAGTGTTCTCCCCCCCGTCAGCATGGGTCACATTTCCACCAGAGCGTGCGATGATCTGCTCTGCAAGCGTCAGGACGCTTGGCGCTTCAAACAGAATTGAAATTGGAAACTCCACGCCAAAGGTGCGCTTGACCTGGGCAAAAAGACGCACGGCAATCAAGGAATGTCCGCCGAGGTCAAAGAAACTGTCCTCTATGCCAACCTGCGAGACACCAAGGAGCGAAGCGAACATGTCCGCCAGTGTCTGTTCCACGGAATTGCGTGGCGCGACATAGTCGGTGTCCAGTTGCGGGCGTTCAAAAACCTGCTGCTCGCCTTGCATATCACTTCGGTGGGCGGCCTGGGCAATCAGATCCGGGAGCGGGAGCGAAGAAACAACAACCTGGGCCGTTCCGGCGGCAATTGCTCGTTCCAGAGCTTCTCCGCCGTCCTTCGCACGGATACCATTTGCAATATTATGCTGCAGGCGCCGCTCTTCCCCAGACAGCGGCGTTGCCGTTTGGGGCTTTGCCAGTCCCAATTCCTCAGCCGTAAAGTCGGAGGTGGCACGCGCCGTTGTGTCAAATCCGCTCGCGAGACGTTTCATCTGGAAGCCTTTTACATCCACAAGGACCCGCCCTTTGGGGTCAGTCAGTGTAATGTCAAAAGTGGCAAACCCGTCATCATCGGCACGGTTCAGCTGCACATGGCTGATAACGTCCGGGGGCAGGTCGGAATACACACGGATACTGTCATAACTGACGGGAACCCACAGCGCATCGTCCCTGTAGCTTGGAGCAAGGGACATTGCCCATCCCGTTGCCAGATCCATCAGCCCAGGGTGCAGGATGCAACCATCATTGGCGGCGGATGCGGCGCAAGTCAGTGCCGCTAATCCTTCCTGTTCTCCGGTTGCGGCTTCAGACAGCACATGCCATCGCGGGCCGAATGTAAGATGTGCTTCTTGCGGTGAGCGTAAACGGCCCGCCACCGGTTCCAGTTTTTCCGAGACCCGAGACTTGATTGCGGACAGGTTCAGATCGGGTGCTGGTTGTGTTCCCAGGCGAATACGCCCTTCTGCGACCAGTGCAAATCCGGCCTCGGCAGCGCCCAGAATCTGAACCTCATATCCGCTGTCGTCAGCAATGAGGCGCAAGACCAATTCGCGGCTCGTACCATCGGCAACAACAAAGGGGCGCAGAAAATAAAGGTCTTCCAGGGTAAATGCGCCATCATAACCCGCGCCACGCAGAGCCTCGGCCATAAACTCGATATAGCCGGTTCCAGGCACAAGCGCAGTACCAGCCTTGGTGCGATGTTCATCAACCAGCCAATGATCCGATGATATCTGTGCAGCAAAATAACGCTGCCCAAACCCATCGAAGCCTTGGCTGTCAAACAAAGCCAAGGGACTGGGCTCGCGCTCGCTTGGACCAGTGCCACCAAGGCGTGCCGCCATTGCATCAGACGCCATGCCGACATCGCTCCAGACACCCCAATTCAGGGCAAGAACCTGCGGTCCTTTGCTTTTGGCGTTCTGTTGTTTGGCCCATGCATTCAAATATTCATTGGCAGCGATGTAATCGACCTGCCCGGCAGGGCGGGTCGCTGTCGATGAGGAGGAAAACAGCACAATAAGATCAAGTGCCGCATCTGCGTAGACGTGTTCCAACACCCGAAGGCCAGCAACCTTTGGGTCAAATACTTTGGCGATCTGGTCTTCACTTTTGGCAAGAATAGGCCCGTCATTTATGTGGCCTGCGCCGTGGAATAGCCCCGTGACCGGGCCGAACTCATGTTCAACGTGTTCTTTGATGCGGCGCATATCGCCACTGTTCGACACATCGCCGCCCAGTGGAAGGATGCTGCCATGGCCGAGGTCCTCCAAAGCCTGAACCGCCCGAATGCGGCGGACCACGGTATTGGCCGGGCTGTGGCTGGCGAGGTAGCTCTCCCAGTTTTCGCGCGGTGGAAGGCCCTTGCGTGCGACCAACGCAATATTGGCGTCATAGTGCTGCATCAGGTGGGCCGCAATGGTAAGGCCGATCCCGCCAAAGCCACCGGTAATCACATATGTGCCGCCCTTGCGGATCGGTGGGGTGTCTGCCGCATCCAGCGGCAAAGCGCGCCAGTTCAGTGCGAACCGCTTGTCGCCCCGCCAGAGCGCGACATCCGCTGTGGGCTCTGCAATGAGTTCTTCCAACAGGCGGTGTGTCAGATCTGGGCTTTCTTTACCCAAGAGTTGTTCAAACGTTCCGGGAACCTTGGGCAGTTCGATATCTACCGTTGTACAT
The DNA here is from genome assembly GCF_056159265.1 of Epibacterium sp. ABZ3_068. Classification (NCBI taxonomy): domain Bacteria; kingdom Pseudomonadati; phylum Pseudomonadota; class Alphaproteobacteria; order Rhodobacterales; family Roseobacteraceae; genus Epibacterium; species Epibacterium sp. ABZ3_068. The sequence continues at coordinate 2,165,286 of NZ_JBSWUV010000001.1, forward strand.
GTCACGCCGGGCAATTCGCGCGGCATGACCCCCATTGGACCTGCAATCATCGCTTTTTCAGGGTAGGGCAGAGGCTCGTCTCGATGCTGGGCTGCGCCGGTTGTGAAAGATATGACATGCACAGGGCCTTCCGGCTCTGCATTCCCAAGAGCCTGGGCCAGCGCGGTGAGAGAGTGGAACCCCATTTCGAGGTTTCGGTCAAAAAAGGAAGAGCCCGGGCGGTAGGTCTCGGCTTTGGTTACAAGCCAGAAATGAGCCACTTTTTGCGGCATAAGGCCTTCCTCAACGAGCTCCGCCAGAAGGGCTTCATAGCCAAAACGCCCTTCTTCCGGGGCGAGGATGAAGTGGTCTTTGGCCATACGGGCGTAGGTATCGCCAGGCTTAACCGTTGCAACAAAGTGGCCCGCAGCGCGCAACGCTGCAATCGCCGGTGCCGCAAAGCCTGCGTCGTCTTCAAAGATCAGCCAATTTTGTCTGGCGTCCGCCAGATCCAGCTCAACATCCCACACGCAATCCGCCAGTTTGGGACGCCAGACGGGGCGGTATCCCCAGTCGCGTATATCGTCCTGGCGGTTTGGATGGGGCAGCTCGTCCACTTGTGTGGTTTGCCCCGGCTCAATGAAATAGCGACTGCGTTGGAACGCATAAGTCGGCAGCGGGAGCCGGTGACGCTTGGCGTCGCCCCAGATCTGCGCCCAATCGGCCTCTACGCCGCAGGCCCAAAGACGACCGATCACACCAAAGAAATAGGCATCATCCATCACATCTTGGTCAGGGTGGCGCAGGGAACTCAGCACTTGCCCTGTTTTTATGGTCGGAGACATTTGCGCAAGTGAGCTTAACGCCTTGCCAGGGCCGACTTCAAGAAAGACGCGACCGGGTGTTGCGGCAAGAGTTTCGATGCAATCCGCAAAACGTACCGTATTTCGCAGTTGTGCAACCCAGTACTCGGGATCGGTCGCTTGGTCCGCAGTGAGAGTCCGGCCGGTGCGGTTGGATAGGATAGGCAGTTGAGGTGCTTTTAGATCCAAGCCGCGCAAAAATGCGCCATATTCGCCAAGTATGGCGTCCAACATTCGGCTGTGTGCCGCGATATCGATCGGGATGCGTTGATGTTGGATTTCTCTTTGTGAAAGCGTTGCCGACAGTTGATCCAATGCCTCTTGCGGGCCGGAGACCGCAGTCAAATTGGGCGCATTTACGCTGGCTATGTCCAGTTCATCACCGACAATCGCTTCGACTTCCGTCAGCGGCAATGAGATCGAAAGCATGCCACCTTGAGGCACCGTGTCAAAAAGCCGACCGCGCAGAAGTACGAGATCAATGCAGTCTTCGAAAGACAAAACACCTGCCAGACAGGCTGCGGTATTCTCCCCCATGGAATGGCCCACAAGAGCCGCAGGTTTCACCCCCCAGCTTATCCAGAGCTGCGCCAGCGCATATTCAACAATCATGATCAACGGCAGCTGGACAGAAGGCTTTTGCAGTTTGGCATTGGCCTCTGCCTCGTCATCTTCTTCTGGCAACCAGATCTGGCGGATGTCGTAATCCAGACTTTTCTGAAGATGGTCGAGCCCACGATCCACGGCGTCGGCAAATACAGGCTCGGTCTCATAAAGGTCGCGTGCCATTCCTGCATACTGTGCACCCCCGCCCGGGAACATGAACACAACCTCGGGTGCAGCTCCCAAATGGTCATGGGTAAAGACCCGGCGTGGGTTCATCTCTGCCAGAGCCTCAGCCGCTTCTTGCGCGGTTTCCGCAACGACAACACGACGTTTGGCAAAACCTCGTCGCCCTTCTTTGAGGGTAAAGGCGACATCTGCCATGTTCAGGCCTGGGTTCGACCGCAGATGCTCTGCCAAAGCCGCAGTATTGGCGTCCAATGCGGATTTGTTTTGGCCGGAAATGCACAGGACATGAAACGGAAAATCGCTTTCCTCGGATGGGCCACGGTCTGGTGCCTCTTCCAAGATTGCATGTGCGTTAGTGCCACCAACGCCCAAGGCATTGATGGCTCCCCGCCTTGGCCCTTTGTGCGACGTCCATGGGGTAAGCTCACTTGCGACCTTAAACGGTGAGGTTTCAAAATCGATGGCCGGGTTTGGTGCTTCAAAGCCCAGGGACGGCGGGATTTCCTTGTGTTTGAGAGCAAGCGCTGTTTTGGCTAAACCGGCAATGCCAGCAGCGGTATCCAAATGGCCAATATTGGTTTTGACAGATCCAATACGGCAAAACCCGATTTCTTCGGTGCTGTCGCGATATGCTTCGGTCAGCGCCGATACTTCGATGGGGTCTCCCAGATATGTGCCGGTGCCATGGCACTCCACATAGTCCACGGTGTCAGCCGCGACATTGGCTGCTTTGAGCGCTTTGCGCACAGCGTCGGATTGTCCGCCAACCGATGGTGCCAGATACCCCGCCTTGTCCGCACCATCGTTGTTGATAGCAGAGCCTTTGATGACCGCCCAGATATGATCCCCGTCCGCAATTGCGTCCTCCAGGCGACGCAGTACGACTGCACCGGCGCCTGAGCCAAACACCGTGCCCTGGGCGCGGTGGTCAAAGGCATGGCAACGACCATCTGGTGACAGGATTTCATTCTCTTTGTAGAGGTATCCGCGGCCTTGTGGGAGCTCGATGGTGACCCCTCCCGCAAGTGCCATTGCACAATCGCCATTACGCAGTGCTTCGCAGGCATAATGGACGGCAACGAGTGACGTTGAGCAGGCTGTCTGGATGTTCACCGAAGGCCCTTTGAGGTCAAAGACATGGCTGACGCGCGTGGTCAGAAAGTCTTTGTCGTTTCCGGTGTGCCGGAGCAGGAACATGCCCACATCGTCCACAAGCCCGGCATTGGAGCAGATGTTGAAATAGAAATAGCTGCCCATGCCACAGCCCGCGTAAACGCCGATGGGGCCATTTACGGCTTCCGGAACATGTCCTGCTTGTTCAAGCGCCTCCCAGACCACTTCTAGGAACTTACGGTGCTGGGGGTCCAGAATAGCCGCTTCTTTTGGCGAAAAACCAAAGAAGTCTGCATCAAACTCATCAAACCCATGAAGCCTTGCTGCTGACCGCACATAGTTCGGATCCGAAAGCAGGGCCGGACGTTCACCGGCCGCCAAAATAGCCTCGTCATCCAGCGTCTCAATCGAGCAGATGCCGTTTTTGAGGTTGCGCCAATAGTCCTGTGCCGATTGCGCACCGGGCAGAGACACTGACATTCCGACAATTGCAATATCGCCAGATGCAGGTCTGTCGGTCACCGCATTTCCCTCAATTGTCATTTTACCATTGAACCTTGTCTAACTCTAATCATTCAAAACAAATTGCGGCTCGGATTTAGCCATGCAATCCGTACAGAAACTACCGGACTGACGCTGATTTGCGCGCCTCAACCTTGAAGCATGTACCAGATGTCTTCCGCTTTATGTGGGCTGCAAGTCGTGCTTTGATACGACTAAGGCGCTGTAACGGTAAAGAAACCTTGGCATCACATCAAGCTACGTCGGTCTTCGGGAGCACCTCCTTGACCCATAACCAGGTTGCCAGCAAACAGTTTGCGCTGCTCCTCATTTATACTCGGGTTTTTCAGGCGTTCCGCGTATCCAAGAAGAGCCCCGGAGCAAAGCCACGTAAAGGGGATCAGCGTGGCGTTCAGCAACATGTCCACCAAAGTAACCGTTAACACCATGATCAGAACACCTATGTAAGGAGAAACATGCTCAGGTTTCTGGGTACGCATTTGCTGCCAGAAATAGAAGAGGGGAAGTGTCAAAAGACCCATCTCAGCCACATATCCAACCCAGCCAAACGTTCCAAAGACGATAATCCACCGCCCATCCGGGATTGAGATGATTTCTGCTGTCTGTGTATCTCGAACAAGGTTGCGCCCCCAGCCCCCCCAACCAAAGAGCGGTTTTTCCCCGGCGCGGGCCAACATCATTTCTTCGTTATCTAATCTATATCCCAATGATTGCGCACGTTCTTCACTGAAGCTTTGAGCCTGCGCCATGATTGCATCCAAGGGGATAATCTCGAAATTTCGCAGCATCGGGTAAACAATCGCCACCAATCCAAGCAACATGCAGACCCTAAGCTGCGTACGTAACGGGCACCATAGGATCAACGGTATGAAGCACAGTGCATAAAGTTGAGTAGCAAGGCTTTTGCACAGGAAAAGAAATACTGACAAGTAGAGAAGTATCCCCAAAAAGCGGGTTTTTGACCTTCCGTCGTGTGCTTTGTACAAAATCGCCGCGCTCATGAGGGCGTAGGAAATAAAAAGAGCATACCACAAGGGGTGCTCAAGAAACACAAGCGGTCGATATCCGCCTTGCCGGATTGTTTGTGTGAAATCGTGCTGGAAAAACCCGTATATCCAAGTGTTCATCTGTGGGCTTAACCGAATTTCGATCAGTCCGGGAATGGAGTAGACCAGAGCTGAGACGACCAGTGCGATTGCTATTTCTTTTTGCCCTTCCTCAGAAGAGAGAAATCGCCTTCCCACAAAAAACGGAATGAGGACGATGAGTTGGTTGGTGATAACTGACCCTAGGTCAATCAGCCGCAACCCGGGAACCGCCGCGTTAAAAAAAACGGTGGGGGCCGCGTTTTGAACCGTTTCAAAAATCAATGTTTCTCGGTTGGTTAGGACTGTGGGAACGACACCAAGCACAAAAAGAACAACCAACCCTTTGCCCAACAGAGGTTTGGGCCAAAAAGAGATTCGTTTTTTTAGTACAAAAACACAGAGCAGAAAAACAACGACGGATGGAATCGATAATTTATTTAAATCTGGAACCAATGGCAGGTCGAATTCCGCCACAGGCGGCAGAAGTAAGTAGCCGGCGACCAAACACCATAAAACAGCCCGCTCCAAGGATAAACGCTGGAACAGAATAACACTGACGGCAGGCCAAACGACCAGCATAATAGAGGCAATCGAATTCGGCATCCATCCTCTTTACGACGCCAAATAACCCTTGGGCTAGGTACGGCTATCCGGTATTTCAGTAATTTCCTGGCATAATACGGTGTATTCAGGATAAAGACATTTTGATTTCTTGTTATGACTTCAATAAGGCATGATAAGGTTTGCTTCGTGGCATTGGTAGTGCCGACTCGGGGGTAGGGTGTGAAGTTCCAGTTTGGTGATGAGTGTGTGCGCGTCAATGTCCCGACGCGCGACAGCTTAAAAAAAGAGGTTTTCGCCCGTTTGACGGCGAAAAGAGGGTTTGCGCTCGCTACAATTAATCTTGATCACCTTGTGAAAATGTCCTGTTCAAATGGGTTTCTCAAGGCGTATCAGGCGCAAGATATTGTTGTCGCGGATGGTCGACCGATTGTGTGGCTTTCTCAGCTTGCTAGACGTCCGGTTTCACTCATGCCGGGTTCGGATATGGTTCGCCCTCTCTGTGCATGGGCTGCCGAGGCTGGCGCATCTGTCGCCCTTATCGGAAGTACGGATGACGCTCTGAAAGGGGCGGCGGATGCCTTGCGGGATCAAATCCCGGGTTTGAATGTGGCTTGGACGTATGCGCCGGGACGTCTGGATCCCGATAGTGAGGAAGCAGCCTGGATCCTGTTTACATTACAACAAAAAGGAATCGGCCTCTGCTTTCTCGCGCTTGGCGCTCCAAAGCAGGAACGCATGGCGGAGCGAGGGCGTTTGATCGCACCGGTCGTGGGTTTCGCATCTGTGGGAGCAGGGCTAGATTTTCTAAGCGGGCATCAAAGACGTGCACCCAAATGGGTTCGCGATCTTGCTCTGGAATGGTTGTGGAGGGCACTCAGCAGTCCGTTGCGCCTTGGTCCGAGATACCTGAAGTGCGTTGCTATTCTGCCAAGGCAGATAGTGAGTGCTCTTCGGCTGCGTATGCAGGCACCTCACTTATATTCCAAAATTCCCCGGCGCTGACCGAAAACCTGATTCTTGTAGAATTCAAGTGCGCCCTGGGCCTCAGCGAATTTTCCGATGACGCTGAAAATGGCCTCATCGAAGACCATGCGTCTGGATAAGCGGGCCATTTGAGCGGGGTAGATCATAAACAGACAGTACAAAGGCGCGTACAGGACACCGGCAATAAGAATGACTGCGGGTAAGGCGGCTCCCCAAAAGAGCGCACGTCGCGTTTCATGGACCCAGTGAAATTCAGGGGCAGCGCCGTGAATGGACGCGCCTTCAGCAAAAGCGTGACCCGCACGCCGTGTGCGTTTCCACCATTGGGAAAATTTGGTCATTTGGGCGTCGTGCAAGGTCATCTCTGCATCAAGGCGCCAGATCTGCCACCTGTTCGCGCGCAGACGTACGCATAATTCGGGCTCTTCTCCTGCAATCAGATCATCCCGATACCCGCCGACTGATCGAAGGGCAGAGCGTCGTATCAAGGCATCTCCTCCGCAGGCTTTGGTTTCACCAACTGGGGTGTCCCATTCGCGATCACAAAAACGGTTATACAGAGAGGCTTCAGGAGCACGTTCCCGTCGGCGGCCGCAGACGACTGCAACATCCGGATGTGTCTCTAGAAAAGCCCGTGCGGACTTGATCCAGTCCGGGACCACTTCACAATCCCCATCCACAAACTGGACAAACCCGTCTTCTCCATCAAGATGGGCAAGGCCTGCGTTGCGTGCGCGAGCTGCGGTGAACGGGCGGCTCATATCCAGAGCTACGACATCGGCACCCAGGTTATATGCAGCCTCAACGGACCCATCGGTCGAGCCGCTATCAACATAGATGAGGCGTCGCACCTGGCCTTTCAGGGAACGCAAGCAGGTGAGCAGGCGCTCCCCTTCGTTTCTCCCGATAACTACAGCATCCACTGGTGTGATATGTTCTTCCATTATGCGATACCGCTAATAGTCACGTTTAAAGAACAAGCCGATACCGGTTTGCCCGGCGCTGTCCACGGTGCCAGAGACTGACAGGTTCTGGTTTAAGTCAAGATTGATGGACAATTCGCTATCACCGCGCGTGTTTATGTTAAAATCGGTGTAAACATTCTCAGCTGCGTAGCCGCCCAAACCCAACTCCCCTGTGCCCAGATTGTCAAAGCCGATGTCAACGTCGTCGACGCCAGTTTCTTCTTCAAGTTTGCCTTGCGCCCCCAGGCTGCGCCCACTTAGCCGTGCCGCGGATGCTGCCAAACGCGCGAGGGCGAGAGGGGACAGGTCCTGAACATTGTCCCCGAACAACAAAAGAGCGAGCGCTTCTTCACTGGGGCGGTTTGGTTCCGCGGTTACTTCGATCCGAGGCGCGTTTAACGGTCCTGAAATCCGCAGGTTTGCAGTGCCTTCGGACGTATTGCTGGAGGCCGAAAAGTCGAGAAAGGGGATCAGGCTTCCGACCAAAGAGATCTGTCCATCGTCCAGAGCGAGGCGCCGCCCGAGAATGTCAAAGCTCCCCCGAACCAAATTGATCTGCCCGGCCGGTTCTGGTGCGTTTGCGCTGCCACGAATCTGTAAGCTGCCACCCAGTTCCGCGCGCAGGCCCCGTCCGCGGACAAAAATACGTTTGGGGGCGTTTATCAGCAGATCCAATGCCAGGGTGCTGCTTCCGCTTGCAGCCCCGGTTTCAGTCAGACCGGCGCGTGCTCTGGTTCTATAGACATCTGGGGGTTCACCAACATGGCGAATCGTCGGGATTGGTGCGGCATCAATGGCCCCACCTGCGCTGGCGATATTGATATTCGTCTCACCCACGTCGATTTGGCCGGTCAATACAGCTGCACTTGCCAAAGGGCCGCTTAGCCGCAGCTTGCCGCCAACCTCAGTTCGATAGAGAAGATTGTCCGTCACAACCACATTGTCCAGGCCAAGTGAGAGGTCTCCGACAAAGGGAGCCGTCAGGGCCACTGGGCCGTCGATTCGCAGCTGGCCGCCATCTTGGGGGCGCGCCGCAAGGTTCAGACTCGCGCGGGAATTGGCCAGTTGGATTGAACCTGAAATATCCTCTACCTGCTGTTTTGCGTCAGGCAGAACCAAACGGCTGCCGCCAGTGCTGACATTGCCAGATACGTTTTCCAGACTGGGTGAGCCCTTCAGCGACAGGTCAAAGTCCGCCAGGCCGGTTAAAAGGTTCGGCGCAATGAAAAGATTGGCGACATCCAACCGAAGGCGACCTTTTGCATTGATGTCCGCTTGGGCGGCAGTCTCATCCCAGCTGCCTGCAACCTTTGCTTCGACACCAGCGGGACCCTGTGCGCCCAGATCAACCTGCCAGACGCCCGCATCGCGCTGTGCGGACCCCTTGGCTGTCAGCGAACCCGACAGCTGCGGCAGAAACCGCTCCAGACGTTGGAGGGTTGCATCCAGTTTCAGATTGGCCTGACCGTCTAAATTAGCAGTGCCTGTGAGCTTCAGGTCCGAACTATGAGGGCCCTTTAAGGTGATCACCCCATCAAATTGGTCTTTTTGACGGCCAATATCGCCGACAATCTCGAGCGGGCCGGACGCCTGTGGAAACAACGGTTTCAGATCCGCGATCTTGGCCGAAATTTCCAGTGAGCCGTCTTCGCTGCTAAGTTGGCCGGCGGCTTTTGCTTCAAGTCCTGGCGCGTTCAGCCGGAAACTTTCGACCCGCAGACCATCGCCATCGCGAGACGCATTGAACGTCAAAGCGCTGGAGCCGGCGATCATCGGATCAATTTGCGCAATGCCTGTGGCCAATTCCTGTGTTTGCGCATTCAGATCAACGGCAAATGCGCCGCTGAGGGGGGTATAATTTCCCAACAGCTGGGCAGATGCGGTTCCCGATAAGTCGAGCCCTGTCAACGGGGCCAGGCGCGCAAGGTTCGAGATTTCGGCCTGAACGTCCGGGGAAACTTTTAACCCATCCGCCCAGCTTGCAACGGTGATATCCCCCTCAATCGCGTAATCATTGGACCAGAGCTTCAAACCGCGCGCAGCAAAGTCTTGTCCGTCGGCAGAGAGTTGGGTCTCAAACTGGAGCGTGTCGCCCAATGCTGCCGTAAGCGCTGGATCGTCCAGCCGCAGCCCGATGACCTGCGCGCGGGTTGCGGCCTCTAGATTAAAAGGTTCTTGGCTCAGTTGGCCGTCCATCACCAGCCGTGCTTGTCCAACGTGGGCACCGGCTGTCACGAGATTATCGACATCCGCGCGCAAAGACCAATCCGGACCCGTTGCTTTCTGCGCGGTCAGGGTGATTTCCGATACCGAGGTTTGACCTCCTGCAACGGGCAGGATGACGCGGGTTTGCCCCTCTTCGGGATGAACCGTGGCGCGCAGGTTGGCAGTTTCCAACTGCCCGTTTTCAACCAGGGCTGTCCCTCTTAATCGCAACGCCTTGCTGCTGAGCGCAAGCGAATGCAATGCGATGCCTTGTGTGCCATTGGGGTTTTCAAATTGCTCACCCTTTACGCGCATTCTCATGTCGGGGCCGAAAAACGGCCGATACACCTGCGGTATCAAGGCGTCTATATCCCCGTTGAGATCGGCTGAAAATTCCAGCCCTTTCGGGGTTTCGGAGTCGGATGTATCCGGGGCGATCAACAGGATCTGGCCATCAACCTTTGCGAGGTTCTCTGCTTTGAATTCAAGATCTGCTCGAAAATCCGACAACGGGCCGGATCCTTTTAATGTCAGGTCGAGTCGCGGTGCCTCGGGAAGAGGGAACAGGCTGCCTACGATGCCGCCTGCTGCTTCGCTTGCAACAAGAGCGACATTCGCTCCTTCTGTTCCCGACCCCACATCAAGATGCAGGCGCAAACTGTCGCCTTCCCGGTCCAGCCGGTCCAGATCCAGTGCGGCATCCAAATCCCCTTCGATAAGCGACAGAGCTCCACCGAGCGACCAGACACTGTCCTGGCCAATCAGAGCTGCCCCCAATTCGATCTGGTCTACCTTGAAGCTGTTAAGCTTTATCGCAATGGGAAGCTCTGGAACTTTTATGGGAGTCGCTTCAGGCGTGGGAAGGCTCGGGTCGGCTGGCGTTGGAAGGGGCGCACGTAATACCGCAACCCGTTTTGCCGCGAGCTGATTGACGGACAGGTTCCCGCGTAGAAGCGCAGTTCGATTCCAATCCAATTCAGCGCCTTCCAGCTCCAGCCAGACGCCCTCGGCATCAGAGATGGTCAGCCGCTCAATCTGAGCGCGGGAAGAAAACGTTCCGCTTAAACCGATTACATCAACTGCGCGGTTGTCTCCCGACAGGCTGTCTTCGAGAAAGCGAACAATAAAGCCGCCGCTTTCATCGGTCGAAATTTTCTCTTGTGCCGCAACTGGAGCGGTGCAGAGCAGTGCAACGCCAATGATATGAAAAGGGTTCAGCTTCAAAATGCTTGTCCTACGCCAATGTAGAATTGCAGCCCATCTTCGGTTCCTCCGCTCACCGGAAAGGCGACGTCCAATCTTAATGGGCCGATTCCAGCGATATCATACCTTAGGCCAAGGCCGGCACCTGAATGCTGATTGCTGCCGGATGTGGGGAAACTCTTTTCGGACACAAGCCCGACATCATAGAAACCAACCACTGAAAAGGAGGCCGTGATCTGGCCCCGCAGCTCGGCCGACAGTGCCATAAAGCCGCGCCCGGCCGCTGTTGCATCTCCGACTGGTACGCCAAAGGCCTGATATTCGTGACCGCGCACGGTTCCCGCGCCGCCTGAGAAGAACCCAAGCGTGGGAGAAACCTCCGACAACTCAGGGCCTATGACTGACCCGAGTTGAAGCCGGGCGGCGGCGACCAGTCTGGAACCAATCGGGCGATAAATTCGCGCATCGCCTTTCAGCTGCACCCCCGATTTTGATCCGCGCACGCCGACAAATGGCGTGACAGTCCCAGACAGGAAGTGGCCATTCGTCGCGTTCACAGTACTGTTGCGCAAATCCTGTTCCAGCTTTGCCCGTGCAGCAAGATAGCGAAAGCGTCTTTTCCCGAAGGCATCGGTTACAAGGGCGCTCGCCCCGCCAAAAAAGACTTCACCCTCTAAGGTGTCCGAGTAAATGCGCCTTAAGCCAATGGCTCCCAGTCCTTGTAAAGCGGTGTAATGCTCTTCGTCCAAACGTTCCAGTTCCAGCAGATAAAAGGTGCTGTCATCGGGGCCCAATGTGGCCGGGCGGTCCAGGCGAACGCCAATCCGCCCGTCAATATCCGAGCTTCCGCCAATGCCGGATAGACGTGTTTCAAACCGCAGCCGCTCGGCTCCACCAAAAAGATTGCGGTGGATCCAGGTCGTGCTGATTTCCGCCCCTTCGGATGTCAATTCACCGCCAAAAGTGAGCCTGCGTTTGGGTTGATCTGTCACTTCAGCGGTGAAATCAAGTGTTTGGTCTGTGTTTGTATGGTCTGCCTCTCGCACCACAACCGAAGAGAAGGCTCCGGTTCGCCTGAGGCGAGCGGCCGATTTTGCGACAAGATCAGGGTGAAAGGTCTCCCCGCTGGGCAAACCTGCAATTCGTTTGATCGCATCTTCGCGCACATCGCTTGGTCCCTGAACGGCCAGTTTGCCAAAAGAAAGCCGCGGACCAGGTGCGATATGGATCTGCGCATTCAGGCGTTGTGTGATGTGGTTGGCCGTGATCTTTTGGTCTTTGATCCGGGCTTTTGCGTGCCCTTCCTGACGCCATGCGGCAATACCTGCGGCAGCGGCATCGCGCAGTACCGCAGTTGTTGCGGGGCTGCCGCTGCGAAAACCTTCCGGCAGGGGCGTTTCCGGTGTGGTGGGCATGGGGGTCACCGAGGTCTGACCAAATGTAAACTTGGGACCTGGGTGTATCAGAAGCTGTACCGCGCTTATGCTGGAAGGAAGTGATAGCGGATTGATACCTGCCGCTTCGCGGTTGTCCAATTTGATCGAGACAACGGGCGAAAAATGTCCTTGGTCATACAGGACTTGTACAAGGCTTGAATAATCCGACAAAGCCGCAGCAAGTATATCCTGCACAGCGCTGCTACTCTTTCCTCTGGCCTGCCAGGTAGACGAGGATCGTAAAAGGCGGTCACGCAGCGCCTCATCCGTTTCCGGCGTTTCAAACTCAGTCGGGACGGCCCGGGCCGCAGGTGAAATCCAACACAGCCCCCCAATTGCAACCAACCGGATAAGATTGCAGGTCAGTCGGGCCATTTTGGATTTCGGTTTCATCTTGTCTTCGCCTCACGCAGCCTGTTCGCAAAATCTTGAGGGCCCATTCAGACCTAACACGACCAAGCGTGGCCGCGGAACGAGAAATTAACCAGCTTTGCGTGAACCTACAGACGTCCTAATCCATTTAGATCGGCGGCGCGATACCATGCTCGAATTGCTGCGCGAGATTCTGCATCCATATACGTGAGATTTGCGGGAGGCATGGCTTGCGTTACGCCAGCTTGCAGAAAAACGGCGCGCCCGTTGCGGGCCAGATCTTCGGGCGTTTCCAGCAGGATCCCCTTGGGCGCTCGGCCGATACCATCAAAAGAGGGTTCACGTGAATGGCACATGCTGCAGTTTGTGCTGACAATCTCATGTACGTCTTCAAATCCGGGTGCTTCGGCCAAAACCTGGGCAGACCCTGCCAATGCAAACTCAGGATCGCCTTCACTTTCCCGCCCACCGATAGAAAGGAATACAGCCGCAAGGAACAGAAGCAGCGTAGCAATCCAGGTCCAACGTGGCTCACCGGTCTTTGCGTGGACGGTGTTGAAATAGTGGCGGATCGTGACCCCCATCAAGAACACCAGCGCGGCGATCAGCCAGTTGTATTGGCTGGCAAAAGCCAGCGGGTAATGGTTGGACAACATCAGGAAGATCACCGGGAGGGTCAGGTAGTTGTTATGGGTCGATCGCAGTTTGGCGATTTTTCCATATTTGGGATCGGGTTTGCGACCGGCCCTCAGGTCCGCGACAACAACTTTCTGGTTCGGAATGATAATAAAGAAGACATTTGCGCTCATGATAGTGGCGGTGAATGCGCCAAGATGCAGCATCATCGCGCGCCCTGTAAAAACCTGATTTAATCCCCAGCCTAGGACGACCAGGATCAGAAACAGAAGCACCATCAACAGGGTTGGGTGCTCAGCAAGTGGTGACTTGCACAGCGTATTATAGGCCAACCAGCCACCGCCAAGCACGGCTGCGGACAGAACGATACCTTCGTAGATGTCCAGGTCTGCCTTGGACTGGTCAATCAAGTACAATTCACCGCCCGCCCAGTAGACAATCATCAACAGCGCAAAACCGGATAGCCAGGTGGCATAGCTTTCCCATTTGAACCACACGAGGTGATTTGGCATTCGCTCCGGCGCAACAAGGTATTTTTGGATGTGGTAAAAGCCACCACCGTGGACCTGCCACTCTTCACCGTCAGCGGGGCCTGAGATGTCGCGATTGAGGCCAAGATCGAGAGCAATGAAGTAGAAAGACGAGCCGATCCAAGCGATTGCGGTAATGACATGTACCCACCGTGCAGCAAAACTCAGCCACTCCCACCAAAGGGTCAGATCCCACATCATCGCGCTCCCATGATTGTCGCTAATAATTTGAGCAAACCGTCCTGAGCCTGCTTTTGAGAACCTAGCCAGAGTTGCATTTTTTCGGTATTCCTATGTATTGGCCAAGAGTATCAAAAAAATCGGTATAATGTCCTACCTCGATAACATTCGTACTTTTGTCCGGGTCTATGAACTGGGCTCTATGTCAGCTGCAGGTCGTGACTTGCGAATTTCGCCCGCAGTGACCTCCGCGCGGATTTCCCAGCTGGAAGATTATCTGAGCGTGCGCCTGTTTCAACGCACCACGCGAAATTTGAGTGCAACAGAACAGGGGCGTGCCTTTTATCCGGGCGCGGTGGCCGTCTTGGAAGCTGTGGATGATGCCGAAGCGCAAGTGATGCAGCTGACAGATACGCCACGCGGAACCCTGTTTGTCGCCGCTCCGCTGGGGATTGGCCGACGGTTGATCGCGCCTTCAGTGCCGAAGTTCCTGGAGCGTTATCCAGATATTACGGTTCGCCTGCGCTTGTCGGATCGTGCTGTGGACCTGACAACCGAGGGTTTGGACCTTGCATTTTTTCTGGGGCAGCCCTCGGATAGTACATTGAAAATGCGCAAAATTGCGGATTGCCGCCGGGTGCTGTGTGCGGCTCCGGAGTATGTTTCCAAGTGCGGAATGCCAGATCATGGCGATGATCTGCTTGGGCGGGGCCACAATTGTTTGAACCTCCGCTTTCCCGGCGCGAGTGAATTTCAGTGGCAATTGGAAACAGATACGGGCCCGCGACGCTTTGCTGTACAAGGGCGGCACGAATGCGATGATGGTGACGTATTGACCGATTGGGCGCTCGCCGGACAGGGAATTGTATTGAAACCCGTGTTTGAAGTTGCGGAGCATCTGGAGGCAGGGACATTGATCCCAGTTGCGTTATCAACCCCACCAGTGTCAGTGCAATTGGGGTGCTTATATGCGCATCGTCGCCACCAAGACCCCAAAACTCGCCTGTTTCTTGAGTATATGGCGACACAGATTGGAGACGCGGTGAGGCTGTCCGAGCAAACGGGGAACTCCCGCGCCTGAAAACGCCTGCTGAGGCAGGCGCATTACAGCCTTGGGCCGCGCGCCGCTGACGCGGCGCAAGGCACGCCCAGACAGTCAAGGCCTAACTCATAGTGCAGCTGCGCCGCGTCAGCGGCGCGCGGCCCAACGGGAGGCTGGCAATCTGTGATTGCCAGAAAACGGGCGGGAGAACATGTTGAACTCAGACTCCCCCGTTTTGTTTGGTATCTAGCTACCACGATATGTCGAGTAGCTGAAAGGCGACAACAACAGGGGTACGTGGTAATGCGCATCTGCCTCGCTTATTCCAAAACGAATAGGAATTTGATCAAGGAAGAGCGGCTCTTTACCGGTTTGCCCGGAGGCGCGCAGATACTCGCCGGCAAAGAACACCAGCTCATATGTCCCGGTTGCAAATGCTTCGGCTGGTAAGATCGCAGAGTCCGTGCGCCCATCCGCGTTTGTACGCATTTCGACAAGTTTGTGATGGGAATTCCCGGTGACCTTGTACAGTGCTATCAGCAGGCCTTCTGCCGGGCAGCCGCGCGCCGTGTCCAGCACATGTGTCGTCAGATATCCGCTCATCGCGCGCGCTCCTTGCTTAAGCCTTCAGCAGAACTCTGCCTTATCGGGGGTAACAAGGCAAATCCACTGCCTCCTCAAGAGCTTTGTGGAAAATTTGAAAAACCACGCGTCTCTTCTGTCATAATAGGGAATGATCACCTTTAAGAAGAGCCAGTACAACAGATGACGGCAAGAATCTCGCCCAACCGCTATCCGCGCAACATGATCGGTTATGGTGCAAAGCCCCCAAACGCCAACTGGCCGGGAGGCGCCAAAGTCGCGGTGCAGTTTGTGCTGAACTACGAGGAAGGCGGCGAAAACAGTATCCTCCATGGGGATACGGCCTCTGAGGCTTTCCTGTCTGATATTGCTGGGGCTGCTTCGTGGCCGGGGCAACGCCATTGGAATATGGAGTCCATTTACGAATATGGCGCGCGCGCGGGTTTCTGGCGGCTTCACCGCATGTTCACGGACGCGGACATCCCAGTCACTATCTATGGTGTGGCCACCGCTTTGGCGCGGTCACCGGAACAAGTCGCAGCGATGACAGAAGCAGGTTGGGAAATCGCGTCTCACGGTCTCAAATGGGTAGAACACAAGGATATGCCCGAAGATGAGGAACGGGCGGCCATTGCAGAGGCTATTCGTCTTCATACTGAGGTTGTTGGAAGCCGACCGCGGGGATGGTATACCGGTCGCTGTAGTGAAAACACCGTGCGCCTTGTCGCAGAGGAAGGTGGGTTTGATTATATCTCAGATACTTACGATGACGATCTGCCGTATTGGCTGGAGGCCGGGGAGCGAGACCAACTGATCATTCCCTATACGCTCGAAGCAAACGACATGCGGTTCGCCACTGCGCCGGGTTACATTACCGGCGAGCAGTTCTTTCAGTACCTGAAAGATGCATTTGACGTGCTCTATGCAGAAGGGCAGGTCGGTGCGCCGAAAATGATGTCGGTCGGACTTCACTGCCGTTTGGTCGGTCGGCCGGGAAAAGCTGCGGGATTGAAGCGCTTTATTGATTATATTCAGGGGTTCGACGGCGTTTGGTGCCCACGGCGGATCGATATTGCAGAACACTGGGCCAGAGTGCATCCGCACAATCGGATCAACCGCCCCAGCCAAATGGGTCATTCG
Organism: Epibacterium sp. ABZ3_068; assembly: GCF_056159265.1. Taxonomy (NCBI): domain Bacteria; kingdom Pseudomonadati; phylum Pseudomonadota; class Alphaproteobacteria; order Rhodobacterales; family Roseobacteraceae; genus Epibacterium; species Epibacterium sp. ABZ3_068. The sequence goes on from NZ_JBSWUV010000001.1 coordinate 2,181,482, forward strand.
GATTTTGTAACCGCCTATGGTAGCATCTTTGAGCACAGTGCTTGGGTGGCTGAACGTGCCTTTGACCTCGAACTGGGGCCCGCACATGATACTGCTATTGGGCTGCACAACGTCCTGTGCCGCGCTTTTCGTAGCGCAACCGAGGCAGAGCGGACGGCGGTTTTGCTCGCACATCCTGACTTGGCAGGCAAACTTGCGGCAGCAAAGCGGCTGACTGCCGAAAGCACAGCAGAGCAGGCCTCTGCCGGCCTTGATGCGCTGACGGATTATGAACGGAGTCAGTTTTCCAAACTCAATACAGAATATACTGCAAGGTTTGGCTTCCCCTTCATCATTGCAGTGCGTGATCACGACAAAAATTCGATCTATGAGGCTTTTCAACAGCGGATCAGCAATAGCAGGGACATGGAATTCGCCGAAGCCTGTCGTCAGGTCGAACGGATCGCTCTGTATCGCCTGAAGGATCTGCTGCCATGACGTCCCTCCCCATACTGTTCGTTGAACCCATAACCACAACAGGATTTGCACCGTTTGGTGACCTGTTGGAGGTGGCCGGACAGCCGGACAGAATTATCAACCAGGGCTTTTGTGGTCGTTACCATGACCGGGCTCTATTGGATTTTTCGGATGGTCGTGCCGGTGTGAGCCTTTTCAAAGCGGAGCCACGCAGCTTTCCTTATGTTTTGGACATGGTGGAGCGTCACCCGGACGGCAGCCAGACCTTTATCCCGATGAGCGCAAGCGGATTCCTCGTCATCGTGGCGCCGGACAATAACGGCGTGCCCGGAACGCCGTTGGCATTCGAAACATCCCCGGGACAAGCAATCAACTTTCATCGGGGCACCTGGCATGGCGTGCTTACCCCCTTGCAGGAACCAGGTCTTTTTACGGTGGTGGACCGGATCGGGGAGGGGGCAAATCTTCAAGAATACTGGTTCGACAAACCGTTTGAAGTACAGCGCCCCTGAGCCAGGGCGCAGCTTTTGTTAAGGGACGGCCCACCAAGAGGCTGCCCTTATGTTTAATAACAGAGAGGGACATAAAGAATGTCAGAAACGACTTTGGGAGCGCCGGAAGACCTGCGCGATCCGAACTACATGCCACCTTTGGCGCAGGCGATCCCACTTGGAATTCAGCATGTTTTGGCTATGTTTGTGTCCAATGTGACACCAGCGATCATCATTGCGGGCGCGGCTGGTTTCGGGTTTGGTTCCAACTCACCGGATTTCCCGGAACTTCTTTACATGATCCAGATGTCGATGCTGTTTGCCGGTGTAGCGACCTTATTGCAGACGCTGACAGTGGGGCCAATTGGAGCGGCCTTACCGATTGTACAAGGGACCAGCTTTGCCTTTTTGCCGATCATGATACCGCTTGTTGCCGGCAAGGGAGTTGATGCTTTGGCCGCGCTTTATGGAGGGGTTGTGATTGGGGGCTTGTTTCATGCGGCCTTGGGATTGGTGATTGGGAAAATTCGTTTTGCCTTGCCGCCCTTGGTAACCGGGCTGGTTGTTACGATGATTGGGTTATCTTTGGTGAAGGTCGGGATCCAATATGCCGCGGGGGGCGTGCCTGCGATGGGCACTCCTGAATATGGTTCTCTCCTCAACTGGTCGGCCGCGGGCATCGTGATCCTGGTAACACTTGGCCTCAAGTTTTATAGCAAAGCTATGTTGTCCGTCGCAGCCGTCCTGATCGGTCTGATCGCCGGATATGTCTATGCCTTGCTGGTGGGTATGATTACGTTTGATGCGATCGGAAGCAGCTGGTCCCGTGCTGCAGGTTTTGCCCTGCCGATCCCGTTCAAATACGGGTTTGAAATTTCATTTGCGGCCATTCTTGGTTTTTGTCTGATGGCCTTTGTATCGGCTGTTGAAACCGTTGGAGATGTCAGCGGCATAACCAAAGGTGGTGCGGGGCGTGAGGCCACGGACAAGGAGATCGAAGGGGCGACCTATGCAGATGGTATTGGCTCTGCTGTTGCGGGCCTATTTGGAGGGCTGCCCAATACATCCTTCAGTCAAAACGTAGGTTTGATCGCAATGACCGGCGTGATGAGTCGCCATGTTGTGACCATTGGAGCGCTTTTTCTGATCCTGTGCGGACTGGTTCCCAAGGTTGGCGCGCTGATCCGTACAGTGCCGATTGAAGTCTTGGGCGGCGGGGTGATTGTCATGTTCGGAATGGTCGCGGCTGCGGGTATTTCTATGCTGTCTGAAGTTGTCTGGAGCCGTCGCAATATGGTGATCTTTGCAATCGCTCTGTCGGTCGGGCTGGGGCTGCAATTGGAGCCCGGTGCGGTTCAATACCTGCCTGGAGCCGTCAAAACCCTGATGACCAGTGGTTTGCTACCGGCCGCCGTTATCGCGATTACTTTGAATTTGGTCTTGCCAGACGACGTTTAAGCCATATCCCGCAGGTGGGGGCTCCCGCCCGTCTGCGGGCAATCAAAATTGCCCCATCCCGTTGGGCCAAGCGCCGCGCTGTCGCGCGGCGCAGGTCTCGTTTGACGCTGGCCGTCAGCTGCTTGCCATGAGGCGGGCGACATCGATCATGCGGGCGGAAAACCCCCATTCATTGTCATACCAGCCAAAAACACGCAGTTGGCGATCGTCGATTACGCGCGTCTCTGGTCCGGCAATGATCAGCGATTCAGGGCGTGCGCGCAAATCGGAAGAGACCAGTGGCAGATCGGTCCAGCCAAGAACAGGTGAACTGGCAGCCCGTGCCTCAAGGGTCTGTTGCACTGTTTCAGGATCGACAGGGCGCCCGAGTTGCGCAACCAGATCCACGGCCGACACGGATGCGGTCGGGACACGTACCGCTGCGCCTGAGATCCGCCCTTTTAGATGCGGTAGAACCTCTTCGATCATATCCGTGGCCGATGTGGTCGTGGGTACCATCGACAGCGCACCGGCACGAGACCGGGCAAAATCGCCACGCGGTGCATCCACCATAGGTTGCGAATTTGTGTAACAGTGGATTGTCGTCATATGGGCCCGCTCGATGCCCGCGAGTTCATCCATCACTCGAACCAGAGGTGCCAGAGCATTGGTTGTGCAGGACGCATTCGAAACAACCTGGGCCACACCCAAATCGTCCTCATTTGCCCCTAGCACACATGTAAATTCAGCGGCAGGGGATGGGCCGGAAATCAGCACTTTCTTTGCGCCGGCAGCCAATCCGCGCCGGGCGACATCTGAGGTGCGGGCGATGCCCGTGCATTCCAGAACCACGTCAACGCCAGACAGATCCACATCCGTCAGATCTGCCGCGTGGCTCATGAGGATGCGGCGCCCCATAACGTGCAAAGCGTCGCCCTGCTGTTCGACGTTATGCGGAAAGGGCCCAAAAGTGCTGTCGTATTGAAACAGATACGCGCAAATGTCGAGAGCGGCGATATCGTTGATCCTCACGACTTCGATTCCGTCGCCCCGATCAGTCGTCAGCAATTGTCGCAAGATGGCGCGGCCAATACGGCCAAACCCGTTGATCACGATTTTCATGGGCGCTCTCCTTGACCTGAAGGGCGCAGGTCAGACGTACTGCGCTTGCCCACGCCATTTGATCGTATCAATGCAGTGCCCAACTGACGAGAGCAAGGACGGAATTGTATCCCCAACAATGCGCTCTGACTGCCTTATTAGGGGCAGATGAGCGTCACATGGTAATCGCCGTTGTCCGTGCGATACATGGTGTCAAAATTGGCGGTACAACCGGTTGCACTGCGGTAGGCTCGCATGGCTTGGCGCACCGTCAGCACTGCAGGAGGCCGAAACGGGAACAGCTCATTGTTCTGGCGTCGCGCCACATGTTCCCCAGGTACCCGATCAGACGCCCAGACAAGCCAATCACGTCCCAAGATATTCACCTGTTTGACTTCGCTGACCGGCTGTTCGGCAGTTGCACCAGTGGCCAGACAGATCGCCAAAGTCACAATAGCGGCTAGAGCTCGCATTGTCTTTCCCTCTTGTTTGTCCACAGAAAAGGACCAAATTCATTTTTGAAAAACTAATACTTGCAGCATACGACCAAAACATATGCCGGGGCAAGAGCGCGAGACCTACCGTAAAGGTGCCAATGGCATGTGGCGGTTCACGTCCTTGTAGAGCAAATACCGGAACCGGCCCGGTCCGCCTGCATAGCACGCTTGCGGACAAAAAGCGCGCAGCCACATAAAATCACCTGCTTCGACCTCAACCCAATCCTGATTGAGACGATAGACGGCCTTGCCCTCCAGAACAAAAAGTCCATGCTCCATCACATGAGTTTCTGCAAAAGGGATCACGCCACCAGGCTGGAACGTAACCACTGTGACATGCATGTCATGCGACATGTCATTCGGGTCCATAAAGCGCGTCGTCGCCCAGAAACCGTCTGTTCCTGGCATCGGCGTTGGCGTTATGTCCTGTTCCTGTGCAACAAAAGGCGCGGGAGGGGCAATTCCAGGTGCGGATTGCCATTCTTTGCGGATCCAATGGAAACTGCAGACAGTGTCGGACGAATTTTGGACTCTCCATGTCGCTCCCGCAGGTACGTAAGCAAAGCCACCTTCGGGCAGATTATGGGAGGACCCGTTGACGACGATCGACAATTCTCCCTGGGTCACAAACAGCGCCGCTTGGGCTTTGCCGTCGGTTTCAGGGGTGTCCGATCCTCCGCCAGGTTGCAGTTCGACGATGTATTGGGAAAAAGTTTCGGCAAACCCTGAGAGTGGGCGTGCCAGAACCCACATTCGCATACCTTTCCACCCCGGTAAGAACGACGTTACAATATCGCGCATAGTGCCTTTGGGGATCACAGCATAGGCGTCAGTAAAGACAGCGCGATCTGTCAGTAGCTGCGTCTGTCCCGGCAATCCGCCCTGCGGAGTCGAATAGGGCTGTTGTGTCATGGCCAGGATCTCCGTTCTGCCGTTCTGAATTAGAACTATGACGTGGACGTTCAGCCGGGCCAAGTGTTAAGGGCGGCAAAGCAGTATTTGACTTTATTTGAAAACGATTACGGCCTGCCAGTGAAGCAGTTGCAGGCTTTGGGTGGTCCGGTCAATGGCGACACTTTGTCTTCCAGCATTGGCCAAGTTTCATGGTCGGAGAACAACATACTCTGTCATGCATCGGCGCGCGTTCAAAGTGCCGCGCAGCTCGTTTACACATGGTACTTTGGATGACCCCAAAGCGCCTTCAGAAATGTATGGTTATTTAGGATTGATCAAGTGAATTTGCGGTGATCGGCCCAAAACCACTTCACCCTCAGAGCGGGTGGACTGAGCTCTGTTCAGCCCGGATGAAATGCCGAAAATAGATATATCCACAGATTTAATGTGCTGATCCTGGGTCTTGTTATTAAAGCGATGCCAGCGTTGGCAATTGTCTCAATTCATTTGCACAGGCTCTCAAATGGAATAAATACTGATCTACGGGTGCTGTATCTTCTGGCTCTGCAGGGCGCTGCATACCCACAGAAAGCGGGCGCCCTGTATCTGTCGGTACGGGCACCGCATATCCAGCAACACCGGACTGGTGTTCTTCGTTTTCGAAGCAATATCCTGTATCCCGCGACGTTTGCACGCGCTTCAGTACCTCTGATGCATCTTTGACGGAGTAGGGGGTTAGTCTTAGAACCTCTGCGTTTTCCAACAGTGTTTGGAGTTTGGTGTCGCTCAATGCGCTCAACAGCATGCGCCCCATCGCGTTATTGTAGGGAGAAAACGTCGTCCCGGTTTCCATCTGGTAAAGGTTGGGTTGGGGAGCACAAGCTGAATGGCAAAGCACCAGCCCTTCGCTTTCAACCAAGGTTACAAGACAGAGATCGCTGCCGATTTGTTCCGCGTAATGGCTTAGGATTGGCAGCACATCTGTCTGTAACTTCGCGGCCTTTATGAAGTTGTCAGCAAGAATAAGCACTTTGGGAGAGAGCGCAAATAAACGCCCTCTTCGTTGTAGAAAACCCATCGCTTCGAGAGTCAGAGTACCCCGGCGAGCTGTGGCCCTGTCTTGTCCTATACGGCGTGCGATCTCAGCCATGGAGAGCCAAGGAGTCCCAGAATCGAAAGCTTCCAAAACAGCAAGCCCTTTGGCAAAACTGTTTGACGCAAATTCATTTTTTTCGGCAGAGATAAGATCGTTTCGCTGCATAGGTGCCTTTGCGTCGCAGGCGGAAGGCAGTGCTGGGAAAACCCATAGAAATGCAAAGCACGTTTCCACCAATTCCAATTAAATGTAATTTGATAATAAGCGAGCATCGTAAATAAAGCACTAATTGGCGAGGCGGAGCAAAAAACTCCCGCTTAGCGAGCTAAAAACACAGGTTCTGGGTAACCAACCCTGGCCAAGTACAGCCCATGACCCGGGCAAACCGGCCCACAAGCGGCGCGATCACAAGCTTCGAGGGCATTCTTGACGTCAGCCGGGCTCCAGGCTCCCGCACCGACACGTTCTAGCGTGCCAACAAAACTGCGGACTTGGTTGTGCAGAAAAGACCGTGCGCGCACATGGAAATGGATTTCGGGGCCGGAAAAACCATCAACAGCCTCAACACGCAGTTCATCTAAGGTTTTTACCGGGCTCTGCGCCTGGCAGATGGAGGACCGAAAGGTTGTAAAATCATGCAAGCCCAGAAGGTGGTTGGCACCTTCCTGCATCGCGCCCACATCTAGCTGGTGATTGATCTGCCAGACCTGTCCGGCATCATGCGTGGCCGGCGCACGGCGCATCAGGATGCGAAATAGGTACTGCCGCTCGATCGCCGAAAACCGCGCGTGCCAGTCACCGTCGACTTCTGCGCAATCGACAATCGCAACCGGGTTTGGTTTTAGGTGAAAATTCAGCGCTTCCGACAGGCGAAACGGGTCCCAGTCTTTTTCCATATCGCAATGGGCAACTTGTCCAAGCCCATGCACGCCGGTATCTGTGCGTCCAGCCGCCGCAATTGTGTGCGCGCGCGGCTCCAGTTTTGACAAGGCGGCCTCTATCGTGCCCTGGACCGAGGGTTGATCTTTCTGGCGTTGCCAACCAGCAAAAGGCGCGCCGTGGTATTCGACTTTTAGGGCATATCTGGGCATGGCGGTCCCCTAGCGCGGCCTGTGTCACAATGGCAAGTGGTTTTGCGTTAAGAAACGCAAAGACTGGTAAGCCCGCGCCATGCTCCCTATTTTAAGGGAAACAACATCGCCAGAGGGTAAAGAGTGGTCATTGGCACGGCAATTGATAGAGTCGCCCGTACGGTCGACACAGTGGGTGCGCGCGTCTCTTCAGGGCTATTCGACACGACGCTGCGTCTGGGGGTGACCGGTCTGGCTCGGTCAGGCAAAACCGTGTTTATCACGTCCTTGGTTGCTGGCTTGTTGAACCGGGGTCGGATGCTGCAACTGTCGGCCGCACGGGAAGGTCGGATAGAGACGGCCTATCTGCAACCACAGCCAGACGATACAGTGCCACGGTTTGACTATGAAAACCATTTGGCGGCTTTGACCGGAGCCGATCCCCATTGGCCAGAGAGCACGCGTGCCATTTCCGAACTGCGCCTTTCGCTGCGGGTTCGCCCGGCCGGCTTTCTGTCTTCCCTGCAAGGGCCACAAACACTCCACTTGGACATTGTCGACTACCCCGGAGAATGGTTGCTGGACCTCGCGTTGCTGGACAAATCCTTTGCGCAATGGTCTGGCGAGGTGCTCGAACGCATTGCAGACCGACCTGAAGCAGCGTCATTTTTGACCGCGCTTTATCAGTCAGATCCGGATGCCCGCCACGACGAGCCTGCGGCGCAGGCATTGGCCTTGGGGTTCACAACCTATCTGAAAGCAGCGCGCGCGGCCGGTTATTCGGACTGTACGCCTGGGCGCTTTCTCCTCCCCGGAGATCTGAAGGGCTCACCAGCGCTTACTTTTGCACCGATGCCGCCAAATGCGGCGCGGCGGGGCAGACTGGGGGCGGAGATGGCCCGCCGCTATGAGGCCTATAAAGCCAAAGTGGTCACACCCTTCTTTCGAGATCATTTTGCACGCATTGATCGTCAGGTGGTTCTGGTCGACGCGCTCTCGGCCATTCACGCTGGCCCGCGTGCCGTTGAGGACATGCGACAAGGGCTTACGGATATCCTTTCGGCCTTCCGTCCTGGTCGCAATGATTTTCTGTCCCGGCTTTTAAGGGGAAAACGGGTTGAGAAGATCCTATTTGCCGCGACCAAGGCCGATCACCTGCACCACTTGCAACACCCGCAATTGACCGCGATCATTGATGCGCTCACCCGTGAGGCACGCGACCGGGCGCAGTTCGTCGGAGCAGAGACTGCGGCTCTTTCTTTAGCTTCCTTGCGCACCACAACAGAAGAAATACGCGCCCATGCAGGTGCGGACCTGCCTTGTGTCCGCGGGCGACTGCTCGACAGCGGGACATCAGCCGCCTTTTATCCAGGGGCATTGCCCGATGATCCGTCAAAGCTCCTTTCGCCCGCACGCCAGGGGGCGGCGGACTGGTTGGATGGGGAGTTTCAATCCATGGCCTTTGCGCCCGCACAGCTGGACTTGAAGCCTGGCTATGGTCCGCCTCATATCCGGTTGGATCGCGCCGTCGAATTCTTGCTGGGGGACCGCCTGTGACACTCTCTTTGCGCGCTGCACGGCCCACGGATGCCGGGCAAATGGGGGAAATCCTGCACGGATTTGAAAAAGATACCGTCTGGATGCCCAAAGAACACTCCAGTGCTGAGGCAATTTCCTTTTGCGGAGTTATGGTTGACCGCGGGTGGGTGACCGTTGCGGAAGAAAACCGAAGGGTCCTTGGGTTTCTGGCCCGCGATGGAGATGAGATCTGCGCGTTGTATGTCGCAGGCGATATGCGCGGGCAGGGTGTCGGTGCCGCTTTGCTTTCGCACGCCAAAGCTCAGGCGAGCTCCCTCACACTGTGGACATTTCAGATGAATTCTGCGGCGCAACGCTTTTATCTACGGCACGGGTTTCGGGAGGCGGGCCGAACCGATGGTGCGCAAAACCCTGAGGGGCTGCCAGATATTGCCTATGTCTGGTCGTGTAATTCCGTTTCTGCAGCATCCGCATTGCATCAAGAAGTAGAGAGTGGCCTATGAACCGGAAGCCGATCCTGTTTGATCTTGAAGGCGATGATCCCGTTGGTCCGCAAGTCAGCGATGCTCCCCCGGTGCCTGATCCGGATGGGGTTGCATTGGGGCAGGGATCCATCACCGAGGTTGTCGGTCCGCCGCCGCTGGTTCCTGTCGCTGCCCGCCTTGCTCGCAAGTCTTCGGGTGCTGGTCGCCTGTTTTGGGGTGTCTTTGCGGCGCTTGTCGGAGCGATGGTGTCACTTTGGGCTTGGGATTTCTTGACTGGCCTTATTGCGCGCCTGCCTGTTTTGGGATGGGCGATAACCGTTGGTTTTGCGGTTCTGGGGGGCTTGGCGCTTTTGTTTGCGATGCGTGAAATCGCAGGTTTGGCCAGGCTGCGCCGTGTGGACCGCTTGCGGCATTCATGTGAGGGTTCAGGACAGGATCTGGCCAAGGCGCGCAGCTTTGCAAAAGAGATGCAGTCTTTCTATCGCGGGCGTGCGGATCTGGCCTGGGCGGAAAAAAACGTAAACGAACACCTTTCGGATGTGATGGATGCTGATGCGGTTCTGGAACTGGTCGAACGGGAGTATCTGACGCCGCTTGACCGTCAGGCTTTGGCAGAGGTCGAAGCTGCGGCGCGTCAGGTTGCCACTGTCACCGCGTTGGTTCCCCTGGCGCTTGCGGATGTGGTCGTTGCTTTGCTCGCATCTTTGCGGATGATCCGCCGCATCGGTGAAATCTACGGAGGCCGATCCGGCGGGCTTGCTGCGTGGCGCTTGGTCCGTCGCGTTTTTTCTCATCTCGTGGCAACGGGGGCTATGGCTGTCGGGGATGACCTCCTTGAGCCTATTCTGGGAGGGTCTGTTCTTTCCAAAGTGTCCCGCCGTTTTGGTGAAGGTGTGGTAAACGGGGCGCTTTCAGCCCGGGTCGGTCTTGCAGCTATCGATCTGTGCCGTCCGATGGCATTTTCCGAGAAACACCGCCCCAAGACGCGGATGGTTATTCAAAACGCGCTGAAGGGGATCCTGAAAAAACACAACTGACGGTTTCAGGATCAAAAGAGTTTCGGGGGCGCATCCTTGGGCTGGCGCATGGCAACAATACCGGTGCGAAACCCTTCACCAATGCGATCCGCCAAGGCTGCCCATTGCCGGGCTTGAAGGTCGGGCAGTTCCGCCTGCAGTATCTCATGAAATAGGCCCAGCCATATTGAAAAATGCTCCGCCTTTACATCCGGGCGGGAGACATGCACCCGCATTGGATTGCCGGAGTAACATTTCTCCCGCAGGATCGCGTTACGCCAGAAGGCCTCGATTTTGGTTTCGTGTTCTGGCCAATTGTCGACATGCGCCGCAAAGACGGGCCCCAAAACCGGATCCTTTCGCACTGCGGCGTAAAAGCGTTTCACAACATGAGAAATCTCTTCTGCTGTAATCTCGAAACGGGCGAGGGTGTTGGATTGCATTGTTGTCTACCTGGCTGTGAATGCCCGTTTTGCCAGAATTTCCATTCAAAGGCGATGCGGCATTCCGATAGGTTTCAGGCATTGCTTTCAGTGCGCTGCTTTGGGCAAGAAGTTGAAATTTTCATTACATAATCTGTTGCAGGTGATCAGGCAGTCGTTAAATCGCTCCTTCAAAATGAGTTTTCCGTGAATTCTTGTGAATGTACCCTCGGCAGATTTTAACCGTTTGTTACATTGTCGATAAAAATTTGTTTTCAAATGCACGTAACCCGTGAGCGATTTCAGGGCTCACGGGAGAGAATTGTGGCTTATACTTTAGAACTTCTTCACATTGCAGACCAAGAGGCCGGTAGTGCGGCGATTGTGGATGCACCTAATCTGTCTGCGGTCCTGAATGCACTGCGTGCTGAGGGTGTGGCGGACGGAACGATCACCTTGTCTTCCGGTGACGCATTCATTCCCGGTCTTTTCTTTGACGCATCGGCCGAGGCGTTTGGTTCTGTTGGTATCGCCGATATCCAAATTCAAAACGAGCTTGGCATCGAAGCCATCGCATTGGGCAACCACGAGTTTGACTTTGGGACCTCAACCCTTGGCGGGTTGATCCGTGGCGATGCGGAAGGTGAAATCCTTGGGGCAGATTTTGAAGGTGCAAATTTTGCCTATCTGTCCACCAACCTTGATGTGACCACAGATGCCAATTTGGCAGACCTGTTTGTTGCTGGCGGTGCGGCACCTGAAGCCAATACCATTACCACGTCGGTTGTTCTGGAAGAAAACGGTGAACTGATCGGTGTTGTCGGTGCAACCACTCCGACCTTGGCCTCAATCTCCTCTCCGGGTGGTGTCTCGATTCTGCCAACCGAATTTGATGGCACCCCAACCGATTCGCAACTTGATGCATTGGCCGCAGAAATCCAATCTGAAGTGGACGCGCTTCTGGCTGACAACCCGACTTTGAACAAGGTTGTACTGTTGGCGCATATGCAGCGTATCGACATCGAGTTGGCGCTGGCTGAGCGCCTCGAGAATGTTGACATCATCGTCGCTGGTGGCTCCAACACGCGTCTGACTGATGAAAATGACCGTTTGCGCGATGGCGACACCTCTCAGGGTGAATACCCGCAGTTTGTAACCAACGCCGGTGGCACCGACACCGTGGTTGTGAACACTGACGGCAGCTACAAATATGTAGGCCGTCTGGTTATCGAATTTGACGACGAAGGCAACATCGTTGCTGACAGCTATGATGCCGACGTGTCCGGTGCATATGCAACCGACGCACAGGGTGTTGCGGACCTTGGCGCTGAAGGTCTGGTCGACGCCGAGATCCAAGAGATTGTTGACGCGATCGAAGATCAGATCGTCGCAACTGAATCCAACGTCTTTGGTGTGTCCAACGTCTTCCTGAACGGTAACCGTTCCGGGACCGGTGAAGAGCTGGATACCGATGGTGTGCGGACCCAGGAAACCAACCTTGGCAACCTGACCGCAGATGCAAACTTGGCGGTTGCGAAAACCTACGACAATGACGTTGTGGTTTCGATCAAGAATGGCGGCGGCATTCGCGCAAATATCGGTGAAACAATCGTGCCTGCTGGCGGGACCGAAGCGGTCCGCTCCGCAAACGAGGAAGTCATCGACAGCGAAGGCAATGTTGTTAAGCCCGAAGGTGGCATCAGCCAGAACGACATCCAGACCACTCTGGCGTTCAACAACAACCTGACCCTCCTGACACTGACCCGCGCAGAGCTGGTTGAGGTTCTGGAGCACGGCGTGAGCGCGCTGCCAAGCGTTGACGGCCAATTCCCGCAGCTGTCGGGCATCCGCATGTCGATCGACGAGACCCAGGAAGCGGGTTCGCGCATTGTGAACGCGGCAATCGTTGACGAAGAAGACGGCTCTATCATTGCACAGCTGGTTGTAAACGGTCAGCTGGCCGGTGACGCATCCGAAAGCTTCCGCATTGTGACCTTGGGTTTCTTGGCCGGTGGCGGTGATGACTATCCGTTCCCGACAGGTGATGCGGCGAACCGGGTTGATCTGGACGATCTGGATGGCGACGGCGAAGAGGATGGCCGCCTGACCGGTGCGGCAACTTTTGCCGAAGACGGCACCGAGCAGGATGCGCTGGCAGAATATTTGGCCGCGAATTTTGGTGACGTAGACAATGCCTTTGACGAAGAGGATCTGGGCGCAGGTCTGGACACCCGCATCGTTCAGCTGGAGCAGGGCGGCGTTAACTTCTCAGTTGAGACGGATGCTCAAGTTATCCGCTCCACTGTGTTGTTCTCCGGGCAAGGTGTTCCAAACGAAGATGACGACGAAGGTCGTTCTGAAATTGTTGCAACTGAGGATGGCCGCGCTTATGTGACCAACGCTGTTGATGACACGATTGATGTCTTTGACATCGAAGCAGGTGAACTGCTGGCAACCTTCGATCTGACAGAAGTTGAAGGCTACGCTGGCGTTCAGTCGGTTGCGGTAAAGAACGGCATCATTGCGGTTGCGATTAACCTTGAAGACGACGAGACCGGCGACAATGCTGATGGCCGTGTCGCCCTCTTTGACACAGATGGCGAGCTGCTGAACTCTGTCACCGTGGGTAACTTGCCAGATGCTGTTACCTTCTCGCCCAATGGTACAACAATTATCGTCTCCAACGAAGGTGAGCCGGGCGACGAGGTCGACCCTCTCGGCACCGTTACCCTGATCGATATCAGTGAGGGTGCGGAAGCGGCCACCACTGTTTCTGTGGACTTCACCGAGTTCAATGGCCAAGAAGACGACCTGCGCGAAGAAGGTATCCGCATTTTTGCAGGCGAAACCGCCGCACGGGATCTGGAACCCGAATTCGCAGCGTTCTCCGAAGACGGCCAAACGGCGTTCATCTCGTTGCAGGAAAACAATGCAATCGCGGTTGTCGACGTTGCCACCGGGTCGATCACACGCCTGTTCTCTGCGGGTACTCAGGACTTTTCTGAAGTCGCAACTGATGTGAATGATGACGACGAAATCTATAACCCAGCGACATTCGAGAACGTTGTAAGCCTGCGCCAGCCGGACTCCATTGCCTCCTTCGCTGTAGACGGAACCAACTACATCGTCACAGCCAACGAAGGTGACTCTCGTGATGAGGACTTCCGTGTGGAAGACTTCCTTGAGGGGGATGTTTCCTATGATATCGACGGGGACGGCGAAGAAGAGGTCGTAACCATTGATGAGAGTGTGGATACCACTGGTCTGGAACGTCTGCAGATCTCGGCCATCGACGGGGACACGGACGGTGATGGTGATATCGATGTTCTGCACGCCTTTGGTGGTCGGTCTTTCTCGATCTTTGATGAGGAAGGCAACCTGGTCTTTGATAGCGGCGCAGATTTTGCCCGTATCACAGCCGCACTGAACGCGAATGGGTTTGTGGATGGTCGCTCTGACAACAAAGGCACCGAGCCTGAATCAGTTACCATCGGTAAACACGACGGCCGCACATATGTCTTCGTTGGTTTAGAGCGCGACAGTGGCGTTGTGATTTACGATGTGACAGATCCGGAGAGCTCTCTGTTTGTAGAGTATATCGCACCGGGTTCCGTTGGTGTCAGCCCTGAAGGCCTGGCATTTGTTTCTGCGGAAAATTCCACAAGCGGCCTGCCTCAGCTTCTGGTGTCTTACGAAGTGGATGGCACCACGATTGCCTATGATCTGGCACTGGGTCTTGATCAAGTGATCGACGGCACGAGCTCTGCAGATGATCTGGTCGGCACCATAACGGATGACGAGATCAACGGTCTTCAGGGCGCCGATCTTCTGAGTGGCCTGCGCGGTCAAGATGAAATCAACGGCGGTGCAGGTGCAGATACCGTGAATGGCGGCGCTGGTGACGATGTGTTGAGAGGCAACCGCGGCAACGACGTCCTGCGCGGCGGGAATGGTAATGACACCGTCAACGGAAACCAGGGGGATGACCTGCTCCGTGGCGGGAATGGCCGTGACCTGGTGCTGGGTGGATTGGGTGATGACAGCCTACTCGGCGGGAATGGCCGTGACCTGGTGCGCGGTGGATTGGGTGATGACACCCTGGGCGGCGGTGACGGTCGCGATACGCTTAGTGGCGGTAGCGGTGATGACAGTGTTCGTGGTGGTAACGGTAACGATATCCTGCGCGGCGCCAGCGGAAATGACGAGCTGCTGGGGGGCACCGGTGACGACCGCCTCTTTGGTGGCGTTGGCAATGATACGCTGCTGGGCGGATCTGGAGATGATGTCCTGATTGATGGCCAGGATGTTGACATTCTGACCGGTGGCGCAGGGGCTGACACCTTCCGTTTCGTCGCTGACGATGCTGAAGATACGGTCACTGACTTTAATTCAGATGAAGACCTCCTTGACGTCTCAGCCTGGGGTGTCGAGAGCTTCGATGAACTTGAAGTCGCCTTCGAAAGCGCGGCGCGTGTCACCGTTACCGTTGATGATGAAACCTTGGTGGTTGAAGGTGACAACCTGCGACTGAGCACCTTTACAGAAGATGATTTCATCTTTGCCTAAGGACAAGGCCCCGGCACCACACGCCGGTGATTGAAAACAGCAACGCCCGTCCTTTGGCGGGCGTTGCTTTGTCTGTATCTTTACGTCCGCGGCTTGCTGGTCAGTAGATGGAAATCCCGGCTTTCTTAGGTGGTTGAGCGCCGGGGGTGAGCTACCCACCAACCATTGGGCAGGAACCGCCACAATCCGTTTGGTGGATGCAGCTTTGCTGTGGTTGCCGCGGTGCGATAGGCATCCTCAAAGCCCGGATTGCGAGATCGCGTGTCATGCGAATGATCACTGCCCAGCCGACCACCGGTCGGGACTGCAGATTCGGGAGCACAGAGAGATACAACCAGCCTTCAAGTGTCCATACATAGCTGATATCGCCCGCCCATTTCTGGTTCGGGAGGTCAACGGTGAAGTCCCGGTTCAACAGATTGGTTGCAATGTTGAAGGCGTGGCTACTGTCTGTGGTCACCTTGTATCTCTTCGACCTCTCAACGCGGATGCCATTCTCGCGCATCAATCTGTCGACGCGGCGATGGCCAACGTTTAAGCCCATCTCGTTCAGTTCTTCGGTTATGCGTGGGAGGCCATAGCTGCCCAAACTGAGCCGGAATTGCTCCTTGATGCGGACCAGCACCACCAGATCGGTTCGCTGTGTTTGACTGGCCGGGCGGCGGCGATACGCGCGCAGGCCACGTTCACTGACATCCAGCACGTCACACATCCGCTCGGTGCAGAAAGCATTACGATGTTCTTTCCCTCTCGGGATCATGCTATGCATGACCCTGCCGGGCAGTGGATGAACCTGAGCCTCACGGCTTTTGGCCCGCGAAGAACTGCGTTGTCTTTTTTTTTATCTCCCTCTTGCTGCGGGCAAACAGTCCCCCGTACTGTTTACTGATCCTTGCAAGTCCTTGAGAATGCGGTTCTCCCTTCGAAGCCGTTCATTCTCTCACGGGCAAGGTCCAGATCCTTGTTAGGCATCAACTCAGTGTCGCGATGCGCCGTTCCCATTTGTTCAGTGTCGATAGTCCGACGCCCAAGTCTGATGCGACCTGCTTCCTTGTAAGCCCACTTGTCAACGCGGTCCGCACCGCAACAGCGCGGAATTCGTCCGTACGTTGTCGTCCCGCTCGCCATTGTGCTCGAACCAATGGCGCACAATGCTCGATCTCCTTTGCTGCAATAAATGCTATCAAGGGCACGGCATTAAACCTTGATCGGTCGATGACTGATCACAATGATTGGGCGGAGCTTAGGATGAGATGCGCACCCCTTACCATGTAAGAGCTTCAATCTGCCGTAGTTTCGTGACGATTTTCCCAGGTTTCAGCCGCTTGTTTGTCATGTATTTCATCCGCTTCCCTAAACATAGCGGAGGGTCACTTCATTGGTGGAAGACTTAAAAGACGCCATATGATGCCGTTCATGCTATACATCTGCTGACCCGTGTCTTGCCACATTCACAAAACTCAAAAAAGCTTGAAGCGGAGCTGTTCTTATCTGTGTTGATGACCTTCTAGGTTGTGCTTTATCGGTTATTTGTCCTGAGCCTTCTGTATCTCTGATCAGCTATTGTTACCCCATCACCGGGCTTGGCGAAGATCGGTGATGGGGCGATGTATGGCGTCTGAGCCTTGTGGCCTGACCACGTTTGCTAGCGAGCCAGCACCGTCTCTCTTCATCATCTCGAACAGTTGAAAGTAGCCGGTCAGGACTGCTAAGCAGAAGGACGAGAACATGGATACGGTAACACAGGCTGCAATCGTTGGCATAGATGTCAGCCGCGATTGGCTGGACATTCATTGTCTGCCAGGTGGGCAACGACAGCGCCTGCCCAACACTGAAGACGGCCACGCGCAGATTGTCGAATTGGCGGCTTCACACAAAGCGCTTGTGTGCTTTGAGGCGACCGGTGGTCAAGAATGGCGCTTGTGGTCTGCCCTCGATGCGGCAGCAATCACAACGCGACAATTGCCGCCAGCGCAAATCAAAGCCTTCGCGGCCAGTCGCGGCACGCGGGCCAAGACGGATCGGATCGACGCGGAATTGATCGCGCGTTTCATGGCGTTTCGCCCTGATGCTGGGCGCGCCCTCCCACATGAAAAGATACGTCTTCTCAGAGCGTTGACATCCAAGCGCGGGCAACCCGTTGAAACACGAAAACGGCTTCTGGCTCAGATTAAGGCGCACAGAAAGTTAGGATCGGCGGACTTTTTTGAGGCCATGGATGGTGAACTCAAGACCATGCTGGATCGTCAGACTGCCGGGCTCGAAGCTCAGATCGAACAGACCATCGCCAATTATCAAAGCCTCGACAATGCCGCCGACATCCTGCGTTCCGTACCCGGCATCGGTCCGGTTGCCAGCACGTTGTTAATCGCGGAAATGCCTGAACTCGGCCAGATCACCGGGGAACAAGCCGCCGCGCTCACCGGGCTTGCGCCAATCGCAAACGACAGTGGAGGCATGCGTGGAAAGCGTGCCATTGGCGGAGGACGACGATTGCTGCGGCATGTGAACCGCCCCGGTTTTACCGGAGACTGTAGAGTTCGTATTTCAAGCAGCGATTTTGTGTGACTTCAAGGCTTCTTCGTATTTCTCCTCAGCTTCGATTGGCGTGATGTATCCGAGCGGCGCAAGCAGGCGTTCCTTTGTCTGACGTCAGCGCCTATGGGTCCAAATAGCGGGATTTGCTAAGAGAGTGTTTGTTGCTCATCGTAGCCACTGAGGAGTGGAAGATGAGAAAAACAACGAAGAGCCCTGGCGAAAAAATCGTCAAAGATATCAAGCGCGCCACGCGCAAACATTATTCCTCTGAAGAGAAGATCAGGATCGTGCTTGATGGCCTGCGTGGCGAGGACAGCATTGCTGAGCTGTGCCGTCTTGAAGGGATCTCACAAGGCATCTACTACAAATGGTCCAAGGACTTCATGGAAGCGGGTAAAAAGCGGCTTGCTGGGGACCTGAGCAGGCTGCGAGCACGGACGAGGTCAAGGCACTGCGTCGGGAGGCTAAGGATCTCAAAGAGGTCGTCGCAGAGCAGACGCTTGAATTGCGTCTTCTCAAAAAAAGCATGCTCGGGGATGGGGGCGACCACGAATGAGGTATGCCGCATCAGAGAAACTGGAGATCATCCGGCTGGTCGAAGAAAGCCACCTGTCAGCGCGTCGGACGCTGGCTAAGCTCGGCATTCCCCGCACCACATTCTACCGCTGGTACGACCGGTATCTGCAGCGCGGCGAGGCTGGATTGCGGGATCAATCTCCCACGCCGAAGCACGTCTAGAACCGGGTCCCCACTGAGGTGAAACGCAAGGTTGTCGATCTCGCGCTCAAGGAAACGGAGCTGTCGCCACGCGAGTTGGCGGTGACCTTCACCGATCAGGAACGCTACTTTGTGTCGCAATCCACGGTGTATCGCACACTCAAGGCGCATGACCTGATCACCAGCCCTGCCTTCATCGTGCTCAAGGCAGCCAATGAGTTCCAGCATAAGACGACGGCTATCAACCAGCTTTGGCAGACAGACTTCACCTATATCAAGGTCCTTGGTTGGGGCTGGTTCTATCTCAGCACGGTTCTCGACGATTACAGCCGTTACATCGTCTCGTGGAAGCTCTGCACGAACATGCGCACAGAGGATGTGACAGATACTCTGGATTTAGCGATGCAGGCATCTGGCTGCGACCGGGTTCATGTCGTTCACAAGCCGCGCCTGCTGAGCGACAACGGTTCGAGTTACGTATCAGGTGATCTTGCAGAATGGTTGAAAGACAAAGGCATGAAGCACTCGCGCGGCGCGCCATATCATCCGCAAACCCAGGGCAAAATTGAGCGATGGCATCAGACGCTCAAAAACCGCATCTTGTTGGAAAACTACTTCCTACCGGGCGATCTCGAAGCTCAGATTGAAGCCTTCGTCGACCACTACAATCATCAGCGCTATCACGAGGGCATCAACAACGTCACACCCGCTGACGTCTACTTCGGACGTGACAAAGCCATTCTAAAACAACGCGAAAGAATCAAACAAAAGACACTCGAAACGCGACGCTTGCATTACCGCAAACACGCCGCATAATCAAACCAATAAGATGAGCCAAACTCTCTCTTAGATTAAGCCGCTCTTGGTCCCAAAAACCCTGACGACGGACAGCCAAGGGCTGGGCCATGTTTTGCAGAATATCCGCGACGCGAAGGCTTTGATACAAACCATTGGCAATGTGCTGGAAACGATTGGCAGCCTGAATGGAGCTGCAGAAGAGGTTCAGACGATTGCAGGTAACTTGCAATCGGTTCTGACCGTAGTTTCCAAGTTGGGAGGGGTTCTTGGGGCAACATTCAAAGGCGCGGTCCGGTCCGTCGACAAAGGACTTGAGAACATCAAAGAAGGTGCTGAACGGCTGGCCAAGCGCACCGAGGATGTCAGCGAGTTTGCAGAAGAAATGCAGGCGGTAATCGAAAAGATTGTAGAAGTGATCGAAGAAAACTTTGAGCCACCATTGGTCGAGATGATGGACGAGGCGAGTGATACGCGGGACGTCATCATACTGAGCGAGGAGGCTGTCGAGACCCTTTTTCGCCCACAGGGCGGCGGGATCTTCGTCACAGTAACCGCAGATCAGGCACTTGCACTGCGAGCCCGCCTGGACGCGGCTGCTGCGCAGCTCTCCGACTATGCCGAGGATCGGGCCGCCGCGCAGAAGGAGGCTTCCCAAAGCGATGACCTTCCCGGTGCAGCCTTCACTGATGCTATTGCCCCGCTGACCAGCGCGGATGCCCTTCAGGACACGCTGAAGGTTATCAACGACGCAAATGACGCCGTTCAGACCGTAATATCCACCATCGGTTTTCTGGCCAATCCGCTGGGGGCTGTGGCCTCTGTGATCCGGCCGATCGAACCCTTGCTCAACGCATCAGGTTTGATTTTCAAGTTTACTGTCGAGCCGGTCATTAACTCGATCCTCGAGGCCACCGGGATCAACAAGATCTTCGACAAGTTCACTGCGTTACTGAGCGATCTGACCCCCGATCCCGATGGCATCGAGTTCCTGGGCACGCAGGTCACAGTCCTGTTGGATATGTTCCGCGAAGCCATCGAGGGTGAAGCCGTGCGTCGTACGGTTCAGGAGGGAAATGAAGAGGAGGGTGTTCCCGGCGTCGGTGGTAAGCCGCAATCGAGCCAGGAAACCAGCGAGGCCCAGCAGGCTCTGAATGGGGCTCTGACTGATGACGTGCTCAGCCGGGTGGCGGAGGCCGTTGCAGACGGTATCCTTGATCGGGCTTTCTTTGATCAGGTCATGGGCGATCTGCGTAGTCATAGTCTGGGCGACGGAGAGGGCACGGTCTTTGTTGCAGATGCAGCCGCGGGTGATGAAGCCCTCCAAGGAACCGAAGAGGATGACGTCTTTCTCGATGGGGACACGTCCAGTCATCTGCAGGGTAACGGCGGAGACGATGTCTTCCTCATCCATGGGGGCAACGATACCGTTGATGGCGGAGATGGTGACACCGACATCGCGGTTTTCAACTACGATCTCACTGATTTTCGCTTTGCCCCGCAGGAGGATGGGTCGCTGGTCCTGTATCACTTTAACCCGGACGCCGCGACCGAGTACCAAGGTCGAAACGAATTCGACAATGTCGAACTGTTTCGCTTTCGCGAAATAGATTTCAGCGCGGAATCACTTGCCGCGGCTGTACAGCTCGAACCGACAACCCCGAACTTTCTCGGTAGCGATGCAAATGACATTGTACTTGGTGACCTGACTTCGAACCTGATTGAAACCGGTGGCGGGAGCGACTTCATCAATGCAGGTGGTGGCGCCGATACCATCCACGCCGGTGCGGACAAGGACATTGTTGTTGTAACGGGTGAAACAGCGCAGGCCGATGGCGGCGAAGGCGTTGATGTGCTGTCCTTCTCCGGCCAAACCGACGGGTTTAACGTGAACCTGAACACGGATACCCGGTTTACCAACTTTGAATATGTGATTGGCAGCGACGGGGATGATACTTTTGCCGGCGGTGACGAGGCGAACTCATTCCTGGGGAATTTCGGTGATGACCTTCTGAAGGGAAATGGAGGAAACGACACAATTAACGGGAACGCGGGCGACGATACATTGGTCGGTGGCACAGGGCAGGATATGCTGATCGGCGGCAGCGGTAACGATCTGTTCCTTGATTATGAGGCAGGGGAGAATGCCGATGGCGGTGCAGGCGAGGACACGCTGGATATCTCCGACACCACGGCGGTTGAAAATTTCGAACTGGACTTCACGGGTGATCACCTGACCAATCTCGAGCATGTGCGTACCGGCAATGGCTCCCACACCGTTATCTTTGGCGCCGACATAAAAAGCGTGGTGACCCAGAATGGTGCCGATACCATTCACGCCGAAGGCGGGGCCGAGGGCCTTACCATCGAAACCGGCGAAGGCAGAGATCGGGTCAACCTGACCCTCGACAACGGTATCGAGGGCCTCAACCTGGGTGGAGCCAACGACATTGTCGAGGTCTCGGGTCGGGTCGGCGACGCGGACTCTGCCCAGCTGACCATCAATGGCGGGCGCAACCGGGATGCGCTTACGTTCAGAGACGGTATCACCGTGGATCTGACGGGCACAGGTAGCAGCCTGGTCGGTACCGCCCGCGGCGAAACAAGCAATGGCACGCTCGAAGACGGCACATCCGCACTCAACATCAGCCAAGTCGAGGGGCTAACCATGTCGAGCGGTGACGACCAGGTCGACGGGACGATGAGCCATGTCAATCTTGTCCGAGGACGGGATGGCAACGACCGGATCGACCTCTCCGGGCATACCGGCGAAGGCGACGTTCTGGGCGGTGGGCTTAGACTCGAGGGGAACTCAGGCGACGACCAGCTGTTCACCAACGAAACCATCGACAGCAGGCTGGATGGCGGCACCGGCGACGATACCCTTGATGCGGCCTCGGGGTTTCAAAGCTCAGACAAGACCATTGTCATGCAGGCGGGCGACGGCGACGATGTGCTGCGCGCCGGGGCCGGGATCAACGTGATCGACGGCGGCGCGGGCATCGATACCCTGTCTTATAAAGAACATGTCGCGGCGGTTGAGATCGACCTTGAGCGCGGCGAGGCGGTGGACAGCACCGGCCAGACCGACACTTTTGAGAACATCGAAGTGTTTATCGGCTCGGGCCTGAACGACACCATCACTGGCAGCGCAGAAGACAATGTGATCGACGGCGGCGCGGGCGATGACACGATCCGGGGCGACGTCGGTGACGACAATCTCATCGGTGGTGCTGGCGATGACTCCCTTCTGGGCGGCGAAGGCAAAGACACCCTGCGCGGCGGTGATGGCGATGACGCTCTTTATGTCACCTACAGCGACCGTGTGGCTGCGGGGGAGGCCGACCGGATCGACGGCGGCGCGGGCAATGATGGTGTGATTTTCCAGGATGAGGGCGGCAATGCCGAGGGCGTTTTGGTCAACCTGGCAACAGGCCGGGCGCAGGTCATCGACCAGGCGCCGACCATCGCGGTGATGTCCGGGATCGAGAATGTCACCGGCACCTCGCAGGCGGATGAGATCCTTGGCGATGATGGCGACAACGCGCTGAACGGCGGCGCGGGCAACGACGTGCTTGCAGGCGACAGCGGCAACGATCTCTTGTTCGGCGGCGACGGCAACGACGAACTGGTGGTCAGCGGCGGATTTGATCGGGTCTTCGGCGAGGACGGCTTGGACGCGGCAGCGATCTACCTGATTGAGGATGCCGAGACCGGGCAGACATCGGACATCCGCTATGTCAGCGACGGCGAGAGACTGACGGTTGAGCATTTCATCCTTGACGGTGACGGCAACAAGACCGTTCTGGGCGTGGCTGAGTTCGGCACCGATGTGGAAGAGGTCAGGATCTTTGCCCCGGTGGAAACCGACGAAGGCAACACCGACACGCCAGCCGAACCGGAGCTGCTTGAGACCCGCTCCACGGCGCAGCTGATCGCCGACAACGTGACGGATGAGGTTATCCCCTTCCCGGAGGAGGCCTCCGACCCGATCACCCCCGAAGCGCAGGCCAACGAGGACGGATCGCACACGGTAGTCCTGTCGACCGGTGAAACGGCGACGGTGACAGTGCCGGACCAACGCAGTTTCACGCTCACCACGCGCGATTTGAATGGTGACATCCTGTTCGAGCAGACCTTCAGCGGATCTGTGAGTTCCCGAGTAGCGGCAATAGAGCCTTTGGAGAACGGTCAATTCGCCTTGTCTTTCGACGTGTTTGACGGACCAACAGATTTGAAACTTCAGATCTACGATGCGGAAGGGCTGGTTCGGGAAACTGCCGAGGGCGACGACATTCTTGTAGCTTTCGCTGATCTAAACTGCGTAGATCGCCAGATTGTCGCGCTCCCTGACGGCGGCTTCGTGATCCTCGACGAACGTGGGGGCTTTCAGAGACGGATCAACGCATTGATCCTCGATGAAGACCTGAACCCCGTCGGTTTTGAAAGACGTCTCATCAACCAATCAACCACGTCGGGGTCGAACACTCTGCTCCCCGCGGCCGATGTGCTGGAAAACGGCAACATTGTCATCACGACCGCCGATAAGGACGGGCGCGACTCGGATCTGCAGATCCACATCTTCGATATCTCCAGCGGCGAGTTCGAGCAGGTGACGCGCAGATTTGTCTCGGGCTCCAACGTCGGCAACACGGTGCGGCAGAACGATGTCGTGGCGCTGGATGATGGCGGCTTTGCCATTGTCTGGAACGACACCCACAATAGCAACCGGATGTTCGTGGAACGCTTTGATGCGGATGGCAATAGCCTGAGCGGCAGACAGAGACTGCCCGTCGACGGGCGCCCCGAAGACATCAAGCTGACCAATCTGGGCGGCGACGGCATTCGCCTGTCGGGGGACGGGATCGCGGATATCGACATCGACCTGAGCCAGACCCAGCAGCGCTTTGACAATAGTTCCGAGCTGATCGAGGGCGGCGCGGCCAACAGCTTTGTCAATGCGCTGGGCGGCCATGACACCGTTCTGTCCGGTGGTGGCGATGACCGGGTGATTGCAGGCGACGGCAATGACAGTGTTGTGGCCGGCGCGGGCGACGATACCGTGACCGGCGGCAAAGGTGTCGATACCTTGCGCGGACAGTCCGGCGATGATGAAACTTCGGGCGATAACGGGAATGACACCCTGATCGGCGGTGGTGGCGATGACACGCTGGACGGCGGCGCGGACAGTGACCTGCTAAGGGGCGGCACGGGCAATGACAGCCTGAACGGTGGCACCGGCAGTGACAGCCTGCTGGGCGGTGACGGCGACGACACCTTGGATGCAGGTAACGGCCTTGATACCCTGGATGGCGGCACCGGCGACGATCTGTTGATCGACGGGTTGGGCCAGACCAACTTTGTCTTCTCGACCGAACGGGCGCTGAACGACGGTACCGGTGTGGAGATCGGCCAGACCCTGGGCTTTGGCAATGACACGATCGATGGCTTCTCCTTCGATCTTGACCGTATCGACCTACGTGGGGTCGAGGGCATCGACAGCTTTGACGATCTGACGATCACCCAGGACGGCGGCGATACCCTGATCGACACCGGCGTCGGCACGATCCGGGTGCTTGATACTGATCACCGCGAATTCGGGGTGTTCGATTTCCTCGGCCTGGACGCGCCCACGAGCAGCTCGATCACCGCAAGTCACTTCAACCTTCCGACAACCGGAGACCGCCTTCTGGACACGATCGATTTTGATGCCGATCCTGTCTTTGTGGAGCAGCTGACCGAAATCAAAGAAAGCACCAATGGCACGTTCTTCGAAGGTGGGCGGAGTAACTTCTTCGCCGTTGAGTACGGGGGGATTTTTGTTGCCGAACAGGCCGGCAGGCACAGGTTCTTCCTGACCAGCGATGACGGCTCTGAGCTGTTCATCAACGGCGTTCGGGTGATCGACAATGACGGCCTTCACAGCGCCCGCGAACGCTCGGCCTCCATCGAGCTTGGCGAAGGCGCCCACCATATCGAGCTGCGGTATTTCGAGGCCAGGGGCAGCGCGACCGTGGATCTTGATGTTGCCCGTCCCTTCGAGGGGCGCACGCAACTGTTCTTCGAAGATTTTCGGGGCGATGAGACAGACAACGTGCAAAACGGCAGCAGCCGTGCCGAGACCTTCCAAGGCGGCGCTGGCAATGACACGATCAATGCAGGCGGCGGCAACGATATCCTTGATGGTGGCTCCGGCGATGATGTCCTCGACGGTGGCGCAGGCGAGGATGTGGCGGTCTTTGCTGGCAGCATAGGCGACTACACGTTGACTCGCGACGGCAACGAGGTCGTAGTCTCGGGCGGTGGTGAAGGGGTCGACCGGCTCCGGAACATCGAAACGCTGCGCTTTGAGGCAGATGGCAGTGAAGTGGATGCAGAGGGCAGCGCAGATCTCGGCGTCGCGTTTGCCACAGCCAACGTGGCGCTCACGGGTGCTGTTGTCTCCGAGGTCATCTTTGGCACGGTTGGCGACGACGTCGTAAACGGGGATGGCGGTGATGATATCCTTATCGGTGGTCTGGGCAATGACACGCTGAACGGTGATAGCGGCGATGACGAGCTGAACGGCGGCAGCGACGATGACCTGCTGAAGGGCGGTGCTGGCGACGATGTCGTGCTTGGGCGTTTGGGCGATGACAGTCTAGATGGCGGCGACGGCAATGACAGCCTTGATGGCGGTGGTGGCGATGACCTGCTATTTGGCGCCGCGGGGAACGATACCTATGTCTTTTCCACCCAACGGGTTGGCGATTTCGGGACAGACACCATCTTTGGATTTACCTTTGGACAAGACAGGATCGACCTGAGCGGTGTTGCCTCGGTCAAAGGCTTCGAAGATTTGACCATCACCCAGGACGGCAATACGGCCGTAATCGACACCGGGGTGGGCACTATCCGGTTGTCGAGTGTTGTAGCTGATGACATCCGTCCCTTCGATTTTGTTGGGCTCGACAAGGTCATGCTCAACGGGATGACGGCGCGCTTTTTCAACGTGCCAAGCGGCACGCAACTGTTGGATCAAATCGATTTTCGCGCCGAGCCGATCTTTGAGGAACGGGTGAGCGAGATTAGCGAAGCCACCACTGGCAGCTTCTTCGATGGTGGGCCAACCGACAACTTCGCCGTGCTCTACCACGGGGCATATCTTGCTGAAAAGGCCGGAACCTACCAGTTCAGCCTGTCTAGCGACGACGGAGCCGAACTGTGGATTGACGGTGTTCAGGTGATCGACAATGATGGTGTCAGCAGCGGCCGCACGTCAGACGTCAGTGTCGACTTGAGCGCCGGCTCCCACACCATAGAGCTGCGCTACTTCGAGGCGCTGGGGGCTGCATCAGTCGAGCTGGGCGTGACCAGACCTGGCTCCACTGCAAGCGAGGTGATCGATTTCACCCCGGTTCTGAGCACTGATCCACTGTTGCTTGAGGGTGGCTCCGGCGATGATGCTATTGAAGGGAGCGGTGCAAATGATACCCTGATCGGCAACGGTGGCGATGATACCCTTGATGGCGGTGCAGGGACGGATCTGGCGGTCTATTTGGGCAGTATCGACGACTATCAGATCAAGCGTGATGGCGATGATGTGGTGATCTCGGGCGGCGGTGAAGGGTCTGACCGGCTCCGCAGCATCGAGCGGCTGCGCTTCGAGGAAGATGAAGGGCCGGATGTCGTCCTGGGTATCACTGAAGCCGGAGAACCTGTTGTTGGCGAAAATACAGCCGGGATCGCTTTCGGATCAAATGGTGACGACATCATCAATGCCCGGGGTGGTGACGACACGGTTCACGGTGCGGGCGGTCATGATGAACTGAAGGGTGGCAACGGGCACGACCTTGTCCATGGTGGCACGGGCGACGATCTCCTGTACGGCGGCCGGGGCGCGGATAGCCTGAGTGGTGGCCGGGGTGACGATACGATCCGCGGCGGCGGTGGCGACGACACTCTCCGTGGAGGCCCCGGTGATGATCTCCTGTACGGCGGCCAGGGAGATGACGTTATGACAGGTGGCAACGGTGAGGACGTCTTTGTTTTCAATGTCTTCACGGAGGGTGAAACAGACCATATCACGGACTTCGAGGATGGTGAGGACGAAATCCTGATGCGCTTTGTTGATCCTGAAACGGGGCAACCCAATCTGGACAATGACGGCACGCGCCTTGAGGATTTTGTCGATGCGCTTGATATCACCGATGTCGATGGTGGAGCACTGATGAAAGTCGCAGGGCACTCGGTCCTGATCCACGGTGTCAAAGCGGTTGATCTAACGGTTGATGATTTTCAGTTTTTCTAACCTGTCAGTTTGAGCTGATTTCTGGGGCCGCGTCTTGAGACACGGCCCCTATTTGTTCGGCTCAAGACACAAAGCCAGCAAATGACGATTGCGGCACGGGTGATTGCTTGCAGCAAACCTTCAGGCACCTGTTGTACCCTGATGCCACGCGCCTTTGAATACATTCCGGCAGAACTATCGCCAGATCATCGATCACGATCACACACGGCTCTACCGCGTTCAGCACCTCTGAATGGTCTACCAGATCAATCTATCCCCCGACGCGGAGCGGCCTGAACTCCAGGGCATTTCCGGATCGGCTCATGGAACAGGTTAGGCCTGGATCTTCCATTGGCCTTTGGAACGGTTCGCCGGTGCATCGAGCGGTTTCAAGCGGACGTCGCAGCGGTTTCAAATTGGAGGTTGTGATGAGAAACGGCAAAACGCGCATTAGAGCGCAGCACATGAGGTAAACTCGCGCCGCATCACTCGTTCAACGCGACGCAGACCTAAGCAGTGGCTCGTTTCCAGAAGATCCTGCCGACCTCATTCGGCGCCATAGGTTCGGTCCGATCACAGACAGCTGGCGCAGATCGCCACCAAAAGATTTTCGCCGCAGTTTAACTGAACGCTGTGTGGTCGCGTCACACATCCAACTCACCGGCTAGACCCTTCGGTACTTCGCCACAAACCCAAACGCTAAAGCTGGTCCTTGGCGAGGCTGGTTTGTCGTTCAGAAGTCCAACCCGAGGTCAATTGTCCGGTAAGAATGTGTCAATGCTCCGGCAGAGATGTAGTTCACTCCGGTCGCAGCAATGCCTGCCACCGTGTCCTGTCTGACATTCCCGGACGCTTCGGTCACCAGACGGCCGTCCACCATTTCCACCGCTGTTCTGAGCGCGTCATTCTCCATATTGTCGAGAAGCACAACGTCGGCGCCACCGACGTCAAGGACCTCTTCCAACTGATCCAGTCGGTCGACCTCGATTTCCACCTTTATCATGTGGGAGGCGTTGGCTTGTGTCGCTTCCAGAACCTGGCGAATGCCACCGGCCGCTGCAATATGGTTATCTTTGATAAGGATCGCATCGGAAAGTGAATAGCGGTGATTAAAGCCCCCGCCATGAAGTACAGCCTGTTTTTCAACGATCCGCAATCCTGGCGTGGTCTTGCGCGTGCAGGTAATACGCGCCTCTGTCCCCTCGGTTTCTGACACCATTCCGGCTGTGAGCGTCGCAATGCCAGTCAGACGGCCCGCAAAATTCAACGCGACCCGCTCGCCGGTCAGGATCGAAGCCGCCGAACCCGTGACCTTCATCAATGTGTCACCCTTTTTGCAGGGGGTGCCGTCCGGGATGAGCGTCTCAACCTCTAGCGTCGCGTCAACAAGGCGGAAGGTTAACGCCGCAATCTGCATACCCGAAACCACGGCATCTTCGCGTGCTTTGATCCGTGCGGCGTAAGTGGTGCCGCTTGGAATCACAGTACGGGTGGTGATATCGCCATAGCTGCCCAGATCTTCCATCAGTGCGCTCCGCACCATTGGTTCCAGGATCAGGTCGGGAATGGAGGCAGTCATTCGGTAGTGTCCTTCACAATGGCGGCGCGAATGCTCAGCGCGGTCTCAATCGTCATCCGGGAGCGCTGGCCTTCGCCTGTTGTGGTCTCAGCATAATCTGAACGAAAATGGGCACCGCGGCTTTCCTGTCGGGCGAGTGCGGCTGCTGCGATCAATGTGGCTGTTGCGCACATATTGGCAAAACTTTCATCGCTGCCGTGGTTCTGTTCCAGAAAATCAATCATGAACAATGCGTCTTCCAGCCCGTCCTGATCCCGGACAACGCCAACGCAGTCTGTCATGGTCTTGCGCAACGCGGTGATTGCCTCTTCCGGAGCGCGCGGCCCGCCGGGTTCAAAGGTCAATTCAATCGTGTCATGTGCAGCTTCTCCGACCAGACAGCTATCAATGTCCACCGCGCAAGCACGCGCGAAAACAAGCGCTTCCAGCAGGCCGTTTGAAGCCAGTCGGTTGGCGCCATGCAAGCCGGTTGAGGCCGCTTCACCGCACACCCACAGGCCAGGTAAAGAGCTGCGACCGCAAAGATCTGTTGCAACGCCCCCCATGTGATAATGCGCTGCGGCAGTGACAGGGATGGCGTCTTGGACGGGGTTGATATTGTGGCGTTTACAGGCCGCAGCCACGGCTGGGAAACGCGACATCACCGCCTCACCCAACACGGCGCGGGTGTCGAGCATGGGGTCATTGCCAGCCTGCGTCTGCTTGTAGATTTCACGTGCAACGATATCGCGCGGGGCCAGTTCGGCATCTGGGTGCACGTCTCGCATGAAGCGTTCACCGTGCTTATTGATCAGCGTTGCGCCCTCGCCGCGCAGGGCTTCGGTTGCCAACGGTGCGGGGTCTTCATCCACATTTATGGCGGTGGGGTGAAATTGCACGAATTCCGCGTCCGCAATCACCGCACCTGCACGCGCCGCCATTCCAATCACCTGACCACGAATACGGGAAGGATTGGTCGTGTGTGCGTAAAGGCCGCCTGATCCGCCCCCCGCCAAAAGATGCGCAACACCACGCAAAATGACAGGGGAAGACCCTTCGGCGGCGGAGGAGGTGAGTTTAACACCGCTCACCATCCCGTCGGTGATTTCCAGCGCAACCGCCTGCACACCTTCCAGCACCTGAATGCTGTCGGTCGCTTCGACTTCGGCGATCAGGGAGCGCATGATTTCTGCGCCAGCCTGATCTCCCAACACCCGAACAACACGGGCAGCACTATGAGCTGCCTCGCGTGACAGGACATATTCGCCGTCCTTTGTGCGATCAAAGGCCGTGCCGATTTCTGTCAGATCAAGGATATGGTCCCTTGCAGCCTTGGTCACAAACTCTGCGACCTCTGGTGCAACCGTGCCGGCGCCCGCACTGCGTGTGTCAGCGGCATGCGCAGCAGGGCTGTCTGTGCGCGCCATTGCGGCTGCAACGCCACCTTGGGCCCAGGCCGAACTGGCTCCATACCCCAAGCTGTCAGGGGAAATCATCACCACCGGGTGCGGTGCGAGCTTGAGGGCTGCATAAAGCGCGGCCAAGCCTGCTCCGACGATCACGACGCGGTCGGTTTCGATCACCTGCATGAGATGTCTCAGATCCCTAGCTTGCGCGACATATCAATCATGCGCTGTACCGACAAACGGGCCTTTTCTGCCACCAAAGGATCCACTTCGACCTGACCGGTCATCGTGTCGAGCGCATAGAGCACCTTCTCCAAAGTGATTTTCTTCATGTAAGGGCACATGTTGCATGGGCCGACAAAATCGACCTCTGGCAGTTCGTCGGCAATGTTCGAAGCCATCGAACATTCTGTGATCAACATAGCCTTTTCCGGCTTTTGATCGGTGACGTATTTGATAATCCCGCTGGTCGAGCCCGAGAAATCCGCCTCGGCCACCACATCCGGGGGGCATTCCGGATGGGCGATCAAGCGCGTGCCTGGGTTCCATTCCCGAAAATCACGCAAGTCTTGGGCTGTGTATTGCTCGTGCACAATACAGGAGCCTTCCCACCAGACGACATTCTTGTGCGGAACATCGCGTGCGACGTTCTGCGCCAAATACTGGTCCGGCGTCATGATAACGGTGTCACTTTCCATCGCGCCGACGATTTGGGCCGCGTTGGATGATGTGCAGCAGATGTCGGACGCGGCCTTAACCTCGGCCGTGGTGTTCACGTAAGACACAACCGGCGCGCCAGGATACCGGCGGCGCATTTCTTCGACGCCTTCCGCCGTGATCGATTCAGCCAGAGAACAGCCTGCGTCCATGTCCGGCATCAGAACTGTTTTTTCCGGGCTCAGGATCTTGGACGTTTCAGCCATGAAATGCACGCCGCATTGAACAATAACGTCGGCATCGACTTCTGTGGCTTTGATGGCCAGCTGCAAGCTGTCGCCAACAAAATCAGAGACACCATGGAAGATTTCGGGTGTCATATAGTTATGACCCAGAATGACGGCGTTTCGCTTCGCCTTCAGATCGTTGATCGCTTTGACATAGGGCGCATAGATCGCCCAGTCTGCAGGTGTGATCACACGGGACATGCGGTCATATACATCGCTCATCTCTTCAGCCAGTTCGGTCGAAGGAGACAGGTCGTATTTCTCGGAAAGTTCAGCGCGCAAGGCGGGAAGGTCGAACACTTTTCTATATGCTCTGCCAGTTGAAGATGACCCGTTGATAAGGTCTCTGTCATCAAATTGCCATGTTGCTGATTGGAATATTCTTCCAATCAGGTGCGGTTTTGTGAAATTTTTCCTGAATTTGGGGGTGTGAGCGTTAAAGCGCGAGAAAATAGGGGCTTCGCGACTGGGCGACTAGGTCTCTGAATTATTTGTATAAATACGGTTCTTGCGTTTCTTCGGTGTGCTGATTCGTAAAAAGTCAGATTTGTGATCACGATTTTTCTTGCCACGGTTAACCCACCGAATCAGTGGACAGGCCAAGTCGCTTGGTTACAGTTGTCCGAGTTAATTGGTTCCCAATTATTTTTTCACCTATTGATGCGGTGTAGGGGGAGTTTTTATGAGCGGTTTCAAGGTCGAAGGGCCGGAGATCAAAAAGCTATTGAAGATAGCAAAAAAGCAACCGATCTCCTTTTCTTATAATCCTGGTAAGGGCGGTGACGATCAGTATTTTGGTTTGGACCGACGCAAGCCGCCCAAAGTGCTGGGTCAGGAGGCCAAGAAGGAAGGTGATGGTGCTAAGTTTGCTTTTGGCACCTGTACGCTGGACGGCAAAGTTCTCACGCTAAAGTGCGACAAATTGGTCCCCGCGCTGGCCAAAACGCTCAAGAAATACCTGCGCAAACAGAAAGTGCCGCTGAACGTCCAGATCCTTGATGCTGCGGGCAACTTGGTTGAAACCGACATTACGGATGACATCCCTGATGATCCTGAATTTGCAGATGCGCCAGAGGACGAAGCAAAAGAAACACCGGCCAGCGTGTCAAAGGAAGAGACGCCAGAGGTCGATGCGAAAGACGAGGTGAAAGACGAGCCCAAGGCAAAAGACGAGGCTCGGGAAAAAGACAGTGATCCAGAGGACAAGTCTGATCCGGACCCCAAATCGAAGGTGATGAAAAAGCTGACGGCCGCCAAGGCCGAGCTTCAAACCCTTCCCAAACCTGTTGACCCGAAGCTGGTGGCAGCCTTTGAAAAAGTCGTCGAGGCGTTAAAGGCAGGTAAGTTTGAAGTGGCGGAGGCCATCGCGGACAAGATTGCTCAGGCGGTCGCCAATGCCAAGGCAAAAGCACCACCACCACCTCCTCCTCCCCCTGGTGATGACCAAGGCCCCGCGTCGGAAGAAGTGGACGAAGACGCCTTGCGTGAGCGTCTCAAAGCTGCCTTTGCGGCGCTGCAAGACGATTACAAAGCTTTTATGGTGCGTGGCGATAAATCTCTGACTGCAAAAGCGAAGCAACTTTACGATGCCTTTGGAGCGATCATTGACAGTGATCTCGCCAAGGCTGGTAAAGTCGTCTCAACTCTCAAAAAGTTTGTTGAGGCGCAGCTTGCTGCATTGCCGCCTGTCAGCGCCGCGGACAAGGCTAAACTCGCGCTTCAGGCCGCAGAGGGGCAGCCGGTCCCGGCGGGCAGATATACAAAGTCGGGTTCCATACAGGGCAAATACCCAGGCGCCTCTGCCGCGGCGAAGGATGCGATGGATGGGTTTGCGGCGGTCCTTGGGGATCAGGACGTTACGCCGCAACTGATGGAAGATGCCAAGAAAGGCATCGAACAAGCCGAGGAACGTCTCAAGCAGGCAGAGGCACGCCTGAAGAAAGCGCAAGACATGGGCGACGGGCCGAACAAGGCGGAAGCGATCCGCCTGGCCCAGCTTGATGTCGATGGGATGAAGGAGCGGCTGACAGAGGCCAAGGACTTTGTAAAAGCTGCGCGAGGCAAAAAGGCCCTTACCGAGGCGTTGACCTATGGTCCTTTGTCCGCCAATTCTGCGCAGAGTTTCTCGGATGAAGCGGCAAAAGCACTGATCGAAGGCTTCGCGCGAGACCCGGACCTGACCCAAGTCGCGCTGGAATCCGCGTCAACCGGGAAATACCCGGATGCTGTGGCGAAGGGCCTGACCAAAGTCATGGACCAGCGTGACACCGGGTTCAAGGACGCAAGCGGGAGGGCCTTTAGCAGACCCGAAACCGCTGAGAAATACGCCGAAGACCTGCTCAAGATGGGCGCGAATGTTGGTCCTGAGTTTTTTGGCCGCATGGACGACTATATGGCGTCCGGGCGTCAGCACAAACGTAACCCGCTGGGTGATGCGCGGATCGCGAATGATACGGCCAAGGCGCAAAAACGTTCGGTGGCCTTGGGCGGTGCCTTGCTGAAAGACGGCGCCTTGGATCTCAACAGTCAGGCTGCCAAGGACACCGTGGGCGACATGTTGTTCAGTCCTTATTCACTGCGCAATCCCATGCCTGCGATGAATGAACATGTGGTCAAAACGCTCGACTTTTTGGGCGATCCAGCCAATGCGGCCAAGGCTAATGAAATTCTGGATGACATCCCGGACACCAATACCAAGACCAGCCGTAGACTGGTTAGAAAGGCGCTTGGCAAACGTGGTTCCGAGACCGTGGACAAAGGCGACGCGCAGCAGGCGGTTATGGCCTCTATGATGAAACCGTTGGATCAGGGGCCGGTTGGATCCTGTTTCGCGACCGCTCCCGCGCGCCGCCTGCGGGAAACGGAGCCTTTGAAAGCGATGGATGCCTATGCCTCGATTGCGGGTGAAGGGAAGTATAAACCACCGTTTGGCCCAGAAGTCGCTGCGGTCACCAACTTGCCGCGGCATGAAGACCCGCTGATGCGCAGCTGGGAATATTCGCTGGCGACCTCAATGTCGCGTAAAGCGGGGAGCAGCCGCTCTGACGACCTGAACCAGGTAATGGACCTCGGGATGAAGGATCTGTCGGATGAGCTGAACGAGATCCTGCTCGACAAAGCCGATGAAGAAGGGTTGGTTAAGGGTCTCTTTACCAAATTGAAGAAAAAATTTGTCGGCCTGTTTAAAACGGACAAGCTGCGCGAGGCGATTCAGGGCGCGTTCCAATTCACGTATGATCCCACCTCAACGATCACCGACTCAAGCGATGGCAGCTCTTCGACGGGGCGGTTCATTTTGGTGCGTAAATCCAACGGGAATGAAATTCGCACCCGGGCGGATTTCGTGCGCGAGGTCAGCGCTGTGGCAATTGACTTCCTGAACTTGGATCCGACGTCCGACGCTGCGGATGACGTGCGCGATTATGTAGGGAGTGATGCTTTCATCGATAAAGTCACACCTGGCACAGGTGCGAACCAGTACTTGCCTTGGCAGCAAAGTTCGGGTGGACAAACCGGAGAGGCAACACGTGCACTCTTTGGTGATGACCTGAACCAGGAACAGATGAGCGCCGAAGCTACGGGAACTGTGGACATGGGGGATCGGACCGAAGAGGTTCTGACCGATATACTCGACAATTTTACCGGCTCACCCGAAGAAATGGTCACCATCCGCACCGTTGGCATGCACGGGTTCAACGCCTTGCCAAATGATCCTTCTCTAGACAAGCTAAAGGGCAGGGATAGGGCTGAAATTGAAGCCAACGTAAAGACGCATCTGCTGGATGTGGGCAACGCGCTTAAAGACATGAACATCGACGAAGGACGTGCGCAGTATCTCTATGACAAGCAAATTGCTGATCATAGGAAGGATCTGACAGATGCAAATCTGATCGCGCTTCTGGATGCCGGGGCCGCGACGCACCGTCCAACAGGGAATGACATCACACCGGCAAAACTGGCGAAAGCTGTTGAAGATGCCGTGGCGGACTACATCGATGAAAAGGCCAAAGGCTATACGCCTGTTGATAAAGCCGCAGAGTGGTTCAAGGACAAGGCCGCAGGTGGGGCTAAATCTGCGATGATGAAGGATTTGGGTGCGCCGGAATTCGTAATCGCGGACACGAACTGGGGCAGTGCTGAAGATCACACGTTCTTTGTGATTGCGCCTGATCCCACCACGGGAGAGCCGCAACTTTGGAAAAAGACGGTTCCTCCGGGAACTTTGCACCCTGCAACCGATGACTGGGCCAAAGCCGAATGGGCTGCAATTCAAAAGTAACGCGCTTTAAGAAAGGGAAATCAGATGGCTGATGGACTTCCAAATATCGATCTGGCTCTGGGCGCGGGCTCGGAATACATGGTTGTAGTTGACGATTCGCAAAAAGCGTCAGACCTAAAAGAGCTCTTGTCCTTGGCACCAGGATTGATGGACCCCGAGGCGGCGTTGATTTTGTCGCAAGCGGTAAACCACATTGCGCAAGGGCATGGATTTTCGGTGATCGACGATCCGCAGGCCTTTGCAACAGCCTATCAGGCGCAGCTCTCGCAGGAAGATCCGAACGCACCATGGCAGGACGGTGTTATGCGGCTCACGGATTTTGGTGTTCCGGATTTTGCTGAGATTACAGTGCCAACGTTGACGGGTGAAACACTGGTGTTTTTCGCGCGCGATGGCTTTACAGGCTTGCCATATCGTGTCGAAGTTGCTCTCAACTCCGCAACGTCTGTTGGCCAAGACGACTATAAAGCCCTCGACTTGGAACCGATTGGCGACGATGAGGATCCTTTCGCAGAAAACGAACTGTCGGAAGAGGACAAGGCCTTCTTCGACAGCTTGGAAACGACAACCGACCCCGATTAGGGGCCGGTCCGCAAGAGTGTCATGTGCTGGCTTTGGGCGGGCGATCAGAAATCGTCCCAGCCGACGGCTGCTTTTGTTGGGGCAAGTTCCTCAGTTTCGTTTGCCGCGTCAAAGGCGCCTTCTGCGGGTTCATCAAAGCAATCACGTGGTGCAGAGGGGGCCACGTTTGTGGTGGATGTTCCTGTTTTAAAGACCGACACATGTTGAGCCAAAGATACGGCATCGTTGTTTAGCAATTGGCCCGCAGCAGTGGCTTCTTCAACCATTGCTGCGTTCTGCTGTGTCACCTGATCCAGTTGCGAGACACCTGTGTTGATTTCGGCCAGCGTGGTTGCCTGCTCTGCTGCTCCGGCTGCGATGCCTGAGATATGATCAGAAATCTCGCTGACGCGCGATGTGATCTTCTTCAGCTCTTCGCCTGCGCGGCCGACAAGATCGACCCCATGATTCACGTGTTGCGCACTTTCCGAGATGAGGCCTTTGATTTCGCCCGCAGCATCCGAGGAACGCTGAGCCAGCGCACGTACTTCTGACGCGACCACCGCGAAACCTCGTCCGGCCTCGCCTGCACGTGCGGCCTCAACACCGGCGTTCAGAGCCAACAGGTTTGTTTGGAACGAGATATCGTCGATCACGGTGATGATTTGCGAGATCTGACTGGAAGACGCTTCAATCTTGCCCATTGCTGTGACGGCGTCTGATACAACGGTATCGCTGTTTTCAGCAGTAGTCTTTGCGTCTTTGACAATGCCGTCGACAGTGCGCGCGCTGTCAGCAGCTGAGCGAACACTTATGGTCAGTTCTTCCATCGCTGCCGCAGTTTCTTCGAGTGTGGCGGCTTGGCTCTCGGTGCGGCGAGACAGATCGTCCGAGGATTGGCTGATCTCTGACGCACCAGCACGGATCCGGGAGGCGTTGTCGACAACGGCACCAATGATCGAAGTCATCTTGTCCACGGTGCTATTGAAGTTGTGGCGCAGCTCTTCATAGTCTTGCGGGAAGGGGGTGTTGATCGGCTTGGTCAGGTCGCCTTCGGAGAGATCTTTCAGTCCGCATGTGAGCTTTTCGACAATTGTTGCCTGCTCTTCTTGTGCTTTCTGACGCTTGGTTTCGGCTTCCTGCCCACTCAGTAGCTTCTCTTTCAAGGCGTCAACGTTTCGACAGATAAGCCCTATGTCATCACGGCGCGTTTTATACAGCGGATCGGATTGGTAGTTGCCCCCCGCAATGGTCTCCAATTCATTTGCAACTTTGGCTAAGGGGATACCCATTGCGCGGCGAAGCATCCATGCGCTGCAGCCAGCCATCAGTAGGAATGTTGTGGCAGCAATCGCCAGCGCCAAAAGTTTGTCAGTACCAACATGGGCTAAATCTTGTTCGGAAGACCAGATAAAGGCCACGGCCCCGATTGCTACATCCCGCTCTTTGCCTGCCAAAGCAGGTGCAACAGTCGCCAAACCGCCAAGGGCCTCAGTCATCTCTTTACTCTCGACCGCCACTGCTGCGGCTGTTCTCATTTCGGCTATTTCAGCCTCGGTGGCTGAACCGGTTTCAGCCACAATTTCGCCAGCATGGTTCATAGCGGCGCCGTAGATGGCGCGGTCCTCGGTCAAAGCCATGATCTCGCTGAGGTCCTGCTGTAGTCGCGTGGCATCGCCAAAGCGAATGGCTCCGCCGCTACGTGCTGCAACTGTATAGGTCACACTGCGTCCAAGGTTGTTCACGCCGTTGACGACTGACTTATTCAGCAGTAGCTCAGAAGACACAAACATTATTGCTGCGACGGTCAACGTAGTGAAGACACTAAGCGCAAGGCACTTGCTGAACAGGGAAAAGCCGCTTAGAGCGCGTAGGGACTGAGAGATCATTATCGACGTACTTTCTGACTGGCTTCTGTCGTTGGAAGTGACAGAACGAAAAGAGAGGCTAGTAGTTTCGGATGTATCAAGCGCCGGTTCGTAGGCGGCTCAATCGTTCGGGACATCGGTAAAACATGCGTTCGACTAACGCTTTTATCTGATCTTGAAGCCGTATTCGTGGCCGCACTGGCAGATGGCGACGCCTAATTTTCGTCCGTCGCGACATCACTTTCACGCTACAAGTTGCAAGGGCTCGCGCATTCACTCTCCCAAAGGCACATTTCTGTGCGTACCTCAATTTGAGTGACCGACCGATGCATAACATTTTTTTTGCTCGTGATTTTACGCGTGCTGCAAAAACAATGACATCCGAATGTTTTCTTTTTCCTTAATATACGCCACGTGTTGGTGGCAGGTTGCCACCCGCGCAACCGTCGGAGCGCGAAATTTGCGTGGCTTTTCAATCCAAAAGCAGGCGATTTAAGTCGTGTTTTATGTTTTTTGAGGGATGGCTCAAACATCATTCCCAACGATAGCGGTGCATTGCCACGCCGTCAGCAGATTTGAAGTTGTTTAAATTAAGTGAATTGGAGGCATTCGGTTTGCCTCAGATGTTCCGCGTCATCACCTGCTTTGCAGATTAGATCAGTACGTAGTACTACAACTAGTAAGTTGACATCCTGTTACAATGCAACGCAAATTTGCACGTGCATTTGCTCTGTTTGCTGCGGCGGCTCGCGGGGCTGAAAGATCCATTCCTTGGAGATATTTTTTTGAAATCAACTGCCATGACCGAAGATCTTACGATAAAAACCATAGATAAACAGACCGCCCATCAAACTGTCGAGACGTCTTTGAATGAATTCGAACTGGCTTTGATCAGAGCTTACAATGGTCTTGACCGTTGGCAGCAACAAAGCGTCGCATTTGTATGCGATACACCTCTGTCAGGGGCTGAGGGCGCGCTGCTGCGGATCATTCGAATGCACGATCGCCCAAAATCGATCAAGGAGCTCGCACGTTTGACCAATAGGGATGATATTCCGAACATCCAGTATTCCCTCCGAAAATTGGCGGCTGCGGGATTGGTGAGTAAATCTGGTTCGGGACGGACAGGTGTCAGCTATGCGACAACTCCCGAAGGCATGCGGGTGACTGAAGAAATTTCTATGAGTTGCCGTGCGCAACTTATTTCAGCGCTCTTGGCATTCGGCTCAATTGAATCGGATTTGGATACGGCTCAATCCTTACTGAACCGAATGACTGGCGCATTCGAGGATACCGTGCGAGAGATCGCTACACGAGGTTAGCGGATACCTGTTGGGCTTTTTTGTCGTGTCATTGGAAGCGTTTTCCGTCAGTATAGGATGTCCCAACTAAAAAGAGCTTCCGCCTCCAATGATCGAACTGCGCGACCTCAGCATTTTGTCAGCTTTGGCACGACACCGCCATTTTGCCCGCGCTGCGCATGAATGTAACATGTCTCAACCGGCGTTCTCTATGCGGATCCGCAATCTGGAAGAACGCCTTGGCTTGTCATTGGTGCGGCGGGGCAACCGGTTTCAGGGGCTGACCGAAGAAGGGGAGATGATCGTGCGCCGCGCGCGGCGACTTCTGGATGAGTCCCGCGCTCTGGAGCAGGAAATTTCAGCTTTCAAGGGACAAGTCACCGGTGTTCTGACCATCGGGGTCGTGCCTGCGGCCACAGCTTTTGCAGCGAAAATTGTCAATTCGCTGCATCAGACACATCCGCGTCTTCTGACACGGTTAGAGGTCACAAACGCTCAGTCCATTCAGCAGCAGCTTTATGACGGGTCATTGGATGCCGGAATTACCTATTCGGACAGTATTGGCCGCGAAATGGTGGATGTTCTGCACCTGTATGAGGAAAGCTACGTGTTGATGGCGCCTGAAGCTATGGTACGTGATTTCGTGGATACGATTTCCTGGGCTGAGCTTGAACCATTGCCGCTGAGCCTTTTGGAGCCACAAATGCAGAATCGGCGCATTCTGGACCGCTTGCTGGAGGAGCAGGGTGTGCGTCCAAATGTGATGTCGGAATCCTCTGGTTTTATGTCTGCAATGATCATGGCGCGCGAAGGGTCCGTTGCGACGATCTTGCCACATGCATTGGTGGACGCATTAGGCCCGATCGAAGGAACGCGGGTGCTGCGATTGGTCGAACCTGAACCCGCGCGCCCTGTTTGTTTGGCGACGCTTCATCGCACCCCGGATTTGACCACTGTAAAGGTTCTGAGGGCGGCGATTGACGCGGTTTTGTGATCAGAAAACCTTATCACACAATTCAAATTACAGATTTGACGATCCATATTCGTGATGACATCTCGAAACACAGGCACCGTATATGCAGGAGGCGCTTGTGGCACCATTGGATCAGGGCAAAGGCGTTTGGAAATCTGGGCGCGGCAAGGGGCGCAAGACCCCCAAAGGCCGCCAGCTGGAAGACCAGGCGCACAGCGAAATCTGCGACCTTTTGGGGGCGCGTCCCCGCAATCGGGATCTGCTGATTGAGTTCCTGCATCTTATCCAGGACCGTTACGGCCATTTGCGTGCTGACCACTTGCGGGCACTTGCCGAAGAGATGCGGATCGGGCAGGCGGAAGTCTATGAAGTCGCAAGCTTTTATGCGCATTTCGATGTTGTGCGTGAAGGGGAAACGCCGCCTCCTGATTTGACCATTCGTGTGTGCGACAGTCTCTCGTGTGAACTGGCAGGAGCGGCCCAGCTCAAGGCCGCTTTGGAACAGGGAATGGACCCGGCAAAGGTCCGCGTTCTGCGTGCGCCATGTATGGGACGGTGTGATACGGCTCCAGTGCTGGAGATCGGGCACAATCACATCGACAATGCAACTCTGGAAAAGGTCGAAGCAGCAATCGCGGCAGGTGACACGCATGCTCACATTCCGGAATATGAAGATTTTTCCTCTTATGAAGCCGCAGGAGGTTACGCAACGTTACGAGATCTGCGCGCGAACGGTGATTGGGAAGCGGTGCAGGAGAAGGTGCTGTCTGCCGGGCTTCGTGGCCTTGGCGGAGCGGGATTTCCGTCTGGGAAGAAATGGGGATTTGTCCGTGCCAACGCGGGGCCGCGCTATCTTGCTGTAAACGGTGACGAGGGCGAGCCGGGAACCTTCAAGGACCGTTATTATCTGGAACGCACACCGCATATCTTCCTTGAGGGCATGCTGATTGCCGCATGGGCCGTGGAGGCTGAGAAAGCGTTCATTTACATGCGGGACGAATACCCGGCGGTTCTGGACATCCTCAAAACCGAAATCAAAGCGCTCGAAGACGCGGGTCTTGTCGAGCCGGGATATATCGACCTGCGCCGTGGGGCAGGGGCCTATATCTGTGGTGAAGAATCCGCGATGATTGAATCCATCGAAGGCAAACGGGGCGAACCGCGCCACCGGCCGCCGTTTGTGGCACAGGTCGGACTCTTCGGTCAGCCAACCTTGGTTCATAATGTGGAGACGCTCTATTGGGTGGCTAAAATCAATCGCGAAGGGCCAGAGTGTCTGAGCGCTGTTGAAAAGAACGGCCGCAAGGGGCTGCGCTCCTATTCGGTCTCGGGCCGAGTAAAGGCGCCCGGCGTACACCTTCTGCCTGCAGGCTCCACCATTCTGGACGTGATCGAAGCGGCGGGTGGTATGTTGGATGGCCATGTATTCAAGGCCTATCAACCAGGCGGCCCGTCCTCCGGTCTTTTGCCGGCGCATATGAATGACATCCCCCTCGATTTTGACACGCTGCAACCCCATGGCACCTTTATTGGTTCAGCCGCCGTAGTGGTGCTGTCAGATCAGGACAGTGCCAAGGAAGCGGCGTTGAACATGCTGCGGTTTTTTGAGGATGAAAGCTGTGGCCAATGCACCCCTTGCCGGGTGGGTTGTGAAAAAGCTGTGAAGCTGATGCAGGCAGAAAAATGGGATCAGGGTCTTTTGGAAGAGCTGAGCACCGTGATGGTCGACGCGTCCATTTGTGGTCTGGGGCAGGCGGCTCCTAACCCAATTCGCCTCACCATCAAACACTTCCCCGAGGAGATATAAGCGATGTCCGAGACTGTTACGTTTACCCTCGATGGGCAAGAAGTGACCGCCGAAAAAGGTCTGACCATCTGGGAAGTTGCAAATGGCCGCGGGCTCAAAATCCCGCATTTGTGCCATAAGCCTGCGCCGGGTTATCGCCCTGATGGCAATTGTCGTGCCTGTATGGTCGAGATCGAGGGGGAGCGTACTCTGGCGGCCTCCTGTATTCGGGAGCCAGCCGAAGGCATGGTGGTCACCACTAGCTCAGCCCGTGCGGAAGCTGCGCGCAAGATGGTGATGGAGCTGTTGGTTGCCGACCAGCCCAAGCCGGAAGATGCGCATGATAAGTCCTCGCACTTGTGGGATATGGCGGATCTGAACGGGGTTTCGGAGTCACGCTTCCCCAAGCTGGAAGAGGGTCGCATTCCACTTCTTGACGACAGCCACGTGGCGATGAGCGTTAATCTGGATGCCTGCATTTCCTGCGGTCTTTGTGTTCGTGCGTGCCGCGAAGTTCAGGTCAATGATGTGATCGGCATGGCGGGGCGGGGGCATGATGCCTATCCGACCTTTGACATCTCGGACCCGATGGGCGCGTCCACGTGTGTGGCTTGTGGCGAATGTGTGCAGGCCTGCCCGACGGGTGCGCTTTTGCCCGCAACTGTGGTTGATGCCGACCAGCGTGGCGATAGCAAGGATTACGATAGCGAAACCGAAAGCGTATGCCCGTTCTGCGGAG
This sequence comes from Epibacterium sp. ABZ3_068, assembly GCF_056159265.1. NCBI lineage: Bacteria > Pseudomonadati > Pseudomonadota > Alphaproteobacteria > Rhodobacterales > Roseobacteraceae > Epibacterium > Epibacterium sp. ABZ3_068. The sequence continues at coordinate 2,224,286 of NZ_JBSWUV010000001.1, forward strand.
TAGGCTGCAAGGTCAGTCTCAAGGTGAAAGACGGCAAGGTGAAATATGTCGAAGGCATCAATGGCCCGGCCAATGAAGGCCGTCTGTGTGTCAAAGGGCGCTTTGGCTTTGACTATATTCACCACCCGCACCGTCTGACCAAACCGCTCATCCGCCGCAAAGACGCGCCGCCCAAAGGACTGAATGTGGATCCCGGCAATCTGGACACGCATTTCCGCGAGGCGACCTGGGACGAGGCGCTGGATCTGGCAGCCCAGGGCTTCAAGGCGCTTCACGCGCAGAATCCGAAAGCTGTTGCGGGCTTTGGCTCGGCAAAATGCACCAATGAAGAAGCCTATCTGTTTCAGAAGTTCATCCGTCAGGGCTTTGGTCACAACAATGTGGACCACTGCACCCGCCTGTGTCACGCATCCTCCGTTACAGCGCTTATTGAAAATATCGGCTCTGGCGGGGTGACAGCGAGCTTCAACGACATCAAAGACGCAGATGTTGCAATTGTCATCGGGGCCAACCCGATTGAAAACCACCCCGTCGCTGCGACCTATTTCAAGCAGTTCACCAAACGGGGAGGGAAGCTGATCGTGATGGATCCCCGGGGTGTCGGGCTACGCCGCTTTGCCACCGAGATGCTGCAGTTCCGGCCCGGGGCGGATGTGGCAATGCTGAATGCAATTATGCATGTGATTGTCGAAGAAAACCTCTACGACAGCCAGTTCATTCACCGCTGGACGGAAAACTGGGAAGCAGAGAAAGACCACCTACGCCAGTTCTCACCCGAAGCGATGAGCGAGATTTGTGGCATTTCCGCTGAACAGTTGCGCCGCGTCGCCCGGACTTTTGCAAATGCGGATGCGGGCATGATCTTCTGGGGTATGGGGGTCAGTCAGCATATCCACGGCACCGATAATTCCCGCTGCTTGATTTCGCTGGCGCTGATGACGGGGAATGTGGGACGTCCCGGCACTGGTCTGCATCCTCTGCGCGGACAAAACAACGTACAAGGTGCCTCGGACGCTGGCCTCATTCCGATGTTCCTTCCGGACTATCAGCCGGTAACGTCGGATGAGGTGCGCAAAAGCTTTACCGATATTTGGGACAGTGCGGATTTCTCAGCCGAGAGCGGCCTGACGGTGACCGAGATTGTAGACGAAGTCTATGCGGGCAACATTCGCGGCATGTATATAATGGGTGAAAACCCGGCCATGTCTGACCCGGATGTGGATCACGTCCGTTCCGCTTTTGCCAAGCTGGATCTGATGGTGGTGCAGGATATCTTCCTGACAGAAACCGCGAATTTCGCGGATATCATCCTGCCTGCTTCTGCGCTTTATGAGAAGAACGGCACCGTCACGAACACCAATCGTCAGGTGCAACGTGTGCGTGCCGCAGTGTCACCTCCGGGTGACGCAAGGGAGGATTGGTCCATTACCGTAGATCTGGCCAAGCGTCTGGGGCTTCCCTGGACCTATCAGGACGTGTCTTCCGTGTATGAGGAAATGGCGCGCACCATGCCGTCGCTCGACAATATTACGTGGGATAGGCTGGAAAGCCAGACGATTACTTACCCGGCTCTGGACGAGACGGATTTGGGGCAGTCGATTGTCTTTGGTGATGGCTTCCCCCGAGAGGGTGGGGTGGCGAAATTTACGCCTGCGAGTGTTATTGCCCCGGATGAAGCACCCGATGCGGCGTTCCCGATGATCATGACGACGGGGCGTCAGCTGGAGCATTGGCACACAGGGTCCATGACGCGCCGGTCAAAGGTCTTGGACACTGTGGAGCCGGAGGCAAATTGCTCTCTTCATCCGAAAACCCTGCGTGATTTGGAGGTGGAACCCGGGGAGATGATCCGGCTGTCGACGCGGCGGGGTTCAATCGAGATCATGGCCCGGGCGGACCGTGCTGTTTCACCGGACATGGTGTTCGTGCCATTTGCCTATGTTGAGGCTGCGGCAAATATTCTGACAAATCCGGCATTGGACCCTTACGGGAAAATCCCTGAGTTCAAATTCGCAGCGGTTCGCGTTGAAAAAATTGAAGGCCAAATGGCTGCCAAGTAACAAGTGTTGTTTGAAGGGCGGCCAAGCGGCAGCGCAGACTGATCGTCTGCGCTGCCGTTTTCTCTCGTAGCGCCGCGCTGGCGCGCGGCGCGGTGGCGACGTGTTTGCAGGTCTGTCTGTAAAACAGGGGGCGGCGACAGGCTGTTTGCCCTTGAACGGCCTTCCGTCAACAGACTGCGAGAGGAAATCAGCCGATCAACGAGATCGTGCTATTGCCTGCGCCCTGGCGCAACGCGTGGACGTCAGCCAGATCCGGATCGGCGATCCAGGCTTTTGCCCCGTCCGCGCTTTCGAACTCGAGAATGACGCCCAGCCCGGTCTCCATCTCACCCTCCAGAACCGTCTGCTGCGGCGCTGCGGTAAACACTTTGCCCCCGTGTCGGCTGAGCGCTTCTCCCGCCTTTTCACGATAGGCCGCCAAGCTTTCGGGATTGGTGACGACGATATTTACATATGCATAAACCATGGGACATCTCCGCATTATATGGATGCCGCCTGTATGAAATAGCGCCTCCCGTGCGAAAATACGTGATTGCGCATGCTCCCTATGCAAAAAAGCATGTGAGTGTTATCAAAACGGGCGCTTCTAAATGGCACAAGTGAACTGGGACGACCTCCGATCCATTCTGGCATTGGTACAGACGGGCAGCCTCTCCCAGGCCGGGGCGCAGCTGAACCTGAATTACACAACCGTGGCGCGCCGCATTCAACGGGCAGAAGATGCCTTGGGACGTCCTTTGTTCGAGAGGCACCCTGACGGCTATGTGCCCTTGCCTGAAGCGCGTGAAATTGCAAACTCGGCTGAGCGCATGCAAGAGGAAGAGCATCGCCTTATGCGTCGGCTCGCAGGGAAACAGCCTGACCTGTCCGGCCCTTTGACGTTTACTGCGCCTCAACTTTTGATCCAGACACATTTGGCGCCACTATTGGCGCAGTTTACAGAGCGCTACCCTGAGATCGATCTGACGATAAAGGCGGGTTACGACATCCTCGACCTTAGCCGCCGAGAGGCCGACCTGGCCCTGCGTATCAGTCATGAGCCTCAAAGCGCGCTGGTGGGCCGTCGCCTGTGCGAACAACGCAGCGCGTTCTTTGCGGCACCTGAAATTGCCGAAGCTGCAGCAGCCCATCCGGAGGAGCAGGTGGATTGGCTTC